>NZ_JBBOPK010000001.1:145000-2895000 GCF_038077515.1 Ureibacillus sp. FSL E2-3493 | reverse complement strand
CAAACTCCGAATGCCAGATATTTATACACGGGAGTCAGACTGCGAGTGATAAGATCCGTAGTCAAAAGGGAAACAGCCCAGACCACCAGCTAAGGTCCCAAAGTAATCGTTAAGTGGAAAAGGATGTGGCGTTGCTTAGACAACCAGGATGTTGGCTTAGAAGCAGCCATCATTTAAAGAGTGCGTAATAGCTCACTGGTCGAGTGACGCTGCGCCGAAAATGTATCGGGGCTAAACGATTCACCGAAGCTGTGGATGGACATCTTTGATGTCCGTGGTAGGAGAGCGTTCTAAGGGCGTTGAAGTCAGACCGGAAGGACTGGTGGAGCGCTTAGAAGTGAGAATGCCGGTATGAGTAGCGAAAGATGGGTGAGAATCCCATCCACCGTATGACTAAGGTTTCCTGAGGAAGGCTCGTCCGCTCAGGGTTAGTCGGGACCTAAGTCGAGGCCGATAGGCGTAGACGATGGACAACAGGTTGATATTCCTGTACCACCTCCCCGCCGTTTGAGTAATGGGGGGACGCAGTAGGATAAGGTAAGCGCGCTGTTGGATATGCGCGCCCAAGCAGTAAGGCGTGGAAGTAGGCAAATCCGCTTCCTAATACGCCAAGCTGTGATGGGGAGCTCTTATGAGCGAAGTACCTGATTTCACGCTGCCAAGAAAAGCCTCTAGCGAGGCGGGAGGTGCCCGTACCGCAAACCGACACAGGTAGTCGAGGAGAGAATCCTAAGGTGTGCGAGAGAACTCTCGTTAAGGAACTCGGCAAAATGACCCCGTAACTTCGGGAGAAGGGGTGCTCTCGTGAGAGAGCCGCAGTGAATAGGCCCAGGCGACTGTTTAGCAAAAACACAGGTCTCTGCAAAACCGTAAGGTGACGTATAGGGGCTGACGCCTGCCCGGTGCTGGAAGGTTAAGAGGAGGGGTTAGCGTAAGCGAAGCTCTGAATTGAAGCCCCAGTAAACGGCGGCCGTAACTATAACGGTCCTAAGGTAGCGAAATTCCTTGTCGGGTAAGTTCCGACCCGCACGAAAGGCGTAACGATCTGGGCACTGTCTCAACGAGAGACTCGGTGAAATTATAGTACCTGTGAAGATGCAGGTTACCCGCGACAGGACGGAAAGACCCCGTGGAGCTTTACTGTAGCCTGATATTGAATTTTGGCACAACTTGTACAGGATAGGTAGGAGCCAGAGAACTCGGAGCGCCAGCTTCGAGGGAGGCGTCGGTGGGATACTACCCTGGTTGTGTTGAAATTCTAACCCATACCCCTTAGCGGGGTAGGAGACAGTGTCAGGTGGACAGTTTGACTGGGGCGGTCGCCTCCTAAAAGGTAACGGAGGCGCCCAAAGGTTCCCTCAGAATGGTTGGAAATCATTCGTAGAGTGTAAAGGCACAAGGGAGCTTGACTGCGAGACCTACAAGTCGAGCAGGGTCGAAAGACGGGCTTAGTGATCCGGTGGTTCCGCATGGAAGGGCCATCGCTCAACGGATAAAAGCTACCCCGGGGATAACAGGCTTATCTCCCCCAAGAGTCCACATCGACGGGGAGGTTTGGCACCTCGATGTCGGCTCATCGCATCCTGGGGCTGTAGTCGGTCCCAAGGGTTGGGCTGTTCGCCCATTAAAGCGGTACGCGAGCTGGGTTCAGAACGTCGTGAGACAGTTCGGTCCCTATCCGTCGTGGGCGTAGGAAATTTGAGAGGAGCTGTCCTTAGTACGAGAGGACCGGGATGGACACACCGCTGGTGTACCAGTTGTCTTGCCAAAGGCATCGCTGGGTAGCTATGTGTGGACGGGATAAGTGCTGAAAGCATCTAAGCATGAAGCCCCCCTCAAGATGAGATTTCCCATTACGCAAGTAAGTAAGATCCCTCAAAGACGATGAGGTAGATAGGTTCGAGGTGGAAGTGTGGTGACACATGGAGCTGACGAATACTAATCGATCGAGGACTTAACCAAATCTTGAATGCATTCAATGTCTTTATCCAGTTTTGAAAGAATAATAAATTTGAAGCAAAAAAATATAAAAAAAGTATTGTAATTGCTTTCAAATATGGTATAATAATACTTGTCTTTCGGTTTTAAGTCTAGTGATGATGGCAAAGAGGTCACACCCGTTCCCATACCGAACACGGAAGTTAAGCTCTTTAGCGCCGATGGTAGTTGGGGGCTTCCCCCTGCGAGAGTAGGACGTTGCTAGGCGGCTATCTAAATATTCCGAAGTAGCTCAGTGGTAGAGCAACCGGCTGTTAACCGGTTGGTCGTAGGTTCGAGTCCTACCTTCGGAGCCATACTTCTTGGAGAGTTGTCCGAGAGGCCGAAGGAGCACGATTGGAAATCGTGTAGGCGGGTAACACTGTCTCAAGGGTTCAAATCCCTTACTCTCCGCCATATTACTTATTGATTGGCCCGTTGGTCAAGTGGTTAAGACACCGCCCTTTCACGGCGGTAACACGGGTTCGAATCCCGTACGGGTCACCATTTGAATTTTATAAATCCAGTTGGAGGATTAGCTCAGCTGGGAGAGCACCTGCCTTACAAGCAGGGGGTCGGCGGTTCGAGCCCGTCATCCTCCACCATATTTAATTTATGGTATAATGAAAGTAACAAAATAATAATATTATCGCGGGGTGGAGCAGTTCGGTAGCTCGTCGGGCTCATAACCCGAAGGTCACAGGTTCAAATCCTGTCCCCGCAACCAAATGGTCCCGTGGTGTAGCGGTTAACATGCCTGCCTGTCACGCAGGAGATCGCCGGTTCGATCCCGGTCGGGACCGCCATTTTAAATAAAAACATGGGTCAGTAGCTCAGTTGGTAGAGCATTAGATTGAAGCTCTAAGTGTCGGCGGTTCGATTCCGTCCTGACCCACCATGTAGATATGTTGCCGGTGTAGCTCAATTGGTAGAGCAACTGACTTGTAATCAGTAGGTTGAGGGTTCAAGTCCTTTCGCCGGCACCATTCTTCGGAGGGGTAGCGAAGTGGCTAAACGCGGCGGACTGTAAATCCGCTCCTTCGGGTTCGGCGGTTCGAATCCGTCCCCCTCCACCATTTCAAAAAAATAGGGGCATAGTTCAACGGTAGAATAGAGGTCTCCAAAACCTTTGGTGTGGGTTCGATTCCTACTGCCCCTGCCAATTTTTTAATTTAAAACTAGTTATTACGGCGATTGTGGCGAAGTGGTTAACGCACCGGATTGTGGTTCCGGCATTCGTGGGTTCGATTCCCATCAGTCGCCCCATTCTAAGTTTTAAAATAAAGAAATTGAACATAAATATAATTATGGCGATTGTGGCGAAGTGGTTAACGCACCGGATTGTGGTTCCGGCATTCGTGGGTTCGATTCCCATCAGTCGCCCCATATAAACTTAGAATTACTATCTACATTATATTTTTGGGGTATAGCCAAGCGGTAAGGCAACGGATTTTGATTCCGTCATGCCCAGGTTCGAATCCTGGTACCCCAGCCATTTTGCGGAAGTAGTTCAGCGGTAGAACACCACCTTGCCAAGGTGGGGGTCGCGGGTTCGAACCCCGTCTTCCGCTCCAAAAAGTTATGGCGGCATAGCCAAGTGGTAAGGCACGGGTCTGCAACACCCTTATCACCGGTTCGAATCCGGTTGCCGCCTCCAAAATTTTAATCGGTATGACCGATCTTTTTTTTATCTTTTTTTAATATGCCGGTGTGGCGGAATTGGCAGACGCGCACGACTCAAAATCGTGTTCCATCACGGAGTGTCGGTTCGACCCCGACCACCGGTATCATACTGCTACTGAGAAAGCAGTAAAAGTAACGTTTCTTACATTATGTAAGAAACGTTTTTTATTTGTTTTAAAAAGGCTTCCGAGCAAAATATCGTGTACATAAAATTGTGTGTGTACCTTGTCTTTAAACACTTGGAAATCGGGAAGAGGTAAGGCATAAATCCTTTTCTCTTAAGTAAACCGATAAATATGATCTAGACGTAATTTCAAATAAAAATAACAAGTTTTACTCCTTAATGAAGGAAGGCTTGTCTTATAATGAAAATATGCAGCTTTTAGAGGAGATAGTTGAAAAGCTTAAAGAGATAGGATGGGAAGACATGCAAAGTGATTTATTGAGTAAACTAGAAATTCTTTACCATACAGAATTATCGAATGGATTCCCATACGAAGATATTGAACTAATTGAAAAAGATTTCGTGGGTATTATCGATGAAGAGAATTGGTTGGCTGCTGATTTTAATGAATTTTGTATGTTTATTGCGGGAAGTTCTACTTATGTACTAGCAAATAAGAAAATTCCTAAATATCAAAGGCAAATTCTACATAAAGACTTTTTTTCACTTTACCCGAACTATTACTTTTTAAAAGATTCATTAGCTAATTATTCAAACTTTCATAGAGAACTTATCAGTTTTGAAAAAACAAGAGAATTGTTACTTACAATTATTAATAAAAATAGATAAGTTATTTTAGTTAAAAGAATTATTTTAAAAAGAAATGAAGAATACGGTAAAGGTAAGCTTCTAGGAAAAAGGATTTTCTATACGAAGGTTTTACAATCCCTTATTTATGTTGAAATCGATTTATTTGTCTTTTATCCTTTTTATTTTCTAAGCATTATACCAATGGTTTAAAGGTCCAGACTCTCTAGCACGTCTTAAAATTATATCCTATCAAGAGTATTCGGAAAGACCCAAACCATTAGTATAATCCTTGTGAACGATGAAAATTAGAACTGTTTCAAATCCTCTCCCGCTTAATAATGACGAAAGAGGCTATGATATAAACAAAAGAAATTAAATAGAATAGACTTGCAATGGTTAAGAAATCAATTAAGTAACCAGTAAGAATAATCCCTAAACCGCTCCACAATGAAATCTGTAAATGGTATTTACCAATTCGTTCACCTGCAGTTTCATTATCATTATTTCTAGCCAAAAAGGCTTTTTCTGTATTTTTTTGAATTGCACCGAGGATTCCCATCATGATCTGTATCATATAAACTTGCCATACCTCGTACAGAAGTGGTATAAGCAACATTACGGCAGCCGTGCCTAGTGTGTAAATAAGTAGCATTTTCTTATCACCATACCTATCACCTAGTCGGCCGATGATTGGATAGGTAAGCGCTGCGGTTAAAGTAAACAATCCATAGGCCCAACCAAATTGAGAGTAGCTATCTCCAACATTTTTAATCAATAATAAATAAAATGGAAAGACTACACTACTTGCTGCAATTAGAATGCTTTGGGCAATTAAAAACTTACGGAAATTCATTGACTGTACTCCTTGTAAAATAGATTCATAAATAATTCATTCATGTCAAACTGTTTCTTTTGTTCGAAAAACTCTTTGTTCTTCGGATAGGCTTCATCCATTTGCGCTTGGGTAGGATAAGAATAGTAAGGCAAATAGTAGGAGCCATCGTGTTGTAAGGTAACATCAATCATTTTCTGGATAACCTTATTGGTTTTTTCAATTTCCTTTTTGCTTTTACCTTGGTTAATTAGTAAAACAAGTGCAAACATATCTTCTTTTGCATAGGATAATACCGCCTCATTATCTTCATTTACATAACGAACCGTAATATTTAATAGATTTAGTTCTTCTTTTTCAAGCATTGACCGTAAATCATCTAGATACATAGAGAACTCATCAATTGGGACAAAGTATTCTTGTAAAATTTCAGTTTTGCTTGGGTTGTCATACTCCATAAATTTACTGTCCCCTCGCATCGCATTGTTACGTGTAATGTAGTTCCCATCTTGGCCAACATATAACTTGTTTTGCATATCCCAAAGTAGGTTCTTTCCCCAATCACTGTAACGTGAAAGTCCAAGCATGAATTTTTGAGGTGCAGCAAGTGTATCTCTTTTTAACTCAGAGTAATTGGCTAAGTTATTTTGATTTTCAGCTAATTCATAATCCGTGACATACATATCACGTAGAAATGAATCTGGAGCTACGGATAATCTAGCAATGTGCATTCGGATATTTTCATTATTTTTGACATCATGAATGAAATAATCAGGATAATCCTGATAATCGATTGATCTTGAACGAATTTGATAGAGTTCGTCATCGGTTAAATGCATTGTGACATCTAAAATGATACCAAATAGACCATAACCCCCTATTACTAGAGGGAAAAGGTTACTATTTTCTGTTCGACTGACATTGATAATATCTCCTTGAGGAGTAAGGAGTCGGAAAGATTCAACAGTATCAATAAGCGAACCATATCGAATATCTCTCCCATGGGCATTGACACTTATAGATCCTCCAACCGTAAAAATATTTTGTGATTGCATTACACGAATCGCAAGGTGATCAGGATTAATTTTCTGTTGAATATCTTCCCATGTAGTCCCACTTTGAACTGTAATCATTTTCTCATGAGGGTTATAGTCAAGGATTTTATTATATTTCTTCATATCGATCACTACACCGTTAGGATAGTATGTTTGTCCTCCCTGACTATGTTGCATGCCAGCAACAGAAATTTTCTCATTGTTATTAATCGATTCCTTTACCAAACTTTGCAGTTCTGCTTCACTTGTCGCACTATGTATTTCTTTTACCTTCGTAGGTAGTAACTGACCGACATCCTCAATGAAAATGGGCTTGTGATTATATAGCCAAAGAGAAAGTATTAATCCAATTCCGTATAGTGTACTAACGATTACAATACTTTTTTTCAAAATAACTCTCCTTAAATTCATGGTAATTACTGTTAGTTTGATTAGGTTAAGTATAGCTTTAAAGACTTTACCCTACAATTGCCAATTTTTAATTCGATAGTTAAAAATAAATTTCTTCCTTTTCCCAAGTACTAAACCGCTTTTTTTACAATAAGATATAAATAAATGTTTTGTTTCATATAATAGAAAGCCTTTTACAGAATAAATGTTTTATGGAATGTCATCAAATTTAAGGAGTGTTAAAGTATGGGTGCTGTTAATGGAAAGGATTTTATTAACAGACTGAATCAGCTAAAACCGGAGATTTGGTATGACGGTGAAAAAGTTGAAGGATTACTATCAGAGCATCCCGCCTTCAAAGGTATTATCCAAACAAAAGCGGCTCTCTATGATTTACAGCATGATCCGAAAATAAAAGATGAAATGACGTATACCTCCCCTACATCAGGTAACCCTGTAGGCCTTTCTTTTTTACAACCGAAAACAAAAGAGGATTTAATAAGAAGAAGAAAGATGTTTGAACATTGGGCACGACATACGGGAGGGATTATGGGGAGAAGCCCCGACTATTTAAATACAGTATTAATGAGTTTTGCCTCATCTGTTTCCCTTTTAAAAAATAAAAGTAACAGTTTTCCAAATAATCTCCAAGCGTTTTATGAATTAGCGCGGGAAAATGACTTATCGTTAGCCCATACATTTGTTGCACCGCAAGTGAATCGTTCTCAAATTTATATTGAAAATTCAGAGGAACCAATTGCAGCGAAGGTTATTGGTAAAAATGAAGAAGGCATCATTATTAAAGGGGCCCGGGTTCTAGCAACACAAGGTGGCTTAACTGATGAGTTATTAGTTTTTAGTGTCGGGAAATTTTTGTTTAACGAAGATGAAGCATTTGCTTTTTCGATTCCATCGAATACAAAAGGTTTAAAGTTTATTTGTAGAGATACATTTATTGGTGGTCAATCTGCTTTTGATCATCCATTAAGTTCACGATATGAGGAAATGGACTCCATTGTAGTCTTTGATAATGTATTAGTTCCATGGAATCGAGTATTTTACTATAACAATGACGAAGTAGCTGAAGACTTTATCATTAAAAGTTCCTTTCATCCATTTGCCAAGCATCAAGTAATGGTTAGACAAATTGTAAAATTGGAATTCATTTTGGGTGTTGCGGAGTTATTAATCGAAACGATTAATGTTAGTGAATATCAACATATTCATGAGAAAATGTCAGAAATCATCATTGGACTCGAGACAATGAGAGCGTTACTTGAAAAGGCTGAAAATCACGCTTCATTAGATGAATGGGGATATATGCGTCCTGATATTAATACGCTAATGGTAGCCGGAAATCTATTTCCGAAAATTTACTCCCGATTTACTGAAATTATTCAACAAATCGGTGCAAGTGGCATGATTACTTTACCGACGGAAAAAGCATTCCATTCGACGATTAGAACGGATTTAGATCGGTATTTACAAGGGGCAACAAAGCCAGCGGAGGAACGGGTTAAAATATTCCGCTTAGCCTGGGATTTAACAATGAGCTCCTTTGGAACAAGGCAAACTCAATACGAACGGTATTTTTTTGGTGATCCGATTCGATTATCAAGTGAGTTGTATAACGCCTATCCAAAATCAGAATATGTAAAGGTTATAAGCAACTTTTTAAAAAATCATATGAATTAATCCTTCTATTAATAAATGAGAATAATAGAATTACATGGAACATAGATATTTATAATATGAAATTTTATCATTCCCATTTATGAGCCCAATCAGAATAAATAAACTTGAATTTCTTATCCAAAATATTAAAATTAATTTAATTATACGGATAATTTATTCTTAACATTTTACAGTTTAATGGGGGAAGAAAGGTGTTTTAAACAATGACGAAAAAAGATTTTCTTATCTCTTTTGTCGTTGCGACTTTTGTAGTAGTAGTAGGGGGATTAGGTTTTATTTATTGGGTTTCAAAAGGAGAAGCTCAAGTAAATACGAAGACTGTTAAGGATGAGGTTATTCAAAAATCCGTTGATACAGCCCTTTCTACAGATACAGAAGGAAAAACGAACCTGGAAAAAGAAGCAGCCATGGGTGGTTTCCTCGATGAAAAGGTATTCCAACAAATGTTGCATGAAATGTCCCATCAAAAAGTCCATGCATCCCAAAAGTGGGGATTTATCGAAATGAAAGAGTCAACCATTAATGCCTTATTAAAAATGTTAGAAAACGGAAATTATGAAAATGAAAATTTGTATCGTGAAATTTTAACTGAATGGAAAGAAGGAAATTTTAAAAACGCAGTAGAGCATCACAACGCCATTTGGAAATTGCAAGGCGGTTCTATTGGGATGGCAACCCGTTTATTAACGGAGGAAGAAGAACAGAAATATTTAGAAGGTTTTCAAGATACTAAGTTTGTTGAAGAGAGTGGAAGCGGCGATTAATTCGCCGTTTTTTCTATATAAATACTAATTTCTTTTTACTTTCCTAATCTCCTTGCAATCTGAAACTTATCCGTTATAATCACATAAGAATGACGTTATAACGTTTATTTCCTGGGGGTAAATGAATGGGAAAAAGAGTATTAGCTTATTTCATCGATACGTTAGTAATAATAATCGCAAGTCTTATATTTTCCTTTGGGACAATGGCAGTATTAGGAATTGTCGCATTACTTTTACTACCTTTTTCTTATGATGCGAACGGTGAAATCCTCAATACGATTTTATTGGTAGTATATTGTCTCTTTTTGATTCCTTTTTACATTCTAACGATAATACCATCTATCGGCATCAACCTGACGTTCAAAAAAACGGTAGGCTATAAAATAGTAGGTTTAAAAGTTAATAGTGACAGATGGTTTAAATTATTTATGAGATGGTTTTTAAGAACTGGTATTATACCATTATTCTTTTTTGTATATATCTGTAATTTAATGTATGACAGTAATTTTGATAGTTATTCTTATATAAAGATTTGTATTACCTTTTACGTAATATACATCGTTTTCAACAACATTTTTGTACTCTTTCCAAAGAAGAAAAAGCCTTTCATCGATTCACTATTGAACATTGAGGTAGAAATGGATAACCGAAAACTAAGTTAAAAGACAGCAATATAATAAAGCATTTAAATTATTAGTAGTATTGAATAATAATTTAAGCGCTTTTTAATTTTAACAAGAATTTAGAGGACAAAGGTAAAAAATTAAGAGGATTTATCCATTAAACTATTGAACTATTTAAGAAAAAAGAAAGTATGGGATTATAAATGTGTACAAGCTTTGTAATTTATTCAAGTAATACTTTTATTGGGATGAATTTTGATATTTCCAAAAGGCCAATAAAAATTGTATTAAAAGGGGATAACCAGTTTGTCGTATTACAACAGGAAGACGGCCAATTTCTACCGGCATTTGGCGTAAATCGTAACGGAACTTTTGTCAATTTATTAATGGTTCAACCGAATGAAGAAGGAAAATATCGAAGGGGAAAAAATTGCGTTCATATCATGAGATTATTTGAAGAAGTTTTAGCAGAGAAAACCGATGTCTCCCAATTAAAGGATTATTTAAATGAAAAAACGATTGTTAACGTTCCGAATTATAGTGTTCATAGTTTAATTGCTGGGAAAAAGCAAAATTCATATATTGTAGAACCGGGAAGAGAAAACTTAGATATCGATTCAGTAAAAGAAAATTTTATGGTCTTAACGAACTTTCCTTTATCGGAAAATAAATCTAAAAATTACGAGGAAGTAGAAGGTTTTGGTAGTGATCGGTATAAAAAGGCTTATAACTTATTATTAAAAAATAAAGATTATTTTAATGACACAATCGGCTTTTCAATTCTTAAAGAGACAATTCAACAAGATGGAGATTATCCTACCCAATTTTCCATGATTTCGGTTCCAGAAGAAAATGCCGTATATTTTTACTTTAAATGGTGAGTTTCATAAAATATTTAAATTTTCATTTATGGATAAAGTGATACGAACAGACAAAGGTTTTCATCATAAAAACGAAATGCCCTTATCGACAAAGGGCGTACTACTTTCCGAACTTGAAAGTTGGTAAAGTTGATAAACATTTGAAAACGCGATTTATACAAGACCATCCATTATGGTCTTTTTCTTTTTGCCCAAAAACTGTCTGAAATTACCTTCTTAATGGATGATTAAAGGGAAAATGGAATGTCTATAACTAGTATAGTTTAAACTTCCAAGAGTATTGAGGTGTCTACATGGAAAAGACCTATATAACCAAGATACAAGCCTTAATGCTAGGGATATCAAGTATTACCGTGACGGGTCACCTGTTGTTTATTCCTGTCATTATTGACCATGCTGGTCGAGATAGTTGGATTTCTCTTTTATTAGCTATTTTTCCAGCCATACTAATTGGTTTTACTGTTGCTCTATTATCCCAACGATACCCAGGACGTTCTATGGTTGAATATTGTCAATTGATTTTAGGGAAATGGTTAGGAAGTTTAGTTGTCATTATATTTTTAGTGTACTTCCTACATGAAATCAGTTTATCCATTAGAGGGTTTGGTGAATTTTATACATCGGCAGTAACGCCAAGAACACCGATTGCCGTTTTTTTATTGCGATTTTAATCCTTGCTGCCTATGCGGTACATTGTGGGCTTGAAGTTATTTCGAGAACAAATCAGGCTATCCTCGTCATTTTAATTCCAATTGTAATATTTGCTACCATTCTTACTCAAAAGGATAAAGATTATCTGAACTTTCTTCCGATTTTAGAAAATTCCATAGGACCAGCTCTAGATGGAACATTGGCACTAACTTCACTATATAGCTCTATTTTTGTTTTAAGTATGATTTTTCCTTATGTGAATAACACAAAGCGATTAAAAAGATACTCCATTGTTACAATGATTATTCTTGTAATCATGTTTATTGGTCCTATAACGGGAGTAGTTGCGATTTATGGGGAAGAAAGGGCAAAAGGTCTCTATTTTCCTACATTTTTGACTTTAAGGGATATTGAAATAGGCGCATTGCAAAGATTGGACATATTGGGCATTTTACTATGGTCCCTTGGTTCCTTCGCAAAAGTTGCCCTTTTTCTATATGCGATAGTGCTAGGAATAGCCCAATTGTTTAAGCTAAAAGATTACAAAATTTTAGTTATTCCTGTTGGAGCACTAGTCTCCATTATTTCGCTTATAAATGGAGAGGATCTTAATGGAATATTTCGCTTTTTAGAAAATTACTATCCTTTTTATTCGACTTTTGTCGGCTTAATATTACCTCTTTTGTTATTGATTATTAGTCAGTTTAGGAAGAAACCAGGTGTAAAGAAAAGAAGGGCGGAATAGAGATGTCTAGAAATGACAAAGAGAACGAACAATCATCGTCTGAACATTCTAAAGAACCTGAGGAAAATAAAGTTGTATTATATGATTTAGCCGAGAATATTAAACGATATAAAGATGTATTTGGAGAAGACTCGGATTTATCAGTAAGATACATGCAACATGAAAATCTAAAAATGGCCATTTTATTTATCGACAGCTTAGTTGAAAAAGAAATTATGGACCAACATGTCATTCATGTTTTAAATAATCAATTAAACGATATAGTATCTGCTGACGAAGAAATCATCTTATCGACAAGTAAGACTAAGAAAATAACGAAACATAAAGAAGTGTTAGAACATTTGCTGCAAGGCTATTCCATTATTTTGTTTGATGGATATCCTATTGCCTATGCAGCAGAAACAGCTGGTGGAGATCGAAGACCTGTTACAGAATCTTCTGTTGAAACAGTCGTACGTGGACCTAGGGAAAGCTTTAATGAATCTATTATGACAAATATCGGATTAATCCGCAGAAGAGTCCATACACCTCATTTACAAATATACAAAAAAGAACTTGGAAAAGAGAGTAAAACTTCTGTAGCGGTACTTTATATAAAAGGGATAGCAAAAGACAATATTGTCGAAGAAGTAATTTCCCGTATTGATAATATTAGTATCGATGCGGTTTTAGATTCCCTTTATATTGAAGAGTTAATTGAAGATCCACAAAGATATTCTCCCTTTCCAACCATTTTCAACTCCGAAAGACCAGATCGAATTTCGGCAGGTTTACTTGAAGGTAGAATAGCAATTATCGTTGATGGAACACCTGTAGTTTTACTCGTTCCCGCGACTATTGGCCTTTTCTTAACTTCCAATGAGGATTACTATCAGCGATATGATATTTCTAGTTTGATGAAAATATTGAGGGGAGGAGCTTTTGTCCTTTCCATTATTTTACCGGGCTTATATGTCGCTTTACTTACGTATCATCAAGAGATGATACCGACACCGCTGTTAATTGCAGTTACAGGACAGCGCGAAGGGGTACCTTTTGGAATTGCGATTGAAGTTGCCATCATGGAAATTACCTTTGAGATTTTACGGGAGGCGGGGATTCGATTACCTAAAACGGTCGGTGCCGCTATTTCTATTGTCGGTGGTTTAGTTTTAGGACAAGCCGCTGTAGATGCAGGTCTTGTCGGTCAAGGTACCGTTATTGTTGTTGCCCTGACGGCGATTAGTTCCTTTACAACTCCTTCGTATAATATAGCGATTACCGCCAGAATGATAAGATTTATATTATTAATTTTATCTTCATTTTTAGGAGCATTCGGTTTAATTTTCGGATTGATTTTCCTATTAATTCATTTAAATTCTTTACGTTCATTTAGCGTTCCTTATTTAGCTCCTATCGTTCCATTCCATAAAGGCGATTGGAAAGATTTATTTATTAGAGTGCCATGGAGCCATATGAAAGAAAGACCAGAGGAAATATCAAATAATAACAAAAATAGGATGGAAAGTTCAAAAGTAGACCGTCATCTAAATAGGAGAAATTAGTAATATGAATTTCAAAAATTGTTTCTTACTCATGATTCTTGTCATTTTTTTAAGTGGATGTTGGGATCAAAAGGAATTAAATGAGATTGCTGTCGTGATGGGTGTAGGAATTGATAAAGTAGAGGAAGGATATAAAATAACTGCCCAAGTCATTAAACCACCACCTAAAGAAAATGGGGCAACAGGTGGTTCTGAGTTGCCGACTTGGAGTGTAACGGCTACAGGAAAATCGGTTATGGGGACAATTCGTAATTTAAACGAATTGTCACCTCGCCGTCTGTACTGGGCACATTTACAAATCATCATTTTTGGTGATGCAATGGCAAGGGAAGGAATCACACCCGCTACAACATGGTTTGAGAGGGATAGGGATAGCCGAGCAGGCGCACTAATTACCGTAACACCTGGTACAGCTGAGGACTTATTAAACAGTAAAATTGAATTAGGCGGTGTTCCAGCAAAATCAATGGCTGATCTCATCGATGGTTCAGAAATGAGAGGTATTAATGCCTTAGATGTTCAATTAAGGGATTTAATGTCGATTCTCTCTACTCCGGGTATAGAATTGACACTAGATGTCATTCGACCGAAGGAAATTAGAGGGCAAGTTGAAACGTTTGAAGTCGATGGAGTAGCCGTTTTCGATCAAGGGAAATTACAAGGATATATTTATGGACCGGAAACGACAGGAACACAAATTATGAATAGCAAACTAAATTATACGATTATTGAAGGAAAGTGTCCTAAAGGTGGAGTTGATGAAGTTTTTGCTTTTCAAATTACTGATTTTCAAAGTAAAGCAAAACCTAAACTTAATGGGAATACGATTACGATGAATGTAGATGTAACACTGGAAGGAAATTTACTAGACCAGACTTGTAGTATTGATTTACTGCAACCGGAACAAACAAAATTAGTTGAAAAGGAAATTACCGACTTTATAAAAAAGAATCTAGAAGGTGAATTTCGAATTGCTAAGGAAATGAATTCAGATATATACGGGGTTGGAAGAGACCTTAGAAGGTACTACCCCGACTATTGGGCGAAAATTAGTGATTCATCGAATTACTTAGATCAAGTGAAATTTGATATAAAAGTGGAATCTGAAGTAAGAAGATCTGGATTGATTATTGATACAACACAAGAAAAAACTAAGGAAGTGAGTGATTAATGAACACTTTCTTATTAATTCTTTTATTTGCTGCGATTTCTTTTTTAGATTATCGGCATTTGATGCGAACGAAGGATAAGAAAGGTTTTATCGTTTATACAAGCATCCTTGCTCTTGCTTTTGTTATTACCCAATTACACTTACTCGGATTTAAAGTTCCCGGTTTAAATAAATTTGTTACATTTATCGTTAATTTGTTTATTTAAGGTTTACAGTTTCTATAACAACTATCAAACGTTTCTTACTCCATGTAGGAAACGTTTTTTATATTCCTCAAAAATATCTTGTTACTTCATGGAATTCACAACCCTCGATAGGTATTTCAATTAATGTTAAAATGTTAAGAAAGAAAGAAGAACCCTTTAATAGGAAAGGAGCGGGGAAAGCATGAACATAAAACTAAATCAAAAGATGATAAAAGAAATGTGTGGTACCGTCTCCTTTAAAAGAGGGGACTCTTTTTATCGTAGTGGGAAAGTAACATTTGAACATATAAGCGAAAATGATTGTGAAGCAACTGTTCATGGGACGGAAGATTTTCATGTCTTCGTTAAAAATGATGTAACTGGCGAGATTCGAACGGATTGTAGCTGCCCAAAATTACCGAACTTTAAGCATTGCTGTCAACATGTTGCAGCTGTTTTAATCGCACTCAATGAACGAAAAAAGCAAAGATTGAACCTTCCAGACAACCAAGGAAAACCTTTTAATGCTCAAGGAATAACAGAAGACTTTATAACACTTTTCAAGGAAAGAACAATACGGACAAGTGGTCATCAACGACATTTTGAAAAAAGGGAAGTATTGGAGCTAGTATTTAAACTTCAACGAATTTCAATGAAAATGGATGAAAATTTAATTGGAATTGAAGTGGAGATTAATCAAGTAAAAGTAGAAAACATTCGAGATTTTTTACGGGATGTCAAAATGGGAAAGGTAAGTACGATATCGAATGAGTTTAAGTATAATCCTAGCTTATCCTGCTTTTTAAAAGAGCCGGATGTCATTCTCCAACAACTTATTCAAGTCGTCGATGATGAAAGTGCTTTCTTAGAAGCATTACCAAATCACGCTAACTATAACGTTCAAAATGAAGTATTATTAATTCCACCATCTACATGGTCTGGACTTATTCCATTACTAATGAATACACCCTTTGTGAAGTTTGTCAGTGAAGATGTTCTTGTGGACTTACGTATTGTTAACGGGCCTTCCTCTATTCAGTTTACATTAGAGGAAAATGAAAGGAACGGTTATCGATTAGTGATAAAAGGTTTTGAACATATAACATTCTTTAATTCCTATCATTCTGTATTAAATAATGGAGTTTTCTTTCAATTGGAAGGTTCAGATTGTGAGCGGCTATTTGAACTATATCAAATGTTGAAAAATTCTAGTGAAAAATTTATCCCGATTCATGAAGATCAAATTGATTTTTTTCTTAAAAAAATTGTACCTAGTTTGAAAAAACTTGGCGATGTCCAATTGTCTAACGGATTAACTCAAAAGTTCATGAAGACACCTCTCATTGCGAAACTTTATTTAGATCGTTTGAAAAATCGTTTACTTGCAGGGCTAGAATTTCATTACGAAAACGTTGTTATTCAACCATTAGAAAATCGTGATAGTCCAATTGGGCCGATGATTGTCAGAGATGTAGAAAAAGAAGGAGAAATCCTTCAAATAATGGAGGAGAGCGGTTTTGCGATTACAGAAGGCGGATATTTTATGCAAAATGAACAGTTGGAATATGAATTTTTATATCATATTCTTCCTACGCTAAATTCCCTTGCGCAAATTTATATTACTTCAGCTGTCCGAACTCGAATTGTCCGTGATCATAGATTCCCGAAAATCCGGGTGAAAGTTCAAAAGGAACGAACAGATTGGTTAGAATTTAAGTTTGAAATGGACGGTATCAATGACAAAGAAATTAAAGAAATTTTAGCCGCCCTTGAAGTAAAGCAAAAGTATTATCGCCTATCCAATGGCTCCCTTTTATCCCTTGAAACTAAAGAAATGGAAGAGATACGCCGGTTTTTAAATGCAGCACCGATTCAAGATGAACAATGGGAAACGACATTGAATATGCCTATAATGGATGGCCTTCCATTCCTTGATCTAATAGAAGAAAGCGAACTGTTTACTGCAGAAGAGTCCTTTCGCCAATTTGTCGATCAGCTACTCCATCCATCATCATTACATTTTGAAGTACCTTCTAGCTTGAAGGATCAGTTAAGGGATTATCAAAAAAACGGATTTAAATGGATGAAGGCATTGGCCCATTACGGTTTTGGTGGCGTATTAGCAGATGATATGGGGCTAGGAAAGACAATTCAAAGTATAGCGTTCATTGTTTCTGAGCTTTCAAAAATACGACAAAAGAAACTACCTATTTTAATCCTTTGTCCATCCTCTTTAACATATAACTGGTTCCATGAGCTTTTAACATTTGCACCTGAAGTTCAAGCGATGGTGATGGACGGAAATAAAGCGGAACGAATGAAATTGCAACAAGAGGCACAAAACTTTGATGTGCTGATAACGTCCTACCCGTTACTTCGTCATGACCGGAAATGGTATGAAGAGCAATCTTTTCATACAATCTTTTTTGATGAGGCACAATTTTTTAAAAATCCAGCAACCCAAACGGCTCGTACCGTGAAAAAGCTAAAGGCGAATCACAAATTTGGACTTACAGGAACACCAGTGGAAAATTCATTAGAAGATCTATGGTCTATCTATCATGTTATTTTCCCACAATTATTTAAAGGGTTAGAGGAATATAGTCATCTTTCTAGAAAATCAATTGCAAGAAGAGTTCGCCCATTCTTACTCCGCCGTATAAAACAAGACGTATTAGCCGAGTTACCTAAAAAACAAGAAGCGATGGAAATATCAGACCTACTTCCTGAGCAAAAGAAGCTTTATACAGCATATTTAGCAAAGCTAAGACACGATACATTAAAGCATCTGGATAAAGATACGTTACAAAAAAATCGTATTCGTATTTTAGCTGGTTTAACTAGATTACGCCAAATTTGTTGCCACCCTGCCTTATTTGTTGACGGGTATAAAGGAAGTTCTGCAAAATTTGAGCAATTGTTACACATTCTCGAGGAGTCGAAATTATCGGGAAGAAGAGTATTGATCTTCTCCCAATTTACGAAAATGCTCGAGTTAATAGGTAGGGAGCTTACGGTACGCGGCCAAACCTTTTTCTATCTTGATGGACAAACACCTTCTGAAGAAAGAGTAGAACTTTGTCATCGTTTCAATGAAGGAGAACGGGATTTATTTCTCATTTCATTAAAAGCCGGTGGGACGGGATTAAACTTGGCAGGAGCAGATACTGTCATTTTATATGATCTTTGGTGGAATCCAGCGGTAGAACAACAGGCGATGGACCGTGCCCATCGTATGGGGCAAAAAAATATTGTACAAGTCATAAAACTTGTTGCCAGGGGCACGATTGAAGAAAAAATGAACGAACTCCAAGAAAAAAAGCGAAGTCTCATTTCGGATATTTTGGAGACGGAAGAAAAAGTCTTAACTTCCTTGACAGAAGAAGATATTCGCGAAATTTTAAATATATAAGGAAGGCACATCAATAGTGATGTGCCTTTTAAATTATGCTTTTTAAATATAGATAGGTTAAAAGGGCTATAAATTTCGTAAGTTTCGAGTTAGATTATTAGGTCTTATTTCTAAAATTTATAGATAAAAAGTATTGATTTTCAATGCGAAATAATTGTATACAATTTCGATATGCTATATCATATAATGGCATGTTTATTTATAGTAATTTTGATAGTTATTGGAGGAGAATGATGTGAATATTGCAAAGAAAATGCTAATTTCCTTTATGTCCATTATTATATTAATGATAATAATAGGGGTCGTTAGTAATAAAACTTTATATGATTTAAATGATGAGTATACGAGAATAATAGACGAAAATATCGAGCAGCTTGCTATTATTAACGATATTAGACGTTATGTTCCTTTACAAGCATTACAAATGCGTTCCTATATATTAGAGGATTCTGAGAAACAGTTGGAGTTATTAGAGCAACGGTTAAATGAAGTAGATGAATTCATTCATGACTTAGAGCAGAAAAATACGAATGATCAATTTACTGAAAAAATTCAAATAGCAAAAGAATCTCAAGCACAAGTACGAGCACTAGGTGAAGAACTAATTGCAGCTGTACAAAGGGGAGATACTGCTCGAGCTACGAATATTGTTTTAGTAGAAGCCTACGATGTGAATACATTGTTAGTTAATACAATTGAAGAATTACAAACTGAAGAATATGAACTGATCGATAAGGTCAATGATGGAGCTACTAAAACGGCATTAAAGGGTGCATTGATCGTTATTTCAGTTATTATTGTGTCAATTCTTATTAGTATCTTCATCGTCATCCTTTTAAACCGTCTTATTACGAAACCGATTAAACGTATTTCAAAAGCGGTTCAAGTAGTTGCACAAGGTGATTTATCAGAAAATGATGTGGAAGTACATACAAAGGATGAAATAAAAATATTGGTTGATTCCTTTAATGAAATGAAATCTTCCTTACGTTCCATGATTGAGAATACAAGTGAAAATGCTTCCCTTTTAACCTCTTCAGCAGAAGAACTGTTAGCTAGCACGGATGAAGTCAATCATTTATCCCAATCTATAGCAAAAAATATGGAAATCACTGCACAATCTATTGAAGAAAATGCTTACGCATCAAACGAAAGTGCATCTGCAATGTCCGAAACGGCAAGTGGCATTCAACGGATAGCTGAATCGACAACATCTTTACAGGATAAAGCACTTAGCACGAAGGATGTTGCCCAATCAGGTGGTCAGACGGTAACGGATGCTCAAAATCAAATGCAAGTGATTTATCAATCTTCAAAACAAGTAACGGAATTAATGAACAAATTAACCAATCAAATCAATGAAATTAGTAATATTTCAACCATTATTACGGGCATTACAGAGCAAACAAATCTACTAGCATTAAATGCTGCTATAGAAGCTGCCCGTGCTGGTGAGCATGGTAAAGGCTTTGCAGTAGTAGCTGATGAAGTACGTAAACTTGCTGAAGATTCAAAGGAATCTGCCACTCAAATTGTCAACTTAACAAAAGAAATAGTTGGTGATGCTAAAACAGTACAACAAGCAGTTGGATATAGTTTAGCAAACGCCCAAGATGGGGTAACTCGGATTCAAGAAGCAGGGGAAGCTTTTGAAACAATTCATGTCGCCATTAATGAGATTGCCGACCAAGTAACGGACATTTCGGCGGTAACCGAGGAGATTTCCGCGGCAGCAGAAGAAATTGCTGCATCAGTAAACCAAATTTCATCGAATTCAAAACACTCTGCTACCCTTACTACGGATGTAAGTAATGCCGTCCAAGAGCAAGTCTCAACAATTGAGGAAATTAATAGCGTTTCAAAAGACTTAGGGGAAAAAGCAGTGAAATTACAACAAAGTATCCAACATTTCAAAATTTAAAAGTTTAACGCCGCTCCTCGTTAAGAAGGAGCGGTTTTTTAATATATCCTAGTTTGATTAAAAAAGAGGAAAAATTTCGTTTATAATATTTGTATTTGATATGATAGTATATGGAAATTACTGAAATAAACAAATAGGGAAATATCTTAAAATATAGAATAAAAAGCGGGGTGTAATCTTTGATACGAATTATTTCTTGGATTCTAGTTATTGCTGGATGTGGGTTTTTACTTTATGAAGGTTACCAATTATATACATCTTCCTCTATGGAAAGTAAAAGATTAGATGAAGCAAAAGCGATGATTTCCGATGACTCCCATACTTCTCAAAAAGAGTCTTCAAATAAAAGGGAAAAACAATTTCAAGAAGGGAATACATTGGGAATCTTTTATATTCCAAGACTTGATCGGGAAATCCCGATTATTGAAGGGACAGATGAGGATGAGTTAGCTCAAGGCGTAGGGCATTTTTCGAGTACTGGGTTGCCTGGGGATAATAGACAAATTCTTTTATCTGGCCATCGAGACACGGTGTTTCGACAATTTGGTGAATTAAAGGTGGGAGATGAATTACATATTAAAATGGAATATGGAACGTTTATTTATGTTATTGAGGACTATGAAATTGTGGATGCAAACGATCGTACCGTCATTCAACCAAGCAGAGAGGAAGAATATTTAACCGTTTCGACATGTTATCCTTTTTCCTTTATCGGCGGTGCACCTGATCGTTATATTCTTTACGCTTATCCGAAAAAGGTAGAATAGTCACAACCCCGTAAAATTAACACCTGTTTTACGGGGTTAGTGGAATTTCCCCATTTGAATCAATTTTTCTATTTTCGGTTAGTTAAAATAACCCCTCCAACGACTGCTAATCCTCCTATCATTTGAGCCATAATCGGTCTTTCTCCGAGAAAGAGAACCGCAAATAATGTGGCGAAAACGGGAATAAGGTTTAGAAAAACACTTGCCCGGTTTGCTCCTATTTGGATAACACCTTTATTCCAACTTAAAAAGGCGACAATAGAAGCGAGGGTGCCTACATAAAAAATAGCGCCTAATACTTTTGGAGTCCAAATAATTGGTTCTTCTAAAGTGATCATTTCATAAGCTGAAAACGGTAAAAGGAAAACGGCCCCTATAGCTATCGTTACTAAAAAGGTTGACAGACTAGGTAGTCGATTCGAATATTGTTTCACTAATAATGAATAAATACTCCAACAAAAGACAGCTAAAAGAACAATGAGATCCCCTTTATTTAAATTGAATTGTAGAATGCTTTCAATGTTGCCTCCTAAAAGGATAAAAAGTACACCGATGAGCGAGATGACTGTACCGATGATTTGAAAACGAGATAAACGTTCCTTTAAAAAAATATATGATAATATGTAAATGAATATCGGTGTAGTAGAATTCATTAAAGAAGCGTTAATGGAAGTTGTCGAATAAACAGCAATATAAACTAGCGTATTAAACGCTGTAACACCTGTTAGGGAAAGGGTAAGTACAACTTTCCAATGTTCTTTCAATTTTTGCCAGTCTCTTTTTACCTGGCTATAAGCAATGGGGAAGAACACTAGGAATGCTAAGCACCATCTATAAAAAGAGAGGGTGAAGGGTGGGATATCACCTGTAACGGCTCTTCCGATGACAAAATTCCCTCCCCAAAGTACCGTTGCTAATATTAATAAAACATATGGTGGAATCTTCATGTAAACGCCCCTTATTTTAAATAGTATGACAATTATATCGGTATAGATATTACGTAGACAACTTTATTTTCAAATTGCTTGTGCATATAGATTAATTCATGAAAAACTGGAGGAATTACAATGAAAATACGCCCAGAACATTTAATAGTAGGAGACACAGTGGGAATTGTTGCTTTAAGTAGCCCCATTGCAATGGAAAAATTACCACAAAAATTAAGTTTGTTAGAAGAGCTTGGGTTGAAAGTGAAATTAGGCGAAACGGTGGGCTTGACGGGAGATTATTTAGCTGGAACGGATGAGGAACGATTACAGGATTTACATAACATGATCCAAGACCCAGAAGTGAAAGGGATTTTTTGTATCCGTGGTGGTTATGGGGCAGCACGAATTGCCGATCGAATTGATTATCAATTATTAACAGAACATCCTAAAATCTTTTGGGGCTTTTCAGATGTTACATACCTCCATACAGCTTTTCAAGAGTATTCAGATATTGTAACGTTCCACGGTCCGATGCTTTCCGGAGGAGATGGACCACTATCGGAGGCATCAAAAAAAATGTTTTATCAGCTGTTTACACCTGTAGAAATTCAGTATGATGAACAGATTTCTTCCCTTCAAACAATTGTACCAGGTAATGTTCGGGGTGAAATAACAGGTGGAAATATGAATCGTCTTGTCAGCACTTTAGGAACAAAATTTGAAATCGATGTTAAAGACAAAATTTTATTACTAGAAGATATTGGAGAGTCTTTAGAGAATATCGATAGTATGTTAAATCAGCTACGTTTAGCGCGAAAATTAGAGGAAGCTGCAGGTTTTGTTATTGGTCACTTTAACGATATCGGAAAAGGGATAACAGAAAATGACCTTTGGAAAGTCTTTGAGCAGTATTTAAAACCATTAGGAAAACCAAGTGTTGCTGGATTTATGATTGGTCATTGTGAACCGAATATTGCCATTCCATTAGGGGTGGATGCCATTCTCGATGCCGATAGTAAAATGTTGCGCATTTTACCGGGGGTAGAATAGAAGACTTTGTATTCACTTCACAAAAATTTTAAAGGTAATTTAGATATATAGAAGGAAATGTGGAGTTATTTTCCGAAAGGGATGGGTAAAAGAATAGTAAATTCTATTAGGAGGGAATGAACATGACTCAGGTAAAGCAGTTGATGGAGGAATGGTTACAACATCGAAGCGTGTTAGAAGAGCTGCTAGAACAGATTGACGATCAATATGTTGATTTTAAACCGTGGGATGGTGCAATGTCCCTTGGCGAACTAGCATTACACGTGGCTGGCTGGAACGATGTATTTGTATCGATGGTAAAAACGGAAACCTTAGCTCCTCCGAATATCCCTGAATGTAAATCAATGACGGAAGTTCGTAATGGGGTAAGGGACTTTACTGAAAAAACAAAGGCTACCTTTGAATCGATAAACGATTTAGAATTGGAAGCAGAAAATAGTTCTACCCATCCAAAACTTCAAGGTGCTAAAAAAAGGTATCTTACAGCAATGTATGATCATGAACTTCATCATAAAGGCCAACTATTTATCTATGCTCGTATGATTGGTGTAGAAAAAGTACCATTTTTCCGATAATGAAATGGACTTGACAATATAGGACGTGTTTCAAAGGAGTATTCTTAAATGTAATGGTGAATACTCCTTTTTTGTTCTAATAACAATTTAATTTCGTAATGAAATAGCCATTTTTAATACAACCGCGTCCTCAAAAAATTGTGGATCATAACCGGTTAGTTGTTTTATTTTATGTAAACGATATGTTAGCGTATGGCGATGAATCTCAAGCTTTTGTGCACATTGATTTAGTTGTAAATTACTTTCGAAAAAGGTTTGTAACGTAGTTAGTAATTTATAACTTAACTTAGAAAGTACCCGGTTAACAAAATGTAATACTTCTTCGCCCTCGGAATCTTTAAATAATGAATACAATTCAATGTCTTCAAAAAAAGTGACTAAACCACTTTTTTTAGCGTATTGAAGGGCTGTTTTAGCACTATGAAACGCAAGGGGCAATTGGGTAAGATTTTGTACAATGGAGCCAACCCCAATTTGAATAGAAGGTAATTTATGCTTTTTTTGCCCTAATTGATTAATAAGATTATCAGCTTGATCTTCTTGCATTCCACTTAATAGAATATAATATTCGTTTAATTGTAAGTGACCGTAAAAAGCAGGTAATTTAAAAAATAGATCTTCTAAATAAAATGATAACCGATTGGAATTTTCCTCCTCATCGACGGATAATAATAGAATTTGAAAAGGTGGCTTCAAATCGAAAGATAATTTTTGAATATGGTTTTTTAAACTATTTTCTATCGGCATTCCATCCACTAAAGATTTAAATACAAAATCTTCATTTTTCCGTTGCCACTCACTTTTAGATTCCGTTAATGCTTGATGTGTCATAATTTCTGTTGTTAGCTGGACAAGTTCAGCGATTTCTTTTAGTTGATTTGGATCACCCGTAATACCTACTACGCCAACAATCTCTCCTTGATAAGTAATCGGCATATTAATACCCGGTTTCGTATTCGGATAACTATGTATGTTCGATTCATCAATCATAAGTGGCTGTGCAGTTTTAGCAACTACTTTTGCCCCTTCATGAATTAAATCCACACGTTTTTTATCACCTGAAGCTAAAATAACGCCATCCGTACTAATAATATTAATATTGTAATGGAGACGTTTCATCGTTTGATAGACAATTTCTTCCGCTAATTTGAACGTTAACATTTGTACACCCCGTCTAAAATTCAAACTGTACTAATACAGTTATTTTATACATTCATTATAATGAATTACAAATTTATTGTCATTAAAATTAATGTAAGCGCTTAAAAGAAAGGATGAGAAACTGGTTGAAGATTATCATAAGTCCCGATTCTTTTAAAGGTACACTATCGGCCATAACAGCAGCGGAAGCCATTCAGTCAGGTATTAAAGATGTGAATGAGCATATTCAAACTGTACTCATACCTGTGGCAGATGGAGGGGAAGGTACGCTGGATTCATTAATTGTTGCAACAAAGGGCACTTACTATGAAGCTGAGGTACTAGATCCCCTCGGACGAAAAATAACGGCACACTTTGGAGTTTTAGGGGACAACAAAACGTGTGTGATTGAAATGGCAAAGGCTTCAGGGATTACATTGTTGCATAACAGTGAACGTAATCCTCATATTGCTTCCAGCTTTGGTACAGGTCAATTAATTAAAAAAGGACTCGATTTAGGTTACCGGGATTTCATTATTTGTATTGGGGGAAGTGCAACGAATGATGGCGGTGTCGGGATGTTACGTGCTCTCGGTTTGGAATTACTTGATGAAAAAAACAATCCTGTCGAGCAGTCCATTGCTGGATTATTAAAAGTCGTAAAGTTAAATGAAAAAGGTTTCGACTCTAGAATTTTTGAATCAAACTTTAAAATTGCTTGTGATGTTAATAATCCATTAATCGGGGAACATGGTGCAACGGCCGTTTTTGGTCCACAAAAGGGAGTTCCGGCGAAAGAAGTGCAATATTTCGATGCATGTTTAACAAACTGGGCCAATATCGTAGAGAAAGAAAAGAATATACGATTACATGATTATCCAGGTGCAGGAGCTGCCGGTGGAATGGGTGGAGCATTGATTGCCTTTTTAAATGGCCAATTTAATCAAGGAATTGATCTTGTTTTAGAGGCGGTTCATTTCAATGAACAATTGTCTGGTGCTAGCTTTGTTGTAACAGGTGAGGGGAAATCTGATCGACAAACTTTACATGGAAAGGCACCTTATGGAATCGCTAGTACTTCTCAAAAGGCTGGAGTTCCAACCATTTTAATTTCTGGTGCAGTGGAGGACATACCAGAATTGGTCAAGTGTTTCCATACAGTTGCTTCCTTAGTTGATAAGGACGTGACGGTACAAATGGCAATGGAAAAACCAGCTGTTCATTTAAGAAATAAAACAAAAGCGATTTTTCAGAAGATATTAAAATAAGGGGATGATGAAATGCTTTTTGTAATTATATTAATTGGGGTATTATTTGTTATTTTTGCCACTGCAAAGTTACATTTGCATCCGTTTTTAGCATTAATTATTAGTTCTTTCTTTGTTGGAATTGCTAGTGGGATGCCGTTACTAACGGTAGCCGATACAGTGAATAACGGTTTCGGTAGTTTAATGACAAGTATTGGTATTGTCATTGTTGCTGGAACTATGATTGGAACGATATTAGAGCGCTCTGGGGCAGCTTATCGAATGGCAGAAGTAGTTCTTCGCATAGTAGGAAAGAAACATCCTCAATTAGCAATGTCGATTATCGGTTACATCGTTTCGATTCCAGTATTTTGTGATTCAGGATTCATTATTTTATCAAGTTTACAAAAATCTTTGGCTAAACGAGCAAAAGTAACGATTGCTTCCATGGGTGTTGCTTTAGCAACGGGGTTATACGCTACCCATGTATTAGTACCACCAACTCCAGGTCCTATTGCAGCAGCAGGGAATATTGGGGCGAGTGATTATTTAGGGACAGTCATCGTAATCGGTTTACTTGTGGCAATTCCTGCTACTTTAGTTGGTTACATTTGGGCTACAAAAGTTGCTTCGAAAATTCGTGTAGCAGCTGATGACGAAGAAGCTTTAGATTATGAGGAAATCATCAAGTCCTATGGTAAAATGCCATCCACTTTTAAAGCATTTTTACCAATTATTTTACCAATTTTATTAATTGGTATTGGTTCAATTGCATCCCTTGTTGGGGATCCGGAAGCATCTATTAATGTATTTTTACAATTTTTAGGGAAACCAATTGTTGCCTTACTGTTAGGGGTATTTGCATCATTTTTATTACTTCCTGAAATGAATGAAAAAACATTATCAGGATGGATTGGGGATAGTTTAAAAGATGCAGCTCCCATTTTATTAATTACAGGTGCAGGTGGCTCCTTTGGTACGATTATTAAGGAAACGGGCGTTGGTGAAATGCTACAAGAAATGGATTTAGGCTCCCTAGCTCAAGGTAGTTTATTCCTACTTGTGCCATTCCTTATTGCTGCAGCATTGAAAACGGCTCAAGGTTCTTCAACAACGGCTTTAGTTATTACTTCTACTTTAGTTGCACCAATGTTAGCAACAGCTGGAATTGATGGGGCAATTCCGCTAGCTCTTGTCGTTATGGCAATTGGAGCAGGGGCAATGACAGTGAGCCATGTAAATGATAGTTTCTTCTGGGTTGTTACCCAATATAGTGGAATGGAAGTAACCCAAGCATATAAAGCTCAAACGGTTGCGACTCTGTTACAAGGGATTGTCACAATTGCAGTGTCAATGATCTTATGGTTAATATTTGTTTAGTAATTAGAATAATAGAATCAAAAAACGATGAATGGAAATTCTATTTATCTTGAAAAGTGAAAAATAAAAGGTTACTACAATTCTATAAGAAAAGTAGTAACCTTTTTGTGTAAGTACCGTCATATCAAGATTACGATGAGGGAACTTGTCCTATTACGTTGGTTGGTTATTAGTTATAGGTCACAAAGTAACCGGTCAATGGTAATCGGTTTGCGATACTAAACTGCTTAAAAGGCAGGCGACGGTACGTTACGTCTCGGATTGGAGTCTCACCGCACCGAGATTAAATATAGTGCGAGTCGTCAAATTTAATTTCAACTTGATAGTTTTTGGCGTTAATTAAGTTGGATAATCGATGAGCGTCTTTTTCCATTTCATTTGCCCGCTTGCGATATTCTTCTGGTTCATATAATGCGACGCTATAGAAAATTACGGATTCGCTTCCGCCATGGTAGAGGGTTTCTTTTTCCGATTGTCCTAATTCTTTATAAAGACTTACATCGGCTCGTAGCTGTGTAGCTAATTCAATTGCTTCTACAATCGGCATTTCTTCTCCTTTAAACGTCACGGTATGATCAATGTTTGCTCGGTAAATGAGTTTATCTAAAGTTCTAGCATCTTTTCTTACTCGGGCAAGTTCTGCTTCAACTTCTGCCAGCTTTCTTCCCGATATTTTAGGGGTTTCCCCCTTTTCTACAACTGCATGGGAAACAAATTGAATTTCACTAATAAGTTCCTGAATTTTTCTCGTTATAATACTTTTTAATTTAACCCCTTCAGCAAGCGGAATTTTTTTCACTTTCCGAACCCCCTTATATTGTTATAACAAGATTACTTTTTGATAGTAAAGCTGTATCAAAATCGCCACCATTAACTTGAGTAAACATCTTTCCAGCAGTATTCAATAATTGAAGACATTCTGTTTCATCTAGAGAAGGTCGTAAATAAAAGATTTGAATCGCATGACGGGTTTGTTCTGTTACAGCTGTTCGAACAGAGTCAACGAAAGGACTTCCGAAGGCACCATTTGCATCTTTGCTATATAAAATATTTTTTAAAGAATTAAAACGGCCATTCAACCCTTCATATCCAGTATTTTCATCTCCAAGTAACAGTTCAATGTTTCCTTCCAGTTTCTCTTCATCGTAAATACCGATTGGAATTTCGTATTGTAAAGAAAAGAAATTATTTAAATCTACTGCGGAATGAACAGGAGATAAATAGTTTTGCTTAGCAATACGTCGCATTAAACTTTCAGCAGAATGACGATAACGATTTGGATCAGCGCCAAAGGACTTCCAAACTTTACGCCATTCTGCAATGCCTGGTCGTTCTGTGACAGGGTTTTCTTGAAGTTCTAAATATAGGTTTTCTTGATAAAGTTGAGTACGACCTTTAATCATTTGAGGAGATTCTGAGACGACAATTTTGGTATAATGGATAATGCCGATTTTTAATTGGTCATTCGTTGTAAAAAGTGAATCGTTTATGGAGATGTTCAAAGAAAATCACCTACAATTTTTAAATTTCGCAACATTTGCGTATGATTATATATTTTACCAAATAAGGAGTTGAATGCGTTAATGATAATCGAACAATTACAAAAAGAGTTAATTGAATATGCAATATCAATTGGCGTTGATAAAATCGGTTTTACGCATGCTTCTCCCTTTCATGAAATGAAAAACCGATTGAAACGTCAGCAAGAACTTCAATATCAATCTGGTTTTGAAGAGCAAGATATTGAAAAAAGAACAGAGCCTAAGTTGCTTTTAAATAGTGCAGAAAGTATTATTGCCATTGCCTTGGCGTACCCTTCTAAAATGGAAGATGCACCTGTTGGAAAAAAAGGATCAAGAAGAGGCATTTTTGCTCGTGCTTCTTGGGGAGTCGATTATCATGTGGCGGTCCGTGAACGTTTAAATTTAATTGAACAATGGCTAAAGAATCGGGTTCCCGATGTTCAAACGAAATCAATGGTTGATACTGGCGAACTAGTGGATCGAGCTGTAGCTGAGCGAGCTGGAATCGGATGGAGCGGTAAAAACTGTTCGATTATTACACCTGAGTTTGGCTCTTATGTTTACTTAGGTGAAATGATTACGAATATTCCTTTCATACCCGACTCACCGATCGAAAATGAATGCGGTGACTGTACTTTATGCTTAGATGTTTGTCCAACGGGCGCTCTTGTGAATCCTGGACAGTTAAATTCCAAACGGTGTGTCGCGTTTTTAACCCAGACAAAGGATTTCTTACCTGATGAGTTTCGAAAGGAAATAGGTAATCGAATTTACGGTTGTGATACGTGCCAAACAGTTTGTCCGAAAAACAAAGGGAAAATGAATTGGATTCATGAGGAATTTAAACCTGAACCAGAATTGGCAAAACCGCTTTTAAAACCGTTGCTTCATATGTCAAATAAAGAATTTAAAGCGAAGTTTGGCTATATGTCGGGTTCTTGGAGAGGAAAGAAACCGATTCAACGAAATGCGATTATTGCATTAGCCCATTTTAAGGAACAGTCTGCTGTGCCGGATTTGATTGACACTATGAATAAAGATGAGCGCCCCGTTATGCGCGGAACAGCCGCGTGGGCGATTGGAAAAATTGGTGGTTCTGATGCAGAACAAGCTTTACTTAAAGCCCGTGAAAAAGAGACCGATGAAGAAGTGCTGAAAGAAATTGAAAAAGGTCTTACTTTGTTAAAAGCTTAGAAATTGTATTAAAGGGAAGTGTCTTATATGCCATTGCATATTGTTTTATATCAACCAGAAATTCCAGCCAATACAGGGAACATAGCTCGTACATGTGCTGGAACGAATACATCTTTACATTTAATTCGTCCTCTTGGCTTTTCAACGGATGATAAAATGCTAAAACGCGCGGGTCTAGATTATTGGCATTCTGTCAATATTGTCTATCATGATAGTTTAGAGGATTTTCTAGACTATTCTAGGGATGGAGAGTTATTTTTAATCGAAACTTATAGCGATGAACCGTATTCCAATCACGACTTTAGTGACCAAAATAAAGATATTTATTTTATGTTCGGAAAAGAAACAACGGGATTGCCGAAGGACTTTGCTTATGAAAGGAAAGATAAGTGTCTACGTATTCCACAAAGTGAACATGTACGTTCGCTAAACTTATCGAATACAGCAGCAATCATTATTTACGAAGCGCTACGTCAGCAAAACTTCCCTGGATTAAAATAAGCAGAAGGCTACATTTGGAATAAGCAAATGTAGCCTTTCTTTTATACGCCTTCTGTATTCATTAAAACAATACGCCAGCCATCTGGATCTTCAATCGTAACCCCTTTTTCTTTCCAGTAAAGATTTTCAGGTTCTACTTCAGGATAGCCCATTTGTGCTAATTTATTTGCAATTTCAACGATTGTTTCTTTATTTGGTATGTAAAATACGAGTAAATTATCCTTTGTTGGAGCAGGACATGGACTGCCATCTTCATGCTCTGTAAATTCTAAATGGTAGTCACTATTTGGTAATCCAATTAAAAGCCCTGTATAACCACGGTGCCCAGAAAAGAATCCGATTTTCCGTAGACCAACCCCTTCACAATAAAATCGTTCAATTTCTTTTAATTGATCTGTTGGTCTTGCAAATCGTACTTGAGCAACTTCTATTCCGTTTGGCCATTTTTCTTTCATGTCATCATCCCCTTTTCTTTATAGTAAGGGTTAGTGAAATTTAGAAAAATTGACCAAAAGACTGAAAAAAACAGGTTCAAAAATATTTGAACCTGTTTTATTCTCCTTCCACAGTAAAAATAATGCGAATGCCTGAAGGATCAACTGTTGAAAAGGCTTGGCGGCCACCAAATTTAGGAGCATCTACAAATTGTTCAACTGTTGCTCCTATAGTGGATAAGCTTTCTTTTATTTTTTCAGCTTCTATCTCGTTATTTAATACAATTGTAAACGATTTTAAACCTACTCCATTTTCAGGTGTAGGAGTACCGCCTAAACTATTCCATGTATTCAATCCGATATGGTGATGATATTTACCAGTAGAAATGAAAGATGCTTGGTTACCGAAGCGAGTTACGACTTCATACCCTAAAGCGTTTATATAAAAGTTTTCCGTTTCGCTTATATTGGCTACGGACAAGTGGATATGGCCCATTACTGTTCCAGCCGGTAAGCCGTTCCATGTACCTTCAGCTTCTGCCAAAACGGAACGAACGTCCACTTGTTCAGTCGTCATATAAATAGTCGAATCATTCCAAATCCAACTTTGTTCAGGTCGATCAGCATACACTTCAATGCCATTGCCATCTGGATCGTTTAAATAAAAAGCTTCACTAACATGATGGTCGCCAGCTCCAACACGGGCATTTTGTTGAATCATATGTTGAATAAAATTTCCTAAATCTTTTCTTGTCGGAAGTAATAAAGCAAAGTGATAAAGTCCCGTTTGTCCGCTTTTTAAAGGCTGTGCATCAGATATTTCTTCTAAAGAAAGGACACTCGTTGAACCATCGAAAGTTAATATTGCTGTTGTATTCGTTTGTTCTAAAACATCGAATCCAATAATCGTATTATAATATTCGATTGAATTTTGTAAGTTAGATACCTTAAGTTGAACGTGGGAAATATACTTGTTCGGTTTTTTATGAAAATGTGTCGGCATACAATTGCCTCCTATAAATTATTTTTAATAATCAACTTACTTTATGTAACCTAGTTTATTTTCAAAATTGATACATGTCAAGCTAATTCATATTAGGCATTAAAGAAGGATTTTTCCAAAAAAAGAAGACATGATAACAAAAGTTATCATGCCTTTTTGTAGAGATTATTTTTCTGAAGTATAGTCGCCTTCATAACCAGCAGTAAAGATAGCGATTAAAAATGCAACAATAACAGCAAGAATTAAAATTAAGCTCATGGAAGAATCCTCCTCATGTATATAAAATCTCTTTATTTAGTATAGCTTATCTAACTAAACTTTACTACATTATTTTCTCTTAAGTAATGGGTGAAATATTATTTTTGGGGAATAGTAATGTTAGGAGGGAGAAAAAAGATGGAGCAAGATAAAACAATTATGAATGGTACGATGGCAAATAATATGGAAGATCTAATCTTTCTAGGTAAGCAAATGGAACGAATGAGAGATGGAGCACAATTAGAGGAAGATATGCGTTTTCCAGATCCAATTCAATTCGATGATCTCGATAATGACAATGATGAAAAGGAAACTTATAAAAGGAAAAATTAATAGAAGCTGACTCAAATGATTTTGAGTCAGCTTAGTTCGTTAAGATTTTACTTGATAATCTTTTAATTCATCCCGTAATTTTGCTTTTAAAAATTTTCCTACAGAAGTTTTCGGTATTTCATTAATGAAAACGACATCATCTGGTAACCACCATTTTGCAAATTGTCCTTCTAAATAGCTTATTAATTCTTCCTTTGTCGTTTGTTTGCCTTCTTTTAACACGACACATGCAAGGGGGCGCTCCTGCCATTTTTCGTGGGGAACTGCTATGACAGCCGCTTCGAATACTGCTTCATGGGTCATTAAAGCGTTTTCTAAATCGACGGAAGAAATCCATTCACCACCACTTTTAATGAGATCCTTCGTCCGATCTGTAATTTTGATATAACCTTCTTTTGTTACAACTGCAATATCTCCGGTATATAACCAACCATCTTTAAAGGCTTCTGATGTCCGTTCGTCTTTATAATATTCATCTGCAATCCATGGTCCCCGAATACGTAATTCGCCCATTGTTTGCCCGTCTTGCGGCACTATCCCTGCTTCATTTACGACTTCCGTATCGAGAAGGGGAACGGTTATCCCTTGAGTTGCACGGATGTTTAGTTTTTCTTCAGGTGTCCACTCATCCATGGAAGATGTATAAGTAGAGAGGGAAACGATAGGAGTTGTTTCCGTCATACCATAACCGACAATGAATGGCACGTTAAATTTCTCTTCAAAGGTTTTAATTAATCCCTTAGGAGAAGCTGAGCCACCACATACGACTGAACGTAGGGAAGATACATCCCGTGGATTTTTCTCCTGTTCTTGAGCTACGCCTAGCCAAATAGTCGGCACCCCTGCCGTGACAGTCACTTTTTCCTCTTGTATTAAATCAAGGATTAATGATGGTGTAAATCCAGGTCCAGGTAGTACTTGGGTACAACCATATAAAACAGAGGCAAAAGGCATGCCCCAAGCGTTTACATGAAACATTGGAACAATCGGCATGACGACATCTCTTTCCATTAATCCCATGCTATCACTTAAACCAAGGGCAAGGCTATGCAATACTAACCCACGGTGGGAATAAACAACCCCCTTCGGCATACCTGTTGTGGCACTTGTATAGCACATGCCAGCTGGTGTATGTTCATCTAAATCTTCAGGGAAGTTAAAGTCATCTGAGCTTTCAGCCAACAATTTTTCATAGGAATGAACATTGGGGAAGCTTGATTCTGGGATTTCCATATTATCTTGCATGATAATAATATGTTTAACAGTTTTTAAGTAAGGGATTGCTTTTTCTAATAACGGGAAAAGATCACCATCAATTAATAAAATTTCGTCTTCTGCATGATTGATTACATAAATAATATGTTCTGGTGATAAACGAATATTGACCATATGCAAAATCGCACCTGCACATGGAACTGCAAAGTAAGCCTCGAGATGTCGGTGATGATTCCACGCAAAAGAACCGACCTTCGTCCCACGTTTCATGCCTAGTGAAGTTAATGCATTGGCAAGTTTACGAGTTCGTTTTACATACTCTTTGTAAGGTATACGGTGAATGGTGTCAGGGCTAGTACGGGAAATTACTAGTTTTTCAGGGTAATACTTTTCGACGCGCTTTAGAAAACTTGTTAACAGTAATGGGGTTTCCATCATAAGAATCACTCTCCACGGGAAAATTTAAGAAAAAGGACTTGGAAATAAGAAAAAATACCTTTCATATATGTATATTTCTACAAAGCTCATGTTAGAACGACTAAAATAGATTTTTTTATGAGAAGTATATCTATAACAATAGACTTAAGGAAAATTAGACTCCTTCTGGTAATTTATTGATAAATTAGAAATTTCAGTTCAAAATATTTAGTAACCTGAATAAATAATCGTATAATATTAATATGAAAGAGTTAGGAGGGAGTAATTTTGACGATGATACCATCAAAAACGTTAACAAATGGAGTAGAAATGCCTTACCTTGGTTTAGGTGTTTACAAAATGACAGAGCCTGAAGTAGCTCTACAAGCAATGGTAAAGGCCCTTGAAGTTGGCTACCGTGCCATTGATACTGCTGCTCTTTATAACAATGAAACAGAAGTAGGGGAAGCTATTCGCCAATCGAACGTTGCAAGAGAAGAAATCTTTGTGACGACAAAGGTTTGGAACACGGATCAAGGCTATGATGAGACGTTACGTGCATTTGAAACATCATTAAAAAAACTAGGACTTGAATATGTAGATCTATATTTAACCCATTGGCCAGTAGAAGGGAAATTTGTAGATACTTATCGCGCCATTGAGAGACTATATGAAGAAAAATTAATTCGTGTACCTGGTGTATCCAACCACCATATTCATCATTTAGAAAAAGTTTTTGCAAAGGCAAATGTTAAACCAATGGTGAACCAAGTTGAATTACAACCATATCTTGCTCAAGAAGAACTGCGAGCTTTTTGTAAAGAAAATGATATTGCAGTAACAGCATGGTCTCCGCTAGGTCAAGGAAGAGTTCTTGAAGATGCAGTCATTACTGACATTGCACAGCAACTTGGTAAATCAACGGCACAAGTCATTCTTCGTTGGCATTATCAAAACGATGTTATTACGATTCCAAAATCGGTTACTCCAAGTCGTATTGAGCAAAATATGCAAATATTTGATTTTGAACTTTCAGCAGAACAAATGGAAAAAATGAATCAACTGAATAAAAATCAACGCTTTGGATCAGACCCAGACAATTTTGACTTTTAGTAAATTGTTTAGAGGTGACTTGAATATTTAGTCTTATCACGTAACATTTTTGTTTAAAATGAGGAAGGATAGATAGAGCGATTACATAGGCCCTATCTATCCTTTTTTATTTTCAAATTAAACTTGGTTCATTCCTTACAGAATGTACTGAATGGGATTTAAGAAAGTTAATAAGACTTACATCAGTTTCTTTTGCAGATTTACCGAGCCAAATTAAATGTCCCCATGTATCAAGCAAACACATTTCAGAAGAGGTTATATTTTCATGGGCAAAAAATGGATGGTCTAAAGGTACTGATCCATCATGTTTACTATGCATTATAAAAGTAGGACAACTTATTCCTTGTAAAGTTTCAGTTGAAAGGTCATTAATCTGTACTAAATCTATAAAGAAACCGTATCCGGATTGAACTGACCCAAAAAAGTTAGACATATTTTGTTAGGCGGCTTCCAAGACCTTTGTTCGGTATTCTACCGGGCTTAGGTCTTTTAATTTTGCCTTCATTCGTTTGTAATTATAGTACTCAATATATAACCTTAATTCTTCTTCAAAATGTTCGATACTATTAAACTCTTGCAAGTATAATAGTTCAGATTTTAAGATGCCAAAGAAACTCTCCATTGCTGCGTTATCAAGACAATTCCCTTTGCGGGACATACTTTGCTTGATACCGTGTTTTTGGAGTGTTTTCTGATATTGTTTCATCTGATAATGCCATCCTTGATCTGAATGTAGGATCACTTCATCTCCTATTTGAAGACGTGTTAACGCCTGATCAAGCATATCTGATACAAGTTTATATACAGGTCTTTTCATCAGTATATAAGCGATAATTTCACCATTACATAAATCCATCACAGGAGATAGGTAGCGTTTTTCACCAAATAAATGAAATTCTGTTACATCAGTTACCCACTTTTCATTCATTTTCTCTGCTTTGAAATCTCGTTCTAATAGATTTGGTGCAATTCGACCAACTTGTCCTTTATAAGAACGATATTTCTTCATTCTTACCAGACATTTTAATCCCAATTCATTCATGAAACGGTTGATTGTTTTTGGATCATGTTGGAATCCGTATTTTTTCAATTCACTCGCAATACGACGATAACCATAACGCCCCTTGTGTTCGTGATATATTGATTGAATTGCCTCCTTAACTTCGGCATATTTATCTTCACGATTCATTCGCTTTTCCCAATAATAATAAGTGCTTCGAGGAATATTTGCGACTTTAACTAATTCTACGACATCATAAATGTGCTTTAGTTCAAAAATTACTTGCGCTTTGATTTTATTTGTAATTTTTCCTGTCCCTGAACTAAAGCATTCAACTTTTTTAAATACGCATTCTCCATTTCTAGCTGTTTAATGCGTGCTTCAAGTGCCTCTACAGAACCATCAGCTGGAACCGATTTCGATGTCTTCTTGTTTAATTTATTCATGGATGGACGCCCCTTTTTCTTTGAATTGAGGGCATCAAATCCACCTGTTTCAAATTGATTACGCCATTTTCGAACTAATTTTGAAGATGAAATATTGAAAATAGCAGCTGCATCAATAGAGGACGTACCCGTTTCATTCATATAATTAAGTACATCCATTTTAAACTCTGCAGAGTAACTTGTATATGATTTCATAAAGGCTTCCACACCATGTTGTTCGTATAAACGAATCCAAGAAGTTAATTCAGATACGATTACACCTTCTTCTCTAGCAATTTGTTTTACACTTTCTTGTCCATTTACATAACGTAATAATATTCGTATTTTTTCATCTTTTGTAATTTTAGTCATAAAAAACACCCCGTAAAAGTTAGATTGGTGTCTAACTTTTACGGGGCATATCAGATCGTTGTCGGTTATTCATTTTCCTTATTTCTTCAATATCTTCCTTACTTAGCATTGCCGTTGCTTCTTTATATGCCAAGTTACTAAATGAAGAAAACATTTGTTTAAAAATAAATTGAGGAAATAGATTATTCATAAATGAAATTAATTTCCATGTGTATTTTTCTAGTTTTGGACGAAATAATATCTTTGCAGCTTTATATTCTACATCTTTAGGTGTAAGCCATTTTTTTGTAACAGCAGATTGTAAAGTAAGAGTACTAACTCTTTCTGGATATTTGGAAGCAAAATATATACCACTAGGTCCACCTGCAGATATAGCTATTACGTGGACTTTCTTTAAATTTAAATGATCTAATAGTTTTAAATAATACTCGCAAGCTGTAGATAGACTTTCACCTATTTCTTTTGATGTATCTCCATATCCTGCTCTTGAGGGAGTTATTATAGAAAACCCATTATCAATTAATGCTTTATAGCCAAACTCTTCATTACAATTTGAATGTCCACCGTGTAAAACGAATATAGGCTCACCTTTACCAATAATTGAATATTCAATCGTTCTATTATTTATTGATAACTTTTCTATTCTTCTTTCCATAAATAAACTCCCTCCTTTTTTTACCATAATAGACCATTAAAACTATTCCTACAATCAAAAATAAAATTGCCTTTTTAAATGTCACGGTTATAAGGGAGAGAATTTGCGTTATATATCAGAAACAACTATCCGTTTATTGATAAAGGGATGTTCAAACTCCAGTTGGATAGCATGTAATTCATAATCACCTGATGCCGTTTTTCTTGCGTCATACATAGTGTCACCTACAATAGGATGTCCAATATGGGCCATGTGCACGCGGATTTGATGGGTACGACCCGTTTCAAGCACTAAATGGACAAGGCAAGTTTGTTTGAAACGTTTTACCACTTCAAAATGTGTAATGGCATGTTGACCGGATTTTGAAACGACCCGTCGAGTAGCGTGATGACGATCTTTGCCAATTGGGGCATTGATTGTACCACTTTCTTGACGGATATTCCCTTGGACTTCTGCCTCATACGTTCGAACAATCGTTTTTTCTTCAATCATTCGATCGAAAATGGATTTTGCTATAGGATGCTTAGCTACTAATAATAAACCTTTTGTTCCGCGATCTAAACGGTGAACATGCTCAGCGTAATGTCCTCCACATGCGATAATATGCGCCATAACATGATTCATACAAGTGTCCACATCGCGCTCATCATTAGGATGGGTAGCCATCCCTTTTGGTTTTGATACAATAAGACAATGGTCGTCTTCGTATTGAATCGTTAAGCCGCAATGGGAAGTAGGTTTATAACTAGATGCGGGTACTTCATAGTGAAAGAACAGGATAGTGCCGACACGAAGTGGTTCTTTCCAAATGACAGGTGTCGAGTCTTCGTAAGTTACGGCTTTTGCCATTCGTAATTCATGGACAATCTTTTTTCCAAGGCGCCATTTTGTGCGCAACAATTCTTCCACGGATAGTCCTTCTTGTTGAACTTCATATTGGAACATAATATACCTCCAAAATAACAATAATCGTGCTCTATATAGAACACGATTATGAAATAGTAATACCTTTATTATTTTACTTGCTCTAAGAAATCATAAATCACTTTTGTATCTTTAGAATAATCTCCAACAATACGACTTACTTCTTTTCCATCTTTAAAGTAAATTAAAGTTGGTGTTGCTGTAATTTGATAATCATTCCAACCTTGATTGTATTCAAGAATATTATATTGATCGATATGAACACCTAATTCTTCAGCAATAGGCATAAGAGCAGGTGTCATTTTTTGACAGTGTGGACACTCTGGGCTGAACATATACGCTACGACAGGTTCGCCAGACGCAATTTTTTCTTCTAAAGCGTCGGGAAGAATGATGTTTTGATAATTTTCATCGGATAATAAATCAATCGTTGATTGATTTAAGTTATCTGTATCATAAGGATTGTCTTTTAATTTATCTTCGTTTGCTAAGTTAGTAAGTATAATAATAGCTGCAAATAAAACAACGACAATAGCACCGATAATACCTAGTTTTTTCATTGTTTTTCCCCCTTTAAAACGTTGATCATGTAGAAACTAGTGATGGCAATTAAAATGAAAGCAAGTCCAGCTAAAAATGGAATTGTAATAAATCCTAACCAGTTTATATATTGGCCTGTACAAGGAACTCGTCCACATGCTGGTGCTGATTCAGTTAAGAAATCTAGTTTTTGTATACCGTAATGATAAAGAGAGATGGCTCCACCAATACATGAAAAAACTGCAGTTGTTACGGCAATTCGTACATTTTTTTGGATGTAAGCTACTGTCGTAATGAGTAATATCGGGTACATCAAGATTCGTTGATACCAGCAAAGCTCACACGGTTCGTAGCCACGAACTTCAGAAAAATAGAGTGAACCAAGTGTTGCTACTAATGACACAAGCCATATAAATAGCAAACTATTTTCTAGTTTTTTATTCATTTAGCATCTCCTAGTAATCATATTATTACGCAGACTGATTATAGATTGTTCATAAAAATAAGTAAATTATTTTGAATTACGGATAATTATACTATAAGAAAATGATTTGACCAATCCATCATAGGAAATGTACAAAAAATGGACTAAAAGTAACTTGTATACCGCAACATATATTTTAAATCGAATTCTAAATGCTTCCTCATTAATTCCTCTGCTAAATCACTATCCCTTGATGCAATAGCCCGATATATTTCTTCATGTTCCTCATATAGTAACGGTCGTTTACTTTTCAACAATGTACGACTAAATAAGTCGAAGATGGCATCCGTCTTTTTTGCCTCTTCTATTATAACGGGGTTGTTCGATTCTAAAATAATAAGATTATGAAATTTTTTGTTTGCGCTTACAATTTCTTCAATAGTTCCGTTTTTCGAGTCTTTCATCGCCTGTTTTAGTAGACTTAAATTTTCTTTGGACATTTTTTTTGCAGCTATTTTTACAGCATAACATTCGATTAAAGTTCTTAATTCTGAATTGTGGATTAAATCATTTCTAGTAGGTTTATCCACTCGCTTGTCCTTGATTAATCCTTCTTGTTCTAAATGACGAATTGCTTCTCGTATTGGTGTTCGACTTACGCCGATCGTAGCTGCTAATCGTTCCTCAACAAGTTTTGTCCCACCAGGTAATTCTCCGCTTAATATGTTGTTACGTATCGTTTCATAGGCTAAGTGATAAGCGTTAGAAGTACTAGTATTATTTACTTGCATTTCGATCCCCCTAGTAACGCTAAATTCCTTTTTATTATACACTTAAATTTCCTATTAAATGAGAATAACTTTCAAATGTAACCAAAAATTAATCAAATGTTTCATTCAAAAGTATGAGAAGACAACAAATGCCAATTACTATGGACTAATGATATGATGAAATTAGAAAATAGTTTGTTCATTTAGAGAGGTGTACACAGTTTGTCAGTAAGCGATCATTCTAATATAACGATTCTGAAAGAAATAGCCGAATTACTTAATGAAGAAACCGATTTAATTCCTATGCTGAAAGGTGCGTTATCGAAATTTTTAAGTGGAACAAATTTTGAAACAGGCTGGATTTTTTTCATTAACGAAAAGGGAAAATCGGAATTAATAGCCCATGAACATTTACCAGAAGCCCTTGCGTTCAACGGTTGTCAACATTTAAAAAAAGGTGGATGCTGGTGTGTTTCCCGCTATCGAAATCATGAGTTGGAGAAGGCTTCTAATATTATCGAATGCCAGCGGATTGAAGCGGCTATTGAAGCGAATATAGGGGATAATGCAAATATTACTCACCATGCAACAGTACCATTGCAATCGGGGGAAGAACGATTTGGTATTTTAAATGTGGCTTCTCCAAATACAGTAAGTTATACAGAGGAAGAACTGGAATTATTAGAATCGGTTGCCTTTCAAATGGGGTCTGCCATTAAGCGTATTAATTTAACAAAACAAGAACAGGAGATTGCCCTTGTACAGGAAAGAAATCGCCTCGCTAGAGATTTGCACGATTCTGTTAATCAGTTATTGTTTTCCGTCACTTTGACTGCCCGAGCAGGAATTGAGATGAGTGAACAGCAGGAAATAAAAGAAACTTTTAAAGAGATTCAACAACTTACCCAATCAGCTTTAACGGAGATGCGTGCACTGATATGGCAACTGCGTCCAAAAGGATTGGAAAGTGGGTTAATTGAAGCAATAAAAGCCTATGCTGAAATGTTAAATATTAAATTAACAGTAAACGTTTCGGGCGTTATTCAATTCCCGTCCCGTGTGGAAGAAACGTTATTTCGAATTACACAAGAAGCATTAAACAACGTACGAAAACATGCAGGTGTACAAGAAGCGATTATTTATATCACAGTTACATCAACAGATATTTTATTTGTTATTAAAGATGAAGGAAGGGGATTTGTCATCGATCCCAAATTAAGCCTTCCTTCGATTGGATTACAATCGATTAAAGATCGTGCCATTGCTATTGGTGGTACAGCTGATTGGGTTAGTGAAATTGGTAAGGGGACGGAACTGTTAATCCGTCTACCTTATTAGGGGGAGAAAAATGATTCGAGTTTTAATTGCAGACGATCATCATGTCGTACGTCGCGGTTTATTATTCTTTTTAAAAACACAAAAGGATATAGAAGTAATTGGGGAAGCGAAAAATGGGTTTGAAGCGGTCGAGCTGGTAGAATCACTACAACCAGATATCGTCTTAATGGATCTTGTTATGCCTGAAATGGACGGGATACAGGCGACGAAAAAAATTAAAGCAAAATGGCCGAACGTTGCTATCTTAATGCTGACGAGTTTTTCTGATAAAGATCATGTTTTACCTGCCATAGAAGCAGGTGCTGCAGGATATCAGTTAAAAGATATCGAACCAGATGAATTAGTAAATGCCATTAGACAAATTATTCGCGGTGAAAACATTATTCATCCTGTTGCCACTTCCCAATTAGAAGAGGTACTACGGGAAGAAGAAAATTTACCCCATGTGAAAAATCCTTTAACACCGCGGGAAAGGGATGTGTTAGCTGAGTTAACGAAGGGGAAAAGCAACCGAGAAATTGCTTCTTCATTATTTGTAACGGAGAAAACGGTTAAAACCCATATTTCGAATATTTTTACGAAGTTGGAAGTGCAAGATCGAACACAAGCTGCCCTTTATGCAGTAAAACACGGTTTAACCGAAGGCAGTGGGCTATGAATAAATGGGTAAAGTACGAATAAAAAGCAACTTTAAGGAATACCTTAAAGTTGCTTTTTAATACTTTAGAAATGATAATCCTCTTCCACAGCGGTAGGAATTTCATGGGGTTCGATATGGACGAGCACTGTACAAAATGGATTGAATCGTTTCACAGTGGAATCGATTTTTTCTGTAATTTGATGACTTTCCCAAACATTTAAATATGGATTTACTGTTACGGTTACATCGATAAAATGGACATTTCCATGGGTTCTCCCTTTAAAATCCACTAAATCAATAACCCCATCAACATTTTCAATGAGGACGGATAATGTTTCGGTATCTTCAATATCAAAACTGTCCGTTAAAGTTTGAACCGACTCCCAAAAAATTTCGATTGCTGTTTTAATAATAATAATCCCAATAACGAGTGCGGTTAACGTATCAATAATTGGATAACCGATAATTGCTCCGAATATTCCGATTGCTGTCCCGATACTAACAAGGGCATCAGAACGGTTATCATAGGCTGCCGCCTTGACTGCTGAACTATTAATCTTTTTAGCAAGGGACAAGTTATAGCGATATACCGCGTACATAACGAAGGCACTTCCTATTGCAACGACTGCTGTTAACGTAGAAGGGCTTTGGCGTACAGGATTCCATAAATTCATGACCGAACTAAGGAGGACTTGCAAACCAACCATCATCATAATAAATGAAGCGATCATGGAAGCAATCGTTTCCGCTCTAAGATGGCCGTAAGGATGATTTAAATCAGGAGGACGTTGAGAAATTCGAAGTCCAATTAGTACGGCGATAGAAGCAATGATATCTGTTGTATTATTTAATCCATCGGCTTTTAATGCTTCTGAATCTCCAAAATAACCGATTGTAAGTTTGATGGAGCTTAAGAATAAATAGGCAATAATGGAAAGCCATGCCCCTTTTTCCCCAGCTCGTAAATTTGTATATAGCTCCACTTTGTTTCCTCCTGGCAAAACTTTAGAACATGATAAAACGACCTTCCGAAATTCGGAAAGTCGTTTTTAAATAAAGTAAATGTTTAATTAGTTATCTTCTTCTGATTCCTCTTCTTCTGTTTGTGCGGATTCAGGTAATTTTGTTACTTCTATATAAAGAATATGATGTCCATCGGATTCTTTTATTTTAAATTCGTAGCCTTGGAAATCAAAGCTATCGCCTTCAACAGCATCAAATCGTTGTGTTAAGAACCAGCCACCGATAGTATCCACATCTTCATCGTCGATTTCAATTCCTAACATGTCATTTACTTCTTCTACTAACATTTTTGCATCTATTATATAATGATCATTACTAATTTCTTGAACTTCGGGAATTTCATCATCGTCAAATTCATCTTGAATTTCCCCGACAATTTCTTCAATAATATCTTCAATTGTGACTAAACCAGATGTTCCGCCGTACTCATCCATTAGTATTGCCATATGAATTCGTTCTTGTTGTATTTTAAGTAATAAATCACTGATCGGAACTGTTTCAAAAACACGGATAATTGGTTGCATATATTCTTGGATAGATTTGTTACCGTTTGCAGGATCTTTAATATAAGCCGTTAATAAATGTTTTAAGTTTACTAGACCGATTACATGGTCTTTATCTCCATCAATAACAGGGTATCGTGTATATTGTTCCACGCCCATAACTTCAAATACTTCTTTTATAGTTAAATCTTTTTCGATACTAGTAATTTCAGTTCGAGGTACCATAATTTCCTTCGCAGTACGGTCAGAGAATTCAAAAATACTATTAACGTACTCGTATTCTGAATGATTAATCTCTCCACCTTTATAACTATCGGTTAAAATAATGCGAAGTTCTTCTTCAGAATGCGCTACTTCAGATTCAGAAACCATTTTATAACCAAATAATCCAGATAAAGCGCGGGCAGATCCGTTTAACGCTTTAATGAATGGGTACATAACATTATGGAACATAATTAATGGTCCTGATAAGTTTAAAGTAAGTGCTTCTGATTTTTCGATGGCAAACGTTTTGGGAGTTAATTCCCCTACGACAACGTGTAAGTAAGTTACGATGATGAATGCAACAACGACTGAAAGCACTCCAGATATTCTTGGATCTAAATTAAACATATCAAATAAAGGATGTAAAATTAAATCAAAGGTAGGTTCACCTAACCAACCTAAACCTAATGCAGTAATTGTAATACCTAATTGACAAGCTGATAAATACTCATCTAGATTTGAAATAACTTTCTTTGCTTTCATTGCTTTTTTGTTGCCTTCCGCAACTAATTGATCAATACGTGTTGATCGCACTTTTACAATTGCAAACTCTGTTGCAACGAAAAATGCCGTAGCAGCAATTAACAACACAAATGCTGCCAACCGAATGGTTAGCTCTACTATGTCTACGTCCAAATATTTTCTTTGTTTCCAGCCCGAATGAGGGGAGCAAACAAAGAGTACACCTCCTGTTAAATAAAAAATAATTGAATAATACAATGATAAAATATTTTATGCAAAAATACAAATTGAAAACATGCTCTTAGGAAGAATATTCACATTTTTAGAGACGAATTTCCTAGTAGGATTAGATTAATAGATGGTTAAAACAGAAGAGTTACATAGCTTACATAAAAATGTTTTCCCTATTTTCTAAAAATTGTTGACTTTCAAAAAATGGGTGTGCTACCCTTTAATAGAAAATAAACTTAAGGAAAGGGAGGTTAGGATTATGAAAATTAAATTAAATTTGCCGCCAGCAATTCAATATGTTAATCCAAGCCTTCCTATATATTTCTTATGTTTATAGCTTAAACGCGCATAAATTTAAGCAAAAAGGGATACAGGTATTGGATACTTGTATCCTTTTTTTATTGAGCATCTATCACAAAAAAGGATAGGTGCTTTTTTGCTTATAAGACATTCCAAATTATGGATATGTTCGGTGTAGAAGACAATCGAATAAGACATCATGGAAAGGATTTATGTAGAGTTGTTTAAGTACAAAATGTAAGAGAGGGAGAGATGTAATATGAAAAAGTGTTACGTAAGAAAGTTGTTAAAAGATGGGTTTGTAGATAGTGGATAGGAAAGAGAATGATGAATAGGAAAAGAAGGTGCCTAAATGTTTGATGTTTTATTTAAATTAAAATGGTTTTTTAAAAGTTATTGGAAAAGATATACGATTGCAGTCGTTCTCCTAATGATCGCCAATGTAGTGGAAGTAATTCCACCGTGGATAATTGGTGCTGCGATCGATGAAATTGCTATGAATTCGATGACGGCTGACTCGCTACGTAATTATTTATTAGCGATTATTCTAATTATCGTTGTTGGATATGCGATGAATTTCACTTGGCAATATCAATTGTTTGGTGGGGCTATTACCCTCGAACGAATTTTTCGAAAAAAATTGATGCACCAATTTTTAAAAATGACACCAACTTTTTACGAAAAAAATCGAACGGGCGATTTAATGGCTCGTGCTACGAATGATTTAAATGCAGTGTCATTAACGGCAGGGTTTGGCATTATGACCTTGATGGATTCTACAATTTACATGGGTGCCATTATTTTAGCGATGGGGTTTTTAATCTCTTGGAAGCTAACGCTTTTCTCCATGCTCCCGATTCCAATTATGGCAGTACTTATGCAATATTTGGGCAAAATTGTTCATGAACGTTACATGACAGCCCAGGAATCCTTTGGTGAAATAAATGATAGTGTACTTGAGTCGGTAGCGGGTGTTCGGGTTATCCGAGCATATGTACAAGAAAAGAAAGATGAAAAACGCTTTGCACAAATGAGTGAAGAAGTGTACCAAAAAAATATCCATGTAGCGAAAATTAACGCGTTATTCGGTCCGATTACAAAAATTGGTACAGGGATAAGTTATGTCGTTGCTTTAGGATATGGTGCTGTTCTTGTATCAAATGGTGATATGACAGTAGGTCAGCTTGTTACCTTTAACGTCTATTTAGGTTTAGCAGTATGGCCGATGATGGCTATTGGAGAGCTCATTAATGTAATGCAACAAGGTAACGCTTCCCTAGATCGTGTTCAAGAAACTTTAGACTATGAACAGGATGTAAAAAATATAAATAATCCAATAACAGTAGAGAGTCCATCATCTATTGGATTTGATCAATTTTCTTTTAAATATCCGATGTCTCAAATGACAAACTTACAAAATTTATCATTACATTTAAAACAAGGTGAAACTTTAGGAGTTGTCGGGAAGACTGGTGCCGGAAAAACAACTTTTGTAAAACAACTCCTTAGAGAATATCCATTAGGTGAAGGGCAGTTTACGATTGGAGACATTGATATAGCAAAATTATCGAAGGAACAGTTATTAGAGTGGATAGGATACGTTCCGCAAGATCATGTTCTTTTCTCCAGAACAATCCGTGAGAACATTTTATTTGGGAAAGAAGATGCAACAGAAGAAGAAATAAATGAAGCGGTAAGAATGGCTTACTTTGAAAATGATTTAAAAAATTTACCGTTAGGAATGGAAACATTAGTTGGTGAGAAGGGAGTTTCCCTCTCTGGTGGACAAAAGCAGCGGGTATCGATTGCCCGGGCGCTCATTAAAAATCCAGAGATTCTTATATTAGATGATTCCTTATCCGCAGTCGATGCAAAAACGGAAGCAAAAATTATCGAAAATATTGGTCGTGTCCGAAATGGAAAAACAACCATTATTACAACCCATCGTTTATCAGCTATTCAGCATGCAGATCATATTATCGTATTGGATGATGGCCGAATTATAGAAGAAGGTACCCATGAGGAACTTCTTCAAAAGGAAGGCTGGTATAAAGAACAGTACGATCGACAACAGCTAGAGGAGGTGTCTAGCGAATGAGTACGAGTAAACGTTTAGTTCAATATGCATTACTATTTAAAAGACCTATTTATATCGGATTATTTTTACTAACAATCGCGGTATTAACCGATTTGGCAGGACCATTCATCGCGAAATATATTATTGACCATTATATGACACCAGGTTCATTACAGTTTGAACCGATTATTCATTTATTAATTGTGTTTTTTGTATTAGCGATTGCAACTGCTGTTTTAAGATACTTTATGTATATTTATTTACAAATTGGGGCGAACCGAATTATTCAAAAGCTACGCCAAGACGTTTTTGGACATATTCAAACAATGCCCATCGACTATTTTGATAATTTACCTGCTGGGAAAATTGTAGCGCGGGTAACGAATGATACGGAAGCTATTCGTAATTTATATGTTCAAGTGTTATCCCAATTTGCAACAAGCTTTATATCCATTTTCGGAGTATATATAGCTCTTTTCATATTAAATGTGAAAATGGCCCTTGTTGCATTAGTCGTTGTCCCGATCGTTTATTTTTGGATGATTGGTTATCGGAAATATGCTGCCCAATATAACCATGTTGTTCGAACTAAGATTGCAGATATTAATGCGATGATTAATGAGTCGATTCAAGGAATGACCATTATTCAAGCCTTCAAACGGGAAGAGCAAATGAAGGAAGAATTTGCTGAAATGAATAATGAGCATTATGAATATCAAAGAAAATTATTGTTTTTAGATTCAGCGACAGCATTTAATTTAGTGAATGTTTTACGTTTAATCATCTTCGCTATTTTTATTTACTATTTTGGTACCCAGTCCATGACTACTACAGATGTCATTACTGCGGGAACTTTATACGCTTTTGTTGACTATATTACGAGATTATTTAGTCCGATCGTTAATATTGTCAATCAATTCTCCCAATTGGAACGGTCCCTTGTTGCTGGTTCTCGTGTCTTTAAATTGTTAGATCGAAAAGGAGAGCCGATAAGCACACAATCCATTCCAAGATATGAGGGGAATGTAGTGTTTGATAATGTATCCTTTGCTTATAAAGATAATGACTATGTATTGAAAAATATTAATTTTACTGCAAGAAAAGGGGAAACAGTAGCCCTTGTTGGTCATACAGGATCAGGGAAAAGTTCTATAATGAATTTGTTATTCCGCTTCTATGATCCTCAAAAGGGAAAAATTTTAATAGACGGTCAAAATATTCTATCGATCCCCCGTCAAGCCTTTCGTGAGCATATGGGAATCGTATTACAAGACCCTTATTTATTTACAGGAACGATTGCAACAAATGTCAGTTTAGGGGATCCACGTATTTCTAGAGAAACGGTTGAAAAAGCGTTAACTGCAGTAGGGGGAGAAAGGGTTTTAAAAAATCTTGAAAAGGGATTAGATGAACCGGTAATTGAAAAGGGAAGTACCCTATCTTCAGGGCAAAGGCAATTAATATCCTTCGCACGGGCATTAGCCTTTGATCCGGCGATTTTAATACTAGATGAAGCAACGTCTAATATTGACACGGAGACAGAAGAAATTATCCAGCATGCGATGGAAGTTTTGAAAAGAGGAAGAACGACTTTCATTATCGCCCATCGTCTATCAACAATTAAAAATGCTGATCAGATTTTAGTATTAGATAGGGGAGAAATTGTGGAACAAGGGACCCATGATGAGTTAATCGCATTAGGTGGTCGTTATGAGACGATGTACCGATTACAGGCAGGGGCCCTTCAATAAGAAGAAAAGTGAAGCTAGTCCTAAATGAGTTCCCATCGTTATTACAAAAGGGAAGCATTTGGGCTAGCTCTTTTTTATAAAAGTATTGCAGTTTTATAACGAAGGTCGTATATTTAGGGTAACGAAATATATAGAAAATTCGAATTAGTCTTTACATAGTTATGTAAGTGAACGAGTGAAATGTTTGGAAAGCGGTGTAGTCGCTATGTACAAATGGATGAAAAATAGTTATAAAACAATCAAGTCATTTAATCGAAATGTTCGATTGTTTATGGTTGCCAATGTGCTTATTCAAATAGGCATGGGTGTATTTATGGTAATGTACAATCTTTACATTCGGGAGTTAGGTTATTCGGAGGCAGTCAATGGAAGCGTTATTTCTATAAATTCACTCGCAACGGCATTAATGTTAGTACCTGCTGGAATTATTAGTGATCGTTATGGAAGGAAATCCATTCTTTTAATAGGGACGCTTATAACAGCTATAATGCTTTTTGGAAGGAGTATCGTTTCAGTCGAACAACCAATTCTCACCTTTGCCTTTATAACTGGTATCGTTTGGGCGTTTGTTCAAGTATCAGGTGTTCCTTTTCTAGCTGAGAATTCAAAACCAAATGAACGGATTCAATTATTTAGCATTCATTTTTCTTTCGTGACGATAGCAAATGTCCTTGGAAATTTACTTGGGGGATTTGTAGCAGATGGCTTTCAATTCTTTTTCCAATTGGGAGAAGTAGAAAGTATTAGAGGGTCGTTAATGATAGGAGCAGCAATTTTTACAGTCGGATTAATTCCGCTCCTTCAATTAAAAACGAGTGAAAGGTCCCAAAAGGATGAAAAAGCGTTACAAAATAAGCGATTAAAAGAAGATGATAATGGTGACAGCAGCTTTAAGAAAAACTTTAAAATGATTGTTTTATTTGGCATAGCCAATTTAATTATAGGAACTGGATCTGGATTAGTTATTCCGTACTTAAATTTATATTTTGCCAATCGTTTCGATGCATCGAATTCCTATGTAGGGTTCATTATTGCATTAGGATCTGCAATGACAGCCGTTGCAATGTTGATAGGACCGATTTTAGTCAAAAGAGTAGGGAAAGTTCGGGCGTTAGTCATTTTTCAACTTCTATCAATACCATTTTTATTTTTAACTGCTTATACAAATTCGTTGTTCATTGCTTCCGTTGGATTTTTAATGAGGCAGGCATTGATGAATGCAGGAAATCCAATTCAGAGTGCCATTGCGATGGATGTTGTTCATGACAAGTATAAAGGTCTTGGTAACTCGGTAAGTCAGATGGTTTTTAATATTGGTTGGGCAACGATGGGGCTTCCTGCTGCTTGGCTCGTTACGACCTATGGAAATTACTGGGGTTATGCTTATACCTTTACGATTACGGGATGTTTATATTTAGTAGCCTCCACATACTTTTATATCGTTTTTGCTCGAAAATATAAAGTAAAGGAAGTATAAAGAAGGGCGAGTTCGACATATCCGAACTCGCCTTTTATCAATCATAAACATGGAAAAGCATTAATTCATGAATCATTTTTTTAACTGTTTCTTCTTCTTCCTTAGAAGGTTTGGTACCTAACCATACAATTTTTCCATCTTTTTTATACTCAGCTTTATATTGTTGCTGTTTGTAGTAAAAAGATATCGCCCACCCCGGCAATAAATTGTTTTCAAATAAAGGCTTAAATTGAAAATGTTGAATCATACGAATCCCCCTTGAAACTTTCGATTACGTTTATCGTACTAAAAGTGGGAAAGAAAGGCTAACATTATCTTTAAATACATTTCCTTTGATATAATTGGAACACAGTTTGAAAGAAATGAGAGGATTTAGATGGAAAATGTAGTAGTCACGATCATTTTTATGGCAGTAGTTGGAGCATTAATCGGGGGATTTACGAATTATCTTGCGATTAAAATGTTGTTTCGACCATATAATGCACTATACATCAAAAATTGGCGTATACCGTTTACACCAGGTCTCATTCCGAAACGTCGTCAGGAATTATCAAAACAAATTGGTGCAACTGTAAAAAATTATTTATTAACTCCTGAAGTTTTTCAAAAGAGACTATTTAATGAAGACATTCGTTCGTCGGTTTTACAATTTGCCCAAAAGAAAGTCGAAAAAACAGTTTTTACAGATGATAAAACAATATATGACTGGTTAAAGTTAGGCGGATTTGAGCATTTGCCAAATACAATTGAAGAAAAAGTAGATTTGTTAATTGAAAAGCAATTTAACACGATGAAAACAACAATTTCTACTAAATCGATTGAGGAACTTTTACCAAACGATATTCAACAGGCTATCGATAAAAAAATTCCTGAAATCACTTCATACCTTTTAGCAAAAGGGGAGGAATATTTCCAATCCACAAAAGGTGAGATGACGATTAAAAATATGATGGATGACTTTTTAGGTTCAAAAGGTTCCTTCGGTGGAATGATTCAAATGTTATTAGGAGATTCAACTTCCATCGTATCGAAAATTCAAAAGGAAATTATACATTTTTTAAACGCACCTGGAACGAAACATTTATTAGTTAACATTTTCTTAAAAGAATGGGATACTATTAAACAACAGCCGGTTATAGAGTATCTAGAGAATATTGATTTTGATAACATTTTAAAAAATATTCAACGTTACGCAAAACAAGAACTTAACATTCAAGAACATCTTCAAAAAACGATTAGCTATTATTGGCCACAAGGGAATGAATATGTTAAAAATGAGTTGTTACCTAAATTAGTTCATAAAGGGTTTACGGAAGCTGAAAGTAAACTGGAAGATGTATTAAATCGTTTGAATTTAGAGGAAGTAGTTCGGGAACAAGTGGATTCTTTCCCTTTAGAAAAATTAGAAGAGCTTGTAATCGGGATTGCCAACAAAGAATTGCAAATGATTACGATTTTAGGTGCTGTATTAGGTGGAGCAATTGGTATTGTACAAGGATTAATTGTCTATCTTTTAAATTAAAAATGAGAGTGGGAAATTTTTTGATTAACATTTATGAAGACATTAACAAATTAGAAGCGTCTTTACGTCAAACGGATGAATTTAAAATTTTGAAAGATGCAGTTGAAGCTGTTCGAGCAGATGAAGAAGCGACGAAATTGTTTACGAATTTCCGTGATATTCAAATGAAGCTTCAACAAAAGCAAATGAACGGTGAAGAGTTACAAGAAGATGAATTAATCTTTGCACAAAAGGCTGCTCAATTAGCCCAATCAAGCCCGAAAATTTTAGCTATGTTAGAGGCTGAAATGGCTTTAAGCAAAGTAATTGAAGAAGTAAATCGTATATTAGTAAAACCTATCCAGTCTTTATACGACGGATTGTAATAGTTTAAACCACACAAAAAAATTGTGTGGTTTTTTTATGAAGAAAATAAATGTCAATATAAAAGTAATAATGAGCCATTTTAATGAACAATTTGTTATATTTAAATGACATGTTATAATTAACGTTTGAAAATCTCCCTTCACATACATCGCTGATTAGATAAGCTGTTTAGGGAGTAGGAATTCTCCTTTGTTGTTAAATGAACGAATATTAATAGGGAAGAGAGTATAAACGATGAAAAAGATCCAAGTTAATGAAGTGTTTAAAGAAGATTGGAATCGCGTGTTAAATCATATAGCAAATTTATTTTTTGAAGACTCAAAGATTGTAGTAGCTGCCGACGATGCAGAACTTTCTTTTCGTTTTCATTATTCAATAGATAAAGATTTCTCCATTCATACAGCTTGTGAATTAGAAGTAGAAAACGAAACATATACAAGTGATTATTCGATTCGTTATGAATCGGAAGGAACGGAAAAAGAACAAGGTATCCGTATGAAACGTGCCTTGTCCCATGTGATGTTAGATGCCCTTGAGCAATATACAGGCATGACCCAACAATGGGGCATTTTAACGGGAGTGCGTCCTACAAAGCTTTACCACAAATATCGGAAACAAGGATTAAAGGATGAAGAAATATTTGCTATTTTGAAAAAGGATTTCCGTATATCAGATTCTAAAATTGCCCTTATGCGTGAAATTGTTAAACGCCAATTAGAGACAATTCCAGATTTAGACGAAATCGGTAAGGAACTTTCAGTTTATATTGGAGTTCCATTCTGTCCGACAAAGTGTGCCTACTGTACATTCCCAGCCTATGCTATCGCAAGCAATAGGAAAGCTGGTCGTGTCGAATCTTTTATCGATGGATTGCATATCGAAATTCGTGCAATGGGAAAATGGCTTAAAGAAAATAATATGAATATTACTTCCGTTTATTGGGGTGGAGGTACTCCTACTTCAATAGAAGCCCATGAAATGGATGCCCTTTATCAAACGATGTTTGAATCCTTTCCAAATCCAGAGAAAATTAGGGAAATTACGGTAGAAGCAGGTCGCCCTGATACGATTACGATTGAGAAAATAGAAGTATTAAAAAAATGGGGAATTGATCGTATTTCAGTTAATCCTCAAAGTTATACAGATGAAACTTTAAAAGCGATTGGTCGTCATCATTCTGTACAAGAAACAATCGATAAATTTTGGTTATCTCGTAACTCGGGAATGAACAATATTAATATGGATTTAATTATTGGTTTACCAAATGAAGGAATTGAGGAATTCCAACATTCATTAGACGAAAGTGGGAAAATGCAACCTGAGTCGTTAACCGTACACACTTTATCTTTTAAACGGGCTTCGGAAATGACCCATAATAAAGATAAATATAAAGTCGCTGATCGTGAGACGGTTACAAAAATGATGGAAATGGCAAGTACTTGGACAGCTGAAAACGGTTATGTTCCCTATTATTTATACCGTCAAAAAAATATTTTAGGTAATTTAGAAAATGTCGGGTACTGTAAACCAGGAGAAGAAAGCATCTATAATATTGTGATTATGGAAGAAGTTCAGACGATTTTAGGAATAGGTTGTGGCGCTTCAACGAAATTTGTTAATCCGGTAACAGGTAAAATTACACAATTCCATAATCCGAAAGATCCGGCTGCCTATATTATGACTTTTGAAGAGGCTATTGAGAAAAAAATTGAAATGCTAAATGATTTGTACCATACACAGATTAAGCAGTAGATTTTGTAAGACAGAGAATTGTTCTCTGTCTTTTTTTAACACGAACTGTATAAATACAAGTTATTTTTGTTTCAAAGTACTAACATTTTTGTTTTATTTATGTTTCAAAAATCCTTTCATTTTTACAAAATAATAGGTAAAATGAAAGAACCTAAAAGACAGAAAATTCTTTTTATAGTAAATTTAGTATTTGGAAAAATTTGTAATATACTAAAATTTTATGTATAACTTAAATATAAGATTTGAAAAAGTAGTGGGAAATAGATAGGAAGTGAAAATATGCAAGAACTAAAGGAATTAAACATTACGATGACCGCTCTTTCAAGAGAAGAACGTTTCGAAGAGTTTTTTAATTTGTTTGACCCTACGGTAAGTCTTGCATTAGAAGAACAAAATTTCACCATATTAATAGATCTATATTGGAATCGGAGTTGGATTTCTTATCAATTAGGAGATATTCAATCTTGTATTGCTGATTTAAAAAAGGCTTCAGAGTGGATTGATGAGTATGGAACGACTGAACAAAAAATCAAATATTTTAATTCCTTTGCAGCTGCTTGTGGAGAACTTGGTAACAAAGATAAATATTTGGAATATTTAAATAAGGCGAAAAATTTAGCGGTTCAATATAATGATCTATCATTACTTTGCAATATTTATAATAATTTAAGTGTACATTATATAGATATAGGTCAATCGGAAGAAGCAGTTGAACTTCTTACAAAATGTCTTCAATTATCAAAGCAGTTTTACGAAGAGCGTGGTTTTGATATTCCTGCCTATTTACATATTCGGTTAAATTTAGCCAAGGCCTATACAGAACTTCAGCAATTTGATAAAGCTGAAGAGCTTTTTGATTTTTTATTTTCTTACATTGAAGGTAAAAAAATGGTGAAACCTTCTATTTATGTTTATCAATATAAAGGACTATGGTTTAAAAAACAAAAACGTTATGAAGAAGCGTGTGAAATATTAGAGAAAGCAAAAGGGTTTGCATTAAATAACAATGATTTAATTCAATTAGAAGAGATTAATAAAACTTTAGTAGAAATTATGACGGAGCTAAATGATAAAGATCGTTTAATCGCAATTCAGAAAGATTATATTAATATTCTTTTAAAGTTGAAAGAAATTAATTTAAATCAAAATTTAATGCAAATAGAAGTCTCTCAAAATAATAAACAATACGAATCAATGTCAACGAAGGATCCATTAACAAATTGCTATAACCGTCATTATTTTGAAAAAAATATAAAAGAATGGTTAGTAGAAGCTCAACAGCAAGATGGTCTAATCGGGTTTATCATTTTCGATGTAGATTATTTTAAAGAAGTAAATGATCAATACGGCCATTTAGCTGGTGATGATGTATTAAAGAGAATCGCTTACGAGGCAAATCTTTGTTTAGCTAATTATAATAGCTTTTTGGCTAGATATGGCGGAGATGAATTTATTGCAATTTTAAAAGTGGAAAACTTAAAAGAATTACAATCGATTGTGGAAAATCTTCATAAACATCTCACTTCATTAGTGATAGAGGTAAATGATCAAAAAATTCCGATTCATATTAGTATCGGGGTAAGTACGAATTATCGTGGAATGATTACAGATGAAAAGAAAATTTTTAAATTAGCTGATGATGCATTGTATAAATCAAAACGAAATGGGCGAAATCAATATACAGTTAATTAAAAAGAATAGACAAGGGCTATTCTTTTTTATTGTTCAACGTAAGGCAATCAATGAGTCGATTTGAGAGGATGGTAACTTTAAAGGGAATATAGCAATATAATAAAAGTGGTATTAGAAAAGAACTAATACCACTTTTATTTTGGTAGAATATTTTAATTTGCTTTTAAGATGATTAGTTTTTAATAAATAATTCGAACACATCTCCAAAGTCTTCTTTTGAGTAGTTGTTACTGCTTTCTTTTAACCATTGGTTAGCAAATTCAGCAATGGATTTAAAGGATTCGGCAGGGGATGTTTGACCATAACCAGTCGAAGAAACACTTCTTGTCGCATAGTCTAAACTATCAAACATAAAGTTACGATGTTTTTCGTTATCTCGCATCATACGTTCAATTGTAATTAAGCTTTTATAAAGGTCTTTTATTTTTTCTGCATAACTTTTATTAATATCAATTGATAATGGCGTTTCGCCAATTGTGAATTTTATTTCAATATCAAGGTCAATTGTTCCTGCAGTTTCGAGCGATACTTGGCGTAACGTATTATATTTATAATCAAAACGTCTTAATGTACGCTTTTTACTTACTGCGGAATCACCATCAACATGTATAAGGGCAAAATTAGTAAAACAATATTCATCCGCTTTTGTTTTTATAAGGAAGTAAATTTTTTCGCCCTTCTCATGTAAAACGTAATCATCCGATTCTGTTTTATCGTAGTCTTGAGGTTCAATTACTTTACCGATATCCGAAAGTCCTAAAGCGTCTGCTGCAAATTTCTTAATCATAATTTCTCTCCTTTTACTAGTAGCTGCCGTTTCTAAAAACAGATAATGGCTTGTACTAATTTCAAGTTTAATATATTTTCATTTTTCGAAAATTAACCGAATAATTCTGAAAATATGATAAAATAAATATACCATTTTATTTCTATTTTAGAAAGCTACCAATAATTGGTTTATAGTGGGAAATTAATTTCGTTTCAAATAAATTCATACATAGGGAGATCCAAATGCCAATTCATACAATTATTTTTGACTTAGATGATACATTATTATGGGATAAAAAAAGTATACAAACTGCTTTTGAAAAGACATGTTATTATGCTTCAACAAAATATAATATAAAACCGGAGGAGCTGGAGGCTGCGGTTCGGCTCCATGCTCGTAAATTATATGAATCTTATGAGACCTATGAATATACAGTATCGATTGGGATAAATCCCTTTGAAGGATTATGGGGTACCTTTGACGATTCGTCTGAATCATTTCAATTAATGAAAAAAATCGTTCCGACTTATCGAAAAGATGCTTGGACAAACGGTCTGAAAGCTATCGGGATAGATGATGTCGCATTAGGTGCTGAACTAGGTGAACGTTTTGTAGAAGAACGGAAAAACTCACCTTTCGTATATGAAGATACATATAAAGTACTTGATGATTTGAAGGGGAAATATCAGTTAGTTTTATTAACAAATGGAGCACCTAGCTTACAAAATTTAAAATTAAAAATTACCCCGGAAATTAAATCCTATTTTGATCATATTATTATTTCTGGTGATTTTGGAGTCGGAAAACCGGACGCCTCCCTTTTTGAATATATGATGGAGAAAGCAAATATTCAGCCAAATCAAGGGATAATGGTAGGCGATAATTTAAATACAGACATATTAGGTTCTGCTCGTGTCGGTATGAAAAACGTTTGGATTAATCGGGAAGGGAAAAGTAACGATTCTAAAGTAACACCAACCTTCGAAGTGAAGTCTTTAACCGAATTTAAAGAACTGCTAAAGAATTTATAACAAGGAAAGCGAAATGACAGTGCAAATGTCATTTCGCTTTCTATTTTCCTGATGTCATTGTAAAACAGAGAAAAAAGGAACTACTACAATCATTATCGCCAAAATGAAAACGGCAATGGCACCTTTTTTGTTTTGCTCTTTCCATAGGGTGATGGCAAAACCAACTGCGTATAGAAACATGATGACAATAACCAACCAAATGATTAAGTCCAACCTAATCGCCACTTCCTTCTAAAGCAGGAACTTCACTTTGTTTACCAAATTGCCCAAAATTAATGTTAACCGATACATTCACTTGTAAATCAGGATATTTTTCTCCCCAATTGTATTTTTCGTATGCTGGAATCGTTGGAAATTGTTTTCTAACATCAAGGGACCAACCAAATGGTTCCCCTTTAAACTCCTTTTGCGTCTTCTTAATGAGATTATCAAATTTCGTAGTAATACGTTCTTCAATATCATTTTTTAAAATCTTTCTTTTTTTACTATCTACTGCATAGTTAATCATACTATGATTTGATAGAACTTCCACATATAGAGGAATCGTTATATCAATTGTTGGATTATCCCCGTTCAAATTTATCTTCACTTCATTATTTCTTTTCTTTACTAACCTTGTGACAACCTGATGCTCCCTATCAAAAGGGTCGGGAAATGTTGTTAACATATGCCCAGAATTTAATGTATCATTTAGTAGTATAGTAAGTCTTGTTTCTTCGCTCGTTAAAGTCCCTAACATCCTACCTTCTTTAAAAACAGCAGATCCAGCGAATTCTGAATTATTCGTTTGTCCTTCTGCATTAAATTCCCCAGCTATAAAATTATCTTCGCCTTTACGATTGTCTGAAGTGTCTTTTTCAGTAGTAGCGTATATTCCTAAAAAAATCGATCCTTTTGCTTCGGTAATTCTAAAATATTTGTTAATATCCGTATCAGGTATATAACCTGTTCGAATACCATATTCGAGTATTAATTCAAAAAATTTATGAACCCTCGTTTCAAGTTTAGGTTGAGTTTTTTCTAGAAATTGACTAGCATCCTCCTTTGTTACAATCAACCGAACACCTCGTTTTATTTCCGGTTCCTTTGCAACATCATACATTAATCGTACAAAGTTTTTGTCTTTCGCTAATTCTTCCGAAACAAGAAGATAGCCTAGTTGTGTATATGAAACCTGTTTTGTAATGACCGTATTCGCCATATCCTTCGCAGAAATTAAATCATTCGTTTGAAAAGTAATAATTTCTCTTGGAGGTTCATTCGATCCTTGTCCACCTTCTGATCTAGATAATTCAGGATTCGTAATAAGAAATGTTATTTTAATTTGATTTTCTTCTTCTCCTTTATCTAGTCCAATGGCAAAAGCATAGGCCCTTTCATCTATAGCTAACTGATCCCAACAACCACTTAAAAAAATTAACATTAAAAAAAGGCACGATAATTTAAAGTGTACCCTTTGTAAAGGACATTTTTAAAAAAGGCTTTTAAGCAACTTGAAGAAGATGGTGACTGTATTGTGCAGGCGTCATCTTTTTTAAGTTCCATTGACCTCGGTAATGATTGTAATAAGTCATATAACTCTTAATCTCTCTTTTTACTTCTTCTAATGTTTCACACGATTTAAAGTCTGTTTCATCTTTAAAATGACCAAAAAACGATTCTTGTGGGGCATTATCCCAACAGTTTCCACGACGTGACATAGATTGCTCTAGTCCCATTTTCTTTACCATCTTTTGAAATTGGGGGCTGGTATAGTGGAACCCTTGATCAGAGTGAATGAATGCGCCATCGGCCAATTTTATCCCATTCTTTTTCAACATCTTTAATGTATTTAATGCAATATCTAGTGTAATTTTATCCGATGTCTCATATGCTAAAATTTCATTGGTTTCGGCATCTTTTATAGCGGATAAGTAGGCACGTTTTCCTTTTCCATAACTCAAATATGTAATGTCTGTTAATAATACTTTTCTAGCGATTCCTTGCTTAAATTTACGGTTTAATAGATTTGGTAAAGTTCTATGTTCTTTCGTTGCTTTGGCCATTCTTCGATATGGATTTGCTTTTCGAATGGGGCAGATGATTTGAAACTTTTTCATGATACGACGAATTCGCTTTAGGTTATATGTAATTTGATACTGATTTTCTAACGTCATTTTAATTTGACGTGCACCTTTCTTACGACCACGGAAATTGAACGCTTTTAAAATGATTTCTTTGACTGTCTCATCTGCCTGATCACTAGCTTGTCTACTAAGTTGTGCTTCTTCTGAAAAATAACGATAGTAGCCCGATCGAGAGACTCCAACTAATTTACAAAGGTAGCTTACCATTCTTTTTAAGCGGTGTTTTTCTATCACATACTGGATCAACTGAAATTTTTGTTCCGCTGTTAATTTCTCTTTTTCTTTATCAACAACCTTTCTGCTAAATCGATCTTTTTTAGTAGTTCATTTTCTGCACGTAATAATGCATTTTGCGCCTCTAACCTTGCGTACTTTTCTTCTATACTTAATTCTCGCTCAAGTGGACGTCCTGAAGAGTGTTTACGTGTATCCACAAGCCCAGCTACACCATTCTTTTGATAAGCAGCACGCCATCGCTCTAAAGCAGACTTTGCACGTTTTTTACCTACGATATCAATATCAAATCCTGCATCTTCAAAAATTTGAAGTGGAAATTTCCCTTCCTCATATTCTTTAATGGCTCTTGCTTTAAATTCATCTGTATATGTTATTGCTTTTTCACTCACTGCTTTTACATAAGGATGTTTCTTGAGTAATTTCTGTTCTTGATCTGTAAATAACTTTTTCGACATGTTCTTCCGCTCCATCAACCATTTATTTTATTTCATTATAAATAAAAGTACCCTATAAGAGAGACCTTTTTTCAAGTGTCTTTCTTATAGGGTACATTTTAATTTACTCAGCTGCTTTCTTTTTATCATTTTTTGAACCTCCTTTTAGCTTTGTTAATACCCATATAACAAATGGTAGGAACAAAAACACTGGAGTAACTAGTTTTAAAAATTCTCCTCTTAACGTATAAATTGCAAAGGTTGGAGTTTCAGGTATCATACCGAAAAATACGATTAATGTTGCAAGTATAGGGATAATGAATTCCTTTTGACTAATTTTAAATAGAGTGCTGAATAATAAGACGCTTATATAAAAGTAAAAGGAAAATCTCGCAAAAGTTGCAATTAACCAAAAGGGAAAGAATAGCGACTCTGTATTTCTTATAAACCCGAGTTGGATTGTTCGTATAGACTCATGGTAAGGATAGCCGATTAGCTTTATACCATTAAAATCAAACAGCATTACATAAGACATAATGGCTGTAGAAATTTCAATCGTTATAAAGGCTAACCCAATCCACATCCCTTTTTTTAAAACCTTTGTACTCTTTAAATACGAAGCAATGAATGCAAAATAAAATAAATCTGCAAAAATAGATATATAAGATGTACTTCCTTTTATAATTTCCCATTTTCCTGTTCCAAATAGAGGGAAAATAAATTCGGGACGACCTTGTAAAACTATTAATACTAAAACGGTTAATGCGGTAACTTTTACACCGGCAATAATAATCCATGCATAGGAACTAATATGTTCAAAACCTTTTTTTGCTCCATATGCCGCTACAGAAATTAATACTGCGTAAATAACAATAGTAGGTGTATCGTTAAAGTACATCGTTCCCATAATATCTGTATAAATGGAGGAATCGATGATAAGGGCATAGATTTGAATAATCCATAATGCGAATAGGACGAAAAATCCAACATATTTCCCGAATACTTCTTTAATAATTTCAACAAAAGTTTTATTTGGATATATTGTGAAAATTTTTAGTATAAAAAAAACGGGTAAGATGGTTGTGACCCCAATAATAATAGGTGCCATCCAAGCAGCACTTCCCATACTACTAAAAAATAGACTTGGTGTATCATCCTCCAATTTTGTTCCGATTGTAAGAATAATAATGGCGATAAATTCTCTTGTACCAATTGTCCCCTTTGTTTTGTCCATCGCTATTCTCCTGCTTTTTTATCCATATCTTTCGGTTTTAAATAACCGGGTCTAAATATTTGATTTTGTAATAATTTCCGGAACACAGTATCCTTTGAGGAAACATATTTTGGTGTCATCGGAGATAAATATGGAACCCCAAAAGTCTTGATGGATAGCATATAAAATAAAATGACAGTAAATACTGCTGCCATCCCATAAAATCCGAAAAGTGCCCCTGAGATAATAAATAGAAATCTTAATAATCGAATGGTGAAATTCATATTAATATCACCAATTACAAAGGAGGATAAGCCGCCAAGGGCAACGATAACGACTACAAGTGGACTGACAATATTCGCTTGTACAGCCGCTTGTCCTAATATTAAAGCTCCAACAATGCCAATGGTTGGACCAATCGGGCTTGGCACTCTTAAACCAGCTTCCCTAATAAGTTCGAAGGCGATTTCCATTAACAATATTTCAATGACCGATGGGAATGGTACAATTTCTCTAGTTGCTGAGATTGCTAAAAGTAAATCTGTTGGAATCATTTCCACATGATAATTTGTGATGGAAATATAGGTAGCAGATGCAAATAAAGTGATAAATAAGGCTAAAATCCGTAATGATCTTATAAAGTTTGCAAATAGTATACGTAAATAATTTTCTTCGGAAAGATGAAAAAAAGACCAAAAAGTCGCGGGTAATACTAAAGATGTCGGTGAATTATCCATTAGTAAAATGATAAAACCATCTTCTAAATAGGCAACTGCCCGATCTGGTTTTTCCGTATTTAAAATAGTTGGAAAAATGGATTTTTCCCGGTCTTCAATAAATTGTTCTAATAAAGAGAGGTTTTGTATAGATGCTACATCTAGTGAATTGACTCTTTCTTTCACTGATTGAAGTAATTCGTCATTTACTAAATCCTTCATGTAAAGAATATATAATTCATTATTGGCTCTTACGGAAACTGGGGTTATTTCAACAATGAGACTTTCATTTTTAATCTTCTTCCGAATTAATGAAATGTTCGCCACTGCTTGTTCATTAAATGCTTCCTTTGGTCCTTTAAGGGATACTTCATTTTCTGCTTTTTCTATAGATCTTCCTTGAAATTTGCTTGCATCGATAATATAAGCCATGGAATGTCCATCAACGAGAATTACAACATTTCCTTTATTTATTTCTTTTAATATATCCCCAATTATTTCTACATTTTTAATTGTTTTCGTTGATAGAATATCTTGAACTTCCTTCGAATCATCACTATTTAATAGTAGGTTTTTTATAACTTGATTTTCAATGACTTGGGAATCTGTAATGGTACTTATATAGATGATAGAAGCCTTTTTATTTAATCCGCCAATAAGAAGGTTTCGAACTTTAACATCACTATTGATAGGAATCGAGTAAAAGGAATTGAAAATCTCCATAGTACTTTGTAAATTTCCACTAATTGTTTCTTTCTTTAGAGAAATTGGATCTAATGATAATTGTTCCGACAATGATGGTTGCCCCTTTCTCTTTTTCCAGAAATACAATACTTTTATATTGCTCATAAATAATGGTTTTATGTACTTTATCAAGTATTAAATTAAGAAAAAAGCAGCGCAATTTTTTCTTTGCGCGGCTTTTTATATAAGTATTATAAAGTAATTGCTTTAACTTCATCTATATTTTCAAGTTGAGCTACGTATTGTAAATCGAATTCGGTTACATCGTTATCAATTGTCAACATCATGACAGCAGTGCCGCCAATTTGATCTCGACCAACTTGCATTGTGGCGATGTTAATATTTTTTTCAGCTAATTTTGTGGCAACACGACCAATTGCACCTGGTTTATCTGTATTTTTAATATAAAGTAGGCGACCTTCAGGAATAACATCTACAACATAATTTTCTACTTTTACGATACGAGCCCCAAGGCCGTTTAATAATGTTCCTGCTACTGAGTGTACTTCATGCTCTGTTTTAACTTCTACTGTGATTAGATTCGTAAAACCTTTCGCAGTAGTCGTTTTATGCTCATTAATTTTAATCCCAATTCGTTCAGATAAATAACGGGCATTTACATCGTTTACGTGGTCACCATGATTTTTTATGAGCAATCCTTTTAATCCATTAGATGTTAATGGACGGACATCGTAATTTGCTACTTCACCAGCATAAGAAATATTCACTTCTTTAATGGCTTCAGTCGTCACTTGAGATAAGAAAGAACCCAATTTCTCAGCTAATTCAAAGAACGGTTCTACTTGTGCCAATAACTCTTTTGGAATCGAAGGCATATTCACAGGATTTGTAACCGTACCTGTTTTAAAGAATTTAATAATATCATTTGAAACGTCCACGGCTACTGATTCTTGCGCTTCTATTGTGGAAGCACCTAAGTGAGGAGTAGCAATGACTTGGGGTAAATTCAATAATTTGTGATCTGTCGCTGGCTCTTCAACGAATACGTCAAGGGCTGCACCGGCAACTTTTCCTTCGACGATTGCATCGTATAAATCGTCTTCGTTAATAATTCCACCACGGGCACAGTTAATAATTCGAACGCCGTCTTTCATGATAGCGAATTTTTCTTTATTTAATAAGTTACGAGTCTCCGGTAGAAGCGGTGTATGAACTGAAATAAAGTCAGCAGCTTGAACGACTTCATCTACTGTTCCTTTTGTTACGCCTAGTTCTTTTGCTCGCTCTTCTGTTAAAAATGGGTCATAAGCAATAACGTTCATTCGTTGACCTTTTGCGCGGTAAGCTACCTCTGTACCGATACGCCCGAAACCAAGGACACCTAACGTTTTGTTTTTAAGCTCAACGCCAACGTAAGATTTACGATCCCAAATTCCATTTTTTAAAGAGTTGTAGGCTTGGGGAATATGACGAGCTAGGGAAGTCATCATCGCGATTGTATGTTCAGCTGCAGAATTCGTATTCCCATCTGGTGCATTAACGACGATAATTCCGTGTTCTGTTGCTGCTGCCAAGTCGATATTATCAACACCTACACCAGCACGTCCGATTAATTTTAAGGATTTTGCTGCTTCGATAATTTCCCGTGTGACTTTTGTTTGGCTACGTACTAAAAGAACATGGACGTCAGCTAGTTTAGAAATTAATTGTTGTGGTGTGAGACCTGTATCGACGATTACATTTAAGTTTAATTCGGTTTCCTGGCGAAGGGGGAAAATACCATCTTCACTTAGGGGATCAGCAATAAATACATTAATTTCATCTGTTGTCGTAGCAGTTTTTGTTACCATTTGAATAATACGCTCCTTTAAATATGTTTTTTCTAAAGATTTTGATAATTTAGAAGGGAAAGCTTCTAAAAAATATAAAAAGCCTTTTGCTCCCTACAATTAAGTAAGGGGCGAAAGGCTAAATTAACATTCTTACGCGGTACCACCCTTTTTCGTTGCTGAAATAGACTCAGACAACCTTTAAGCAAATGCGTAACGTGCACGATTACGGATTAGCATACTTGTATTTCCGCTAATCTATTCGGGAGTGGAACTTCAATCATAGAAAACACTGATTTTCACCAACCATCAGCTCTCTTAAGTTTTCGAGGAAAGAGTATGTCTCCGTCCTAATATTTTTCGTTGATTTAATTGTTAACATCATAATCCCTATTGTTCAGTTTTGTCAACATGTTTTCAAAAAAAATTTCGTTATAAGATAATAATACCTATTATATACGAATATTATCTAGTTTATTTTATATAACGTTCGTATTTATATCCATCCTTATACGCTATTAACATTGGGAAAATGGTAGAAGTATCAGAATATTAGGTTGATTTTATTCGATTAAATTAACTAAATTGAGGTTTTTAAGATTTTTCGTCTTTTAAAGAAAATCAGGCAAGTAAGTTAATTTATTCTTCAATGAAAAGAGGAAATAAAAAGAATGTTCAAGAAAGATAACATTATACATTTCAAAAAGGGGTGGAAGTGTGAAATACGACGTCATCATTGTTGGGGCTGGGCTCGCTGGATTAACTGCAGCTTGTGAATTACTTGATGGGAATAAAAAAGTACTAATTGTTGATCAAGAACCGGCAAATTCGATAGGGGGCCAAGCTTTTTGGTCTTTTGGGGGAGTGTTTTTAGTCGATTCTCCAGAACAAAGAAGATTAGGTATTAAAGATAGTAAAGAATTAGCATGGCAAGATTGGCTTGGTACAGCTGGTTTTGACAGACTGGAAGATGAAGATGTATGGAGTTATAAATGGGCACAAGCATATGTAGAGTTTGCAGCTGAAGAAAAGTACGAATGGCTAAAGTTAATCGGCATTAAATTTTTCCCTATCGTAGGCTGGGCAGAGCGGGGAGGGGCGTTAGCTGGCGGACATGGCAATTCAGTGCCTCGATTTCATATCGTTTGGGGTACGGGACCAGGACTTGTAGAGCCCTTTGCAAAAAAAGTACTGCAAGCTGAAAAGGTAGGGAAAATCGATTATAAGCCACGTCATAGAGTTGATGAACTTATAACAAAAAACGGTGAGGTCATAGGGATTAGTGGAAAGGTACTTGAAGAATGTCAAATTGAACGGGGACAGGAAAGTTCGAGAATAGAAGTGGCTGATTTTGAATATTTTGCAGAGTCAGTCATTGTTGCTAGTGGTGGAATCGGAGCGAATATGGAACTCGTTCGACAAAACTGGCCGAAAAGGTTAGGCAACCCACCGAAGCAGATGATTGCAGGAGTGCCCGCCTTTGTTGATGGAAGAATGTTAAAAATCTCAGAAAATGCTGGTGCTCGTATAGTGAACAAGGACCGCATGTGGCATTATACGGAAGGTTTGAAAAACTGGAAACCGATTTGGAACAATCATGGAATTAGAATATTACCGGGCCCTTCTTCCATGTGGTTTGATGCACTAGGGAATCGTTTCAGTGCCCCAAATTTCCCTGGCTTTGATACGTTAAGTACGTTAGAGGCTATACAAAAAACGGGACACGACTATTCGTGGTTCATATTAACAGAAAAAATTATTGAGAAGGAGTTTGCCCTTTCTGGCTCAGAACAAAATCCTGATCTGACGAATAAAAGTTATTTACAGTTATTGAAGCGCGTTTTACCGGGACCTCCGACTCCAATTAAATCTTTTAAAGAATTTGGAGAAGATTTCATTGTAGAAAGAAGTTTAAAAGATTTAGTGGATGGAATGAATCAACTTGTTGGAAATGACTTATTAGATTTTATGAAAATAAAAGAACAAATTTTGGCAAGAGACAGGGAAATAGAGAATAAATTTACGAAAGACATACAGGTAATGGCCATTCAAAGTGCAAGAAATTACGTAGGCGACAAACTAATACGGGTAGCAAAACCCCATAAATTCCTTGATCCACAAAATGGTCCATTAATAGCGGTTAGATTAAATTTGTTAACGCGAAAAACATTAGGTGGCCTACAAACAAATTTAAATGGTCAAGTATTAAATGAAGCAGGAGAAATCTTGAAAGGGTTATATGCAGCAGGTGAAGTGAGCGGCTTCGGTGGCGGAGGTATCCATGGCTACCGATCACTAGAAGGGACTTTTGTTGGCGGCTGTTTGTTTTCCGGGAGACAAGTAGGGAATTATTTAAGTAAATAAAGGATATTTGATGATAGAAATTGAATAGTTAACTATAAATTGTAAAAATTAGGGGATGGTATGATGGCTTATGAAACAATAAAAGTAGAGATGGCAGATCGACGTGCAACGTTAACCTTTAACAGACCGAATGTGGCAAATGCCATGGATTTTCAAATGATGAAAGAACTAGCCGATTGTTTAGAATTTCTGAAAGATAATCCTGAAGTTCAAATTTTAGTAATAAAAGGCGAAGGGAACATCTTTTCAGCTGGCGGGGATATTAAAATGATGATGACGTCCGGTGATCCGAAAGATTTCGGAAACATCATGGAATATATTTCAAGAATGGTTTTAGCTTTGTATCAGTTGCCAATGATTACAATTGCACAAATCCACGGTGCAGCTGCAGGATTAGGGTTTAGTTTAGCGTTAGGTTGTGACATTATTGTTGCCGAAGAGAAAAGTAAACTTGCCATGAACTTTATCGGTATTGGTTTAATTCCTGATGGCGGTGGCCACTTCTTTATGAAAGAACGGGTAGGTACATCAAAGGCAAAACAACTTATATGGGCTGGAAATGTTATGAGTCCAGAAGAAGCCCTTGATTTAGGTTTAATCGATCATAAAGTGGGAGAAGGAGAGTCAGAATCCTTTGTCGATCAATTAGTCGGTAAAATTTTATCTTCTCCGATTTTAGCGATGTTAGAAACGAAGTCGATTTTACATAAACAAAAATTATCTGAACTAACATCGATATTAGAATTAGAATCAGAAGGGCAAGTACGTATGCGTAAAACGGAAGACCATTTAGAAGGCATTAAAGCATTCATTGAAAAAAGAACGCAGCAATTTAAGGGGAAATAATAGATAGGCGTCTCTGCTTTTGGAGACGCCTAATAATTTGTATTAACTTAAATGTGAAATAAAATCAATTTTCCCTTCGAATTAACAAGACGATGGGTTTTATTTTCTACCCCATGCTCTTCAATTTGTTTTTGGCCCTTTTCTTTAGCAACCTCTTCACTTTCGAATGTCCAAATTTCATCAAATAAAATTTCCCCTGTTTTTTCAAATGCTGTAAAACGAAAATTCTCCATTGTACCCCCACCTTTTTACATACTAGAAGATATAATACATTATACATAATCTATCGAATTAATTCATTGAAAATAAAGAAAATTTGATTAATGGAATGTTCTTTTGATTTTAAATCGTATCTATTAGGTTCCCGTGTTACAATAGTAATATAAGAGTTTCATACGGAATGAAGAGAAAAAGGAGTGTTTTCGATATGAAAGGAATAACCCAACTCCAAGCGGGGGAATCAGTGAATCAATTTTTACTAATTAAACAAGCAACAAAAGGAGTTACAACAGTAGGCAAACCTTTCATGACACTCATCTTACAAGATAAGAGTGGGGATATTGAGGCGAAATTATGGGATACGAACGAAGAGCATGAAAATATGTATCGTCCTGAAGTTATCGTACATATTGGTGGGGAGATTCACGATTATCGTGGGAAAAACCAGCTTCGAATTAAACAAATAAGGGTTGCTCGAGCAGATGAAGGTATTCAAATAAATGATTTATTACCGTCTGCATCTACACCGAAAGAAGAGCTTTTTGAAGAACTGACACAATTTTTCTTTGAAATTAAAAATCCAAATATTTCACGAATTACACGATACATTATAAAAAAATATCAATCAGAACTATCCGTTTTTCCAGCCGCTTCGAAAAATCATCATGATTATGCTTCTGGATTAATCGATCATGTTGTGTCAATGCTTCGTCTAGGAAAATCAATTTGTGATCTTTATCCGACGTTAAATCGCGATTTAATTTATGCAGGAATTATATTGCACGATATTGGGAAAGTAAAAGAACTGACGGGTCCGATTGCTACAGCCTATACGGTAGAAGGAAATTTATTAGGCCATATTTCCATTATGGTTGATGAAATTGGTCAGGCTGCTAAGGAATTAGGCATTGATGGGGAAGAAGTTGTCATTTTAAAACATATTGTGTTATCCCATCACGGTAAAGAGGAATGGGGTAGCCCGAAAAAGCCAATGGTTCAAGAAGCTGAAATTCTCCATTACATTGATAATATTGATGCCAAAATGAACATGTTAACAAGGGCATTATCGAAAACAAAACCTGGTGAGTTTACGGAAAGACTTTTCCCACTTGATAATCGTTCTTTCTACAAGCCAACCTTTGAGTAATTAGCAGTTCACAATGAAATAAAAATATTAAAAGCTGTTACCTAATAAGGTAACGGCTTTTTTAGTAGGGAAGGAAACGACAAATATAAAATATGAAAAAGCGTAGTATTTGAAAAATACTACGCTTTTAAATCAATTTGATTATTTATCTGATTTTTCGTCTTCAGTAGCTTTTTCATCTTCAGCAGCTTTATCGTCAGACGCTTTCTCTTCCGTTGCTGTGTAGTGGTCTAAAGCTGTTTTTAAGTCTTTATCTTTAATATCTACTTTAGCTTCTTTTACTAGCTCTACTACTTTTGATTGCCAGTCGCCTTTTTGTGCTAAGGCTTTTCTAATTTCATCTTCTTTTTCTTCCAATGTACCGTAATCTTTTACTTCACGCTTGTCCGTTACTTGGATAATATGGTAACCATATTGTGTTTGAACTGGTTCACTAATTTCATTTACTTCTAAAGCATAAGCAGCATCATTGAATTCATCTACCATTGATCCGACAGTAAACCATCCAAGTTCTCCACCGTTAGAAGCAGAACCGTCTGTTGAATATTCTTTAGCTAATGCAGCAAAATCTTCACCAGCATTTAGTTTTTCTTTCACATTACGAGCTGTTTCTTCGTCAGCTACTAAAATGTGACGTGCATTTAATTCATATTTTCCTTGATTGTAATATTTTTCAATTTGTTCGTCCGTTACATCTTCTGCAAGAGCTTTTTCTTGTAAAAGAGAGAAACGAACGTTATCTTTGAATGCTTCCTCAGTTAGGCCGTTTGATGATAATACAGATTCAAAAGAATCACCATATTGTTCTTTAACAGCTTTGAATTGCTCATCTACTTCCTCATCCGTCACTTTGTATTTACTTTCTAAAATTTGTTCAATGACAACTTGCTCTAATAGGGCATTACCTGCAAGTTTTTTAATATCATCGTAAAATTCATCTTTCGAAATATCTCCATATGAAGTTGAAACAACTACCTCATCACCAGAGTTACATGCTGATAGAGCGAAAACGGAAGTAGCTAGTGTTAGTGCTAAAAACGGTTTTTTCATAAGTAATAAACTCTCCTAACTTCGATTGAAATCAATAGTAACTATAACATAAACGGATTAAAAACAAAAATGGTTGCATGTTTATTTGCCTATATGCCACGAACATGCATGCATACTATAGTTTTTGAAAGGGGGTGTCGTGATGGGAAGCTATAATGGCGGATATGGTAGTGGTTTCGCGTTATTAGTTGTGTTGTTCATTTTATTAATCATTGTAGGTGCTGCGTTCATTTACTAATAAAACAACATACGTAACGAAACAGGCAGGGAGCTAATGTTTAGCATTAGCTCTCTTATCTTTTTATCCATACCAACTTCTTTAAACCCCTATATTGCAACCATTGTAAGTCAAAATTAATTTTTCAAGTTTCTTTTACATTGCAACGTAAACTTCAACGTAAAAGGAAACTAATAAAATGGTAACCAGTACATTTATGGTACGGAATATTTTTTCATGCTTTTCTTCTGGAATTTCTTTTAACATGACAAGTGCATATGTCATGCGGTTTATTTGAAACAAATAAAACACTGAGAATAGCACTACAACGAAAAGTAGCAAGTCTATTCCTCCCCTCTTTCACTTCCTTTAAGGATACAAAAAATGTCAATGTAATACAAGTAATTATACCACTAAAGGGTTCTTACTAAAATTTCACAACCCTTGGGTGTTTCTTCAATGACAGCATCTTTAGGAGCAACAATTAAATTTTTTACATATAAAAGATCCACAAAACAAATACTGCAATGATACCCCAATAAAATACAACTGAAGTGGGTGTACTGGGGAATAGAAATAGCAAATATGATGAGTATTGTATTTATTATGATAAACGGTGCTAATAACGTAAAAATATATCGTTTTTTTGAAATAATAGTTTTAATACGCATGCGAATGATTGGAATAAACTTGTAATCGATACGCATTCGAAATTTAACAAAGACTCGATAATCGAAAAGCGAGTAGTAATGGATAAGCTTATGTAATGGATAGAGTAATAGTAACACAACGACAAATAGCCAAAAATTATCATCCCGATATAAAGTTGGGTGTAAGCGATTAAATACTAAATAAGAAAAGGAAAAAACTAGTATAAATAAGGAAGTTACCATGATCGCTATCCAAGTTGATCCATATTCTTTTTTTATGTTTATTGTTTTCCAACAATGCAAGATAAATGACCCCATTTAAAATTTATAGTGAAAATATTGTAATGGAAAAAAGGTCTTAATGCTACACCAATTTTTTGAAAATCTTTTTAAGAAAAAGAAAAGAGTGTATCGCTACACTCATAATCATCCTTGACATTCTAAAACATATTCATACTTTATAAAGGGTTTTGATTTGTCATTTATCTTTTCACAATCAATTTGTCTTCATCTTCAACGATAGAAGAACGGAAGTTTTTAAATGAACGCTCAAAAATTTCAATAAAATCTTCCCCATAAATGTTACGTATAACGGCCATAACATCAAGAAATTCTGGAAATCTACCATACAATTCTTTTAATGCTAGAGATCCTTCAAGGATTGAATGATGTGTATCGTAATAATGATCGTACATAAGTAGAATTAGATCCTCGCCTTTTTGAGTCAGCTCGACATAAGTATTACGTTTGTCATCATCCCGCTTAGAGAACTTTAATAGGCCCCTTTCTTCTAGTTTTTTTGAGAAGTTAAAAGCAGTTGAAACATGCATTACTCCGAATCTTGCAACATCGGAAATGGATGCTCCTTTTAGATGGAAGGCAATCCATAAAATATGATGTTCATTGATGTTTAAATCATAGGGCTTAATCCATTGTTGCCAGTCTTTCTCTACAGCTTTCCATAATGCTTTTGACAATTGAGCAATTCTTTGGCTATAAAGCATTGCTTCTTTCATTGTGTATGAATCATCAGACAAAGCGAACACCTACTTTCTTCTTTCCTTAACATTATGAAAATATTATAGCAATAAAAGAAAAAAGTTTAAAGTTAGAAAAATTAAATAATTGAATTTTGCCTGAAAAATATTAAAATTTACGATGAAATAATTAAAAATTACCCATTTAATAACCATAAATTAGGTATAAATGAGTAATTGTTTTTTTATTCTTTTTTCTTGTTATTATTGATTTCTGATAAATTATTCTCGATTTCGGCGATAGATCTCTGTAATCCTTCTATTTCTTCTTTTAACTTCTCTGTATCCGATCCAATTTCTTGTCTAAAATTGGAAATGGAACCTTTTAAGTCATTCATTATATTTGGGATATTATTTTTCGCTTCGTTTTTTAAAGTTATAATCGACTCTTTCACTGAACTGGAATGGTGTTGAATTTCAGATAATCTTGTTTTAGCAATTTTTAAATTTCGTGCAACATTTGAACGAAGCTCATTTCCCGATTGGGGAGTAGAAAAAATAATAGCAGTTAATCCTCCGATAATTCCTGTTGATAATCCGATTAAAAATGGTTTCGCACGCATATTTATCACTCCTATATTGTAATCGATAGTTTATTATTTTCTTCTATATATATAAAAGTTTCCCTCTCTTCCCCATATTAAACCATGAATGAACATTTAAAAAAAGTAAGAGCAGAAAGGATTTGTCTAGAAAAAAAGTAGACAAAGTGAATGTACTTTGTCTACTTTTCATTTAAGCTTGGGATATTGACGTGTTGAATTTTGCACGTTTTAATAGGTTTGTAATAATTGGGTAGATAATGATAAACGCAATCGCATTTAATAATACAGCTGGTAAAACAACAAGGACAAATAATGCCCCAAATGCTTGCCCTCCAGGTAATCCTACTAACATTAACGCCATTGACAGGAAAGTAGTTCCAGAAAGTAATGTACCTAAACAAACTAATACTGTTCCAACCGCTATTTTTTGAGCTACTTTACGTAATGCTACCACAATAACAAAGAAGACAATACCTGTCACAACTTTATCAATTATATTCGGAACGAATCCACCGGGGAATGTGGAAAATAGACCAGATAAAATACCCGTTGCAATAGCTAACAAAAATGTCTCCTTAAAGGTAGGGAATAATAAAATCCCAATAAACATCATCGTTAACATAAAATCTGGTTTCATCCCTTCACCGTAACCAGGGATTATAAGATAAAGTGCTGCACCTATACCAACTAAAAGCGCCATTAAAACTAAATTTTTTGTATTCATTTACAAAACTCTCCTCTACTTTTCTATGCTCTCATTTCCTAACGTGCACTCGTTGCCGTTAGCGAAACTTACATTGATTTTAATCGCTTAATAAATATTTTGCAACCTCATATAATAGAATACAATTCAACGAATTTCATATAATTGTAAAAGGATACAATCTTAGTCGTTTAAGTTTTCTTTTATTTGAGATGCGATCGTTTGTAAAACATCAGAAGTAAACTCGTTTTGTTTTGTTTCCCATTTAACTTTTAAACCATCTGTTTCATCATAACGAGGGATAAAGTGTAAATGGTAATGGAACACAGATTGTCCTGCAAAGGCACCGTTGTTATTAATTGTGTTCATTCCTTGTGGATGAAAGGCATCTTTAATTGCATTAGCAATTTTAGGTGCAACGGAATAAAGTTTGGATGCAACTTCTTCTGGCATTTCAAATAAATCTTGGACATGTTGTTTCGGAATTAATAAAGTATGTCCCTTTGTTAAAGGTGAAACATCCATAAATGCATAGACGTTTTCATCTTCGTAAACTTTTGTACTTGGAATGGTACCGTCAATGATTTTACAAAAAATACAATCGTTCAAAATAAACACCCTTTCAAGTAAAGTAGTGAGACATGCCGCCTAATTGGCGATATGCTTAGTTTTTCAAAGACATCGTATACCGCTTGATTAGCAATATTCGTGTTTTTCTTATATTTTAACATATGACAACTGATTCCATTCGCATTTTTTGTTAAACTGTAGAAAGAATAGGAGTGACGTAAAAAAATGACATTGTTACAACTAACAGATGTAACCGGTGGATATACAAGAAAGCCAGTAATAAAAGATTTAACTTTTTCAATTGGTCAAGGTGAGCTTGTTGGTTTAATTGGTTTAAATGGAGCGGGGAAGAGTACGACGATAAAACATATTATCGGTACACTTTTACCACAAAGTGGGGAAATTCGTTTAAATGGTGTCACGTTGAATGAGGATATAAAAAAATATCGATCTTCCTTTTCCTATATACCAGAAACACCTGTGTTATATGATGAATTAACTTTAAAAGAACATTTAGAATTAACAGCAATGGCTTATGACATTGATCAATATACATTGAAATCACGTTCAGAAGATTTATTAAAGGAATTTCGAATGGAAAAACGTTTAAATTGGTTTCCATCCCATTTTTCAAAGGGGATGCGCCAAAAAGTAATGATTATGTGTGCATTTCTAGTAAATCCACAGTTATATATTATTGATGAACCGTTCGTTGGATTGGATCCATTAGGAATTCAATCTTTACTAGACCAGATGGATGAAAAGAAAAAAGATGGTGCTTCTATTTTAATGTCTACCCACATATTATCAACGGCCGAAAAGCATTGTGATCGAATTATTTTATTACATGAAGGTCGAGTTCGAGCACAAGGGACGATGAATGATTTACGAAGAGCCTTTAATATGCCAGATGCTACATTAGATGATCTATATATCGCAATGACAAAGGAGCAAGACCATGAATAATTTGAACGAGGTCTGGTCTAAGCGATTTACCCACTATATGAATGAAGTGCAAAAATATATGCGTTTCGTTTTCACCGGGCATTTGGCGCTTGTTCTAGTTTTTGTCATTGGTGCCGTTGGATATCAATATAGTGAATGGTTAAAAGTTGTCAAACCGTCTTTCCCAGCGGAATGGATTGTAGCGCTTATTATAGGTATCATTTTAGCACTCAGTCGACCTGTTACATTGTTGCGTGAGCCGGATCAAGTTTATTTGTTACCGTTAGAATCTAAAATGTCTTTATATTTTAAAAAGGCACTGACATGGACTTTTTGGTCTCAAATTGGACTAGTATCCGTTGTTTACATTGTGGCGATTCCTTTGTTAAATACAGTGACAGAATTATCATCTGCCCAAATTTGGACTGTATTGATAATCATTATTCTTTTAAAATATTTGAATGTGCAAATTGAGTTTCATTATCGATATGCGAATAGAGGATATAACGTTGGAGTAGACAAAGTAACTCGTGCCGTTCTTTCAATTTTAACGGTGCAATCTATTTTAACTGCACGCTTTTCCTTTGTTATTCTTTTTATCGTTTTACTTTTAATATACGATTGGGCATTAGTAAGACGGGTGAAGGAACAACCAATCCCTTATGAGCATTTTGTAAAACTAGAACAAAACCGCATGATGGGCTTTTATCGATTTGCCAACTATTTTACAGATGTCCCTCATTTGCGTGGTTCGATTCGCCGAAGAAGTTGGTTAAATTTTGTTTATTCTATTGTTCCTTACAGTCAAAAAAGTACCCAAAATTATTTAGTATATCGAACGTTTATCCGAACTGATGATCATTTTTATTTATGGGTACGTTTAACAGCCATTTCTGGCATTGTCGTATTGTTAGTGAACATTCCAATTGTTACGTGGATTGTTGCAGCGGCCCTTTCGTTTGCAACAACGATTCAACTAAAATATGCCCTTCTATCTTCAGGAGATTTTAGAATGGATCGGCTTTATCCAGTTGTAAAGACGCAACGAAAACAGGCAGTTCAAAAAGTGTTACGTCTTTTTATGGTTATTCAAGCCATTATTGTAACGATTTGCGCCTTAGGACAACCTTTGTTTTTTGTATTACCGGTTATTGTTATAGCGATAAGTGAAGTAACCTTTATGATGACAAAGGATCCTTCTGAAGAATATTAAACAAAAGAAAAGGAGTACTTAAGTTGTGAGATGCTTAAGTACTCCTTTTACTATTAATTTGTAGAAACTAATAGAAACTGAACATCTTGTTCACTATTATTCCACCAATTGTGGTTTCTTGTGGATTCTAACATGATGGAGTCGTTTTCTTTCAGTTCAATCATATTGCCTTCAAGGGATAATGTTAATGTTCCAGATAAAACGTATATAAATTCATGTCCATAATGGGTAAGTTCTTTAATTTCCTTTTCCCTCGGTTTTAGTGTAACAAGTATCGGGTGAAAGGATGGGTTTTTAATATTATTTGAAAGATCCTCATAATAAAAGGGGAAGCTTTTCACTTCTGGGCTATCATGATTTGTATCGGAAAAAAATATACTTGGATTAACGTAAAGAGCATCACTAATTTTCCTCAATGATTCTAATGTAACATTACATTTGTTTCGTTCTACTTGAGATAAGAAACTAATGGAAACCCCTGTAAGTTCTGAAAGAGTTTTTAATGTCATTTTCTTCTTTTTTCTTATTTTTCGGAGTCGTTCACCTATCGTCATGTCTAACACCTCCTAATATTTCCATAAAAAATTATACGCTAGTATTCTACTTAACTCAAACCTATAAAAAACTATTGACTGAAAATTCTAAAATGTGTAATATTTGATTTGAAATAATTTAAGTGTCACTTAAATTTTTGTACATACTTTTTTTCTTTCTTCGATTTTTAGTGACATAAAAAAATTAAGGAGGAAATGTAGTGAGTAAAAATCAAATGGTGAAAGTATGGATTGCAAGTTTAGTAGGTAGTTCAATTGAATGGTTTGATTATTTCTTATACGGTACAGTTGCCGCATTAGTATTTAATCAAGTGTTTTTTGTCGCCGATGATCCAACCGTCGGCCTATTGTTATCATATGCTTCATTAGCTTTAGCCTTCTTTATACGCCCATTAGGTGGTGTTATTTTTAGTCATATCGGAGACCGGATAGGACGCAAAAAAACCCTAGTTGTGACTCTTACAATTATGGGTGTTGCAACTGTATTGATGGGGTTATTACCAACTTATCAAGCCATAGGCGTTGCGGCTCCTATTCTATTAATTACCCTTCGTTTAGTTCAAGGAATTGGGATTGGCGGTGAATGGGGAGGTTCATTGCTTCTAGCAGTAGAATATGCTCCAAAGGACAAACGAGGATTATTTGGTGCCTTCCCACAAATGGGCGTTACGATTGGGATGTTTTTAGGTTCAGGTGCTTTAACGTTCATCACTTCGGTTGTTTCTCAAGATGCCTTTATTTCTTGGGGATGGCGTATTCCATTTATAGCAAGTGCAGTTTTAGTTATTTTCGGTCTATGGATTCGTAAAGGGCTTGATGAGACACCTTCCTTTAAAAAGGTACAAGAATCAGGAGAGATTCCAAAATTACCGATTGTTGATATTTTTAAATACCATTGGAAAGAAGTATTAATCGCCATTGGTGGAAAAGTTGTTGAAACAGCTCCATTTTATATTTTTGCAACGTTTATCGTGTCCTATGGAACGAGTAATTTAGGTTTTACCAATACACAAGTTTTAGTAGCGGTTATGATTGCCACAATTATTACTACGCTGTTAATGCCAGTTATGGGGAGTTTATCTGACAAGATTGGACGGAAAAAAGTTTATATTTGGGGTACGATTGGGATGATTTTATACGCATTCCCATACTTCTTACTACTTGAACAACGTACTTTTGCAACGTTATTAATTGCAACGATTATCGGACTAGGTATTATTTGGGCTCCAATTACTGCTGTATTAGGAACGATGTTCTCTGAAATTTTCGACGCAAAAGTACGTTATACAGGAGTTTCATTAGGGTACCAAATTGGTGCTGCAGTTGCCGGTGGAACAGCTCCATTAGTAGCTACTGCTTTATTAGTTCAATTTAACAATTCCTATGTTCCAGTTGCTATTTACATTATATTAACAGCCGTTATTTCTTTAATTGCTGTATTTTCTGTAAGAGAAAAGAGTAATAAAGAATTAGATGAATTCGAAACTGTAAGTAAAGAGGTTAAAACAGAGGGAAAAGAACGGGAAAAGACTGCTGTACATTAGTAAATAAAAATAACGGAGATGTTATGATTGATACTATTAAATGAACAAGAGATTAAAAGTTTTTATACAATTGAAGATGCTATTTCCGATGTTCGAGAAACGTTGATTGCAAAAGGTCAAAATAAAGTTCAATCCCCCCATCGAACGATTTTAGAGTTTCCAGAAAGGAATGCTTCCTCTCTTTATATGCCAAGCGCGGATTTGGAAAATAAAGTGGCTGCGGTGAAAGTTGTCACGATTTTTCCAAATAATTATGAAAAGGGATTACCAACAACTCAAGGAGTCATCGTTCTAACGAGTACGGAGACGGGGGAGCATTTATCTTTCCTTAATGCTTCTTATTTAACGAGATTGCGGACTGGCGCGATGACTGCTTTAGCAACAGATTATCTTGCTAAGGAAAGTTCTGAAGTGTTAACGGTTATTGGAACAGGTGGAATGGCATTTGAACAAGTACTTGGTGTATTAGCGGTCCGGAATATTCGAGAAATACTTTTAGTCAATCGAACGAAGGAACGAGCTCTAGTATTTTTACAAAAGTTAAAGGATTTTGGCGTATCAGCGATTATTACCGTTGAAGAGGAAGTGAATGTAGCCGTCAGTAAAGCCGATATTATTTGTTGTGCTACGAAATCGACAACACCTGTCTTTAACGGGGATTATTTAAAACCGGGTACCCATGTGAACGGCGTCGGTTCTTATTTACCCCATATGCATGAAATCGATGAAACAACGATTGAATCCGCTTCTAAAATTGTGGTAGATGATGTACATGGTGCAAAGGATGAAGCTGGGGAACTTATTAATGCTAATCACAAAGGTGTTTGGTCCTTTGAACAACTATATGGGGAATTGGAATCTTTAGTAAGCGGCCATTTAATAGGAAGAGAAAATGAAAAGGAAATAACATTTTTTAAATCTGTTGGCGCAGCTTATTATGATTTGGCTGTTGCAAAGGGTGTCTATTATAAAGCATTAGAGGATAAACGAGGAATAACGATTGAAGTATAGTGAAGTAGGGGTGTCCATTGACACCCCTATATTTTTTATTGTTCACTTTCCATTAATTTACCTGAATAAGTCGTAAGGTAACTGGCTGCGTTAAAAATATTTTGTTTTTTTACACCCGGTGTTGTACCACTAGGTTTACTATGGGCTTCTTTAAAGGATTGGGAGTTTTTCCATGTTTCAAAGGAGTTTGGACCAGTCCACTGGGTAAGGACGATATACGTATCAGAAGCTAACGGACGTAACAAACGGAAAGCGATGAATCCCGGTTCGTTTTCAATCGTTTTCGAACGTTCTAAAAAACGTTTTTCAAAAATAGGTCTACCTTCATCCGATACAGGGATATGATTAAAAACGAAATACCCCCGTTGCTCAATTTCATTCACACTATCTAATACTTCATATTTTCGTGGAGTAGCAAATAGAGTTTTTCCTTCAGTTTCATGGAGTAAAACGGAAGTTCCAGAACCATGTAAAACAATCATATGTTCCTTTGAACGATATTTTTTCATTAACTTCTCCATATATTCCGCAGTTCCAGATGTTAAATAAATAAACAAACGTAACCAAACCCCTTTCATAAATTTCTATTGATTTCATCAAAGCAAAAGAAGTAACGTTTGTCAAAAATAATTCATGATAAAAACCTTTCGTTAAAGAACAATTTTATGACATTTCGTCGATAAAACTATACAATATGATGGTAAAAGTATATATTTGAAAACGGATATCAATGAACTAATATATTTCTTTGTTCATTTTTTGCTTTTCTTAAGGTGAGTGTAAAAAATGAACAAAGATCACCCAATTGTCTTTATTACGAACTCGTAACGAATGTTTAGAACGGTACGTTTGCATCAACGAGTGAAATGAAATAAAGGTAGTTTTTATTTTTTTGCTTTATTCTTTATAGGGATACCTATACTGAATATAAATATGCTTTGCTCGAAAGAAAAGTAGGAAACAGGGCTTATTAAATTGAGGGGAAGGTACTAAAATGAAAGCGATTAATGATACATTATTGCGGGCTGCAAGAGGAGAGCGTACAGAGTACACACCTGTTTGGTATATGCGTCAAGCTGGCCGTTCACAACCAGAATACCGAAAAATAAAAGAAAAATATTCATTAGAAGAAATTACCCATCAACCGGAATTATGTGCTTATGTCACAAGATTACCTGTAGAAAACTACAATGTTGATGCAGCAATTCTTTATAAAGACATTGTAACACCGCTTCCAGGTATTGGTGTTGATGTGAAAATTAAAGCAGGCGTTGGACCAGTTATCTCTAATCCAATACGCACAGTAGCTGATGTGGAGAAATTAGGAGAATTCAATGCAAAAGAACATACACCATTCGTTTTGGAAACAATTAAATTGTTAACGGAAGAACAATTAAATGTACCATTAATTGGCTTCGCTGGTGCACCTTTCACTTTAGCAAGTTATATGATTGAAGGTGGTCCTTCACGTAACTACAATAAAACAAAATCATTTATGGTATCAGAGCCAAAAGCATGGTTTGCTTTAATGGACAAGCTAGGTGATATGATTATTAATGACGTTACAGCTCAAATTGAAGCTGGCGCTAAAGCGATTCAAGTATTTGATTCTTGGGTTGGCGCTTTAAACGTAGAAGACTACCGCGTTTTCATTAAACCAGTGATGACACGTATTTTTGCTGAATTGCGAAAAGAAAATGTCCCATTAATCCAATTTGGAGTAGGTGCAAGCCATTTAGTTAATGAATGGAATGATCTACCTATTGATGTTGTTGGCTTAGATTGGCGCATGCCAATTCGAAAAGCTCGTGAATTAGGCGTACAGAAAGCTGTGCAAGGTAACCTTGATCCTTCATTGTTGTTAGCAGATTGGTCTGTAATTGAACAAAGTACAAAAGATATTATCGATCAAGGACTAGAAGTACCTGGTCACATCTTCAATCTAGGTCATGGCGTGTTCCCTGAAGTCAATCCAGATGTACTAAAACGCCTTACAACTTTCATTCATGAATACAGTCGTGAAAGAGTAAGTCAGTTAGGTCAATAAGGTAGTGAATTCGCTAAGGAAATGTTTTAGCAAAATAATATATAACAATAAGTAAAATTTTATGAGGTGAAAAAATTGAAACCAGTACGTGGATTATTAGTAATGGCATATGGAACACCATATAAAGAAGAAGATATTGAACGATATTACACACATATTCGTCATGGACGTAAACCTTCTGAAGAACATTTAGAAGATTTAAAAAGTCGTTATAAAGCAATCGGTGGGATTTCACCCCTTGCAGAAATGACGAAAAAACAAGCTCAAGCCCTTGAAGCTCGTTTAAATGAAGTGCAAGATGAAGTAGAATATAAATTTTATATCGGTTTAAAACATATCGAACCATTTATTGAAGATGCAGTAGAAGCAATGGTAAAAGACGGTATTGAAGAAGCCGTTTCTATCGTTTTAGCACCACACTTCTCAACGTTTTCAATTAAATCCTACAATGGTAGAGCAAAAGAAGCGATTGAAAAATTAGGCAGCTCTATGAAATTAACGTCTGTAGAAGCTTGGTATAACGAACCGAAGTTCATCGAATATTGGAAAGAAGCTGTGAATCATGCATTTGCTGAAATGGACGAAGAAGAACGTGAAAAAGCTTGTCTAATCGTTTCCAATCACTCATTACCAGAAAAAATTAAAGAAGCTGGCGATCCATATGAAGACCAATTAATTGAAACTGCTCGTTTAATTCAACAAGCTACAGGTGTGAAAAATGTGGAGGTTGGCTGGCAATCTGCTGGTCAAACACCAGAGCCTTGGCTTGGACCAGATGTTCAAGATTTAACACGTGAACTTTATGAAGAAAAAGGATTCCGTTCATTCGTGTACATTCCTGTAGGATTTGTGACAGAACATTTAGAAGTTCTTTATGATAACGATTATGAATGTAAAGTTGTTTGTGATGAGCTTGGTGCGAACTATCGTCGTCCACCAATGCCAAACACGCATCCGTTATTTATAGATGCGATGGTGGATGCTATTTATAATAAATTGGCTAATTAATTTTAGAGAGTGATGATGAGGGTGACTTTAAGGATGCGAAAAGTTGCTGTTATAGGCGGAGGTATTACCGGTTTAACGGCAGCGTTCTATTTACAAAGAAAAGCACAATTGAACAATTTGCCGATTGAGGTCGTGTTAATCGAATCATCTTTACGTTTAGGGGGTAAAATCCAAACTTTAAGGAAGGATGGATTTATTATCGAACGGGGTCCTGAATCTTTTTTAGACTATAACAATAGTGTTCGTGATCTAGCTAAAGATTTAGGTATCGAACAAAAGATGATGAAGAATAACAATGGACTTACGTATGTAGCAGTCGGTAGCAATCTGTATCCAATTCCAAACAATTTTATGTTTGGATCGCTTGAAGTCTCTTCATTCATTACGTCTGGTTTATTTTCTTTAACTGGCAAAATTCGTGCTGCAGGGGATTTATTGTTACCTAAAACAAGGGATTTGGAGGATGAACCGATTGGGGATTTCTTTAGACGCCGTTTTGGTAAAGAAGTTGTTGAAAATTTAGTAGAACCTTTACTTGCAGGAACTTTTGCGGGGGACATCGACCATTTAAGTATCAAGTCGATGTTTCCCCAATTTTATCAGCTTGAAAAGAAACATCGAAGTTTAATTCTTGGTTTGAAAAAATCGGGAGAAGCATTAAGAAAAGAGCATATTGAGTCCTACCAAACTTTTGAAAATGGTTTAGAAACCCTTGTTGAAACTTTGGAATCCCAACTATCGCCCAATTCCATTTTAAAGGGAGTAAAAGTGGAATCTATTGATAAATTAAATGACGGTACGATTCAATTATTCTCTAATAATATGGCACCGATTAAATGTGATGCTGTTATTATGACGACGCCATTTAATGTGACAAAAGATATTTTTACAAGTTATGGCTTGTTGGAACATACACCAATAATGCAATATGCCACAATAGCAACGGTAACTATGGCCTTTAAACAAGGAGAAGTTGAAAAATATCAAGATGCAATGAATTTTTTTGTATCTAGAAATAGTGACTTTGCCATTACGACATGTACTTGGTGCAATCATAAATGGGAAAATGTTGCCCCAGAAGGCTATGATTTGTTGCGAGTATATATTGGGCGTGTTGGTGATGAAGCCATTGTGGAACTATCAGATAGTGATATTGAAAAAACGGTTCTAAATGATTTAGAGAGAGCCATTGGTTTAACGGAAGCACCAATATTTACAGTTGTTTCCCGTTGGAAGCAATCGATGCCCCAATATACAGTAGGGCATGAAAAACGTATGGAATCCATGAAAGAACAATTGGAGGAAGAGTTCCCTAATGTTAAATTAGTAGGAAGTTCTTATGAAGGTATTAGTGTTCCAGATTGTGTTTCCCAAGGAAAAAGCGTTGCAGATGAAATGTTAAATAAAATGTTTGAAATGCAGCTTATTTAAATTAAATCTTGAACATAGCTGTCGAATCTTAAATGGATAGACAGCTTTTATTTTTTAGAAAAGAATAAGCTCTTATTTCGAATGAAAATGAAAGTTTTGTAACCGATGAAGTTTTTCTATCTAAAAGTTGGAGGAAAAAACAATGAAAAAGTGGTTCGCAAGTTTCGTAGCAATTACGGCGCTATTAGTAGGATGTTCGTCCAATGACAAAGAAGTAGATACGAATGAAGGGCCAATAGATGCAGCGTCACTAGAAGTAGTTGTAGACATATTAACGCCTGAAAAAGTAGCAGTAAATGAACCGGTTGAATTAGCTGCCCATGTCTCTCAAAATGGTGAGAATATCAACGATGCAGAGTCTGTTGAATTTGAAGTTTGGGAATCGGGATATCGAGATGAAGGGCAAATGATGGATGGTAAGCTAGAAGCAGATGGTGTTTATAAAGCGGAAATTACCTTTGATCATGATGGGGTGTATTATATGTATGCCCATACAACGGCAAGGGGATTACACGTTATGCCGAAACAACAAATCATTGTCGGTAATCCAGATATGAGTAAAGTAAAAGAAGATAATAGTGATGATTCAATGCCAAGTGACCAAGGAGAATCTACAGAAACTGATCATAGTAATCACGGTGAGCATAGCGAATCAAATGAAGAAAGCAATCATCATTAAACAATCAAATTGAAAACCCTCAAAGCTTGAGCGAGCTTTGAGGGTTTTATCGTGTAAGCTATTTACTTATAGGTTCATCTAATAAGATGAAGGTTAATACTGAATCAATAATACACCGACTGACGACTAGAGAGAATTACATTTATCGCAAGTGTTGCCGTAACATTCACTTTGTTCTTCCATTTTGTCCCCACATTGTACACAAACTTTGTCAGGTAAATTTTTGAAGAATTCAACAACGTTTTCTAACAAGAGCCGCCCCTCCTTTTGGACATCTGTTATATTACTGATTTGATATTTTTAATTGTATTATAACAGTTTGTTTTCGTCAACACATAATTTCAATTTTCGTGTAAAATAGTAACTGTATTTGAAGAGGAGTGAAAACAATGTATTTTATCGATAATAAAGGGATTACAGACCCCCGTATTAACTTAGCAATAGAAGAATATATTTTAAGAAATATGGATATAGAAAAGGACGATTATTTACTGTTCTATATCAATCAACCCTCCATTATTATTGGGAAAAATCAAAACACGATTGAAGAAATCAATACTGACTATGTAGAGGAAAATGGAATCATTGTTGTAAGACGTTTATCCGGTGGTGGAGCAGTTTATCATGATTTGAACAATTTAAACTTTAGCTTTTTAACGAAGGATGATGGCAACAGCTTCCACAACTATAAAAAGTTCACACAGCCTGTTGTAGATGCACTTGCGAAACTTGGTGTAAATGCCGAACTTTCCGGTCGTAATGATATTTTAGCGGAAGGCCGTAAAGTATCGGGGAACGCCCAATATTCAACGAGAGGGCGTATGTTTAGTCATGGAACTTTAATGTTTAATACAGATGTGGATGCGGTTGCTTCCGCGCTAAAAGTGAAAAAAGATAAAATCGAGTCAAAAGGGATTAAGTCTGTTCGTTCTCGAGTTGGTAATATTTCCGATTATTTAAAAGAACCGATGACGGTAGAGCAGTTTAGAATGGAAATTTTAAAATCGATTTTCGGTGGAGAAGAAAACATTCAATACTACAATTTAACTGACGAAGATTGGGAAAAAATTCATCAAATTTCAAAAGAACGTTATCAAACATGGGAATGGAACTATGGAAAATCACCTCGTTTTAACATTCAAAAAACGAACCGTTTCCCTTCAGGCAGTATCGATATCCGTTTAGAGGTAAATAAAGGAATCATTGAAGAGGCTAAAATTTTCGGAGATTTCTTCGGTGTAGGTGATGTAGAAGAAATTGAAAAACGTTTAATTGGGACAAAGTATGATCGTTCTAGCATTGACATTGCTTTAGAATCAATTGATATTCCTCACTATTTCGGTGGTGTCACAAAAGAAGAATTTTTAAAATTAATCTATTAATACTCCCTTTTTACTAAAAAGGTGCTCCATTTCTACTAACGGGGCATCTTTTTTATATTTCAAGATGATACGAATAGAAAAAAAGTAGCTCCAGGTTTATGACCTATCGACTTTTTGATAAAATAAAGTAATTAAGCATTCCAAAATATAACGGAGGAATGAGTATGGTAAACACAAGGATATTCATTGTGGAGGACGATCATAAGATTGCTTCCCTTTTAGCAGATACATTAAGAAAATATCAATATGAAGTAGAGATTGTACAAAATTTTGATGAAATCGTAGAGGAATGTAATTCTTTTGCCCCTCACATTATTTTATTAGATATTAATTTACCTTCCTATGATGGCTATTATTGGTGCCGACAATTAAGACAACATACAAAATGTCCCATTATATTTATCTCAGCACGTTCTGGGGAAATGGATCAAATTTTTGCGTTAGAAAATGGCGGAGATGATTTTATTACAAAGCCATTTAATTATGAAATTGTTTTAGCGAAAATTAAAAGTCATTTAAGAAGAACTTATGGGGAGTATTCTTCTAGACAAGAAGAACGTACCGTCCTTTTAGGTCAGTTAACCCTTTATTTAGAAAGAATGGAACTACATTTAAGGGAAATTGAAATTCCATTGCAAAAGAAAGAGTGTATCATTTTAGATTTGCTCATGGGCCAATCTCCGAAAGTCGTATCGAGGGAAAAATTACTGGAAGAATTATGGGATGACCAAACTTTCGTCGATGAAAATACGTTGAATGTTAATATGACCCGTGTTCGAAAAAAACTAGCTGATTACGGCGTTCTTTCGGTCATTGAAACGGTTCGTGGGGCAGGATATCGTTTCGTGTTGAATGCGGAGGAAATGTAATGGGGTTAAAGTTATTTATAAAGGATAATTGGTCATTAGTAGTTTTTGAGCTATTTATCGTTCTTTTTATATTATCCGTTTATTGGTTGGATGGATTTCGAAATATTAATACCGCTATCTATACAATTATTATTAGTTTAATATTAACGGTTTCCTATTTAGGAGTTCGCTATTTTTTCCGTCATCGATATTTGAATAAGATTACCCAATTACCTTTCACGATGGAAGACGCCCTACAGAAAAACGCTAAATCCCCGGAACATTTTCAAACGGAACAATTTTTACAAGAACTATATCGAGTGTATCAACATGAAGTACAAGCTTTGTATGCCACTCAAACAAGACATGAAAAGTTTTTAAACCAATGGATTCATCAAATGAAAACACCTATTGCCGTATTGGAGTTGTTGTTGCAAGAAGATGGCCCTCTTGATAAAAACAGTGTCCAGGAGGAAGTAGAACGGTTAAGACGTGGACTGGAAATGGTGTTAATGAATGCAAGACTCGATAAGTTCGAAGATGATATGCAAGTCGAACAAGTAAACTTAAAACAAATCGTCAATGCAACTATAAACGACAACAAACGTTTATTTATAACAAATCGAGTCTTTCCAGAAACCCATATTGATGAAGATTTAACGGTTGCCAGTGATTCGAAATGGTTAAAATTTATTTTAGGTCAATTTATTACAAATGCCGTGAAGTATACATTTGAACAAAATAAACGCATCATCGTGTCCGCAACAAAGAATGAATCGAAAGTGACGTTAACCGTAAAAGATGAAGGAATAGGTATTCCAAAGTCAGATTTGACCCGAGTGACGAAAGCCTTTTTCACAGGGGAAAATGGACGTAAAACCGGCGAATCTACGGGGATGGGATTATATTTAGCGAAGGAAATATGTGAGAAATTAGGGCACGAATTATTGATTGAATCTGAAGTAGGGGTAGGAACGACTATCATACTAACTTTCTAATACTATTTGATATGAGGGAATGGAACAATGCCAATATTACAAGTGAAAGATGTAACAAAAGTATATGAAGGAAAAGTAACGAATCGAGCATTAAATCAGCTTTCCTTTGATGTGGAGCAAGGGGAGTTTTTAGCTGTAATGGGTCCCTCAGGTAGCGGGAAATCCACGTTATTAAATTTAATCTCGACGATTGATCGTCCCACTTCCGGTGAAATTATTTTCAATGATATGAAGCCACAAAGCTTAAGTCCAAATGAACTAGCCTATTTTAGAAGAAGGGAACTAGGATTTGTTTTTCAAGATTTTAATTTGTTGCCTATGTTAACGGTAGAGGAAAATATCATTTTACCTTTAACTCTCGATCAAAAGCCGGTAGAGATGATGGAAGAAAGGTTGAAAAATTTAGCTAAAAGGCTCGATTTAACTTCCTACTTACATAAAAGACCGAATGAAATTTCCGGTGGACAAGCTCAAAAGGTAGCTATTGCGAGGGCGTTAATTCATGAGCCTACGATTATTTTAGCTGATGAACCGACAGGGAATTTAGACTCAAATAATTCCCGTGAAGTGCTTGAGCTGTTAAGTAAAATCAATGAAGAAAAACGGGCAACAATTATTATGGTTACCCATGACCCAATTGCCGCGAGTTTTTGTGATCGGGTGTTATTTATAAAAGATGGTGAATTTTTCAATGAAATTCATCGGGATGATAGACGCCAAACATTTTTCCAACGAATACTAAATGTGCTGAGCTTACTAGGGGGAGGACAAGTAGGTGACCTTTCATCAATTCGCTTACCGTAATGTGATACGAAATATTCGAATTTATGCCGCTTTCTTTATGGCAAGCTTTTTTTCCGTATTTGTTTTCTTTATATATTCGATGCTGATGTTCCATCCCGCAACGGAGAATGGCTTTTTAGGGAATGTCCCAATTCTTTGGATGGTCATTGCTGAAATCATTTTAGTGCTGTTTTCTTGGTTTTTTATTTTCTATTCGATGAAAGCTTTTTTAGAAGCTAGATCGAAAGAATTTGCGATTTTGCTTCACTTAGGGATGGAGAGAAGACAGCTTTCGAAGCTCATTTTTTTGGAGACGATTATTATCGGCTCCATTTCTATTGTGTTAGGGATTATTTTTGGATTTTCCTTTTCTAAATTTTTCTTTATGATTGTCCGGGAAATTTTATTTTTGGAAGATCTACCCCTTTATCTTTCATGGGAACCATTTTTATTAACGATTGGTGTTTATTTAAGTGCTTTCATTTTTATTTCGTTATTTTGTTTCCATTTTGCACCGGAGAAAAATATTATTGATGTATTTAATGGACCAAAAAGTGTTGAAATACAGGTGGACTATACGAAAAACAAAGCGATACTTGGGCTTATCTTCATCGTTTTGAGCTACTGTTTAGCTCTTCTTACTACACGGGGAACCTTCGAAATTTTTTCAGTATTAATTCCGATTTTTATTACGATTGGTACGTATTACTTTTTCGCCCATACGACCCAATATTTCTTTGCCAGGGTAAAGGGGAGAAAAAGTCTTTATTGGAAAAAATCCCGAATGCTACCGATTGCAGAACAGACGTTTATTTTTAAAAACAACGGAAAAATTTACTTTATTATGACGATGGTATCTACATTAGCCTTTTTATCGATTGGATTGCTTGCTGCTTTTTCATCTTATACATCCCAATACGATAAACTGAATCCTTTAGGGTTAATTTATAAAGGGCATATCGATAATCCGTATGAACATAAACATATTCAATCCATCGTATCGGAGTTAGAGCATAAAGGATTATCTTATCAACTTACCCAATTTACTGTGTTAAAGCAGACATCATCTTTCACCAATTATGAAGTGGAAGTTTTTAGTGAGTCTGACATTAATAGTTTATTATTTTCTTATGGCTATCCGTTAATTAACTTATCGAAGGGGGAAGGAATGTTTATTCCTTATTCGGAAGATTCGATTAAGAAATTGGCCAAACGAACAGTAGACACTGTTTTAGTTGAAAACAATGTACCTATCCATATTGACGAAGTATATCCAAAGTTAATCTTTCCAAGAACTATCGTTGGTTTAAATGCCATTATTATTAGTGATGAAGATTTTAAACAACTAGTACATCCATATAGTGGATTCCCTGAAGTAGAACCAGGGTATCATTTATATACGTTCGATATTCCCCAGTGGATTGAAGCGAATGAAGTCGGATTTAATATTCAACAAAAGGTTTCGAAGGAGTATTTAAAAGATGAATATCATTTACCTTATTATTTTGAAAATGCAGGATTAAATTATTCGTATCTTTTATCTACGTATTCATTACTTACTTTAGTAGGCTTACTAGTAGCAGCAGTCTTTTTATTAGCAGCAGGTAGTTTTATTTACTTTAAATTGCATACGAATTTAGAAGCTGATAAGAAAAAATTCGATGTGTTAAAACGTATGGGGATCTCCAATAGTGAGCTGAAATCCCTTGTTACGAAACACCTATTACCTCAATTTTTCTTACCATGGGGTGTTGCACTATTCCATAGTCTTTTTGCATTCTTTACGCTGCAAAATTTATTGAGAGATTTTGCTAATATATCAATTGTTAAAGAAGTTGTTATCTCCTTTAGCCTATTAATCCTTTTGCAACTTATTTATTTTTATTTAATTCGATGGCGCTATTTAGCTCATGTTCGAGATTAACAAAATAAATGTTATTAGTAGAATAATTTTTCGTTTTCGAAGAGAAAAATGTAATAAAATACTAAAATAGATTGTTTTATTTATTAATATAAATAATTTATAATATTTAGAAAATGAATAGTAATTCATTTTCATCTCCCTTTTGTCAATTTCGTAGCAAAAGGGAGTTAAGCGCAAAGGGGGAAGGGTGTTTTGAATTTAGTTGAACGTGTTCGACAAACAGCATTAGAACAACCCGAAAGACGTGCATATCATTTTTTAGGGAGTGACACTACATACGGTGAGTTCGAACAAACAGTAAGTCGTTTTGCATGGGCATTACAACAACTTGGGGTGGAAAAGGGAGATCATGTGGCGTTTTTATTAGGAAATACTCCACATTTTTTAATTTCGTTGTATGCGACAATGCGAATCGGAGCAACTGCAATACCAGTAAATCCAACGTATACGCAGGAAGAAATATCGTACATTATTCAAAATGGTGATGTGAAAGTAGTCATCGCCCTTGATAGTTTACTACCATTCGTAGAAGCGGGGGTAAACGTATTACCACAGGTAGAAAAGTACATTATTTGTGAAACATCATTGAATATAGAGGAACGAATAGAATCCCTTTCTTCAATAGCAAAGGAAAAGACGTTTTTATTTTCTGAAGTACTAGGGGAGGCTACATCCTCCATAGATCCAGTTCATGTGGAAGAGGATGATGTGGCAATTATTTTATATACTTCAGGAACGACGGGCTATCCAAAGGGAGCTATGTTAACCCATCGCAACCTGTACTCCAACGCACGGGATGTTGGGCATTATTTAGAAATGAATCCGGATGACCGAGTTATTGCTACTCTACCTGTATTTCACGTGTTTGCCTTAACGGTTGTTGTCAATGCGCCGTTACTTCAAGGGGCTACGGTACTATTAGCGCCAAAATTTAGTCCAAGTGAAATTTATGAACTTGCTGGAAGGGAACAGGCAACAGTATTTGCAGGTGTACCGACAATGTTCAATTTTCTTTATCAATTTGATGGCAATACGGAAAATTTCTCACACTTACGTCTAGCCGTTTCAGGTGGGGCACCATTACCTGTTCAAGTTCTTTATAATTTTGAAGAGAAATTTAAAGTACGCGTTTCAGAAGGTTATGGTTTGTCAGAAGCTTCACCCGTAACATGTTTCAATCCATTGGATCGGGAACGTAAAGCTGGATCGATTGGGATGTCCATTCCAAATGTTGATAATAAAATTGTTGATGAAAATGGAAATGAGGTCCCAGTTGGAGAAGTAGGCGAATTAATTGTTCGTGGTCCGAATGTGATGAAAGGCTATTATAAAATGCCAGAAGAAACGTATAATGCGATTCGTGGTGAATGGTTATATACTGGTGATTTGGCGAAAAAGGATGAAGAAGATTACTTCTATATTGTCGATCGGAAAAAAGATATGATTATTGTGGGCGGATTTAATGTGTATCCCCGTGAAGTGGAAGAAGTATTATTCTCTCATCCGAATGTGTTAGAAGCGGCAGTCGTCGGTATGCCTGATTCCAATTTAGGAGAAGCAGTACATGCCTATGTTGTATTAAAAGAAAATAATACGTCTATTGAAGAATTACAACAGTATTGTTCCAATCGTCTTGTGAAATATAAAGTTCCGACTGTAATCGAGCTGTTAGATGAACTACCGAAAAATTCGACAGGGAAAATATTACGCCGTTCCTTAAAAGAATTTGAGAGAGCGAAATAAATAGATGGAAAGAGATTATCTCCAATAAGGGGGATAATCTTTTTTATTTTCTATTAGATTCTATATTTTTGATAATTAAAAATAGTTTGACATAAATGGTCGTCGTGATAAACTTTATATTACGGAAATCGAAATATTGAAAAGGATGGTGGAACAAATGGTTACAAAAAGAAAGCTGAAAAAAGAGGATTTGTTTAAAATTCAGTCCATTACAAACCCACAATTTTCTCCGTCAGAAAAGGAAGCTGTCTTTCTTAATACGTTTATTGATGAAAAAGAGGATCAATATTTTAACCATTTATATTATGTAAATGTAGATTCTAATGAAGTCGTTCAATGGACTTTTGAAAAGGAACGAATTTCAAATCCTAAATGGTCACCAGATGGAAAACAAGTTGCCTTCATTTCCAATCGTAATGAAAAAAATCAACTTTATATGATAAATAAAAGTGGTGGCGAAGCAAAAAAAATAACAGACCTTGAAGAAGGAATCCAATCATTTTTATGGTCACCATGTGGGGAAAAAATATGGTTTACGAGTAGCTTGAAGGAAGGGGCAACCTTTGCTGAAAAGGTGAAAAAAGAGGAAGAAAAGGAAAAACTAGAAGCTTATACTGTACACAAAATGCGTTATAAAATGGATGGGGTAAAGGGACATGGGCTTGTTAAACAAAAGGTTTCCTCCCAAATTGGCTTTGTTTCTTTAAAAGATAACTCCATTCAACAGTTTACAGAAGGGAAAGATTCTTACTCTTTAAATGATATTTCTCCTGACGGAAAAAAACTTATTATCGGTATAAAACATCATGATCAGCCTGATTATGAATTTAATAATCCATTATTTATTGTAGATGTTGAAACGAAAAACAGAACGGTATTAGTAGACCAGGAAGGTTACTATGGCGGGGCAAAATATTCATATGATGGTAGATATATAGCTTATGTTGGAAGCGATGCAACTTATAAAAACGCGACCCACTCCAACGTGTATATTTATGATACGGAGACTGAGTTAACTCAAAATTTAACAGAAAGCATTGATAGCCCTGTAGGTGATTATGCTGTTGCCGATGTTCAGCAAGGGGTTGCAGCTCCAGATGTAGTTTGGACGAAAGACAATGATTTATATTTCCAGCTGTCTACAACGGGGGATGTTCAATTATATTATGCAAGTTTAGATGGGGCTGTTTATCCTGCGACACCAGAAGGGGAGCACGTGTATGATTATGCCATTTGGAACAACGGTCAAATTGCATTAGTTTGTGTATCGAATCCTGTTTCCCCAGGGGAGTTATATAAAGTTGATATTGCGAAGGGCGAACGAAATCAAATCACGCACTTTAATGATGAATGGTTAGAAGAAGTTGAACTTGTAAAACCGGAATCCTTTTACTACACAAGTACAAATGATGTATCTGTCCATGGTTGGTTAATGAAACCTAGCCAATTTAAAGATGGGGAAAAGTATCCATTAATTGTTGAAATTCATGGTGGTCCTCATACGATGTATGCCAATACATTCTTCCATGAAATGCAGCTGTTAGCAGCTCAAGGTTACGGTGTACTTTATGTAAATCCAAGGGGAAGCCATGGCTATAGTCAAACGTTTGTTGATGCAGTGCGCGGTGATTATGGTGGAGGAGATTATGAAGACATTATGGCTGGTTTGGATGAAGTCCTTCGCGAGCATTTTTGGATTGATGCAGAACGCCTAGGAGTTACAGGAGGTTCTTACGGTGGATTTATGACAAATTGGATTGTCGGTCATACGAACCGTTTTAAAGCAGCGGTAACGCAACGAAGCATATCTAACTGGATTAGTTTCTTTGGCGTTTCTGATATTGGTTATTATTTTACACCGTGGCAAATTGGTGCCGATATGACAGATCCAGAAAAGCTATGGCATCATTCTCCATTAAAATACGCGAAAAATATTGAAACACCGTTATTAATATTGCATAGTGAACTGGATTTCCGCTGTCCAATTGAACAAGCCGAACAATTATTTATTACATTAAAATCGATGGGGAAAGAAACGAGTTTCGTTCGATTCCCTGACAATAATCATAACTTATCTCGTACAGGTACACCGAGCCTACGAATCGAGCGTTTAACTCAAATTATTACATGGTTTAAAAACTATTTATAAAATTTGAAGGAATGGTGTTGTCACCAGTGACAGAAATAAGCCAAACCTGTAAAATAGTATAGATAAATGAGAGTTGAATATCCGTCTACTATTCATGATTGCTCGTTTACAATCAAGGAAATTAGAAATGAGGTATAAAATCGTGCCAAAAATGAATGTTGAAAGTTTCAATTTAGATCATACAAAAGTGGCAGCGCCATATGTAAGACTTGCCGGGATTAAGGAAGGGCAAAATGGCGATGTTGTCCGTAAATATGATGTCCGTTTCAAACAACCAAACGAAGAACATATGAAAATGGATGCTCTTCACTCAATAGAGCACCTTATGGCAGAAAATATTCGTAACCATACGGACTTTGTAGTCGATATGAGTCCGATGGGATGCCAAACAGGTTTTTATTTAACGATGATTAACCATGATGACTATGAAGAAGTGTTAACGATTTTAGAAAAGACATTACAAGATGTTGTTAACGCTACGGAAGTTCCTGCTTGTAATGAAGTGCAATGTGGCTGGGCAGCAAACCATAGTTTAGAAGGTGCCCAAAATCTTGCAAAAGAAATGTTAGAAAAACGCAGCGAATGGTCAACGGTTTTTAAAGAGGAACAATAAGAAAAATTATTACTTCAGATTGTAGGCAAACTTGAAAATTCTAGTTTGTCTACAATCTGAGTTTAATTCTCAAATTTTGCTACTAATTTTGTTGTTTTTACTTTATTACTGATTCTTTTAACTTAGCAAACACTGTTCTTTTTGAGAACTATTCTTTTCCTTAGTGTCGCTAATATATTATCGAACACTTTTATAACATTTTTTTATTTAATGAATCAAAATTTGATATAAGGAAGATGAATGGTTGTAGTAAAATCCAAAGTATACACCCATTAAAAAAGAGAGATTCTTCGATGAAGATGAAATAGACCTATCTCCTGGTATTTACAAATTAATTATCCCAAGTCTATATTAAACTCAAAATGTCATCAGTGAAATAAATAACAAACTAAAATGACCAGCCTTTCCTTAATTATTAAAGACTGGTCTTATACTCTAGACAAAGTCGCTTTCGACGACTTTGTCTATTATTAATTCTTTTAAAACCACGTGCTCTGCACGTGTGAAAATATACTTTTAGAGTGGTAATGGAGATGGAATTAAAAACTCCTCTCGATATAATGAAAATGGCCGTCAAACCAAATTCAAATCGAGAGGAGTTTTGCTCAATGTCGAGCGACAATAGTTTATCACACACAAGATGGAATTGTAAGTATCACATAGTTTTTATACCAAAATACAGAAGGAAAGTAATCTACGGTGAATTAAGAAAAGACATCGGAGCGATTTTAAGACGTCTATGTGAAATGAAAGACGTAGAACTCATAGAAGGACATGCAATGCCAGATCATATACATATGCTGGTTAAAATTCCTCCAAAATTATCCGTATCACAATTCGTAGGCTATTTAAAAGGAAAGAGTTCTTTAATGATTCACGATAGACATGCAAATTTAAAATATAAACACGGAAATCGAACGTTTTGGGCAAAAGGATATTATGTCACTACAGTAGGTCTTAACGAAAAAGCGGTAGCAAAATACATTAGGGAACAAGAAGCTGAAGATCGATTACGTGATCAAATGACGAGTAGAGAATATATAGACCCATTTAAACGAGATTAAAGAACAAATACGGTTGACGGTCAATTAAAAAAGCCCCTTTAGGGGCAGTTAGTAAGGAGCCCTTATAGGGCGTTACTAAAACCGCCTGTTTTACAGGCGGATATTTATTTTTTTATTCAGTAAATCATATTCTGACAAATAACTGATGTAAAATTAGTATTAAAATTAAAAAAATTCAAAAAGTAACATTAAAGTTTGGTAATAATTTGTATATTTCGATACTCTGTGACCGTTCTTTAATTGTTAAGAACTATGCTTTTTTCTTGAAAAAATATAATCTCCATTTAGTCCATATTAATCTAAGAAACGTTTGCGAACTTCTGGAGAAGGAATCATACAAGTTTCTCTTTTACCAAACCACCTATAGCGGTTTTTTGCAACAATATTATAAATGAAATCTCTTAATGGTTTAGGGATGATTATCAATATATACCCCGTCTTATACCATCCTTTTAAATTTTTGCAAATTCGAAGTACTGCAGAAGATTTATAATGATATTTATTATTTTCCAACAGAAAAATACTATCAATATCATGTGGCGCACTATACTTATTTAATAAACAAATCCCGATTTCACTCTGTAATGATGCAAATTTAAAATAGCCTTTTTTATCATTTTTAATTATGAATTGAACTGCACAATCACAAAAGTTACAATCCCCATCAAATAAAATAATCCCGCTCATTTTTTTCAATCCTTTTTTATTTTTTACTTAAAGATACTCCGTCCTGAACTATCTACAAAGAAACGTTTAGTGTTTTTCAAATTAATATATTTTTTCAATGTCTTTTTTACTTTTGTAAATGAATATTCGTTATTCCACTGTCTTAAATACAATATAACAGCTGCACACATTGTGATTCCAAAAGTTACAATCCCAATCGTAAAAATAATCCCAATGTGAAAAATAATCCCTAAATTGTGTCCAAATCTTTTAAGTGGACTTGAAGCAAACATACAGATAACCAAAAACAATTCGAAAACAGTGACTGCCCATGTTACCAGAATAATGAATGGGCTATTTAATAATGGTTCTAATACATTTAATTGATAAGGAGGTAAGCCGAAAATTGGATCACTAAAGAAATAATATAGTGCAGTTCCATCTGCCCATTCAGGATTTTTTAATCGTTCTAAAGCAGCATTAAGATATATAATACCCACCTGAATTTTTATTAATATCATAAATAGCCAAGTTATATATTTGCTATAAAAATTGTTACAATTTTCAACAGTCTTGTAAAAATGATTCTTTCTTCTATCCAAAAGTGTGATTGGAATTAACAAAAAAGTAAGGACGGTATTTATCTGTTCTCCACCGTCTATTGTAGTAGCTGACCACTGAAGGGTATATGCTATATACCAATGAATAATACCGGTATATTGGGGTCTCCAGCCACTTGCGATAATAAAGAGGCAGAGGATCATTAAAAATCTAATTAATTCTAGAGAAATGTTAAAATGGTCAGCAACACAAAATGCAGAAGGAGCAGTTAAATATTCGCAAGATACGTCACCAAAAAGGCAAAATCAAAAGAAGGGGAGAAAGCTGCCGTCGCTATTGTTGAGTACATCGAGGAAGTGGATCCTACATATTTTGATGAGCTAAAAAGCTCTATTGAAAATAAGGACCCAAATAAACTGGTTGAGACATTAGCAGAGGGAGAAAAGTTAATTGTTTCTTATGCCGAAGATAGCGGAAATAAAACAGAGGTATTAACTGAGGAAGATGTAGTTACACCTCAAGCATGTGGTCCAACAGTATGCGTTTTAGTTGTAGTAGCAGGCGTATACTTATATGTTGGCGGTGTTCAGGGCGTAGTTCTACAAACTGGGGCTGCAATTACAACAGGTATATGGAAATATGTTGCATATACATCAAGTTCCGTTCAACAGGCGTATGCTATTGAACAAGCAGCTGTAGAAACATTGGATATGTTGACAGAACAATCGGGAAAATAGGGCATTTTTTAGAAAAGGCATACTCTTTGAGGAGAATGCCTTTTCCATTTCAATCATATCGAGGTATTTTAACTATTTATCAAAGGTATTTATCCAAATTAAACCTACAATGATAATGATCAGATTAGAGAGGAAGAAGGCAACAATACCTATACTATTAATATTTCCACTTGTTACATCATTTATAATATTATTTAATAATAATGCAATTAATACAGAAATAAATAAAGAAAAATTTGTGCTTAACACTTGTAAGAATACCTGAATTTTTGTTTTTATGTTATTTTGGGCATTTATTTCATCTTCGTTAGTCTTAAAAGTACTGTGAAATTTTTTCATGTCTACCTTTACCTTTTTTCCAAGTAGAAATGTAATGATATATACTAAAATGTTAATCCCTATTAGTAAATAATATTCAGAAGCATTTCCAAACGAATCAGCAGTTCCACCGAAAGAGAAGTGAATTGGTACTTGAGGATTATTATTACTTATAATGACATAGCTGATCACGATTAATTGGAAAAAAACAGTTAAACTGAAAAAAATATGCAAGCCCCTTGTTATTGACCTCATATTCAGACCTCCTTCAAATTTGAATATTTTATAATTATAAAGATGGTTAAAATTCCTAGTAACGGCATCAAAGTCCAAACTGATATATATAGAACATAATAATTATTAAAATTAAAATATGACAGAACTATATATAATAAACCACAAATTATAGATATTAAACCAATTCTTCTTCTTAATCTATATTTATTCAAATGAACTGTTGTAAACATTCTTCCTATCTTTTTCCCTAAACTGTGAGTGAAATAATTCCTCAAGAGTAATAATAATAATCCTATATAGAAGGTGAGTAAGGAGTACAAAGTAACATTATTAGTTTTATTAGATAAATTAAAGATTAATGTTACGATTAGTATTAGTGAGATTAATGAGAATAAGTTATGTGCTCTTCCAAATCTATAGTAATTTAGCTGAAAAAATAAAAATGCACAAAGAAGTAAAAAAATTATTAAAGCATAGTAATTTAATATATCCAAAATTTACTCCTCCTTTTTTTGCAAAGACACCAATTTTAAGATGACATCCTCTACAATTGTTGTGTTTAAGGAATAATATACAAACTGTCCTTTTTTAATTTTAGTAACTAACCTTGCTTCATAAAGAATATTTAAGTGGTGTGAAAGACTTGCCATGGAAATTGGGAAGTGTTTTGCAATTTCACCTACATTTAAATCTCTATCTTTTAATAAAGAGAGTATTTCTCTCCTAGTGGGATCAGCTAAGCCTTTAAATACATCGGGCAATATAATACACCTTCTTTAGATATTTAGAATATTATCTAAATAAATTTTTGATTAATTTTAATCAATTGTCAAATACAGGAATTGATAAATGTTAAATAGTAAGTAAATTTAAATTCACGTTAGTGAAGTACACCTATTATTGTGCAAACTCCTTTTTATATGAACCGGTTAGTGATGTGAAAAATGAGAAAATGACGGTTTATAGATGAACATCGTTTTTAGAAAGTCTAATTTTCAAATTAGACTTAGAATATTGACAAAAGATCTGTAGAAGAGGCATATTCTAAGGCATTTTATTGGCAATCAGCAATAATAAAAATCTTTATAAATTTGGTTTGATTCAAAAGGCTGTGACTTAAGAAATTAAGTATTACACCTTTGATGGAGTCTTACAGTTTTTTTACCTTCAAAAAATAGTATTTTTAGGTTAGAGTGATCTGTCCGGTATGTAGACTTTATTAAATTTCTCTTTTTTTACTGCTTTTGTTATAATCATGCAGAGAAAATTGAGAAACGATGTGAGTGAGGAACTGTATGGGTAAACATAATAAGATTGTAATGAATTCGCCAAAAATAATCGTGATGGAATATATTTATGTTCTTCTTGGGGCTGCCATAATTGCCTTTGGATTTAATGCTTTTTTATTTCCAAATCAAGTTGCATCAGGCGGGGTTAGTGGAATTAGTACGATTTTGCACGGTCTTTTTGGATGGAATGCAGGGATTGTGCAATATGCTTTTAATATACCCCTTTTCATAGCTGGTGTTGTTATTTTAGGTAAAAACTTTGGTTTAAAATCGTTTATCGGAACAATCGCATTACCATTTTTCGTCATTTTGTTTGAGGAGATGGATGCGCTCACAACGAATTCGTTACTGGCTGCTCTTTTTGGAGGCATTGTTGTCGGATTAGGTATCGGCTTAGTATTTAAAGGAAAGGCTTCAACTGGAGGTACCGATTTATTAGCCCAAATTATTACAAAATATACCGGGCTCACATTAGGGACAAGCGTTCTAATGATTGATGGTTTGATCGCTTTAAGTGCTGCCATCGTATTTGATTTAGAAAAAGGCCTTTATGCATTAATCGGATTGTATGTGACGACGAAAACAATTGACATTGTTCAGTTAGGATTTAGTCAATCAAAAATGGTCTATATAATTACGAATAAACAAGATGAAATGCGAGATGCTATCTACAAGGAAATTAACCGGGGAGTAACGAAAATGCCAAGCTTTGGTGGATATACTGGTGAACAGCGACTTATGTTAATGGTAGTCGTCTATCAAACAGAGTTCACAAAGCTGAAACAGGTTATTCAAACGGTTGATGCCACTGCATTTGTCATTGTTTCTGATGCGTATGAAGTGTTAGGAGAAGGTTTTAAACGGGTTTAAACAGGTTTAAATTTGGTATAATGACCAATGGTATCCACCTATTTAAAAATTTTGGAGGGGTTCAAAATGAAGAAAACATGGTTAGCACTTGCATTCGGATCTGCACTATTTTTAGCTGCTTGTGGCGGCGGTGACGATGAAGCAAACGATACTAACACAGGTACAGACGAGACAACAACAGAAGAAACAACTGACAATGGGGGTACTGCCGACACTGGAGCAGGTGAAGAGATTGTAATGGACTCTTGTGTTACTTGTCACGGCGGTAACCTACAAGGTATGGGTAACACACCTTCATTAGCTGACGTCGGTACGCGTCTTTCTGAAGATGAAATTTTAGACGTTATTTTAAATGGTAGAGGTGGAATGCCTGGCGGGTTGCTTCAAGGAGAAGATGCGGAAGCAGCTGCAGCTTGGTTAGCTACACAAAAATAAGCTTGAATATAATGTGAAAGACAAAGTCATCCTTGTTGACTTTGTTTTTTTTATATGTTGTGATTTCGTGAAGTCAAGTATATTTTAAATACAAACTTCCTCTATCATGCTAAAATAGTTACTATATGCCAGTAAAAAGGTAGGGGAGTATACTGATGATTCAAGTAACAACAAAAGAGGTAATTGAAAAATTTAATTTAACGTTAGTAAGTGGGCATGAAGGAATCGGCCGATATATTACGACGAGTGATATTTCTAGACCTGGACTTGAAATGGCTGGTTATTTTACCCATTATCCGGCGAACCGAGTGCAGTTAATTGGTAAAACCGAATTATCTTTTTTTGAAATGCTCCCAACGGAATTGAAAAAAGAACGTATGTTAAAACTCTGCTCACAAGATACACCTGCTATTATCGTTTCTAGAGGGATGGAAGTGCCAAAGGAATTAATCGACGCTTCCAATGAAACGAATGTCCCAGTATTATTAACGGATATGAAGACGACTCAATTTTCAGGTCGATTAACGAACTATTTAGAAAGTAAATTGGCTCCTTACGCTGCTGTACATGGCGTTTTGGTCGATGTTTACGGAATCGGTGTATTAATTATTGGGAAAAGTGGAGTTGGGAAAAGTGAAACGGCACTGGAGCTCATTAAAAAGGGCCATCGGTTAGTTGCGGATGATTGTGTAGAAATTAGACAAGAAGCTGAAAATTTAATCGTTGGAAGTGCACCTCCTTTATTGGAACATTTGCTCGAAATTCGAGGTATTGGAATCATTGATATTATGACATTATTCGGAGCAAGTGCAATTAGACCTTATAAACGGATTACTTTAATTATTGAACTGGAAAATTGGGACCCAGATAAAACGTATGACCGTCTAGGGTTAGATGAAGAAAAAATGAAAATTATCGATACAGAAATAACGAAATTGACGATTCCAGTTCAACCTGGAAGAAACGTTTCCGTTATTATCGAAGTTGCGGCTATGAATTACCGTTTGAAAAAAATGGGAGTGAATGCAGCGCAAGAGTTTTCAAGAAGATTAGATGAGATGATTTCTTATCAAGATGAAATAGATGATTACTAACAAAAGGGTTTAGTAGTTTTAACTTGAGAGGGGCTTATGAATGGAACAAATATTACTAGCAATTGATCCAGTGGCATTTTCGATAGGTAGCATCGAAGTAAGATGGTATGGAATTTTAATTGCCAGTGGCATTGTACTAGCGTATTTCGTTGGTCAAAGGGAAGCGGTAAAACGAGGGTTACCTGATGATTTTCTTGCTGATATGTTAATTTGGGCAATCCCTATTTCAATCATTTGTGCACGGTTATATTATGTTGGAATGAAATGGGAATATTATGGCGCAAATCCGGAAAAAATTATTCAAATTTGGAATGGGGGGATTGCCATCCATGGTGCATTAATCGGTGCGGTTATTACTGCTTTTATTTTCTGTAGAAGTCGTGGAATTAGCTTCTTAAAAGTAGCAGATATTGTTGCACCAAGTCTTTTAATCGGGCAAATTATTGGTCGTTGGGGTAACTTTATGAACCAAGAAGCTTTCGGAGGACCGGTTTCCCGTGCGTTTTTAGAAAACTTAATGTTGCCAAATTGGATTATTGAACAAATGTACATTCAAGATTTAGGAACTTATGTACATCCGACATTTTTATATGAATCATTATGGAATGTTTTAGGGCTTATTATTTTACTTGTATTACGAAAAGTCAATTTGCATCGTGGGGAAATTTTCTTCTCTTATATGATTTGGTACTCAATCGGACGTTTCTATATAGAAGGTATGAGAACGGACAGCCTATATTTAGTTGGAGAATTACGTTCAGCACAAGTTGTATCGATTCTCGCAATCGTTATAGGAATTGTTGCCATTATTTATAGAAGAATGAAAGTAAGACCTGCAGTCCGCTATTTAGATCCAAAATAAATTCTATCATCTGTTGTTTTATAGCGATTAAAGGAGCTACGAACTATGAAAGCTTTACTGTTTGATTTTGATGGAACACTATTAGATACGAATGAATTAATCATACAAACCTTTATGCATGTTTTAGAAGAACGATTTCCCGGGCAATATTCGCCAAAAGATTGCATAAATTTTATCGGTCCGTCATTAAAAGAAACCTTTGAACAATTAACGCCAAACGAAGTTGAGGAAATGATTGAAAAATATCGACAATGGAATGAAGCACATCATGATGAATTAGTGAAAGAATTCGAAGTAGTCGTTCCAACTTTAGAACAACTAAAGGAACAAGGTATTCGATTAGTAATTGTTTCAACGAAAAGAAAAGATACGATTGAAAAAGGTTTAAACATAATGGGAGCAAAACATTTATTTGAATTTTGGATAGGCACAGATGATGTAAAACGGGTAAAACCTGATCCAGAACCGGTATTACTTGCCATTGATAAACTAGGTGTAAGTAAAAAGGATGTGATCATGATCGGGGATAACTATCATGATATCGAGGCGGGAAAAAACGCTGGTGTTAAAACAGCTGGTGTTGCCTGGTCGTTAAAGGGAGAGCAATTCTTACAACAATTTAATCCTGATTATATGCTACAACATATGTCGGATTTATTAACGATTGTGAAGGAGTCCTAATTGTATGAGAAGAACGGAACGATATCCTGTTCAAGGTGCAAACTCATTATGGAAAGTATATAAAACGGTATCCTTTTGGAAAGTAATGAAATGTTTTATCTTTATTCAAATTGGTCGTATTACTCCGTTTATGGGGATGAAAAATTGGATATATCGTACGTTTTTACATATGAAAATAGGTGAAAAAACATCTCTTGCTTTAATGGTAATGCCTGATTCGATGTTTCCTGAAAGAATATCAATTGGAAGGAATACAATCATTGGGTATAATACGACCATTTTAGCCCACGAATATTTAATTGAAGAATACCGACTAGGCGATGTGAAAATCGGAAACGAAGTGATGATTGGTGCCAATACTACAATTTTACCTGGTGTTGAAATTGGAGATGGAGCCATTGTCTCCGCAGCTACACTCGTTCATAAAGATGTTCCGCCAGGGAGTATGGTTGGTGGAAACCCAATGCGTATTATTTATACTGCTGAACAAATGGCAGAAAGAAAAAGGTCAGAAAGTTAAAAAAGCATCCAAAGTATTTTCAAAAATACTTTGGATGCTTTTTCTTTTCCTATAGCAATGCTTGATGCTTTAAGAAAAGGAGTATAATAAAATTATTACTATTTATAATTATCAATCTATTTAAAGAGCAATGATGTTGACTATTTATTGAAAATTAGATAAAATACTTTCATATACTAACTCTCTAATTCTCTAGTGTGTTAAAGTGAAATGATGGGAAGTGTCAAAGATGTCAGCGATAAAAATGTTCGAGAAACCATTAGGAATGCGGGATACATTCCCCGTTACATACGAAAAAATAGAAGAAGTTCGTCAAACAGGTCGGAAATTCCTACGTGCCCGTGGATTTGATTTCATTGAAACACCAAGTTTAGAATACTTCGATACTGTAGGAAAAGCATCCGCAATTTATGATGCTTCATTATTTAAGTTAGTGGATAGTCAAGGTAATACCCTTGTTCTTCGTCCAGATATGACAACGCCGATTGCCCGTGTAGCAACATCAAAACTTTTGAAAGAAAAAATCCCATTGCGTTTAGCCTATTTTGCCAATGTTTTTCGTGCTCAACAAACAGAGGGGGGCCGTCCAGCTGAGTTTGGACAAATGGGCATTGAAATTATCGGTGATTCTTCCGTTTATGCAGATGCTGAAACGATTATTACAGCGATTCATTTAATCCAGTCCTTTGGTATCCATTCCTTTAAAATTACAATCGGCCACGCCGGCGTATTAAATTGTATTTTAAAGGATTATACAGAAAGCGATGAGCAAGCAGAAAAACTTCGCACATTATTAGTGGAACGAAATTATGTAGGGTTTGAAGAAGCGGTTGAACAATTTCATTTACCAAAAACAAAGTCCGATGCGCTACTACAGTTTATAAGTGAAGCGACAAATATTGTTTCCATTGAACATATTGAAAAATACGTACGCAAAAATGATGCGTTGGCATATGTGCAACAATTAATGGAATTAGTTTCGAATGCCGATTTATCACCTTATGTTGCTTTAGATTTCACATTATCAAGTCATATGAATTATTACACAGGTATGTTGTTTGAAGTGTTCGCAGAAGGTAGTGGTTTTGCCCTTGGAAATGGTGGAAGGTACGACGGTTTACTTCATCATTTTGGAAGTGAAGTTGGGGCAACCGGCTTTGGAATTCGAGTGGATCGACTTTTAGAAGTTTTACCGACAAAACCAACTTTGGAACAACAAGTAGCGATCATCTTTGAGGAATGTCAATTTACAAAAGCATTGGAATTAGCAAACAGCTTACGACAAGAAGGAAAACTCGTTACAGTTCAATCGAAAAAAGGGCTAATCGATGAAGAAGCCTTTACGAAACAATTTGAAAAGGTTGTCTATGTCAGCCAGGAGGATTAAGTATTATGACTCATTTAACAATTGCGATGCCAAAGGGACGAATTTTTGAAGAAGCTTATCAAATGCTTATTGAAGCAGGTTTTAACTTACCGGAAGAAGTGGAAATGTCCCGCAAGCTTATGATTGAAATTCCCGAAGAAAAAATCCGTTTTATATTAGCAAAGCCAATGGACGTACCTGTATATGTGGAACATGGCGTAGCTGATATTGGAATTGCAGGAAAAGATGTATTACTTGAACTAAGACGTAATGTACATGAATTGTTAGATTTGAAGATTAGTCAATGTTATATCGCCTCTGCCGGATTACCAAATACAACGATGAACGAAATTGCACCTCGCATTGCGACAAAGTATCCGAATATTGCGATGAACTACTATAAAGAAATTGGCGAACAAGTGGAAATTATAGAATTGAACGGTTCCATCGAATTGGCTCCAATGATTGGGTTGGCCGATCGCATTGTCGATATTGTATCGACTGGAAGAACGTTACTGGAAAATGGTCTTGTTGAATATGAACATATAGCGGATGTGTCTTCGAGATTAATTGCAAATCCTGTTAGTTATCGAATGAAAAGTGGACGTATTCAACAATTAGTGACACGGTTAAAAAAATTGGTCAATTAGAGAGAAGGGCTTTTTGTGAAAATAACAAAATTATCGAACGCAATATCTTTAAAACGACAATTGGAGGGTGGCAACGAACAACAGCTATTAACCGTTCGCCAAGTATTGCAAGACGTGCGGAATTTAGGAGATGCAGCCCTTCGCAAATATAGTGAAATGTGGGACGGGATCCAAATAGAAGATTTTCGTGTATCGAAACAAGAAATCGAAGAAGCCGTTTTAAACTTTGACCCACAATTAAAATCAGATTTAGAAGAGGCTGCAGCGAATATCCGTTATTACCATGAAGCGCAAAAAAGGGAAGGTTACAAGCTTCCTTTAGAAAATGGTTCTTGGTTAGCCCAACGTATCGTCCCATTGGATGCAGTTGGATTATACGTTCCAGGTGGATTGGCAGCATACCCGTCATCGGTACTCATGAATGTTATTCCAGCCCAAGTGGCGGGGGTGGAGCGGATTGTGATTACTTCCCCTGCCGGAAAAGATGGGAAGCTACCTGAAGCGGTTCTTGTGGCAGCTTCTATATTAGGCATTACCGAAATTTATAAAGTTGGTGGAGCGCAAGCCATTGCGGCATTAGCCTATGGTACGGAAAGTATAGCACCAGTCGATAAAATTACAGGTCCAGGAAATATTTACGTTGCTTTAGCTAAACGGGAAGTGTTTGGAGAAGTGGCGATTGATATGATAGCCGGTCCGAGTGAAATTGCTGTATTGGCTGATGACACAGCCTTCGCAGATGAAATTGCAGCAGATCTCTTATCACAAGCAGAACACGATGCATTAGCGTGCGCCGTATTAATTACGACAAGTGAACGGTTAGCTCTAGCTGTGGCAGAAGAAGTTGAGAAACAATTAAGAAGTTTACCGAAAGAAGAGATAGCAAGAAAATCGATTGAAAACTTTGGTCAAATTTATATAGCTGACACGATGGAGCAAGCAATTGATGCAGTGAATTCCCTTGCACCAGAACATTTAGAAATTGTGACACAACATGCGGAAGAAGACTCGCTAAAAATCCGCCATGCTGGAGCGATATTTATTGGTAGATACAGTTCAGAGCCAGTAGGGGATTATTTTGCTGGTACGAACCATGTTTTACCGACAAATAGTACAGCCCGTTTTGCCAGCGGATTAAATGTCGATGATTTTATTAAAAGAACAAATGTTGTTTATTACACTGAAAAAACGTGGGAACAAAATGGACCGAAAATTGCCCGACTTGCTCGAATGGAAGGGTTAGAAGGTCATGCCCGTGCCGTAGAATCCCGTGGATGGACTAAAGGAGATTAATAAAATGACAGATGGAAGATTTGCAAAAAAAGAACGGAATACGAACGAGACGAAAATTTATGTTGAAATCAATTTAGATGGAGAAGGAAAAGCAGAGGTTAATACAGGTGTTCCTTTTATGGATCATATGTTGGATTTATTCCTAAAACACGGTTTGTTTGACGGGAAGATCGTTGCCGATGGAGATACGCATATCGATGATCACCATACGACAGAAGATATTGGAATCGTTTTAGGACAAGTAATACGTGAAGCCCTCGGCGATAAAAAAGGAATCAAACGATATGGGAATGCTTTTGTTCCAATGGATGACGCATTAGCACAAGTCGTAATTGATTGCTCCAATAGACCTCATTTAGAATTTCGCGTTGAACCGGAATTAAAACAAAAGGTAGGTACCTTTGACACAGAGCTTGTCCATGAATTTTTATGGAAGTTCGCATTGGAAGCCCGCATGAATGTCCATGTCATTGTCCCTTATGGTCATAATACCCACCATATTATAGAAGCAATATTTAAAGCGTTGGCAAGAGCGATTGATGATGCGGTACAAATTGATCCCCGCGTAAAAGGAGTACCGTCAACGAAAGGGTTGTTGACATGAAAATAGGCGTTATTGATTATGGAATGGGCAATTTATTTAGCGTTGAACAAGCATTAAAAAGACTAGATTGTGATGTTGTTGTATCATCCGATGTTCAACAATTGGCTAAAACCGACGGACTCATTTTGCCGGGGGTTGGAGCATTTCCAGATGCGATGAAACGGCTGGCAGAAACGGGGCTAGATCGATTTATTCAGGAACAAGTAAAGGCGAAAAAACCGCTATTAGGAATTTGCTTAGGTATGCAATTACTTTTTGAAGAAAGTGATGAAGTGACACCTACGAAAGGGTTTGGATTTTTTAAAGGAAAAATCGTCCGCTTCTCTGGTGAAACAGCTAATGGTGAGCAATATCGTGTCCCTCACATGGGATGGAATACGTTGGACTTCCAATCTATCCCGAAATGGTTAGAGGGGAAAGGATTACCGGAAAATCGTTTCGTATATTTTGTTCATTCATTTTATGGAACGAATACGGAGCCGCAACAATTAGTTGCAACTGCAAACTATTTTGATGTGAAAGTGCCAGGAGTTGTGCAAGGAGGAAATGTATGCGGCATGCAATTCCACCCTGAGAAATCTGGGAACTTCGGTGTATTTTTACTTCGCCAATGGTTACAAGGGGTGGGGGTGTCAACATGCTAACAAAACGAATCATTCCTTGCCTTGATGTGAAGGAAGGACGGGTAGTAAAAGGAGTTCAATTCGTAGAACTGCGCGATGCCGGAGACCCGGTTGAGCTGGCAAAATTTTATGATGAACAAGGGGCAGACGAATTAGTATTTTTAGATATTTCTGCTTCCCATGAAGGTCGAGAAACGATGGTAGATGTCGTAAGAAAGACCGCCTCTACCCTTGCCATCCCTTTTACAGTAGGGGGAGGAATTCGCAGTTTAGAAGATATGAAACGAATTTTACGGGCAGGGGCAGATAAAGTTTCCGTCAATACGTCAGCATTAGAGCGACCTGAGTTAATAAAAGAAGGATCTGATTTCTTTGGAGCCCAGTGTATTGTTGTTGCCATTGATGCAAGATTTTCAGAAGAAGATGGGACATGGATGGTTTATACCCACGGTGGACGTAACAAAACGGAATGGCAAGTGGTCGAATGGGCAAAAGAAGCTGTACGTTTAGGCGCAGGTGAAATTTTATTAACGAGTATGAATCAAGATGGGGAAAAAACGGGTTTCGATTTACAGTTAACAAAAGCAGTAAGGGATGCTGTTACCGTTCCAGTAATAGCTAGTGGTGGTGCTGGTAACGCCCAACACTTTGTTGATGTATTAAAAGATGTAGATGCCGATGCAGCCCTTGCAGCATCCATTTTCCACTATAAAGAAACGAGCGTAGCAGAAGTGAAAACTTACTTGCGCGAAAAAGGAGTTTGTGTCAGATGATAAAAGGATTAAAGTTTGATGACAAAGGGTTAATCACTGCAGTTGTGCAAGATGCACAATCTAAAGAAGTATTAACTGTTGCATATATGAATGAAGAATCTCTACAAAAAACGATCGAAACAGGTGAAACTTGGTTTTACTCCCGTTCAAGACAAGAACTTTGGCATAAAGGAGAAACAAGTGGCAATACACAAAAAGTAGTATCCATTAAAACTGATTGTGACAAGGATGCGTTAGTAGTAGAAGTATTGCCTGCTGGTCCAGCATGTCATAATGGAACAACTTCATGCTTTACTGAAACAATTGTACAAAAGGATCAAGTTGGTTCCGTTGACATTATTCCATATTTAGCAGAAGTTATCCGTCAACGTGAAATCGAAATGCCTGAAGGAGCTTATACGACCTATTTATTTGAAAAGGGAATCGATAAAATATGTAAAAAAGTAGGGGAAGAGGCGACGGAAGTTGTAATCGGTGCGAAAAATCGTGATGCGGAAGAAGTGAAATGGGAAGCCGCCGATTTACTTTACCACTTATTCGTATTGCTACAAGAACAAAAAATTAATGTGTATGACGTTTTAAAAGTATTAAAAACTCGTCATGAGGAAAAAAGAGCGAGTACTAAAAAATAATCGTTGAAAAAACAAATTGATTAATTCGAATTTAATGACGTTATTTGTAATTGTGGTATAATGAAAATTAATTTGCCTAGGAACGTACTATTACGTTCCTTTTGCTATGTTACAGTTCTTTTTTACTCGTAACGTATATGGTCGTTACGCCAAGGCGTAATGTATGAAGTTCGGAGGATTTACTTTGGAAAAACAACGTCAAAAAGAGAAATTAAATAATGTTGTATCCTTTATTCCAAATGGAGATTACTATTTTAATAAAGCGCTGAAAGCTATGGATAAAGATCAAATGGATAAAGCGTATAAATATATGAAACGAGCGGCAGAGCTAAGTCCAGATGATGCCCATGTTTTAATGCAATTTGGGATTTTAGAAATGGATGCCCAAAACTTCGAAAAGGCATATGAACTAATACATACAGCATATAGTTTGGATCCTAGTGAGCCTGAACACGTATTTTTCTTAGCGGAAATTTCAGGTTGTATCGGGATGGTACGCGATGCCCAAAAATATGCGGAAATGTATTTGCAAATGGAACCTGATGGAATGTATGTCGTAGAGGCGGAAGAAATATTGGAATTTCTTCAATATGAAGAAGAGGAAATGGAACATATTGATGAAGAAGATTCTGAGAAATTAATTGCCCAAGAAAAAGCTCGTCGTTTAATGGAAAACGGTCAATTTGATGAAGCGATTGAAGTGTTGGAACAATTAATCGAAACCTTCCCAGACTTATGGCCAGCTTATAACAATTTATCTTTAGCTTATTTCTATGTTGGAGAAACGGAACAGGCAAGGGCACTATTAAACAATGTTTTACGAGAAAGTTTAGGAAACTTACATGCCCTTTGTAATTTGGCTGTCATAGCATATTATGAGAAAAATGAATCCGAGTTATCCGCTTTAGTCGAAATGTTGAAGAAAATAAATCCCTATGATTGGGAAAATCGCTATAAGCTAGGAGCTACTTTAGCTTTAATCGGCGAATATGAAGTGGCTTATAAATGGCTACAAAGCATGAAAAGAAAAGGATTCCCGGGAGATGCAGGCTTTTACTTTTGGTTGGCACAATCGGCTTATTTTTCTGGTCATATAGAAGAAGGAAAAGCAGCTTGGAAGTTGTTGGTGGAAATGGATCCGACAAAGGATGGCTATGAACCATGGTTAAATGCATCGGAAGAACATGACGAATCATTAGAAAACAATCGGGAATTTATTATTGAAAAAATTAGTAGTAAATATAGCACCCATCGTATGTTTGGATTTTTCTTACTTAGTAAATCAGCTTATAAGCAAGAAATAATCGCACATCCTAAATTAATCGATCTATCAAAGTATAGTGGTATTGAAAAATTATGTTTAGCCTATGCTCTTCAACATCAATTTACAAACGATAACGATACGGAAAAATATTTTGTTCGTTCTATGGAAGTTGCGGAGGAATTATATAAAAGCTTGAACCCGATTACGTTAGAAGTACAATATTTATTCCAAATGTGGTTTGTATTAAGTGAACGGGCATTGAAAAATGATTATCCATTTAAAAATGTAAAAGCTTTAGCAGCAGCTGTTGAGTATATGTTCTTTTCAACTATTAATAGTAAAAAAGTGACGAAAAAGCATTATGCTGAAAAATATAATATTTCCGTATCAACGTTAACGAAGTATGTGGAGGAATTAATTCACTATTTACCTTTCGACTAACTAGGCAATATATTTGAAGTTAGTTGTGGAATGTCCTAGGATGAAAGATGTAAAGAACAATTTTTTATAACGGTGTGTGTAAAAAATTTTAGTAATACAATGAATGAAAGCGAAGGAAATTTGTCGCTTCTTTATAAGGAGGCTTTTTTAATGGCTGAAGAAAAAATATATGACGTAATTATTATCGGAGCAGGTCCTGCAGGGATGACAGCAGCGGTTTATGCTTCCCGTGCAAATTTATCAACTTTAATGATTGAGCGCGGAATTCCCGGTGGGCAAATGGCCAATACGGAAGAAGTTGAAAACTATCCAGGATTCGAAACCATTTTAGGACCTGAACTTTCTACAAAAATGTTCGAACACGCAAAAAAATTCGGCGCAGAATACGCTTATGGTGATGTTGCTGAAATTATTGATGGTGAAGAATATAAAGTAATTAAAGCAGGTTCAAAAGAATATAAAACACGTTCTATCATTATTACTACTGGTGCCGAGTACAAAAAAATGGGTATTCCAGGGGAAAAAGAACTTGGTGGCCGCGGTGTAAGTTACTGCGCTGTTTGTGACGGTGCATTCTTTAAACAAAAGAATTTAATCGTTGTAGGCGGTGGGGATTCAGCAGTCGAAGAAGGAGTTTATTTAACTCGTTTTGCTGATAAAGTAACGATTGTTCACCGACGTGATAAATTACGTGCTCAAAAGATTTTACAAGATCGTGCCTTTGCAAATGAAAAAGTAGACTTCATTTGGAATCACACATTAAAAGAAATTCATGAAAAAGACGGTAAAGTAGGAAGTGTAACATTAGTTTCAACAGTAGATGGTAGTGAACAAGAATTCCAAACAGATGGCGTTTTCGTTTATATCGGAATGGTGCCACTAACAGCTCCATTTAAAAACTTGGGCATATTAAATGAACAAGGATATATCGTAACAGATGACAAAATGGAAACTTCTGTAAAAGGAATTTTTGCTGCTGGTGATGTTCGTGATAAAATGCTACGCCAAATTGTAACAGCAACTGGTGACGGCAGTATCGCAGCTCAATCAGCACAACATTATGTTGAAGAACTAAAGGAAAAAATTGGGCAAAAGTAATGTGCTTTTAATTTTCCTGTAACTTCCTTGCAATAAAGAATATGTATAATCGGGGGTATAAACTTTGACCCCCTTTTTTTAGTATTTTAGTTGCTTCCGTTATGGAAGCAACTTTTTTTTGTTATTTGAAAATAGCATGAAATCTATTTTATAAACGTATTATTTTGTAAGGTAGTCTCAATAGAGGGTATAATAGAAAACAAAGGGAGTATCAAATGATTTGAGGTGGGTGTAATGCAGCGTATTGCAAATTTATTAGCAATTCAAGATGGGGAAGTATTACTTCTCCAAAAGCCTAGAAGAGGTTGGTATGTTGCGCCAGGTGGAAAGATGGAATTAGGTGAATCCATTTATGAGGCAGCTTTAAGAGAATTTAAAGAGGAAACAAATGTTACCCCAAAAAATTTACATCTTAAGGGAGTCTATACGATGGTTATTAAAGATGGGGAAACCGTTAAAGACGAATGGATGCTTTATACATTTGTCGCCCATGGTATCGAAGGACAACCCTTTGAACAGACAAGGGAAGGGGTTCTAGAATGGCACCCGGTTGATCATCTATCCAATCTTCCAATGGCTGAAGGCGATCGGAAAAATTTATTGTTTGCCGCATTAAATGAAGGGATTCAATATGGTACATTTATATATACAGAGGATTTTGAGTTACTAGATGAGCGGTTGCAAACGTCGAATGAACTTAAGTAGAGGAGATGATCACATGGGTAATAGTCATATCTATACACATGAGATAGTCATTATTACAGGGATGTCCGGAGCTGGTAAGACAGTCGCAGTCCAAAGCTTTGAAGATTTAGGTTATTATTGCATTGATAATTTACCCCCTGCTCTATTAACGACTTTTTTAGCATTAATGAAAGAATCCGAACGAAACATTACACGTATTGCCGCTGTAATGGATATGCGTGGAGGAGAATTTTTCGAATCATTAATCGATGCCCTAGATTTATTGGAAAAGGAAGCATATGTTAAAACACGGGTATTGTTTTTGGATGCTGATAATGAAACCCTCGTTCGACGTTATAAAGAAACAAGAAGATCTCACCCTTTAGCTCCTCAAGGATTACCCCTCGAAGGAATTGAAAAGGAAAGAGCAATGCTTGCTGAACTAAAAGGTCGAGCAAAGTTTGTCTATAATACTTCCCATATGAAACCGAGAGAATTACGAGAACGAATTGGCAATGAGTTTTCCAATACGAACAGGCCAAAGTTCTTTATTAATGTCATGTCCTTTGGATATAAAAATGGAATTCCGATTGACGCAGATTTAGTATTCGATGTCCGTTTTTTAACGAATCCGTATTATGTGGAGGAATTACGTCCAAAGACAGGTTTACAAGAGGAAGTATCATCCTATGTATTAGCTTCTGAAGAAACACAAATGTTAATAACGAAATTAAAAGATTTGTTTGAGTTTATGATTCCGCAATATATCCATGAAGGGAAAGCACAATTAGTGATTGCTTTTGGATGTACAGGTGGTCAACATCGTTCTGTAACATTAGCTGAATATTTCGGGAAACTATTTAGCGATCATTACAAAACTGCCATTACCCACCGTGACATCAATCGCAGAAAGGATTGAAGTAATGAAAAAAAAGAGAACGAATATTGTAGTCATCGGAGGTGGAACGGGCCTTTCAACAATGTTGCGCGGATTGAAAAAATATCCCTTTGACATTACTGCAATCGTAACGGTTGCCGATGATGGAGGCTCTTCAGGTCGACTCCGTGATGACTACGATATTCCGCCACCTGGTGATATTCGCAACGTGATTGCTGCCCTTTCTGATACGGAACCGTTAGTTGAGCAAATGTTCCAGTATCGTTTTTCGCAATCCGTTGAATTAGGTGGTCATTCATTAGGAAATTTAATGCTAACAGCACTAACGGATATAACAGGAGACTTTAGTCATGCGATTGCTGAAATGAGTAAGGTCTTAAAGGTGCACGGGAAAGTAATACCAGCAGCAAATAAAAAAATTACATTGAACGCAGAACTTGTTGACGGATCTATTATTGAAGGGGAGTCTAAAATTCCATCTTCCCATCTTCCAATTAAACGGGTCTATTTAGTGCCTGAAGATGTAAAAGCGCTCCCGGAAGCGATTCGGGCGATTGAGAAGGCCGATTTTATTCTTGTAGGACCTGGAAGTTTATATACAAGTATTATTCCCAATTTATTAGTCAAAGAAATTGGAGATACTTTAGTAAAGGCAAAGGGAAAACGGATTTATATTTGCAACTTAATGACACAAAAGGGTGAAACGATTCGTTATCGTGCCACAGATCATGTTCAAGCGATTTATGATCATGTAGGAAAGCCTTGTTTAGATGCCATTTTAGTAAATGATATTGAACTCCCCTTACCGATAAAAGAAAATTATCGAGAAGAAAATGCAGAACCAGTTCTGATTGATATAGAAAAATTAAAGAGCATGGGATTGGAAGTTATTAAAAAGGAAATCGCAACAATCCAATCTGGGGTTGTCCGCCATGAATCCAATAAAATTGCGAAATGGTTGTATGATTACACATTGAAGAGAATGTAAGTAAGCAAAACGAACTCTAGAATGGAATATATGATATGATTGTTTTCATACATAGGTAAAAGGGGGGAGAAAGATGTCATTTGCTTCCGAAACAAAAAAAGAGTTAACGCAAGTAGAGACGGATGAGCATTGCTTAAAAGCGGAAGTCTCTGCACTTATACGAATGAACGGATCATTATCCTTTACAAATAGACAGCTGAGTTTAGACGTGCAAACAGAAAATGCAGCAATTGCAAGAAGACTGTACACGATTGTTAAAAAATTATATCCATACAATGTGGAACTTTTAGTGCGAAAAAAAATGCGCTTAAAGAAAAATAATGTTTACATTTGCCGGGTTCGGGATGGTGCTCGTGAACTATTAACAGATTTAGATATTTTATCTGGGGATTTTCAATTAAATCATTCCATTTCTAGTTCGTTGTTATCAAATAAAAATCAAAAACGAGCCTATTTGCGTGGAGCGTTTTTAGCAGGTGGCTCTGTAAATAACCCCGAAACTTCTGCTTATCATCTAGAGATTTATTCTTTATATAAAGAGCATGGGGAAGCATTAGCCGATTTAATGAATCAATTTAATTTAAATGCAAAAACAATCGAACGGAAAAAGGGATTTGTCACCTATTTAAAAGAAGCTGAAAAAATTTCTGATTTTTTAGGAATTGTTGGCGCCACACAGGCGATGCTAAAGTTTGAAGATGTACGGATATTACGGGATATGCGAAACAGTGTAAACCGTATCGTCAATTGTGAAACGGCGAACTTAAACAAAACAATCGGTGCGGCTATTCGTCAAGTGGAAAACATCCGATTTATTGAAAATACGGTCGGACTTGATCAACTTCCTGAAAAGTTACGAGAAATTGCACGGCTTCGTGTTGAGTATCAAGATGTGACTTTAAAAGAACTTGGCGAGATGGTTTCCACTGGAACTGTAAGTAAATCGGGGGTAAATCATCGTTTACGTAAAATTGACGAAATAGCGGATGCTTTAAGACGCGGCGAAACGATAAAATAGTGATTGTTCAAAAAATTGTAGTAATCTAACATTGTTCTTTTTATACAATTTAGATAAGATAAAATTATATTATGTACGGTGTGAAAGGGAGTATCGATAAATGGTTGAAACCAATGTAGAAGTGAAATTGAAATCTGGTTTACAGGCAAGACAAGCTGCTTTATTTGTACAAGAAGCAAATCGTTTTAAATCAGAAGTGTATTTACAAAAAGACGAGAAAAAAGTGAATGCTAAATCCATTATGGGGATTATGAGCTTAGCAATTGCAAGAGGAACAACTGTTACACTTATCGCAGACGGTAAAGATGAACAAGAGGCTATCGACGGATTATCATCCTTAATTCAAAGAGAAGAATAACAATGAGAAAACTTGTAAACGCTCGCAACTTTAAGGGGGTGTCTCATACTTAAATGAGACGTCCCTTTTTTATAAAAAAATGGTGATAAGGAAATTCCTTATCACCATTTTGTTTCGATTATTATTTTTTAGAATCTTCGATACGAGTAATGATATTGTCAATTAAACCATATTCTTTCGCTTGTTCTGCTGTCATGAAGTTATCGCGATCTGTATCTTGAGCGATTTTTTCTAACGGTTGACCAGAACGTTCAGATAAAATTTTGTTTAATTTATCACGTAAGAAAAGAATACGTTTTGCAGCAATTTCGATTTCAGTTGCTTGCCCTTGAGCTCCACCAAGTGGTTGGTGAATCATCACTTCAGCATTTGGTAATGCGAAACGTTTACCTGGTTCACCAGCAGTAAGTAAGAATGCACCCATTGAAGCTGCCATGCCGATACAAATTGTAGAAACTTGAGGCTTAATATATTGCATTGTATCGTAAATAGCCATACCAGCTGTAATGGAGCCACCAGGTGAGTTAATATATAGGGAAATATCTTTATCTGGATCTTCTGCTGCTAAAAATAATAATTGGGCAACAATGGAGTTTGCTACATTATCATCAATAGCGCTACCAAGTAAAATGATGCGGTCTTTTAAAAGTCTTGAATAAATGTCATAGGCACGTTCACCGCGATTTGTTTGTTCGATAACTGTAGGAATTAAATTCATTGTAAATCCTCCTTAAAAAGATTTAGTCGTTTACTACGTGCTGAAGCTTTCACTTCAGCTGTACTCATATCATACACAGAATAGTCAAGGAAGGTCAAATATAAACCACTAATTGTGAATAAAATAAATTTAAAATGAAAATTACTATTATTCTATGGGGATAGTAGAGCTATAAGATGGGAATGGAAAAGGCATTCAAACCAATTTTGTGTATGAAATCATTCAGTATTTCTTTAAAAAAATTATCCCTAACTTCAATTTTATAGTTGAATTGTCTTATATACATTTGTATAATAGAAAGGTCATAAATCGACACTATGCTTTTTACTAGAAGTTCAATTTTATACTGAAAATCGTTTTAGTCGATACAAGTGACATATTAAACGTCCTCGTGGTGTAATGGATAACACAGAAGATTCCGGTTCTTCCGCTGGGGGTTCGATTCCCTCCGAGGGCGCCATTTTACTGTTTTAACTATATAATATAATACGTAATACCTTCCTGAATTTTACTAGTTTTAGCAGCCTATTAAAATTCAGAGGGAATGAAACATAAGGGATAAAATGTAATTACTGTACCAATTCATTTTATCCCTAATTCATTCTCTTTAAACTATCATTACCAATTTTTTCATATATAAATTTATGAGCGTCGATAATGGAATAATTTTAGTTTGAGGTTTGAATAAAGAAACAAGATCCGAAAGTTCAATTAGAACTCTCGGGTCTTTTTTTGTATTTGAACATTAATAAGAAATCTAAACAAAACCCCTCTTAAGTCATAAATATTCGACTTTTCTATAATAGTTTCTAGTAAAAAATAACCGATAATCTACAATTTATTTTAAGTATTTAGAAAATTAAATGTTGTATTAAAATTTTGAACTTTATATAATTGGGGATATCTAAACTTATTTTATTTTCAATTTTCTGATTATAGAATAATATGAATCACTTATTTTGAAGGAGGAATACGATGTTAAAGAAAAATTTATTTAAGCTATTGATGCCTTTTGCTGCCGCTTCACTTATTTTAGCTGCATGTGGTGCAGAAGAGAATGGAGCTTCCGGATCATCCGACTCAACAAGTACTGAAGGGGAAACAACGAAACTAGTAGTAGGTACAGATGCTGCCTATGCTCCTTTCGAATCCTTTGACAATAGTGGGAATATTGTCGGTATTGATATTGATATTGTGAAAGCAATAGGGGAAGAAATTGGAGTAGAGTTTGAAATTAATAACGTTGGATGGGAGCCGTTATTCCAACAAATAACAAATGGAGAAATTGATTTAGGTATTTCTGCGATTACAATAACGGATGAGCGGAAAGAAACTTATGATTTCACAGAACCGTATTATGAGGCTACCCAATTAATCGTCACAAAAGAAGATTCGGATATTACTAAACTTGATGATTTAAAAGATAAAAAAATCGGTGTACAAATTAATACGACTGGTCATTACGCAGCCCAAGATCTACAAGGGAAAACAAGCACGAATATTTTACCTTACGAAACAACGCCAATTGCGATTCAAGAAGTGATTAATGGTACTGTAGATGCGGCTATTGGAGATAACGCCGTCATTCTTGAATATATTAAAAACAACCCAGATTCGAAATTAAAAGCGATCGAGGATGATAGTTTTGAAAAAGAATATTACGGGTTAATGGTGAAAAAGGGAAATACAGAAGTGCTTGAACAATTAAATGAAGGCCTTCAAAAAATTAAAGAGAATGGTAAATTGGCTGAAATTACAGGTCAAGAGCTGGATTAATTAGTTGGAGGTGTTTCAGATGAACTTCTTAGATATGCGGTGGGATATTGTCTGGGACTACCGTGAGTTTTTTATAAATGGTTTATGGGTGACGATTATTTTAACGATATGCGGTTATTTAGGAGGTATCGTACTAGGGTTATTACTAGGGTTAGGTAAAACGTCTAAAAAAAGATGGGTTTATTGGCCTTGTAAAATTTATGTAGATCTTTTCCGTGGAACGCCAATGTTAGTTCAAATATTAATCATTCATTTAGCATTTATACCCGCGGTTTTCGGTCAATCCTTTGGTTTTTTGGTTTCCGGTATAACAGCCCTCATTTTAAATAGTGCCGCTTATAATGCAGAAATTATCCGTGCCGGGATTGAATCGATTGATAAAGGTCAAATGGAAGCTGCCCGCTCCCTTGGATTAACGGAACGCCAAGCGATGCGGAAAATTATATTACCTCAAGCCTTTCGTCGAATGATTCCACCATTAGGTAATGAATTTATTGCATTATTAAAGGATTCTTCCCTTGTAACGGTTATTGCTGCGAATGATATTTTATATGCAGCGAAAGTGGTAGCAGGCGCTTACCAACGTTTCTGGGAACCTTACTTAGTGGCAGCAATTATGTATTTAATTTTAACGTATGCTGTAGCGAAACTAATTGCATATGTTGAGAGACGGTTTAGTATCCATTACAATCCGCGGAAAAAACGAGAGGAGCGGATTGCATCATGATAAAAGTAGAAAATTTACACAAAGCTTACGGAAAATTAGAAGTATTAAAGGGAATTAACTATGAAGTCTATGAAAAGGAAGTAGTTTGTGTAATCGGTCCATCGGGTTCTGGTAAAAGTACGTTTTTAAGATGTATCAATTTATTAGAGGAAATTACCGATGGCGCGATTTATATTAATGGGGTTATGGTCAATGATCCGAAAACGAACATAAACGAAATACGAACGGAAGTCGGAATGGTATTTCAACAGTTTAATTTATTTCCCCATATGACAGTGATTGAAAATATTACGATGGCGCCAATGCTCATACGTAAAATGGACAAAAAGGATGGGGAAAACCTTGCCTTGGAACTATTAGATAAAGTAGGTTTAAAGGAAAAGGCGTACAATTATCCTGAACAGCTTTCCGGTGGGCAACAACAGCGGGTAGCCATTGCGCGGGCCCTCGCGATGAAACCGAAAGTGATGTTGTTTGATGAACCAACATCTGCCCTTGACCCTGAAATGGTAAAGGAAGTATTAGATGTGATGAAACAATTAGCCGTTGAAGGAATGACGATGGTTGTTGTCACCCATGAAATGGGCTTTGCCCGAGAAGTGGCGGATCGGGTCGTGTTTATGGATGGTGGGTATATTGTGGAACAAGGAAATCCTGAAGAATTATTTAGTCGTCCTCAAAATGAACGAACGAAAGCCTTTTTAGGAAAAGTATTATAAATGAAAACAAATCCATTTGATGATGCCATCAAATGGATTTGTTTATTTTAGTTTGGCATATCTTTTGCTTTATCTGCTTGCCCGTACATATTTAACATCGTTTGCATATCTTGTGATGAAAGTTGTGGTACTTGGTAGTAACCATTTTTGTTTTGGTAAAGAGATAATTCGTATGCCATTTCGATACAGTTTTGGATAGAGTCTTGTAATACACGACGTACTACTGGGTTTGTTGATTCAAGGGCTGCCGTTGTTTTACCAGTTGCCCCCATTTTATGACAGTTTAATAAGAAGCCTGAAATAATACCGTCATTGATTTCGTTTGCAGAAGTCATCGGTTTTTTCGGTTGGCCAGGTGTTAAACCGTATTTTGTATCGTTACCCATTTGCATTTTGTAAGAACGAGTAGGGTGACTTGGATCTTGTCCTGTTTTGAAACATTCAGCCGTAATATTGTACTCGTCTAACATGAAGGCATATTGTCTATCCAAAATATTTAGAAGTTCTTGGTCTTGTACGTGAGGACGGAAGAAGATAAATGTGTTCATTGCACCAATGGAAGCACTTAGAACTTCATGAACGTCTAACACTTCATGGGCACCATGGTTCATCGAAAGTGGCATATTTCCTTGCATTGCTTGAGATTCATTCATGAATTGATTTTCCATAAATTTTTTCCTCCCAGAATTTAGTGTACAAATTGTACGACATTAGTTTGTGTAAGTTACAATTTGATTATTCAGCTCATTTTTGTAATGCTATAAACAGTTGAACGAATGTGGAGGAAAAGAAAGATGAAAATCAATTTTTATAGTCGACCAAATTGTTTATTATGTGAAGAAGGTTTGCTTACATTAAAGCTTGTCCAAGAAGATATGGATTTTGATATTGAGGTTATTAATATAGAAGAAAATGAACAATTGCATGAAAAATATATGTTGATGATTCCAGTCGTTGAAAAAGATGATCAAATTATACAATATGGAAATTTAGACTATGTTACCCTTTATGAGGCACTTCATCGTTAAAATGAAGTGCTTTGAAAAAAATGGTTGAAATCATTTGTAGATTTTTATAGAAAATTGTATACTTTACGTAGAATATTTTTTTACCCTATGTGGGACGAAAAATATTTAGTGGGACAAAATCTACCCAACTGGAGGTGTGTTTTCATAAAACATGATCCTTATAAGTTAGTTCAGCAACTTATTCCTGAGCTTTCCACAATCTTTCCTTTAAGGTATCGAATACTTCAAATCATTGCAGTATCGGGACCTGTTGGAAGGAGAACGATATTAGATACATTAGATGTTTCAGAACGAACTGTTCGGAATGAAACGACATTGCTGATGAATCAAAATTTAATTGAAACGTCCCAAAAGGGAATGATATGTACCGAAAAGGGATATGAAGCTTTAGAAAATTTAAAAGAAGTTTTCCAAGAACTTTCCGGTTTAAGCTTAAAAGAGAAAAAACTTGCCCAATTGTTAGGGATAGAAAAAGTTATCATCGTCCCTGGAGATGTTGATGCGGATGAAAGTATTAAGCAACATTTAGGAAAAGAAGCAGCTCTCTATTTAACAAACATTGCTAAAAAGGAGCAGAAGGTTGCCATAACGGGCGGTAGCACAATTGCATCACTACCGAAGTTTTTGTCACCGACAAAAACGCTCAGCACGTTAACCTTTGTCGCTGCACGAGGTAGTTTTGGGAATCAAATGAATTTACAAGCTAATACCCTAGTTTCCCAATTTGCTTCGAAATGTGGTGCGGACTTCCGCACATTGTATTTGCCAGAAAATTTAAGTGAAGCAGCCTACGCAACGATGAGCGAAGAGCCCGTTGTGAAAGAAGTGCTTGATTTGTATGAACATATTGATATTGTCATCCATGGAATCGGTACGGCAAAAGATATGGCGAACCGACGTCATTCCAGCGAAGAAATACTCAATTTGTTAAAGGAAAAAAATGCGATTGGCGAAGCCTTTGGTTATTATTTTGATGAGTTTGGTGAAGTAATATACCGAATAAATACGATTGGCATTCAGCTAAACGAAGTGAAAAATAGTCCGCAAATTATCGCTGTGGCAGGAGGCTCGATGAAAGCGAAAGCGATTCAAGCCTACTTTAAAAATGCAGCAAAGCAAACGACGTTAATTACGGACGAAGGTGCTGCAAATGAAATGTTACAAAGTTCAACGAATGAACTTTCCTTATAGCAAGTAAATCACGGATAAATAAGTTTTATTTAGGCTAAACTTTTAAAGGCCTTAAGAAATTTTATAAATAAATTTTTTATTTGGAGGAATTTGATATGGCAATCAGAATTGCAATTAACGGGTTTGGACGTATTGGTAGATTAGTTTTTCGTGAGGCAATTCAATCGAATGAATTTGAAGTTGTTGCTGTAAATGACTTATCAGATGCTCATCAACTGGCTCATCTTTTAAAATTTGACTCAGTTCACGGTATATATAACGGAGAAGTACAATCAGAAGATAATGCGTTCATCGTCGATGGTAAAAGAGTAAAAGTTCTTTCTGAAAAAGACCCTGCGAATTTACCATGGGGTGAGCTAGATATCGATGTAGTAATTGAATCTACTGGTAGATTCCGTTCAATGGAAGAAGTTTCATTACACGTGCAAGCTGGTGCGAAAAAAGCGATTTTATCTGCTCCTGCAAAAGGCGACATGCCAACTTATGTAATGGGCGTTAACCATACGGAATATGATCCAAGTCAAAATGTCATTTCCAATGCATCTTGTACAACAAACTGTTTATCACCTGTTGCGAAAGTATTGGATGAAAAATTCGGCATTAAACGCGGTTTAATGACAACAATTCACTCTTATACAAATGACCAACGTATTTTAGACTTCCCACATAGTGACCCAAGACGTGCCCGTGCAGGTGCTGTATCAATGATTCCAACAACTACTGGTGCTGCCGTAGCGGTTGCGAAAGTTTTACCGCAATTAAAAGGGAAATTAGATGGTTTCTCTATGCGTGTACCAACACCTAACGTATCTTGTGTGGACCTAGTGGCTGAGTTAAATACAACTGTAACACCAGAAGATGTTAATAATGCGTTAAAAGAAGCAGCAAGCGGTGAGCTAAAAGGTATTCTTGACTATAACGAATTACCTTTAGTTTCAATCGACTACAACGGTAACCGTCATTCTTCAACTGTGGATGGATTATCTACTATGGTATTAGATAATAATATGATTAAAGTACTTGCATGGTACGACAATGAAATTGGATATTCTAATCGACTATTAGATTTATCTAAATACATTACACAACAATAAAGAATAGGTTTAATGTGTCATACTTTTTAAAAATATGTGGCATATTTGCCTTGTAGTATATAAAAAGTATAGCCTTTATAATTATTACCATTTATAATAATGGGGGGTAAAAAGCGATGGAGTAAACTACCCATCGCTTTTTTTTCGAAGGTTAGACGTACATTTCACGTCGTAAGGTAAAGGATATATTGTTTATCTTACTTATAAAAAGCAGTTTTAAATACCATAGGAAATCGATTCTCGATTGATTTGAAGGAGGCTTCTTCCATGTTTTTAAAGAAGACAATGAATGATGTAGAAGTAAAGGGAAAACGAGTATTTGTACGTGTGGATTTCAACGTTCCGATGGAGAATGGCGAAATTACAGATGATACACGTATACGCGCGGCAATCCCAACGATCCAACAATTAGTAAATTCAGGAGCAAAAGTTATTTTAGCTTCCCATTTAGGCAGACCAAAGGGTGAAGTGAAAGAAGAGTTACGCCTAACAGCAGTTGGACACCATTTATCGAAACTAATTGGACAACCGGTTATTAAATTAGACGAGTCCATTGGGGAAGAAGTAGAAACAACGGTTGGAAACATGAAAGAAGGCGATATCGTCCTATTAGAAAACGTTCGTTTCCATAAAGGTGAAGAGAAGAATGATGAAGAATTATCTAAATCCTTCGCTAAATTAGCTGACATTTATGTCAATGATGCCTTTGGCGCTGCCCACCGTGCCCATGCATCAACAGAAGGAATTGCGAAATACATTCCTGCAGTATCTGGCTTATTAATGGAAAAAGAATTAGATGTATTAGGGAAGGCTTTATCGAATCCTGAAAGACCGTTTACTGCCATTATCGGTGGCGCAAAGGTTAAGGACAAAATCGGGGTTATTGAAAATCTATTAGATAAAGTAGACCATTTAATTATCGGTGGAGGACTTTCTTTCACATTTACAAAAGCTCAAGGATATTCCATCGGTAAATCCTTATTGGAAGAAGATAAAATTGAGTTAGCCCAAGGATTCATCGCAAAGGCAAAAGAAAAAGGTGTACAACTTCATATGCCAATTGATACTGTTGTAGCGAATGAATTTTCAAAAGATGCCCAAACGAAAGTTGTTTCGATCGAAGACATTCCAGAAGACTGGATGGGTCTGGATATTGGTCCGAAAACAGCAGAACGTTATGCAGAAATTATTAAACAATCTAAGCTAATCATTTGGAATGGTCCTATGGGTGTGTTTGAAATGGACAAATTTGCAAATGGTACAAAAACAGTAGCACAAGCAATGGCTGAAACAGAAGGCTACACAATTATTGGTGGTGGCGATTCTGCAGCTGCGGTAGAAAAATTCGAAGTAGCCGATCAAATGGATCATATTTCAACTGGTGGCGGCGCTTCACTTGAGTTAATGGAAGGGAAACAACTTCCAGGAATCGTAGCATTAAACGATAAATAAAAATGCTTATGGCGGTACATTAAAAGTAGTCGCCAGAGCGGAAATTTAAGGAGGCATTTTCATGCGCAAACCGATCATCGCAGGGAACTGGAAAATGTATAAAAGTTTTGATGAGGCAGTGGAATTCGCAGAGGCAGTACGTGAACAAGTTCCTTCTGAAGACAAAGTAGATGCAGTAATTTGTGCTCCAGCTCTTTATTTACCAACGTTAGTTGATGTAGCAACGGAAACGGATTTAGCAATCGGTGCCCAAAACATGCATTTTGAAAATGAAGGTGCTTTTACAGGGGAAATTAGTCCTTCCCAACTAGCATCCATTAATGTAGACTACGTCATCTTAGGGCATTCCGAACGTCGTGAGTATTTCAACGAAACGGATGAAGCGGTAAATAAAAAAGTTCGAGCAGCATTAATCAACGGGATTGTACCGATTATTTGTTGCGGAGAAACATTGGAAGAGCGAGAGTCTGGTCAAACAGAAGAGAAAGTTTCGACACAAGTTACCGCTGCCCTTGAAGGCTTTACTCCTGAAGAAGTAAAACATATGGTCATTGCCTATGAACCAATTTGGGCAATTGGCACAGGGAAAACTGCAACAGCAGATGATGCGAATCATGTTTGCGGTAAAATTCGTGAAGTCGTTGAAGGGTTATACGGCCAAGAAGCTGCGGAAAGTATTCGCATTCAATATGGTGGTAGTGTAAAACCAGAAAACATTGATGAATTATTATCGAAGGAACATATCGATGGAGCCCTTGTTGGTGGAGCAAGCTTAAAAGTAGATTCTTATTTAAAATTATTGGAGGCGGCAGTCAATGCCTAAACAACCAGTTGCATTAATTATTTTAGACGGTTTCGCATTTCGCGATGAGACCTTCGGAAATGCGGTCGCTCAAAGTAAAAAACCGAATTTTGATCGATACTGGTCCCAATTTCCCCACTCAACATTAACAGCTAGTGGGGAAGCTGTCGGTTTACCGGATGGTCAAATGGGAAATTCTGAAGTAGGTCACTTAAACATCGGTGCGGGCCGAATCGTATATCAAAGTTTAACGAGAATCCATAAATCAATCCGTGAAGGTGACTTTTATAAAAACGAAAAATTTTTAGCTGCGGTCGAACATGCAAAAGCGAATAATTCGAAACTACATTTAATGGGACTTCTTTCTGATGGTGGTGTTCATAGTCACTATGAGCATTTATTTGCTTTATTAAAATTAGCAAAGGCCAATGGTTTAGAAGAAGTGTACGTTCACGGTTTCTTAGATGGCCGGGATGTGGGACCAACTACAGCCATTGACTATATCGAAGAAACAGAAAAGCAAATGAATGAAATTGGTGTCGGAAAATTTGCTTCTATTCATGGCCGCTATTATGCAATGGATAGAGACAAACGTTGGGAACGGGTTCAATTAACGTATAACGCATTAGTAGATGGCATCGGTCAAACGGCCGTATCGGCTAAAATCGGTGTGGAATCATCCTATTCCCGTGATGTCGTAGACGAGTTTGTTATTCCTTTTGTCATTACGGAAGAAGGGAAACCGGTTGCGACAGTTGATACAAACGATGCGGTCGTATTTTTCAATTTTAGACCGGACCGGGCAATTCAGTTATCAACAGTGTTTACGAACGATCAATTTATCGGCTTTAAATTATCTGAGAAACATCCGACAAATTTAAAATTCGTTACGTTTACCCACTATAGTCACGATGTAAAGGCAGATGTAGCGTTTGAAAATGTAGATCTAGTCAATACTGTCGGTGAAGTCATTGCAAGGGAAGGTTTAACGCAGCTTCGTATTGCAGAAACTGAAAAATATCCCCATGTCACATTTTTTATGAGTGGGGGAAGGGAAGAAAAATTCCCAGGAGAGGAAAGAATTTTAATCGCCTCCCCTAAGGTTGCTACATATGATTTAAAACCAGAAATGAGTGCATATGAAGTAACAGATGCCTTATTAGAGTCCATTCGTGAAGATAAGTTTGATGCGATTATTTTAAACTATGCAAATCCAGATATGGTCGGCCATAGCGGTATGCTTGAACCGACGATTAAAGCAATTGAAGCAGTGGATGAATGTTTAGGAAAAGTAGTTGACGCAATACTAGCTAAAGGTGGAGCGGCAATTATTACGGCTGACCACGGTAATTCCGATGAAGTCGTGACGATTGAAGGAGAACCGATGACAGCCCATACAACAAATCCTGTACCGGTTATTGTCACAAAACAAAATATAGTGATTAGAGATGGAGGCATTTTAGCCGACCTAGCTCCAACTATGTTAAAATTGTTAGGTATCAAACAACCACAAGAAATGACAGGTAAACCACTATTTGACTTTATTCAGTAAGCAGTCACACTATCCGGCAAAGTTTCTTGCCGAGATCAAATTGATTAAGTGAGGAGAATTGATTATGCCATTTATTACACAAGTTTATGCTCGAGAAGTTTTAGATTCCCGTGGTAACCCAACAATTGAGGTAGAAGTATTTACTGAATCAGGTGCCTTTGGTCGTGCGATCGTGCCATCTGGTGCTTCCACAGGAGAATATGAAGCAGTTGAATTACGCGACGGTGACAAATCTCGTTATCTTGGTAAAGGTGTATTAAAAGCAGTAGAAAACGTTAATACAATTATCGCGGAAGAGTTAGAAGGTAATTACTCTGTTCTTGATCAAGTTGTGATCGACAAAGCTTTAATCGAACTTGACGGTACTGAAAATAAAGGGAAATTAGGTGCGAACGCAATCCTTGGTGTATCTTTAGCGGTTGCCCACGCTGCTGCAGACTACTTAGATGTTCCTTTATATCAATACCTTGGCGGCGTCAATGCAAAACAACTGCCAGTACCTATGATGAACATTTTAAATGGTGGTGCCCATGCCGATAACAATGTGGACATTCAAGAATTCATGGTGATGCCTGTAGGTGCAGAAAGTTTCCGTCATGCCCTTCGAATCGGTGCTGAAATTTTCCATAGCTTAAAAGCGGTATTAAAAGACAAAGGTTACAATACAGCTGTTGGTGACGAAGGTGGATTTGCGCCAAACTTAGGTTCAAATGAAGAAGCAATTACAGTTATTTTAGAAGCAATTGAAAAAGCTGGTTACAAACCAGGAGAAGAAGTACGTTTAGCAATGGACGTAGCATCTTCTGAACTTTTCAATAAAGAAGATGGGAAATACCATTTAGCTGGTGAAGGTGTTGTGAAGACATCTGAAGAAATGGTGGAATGGTATGAAGAGTTAACTTCTAAATACCCAATCATTTCAATTGAAGATGGTTTAGATGAAAATGACTGGAAAGGTCATAAATTATTAACAGAACGTATCGGCAACCGTGTTCAACTAGTTGGGGACGATTTATTTGTTACAAATACAAAAAAATTAGCTCAAGGTATTGAACAAGGAGTAGGAAATTCTATCCTTATTAAAGTAAACCAAATCGGTACGTTAACAGAAACATTTGATGCGATTGAAATGGCAAAACGCGCTGGTTATACAGCAGTTATTTCTCACCGCTCTGGTGAATCAGAAGACGCTACAATTGCAGATATTGCCGTTGCAACAAATGCAGGTCAAATTAAAACAGGTGCTCCGTCCCGTACAGACCGTGTAGCGAAATACAACCAACTTCTTCGTATTGAAGACCAACTTGGTGTAACAGCTCAATTCCTTGGATTAAAATCTTTCTACAACTTAAAATAATGAACATGCTGGTGTCTTTTAAAGACGCCAGCATTTTTTTATCGTTCAAAGAATTTTATAGTTTTTATTCCTACTATTTTATCTATCACTTCATTGCCTAAACCTTCAAAAATCCGCTTAAACCTTCGTCATTCAACGTTTTTCGCCAACTGTTTTCTATTATCTTTCTACCTTTATAAAAATTAAAAAATATTTTTTAGTTTTTTGTCATATTTTCATAATGTAGAGAATATAAACATATTAGAGAAAAATAATGCAATTGTGAGGGGAATGTGGAGTGATAAAACGATAAGAAGGGTAGATTTCAAATGCATAAGAAACCATTGAAGCAACGAATATTGGAAAGTTCATTATTGTTATTTCAAGAGAAGGGGTACCATGGCGTTACTGTAGATCAAATTGTGGAACAAGCTGGTACTTCAAAGGGAGGGTTTTACCACAATTTTAAATCAAAGGATGAATTACTTTATGAAATTCATGATGTCTTTATTTCCTATGTCATTGAAAAGGCACAGGAATCATATAATCTAAATGCCACTCCAATCACCCGGTTAAGCGGTATATTGCAATCTTTCGTAAAAGTATTTGATCTGTATAAACCGTATATAACGGTTTTTTACGAGGAAAGTGCTTATTTACAAGATGTGTATAAAACGGTTATTAATGACAAACGCGACCGTTATCGCAAAATAATTGAAAGCGTTATCAAAGAGGGGCAAGAAGGCGGTGACTTTCGAAGGGAAATTCCAACGAACATCGCAGCATTGTCCATTATCGGGATGATTAACTGGACGTACAAATGGTATAAATCCGATGGTCCGTTAACGATGGAACAAATTACAGACATCTTTAAAGATTTGATCTTCCATTCGTTAGCAACGGAACAAGGATTTCAAGAAGCACGTAAGTTAAACGAGTTGAACATGGCAACAGGGGTATCAAATAAATAAACCAACTAGTCGGTCTATTTTTTTATAATGCTGAAACCGACTAGTCGGTATTAGGGGGAGAAAAGGATGAATTTTGAATTAACAAAAGAACAATTAATGATACGAGACATGGTACGGGAATTTGCAGAAAAGGAAATTGCACCGTACGCACGAAAATTAGACGAAACATCTTCTTTCCGTGTAGAAAGCTTTAAAAAAATGGGAGAGCTCGGCTTATTAGGTATTCCGTTTCCTGAGGAATATGGCGGTTCTGGTGGAGATACAATTTCCTATGCGATTGCGGTTGAAGAAATCGGAAAAGCATGTGGTGGGACAGGATTAAGTTATGCTGCTGCCATTAGTTTAGGTGCTTCACCAATTTACTACTTTGGAACAGAGGAACAAAAACAAGAATGGCTAGTACCGATGGCGCAAGGGAAAACGTTAGGATCCTTTGGTTTAACGGAGCCAAATGCTGGATCGGACGCAGGAGGAACTAGAACAAAAGCGGTGTTGGAAGGCGACGAATACGTCATTAACGGCGAAAAATGTTGGATTACGAATGCTGGATACGCTCGACAAGTCATTGTTACAGCGGTTACGGGAGAAAGAGAAGACGGCAAGAAAATTATTACGTCCATTATTGTTCCGACAGAAACACCAGGTGTCAAAATTAATTGTAACTATGACAAAATGGGGGTTCGTGCTTCCAACACATGTGAAATTGTACTCGAAAATGTACGGGTACCGAAGGAAAATGTGTTAGGTGACGAAAAACGAGGATTTAGTCAGTTTTTAAGCACGTTGGACGGTGGTCGTATTTCCATTGCGGCATTATCCGTTGGGATTGCTCAAGCTGCCTACGAAAAGGCATTGCAATACGCAAAGGAAAGACAGCAATTTGGAACATCCATTTCAAAATTCCAAGCGATCCAATTTAAATTAGCAGATATGGCGATGGAAATTGAACTCGCACGGAATTTAGTTTACAAAGCAGCTTGGTTAAAAGATAATAAAAAACCTTTCGGCAAAGAAGCGGCAATGGCGAAATTATTTGCCTCTGAAATGGGCTTTAGAGTTTGTAATCAAGCGATTCAAATCCATGGTGGATATGGCTATATGAAAGAATACGATGTGGAACGTCATTTACGGGATATTAAACTAATGGAAATTGGGGAAGGAACGTCCGAAATTCAACGTCTTGTCATTTCAAGATTAATAGGTTGCTAGCATATGAAATAAGGAACGATGAGGAGGAGTTTAATGGCAGATTTAGTTTATCAAACGATTGGTCAGTTGTTAGAAGAAAAAGCACGGCTCTATCCGAATGATGAAGCACTTGTTTATGCTGACCGGGATTTACGATTAACGTATAAAGAGTTGGACGCCCTTTGTGATCAAGTGGCAAAAGGCTTAATGGCATTAGGCATTGAAAAAGGGGAACATATCGCCGTTTGGACAACAAATACACCGGAATGGGTAAGCCTTCAGTTTGGAACAGGGAAAATGGGGGCACCCCTTGTGACAGTGAATACGAATTATCGTTCGACGGAACTGGAGTATTTGCTAAAACAATCGGATTCGACAACCCTCATTTTAATCGAACAACTAAAAGATCATCGTTTCATTGATACGATTTATGAACTATGTCCGGAACTAGCCCATTGTAAACCAGGGGAACTGGAATCAAAACGGTTACCGAAATTAAAAAATGTCATTGTATTAGGGGATCATTCCTACGATGGTGTTTACAATTGGTCAGACATTTTAAATGCCGCATCGCTTATTTCGGATGAGCAGCTAGCAGAGCGAAAAGCAAGCCTCCATTATGAGGATGTCATTAATATTCAGTACACTTCCGGAACAACTGGTTTTCCAAAGGGGGTTATGTTAACCCACTCGAATTTAATTAATAATGCCGTGAACATTGCCGAATGTATGAAATTAACGAATGAAGACCGTCTATGTATTCCAGTACCTTTCTTCCATTGTTTCGGTTGTGTTATTGGAACATTAGCCATTGTTAGTTGTGGTGGAACAATGGTACCTGTACAAGAGTACAATCCAGAAGTTGTTTTACAAACGGTGGAAAAGGAAAAATGTACTGCACTGCATGGTGTACCAACGATGTTCATTAGTGAATTGAATTTACCGAATTTTTCGGATTATGACCTGTCATCGTTACGTACAGGGGTAATGGCAGGCTCCAATTGCCCAGTCGAAGTGATGAAAGCGGTTATTCAAAAAATGGGCATGAAGGATGTCACAATCTGCTACGGTCAAACGGAATCTTCACCTGTGATTACCCAAACGAGGGCAGATGATCCATTTGACTTAAAAGTGGAAACGGTCGGTCGAGCATTGCCAAATGTTGAAGTGAAAATTGTAGATCCAATTACAAATGAAGAAGTGCCTCCGAATACACAAGGGGAGCTTTGTACTCGCGGCTACCATGTAATGAAAGGATACTATAACAATCCGGATGCAACGGAGGAAGCAATCGATGCCGATAATTGGTTGCATACAGGAGATATCGCCACAATGGATGAAAATGGTTACGTCCGTATTACCGGCCGTCTAAAGGACATGATTATTCGCGGTGGAGAAAATATTTATCCGCGGGAAATTGAAGAGTTTCTTTATACATTGCCGAAAATTTTAGACGTGCAAGTGGTCGGGGTTCCAGATGAAAAATATGGTGAAGAAGCAGCTGCCTTCATTATTTTACGTCCAGGCGAAACAGCGACGGAAGAAGAGATTCGGGATTATTGTCATAATAAAATTTCCAAACATAAAATTCCGAAATACATTCTCTTTATCGATAGCTATCCAATGACAGCTTCCGGAAAAATACAAAAATATAAGCTAAGAGAGCAGTTTACTGAACTAGTTAAATAATGAGAGGTGAAGCGAATGATTTCGAAAATTTTAATTGCCAATCGTGGTGAAATTGCACGAAGAATTATTCGAACGTGTCAAAAGATGAACATTCAAACAGTTGCCGTTTATTCAGAAGCAGATGCTAATGCTCTTCATGTGAAAGAAGCAGATGAAGCTTTTGAAATTGGGAAACCGCCTGTTGCTTTAAGCTATTTAAATATCGAAAAAATCATAGAAGTGGCAAAAGAATCGAAGGCTGATGCGATTCATCCTGGATATGGCTTGTTATCAGAAAACGCCCAATTTGCAAAACGTTGTGAAGAAGAAGGCATTCGCTTTATTGGTCCGAAGGCTGAAGTCATTGCTTCAATGGGTAGTAAATTGGAAGCGCGGAAAACGATGCAAAAGGCAGGGGTTCCAATTATCGAAGGAATTGATGTGCCGTTAGAAAACATTGAAGAAGCGAAGGAGATTGCAAATAAAATCGGATTTCCGATTATGTTGAAGGCTTCTGCTGGTGGTGGCGGCATCGGGATGCAACGAATCGATCGGGAAGAGGAATTGGAAAAAGCCTTTGAAGGAAATAAAAAAAGGGCGGAATCATTTTTCGGAGACGGCACGATGTATATCGAAAAACTGATTGAAAATCCTCACCATGTGGAAGTTCAAATTATCGCCGATAGCCATGGCAATGTCGTGCCCCTTTTTGAGCGGGAATGTTCTGTACAACGACGCAATCAGAAGGTTGTTGAAGAGGCGCCATCACCATTTATTTCTGTCGCAACGAGAGAGAAAATGTTGGACGCGGCTGTTCAAGCAGCAAAACATATTGGCTATACGAATGCGGGAACGATTGAGTTTTTAGTCGATGGGGATGAAAACTTCTATTTCTTAGAAATGAATACGAGATTACAAGTAGAACACCCCGTAACGGAAGAAATTACAAAACTAGATTTAGTCGAATGGCAAATTCATGTTGCAAATAACAAGCCATTAACCTTTACGCGGGAATCCATTCAACAACACGGTCATGCCATTGAAGTGCGTATTTATGCGGAAAATCCGAAAACCTTCTTCCCATCGCCGGGAACAATTACGGAATTACAGCTTCCGGAAGGGGAAGGCATTCGTCATGAAATAGCGGTTGAATCAGGCTCAGCCGTCACACCTTTCTATGATCCAATGATTGCAAAGTTAGTTGTCTGGGCCGAGACGAGAGAAATCGCGGTAAGGCGACTAACAGATGCATTGCAACAGTATAAAGTGACGGGGATTGAAACGAATATTCCAATGTTGTTAGACGTCGTTCAAAAGCAACCATTTATTGATGGAATGACGACGACAAGTTTTGTAAACGATTATTATTTACCGCAAATACAGAACGTTAAGAATTAACGCTTAGGGGGCTTCTAGGAAAACTTAGAAGCCTTGATATGAAAAAATTGGAGGGATTTTCTATGACAACAGTAAAAGCAAGTATGGCAGGTACAGTTTGGAAAATTATTGTGACAGAAGGGGAAGAAGTGAAAGCAGGGCAAGATGTGGCCATTTTAGAATCGATGAAAATGGAAATTCCGATTACAGCTGAAGTAGACGGGAAAGTGAAAAAAATCCTTGCCCAAGAAGGCGATTTTATTAATGTTGATGATGATATTTTAGAACTGGAATAGGGGGGTTACGGATGAACCTTCCTCAAAACGTCGTTCTTAAAGAAGTAGGGCCTAGGGATGGATTACAAAATGAAAAAGGTTTAATTGAAACGAAGGATAAAATTCAATGGATTGATCAGTTAAGTGAAGCGGGATTGAACTATATTGAAGTCTCATCCTTCGTCCATCCAAAATGGATTCCCCAATTGGCAGATGCCGGGGAAGTATTAAAGTCGATTAAACGTCAAAAGGACGTTACATACGCAGCCCTTATCCCGAATATCCAAGGGCTCATGCGTGCTCTTGAAGTAGGAATCGATGAGGCAAGTGTCTTTATGTCAGCTAGTGAAAGTCATAATCAAAGCAATATTAATAAAACGATCGATGCGACGTTTCCCGTGTTAAAGGAAGTCGTGGAAGAAGCAAAAAAAGCGAATTTAACCGTTCGAGGTTATGTATCGACGGTTATCGGATGTCCCTTTGAAGGACCAATTGCACCGGAAAAAGTGTTAAGAGTCGTGGATGCCCTTTTAGAAATGGGGGTAACGGAAGTTTCCTTAGGGGATACGATTGGTGTTGCGGTCCCAACCCAAGTGGAACAATTATTAACTCTTTTATTCAACCATTATTCTCCAAGCCTCTTTGCGATGCATTTCCATGATACGCGAGGAACGGCCATTGCCAACATCGTGAAATCCCTTGAAATGGGGATCACGACCTTTGATAGTTCTGTAGGTGGACTTGGTGGATGCCCATATGCAAAGGGAGCAACGGGAAATGTGGCGACAGAAGATGTGCTTTATTTACTTTCGGAAATGGGCATTGAAACAGGGGTACAAATGGAATCCATTATAAATGCCGGATTTTTCATCGAACAAAAAATAGGAAGAAATCTAGTATCAAAGCAAATGGAGATTGCTAGAAAGGAAAGGGGGTAAGCGGATGACGCTCGTTCAATTAAAAACGATTGAACATGGCATTGGAATCGTTACGTTAAATCGAAAAGAAGCGGCCAATGCGATGTCCGTTCAATTACTTACGGAATTACAGGAGACGTTACATGAAATTCATTACAACCCTCAAATTCGTGTCGTGTTATTAACAGGGGATGGAGAGAAGGCATTTTGTGCGGGAGCAGATTTAAAAGAGCGAAAAGGGATGAATGAGCACCAAGTAAAGGAAGTCGTGTCCCTAATTGGTAGTACGGTTAACCAAGTGGAAGCATTACCCCAACCAGTCATTGCAGTGTTAAATGGCGTTGCCTTTGGTGGCGGTTTAGAACTAGCTTTAGCTTGTGATCTACGCATTGCGGCAAGCCACGTGAAAATAGGCTTAACGGAAACATCCCTCGGCATTATTCCTGGAGCAGGGGGAACACAACGTTTACCCCGTTTAATCGGAATTGGAAAAGCAAAGGAACTCATTTATACAGCTAGAAGAATCGATGCGAAGGAAGCTTACGATATCGGTTTAGTGGAGCATGTGGTAGAGCACGAACAATTAATGGATAAAGCGATACAACTTGCTTTAGAAATGGGGAAAAATGCCCCCCTTTCACTGATTCAAGCAAAAACAGCGATTAATAAAGGGCTGGAAGTCGATTTAATGACCGGATTACAAATTGAATCTTTAGCCTATGATCGATTACTCCATACAGAAGATCGATTAGAAGGATTATTGGCGTTTCAAGAAAAACGTCAACCACAATATTCAGGAAAATAACCGAGCAACAAATAAGGGGGAACGGATATGAGTGAATCTATTATCGAAAATAGACATGGCCAATTAAAAGAAACGATTCACCAAGGTGGTCAACAAAAATATCATGAAAAAAATGCAGAACAAGGAAAATTATTTGTTCGAGATCGATTGAGATTATTGTTTGATGATGATTTACAAGTGGAAGACGGCGCCTTTGCAAACTGTATGGCAGGGGATTTACCAGCCGATGGAGTTGTAACAGGTATTGGGAAAATCCACGGACGTACCGTTTGTGTCATGGCCAATGACTCCACGGTAAAAGCAGGTTCTTGGGGAAAACGAACAGTCGAAAAAATTATTCGTATTCAAGAAACGGCTGAAAAGTTAGCATGTCCGCTTATTTATTTAGTCGATTCTGCAGGGGCACGTATTACCGATCAAATTGAAATGTTCCCTGGAAGAAGAGGAGCTGGGCGCATTTTTTATAATCAAGTAAAATTATCCGGGAAAATCCCGCAAATTTGCTTATTATTCGGTCCTTCAGCTGCTGGTGGGGCGTACATCCCAGCCTTTTGTGATATTGTCGTCATGGTCGAAGGAAATGCATCGATGTATTTAGGATCCCCTCGTATGGCGGAAATGGTTATCGGAGAGAAAGTAGACTTAGAAACGATGGGTGGCGCAAAAATGCACTGTTCCATTTCCGGTTGTGGGGATGTGTTAGCGAAAACGGAGCAGGAAGCAATCGACTATGCTCGTAACTATTTAAGCTACTTCCCAAACAATTATCGGGAAAAAACAGCAGTGGCAGAACCGAAACGTCCGGCTGATTTTGAAAAATCAATCGCAGACATTATCCCGGAAAATCAAAATGTTCCATTTAATATGTACGATGTGATCGATCGCATTATTGACGAAGGTTCATTTTGTGAAGTAAAGAAATTATTCGCGGCGGAAATGATTACGGGTCTAGCTCGAATGGATGGGCAAGTTGTTGGAATTATCGCGAACCAGCCTCGCGTAAAAGGTGGCGTATTATTCCACGATTCAGCCGATAAAGCAGCGAAATTCATTAATCTATGTGATGCCTTCCATATTCCACTCGTCTTTTTAGCGGATGTACCAGGCTTTATGATTGGTACACAAGTTGAAAAAGCAGGCATTATTCGTCACGGGGCAAAAATGATTTTTGCCATGAGTGAAGCGACCGTACCGAAAATGACGGTCATTGTACGGAAAGCATATGGTGCAGGGCTTTATGCAATGGCAGGTCCAGCATTTGAACCAGATTGCTGTATCGCCTTAACGACAGCTCAAATTGCCGTCATGGGTCCAGAGGCAGCTGTTAATGCTGTATACGCGAACAAAATCGCCCAATTGCCGAAGGAAGAACAAGCGGCCTTTATTCAAGAAAAACGAGATGAATATAAAGAAGAAATCGATGTCTATCGACTAGCTTCCGAATTAATTATTGACGATGTCATTGAACCGAACCAATTACGAGAAGCGTTGACAACAAGATTACAAGCTTATATGTCAAAATATTTACTGTTCTCCGAGCGCAAACACGGAGTAAGCCCAGTATAAATTTAAAAAGCTGTTTCAGAAAGTCGTCATACTTTCTGCGAACAGCCTTTTTTATTCGCAATCTTTCTGACTTTTCTACAAATTCCGGTTCGAATAACGCTATGATTATATTATAATCTTGTTAGGGGAGAGAAAGGTGCTTCAAAGTACCTAATATGGTGGAACCGGAACCACAAATGGTCAAAGAGGGAAACCTCTATTCAAAAGGGGGAGTACTGTGCTTAAAGTTTATTCAATTATGGTGTTAACGATGTTTCTTTGGGGGATTAATGTATCCCTTTTAAAATTGCTCCTTGTAGAAATCCCTCCGTTGGTTATGCAAGGAACACGTATTTTCATTGCTGGAGTAACACTGTTTCTTATTTTACTCGTAATGAAAAAGAAAATGATTTATAAAGAAATGCCATGGAAGTTCCTTTTATTAGTGAGTTTACTAGGGGTCATTGCCCACCATTCATTACTAGCGACCGGATTATTCGAAACGACTGCCATCAAGTCCTCGCTTATATTAGGTTTAGCACCGTTAATTACCGCGATTATTGCTGTAGCGACAAGGTCGACTTCACTAACGGTGTTACGTTTCATTGGATTTGTGATCGGGTTTATCGGGATAATGGTTGCGGTTGTCGATGACATGTCAGCTGTTACGAATCTGGTTGCAGGTGATTTTTATGTATTAGCTTCGATTATTGTTCAAGCTTTTAGTTTTTTCATCATTCGTCGGATTACGTTAACGATACCACCGCTCGTTGTAACGGCTTATATGTTAACGTTTGGCTCCCTTTTACTCATTTTGTTTAGTGTGTTGACGACACCGAAAGGATTTATTCGTTTTGCCGAGATCGATATGACATTATGGGGAATCTTTTTATTTTCTGCTATTTTTGCGACAGCAGTAGGGCATAGTTTATTTAATTCGATGATTAAACGAATCGGTACTGCCGAAACGGCCATTTTTAATAATTTAAGTACGATTTTCGCTTTAATTGCATCTGTCCTCATTTTAGGGGAAGAAATTCACGTTTCTCAAATTATCGGATGTTTCCTTATTGTGATCGGTGTTTTAATTGGCACTGGTGGGGTAGAAGAATGGTTGAAAAAAAGAAAACAACAGAACGTCGCCGAAACTTTTAGTGAAAAGGCCACATCATCGTCATAACAAAAAGGGTGGAGATGATTTCCACCCTTTCTTTGTGTTGATTTAATTTGTTTTTTCTTCTTCCTTCGCCATTTTCGAAGCCCTTGAACTCCAATAAGTGGCTAAAATTGGTCCGGAAATGTTGTGCCAGAAACTAAAGATGGCACTCGGTACGGCAGAAACCGGATTAAAGTGGGCCATAGCTAATTGGGCGCCTAAACCGGAATTTTGCATTCCCACTTCGATGGAAATCGCTTTTTTGTCTTCGTATTTCATTTTGAATAGTTTGCCAATTAAATAGCCAAATAAATAACCAAGCCCGTTATGGAGAATGACTACTGCGAAAATAAGTAGCCCCGTTTCTAAAATTTTGTCGCGGCTACCACTTACGACAGCAGCAACAATTAATACAATCGCAATAACCGAAACAGTCGGTAAAATGTCTACACTTTTTGCCACAAGTGGTTTAAAGACGAATTGAGCAATAATCCCTAAAATAATCGGAATTAAGACAACTTGTACAACCGACATAAACATAGCTGAGAATGATACCGGTAACCATTCACTAGCGAGTAAATAAATTAAAGCAGGTGTGACTAATGGTGCTAATAATGTTGTAAAGGAAGTAATCGTAACAGATAAGGCCGTATTTCCTTTCGATAAGAACGTCATAACGTTGGAAGATGTACCTCCAGGACAACAACCGACTAAAATGACTCCAACGGCAACTTCCGGTTGTAGTTGGAATAGTTTGGCTAAAGCAAAAGCTAAGGATGGCATAATAACGAACTGGGACACAATCCCAATTAATACCCCTTTTGGTTCCTTCATAATGAGTTTAAAATCTTCAACTTTTAACGTCATCCCCATCCCAAACATGACAATGCCGAGTAATGGCGTTATATAATTACCAAGCCATGTAAAATTATTTGGCATCCAAAGGGCTAATCCGGCAGCTACTAAAACCCAAAGGGCAAAAGTATTTCCGGCAAATTTCCCAATTTTTTGTAAAGCGTTCATATTCGTGTTACCCCTTTTCTATTGAATGGGTATCATTCTAAAAGAATATTTTCGTAATTACAATAAAATTCTGAAAAATAAGAATAATCGTAGTTAAGTGAGAAAAAAAGTATAAAAATGTAGAATAAAAGAGAAAAAATGATAGAAATCAGTAAAGCGTTTTCTTAATATGAATAAAGGCGGTATCATCCTAATTTCATAGATTTACATTCAAATTAAAACTAACACCGTTTTGAAAGATTTCTATTGAATACTAAATTATACCAACCATTTTCCGTCTGAATATTGTATCTTTAGTGGAATTTTGCTATACTGACTATGTTGTGAAGTTTCTATTTCAGGAGGTGGAGTTATGCATACTTTGTTACTAACATTATTGATTATCGTAAGCGTTGCTTTAATCGTGATCGTATTACTACAATCAGGTAAAAGTACAGGCTTATCAGGTGCCATCTCGGGTGGAGCTGAGCAACTTTTCGGTAAACAAAAAGCAAGAGGAATGGATTTAATTTTACATAGAATAACGATTGTTCTTGCCGTATTGTTTTTCATTTTAGCTTTAGTGATTGTGAAAATTTAATCGATTGTACATGATTAAATGGTGAAATTTTCGCCAATCCTATTAGAATAAATGAATTTAATTTACATTATCCAACGCCTAACCGAGCATGGTTAGGCGTTTTAATTTATAATATGAGATGTGCAGAATATGTATACGTAACTATTTTTTGGAGGATTTCATATGCGTAATGCTGAAATAAAACCATTTTTCTTTAAAGCAGGGGAACGGGCCGTACTATTATTACACGGTTTTACAGGCAGTTCTTCAGACGTTCGGATGCTCGGAAGGTTTTTAGAAAAGAAAGGTTATACAAGCCATGCTCCCCATTATAAAGGTCACGGCGTACCACCTGAACAGTTAATCGAAACATCGCCAGAGGATTGGTGGCAAGATGTTGTAAAAGGATATAACACATTAAAAGAGGCAGGCTACGAAAAAATCGCTGTCGTCGGTTTATCATTAGGTGGCGTCTTTTCATTAAAATTAAGTTTATCAACACCTGTGAAGGGAATTGTAACGATGTGTTCGCCAATGGTCATGAGAACAACGGAAAAAATGTTTGATGGCGTTTTAAAATATGCTGGCGACTTTAAACGTTTTGAAGGAAAAGACGAAGCAGTCATCGAACAGGAAGTAGAATCGATTCGTCAACAGGGAATGCCGTCGTTATCGGAACTAAAACAACTTGTCGAAAGTGTTCGATCTGAGTTAGATATGGTTTATGCACCGATTCTCGTCGTACAATCGAAAAATGATGAAATTATTGACCCGAATTCTGCTCATATTATTTATGATGAAGTGGAATCCTTAAGAAAAGAAATCAAATGGTTTGAGCATTCAGGGCACGTTATTACATTAGATAAAGAAAAAGCGTTGCTACACGAAACGGTTTATGAATTTTTACAATCACTGGATTGGGAAGACTAACCGTAAACCCAGCATTGTATTTAGTATTGCAAAAAGGAGGGAAATTATATGACACAAAGTAATGAATTACAAGAGCGTCTATTACAGTTAATGAAGCAAGATGATTATAAACCACTAAAGGTGGATGAACTGGAAGAGCTGCTTGAATTAGAAGATGCGGACGAATTTAAAGAGCTAGTGAAAATGCTTGTCCGCATGGAAGATGAAGGGTTAATCGTACGTTCCCGTTCAAATCGTTACGGATTGCCAGAACGGATGAACTTACTTCGAGGGAAATTCATCGGTCATGCAAAAGGCTTCGGTTTCGTGACGCCAGATGAAGAAGGCATGGATGATATTTTTATTCCACCCCATGAAGTCAATGGCGCATTAAACGGAGATATCGTCTTAATTCGTGTATTAAAAGAATCATCGGGAGACAGAAGAGAAGGTACCGTTACAAAAGTAATTGAACGTAGTAAAACGACATTTGTTGGTACATATCAAGCAAACAGAGGCTTTGGTTTTGTCGTAACAGATGATAAAAAGTTAAACATGGATATTTTCGTAACGAAAGAGGATTCCTTAGGGGCTGTAGATGGCCATAAAGTCGTTGTGGAAATTACGAATTGGCCAGATGATATTAAATCGGCAACAGGAATGGTTACGAAAATTTTAGGTCATAAAAATGATCCAGGTGTCGATATTTTATCGATTCTTTATAAACATGGCATTCCACCTGAGTTTCCACCAGAAGTAGTAGAGGCTGCTGGAGAAGTGCCAGATGAAATTACGGAGGCGGATTTAGTCGGTCGTCGTGATTTACGGAACGAAACGATTGTGACGATTGACGGCGCCGATGCAAAAGACTTGGACGATGCTGTAACCGTTACGAAGTTGGAAGATGGTACGTATAAACTAGGCGTTCATATTGCCGACGTTAGTTATTACGTAACAGAAGGTTCCATTATCGATACGGAAGCTTATGAACGGGCAACGAGTGTTTATTTAACAGACCGAGTGATTCCAATGATTCCTCACCGATTATCGAACGGTATTTGTTCATTGAATCCGCAAGTGGACCGTTTAACTTTGTCTTGTGAAATGATTATTGACCAAAACGGACAAGTCATTGAACATGAAATTTTCCAAAGTGTTATTAAGACGACGGAACGAATGACTTATTCCGATGTGTATAAAATTTTGGAAGAAGAAGACGAAGAGCTAATTAAACGATATGAAAAGCTTGTGCCAATGTTTCAAGATATGAAAGATCTCGCTGCCATTTTACGGAACAAACGAATGGAGCGCGGTGCGATTGACTTTGATTTTAAAGAGTCGAAAGTGCTAGTAGATGAAGATGGCTGGCCTACGGATATCGTTATTCGTGAGCGCACAGTATCTGAACGGTTAATCGAAGAGTTCATGTTAGCAGCGAATGAGACAGTTGCCGAACATTTCCATTGGATGCAAGTGCCGTTTTTATATCGGATTCACGAAGATCCAAAACCAGAAAAATTACAACGCTTCTTTGAATTCGTCACGAATTTCGGTTTAGTTGTGAAAGGAACAGGAAATTCGGTTCATCCAAAAGCGTTACAAGATATTATTACGGCAATTGAAGGAATGCCAGAAGAGCCGGTTATTTCAACAATGTTATTACGTTCGATGCAACAGGCGAAATATTATCCAGAATCGATTGGTCACTTCGGTTTATCGACGGATTTCTATACCCATTTCACATCACCAATCCGACGTTATCCGGACTTAATCGTTCACCGCTTAATCCGTACGTATTTAGTTGAAGGGGATGTATCGAAGGAAACTACTTTCAAATGGGCACAAGTAATGGATGAAATTGCGGATCATACTTCCGAACGGGAACGCCGTGCAGTCGATGCAGAGCGTGATACGGATGCATTGAAAAAAGCACAGTTCATGTCCGATAAAATTGGCGAAGAGTTTGAAGGGATTGTTTCTTCCATTACGAACTTTGGTATTTTCGTCGAGTTACCAAATACGATTGAAGGACTTGTCCACATTAGTAATATGACCGACGATTATTATCATTTCGATGAACGTTCGATGATGATGATTGGCGAGCATACGAACCGCCAATTCCGTATTGGGGATGAAGTGAAGGTTCGCGTATCCAATGTTATTATAGAAGAGTCATCGGTTGACTTCGAAATCGTCGATATGGTGAAATCTTATGGTGGCAGAACGCGAAAAAGTGCACCAAAAGTTATTCATGCAGGAAGAAAAGCCGATGGAGAAGGCCGAAGTAATCGCCCTGGTAAAAAGGAGCGCAACGAAAAAGGTGGCGCTGGACGAGGGAAAGATGAAAAAGCTTCAGGCGGACGTAAAGTAAAACAAAAACAAAAGTTTTACGAAGGCGTTGCGAAAAAATCGAAAAAGAAAAAATCAAAAAGACGATAAACATCGCCCAAGTGTAAGCGAAAGCTTGCACTTGGACGTTATTTTGTTTAAAAAGATAGTATACTTTGTTGGTATTGGTAGATTGGGAGGTGTCCTTTTATGGCAAAAGGAACTGGGAAAGTGTTAGCACAAAATAAAAAAGCAGGCCATGATTACTTTATTGAAGAAACGTATGAAGCGGGAATGGTGTTGCAAGGAACGGAAATTAAAGCCATCCGCGCAGGAAAAGTCCAATTAAAGGATTCCTTCGTGCGTATTCGAAACGGCGAAGCATGGATTTCTAATATGCATATTAGTCCATATGATCAAGGAAACCGTTTTAACCATGATCCACTTCGTGTGCGTAAATTGCTGTTACATAAAAAGCAAATTAATGAATTAATCGGCTTAACAAAACAAGATGGTTACACAATTGTTCCATTAAAAATGTACATTAAAGACGGCTATGCCAAACTATTAATCGGGCTAGGGAAAGGTAAGAAAAACTACGACAAGCGCGATGACATGAAGAAAAAAGAAGCTAAGCGTGAAATGGAAAGAGCATTTAAAGCAAAAAATCAATTCTAAGTTAAAATGATTACAAAATATGAATCATAATCTTCTGCGTAGTGAACAGAGTGAACGGAAGCAAAGCGTGAAATGGAACGTGCGTTTAAAGATCAATTCTAAGGTAAAGTGAGTACGAAAGTTGGTTCTCATTTTTCTGCGGAGTGAACGGAAGCAAAACGGAAATTGGAACGAGCATTTAAGCGAGGAATCAGTTTTAGAGATTCGCTAGTTCTATAGGACTTTGGTTAATAAAGGTACTGTAGGAATAAAGAGATGTGTTGAAGTTTTGCTATAATTATCTTATAATAAGAATACAAATTGCCAGTGCATTAAGGCACAAGCTTATAACGCCTTTTCCCGTATGTGTGTAAACACATCTCCTTATTATAATAGGGGGACGTTACGGATTCGACAGGGATGGTTCAAGCTTGAGCTGCGCGTCGGAGGTCTCGGCTCCGTCATCAACGGAAGTTATATAATAACTGGCAAACAACAAAATTTAGCTTACGCAGCTTAGTCTCGTAGCGCTCCGCCTCTCTATCGCCCATGTAGAGAACGTGGGGCTCAACTTTAGTGGGATACGGACGGTGGTGCCGCTTGAGTCACCGTCAAGAGATTTCCAAGCTAGCGTGCAGGACGCCTGTTTGTCGGCATAATGACACGCGAATTGTAAGTAGGCAAACTACACGCGTAGAAGCTTGAGTATTGGAGTTTCTGGACGCGGGTTCGACTCCCGCCGTCTCCATACATAAAGCGGCTGTAAATACAGTCATATCAACAATTTTTGAGATTAGGGATATTGAACGGGAGTTGAACTCTCGTTCAATATCCCTTTTCTTTTGGTTTACAGTAGATGTAAAATTTTCATCCTGGTGTTGTTTCAGATTTTTATGGATGCTGGTATAAAACTCAACATACTAAAGCAAGTACAACTATATTCTTGTACAAAAAAGGTAACAGTACATTATATTTATCAGGTCATATAGACAACTATTTAGAAAGAAGTTTTTACGATATTAGCTCTATATGGGTAAATATAGAGTAATTAAATTCTAATCTAATTAATTTCAAGTAGGTGTAGATAATTCTATACCTACTTTTATAATTTTATAGAGAAGTTATAAAATTTCCAAATGTACCTTTTTATTAGTGTACTAATAACTTCTACTGTAGAATTAATTGGAAGGAAGCCTTTTTCTTATAACTCTATTTTATATAGAAAAGGTACTTTGTTTTCTTTTATACAAAACGTCTTTTACTCTCAACTGAAAGAAGGTAGAAAACTATGAAAAAAAAGTACTTTATAGTAGTACTGTTAATAATCTTTTTAGGAATAATTTATTTTACCTTTTCAAATTGGAGTATGAAAGGGGTTTCAGACAATGGTACTTGGAGAGTAGTTTATAAAAAAATAAAAGAAATTGAAGCGGGAGGGTCATGGAGAGTATCTGTTACACAAGTAGATGAAAAAGAAGTAAATGTGAAGAAACTTGAATTTCTAGAAAATGATAAAGTGATATCTGAGAGAAATGAATTCTACGAAGGAAGAGATATTGATGGTACCGAATACACTTTGCATCCTTTTTCTTTCCCCGATTTATATTATGGAGATGCACCCAAAAAAGATTTTTCTTACTTCGTCATCATTATATGGGAAGATGAACAGGGCAAAACTCATGAAGACAAAATAGAATTAAAATAAATACAATAGTAAAAACAAGGGCTAAAAAACCCTTGTTTTTTTATGTGCACCTGACATTCGCATTTAACAATGGGGTGAAAATTCCGAAACACGAAGAAAAAAATAGAAGTTAGCCGAGAGCGTAGGTGTCCGTAGTGACGCGCGGTTTGTGTAACCTTAGTTGGAAAGCAAATTATTATTGTTTGATACCATTCATATAATTAATTTGAAGGGCTTATAAACGTTTGAAAAATCATGATTTCGCCTGTTGGATTGGAATTTTGTCTATATAGATAACATCAATTAATTCATTATTTTCTCATTAACGACCCCATCCATATCAATAGACATATTCGCAACTGGAACAATACCTTCCTCGTCCATCTCTAGACTTCTAAAGTATTCATGCGCGACCATTGTTGTTTTAAACTCAGCTGTCGGGTCAATATTTTCTACTAGACTTTGTAATTCTAATACGTCAGTTACGAAAAATTCTTTACGTAAGTTCACTTTGTTCAGACGTTTTGCCGCTAGTTCTTGGTGGAGGCGATATTCTAATCCGACCGCATCGTCTGAGAAAATCATCGCATGGACATCAAATTTAAATGGTACAGAAGCGTCACCAAGTTCATCAATGCGATCTTGGGGGTTCATTCTTCGTGTCATACCTACTTTAAAGATTCGTTCACCGAATGAACCTAAATTTGAAATAACATATACATAACCTGCCTTACCATTAGCTCGTTTTAAAATCTCCTCTTTTTCTTCAGCGATATTCTTTTGTTGCTGCTCTAGTTCTGCTATACGCATTTGAAGTTGCGCGACTAAGGCAGGGTCTGTTTCATTCACTAAAAGTTCATTTGTGCGTTGTAGTTCAACTTCGAATTTTGCTTCCTCTGCTTCCAGTTTTTTCCTTTGCGCTTCTAACTCTTTCCGTTCAGCAGCTTCTTGTCGCATTTGTTCGCGGATTAAACGCTGCTCTTCTTTTTCTTGTTCCCGCTTGATGTAGTATTGATATTCGACTTCTATTGCTTCAATAAATAATGGTTCAAGTTCTGCGAGGAATTTAGAGATGGTTGGTGCAATAGATGCGTTACCATTCGTTGAAATGGCTAAATATTTTCGGATTAGAGCTTTTGCATTATTAAGAGCTTCATCATGTTTGGCATATGTAAGTGTATACAGGATATTTTGAAGTTCCGCTTGTAAGCCAATAACCATTAGTTGATAAATAGTTTGATTTGCTTTCGTTTTATAGCGATCTTTGTATTTATCAAGTAATGCTTCAATTTCCTTCTTAATTTTATTGATTTGTTTACGTAATTCTTTAGAGTTCATTGCATGATAATCAAGTTCGACTAGACTTTTCATTACACTGTCTTCATCATAATCGGATAATAATGATTCTAATTCATCTGGTAAACTCTCTTCATTGAATAATTGGGGGAATAAATCGATTAGATTACGAATACCGTTAAATTCAGTTTTTAATTTTAATAGCTTAGTGCTTTGAGATTTTATGTTTTTTTCTAATTTTTCTTTTTCAATTGCTAGTGCGTCCCGTTCTTCAGCAAATTTTTGGAGTTCTGCAATTTTATTTTGATTTTCAGAAATAATTTTTTCAACAATTTGCTTTCCTTCTGATTCGTATTCATTTCTAATTTGCTTTATATATTGGGTTTTATTTTCTTCAAATATGTTATTAGCATTTGTGAGATTTAACTGAACTTGATTGTATTCAGCTTGAAGCTTGTCCAAATCTGTTTTCAAAATTGATATATCTTGTTGTAGACTGATATTTTTGGAGATTTGTAATTTAATTTTTTCAGATTTTAAAAAGAAATGACGTCCAAACCATAATATTATACCGACTATGGAAGTGAATCCAGCTGTTAAAATACCGGAAACGATTAGTAGAGCAATCATCCACCAACTAAAATACCAAGGGACTTTAATTTTTACTAGCTGAGACTTTTCTTGATTCAATAAAATCGACCTCTTTCTTTAAGTATTTGTTATGTATATTTTACTAATTTGTAATTCACTAAACAATCCATTTAAATACATTATTTGTAAGTAAATGATGGGTTTAATTTTCAATCGACAATTATTGAAGTATTAGTACGTAAAGATGGGTTCGACTCCGCAAGTAACATTAATGGTTCAATGAACGCCAAATCCTTAATTTTGGGTGTTTTTTATTGTTATCTTTCATCTGTTTTCATTTAATTGTAGTTAATAAAAGAATGAATTCATATACTGGATAAATTTGTTATAAATTAATGTGAGGGGCTTTCGCGGAAATGAAGGTGATCCAGTTGTGTATGGCAAAATAAAAATGCAGAGCTTTGCAAAGGAAAAATGCAGAGTCCTTCACTAATTTTGTGCAAAAAAAATAGACTTGCCAGTCACCCCAAGTCCCCGCTACATTAATTGTGTCGAAGCAATTTTGTAGTGGAGGTTAAGAAAGGATGCTAGCAATGTCTGATATTAATTGTATCAAAAAGTTAAGAAATGAAAAAGGTCTTTCAATCTCTGAGATTCAAAGAACTATGAAAATAAATTGGAGAACCGCTAAGAAGTATGCGGATGAAGATCAAATACCGCAGGAAAAATTATTTAAAAAGAAAGGAATGATGTATGAAGAGAAATGGGGAGAGATTGTATCAGATTGGCTATTTGAGGATTCAAAATTAAAGAAAAAGTCCAGAAGGACAAAGAAGCAAATGTTTGAGGAATTAAAGGATTTAGGGTTTCAGGGATCTTATCGAACGGTTTGTTACTTTATCTCTGAATGGAAAAATACACATCAAGAGGAAAAGGACAACGGTTATGAAAGATTAGAACACCCTCCGGGTGAAGCACAAGTGGATTTCGGAGTTATGGAGGCAGTTCAAGATGGAGAAATTGTCGATATTCATGCTTTAGTGATGTCATTTCCGAATAGTAATGCAGGTTATTCAGTGCCTTTACCTTCTGAAAATCAAGAATGCTTTCTATACGGCCTTAACATTCTATTTAAACAAGTTGGAGGAGTACCAAAAAGGATAAGGATAGATAACTTAACTCCAGCAGTCAAAAAAACTAGAACAAAAATTGAAGAAGCCCAACTAACCGATGAATTTATACAATTTCAAAACTATTACGGCTTCGACGTTCAGGTATGTAATCCTCGCAGTGGGCATGAGAAGGGAAATGTAGAGAATAAGGTAGGGTATGTACGTTATAATTTCTTTACTTCGGCACCAATCATGGAAAGTTATGAAAGTTTGACAGATCAATTATTTCATAGATTGGAAGCTGATCGTAATAGAATCCATTACTCTAAAAACGTACGGATAGAAGATTTATGGCAAGAAGAAAAGAAATATCTACTCGCATTGCCTGAAAAGCCATACCCTGTGTTTAAAGAGGAATTTGTTAAAGTTAATAAATACAATGAAATAAAAGTTGATCAGTCGTTAATTCATGTACCAAAGGGTGCCAATTATAATCAGTTACAAATGATACTCACATGGGATCAATTAAAAATTGTTTCACCTAACGGTGAAATATTATTGGATGACTATCGCCCATATATGAAAAAACGTAAAGCTTTACCATGGCTATCCATCATTAAGACATGGATTCAAAAACCGCGAGTAGTGGAATATTCCCGCTACACTAAGTATCTACCAGGAAGAGTTAAGGAGTTTTTGTTAGTTGATAACTTGATTATTCGTCGAAAAAGATTAAATGGCTTAGCAAATTTATTAGTTACTCATGATATGAAGGGTATTAATGAAAATTTTTATGAATTAATTGCGGAGGAAAAGTTGCCTGGTGAAAATGATCCATATGAGGTAGATTGGATTAAATATGATTCATTAGCCCCTATAGAGGAGGTCGCCAATGAAACAAAATATTAGAGAAATCTGCAAAACTTTAAGACTAGCTTATGTTGCGGATGTATATGAAAAAATTAGTTTTGAAAATCCAGAGCAATTCCTGTATGGGGTACTTGATGAAGAATTAAAATTAAGAGAAAATGCCAAAATTAATCGGTTAATGAAAAAAGCTAAATTCTTAGATAAAAAAAGCCTACATACTTACGAGTGGACCGAACAGATTCGGTTCCCTCCCCATTTAACTAAAGAGGAATTGTGTAGTTTAAAATTTATTGAAAACCGACAAAATATAGTTTTAGTTGGTTCACCAGGAACAGGTAAGACTCATTTAGCTACAGGATTAGGTAGAAAAGCTTGTGAACGAGGGTACGAGGTCCGCTTTTATCGAATTGCACACTTGGTTGAGGAATTAGAACAAGCATTGCATAATCACCGTTTATCAGTATTTAGAAAGCGCATGGAGAAGGTAGATTTAGTTATTTTAGATGAAATGGGTTATTTACCATTTAGTAAAGAAGGAGCTGAATTATTATTTCAAATCATTTCGGAGTTTTACGAGCAAAAAAGCGTGATTATTACATCCAACTTGGAATTTAGTCAATGGAACAAAATATTTACAGACTCTCGATTAACAGCAGCGTTAGTGGACAGACTAATTCATCACGCTCATATTATTTCATTTCATGGTGAGAGTTATAGACTGTCCCACGCACTGTCAAAAAGAAACTAATTGGGTGGCAAACTTCTGCATTTTTAATTGCATTTTTCTGCACTTTTCTATTGCAAAATACACCAGTGATGAATTTCAAAGGAATTGAAAAAGCATTAGTTCAATTAATAAAAATTTTACTTTATTTTGCCACGGTATTAATTATGATTTATTTAATATGTAGTATATATAATTGGATTATCAGTTGGTTCTTTAATGAATTTAAAATAAAGGATAAGTTTATGTACTTATTTGGAGATATGGATATTAAGCATCAGATTGCTCTACCATTTTTTGTGGGTATCATTGGTAGTTTTTCTACTTCACTCATCATGTTATTAAAAGGGCAAACAGATGTAAAAATAACATTGTTTAATGGTTCCTTAGAAATCCTTAATTGGATAGTAGCGGTTATTACTGCGTGTTTATTAGGCGGTATAGCGGGTGTTGGGGCAGTCAATATTTTGAATAGTGATGGTTCCGTGACGGAGGTTTTAGTTATCGCTCTTGTCGCAGGGTTGAGTGGAATTACTTATTTAAAAGGCATTGCTTTAATGAGTGGTACGGAAGAAAATGAAATTTTTAATGCAAGAGTGGATGAAGTCATTGATAATGGTCAAGTGCTATTAACATATGGGGAAATACCCAATAATGAAATTTTAGATAGTTGGGAAGATTTTATTCAAACATGGGTCGAATATTATGTTGATCAATTTAAAAACGATAATCCCACACACACGAATGAGGAATTTCACGCATATCTTATAGAGCTAGAAGAATTAATTGATAGGATATGGAAGGGAGATGAGGTGGATGGATAATTTAAAGCCCTCTGATGTAAAGAGTATCAAAAATATTATTCGGAAAGCTCGTAAAGCAAAATCCTTGAGTGAAATTAATCATTACAATGAACAACTAAAAAGAATTGACGCGAAAAATCGTAGAAAATCAGTAACAAATAGTATTCTAGCAAGATATAAAAATAGTGAGTCGTTATAATTTAGATGAAATCGAAACCCTAGAAACCCCTACATATGAAGTGACCCCTAAAGTTAAACAAGGTTATTTCGTTTAGGCAGCTTGGATGAAATGAGTTCGGTATTGCAAGGAACTCATTTTTATTTTTTTCTTCATTCGTTTCTTGTTGTAATACGTTATGTCATTATGTATTTTTAGTTCCGATTTAAATTGTTCTACACTTTTTAATTCCTTTTAAGTAGCGGAATTACGAATTTAGTATGCCAAAGAAATTCTCAATCACTGAGTTATCGTAACAGTTTCCTTTACGAACATACTTAGCACAAAGCCTCTTAATTCAAGGGTCTGGCGATATTCAAATAAATAATTCAAATTATAGTTGTTATAAAAAAGTTTTGAAAGCAACGATATCGAAATAGTAAGAAGTAACTCTAATCCTTATTTGAACTGAACCCTATGAAAGTAGACAGTTTAATTAAAAGGGAGTTCGCCACCTATTTTAAGCGGCGATTAGATGGCTTCGGTATGCTACCGGAGTCATCTTCTTTAATGTCCATTGTTTTCTTGCAGTATTGTAGTAATCCATATAATTTTCTACTATGTATTTCAAATCTTTTAAGCTCTCAGCTTCTTTGTAATCAACTTCATCTTTAAAGTGCCCGAAGAATGATTCCATCGGTGCGTTATCGAGGCAGTTTCCTCGTCGTGACATGGATTGAAGGAGACCCATTTCTTTCACACGCTGTTGGAAATCAGGGTGTGTATAATGAAAGCCTTGATCGGAATGTATCATCGCCTCTGGATGTAGGTTATCATTTATAAATTCTTCTAACTTTTTTAATGTACGGCTGACAATATCCATCTTTAGACTCGTAGATAATTCATATGCCACAATCTCTCTTGTAGCTACATCTTTAACACATGATAAATAGGCAGTTTGTCCACTTCCATATTGTAGATAGGTGATATCAGTTAAGAATACTTTACCAGGCTCATCTTGTTTAAACTGGCGATTTAAATGATTAGGTACTTGGCGATGCACTTCAGTTGCCTTCGCTAATGTACGATAAGGATTGGCACGTCTCACTTTTGAATACAAATTGAATTTGCTCATTAAACGTAATATCTTCTTGTGATTCATTGGGGTTACTAGTAATTCTGTTAAAGTCATATAAAATCCACGATAACCTATTTTTCCATTTGAGGCTTCATAAATATCCTTCAATAATAAATAATCTTGATAGTCTGCTTCATCACGTAGTACTTGCTTTCCATTGTTCTGAAGCCATTTATAATAGCCACTTGGACTAACATTCGCTATTTTACAAAGATAACGAGTCATATTTTTTAATTGATACAGACGAATCGTTTCATTAATTGCCTGATATTTCTCGCTTGGCTTTAGATTCGTTTCTTCTTCGCCTGCCTTTCCATTTCTTCGAGCTTTTTTAGGAGCGTAAGCTCCGCCTCTAATAATCGAATACGCGCTTCTGCTTTTTCTAATTTCTTTTCAGCTGACAAGTGTTCAGCCTTTGGCCGACCAGAACTTGCTTTTCCTCGTCGTTCCTCTAAAAATCCTGATTCTCCAAGTGTTTGATAGGTTTTACGCCAGCGTGCAAGGGAACTTTGAGCTTTCTTTAGACCAATAATTTCTAAATCAAACCCAGCTTCATTGAAGATCTGAGCTGGTCCTTTTCCTAATTGATTTTCCTTAACCGCTTTTATTTTAAATTCGGCTGTATATTGGATGGCGCGATCTGATACTGATGCAACATTTTGGTTTGTTTCTAATAGTCTACGTTGATGTTCATTAAAAATTATCTTACTCATAAAAATTCTCCCGTTCATAAATAGTATGTTAAGTATAACGGGGTAGTTCATTGAAGAAAATAGAAAAACCCCGAATAGGTCCACTTTTTTTAAAGTGTCCACTATTCGGGGTTCAGTTCAATTTAGAGAAGAACTGTTTTTTATTTGCTATTTTTAATCTAACGAGTTCATTTAATCAGGGCAAAATGGTATGGTAAATTGTTTGTTTTTTACAAATAATAGATGGAATGTTGTAAAATATATATGGGGAATGAATTTATCTTGTGATAAATAATTACTATGTAAATGTACCTGATTAGAGGTGTGGAAGATAGTAGGAGACAAATAGATTATAAAAATATTTCAGAGAAGGTTAATACAGTAGCACCATTATTATTAATATCTCTTTTACTGATTAATTTATTTTTTTAAATTTGGATTGTAAACTCGATTCATACGAAGAAAAAAATTTCCTTAATAAAATTCTTATTATAACTAAAAGTGTTTCGGATTTAGATAAGACTATTAAAGATATCAAAAAATTAATTCACAAGCTCAAAGTAAAGATGAATATTATAGAATTTATAGAGGATGAATATGACAAATATATGAGTTTCGTTTTTGAAGTGTTTCTTTGTAAGTCCTATCATAGCGTATGAATTTATAGTAAAAAGAAGACTTTCAAGACAAGAGGAATTGGTTATGCACTTGTAAGAACTGTATCAAAACTTGGATATGCAATATAGAGTTATTAAAAGGTACGCAAGTAAAAAATATGAGTTAGTTATTTTGAGAAAAGAAGGGAGAATGCGAATGGAATTAATATTGCCTAAATATCTAAATGGAAATAGTTTAGAAGAAACACTAAAGGAAATATCTGATGGTAAGAAATTTAAAACAATTAATTTAAGTAAAATAGAATTTATTTTTCCTTACGGATTGAATATATTAATGCATATTTTTGAATCATTAAATACAGTAGAGGAAATAATTTTACCAAATGATAAAATAATGTCTTATTTGAGTCGTATGGATTTCTTTAACCATTTAGAATCAAACATGGAGCTTACAGAAGATACAAAGTATCATATTAAATTACACAGTTTCGGAAGGAATAGTGATAATAAAACTTTGCTAGAGCTTACACGAATTGAAGATTTGAAAGATACATTAAAAGTTATTAGTAAAATTGAAGAAAAGATTCAACAAATACTAAAAATACAACTAAAATATAACGATGCAGAAGTGCAAATGTTTAGAACAATATTTGGTGAGTTATGTCAAAATATTTCTAGGCATAGTTTAGGGCATGGATATGCTTCAACTCAATATATCCCATATTATATGACTCGCAAAAGCGAAATATATCATAATCCTTTGAAACTTGGAATAACAGATTTAGGAATAGGCTTTGCTAAAACCTATTCTGACATTCTTACTGATGAAGATGCACTAATAAGAGCTGTGGTTAATAATGAGACAAGCAAAGAATCTGGTGGATTAGGTTTAAAACATATTAAGGAATACATTAAGAAATTCGGGGGAGAGATATATATTAGGACAGGAACAGCAGCATATTATCAGTCTGGTCAGGGTGGAGATTACGAGCTTATTAAAAATTTAGCATTTTTCCCCGGAAGTCATATTGATGTCACATTGCCTACAAAAAACAATTGACAATTTAACTGATATTTATTACATTCTAATTAAGGGTTTTATAAAGTTTATAAAAGGGTGGTGAGTTTTTGCGTGAAATAGATGTTTCTGCAATTACTAAAGAGACTTTAGAAACTGATTTGTTTGTTACCCGAGAGTTTGGTCAAATATTAGCACCTAAATTTGAAGACATCTTAAAAAGTTCTGAAGAGAATATTTTTATATTTAATTTCAATAATATTAAATATACAGATTTTTCTTGTCCGAATGAGGTGTTTAGACAATTATTAAAAAACCTTAAAAACTTTGGAGATAAATTTATTTTTTTGAAAGGCTTGGATGAAAGTAAAAGAGATAATTTTAATATAGCATTAAATGAAGAGAAACTAGCTATGTTAGAAATTAGTGAAGATAACAGATTTGAAGTAGTTGGACATTTGCCAGACTTCTTAAAAGAAATATTATCTTTAAGTTTGAAGAATAATGAAGATATAACAGCTAGAAAAATTGCTGATTTAAAAGATACTAAGATTAGTACTGCAAGTTCAAAATTATTAACTTTATGGAAGCAAGGTCTTTTAATTAGAAAAGAGATAATTAATGAAGAGGGAAAACAATTTATTTATAGATCAGTTTCTGAGTTAATATTAAAAAATTAAAGGAGAGTAATCTCCTTTAAAAAATATAAGGGCTTTTATAAAAAAAATAAAAACCCCTTAAAGGAGGTGAATTTAATGATAAATAGCAGAAGTTATGGGGCAATTTCAATTGTAATAATTGGAGCATTATTAATTTTATTTTCAAATATGTATTATAAAGATTACCATGCTGAAGATATTGTATTAGCTTTTAAACTGCTTCAAACAAATCAAAAAGAAATGTTTACACTATGGTTTATAACATTAATTGGTGCAGCTCTACAAGTAGTAGGTGTACTTGTTATGCTTAAGATAACTTGGAATAATATTAAGTATTCAAATTATGAGTATAATCTATGGCTTCACATATTGATTCTATTATTCGTATTAGTAATTTCTATAATTACAATTTATTTTGCAGTAAAAGCCATTTTTGGATTAGTCTTCATAGCACTAATAGTATATGTATTACTAAATGAAAGTGACAATAAAAGATAAGTGGAGGGTTACAATGTCTAAACATTCTGGTGGAAAAGTCAGAAAAGCAGGAAAGACCTTGACGAGTAAAAGGAGTTCAGCAAAAGAAAAAAGTAAAGCCGGGAAAGTTTTAAAGAAACACCTAGATGAAAAACATTAAAAGCCATATTAGCTGCAACTAATAAGCTTTTAATGAATGAGCAAAAATATAATGAAGGTTAATCATTATAATATATTATTTTAATACATTTAATGAAATAATCAATTGACTTTTATGGATTTGCTCCAAATTTAAAAGATGAAGGTACGTCATAAGCATATTGGAAAACCAATTGTGTATCACATATTGAAACTGAAAGTTAATTAATACCAATAAGCTTTAGTGGAGCGTATTCTCAACTGCAAATGAATTGGAGTACAGAAAAATATTAATATACTAATTTGCAAAAAAATTTTCGCTTTAAACGAGTTAAACCGTTAATATATCAACATTTATAGAGGGAGGTTACTAATGAGATTTTCTAATTATTTCGAGTTAATGAATTTATCACAAAAAGATTTTGATTTTATAGATATTAGAGTTGATTGGGATAATAAACTATTTATTGATCCAACACGTATTGAAGCGGAAGCAGATACTGATCCTTTCGCTGCAGAATGCGATAGTATTATTTTAGATTTTTTTAATATTGTACTAGACTTATATGAAGGGAATAGTATTGGTGAAGCCAGAAGTAATTTAGTTTATTCAGGTGAATCAAATGAAATTTTTTTTAGGATACACAGACGGGTTTCCACAAGGCTCAGGTAATAGTGAGGAAGAGTTAGCTGAAATATTTAATTATATCCATACTAAGGAACTTATTTCAAAGGGATTAATTGGACGTATTGAAGATATGCATGTATTTATCGATAAATTTGGTTGTGATAAAATGTCTGATTTAATTGCAAGTTTAATAAAGAAAAAGTTAGTTGAATTCACTATTCAGCAATGTGACAAACATAATATTGTAAGAGATTATGAATTAACTAAAAAATATTGGAATCACATTTCTCATCAGTGGGGTGAATTTACAGAATTAGTGCCAAGTGTTAAGGGGATAAACAAAAATTATTATCCCGTTGTACTTGTTCCAAAAAGATATGTGGTAAATGAGTATTTATATGATTCAAACAAATACTGGGAAAAGATAGTCAGTTTAAGAAGACAACATTATCATAAATCCGAAAGAACAACACTGTACATCAATAAATCCAATAACAGAGGTCAACTTAATAAAAAAGATATTTTAGAGTATGAGTCCCAAGGTAGAAGCTTAAAAGAATATCTCATTGATTATACTGTTGAGGATTTAACTGCTATAGATAGTTTTAGACAGGGAATCAAAAATACTCAGAGATCTAATGAGAATAATGCTTTAAGTGATCATGAATTAGATTTAATCATTAATGATACATTTAAAAATAAACCAACAAAAATTGTATTAAAATAAATCTTAAATAGTACCTTGTTAGGCTAGTTTAATTAGGTGTACCCTAAAAATAGATATAAACTTTGATATAGCTGACTTTCTCGGAGAAGTGGGTTCTATTCCCGAAATCTCAACATAATTATTTGAAAACAGGGAAAGTTTCAAAAGAAAATTAGAGCATTGCTATAAAAGCTATGCTCATTTTTCTATTTTGATGGTTAAAAATATTTATTAATTTTTAGAATTCTAAAAGTATTAGTGTACGGTTATTTATATTTTTCTCTTGACTCCGCAACAAGCATATCCTTTACTTCTCTCTGCTCATCATACACTCTCTGAATTCGCTCATTTAAATAACCGGCCAATGCTTGGTCAGTACAATAAACATAACACCCCTTCTGCCCACGTGTCATTAATGTACGATATGTGTTTCGAATTATTTGATCAACTAGTTTAGTAGCCAATTCAGGTTGTTCTTTTATTTTCTTCTTAATCCCTTTAACAGATTGATCTGTTTTGGCACGTTTTGTATAGTCGGTGATTACACGGCCATTTTCAAAACGTAGGTCATCGCCGATAATTACACCGACGTAATCAAACTCAAGACCTTGGCATGTATGGATACAACCAGCCTCGTAAACTGACTCGTCACTGATTGCCCAAATTTCATTACCTAGATTCCAACTCATGGAGAAATTGTGCTCCGGTATAACGATATCATGCACATCACGATTATTTTTACCTTCAGAGATCCATTCCCAGCAGTAACCTGCAACAATACGAGATTTATTATTTACTTTGTTTTTTTCAACAATCGTTTCAAGAAGTGTATTTGGATTATCAAATATTTTAAAGTCATAGTCCATTCCTAAGTCATTTTGATTCGCTGTTTCTCGTATTTCTAACACATCATCAAGCCATGCAATATAGCCATCGGAACCGTCACAACGGAATTGAGAAGCGAGTTCTCCTTCAAACACTTTCACACCTAATTCATTTGCGAATTGTTTAATTAACTCGATACTCCCGATATCTTTTAATGTTACTCTCTGTGCTTCATCTATAAAAAACACACTAAATTTTGAACTATTTATTATTTCTTTCACTTGATTCTCACCAAGGTTATTGAATAGACCGGACTTTTCATTTAAACGATGTGCTTCGTCGACAATTGATACATCGAATTCATTTTTGTCTGCAGAATGAAAACTACCAGAACCTTTAAAAAGATTATCGATGCTTTTTTTCTTCATCGTCCCTTTTAACTTGGTTGCATAAACATTTCGAGGAGCACTATTTTTCGTAACGTACATTGTGAAATAATCTTCTTGAATCATTTGCACAAGTAGATTAATTGCAAGTACTGACTTTCCTGTACCAGGCCCTCCCTGTACAATAAAGACACCCTTTTCGTTTGCTGAAATGCAAGATTTTGCATACTGAAGGATTTGTTCATACACTACTTTTTGATCATCTATCATTACAAATTCAGGATTTCCTAGTAACATATTTGCCATGCTATCCTGTAATGACTTAGAAGGTTTAATTCTCCCATTATCAATTTTAAAAATGATATTATTTTTATCACCGTATTTTATGTATTTTTTGATATATGAACGTAGCTTTTCCATTTCCCCTTTACGAAAAACAGGTGCTTTCTCTATATGTTCTGCATAATGGGGATCTATAAGCGGATCATTTTCCTGAATCAAATAATTATGTAAATAAGCACATGGTTTTAATTTGATTGGAATATCCCGTACATCTTGATTAAAATCCTCTATTAAACTCACATAGCTCCAAGCCTGGTAAGAAGGATGAGTTGTTTCTCTCTGTCCTCCTCCTAAATAAGTTTCAACTACTACTGCATCTAAGCGATCATTTTTCTGAACAGATTCCCATTGTTTTAATTCCACAATCACAGCATGGTCATGTGCCCCGTCATTCCCAGCAATAATAAAATCTACCCGTTTTCCTGTATTCGGAATTTTAAATTCAATTGCAACAGCTGCATCACGAGGAATATCTCGATCACGTAGAACGTTTGACATACGCTGCAAGGAGCTATCCCATGAACGAATTTCGTTACGAGATGTTCTACAGATTTTCTTCTGATATACATCATATAATCGATCAACAATAACTTCATTCTCAACATCAGTTAAAAATCCGGATGTAGTAGATTCGTAGATAATCATGTAGAGTCAACCATCCTCTCATAGTCATTAATATATGTAAATATTGTTATATAGTTAATAGTAGGGGATTAATGTTATTGTGGCAAATTAATCTTAAAAAATTGAAAGTAATAGTTGACACTTAACAAATATTAGCGTTAGTAATGCTATTGAGTTATGGGGAAAATAGAAATTTATAGATAGGATTATTACTTTTCATTTAACTTGTGAAGGTACTGATATTAATACAAGAGTAGTGAAGGAAGTGACGGATAAATAAGTAATATTATCTAATTTAGTTGAGAACTATTAGGTAAAAATATTTATTTTTTATAGGAATTACTTTACAATTAAAAGGGATAGCTAAAAGCTATTTTATTTTTTCCTTAAAATACATAAACAATTACATAAAGTAGGAAGGAGAACTCATATGATATTTAAATTAGTTTTAAAACATGTATTTAAAGCCGAAACTGAGGAGGAAATATTAAAAGCCTCGGTTATTTATGGTTGGAGTTTAGCCCTTGTTGGAATAAGTTGTGCGTTGATAATGGGAACATTAGGCAATGTTATTCCTGAAACAATAGGAACTTTCCTTACTTGGGGTTTTGTAATAACACTAGTTTTATTTATCGTCCGATATACGTCTGTCAAGCCGATTCTAGGGGCAGCTGCAGGTGGAATAACAGTCATAGCTATTGGAACAATATTAGATAATCTCACTAATCGTAAAGACAGTGCATTTGGTATGGGAGCATTATTTGGAGTTATATTAGTATTATTCTTTATGATTTTAAAAAATTTAATTGTCGCATGGTATTACTTGGTAAGTGAAACGTATCGTTATTATCGATATAAAAAGAATCGAATTCAATTAGAGGAAACAGTGTTAGCTAATTCATAAAAAATGATGTATAGTACAAAGAGTTGATTAAATTTAAAAACACTATATAAGTAAAATAAAGCAAGTATGGAAAAATAATTCGTTTTCTATACTTGTTTTTCTTTTACTTCATAATTGTAGACTCACTCATATCCTTCAAGGTGAAATTTATCTTTGTCGCTTTCAAAATATTTCCCTCATAATTAACTATTCTTTTGAATCTACTACTTCATTAAGTTAATCCCGCTAAAATCTTTAATTTCATATATTTTATACTCTTTCACATCCATTCTATAAATGTAAACTGTTATCTTCAAAACTTATTCCTAATAGTTTCTTTCGAAGAAGTATTGAGATCCTTATTTTTTAACAAAATAAATCATTTTACATTAAATTTAATATGTTTACAACAGTATTTTTAATTTTGAAATTATTCTCAATTAACGAAAAAATGTGCCAAATTGAATTGATTATATATATAATTGGGGCATGAACAAAATTTTAGTGAGTGAACATAATTTCACGAAGTGAGGTGTGCGATGTATTCTCAGGAGGAAATGATAAGAGTTGCCAAAATGTATTACGAAATGAATTATACACAGAAAGAGATTTCTGAAAAATTACCTTATTCACGTGCAACGGTTAGCCGTATTTTAGATGCAGCATATAGGCAAGGGATTGTTGATGTAAAAGTAAATTACCCGATTAATTTTGTACAAAGCATAGAAGAAAAAATTAGAGAAAAGTATGCATTAAAAAAGGTTTTTGTACTACCGGTATATGTCGAAGACGAATTACTAATTTTAAATGATGTCGGTAGGGCAGTAGCGAATTATTTACATGAAATTTGTTGTGACAATACGATTCTCGGAATTTCCTGGGGAACAACATTAGCTCATATTATTCCTCACTTAATTCCGAAAAAAGTAGATAACATGAAAATTGTACAGTTAAATGGTGGTATTGCAAAAAATTCAATTTCCACTGGTGCCGCTCAACTGCTAGAGAAGTTTTCTGAGGCCTTTTCAACGGGGTATTATATGTTACCGGTGCCTACAATTGTAGATTCAGAAATGATTGCTCGAGTTATAACTTCAGATTCTAGCATAGAAGAAACAATCGAAATCGGTAGAAAAAGCAATATTGCAATATTTGGAATTGGAAGCGTTCACTATAACAATATTCTTTATAAAGGTGGCTTTTTTAAAGAAGGTGCCTATGAAGAGTTAATTTCTAAAAATGCGGTTGGAGATATCTGTTCAAGGTATTTTAAAGAAGATGGAACCTTAGCAGATGCAGAATTAAACAAACGTACTATTGGTTTACAACTAGAAGATTTGCGTCTTAAAGAGTATTCCATTGCAGTTGCCTCAGGTAAATCAAAGGCAAAAAGTGTGATAGGTGCATTAAATGGTGGTTATGCAAATGTATTATTTATTGATGAATTATTAGCAACTGAGATTTTAAATGAAAACACGAGGGGGAATTACAGTGAAAGCGGTTAAATTATATGAGCCAGGAAACTTGAAAGTAGAACAAGTTGATTCACCAATTATTAATTCAGAAGAAGTATTAATTCAAGTAAAGGCAGTAGGGATTTGTGGATCGGATATTCCTAGAGCTTTAGTAAAAGGTGCCTATTATAGAGGATTGACACTAGGTCATGAATTTGCAGGAGTCATTGTAGAATGTGGTCAAGATACTGAAGGATGGGCAGTAGGAGATCGGGTAACAATCGCTCCGCTTGTCCCTTGTATGGAATGTGATTATTGCAGAATAGGGAAATACGGTCTTTGTGATACCTATAATTACTACGGTTCAAGAACGGACGGAGCAATGGCGAAATATATAAAAGTGCATAAAAATAATCTTTTAAAAATTCCGGATACCGTTTCATATGAAGCTGGTGCAATGGTTGACCCTGCAGCAAATGCAGTTCACGGACTTTGGAGAGGTAATTTACAGCCTGGAGATACAGTTGTTGTATTTGGACTCGGGGCAATAGGGTTGTTTGCAGTGCAATATGCTCGTGAAATGGGAGCAAGTGAAGTCATTGCCATTGATGTATTTGAAGAAAAATTACAAGTTGCAAAACAATTAGGGGCAGATCAAGTCATTAATTCCACAGAGGTGGACCCAATTAAAGAACTCGCAGATATAAAAGTTAATGTAGTTTTAGATACATCAGGTTCACCGATTGCACAAAACCAAGCTGTTTCTATTACAGGGAAAATGGGACGTGTAGTATTTTTAGGTATTTCAAATAAAGAATTAACATTGTCCGCCAAGGCGGTAGATCGACTACTTCGCTACGAAATTGGTATCCATGGTTCGTGGAACTCATTTTCAGAACCGTTCCCTGGTGAAGAATGGAAATTCACTATTGAGTGCATGGCAAAAGGTAAGATTCAAACTGATCCAATTGTTTCACATCGTATTCCAATTGAAGACACGCCAGATATATTTGAAAAAATTAAAAATAGGGAAATTATTTTTAATAAAATTCTAATCTTCCCGGAGGAATAGAAAATGGATCATAAATATCTTTTAGGAATCGACTTAGGGACACAGTCATTGAAAATAGGAATTTATAACGAAAAAGGAAATCTTCTCCTAAAGGAAAGTGTATCATATCCAACGTTTCATAGCAATCGAAGTTTATCCGAGCAGAATCCGGATGATTGGTGGAATGCTTTAAAAAAAGCATTAAAAAGGGCAAATAATAATATTAATCTATCCTTAATTGACGGTATTTCTGTTTGTGCAACATCTTCAACCGTGTTGATGACGGATCAAAACTATCAACCTATTATCCCCGCCCAATGCTGGATGGATCAACGGGCAGTAGCTGAAGAAGAAGAGATTAATAACAATACAAATTCTATCGTAAAGAATCGCTTATTGTATTCTGGTCAAAAGACATCTATTGAATGGATGACAACAAAATCTTTATGGTTAAAACACAATTATGATTTAACAAATAAGTTTATCCTCGAACAACTGGATTGGATAAATTATAAACTTACTGGAGAAGTCGTTGCATCGCAGTGTAATGCAACTTGCAAATGGAATTATGTTAAACAGCAAAATGGATTTTCGGAAGAATTTTTTAATGAAATTGGTTTAGAAGGAATTACGAAACATTGGCCAAATCGAATATTAAAAGTGGGAGAACAAGTAGGGACAATAACAGAGACTGTAGCTGAAGAGTTAGGATTAAAGGCTGGTACACCTGTATTTCAAGGTGGGATTGACGCACATATAGGTATGATTGGTTCGGGATCACTTGAACCAGGACATTTGAGTATGATTATGGGGACGAGCTTTGTTCATTTGATGCATCATGAACAACCAATTTTTAATGATGCCTTATGGGGGCCTTATGATTCTCCACTAATTGAAAACTACTGGCTGCTTGAAGGTGGTCAACTATCGTGTGGTTCTTTAATTTCGTGGTTTCTAAATGAATTCTATACAGATTGTACGAATCTTGATGAAATCTATTTAGAACTAGATGAAAAAATAAAAGAAATAAATGCAGGAAGTGAAGGATTAATTATATTAGACAGTTGGAAGGGAAATAGAACCCCCTATAAAAATCCATATGCTTCTGGCGCATTTATAGGGCTGACCCTTTCTCATACAAAATTTCATATTTATAGAGCAATTCTTGAATCAATAGCATTTGGTACTAAAAATGTCATTCAAACATTTAAAAACTCTTCGATTCCTGTTAATAAAATAATTGCTGGAGGTGGAGGAACTAAGAATGCTTCTTGGATGCAAATTATAAGTGATGTTACGGGACTACCGATTTTTATTCCAAAGGATCAAGAAACCGGTACAAAAGGAACGGCTATTATTGCAGCATATGGAATTGGATTATATTCATCGATTAAAGAAGCTTCTGAACAGATGGTGGAAATGGAACGAGTATTTGAGCCTAATTGGGTTAATAAAGAAAAATATGAAAACGCTTTCGAGATATATAGGGAATTAAATACGCTGTTATTTCCTATCATGAAAAAATTAAATAAAGGAAGGGAGGAGCCCCATGAGTTATGTACTTGAAATGAAGGAGATTTCTAAGTCTTTTCCAGGGGTTAAAGCTTTACAAAATGTTAATTTTTCTGTCCTACCAGGCGAAGTTCACTGCTTGATTGGTGCAAATGGCGCTGGAAAATCAACCTTAATGAAAATTTTATCAGGTGTGTATGAAAAGGATGAAGGTACTATTTTATTGAATGGGAACGAAGTGAAAATTACTTCCCCTTCAGACAGCAAGGAAAATGGGATTGCTACAATTTATCAAGAGCTTTCACTAGTTGAAGAATTAAGTTTAGCTGAAAATATTTTTCTTGGAAATTATCTGAATCCGAAAGCTGGATTAATTAAGTGGAATCAACTGAAAAATGAAGCAACTGAGCTGTTTTCTCTTCTTGGGCTTTCACTTTCTCCGAACCTATTAGTAAAAGAAGTGAGCATGGGGTTAAAACAAATGACAGAGATTGCTAAAGCAATCTCGACTAAATGTCAAATTATTGTTATGGATGAACCATCAACTGCTCTTTCTGGTGATGAAATTAATAAACTATTTGATGTTATTAGGCTACTAAAAAAACAAGGCTATACGATTATTTATATTTCTCATAAGCTTGATGAATTGTACACCATTGGTGATCGAGTGACAGTTCTACGAAATGGAAAATGGGTCATTACGGAAGAGTTGAATAATGTTAGCGAACCACAGCTAGTTGAATATATAACCGGGCGCAAAATAGAAAAACAAACAAAGCAACATATTTATCATCAAAAAGAAGAGTTTTTAAAAGTCCATAACTTAACTAATAAGCATTTAAAAAATGTTTCATTTACTGTTGGAAAAGGGGAAACGGTTGGTTTATATGGACTTGTAGGATCAGGTAGAACCGAGTTACTTCGAGCAATTTATGGAGCAGATAAACTAATTGATGGGGAAATTTTTCTAAATGGGGTTAAAAAGAAAATTGCTTCGCCTAAAGTTGCTGTAAATGAAGGAATGGGGCTTGTTCCGGAAAATAGAAAAACGGAAGGGATTATCGCCAATTTATCTATAGAAGAAAATGCTTTTCTTCCTTCTTTAAACAACTATTCAAAAAGTAGATTTTTACAACAAACTAAAATAAGAGAAAAAATGAAAGAGTCGATAAAGAAGCTAAATATTAAGACTCCTAGCCCTAAAACAGAAATTCGCAATTTAAGTGGAGGAAATCAACAAAAAGTTATTATTTCTAAATGGTTGATACATCAGTCTAAATTGTTGCTCTTTGATGAACCTACACAAGGAATCGATGTAGGGGCAAAGGATGAAGTTTACAAGATTATGAGAGACTTAGCAAATCAAGGAACGAGTATTGTTGTGGCTTCTTCTGAAATAGATGAACTTCTAGCTATCTGTGATCGTGTATTAGTAATGTTTGAGGGAAAAATTATAAAAGAGTACTTATCTCCAGCAAATCAAAAAAGTGAGATTTTGAATTCGGCCGTATCGGGTACTTAAAATATAAACAAAGGGGTGGAGACTATATGAGTATGAATTTAAATACAGAAGTGATGGAGAAACCTAAACAAAGTCAGTTTCAAATAGGTACTATTTTAAAGAAATATAATCTATTTATTATTTTTGTAGCATTCTTCATTATTGGAACATTATTATCTGAGCATTTCTTAACAGTCCAAAATATTTTAAATATCCTCCAACAATCAGCATTTGTTGGAATAATTGCTATAGGTATGACATTTGTGATTCTTGTAGGAGGAATCGATCTTTCAGTTGGTGCTGTACTTGCACTTTCTGGAATGCTTGCGGCATTAATGATGTCTAGTGGATTGACCCCGTTCCTTGCTATCGCAATTACAATTTTAGCAGGAGCGTTCATGGGTTTTGTAAGTGGATTTATTTCGACTAAATTTAAAGTACCGGCTTTCATTGCTACACTTGCTATGATGGTTAGTGCAAGAGGGTTTGCTTTATTGACAACAGATGGAGAACCAATTTATGATTTACCACCTATATTTACTGCTCTTGGCGAAAGCATGGGGAATATCCCAATTCCAGCAATTATCTGGATCGTGCTGACAATTATTGCTGTGGTGATATTAAAATATACGACATTTGGTAGAAAGCTGTATGCAGTTGGGGGCAACGAGGAGTCTGCCCGTTTATCTGGTATTGCTGTTGAAAAATATATTACTTCTACTTATATATTAGCTGGGATAATGTCATCTATAGCAGGGATATTAATGGCTGCTTGGCTTACAGTAGGGCAACCAACAGCTGGTACAGGTTTAGAATTAGATGCGATTGCTGCAGTAGTAATTGGTGGAACTAGTTTAGCAGGAGGAAGAGGAGGGATAGGTGGAACATTCATTGGTGTTTTGATTATGAGTATGATTGTGAATATCTTTAACCTATTAGGTCTCTCTTCGTACTATCAATCTATCTTTATGGGGGCAATTATTGTAATCGCTTTAGTTATGAATCAATTAATATCTAATAAAAAATAGGGGGTTTTATTATGAAAAGAAGATTGAATATTTTTACCATTCTGACAATGTTGATATTAATTTTAGCTGCTTGTGGTGGTAATGATGAGGGGACAAACACAACTTCAAATGGAAATAGCAAGTCCGAAGATAAGTTAGTTATTGGATTTTCTCAACCAACATTAGAGTCACCTTTTTACACAGCGCTTATTGATGGAGCAAAAGAAGAAGCTGCAAAATTAGGTGCTGAATTAATTGTTGTAGATGCTCAAAATGATATTGAAAAGCAAAATTCTGATATACAATCTTTGATTACCCAAGGAATTGATGTTCTCCTTATTAATCCTGTCAATCCGTCAGGTGTAGCACCTTCTTTAAAAGCAGCAGAACAGGCAAAAATTCCTGTAATTGCAGTTGACCGTAATACGAAACAGGATGTTACTTCTTACATTGGTCGTGACAATGAGGAAATGGGTAGAGAAGCGGGTAAGAAGGCTGTTGAATTGTTAGGTGGAGAAGGAAAAGCAACAGGAAAAATTATTGAAATTCAAGGTGATGCGGGTGGAACAGTTATGCAGTCGCGCCATGATGGATTCCACGAAATTGTTGAAAAAGAAGCAGGTATTGAAATTATTGAAGGACCTTACAGTAATTATATTCGTGCTGAGGCGGTGTCAGCAATGCAAGACTTATTGCAAGCACATCCTGATGTGAATCTTGTTTATGCCCATAATGATGATATGGCTCTAGGTGCAATTCAAGTGCTTGAAAAGTCAGGTAAATTAGAAAATGTAAATATTGTTGGTATTGACGGCCTAATGGAAGCGGTAAAACAAATTAAAGACGGAAAATTTAAGGCAACAGTTATAAATGATCCAATTTCTCTAGGCGTGTTGTCTATCCAAACAGCTGTAAAAGTTGGTAATGGCGAAACGGTTGAAAAATATGTAGACGGTGGTACTGGATTAATTGATGAATCGAATGTAGACCAGTATTTGGATGAAACTAAAAAGTTTGCTGAAATTAAATAATAATTGGAGCGATTATATGACACTTGAAAAATACATTGATCACACTTTACTAAAAGCTGATGCTTCTAAAGAGGATATTAAAAATTTATGTAAAGAGGCTTCTGAACATCACTTTGCTTCTGTCTGCATTAATCCTACCTATGTAAAAAGAGCTAGTGAATTATTACAAAACACTGATGTGAAAGTTTGCACAGTAATTGGATTTCCACTAGGAGCAACTTTAACGAATGTAAAAATCTTTGAGGCAAAACAAGCTTTGCAAGACGGTGCAACAGAGTTAGATTATGTAATTAATATAAGTGATATCAAAAATGGAGACTTTGATAATGTTAAAAAGGAGATGGCAGCTTTTATAGCGTTAAAAGAAGATTATCCTAATCTAGTGATTAAAGTTATTCTTGAAATATGTTACTTAACGTCAGAAGAAATAAGTAAAATATGCGAAATAGCGAAAGTCTTAAAAATTGACTTCGTTAAAACATCTACAGGTTTTGGAACAGGGGGAGCTACAGAAGAAACGGTTTCTCTTATGAAAAAAATAGTAGGTAATGAGGTAGAAGTAAAAGCATCTGGTGGTATTAGAACGACAGCTGATGCTAAAAAATACATTGAGCTAGGTGCAACAAGAATTGGAACAAGTAATGGAGTAGGAATTGTAAATTTAACTGAAGAAATAGCCGCTAGAACAGGATATTGAGATTATTATTAGGTTCAAAAAAACGCTTGAGACTTCATTAGCCAAACATTATAAGGATAGCTAGGTCTCAAGCGTTGCATTTTAAATATCAAACTCGCAATTCAAAATAATCTTTATCCTAATGTGCTTATAAAACTACCTCCTACCAACCACCCCCAACTTCTAGTAAAATAAACACAAATAACTCCAAAGTTCACTCATATTCATCATATTCCTATATTGGAGGCTTTTATATGTTTAATAATCGTTCGCAAATTGTAAAGACATTAAATGCGCAAATACATACAAATGGGCATATTCTTGGTGTGGCCGCAGGAAGTGGCATGACGACAAAGTATAGTGTGAAGGGCGGGGCGGATATTATTTTGGCTTTAAGTGCTGGTTGGTACCGTCAAAAAGGTAGGTCCTCTCTTTCTTCTTATTTAAGTTATGGAAATAGTAATCGGATAGTATTTGATTTTGCCACAAGAGAGTTAATGCCGTTATCGATGAATAAACCGATTATTTTCGGTTTGCATGCTTCAGATCCGACGATTGTGTTAGCAGATTATATTGCCAATATTAAAAGTGCCGGGTTTGCGGGGGTTAATAATTTTCCGACAGTTGGACTGATCAATGGGCAGTTTCGTGAGGCGTTGGAGGAAGGTGGTCTTGGGTATGATCATGAAGTGGAAGCAATTCGTATCGCGAGTCACCTTGGACTCTTTACTCTCGCATTTGTTTTTGATGAGCAACAAGCGGAGCAAATGATTGAGGTTGGGGCCGATGTTATATGTGTCCATCTCGGTTTAACGACTGGTGGTGATTTAGGAGCTAAAAAAGTACATTCGATTGAAAATGCTCTGCAACTGGCAGATCGAATATTTGTTGTATGTGACGAAATGAATCCTCAAGTTATTAAAATGGTGTACGGAGGTCCGATACAATCGCCAATCGATGCCCAATATTTTTATGATAATACAGCTTGCCAAGGCTATATTGGGGGTTCTTCCTTTGAGCGAATCCCGGCTGAGAAGGCGATTTTCCATTCTACCCGGTCCTTTAAAAATCCGACCCATTCTGAAAGCAAAGATCTTTTAATGGACGTATTATCAGGTAAGGTTCACGATTATGATTACGTTGAATTTGTGAAAGAACATATTAAAGAAAATTTTCAAAAGCCTATCCAATTAAGTGAAATTGCCTTAGCGCTTCATGTGTCGTTACCGTACTTAAGTTCCAAATTTAAAGAGAAAATGGGGTGCACTTTCACAGAATATTTACTGCGATACCGCATGAATAAGGCAGCCGAACTATTAATAGAATCTCGTTTATCAATTGTCGAAATTGCTAGTTTAGTTGGTTATCAAGATTATGCTCAGTTTAGTAAAATGTTTAAAAAAATAAAGGGTTCTTCCCCGAAAAATTTTCGGAACAATCAAACATTTTAAATAAATAAGCACAAGAAATACATAAATAGACACATATTTTAACCTTCCATTTTTAGATAAAATGAATTCAAGTGATGATGCATGTTATTTTTTATTCATAAAATGATAGCGCTATCACTTAAGGAAGAAATTCATGGGGGTGCAGTAGATGGTGAAAACAGTAGCAATTCTAGGGACATTTGATACAAAGGGGAAAGAACTAAAATTTGTCAAAGATTTAATAGAAGAACAAGGAGTTGCTACACTTTGTATTCATACAGGAGTGTTTGAACCATTTATAACACCAGATGTTACGAATGCAGAGATAGCTGAAGCAGTAGGCGTTGATATCAACTCACTTATTGAGAAAAAAGACCGTGCAACAGCAACATTAGTAATGTCTAAAGGAACAGCCATGTTAGTTCCAGAACTTTATGCCCAAGGTCGATTTGATGGCGTCATTTCCATTGGTGGTTCTGGAGGCACTTCAGTAGCTACACCAGCAATGCAAGCATTACCAATTGGTGTTCCGAAAGTAATGGTATCAACCATGACATCTGGAGATATCTCACCGTATGTTGGAACGAGCGATATTGTGATGATGCCATCGGTAGTGGACGCTGAAGGGTTAAATGAAATATCTATGAAAATTTTTAGCAATGCAGTGAATGCTATTGTTGGAATGGTAAAAAATACGAAAGAGTTTAAAGAGGAAGGGAAGCCTTTAATCGCAGCAACTATGTTTGGTGTAACGACGCCTTGCATTAAAACGGCAAAAGCATATTTAGAAAAACATGGTTACGAAGTGCTTGTATTCCATGCAACAGGTGCAGGCGGTAAAAGTATGGAAGCGTTAATTGAAGCGGGCTATATTAAAGGTGTACTCGATTTAACGACAACGGAATGGTGCGATGAAATTGTTGGTGGGGTATTAAATGCTGGTCCTCATCGACTGGAAGCAGCCGCAAAAGTAGGTATTCCACAAGTTGTATCTGTTGGAGCGTTAGATATGGTGAACTTTGGCCCCATCGATAGCGTACCGGCACAATTTAAAGAGCGAAATCTATATCAGCACAATCCGACTGTCACATTAATGCGTACTACAGCAGAAGAGCTTCAAAAAATCGGTAAAGTAATTGCAGAAAAATTAAATTTAGCCCAAGGAAACACATCATTAATGCTTCCGCTAAAAGGGGTATCTGCCATCGACGTGGAAGGGGAAGCTTTCTATGATCCCCATGCCAATGAAATGTTATTCAATACATTACGAAATCATGTAGCTGATACAGTTGAAATAATCGAATTAGAAAATGCCATTAATGATGACGCATTTGCCATCGCAGCTGCGAATAAGTTAATGGAATTATTAAAGCGTAATTCCGCTTAGATATGAATATTTTAGGAGGATACAGATGAACACATTAACACGTGCCGAAAACATTGCGAAATTGAAAGAACAAGTAGCAGCTGGCAATATACTAGTGGGAGTAGGAGCAGGTACAGGAATTACAGCGAAAAGTAGTGAAGCTGGTGGAGCGGATTTACTAATTATCTATAACTCTGGTCGCTACCGCATGGCAGGACGTGGCTCGCTAGCAGGATTACTTTCATACGGTGATGCCAATGCCATCGTTGTAGAGATGGGGCAAGAAATTTTACCGATCGTAAAAGACGTGCCAGTGTTAGCGGGAGTATGTGGGACAGATCCATTCCGAGTGATGAATATTTTCTTAAAGCAATTAAAAGAGCAAGGCTTTAGTGGGGTACAAAACTTCCCGACAGTCGGATTAATCGATGGTGTATTCCGTCAAAACCTTGAAGAAACAGGAATGGGCTACGGCTTAGAAGTGGACATGATTCGTAAAGCCCATGCCATGGATATGCTGACTTGCCCATATGTATTTGATGCAGAACAAGCTAAGGCAATGGCAGAAGCAGGCGCGGATATATTAGTAGCCCATATGGGTCTTACAACAAAAGGAACAATTGGTGCCAAAACAGCCCTTTCCTTAGATGACTGTGTAGAAAAAATCAATGCCATTATTGCGGCAGGTCGTCAAGTAAACCCGGATATTCTGGTAATGTGCCACGGTGGTCCAATCTCAGAACCAGAAGATGCCCAATATGTCATAAGCAAAATTCCAGAGCTAGATGGCTTCTTCGGCGCATCAAGTATCGAACGTTTCGCAGCAGAACGTAGTATTAAAGAACAATCAGCTGCATTTAAAGCGATTAAGAAATAAGTTAGCAGACACTAGGTAAAATTGAACTGCACCCCAATTGTTAGACACATCTAACAATTGGAGGTGCAGCTTTTTTATGGCGAAATATACATCTGAAGAAAAATTACAAGCAGCTCTACGTTACTTAAAAGGAAATGAAAGTTCAGTTGAAATCGCTGAGTCCATAGGGACTGACCACACAGCAATTCTAAAATGGACGAAACTATATGAACATCATGGTGTAGAAGCTTTTATTAAACGGTATACAAATTATACTGCACAGTTTAAACTAGACGTACTAAATTACATGATTGAACACGGTACGTCCTCACGTGAAACAGCAGCTATCTTTAACATACCTACTCCCTCCACACTTGGTAGCTGGAAAAAGCAATTTGAAACAAAAGGATTTGATGCCCTTCAATCAAAGAAAAAGGGGCGTCCATCCATGAAAAAAGAAACGAATAAACAAATAAAACAAGGACCAATAGAAGGTTCAACTGAAGCACTTCAAGCACGCATCAAACAACTTGAAATGGAAAATGAGTATTTAAAAAAGTTGAACGCCTTAGTTCAAGCCAAGGAAACATCACCAAAAAAGATAAAGTAAGAGTCATCTTTGAATTAAGGCATAAATACTCGGTGAAGGCGCTTGTGGCATTCGCAGGAATCAAACGCAGCACATATTACGATTTAGTAAAAAAGATCAATCGACCAGATCCCGATGCCGAGTTAAAGGCTGAAATTCAAGCCGTTTATAATGAACACGAAGGCCATTATGGATACCGTCGTATTCGAGATGAGCTAGCGAATCGTGGGAAAAAAGTTAATTACAAGAAAGTACAACGCATCATGAAAGCCCCAGGCTTAAAGTGCTTAGTTCGAATGAGAAAATACAAATCTTTTAAAGGAACAGTCGGTAAAATTGCACCCAATATATTAGATTGTAATTTTAAAGCTGAAGGGCCAAACGAGAAGTGGGTAACGGATATTACGGAGTTTAAATTATTTGGAGAAAAGTTCTATTTATCACCGATTTTAGATTTATTTAACGGAGAAATAATTACATATACATTTGGTTCAAGACCTACATATTCATTAGTTTCTAAAATGTTAGAGAAGGCTTTAGAGAGGTTACCAGAAAATCAAGCTACTTATGCACTCTGATCAAGGTTGGCATTATCAAATGGAGTAATATCGCCATGCCCTTGAATCAAGAGGTATTATGCAAAGTATGTCCCGTAAAGGGAACTGTTACGACAACTCCGGTTTTATTCGTAGCTACTATGATTCAAAAGCTGTTTTTTCTGGAAATATGCCACCTTCTCTAACAAGGAAAACTGCCAATCTTTGAGCAGCTCGATCAAAATAAAACTTAGAGGGAATATTTTTGATCCGGTAAACTTTCTAACTCTGAAAACTTCCTGGTTATTTTATTTAACTCAATTTTACCCATAATCTCTTCATTTGGTCCAAATTTGTAAACTACAGTTTTATCATCTTCATATTCCTTTAATAATAAAACATACGAAGCCAATTTTACTCCTCCTCTAGTGAATACCAAGGACACCCAGATTCAACTGTTTTATCATGAGCGGTCCTGTAATCCGTTTTGAATATTCCTTCAAATTTCGATTCAAAAAGTTCATGATTCAATAAATCAATATCATTCTTGTTATAAGTACCTTTTTGAAGCCTACCCAAACTTGTGCAATTTGATAATCTGAATCAAAGCGTCCAATTCCATGTTCTTTTATGTGCTCTTTGATAAATAGAGGCTCCTTGATTCTTTGTCCTCTGTTCAGTCAATTCAGTATTCTGAGCTATTGACTAGACATCCGTTTTGGATTTTCTAAAGGATTTATACATCTCTCCTGCTTTATCAAGTTGCTTTAGATATTCATCAATTGAAAGTTCCCTGCCCCCAGTTTGAACTTTATCCGTCCCTTTTCTATGTACACAGTACTCCATGATAGTACACCCATCATGAATTACTTACTTTCAAACACTTATTTCTTTTTCTAAAACACTAGCCTTTATTCTGCTTTTTAATCATTTCCATCCCGTTCATAAATCTCTTAATAGAATCCTCATCCTTCAATAATTCACTTAAATATAGCAATACATCAAACTCTTTAGGGTCTGCATCATAATAAATCATTCCTGGATGAATAAAAGGCACATAAACTATATTACAGATATTTTGTCCTCCTATTGTTACACTAAAACATCTTTTCAACTTTGAAACATAACTATTTATACAAATTAGATCCTCTATAGATGTTTCAAATGATTTTCCATTGTAGAAAAAAAATAGTTTGTTATCTTTAACATAAATACCAACTACCTGTCCATCTTCACTAAATCCTCCGACACCCTGTCTAACCAACTGTACTTTATTTTTTTCAACTATTGAATATCCGCTAGGCTCTACTATTATATACGTCCCTGTCTTAGAATAATTATTCATTACTATCATAAGTTGCCCCCTCCTAATACTTTAATCCTAGTAGTGTATTGATTACATCACCTTTTTTCATTGATTTTTGAATTATAACTTCCCATATTTGTTCATCGGATTGATAAATTCCTTTATCAATGTATGAAACTCTTATCTTACTAAACATACTCTCCAAACGTGCGTTAGCAAGAATGACAGACCTTTTCCTTAATACGAAAATATCTGAATTAAGAGTGATGTATTCGGCACTCCATATCGTAAAAAAACCATGGAGTAGCCCATGGTTTATAGTTTATGAATATTCAAATCACATTTATCTTCTTCTGCCACATCCATCGCTGTTCGTATCACTTCAAAAAATGTTTTCCCATCAGTTGTTACAAAATAGTTCGCAAGATTAGTTACTTTGGAACTTATTTTATCGCCCCAGGGAGGTTTTTGTATCCCACGATGAAAAAATAAACTTGATATTATCTTACAACATCACTTGAAAGTATCTCTCCGTTAGTAGGGTCTAATAAGAACCTTCTTCCGTAAAAATCAGACACAAAAACATCATTACCATTCACCATTAGGTTTTCAAATGGCAACTGGTTTTTTAAAGGGAAAACATCACTAACACTCTGAATGCGCCACTTTATTTCTCCATCTTTATTAATTCCAAATACATTATTTAGATAGCTAATATTATTAGGTATCTCAAGTAATACAATTAATATGTTATTTATATCTATTACATAGCGTATATTGTGGTCAAAAACTATTTTATTTTTTTCTACGACAAGCTCGTTTTCATTTCGGATAAACTTTATAGACAATTTATTCACTTCTTCCTGGTAATGGTCTTGGATTTTTGAAATTACCAACACGCTGGCCCATTAAATCAAATTGTTGTCCTATTCGCGAACAATTGTATTGGGCAGCAACATCCTTTGACATAAGAAAAGTAAATATTTACGATATCAATTTTTTAATAAATTCCATAATTTGTATTTGATAAGCTAAAACTGAGCCACCATCGCAGTTGAAAAGTGAGCCACTTTTATATGAAAATAATCCTAACTTCATAGAGTTAGGAGCGTATAGAGGTGATTTCTTTGGAGAAGAAACAAAAAGTTTTATTAGCCTTTCATAAAGAAAATAAGAGTCAACGTCAAATTGCGAAGGAGCTTGGGATTTCTCGGAATACTGTAAAAAAGTATATCGAAGAGGATCTTGAAAAAAGAAAGCAAGATATTCGAGAACTACCTATTACAGATAACTATGTAACGCCTCCGTCGTATAAAAAGCGAAAAGGCAATAAACGTGCATTAACACCTACGGTGATGAAACGTATTCGAAAAATGTTAAAAGATAATGAATTTAAACGGCAACATCAGATGCACAAGCAACAACTAAAAATGATTGATATTCATGAAAAGTTATTAGATGAAGGTTTTGAAATTAGTTATACCACTGTTAGAAATTTTGTAAATAGTGAGGAGAAACGTCAAAAAGAAGTGTTTATTCGTCAAAAGGCAACTGCTGGTCATGAGATTGAATTTGACTGGGGTGAAGTAAAATTAATCATTGATCAAACGTTACGTTCTCTTTCGATGGCGGTCTTTACCCTACCATATAGTAATGATCGATTTGCCTATTTGTATGAATCAGAAACAATGGTTTGTGTACAAGATGCACATGTAAAGTGTATTAACTATTTAGGCTTTGTACCAGAGGTATTTACATACGATAATATGCGAACTGTTGTAAAAAACTTTATTGGAACTGAGCGTGAGATTACCGATGGTATGAAAAATCTATCGATGCATTATCATTTTAAAATACGACTATGTGAACCGAGAAAAGGAAATCAGAAGGGGCATGTGGAGCGGAGTGTAGAATACATCCGTCGGAAAGCATTTGCCCATCGAGATACGTTTACAAGTTTAGAAGAAGCTCAGGCCTATCTAACAGAAATCATCATGAGATTAAACTCTCGTAAACATTATAAGAAAAATCAAACCCACCATGAATTAATGCTAGAAGAACGTGCAGCTCGGCAAGTAAGTGCAGATATTATTCCATTTGATGCCTCTGAGTTGTTTGAATTTAGAGTGGACAAATATAGCACGATTACTTATAGACAAAATCGTTATTCTGTTCCAGAAGGACATGTAGGAGAATGGGTGAAAGTAAAAGCGAGTGCGGAAAAAATTCTTATTTTTAGTGATAATGCCTGTATCGCAACACATAAGCGAAGTTGGCAGATCCATCAGTGGATTATGGATATCTATCATTACTTACGTACATTTGAAAAGAAAAAAGGTGCATTGGCTCAAAGTGAATGTTTGAGTCAAGCACCAACAAAAATAAAAAAATTATACAAAGATTATTATATTGGAAATGAGCGAGATTTTCTAGAGTTACTTATCTATCTAAAAGAACATAACAATCTAGAAAAAATCATAGTGGCAGTTGAACAACTTGAGAAGAACCCTATGGTTCAAATATCAACAGATAAGATTATTTTCTTAGCTAATCAATGCGAACACATTCATAAAACTGTACATTCCAAAAATGAGGTCACCACCCAATCTCTCGAAAATCTTTCAGCCATTACGGCATTATTCGAAACTAAAAAGACAGGGGTGCTTCATTAATGGATAAGCGACAAGAAATGATTGAAATGTGTAAAGAACTTCGACTACCAAGCATTCGAGGATTTATACAAGATGATGATATGTGGAAACAATATCAGACAGCAGAAGATTTCTTATATCACGCACTGGTCCAAGAGATGCAAGATCGAGAAGTGCGAGCAAAAGCGAATCGGATTCGTTCAGCGAATTTTCCAGAAAAGAAACTATTAACTGAATTAGAGACTGAGAGATTACCGCAAAATGCGGCCTCTCGTCTCTCTCATTTAAAGAAATTAGATTTTATTCAAGAAAAACAAAACGTTTTATTAATCGGATCACCAGGTACAGGTAAAACACATATAGCAATTGGTTTAGGAATTGAAGCTTGTTTAGCAGGTTATAAGGTGTATTTTACAACGGTGTCATCCCTTGTAAATCAGTTAAAAGAAAGCCGTTCTGAAAGAACGTTACGTTCATTTGAATTGAGGTTTGAAAAGTATGATTTAGTGATTATCGATGAGCTAGGTTACATTTCTTTTGATAAAGAAGGCGCAGAATTATTATTTACTCATCTTTCCCTACGGGCAGGACGAGCGTCAACGATAGTTACAAGTAATTTATCATTTGATCGCTGGGAAGAAGTTTTTCATGATCCAGTTTTAACAGCTGCTTTAACAGACCGATTAACACATAGAGCCTATATGATAGACATGGTTGGACCATCTTATCGAATATTAGATACAAAAGAATGGCTAGAAAATAGTTCGGTTTAAGTGGATCAGTTTTTAATTAATAAATGGCTCAATTTTTTACTTGCGAAATACACTCAGGTCCTTGAAGTAGTTTAATTACATATGTCTATATTTCTTGGCCAGATCAAATAGAATCTAGTTCTTTATTGCAAACTATATAAAGTCATCCATTTATTTTAGGGATAGTTATTATAGTTTTTTATATACCTCATATAAATCTAATAATTGCTTTCCAAGTTCACTATTAAAATCCCACGAGTCAGCAATAGCTCTTGGATATGAAGGAATATGACTTTTGCTTTTAATCATTAGTTCTATATCTTTATAAAAGTTTTCAAGTTGACTTATCGTCCCATCTTTACCTTGACCTAATTTATGAGCTTTTATTTCACGCTCTATCATAATTTTTACCTTTTCAGCTTCCTTAATAAAGTTTACGGTTTTATTAGGCTGTCTAGGTTCGTTATATTCCATTGTGCTACGACTCCTATATATTGAGCTCTTATTTATAAACTGCGGACCTGCTTTTCCTTTAATTATAATTGTGTCTAGTTTAACCTCATTGTTGAATACCTGTCATTCTGTTCAAATCTGGTGGGGGAGCCAAGTTATTTCTATTAACTTATGGTGAGATTGTTTCAAACAAATATCTTCCTTTTTATAAGCATTAATATTACCATTAAATCTTAACCCATAAGTATTTGAACCTGCAATTTCAAGTCTAGAGGTAGTAATTTTAAATTACTCTAATGTATTCTTTCTAATTTGGCGTGGTACTCCTTGTGATTTTAAGTATTCAGATTGCTTTACTCCAATGTAATGATTGAGACTCTTTTCTTTATCTATCGGCTTCTTCTCAAGACCCTTTATATATTCACATTCACCTAGTTGTTTTACTTCTAAATCAGAGATTATTTTATCTTGAATATCTTTCGTTTTATCTACAGATTTCCTTCATTCATTTTCTCGTGTACAAGTGTATTTCCTTATTTATCATTTACGAGCTTTGTCAATCTCGTGTGCAAATATAAGTTAAGTAATAAGTGTGATCGTTTATTTAGATGTCTCTTCAACCAATCTAGTATGTCTGCATACCACCATGAGTTATTGATTCAAATATGATCCTTTTTTAATACATAAGTTAATAAAAAACCTTGAAAGGCTCCTATCCATCAAATTTTTATTCGTAGCTACTATGATTCAAAAGCTGTTTTTTCTGGAAATATGCTGCCTTCTCTTACAAGGCAAACTGCCAATCTTTGAGCAGCTCGATCAAAATAAAACTTAGAGGGAATATTTTGATCTGGTAAACTTTCTAACTCTGAAAACTTCCTGGTTATTTTATTTAACTCAATTTTACCCATAATCTCTTCATTTGGTCCAAATTTGTAAACTACAGTTTCATCATCTTCATATTCCTTTAATAATAATACATACGAAGCCATTTTTACTCCTCCTCTGGTGTATACCACGGACGCCCGTTCGGGTCAAATAGAGTCTCTATGTCGCCAAATAAAAATTCATAAACTAAATCACCTAGTTGAACAAGAGCATCCGGTGTTCCTGAACCATTTCCTCCCAATACTTCCCACCGGTCGTCAAAAGTAAATAAATATTCAGCTTCGACACTTAGGAGTTAATCGATGTGGAGCAGTACTCTAGTAATCGTTCTAAAAGCAACTAAAAAATTTATAAAGCAGAGAGAAAGCAAAGGTAAAGTATTATGGGGTGATAGGTAGCCCTTTAAAAAAACCTTGAATGATAAATAGTCATTCAAGGTTCTACTAATACGGTATTCTAAATGTTATTACTTTCTTCTTTGTACGCTAAGGCAATTTCCACTACTTCCTTTGGAGATAAATCCTCATCTTTCAAAAAATTAAGTCACTAGGAGAAGTGGGGACATTTTCCTCTAAAATTTCTATATATTTACTTGCTTCTTCATCATAAAGCTTGGGATCAAATATTTTATTTATTAGTTCCTAATACCTTAAAAGTAAGTTATCCATAATTGTCTACTAACCTTTTTGAAGCATTCTACACTAAATAAACTGCTATTTTTTCAATCTCAAATTTCCTATTAATTCTTGAATATTCTTAGCAATATGCTCAAATGTACCTCTTTCAACATCTTCTAATTGTACTATTCCACTATTATTCTCAATAACCACTAACAAACCATTTCCCTCTATCCCAATAGGTATCTTCTTTAAATTATCCCCATGATTTCTTTATATCCTTTCAATGACTCTCGGAATGAACCTATCTCATTATTAGGCAGGACCGGCTCTAATGTAATATAGTGTTCCTGATAAAACCCATCTAAATCTGCAAACCAATATGAGTTAAAATAATCAACTATTGTTTTATGAAATTTTATATCAAATTCATCTTCTAAACTTGTAAAGTCTTGTGAAACAGTCATTTCTACAGGTTTCCATGGGATATATTCATCCTCATCAACTTCACCATCATAAATTATTAGGTTATCTTCACTACTAAGTGGTGTTTTAAATAAAAAATCTAAACCTTCATTAGCTATCTCTTTTCTCATTTGAAAGTATATCTTCATTGTTTCTTTTATTGACACATTTATCACCCTTTACTTATTCAAAAATTTTTCAAGTAATTCAGCATACTCACTATCATTTCCCCAAACCCCTGCAGATTTTTCTGCATTATGTATACCCTGATTCATGTCCATTTACATATCCTTGAACTGCTTGAATTCTTTGTTCAACTCTCAATTTAGCCATAAAAAAAACCCCTTAAAAATTAGATTGGCGTCTAACTTTTAAGGGGCAGTTTAAAAGGCAATCAGGTGCTTTCTTCCATACTGTAAAATTTATCCATTATTAATATCACATTTATTCATATATTTTTAATTTGTACTCTCTTTGTTTCTATTCAAGTATCTTTAAAAATTCAGAAAAGTTATCTGCCACATTATATGTAACAGGCTCAAACTCACCGGATTCTTCATGAGACCATATACAAACAGATGGATTATTTTTATCTGTTCTAAAATCTAAGCATACAAAGTCACCCGCAAATACACTAGCTATTGGCAATACCTCTGCCCCTAATAAGTCTTCATTAGCAGTCAACCTTTCACCTATTTGTGAAAATACAACATCTATGTCATAAATTCCTTTTGGATGATTCTCAATATCATCTAATATACACAAAAACCTTTCTATCGCATAACCACGGTTGTTACACTCAAATGTTGCTTCCTCAACCTCTACACCATTATTTTCTTTTATAAATTCTAAGAAAGACTCTGGTAATGAAAGTCTCCAAAACTTTTCGTGACTTTTTATTAATTCCTCCGAAGGCAATGGCCTTACTATAGTGTCCTGTTTTATTTTCATATTTCTTCTCCTTTCTTTACAAGCTATCTCGGTGCATCTGCCCACATTCCAGTAGATCTGCCACCATTATGAATAGTTATATTGTGTATTCCAAATGGTACTAGCTCCATTTTACCTGGTACTTCAGTATGGTGCCATGTCATACCTTCTGGTCTTCCTCCAATTACGTTATCTAGCCATTCAAATTGTGCCTCGTCAGACTTTAACCAGAGACTTTCTGGTAAATCTTTAGTTTCTACCACAAGTCCAACACTCTTGAAATCTGCAAAACCATACCTCATTCCATCTGCTTTAATAACATTTACATTGGGAATCAGGCCATCGGCAATTGCTTTTTCCTTAATCAATTTTCGCTGACGGGCAGTTAAATACTCTCCACCATGAAATGACTTATTCCATGACCAAGTTTTGTTTGTTTGAATTTTTTCACTGTATAGTCGAGCAAAATCATCAACAACATCATCAAAAGTTTTAGTACCATCAATAAACTCATCAATGTTTTTTAAGTTTACTTTACCTGTACCCTTATCTACCTGCTTCTTCTCAATATCCTTTATGTATTCCCCTAGTTGTTTTACTTCTAGATCAGAAATTGTTTTATCTTGAATCTCTTTCGTTTTATCTACAGATTTTGAGAGGTTTTTTATATCTTCTGCTTTATCTACAGTTTTTGCAATGTCTTTTGAATTATCTACCGCATCCATCGCAACTTTTGCAGCTTTTAGCGGTTTGCCTATTGGTAACATGAATGCCGCCGCTATGGCTTTATCCGAAAGTGATGCGTTCGGGTCAAATAGAGTCTCTATGTCGCCAAATAAAAAATCATAAGCTAAATCCCCTAATTGGGCAAGACCATCCGGTGTTCCTGAACCATTTCCTCCCAATACTTGCCTTTGCCCTTCATATGTAAACAAATATTCACCAGTATTTGGATCAACAGGTCTATCTGTATTAAATTGAGCGTATTCGTTTAATACTTGTATTTTACCATTTTCATCAATAGTTATGTTATTTTTCCCAATCACATTAGGTAACATAGGAACTTGCCTAGCAATTTTCTGTTCAGCATCTCCATACTTATCCATCGAATTTTGAAGGAAGGATACTAACTTCTTCATATTCTTTTCAATCGTTTGTAATTCATTTGATATTTTGTACAATTGATCACCGATGCCATGTCGTGCTTTAATACGGTAATCGATATGAGATCGGATGGATGCAACATTGTCTGTAGTATTCGATACTTTTGTGGCAACTTGTGAAAAGCTAGGGGTCAAATCATTAACTCTATCAATATCGACTTTTATCTTTGACATGAATGTCCTCCACAAAATTAGTTATGGATAATTATATCAAATTTGGAAAAATTAAAACAGGTAACCAATTTTCCAATAAGATACTCCCGCAATCTCCATACATGAATTTTAATGAATGCTAAAATCCTTAATTATAAGGGTTTTGGCGTTTTTTTGTTATGTTTCACCTGTTTGCATTTTATTGTAGTTAACAAAGGAAAGGATTCATATACTGGATAAATTTGTTATAAATTAATGTGAGGGGCTTTCGCGGAAATGAAGGTGATTCAGTGATGAAATTCAAGGAAATTGAAAAAGCATTAATTCAATTAATAAAAATTCTACTTTATTTTGCCATTGTATTAATAATGATTTATTTAATTTGTACTGTATATAATTGGATTATCAGTTGGTTCTTTTATGAATTTAAAATAAAGGATAAGTTTTTATACTTATTTGGAGATATGGATATAAAACATCAGATTGCTCTACCATTTTTTGTGGGCATTATCGGTAGTTTTTCGACCTCACTCATTATGTTATTAAAAGGGCAAACAGATGTAAAAATAACGTTGTTTAATGGTTCCTTAGAAATACTTAATTGGATTGTTGCGGTTATTACCGCTTGTTTATTAGGCGGTATAGCGGGTGTTGGGGCAGTCAATATTTTGAATAGTGATGGTTCCGTGACGGAGGTTTTAGTTATCGCTCTTGTCGCAGGGTTGAGTGGAATTACTTATTTAAAAGGCATTGCTTTAATGAGTGGTACGGAAGAAAATGAGATCTTTAAAGCAAGAGTGGATGAAGTCATTGATAATGGTCAAGTGCTATTAACGTATGGGGAAATACCCAATAATGAAATTTTAGATAGTTGGGAAGACTTTATTCAAACATGGGTCGAATATTATGTTGATCAATTTAAAAACGATAATCCCACACACACGAATGAGGAATTTCACGCATATCTTATAGAGCTAGAAGAATTAATTGATAGGATATGGAAGGGAGATGAGGTGGATGGATAATTTAAAGCCCTCTGATGTAAAGAGTATCAAAAATATTATTCGGAAAGCTCGTAAAGCAAAATCCTTGAGTGAAATCAATCATTACAATGAACAGCTAAAAAGAATTGACGCTAAAAATCGAAGAAAAGCAGTAACAAATAACATTCTAGCAAGATATAAAAATAGTGAATCATTATAATTTTATATGAAATAGAACCCTACATATCTGTAAAATGTGGGGGATTTTTATTTTTCTGTTATATAATGACCATTCGAGTAATTGGACATAAATTGATTTTGGTTAATTTGAGTAGAGTAGGATAACCAAAACGAAAAATAAAGGAATCATCCCCAAGATACCCAATATAAGTATCGAACGTTTCGCAGCAGAACGTAGTATTAAAGAACAATCAGCTGCATTTAAAGCGATTAAGAAATAAGTTAGTAGACACTAGGTAAAAATCTACCTAGTGTTTTTTTCTTTGAAACTACTAATTTGGTTCCGGTTTGGGCTTATAAATATGGATAAAAAAAATACAAGCTAAAGGTTGGTAAATGAATTTGATCCAGTTGGGATGGGGGAAGGGCGAAGTATGACCTTCTCCAATTGGCTAGAATCTAGAATATGGACAAAGGTATTCAATGTAGGTGAAAAAAGTACATGAATGAAAGAGATTATGGATTAGTAATTTGAGTATAAGAATATGGTAAAATAGGAGGCTTTTGTATTTTTAATTTAACACTATAAATATGTAGATATCAGATTAAAATAAGAGTATAAGTTTGTTAGAGTGAGTATTTAGCTTTTCAGCTGATTCAACATATTTCAAGAGGGGTGTGAGATTTGAGTCCTACATCAATTATTATAATTTGTGGTTTAATAGTAATTTTATTAATCATATGTTTAGTTACATTTTTTTTGAAACTTTCAATTCGGAAACAAATTTGGGGAGCTTCGGGTATATTACTGATTCTGGTTATAGGTTACTTCGTATTATTACCTAAATTAGTTGAATTACAGACTAATGATGCTATTGAAAAGCTTAATACGTATCTCACCACAATATACCCTAATGATTCATGGAGTGTAACAGATACTGATGATGATAAATTAAAAAAGACTGTGGAGCTTCATGTAAGATTTCAAACAGAGACTGATATCGTATACAGCTACAATATTACAGATGAAAAAATTGAACAAATTGATTTTTGGTCAATCGAAGGTAAAAGTTCTAAGGACTTAATTAACTCTGGAACTAAACCGCTACATTTAGAAAAGAAAATAAAGTAATTACTTTATCAAAGAATCTCCAAAATATAGCGATTGTTAAAAACACAGAAATTACACAATATTGTGAATTTAAATGCTAAACTATTATTTATACTAACCTCCATTAACTTAATAGAGTAGGTGTTTTGCATGACCAACAATCTAAATCACAACTCTTACCTCACACTACCAAAGGCGAAAAAATTGTTAGAGATTAATAAAATGTTAACCCAGTCTTTAAAACTTGAAGAAGTATTGAAAAATTTAATTACGGCTGCCAGTGAGCTCGTTCAAGTGACCGATACTTTTATGATTTATTTGTATGATGAGTTAACGGGAAAGCTGAGAATAGCTGAGGCGATTGGTGTTGAGATTGAACCGCTTAAAAGAATCGAGTTTGCACCTGGTGAGTCGATTACAGGAAAGGTATTTTTAGAAAAGAAGTCCAAATTATTTAAATCTGAACAAGAGATCGATTTTTATATGAGCAATATGTCGGAAGAAAATTATCAATTTTATTATGAAGGGGTTCGGAGGCAAAAAATTAAAAGTGCCTTTTGTGTTCCGATTCTTTATCAAGATTCCTGTCTTGGTGTTTTGATTGTGGATAACTTTAACCAGGATGGGATTTTTTCCGATGCCGATTTAGAAGTCATTCAAATTATTGCGGATCAAAGTGCCATCGCCCTTGAACATTCTCGGGTTTATCAAAATTTATTGCAAAAAAATGAGATGTTATCGAATACGATTTCCATTCATAAAAAGTTTTATCAATTCATTATTGATGGGGAAGGCATTGGACAGATCCTTTTGTTATTAGAAACTTTAATCGGTTCAAAAGTCGTCCATCGTGAGACGAATCTTTATCATGAGGACAGCAATTATTATCCGATTGTACGAAGTCATGAAATACTCGGCGTATTAGAGCTGGAGCGACCCTTCGAAACATTTCCTGAATTTGAACAATTAATTATTGAACATGCCTGTTCTGCCATCGCACTGGAATTAACGAAAAATAGTGCATTATTGGAACAAGAATTTCATTTTAGACAGGAAATTTTTAATCAACTATTACATGATCTCACAAGTTCTGATTTAAAAAGAATCTTAACCTATTTACAATGGAATGAAGTAAGGGATATCCAATGTATTATTATTGAAGGTTCAGCAAATCCGTTATGGGATCGCAATAAATTAACCGATAAACAATGGTTAGTCCTTTCCTTTGAAAATATGTTAAAAAGCATTTGTACGAATAGCTTTATCGTGACGAATGCATTTCAATTAATCGTCGTTCTACCTGATTTGAAAGATGATCAACTAAGTCAAATTATTAAAGAGATCGAGATGATTGTGGGCAAAGAAAAAAAAGTGCTCATTGGAATTGGGCGGAAAACGAGTATTCAACAAATAGCCATTTCTTATCATGAAGCGATCCAGTCCATTAATTACGCAAAGACGACGAAACAATCCTATATTGTGGAATATGCCAAACTCGGTATGGAGCGGTTGTTCCATGATTTAGAACCCCAAAGGATTGAAATTTTCATTCAAGATAAGATTGGCAAGTTATTAAAAACCGACTTCCTTCTAATCGACACGTTACTTTGTTTTATCAATCAAAATAAAAACCATAAAGAGACAGCTAAAGCGTTGCATATTCATGGGAATACGTTATATTACCGGTTAAGAAAAATAGAAGACATCCTACAAATCGATTTGAATGATGAAAAAGAGTGGGTTGATCTCGTTATCGCTGTTCAACTATATGTGGCGAGTCACAAAAAGTAATGTTTATTTTTGTGACTTACCACATTCATTTTTATAATTTCGAATATTAAAATTATTCAAAATACAGAGATGAGAGGTGCACTAGAATGACCGAAACATATTTTAATTACATTGATGGTGAATGGGTTCAAGCAATATCAGGTGAAGTTTATCCAAGTATTAATCCTGCCAATGCAGATCATATACTTGGCTATTTTCAGAAATCCGATCAAAAAGATGTCGACATTGCAATAGACGTTGCAGAGAAAGCTTTTAAAATATGGTCAAAAATTGCAGTGCCTGAACGGGGAGAAGTATTATTTAAGCTCATTAACTTATTGGAAGAACAAAAGGAAGAACTCGCTACAATCATTACAAAAGAAGTAGGGAAAACATACAAAAACTCCCTTGGTGAAGTACAAAAAACTATCGAAGCAATGAAACAATTTAGCGGGGAAGCAACCCGTTTAACAGGAGAAACAATTCCTTCCAATGACCCAGATATTTTTGGGTACACAGTGAGAGAACCTTTAGGGGTTGTCGGGGTAATCGCGCCTTATAATTTCCCCCTCGGTATCGGGATATGGAAAATTGCACCGGCAATTGTTGCAGGAAATACCGTCGTGTTTAAACCAGCAAGTAATACTTCTTTAATTAGTATAAAAATTATCGAGTTATTTGAAAAAGCGGGTGTCCCTAGAGGGGTTATTAATATGGTCACAGGGCCTGGTGGCGTCATTGGACGAGCTATTGGGAATCACGCAAAAATTAAAGCGGTATCCTTTACTGGTTCAACAGAAGTAGGCTTGGCTCTAGGACGAGCTGTAACGAACCGGGGAGGAAAAATGCAAGCGGAGATGGGTGGAAAAAATGCATCGATCATACTGGAAGATGCCGATTTGGATGAAACGATTCAAAATGTCGTCATTAGTGGCTTTTTTGATAATGGACAACGTTGTACCGGAACAAGCAGATTAATTGTTCCAAGAAGTATTTCCAAAGAGGTCATTGCTCGATTAGTTGAAGCAGCAAACGCTCTAACCATTGGAGATGGCTTTGATGAAAATGCCGATAATGGTCCAATCATCGACGAAAATCAACTGAACTTGTATTTAGAACATGTGAACGACGCCATTCAAGATGGAGCAGTCCTTGAATGTGGTGGAAAGAGGCTAACGGATAATGGGTTGGATAGAGGGTACTTTATTGCACCAACCGTGTTCAGTAATGTCAATCGAGAAATGCGAATTTTTAAGGAAGAGATTTTTGCGCCGGTTATTGCCGTCATTGAAGTCGATTCCTATGAAGAAGCATTGGAAGTAGCCAATGATAGTGAGTTTGGATTGTCTTCTACTATTTATACGAAAGATTTAGCAAAGGCCATGCACTTTGTTAAACATATCGAGACAGGTGTGACCCACGTGAATATTCCTTCCAACTATTTTGAAAATCAATATCCTTTCGGTGGGAAGAAAGCGTCGAGTTTAGGACCGCGGGAACAAGGCTCAACAGCGTTAGAATTTTGGACTGAATATAAAACGGTTTACATGAAGGCATAGGAGGGCTTTGGATGACAACGGTTGGAGTAATTGGCTGTGGTTTAATGGGAAGTGGCATGGCGAAAAATTTAATCAAACATCATTACAATGTCATGGTCTACGATATTAATGAAGAGGCAGTGAAAAAGCTAGTAAACGAAGGGGCAACCCCAGCTTCCGCACCTGAAGAATTAGCGGGTCAAGTTGATTTTGTCATTTTATCGTTAACATCGCCGAATCTAGTGAAAGAAATGGTTTTAAATGAGGAGACTGGAATTCTATTTCGAATGAAGCAAGGCACTTTCATTTTGGACATGAGTACCAATGACGTCAATATCACAAGACAGATCCATCAAAAAGCTCAAGAAAAAGGCGTTGAATTTTACGATTGCCCGTTAAGTGGTGGGCCAGATGGTGCGAATAATGGAACGCTCACTATTATGATTGGTGGGAGTGAAGAGCGACTGGATGAAATCCTCCCGGTTCTACAAGCGATAGGAAAACATATTGAATATTTAGGTGAAAGTGGTGCAGGGCAAATCGTCAAGCTATGCCACAACATGGTTGTCGGCGGTGTCATTTCATTATTAAGTGAAGCCTTTTTAACGAGTGAAAAGGCAGGCGTTCCAAAAGAAAAGCTTGCCTCCATCTTGCAAAAAGGTAGTGGACAAACCCGAGCGATGGATGTTTTCGGTGTAAATATCCTGGATCACACTTTTGACAATGTGAAATTTTCCTTGGCTAACATGACAAAAGATATTCATTTATATCGAAATCTAGCAGAAGACAACCAAATAGCTACTTTTGTCAGTGATAGTACCCACCAGCTATTTCATTTAGGAAAAAATAAAGGAAAAGGAAACTTAGATTCATCTGCTATTTACAAAGTGCTAAAAGAAATTGTGTGAAAATTAAGAATCTATTCCACAAACTTAACATATGAAATAAATAAAAGGAGGTTAATAGAATGCAAAAATTATTTAATCGTTTAGAAGAAGTTTATGAGGAGATAGTAGAAATACGGAGGCACTTACATGCGAATCCGGAACTTTCATTTAAAGAGGTAAATACGGCTAAATATATTGCTGAATTCCATGAAAAGTTAGGACATGAAACGAAAAGGGGCGTTGGCGGAAACGGGGTTGTTGCTACTTTAAAAGGTGATCAACCAGGACCGACAGTTGCCCTGCGAGCTGATTTTGATGCACTGCCGATTGTTGAACAAACGGATTTACCTTTTAAGTCCAAAAATGAAGGGGTCATGCATGCATGTGGCCATGATGGTCATACGGCCACTTTACTAGGCTTGGCAAAAGTATTAAATAAAATGAAGGCAGAGCTACAAGGAACAGTTGTCTTTATTCATCAACATGCAGAGGAATTGCCTCCTGGCGGTGCCATTTCAATGATTGAAGATGGTTGTTTAGATGGTGTTGATGTTATTTTTGGTACCCATTTACAAGCTCAAATGCCATTAGGGGAGATTGGTTATCGCACGGGTGCCCTTCAAGCAGCACCGGACATGTTTAATATTCGTATCCAAGGTCGCGGGGGACATGGTGCATACCCACATCAAACAATTGATAGTATTGCGGTAGGAAGTCAACTTATTAATAGTTTAAACCAAATTGTCAGTCGGAAAATTAATCCGTTAGATTCGGCGGTTATATCCGTTACATCCTTTGTAGCAGAAAATCCATACAACGTGATTGCTGATCAAGCAGAGATGCTAGGAACGGTTCGAACGTTTAAAGAGGAGACTCGCGCATTGATTGAACAAGAGATGGAAAGAGTTGTGAAAGGCGTATGTGAAAGTGCTAGTGCAAGTTATGAATTCACCTATACCCGTGGTTATCCAACACTTATTAATCATGAGGAAGAGACGGAATTCGTAGCCGAATTAGCGAAGAAAGTACCTAGTGTAACGGCAGTAAAAGAAATCGAGCCGGTAATGGGCGGTGAAGATTACGCGTACTATTTACAACATGTAAAAGGAACGTTCTTCTTTACAGGTGCACGCAATCCTGAGTGGGAAGTGTCTTACCCACACCATCATCCGAAATTTGATATTGATGAGAGAGCATTATTAATCGCAGCAAAAACGCTTGGATTAGCGACGCTAGAATATATGCAAGTACATGCTAAGGAAGTTCAGGTGAAGTAATCACGAATCAATTCAAGTAAAGGGGGAAAGTGTATGGAGGGAAATGCAGCAGGTTTGTGGAAAGATTGGAAATTACATGGTTTAGTATTAGCAATCGTTTGTGTGACCGAGTTAATTGGTCAGCATAGTATTTCGGTTGGGGTGGGAATTATTTTATTACTGCCTATGCTTTATGCAGTCATTATTGGGATTGCAGTTTATTTCACACCCCTTGTAACAAAAAAGCAGTCGGAAAAAGCTGAAACATTAGTTTATATTACATTAACGTTATTAATTGCAAAGTTCGGTGTACAAGCAGGGCCAGCCCTACCTCAATTGATTGAGGCGGGCCCCGCTCTCATTCTCCAAGAGATTGGAAATTTAGGAACAATTTTAATCGCCCTTCCGATTGCCATTTTATTAGGATTGAAGCGAGAAAGTATTGGAATGACCCACTCCATTGGACGGGAACCGAATTTAGCTTTAATTACTGATAAATTTGGACTGTCTTCTCCCGAAGGCCGTGGAGTGATGTCGATGTACATTTTCGGTACGGTATTTGGATCTATCTTTTTAGGGTTAATATCTGGCTTCCTGGCTACTGCGACACCTCTTCATCCTTATTCCTTTGCAATGGCTACAGGAGTGGGAAGTGGAAGTATGGCCGCTGCCTCTTTAGGACCTTTAGTAGCGGCATTTCCTGATATGGCCGATACGATTACTGCCTTTTCGGGAGCTAGTAACTTATTAACTTCTGTTACGGGCTTGTATGCAAGTATTTTCATAGGATTACCATTAACAGAAAAGTTATATAAAGTATTAACAAAACGAAAAAATTACAGCGAACCAGAAATAGAAATGGAGTCAACTATCGTAATAACTGAGGAAGTAAAAGATGAATCCAAAACAAAGGTGGTGAAATAATCGATGCTAAAAAATATTCAAGAATGGGTCATATTGATGATTATTGTATCGTTTATGGTCATCATTGGAAACTGGATTGGCTACGAAGTTATGCCACTGGAGTCACTTCCTGGAATAATTGTTTTGGCTTCCATCAGTTTACTTGGATTAATCATTCATCGAGCTGTTCCATATAAAGGGATACCGAGTATTGCTTATATTGGGATATTAGCATTTATACTATCAATGCCAGCTGTACCAGGATCTGAAAAAATCGTCGAGTGGACAGGCAAAGTCAATTTACTAGCTATTGCCACACCGATTTTAGCCTATGCAGGGATTTCAATTGGTCGTTCATGGACGGATTTTGCGAAACTCGGATGGAAAACGGTCATTGTCGGCATGTTCGTCCTATTAGGCACATTCCTCGGTTCCGCAATCGTAGCAGAGATTATTTTACGTATGCAAGGAATTATTTAATTTATCATTTTATTCCAATAAAAGTAAACCCCGTAAAAGTAGATGACACTCTATCTTTACGGGGTATTTATTTCATATATATACTTTAAAATTATCAATTTCTATGGATCGAAAAAACTACATGAAAGGATTATCTGAACTTATTCTGCATCTACTTGGATGAAGCTAACTTCAGATAAAAGGACTACGATATTTCTTGTTTCTCTTTCATAGTCATCAGTTGATTCACGTAACCTTAGGATGGCGTTATCAACTGATACGAGTATTCCAGTAAACAATTCTTCGCCAGTTGCAACTCTTATTTCCTCATTAATTAGTTTGCGAAGCTGACTAAATAAATAGTTTTCAAACAACATTAACACCTCCTATTTTAATAAGCTACACTTTTAATACTTGCTAACGGAATATACAGTAAATCAGCAGTTGTTCTGAGCACAATATAGTCCGCTTTCACTTCGATTAATATTCCAGAAACTGTAGAGAATTCTGTTGTAATATCAATCGTCATACCTTCTAATGGACTAAGAATTGAACGAAGTTGCCACATGTTAATCTCCTTTCTTCAATAACATATGTTGAATTATATGTTTGCACGTTCTAATTTGTTTGGGAATGTGTGCATAAAATTCTATCTTTTTTAAAATATTTTTTAAAATTGGTCTTCTGCACAAGGAATGTGAAATAGATTACATAGTTTAATCTAGAGGTGATAACTATGAAGATAAGAGAAGAAGGGTTAGTTAGTGTTGTTATTCCATGCTATAATGCAGCCCCTTATATTGAAGATTGTTTAAACGGACTACTATCCCAAACATACAACAATATAGAAGTAATTCTTGTCAATGATGCGTCGACTGACAATACAGTAAAAATAGTAGAACAATGGATAGAAAATTCTAATCCATCTTTTCCAATCATCTTATGCAATCTTCCTGTAAATACAGGGTTCGCCGGGGCACTCAATATCGGCTATTTTATGAGTACAGGTGAATATATTGCAGTAAATGATGCCGATGATATTTCACATCCTTTACGTTTTGAAAAACAAGTGAACTTTTTAAAGGAAAATCCAGACTACGATTTAATTGGAACGAATTATCGGGCGTTTACTGACGGCAATAAAGAAAATGGAAAAGAAGCTAATTGGCTATATTATGGGGACGATATTCGAAAAATATATGCTTTAGGGAAGCATTGCATCTGCCACGGGACGATTTTATTCCGTGGAAAGGTTTTTGATTTGCTAGGTGGTCCAACAAGAAGAATAACTGGTGCTGAAGACTATGAATTTATCGTCAAATTCTTAAATGCGAAATTAAAAATCGATAATTTAAGAGACGTATTATATTACTATCGGGTTCATGAAAAACAGCGTTCAAAACAATTTTATGGAAGTGCTAAAGGTGAATAAAGAAAGGGTTTTACTTGTCACAGATGCTTTATATATTGGGGGTACGGAAACCCACGTATTGGGTTTGGCAAAAGAATTATTAAAAAATGATGTATTTATTACTTTTGCCGCAAGAAAAGAAGGGAGTTTAGTAAGCTCCTATGAAGCTTTAAATTGTCCTATTTATCCTATCGATTTTCCTAAGACACTAGATCTTGAGGAAAAACATGAGAGAGAGTTAATAGAAAAACTTGAAGAAATTATTGAAGCTGAGCAAATTTCTGTTGTTCATTTCCATCAATCACCTTCTGGATACTTAGCGGGAAAGGCCGCAAAAAATAAAGGAATTGCTACAGTTTTAACCGTACATGGCACCTATTATCCGAACGACGAAATTCGAAAGTTGCTAAAATTATCCGATGCTGTCATTTGTGTAAGTCCACCGTTATGCGACTATATTAAGTCCTTCGGCGTCGAACATCCTTACTTAGTTCCAAATGGAATTAATTTAGAGGAATATCCACGGGATGCCACATATGGAGAATTGAAAAAAGAATTGAACATACCGGAAGATTCCCCAGTCGCTCTTTATGCGAGCAGGATTACATGGGCAAAGGCCAGTGTTTGTTCGATATTTTTACGAGCTTGCAAGGATCTTAAATTAAATCCGATTCCAAATCTTCACGTTATCGTAGTCGGAGATGGCGATAAACTTCGAGACATAAAAAACTTATCCCAAATCATTGAAAAAGCGTGCAAAGATTCTTTTATCCATATCGTTGGGGAACAAAAGAATATGCATGCTTATTATTCTATGGCAGATTGTGTCGTTGGTACAGGACGGGTTGCCCTTGAGGCGATGGCTTCAGAAAAAGCAGTCATAGCAGTTGGAAACCATGGTTATTTTGGAATGGTGCATAAAGAGAATATTGATGAAGCTTGGAACTATTACTTTGGAGATCATGGTTCCAAATCTCCTTGCAGCAGACATATTTTGAGAAACGATTTAAAGAAATATTTATTAAATAAAGAACAACTCAAATTAAATGGAATCGCATCAAGGGAAATTGTAGAAGAAATGTTCAATATACAAAAAATCGCAACGGAGATTATTAAAATTTACGCTGAAACAACAAAGGGAGGAACCGAAAGTTGAAAAAGCTCCTATATATCGGCTGGATTGGCTTTAATAATTTAGGGGATGAATTGTTATGGCACATCTTTCGAGACAAATGTAAAGAATATTTAAATGAGGATCAGATCGAAATTATTCCGTCAGTTCCGGGTACCGACATGAAAAACGTTGAACAATATGATGCGGTCATATTAGGAGGTGGATCCCTCTTATTACCGGGGTATCTACAAATCCTTCAAAACGCCCTACATAAAGGGAAATCAGTCATGATATGGGGCTCAGGAATCGATTGGATTGAGAAGAAAAATTTAGATTTATTAATGAATGATCAACTGTTATCGATGGAACAAAATTTCAAACAAAAGGATATTGAAGTATTAGACGAAGTAATTGAAAAGGCATTGTTTGTAGGGGTAAGAGGACCTTTAACGAAAAAGGCGATTGAAATTATGCTCGGAAGCGAAAAGGTGAATAAAATACAAATTATTGGGGATCCGGGTTTATTATTAGAGGAGCCTGATCCGAATAAACTTCAGACAAAAGAAAAACTAATTGGCATCAACTGGGGGACTACGTTCAATCGTTTATACGGGGGAAATGAAAGTTTAGTTGAGAAACAGTTAGTTGAGGCAGCAAAAAAATTAATTGAATCTGGTTATAAAATAATGATTTATTCGGTATGGGGCGATGATAGACCTCACTGTGAAAGGTTATTTGAAAAAATCAATGTGCCAGAGAGTGTCATACTAGATAAAAATCTGTATACGGAACAGCAGTTAATAGAAAAATTATCTAAATGTACAGCAACGATTAATTTTAAACTACATGCAAACTATCTTTCGTTTGCAGCGAATGTTCCAGCCATCGCATTAGGCTATCGCTTTAAAATATTTGATAATGCAGCGTCCCTTGGCTTAGAACAGTTAGTTGTTTCTACCGACTCTCAACAACTAACGAAGGAAATATTAGAGCGGATTGAAATCATTGAAAATAGTGGCGAAGAAATACTAGAACAATATCAATCTAGTAAAAAGAAATATCAACCACTTTTAGAATCCCTATTTACTAAAAATTTTTTAGCATAGTTTTTGGAGAGTCGGTTTTGACTTCCACCGTCTCCGCTGAACGTCAAAATCCTTGAATTACAAGGGTTTTGGCGTTTTTTAATGGACTAGAATTGATTTTATAACATGTAGTAGTTCATTACAGAGTGGCCCCAGATACTCGAACAGAGATAGAATGCTAACAAAAAATTTCTTCATTACATTTTATAAAAGTTCTTGCAAAATGGAGGAAACATGTATATGATGTAAAACGTAATGATTACTATTTGCAAATGGATAGATTTTTGGGAAGAGGAGAGGCGGAATGGAAAAGAGAATACCTGTAACTGTCCTAAGCGGTTATTTAGGATCAGGAAAGACTACTTTGTTAAATCATATTTTGCATAACAGACAAGGACTGAAGGTAGCAGTTATTGTAAACGATATGAGCGAAGTTAATATTGATGCCTCTTTGGTGAAAAAAGGGGGATTTGCACGGACAGAGGAAAAGTTAGTGGAAATGCAGAACGGCTGCATTTGTTGCACCCTTAGGGAAGATTTAATAGTGGAAGTAGCTAGGTTAGCTGAACTTGGAGATATTGATTACATTTTGATTGAATCATCCGGTATTAGCGAACCGATACCTGTTGCTCAAACTTTCACTTATACAGATGAAAGTTTAGGCATTCATTTATCTGAGCTTTGCAGATTGGATACGATGGTGACTGTTGTCGATGGCTATAGATTCTGGCATGACTTTACTTCAGGCGATACCCTTCTCGAGCGAAAAGAAGCAGTAACAGAAGAGGATCAGCGGGAAATCGCCGACTTACTCATCGATCAAATCGAATTTGCTAATGTCTTACTATTGAACAAGACCGACTTGTTAACGGAAGAAAAAGTGAATGAACTGAGCGGGGTACTGAGAAGTTTGAATCCCGATGCAAAAATTATTCATACAGTAAAGGCGAATGTCGATCTGCATGAAGTGTTGAATACAGGGATGTTCGATTTTGAAGCAGCTAGCCAAGGGGCAGGGTGGATGAAAGAATTGAATCAGGAACATATTCCGGAGACAGAGGAATATGGTATTGGATCTTTTGTTTATCGAAGTCATAGACCATTGCATCCTGAACGTTTCATGAACTGGATGAATGAATGGCCAGTTGAAGTCGTACGGGTGAAAGGTTTTCTTTGGCTTGCAACACGTAACGATATAGCCATTCTACTTTCCCAAGCAGGTCCCTCTTTAAGTATGGAAAGAATCGGTACATGGATTGAAGAGGAAGGAAGTAAAATGAATGAACTTGTATTAATTGGTGTTCAGATGGATCAACAAGCAATCATTGATTCATTGGATAGCTGTGTACTAACCAAAGCTGAGATGGATCAGGACTGGACGAAATTTTCGGATCCGTTGCCGAATGTTTAATTTGAAATTTATAGATTATTAGGAGGAACAATTGATGAGAGTGAAGATTACACTAGCGTGCACAGAGACAGGAGACCGAAATTATATAACGACAAAAAATAAGCGCAATAATCCTGAGCGCATCGAATTAAAGAAATATAGTCCCCGTCTGAAACGAGTGACATTACACAGAGAAACGAAATGATTATAACACTTCATAAGGAGGAAATAGCATGGCTAAAAAGTCAAAAGTCGTACGAGATAAAAAACAAAGGGAAATGGTAGCCCGTTACGCTGAATTGCGAAAAGAGTTAAAAGAAAAAGGAGACTATCAGGCATTGGCTAAATTGCCAAGGGACTCTTCTCCTTCCCGCTTGAATAACCGCTGTGAATTGACGGGTAGACCGAGAGGATATATGCGGAAATTTGGACTTTCTCGTATCGCATTCCGAGAGTTGGCCCATAAAGGTCAAATACCAGGCGTGAAAAAATCCAGCTGGTAAGCAATATGCTTATTTTTCTGAAACGAAGGGTGAAACATTCAATGAATGACCAGTTAATGGAATTATTATTAAAAAGTGAAGTAAGAAAACTCCCTGAAAATAAGAAAAGACTGTATCAATTTATTATCGACATGGAAGATCGTCTAGTTGAAAAATCAAATACATCAGAAGAGTACCTTCAACTTTTTACAGCGTATTCCCCATATGAAATAGCAAGCCGGCAATGATTGCAAAATTAATGAATGAAATAGAAGAAGAACTGAATGAAAGAATAGAAGAACGCTGTAGAAAAGTGAGATGGTTTGATTATACGAATCATTTGATCGGAGCATCTTCTGAAAAAAGTAAAGAACAACTATTTTTGTTCATGAATTAATGACCACTTGAAAAGAGTACATAGCTAATCATTACGTTAATCATTTTCAATGCAGGAGAAGGCTAAAAATTTTTACGCATTTTTAAAACGTAATGATTACGCTTTGTAATTTGAGAGGAAAAACCAATTTAAACGAGAGGAAGAATAAAATGAAAAAATTACTTTTGGGTTTGTCGAGTATCTTACTGTTAAGCATTTTCTTAGCAGCATGCCAAGGAACGGGAGAAGAGGCAACTAAGGAAGAAGTACATACAGACGAGGAACATGACCATTCTGAAGGGGAAGAAACGAATCAAGAGGCACCAGAAAAAATAACAATTGAAGGCATCGCTGATCATTACCATACTGGGGATACTATTAAATTAACAGCAGTTTTGGAAGAAGAAACGGAGTCCGATCATTGGCACTGGTATAGCAGAGAAAGTAGTGATGGGGAATGGGTAGCGATTTCTGGACAGGAAACGGATACTTTTACGGGCGAAGCAACAAAGGATGGTATAGAGATAAAAGTCGTTTTATATGGTAGTGACGACAAACCGGAGTTTCAATCTGCACCTGTTAAAGTGGTAATTGATGACCATCACGGACACGACGAAGAAAGTAAGCAAATCTATAATGGGGATTTCGAAGACAGTCAAGTAAAAGAGCGTGAATTGTCCGATTGGGAAGGAGATTGGCAATCGGTCTATCCTTATCTTTTATCTGGAGATTTGGATGAAGTGTTTGCACATAAAGCAGAAAGCGGAGATATGACAGAAGAAGAGTACAAGGAATACTACAAAGTAGGATATGAAACGAATGTTAACCGCATCACGATCGAGAATAATGTCGTAACATTTTTTGAAGATGGAAAGGAGTATTCAGGAGAGTACGCATCAGATGGATATGAAATCCTTACCTATGAAAAAGGAAATAGAGGAGTACGATATATTTTTAAATTAGTAGATGGATCAGAGGAAGCTCCTCAATACATTCAATTTAGTGATCATAATATTTTCCCAGTTGATTCAAACCATTACCACTTATATTGGGGAGATGACCGGGAAGCATTATTAGAGGAAGTGACAAATTGGCCAACGTATTATCCTTCTAATTTAGATGCAGAAGATCTCGTGCGTGATATGCTGGCACATTAAAAGATAGTTAAGGAGTGTAATAGAAATCAGAGCGATTAAAATGACACTTTTGGTCATGTAGTTTAGGAGGAAAGAAAGATGAAAAAACAGTGGTTAACAACGATTTTCCTTAGTTTCGTTACGTGTGCCGCTCTTTCCGGATGTACTTCTGCAGAGAACGAAAGCGAGTCCGATAAACAGCTTTCCGTTGTTACATCCTTTTACCCGATGTATGAATTTACTCGACAAGTGGCAGGAGATCGGGCAGATGTATCGTTAATGGTGTCTGCAGGAGAAGATGCACATCATTATGAACCGAGTGCAAAAGACGTAACAACGGTTAATGAAGCAGATGTATTTGTGTATAGCAGTGAAGAGATGGAACATTGGGTAGATAGTTTATTCAATACGATAGAAAACGATAATCTTGTGATTGCACGTACGGCAGATGGTGTTGACTCAACTGAGGGGAGTGAACATGATCATCATGAGGATGGTGAAGAACCGCAGACTACAGGAAGTATAACAATTCAAGGGGTTGCGGCCCATTATCATACAGGGGATGCAATTGAATTAACTGCGGAATTAGAGGAAGAGGTGGAGTTTGATCATTGGCACTGGTACACAAGAAAAAGTGCCGACGAGGAATGGGTAACTGTACCAGAAGTTGGAGGACCTGAATTTAAATACGAAGCGACAGAAGAAAGTTTTGAAGTTCAGGCAGTACTTTTTGATAATGAACACAATATTTATGCGCAATCAGAACCGGTAAAAGTTATGATTGATAATCATGGGAATGACCACGCTCATGGAGACAGTCATGAGGACGAACATCATCATGAACATGGAAATAGTGACAATACTGAACCGATTGAAATCGTTGGTTTGGCTGATCATTATCATACGGGAGATGTCGTTACGCTCGTTGCGGAGCTAAAAGAAGAAGCGGACTTTACGAATTGGCGCTGGTACGTGCGCGGAAGCCAGGATGAGGAATGGGAAGCTGTCTCCGGTCAAGAAACAGATCATTTTGAGTTTAAAACAACGGGAGAAAGTTTCGAAGTACGGGCAGCCCTTTTAGATAATGAAGAAAACATATACGCCCAATCAGAACCTGTCTCCGTTATGATTGATGATCACGAAAATCATGATCCGCATATTTGGTTGGACCCAGTATTGGCACAAGCGCAAGTCAACGTTATTCGGGATGCGTTAATTGAAGCAGATCCGGAAGGGAAGGCTATTTATGAAGAGAATGCCAAAGCTTTTAATGAAGAACTGCAAGCTTTAAATGAAGAGTATGAAAATGCGCTCGAAGGGGCGGAAAATCGTGTTTTTGTCGTACAGCACCAAGCATTTGGATACCTTGCCGAACGTTATCATTTGGAGCAAGTTGCCATTGGGGGCTTATCGACAGAAGTAGAACCAAGTCCTTCTCGTATAGCTGAAATTGATAATCTAGTAAAAGAATATGATGTACCGGTGATCTATTATCAGCAAGGAGCTAGTTCTGCAATTGCAGAAACGGTTGCTGAGGAAACAGGGACAGAGACGGCTGTGTTATATGATTTGGAAGTGCTGTCGGAAGAGCTGCAAGAAAAAGATTTAGGATACTTGGATGCGATGCGTGAAAACTTGGAAGCTTTGCAGTTAAGTATCCAATAATATGAAAGGTCGCTTGATTATGCGTTATATTGAAGTGAAAAATCTTGCCTTTCAGTATGAAGAGGAACCGGTGTTAGAGAATATTTCCTTTGAAGTGAACGCGGGAGAGTTTGTCATGCTGACGGGAGAAAATGGAGCGGCCAAAACAACATTGCTACGAAATATTTTAGGTCTACTCAAGCCGTCGAAAGGCAGCGTCTGGCTCTCGCCAACCAATTACATTGGTGAGAAGCTAGTTGTAGGGTATGTTTCGCAGCAGGTCGCATCCTTTAACGCTGGATTCCCAAGCACGGTACTGGAACTGGTGCAGTCTGGACGTTATCAACGAGGAAAATGGTTTAAAAGATTAGATGGGGAAGACAAAGAACATGTACGACGCTCGCTGGAATCAGTAGGAATGTGGGAGATGCGCCATAAAAAAATAGGAGAACTGTCAGGCGGGCAAAAGCAGCGAATTTCCATTGCCCGTGTGTTCGCGACAGATCCTGATTTGCTCGTATTGGATGAACCGACGACAGGAATGGACGTGCACTCTCAAGAAGAGTTTTACAAATTATTACAGCACAATTGTAAAGAACATCATAAAGGCATTTTGATGGTTACCCACGATCATGACCAAATTCGCCATTATGCTACTAAACATATTGAGCTGGTACGGAAGGAGGGGTCCCCATGGAGATGTTTTTCCATGGATTCATGCAAAGAGCTTTCCAAGCATCCTTCCTAATTTCACTCATTGCACCGATGTTAGGGTTGTTTTTAATTTTGCGTAGACAGTCTTTAATGGCAGATACCCTTTCACATATTTCATTAGCAGGTGTAGCGTTAGGATTGCTCATTGGTGTCAATCCTACTTGGACGAATATTTTAGTCGTCATGGTAATAGCATTTGTGCTTGAATATTTACGTATCGTCTATCGTACATATTCAGAAGTGTCGATTGCGATTATCATGTCTGCAGGACTGGCACTAGCGTTAGTTTTAATGAGTTTGAATGACGGCGGGGCAACGTTAAGTATCAATCAATTTTTGTTCGGTTCTATTGTGACAATTAGTAAGCAACAAGTATGGATATTGTTAGGACTGACGGTTATGATCGGTTTATTATATTTTATTTTTCGCAAGCCGATGTATGTCCTCACCTTTGATGAGGAAACAGCCTTTACCGCAGGATTGCCTATTAAAATGATGTCGATTTTGTTTAATGTGCTAACTGGCGTTACGATTGCAGTCATTATGCCGATAATCGGAGCTTTACTTGTTTCTGCTGTTATCGTCTTGCCTGCTGCCATTTCCCTTCGATTGAGTAAAAGTTTTCATGGTGTCATTTTATTTGGTATAATCATTGCATTAATTGGCACTTCGAGTGGTTTAATCACTTCCTATGAATTAGGAACACCTCCAGGGGCTTCTATTACCCTTATTTTAATTATCATTTTTGCATTCACTATACTGTTGAAGTACATCATGCGACATATAAATTAGAGAAACTATTTAATAGAAGTGATGGATCGTGAGCTTTAAATTGAATACTAGAAATAGTAGAATGAATCGCGACGTTTAAAACAATGTCGCGATTTTTTCTACACTTATAATTCGAAGCAATTTAGTTAAATACTGAAGCAACGAGACACGAAAAACGGGTGAAAAAATGATATAATATAATAGGAAGAAACTCAGATTGATAGAAGGATGGATATGAATATGGACGAGCAATTAGCGGATTGGATTACACGTTTTCAAAGGGACAAAGATATCGACGCTCTTGCAAGTTTAAAAGACTATTGCAAAGATATGATTGAACCTTTAATTATAGAATTTACAGAGAAATATGGTGAAGAGGCAGGAGAATTGTTACGGTTAAAATGGGATAAACGATTTTATTTCATTTTTACGAAATATCAATTGAATGTTGGTTTACCATTAGACACTTTTGTAAAAAATACGTACCGCTTTTATTTCATGCAAGTTTTAAGAAGAGCGGGTTATATGAATTAGTAGAATGTGTTCATTTAAATAAACATCTTCGATTGAATTCAGGTTACAAAACTAGAATTCAATTAGAAGATGTTTTTTTATGGGGAAATAATAAAACAACCAGTCGTAGGGAAATCCTACAACTGGTTGAATGCTTGTCTTATTTATGGGGCGGTCTAATTACCGAACCCAATTTGATCTTAACGATAAACAATATCTTCTGCTAGATGTGTAAATACTTCACCAACAACTGAGTCTTCATCATAAACCGAAGAACCTGTGTTTTCCTCAGGTTTCGCAAATGGTACTCGAGCAATGATGTGGGTATGAAGTTCATCTGCTAGTTTTTCTGCTCCACCTTGACCGAATAGATAGTTCTTTTCACCATCTGCATTTTCAAAGTAAGCCATATTTTCAACAACACCTAAAATCTTATGTTTCGTATGTTGAGCCATTAGACCTGAGCGTGTTGCTACATGAGAAGCTGCGTTGTGCGGTGTAGTGACAATAATTTCTTCTGCTTGTGGAATCATTGCCGCCACATCGATGGCAACATCTCCTGTACCAGGTGGTAAGTCTAGTAGAAGATAATCTAATTCTCCCCAATGGGTGTTGGCAAGGAAATTGCGAATCCATTTGTTCAGCATTGGTCCGCGCCACATAACAGGTTGATTATCCTTTGAGAAAAAGCCCATCGACATGACTTTCACTCCATTGCTCTCAACTGGAATTGCTGTTTGGTCAATCATTGTTGGTTTTTGATCGATTTTCATCATAGCTGGAATACTAAAGCCATAAATATCGGCATCGACAATACCAACTTTTTTTCCAAGACGGGCAAGGGCAGTCGCTAAATTAATTGTAACCGTCGATTTACCGACACCACCTTTACCACTCGTAACAGCAATAAATTTAACGCCAGATTCAGGTTTCAACATTTTAGGCATCCCTTGATCTGTTACGTTTTGAGCTTTTAGGGTAGCTGTTAGTGTGCGACGTTCCTCATCTGTCATAGAACCGAATTGAAGGGAGACGCTTGTAGCTCCAATATTTTTTAAAGCTTGTTCAATATCTTGTTGAATCTTAGCTTTTAACGGACAACCTTTAATTGTTAAGATGACGTCTAGAGAAACATGAGTGCCGTCAATTTTTAGATTACGTACCATATTTAACTCAACAACGCTTTTATGAAGTTCCGGGTCTTCTACGTGTTTTAGTGCATTTAAAATGTTTTCCTTTGTCAACATTTCAAAAACCTCCTTTCTATTTTAAGCCTTTACCTAGCCCTTTTAAGAAGTGAATGCCAAAGTTCATGGCACGGTTCACATCAGGATCGTTTAACATTTTAGCAAGCTTGAAGACACTGACTTTTTCGTCAGTGTCTACCGCTTTATTTGCTTCATCTAAGCCAGTAGTTAAACTCTCGATTAATTTTGTTGTTTTTTCTGGGTCCATGGCCGATAAAGCACCGGCAGCCCCCATTAAGTTGTTAATAATATTCGTAACAGGTTCACGAGTTACTTGACCTAATACGATATGAGCAACTTCTTCTTTTGCCTCAAGTAGTTTTGTTACGGCTTCAAGGGCGCCAATCGCATTTAATTCTCCCATGATGGAGAAAATTTCATTTACAGCTTCTTCATTTTCAGAAAGAAGCTTTTTTAAATTCTCTAACTTTTGTTCTTTAATTTGTTCTTCGGTTAATTCTTGCTTTTTAATCGTACTAATTGGTGCAGCCATTCTTTCACTCCTCCATTAATTTGTTGTTAAGTGAACGTAGCCAGGACGATTCCATTTCCGTTGTACTTCAACACCATTTTGTGGGTGACGTTTTTTATTTCTTGGATTTGTTCTAGGAAGTGGTGATTTTCCTTTTGCTTTCAATACTTCCACTCGTACTTTTGTTTGTTTGTATGCCGGTGTTGATGTATTCACATCCGCACCTCCACCAGTTAAGAAGTTGATCGCTGAATCTTTGCTAGTAGAGTTCATTGGTAAGAATAGTTCGTTACCTTGTACACGGTCTGTTACAAGGGCATTTAATTTTAATGCACCATATGGAGACACTAAACGTAATAACGTTCCATCTTCAATACCACGCTCTTTCGCCAATTCAGGTGATACTTCTACGAAAATCTCAGGTACTTTTGATTGAATACCTTTCGATTTATTTGTCATGTTTCCTTCGTGGAAGTGTTCTAACATACGCCCGTTGTTAATATGACAATCGTATTCTGGTTCATATTCAACAGGTTTCATCCAATCATCTAAAGCAAAACGAGCTTTTTTGTCAGGGAAGTTGAAGCCATCTTCATATAGTAAAGGTGTATCTTTACCATCGTGGCTACCCCAGTTGAAGCTGCCCCATCCTTCTAATACATCGTAGTTTGCTTGAGAGAAAATTGGAGAAAGGCTAGCCATTTCGTCGAAGATTTCACTTGGGTGGCTGTAGTTCCAATCTGCTCCTAAACGATTCGCAACTAATTGTAAAATTTCCCAATCTGCTTTTGATTCACCTAGTGTTGGTAAAGCTTGATATAAGCGTTGAACACGACGTTCTGTATTTGTAAATGTACCTTCTTTTTCAAGAGATGGTGCTGCTGGTAAAACTACATCTGCATATTGTGCAGTGCGTGATAAGAACACATCTTGAACAACAAAGAAGTCTAATGATGAAAGAACTTTATCTACATGGTTCGCATCAGCGTCCACTAGTGCCATATCTTCACCAACTAAGTACATAGCTTTCATTTTACCTTCCATAATCGCATCTAACATTTGTGGATTGTTACGACCTGGTTTCGGTTGAATTTTCACGCCATATGCTTTTTCAAACTTAGCACGTGCTTCATCATCTGTTACTTTTTGATAACCTGGTAATAGGTTTGGTAAAGTACCCATGTCACAAGCACCTTGAACGTTATTATGACCGCGAAGAGGGTAAGCTCCTGCACCTGGACGACGATAGTTACCAGTAGCTAATAGAAGGTTTGAAATTGCAGCTGATGTATAAGAACCACCTGTATTTTGAGTAACACCCATACCCCAAAGAACACATGTACCGTCAGCATCACGAATCATTTCCGCAACATTAATTAATGTTTCTTTCGAAATGCCTGTTACTTCTTCTGCATACTCAAGTGTGTATTTTTCAAGTACAAATTTGAAAGCACCAAAGTCATGGACATTTTCTTTAATGAATGCTTCATCATGCCAACCTTGGTCGATGATGTATTTTGTTACGGCCATTAACCAAACTTGGTCCGTACCTTGTTTAGGACGCATGAAGATGTCAGAGCGTTCAGCCATTTCGTGTTTACGAACATCGGCAACGATTAATTTTTGACCATGTAATTTATGAGCACGTTTTACGCGAGTCGCTAATACTGGGTGACCTTCTGTAGGGTTTGCCCCAACGATAATAACAAGTCCAGCTTTCGCAATATCTTTAATTGTTCCTGCATCCCCACCAAAACCAACTGTACGTAATAAACCGTCTGTAGCTGGTGATTGGCAATAACGTGAACAGTTATCTACGTCGTTTGTTCCAAACAATTGACGTGCCATTTTTTGAATTAAGTAGTTTTCTTCGTTCGTAATTTTTGAAGAAGAAATGAAACCAACAGAACCAGGACCAAATTCTTTTTGAATACCGCCTAGTTTCGAAGCAATTAAATCTAATGCTTCATCCCATGTTGCTTCAACAAATTCTTCGTTTTTACGAATTAATGGTTTTGTAATACGTTCTTCAGAGTTAACGAAGTCCCAACCGAATTTCCCTTTAATACAAGTAGAAACGGCATTTACAGGACCATCAGAAGGTTGTACTTTTAAAATTTTGCGATCTTTTGTCCAAACTTCGAAGGAACAACCTACACCACAGAAAGTACAAACTGTTTTTGTTTTTTTCGTACGTTTGCTACGCATCGCAGCTTCCACTTCAGAAACAGCGAAGATACCGCTATATCCTGGTTCAACTTCTTTAATTAAATCGATCATTGGATCTAATGTATCTTGTTTAATACCAGTCATAAAACCAGCTTCACCAAGCATAGATTTTTCCATTAAAGCGTTACATGGACAAACTGTTACACATTGACCGCAACTTACACAAGAGGAATCGTTAATGCTAACGCCGTCATCCCAAATAACGCGTGGTCTTTCTGCTTCCCAGTCGATAGATAATGTTTCGTTTACCTGTAAGTTTTGGCAAACTTCTACACATTGTCCACAAGCGATACATTGGTTTGGATCATAACGGTAAAATGGGTGGGACATGTCCACTTCATGTGGTTCCACTTTTGGTTTGTAAGGATATTTTTGATGTTCAATTTCCATCATTTCTGCTGTGTTATGTAGTGTACAGTTCCCGTTGTTATTATCACAAACAGTACAGTATAACATGTGATTTTCTAATAGGCGGTCCATTGCTTCTGTTTGAGCAGCTTTCGCTTTATCAGATTTAAGTTGGACATTCATGCCGTCTATTGCTTTTGTTGAACATGAACGAACGAGTTGGCCATCTACTTCTACGATACAAGTATCACAAGTTTGGATAGGGTCAACTGATGGCACATAACAAATTTGTGGATGCTCAATGCCATATTGATTAATGGTTTCAAGAATTGTAGCTCCTTCTGCTACTTCATAGGGTACGCCATTAATGTTAATTTTAGTCAACGTAAACTCCTCCTTTTGCTATTTGACAAAATTATATGTCACAAGGTTAATGCTTATGGTAAAGCCGAAAAGAGTCTAGTGAGTTAGTTGTGGGTGATAATAAATTGTAAAAATGGTTAAATTAAGCTCTTTTTCAGATTTATCGTGTCCTTATAAAGGGATAAGGGCAACCATTAACGAAGTGATCATATATTGTTGACATGTTTAAAAAATAAAAAAATCCACCATGAAACGGCATGAACTTTTCATGCTGTCTAATCACGGTGGATAAAATTCTTAGCAAGCCGTGCTAAAAACTCAATCTACTTTTATTTTTTTAGATTTCATAATAGAATTCAATCATTATGATTCCTATGCAAATAGTGCAACCGGAATTTGGTAAAACTATGACATAAGCATCAAAATAATTCAATTCCATTTGTAACCACCTTATTATAACGGTTACATTTCAAATGGACAATATTTATCATGCAATTTGTTAATAGTAATAATTATCAAAAAATATTTTCACTTTAAATTTTTTTAAAGTTGCTATATTATTAACAAACTGTAAGGGTGGTCTCCGATAAAAAAATTTAATTAAGTGAGGAGAATCGTCAACATGTCAAAAAAAGTGCATGAATTTAACGACATTATTCGTAAACTGCGCAAAGATTTATTCGGTAAAGGACCGGAGCGTATTCATACTGTTTTTGTAGAAAATATGGCCGTTTCAACGTTGTATGGTAATCTGACACCAACAGAAAGATTCATTGCCAGTAAACCAGAAGGATTAAAAATGGTTCATGCTTCAAGGACAACTATGATTCAAGAGTTGTATTCGAAAAAAACTCCAGAAGGTATGGAAGAATTGATGGGTACAAAGCTGCTCCATTTATTTTCAGATATTAAAGTCGAAGAAGATTTGGCAATTTCAGTATTTATTTTTGAGGATAAAATTAGTGAATAAAGAGGAACCCTTATGGAAAATATAGTAAATCGAGAAATTATACGGATTGAAAATAATAAAATGTTAGAAGTAGAGGATAGCGTTGTGACAGAACACGCTGTCACAGTGAAGATTAATCAGCAAGAATTTGTTACGATGGTTTGTACACCGGAATATGTAGAAGATATGGTAGTAGGCTATTTAGCATCAGAGCGAATCATTACGAGTTTTGATGATATTGAAGATATTTGGTATCAAGAAAAAGAAGGATTTGTGCATATTAAAACAAAACGTATAAATCCTTTCTATCAACAAATTCAAAACAAACGTTACATTACTTCTTGTTGTGGTATGAGCCGACAAGGGTTCGTCTTTGCAAATGATGCGTTAGCTTCCAAAAAGATGGAAGATGTTCATGTTCGTATTACACCAGATGATTGTTTTCGTTTAATGAAAGAGATGCAACAATCGGCAGCCACATTCCAAAAAACTGGCGGTGTGCATAATGCTTCGCTATGTGATGTAAATGGGGTTGTGTTAAGTCGGATGGATATTGGACGTCACAATGCTTTAGATAAAATTTACGGATATTGCTTACAAAATAACATTAGTATGCAAGATAAAATTATCGTATTCAGCGGAAGGATTTCGTCGGAAATTTTACTAAAAGTATCTAAAATTGGGTGTGAAATTGTATTATCTAAATCGGCGCCTACCGAATTAGCATTGCAATTGGCAGAGCAACTAGGAATTACGACGGTTGGTTTTATTCGTCAAAATACACTTAATATTTATACACACAAAGAGCGTATTATATTACCTGAACCAACCCACTAATATGAAAGAAGGAGATTAAAAATTACTAATCTACAAGATCAATTTCAAAGACCGCTTAGAGATTTAAGGATATCAGTAACAGACCGTTGTAATTTTCGTTGTCAATATTGCATGCCTGCCGAAATATTTGGCCCAGATTTTGCTTTTTTACCTTCCGAAAAAATATTGAGTTTTGAAGAAATCGAACGATTAGTAAAGATTTTTGTCTCATTAGGTGTGAAAAAAATACGGATTACAGGTGGTGAACCTTTACTACGTCGAGATTTACCGACATTAATTGAACGTATTCATCGTATTGACGGAGTAGAGGATATTGCTTTAACAACAAATGGCACTTTATTGAAAAAATATGCTAATGATTTGGCAAAAGCAGGATTATCGAGAGTTTCTGTTAGTCTTGATTCGCTAAATGAAGAACGCTTTTTCGAAATGAATGGTCACCGTGGAAAAGTGAAAACCGTATTAGAAGGTATTGAAAAAGCTGCAGAAGCAGGTTTGCAAGTGAAAATTAATATGGTTGTTCAAAAAGGGAAAAATGAACAAGATATTGTGACAATGGCCCAATTTTTTAAAGATAAACAACATATTCTTCGTTTTATCGAATATATGGATGTAGGTAACTCAAATGGTTGGAAAATGGATGACGTTGTGTCGAAGAAGGAAATTCTTGAACAAGTGCAACAAATTTCCCCATTGAAACCTGTTGAGCCGAATTATAAAGGGGAAGTGGCTACCCGTTTTCAGTATGAAGACGATCAAGGCGAAATCGGTGTTATCTCATCTGTAACCGATTCTTTCTGTTCATCATGTTCACGTGCTCGTATTTCAGCAGAAGGAAAATTATATACTTGTCTATTTGCAACAGATGGAACGGATTTACGTGAGTTGTTAAGGAATGGGGAAGACGATGCAGCCATCATCCAATGTATTTCAAATGTATGGGAAAATCGAACTGACCGCTATTCCGATGAACGAAATGAACAGACGATGGAAAAAAGGAAAAAATCAAAAATCGAAATGTCGCACATCGGTGGTTAAAAACAAAAAAAATCGGCAATAAAATGCCGGATTTTTTTTGTTTATTGACGGGTAAAGGTACCGCTTTTTCCACCCGTTTTTTGTACAAGATAAGTTTCTTTAATAACCATACTTTTATCAACTGCTTTACACATATCATAAAAAGTTAGTGCTGCAATGGATACTGCCGTTAAGGCTTCCATTTCCACGCCTGTTTTACCGTTACATTTTACGGTTGCTTGAATGTGTAATTCGTATCCAACATCGGCTTTGCTATATTCAAATTGGAAATCTGTTCCTTGTAGCATAATTGGATGACACATCGGAATAATATCGGCTGTTTTTTTGGCACCCATAATCCCAGCAATTTGGGCTACTTGTGTAGGATCACCTTTTTTTATATCGCCTTGTTGGATCGCTTGATAGATTTCATCGGATAGTGTAATTGTACTGCGTGCGATAGCCGTACGTTCGGTAATTTCTTTTTCGGAAATGTCGACCATTTTAGGGCGACCTTCTTCGTTCCAGTGAGTAAATTTATTCATCGTAAGACTCCTTTTTAACTGTTTGTGCCCAATCTGTTTGTGTATTGATATTAATAAATGTTGGGCTATTTTCATCAAATCCAACATAACAAACTCTTACTTGATCTAACAAGGCTTTCATACTTCGCTTGTTTTGTTGGATTAGTAGATTTACTTTTGGTAAAGCGGTGCGCCGATAAAGGGAAGCAAGTGGTTGTATTCTAGAAGTTTTAGGAACAATCGCATCATATCGATCATCGATATATGTAAGCATAGTTTGGACAAAATCTGCATTCATATAAGGCATATCACTAGCTACAATAAAAAACCATTCAACATCTGGGAGATTTGTCATAATGTTTTGCAATGCCAACAAAGGTCCTTGGTGAGGTTGTTTTTCAATGATCATTTGGATATTTTCTTCTGCAAAGTTCCTTTGCAAGCTAGCATTCGTCGCAATTATTAAAGGTACTAGTCCGTTTTGCTGCAAGGCATTAAGACTATTCTTATACAAAGGCTGACCAGCAAACAATTCAAACATTTTTGGTTGGCCATACCTTGAAGATTGACCGCCAGCTAAAACAACTCCAGCAATTTTCATCGGCGATTCAACTCACCGACAAAATGTTGAACAGTTGGCAATATTAGTTTTGTCATAGCTAGTGTCACTGCATTGACGGAACCTGGCAACAAATAGATGGCAGTACTTCCGCGACTACCAGCTGTGGCACGGCTAAACATCGCTTTTGGGCCTATATCTTCATAGCTTAAAGAGCGAAATAATTCTCCAAATCCGACCATTTCCTTTTCGAAAAGGGGGACAATGGTATCGTAAGTTTGATCTCTCGGTGTAAATCCTGTGCCGCCAGTGACAATAATTGTATTGATAGTTTGATTCTCGCACCATTCTAATACATACTTAGAAATCTCAGATGGTTCATCCTTTGATATTTGGTAGTCGATTACTTCAAAAGAAGCTTCTTGAAGAAGCGATTGAATGCGTTGACCGCCGAGATCATCCACCTTTGTGCGCGTATCACTTACTGTTAATATGGCAGCTCTTATAGGATGTTGAGCGTGTGTAGGATGCAAGGCAAAGGACCTCCTTCAATTAAATGTTTATTGAAAAACAATGCTTTTATTATAATGCTATAAATGAAAAGGTCAAACGAAAATTCATAGAAAGAAAGGCAAAGAACTTTATGGATAATAGATATTCTAGACAACAATTATTCAGTCCAATCGGTGAAAAAGGGCAGCAACAATTAAAAGAAAAGCATGTTTTGATGATAGGTGTAGGTGCATTAGGTAGTGCTAGTGCAGAGGCTCTAGTTAGGGCAGGTATTGGCAAGTTCACAATTATTGATCGGGATTATGTTGAGTGGAGTAATTTACAAAGACAACAACTGTATACTGAACAAGATGCTCAAGAAAAAGTTCCGAAAGTAATCGCTGCAAAAAATCGACTTCAACGTATTAATTCTGAGGTGGAAATTAACGCATTAATTTTAGATGCCGATACTGATCAATTAGTAGGACTACTTGAAGATGTAGATATTATGATAGATGGGACAGATAATTTTGATATTCGTTTTATGATGAATGATTTGGCACAAAAATATAAAATTCCATGGGTTTATGGCTCTTGTGTTAGTAGTTATGGTGCGACTTATACGATCGTGCCAGGAAAAACACCTTGTTTACATTGTTTGCTAAAAGTCATGCCCAACACAGGGATGACATGTGATACGGTAGGAATCATCAGTCCAGCTGTCCAAATCGTAGCAGCTTACCAAGTAGCTGAAGTATTAAAACTTTTAGTCGGCGATGAAGGGGCAAGACGGAAAACTTTCTTAACTTTTGATGTTTGGAAAAATCAACATTATGAAATAAATGTGGAAAAAATGCGCAATGATAATTGTCCATCCTGTGGCCATAACCCCACATATCCTTATTTAGCCTATGAAAATCAAACCAAATTAGACATTTTATGTGGTAGAGATGCTATGCAAATTCGTCCACCTAAACCGGTTCACTATAATTTAGAACAGCTTGCTAATCAACTTCGCCCTTATGGTGATATTCAACTAAATCCTTATTTACTTTCTTACCAAACACAAGATTATCGAGTTGTCGTTTTCCAAGATGGACGAGTGGTTATTCATGGTATACAGGATATACAACAAGCTAAAAGCATTTATTATCGTTTATTAGGATAAAGGAGTGGACCTGATGTTAGAAAAAAGAAAACCAATCCCAGTGGGGGAAGCTGTTCAACGGGTGATGGAATATGCCTTTCAAGAAAAAAAAGAGTTGGTCCCATTACTACAAGCCCATGGACGTTTTCTTGCAGAAGATGTCGCTGCAGATGCTGATGTACCAGCTTTTGATCGCTCACCTTATGATGGTTTTGCTATCCGGTCAGTGGATAGTAATGATGCAAGTTCAGAAAATCCTGTAACCTTTAAGGTTGTAGGAGAAATCGGTGCAGGCTTTGTATTTGAAGATACAGTAGGACAGCTAGAAGCGGTTCGTATTATGACGGGGGCTCCAATTCCAAAAGGGTGTGACGCAGTTGTCATGCTAGAATTAGCCCATACCTTTGAAGAAAATAACGAGATGTATATGTCCATTAAACGGACTTTTGAAGCGGGAACAAATATTTCCTACAAGGGAGAGGACGTTCAAAAAGGAGCTATCCTTTTAGAAAAAGGTCAATATATTAATCCAGGTGCTGTCGCTTTACTTGCTACTTTCGGTTATGACCAAGTGCCTGTTTTTCGAAAACCGATTATAGGCGTTATTGCAACTGGAAGTGAGTTGCTTGAACCCGGAGAATCTTTACAACCTGGAAAGATTCGAAATAGTAATGCGTATATGATGATGGCTCAAATTGAACGTGCTGGAGCAACCGCCAAATACTTTGGGAAATTTAGCGATGATTTGAATGTATGTATTGACGTTGTTAAAAACGCCTTGGAAGAAGTAGATCTATTAATTACTACAGGAGGAGTTTCTGTAGGTGATTATGATTACTTGCCAGCTATTTATGAAGCGATTGAAGCCAATGTATTGTTTAATAAAGTCGCAATGCGGCCGGGAAGTGTAACGACTGTTGCTGCTCGGGGAGAGAAAGTTTTATTTGGACTTTCAGGTAATCCTTCCGCTTGCTTTGTTGGATTTGAACTTTTTGTTCGTCCTATTATTCGCACTGCATTTAGTAATAAGCAGCCACATTTACGGAGAGAGTCCGCTGTTTTAGGTGCCGATTTTACAAAAGCAAATCCATTTACCCGTTTTGTCCGAGCGACAGTTTCGTACGATAACGGACAATTAGTTGCAGTACCTTCTGGTTTTGATAAATCGAGCGCGGTATCTTCCTTAGTGGAAGCGAATGCCTTAATTGTATTGCCTGGAGGTTCTCGAGGATACGAAAAAGGGATGCAAATCGATGTGTTATTGTTGGAAGATTTGCAAGGAAGTGAGTGGCCTTGGAACAACATCGTAAAATCCTACAAGTAGTAGGTTATCAAAATAGCGGAAAAACAACGTTAATGGAACGGCTTATTAGACAAGCAACGGCTCGTGGCCTAAAAGTAGGAACTATCAAGCATCATGGACATGGTGGAATTCCTATGAGCGAATCAAAAGATAGTTTTCGTCATGAACAGGCAGGGGCACAGGTAACAGCAGTTGAAGGAGATGGTACTTTGCGCATGAGTATTCATCAAAACAACTGGAATCTGGACGATATATTAGCGATTTATGCTTCTTTTAAAACCGATATCATCTTAATAGAAGGATATAAAGAAGAACATTTTTCGAAGGTTGTCCTGTTACGTACTTTAGAAGATCAAGCTTTACTTGAAAAAGTGTCCAATATTATTTGTGTGATATATTGGCCATCTTACCCATTAACAAAACCGCTAGAGTATCCAACATTCTCAATTCATGATACAGCACAGTATATGGAATTTTTAATGGCAGAAATGAGGGGGAAAATATGAGTACATCCTTTTTTGAAATCGTAGATAAACCTATTGACGTGGAGGAAGTTAGACAAAAAGTAGTAAGCCGAAACGCTGGTGCGATTACGATTTTCATCGGAACAGTACGTGAAATGACAAAGGGGAAGAAAACACTCCATTTGGAATATCAAGCCTATCCAGAGATGGCGATTAAAATGTTTGAGCAAATCGCTAAAGAAATACAAGAGAAGTGGCCAGAAGCGATCGTTGCGATAACCCATCGCGTTGGTCATCTAGAAATTTCGGATATTGCCGTCGTTATTGCGGTGTCATCGCCCCATCGTAAAATTGCTTATATGGCAAATGAATATGCAATTGATCGGATTAAACAAATCGTTCCTATTTGGAAAAAAGAATATTGGGAAGATGGGACGGAATGGATTGGCGATCAATTAGAAAATGTGCCCTATCCGAAAAATCTACCTAGCGAGGAAGGAGAACGCTCGTGATTAAAATATTGCTTTTTGCCCACTTACAAGAAACAATCGGTCAATCCGAGTTGAAAGTTGACGTGTCAGACTATACAGTTGGTCAATTGAAAGATTGGATGGAAAATCAATATCCACAACTTTCTTTACAAAATATGATGACAGCTGTTAATGAAGAATTTGCAACAGATGATATGATCGTAAAAGACGGAGATACAGTCGCCTTTATTCCACCTATTAGTGGGGGATGATAAATCCTTTAACATATTCCGAGCAAATCTAAAAAAGTCGATTCCTATTGTATAGGAAGTCGACTTTTTTTAGTTACAATTCATTTATGAATTTGGAGCCCCTCTTAGGGTAATAGGTAAATTTCATAATTTGGTGGCTCAGGCAATGTTGACTTATTTAAACGCCCTTCTTTGATTAATTCATCCAACGTTTTTTCTACATCCTCAGACTGAACACCAAATATATCTGCAATTTTTACTGTAGAAAGGGCTGTGTATTTCGGTTTTTTCGTTGAAGAAACAATCATATTTTGAACACGCTCATATAATACTTCCTTATCCATTTTTTTCAAACCTTTCTTATAATCAATTTCAAAAATGAATCAAATAGAGTATCCATTATAAGATTAACCTTTGAGCCTTTTTCTTATGCCTATTTGATTTATAAATTATTGGATTTTTAACGCAAAGACTACCGTTTTTTTATCGATAAGGTAAATATACATGATTATCCCTTTATTTATTGGACATACTTTGGAGGAATATTGTTTTGTAGGAGCATCCATCAAATATTGTAAATAAGGAGTAATGATATGAAACAAACTTCATTTTCCATCCAAATTAATGGGCAAGAATTTGCGGCCCATTCTGATCAAACCATTTTGGAAGTCGCCCAGGCAAATGAATCTTATATACCGAGTATCTGTTATCATCCTAATCTTGGAACTATTCAAACTTGTGATACATGTTTTGTCAATGTTGATGGTGAAATGGTCCGTGCATGCGCAACAAAAGTACAACCTGGTATGAATGTAGATACAAATTCTAAAGTTGTAAAAGATGCTCAGTATGAAGCAATGTCTAGAATATTAAAGAACCATGAGCTGTATTGTACAGTTTGTGACAATAATAATGGGAACTGTGTCGTTCATAATACAGCCGAATATTTGGAAATTGAACACCAAAAATATGAATTTGAAGCAAAGCCATACCCACCAGATCACTCCCACCCATTTTATCGATATGAGCCCGATCAATGTATTTTATGTGGAAGATGCGTAGAGGCATGTCAAGATCTACAAGTAAACGAAACATTGACTATTGATTGGAATCGAGAGAAGCCCCGCGTGATTTGGGACAACGATGTACCGATTGATGAATCTTCCTGTGTAAGTTGTGGACATTGTGTAACGGTTTGCCCATGTAATGCATTGATGGAGAAATCCATGCTCGGTGAAGCTGGTTATTTAACAAATATTCCACCTAAAATTTTAGAACCAATGATTGATTTAACAAAAGAAGTAGAACCAGGCTACAAGGAAATTTTTGCGATTTCCGAAATGGAAGCAGCGATGAGAAAGGCAAGAATTAAACGTACGAAAACGGTATGTACGTATTGTGGGGTCGGATGTAGCTTTGAAGTTTGGACAAAAGACCGTAAAATTTTAAAAATTGAGCCTCAAGAACATGCACCGGTTAATGGCATTTCTACATGTGTGAAAGGGAAATGGGGCTGGGATTATGTCAATAGTGAAGAGCGCCTAACAAAACCTTTAATTCGTAAAGGGAATGAATTTGTGGAAGCGACTTGGGATGAGGCCCTTAAATTAATTGCGTCAAAATTATCAGGTATTAAAGAACAATATGGACCTGATTCCATCGGATATATTGCTTCATCGAAATGTTCCAACGAGGAAAATTTCCTATTCCAAAAATTTGCCCGCGCGATTATGGGGACAAACAATGTTGATAATTGTTCAAGATATTGTCAATCACCTGCAACAGCAGCCCTTTTACGGACAGTTGGAATTGGAGGAGATTCTGGAACAATAAGAGACATTGAAAAGTCGGAATTGATAATTGTAATCGGTGCGAATCCAGCTGAATCCCATCCTGTTCTTGCAACGCGTATTAAACGTGCCCATAAGCTTCACGGACAAAAACTTATCGTGGCAGACTTGCGGGAAAACGAATTAGCACAGCGTGCGAACCTGTTTATTCATCCAAAACCTAGTACGGATCTTATTTGGATTTCCGCTGTAACAAAATATATTTTAGATCAAGGCTGGGAAGATAAAGAGTTCTTAAAAAATCGGGTAAACGGTTTGGATGAATATATTCAATCTTTAAATAAATACACGCTAGACTATGCTGAAAAGGCAACAGGACTATCAAAAGATGACATGATTCAAGTAGCTACTATGCTTCATAAGTCTAAAACGGCTTGCATACTTTGGGCGATGGGGGTTACCCAACATAAAGGTGCAACCGATACGAGTACTGCAATCGCTAACTTGCTACTTATCACTGGAAATTTCGGACGCCCAGGAACAGGAGCATATCCGCTTAGAGGACATAACAATGTTCAAGGTGCTTGTGATTTCGGTACAATGCCTGCATGGTTGCCTGGATATGAACCGATTCAAGATGACAAAGTTAGAAAACGTTATGAAGAAGCATGGGGAGTTACATTACCGAAGGACCCAGGTTTGGATAATCATCAAATGCTGGAAGGGGTTAAGGAAGGCAAACTGAAGGCGCTGTATTTATTTGGTGAAGAAATGGCATTGGTAGATTCAAACGTGAATTTTGTCGATTCGATGCTTGAGAAATTGGAATTTTTCGTTGTCCAAGATGTGTTCTTTAGTAAAACAGCCCAATTTGCTGATGTGGTATTGCCAGCATCCCCGAGCCTTGAGAAGGATGGTACGTTTGTTAATACAGAACGTCGAATTCAAAGGTTTTATAAAGTGTTTGAGCCCCTTGGTGATTCCAAACCGGATTGGATGATATTCCAAGAACTTGCGAATCTTCTCGGTGCGAATTGGAATTACCAACATCCAAGTGAAATTATGGATGAAGCAGCGAGTCTTGCGACATATTTTGCAGGTGTTAGTTATGAAAGGTTGGAAGGGTTCAACAGTCAAATTTGGCCGGTTAAAAAGGATGGTACGGATTCGCCACTGCTATACGAAAAACGATTTGTCTTCCCAGATGGCAAAGCGCGGCTTGTTCCAGTTGATTGGACGCCTCCTTTTGAAGCAGGAGAAGAATATGACCTACACCTTAATAACGGTCGTTTGTTAGAACATTTCCATGAAGGAAATATGACGTATAGATCTGAAGGTCTTACCCATAAAGTTCCCCATCCATGGCTTGAAATTTCGCCGGAATTGGCAAAGGAAAGGGGCGTTGAAGACGGTTCATTAGTACGTCTTACATCTCCATACGGACAAGTTAAAGTAAGAGCCATTGTCACGGACCGTGTAGCAGGAAAGGAATTGTACTTGACGATGAATACGCGGGAAGATGTTGAAGCAGTTAACCGTCTAACGAGTAGTTATCATGACTTGATTACCCATACGCCGAACTATAAAGAAATGGGTGTCAAAATGGAAGTATTGGAGCAAAAGGGAGAACCGCCGTTGCCAAAGGTAAATCATCGATTTGGAAATCGTATGCCGCAAATTAGTGTACGAGTGGAGGAGAAATGGAACCGAGATGATTTTACCCCAATTACAGATTTATTCGAAATAGGAGGAGAACAATATGGCGGAAGCAATCAAGCAAATTAGAAAAGAAATTCCTACTCCCGAACAGGAACAATCACAAGCAATTTCAGAGATTATCGCTGCTTTAGCAAGTAATCGAGAAGCGATTATATCAACAATTGGAATTATTAAACATCTCCAAGATATGGGGGTGTTAGAAGCAATAAATGGCTTGCTTGAAAAACGGGTTGATGTAGGGGCAATTGCTATACAACAGGTCAACCAGCCGGGTATGCATAATATAATTAAAAACGGTATGAATACTTTTAAATTCCTTGGTCAATTGAATCCGGATGAATTACAAGTCCTTCTAAATGGAGTTACTCGTGGTCTAGAAAAATTAGGGGAAAGAATTGATCGAAATGATAAAGTCAGCTTATGGCAACTTGGAAATAGTTTTCGAAACGATGAAGTAAGGACGTCCCTCTTTACTATGCTAGGTTTGTTGGAAGGGATGGGAGAGGTATTTCAAAGGGATAAACGAGACCTACATTAAAAAGGAGATTGGATAAATTGGAAAAGGGAAGCATTAAAATTGAAGGATTACAAAATGAGGAAGATGTTCATAAAGTCCTTCAAGCTTTGGAATCAGTTTGGGGAGTCCGCGATGCAGAAGTAAGTTTAGCAAACAAAACGGCTACTTTTGCTTATGATGAGAAAGCTGCCTCCCATGTAGATTTTCTTCAAGCTGTAAAAGATATAGGGTATAACGTGTTGAATTAGCATGTGTCGATAAGATTTTGTTGGGAGGAGGAGCAAGATGAAAGTATGTGAAGTTTGTGGGTTTGAAGAAAACGAAGAACAGGAAAATAATGAACAACCTTCAACAAGAATACTTCATGTATGTGAAAACTGTAGAACGGATCGTGATTTTCCTTATTTTGAACATGAGGAGTTACAGTAATTTGAAGCGAGCACAAATTTAAACAGGTGTAGACAAACAATTTGTTTGTCTACACCTGTTTTATTTAACCTTAATCATTCTGTTTTACCCGTACAACTAGCAACATTAAAAAGGAAAGGATGACGATTGAAATGACCCACATCCACGCCAATTGCATATTACCAGAGTCAATCGCAATATAAATGGCAGTAGGAATTGTCTGTGTTTCTCCCGGAATGTTACCAGCGAACATTAAGGTAGCGCCAAATTCACCTAATGCCCGTGCAAAGCTTAATATCGCCCCAGAAATAAGACTTTTTGAAGCTAGGGGAATGGAAATAAATAAGAAAATTCTCCATTCGTTGGCGCCATCTACTCTAGCTGCCTCTTCGATATTAAGGTCGACTCCTTGAAAGCCTGATTTGGCCGACTGATACATGAGGGGAAAGGCTACTACAATCGAAGCGATGACAGCCGCCCACCAAGTGAAAATAATCGGTTGATGAAAAAGCCATTCAATAGCTTGTCCAGCTATACTATTCCTTCCAAAAACGACGATTAGGAAAAATCCAACAACTGTAGGCGGGAGAACCATAGGAAGCATGAGAAGGGTTTCTACAATGGCTTTTCCCTTAAAAGATTTTCTAGCAAAAATTCGGCCAATTAATGTTCCAAGCAAAATAACGACAATACCTGATATAGTCGCGATTTTGATGGACAACCAAATAGGGCTTAAAAATTCTTGCATAAAATCTTTATTTAGTAGTAAATCCATATTCCTCAAACACCTTTAACGCTTCGTCGCTTTGTAAGTACTCATAAAATTCCTTTGCTGCTTCGTAATGTTTGGAATCCTTTATAATGCCAACAGGGTAAATAATAGGAGAATGGGTAGCAGGATCGGCAGAAGCAACAATTTCTACTTTATTTGAAACGGATGCATCGGTTTTATACACAATGCCAGCTTCCACATTACCAGTTTCAACATAGGATAATACTTGCCGAACATTCTTTGCATAGACTACTTTCGATTCAATATCTTTCCATAAATCCATCTTTTCAAGGGATTCTTTGGCGTATTTTCCTGCAGGCACTGTTTCAGGAGTTCCGATTGAAATTTTATCTGTTTCTGTTACAAGGTCTTCGAATTCTTTAATGGATTGATTTTCTTTCGGGACAACGAGTACAAGTTCATTTCCAAGAAGATCTATTCCATCCTCTTTTGCGATCATTCCCTCATCAACGAGCAAATCAAACTTATCTTCTGCAGCTGAGAAAAATAAATCCACCGGCGCTCCTTGTGAAATTTGTTGCTGCAAAGAACCAGAACCCCAAAAGTTGAATTGCAACGTAATTTCGGGATGTTCTTCTTCGTATGTATGTTGAATAACATCCATTGCATCTTTTAAACTAGCTGCTGCTGAAATAGTTAATTGCTCCTCCTTACTTTCAGAGGTTTGTTCCTGCTTGTCTGAAGATTGATCTGCCTGTTCGTGATTAGAACATGCTGCGACAAAGATAAGTAAAAATAAGAAAATAGTTGTGAATTTAAAGCGATTTTGCATGTTTAGACTCCTATCATCCTTTATAGGAAATTATTTATAACAATTTTTATTCCATTCCTTTAAATAAACATTTTAAACTGACAATTATTCATCTAGTGTAATGCGATTTTTTGTTTCGTAATCAAAAAAATGAACTTTATTCATATCCAATGCTAGTTTGAACATTTGTCCTTGTTGGACAACAGATTGTGTATCGATTCGTGCAGTGAATGGTTGCCCTGCGATTTGCGAATGGAGAATATTTTCTGCCCCTAACAACTCTATAACTTCTATTTTTGCATCAATAAAAGAATCTACTGTAGATGTTTTATGAAAATCGTGAAAATCTTCTGGACGGATACCCATTATGATTTCTTTGTTCAAATACCCTTGTTTACGTAAATCCATCATTTTACTTTCTGGAATCGGGATTGACAAATGGCCAATACGGATTTTGCCATCTAAAAGGGTACCAGAAAAAAAGTTCATCGGAGGTAAGCCAATAAAGCCTCCAACAAAAACATTATTAGGCTTTTCGTACACTTCTTTAGGAACACCAACTTGTTGAATGACCCCGTTGTTCATTACAACTAGGCGAGTTGCCATTGTCATTGCTTCTGTTTGGTCATGGGTTACGTAAATGGTAGTCGTTTGTAACCGTTGATGTAGCTTTATAATTTCAGTACGCATTTGGGTACGGAGCTTTGTATCTAAATTTGAAAGGGGCTCATCCATTAAGAATACTTTGGCATCTCGAACAATGGCACGACCTAATGCTACCCGTTGACGTTGCCCACCTGAAAGAGCCCTTGGTTTGCGGCTTAAATATTTTTCAATATCTAAAATATGGGCAGCCTCTTTTATACGACGATCAATTTCATCCTTTGGGAATTTACGACTTTTTAAACCAAATGCCATGTTTTGATAGACGTTCAAATGGGGATAAAGGGCGTAGTTTTGGAAAACAAAAGCAACATCACGATCTTTTGGAGAAACATCGTTCATCGGTTTTCCATCCATTAGAATGATACCTTGTGAGAGATCTTCTAAGCCGGCTACTAGTCGTAAAAGGGTAGACTTTCCACAACCTGAAGGTCCAACTAAAACAATAAATTCTTTATCTTTTATATCAAGGTTGAAGTCTTTTACTGCTTGTATATTATTATTGTAAGTTTTATATATGTGTTGTAGCTTTAATTCAACCATAACCACCATCCTTTTAAAACTATGTAGTCCCGTTGGTAGATAAAAAATAAACGCGTATAAATATACTGCACACATTGTAGGATAATATCATGAATAATTTTTTATACCTTATTATAATATAATAGATTGATATGTGTTTCATTTATAACACTTTATCAGTATTAGATATTCTAAAAATAGGTGTGATTGAAAAGGATAACTAGCATGAATCTTGTCATTTACCTTTAGATGTGGAGATATATTCTCTATATTGGGGGGAATGGGGGAATCTTATAACTTTCTGAATAGTATTTATTGCTAATTTGTTTCGATTCATCTTATTTTACTTTAAACATTAATTCCGAAATAAAAAGAATGCCCAAAAGCAAAGCTTATAGGACATCCTTAAAAATAAATTACATAGTACTAATATCAATAACGAAGCGATATTTTACATCTGAAGCTAGTACGCGTTCGTAAGCTTCATCAATTTGATCAGCTGAAATAACTTCAATTTTAGGAACAATGTTATGTTTTGCACAGAAGTCTAGCATTTCTTGAGTTTCACGGATACCACCAATCATTGAACCGGCAAAGGAACGACGATGCCCAATTAAATTCATCACACCGACTGATAACGGTTCTGCAGGGGCACCAACATTTACTAATGTGCCATCAAGTGCTAGTAATCCTAAATATGCATCTAGATTAATCTTTGCACTAACTGTGTTAATGATTAAGTCAAAAGTTCCGGCAAGTTTTTCGAATGTTTCTGGATCACTTGTTGCATAGTAATGATCTGCCCCTAATTCAAGACCATCTTCTTTTTTCTTCAATGTTTGGGATAGAACTGTTACTTCGGCACCCATTGCATGAGCAATTTGGACAGCCATATGACCAAGACCACCCATACCGACAATCGCTACGTTTTTACCAGGAGCCGCTCCCCAATGTTTTAATGGAGAATAAGTCGTAATCCCGGCACAAAGAAGTGGAGCTGCAACATCAAATTCGATGTTATCAGGGATTCTCAAGACGAAGTCCTCAGATACAACAATGTGAGTAGAATAGCCGCCTTGAGTAGGCTCGCCATATTTATCTACACCAGCATACGTTTGGATATTTCCTTTAAGGCAATATTGTTCTTCCCCTTTAAGGCAGTTTTCACATTCACCACAGGAGTCAACCATACATCCGACGCCTACTCGGTCACCTACTTTGTATTTTGTCACATTTGGCCCAACCGCTGTAACAACCCCTGCAATTTCATGGCCAGGAACAAGTGGATAATGGACTGGACCCCACTCACCATGGGCAGTATGAATGTCAGAATGGCAAATGCCGGCATATTTAATTTCAATTAGCACATCATGTAAATCAAGATCACGTCGTTTAATTTCGGCTGGACGGAACGGTTTGTCAGGACCATCAACAGCTCTAGCTTTAGCAGTTATCATAATATACCTCCTATAATACAATTCCTTTTACAAGAGGATAGAGGTGATATCCTACTATTTCTCTTGCAATTCAATGTTATTCCTTATAGTTAACTCTAGGTCAATAGTTAATTTCTACTGAAAGTTTGTTCAAATGATTGGTAGTAAGTATGGTTAGTGAGTTTATCGTAGCAGTCGTTATAACTTTCGTTGGAAGTGGGCTGGTAGAGATAGTAATATCGGAGAGAGGGAATTCCATATGAAAAGATATAAAAAACCACTTCATTGTTTGAAATGAAGTGGTTTTCGTCTGTTTTATTGAATACGTAAAATTGGTTTAATTGCTTCGCCTGATTTTGATGCTTCAAAAGCTTCGTTAATTTGATCGAAATCAAAGAATTTTACTAATTTATCAAATGGGAATTGACCTGCTTTGTAATATTCAACTAATTGTGGAATAAAGACGTTAGGTACAGCGTCGCCTTCAATAACACCCATCATCGTTTTTCCTTCAGCCATTATATCGTTATGAACATCAATATTCATTTCCGGTGTAACACCAACGATTGCAGCAGTACCAAGGGGACGTAGGGCTTGTAAACATTGTCGAACAACTGGTGGAACCCCTGTTGTATCTACGGCGTATTTTGTACCGCCATTTGTCAATTCTTTAATTTCTTTTACGACATCTACTTTTGTTCCGTTAAATGTATGTGTAGCTCCAAGTTCTTTTGCTAGTTCTAAACGTGAATCGTGTACATCAACTGCAATAATTGTTTTACAGCCTACGATTTTAGCAGCCATAATCGCACTTAAACCAACTGCTCCAGCACCATAAATCGCAATTGTTGAACCGAATTCTGGTTTCATTTTATTTAATACAGTACCTGCTCCTGTTTGAATTCCGCATCCTAGAGGACCAAGTAAAGCTAAATCGACATCTTTATCAACTTTTACTACATTGCGCTCATGGGCAATGGCAAAGGTACCGAAAGAGGATTGACCGAAAAATGTAGAAAGGGGTTGTCCATCTTTTGATAAGCGGTGAGTATGGTCGTCATGCATACCACCAAAGTTTAAGTCATTGAACGTTTCACAAACGGATGGGTGACCTGTTAAACAGTTATCACAATGACCACAATGGGCAAAGGATAATACAACATGATCACCTTTTGCGAAACGAGTAACACCTGACCCAACTTCTTCAACAATACCAGCACCCTCATGACCAAGTACGGCAGGAAGGGGAGCGATGGCTGCATCCCTTGCAACAGCATCTGTATGACAAACACCTGTTGCAACAATTTTAACTAATACTTCATTTGCTTTTGGTGCAGCTAATTCTACTTCTTCAAGAACAAAATCTTGCCCTTGTCCATTTGTAACAGCAGCTTTAATTTTCATGGGAAAACACTCCTAAAATAATATTTTATTTCATGGATATTTCGAACGTATTTATCGTAATCCTATGGAAAAATCGGTACAATAGTTCAGAGTGAATAACTATATACATTATGATTCATAAGGGGGGAGAATATGCAGTTATTACAGTTACATTATTTTTTAACTGTTGCAAAGACCGAGCATATGTCTCATGCTGCATCTGCTTTAAATATTTCACAATCATCTTTAAGTAAAACGATTGCTAAATTAGAAGATGATATAGGAGTCCCTTTATTTGATAGAAATGGAAAGAACATTCGACTGAATCGTTATGGAAAATATTTTGCAAAAGAAGTAGAACGAGCGCTAAGAATTTTAGAAGATGCCCATGAAGCTGTTCAAGAAATGGCTGGGATAGAGGAAGATCAAGTCTCTGTAAGTGTGATGAGCTCTACTATTCTCCCTCCTATTTTTAGAAGTTTTTATGAAAGACGACCGAATGTCCGAATCTATCAATCCATCCTACCTGATGTAGTTGCTAAAGAGCGGTTAATTAGTGGGGAAATTGAGCTATGTGTTTCCAATACCCCGATTATAGGACAGGGCATTGAGTGGCTTCCTGTCTTAAAAGAACGGTTAGATTTAATCGTTCCGAAAGATCATTGGTTAGCTCAATATGATGAAATTGATTTAATCGAAGCGAAAAATGAGCGCTTTATCGGCTATAAATCAGGATTAGAATCGGTTAGTATGTTTGAGCACTGTTGCTTACAATCCGGCTTTAAACCGAACATCGTTTTCGAAGGAACCGAATTATCGATTGTTTTACAGCTAGTCGATGAAGGACAAGGGATTTCCTTCTATCCCGAGTATTCCTTTTTAGGCAATCATTTAAAAAATACAAAAATTATTCGTTTGAAAAATGACCACTGCTTCCAAATGGTAGGATTCGCTTGGTTGAAAGATAGAAAGTATTCCTACGTAGCAACACAGTTTCGCCAACATATGATTCAAGCATTTGCTGACATTAATAAAAATAGTAATAGTAGTTTAATAAAATAGTTTCATAAGGTAACGAAAAAAGCGCAATGTGGCTTCCTTTTGAGACCATCATTTTGCGCTTTTATTGTTTAATTATTAAAGTTTTTTTAAGCATTGCTCAATGCTTCCTGTTTCTCATTTATCTCAATTTCAAAACCAAGGTCTTCTAGCATTTGATAGTCAACATTTACTTCTTGACCAGTTGTTGTTAAATAATCACCAACAAAGATGCTATTGGCAGCGTATAGGGCAAGAGGTTGTAGTGTACGTAAATTCACTTCGCGACCACCTGCAACTCGAATTTCTTTTGTTGGATTCATATAACGAAACAATGCGAGAACTTTTAAACAATAGATTGGATTTAATTCTTTCGTACCTTCGAGCTTTGTCCCATCAATGGCATTAAGGAAATTAATTGGAATCGAATCAGCATTCAACTCTCTTAATGCTCGTGCAATTTGAATAACATCTTCTTTCGTTTCTTTCATGCCAATGATTGCTCCAGAACATGGGGAAAGACCATGTTTTTTTACAATGTCAATTGTATTGATGCGATCTTCATAAGTGTGAGTTGTTGTTATATAAGAATGATGACGTTCTGATGTATTCACATTATGATTATAGCGATCAACACCAGCTTGTTTTAACTGTTCTGCCTGTTCGTCTTTTAGCAATCCAAGGCAAGCGCAAACTTTTAGCCCGTATTTTTCTTTAATTTCTTTCACTGCTTCACTCACTACATTCACATCTTTACGTGTCGGTCCGCGTCCACTTGCGACGATACAATAAGTACCGATTTTACTTTCAAAAGCACGTTTTGCCCCTTCTAATATTTCCTCTTTTGTAATAAATGGATATTTTTCAATTGGCGCCTTAGATTTAGATGATTGGGAACAATAACCGCAATCTTCAGGACAATATCCACTTTTGGCATTCATAATCATATTTAATTTTACTTTTTTACCATAATAGTATTTACGGATTTGAAATGCACCGTTAAGTAGAGGAAGTAATTCATCATCATCGCTATTTAGTATCGCTAGCGCTTCATCTTCACTTAATTGTTTCCCATCAATTACTTCTTTCGCAAGCAGAGTCCACATTTATTTCTCCCCCAATGTTCTTGATTGTTTAATAGGTAGTATTTTTAAAACTTTTTGCAGTCGGAATGCTAATAAGGCAGCGAAGATTCCAAGAATAATATCTTTTGGGAGTGGTATTAGCATCCAGCCCCAAATCAGCTGATAGGAAAGTTCAGGTGGTGCATCTGCCCAAACTTTATAGGACATGTACATCCAATTCGTTCCTACTAAATAGATAATGATCATTGAGGTTAATGCTGCTACAATGTAGGACGTTAATGTTTGGAATGTTTCTACAAGTTTTCCTGCCGTATAAGCCGAAAGAATAAAAACTAAAATAAATCCAAATGTAGGTGACAAAATACTGTCAAAGCCGCCACTAAATTTGGCAAAAACAGGGGCTCCTGCTAAGCCAATCAACATGTAAACTGTACATGCAATCGCACCATTTCTACTTCCTAACACAAGTCCTGCTAGCACAGCAAAAAAAGTTTGTAGTGTAATGGGTACCCCTCCAACAACAAAGAATGGGGCAAAGGATGTAATATTTGCTCCAATCATCATTAACGTTGCGAACATTCCACAGTACACTAAATCTAATGCATTGGTTTTAAAGATTGTCCTTTGAACTGTACTCATAAATCATAACCTCCCTTTTGCGTTAACTTAAATTTTAATTAAGTTAACACAAATTTAAAGGATTTCATAATTTTTGTCAATTACCATTGTTAATGGTTGTGGTATATGGGATTTCTCATTGAAGGTGAGGACTTAAAGCGGGAAAGAACAAAGATTATTGTTACGGGATAAAAATGGAGAATTGAAACGTTTAGATCTGGGCAGAGCATTAAAAGTAGGAAGACTAAAAACCCCGTTCGAGTTTGAACGGGGTTCTGCTTGTAACAAGGCTTTATTCCTTTTACAAATCAAGATTTGGAATGAGGGGGTGTAAAAATATTCTAAAATAACTTTTGTAAGATCGGTTTCTATAAACGTCCTAATCAAGAAAACATTTTTAAATCATTCCATAACGACTTAAAAACGTATTTCTTACTGTACATACCCAAGCTGAGAAGAAATTACTCGAGACGTGTTTAATATTTTTTCTGCTAATTCTTCTTCAATACGCTCCATGGTGATTCGGGTGCTTGGACCAGAAATACTGAAGGAGGCAATAATATTACCCGAATAATTGTATATAGGCGCAGCGATACATCGAATTCCTTCTTCATTTTCAATGTTATCGAGGGCGTATCCAGTTTTTTGAATATGATGAATTTCTTGAAGTAAATCAGTAGGTGTTAAAATGGTGTTATTAGTGCGTTTCTTAAATTGAATTCTTGTCATGATATCCTTTAAATAGTTGTCATCTTTACCTGAAAGCATCATTTTCCCAACACCAGTACAATACATCGGGGCGCGACTACCTATGCGAGAATACATTCGTATTGTCTGGTTACTCTCGATTTTATCGATATAAACGACCTCTTCATTTTCCTCAATACATAAATGTACTGTTTCGTTAATTTCTTTCACTAACTTTTCTAAGTAAGGTCTTGCAACAGTAATTAAACTAGTATTACTTAAAACATTTCGTGTTAAATATAAAACTCGATAGCTAAGGAAATATCGGTCTGTTTCCATATCTTTTCGTACATATTGCAACTCGATTAATGTTGAGAGTAATCGATGGACCGTGCTTTTCGATAATCCAGTTTCAGCAGCTAATTTCGTAATTTGCATACCGTTTGGATGCTCAGATAAATGTTCTAATATGCTGAAAGCGCGTTCAATAGATTGTACGGTTGCCATTTTATTTCTCCACCATTTCTAATATTTTCAATATTTTTCGTAACCTTTAACAATCATATTCGAAAATCAATAGATTTGTAAATCATATAGCAAAATATTAACAGTTGTTAGTATAATTTGCTGAAAAATCAATTTTTTCTTGTAATTATTATTTATTGTGCATATAATGTTTATGAAACGGAACGGTGTTCTACAATGTGGAACAACCTACTTATTTGTTAGCGCTTTCTTTATAAAAAAGGGGGAGAAACTATGAAAATTGTTTATGCACATCACCCTGAAGATGTGAAACATTACACAACGGAAAAATTACGTGAAGAATTTTTAATGGAAAAAGTTTTTGTTGAAAATGCTGCGACATTGCATTATAGCCATGTAGATCGAATTATTTACGGAGGCATTTATCCGATTAACGAAAAAATTACACTAGATGCAGGAAAAGAACTAGCTGCTAAGTACTTTTTAGAGCGACGTGAAATGGGTGTCATTAATATCGGTGGTCCAGGACGAATTGTTTGTGACGATGAAACTTTTGAAATTGGTCATAAAGAAGCACTATACATTGGGAGAGGAACGGAAGAATTATATTTTGAATCGATTGATTCTAGCAATCCAGCAAAATTTTATATCAATTGTTGTCCAGCCCATGCTAAATATCCGACGGTAAAAATTGACCAAGAAAAGGCTATCAAGCGTCCTATGGGAACAGACAGTAACATGAATAAACGAGTTATTAATCAATACATACATCCTGATGTATTAGAAACATGTCAATTAAGTATGGGAATGACGGAATTAGCAGAGGGCAGTGGTTGGAATACAATGCCTTGTCATACCCACGAACGTCGTATGGAAGTATATTTTTATTTTGATATGGAAGAAGATACGAGGGTATTCCATTTAATGGGGCAACCTAACGAGACTCGTCACATTGTTATAGCGAATGAACAGGCAGTACTATCACCTAGTTGGTCGATTCACTCCGGCATTGGCACAAATAATTATACGTTCATCTGGGGAATGTGCGGAGAAAATTTAGACTTTGATGATATGGATCACGTTGCAATGAAAGATTTGAAATAACGCAAAATGGGTGATGACAAATGAAAGTAATTATTTCCGACTGTGACCATGCGGATATTCAAATAGAACAAGAGATTTTTAGAAAGCATCATATTGAGTTTGAGTTGCAACAAAATGAGACAGAGGATGATCTAATTCAACATTGCCAAGATGCCTCTGTCATCATTAATCAATATGCGCCATTTACAGAAAAGGTCTTATCTCAATTACCGAATTTAAAGTTAATCGTTCGTTATGGTGTAGGGGTTAATAATATTGATTTAACAGCAGCTACGAAATATGGAGTTCAAATTTGTAATGTTCCTGACTATGGTACCCATGAAGTAGCGGATCATGCATTGGCATTAATGCTAGCGCTTACAAGGAAAATAACGAAAATGAATCGTTTAGTAAAAGAAGGTATTTGGGATTATCAAGAAAGTATTCCTATTTTTCGTCATAGTGAGCAAGTCGTTGGCGTAATCGGTGTCGGTCGTATCGGTTCTGAGTTTGCCAAAAAAGTGCATGCATTAGGATGTAAGGTAATTGCTTATGACGTTTCAGCACAACATAAAAAATATGAATCTAATTTATCGTTTATAGAATTTGTTGAGTTTGAGCAGCTTGTTACGCAGGCTGATATTATTTCTATTCATTGTCCGTCGGATCAGGCAATGAATCTCATTAATGAAAGCGTTTTAAAAAGAATGAAGCCTACGAGTTATTTAATCAATGTGTCACGGGGTGGCATTGTTGATGAAGACGCTTTATATGAAGCGTTAGCTTCCAATCACATTGCTGGCGCGGCTTTGGACGTTTCGGTAAAAGAACCGATTACGACTGATTCCCCACTTCTTACCCTTGAGAACTTTATTTGTACTCCGCATATGGCGTGGTATTCAGAGCAAGCAGCTCAAGAGTTAAAAAGAAAAGTGGCGGAAGAAGCAGTAAGGTATGTGAAGAACGAAAAGCTTCATTATCCTGTTAATCAAATTTAATGAAAACACATATTGGAGGGGACCAAGGTGAAAAAATCATTCAAACAATTTATGTTTTTAGGGGTTATCGCCCTTGTATTAACCATATTAGCAGCTTGTGGCGGCGATGGAGCTAAAGAAACGGAAGCAGAAGGAACGAGTTCTAACGGTAAAACTCAAGTATTGAAAGTGGCATTTAACCAACCAGAAAACCATCCACAATATAAGGCGATGGAAGAGTTCGGTGAAAAATTGAAAGAACGTACGAACGGCGCATATGAAATTGAAATTTTCCCAAATGAATTATTAGGTGCACAACGCGAAACGATTGAATTAGTGCAAACAGGTACAATCGCGATGTCTATCGTTGCAGGTAGTTTACTAGAAAACTTCAATGAAGACTTTGCAGTATTCAATTTACCATACGTTTTTGAATCAGCTGAACATCAAATGTCTGTTTTAAATGATCAAGAAATTGTAGGAGATTTGTATTCTTCACTAAAAGATCAAGGATTATTTGTTGCTGGTGCATTCCACTCAGGCGTACGAAACGTATATAACAGTGAAAAACCAATCAACACACCGGAAGATTTAAAAGGATTAAAAATTCGTATTATTGAATCAGATACGAACATTAAAATGATGGAACAAATGGGTGGTACTGGTACACCAATGGGTCAAGGTGAAGTATATACTGCTATTCAATCAGGTGTTATTGACGGTGGGGAAAATAATGAATTAATTTATTCTAACCTTAAACATGCGGAAATCGCCCCTTACTATTCTTATACAAAGCACTTAATGTTCCCAGACTACTTACTTGTTAATTCCCAATTATTTGACGGCATGAGCGAAGAACATCAACAAATCTTTAAAGAAGAGCTACTTGCAGCTATTGATCGTGAAGTGGAAATGTGGGATGAAGATGTGAAAAAAGCGATTGAAGATGCAGAAGCAGCAGGAGCGAAATTTAACGAAGTCGATATCGAGCCATTCCGCAAAGCTACTGAATCATTAGTTCAAGAGAAGTTAACATCTGATACTGCTAAAAATTTATATGAAAAAGTTCGTGAAGCAGCGAAATAAATGGTGGTGATTTCATATGGAAGCAATTAAAAAAGTGCTTGATAAGGTGTTATCAACTATATGCGTCGTATTGTTCGGCGCATTAGTTATTCTTGTTACATGGCAAGTGTTTACCCGTTTAGTATTAAACGATCCAAGTGCTATTTCAGAAGAGTTAGCAAAATATTGTTTTGTATGGTTAGTCCTATTTGGTGCTGCTTTTGTATTTGGAGAAAATGGCCATATGCGTATTGAATTTATTCAGGATGCATTGCCAGTAAAACTGAAAATGGGTACTCAGATTTTTATAGAACTAAGTATTATTGTCTTCTCTGCTCTTGTTTTATTATCTGGTGGTTTAACAATAACAAAATTAGCATGGACGCAAATGTCTGCAGCATTGCAAATACCTGTCGGTTATTTGTATGCCGCAATGCCAATAAGCGGATTGTTTATTATTTTCTACTGCGTTTATAACATTTATATTATTTCAAAAACGAAAAAGCCATTGGAAATAGTGGATTAACAAGGAAGGGGCAGTATAAGCGATGGTTTCTGCAGGAATAGCAGGTTTAATTTTATTTGCAGCAGTGGCATTTTTCCTTATCATTGGTGCACCAATTAGTATTAGTGTAGGAATTGCCTCCGTGCTTGCAATGTTTTCCATATTAGATCCTGAAAACGCTCTTCAAACTTCGGCACAACGTATGTTTACCGGGATGAATTCCTTTACGCTACTAGCCATTCCGTTCTTTATTTTAGCTGGAGTAATTATGAATAATGGCGGTATTGCAATGCGTTTAGTAAATTGTGCAAAAGTTTTAGCAGGACGTATGCCAGGTTCATTAGCACAAACAAATGTATTAGCAAATATGATGTTCGGTTCCATTTCAGGCTCTGGGGTTGCTGCGGCAGCTGCTGTTGGTTCAACGATGGCCCCGATGCAAGAAAAGGAAGGGTACGATCGTGCATTTAGTGCGGCAGTTAATATTGCCTCTGCACCAACAGGTATGTTAATTCCACCGAGTAATACGTTAATCGTATTCTCTTTAGTAAGTGGAGGAACATCCATTGCAGCATTATTTATGGCGGGTTATATTCCAGGAATTTTATGGGGTATCGCCTGTATGATTGCAGCTTTTATTATTGCAAAACGAAGAGGCTATAAATCAAATGAAAAAGTTCCCTTTAAAGTATCGTTAAAAGTGTTCATTGATGCGATTCCTAGTTTGTTACTTATCATCATTGTAATTGGAGGAATTATTCTAGGGGCCTTTACAGCTACAGAAGGTTCGGCTATAGCCGTCGTATATGCTTTATTGCTTTCGTTTATATATCGAACGATTAAAATAAAAGATTTACCTAGAATTTTAATAGAATCAACCCGCACAACGGCAATTGTTATTTTCTTAATAGGTGTTTCTACTATTATGTCATGGGTGATGTCATTTACAGGAATTCCAAGACTAATCGCTGATACGTTACTTGGATTTACAGATAATATGATCATTATTTTGATCATTATGAATATCGTTCTTTTAATTGTAGGTACCTTTATGGACCCGACACCGGCTATCTTGATTTTCACGCCTATTTTCTTACCAATCGCATTGCAATTTGGTATGGACCCGGTACATTTCGGAATTATGGTTGTATTCAATTTAAGCATTGGTACGATTACGCCGCCAGTAGGACCGGTTTTATTTGTCGGAGCTCGTGTAGCAAAATTGAAAATCGAACAAGTCATTCGCCCGTTAATACCATTTTTTGCTGTCACGGTTGTCGTATTATTATTAGTAACTTACATACCTGATCTTTCATTATGGTTACCGAAGTTACTAGGCCTCATTGAATAGCAATGAATTAGGGCGTCCGAAAGTATGAGTTAAATTACTTTTGGTCGCTTTTCCTATATGGTAAGGAAAATTTTAGAAAGAAGGTTGAAAAACGTGAAGGCCATTTTTTATACAGCAGGGAACAAAGTGGAATGTAAAGAAGTAAATAAGCCGAATGTGCCGCCAGGATATGTTCTATTAAAAAATGCATACGCAGGTATTTGTGGTACTGATTTAAATATATTTGCAGGTACACACCCAAGGGCACAAGCTCCTCTCATTTTAGGCCATGAATTTTCGGCCACTATTGCAAGTGAACATCCGAAATATCCCATTGGCACAAAGGTGACGGTTAATCCTTTAATTAGTTGTGGTACTTGTATTCCATGTCGTATCGGGCAATCCCATGTTTGTAATAATTTGAAATTAGTAGGAATTGATGTAGATGGGGGAATGGCTGATTATGTAGCGGTCGAAGCAAATAAAGTGATTCCATTACCGGAAAATGTTTCGTTAAAACTTGGTGCCCTAACTGAGCCGATTGCAGTAGCTGTCCATGCCGTTCGTACAGCGAAGTTTTTAGTTGGAGATCGGGCGGTTGTCTATGGAGCTGGAACGATTGGTTTATGTGTTGCTTTAACATTACGAGCATTTGGTGCTTCAGAAGTGATCGTCGTTGAAGCGAATGAACTTCGTCTACAAAAAGCCCAACAATTAGGATTTAAAACTTTTAATTCGTTGAAAGATGATGTTGAAAATGAGCTAGCGGATATGACGAATCAAGAAGGAATCGATTATGTATTTGATTGTGCAGGTCATCCAGCTGTTTTAGCTCAAGTTACAGAAATCGTGAAAGTTCAAGGAACGCTTGTCATTGTTGCCGCTTATAAAAAGCCAACGGAAATGAACTTAATTCAAGGTATGTTTAAAGAATTATCGATTCAATTCGTTCGAGTTTATACAAATCGGGATATGGAATTAGCTTTAGATTTATTATCAAGATTTGAAGAATTTTCAAAGATCATTACCCATGTTTTAAGTCCAGAACAAGCGATGGAAGGCTTTGAATTATTAACTACACCAACAGATGCGATTAAAGTGTTATACGCATTTCAGGAGGAGACCGATGCATCGATTATTTGATTTAACTGGTAAAAATGCAGTTGTTACAGGTGGTAGTCGCGGGTTAGGAAAGGAAATTGCCCTAGGTTTAGCTGAAGCTGGAGCAAACGTCGCGATTATCTCGAGGAAGGAAAGTCCAGAAGTAGTTAAAGAGCTTGAGCAATTCGGCGTAAATGCAGTATCTATTGCCTTTGATATTGGGAACATCCCAATGCATAAAGAATTACTTCATTTAATAGAAGAAAAGCTAGGGGAAGTTGATATTTTAGTTAACAATGCGGGTGTGCAAAAAAGACATCCAGCAGTGGAATTTCCTCAAGAAGATTGGAATTATGTTATGAACGTAAATGCTAACGCTGTCTTTAGTTTATGTCAAACCTTTGGCAAACCAATGTTAGAGCGGGGCTATGGGAAAATCATTAATGTCGCTTCCCTGCTTTCCTTCCAAGGTGGCTTCACTGTACCGGCCTATGCGGCTAGTAAAGGGGCAGTTATGCAATTTACAAAATCGTTAGCTAATGAATGGGCATCAAAGGGAGTCAATGTCAATTGTGTCGCACCTGGCTATATGGCGACAGAAATGAATGAAGCGCTCATCCATGATGAAGTAAGAAGTAGACAAATTCTCGAACGTATTCCAGCTGGACGTTGGGGAACTGGGAAGGATATGCAAGGTGCAGTCATTTTCTTAGCTTCACAGGCATCAGACTATGTCCATGGTTTTACGATTGCAATTGATGGCGGTTGGTTAGGTAGATAGTGTAATCATTTCTTTTAATTTAACTCTAAAACAGTAGATGGAAAAGGAGAGAGATAGATGAGCTTTAAATTAGACTTTTTTTCATTAAAAGGTAAAACGGCATTAGTGACAGGAGCACGTACAGGGATTGGCCAAGCGATTTCCGTTGGATTAGCAGCAGCTGGTGCCCATTTAATACTTGTTGGACACCAAGATAACATGCAGGAAACGCAAAATAAAATTGCTGAATTACAAGGGACGTATGAAACGTTCTTAATTGATCTTAGTGATGTTGAAAATTTAAAAGCGAATCTTCAACCAATCTTAGAGAAATATTCGATTGATATTTTAGTCAATAATGCAGGGGTCATTTATCGTGAACCGGCGGCAGCCCATAACGTAAATGAATGGAACCGTGTAATGGATGTGAATATTAATTCGGTATTTACTCTCTGTCAAACAATTGGAAATCAAATGATTGAAAAGAAATCAGGAAAAATTATTAATATCGCTTCATTACTATCGTTCCAAGGTGGCATTAATGTGCCAAGTTATACAGCAAGTAAACATGCGATAGCAGGTTTAACGAAAGCTTTAGCAAACGAATGGGCATCCCAAGGTGTACAAGTGAATGCCATTGCACCGGGGTATATTTCAACAAACAATACAGAGGCACTTCGCAATGATGAAGTTCGAAATCAATCGATTTTAGAACGAATACCTGCAGGACGTTGGGGTCAAGCTGATGATTTGGCGGGAGCAGCAGTATTTTTAGCATCCCGTGCATCCGATTACGTGTCAGGTCATGTTTTAGTTGTAGATGGAGGATGGATGGGCCGTTAAATCTAGTTTTAGTGAGGGTTATGAATATGGATATTATTACAATTGGAGACGGCATGATCACATTTGATCCATCTGAAAAGGGTCCATTACGCTATGTAAATGAATTTAAGCGTAAAATCGGCGGAGCGGAATTAAATGTCCTCATTGGATGTGCCCGTTTAGGATTGAAAGCAGGTTGGATTAGCCGCTTAGGGAAAGATGAATTTGGAAGACATATTATCAATACAGTGCGTGGTGAAGGAATTGATGTTTCAGAAGTAAAACTTATCGATAACTATCCAACATCATTAAACTTTAAAGAAGTACATGCGTCAGGTGACAGTAAAACATTTTACTATCGACATAAATCACCAACGGAAACATTAACTGTAGAAGAGTTACCAACTCATTATATTAAAAGGGCGAAAATTTTACATGTAACGGGAGTTTTTCCAGCTATATTAAAACAAAATCGCCAAGTCATTTTGGAAGCTGTGAAAATAGCAAAACAAAATGGTGTAAAAGTATCCTTCGATCCGAATATACGATTAAAACTTTGGTCGAAGGAAACAGCACGGGAAACGCTGCTAACTTATTTGCCATATGTTGACTATTTATTAACAGGTCGAGAGGAATTAGAAATTTTATTCGATACGACAAAGGAAGAAGAGATGATTCGGGCCCTACATCAATATGATATGAAGCATATTGTCGTAAAAGATGGGGAAGCAGGGGCAGCCTACCTAGATAATGATCGGTTGATTCATGTACCTGGATATAAAGTGAAAAAAGTAGTCGATACAGTAGGAGCTGGCGACGGCTTTGATGCAGCCTTTTTATATGGCATGATTCAACATTGGTCAGTCGAAAAGTCTATTCAGTTAGCAAATGCTGTAGGGGCGATGGTCGTGCAAGTAGAAGGCGACAATGAAGGATTGCCATATTTAGAAGATGTGGAAGTGTTTTTAGGAACACGAGAAAATATAGAACGTTAGGAAGATGGGCATGTATAGTAAATTACAAGGGATTCAGTTAATACCTGTTTTGCGAAAAATACCGTACCCTCTTTGTCATGACTTAGTGAAAGCGTTAAAAGATGGGGGAATTAAAGCTGTTGAAATTACATTAGATTCTGAAAAGGCAACGGAAATGATACAGGAAGTGAAGGAACGAAACGATGGAAATTTACTCGTTGGTGCTGGTACTGTTTTAACAGTAGAGGATTGTGAAAGGGCAATTCAGGCAGGGGCAGAGTTTATCGTTTCTCCCTCATTGAACATCGATGTGGTGAATATGTGCATAAGTGAAAACATACCTGTCATTCCAGGTGTTTTCACTCCTTCGGAAATGCAGACTGCTTATAGTGCAGGTGCAAAGATGATTAAGTTATTCCCTGCTGAAACATTAGGACCGAAGTTTATTAAAAACGTCAGAGGTCCATTACCTCATATTGGGATTATGACGACTGGTGGTATAAATCTTCAAACAGCTAGATCTTATATTGAAGCAGGAGCTCAAATTGTCGGTGCAGGAAGTGATTTAATTAAAAAAGACTGGCTTCTTTCAAAAAATTGGGAAGCTATTACGAACGAAGCAATTGCGTGGAATAGAAGTTTACAAGTTTAGTATTAATAGAGTTAAAAAAGTCCTTCTGAGCATATCAAGGTTGTTCAAAGAAGGACTTTTTATATTTTTATATAATAGTAGTAAAGTGGATAAGTAAAGCAAAAAACATTAGGTGGTAGTTATGGAAAATAGTTCGAATAGAATATCATTTCATTACGAATTTATTAGTGGGAAAGGGGCAATTTCGAATAAGGATCGAAGGGATGTTTCTGTTATTTTAACAGTAGAAGCCTTGTTTACAATTAAAATAAACGATGCAATTTATTTCGAAGCAGAGCTAGCTATACTTGAGTTTTATAAAGCACTTTTTAAATGGAAAGAAACATTAACCAAGGAAAATATAAAAGAATTCCATTACTATACGATTGAATATGATGAGTATGAGGATGGTGCCCTTATTTCCCTCATCCCATTTTCTAATAAAGCGCGGATTAAATCTATTTGGGCACAATGGGAAGTTAGTAATGTTTTTGATTTAGATAAGGCTGTCCAAGAATTTATAGCTTTAGAGGGAAGATTAAGAAAAGACATTGAACAATTTTATCAAATTGATTTAAAAGAGTTTATAAAACATATCCCCTTACCCTGTATAAAGTAAATGCGGAATAGTACATAAACAAACTCCAATGTTTCGATAACCTAGGACCATTTTTTAACTTTTTCTTTTCCAACATTTCCGTTATGAAGGAAAGTACAATATAATTAAATTATTATCGTTGCTTAGGGGGATATTTATGTTTGAAAAATTGAAAAAGAAAAAAAGGGTAGATGAACAACCTGAAGTAATCGAAATGGAATTAAGTAAGGAAGAAATAGAAGATTTAAAGGGGAAAGCAGAAATAATCGATGAAGAAACGATTCGAAACAATAGTAAACATTATTCGGAAGACGGATTGTGGAACAAAATAAAAAAATATTCGAAAAAAGCTGGTTCAACCGCTGTATATGTAGTATTGCTCCTGTATTATGTATTACAAAAGGAAGAGGTACCGAAGAAAAATAAGGCGATCATTATTGGAGCATTAGGGTACTTTATTTTACCTTTGGATTTAATTCCGGATTTGGCAGCGGGAGTAGGATATACAGACGATTTAGGGGCGCTTCTTGCAGCTTTATGGCAAGTCTCCATGTATATTGATGATGACGTAAAAAATCAAGCAAAAGAGAAACTGAAAAATTGGTTTGGCGATGGTGTAGATACTAGTGATATAGATGGTAAATTAGTATAGAGGCATCTTTGTACTACTGGTGAAAGTCAATGCCATTTTGACTAATATTTATGAGAAACAATTGCATATAAATATAGAAAACTTGACAGAACACTTACCAAATAATACAATTTAAAATCATAAATAATTATAAGCTGTTTTTTAGACCTTTAGTAAATCGTTAATCCATTAGATTGGCTATTTAAAAAAGGAAAATAAAAAACAAGGAAAGTATATATAAGGTAGACTATTTAAAGACCGAAAAGGTAGTTAAAAGTAAACCGACAATTTTCTAAAGTTAATGGTTTTTCCATCCATTAGCTTTAAAAATTGTCGGTTTTTTTATTTTTAAATTAGGATTTGCAGAGGGGAAGGATTTTTTATGAAGCTATGGATACACATTTTTGAAAGGTTATTTGTTTACAAACCATTTTGTTTAGTGGAGGAAGTTTAGATGTTTTTCTCATTAGACGCTAGTTTGTTTCCAATCGTATTTTTAATTGTGCTTGCCATTGCTGCATTAAGCTCTATCATTTTTTTAAATCCAAATACGCCCCTTTCTTTTATTCGCATTCATATAGGTCTCATTGCTTTACCGCCTATTATTGCCTTGATGGCCCTTATATCAAATGATGGGGGAATTATCATGGGCCCATTGCATTTTGATTCTTTATCTTGGTTGTTAGCGTTTTTTGTGCTGACGATTAGCTTAATTATACAACGGTATTGTATTCATTACTTAAATGGCGATAAAGCTTATCGAAAATATTTTACGCTATTAACATTGACTACGATTGCAGACTCGGTTGCTTGGCTTAGTAATGATCTACGTTTGTTATTAGTTTGTTGGGGGGCTACATTGTTCGGATTAACATTGCTCATTGGATTAAAAAAAGAGTGGCAAGTGGCAAGAAATGCTGCAAAAATTTGTGGTTGTTTGTTTGCCCTTAGTTGGGGCTTATTAACGTTAGCCATTGTATGGTTAACGGAAGTAACGAATCATTGGCAATTGACGGATGTACTTACTGCTAGCAGTATGGCCCAGCTTGATTCGTGGGAGCAAACGAGCATTAGTTTACTATTCGTCGTGGCTGTCGTTATTCCCGCTGCACAATGGCCTTTCCAACGTTGGTTGTTGGACTCGGTCGTAGCGCCAACGCCAATTTCAGCAGTAATGCATGCGGGAATTGTTAATGCAGGTGGAATTATTTTGACTCTTTTTGCTCCTCTTTTTGCCGGAAGTTCCGTACAAATACTTTTATTTGCTTTTTCTAGCATTTCAGTGTTAATAGGAACTGGCATTATGTTAGTCCAAGTAGATTACAAACGACAGCTTGTCGGTTCTACTATTGCACAAATGGGCTTTATGCTTATCCAGTGTGCGTTAGGCGCTTATGTCGCTGCCATAATTCATGCGGTGTTACATGGTTTATTCAAATCTACCCTGTTTCTTCAAGCTGGTTCGGTATTAGATCATAGCCAGTCTACCGTTTATACGAAAAAAACGTTGCCCTTTAAATGGATTTTTACAGGAAGCATATTGGCCCTTCTAGTAGGAATCGGATATTGGCTCACTTCTCCAGAAGAAGGTTATCAGTTAGTTAGCGCCTTTATGTTAGGGTGGTCTGTATTTTTAGCTTGGGTACAACTTGTAGCCTTTGGTTTAGGAAAAGTAGGGCGTATTTTTGGTCTTTTTGTGTTTGTAGGAGGAGGTATTATTTATTTTTATATCCACCATCTCTTACATAATGCTTTATATGAAACTATGCCAAAAGTACAAACGTCTACGATTGGTGCTATTTTAATCATTTTTATTTTGTTGTTAGTAAGTATTATTGGGCTATGGCTTACACGAAATCGCTTATCTAAATTATATACAATGATATATCTTTGGCTTGTCCGATTAGGAGAGCCCCATGAAGAGGGGATTGAAAGTCATCCAAGTTATTTAAAACAAATACTTTCTCAAGGAGGGAAGTGACATTGAATACGACAGTTGTCAAAGAACTCAATATTGAAGGAAATGGAAGTACTCTTGATTTTCATATTCATGATTTAGTGGAATCAGCTAGTAAAGTGATTGTGCCCCTCGGTCCAATAACAAATTTTGCGGCACGTAACCCTTGGGCAAGTCTAGAGGACCAACCCTTTGAGCAAGTCGCACGTCGACTGAAAGAAACAAGCAATGTAGACATTTATCCTAGTGATGCTGTGTTAAAGTCAGCATGGAAAAAGGGGAATATTAAACAAGAGTTTGTAGAATTAAAACTGCAACAATGGCTTGATTTACAGTCACTGAATCTGCCCCGTGATATAGCATTTCAATTTTGTCAGGTAGCTCTTTTACAAAATGAGACTTCATTTGAATCTTTATCATCAACAGATTTGGAGAGTGTAGTAAAGGAGATAAGCCAATATCAGTTAAGTTTTCCGAAAAAAACTAACGTACAAACGTATAGTGAGCGTTTGGAAAGGATGAATGGAAAGCAACTGAATCAACTTCTCAATGGACAAATGATTAAGTGGAGTAAATTATATTTGGATGAGTCACAAGCCGCTTGGTCTATGCCAAATCGGGAAAAGGGTTTTTATGAGGCATGGAGGCAGCTAGTTTCTAACGATCCAGCTATAAACCGTACTGTACGGAAGGAACTAAAAGAATTGCCAATGGAAGCAGACCAAGCATTAATGGCAGCCTTATTAGGTTTACAAATTCCTTACTTAGAAGTTCAACAGTATTTAGAAGCCCACTTACTCGCTTTACCTGGCTGGGCTGGAATGATGCTTTGGCGATCACAACAATCCAACAAGGAAGAAAATTTAGTAATGGAATATTTAGCAGTCCGATTAAGTTTAGAGTACGCCTTCATTAAAGGTTATCTTCCTTTGCCGCAGTTAGAAGAAGATGAGGAAGAGCTTTTCCGCTTATTAGTTGTTGCATGGGCAAAATGGGGGAACATGCCAACCAATTCATGGTTATCATTAACTTTTGAAGAAGTAGAAGCTAGATTAACGCTCGCCCATCGATTTGATCAAATCGTTCGAAATCGAATTTTGCTAGAAGCATGGGAACAAACTTACGAAGTTCAATTAAAGAAAACGATTGGCTCCCGGGCATCATTAGAACAAGACAAGGCACCAATGGCCCAATTTGCCTTTTGTATTGATGTGCGTTCAGAACCTTTTCGCCGTAAACTTGAAGAAGCAGGGCCATTTGAAACTTTTGGAACGGCAGGTTTTTTCGGATTACCGATAGAAACTTGTGAACTTGGTCAAAAACATAGTCACCCATCCTTACCGATTTTGTTTAAACCACAATTTAAAGTGAATGAAACGGCATCGGCAATGGAGTTGAAAAATTATCAAGAACGCCAACAATCCGTAAACTTATTAAATTATTCCTTTAAAACGATGAAACAAAGCTTACCTTCCAGCTTGTTGTTACCGGAAATTACAGGTCCTTGGTATAGTTTACAAACGATTGCCCGTAGCTTTTTCCCAAGAAGTACAGGTATGCTAATCCGTAAACTTCGGAAAAACTGGCTTCGTAAACCATCTACAGAACTTACACTGCAACAAGAACAAACGAACAAAGATGAGTTGCCTATTGGTTTTTCTAAAGAAGAGCGAGTTTTTTATGCGCGGCAAGCCTTGCGCATGATGGGGTTAACTGAACATTTCGCTCCCCTTGTCGTCATTTGTGGACATGGAAGTCATAGTACGAACAACCCATATGCTTCGGCATTGGATTGTGGTGCATGTGGAGGAGCCTCTAGTGGTTTCAATGCCCGGGTATTGGCAACTTTATGTAATATGCCAGAAGTAAGAAAAGCGCTTGGTGAAGAAGGAATTTCTATTCCCCATGACACTGTTTTTGCAGCTGCTGAGCATCTGACAACAAGCGATGAATTACAGTGGATTTACGTACCTAATCTTTCAAGTGAAGCGAAGGAAGCATTTGATTTTATACAAAATAAATTGTCGAAAGTAAGTGAGCAAGCAGTTGCTGAAAGACTGTTAAAATTACCGGGAATTGAAGGGAATCGTAAAAATCCTAAAGCTCATGCTCAACGGTTAGGAGAAGACTGGAGTGAAGTTCGACCAGAATGGGGATTAGCTCGAAATGCAACGTTTATCATCGGTAATCGGGAACTGACAAAGGATTGTCATTTAGATGGTAGAGCCTTTCTCCATAATTATGACTGGCGCAAGGATAACAACGGTTCAATACTAGAAAATATAATAGCTGGGCCAGTAACAGTAGCCCAATGGATTAATTTGCAATATTATGCTTCCACCGTTGCACCGCATTATTATGGAAGTGGAAATAAAACGACTCAAACAGTGACTGCTGGAATTGGAGTCATGCAAGGAAACGCAAGTGACCTTTTGAGTGGACTTCCATGGCAATCGGTGATGCAATCAGATCAAGAGATTTATCATGAGCCTTTAAGATTGCTTGTAGTAATTGAAGCACCGACGGAATATGTGCAACGAATACTCGATAAAAATCAAGCCTTTCATCAAAAAGTGAAAAATGGATGGATTCGCTTAGCATCCATTGATTCAGAAGGACATTGGGAGAGTTGGACATAGAGACTTCAATTGAAGCTGAAAAGGCTATACAAAAAAAGAATAGAAACGTTTATATAGTTGAATTTGTAATTGTGTTTGGTGGAAATGAGGGGGAGTTATGATGGAAAAAACAAAAGGTAATGTTGAAGCGGAAATTAGTAAAGCGTTAACCCACTGGGAAAAAAGCTATCTTGGCAGAGGATCCGTTTCGGTTAAATCAGATATTGTACGTGATATGGTCATCGTTGTATTAAAGGGAATATTAACTCCTGCTGAATACTCTGTATGTCAAGATAAAGACGGTTTACTATCTGTCAAAACGAATCGAAATAATTTAGTGGAGTCCGGTGTTGAAGAATTAAAAGAAATTATCTTAACGTTAACAGGTCAAGAAGTCGTAAGTTTCCATACAGACTTAAGTACACAAACAGGGGAACGGATTATGATTTTTAAGCTTTCGGACGATTTACAAAGCCAATTCGAATAATGGATCAGTTGAAGTGGATTTGAAGGAAAATCTAAATGGATAATGGGGTGGGTGTTTCATGAATATGGACGAAAAGAAAAAAATACTCTATATCATTGATACGGAAGTTCACATGGAAGATTTCATAAAACAAAACCAATATATAGATTTAGAAAATAATATTGTTTTGGAATGTAGTCCCGTGATCTCGCCTTTTGATAACAGTATGCGTAGTATTATTCTTACCGTATATCAACATAATATTGGAAAAATCGTTATAGTAACCTCTAAAGAAAAAAATAGACAAAAAAGTTTATCGTCCCTCGTTCTGGAGGAAAATCAAAAAAAGGACTTACAAGAAAAAATCCAAACTTTAAATTATTTATTTAACTATTGTAAGCCTGAATTTCCTGAAGCCAATGTATTGGATTGGTTAGAAGGGAATTCTAGCACTGAAAATATGTTAAAAGTCATACGTCAACACCCTTTATTGCCGTCAGATGTACAAATGACTGAACTATTACTCGATGAGAACAATAAGGTAATGGGAAAAGAAAAAAATTATCAGTAAGATAGAAAATTTAACAGAATTCAAGTGGTATGGGATATTGAAGAAGATCTATTCTTTAAACCAATATCCCTAATGAATTCTAAATAGATTAAATGGAATCTTACGATATTTACTTATGAATCACTATGTTAAAAAAACTCCAAATATAAATCTCCTTTTCGATAATACAACTAATTTTCTCTTCCTCTCCTTTTAAATCTAATTTGTTTTTTAAATTCATTCCTCACCAACTTTTTCCGACGTGTTTTATATATTAAAAAAATAAAATGAAACTTTTTCCAAATTATGACGTAAATGAAGGTGGAAGGATATTATACAAACTTTCATGGAAGAAAGAGGGAGAGGTAATGACGAAAAAGGCGTTAGAAGTACGTTCTTTAACAAAAAAAGTGAAAAATAAGGTCATCGTTGATGATGTAAGTTTTGAAGTAGAGAAGGGTGAAATTTTCGGTTTACTTGGCCCGAACGGAGCAGGGAAAACGACGATAATCCGTATGATTGTTAGTTTAATCGGTCGGACAAAGGGCGAAGTATTTGTAAATGGTTATAATATCGATGAACAATTTAAAGAATCGATGAGTGAAATGGGGGCCATTGTTGAGAACCCAGAATTTTATAAATATATGAGCGGTTATAAAAACTTAAAGCATTACGCCAATATGGCAACGCGTGAAGTAACGGAAGAACGTATTAAAGAAGTTGTTAAATTAGTTGGTTTAGAGAATGCTGTTCATCAAAAAGTAAAAACATACTCGCTAGGTATGCGCCAACGTTTAGGAGTGGCACAAGCCTTATTACATAATCCTTCCTTACTTATCCTAGATGAACCGACAAACGGACTTGACCCACAAGGAATAAGAGAATTTAGAGACTATTTACGGTCACTTACGAAACAAGGAATTTCCGTAATTGTTTCTTCCCATTTATTATCGGAAATGGAGTTAATGTGTGATCGTTTTGCCATTATTGAAAAGGGGAAACTTATCCATGTTTCTTCTATTAATCAATTAGCGAATCAAGAACAATTCGTGCCAACGGTTCAATTTGAAGTGGATGATGTAAATAAAGCCTTTGAACTGTTAAAAGAGCATCAACTAACAAATGATTGGAAAGTTGAAGAGGGACAACAATTCTCCATAAAAGTAGACAAAGAAACAACTGCCGATGTGAATCTATTGTTAGTGAACAATGGCATTAAAGTATATAGTATTCATCCAATAACGACTACCCTTGAAGATCGTTTCTTAGCATTAACTAGTAAGGGTGAACAGGGAGGTAAAAAATAATGATCTCGCTAATTAAAAATGAGTTAACGAAAATTTTCGCAAAGAAGGCTAGTTGGATTTATATCATTATTTTATTTTTAGCTGTCATTGCAGTTGGAGTCATTCAACAAAAAGTATTTGATTTAGGCCCAAGTGATCCTAATTGGCGTGAGGATGTCCAAGCTGAAATAAATGAATATCAACAAATATTGAAAGAAAATCCTGATGATGAATGGACGATGGATTTAATACAGCAAAATCAAAGCTATCTGGATGAAAACATTGACCCTAATGCTTATAGTAGTTGGCATTTTATGAATGGGGCAGTAATTGGAATGACGATGTTGATTACATTGTTCTCCGTTATTGTAGGAAGTGCCGTTGTGTCTTCTGAATTTGCCGATGGAACAATTAAACAATTATTAATTCGACCACATCGCCGATGGGAAATTCTTCTCTCAAAATATATTGCAACGCTAATCTATTCCTTTTCATTACTAGTAGCCCTTATTATTTTCGGCTATATCGTTGGGTTGGTTTTATTTGGAGCAGGAGATTTTAACGCGAAATTCTTTGAGACAACATTGGAAGGCTATAAATTAGCTGTTGTTGGAGATCAGTTTTTATTAAAAGTGTTGTATTACTTACCAAGCTTATTAATAATTGTATCCATTGCCTTCATGTTGTCGACAATCTTTAAAAGTCAAGCATTGGCAGTAGGGATTGGTATATTTGTTTTGTTCCTATCGTCTACACTTGGCGGTATCATTGTATTAATCGCAGAAAAGTTTGCGTGGGCGAAATTATTAATTTTCCCTCACTTAGATTTAACGGTTTATGCATTGGAGGATAACATCCTTCAAGATGTGACATTGCCAATGTCATTACTCATTTTAGCAGTATACTATATTATCTTTATGGCACTTACATTTACCTTCTTCCAAAAAAGGGATATTAGTATTTAAATAAGTAAAAAGAAGGCCTCAATTCATTTAACGAATTGGGGCTTATAATTTTTGAGCTAGGAATAACGATACAGCATGGGCTCGGTTTTTCGCACCGAGTTTTATAAGGGCAGATTTAATATATTGCTTAATGGTTGATTCACTTAAACAAAGGATATTTGTTAGTTCTTTTGTCGAAAATCCGTTGGCGAGTGCCCTTAAAATTTCATTTTCCCTAGGGCTTAGTTTTGGATGGGTAATCGTTTGAGATTGTATAAGCATTTCACCAGCTAGATTTCCAAAGAGTGCCAGTTGTTCGATAAGGGACGCTTCTATTTCGTAAGCGCTTTCAATATATTCGCAACAAATGTAGGCAATGGTCATAAAGTTCACAACGATAGGAACGACTAATAAACCTTTTAGCGGAACTGCCCGTTGATAGCGACTAGAGATAAGAGTAATGATATCTTGACCTGTATAATAGACAGGTTTATGATTATCGACAGCTTTTTTAATGATAGGTAGCGAACGAATATCATCTCGAATATGTGTTAATGAGTGGAATTGTCCCTTTTCAAGCTCGGCTATTCCTTCGCCAACATAACCGACTGGACTGTACCGAAAGAAGGACAGTTTTTCACTGTCAAGTAATTGTTCTAACGTTAACAGTAGATGACATATTTGTTCTTCCTGTGTTTGTAATTGGCTTCCCCTTTTTAATTGTTCTTTAATGGACCAAGAAGTTATCTGCAACTCTATCACCCCTTCATAAATTTATATGCTTTTATCCCTCTAAAAAGTACTATTGTTGTCATCATTTTATACTAAATAGAATAATAGGGACAACTAAAAGTAGGAATATTCTGAAAAAAGAACCTTTGTTACGATAAATATGCATACAATACGTCTGCAAATATTATGTAAGAAAGGGATGTTGTTGAAATGGGATTAACAAACAATGCAAAGCTGTATTTAGAAGGGTTTTATAGCGGTCCAAAATTCCAAACATTATCTGCAGAACAAGTACGTGAAATGATGAGTTTAGCACCTGCGCCTGAAGGGGTTGAAGTACCATCGGTTGGAAAGGTGGAGGATCGTCAAATTTCCGTTGATGGTGGCGAGATTACCGTTCGTATTTACACACCTGAAGGAGAAGGACCATTCCCGCTTTTTGTATATTACCATGGCGGTGGCTGGGTAATTGGAAATTTAGACACATCAGATGCAGGTTGCCGTTTATTAGCTGAAAAAACGCAACGGGTTGTCGTATCGGTTGATTATCGATTAGCACCTGAATATCGATTCCCTGTTCCAGTAGAAGATAGTTACACAGCCCTTTGTTGGGTACATGAGCATGCAGCTGAGTTAAATGGTATTGCCGACCAAATTGTTGTGGGGGGCGATTCTGCCGGCGGAAATTTAGCAACAGTTATGACGATTTTAAGTGAAGAAAAAAATGGGCCAGCTATTGAAGCGCAAGCATTGATATATCCTGTTACAAACTTAGATTTTACAACTTCTTCTTACGACAAGTTTGCGAATGGTTACGGATTAGATAAAGATTTGATGATTTGGTTTGGCGAGTATTATGTCAATAATGAAGAAGAGTATAAAAATCATTACGTTTCTCCTTTATTGCTTGAAGATGTAAGCGCTTTACCTCCAGCGGTGATAATTGCTGCGGAAAATGATGTGTTATTGGATGAAGGGAAACAATATAGCGAAAAATTGCAACAAGCTGGTGTGGAAGTAAAATATATTCAAATTGATGGAAGTATTCATGGATTTTTCAGCAACATGGCTGTGTTTGCGGAAGAAACAAAAGCAACAGTGGATGCGATTGCACAATTTTTAACGACAATTCCTACGAACGTCAAATAAATAGGGGGGATTTTATGAATGTAAAACAATATGATGCCATTATTATTGGAGCTGGTTTTGCTGGATTATATATGCTGCATAAGTTGAGGGAAAGAGGCTTATCAGCAAGAGTACTAGAGGCAGCAGATGGAGTAGGCGGAGTTTGGTATTGGAGTCGTTATCCTGGTGCAAAATGTGATTCTGATTCGATTTATTATAGTTTTACATTTTCTGAAGAGTTATATAAAAAATGGCGTTGGAAAGATCGATATGCTTCTCAACCAGAAATATTACAGTATTTAAATTTCGTTGCAGATGAACTAAATCTCCGACCGGATATTCAGTTAAAAACGAGGGTAACGAAGGCAAAATTCCAAGAAGAAGCAAAGCAATGGGAAATTTCAACGGATCAGGGTGAAATCTTTGAAGCGAAATATTTGATTAGTGGTGTCGGTTGTTTATCTACAACAAATATTCCACCTTTTGAAGGTTCTGAAAGTTTCAAAGGTGAACAATATCATACAGGTCGATGGCCACATGATAAGGTTGATTTTACAGGAAAACGTGTAGTTGTGATTGGTAATGGATCCAGTGGTGTACAAACGATGCAAGAAGTGGCGAAGGAAGCAAAAGAAATGACTTTGTTAATGCGAACTCCCCATTATGTTGCAGAAGCTCGTAACCATCCATTAAGTAAGGAGGAACAAGAACAAGCGATCAACAATTATAAGGACATTCGAGAAGCGTTCTTCAATACTCCTGGTGGAATACGTTTATATACAACCGGGAAATCAGCAACAGCATTTTCCGCTAAAGAACAAAAAGAAAAATTAGAACATATTTGGGAAACGGGCGGTCTTTCCCTTGGCTCAGTTTTTACAGATGTTTCTGCAAATAAAGAAGCAAACTTTGTCGTTTCTCAATTTGTACGTGATAAAATTGATGAAATTGTAGAGGATCGTGATACAGCCCAATTACTCCATCCAAATTATTATATAACGACAAAGCGTTTAATCATTGGTACGAACTTCTATGAAATCTTTAATGAAGACCATGTCCATCTCGTATCGTTAAAGGATAATCCAATCGAACGAATTGTGGAAAATGGTGTTCAGTTAAAGAACGGTACGGTGGAATGTGATGTCATAATTTATGCGACGGGCTATGAGGCAATGACAGGTTCATTGCTAAAAATCGATATTGAAGGGCGCAATGGCAAAACGATTCAAGAAAAATGGGAAGATGGACGAAATGTTAAAACATATTTAGGTTTAATGATGGAAAGTTTCCCGAACCTCTTTATGATAACAGGTCCACAAAGTCCTTCCGTTTTGACGAATATGCCAGCAGCTATTGAGCAGCATGTCGATTGGATTGACCAGTGTATTGAATATTTAGAGGAAAAGGGAATTCAAACGATTGAAGCCCAAAAAGAGTCCGAACTCGAATGGGCTAAACAATGTGATGACCTTGCAAATCAAACATTATATCCTTATACAAATTCTTGGTATACTGGGGCGAACATCGATGGCGAACAGCGGGGCTTTGTTATTTATGTAGGAGGTCTGAATAACTATAAAGCTATTTGTGATCAAGTAGCTGCTAATGATTATGAAGGGTGTACTTTTGAAAAGTTACAATCGAACGTTTTGTAACCGATAAGCGCCCTTGTATTATTAAGTGGATAATGAAAAATGGAAGGATACCGTTTAAAAGAAATGACTTTTAAACGGTATCCTTTCTCTATTGGCGAATCCAAATATAATTTAAACGGTTTTATTAGTTAATATAAAGGATGGAATAAAGATATAATAATTGGTAGATGTTATCGCGCCATAAAAAAAATCCTCCTAATAAAAGGAGGAGAACAATTACAAAACTGAATTAATAGAATAGGCAGAATTTACGATTTTAAAGAGATTCCATAGATTTTTAAAATAACTAAAGATTTTTCGTTTTAGGTTACTAAACTAAATTAGTATCCTGCAAGCCACCAAAAAGGTTGAATAGTTGGTTCAGTAGAAATAATTAAAGCTGTAGCGACAAACAACATTTTAAAGATTGTAGAATACTTCTTTTTCAATTTACTCAATCCTTTCTTTAATTATTTAATATAATTAAATTGTACTAGAAAGAAAAAAGTACTATAAAAGTGTAAACTATATTATACATAATAAAATCTATAATAGGAGGAAGGCTAATATGGAGATCGGTCAAGTTATCAGATACATCAGAAAAAACAAAAACATTACACAGCAAGCTTTGGCAGATGCAATCGGTATGACACGTCCATATATTGCAAGAATTGAGTCGGGAAAGAATAGTATATCATCTGACAAACTGACTGAAATATTGGAATATTGTAATGTGACTTATAATGAATTTTTCTATATAAAAAATGACTATAAAAAGTCTACTAAAATGAACGAATTTAACTATGTTTTAAAATTGTTCTATGCAGGAAAACTTGATGAAATTGAAAAAATTAAATTTGAAGTTAAAAAGAAATATGAGGATACAGGGGATTTATTTTTAAAACATTTATATATACTTTGTGATGCTATAGAACATAATTTTGAACGAGAAAAAATTAATAAAGAACATATTGATGAAATAGCAGATTATTTATTAAGTATAGATGAATGGTGTTATCATGAATTGGTTTTACTAAACAACTTTATGTTCTTATTTACTCCTTCAACAGCGTTTTTAATGACAAAAAGACTATTATACCGAGCGGATAAATATAAAGATTTAAATATGGATAGCAAAGTACTTAGTTTCTTATTTTTTAATTTGCTAGAATTAAGTATAAAACATGAAGAATATCAATATTCTAAACTTATTTTAGAGAAGAATAAAAGTTATTTTACTGAGAACACAGAGTTTTTTGAACAAACATTGACATTGTTTTATGAAGGTATGATTGACATAGTAGACAATAATGTTTCTGAAGGTATAGAAAAATGTAACCGTGCCTTCACAGTTTTTCAAGCATTAGGCCATGATAAAATTTATGAGAAATATAAAGATGAATTAAATCAATTGTTGAAAAAGGTTGAGGCAAACAACCCTGCAAATTAGTATAAAATAGTGTACAAAAAGTTTATCCCCCTAATTTATAGTATTAAATTAAAACTAATTAAATGAAATTTCATCATTTCAAAATACCTATAAATGTTTATTTATGGATAGTCATTTTGATTTAAAATGGGGGGATAATGATGAACGTTAATGATAGTTTTTTTTTCTTGTATAAAAATAACTCTGTCTATTTAATAACTAATGTGATCATTATCACTTTAATTAGTTTTTTAATAATTTTAAATGAAGTTACTAGTGTTTATGGTATTATTCTTTCTCTTATTATTATTGCCCAACTTTATTTAGCTGCTAAGTTCAAAAGTGTTTATGACGGAGCAGTGAAAAGCTTGCAGGATACTGAACAAAAGCTGAATGATTCAAAAAAAGAAAAACATTTCATGGCTTACTACGATGAAATTACGAAATTACCCAATGAACGTTATTTACTAGAGAAAATTAAGGAAAACTTAGCTGATGATACTTCTAGCAAAGCGGTATTAGTAATGAAAATTGATCGTTTAACCACGATTAAAACTTCGTTAGGTTCCTTTTATACAAATCGGATTGTTCAAATGATTGCTGATAGATTACATACGTATTTTCCGAGTTATCTATTTGGAAGGTTAAGGGAAGATCAATTTTTAATTTTAATCGAGGATAATAATGATGAAGAGGTCATTCAAAACTTATGTAAACAGATTATTGAAATGATGGAGAAGCCATTTTGTATCCAACATTTTTCATTAAACATAACAGTGAATATTGGAATTGCCTATTATCCAAAAGATGCACAAACAGAAGAAAATATCATTAAATATGCTCAATTTGCCTTATATGAAGCGAGTAAATCTCCCGAACAATTTACTTTCTTCCAACCTTCTATGTTAACTGTTCGTGAAGAGCAATTAATGTTAGAAAATGATTTATATAAAGCATTACAAAACAATGAATTATTTCTTCAATATCAACCACAACTGAAGTTGAAATCAAAGCATTCCATCGCGATGGAGGCCCTAGTACGTTGGAAGCATCCACAAAAGGGGTTAATTCCACCTTCAGAATTCATTCCAATTGCTGAGGATTCGGGTTTAATTGTTCCTATTGGAAAATGGGTATTAGAAACAGCCTGTCGACAAACAAAGGAATTGCAGGAAGTTATTCAACAACCAGTAACAGTTGCTGTAAATTTATCTTTACGACAACTTTTCCATGAAAATTTTGTACAAGTTGTTGAAACGATATTACACGAAACCAAACTTTCACCGGAATGTCTCCAGCTAGAAATTACTGAAAGTATGACGATGAATACGAAATTTTTAACGCCGATTTTACATGAATTGAAAGGGATTGGCGTAACCATTGCGTTAGACGATTTCGGTAAAGGCTACTCGTCCCTTTCTTTTTTAAAGGACTTACCAATCGATTGTTTAAAAATTGATCGGGAGTTTGTTAAAAATATGAATGAAGAAAATCATAAACCATTAATTGATTTAATCATTTCACTGGCCAAACATTTTAAATTGAATGTTGTTGCTGAAGGTGTAGAGACGATGGAGCAATTTAACTATTTAGTAAATAGTGAATGTGATGCAGTTCAAGGGTATTTAATAAGCAAACCAAATACTTTCGATACCATCGTAGAAAATTGCAAAAGTATTCAACGGGAATTTTGTTGTTCTACCCAATCTGAGTATTATGGATACATTAAACAAATATTTAACTAATGAAAAAAGGGCAATCTCAATTTGAGATTGCCCTTTAAATAGTAAATTAAAGTTTTACTACGTTAGAAGCTTGTGGTCCACGGTTTCCTTCTTCAACTGAGAATTCAACTTTTTGACCTTCTTCTAAAGTTTTGAAGCCGTCGCCTTGGATAGCAGAGAAGTGTACGAATACGTCGTTTCCACCTTCAACTTCGATAAATCCAAAACCTTTTTCTGAGTTAAACCATTTTACTGTACCTTGTGTCATTTTAAAAGACCTCCAAAAAATTTAATCAATAACCAATTACTTCAAAATACTATAAAAAAATTCACACATTACAAAAAGTACCGAACGTTCACGATTACTTTTTGTAACATGTGAATTCATTAGATATGAAGCAATATAATTATTCTCTTTATTATACCTGGTAATTTTTAAAATGTCTACTTAAAATAAAAAAATTTTTTATTCTTTTTCATAACGATTAAAAGCCATCTACTATTTCTTTTAAAAGGCTTAGTTAACAAGGAAAAATTGGCTTAAAATAAAGAAAACGCTCTAATATTTATAGATATAAAAAATTTGCGAATTGAATATGATATAGTAAGAATAAAGAACTTGAAAAGTTATAAAAGTATAATCAAATCATACGTATCAATATTAAAAAGCTTGTTTTTTAAATGGGGTGTGTGCATTGGAGAAAGTTTTTGCTATAGGAGATATACATGGTTGTTATAATCTTTTGGAAAAATTGTTAGACAAATGGAATCCAAATGAGGAACAATTAGTATTTTTAGGAGATTATATTGATCGTGGTCCAGATAGTGTGAAAGTGATTAAAAAAGTAATGCAGCTAGTAGAAGACTATGATGCGGTTGCTTTAAGTGGGAATCACGAACAGCTCTTTTTAAATTGGTTAGAAAAACCTGACGACCTTTCGGAATTTTATTTTAATCCAAAGGTTGGTGGAGCTGCTACCGTTCAAAGTTTTTATGATGCCCCAACTTTCTCAATCGTTTCTGATCATTTTTCAGTAAAGGAAATTACGGCGAAGATTCAAAAAGAAAATAAAGAAATAATCGAGTTTATGAAAAATTTAAGAAGATTTTATTTATGGGATCCCTATCTTTTCGTTCATGCAGGAATATCGGCTAATGTAGAAAATTTTCGTGAGTCGAAAAAGGATGACTTTTATTGGATTAGGGAAGAGTTTTTCAATGTTCCCCATTTAGCAAAGGAAATTGTTGTATTTGGACACACACCAACCGTATTATTAAATGAAGACAAATCAAGTAACGTTTGGGTTTCATCTTGTCAAAAAAAGATTGGTATAGATGGTGGGGGAGCTATCTATGAACGAGGAAAGCTCCATGGTGTTATTTTTACAAAAGGTTCTACCCAATTAACGATTCATTCTGTTGGGTTAACTTCAGATTTAACAACGACCACAATTGAAATTTAATACATGGAGGATTCACTTTATGTGGATCCTCTTTCTTACATTTTGGTGGGTTTTTACTTCTTATCATTGTTAAATGGGTGGTATAGTTAAAACTAGAGAGGTGGGAAATTTATGTCAAATGCAGTTGAACATGTTTTTAAGCTCCAAACAGGATGGGATGGAGGAAGAAATGATACAGGTGAGATTGCCTGTGAAAATTTAAAAACGACGATATCAATTCCAAAAGAAATGGATGGTCCTGGAATTGGAACAAATCCCGATGAATTATTATTAAGTGCCGCAGCAGGTTGTTATATGATTTCCCTTGCAGCGATGTTAGAACGGTCGGATATAAAAGCAAGATTATCCCTTCAATCAGATGGTGTTGTACAAGTGGAAAATAATATATTTACATATAAAAGAATTATTCATCATATTGAAATATTCCTTCATGAGGCCAATGAAAGTAATGTGCGGTTAGCTAATCGATTGGCTATGAAAGCGGAAGAAAACTGTATGATTAGTAGAGCGCTAAGAGGCAATGTAGAAGTGCAGGTGGATTGTTCTATAAAGTCTTTGTAACTTATATCCTAAAGAAAGCGGGTGAGGGGAATGAGCTTTATAATACCAATCGTTCAAATATTATTCGTATCCATTTTCATCTTTTTTGTTAGTGGGCGATTAATTGGTTCTAATGTGAATATTTTTAAGCGACTCTTTTCTGTTTTCATTAGTGTCTCTTTTACAACTTTTATCTTTTGGTATACGTACTTAAGAGGAGCAGAACATTCTTTATATACAATTAAAAGTGTGATGAATGTTTCTACTTTATTGTGGATCGGTAGTATGCTCCTTATTTCGATGCTTATTTACTTATTCTTTGAATTATTTGATCCGATTGCATTAAATGATAGTAATGGTAGAAATGTTGGGAAAAAATTTATTATTAAAAGAATTATCGGCTATTGGCGTCATCAAAAAAGATTACGAACCGTTTTAAGTATTGCTGTAAAAAATGGCATTACAAGAACAATGAAATATGCTAGAAATCGAGATTCAGATCGGGAATTAGCTATCGCCTTAAGGGATACCCTTGAACAATGTGGCGGTATTTTTATTAAGTTCGGACAAGTGCTTTCGACACGTAAGGAATTCCTATCCCCGATTTTTATAGAAGAACTGGAGAAATTACAAGATAATGTAACACAGCTTTCTGAAAATCAAGTAAAAGAAACATTGCAGCAAAATTTGCGCGGTGAAATAAATGAAGTATTTTCCTATTTTAATATGAAGCCGATTGCTGCTGCGTCTATAGGGCAAGTCCATAGAGCGATTTTACGGAAAACAAATGAAGAAGTTGTCGTGAAATTGTTACGTCCTGAAGTAAAGGAAATTATGCGAGAAGATTTAAGCATTTTAATGGAATTTGCCAATTGGGTCACAAGTAAATCCCAATGGGCGGAAAACCTTGGTTTTAGAGACTTAGCAGAAGGATTTGTTTCTTCATTACGGGAAGAAATCGATTTTAAAATAGAAGCTCGTAATATGATCCAAATCCACAATGTAATGAAAAAGAGTGATTTAAAAGTAAAGATTCCAAAGGTATATGAAGAATATAGTAATGAAAATATTTTAATAATGGGATTGGCAACGGGCGTTAGCTTAGGAAATCTTGCCCAATACGATATCGACAATCGTCATGAAATAGCGGAAACTTTACTTTTCTCTTATTTAGAACAAGCTTTAGTTTCGGGAATTTTTCACGCAGATCCCCATCCAGGTAATATTCATTACGATTTAAATACTGGGGAAATTACTTTATTAGACTTCGGTGCTGTTTGCCGCCTGTCAGCTGCTCAACAAGAAGGGTTGAAACTATTTTTTATTGGGATTCAACAAAATGATGCTTCGATTTTATATGATGGAATCTCCCTATTAGTGAAAAATACGAGGGAAGTAGACCGACTTGAGTTAGAGCAAGCCATCAGTCAAATTATTTTAAAAATCTCTTATGTTGAACGGATTCGAACAGATGAAATTATTTATTCAATTTTTACAGTGATTCGAGATTTCGGACTACAATTTTACCCATCAGTTAGTGTGGCGTTACGAGTGATTGTTACATTAGATGGAACGTTAAGAATTATTGATCGCAATTTCAATATGTTTGAAGAAGCGAAATTGTTTTCAAGTAGTTATTTAAAACTAGCGTTGAAAAAACCGTTTAAAGAACCGAGGGCAACTAAGGACCGTTTGGAAGAAGAGTTAGCTTTAATTATACCGAATTTAAGGAAGATTCCTCGACGGGTCGACCAATTGTTTAAAAAGGTTGAAGATGGAAAGGTAATATTGCATCACGATATCTTCTCAGATAAAAATAATGCCAAATTTATTACCCATTTGTTTTCGAAGTTTGTCTTACTTTTAGTCGGGATTACTTTTGGTGTTATTTCGGTTGCGTTGTTAGCCATTTCCCAATTCATCCATTCAGCATATGCCATTTATTTAAATACCGCATCATATTTAGGTTTGTTCCTATGTGCTGTTTTACTTGTTCGATTATCAATACAAGCTATTCGAGATATGAAACGGATGGAATAATAATTAATGATGAACTACTTTTTACTGTAAGGCTTCTCCATTTACATCTGGAGAAGCTTTTTGATTTGATTGGTAAGTTAATCGTAGAGGATACATCACTTTATCTTGACTGTATTAAAAAGGCTATTCTATAATTAACACTGTATTTAGCTGTTAAGGAGGATTATTAAAAAATGACCCATTCAATGAGACTTCGTTACCTATCTTTGAACAAATAATTGAATATGTTCAAAGGCTCTGTTTTGTGTATACAGAGTAGATGGGATAAGTCTGTCCTTTTTTAATAATCTTCATCTCATAAAAGACTGTTGATTTTAGTCTCGTGAGGAAATGAGCGATGTATTTTCATAACTACTTTAAAAGTAGTTCATATGATTAATTAGAAAGGTAGATTTTTCTACCTTTTTTCATTAGTTATAATCGAGAAATTTCTACATTAATGGAAGATGGTTTCCCTTTACTCTAAAACACAGGCATGCCGCCTGTGTTTTTTGTTGTTTACTAACATATTAAATGAGTTGGAGGAAGGACAATGCAATTTTTATTATTTTATTGATACGAGCTTGGCATTGAAGCTCGTATCGATTCTAGCTATCGATACGAAAAAACTATTTTTCGGAGGTAGCAAAGATGGAACAAATTTGTTTTGAATTACAACAAGTAGAAGTAACTTTTTTAGATAAAGAAATTTTAAAGATAGAAAGATTAGCGATACATCAATTTGACCGAATCGGAATTGTCGGTAAAAATGGTGCAGGGAAAAGCACTTTACTAAAATTATTAGCAGGTATCGTCCAACCAGCAAAAGGTAAAATTCACCGTCATATAGAGAGTGGATACTTTGAACAACTGGAAGCCCCATCAACCATTGAAGCGGACGTGGCGTTACTTGGAAAGTTAGGTGTTCCAAAAGATTCCCATCAGTTAAGTGGTGGGGAGCAAACCCGATTGAAACTGGCCCAATTGTTTACCCACTATTATGAAGCGTTACTCATTGATGAACCAACAACCCACTTAGATCAAGAAGGTATTTCCTTTTTACTTGATGAATTGAAGTATTACTATGGGGCTCTCGTTTTAATTAGTCATGATCGGGCTGTTTTAGATGAACTAGTGACAACCATTTGGGAAATTGAAGAAGGGGAAGTTCATGTATATTCGGGGAATTATAGTGAATACTTGGCACAAAAAAAGGTAGAACAGCAACTGCAAAGGCAAGCCCATGAACAGTTTATAAAAGAAAAGGGGCGTCTTGAAAAAGCTGCGCAAGAAAAAATGAAAAAAGCAGAAAAGGTTGCGCAAGCTGGTCGCCTGTCGAAAAAAGAAGCAAAAGCTAAGCCAAATAAGTCCTTTATGACCAAATCGAAAGGTACAAGTCAAAAATCAATTCAGCGAGCAGCAAAGGCTATCGAACAACGAATGGAGAAACTACAAGAAGTGGAAGCGGTTAAAGAAGATAGACCAATCGTTTTTCGGCAGTCAAAAGCGATAGAGTTGCATAATAAGTTTCCAATTATGGCTGATCGTTTTACGCTTCAAGTTAAGGATAAAGTATTACTAAATGAAACCAGTTTCCAGCTACCTCTTGGTAAGACAGTCGCGATTACGGGTAGTAATGGTAGTGGGAAAAGTACGTTGCTTTCACAAATTGCAAACAAGGCTTCTGAATTAACCATTTCTCCAAAAGCGAGAATTGGATATTTTCATCAATTGAGCTATCAATTTATAATGGATGAAACCGTTTGGGAAATGGTAAAAAACAGTTCGGGTTACGATGAAGGACTTTTGCGTAGTGTTTTACATTCCATGCAGTTTGGCGGCACAGATCTTCAGAAAAATGTTAAGTCATTAAGTGGTGGCGAAGCAATTCGTTTGAAACTATGCCAATTATTTTTAGGAGAGTATAATATTTTATTGTTAGACGAACCGACCAACTTTCTAGATATTCAAGCAATTGAAGCATTAGAAAACTTTATAAACGCTTATGAAGGGACGATTATACTCGTTTCCCATGATCGTACATTTATTGAACGGGTAGCTGAACAAGTATATGTTATTGAAGATCTTCAGCTAAAATTGAAAGACTAATAGGAAAGAAGTAGAGATTTTATCTCTGCTTCTTTTTAATGTGCGCCCGGCATGCTTATGAACTATAGGGTGCAAGTCCCGAACCCCGAAGACTGAAGTAGAGGTTAGCTAAGAGCAAGGGTGTCCGTGGCGACGCGGAATCTGAAGGAAGCTGGAGGCAAAACACCGGTCCGAGGAACACGAATCTCATATAAGGCTAGGTATGATTGAATGAGTTTGCATTACAAAACAAAGTCCTTCTGTCGAAGGTCATATCAAGTAAATGAGGAGGATAGATGGTGTGAAAGTGCATACGCTTACCCGGGGAGGTCTGACAGAAACGTGAAGTACCCTTCATAACCTACTTGGAGACAAGTAGCTGAACTGTCAGAAGTCAGCAGAGGTCATAGTACGAGTAGGTCTAGAATTACTCGGAAGGACTGAACAATTGAGAGAGATTAGCCCTTGGCTTTCCATCTAGAATGAATAAGCACAGAAAACAGAAAAACCTCACGCTTAGAAAGTAGTGGTGAATCCCACGAGGGTATTTGCGGAGGGTGGAGTTCAGATGGACATAAGAAGATAAGCTAATCACGGAAAGGAACGAAATGATGATGTTGGATCAAATTCTCGAACGGCAAAACATGATACAAGCGCTAAAGCGAGTTGAAGCGAATAAAGGAAGCCATGGAGTAGACATGATGCCCGTACAAACCTTACGACAGCACATTATCGAAAATTGGAAAAACATTAAATCGCAGATTTTGAATGGAACCTATGAACCGCAACCAGTACGTCGAGTCGAAATCCCGAAACCAGATGGTGGTGTACGTTTACTAGGTATCCCAACCGTGACAGACCGTTTGATTCAACAAGCTATCTCGCAGATTTTATCGAAGGAATATGACAAAACATTTTCGGACCAGAGTTATGGATTCCGTCCAAACCGGAGCGCCCATGACGCCGTTCGGAAAGCAAAGGGTTATATAAAGGAAGGTTATCGATGGGTGATTGATATGGATTTAGAGAAATTCTTCGATAAGGTCAATCATGACCGACTAATGGCAACATTAGCGAAACAAATTTCAGATAAATCTTTATTAAAACTTATTCGTAAATACCTCCAAGCCGGTGTCATGATAAATGGAGTGGTTTCAAGTACAGAAGAAGGAACACCACAAGGTGGACCTTTAAGTCCTTTACTTTCAAACATAGTTCTAGATGAACTCGATAAAGAGTTGGAGGAACGTGGACATAAATTCGTTCGATACGCAGATGATTGTAATATTTATGTGAAAACAGAACGTGCGGGATTAAGAGTAATGACGAGTGTACAAAGATTTATCGAAGGAAAACTTCGTTTAAAAATAAACGAAAAGAAATCAGCAGTAGACCGTCCTTGGAACCGGAAGTTCTTAGGTTTTAGTTTCACGAATCATAAAGAACCAAAGGTTCGTCTTGCGAAAACAAGCTTAGTTCGAATGAAGAAGAAAATACGAGAAATTACCTCAAGAAAGATGCCATACTCCATGGAATACAGAATCGAGAAGTTAAACCAATTTCTAATGGGGTGGTGTGGTTATTTTGCATTAGCAGATACGAATTCCATATTCAAATCACTAGATAGCTGGATTAAAAGAAGATTAAGGATGTGTCTATGGAAGAATTGGAAGAAACCTCAAACAAGAGTCAGAAATCTTACTCGGTTGAAAGTTCCTTATGGAAAAGCATACGAGTGGGGAAACACCCGAAAAGGGTACTGGCGCATTTCTAAAAGCCCCATATTACACAGAACCCCCGGCAATTCCTATTGGGAAAGCCAAGGGCTGAAAAGTCTGAAAGTTCGTTACGAAACTTTGCGTTATTCATCTTAATTGAACCGCCGTATACGGAACCGTACGTACGGTGGTGTGAGAGGTCGGGAGTTAATCACTCCCTCCTACTCAATTTGTAAAAAGTGATTAGTGTAAAGATATTTTGGTAATAATGGTAGAAATAGGGTTAATGGTAATGGATTTATTCTACAGAAAAATAATATATTCGAAATATTTAAAAATTATGTCTACAAAATTTTAGATAGAAGTAGTTTTGTGGAATTGTTTGGATGAAACTCATATAATCCATTACTTCATTTTATTCCCTAGGAAATAAAACGGAGAATAATTGATAAATTAATTTTTCTACTAAACTAACTATTTTAGATGAGAAAAATAATGAATCGATCTTTCTCCATAATGATGCAATCATAATCCATAAAAAATGAAGGTTGAAGGAGTGAATTTTATGCTTCAAATTAGTAGAAAATATTTTGCATTGCCATTCCATCATGTGTACTTTCAAGATAAGAAATATGACAGTCGATTTGATCCGAAATTAATTCGTTACACTCATTTACTAAAACCAACTAGACAATTGCAAGGGCAAAAAACAGTTCACATTCATTTACAAAAAGAAGAGAAAATATTATTGAATTCGCTGTCTACCCATTTCCGAAAAGGAATACAGGAGATACAAGAAAAAAGCTGGAATGTTGTTATAGTTGACAAAGTAATGGATCAAGAAATTCACGATTTCATACAATTTTACAACTCAAATAGGAAAAGGGACAAACGGAGAAAATTAAATCGTTTCGACATGCAAACATTAAAATTGCTACGAGAAAAAGGTGGATTACTCATATCAAGGCTGATGGATGATCGGAATGAAACGATTTGTTATCGTGCTTATGTCATCAATGGTGAAATGGCTATGTCTTTATACGATTGTAATATAGAAGGCCGAGTGGAAGATTTTGGGAACGCCTTTTTAATCTGGGAAAATATAAAGTATTTTCGACGATTAGGATATAAAATTTATGACTTTGGTGACATTAAAGAAGAATCTCAATTAGAACATTTAAAAGAAAATTATGGAGGAACAATTGAGACCGTTTTTTCTGGCGTTATTTCGAAATCCTTTATTAGTAACATGCTTTTACAATTTAGGTGGTGGCGAGGAATGAAAGGTCCGATTTACGAATAAATCGTTTAGATAGAAGTGTATGGGAATCTACTTATTAATTAACAATTCAATTGTCATCTCATTCCACTGCATAATTTGATATAATGGAAATAATAGAGTTAGAGAGGATTTTTGATGATGACAAATAAACCGCATCTTTTACTAGTAGATGGGATGGCGTTACTGTTCCGTTCATTTTTTGCTTCAAGTGCAATGGGACACTATATTCGTTTAGAAGACGGAACGCCAACAAATGGGGTACAAGGATTTGCCCGTCATGTTTTAACGGCCCAATCGATTATGAAACCGACCCATTTAGCTGTTTGTTGGGATATGGGCGCACAAACTTTCCGCAACGAATTATTTGATGGATATAAAGCGAATCGACCAGCACCCCCTGAAGAAATGTTGCCTCAATTCGATATGGCAAAAGAAGTTTCGGAAATGATCGGCTGGAAAAACTTTGGTGAAGTTGGTATGGAAGCGGATGATACAATTGGGTCTATGATTGAGAAATGGAAAGAAGAAGCGAATATTACCGTCATTAGTGGTGATAAAGATTTGCTTCAATTATTAAACCCATCGACTCAAATTGCCTTTACGAAAAAAGGATATTCAGAATATGACGTCTATACAGAAGAACGTTTTAAGGAAGAGTATGTGATTGAGCCCTATCAATTTGCTGATGTAAAAGCTTTTATGGGTGATACAAGTGACGGATATCCAGGAGTAAAGGGGATTGGTCCAAAAACGGCTTTACAGCTTATCCAAAACTATGGATCTGTTGAAAATGTGTTAGCCAATTTAGATGCATTAAAGCCTGCTCAACGATCAAAAATCGCTGATAATGTGGACATGTTGAAGTTATCGAAAGAATTAGCAACCATTCAAAGGGAAGTACCTATTAATGCCCAATTAAATGAACTTCAATTAGTAGATTATGAACAAGAAACGTTTGAACGTTTACAAGAAAGAGGATTAAGTTTAATTGTGAAGCATGCAAGATCATTATATTCACTCGTTTAATGAAAATAAAGGAGCCGAGGTGAACTTTCAATAGGTCACTTCGGCTCTATTTTTACGAAACGAATAACTTTACTATTAGGGGCATAAGGAACTTTTCTTATTTGACTATCACGATTAGGTCCACCGTTATCATGAACAAAAAAATGTAATTCGTTTTGTTCGATTTCATAACCAATTAATGGAACCCAATGGTATTTGAAAGTCGGTTTTGAATGCCATTGAAAGGTAAAATATTTATCAAATTTCATCGCTACGGGTCTTCCAGCATCGATTTCTTTTAACGCGATTGCTAACGAACAACTCGAAACATTCCAGTTTGGACCTAATAGTTTTTGTAGATTTTTTATTAAACGCCATTTAAATAAACCAATTTTTGTCCCTCCTAAAAGGGTATAAAGTTGATTCGCGTCTATATTTAATGGATCTTTTAGTAAGTAGTTTAAAATAACAAAAACAGTCGTTGGACCACATGCTGAGTTTTGGAAAGTTGGATGAACATCTATACTATATTGGGACATTCCTTTTACCTTAAGTTGAGTCTTCATCGTATACCTCTATTTCATCATTTTCTTTAATAACTGTCCCAATGGACTATACAAAAGTATAATAGAAGTTGGGCTATATGATAAATGAAGAGTCTTCAATTTAAAGCTTTTATGAGGGGGAGTTAATTTTGAAACAGTACAAAACATTATTATTTGATTTAGATGACACATTGCTTGATTTTGGGGCAACAGAAGAAGTAGCTTTGCAAAAGTTATTTTCTCATCAACAAGTTGAGTTAACACCTGAAATAAAAGCTAACTATAAAAAGTTAAATAGAGAATTATGGCGAGCTTATGAAGAGGACCAAATGGATCGGGATGAAGTCGTGAATACGCGATTCGCCATTTTATTTAAACAATATGGTATTGAAGTAGATGGGGTCGCTTTAGAAAAAAATTATCGAAAATATTTATCGGAAGGGCATCACCTCATTGAAGGGGCACTGAATTTAATAAAAACATTACATAAGCAATTTGATTTGTATGTCGTATCCAATGGGGAGTCCAAGACGCAGGAGAAAAGACTTCATGATTCTGGTTTGGCTCCTTATTTTAAAAAGGTGTTTGTATCAGAAGATACCGGTTATCAAAAACCGATGAAAGAGTTCTTTCATGTAGTATTTTCACAAATTGAAAACTTAGATTTAACAACGACATTGATCATTGGTGATTCCTTTAGTGCAGATATAACAGGTGGTTGGAATGTGGGAATAGACACTTGTTGGATCAACCATAAACAAATAACGATGGAATCAGACATTACCCCTACCTATGAAATAACTAAACTTGAGGAACTTTATAAAATTTTACAAGTAAATCAATAAAAAATGGGTGGCTCTTTTCCAAAAGCCACCCATCTTACTTATTTTCCTTCTTTTCTTCTTTTTGTAACGGTTTCCCCACCAATACCCCAATTATCCGTATCTACTTCATCGATAACTACGACTGTTGTAGCAGGGTTTTTACCTAAGACATCTACTAATAGTTGAGTTGCTCCTTTAATTAAAGCTGCTTTTTTCTCTGGCGTTACATCTTCATTTGTAATTTTAATGTTTACGAATGGCATATTATCCACTCCTCTGTTTATTTATTTTAGTTAGGAATTTTAGTAAAAATAAAGACTACAAACTATGGAACTTTAGTTTGTAGTCTGTTCAATTAGTTTTGAGCGTTTAAAAACTCTTTTACATCTTCCGGTGATTTAGCGTTTGCACTGTGTAAGTGAGCTAATTTTTCACTATTTTTGAAGATTAATAAACTTGGAATTCCCATAACTTGATATTTTTCAGCTAGTTCAGGGAAATCATCACGGTTAATTTCATACCAAGTGTATTGATTGTATTCCTCGATAATTGGATCGATAAACATGTTCATACGTGTGCAGTCTGGGCACCAACCTGCATAAAATTTTACGATTACCGGTTGTTCAGATGCGATAATTTCATTAAATTGTTCAGCTGTAGTAATTGCTTGCATTCTATATCACTCTCCTTATCATTAGTGTACACATTTTAAATTATTTTAAAAGAAATTTGACTTAAATGAATGGTTGTTCATAAAATATAGTAATTACTATTAATTTAGTAAATTAATTATTGATTTTTTAGAAAATTAAGTTAAAAATTATTGCTAAAAATGAAGAAATATTCTACACTAAGAACAGAAAAACTGTTTGGAACCATTAATTTTGGCGAGAGTTATATTTTTTTTAGCATAAAATGAATGAGTATTCATTCAAAGGTGATAAGGGGGATGCATATGTCTTACAAAATTCAAACAGCAGCCGTACTAGGCTCAGGGGTTATGGGATCAGGTATTGCCGCACATTTAGCGAATATCGGTATTCCAACATTACTATTAGATATCGTACCAAAGGAGTTAACGAAAGAAGAGGAAGCAAAAGGACTGACTCTAGAACATCCAGTAGTTCGCAATCGATTTGCGAGCAATGCGATTCAAAAGCTATTAAAACAAAAACCAGCACCATTAACGGCTAAGAAAAATTTATCACTCATAACAGTTGGTAACTTGGAAGACGATTTAGAAAAGCTTAAGGATGTTGATTGGATCATCGAAGTCGTAGTTGAAAACTTAGATGTGAAGAAAAGTTTATTCGAGCGGGTAGATGCGGTGCGCAAGCCAGGGACAATTATTAGTTCCAATACTTCAGGCATTAGTGTAAATGCAATGGTTGAAGGCCGTTCGGAAGATTTCCAAAAACATTTTTTAGGAACCCATTTTTTCAATCCTCCTCGTTATTTAAAACTGTTGGAGGTTATACCTACTGAATATACGTTACCTGAAGTTGTTCATTTTATGAAAACATTTGCTGAGGATGTATTAGGCAAAGGGGTTGTAGTAGGAAAAGATACACCAAACTTTGTAGCTAACCGAATTGGAACGTATGGCTTGTTAATTACGCTTAGAGAGATGTTAGATCGTGGATATTCTGTTGGGGAAGTGGATTCGGTAACGGGTACACTAATCGGTCGAGCGAAATCCGCAACTTTTAGAACTTTAGACGTCGTTGGTTTAGATACATTCCTTCATGTAGCGAAAACGGTTTATGACCAAACAACAGGGGAAGAACAAAAAGTATTTGAAGTGCCTGAGTTGTTGAAGAAAATGGTTGATAACGGCTGGCTAGGGGCAAAATCAGGTCAAGGTTTCTTTGTGAAGAAAGGAAAAGAAATTTTTGAAATTGAGCCATCCACATTAGAGTATGTGCCAATGAAAAAATTACAAACGCCTTCAATTGAAATGGCTAAACAAACAAAAGGGCTTCCAAATAAGGTGAAGACATTAGTATATGCTAATGACAGAGTAGGAGAGCTACTATGGAACATATTTGCTCCGACGTTACTTTATTCTGCTGAATTAACAGGCATCATTGCAGAAACAATTGTTGAAATTGATAATGCGATGAAATGGGGCTTTGGTTGGACACAAGGACCTTTTGAAATGTGGGATTCCATTGGGGTCAAACAATCTGTTGAAAAAATGGAATCTGAAGGAAGGGAAATCCCTTCGTTTGTAAAAGAGTTTTTAGCTAAAGGTTATGAATCTTTCTATACAGAAATAGATGGAGATTTAGCTTACTACAATGGCAATGAATATGTAAAAGTACCAGTGAATGATAAAGTCATTGATTTAAAACGTTATAAGAAAAAACATGGGGTTATTAAATCAAATTCTGGTGCTAGTTTAATAGATTTAGGTGATGGGGTCGCGTTACTAGAATTCCATTCAAAATCCAATGCAATTGGTTTAGATATTATTCAAATGATCAACTTCGCAATAGATGAAGTGGAGGCAAATTATAAAGGCCTTGTAATTGGAAACCAAGGGAAAAACTTCTGTGTAGGGGCCAACCTTGGCATGATCTTAATGGAAGCTCAAGATGATAACATTTTTGAACTAGATTTTACTATTCGAGCATTCCAAAAAGCGATGCGTAGAATTAAGTACAGTAAAAAACCAATTGTGGCAGCACCTTTTGGTATGACCCTTGGCGGTGGATCGGAAGTATGTTTACCAGCTGCTCATATTCAAGCATCTAGTGAAACGTATATGGGATTAGTTGAAGTAGGAGTTGGATTAATACCAGGTGGTGGTGGAAATCTAGCACTTTATGAAAAGTTTATAAAAGGAATTCCAAACGGAGTAGAAATAGACTATCAAGTGATTGCCAATAAAGTATTTGAAACAATTGCTTTAGCTAAAGTTTCTACATCCGGTGAAGAAGCTCGTGAAAATAATTTCTTAAACTTTGCTGATGGTATTTCAGTAAATCCTGATCACTTAATTTACGATGCGAAACAGACGGTGCTTGCTTTATCAGAAGCTGGATATACTGCACCAATACCTAAAAAAGTGAAAGTTGTTGGGGCACCAGGGTACGCAACATTATTGTTAGGGGCTCAAGGAATGTACCAATCGGGCTTTATTAGTGAGCATGATTTAAAGATTGCGAAAAAGCTTGCATATGTCATCGCAGGTGGTCTTGTGCCATACGGAACAGAAGTAACGGAAGATTATTTATTAAACTTAGAGCGTGAAGCATTTTTACAACTTGTTGCCGAACCGAAATCGCAAGAACGGATGCAACACATGTTGATAAAAGGAAAACCATTACGCAATTAATCATAGGATTGACAGGAATGTCGATGAACTGAAAATACAAAAGCCAATGGATAAGGGGGATATATCAATATGCGTGAAGCCGTAATTGTAGCAGGTGCAAGAACACCTATTGGAAAAGCAAAAAAAGGTTCTCTTGCTAACTTCCGTCCTGATGATTTTGGGGCAGTTGTTGTAAAGGAAACATTAAAAAGAGCTGGATATGAAGGGCCTATCGATGATTTAATTATGGGCTGCGCAATGCCAGAAGCGGAACAAGGAATGAATGTAGCGAGAAATATTGGGGCGTTAGCTGGGCTACCAGACACGACACCGGCAATTACGATCAATCGTTTCTGTTCGTCTGGACTTCAAGCGATAGCTTATGCAGCCGAACGGGTTATGTTAGGCCATTCGAAGGCTATTTTAGCTGGTGGCGTTGAATCGATGAGTATGATACCAATGACCGGTAATACAGTTCGTTTAAATCCGAAGCTAGCTGAAGAAGCACCCCAATATTATATGAGCATGGGCCATACTGCTGAGGAAGTCGCCAATCGTTTCGGGGTCAGTCGAGAAGATCAAGATGCATTTGCTGTACGTTCCCATGAATTAGCGGCAAAAGCGATTAAAGAAGGAAAGTTTAAAGATGAAATCGTACCCGTTGAAGTTGTCCAACATTTCGTAGATGAAAATAACAAGCTGCAATCGAAAACCTTTACCTTTGATACAGATGAAGGGGTCCGTCCTGATACATCGATGGAAGGACTTGCAAAATTACGTCCTGCTTTTAACGTGAAAGGGTCTGTTACGGCAGGTAACTCTTCTCAAACATCCGATGGTGCAGCAGCAGTTTTAGTTATGGATCGAGAAGAGGCGGAAGCCCAAGGGTTAAAACCGATGGCTAAATTTTTAGGGTTTGCTGTTGGGGGAGTGCCTCCTGAAGTAATGGGGATTGGCCCGATTGAAGCTGTGCCAAAAGCATTGAAAATCGCTGGATTATCTTTAGAGGATATTGACTTATGGGAGCTGAATGAAGCCTTTGCTTCCCAATCAATTCAAGTAGTACGCCATTTAGGCATCGATATAGAAAAGGTGAATGTAAATGGAGGGGCAATCGCTTTAGGTCACCCCCTTGGTGCAACAGGTGCCATATTAACATTAAAGTTAATCCATGAATTAAAACGTCAAGGTAAAAAGTATGGCGTTGTCACAATGTGTATTGGTGGCGGTATGGGTGCTGCTGGTGTATTCGAAGTGCTGTAAAAAATAGAATTTGTGAAGTAATTAGGAAATGAAGTGCGAGTATTCAAGGGTTTAAATATTTTCTATTAGGGGAGGAAATGTAAATGGTTCAAACAACAAATGTTATTAAAGGTGGAAGTTTTTTAATTGAAGATGTGGAATTAAGTCGTGTAATTACTCCTGAAGATTTTACAGATGAACAATTGATGATTGCTCAAACGACAACGGATTATGTTGAAAATGAAGTAAAACCAGTAGTAGAGAACTTAGAAAACCACGAATTTGAACATTCTGTACGTTTATTGAAAAAAGCAGGGGAATTAGGATTACTAGCTGCAGATGTACCGGAAGAATATGAAGGATTAGGGTTAGATAAAATTTCTTCGGCATTAATCGCTGAAAAAATGTCTCCAGCTGGAGGGTTCTCCATTACCCACGGTGCCCATGTAGGTATCGGTTCTTTACCAATTGTTCTATTCGGCAACCATGAACAAAAATCAAAATATTTACCAAAGCTTGCATCGGGTGAGTTAATTGCAGCTTATGCTTTAACTGAACCAGGTTCTGGATCAGATGCCCTAGGAGCAAAGACGGTAGCTAAATTAAATGAAGCGGGAACTCATTACATTTTAAATGGTGAAAAACAGTGGATTACAAACTCTGGATTTGCCGATGTTTTCGTTGTATATGCAAAAATTGATGGCGACAAATTCTCAGCCTTTATCGTTGAACGGAGCTATCCTGGAGTTTCAGTAGGGGCAGAGGAAAAGAAAATGGGGATAAAATCTTCTTCCACTCGTACATTAATTTTGGAAGATGCTGAAGTTCCTGTTGAAAATTTACTAGGTGAAGTTGGCCGTGGTCATGTCATTGCCTTTAATATTTTAAATATCGGTCGTTACAAATTAGGTGTTGGTACTGTTGGTGCTTCTAAACGAGCATTAGAATTAGCGATTGCCTATTCAAATCAACGTCAACAATTTAAAACACCAATCTCAAGTTTCAATTTAACGAAAGAAAAAATTGCAACAATGGCATCTCAACTATACGCTTCAGAATCATTGAATTATCGAACTGTCGGATACTTTGAAGATCGTTTAAGCCAATTATCAGAAGAGGAACAAAAGGATGGTAAAGTTATTGCTGCAGCGATTGCGGAATATGCGATTGAATGTTCAATTGCCAAAGTATTTGGTTCTGAAACATTAGATTATATTGCAGATGAGGCTGTACAATTACACGGTGGCTATGGTTTCATGGCAGAATATGAAGTAGAACGTATTTATCGTGACTCACGAATTAACCGTATTTTTGAAGGAACAAACGAAATTAACCGTTTACTTGTACCGGGAACATTTATGAAGAAGGCATTAAAAGGAGAATTACCTTTACTTCAAGCGGCTCAAAAGCTACAAGAAGAGTTGTTAATGTTAATGCCTGAAGAAATCGGAGATGAGCCATTAGCACAAGAAAAATATCTTGTAAAAAATGCGAAGAAAATCGGTATTTTAACAGCGGGCGTAGCGGCACAAGCCTTCGGTGCAAAATTAGAAAATGAACAAGAAGTTTTAGTAAACATTGCGAACATTGCTAATCAACTGTATGCAATGGAATCTGCAGTGATTCGTACAGCAAAAGCAATTGAACGTGATGGTGTTGAAAAATCGAAACAAAAACTTCTTTATACTGAAATTTTCTGCCAAGAAGCCTTTGCAGAAATTGAAAAAGAGGCAAAAGAAACAATCCTTGCTTCTGCCGAAGGAGATAACGGTAAAATGATGCTTTCCGCTCTACGTAAATTAACTCGTAGCAACCCTTACAATTTAATTTTGAAAAAGCGTGAAGCATCTAAAAAACTAATCGAAGCTGAAAAATATATTGTATAAGACGAAATAAACAAGGTATCCTCTTTGGATACCTTTTTCTATTTATTTGTTAGGAATGGTATTTTGCATTTAGGCTGTTTTTATTAAATGAAAGACAGCGAAGTCTCCTAGCGAGATCCAAAATAATAATCTACTGATTGAAGTTTCACTTTATCTTTTTCAGTACAATCAATCTCTGGTATACTTTATTTAAATTTTATAACTTATGAAGGAGTAGTGAAATGACACTAAAATTGATTCAATATCCACGCTGCACAACTTGCAAAAAAGCTCAAAAATGGCTAGATGAAAACGGTATTTCCTACGAGCTAATTCATATTGTAGAACAAACCCCTACAAAAGAAGAGTTAAAGTCGTATTGGAAAGCAAGTAACCTTCCGTTAAAGAAATTTTTTAATACATCTGGCATGAAGTATAAAGAGTTAGGGTTAAAGGACAAATTAAGTTCAATGTCTGAAGATGAACAACTAGAATTACTTGCTTCTGACGGGATGTTAATTAAACGCCCAATCGTAACTGACGGTGAAAAAGTAACGTTAGGTTTTAAAGAAGCTGAGTTTGCAGAATCTTGGAAATAATCATCTGAACTAGCTTGTATTTGCTATAGAAATATGTCAAACTAAACTTGAATGAATTACATATTTGGAGGGGTTTTTAGTGAGCACACCGAAAGATTTACGTTATTCAAAAGAACACGAATGGATTAAAGTAGAAGATGGAAAAGTACGTGTAGGAATTACCCACTTTGCCCAATCGGAACTAGGCGATATTGTTTTCGTAGAACTTCCACAAGTAGGCGACGAAATTCAATTAAACGAGCCATTTGGTAGTGTAGAATCTGTTAAAACTGTTTCAGAACTATATGCACCTATTTCAGGGAAAGTTGTTGAAATTAACTCTGAGCTTGAAGATAGTCCAGAATATGTTAATGAATCACCATACGAAAAAGCGTGGATGATTGTTGTTGAACCAACAGATCTTTCGCAAGTTGATGCTTTATTAACTCCTGAGCAATATAATGAATTAATTGATGCAGAATAAGAATATGATATAGTAAAAACGCCAGAAAACCACTGGCGTTTTTTTTACAATAAAATATAATAAGTAACCATCTTCTTTTTCTAATTTTTTATGCATATTTGCAGACATTTTTTAGCTGTATAACTACAAAGCGTGGGGTGAAGCAAATGACTGTTGAAAAGTGTATAATTGTTGAAGGCCGATCGGATAAGTTGAACATTGCACCAATTTTTGCTGAGGATGTTAAAATTATTTGTACAAATGGGACGATTAGTGAAGATGCTTTACTGGATCTTTTAGAGCCCTTTGAAGAATGTAAGCTCTACACTTTATTTGATGCGGATAATTCGGGAGAAAAGTTGAGAAAGTTGACGAAAAGAATTTATTCGGAAGCAATCCACCTTTTCATTCCTAGAACGTATATAGAAGTTGCCAATGCTCCTAAAAAAGTGTTGGCCCATTTATTAAATGAGGCAAAGTTTTCAGTGCATAAACAATATTTATCTTCATCCACAGAAGTATAATTACTTATGGGATAACCGGTTCTTTTAGAAAAAATGCAGCTTATTGATATAAAATTGAGTAGGATGATGAAAGATGGAAGAATGGACGATTGAAACTTGGGAGCAGCAAAAGGAGCAAAATTCGTTAACGGCTTTTTATTTGTATACCCCTATGTGCGGAACGTGTGCAGTCGCCTCCAAAATGTTGGACGTAATAGAAACACTATTGCCTGAACTACCTTTAGGTAAAGCTAACATTAATTTTCTAGAACAACTAGCATTTGATTATCAAATAGAAAGTGTTCCTTGTTTGTTGATTAGTAGGGATAATCAGGTTGAAAAAGTGTATGCCTTTCAATCTGTACCCTATTTATACGAAAAGTTAAAAAAGTAGTTGACTACTTAAAATGAACGTGATAAAGTTACATCCATAATCTTAAAATTAAATATCGTAACTCTTATAAAGAGCGGTGGAGGGAAGTGCCCTATGAAACCCGGCAACCATCACATTATGTGAAAAGGTGCCAAGTCACGCGAAGTGGATACTTTGAAAGATAAGAGAACGGTTATCGTAAATAGAAGTTTTATTGCGTGCCCTTTCTACTTGTCTTTGTAGAAAGGGTTTTTATTTTGGGATTAAAAAGAAAAGGATAAAAAAGTTGTGTATTTTACATACATTTCTTCCTCAACATAAATTATTGAGGCGTAATATAAAGGAGTACATATATGATTGAGCTAAAGGATATATCGAAAATATATAAAACAAAAAATGGTGAAATAGCAGCTGTAAAAAATGTTAATTTAACCATTCAAAAAGGTGAAATATTCGGCATCATTGGATACAGCGGCGCAGGAAAAAGTACAATGATTCGTTTGTTAAATGGATTAGAAAAACCAACTGCTGGATCGGTTGTTGTAAACGGTCAGCCGATTTCTTCTATTTCAGGTAGTAAACTTCGTCAAGCAAGACAAAAAATTAGTATGATTTTCCAACATTTTAATTTACTATGGTCCCGCACAGTTGCGGAAAATATCGCTTTCCCATTGGAAATTGCCGGTGTTCCAGCGGCGGAACGTACAAAACGGGTTAAAGAGTTGATCGATTTAGTAGGATTATCTGGTCGAGACAAAGCATATCCTTCCCAATTATCAGGGGGGCAAAAGCAGCGGGTAGGAATTGCAAGGGCGTTAGCTAATAATCCAGAAGTGTTACTTTGCGATGAAGCAACGAGCGCGTTGGATCCAGAGACGACAGATTCCATTTTAGAATTGTTATTAGATATTAATAAGCGTCTAGGTCTTACAATTGTTTTGATTACCCATGAAATGCACGTCATTCGTAAAATTTGTCACCGTGTGGCCGTGATGGAAGCGGGACAAGTTGTGGAACAAGGCGATGTTCTTCAAGTGTTCCAACAACCTCAAGCAGATATTACGAAAAACTTTGTTATGCAAGTGTCTGGGACAAAGGATTCAAAAAATTCCATTGAACAAATTTTAGCTAATTATCCAACGGGTAAAATTGTGAAACTAACGTTTATAGGAAATAAGACGGAACAGCCAATCATTTCCCAATTAATTAAACAGTTCGATGTAGAAGTGAATATTGTTCACGGTAACATTTCACAAACGGCAAGTGGACCATATGGAACATTAATTGTTCAAATTGTTGGTGAAGATAGCAACGTTCAAAAAGCATTAGATTTACTCAATTCAATAGAAATTCAAACGGAGGTGATTGAACATGCTTAGTGAATTATTTCCGAATGTTCGATGGGAAGATATGTGGCAAGCTACATATGACACCCTTTATATGACAATCATCTCAACGGCAGCAACCTTTGTTATTGGTTTAATAGTTGGTATTGTATTGTTTTTAACGAGTCCACATCAAATTTGGGCAAATAAAATTGCAAACTTTATTACCGGATCATTAGTAAATATTTTCCGTTCGATTCCATTTATCGTATTGATTATTTTATTAATTCCATTTACGAAGTTTTTACTAGGAACAATTCGCGGGGTAGAAGCAGCTTTGCCGGCATTGATCATTGGGGCAGCACCTTTCTATGCGCGGATGGTATTAATCGCATTACGTGAGATTGATAAAGGAGTTATAGAAGCAGCCCGTTCAATGGGAGCGAAAACTTCTACAATTATTTGGAAAGTATTAATTCCAGAATCGATGCCAGCTTTACTTTCAGGTATTACAGTAACGGCAGTAACGCTAGTAGGATACACTGCGATGGCAGGAATTATCGGTGCTGGAGGGTTAGGAAACTTAGCCTTCATCGATGGTTTCCAACGTAGTCGTGATGATGTAACACTAATGGCAACCATTATTATTTTAATTATTGTGTTTATTATTCAATTTATTGGGGACTTTATAACAACAAAGACCGATAAACGATAAAGATCACTCCAGTGCTTACGGTAAGACCGTTCACATATATAAGATATTAAGAAAAGGGGAACAAGAAAATGAAGAAATTTTTATCATTTTTATTGATATCAGTAGTCGTACTTGCTTTAGCAGCTTGTGGTAGCGCTGAAGATGAAAAGACAACTGGTGAAGGTGGAAAAGAAGAATCAAAAACAATTACAATCGGTGCTTCAAACGGTTTACATGACATCATTTTAGAACAAGCAAAACCAATTCTAGCTGAAGAAGGTATTGAATTAGATATTAAACCTTACCAAGATTATGTAATGCCGAACCAAGATTTAGAGTCTGGTGATCTTGATGCAAATTACTTCCAACACATTCCTTATTTAGAAACTGAAATTAAAGATAAAGGTTATGATTTTGTAAACGCTGGTGGCATTCATATCGAACCAATCGGTATTTATTCTCAAAAATATAAATCATTAGATGAGCTACCGGAAGGTGCAACGATTATTATTTCTAATTCTGTTGGTGACCAAGGTCGTATTTTAACTCTTTTAGAAGCAAAAGGTTTAATTAAACTAGATGAAAATGTCGACAAAGCAGTAGCAACTGTTGATGATATCGTTGAAAATCCTAAAAATTTTAAGATTGATAATAGCTCTGCTCCAGAAATGTTAGTTACGTATTATGAAGAAGGCGAAGGCGATGCGGTTGTAATTAACTCGAACTTCGCAATCGATGCGGGTATTAACCCAATTAAAGATTCTATCGCAATTGAAGATTCTGAATCTCCATATGTAAATGTGATTGCTGTACGTTCTGAAGACAAAGATAATGAAGCGATTAAACGTTTAGTTGAAGTACTTCATTCTGACGAAATCCAACAATTCATTCTTGATGAGTGGGGCGGCGCAGTCGTACCTGTAAATGAATAATTATTACAAAACCTTCGGATTGATCCGAAGGTTTTTTTACATTATATAAAACGATTTAATCTTGAGAAAAATGTGTTAATAAATTTTAAAAATACTTGTTCCGACGGTCCGAGTTCTCGATTAGTCGGATAGATGACACCGACAGTTCTTGTTAAAATAGGGCTTTCCACTTCCATCTTAACGGTTAAACGTGGTGTCGAGTCGTACAAAGAGCTTTCGGGTAGGAGTGATACACCGATATCGGCAGCAACTAATCCTTTTAATGCATCCATATCTTCCCCTTTAGAAGTAACGTTTGGGATAAAGCCTGCCGATTTACAAGCATCAATGGCGACTTTGTGTAAAATATACCCTTCCGGAAATAATACAAAATTATCATGGCGTAGGTCGGATAAATGAATTTTGTTTCGTTTAGCTAACGGGTGGCTAGCAGGAAGTAAAGCATGGATTTTCTCACTAAATAAGATCGTTGTATTGATGCTTTCGTCTGCCTGTGGTACAGGGCCTAAAAAAGCCAAATTAAGCTCTCGATTTTTTACGGCATCAATTAAATAGCGATATGATCCTTGGCGTAAATGGAACATAACATTTGGATATTCTTTTTTAAAAGCAGAAATAACGGTTGGTAATACATAGCTTGCAAGACTAGTAGGGAAGCCAATTTTAATGGTTCCTTTTGCGGGGTCTAAATATTCTTCCACTTGTTTGACTGCAAAATCAATTGCCTTCAGTGCGGTAACTGTATGGTCTAAAAAGATTTTACCAATTGGTGTCAGCTTCACATTTCGACCTACTCGCTCAAAAAGTGCTGTACCTAGCTCGTCTTCTAAGTTTGCAATTTGTCTGCTGACTGCTGATTGGGCGACATGTAAATGTTCGGCTGCTTCAGAAATATGTTCCCTTTCTGCCACTTCTACAAAGTATCGCAATTGGCGTAATTCCAACGTTTTCACCCCATTTATCTAAAAATTAGATTAATTCAATCCAAACTATATATTGTTTATATTATTTTATAAACCTTAAAATGTAAATAAGGTATTTATGAGATTTGGGGGGATTTACATGGCTTTTCATCAGTATCCGAAGGCACAAGGTCTTTATTCACCGACTTTTGAACATGACGCTTGTGGTATCGGTTTTTATGCAAATATTAAGGGACACGCTTCACATGAAATTGTAAAAAATGGATTAGAAATGTTATGTCGCTTAGATCACCGAGCAGGACGCGGAGGTGACGGCAAAACTGGCGACGGTGCTGGTTTAATGGTACAAATTCCTGACCTATTTTATAAATTAAATTGTCCAGAGCTAAACTTACCAGCGAAAGGTGAGTATGGTGTAGGGCAATTATTTTTTACAGAGGATCATAAAGAGAGAGAATCCATTGAGAAAAAAATAAACGAATTCATTGAACAAGAAGGGCAATCTTTAATCGGATGGAGAACTGTTCCTACAAATAAAGAGATTTTAAGCGATGTTGCTAAGTCAACGGCGCCTGTTGTTCGCCAAGTATTTATAAAGGCAGAAAACGTTAAAGATACTTTAGCCTTTGAGCGTAAATTGTATTTAATTCGTAAGCAGACGGAGTTTTGGGCAAAGGAACAAGATATGAAATTTTATTGCCCAAGTATGTCGAGCCAAACGATTGTATTTAAAGGGTTATTAACTCCAGAAGAAGTAAGTGAGTTTTATATAGATCTACAAGATGAAAGCTTTGTTTCAGCTTTTGCCATAGTCCATTCACGCTACTCAACGAATACATTCCCGAGTTGGGAACGTGCTCATCCAAACCGCTATATCGTTCATAACGGTGAAATCAACACATTACGTGGCAATATTAACTGGATGACGGCTAGGGAACAACGTTTTATTTCAGAAAGCTTTGGTGAAGATTTAAAGAAATTATTACCGATTATTGATAACTCAGGTTCAGATTCATCCATGTTGGATAATGCCTTTGAATTTTTCGTATTAGCAGGTAGAACTCCTGCCCATACGGCAATGATGTTAATTCCAGAACCGTGGACAGAAAACCCTCATATTTCAGAAGAGAAAAAAGCGTTTTATGCATATCATGCAAGCTTAATGGAGCCGTGGGATGGACCGACTGCAATTTGTTTCACAGATGGTAAACAAATTGGCTCGATTTTAGACCGTAACGGGTTACGTCCAGCACGCTATTATGTAACAAAAGATGATATGATTGTTTTTTCTTCAGAAGTAGGGGTTGTTGATATCGAAGAGGAAAACGTTTTATATAAAGAACGTTTAAGTCCTGGTCGTATGTTGCTCATCGATTTAGAACAAGGGAAAATTGTTTCCGATGAAGAGTTAAAAAGAGAAATGGCACAGGCCGAACCTTATGCCCAATGGTTAGAAGAGAACTTAGTAACGATCGAAGCAGAAAATGAATTACCGAAAAAGGTAGATGATTTATCTTTACGTCAAAAATCCTTCGGTTACACATTTGAAGATATTCAAAAATATATAGTTCCAATTTCAAGCAGTGCAAAGGATCCGATTGGTTCAATGGGGAATGATTCACCATTAGCGGTATTATCCGATCGTCCCCAATCATTGTTTAATTACTTTAAGCAATTGTTTGCTCAAGTTACGAATCCGCCAATCGATTCAATCCGTGAACATATCGTTACTTCTACGATGACTTTGTTAGGTGCGGAAGGAAACTTGCTACACCCGAATGCTGAAAATGCCCGTCGTATTTTCTTAGAAACACCTATATTAACAAACGGTGAGTTGGATGAACTGACAAGCTTGTCGAATAAATATTTCCAACATTCAGTCATTAACCTCCAATTTGAAATGTCTTTAGAAAAAGAATTGGAACGTCTTTTCAAAGAAGCAGATGAGGCGATTGAAGCCGGTTCAACATTACTTGTTTTAACGGATCAACTTGATTCTGTTACTACACCAACGATCCCAATCCTACTAGCAGTAAGTGGCTTACATCAATATTTAGTTCGCACAGGTAAACGAACTTTAGTAAGTTTAATTGTCAATAGTGGTGAAGCACGGGAAGTTCATCATTTTGCCTCTTTAATTGGATTTGGTGCTGATGTAATCAATCCGTATTTAGCTTACGCTTCAATTCAACAGACAATTGAAGCAGGACATCTTAACTTAAGTTATCAAGATGCTGTAGCGAAGTATCGTAAAGGGATTGCAGATGGTGTCGTGAAAGTCATGTCAAAAATGGGGATTTCTACAGTTCAATCATACCGTGGAGCTCAAATTTTTGAAGCGGTAGGTATTAGTAAAGAAGTGATTGATCAGTATTTCACAGGTACAGCATCCCAAATTGATGGTATTGATTTAGAAACGATTGGTGAGGAAGCAAAACGCCGTCATGCATTAGCGTGTCATTCGAAGTCGGAATTATTAGAATCCGGCAGTGACTTCCAATGGCGTGCAGATGGTGAACATCATGCCTTTAATCCAAAAACGATTCATACGTTGCAAACTGCTACGAGAAGAAATGATTACGGTTTATATAGAATGTATGCTGAGATGGCAAATGAAGAACGTATTGGCTTTTTACGTAACCTCTTTGAATTCAAAACAACGAACCAATCGATTCCGTTAGAAGATGTAGAGCCGGTAGAATCGATTTTTAAACGGTTTAAAACGGGGGCAATGTCCTTTGGTTCGATTTCAAAAGAAGCTCATGAGACATTAGCTATTGCGATGAATCGAATTGGTGGTCGTTCGAATTCTGGTGAAGGGGGAGAAGATTCAGCTCGTTTTGAAGTAGATCAAAACGGTGATAACCGTAATAGTGCGATTAAACAAATTGCTTCAGGACGTTTTGGTGTAAAATCCCATTATTTAGTGAATGCGAATGAGTTGCAAATTAAAGTAGCTCAAGGGGCAAAACCAGGTGAAGGTGGACAATTGCCAGGGAATAAAGTATATCCATGGGTTGCTGAAGTTCGCGGGTCAACACCAGGTGTAGGATTAATTTCTCCGCCACCACATCATGATATTTATTCAATTGAAGACTTAGCAGAACTAATTTACGATTTGAAAAATGCTAACCGTAACGCTCGTATTTCAGTGAAACTTGTTGCCAAAGCGGGGGTAGGAACAATCGCAGCAGGTGTAGCGAAAGGTGGAGCTGATGTCATCGTTATTTCTGGATATGATGGCGGAACGGGTGCATCACCAAAAACTTCTATTAAACATACCGGTTTACCTTGGGAGCTTGGGTTAGCCGAAGCCCATCAAACATTAATGTTAAACGGACTTCGGGAAAAGGTAACATTAGAAACAGATGGAAAGTTAATGACAGGTAAAGACGTTGTCATGGCGGCTTTGCTAGGAGCGGAAGAATACGGATTTGCTACAGCACCTTTAATTGTCCTTGGCTGTATTATGATGCGTGCTTGTCATTTAGATACGTGCCCAGTTGGTGTAGCAACTCAAAATCCAGAATTGCGTGCAAAATTCATGGGGAATGCAGATCATATCGTGAACTATATGACATTTGTAGCGGAAGAAATTCGAGAATATATGGCGAAATTAGGATTCCGTACAATGGAAGAAATGGTCGGCCGTACAGACGTCCTTCAAATTAGTGAACGGGCAAAATCCCACTGGAAAGCGAGTCAACTTGATTTATCGGCATTGCTTTATCAAGTACAAGGGGTTCGTACGAAACAAACAGAGCAAGATTTACGTATTAACGAAACCTTCGATGTACGCGAGCTTCTACCGAAAGTAGAAAATAGTATAAAAGAAAAAGAGCATATAGAGTTAGAGTACACGATTAAAAATACAGACCGGGTTGTTGGAACAATTATCGGAAGTGAAATTTCGAAAAAGTACGGCGAAAAAGGATTGAAAGATGACACGGTTACATTGAAATTTACTGGTCATGCTGGCCAAAGTTTCGGTGCCTTTGTTCCGAAAGGGATGACGTTATCCTGTGTTGGTGATGTCAATGACTACTTCGGCAAAGGGTTATCTGGAGGTAAATTAGTTGCCATTGCCCCTATTAAAGGCGAGCAAGAACAGAATGTGATCGCTGGTAACGTTTGTTTGTACGGAGCGACTAGTGGAACTGCTTATATAAATGGTCGAGCAGGAGAGCGCTTTGCGGTTCGTAACAGCGGTGCCAATGTAGTGGTGGAAGGTATCGGTGATCACGGCTGTGAATATATGACTGGTGGTCGTGTCGTTATTTTAGGAGATGTAGGAAAAAACTTTGCTGCTGGTATGAGTGGTGGAACTGCTTATGTTTTACCAACGGATGAAGCAAGTTTCAAAGAAAAATGTAATACAGAAATGATTCAATTGGAACGTTTAGAAGATAAAGCGGAAATCGAGGCTGTACGCTCCATGATTATTAAACACTTGGAGCATACTGAAAGTACGATTGCGTTAGATATTCTAGCGAAATGGGATCAATTTGTTAAGAAGTTTATTAAAGTTGTACCGACGGATTATAAAGCGATGATTGAGAAAATCAATTACCATCGATTCCAAGGGTTAACAGAGGATGGAGCTGCGATGCAAGCTTTTGTTGAAACAACTGGAGTGAAAGAATTAGCGATTTCCAAATAAGAGGGGGTTCTAGCATGGGGAAACCAACAGGATTTATGGAATATAAACGAGAAAAAACAAAGGAACAGCCTCCACTAGAGCGTATTTCGAGTTGGAATGAATATGCTACAAGGCTGTCAGATGAATCATTACAAAGGCAAGGCGCGCGTTGTATGGATTGCGGTACACCGTTCTGTCATATGGGCGTGGAAATTCGCGGTGCAGCTGCAGGCTGTCCAATCCAAAACGTTATTCCCGAATGGAATGATTTAGTTTATAGAGGGAAATGGAAAGAAGCATTAGATCGTCTACATATGACGAATAACTTTCCTGAATTCACAGGGCGCGTTTGTCCAGCGCCTTGTGAAGGATCATGTACATTAGGAATTTCGGATCCTGCCGTTGCCATTAAATCAATCGAACGTTCCATTATTGATAAAGGGTTTGAAAATAATTGGATTGTTCCTCGTATTCCTCAAACTCGTACAGGGAAAAGGGTCGCCATCGTTGGATCAGGGCCGGCTGGATTAGCAGCGGCAGATCAATTAAATCAACTTGGCCATAGTGTAACGATTTATGAACGGGCTGACCGTCCAGGCGGTTTATTAATGTATGGTATTCCGAATATGAAATTAGAAAAAGACGTCATTGAACGTCGAGTAAATTTACTTCGTCAAGAAGGAATTGATTTCATATTAAATACGGAAATTGGCAAGGATATTACTGCAGATGAATTAAAGGCTCAATACGATGCTGTAATACTTTGTATCGGTGCTCAAAAACAACGGGTGCTTCATTTAGAGGGCAGTGAGGCTGAAGGAATTCATTTAGCTATGGATTACTTAACAGGTGTTACGCAAAGTTTACTAGATTCTAATTTTGAAGATAAAAAAGCAATCGATGTTGCTGGTAAGGATGTAATTGTTATCGGAGGCGGTGATACTGGTGCAGACTGTGTGGCGACAGCTATTCGTCAAAAGGCACGCTCTGTGTATCAGTTCGGTAAACATCCACAATTACCAAAAACACGACAAGAAGATCGTCCTTGGCCGCAAGATCCAAATGTTTATAAATTGGATTATGCCTATGAAGAGGTAGAAGCGGCAAAGGGCCGTGACCCACGGGAATATTGCATTCAAACGAAAAAAATTGTTGCTGATAAAAACGGACGCGTAAAAGAACTTCATACGATTCAAATGGAGAAAATTTTAGGCGATGACGGATTTTATTTCTTCAAAGAGCTTCCAGGTACTGAAAAGGTTTGGCCAGCTCAATATGTGTTTGTTGCGATTGGATTTGAAGGAGTGGAAAAATCATTACCAGAACAATTCGGTGTGAAATTAGTCAATAACCGTATCCAAGCATCCATTAAAGATTTTGAAACAAATGTTCCTGGTGTATTTACAGCAGGGGATGCAAGACGGGGTCAAAGCTTAGTTGTTTGGGCTATTAAAGAAGGTCGCGCGGTAGCAGCAAGTGTTGATGAATTTTTAATGACAACGGTTAAAGCATAATTTGATTAGGCGATTTTTGAGTTTTTAATAGAACTCAGAAGTCGTCTTTTTTTGATTTTGAATCAAACATTTTATTAATATAATTTCTTCGCAACATGTATAAGAATTGGTTATACTAAGGAAAACTACTTAAGTCTCTAATCTCAATGATTAAAATTATTTTTTACTCTATGATATTTGAAATCTATTCTCAATTAGTATTCTTTTATTGAAAATGAATTTCTTTCCTTTTTTTAAAAATTAGTTTTCGTCAAAACTGAAAAAATGTGTAAAACACCAATATAATAATGGTTTTTGTTGAAATCTAATGATTGTGGAATAAATCTTTTGCATGCTTTGAAGTTTTCGGTTAAGATTAGAATGATAATAAATTAGAAATGGTTCTACCATTTAACTCGCAACTACGGAGGTAATATAATGTCAACTTTAGTTATTAAAGATCTTCATGTATCGATTGAAGATAAAGAGATTTTAAAAGGTGTAAACCTAACAATTAATACAAATGAAGTCCATGCAATTATGGGTCCAAATGGTACAGGTAAATCTACATTAGCTTCTGCTATTATGGGTCACCCTAAATATGAAGTTACTCAAGGTACTATTGAAATAGATGGTGAAAACGTACTTGAAATGGAAGTTGATGAGCGTGCAAAAGCTGGTTTATTCCTAGCTATGCAATACCCTTCTGAAATTTCAGGTGTAACAAACGCAGATTTCATCCGTTCAGCTATTAACGCTCGTCGTGAAGAAGGCGATGAAATTTCATTAATGAAATTTATCCGTGAGCTTGATAAAACAATGGATTTCCTAGAAATGGATCAAGATATGGCTCAACGTTATTTAAATGAAGGATTCTCTGGTGGGGAAAAGAAACGTAATGAAATTCTTCAATTAATGATGATTAAACCTACTTTCGCTATTTTAGACGAAATCGACTCAGGTCTTGATATCGACGCATTAAAAGTTGTTGCAAAAGGTATTAACGAAATGCGCGGTGAAGGATTCGGATGTCTTGCAATCACTCACTACCAACGTTTATTAAACTACATTACTCCTGATCATGTACACGTTATGATGCAAGGTCGCGTTGTTAAATCTGGTGGTCCAGAATTAGCTCAACGTCTAGAAGCAGAAGGTTATGACTGGATTAAAAAAGAATTAGGAATCGAAGATACAGACGCGGTAACAGAAGAAGCTTAATGGAGGAGGGCGAAACAACATGACGGTTGAAACAAAATTGGCGTTATCAGCTACAGAAGTACGCTCGTTCTCGCAAAGCAACAATGAACCATCATGGTTTGCGAACTTGCGCGCGGAAGCAATTGAAAAGGCTGCTGAGCTACCAATGCCAAAGCCAGATAAAACAAATATTACAGGTTGGAACTTTATCGAGTTCCCTCAACATACAGTAGAAAGTGCACCATTTAATTCTTTAGATGAGCTTCCTACAGAAGTAAAAGAAATCATTGATATTGAAGGCCAAGAAAACCTTTATATTCAACGTAATAATACACCTGCATTTATTAAAATTTCTGAAGAGTTAAAAGCTCAAGGTGTTATTTTTACAGATATCCGAACTGCGATTCGTGAGCACAGTGATTTAGTTCAAAAATACTTTATGACAGAAGCTGTTAAAGTAGATGAGCATAAATTAACTGCTTACCATGCTGCATTAGTTAACGGTGGTGTATTCGTATACGTACCAAAAAACGTTGTTGTTGAACAACCATTACAAGTTGTTTTCTTAAACGACAATGCAGACGCTTCATTATTTAACCATGTTCTTGTCGTAGCTGACAGCAATTCAGCAGTAACATATGTAGAAACTTATGTATCTACAGTAGAACAAGCAAATGGACAAGCTAACTTAATCGAAGAAGTTGTTGCATTAGACAATGCACAAGTTACTTTCGGTGCTGTAGATGTTCTTGCTAAAGGTTTTACAACTTACGTAAACCGCCGCGGTCATATTAAACGCGATGCGAAAATGGACTGGGCTTTAGGTTTAATGAACGATTCAGATACAATTTCTGAAAATATTACTCACTTAATTGGTGACGGTTCAACTGCCAATGCGAAAACAGTAGTAGTAGGGCGCGGAGAACAAAAACAAAACTTCACAACAGAAGTTCGTCACTGGGGTAAAAACTCTGAAGGCTTCATCTTAAAACATGGTGTTATGAAAGATGCAGCTCAAACAATCTTCAATGGTATCGGTAAAATTGAACACGGTGCTACAAAATCAAATGCAGAACAAGAATCACGCGTATTAATGTTATCTGAAAATGCTCGTGGTGATGCAAACCCAATTTTATTAATTGATGAAGATGATGTAATGGCAGGACACGCAGCATCTGTTGGTCGTGTTGATCCAATTCAACTTTATTACTTAATGAGTCGTGGTATTTCAAAATCAGAAGCAGAGCGTTTAGTTATCCACGGATTCCTTGCGCCTGTTGTTACTAACCTTCCTATCGAAAGCGTTAAAAATCAATTGACGAAAGTCATTGAAGGGAAAGTTCGCTAATGAATGAAATCCGTAAATTGTTTCCTGTTCTCAATCAAGAAGTAAACGGGCATCCGCTCGTTTACCTTGATAGTGCAGCAACATCCCAAAAGCCAATTCAAGTATTAGAAGCAGTAAAAAACTATTACGAGTTAGATAATTCCAACGTTCACCGTGGTGTACATACTTTAGGAAATCGAGCAACTGATTCATATGAAGGAGCTCGTGAGAAAATCCGTAAGTTCATTAACGCGACGTCAACAGAAGAAATTATTTACACTCGTGGTACTACAACTTCTTTAAATACGGTAGCAGCTGCTTATGGACGAATGAATGTTGAAGAAGGAGATGAAATTATTATCTCCTATATGGAACACCATTCAAACTTAATTCCTTGGCAACAATTGGCGAAGGAAAAAGGTGCTGTATTAAAGTATTTTGACCTTGAACCAGATGGTACGATTACATTAGATACTGTTCGCAATACGATTACAGAAAAAACGAAAATTGTCGCGATTACAATGGCTTCAAACGTTTTAGGAACGATTAATCCAATTAAAGAAATTGCTGAAATCGCCCACGAAGTTGGTGCAGTAATCGTAGTAGATGCAGCACAAGCTGCACCGCATATGCCGATCGATGTGCAAGATCTTGATTGTGACTTTTTAGGTTTTTCTGGTCATAAAATGTGCGGTCCAACAGGTATTGGTGTACTATATGGTAAAAAAGCGCTTTTAGAAAACATGGAACCAATTGAATTTGGCGGGGAAATGATTGACTTTGTAGGCTTATATGATTCTACTTGGAAAGAACTGCCTTGGAAATTTGAAGGTGGTACTCCAAATATTGCTGGTGCTATTGGCTTAGGTGCTGCGATTGATTTCTTAAATGAAATTGGATTGGAAAAAATTGCGGAACATGAACATAGCCTAGTAGAATATGCTATAAGTGAAATGGATAAAATCGATGGTTTAACCATTTACGGACCTCGAGATCCACAGAAACGTTGCGGCTTAATTACATTCAATATCGACGGTGTACATCCACATGATTTAGCAACTGTTTTAGATATGAATGGTATTGCTGTACGTGCAGGTCATCATTGTGCTCAACCGCTAATGAAATGGCTACAATGTACTGCAACAGCTCGAGCAAGCTTCTATATGTATAATACGAAGGAAGATATTGATCGACTTGTTGAAGGATTGCGCACAGCGAAGGAGTATTTTAACGATGTCTTTTAATAATTTAGATCAACTATACCGCTCAGTCATTATGGATCATTATAAAAAACCGCGTAACAAAGGTTCATTGGATGGTGACAGTGTCACAATCGATATGAATAACCCTACATGTGGTGACCGCATTCATTTAACTTTAAAAATCAACGATGGTATAGTCGAAGATGCTAAATTTGATGGAGAAGGCTGTTCCATTTCAATGTCTTCTGCCTCTATGATGACAGAAGTTATTAAAGGAAAAAAAGTAAATGAAGCTCTTGAACTAGCTGATATTTTTTCGAAAATGATGCTAGGTGAAGACTATAGCGATAAATATGATTTAGGGGATGTTGAAGCCCTTCAAGGTGTTTCAAAATTCCCAGCACGAATTAAATGCGCTACATTAGCTTGGAAAGCAATGGAAAAAGGCGTAAGCGATCAAAATTAATTTTTGAACGGAGGAGAATAAAAATGGCGAAAAAAATGCCTGATATCGGCGATTACAAATACGGCTTCCATGATAAAGACGTTTCAGTTTTCCGTTCAAAACGTGGATTAACTGATGAAATCGTCCGTGAAATTTCAAATATGAAAAATGAACCGGAGTGGATGTTAAACTATCGTTTAAAAGCGTTAGAAATTTTCTACTCTAAACCAATGCCACAATGGGGTGGCGACCTATCTGCTTTAAACTTCGATGAAATTACTTACTATGTAAAACCATCTGAAGCAACTCAAAAATCTTGGGATGAAGTACCAGAAGAAATCAAAGCTACATTTGATAAATTAGGTATTCCTGAAGCTGAACAAAAATATTTAGCTGGTGTATCTGCTCAGTACGAATCTGAAGTAGTTTACCACAACATGAAAAAGGATCTTGAAGATTTAGGAATTGTCTTCAAAGATACAGATTCAGCATTACGTGAAAATGAAGATATTTTCAAACAATATTGGGGTACAGTTATTCCAGCATCAGACAACAAATTTGCTGCTCTAAACTCAGCTGTTTGGTCTGGTGGATCATTCATTTACGTTCCACCTGGTGTAAAATTAGATACTCCACTTCAAGCATACTTCCGTATTAACTCTGAAAATATGGGTCAATTCGAACGTACGTTAATTATTGTTGATGAAGGATCAAGTGTTCACTATGTAGAAGGATGTACAGCTCCTGTATATACTACAAACTCCCTTCACTCAGCAGTAGTTGAAATTATCGTTAAGAAAGATGCTTATTGCCGTTATACAACAATCCAAAACTGGGCGAACAACGTATATAACTTAGTTACAAAACGTACGGTTGTTGAAGAAAACGGTACAATGGAATGGATTGATGGTAACATCGGTTCAAAATTAACGATGAAATACCCAGCATGTATTTTAAAAGGAGAAGGTGCTCGTGGTATGACCCTTTCAATTGCGATTGCAGGTAAAGGTCAACACCAAGATGCTGGTGCAAAAATGATTCACTTAGCACCAAACACATCTTCAACAATCGTTTCTAAATCGATCTCTAAACAAGGTGGTAAAGTAACTTACCGTGGTATCGTTCGATTTGGTAAAAAAGCAACAGGTGCACGTTCTAACATCGAATGTGATACGTTAATTTTAGATAACGAATCAACATCTGATACAATTCCATATAACGAAATCTTAAACGATAATGTATCTTTAGAGCATGAAGCAAAAGTTTCTAAAGTATCTGAAGAGCAATTATTCTACTTAATGAGCCGTGGTATTTCAGAAGGTGAAGCAACAGAAATGATCGTAATGGGCTTCATCGAACCATTCACAAAAGAATTACCAATGGAATACGCAGTAGAAATGAACCGTTTAATCAAATTCGAAATGGAAGGTTCTATTGGTTAATTCCAATACAATCAATGATTTCGAGGGTTTTTAGGAAGCTAGGAACTCAAAAAATTCAAATGATAAAGACCGAGTGCAATTGCGTTCGGTCTTTTTTATGTGCAAGAAAATAGGGGGCACCTTATATGAAATTGTGGTAAGTTTCACTGTTAATCCACCATCTGTCCCTATTAAACTTTACAATTCTGTCTCTTTTATCATGTACAGAAATTTTCTAAAATGATTTAATCATTTATAAAGAATGAGTTGATGAAGAATGTATAAGTTGTTCAGAAAAACGGCTATGTACAGACGATAAACGTATTGATTTTAAGCCACGCACAGGCAGGCTCCTGGATTTACGGATAGAGAGAATCTTAATGCATTTTTATTTCTATCTTCCTGAAAGGTAGAGAGATAAGGGATGCCAAGCAATGTGTCCTAACGTCCAATTTTGTGCTGTTATTTCTTGTTTAAGTGATTCATCAGTTAGATTATTTAGTAGGTTCTGTGTAAAGCTCGCTTCGAATTCCAAAGATCTCAAAAAATCAGATAAGGTTTGGAACATAAAAATTCTCCTCAATAATTAGTTTTGCTTTCTATGCATCATAAGTTCAAGTATACTCTTGCTTGTGTAAATTAGAATTAGATTTTTTACAAAAAAGTTTAATTTTACCGCACATCTTAAATGGTGCAACTTTACAACCTTTAATCACAAAATAAAACGTAGAATACAACTTTGCATGAGAACTGGAAGTTTTTCCACGACAATTAAATATCTATGAATCCAATAAAATATGATTAATTTCTATAGAACTATTTGAAACTTAGTGATAAGTTAATTCTATGAAAAAATATATTATTTACCTAATTCTCATTTTAGCGGTAGGAAGCTTTATTTTTGTTGTTAAGAACAACCAAGAACGAACTGTTCAGTTGATTGCACATAGAGGTGCTAATAACATAGCACCTGAACATACAATCACAGCATATAAGAAAGCTATAGAACTGGGTGCAGATTTCATTGAAATTGATTTACGAATGACAAAAGATGGTTATCTTGTATCTATGCATGACGATACAATCGAAAGAACAACGAATGGGAAAGGAAAAGTTTCGAATTTTAATTTAGATGAATTGAAAAAGCTAGATGCAGGTTCGTGGTTTGAAAATCGTTATAAAAAGGAAACAATTCCAACCCTTGAAGAGATTTTTGAAACCTTTGGTAAGAAGACGAATTATTATATAGAAACTAGACTAGTAAATAACGAGCCAATAATGGAAGAAAAATTAGTAAAATTAATTGAGGAAGAAGGATTGCAAGATCAAGTAGTAATCGAATCTTTTTCTCCTGACAGCTTAAAAGCCATTCATCGTATCGACAAGGAGATACCATTAATCCAATTAATTTATCCTGATAAAATGTTGGAAGTTGACGAGAAGGAAATTAAAAATTACGCTATTGGCGTTGGCCCATATGCACCTAAAGTTGATCGAGAATTTGTAGAAAGGATGCATAAAGCAGGGTTAGAAGTTGACGTATGGTTTGATCGTAAAAACGAAAAAGAGTATATGAAGAAAATATTATCATATGATGTAGATACTGTTTTTACCGATTATCTTGAAAATACAGAGGAAATTTTAAGCCGTGAAGAAAGTGAGTAATCAATGAAATTTTTAATTTATATGAATAGCTCATTCATTTAATAAATAAAAGAACACTCTTAAGGAATGCTTTTATATTATAACCTCCACAATGGTGGAGGTTTTTTTATTAATTCTTTTAAAACCACGTGCTCTGCACGTGTGAAAATATACTTTTAGAGTGGTAATGGAGATGGAATTAAAAACTCCTCTCGATATAATGAAAATGGCCGTCAAACCAAATTCAAATCGAGAGGAGTTTTGCTCAATGTCGAGCGACAATAGTTTATCACACACAAGATGGAATTGTAAGTATCACATAGTTTTTATACCAAAATACAGAAGGAAAGTAATCTACGGTGAATTAAGAAAAGACATCGGAGCGATTTTAAGACGTCTATGTGAAATGAAAGACGTAGAACTCATAGAAGGACATGCAATGCCAGATCATATACATATGCTGGTTAAAATTCCTCCAAAATTATCCGTATCACAATTCGTAGGCTATTTAAAAGGAAAGAGTTCTTTAATGATTCACGATAGACATGCAAATTTAAAATATAAACACGGAAATCGAACGTTTTGGGCAAAAGGATATTATGTCACTACAGTAGGTCTTAACGAAAAAGCGGTAGCAAAATACATTAGGGAACAAGAAGCTGAAGATCGATTACGTGATCAAATGACGAGTAGAGAATATATAGACCCATTTAAACGAGATTAAAGAACAAATACGGTTGACGGTCAATTAAAAAAGCCCCTTTAGGGGCAGTTAGTAAGGAGCCCTTATAGGGCGTTACTAAAACCGCCTGTTTTACAGGCGGATATTTATTTATATCAAAATTTGAATCCATTTACAGCAGTACTTTTTATCCCACTCACTCCATCCCAAATCAAGTTTTCAATTAAATTTGAAAATAAAAGATATATTTTTTTACGTATGATATATTGTATAAAACTGGAACAATTCACTAAAAAAGTAGGTGTTCATTACGATGCAGTTAACGATACGAGCGACTGGACAAGATGCAAAAGTCATCTCTTATTTATTGGCAAAAAATCCAAATAATTTGTATGAAAGAAGTGTAAATGGTCATTTCATTCGAATGTTTTATAGTCAATTTGCGGAAGAGGAAGTAGAGGTCACCTTTTTTGTAACACCTGATCCAATCGGACTATCATCCAATCAGTCTGAAATCTATGATATTACATCTTACATTAACGATCGGGAGTTTGTTGTGAGTAGTATTTTTTGTACCTTTTTAAGGACGGCTCTTGGTACAGCGTTAAATGGGAAGCCGAAAGAAGATTATATTTCTTGGGTAAACCATTCTTTCCCACTGGAGTTTAGTTTTGGGCCTTTAGCTTCGAATCTATCAAATCTAGAGATTGAAGAACTTTTTCAACCATTAGGGTATGAAGTAGCCATTACATATGGTGAGGTCAATTATCGTGTAAATATTAAAAAGAAAAGTACAGCAAGATATATTACATTAAAAGGTTTGACGACACTTCAAAAAGGTCTTCGTCAGCTTTTTGTACTCATCCCAGTATTGGATAATTATAAACACTATTATATCGATGAAAAAGAAATCAAAAAGATTGAACGTTATGGTGAAGGGTGGTTGGATACCCATCCACAAAGGCAATTCATTTTAAAGCAGGCTTTACGATTTAAAGAAGTGTATAGCTTAGTAGAAAGGCAAAGTGAAGAGAAACAAAATACGGAAGTAGAACAGAAAGTGAGATTAAATGATCTGCGGTATGAAAAAATCATTCAAAAGGTGAATGAATTCAAAAATCGAGATACGATTGTAGATCTCGGTTCGGGGGAAGGGAAACTCTCAGTTAAGTTAGGCTTCGTAGATGGCGTGAAGGAAATTTTAGCTGTGGAACCGTCTGAATCCGAATCGATAAAAGCGCTAAAACGCTTCGAAAAAGTACAGGAAAAAGAGAATTTCGTTATGCCGAAACAAATAATCGGTTCTCTTTTTTACTATGATGAGCGATTAAAAAATAAAGATATCATCATTTTGTGTGAAGTAATTGAACATATCGATGCATATCGCTTACCGAAAATAATGAGAACGATTTTACATGACTATCGGCCAAAGGTATTACTAATTACAACTCCTAACAAGGAGTATAACGAAGTCTATCAATTAGGGGACGGGGCACACCGTCATTCGGATCACCGATTTGAGTGGACGAGGGAAGAATTTTCCGATTGGTGTGAAACACAAAGCGAAGCAAGTGAATATAATGTCACATTTGATGGTATCGGTGAAGAACATGAACTGTACGGTTATCCTACTCAAATGTGTATTTTTACGAGAAAGGAGTTGTAAAAAATGAATATTCGTTTACCTTATGCAGGCATTGTTTTACTTGTAGGCCCTTCCAATAGTGGTAAAACTACTTTGCTAAAACAATTAGTGAATAATGGTCAAATACTTCCTTCCGAAATTGTAAGCTCTGATGAATGTCGAGTATTAGTAAGTGATGTTGAATTTATCGATTGGACACAAAGGCCGAATGATGAGGAAGAAGGATTATTTGATGCATATCAAAAAATATCAGCAGAAGCGTTTAAGCTAATGGATACGATGATTGAAACACGATGCCGGCTTAATAAACTAACCTTTGTGGATGCGACTCATTTATATTCAGATGATCGGAAAAAGTACATATCGATCGCCAATAAGCATCATGTACCAATTGTATCCATTGTATTAGATGTGGATCAAACTGTTTTACTTGAAAGGGATAAAAATCGGGAAAATCCACGGGGAAGTAGAAGAATTAAGCAGCAGCATCAAGTGTTTAAAAGGGAAAAACGATTTATGAAAAAAGAAGGTTACGATAAAACGTACTTTCTCTCCGATACAGATCAAGTGGAGATTTTTAGAGAAAATACAAACCCTGTTCATTTAGATGTTGGCAATGGTATCGATATTATTGGGGATATTCATGGCTGTTATAATGAATTGATACAAGTGCTTCAAAAATTAGGTTACATGAAAAATGACGAAGATTATTATGTACATCCAGAGGGAAGAAAATTTTTATCCCTTGGCGATATTATGAGCCGTGGCCCTAAGTCATTACAAACGATGGAATTTTTCTTACGACATGTTGAAAAGGGTCTTGCCTATATGATTGATAGTAACCACGGATGGAAAATTGCCCGCTGGTTAGACGGTCGAAAAGTGACGTTAAATTATGGCGATGATCTTGTAGAGGAAGAGTTCATTCAATTTGAAGAAGCCTATGGGATAGAAAAAGTGGAGCAATTGAAACATAAGCTAAAACAATTCCTTTTGGCAGCCCCATCCCATTATGTATTAACGAAAAATGGAGTACCTACATTGGTATGTGCCCATGCGGGGATTAAAGATGAATTTATTGGCAAACAATCGGCCCATATAAGTGACTTTTGTCGATATGGCGATAATGAGGGACTAGATGAAACTGGAAAACCGATTCGAAAAGATTGGACAATTCATCATAAAACAAAGACTTTGATCGTATGGGGACATGACCCAAAACCGAAACCATTGATTATGAACAATACCGTTAATATTGATCAAGGCGTCGTCTTTGGTGGGGCATTAACAGCCTATCGATATCCGGAAAGGGAGTTTGTTTCTGTACAAGCTGAAAAAGACTATTCAGAAGGAAAATCAAATCCTTTAATGGAGTTAAAAAAGAAACGGTTAAATCCTCCAAATATTGCTAAATTTTTAAATGGATATTCCGTTTTAACCGAAACCTTTGGAGAAATTAAAATACCAAAGGAGTATGCAATTCCATCTATTGATTTAGTGTCTCATTTTACAGTACCGATTGAAGAGATGATTTATATTCCACCAACAATGAGTCCAACACCAAAGCCTTCAGCATTAGATGATTATTTAGAACATCCAAAAGAAGCAATCGATTACTACCGAAGTATGGGGATTGAACGGATGGTTGCTGAAAAGAAACATATGGGAAGTAGAGGGATTTTGTTTTTATTTAAAGATAAAGATGCTGGTTTCAAATATGTTGGTCGAGAAACCCTTGGTGTAATTTATACACGTACCGGTAGAAAGTTTTTTGATGAAGAAACAGAGGCCAAAATCCTTTCCAAAATAAACAAAGCTTTAACTTCAAAGGATTATTTTCATCAGTATGGAACGGAATTTGTTTTATTAGATGCTGAAATAATGCCATGGAATTTGAAAGCAAAAGAATTGATTAGCAGTTTATATGCCCATGTGTCGGAAAATGCAATTTTAGATCGTCGTTTACTAAAAAGCAAAATCGAAAGGGCAGTAGGGCAAAATGAGGCATTAGTGAAATGGCTTGAAGAGTACAAGGATAAACTGGCCAATGCCCATGTCTTCAAAGAGGTTTTCCAAAAATATTGTTGGGAGATCAATGAAATCGATGAAATCCAAATTGCTCCTTTCCATCTACTTGCCCATAGTAATGAAACCTTCTTCCATAAGCCGCATACATGGCATATGGAGAAAAACAAGGAATTCGCTTCGATGGACAATCTTTTTATTGAAACGGAATATATGGTAATTGAAGATGAAGCAAGTGAAAAAGAGGTAATCAATTGGTGGAACACGATAACAAAGGATGGCCACGAAGGTATTGTCATTAAGCCAGATCCGTTTATTGCAAAATCAAAGGGGAAGCTAGTACAACCCGCTATTAAAGTGCGCGGTAGAAAATATCTCCATATCATTTATGGAATGGATTACTTGGAACAAGAAAACTTGAACCGATTAAAGAAACGAAACGTTGGTAAGAAACAAAAGCTTGCCTTAAGGGAGTTTGCGTTAGGAATAGAAGGTATTCAAAGATTCGTCAATGGTGAATCGATTGAACGAGTACATGAATGTGTTCTTGGAACTCTTTCCATGGAATCGGACCCAGTCGATCCTAGATTATAAGAGGAACAGCCATTGGGAGATCGGGTGTCTAGCACTCGATCTTTTGTTATCTGTTTGATTGGTTCAATTTATAATAAAAAAGCCACTCACACAAACGAAGTGTGAGCGACCTTTATTTCTTTACTTAAAATGTTACTTTAACAGGAAGGTCTTCAGTATAATCGTAATCATCCCAAGAGAATATATGTAATGTCATTTCAAAATCAGACTCTAGAGCAGGGAAATCATATCCTTCAAACTCATTAATTGTTAATGTAGCCGTAGCTGCTTTTCCTGGAGCAACTTCTTGACTCATCGATAGAAGAGTTTCATCTACCATACGACCGTCAGCAGAAACCGTATTAGCTTGAACTTCAATCGTATCAGAACGTTTATTTTCTACGTCGAATACAACTTCAATCGTATTGCCCCAAATGTCATCTGATTTCTTAACGATTTTCACAAGAGTAGCTTTTACATTTTCATTATCAACGATTAATTGATTAATTTCATTTTCATCGTTAGAAGCTTCTTCTGACGCTTTTTCTCCTGCTTCTTGTTCAGTTGAAGTAGCTTTATCAGTATCCACTTTTCCTGATACATTTTCTGAAGTACTTCCACAAGCAGCGAGGGCAAGTGTTAATAGTAATAATAGACCGAATAATAGTTTTTTCATAAATACAATACTCCTAATATAAATTTTGTAATACTTATAAACTATACCAAATTTCCTATGTAATGTCAGTACAAATTATATGGTTTTATTGCTGTAAATTCCCCCTGAAATAACAAAAACTGCCTAATTAGACAATGCTAATTAAGCAGTTCATTGATTTTATATATTAAACTTTCTCGATGTATCCTTTCTCAACTAAAAAGTTGATTAACTGTTCAGTACATTCATCAATTGAATATTGTTCACTGTTTACTACAATTTCTGGATTATCGGGTGCTTCATAAGGAGCACTAATGCCAGTGAAGTTTTTAATTTCATTTTTGCGGGCTTTTTCATAAAGTCCCTTTGGATCTCTTCGTTCACATTCTTCTACAGAACATTTCACATATACTTCGATGAATTCGCCCTCTTCCACTAAAGATCGTACAACATTACGGTCTTCTTTATAAGGAGAGATAAAGGCTGTTAATACAATTTGTCCGCTTTCTACGAAAAGTTTTGATACTTCTCCAATGCGGCGAATATTTTCCTTTCGGGAATCTTCATCAAATCCTAAATCTTTATTTAGACCGTGACGAATATTGTCTCCATCTAAAACAAAGGATTGATTCCCTTGTTCAAATAATCTTCTTGCCAATGAATTGGCGATAGATGACTTTCCTGAAGCGGAAAGGCCTGTAAACCAAAGGATAAAGCTATGATGATGATTTTTTTCTCTTCTTTCAGATTTATTGATCGATGCTTCATGCCATACAATATTTGAACTCATATTACACCTCGTTTTAGGAATGGATTTCTTCGCGTAGTCCTCGGATTAATACTTCGATGACTTCTTTTCGACTAAATGTACTTGGAGGAACTTCTCCATTTCTTAACATTTCACGCACCTTTGTACCAGATAAAATGATGCGAGAAGATGCATCGTGTGGGCATGTTTTTGTCGTAGCCATCCCTTCACAGCTCGTGCAATAGAAACTATGTTCAAATTTTAATGGCGTAATGCCGATTTCTTCCGGTGTGAAGTTTTCAAAAATCTTTTGCGCATCATATGTGCCGTAATAATCTCCAACTCCTGCATGGTCACGACCTACGATAAAGTGAGTGCAACCATAGTTTTTACGAACGAGGGCATGGAAAATTGCTTCCCGTGGACCTGCATAACGCATGGCAGCAAGAAATACTCCTAACTGAACTCGCTCTTTCGGATAATATTGGTCTAATAAAACTTCATAACTTTCCATACGAATTTTAGCTGGAATATCATCGGATTTTGTTTCACCTACTAATGGATTTAAGAAAAGACCGTCCACGATTTCTAACGCTACTTTTTGAATATATTCATGGGCGCGGTGAACGGGGTTTCTTGTTTGGAATCCAACAATCGTTTTCCAACCTTTTTCCTCGAATAATGCCCGTGTTTCTTTCGGCTCAAAGGTATAAGTAGGGAACAATTTCTCCGCTTTTTTAACTAAAGTTATTTTTCCACCAACATACGTATTTGGTCGATCAAGTACTTTCTTCACACCAGGGTGTTTTAAGTCATCAGTACCGTATACTAGTTGGGCTTCTAGCGTTTTATCTGGTGTGAAAATATCATTCACTTCGATAGTTCCGTATACGTCACCTTTATAAGTTAATTTTGCTTTATCGCCAATTTTTAAATTTTCTACCGTTTCGTCGTCAATTGGTAAAGTAATCGGAATACTCCAAACAAGACCAGAAGTAAGACGCATGTTTTTTACGACACTTTCATAATCCGCTTTCGTTAAAAAGCCATCAAGAGGGCTGTATGCACCAATACCGATTAGTTCAAGATCGCTTAATGCGGTTGCATCTAGCTGGATTTCTTTTTCGATTGCTTCAATAGGTTCATTTGGATTGTAAGCTTGAATTAAAACTCCTCCGTGTGGTTGTATGCTCATGTTTTATTGCCTCCTAATCGATTCGTTGATATTAATCGTGTAATCCACATTCTGTTTTATTTAAACCTTGCCATCTTCCAGAGCGTAAGTCATCCATTGTGAATGCTGGTTTTGTACAATGGAAACATCCGATGCTTGGGTAACCTTGGTCATGAAGAGGATTGTAAGTTAAGTCATGTTTACTTACATATCTCCAAACATCTTTCCATGACCAATGGATAAGAGGACAGATTTTAACTGATTGGAACTTTTTATCTTGATTCAGGAACTCGGTATTTTTTCTAGTTTCTGATTGATCTCTACGTAAACCCGAAATCCAAGCTTTTGCCCCTGTTAACGTTTCACGTAAAGGTGTAAGCTTTCGAATTTCACAACATTTATTTGGATTTGTTTTCCATAACTCGTCGCCAAATTGTTTTGCTTGTTCTTCTAAAGTAAGGGCGGGTTTTTTCATTTCGATATTTAATTCAGGATATTTTTCTTTTACTTTTTCAATTGTTTCGTAGGTTTCTTTGAAGTGAACATCTGTATCTAAAAATACGATTTTTGCATCCGGTTTTACTTTCGCAATTAAATCGATTAAGACGATTCCTTCTATGCCAAAGCTACAAGCATAAACAACTTCATCGCCATAATGTTGATAAGCCCATTTTAAAACATTGAGTGCACCTTTATATTCGTCATCTACATCAAACTGAACTAAAGAGTCTTCCCAAGTATCATAAGTAAGCATAATTTTCCCCCTCAAAATAAAATAAAAACGTTTTAATGTACCATCATATGACTGGCTACATTAAAACGCCTCTAGTTGTCTAGTTAGCATTTTATGACGATTATTTAGTTGATTGTTGAATGATGATTTTAAATCTGGAATGATTTTTCCTCAACTTAAAATCCTTACTTTGTTTTAAAGTATACTATATTACTAGAAATAGTCAATTTTAAATTTTGATTTATTGAAACCTTTTAAAAAATTACAAAAATTATAAATTCCTTGTTGACTTATAGGAAATGTTGGATTATTGTATTGCGTAAGATGATTTGGTCCTATTCATCTTACGACTAACACAAAAAAATATGTACCGATCAGACCACTGAAGGTTGCTACATTCCCTTTTTAACGGAGTGCTTGGCAACCTTTTTATTTTTTTAGGGGAGAGGATAAAAGGATGAAAAAGAAATGGTATTTATTTTACGTTGTTTTGACTTCGATTATTTTAGCCGGATGTGGAGAAAAGGAAGATGTCAGTGATACTTCGGCTGATGGAAAGGAGCCAGTTGAAATTTTAAACGTATCTTATGATCCAACTAGGGAGCTTTATGAAGAATTTAATAAACAATTTGCGACTTATTGGGAGGAAGAAACGGGTCAAAAGGTTACTTTCCAACAATCCCACGGCGGCTCTGGGAAGCAAGGGCGTGCAGTCATTGATGGATTAGAAGCGGACGTAGTCACACTTGCCTTAGCTTATGACATTGATGAAATAGCACAAACTCGTCAATTATTAAATGAAGATTGGCAAACAGAATTCGAGAACAATTCATCACCTTATACTTCAACGATTGTATTTTTAGTTCGAAAAGGTAACCCGAAAAATATTCAAGACTGGGATGACTTAACAAAGGAAGGGATATCAGTTATTACGCCAAATCCGAAAACGAGTGGTGGGGCACGTTGGAATTTTTTAGCTGCATGGGGATTTGCAGATAAACAGTTTAATGGAGATGAATCAAAAATTAAGCAATTTATGAAAGATTTATATCGGAATGTGGAAGTGTTAGATTCCGGAGCAAGGGGTGCTACAACAACGTTTGTTGAACGGGAAATTGGAGATGTTCTCATTGCCTGGGAGAACGAAGCTTATCTTTCGTTAAATGAGTTAGGGGAAGATGAGTTTGAAATCGTTACACCATCTTTAAGCATTTTAGCTGAACCACCAGTTGCGATTGTAGATAAAGTAGTTGATAAAAAAGGAACTCGAGAAGTAGCAGAAGCTTATTTAAATTATTTATATACAGAAGAAGGGCAAGAAATTGCAGCGAAAAATTATTACCGTCCACGGAATGAAAAAATTTTAGAACAATATAAAGAGCAATTCCAAACTTTAGATTTAATTACGATTGATGAGTTTGGAGGATGGCAAGAAGCTCAAAAAACTCACTTTGCCGATGGTGGTACATTTGACGAAATCTATCAATAAAAAAGAGAAATGGATGAGAGATATTTTCTATCAATTATTGACTGAATATTGGGTCAATTGATAGACTCCGTTACATTTAGGGTAGTGTCCCAAGCTCTATATCAACTGGATGAAGGGGAAAACAAATGGATATCACGCTCAGAAGAAAGACGAGGAAGAATACGGTTATACCAGGATTTTCATTAACATTAGGATATACCATGCTCTATTTAAGTATCATCGTCATATTGCCCTTATCGATGATATTTTTCAATACACTCTCTATGTCATGGAATGACTTTTATGAAACAATTACACATCCGAGGGTAATAGCGTCCTATAAAGTTAGTTTTGGAACTGCTTTAATAGCTGGAGCGATTAATGTTGCATTTGGCACTGTTATTGCTTGGGTGTTAGTCCGGTACCATTTCCCTGGTAAAAGAATCATAGATGGTTTAGTAGATTTGCCCTTTGCATTGCCGACTGCAGTAGCTGGTATTGCATTAACAACCTTATATGCCCCCAATGGTTGGATTGGGCAATTCTTTCCATTTAAAATTGCTTTTACACCTTTAGGGATTATCATAGCTCTAACGTTTATCGGTTTACCCTTTGTCGTCAGAACTGTACAGCCGGTATTACAAAATATTAGTAAAGAAATTGAAGAAGCTTCTGCGAGTTTAGGTGCTACCCAGTTTCAAACCTTTCGAAAAGTCATATTTCCACAATTATTCCCAGCAATTATTACAGGCTTTTCATTAGCCTTCGCTCGGTCTCTTGGCGAATTTGGTTCGGTCGTGTTTATCGCTGGAAATATGCCGATGGAAACTGAAATTACCCCCCTCATTATTATGACGAAACTAGAACAATACGATTATGTAGGGGCAACCGCTATTGCAACGGTTATGTTAGTCACATCCTTTTTCTTACTGTTTTTGATCAATTTCATTCAATGGTTATCTAATCGGAAGTTTAATCGCAATTAAGGAGGGAGGAAGAACATTGATAGCACCTTTAAAAATAAATAAAGAAACTTCCATGTCGATGAGCCATTCATCGACGAAATCCTATTCGTTACAAGAATCTGCCATTACAAAATGGACGTTAATTATAATTTCCTTATTGTTTTTACTGCTATTTTTAATTTTACCCCTCCTTTCGATTTTCGTAATGGCATTTGAAAAAGGGTGGGAAACATATATTGCTTCCATTACGGAGCCAGATGCCCTGTCGGCAATAAAACTGACACTTATCGTTGCTTCTATTGTTGTACCGTTAAACGCAATATTTGGTTTAGTAGCGGCATGGGCGATTACGAAATTTTCGTTTAAAGGAAAAAATTTTTTAATTACATTAATTGATTTGCCCTTTGCAATTTCGCCAGTCATAGCAGGCTTAATCTTTATTTTGTTATTTGGTGCAGGGGGATATTTTGGGGAATGGCTTCTCCAACATAATTTGAAGATTGTGTTTGCTCTTCCTGGTATTGTTCTCGCTACATTATTTGTCACTTTTCCCTTCATTGTAAGGGAGCTTATTCCTTTAATGCAGATGCAAGGAATTACCGAAGAAGAAGCTTCCATTTCTTTAGGTGCAAGTGGATTAAAAACATTTTTACTTGTAACGTTACCGAATATTAAATGGGGGTTATTATATGGTGTCATTTTATGTAATGCGCGGGCAATGGGAGAATTCGGAGCGGTTTCGGTTGTGTCTGGGCATATTCGCGGAATGACAAATACGATGCCTTTGCATATCGAAATTTTATACAATGAGTATCAATTTACTGCTGCTTTTGCAGTCGCTTCGTTAATGTCCATTTTAGCAATCGTAACAATTATTATTAAAAATTTAATCGAGTGGAAAGCGAAAAACGTATAAGGGGGGATAGATAAATGAGTATTCAAATTCAACAAGTTTCAAAATCATTCGGTACTTTTCATGCTTTAAATGATATTTCCATTGATATTGAATCGGGGGAACTAATTGCACTTCTCGGGCCGTCGGGTTCCGGTAAAACGACTCTGTTACGTATTTTAGCTGGATTAGAATCATTAGACGAAGGCGTTATACGATTCGATGGCCAAAATATAACCAATGTTCATCCGAAAGAAAGGCAAGTAGGGTTTGTCTTCCAACATTATGCGTTATTTCGTCATATGACGGTCTTTGATAACGTGGCATATGGATTAAAAGTACGTCCAAGAAAAACAAGACCTCCAAAAGTGGAAATAACAAAGAAAGTAAATGAATTACTTTCCCTTGTCAAACTCGAGAATTTAGCGAACCGTTATCCGTCCCAATTGTCTGGAGGGCAACGGCAACGGGTCGCATTAGCTCGAGCTTTAGCAGTGGAGCCGAAAGTTTTATTATTGGATGAACCGTTTGGTGCGTTAGATGCGAAAGTTCGAAAAGAGCTAAGGCGTTGGCTACGTAAACTTCATAATGAATTTCATGTAACAAGTATTTTTGTCACCCATGATCAAGAAGAAGCACTCGATGTTGCCAATCGAATCATTGTTATGAATAACGGTAAAATTGAACAAATTGGCAGCCCGGAAGAAGTGTATGAACATCCAAAAAATCCTTTTGTTTATAATTTTTTAGGAAATGTTAACTTATTTAAAGGTCGATTACACAACGGAAAATTAACCCAGGGACAATTGAAAGTTAATGTGGAAAGTTTTCATGGCTCCTATGAAGAAGCGGTTGGGTATGTTCGACCCCATGAAATTCACATTGAAAAAGTGCAGGTAGACAATGAAACCGTTGGAGCGAAAATTGTCCATATTCATGTAGTAGGACCAATTGTTCAAATTGAATTAAGAAGGGAAGATACGGGGGAATATTTGGAGGCTGAAATAACGAAAGAACATTACAAGAAGTTAATTGTTAACAAAGGTGATGTAGTATTTATTCGGCCAAAACAATTGAAAGTCTTTATACCGGAAGATTTTTCAATTTGATCATGAGGTAAGTTGTTCAATTGATTCAATTGAATTAATTTTTTTCACAGTGGGCGAACATAGGAAGAAAGGGTGAAAAGATGAGTAAAAAGCAGGAAAACATTCAACAAGTTTTGAAAAAAATTGAATTAATGCTCTTATCGATGAATTACGGTTCAATCACGCTTGTCGTTCATGATGAACATGTTGTACAAATTGAAAAAAATGAAAAGATACGTTTGCATAAATAAATCCCTTTATAAATAAAAAATGACCTATAAAAAGTTCACTTACGAAGATACGTTAGTGAACTTTTTTTCTTAAATCGTTTATACTTTAAAGTGTGTATATCCATAGCTCAATACTGAAAATAATAAAAAGCAAAATAGGGGATAGATATGATAAAAATTGGTCTAACTGGATGGGGCGATCATCCATCTATTTATCGTACGAATTCTACTAAAAACGAAAAATTATTTGATTACAGCGGACATTTTCCGATTGTGGAAGTCGATACTTCCTTTTATGCAATCCCATCGAGACAAAATATTGAAAAATGGCTAAAGGAAACACCCGATTCCTTTCAATTTATTGTGAAAGCTTATCAAGGGATGACAGGCCATTTACGGGAAGAAAATCCGTATGAATCTAGAAACGAAATGTTTGAAGCTTTTAGACAATGTGCAGAGACATTTCAAAATGCTAATAAATTGGCGATGGTTTTAGTGCAATTCCCACCATGGTTTGATTGTTCTACGAAGCATGTACAATATATACGGTATATAAAAGAACAACTTAGCGATTTTCCTGTTGCCATCGAGTTTCGAAATAAAACTTGGTATAGTGCGGAAAGAAAAAACGAAACGATTCGATTTTTAAAAGACAATGGGTTTATACATACCGTTTGTGATGAACCACAGGCAGGAGTCGGTTCTGTCCCATTTGTCCCGGAAGTGACGGCAAAACGTGCATTAGTTAGAATACATGGTCGTAATGTGTTTGGGTGGCGAAATTCCGGTTCAACAGAAAATTGGAGGGAAGTTCGCTTCTTATATGATTATAACGAGGAGGAACTTTCGGATTTAGCAAATAAAATATTGCAATTGGAACAAAAGTGTGAAGAAGTGTTTGTATTATTCAACAATAATTCTGGTCATCATGCAGCAAAGAATGCTAAAACAATGCAGCAAATGTTAGATGTTCACTTTGAGGGACTTTCTCCAAAGCAATTAGATTTTTTTGAAGGAGAATTTTAATGGAATATATTTTACTAGGAGTCATTGCTCTATTTGCAGGATTAATTGGATCACTCGTCGGATTAGGTGGAGGCGTCATTTTAATTCCCGCTACATTGTTCGTTGGGATTAATCTTAACTACTTTCCTAACATCACACCCCAAAGTGTCGTTGGTTTGTCTGTTATTATGATGGTATTTATCGGAATATCTTCGACAACTTCTTATATGAAAAATAAGCAAGTTGATTTAAAAAGTGGTTTTATCTTTTTTTTAGGTAGTATTCCAGGTACAATCCTAGGCGCCTGGTTAAATCAAGGATTAGGACTTGATTCCTTTAATATCTTTTTTGGAATCATATTAATTGTTTTATCCTCTTTATTAATAGTAAGGGATAAATTAAAGCCAATTAATTGGTTTTTACAAAATGGTGTGAAACGACACTTTGTAGATAATAACGGACAGGAGTTTGTTTATGGCTACCCTATTTGGTTTGCCCTCCTATTTACTTTTATCGTTGGTTTAATTTCAGGATTATTCGGCATTGGAGGAGGTTCGTTAATTGTTCCTGCAATGGTGCTATTGTTCCGCTTTCCTCCCCATGTAGCTGTGGCAACATCCATGTTTATGGTATTTTTATCATCGTTAGTCAACACGGCAAGTCATATTTATTTAGGGGATATTCCTTGGGAATATACGCTCCCGGTAATTATTTGCGCTTATATCGGTGCGAAAATAGGGGCATTTTTAAATAAAAAATTGGAATCCAAAACGGTCGTTTTTATTTTACAGATTGTGATGATGTTTATCGGAATCCGTTCCATATTGGAAGGCTTATTTTAAAGTTCAGGTTAGAACGTTAAACGAAGTACTTTTTTCAGCGCCTTAATTCGGTAGGCCAAATAGGGGAAAGCAAATTTGAAATTATGAGAGATGGTGATCCGTAATGCTTGAGACAATTCATATTTTTCATACGAATGATATACATAGTCATTTTGAATATTGGCGGCGAATGCAGTCGTTCATAAAAAGCCAGCGCATTGAATTTGCCAAATTAGGAGAACCAAGCTTTTTATTCGATATTGGTGATCATCTCGATCGTTCAAATATATATACAGAAGCAACCCTTGGAAAAGGAAATATAAAACTATTAAATGAAGCTGAATATGATGTTGTAACTATCGGTAATAATGAGGGGATTACATTATCCTTTGAAGAATTATATTCACTTTATGATGAAGCGAATTTTGAAGTGGTCGTAGCAAATATTGAGCCAATGGAAGGGGAAAAACCAGAATGGTTGAAATCCTATACGATTTTACAAACAAAGTATGGAACGAAAATTGGGGTTATAGGGGCAACGGCATTATTTGATGCCTTTTATCGAGAATTGAATTGGCAAGTGACAGAGCCAAGAAAAATTTTAGTTCAATTGGCTAATCAGTTAAAAAAAGAGGTTGATATTGTCGTTTGCTTATCCCATCTAGGTGTTACAGAAGATGAACTATTAGCCAATGAATGTCCAAATATCGATGTTATTTTTGGCTCCCATACCCATCATCTATTTGAAAGGGGCAAAGTCGTTAATAACGTGTTATTAACGGGATGTGGGAAGTTTGGCGTATATACTGGTCATTTAACGATACAGTTCGACCATAAAACTCGGAAATTGATTAAAAAAGAAGAAATTGTTATTGAAAATCCGATTCTTCCTGAAACAGAAGAGGAGATGATGTTTCTCTCTAATCTTGCGGAAGAAGGGCAACGGCTTTTAAAGACACCGATCTTTCAAACGACAAGAAGTTACAATAAAGAATGGTTTCACTACTCACAACTATCCCAACTATTTTCAGAAGCAGTACTCGATTTTACCGAAGCAGACTGTACAATGTTCAATGCAGGAATATTCCTCGAAGGCTTAAATAAGGGAATTGTTACAAATTTCGATATTCATAAAATTCTTCCCCATCCGATAAATATATGTGTTATCGAATTAACGGGAAAAGAAATAAAAGAAGTTTATTTACAGGCGCAAAATGAAGAATGGCCATTGCTCGAATTAAAAGGTCTTGGATTTAGAGGTTCTATTTTTGGGAAAATGCTGACCTATGGATTTTCCTTAAATAAGAGCAGAGAACTTTTTATCCAAGGAGAACTAGCTGATCCAAATCGACTATATACCCTTGCTACTTTGGATATGTTTACCTTCGGATACTTCTTCCCAAATTTTAAATATGCGAAAAAGAAATATTATTTACCACTATTTTTACGGGATATATTAATTGAGTATGGAAAGAAACTCTATAATTGACCTTTAATAGGAAGTAAATTCGTTGATGATTGACATAGAATTGAGGTGAATTTTGAATGCGTTTAATATCAATCAATGTCCTAAAAAAGGGTATGGTTATAGGGAGGACCATCTGGAATGAAGCAGGGCTTCCGTTAATACAAAGAAACGTTGTCGTAACGGAGCCTATAATGCATCGATTAAAACAATTAGGAATTCAATATGTGTATATTGAAGATGAAATCTCAAAAGGAATCGAGATTGAGGAAACGGTTCCACTTTCGGTCAGGAAAAAGTCTGTTAAACAAATAACAGAATCCTTTAACCAATTAAAAGGATTATCGAATAAATCCGCCGCACTTGTTTTAGATAAAAAGTCAAAGGAAATTGGTCAATTAGTTGATAATTTGCTCACCTCGATTTTAAGTAGTAATGAAATTTTAACAGTTCTAACGGATACATTGATCTATGACGAATATATTTACCAACATTCTTTCCAAGTGTCTATCTACTCCCTAGCGATTGCAAAAGAGTTGGGGTATTCACGGAATGATTTAAAAACAATTGGGATTGGTGCATTATTACATGATGTAGGGAAGATGTTAATTCCATCAGAAATTTTGTTCAAACAAAGTCGATTAACAGATGAAGAATTTGAAATTATGAAACAACATACAAAAACCGGATTTGATATTTTGCGTAATATACATACGATTTCGTTACTTGTTGCCCATTGTGCCTTTCAGCATCATGAACGAATTGATGGAAGTGGATATCCTCGCGGTCTAGTGGACTCTGAAATACACCCTTATGCTAAAATCATTGCGGTTGCAGATGTTTTTGATGCGGTAACAACAAACCGTGTTTACCGTAATAAAATGTTACCTTCGCAAGGAATTGCCATCATCGAAGAAGGAAGGGGCACCATATTTGATGAACGGGTTGTCGATGCTTTTAAAAAAAGTGTTGTTCATTATCCAAACGGGACTATCTTATTGTTATCTGATGGTCGTAGAGGGATCGTAGTTGAGCAAAATCCCAAAAATGCAGCGTTACCCTTTTTACGAATTTTTGAAGAAAATCATGAACGAATTAACAATACATATGTCATTCATTTAGCCGATGAGCCAAATGTTAAAATAGAGAAAGTCGAATCCGAATATATTGAGTATGTTGAATAGTTATCTCTTCCTGTTCATAAATTGGAGCAGGAGGAGATTTTTTGATTTCTCGGCAGCCGAAGAGAATGATGTTTTACAAACCGAAGAAAATGAAAAAACGGAAAAAATCAAATAGATTTACTTTGTTCGTCGTTGCTTTTGCCGTTTGCGTTACGTTATTTTTATATATATTAAATAATCGATTAATGCCAACTTATGTTCAATATGCTGAAGTTCAAACGAATAAAATAGCAGCCCATGTTGTGAGTAAGGCGATTAATTCAAGAACTTCAAGTGTACTTGATGTAAATGAAATTATAGAAGACTTACCTTCAGAGTCAGATTATATGGTTACGACAAAATTTAATACGGAAATTATTAACCAAGTTCGTGCAGAAACGACTGCTCTCGTGAAGGAACATTTAGAATTAGCAGAGCAAGGGGATTTATCCCAATTACCTGATTTGGAGAATGTAGAATATGATGTAAGTGAAATTCAAAAGGGAGACGGCATAGTCTTTTTCGTTCCTATTGCCCAAGCACTAAATCTCCCGCTATTAGGAAACTTAGGGCCGAGGGTACCCATTCGGTTTCATATTATCGGAAATGTAAATAGTGATGTGGCGACATCCTTTAAAGAGTTTGGGATAAATAATGCCTTAGTTGAAGTAAATATTCATCTAACCGTTACTGTTCAAATTATTATTCCTTTTGCTAGTCAACAATCAACCGTTCAACAAACGATTCCGGTTGCGATAGGTTTAGTACGTGGCCAAGTTCCTCACATTTATACACAAGGTGGAGATGGAGCACAGCCATCCATTGAGGTACCAGTTCCATATAATTAACACAAAAAAATTATCGCCAAGTAAATTTTAACTTTTTTGAAAGTTAGTTGTATTCATTTGACCTAGTATGTTACATTGTCATCAGTATGTATAATTTTTGTTTTATTTTGATAGGGGCTGAAAAATATGACAAGTAAACCAACTAATGATAAAGAACAAATTTTACGTAAACCTGAATGGCTAAAAATTAAATTAAACACAAATGATGAATATAAAGGGCTAAAAAAGTTAATGCGCGAGAAAAATTTACATACTGTATGTGAAGAAGCGCGCTGTCCAAATATCCATGAATGTTGGGGCGAAAGAAGAACGGCTACTATGATGATACTTGGGGCAGTATGTACTCGAGCATGTCGTTTCTGTGCAGTTAAAACCGGTTTGCCAAATGAACTCGATTTAGCTGAACCAGAACGTGTTGCAGATTCTGTTCAAATTATGAATTTAAAACATGTCGTCATTACAATGGTTGCCCGAGATGATTTGAAAGATGGTGGAGCTGGTGTGCTAGCTGAAACCGTTCGCGCTATTCGCCGTAAGTCACCTCAAACTTCTGTGGAAGTATTACCTTCAGACTTAGGTGGACTAGAGGAAAATTTAAAAATGGTAATGGATGCAAAACCAGATATTTTAAATCATAATATCGAAACGGTTCGACGTTTAACGCCAAGAGTTCGTGCCCGTGCCAAATACGATCGTTCTCTAGAATTTTTAAGAAGAGCAAAGGAAATGCAACCGGACATTCCGACAAAATCTTCGTTAATGATTGGTCTTGGTGAAGAATGGGATGAAATTTTAGAAGTAATGGACGATTTACGTGCGAATGATGTAGACATTATGACGATTGGCCAATATTTACAACCGACGAAAAAACATTTACCTGTAAAAAAATATTATACACCATTAGAATTTGGTAAATTACGCAAAATTGCAATGGAAAAAGGATTTAAGCATTGCCAAGCAGGGCCATTAGTACGTAGTAGTTACCATGCTGATGAGCAAGTAAATGAAGCAACGAAGGCAAGACAGTTACAAGCAGAAATATAAAATTTTTGCCCTTTATCTTACGAAAGAGATAAGCATTAATGGAAAGAAGATGAACCAATATTCTACACTGTAAGCAGTCGATAGTGTAAAATAGGTCCAGATGATTTGTATAGAAAGGGGGAGTTTCGATGATTATAGCAGAAGGATATGCCTATGAAATAGTCGAGAATGTCCGTGATGGATTTCAACAGGATGCCTTTATAGCTAGATACTCAGATATATTAACAAAATATGATTATATCGTTGGTGACTGGGGTTACGGACAGCTTCGTTTAAAAGGCTTTTTTGACGACAAAAACCAAAAAGCAACCTTTGATACGAGAATCAGTACTTTTGAAGATTATTTATTTGAGTATTGTAATTTTGGCTGTGCTTACTTTATTTTAAAGAAAATTGGGAAAGCGCCAAGTCAAGTTGAAGCCATTTCCAAAGTAGAGTCTATAGAAGTGGAACAAACTCCCGAAGAGATAGAACAACAATAATAGAATGCCGTGATGCTAACCTATAGCAACACGGCATTTTTTTATGCTAATAATTCTGTTAAATATTCTCTTAAATCTTCCGCTTCTTCTTCCGATTTATTAAAAACGTGTTCCAAGTAGCCTGGTTCTTCTACATCATCTTGTCCAATAATCGCAAAGCGCCCCATTTGCATGTCTAGTACTAACACTTTTCCGAAAAATCGAGTAGACTGCATAATAGCTAAATCATATCGTAATTTTTTCCCTGTGAAACTAACAAATCTAGTTTTTGTATCTTCTACATCATCATATAAGAAAAATCGCTCCATATTGTATAGTACTCCTTCCAATTCTCTAGAATATGTTACTATAGAAGAGAAAGTACTATCAACCTTTTTAGATTTGAATGGGGGAACCATTATGTATTTTGTAGATCGAAATAAAATAACAATTACGTTAAAACATTTAGATGAGATACTATCAATTTTTGAAAAAGAAGAGAATTGGCTAAAAGATGATATTTCAAAATTAGCTTTACAACGCATTGCCCATAATACTATGGAAGCAATGATGGATGTAGGGAATTATATTATAGATGGATTTATTATGCGTGATCCTGGTAGTTATGAAGACATCATCGATATATTAATCGATGAAAAAGTTGTAACGAGTGAAATGGAAAAGCCTTTAAAAGACGTTGTAGGCTTGAGAAAAATGATCGTAAGGGAATTTATTAACGTGGATAATGAACATGTGTTAAAAGTGCTAACAGATAGTTTAAATGCGATTAAACAATTCTCTCCATTAGTAGCGGCTTACTTAGAAAACGAACTTGGTCCTGTTTCAGCCTTTTTACCGGAGAATGAGGCATGAAAAACTATAAAGCCTATTGTTTCGATTTAGACGGAACAGTGTATCGAGGAAAAAAAGGTATTGATTCAGCAGTTCGTTTTATTCATCAGTTACAACAAGAAAATATCGATTATTTTTTCGTAACGAACAATTCGTCCAAAACAAGGGAGCAACTGCAACAGGCTTTAGCCAATATTGGAATTGATACACCAACTTTTCGCATTTATTCGAGTGCATTAACGACGGCTAAATATGTTGCAGAACATTTTGATAAGGCGACGATTTTTATGGTCGGTTCAGATGGAATTCGTACAGCATTAGAGGCAGAAGGAATACGAATAGTGGACACAGATGAAGCGAGACCAGATGTAGTTGTAATGGGCATTGATCGAACGGTAGACTATATGAAATTAGTAAAAGCTTCCCTCGCTGTTCAAGGTGGAGCAAAATTAATTGGGACGAATGAAGATGTCCGATTCCCTTCTGAACTAGGGTTCCTACCTGGTAACGGTTCCTTTGTCAATTTAGTAGCGAATGTCGCTGCAGTTGAACCGACTTATATTGGAAAACCTTCCCCAGTCATGCTTGAAGTCATCCAGCAAGAGTTTGGATTGGCAAAAGAGGATATGGTCATGGTTGGTGACAATTATGATACAGATATTTTATGTGGTATTCGATTTGGCTGTGATACAATTCATGTCAACACTGGAGTAACTAGTACTTCTATAGTGTTACAGAAGGATCAAAAACCAACCTATTGTGTAGAAAACTTAGATGAAGTAAAAATATAAAGAAATCCGCGTACGTAACAGTGCGCGGATTTCTTTATGGATATACTTTTATTAGAAAAGGGGATTTTCCTCTATATATTGATAAATCTTTTTAGTCAGTTCATCGGGTGTATCGGCTTCTACGATATCCCCATTTACAAGAGCATAAAAAGTTTGGTCACACAAACTACAGTAACTTAAACATCCATATTCAAGGACATCAATATCTGGGTCATTTTCTAATATGTCATAAGTTTCTTGAGCACCTTTTGCTAGATTGCTAATGCAAAACTCTACTAATGGATTCAACTGCATTTTCACCTCACTCTAGTGACATGCTACTCTGTTTTACATGTTTCGTCAAAGAATAAATTTTTGTGAAATTCTTCACAAAAAATTTCTAAAATATATTGTGAAACATCTCACAATAAGATATACTCTTTATGGATAAATTGTGAACGATGGCTTACACAATTACAAAAGAGATATAGGGGAGTATTTTTTTATGAAAAGACTAGTATTACTAGGTGGGGGCTATGGCAATATGCGTATTTTGTTACGCCTATTACCGAACAACTTTCCACAAGATACAAAAATTACATTAGTTGATCGTACACCATTCCATAGTTTGAAAACAGAATTTTATGCTCTTGCAGCTGGAACAACAACGGATAAAAATGTTCGTGTTAACTTCCCAGAAAATGAGAGATTAGAAACGGTATATGGAGAAATTACGAAAATTGATCGAAAGGAAAAAAAGGTTATTTTAGAGGATGGCCAATTTATTCCTTATGATGATTTAGTAATTGGATTAGGTTGTGAAGACGACTATCATGGTGTTCCTGGAGCAGAAGAAAACAGTTATAGTATACAAACAATTGCGAAATCACGTACAACCTTTGAAAAGCTTTGTGGATTACCACCAGGCTCTGTCGTAGGAATTGTAGGTGCAGGTTTAAGTGGAATTGAACTTGCTAGTGAATTACGTGAAAGTCGTTCGGATTTAAAAATTAAATTATTTGACCGTTCCCCACGTATTTTACGAGCTTTCCCAGAAAAGTTAAGTAAGTATGTAAAAGAATGGTTTATAAAAAATAATGTAGAAGTAATTGCAGAATCTAATATTACGAAAGTAGAACCTACTCGTTTATATAATAAAGACGAAGTGATTGAAGTAGATGCTGTCGTTTGGACTGCTGGAGTCCAACCAGTAAAAATCGTTCGTGAGATGGATGCGGAAAAAGATAAAAAAGGTCGTCCGCTCGTTACTCAATATTTCCACTTAGTTGATGATGAACATGTTTTTGTAGTAGGGGATTGTGCATCATCTGATTTACCTGCTAGTGCCCAGCTTGCAGAAGAACAAGGGGAACGAATTGTAAAAGTTTTAAAACATCGTTGGAATAACGAGCCTCTTCCTGAAAAAATGCCCGAAATTAAATTAAAAGGCTTTATGGGCTCTTTAGGTAAAAAACAAGGATTTGTTCATTTAGCGGATACAACAGTTACAGGACGGATTGCCCGCTTAATGAAATCAGGTTTACTTTGGATGTACAAACGTCAGAACGATTCTCAATAAGGGTAAATAATTTTCAATTAAAACAAACATAATAAAAACAAAATCATTATAAAATGATTTTGTTTCAATAAATAAATTTTATTCGGCTGGAACAAAGCCAAGTTTTTCTAATGTTGAAAAGACCGGTTGAATTTGAATATAACCTTCACAGATGACTTCATTATTGATGAGAACAAGTGGGTAGAAAAATTCATCATTTTGAATACGTTCTGCCCATTCTTGATCTCGCGTGCTTTCTAGAGGTTGCTCAATATCGATATAGCGGATTGTAAATGGTTGCTCAGGGAATTTGCGGCTAATGGCAGCTTGTAGCCATTCATATGTATCTTTTGAAGAAGGAGCATTGACACAGCTGGCACAAATGACTTCTGCACCAAAAACTTCGATAACGGGATGATTTTCTGTCATAATTTAACAACCTTTCATAATACGGAATTATGGATTTTTTTGTTTCTTCACATTATAATAATTTTAGTGAAAGGAGTCGAGAAAAATGACAGATTTAGAACAAAAAGAACAAGTACAAGAAGTTTTAGATAAATTACGCCCATTTTTACTACGCGATGGTGGAGACTGTGAATTAGTGGATGTTGAAGATGGTGTTGTACGTTTACGCTTATTAGGCGCATGCGGAAGCTGCCCAAGTTCTACAATTACTTTAAAAGCAGGTATTGAACGTGCTCTATTAGAAGAAGTACCTGGAATCGTTGAAGTTGAACAAGTATTTTAATGAATGAAAAAACTAACGTTTACGAATGTAGACGTTAGTTTTTTTCATTAGTTGGCAGAAGATTGGTCACGACTTTGTTCCCGAGCTGAACGAACAAGTTGCCATTGTTCTTTTGCCATATTTAAAAGTTTAGCTTCACCACTTGCTTGTTGATTTTCGATTACTTTTGAGAAAAAGCGAGTGGCTAAGTCGTAATCTTCTATTCTTCTAGATAACTCCGCTATCATATACAAAATACGGGTATTTGACATTTGAGTACCTACGTAATCTTCATTGGAAAAGGATGTTAAGTATTGATCTCGTGCGATTTTTATAAACCGTTTTTCTTGTTCGAGATTATGTATACTTCGATAAAGCCAAGCAATTCGCAAAGTTAAACCTGCTAACGTGACGGCTTTCTCCTTTTTTAATAGTCCACACATAAAGGCTAGCTTGTACGCTTCCAATGCTTGGGTATTTGTTCTTTCGTTATTAAACGATCGTTTCGTCCATTTATCGGAAATTTGGGCACTAATTTCCTCCTTTACTCCAGGTTGAAAGTATTTTGAAAAATCTTCTGTAAAAGAAAAGCCGCAATGCTCACAAACAAAAACATTGTAGTATAATGCATTAACGGTTGAATCAGAATAAGTAGGACAAAAATCGCTATCAGTATGGTGTACTTTAACAGATTTAGATCGTACTTTAAACGTCGGAAATGATTTTTTTCAACATAAACATTCAACTTTCTTCTCATAGAATGGTGACAATTCCATCGATTGGACCCCTCATCTTTATATAATATATGACTATTATATCTATTTTTGTTTTTAATGTAGTGAATCTAATGGACTATTTATCGGTAAATATGAATGTTCATAATGTTAAATAGAATTGAAAAAGTTTGAGGAAACAAAAAGCACATATCTTTTCTTTTGTTTCTCTCCTTGATATGATTATAACTAGAAGGAAGGTGAATGGGATGACAAGTGAAAAGAAAGTCATTGAGTTAACTGAGGCTGCATCATTTCGTGTGAAGGAAATGCAACAGCACAATGAAGAAGAAGGTTCTTTTTTACGAGTAGCTGTACATGGTGGCGGTTGTAGTGGTCTTTCTTACGGTATGAATTTTGATCACACTCAAAATGACGACGATTATGTAGATGAACAACACGGTTTGAAAATTCTTGTTTCCCGAGAAGATGCACCAATCTTAATGGGAACAAAAATTGACTATAAGCAATCTTTAATGGGTGGTGGCTTCACTATCGATAATCCAAACGCTATCGCATCATGTGGCTGTGGTACTTCATTTAGAACAGCAAAAGTTGAAGGTACACCGGAAGTTTGTGAGTAATAGGCAATACAACATAAAATGGAATTTTTATATAAATCTTCTTGGTAGGTATAGTCCTTCAAGAAGATTTTTTCTATTTATACGGAAAAGAGTATAATAAATGGAAAAGTGTTTTTACTAAAAAAGGGGAATAGGTATGAAAAAGGATAGAGGGAAAGTTTGGCTTGGAGTAGCGGGCGTGGTTATGAATTCAGAAGGAAAATGGCTTGTTGTAAAAAAGAAATATAGCGGGTTAAAAGGGGTATGGTCATTGCCAGCTGGCTTTGTTCAAGCAGGAGAAACGGCGGATCAGGCAGTAGTTCGTGAAGTGAAAGAAGAAACAGGTATAGATTGTGAAGTGACAGGGTTAATCGGTTTTCGGTCTGGAGTGATTCGGGAAGAAATTAGCGATAATATGGCAATTTTCCTTTGTCGCATGGAAGATGAGAATCAGCCGATTCAAATTCAGGAACTAGAACTTTCTGACGTTCAATGGTTAACAGAGGATGAAATTGCTAGAAAAGGAGAGTCTTCCGTTATGTTAGAGGAAATGGCCCATCAGCAACTGGCCAATCATCAACTATATAAAATAGAGGGAGTTAACCCAGGAGATATTTTTCAATATACTGCTTATAAATTATTCTTTCATAAATAGGAAGGCGATTTTGTAAATTTGTTTAAAGTACATATCGTTGTATGCATGTTATAAATGGTACTTTCATATCTTTATGGAAAGTGCTCGAGCTACTTTACATCTAAAAAAATAGAGAGATTCATAAGCCCAGTATACTGTTTTTTACTTAAATATCCGGTAAGGATGGAGGGAAGTTATGAATGCTTTATCCATTGTAATTGGGGCCGTGTGTGTTTTAATTATTGGCTACCGATTATATGGCTATTTCTTTACGAAAAAAGTTCTAAGAATTAATGAAAAGGAACCTACACCAGCTCATGTATACAATGATGGGAAAGACTATGTACCGACAAACAAATGGGTAGCTTTCGGTCATCACTTCGCAGCTATTGCGGCAGCTGGGCCATTAGTAGGGCCCGTATTAGCAGCTCAATTTGGTTATTTACCTGGACTTTTATGGCTTCTTATTGGGGCAGTTATTGGTGGTGCAGTTCATGACGCTGTCGTTTTATTTGCATCTATGCGCCGAAATGGGAAATCGCTTTCAGAAGTAATGAAGGAAGAACTAGGTCCCGTTGCAGGGTTCTGTACCGGTCTTGCTATGTTGTTTATTATTACGATTACAATGGCAGGATTGTCCATGGTTGTGCTCGGTGCATTAGAAAGAAATCCTTGGGGAACTTTTGCTGTTGCTATTACCATTCCGATTGCGATGCTAGTTGGAGTGGCGTATAAGAAAACGGGCAATTTACTTGTTACTTCAGCTATTGGATTTATTTTATTAATTATAGGTGTGTTTGTTGGTCCTTATATACAAGGAACGGCCCTTGGTGATTTTTTAACTTTTGATCGCCAAACGTTAGCGATTATTTTACCTGTCTATGCCTTTTTCGCTGCTGCTTTGCCTGTATGGTTTTTACTAGCACCTAGAGACTATTTAAGTAGCTTTATGAAAATTGGTGTATTCATTGCATTAATCGCTGGAGTATTTTTTGTAAATCCAATCATTCAATTCCCAGCTGTAACAGAATTTGTTCATGGTGGAGGACCAATTGTAGCAGGTCCCGTTTGGCCGTTTGTTTCGATTACAATTGCTTGTGGGGCGATATCCGGGTTCCATGCATTTATCGGTTCCGGTACAACGCCTAAAATGTTAAATCGATGGGAAGACATTCGAGTTGTTGGTTTTGGTGCCATGCTTGTTGAAAGTTTAGTTGGGGTAATGGCGTTAATTGCTGCAACAGCATTACATCCAGGGGACTACTTTGCAATTAATGCTGCACCTGCAGTATATGCTACTTTAGGGATGGAACCGGTTAATTTAGCAACACTATCCCAAAGTATTGGAATGGATTTGGAAGGACGGACTGGTGGGGGCGTTTCACTGGCGGTAGGGATGACCCAAATCTTCACAGGTATTCCATGGTTCAGTAATTTATCTTCCTACTTCTATCAATTTGTCATTATGTTTGAAGCGGTGTTTATTTTAACTGCCATTGATGCGGGAACAAGGGTTGCGCGGTATTTAATTCAAGATTTCGTAGGGGAAGTTGTCAAACCGTTAAAGCGAACAGACTGGCTGCCTGGTGCGATTTTTGCTAGTGCTTTAGCTTGTTTCCTATGGGGATATTTATTGTACTCAGGAGAAATTGGGCCGATTTGGGCACTGTTTGGTGTCTCCAATCAATTAATGGCATCTATTGGTTTAGTAGTAGGAGCTACAGTAATTCTGAAAATGGCAACGAAACGAATTTATGTGTGGACCTGTCTCATTCCATTAATTTATTTATATATTACAGTGAATGTTGCGGGAATATGGATGGTGAAAAATGTTTATTGGAATAGTGCTGCATCAGGCTATTCCGTATTAAATGGCGTGTTATCAATCATCATGCTTATTTTAGGGTTAATCATCGTCGTAACTGCTGTGAAGAAATGGATTCAACTGTGGAATAGTCCTCGTTTTATAAATGGTGGAGTTGTAAAAGCAGGATAGATTAAAAGTGGGTGTCTCAGTTTGTGAGACATCCACTTTTTATATTTGAAAGCTAGCCTCTTATCATGTAAACTAATGAGAGGAAAACGGAGGTTATACATAATATGAGTGGTTCAGTTTCGTTAGTGCAATTAATCATCTCAGTCGTACTTTTCTTCGTCATGTTTTTTGGAATCGGTTTCTTATTAAACATGCTTTTACGTATGACTTGGTTAATGGCTATCGTTTATCCAATCGTCGTTGTATTTATTATTGATGAAGTAAGTTTTTTAGATTATATTGTTAAACCTGGGACAGCTTTCCCAGCGTTAGTAGACAAAATTCAAGCATTACAAGTCGTTGATATTTCCATTTTAATAGGTGGATTTGCAGGGGCCATCGTAGCTGGATTTGTCATGATCTATCTTCGAAAAGCGGGATATCGAATGTTCTAAAAAGGGACTGGCTCATGTTTGAGTCAGTCTTCTTTATTTTGTTATCCTTTTTAGCAGTTAGCCATTTTTTATTTAAGAAAAGCGTATTTGAGAATGGTAATACTCTTCACTCGAAAGAAAAGGGAGGGCATAAATATCTCAAATACGCTTTTATTCATTAATTAAAGGACTAGTGTATAAAAAATGATAGAAATTAAAATTCCCGTAATGGCACCAGAAAATACTTCGCTCGGTTTATGACCGAGTAAAGTTTTTAATTCTTGAATTTTTTCATTTTCATCCTTTTCAGGCCAATGTTTAATTTTACGGAAAAAAACAGCTAATTCATTTCGCATACGGTTAATAATTGCTGCATGTTGACCAGCTTGATAACGTACGCCAATGGCATCATACATGACGATTCCAGCAAACATAGCCGCTACTGCAAAGGTAGGAGAATCAAGACCTGTTTCAAATCCGACTGCTGTTGCTAAACTCGTTACTGCAGCAGAATGGGAGCTAGGCATACCACCCGTTGACGTCATTAATGACCAATCTAGTTTTTTAGTGAAAGCAAAATGGATTGGTACTTTTATGAATTGGGCAAATAAAATGGAAAAAATAGATAAAAGTAAAGGGGTATTTTGAAGTAATCCCAAAACAAACATTCCCTACCTTTCTTTTTTGTTTCAAGTATAGCATAACCGAATGATAGCAAAACATTTATAATCAATTCGTAATTCGAAATATTCGATAAATAGCTAACTCTTTACTATAATAAAATTATAAATAAAGGGGGATATCAAATGAAAAATGTTAAAGAACCAAAAAATTTTGAGCAAGTAACGACCGAATTACTAATCGTTGGAGTACAAAAAAATTGCGACCATATTGAAGGATGGAGTAATTTTGTATCATTCTATGGTGAAAACGTTGAGAATTGGATTCGTTCGGGAGATATTCAAACTGAACGTAAGAAAATGACAAAAATTCCTTACATAGGACAAAATGAACATATTAAACGGGTTTTATTCGTTGGTTTAGGTGATACAAAAACTTTAACAGAAAACGAATTAAGAGAAACGTTTGGTTTAGTAGGGAAAGAGTTGAGAGCTCTAAAGGCAAGTGAATGTACAATTTGGTTAGAGTCCTTTACAGCAAGCCCAATTGACGAGCAAACGATTGCGTATCTTTTTGCTGAAGGAACGGGTCTAGGATTCTATCAAGTACCCCACTATAAAACATCGTCAAATGAAGTAGAAGTTTATATGGATGCAGTTCATTTTGTGACAAAGGCGGATATCGATGAAATTGCTGCAAGTTTTGAAGTAGGTAAAATTTATGCAGACGCTGTAAATGAAGCCCGTAATTTAGTCAATTTACCTCCAAACTTATTAACTGCAACAGAACTAGCGGATTATGCAGAAAAATTAGCGAAACAATATGACTTTGAAATTGAAATTTTAACGAAGAAAGAATTAGAAGAATTAGGGATGGGCGGTATTCTAAGTGTTAATAAAGGCTCTGTAGAGGAACCACGCCTTATTACGATTAAATATCAAGCAACTGAGAAATGGGAAGATGCGATCGGATTAGTCGGTAAAGGAGTAACGTATGATACTGGTGGCTATTCCATTAAGACGAAAACAGGCATGGTCGGTATGAAAGGTGATATGGGAGGAGCAGCTGCTGTTTTAGGTGCGATGAAAATTATCGGTGAATCCCGTCCAAACAAAAACGTTGTTGCTGTAATTGGTTCAACGGACAATATGATTTCAGGTGAAGCCTTTAAACCAGATGACGTTATTACAACGTACAGTGGGAAAACGGTAGAAGTATTAAATACGGATGCTGAAGGACGTCTTGTGTTGGCAGATGCAGTTACTTATGCGAAACAACAAGGAGCTACTTCTTTAATTGATGTTGCGACATTAACAGGTGGAGTTATTACAGCATTAGGTTATGATAAAACTGGCTCTTTAACAAATAATGAAGCCTTCTTTGATGCATTCATAGAGGCAAGTATTGAAACGGGTGAATTTGTTTGGGGAATGCCCCTTACAGAAAGAGATAAAAAACGTATCCGTAAATCGGATATTGCAGATTTAAATAATTCCCCTGGTAGTGATGGTCATATGATTTTTGGTGGTGGATTTGTAGGTGAATTTGTAGGGGATACCCCTTGGATTCATTTAGATATTGCCGGTACATCAGATGCTTCATCATCATATGATTTAGGACCAAAAGGTGGAACTGGCGTAATGGTTAGAACATTAGCTACTTTCGTTGAAAGATTAGGCGAACAAAACAACTAATTACAAGTGGGCATATCCCATAGGTTTCCTCTCTTTTTTAACATATGTTACTAAAGAGAAGGAGGTAGATAATCGTGACAAATTTTTATGGTGGCTATGGTGGATTTAATCAATTTGGTTATCCTTTTCTAGGTGGTTTTTTAGGTGGATTATTAGGTAATGTTATTTACCCTGGAAGACCTTTTTATGGTAGGCCTTATTATCCCTATCCACCTTATCCATTTTACCCATATCCTTACCCACGTAGACGTAGACCATATAGAAGATTCTACTAAAAAAAGAAGCGCGAATCATTTCGTGCTTCTTTTTCCTTTTCATAGGACGGAATTGCCTATTCCTTAATATTTTGTTCTTTTTTCATTCGTTCAATTTCATCTTTTAAGTCATCTCGTACCGTTCCGGACCATGGTTTGATTCCGGCGATATAGGAAGAGCGACTCATTATATGTCCTCCCACAGGGCCTGTTATAAAAAGGAATAATACCCCTAAAAGAATGGACGGATTAAAATGATCTTTAATTAACCAAAAGTGTAAGAATACACCGATTAAAATACACATAACGCCGAGGGTTGAGCTTTTAGAAGCAGCGTGTGTTCGTGTATAAAGATCGGGTAAGCGAAATAAACCGATAGCTGATACAACGATAAATACTAGACCAGCTACTATAAAAAATACGATCAAGATATTAGCGAGAATTGTCACGGGTAATAATATCTCCTTTCTCTATAAATTTAGAGAAGGCAATTGTTCCGATGAAAGATAAAATCGCCAATAATAATATAATCTCTAAAAAGAAACTCGTATCGAACACGATGGAAAAGAGTCCAACTAAACAAATGAGTGCCACACCTATAGCATCCAATGCAACAACTCGGTCAGAAGGATTTGGGCCTTTTACAAGACGGTAGAGAAGGGCAACAATCGATAAAACGACGACGATGGTTGCTCCCCAAAAAAAGTATGTCATGAACGGCTCACCTCCAAAATGGCTTTTTCAAAAGAATATTTAATGGAATCAATTGTTTCATCTATATCATTACTATCAATCACATGGATAAATAATGATTTAGAATCATCGGACACATGGACAACAACAGTCCCTGGAGTTAAAGTGATTAAACTTGATAATAGAGTAATCTCCCAATCCTCCGTTAACTGTGTATTGTACTTAAAAATGGCTGGTTTTAAAGCGAGCTTCGGTTTAATAACAAGGGTTAATACGGAAACGTTTGCTAAAATTAATTCTTTAATAAATAAAACAATTAATTTAATGACAGCCCATACTCGATCAATATAAAGATTAGTTTTAAAGAATTTCCGTAATGCAATAATAACGAGAAGTCCTAATAAATAACCAATTATAAATCTCGATAATGAATAGTTAGAGGATAAAAACATCCATAAAAAGGCTAAAAATAAATTTAACAAAATTTGAAAGGACATTTATTCTCCTCCTTTCATAACCGCATCAATATAAATGGAAGGATCCATTAAAACATTTGCTGCTTGTTTAATAAATGGAGTTAACCATTCTGTACCGATTCCGTAAAAAATGGAAACGATCACTAACAACATGGTAGGGAAAAAGAGACGATTATATTTCTTTTTCTCAACATGAGTTGCAAGTTGTCCTTGTTCTCCCCAGAAGGCATAAATGAAAATACGCATAACAGATAGGAGAACAACAATACTAGAAGCTAGGATGAAAACGCTAGTCCATATATTCCCCGCCTCAAATCCACCTTGGACGATCAGTAATTTTCCAATAAATCCACTTAAAGGAGGAACCCCAGCCAAACTGAGGGCTGCAATCAAGTAAAACCAACCTAATGCTGGGTATGTCTTCATAAGTCCGCCCATTTTTCGTAAGTTAGTTGTACCTGTTACATAAATGACGATACCAATGAGCATAAATAAAGCTGCCTTAATGATCATGTCATGGATTAAATAGAACATAGCTCCTTCTAGACCAGCTTCATTCATTTGTGCTACACCAAATAAGATGACCCCAACTGCAATTACAATGTTGTAGATAATAATTTGTTTTACATCAAAGTGGGCAAGGGCACCGATACATCCAGCAACGATTGTAAGAATCGATAATATTAATAGTAATTCATGGGTGTAAGCAAATTCTTGCGTAAAAAATAACGTATATGTACGTGTAATAGCATATACACCGACTTTTGTAAGCAATGCACCAAATAAAGCCAATACAGGAATGGGTGGTGCAGAATATGCGCCAGGTAACCAAAAATAAAGTGGGAAAATGGCCGCTTTCATACCGAATACTAATAAAAACAGTACAGCAATGACGGTTAAAATTCCTGGTTGATTAATTTCAGCGATTTTCTGGGAAATATCCGCCATATTAAGTGTTCCTACTACTGAATAAAGAAAAGCAACGGTTATAACAAAGAATGCTGATGAAATAACATTCACTAGTATGTATTTAATCGATTCTTGTAACTGTGCTTTTTCTCCTCCAAGGACAATTAAAAGGTACGAAGCCATTAATAACACTTCAAAGAATACAAAAAGGTTAAATATATCCCCTGTTGTAAAAGCACCATTGACACCCACGATGATAAACATGACTGCGGGGTAATAGAAAAACTGTTCACGTTCTTTTCCAATGGATTCAAACCCGTACCATACGATAAAGAACGTCAAAATTAAAGTAGTTAGTACGAGTAAGGCAGAGACCATATCGGATACCATTGTAATCCCAAATGGTGCTGGCCAATTACCAAGAGTAACGGTTTGTGGACCATTTTCATACACATTGGCGACTAAACCAAATGCACAAAGGATGGAAAGAAGAAGTCCTAACAATGTCGTTATTCGTTGATAAGCTAATTTCTTTTGCCCAAATATTAATAACATACCGAAGAAAAATGGAATAATGACTGGTAATAAAAGAAAGTTATTCATTGTCTTCACTTCCTTTCATTAACGTCATGTCATCCGTTTTAATTTCTTGATATGCACGATAAGCAAGAACTAAAAAGAATGCTGTTACGCCAAAGCTAATAACGATAGCTGTTAAAATTAACGCCTGTGGAAGAGGATCAACAAAGTCTGTAATACCATCACTTAAAACGGGTGGTGCACTGCCTTTAAAGCCCCCCATAGTTAAGATGAGTAGATGGGCACCGTGACTAAGTAAACCTGTTCCAATAATAATACGAAGAAGACTTTTAGATAGTATTAAGTAAATGGCGGCCATAAATAATAAGCCGCATACAAAAGCCATTACTACTTCCATTATTCATCCTCCCCAATCGTTTGAATAATGGTCATCGTCACACCAACAACAACCAAATATACCCCTAAATCAAACAATGCTGCTGTATGAAGGGATGTTTTTCCTAGAATCGGTAAGTGGAAATAATCAAAGAAATGCGTGAAAAATGGTTTATCCACAAACATAGAAAACGCAGCCGTACCTAAGGCGAGAATCAATCCAGTCCCAACTAAATAAATATAATTGATGGGGATAATGGATTGAACGGTTTTTAAATCAAAGGCAATAATTAGTAGAACAATCGCACTTGATGTTACTAAACCTCCTACAAATCCTCCGCCAGGTGTATAATGTCCTGCAAAGAAAATGTGAACAGCATAGAAGAAAATAATGAAAAAGACAATTTTCGCAGTAAACTGCATTATAACATCGTTAGTTTTCATAGTTTTTTCTCCTTTCTGCTCAATCTTAATTTTATCATTGCGTAAATTGCTATACCTGCAATTGCCAACACGGCGATTTCAAATAAAGTATCAAAACCACGATAGTCAACAAGTATAACGTTTACAATATTTCCTCCACCTGCTAGTGAGTACACTGTTTCTTTGTAATACTCGGAAATGGAAGGGAACAGTTTTTGCGAGTGGGAAGATAGGGCAACTAAAGTAACCATTGCACCTACTGCAACGGAAACGAACGCTTTACTAAATCTGAAACGTGTGCGCTCCTCTTCTTTTTTAAATTTCGGTAAATGATAGAACGCCAACAGGAATAACGCAACTGAAATAGTTTCAATTACAAGTTGAGTTAGGGCTAAATCTGGTGCATTATACACAACAAAGAATAACGAAACTGTATATCCAACCGCTCCTAATGCAACGATGGAAGTAATTCTTGATTTGGCGAAAACCGTTGTTATTGTACCTATCACTAAAACAATAATTAAAATGATTTGATACACATGAATCGTGGATGCTTCTTCGAAAGATAGTTTAAAAGCATCTTTTATAAATAATGTGCCGATGACGATAATGGCCATGCTACTAAGCATAATGCTTAAATAACGACGAATGGATCCTGTCATATATAAACCAGAAAATCGGCCAATCCATTGGTCACAAAGATCATAAATAATAAAATCATATAAATTATTTAAAGTTAATTTAGTAGGTAACGCATTATACATCTTTTGCCATTTAGAAAGGCTTAAGAACAGTAATAACCCAAGGATAACGACACCAACGGTCATCCATAATTCTGGTGACTCAATCCCGTGCCAAGCAGTTACGTGGATATTTACTTCCTCTGGACTGCTATATAAGTATGGTTGAATCGCCATAACGGCTGGTTTTACAAATGTATCCGCTACTAAATTTGGAATAAAGAATATCGTAATCACTAATGCCGCTAAAATAAGTGGAGATATTAACATCCCAATTGGTGCCTCATGAGGCTTCTTAGGTAATTGATCCACCTTCAGTTTTCCTGTAAAGGTTCTAAAGACAAAGTAGAAACTATAAATAAAAGTAAATACACTTGCGATCCAAGCAATAATTGGGAACAATATGCTCCATGTTGAGAAATTAAACAAATCAAACTGAGTGATCGATAGCATAGCAGTAAAGAACATTTCTTTACTCAAGAAGCCGTTGAACGGTGGTAAACCAGCCATTGAGAAGCTTCCGATGAGTGCAACGGAAAAACTTATAGGCATTAAGCTCATTAATCCACCAAGTCTTCGGATATCACGAGTACCTGTTTCATGATCTACAATACCGGCAATCATGAACAAACTGCCTTTAAATGTAGCATGGTTAATTAAATGAAAGATTGCTGCGAAGGCTGCATATTTAAATACAGTATCTTCCGCACCGTTCACATGATAACTAATCGCTCCAACACCTAAAAGGGACATAATAAGTCCAAGTTGGCTAACTGTTGAGAAAGCAAGAATCCCTTTTAAGTCTGTTTGTTTCACCGCAAAGAAAGATCCCCAGAATAAAGTGAGTAATCCAATACCAGCTACTAACCAAATCCATATTTCTGATTGGGCGAATATCGGAGTAAATCTTGCTACAAGATAAATCCCTGCTTTAACCATTGTTGCAGAGTGTAGGTAAGCACTAACTGGTGTTGGCGCTTCCATTGCATCTGGCAACCAAATATAAAATGGGAATTGGGCAGATTTAGTAAATGCTCCTAGTAAAATTAATATAAGGGCAAGTACGAAAAAATCATTTGTGGCCAATTCTGGTGCTTGGTTGATCAATTCTCGAATCGAGAATGTATTTCCTATGATGGATAGTAAAACAAATCCACCTAGCATCATCATACCGCCTGCAACCGTTATCATCATTGATTTTAGTGCGCCGAAACGAGATTTATCTCGATGGAACCAATAGCCAATTAATAAAAAGGAAGAAATCGATGTTAACTCCCAAAATAAGTAAAGAGTAATTGTATTGTCTGATTGAACGACTCCGAGCATAGCCGACATAAACATTAATAAATAAATATAAAAATTATGTAGCTGCTCTTTCGAACGATCTAAATAAAAAATGGAATATAACACGACAAGGGCGCCAATTCCTGAAATAAGGATTGAGAATAATAGACTCAACCCATCTAGATAGGATACAAAGGAAATTCCGAGGGATGGGATCCAATCGAATTCGGATATAACCGTATCACCATCTGCGATAATTGGAACGTAAATCGCATAAAAGGTTACTAAAAAAACAGGTACAATTAAAACAAACCAACCAGTATGTATAGGACGTACTTTCTTAAAAAAGAAAGGCATAAAAAGGGCGGCTAGTATCGGTATAAAAATACAAAATACTTGAAACAAAATAATCCTCCTTTCAAAAATTGAAGCTAAAAAAACATAAAAAATTCTCGGATAGTTCATATTGTAACATCTAAAAGTAAAGATTTCATCTTACTCGATAAAACCTATACTTGATAATATTCAGTTATTTTCGATAATATATACAGTAGATAAAAGGATCGAGGACATAAAAATGAAAAACCCATACATATACGGATATTTACCATTGTTTTCAATTATTCTGTTTAGTTTAACCTTTGGCATTTATATGGTAGGACAATCGATAGACTTATTAGTATCGATTGGTATATACGCAGGAATGCGGGAATTTTTAACGGATTTTGAGTTGCGTATATTCTTATTAATTGCATTTACCTTATGTTTTTTTATGCTTTTTTCCGCATTAAAACTAATTGGTGAAACGATTCATGAGGTAGGAATGCTTCTGTTTTCAAAAAATAGCAATGGAGAAATGATAAGTGTCGCTAGAGGCGGCTATGTTATTTTCTTCTTTGGTGCTCTATCAACAGTTTTAGGGGTACAATCGTTCACAATATTGCTCATTTTATTTACTTTAACGATTTTAAGTTATTTTATTTTTAATATTTATAAAATGAGCCAATTTCTTACCTTGTCAGGTACAATTGGTCTCATCATCTTTGAAATTATTATTTGGACCATTTTAATTACGCTTATCGTGTATGTCGGATTAAAATTATATAATGGCTTATTAGCGAGTTTACCTATTTAACAAGAAAGGAGGAACCTTTAAAAAGATCCCTCCTTTCTTTTATTTAATTCATAATCGTATTAAAAATTTTAAAATGGATTTTATCGTCTTGTAATGATTGCATAGACTTCGGATTATCATAACCAATCCAAACAGCTGCTGTGTATTGATCTGTCAATCCTGCTAACCAAAAGTCTTTATAGTCATTTGTTGTGCCGGTTTTTGCTCCGATATAGGAAGAAGTTATTGTTATTCCTCTTCCTGTCCCACTAGTTACAACATCCTTTAATAATGAACGTATATATGTGACTGTTTTGTTAGACCAAATTGTTTCCTTTTTAGTTGGCCAACTATAAAGAACGTTGCCTTCTAGATCGGTCACTTGGCGAATACTTTTTGCTCTTACATAAGTTCCATCTATAAAACTAGTATATGCATCTGCCAATTCAAGAGTCGTCACACCGTAGGATAACCCACCTAGTCCTGCAGCATAGGATTTGTCTTCAGGAACGAGGGATTGAAAGTGGAACTTCTCAATATATTGAAAGGCAGTATTGAGACCAATTGTATCTAACAGCCGTAGCGCGGATGTATTGTAACTATACTTAAATGCCGTAGAAATCGAAACATTCCCATAAACTTTTCCATCATAGTTGTCAGGACAAAAGTCTGCAACACAATATTTTCCACCACTTACAATGGATTTTGGTGTATAATCCGTTGTCTCAAATAGAGGTGCATAGACGACTAATGGTTTGAAAGAGGAACCGGGCTGGCGGAATCCTTGATAAGCTCTATGAAAATCAAATTTCTTATAATCCTTCCCTGCATATAGACTAACAATTTCCCTTGTTTGATTGTCGATGACAACGGCACTACTTTGTAAGCTACCGTTTCCTAAAATTTTATTAATAGCTCGTTCATCTTGTAATTGTTTTTTCGAATCAAGGGCTGTATGAATGATGATCCCCGATTGAAGTAATTGGTTGACTTTTTCGTCAATTTGCTCGTTAATTTTTTGTTTTTCTTCTTCTGATTTTGACTCTTTGAGCAATTGCTCATAGCCTTCAGTTATTGCAACTAAATCCTTTAATTCAGCTAAAACATACGTACTATAGGCAGGGTTTTTTTGAATTTTTTCCTTTGTATTTAAAACAATTTTTTCTTGTTTATATGTATTGGCTTCTTCTTTTGTAATCACATTATTTTCGGCTAAAATATCAAGCAATCGTTCTTGCCGCTTTTTTGTATTTTCAAAATGGTTCAATGGATTATATAAAGAAGGGTTATTTGGAATTGCGGCTATAAAGGCCATTTCAGCGATGGAAAGTTCAGCTAATGGTTTTTGAAAATAAAAACTGCTCGCAGCACCAATGCCATATACTTGATTACCGAAAAACATTTCATTCAAATACATTTCAAAAATTTCATCTTTGTCATACTGCTGTTCCAGCTCATAGGCATAAAAAAGCTCGGTAATTTTACGGGAATAGGTTTTTTCCTCTGATAAATAACGTAGTCGGACAAGCTGTTGCGTTATTGTACTACCACCTTGTTCCATGGAATCTTGGGAGGAATTGACAACCACCGCCCTTGTAATGGCTCCTAAATTGAATCCAACATGGTTATAAAATTCTTTATCTTCACTTAGTAAATAGATTTGTTTAATGATTTCAGGTACTTCCTTTAATGGAATAGGCTGTCTCCACTCAGTATATTCCTCATTAAATACAAATCCATTTCGGTCAACCATTGTTACAGGTAATTGTTTTTCAATGGTAGGGAGCTTAATTTCGCTTTCGATTTGCTCCTGATGGGTTTGGGCTACTGACATTTCATCCGTTATTTCGTTCACAAGTAGCAAAAGAAGAGAGAAACAACAAAATGTAATCATATAGCCTACTACTTGTTTCATATAATTCGTCCTCCCCAAATATTTCCTAACAGAAGAATATCATATATTCAAAAAGAAAAGGAGAGGATTCTAATAGATTCCCCTCCAAATTAATAATCGAAATTATGCATGGCTTTTTAATAGATCATCTAAATATTTTTTTGGATACCTTTGTATGATAATGACCACAATCGCTGCAATGAAAAATAGGAAGCCAGTGGAATAAAAGACAGTAGAAATAGTCGCTAGCCCACTTATAAAACCACCTAATACCGGGCCAATGACATTTCCTAAAAATCGGAAACTTTGATTATATCCCATAATTTCTCCTTGTACTTCAATCGGTGATTCCCGGCGAATAATAGCTGTTGTAATCGGAATAAGGCCACCGGAGAACATACCTAATAAAAATCTCAGTACGATTAATTGCCATAGGGAAGTGACAAAGGCCTGTGGGATAATACATAGGACACTAACTAGTAGTAATACTTTTAATACTTTTTCGTAGCCAATTGAATCGCCTAAACGACCAAAAAATCGTCCAATTAAAATATTCCCGACCCCAGCAGCACTAAAGGTGATACCAGATAAAAGGGCTACTTGTTCGGATGTAGTTAAATGGGAAACGTATAATGATAATAATGGTTGGATACTAAAATTCCCTATTTGAATTAAGGCAGTAACGAACATTATGCTTAATATAAGTGGGTGGTGGAAAATCGCCCAAAGAATATTTTTTCTTGAATAAAGATTACTTTTTTCTTTTCGAATCATTTCAGGCTCATGAATGCCAAAAATGATAATAATGGCAGCAATCGTAATGGCGATGGAAGTGAAAATAAACGTGTAATTAAAGCCGACTGCATCCGCTATAGTACCGCCGATTACCGGTCCAAATAAAGAACCGCCAACGCTACCAATTTGTAGGGTACCTAAGGTTTTGCCAGCAATATTTTTCGGTGTATGTTTACTAATGAAGGCAGTAGAAGTAGGGATAAATCCAGTAACTAATCCCATAATAATTCGTAAAATAAAAAATTGAATTACGTTTGTTACGTAACCCATTAAAAAGATGCTTAGGGCAATACCAAAGCAGTTCATAATCATAATCGGTTTATAACCGTATTTATCAGCAATACGTCCCCAAATTGGAGACATAATAAAGGCGGTTATAAAGGTTGCGCCAAAAATTAATCCTGCCCATTTTTGTACATAGCTCTCTGAAAAATCTCCAAAAGTATTTATATAGAGAGATAAAAAGGGCATAATCATCGTCATGGAGCCCGCGACGATAAAATTAGATATTAAAATAATGATAAAATTATGTTTTCGGTTCGACATTTCTGTTCACTTTCTTCCTAATAATTCTCCATCATTTGTTTCGTGAAATTGATGTTTTGTCAAGTATAACGTATTTCGGAAACCGAAGAAAGGGCAAAAAGGATATTAGCGGAAAATTTAAACGTTCTATGATAAACTGTACGAGGTATTAAATGATTTTTATTTATATAAAGGAATACCTAAATCGAACATATTTTATTGTAAAAGGAGAGACTTTTCATGTTTCCACAATTAACGAAAGAATTAAACCCAGGTGAAGTTTTAGTTGAAATGAATACTACTTTAGGTTCAATCAAAATAAAACTTTTCCCTGAACATGCACCAAAAACGGTAGAAAACTTTTTAGGACACGCAAAATCCGGATATTATAATGGTATCATTTTCCACCGAGTAATTTCAGATTTTATGATTCAAGGTGGTGACCCAACTGGAACAGGGATGGGTGGTGAATCTATCTGGGGCAATTCTTTCGAAGATGAATTTAATGAACAGTTGTTCAACTTACGAGGAGCCCTTTCAATGGCCAATGCAGGTCCAAACACAAATGGTTCCCAATTCTTTATCGTTCAAATGCAACATACACCGAACAATATGATTCAACAAATGGAGCAAGCTGGATATCCAAAAGAAATTATTGAAGCATATGCCAACGAAGGTGGAACACCTTGGTTAGATTTCAAACATACTGTATTTGGACATGTAGTTGAAGGCATGGACGTTGTTGACAAAATTGCGAACGTTGACAAAGATATGCGCGACAAACCGCTTGAAGATGTTAAAATTGAATCGATTACAGTAGTCGAATAATACAATGAAAGAAGTGTGACAACAAAATGGATCGATTCGTTATCCTAGGATTTTTATATTTCCCAGAGGATAAAAGTTCATACATCCCAGCCGCAATAGAAATGGTATTTTTAGTCATCCTATGTTTTTTGGCCTTCATGTGGTTTAAACGTTTGTCTAAAAAGCAAGAACAAAAAACAAAGGATTTGGAACAGCGAATTTTAAGCGAGCGCCAACAAAACATACAATCTAAAGTAGAAAAGTAATGAAAAAAGGGCAACCGTTGTTGGTTGCCCTTTTATGAACTTTATAATAAAGCTTTCTTAAACCGTTCTACTCCATCTTTTACTGTTTCCATGGAACAAGCGACGTTCATTCGTAAATAACCTCTACCTGCTTCACTATATTTTGTACCAGGTTCAATCGCTAATTTTCCTTTTTCAAGAAGACGATGCATCATTTCACTTTCCGTTAAACCTGTATCACGATAATCAATCCAAATTAGGTACGTGGATTGAGGTTTTGTTACTTTAATCCCGTCGATTTTATTTAACTCTTCCACAACATAATCCATATTGTTCGATACATAAGAAATCATTGCGTCGACCCATTCGTCGCCCTTTTCATATGCTGCTTGTACAGCCGCAGCAGCTAGTAAGTTTAAATCGTCACGGCCATGAGCTTCCTTATCTTTCATAAGTTTTAAACGCAACTCTTTATTTGGGACAACCATAATCGCAGCATGAATTCCAGCGATATTAAAGGTTTTTGTTGGAGCGATACAAGTAATAATTTTTGCTTTATCTGCATCCTTTACAGTTAAAGTTGGAACGTGTCGATATCCTTCAAATACAATATCCGCATGAATTTCATCTGAAATAAGTAATACATCATATTTAATACAAAGTTGTACAAGTTTTTCTAATTCTTCTTTTGACCAAACAACACCACCTGGGTTATGTGGACTGCATAGAATGTAAACTTTAACTCCTAATTTAAACTGTTCTTCAAGGCGATTAAAATCATAAGTAAAAGTATTGTCCGTTACATTTAACTCACACTCAATTACTTCGAGTTGTTGAGCTTTTGGGATGTTGAAAAAGGCAGGATAAACGGGTGTAGAAATACAAATTTTATCCCCAGCCTCTGTAAATGTTTCAAGAATGGTTGCAAGGGCAGGTACGACCCCTTGATGGAACATAAGTGAATTCGTGTCAATGTGCCAATTGTGACGACGCTCAAACCAACCCTGTATTGCCTCTTTACAAGCATCACTAACATAGGAATACCCAAAAATAGGGTGGTCTAGCCGCGCTTTAATAGCATCTGAGATTACTTGAGGAATAGCAAAGTCCATATCTGCAACCCACATTGGCAGTATATCAGAAGCGTCTTCCACATTATAAGTGAGTTTTAGACGGTCCTTAAATTGGTCCCACTTAAGACTATTCGTGTTTTTACGATCATAGAGCTCATCAAAATTAAACAAAGTTATCACTCATTTCTTTTTTTAATTATGTATTATATAATAGCATAGTAAATTGTAAATTTAGGGTGAAAACTTTGGAAAATATATTAATGAATAAATCAGCCATTGAATTATTAAAACAATGGGATCCATTTCATATTGGTAGTGACAACTATGACACAGAAGCAGCGGATGTTGTAGCTGCCCTTCAAGGAATTGATGACCCTAGTCAACTGGCAAAAGTAATTCAAACTGTATATGAGCATTCTTTTGAGCAATGGATACCTTTTGAAAATTGTGTTGCGATTTCTTATAAATTAATTGCGATTAAATTTGAAGCAAAATGTATCGTATAAAAAGAAAAAGGACTTCCTTTATAGTTGAAAGGAAATCCTTTTTTTATGCTTGTATGCCGTCTGTTAAATTTGAAGCAGGAACTTCTAATACAGTTGAAAGTTTTAAAATAGTTTGTACTGAAGGAATAAGTTCTCCTTTTTCATAAAGTGCTAATTTTTCAACGCCAACTTGAGTTAATTTCGATAACTCATCGAGGGTTAAATTTCGTTCTTCACGTAAAAATTTTAATTGTTCATGAAATTTTTGTTTCACTTTTAAAGCACTTCCTTTCCAATTTAAACTGGTATTCTATATTATAATTATTTTTTCTTCTAAATTATGAGAATATTTTGTCTGAAATATGAAATTTACAATCGGTTCATTTTTTTAAACTTTTCTTCAAATAATTAATATTCAGTGGGTTAGGGAGATTCTTTGTTCCCTCTTTATACATATGTTATAATTTAACATGACATTTACGTAGATAAAGAAAGTAGGACTGCTTTATGGCAAAAAAATACGAAGTAGGTGAAGTAGTAACCGGTAAGGTAACTGGAATTCAACCTTACGGGGCGTTTGTCGCACTAGATGAACAAACACAAGGTCTCGTTCATATTTCAGAGATAACATATGGGTATGTAAAGGACGTTGCAGATTTTTTAAAAGTAGGAGAAGCAATCCAAGTTAAAATTTTAGATATTGACGAGAACTCGGACAAAATAAGTTTATCAACTCGTGCGTTACAAGAAGCCCCTCCTCAAAAGAAGAAGGAACAACCACGAAAATCTTTACAAGACCGGGTAGATGAAAACGATGCGAATGGTTTTAAATCGTTAAAAGAAAAGTTACAACATTGGATTGAACAATCAGGACAATAAATAAGACAGAGGGAAGGTGTGATTTCCCTCTGTCTTATTTTTTTAGCTTTCTAAGGCGATACTGCAAGTTTTGTCTGCTCATTCCAAGGGCGTTAGCTGTTTTCGTAATATTCCCTTCGTACATATTTAAGACGTTTTGCAAATAATAATTTTCTGCCTCTCGTAAATAATCGTCTAACGGTAATAGTTCTTTATTGGAATGTACAATAAAAAAGTTAGGATTTCGAGTTTTATCGTCCAGTTGTTGAACTTTAAAACGGAAATGTAATGGTAACATTTCATACGTAACTATTTTTTCGTTTGTAATCATAGAAGCGATCTCATCTAAAAGTAATTCAAGTTCCTTTAAATTTCCTGGCCAATCATATTGCTGGAATAAGTTCATCACGTCTGGAGATAATCCTTTAATATTAGAAGCAAATCGTTCACGATGACGGCTAAAATAATCATCGACAAACGGTTTAATATCTTCTCTTCGTTTACTTAACGGAGGAATATAAATCGTCATTGATGCAAAATAATAATAAAGATCTTTCAATAATTGTCCATCGCTAATTAAATCGATTGGATCGTCTCCGATACTTCCGATAAACATATGCTTTTCAGTTGATAAATTGTGTAATAATTTGAGCAATTGTTTTTGCATAGGAATGGATAAAAATTCAATACGTTCAAAGAAAAAAGTGTATGTTTTATCCTGCGACAAATAGTTTTCTAATTTTTCAAAGACCGATTGTTCAGTTCGTCTACTAAATAAGGTGATAAATTCATCATTAGGTGGGCTTAATTCATAATGGATACTTTCAGCAATTAAGTCTTTACCTGTACCATTTTCACCTATTAATAACACGGGGATCCTGGCATGGGATGCTTTTTTAGCATTTTCTATAACTGTTTTCATTTGCTCGGATATGGCTGTAATAATTTCAAAGGTTAACGGTTCACCATATCTTCTTAATGGCTGATATACAAGTTTTTCTAAAGAAGTTATATCTCTGGCAAATTCGATAGCTCCTATAATTTTACCATCGTCCAAAAGAGGGTAAGTATCATTAATCGTTGTAATTTCGTGGCCATCTTTATTCCAATAAGTTTGTTTAACATTCATTTCCTTCATACCGGTTTGGAGGACGCGTAGTAAAGTACTTTCGTTTTGTCTAAAAGCAAATAATTCTAAAATGGAACGATCAGAAACATCTTCTATATCAAAGCCTTCAATTTCTTTCATTTTATTATTATAAATAATCGTATGTCCGTTTTGATCTACCGCATGAATACCTACGGAAACGTGTTCGATAGCGGATTCATAAAATTTTATCAATTGGTTAAGTTGTACCTTCAATAGGGTTCACCTCAAATAGTTTGATTTTTATAAAAATTATAACTTGAAAAACGCAACAATCTTTTGCATTATTATATATATAAATATTAAGTTGGTGCAAATATTTTTTGCACTTATGAATTGCTAGCTAAACACGCACTCTAAGCGTAACTATTAAAGGAGGACTTTTCATGATTCCGTACAAATCTGAGCCATTAACTGATTTTTCTGTTGAAGCAAATCGACAAGCTTATTTAGAAGCTTTGAAAAAAGTGGAAAGTGAACTTGGACAAGATTATCCGTTAATTATTGGTGGGGAAAGAATTACAACTGAACAAAAAATCACATCATATAACCCTGCCAATAAAACGGAAGTAGTTGGTACTGTTTCAAAAGCAAATCAAGAATTAGCTGAAAAAGCAATGCAAGTAGCTGATTCTACTTTTAATACTTGGAAAAAAGTAGATCCTGTAGTTCGCGCTGAAGTTTTATTTAAAGCAGCAGCTATCGTTCGTCGCCGTAAATACGAACTTTGTGCTTGGTTGACGAAAGAAGCTGGTAAACCATGGGCTCAAGCGGATGGTGACATCGCTGAAGGTATCGATTTCTTAGAATACTATGGTCGTCAAATGTTAGCTATTAAAGACGGTCAACTGTTAAATGAAAATCCAGGACAAATTAATAAATACAGTTATATTCCGCTTGGGGTTGGTGTTGTAATCTCTCCTTGGAATTTCCCATTTGCCATTATGGCAGGTACTACAATTGCGGCTGCTGTAACAGGTAATACAGTTCTTTTAAAACCAGCTTCTACAACGCCAGTAATTGCTTATAAATTTATGGAAATCCTTGAAGAAGCAGGTATGCCAGCGGGAGTTGTAAACTACATTCCAGGTTCAGGTGCTGAAGTAGGAGATTACTTAGTAGATCACCCACGTACTCGTTTCATCAGCTTTACAGGTTCTCGCGATGTAGGTTTACGTATTAACCAACGTGCGTCTGTATTAAATGAAGGGCAAATTTGGATTAAACGTGTGATCGCTGAAATGGGTGGTAAAGATACAATCGTAGTAGACGATGATGCAGATTTAGAATTAGCTGCGCAATCTATCGTAACAAGTGCATTCGGCTTTAGTGGTCAAAAATGTTCAGCATGTTCACGTGCGGTAGTTGTAGGTGACCAAGCTTACGAAAAAGTATTAAACCGTGTTGTAGAGTTAACGAATGAGTTAATCGTTGGAGATCCAACGAACGAAGAAACATTTGTAGGTCCTGTTAATGATTCAGGTGCGTTTAAGAAGATTGCTGAATATATCGAGATTGGTAAAGGGGAAGGTCGTTTAGTAGCTGGAGGAAACTATGATGATTCGAAAGGTTACTTCATTCACCCAACTGTATTTAGCGACGTAGATCCACAAGCTCGTATTATGCAAGAAGAAATTTTTGGTCCAGTTCTTGCAATGACAAAAGCAAAAGACTTTGATGAAGCAATTGATATTGCAAACAATACTGTTTATGGCTTAACTGGTGCAGTTATTTCAAATAATCGTTTCCACCTAGAAAAAGCTCGTGAAGATTTTCATGTAGGGAACCTTTACTTTAACCGCGGATGTACAGCAGCAACAGTAGGTTACCAACCTTTCGGTGGATTCAATATGTCTGGTACGGACTCAAAAGCAGGTGGCCCAGATTATTTACAGCTTCACATGCAAGCAAAAACGGTTTCTGAAACTCTTTAGTTCGTTTATAAACTTAAAAGCAGACGTTTTGGCGTCTGCTTTTTTATCGTATGATACCATTAAGAAAATTCAACCTCATATTCTTATGAAAAATGCTTTTAAATTAATAATAATTGACCCATATTTAATAAAAAAGAAATGATTACAAAATGTATAGATATTCATAAACAAATAACAATTAAAGTATGTTACAATGTTTGCGATATAAAATCATTATAATTACTAAAGAGGCGAATCTAGATGGCTGAAAATTTAAATCTTTTTACTTCAACACAAGATGTAATTAAGGAAGCGTTAAACAAGCTGGGTTATGAAGAATCGATGTATGAGCTTTTAAAAGAACCACTTCGTATGTTACGTGTTCGTATTCCGGTGAAAATGGATGATGGTACTACTAAAGTCTTTACAGCATATCGAGCTCAACACAATGATGCAGTTGGACCAACTAAGGGTGGCGTACGATTCCACCCAATGGTTAGTGAAGACGAAGTAAAAGCACTTTCAATGTGGATGACGTTAAAGTGTGGAATTGTTGATCTACCTTATGGCGGTGGTAAAGGCGGTATTATTTGTGATCCCCGTCAAATGTCAATGGGAGAACTAGAACGTTTAAGTCGTGGTTATGTACGTGCGATTTCGCAAATTGTAGGACCTACAAAAGATATCCCTGCTCCAGACGTATTTACGAACGCACAAATTATGGCGTGGATGATGGATGAATATAGCCGAATGGATGAATTTAACTCACCTGGTTTTATTACAGGTAAACCAATCGTTCTTGGTGGTTCTCAAGGACGGGATCGTGCAACGGCTGAAGGTGTTACAATCGTTATCCAAGAGGCAGCAAAAAAACGTGGAATTGATATTAAAGATGCAAGAATTGTTATCCAAGGTTTTGGTAATGCTGGTAGTTTCTTAGCGAAATTTATGAGTGATTTAGGTGCGAAAGTAATCGGCATTTCTGATGCTTATGGTGCATTACACGATCCAAACGGTTTAGATATTGATTATTTATTAGATCGTCGTGATAGTTTTGGAACTGTTACAACTTTATTTGAAAATACGATTACGAATCAGGAATTACTGGAATTGGATTGTGATATTTTAGTTCCTGCAGCCATTGAAAATCAAATTACTGCAGATAATGCTTATGATATTAAAGCTAGTATTGTAGTAGAGGCTGCCAATGGACCAACTACAGCTGAAGCAACGAAGATTTTAACAGAGCGTGGTATTTTATTAGTACCAGACGTATTAGCATCTGCTGGTGGTGTTACGGTTTCTTACTTTGAATGGGTTCAAAATAACCAAGGTTACTATTGGACAGCAGAAGAAGTAAGCGAAAAATTACACAGAAAAATGGTAGAAGCATTTGAAAATGTGTATACTACTGCGACAACTCGTAATATAAACATGCGTTTAGCAGCATATATGGTTGGTGTTCGTCGTACTGCTGAAGCTTCTCGCTTCCGTGGATGGGTATAATCATATAAAATGGGCTATGTAAAGAACAGTTCTTTACATAGCTTTTTTATTTTTCTAATAAAGGGGAGTCTACTTTGAACAATTTTACATTCTACAATCCAGTACGTTTGCATTTCGGTAAAGGTCAAATCGAACAACTGAAACAAGAATTACCTCAATACGGACATAACGTTCTTGTCGTTTATGGTGGGGGAAGCATTAAGAAAAATGGTTTATATGATGAAGTAATGACCATTTTAAATGAATTAAATATGAATGTTTTTGAAATTAGTGGTGTGGAACCTAACCCTAGAGTCGAAACAGCACGTAAAGGAATAGAAATTTGTAAAAAAGAATCCGTCGATTTTGTACTAGCTGTTGGTGGCGGGTCAGTAATTGATTGTTCCAAATTAATAGCTGCTGGCGCTAAAGTAGATGAAGATGCATGGAACATTGTTGTAAAGAAAACAAATGTAGTGGACGCTCTACCTTTAGGTACAATTTTAACACTTGCGGCAACTGGTTCTGAGATGAATTCTGGTTCTGTTATCTCAAATGAAGAAACACAAGAAAAATACGGATGGGGTCATCCATTGGTATTTCCTAAATTTTCTATTTTAGATCCAACTTATACATTCACTGTACCGAAAAATCATACAGTCTATGGTATGGTCGATATTATGTCTCACGTATTTGAGCAATACTTCCATAATGCAACGAATACTCCTATTACTGATGAGATGTGTGAAGGGGTATTACGTACAGTGATTAACACTGCACCAAAATTAATTGAAGACCTAGAAAACTATGAGTTGCGCGAAACGATTTTATTCGCAGGAACTATAGGGTTAAATGGATTCCTATCAATGGGTTCCCGTGGAGATTGGGCAACACATAATATAGAGCACTCTGTCTCTGCTGTGTACGATATACCTCATGGTGGTGGACTAGCAATTATTTTCCCGAACTGGATGCGACACAATGTTTCGGTTAATCCAGAACGTTTTGCAGGTTTAGCAACACGGGTATTTAATGTAAATCCAGAAGGTAAATCAGCAGAAGAAGTGGCATTAGAAGGTATTGAACGATTACGAGAGTTTTGGACATCGATAGGTGCTCCAAGTCGTCTTGCGGACTACGATATTGATGATTCCAAATTAGACGTTCTTGTTGAAAAATCGATGGTAAACGGTCCATTCGGTAGATTTAAAACGTTACAAGCTGAAGATGTCCGAGCTATTTTAGAAATGTCTTTATAATGAAAAGCCCCTTGCAACTAAGATTCTCAGTGCAAGGGGCTTTATGTTATTTCGAAGGATCTTCTTTTGAATTAGCGTTGTTAATTTTCTTTTCTTGCAAATGGTGTTTCCATTCCGTAATGCCGTCTTCTTCGTCGAAGGAAATCGTCACTTTTGAAACACCCTTTTGACTCATAATTAATTCAACTAAATGATCTCGTACATCATCTAAATAGGCTAATGATTTGTTAGGATCTGTTTCTGCAACGAGATCAACATGTAGAAATTCCCCTTCTTTAACTACTTCAAGTCTTTTAATATCCGTTACATTCGGATCTTCCATCACAAGATTTCCAATATGAACAAACATTTCTTCATCTGTTTCGCCAATTGCTCCGCGGGCATTATCTAAAAATACACGTCCGACGACATAGAACATCATTGCACCGATAATCATCGAAACGATACCTTCTAATGCGTGGAAACCGGTATAATAAGCAATTACAATAGCGAGAAAGGCAAGTACATTTCCGCTAGTCGCAACCGCGTCTTCCATCCACACAAGCTTTGTTGCAGGTTTAGCACGTTTTAAATAAGCGATTGATTTTGGAATAGCCATTAAACCAGCATGTTCTTGACCTACTTCATGCAATACTTCTTTTGCAGCTTTATGAAGTACAACTGCTTCTAATACAATCCCTAAAAATAAAACACCTAATGCGATTAATATTCCTTCAGAATTTTCAGCAGGATGTCTAAAGTGATGCCACCCTTCTTTAATTGTTTCATAAGAAAGAATTGCGACGATTAATACGGCGCCTAAACAGACTAAATTTACAACACGTCCGAAACCGTTAGGAAAGCGTTTAGTTGGTGCTTTTTTAGAAAGGGCAGAACCGACAAAAACGAAGAATTGGTTAGCAGCATCACCTAATGAATGCATCATCTCGGCAAACATAGCTACGTTCCCTGTAAAGAAATAGGCAACTCCTTTAATAATTCCTAAAAAAAGGTTTACAAATGCTGCAACAAGGGATGGTTTATTCCCACCCTTTAATAATTTGAAAAATTCACCCATTACATTTCCTCCATTATCCTAGATTTTCTAATTCAATTTTTTGTACATATGGTAATGAATGCAATGTATGATAGATATAGAGCGTATCAGTTCGGAATAAAGTTGAAAAACGAATATCTACCTCGTATAAAAAAAGCTCTGTCGATACAGGTATATCTTTAATACGAATATTATCTATATACATTTCATTTTCTTTCATAAAGTTAAGAAGGTGTTGAATATTTTCTTCTTCCGTTAACCTTACTTTTAAAACATGTTCTTTCATACGCAATCTTTTAGGACCAATTTTTAATAAAAAAGGAGCAATTAGTTCGATTCCTATTACAACAATGACTACTGTAGCGAATGCTTCTATATAAAAACCAGCTCCAACGGCAATTCCGATCCCAGCTGCACCCCATATCATTGCAGCTGTTGTTAATCCAGTAATACTATCATTACCTTTACGCAAAATGACACCTGCACCTAAAAAACCTATGCCGCTAACAATTTGTGCTGCGAGTCGTAGGGGGTCCATTGTAATATTAATATCGTCCCGACTAGGTGTACTATATGCAGTTTCAATCGAAATAATCGTTAATAAACAACTGAAGGTAGCGATAACTAAACTGGTTTTTAAGCCAACTGGTTTCTTTTTTAATTCCCTTTCAATTCCTATTATTAGACTTAATATTGCAGCGATAATAAGCTTCACAATAATCTCGTAGGAGAAAGGTTCGTTTAAAAATAGAATACCCAATAATGGTCCTCCTTTTTCTTGTTGATAACATTGGTTATAAATGACAGAATATGAATGAATGTCTTATTTTATTAATATAGCAAAATTTATCCAAGGGGGTTATCTAATTTTGGAAAAACCAAAAATACATCCATACATTCCAATATTGATAGGTGTTATTTCAATTTCGTTATCTGCAATTTTTGTGAAGTTAGCAGAAGCTGATGCTGGAGTCATTGCTTTTTACCGAATGCTTTTTTCCATATTAATTATGAGTCCGTTGTTTTTTTATAAATTTAAAGGCGAAATAAAAATTTTAACAAAAAGGGATTGGATTTTCTCCTCAATTGCAGGTATTTTTTTAGCATTTCATTTCATTTTATGGTTTGAGTCACTAAACTACACGTCCGTAGCAAGTTCTACAGTGTTAGTAACATTACAACCGTTATTTGCTTTTATCGGTACGTATCTGTTTTTTAAAGAAAAATTATCACTAAAGACAATTGTTTCAGGGATAATAGCCATTTCGGGAAGTGTGTTAATTAGTTGGGGAGATTTTCGGGTGAGTGGAAATGCCCTTTATGGGGATATGTTAGCTTTAATTGCTTGTGGACTTATAACTGGTTATTTATTATTTGGACAAGATGTAAGAAAACGAATTTCTTTAATTACATATACGATGGTAGTCTACTCAATAAGTACAATCTGTCTATTCTTTTATGTACTCATAAAAGGAGAGTCTTTCGGTCCTTATCCATCGATGACATGGGTTTGGTTTTTATTATTAGCAATCATCCCAAATTTATTAGGACATACGTTATTTAATTGGGCGGTAAAATGGGTAAGTACAAATGTTATTTCGGTAGCGGTATTATTCGAACCAATTGGAGCTGCAATTTTAGCTTATTTTATTTTTTTAGAGGATCTAATGACAACCCAAATTGTTGGAGGATTAATTGTAATTGCTGGTATTATACTTTTTGTACTTGATATTAAAATATTAAAGAAGTTTTTTAAAAAAAGTGCTTGATTAGTTTTCTTGGTTATAGTATATTATTACTTGTCCTTAACGACGTGAATGTTTTGAAAAAGTATTTCAAAATAATAATTGACTAATAGTGAAGGATAACTTATAATATAAAAGTTACTATTTGAAGAGTAAGTGGAATTATATTTGAAATAACATTGTTGGAATGTTATAATATAAAAGTTGCTTATTTAAACGGTGACAAAATGAACCTTGAAAACTGAACGACAAAACGTTAATGAAATACAGTTTTAACTTAAGAGTTGAAACAAAATTTTGGACATCATTATGATGCCGGTGTAAATTTAGAGCTTTATCAAATTTTCTTTTATGGAGAGTTTGATCCTGGCTCAGGACGAACGCTGGCGGCGTGCCTAATACATGCAAGTCGAGCGAACAGATAAGGAGCTTGCTCCTTTGACGTTAGCGGCGGACGGGTGAGTAACACGTGGGCAACCTGCCCTATAGTTGGGGATAACTCCGGGAAACCGGGGCTAATACCGAATAATACATTTTATCTCCTGATGAGATGTTGAAAGATGGCATCTAGCTATCGCTATAGGATGGGCCCGCGGCGCATTAGCTAGTTGGTGAGGTAACGGCTCACCAAGGCGACGATGCGTAGCCGACCTGAGAGGGTGATCGGCCACACTGGGACTGAGACACGGCCCAGACTCCTACGGGAGGCAGCAGTAGGGAATCTTCCACAATGGGCGAAAGCCTGATGGAGCAACGCCGCGTGAGTGAAGAAGGTTTTCGGATCGTAAAACTCTGTTGTAAGGGAAGAACAAGTACAGTAGTAACTGGCTGTACCTTGACGGTACCTTATTAGAAAGCCACGGCTAACTACGTGCCAGCAGCCGCGGTAATACGTAGGTGGCAAGCGTTGTCCGGAATTATTGGGCGTAAAGCGCGCGCAGGCGGTCCTTTAAGTCTGATGTGAAAGCCCACGGCTCAACCGTGGAGGGTCATTGGAAACTGGAGGACTTGAGTGCAGAAGAGGAAAGTGGAATTCCAAGTGTAGCGGTGAAATGCGTAGAGATTTGGAGGAACACCAGTGGCGAAGGCGACTTTCTGGTCTGTAACTGACGCTGAGGCGCGAAAGCGTGGGGAGCAAACAGGATTAGATACCCTGGTAGTCCACGCCGTAAACGATGAGTGCTAAGTGTTAGGGGGTTTCCGCCCCTTAGTGCTGCAGCTAACGCATTAAGCACTCCGCCTGGGGAGTACGGTCGCAAGACTGAAACTCAAAGGAATTGACGGGGGCCCGCACAAGCGGTGGAGCATGTGGTTTAATTCGAAGCAACGCGAAGAACCTTACCAGGTCTTGACATCCCATTGACCGCTATGGAGACATAGTTTTCCCTTCGGGGACAGTGGTGACAGGTGGTGCATGGTTGTCGTCAGCTCGTGTCGTGAGATGTTGGGTTAAGTCCCGCAACGAGCGCAACCCTTGTTCTTAGTTGCCATCATTTAGTTGGGCACTCTAAGGAGACTGCCGGTGACAAACCGGAGGAAGGTGGGGATGACGTCAAATCATCATGCCCCTTATGACCTGGGCTACACACGTGCTACAATGGACGGTACAAACGGTTGCCAACCCGCGAGGGGGAGCTAATCCGATAAAACCGTTCTCAGTTCGGATTGTAGGCTGCAACTCGCCTACATGAAGCCGGAATCGCTAGTAATCGCGGATCAGCATGCCGCGGTGAATACGTTCCCGGGCCTTGTACACACCGCCCGTCACACCACGAGAGTTTGTAACACCCGAAGTCGGTGAGGTAACCTTTTGGAGCCAGCCGCCGAAGGTGGGACAGATGATTGGGGTGAAGTCGTAACAAGGTAGCCGTATCGGAAGGTGCGGCTGGATCACCTCCTTTCTAAGGATATATAACGGAATGATTGACCTTGGGTCAATCAACATTAACGTTTTGTGTTCAGTTTTGAAGGTTCAGAAATGAAACTTCAAACTTGCTCCTGCCGCGAAGAAAAGTCTAAGAGGTAACTCAAAGCTTTCGTCGCAAAACTGCACGGAGTAATCTCACTGATGCAAAGTCACGATGTGACTGAAGTCAGTAGTCTTGTTCTTTGAAAACTGGATAAAACGACATTGAAAGCAATAAAATTCAAGCAAATTTTTATTATTCAGCTAAAGCAGAATAATAAAAAAGCCTCCGGCGGATGTCACAGATTTTTAGAGGTATTTAATTTTAAAAACATCTGCAAAGCAGACATTTTTAAAATAAAAATCTGGACGGCAAATTCGTCGAGGACGCATTTGATTGTGTAGTTCTTAAGTCTTTTCTTTATAAGAAAAGCAGTAACTAACTTTTTTAGGTTAAGTTATGAAGGGCGCACGGTGGATGCCTTGGCACTAGGAGCCGATGAAGGACGGCACTAACACCGATATGCTTCGGGGAGCTGTAAGTAAGCTTTGATCCGGAGATTTCCGAATGGGGGAACCCACTGTTCGTAATGGAACAGTATCTTGACGTGAATACATAGCGTCATGATGGCATACCCAGGGAACTGAAACATCTAAGTACCTGGAGGAAGAGAAAGAAAATATTCGATTCCCTGAGTAGCGGCGAGCGAAACGGGAAAAGCCCAAACCAAGAGGCTTGCCTCTTGGGGTTGTAGGACACTCTATATGGAGTTACAAAGGAATGAATTAGGCGAAGCGACCTGGAAAGGTCTGCCGCAGAGGGTAAAAGCCCCGTAGTCGAAAGTTCATTCTCTCTTGAGTGTATCCTGAGTACGGCGGAACACGTGAAATTCCGTCGGAATCCGGGAGGACCATCTCCCAAGGCTAAATACTCCCTAGTGACCGATAGTGAACCAGTACCGTGAGGGAAAGGTGAAAAGCACCCCGGGAGGGGAGTGAAATAGAACCTGAAACCGTGTGCCTACAAGTAGTTAGAGCCCGTTAATGGGTGATAGCGTGCCTTTTGTAGAATGAACCGGCGAGTTACGATTACGTGCAAGGTTAAGTCGAGAAGATGGAGCCGTAGCGAAAGCGAGTCTGAATAGGGCGGTATTAAGTACGTGGTCGTAGACCCGAAACCAGGTGATCTACCCATGTCCAGGGTGAAGGTGAGGTAACACTCACTGGAGGCCCGAACCCACGCACGTTGAAAAGTGCGGGGATGAGGTGTGGGTAGCGGAGAAATTCCAATCGAACTTGGAGATAGCTGGTTCTCTCCGAAATAGCTTTAGGGCTAGCCTCGTGATTAAGAATACTGGAGGTAGAGCACTGTTTGGACTAGGGGCCCATCTCGGGTTACCGAATTCAGACAAACTCCGAATGCCAGATATTTATACACGGGAGTCAGACTGCGAGTGATAAGATCCGTAGTCAAAAGGGAAACAGCCCAGACCACCAGCTAAGGTCCCAAAGTAATCGTTAAGTGGAAAAGGATGTGGCGTTGCTTAGACAACCAGGATGTTGGCTTAGAAGCAGCCATCATTTAAAGAGTGCGTAATAGCTCACTGGTCGAGTGACGCTGCGCCGAAAATGTATCGGGGCTAAACGATTCACCGAAGCTGTGGATGGACATCTTTGATGTCCGTGGTAGGAGAGCGTTCTAAGGGCGTTGAAGTCAGACCGGAAGGACTGGTGGAGCGCTTAGAAGTGAGAATGCCGGTATGAGTAGCGAAAGATGGGTGAGAATCCCATCCACCGTATGACTAAGGTTTCCTGAGGAAGGCTCGTCCGCTCAGGGTTAGTCGGGACCTAAGTCGAGGCCGATAGGCGTAGACGATGGACAACAGGTTGATATTCCTGTACCACCTCCCCGCCGTTTGAGTAATGGGGGGACGCAGTAGGATAAGGTAAGCGCGCTGTTGGATATGCGCGCCCAAGCAATAAGGCGTGGAAGTAGGCAAATCCGCTTCCTAATACGCCAAGCTGTGATGGGGAGCTCTATTGAGCGAAGTACCTGATTTCACGCTGCCAAGAAAAGCCTCTAGCGAGGCGGGAGGTGCCCGTACCGCAAACCGACACAGGTAGTCGAGGAGAGAATCCTAAGGTGTGCGAGAGAACTCTCGTTAAGGAACTCGGCAAAATGACCCCGTAACTTCGGGAGAAGGGGTGCTCTCGTGAGAGAGCCGCAGTGAATAGGCCCAGGCGACTGTTTAGCAAAAACACAGGTCTCTGCAAAACCGTAAGGTGACGTATAGGGGCTGACGCCTGCCCGGTGCTGGAAGGTTAAGAGGAGGGGTTAGCATTAGCGAAGCTCTGAATTGAAGCCCCAGTAAACGGCGGCCGTAACTATAACGGTCCTAAGGTAGCGAAATTCCTTGTCGGGTAAGTTCCGACCCGCACGAAAGGCGTAACGATCTGGGCACTGTCTCAACGAGAGACTCGGTGAAATTATAGTACCTGTGAAGATGCAGGTTACCCGCGACAGGACGGAAAGACCCCGTGGAGCTTTACTGTAGCCTGATATTGAATTTTGGCACAACTTGTACAGGATAGGTAGGAGCCAGAGAACTCGGAGCGCCAGCTTCGAGGGAGGCGTCGGTGGGATACTACCCTGGTTGTGTTGAAATTCTAACCCATACCCCTTAGCGGGGTAGGAGACAGTGTCAGGTGGACAGTTTGACTGGGGCGGTCGCCTCCTAAAAGGTAACGGAGGCGCCCAAAGGTTCCCTCAGAATGGTTGGAAATCATTCGTAGAGTGTAAAGGCACAAGGGAGCTTGACTGCGAGACCTACAAGTCGAGCAGGGTCGAAAGACGGGCTTAGTGATCCGGTGGTTCCGCATGGAAGGGCCATCGCTCAACGGATAAAAGCTACCCCGGGGATAACAGGCTTATCTCCCCCAAGAGTCCACATCGACGGGGAGGTTTGGCACCTCGATGTCGGCTCATCGCATCCTGGGGCTGTAGTCGGTCCCAAGGGTTGGGCTGTTCGCCCATTAAAGCGGTACGCGAGCTGGGTTCAGAACGTCGTGAGACAGTTCGGTCCCTATCCGTCGTGGGCGTAGGAAATTTGAGAGGAGCTGTCCTTAGTACGAGAGGACCGGGATGGACACACCGCTGGTGTACCAGTTGTCTTGCCAAAGGCATCGCTGGGTAGCTATGTGTGGACGGGATAAGTGCTGAAAGCATCTAAGCATGAAGCCCCCCTCAAGATGAGATTTCCCATTACGCAAGTAAGTAAGATCCCTCAAAGACGATGAGGTAGATAGGTTCGAGGTGGAAGTGTGGTGACACATGGAGCTGACGAATACTAATCGATCGAGGACTTAACCAAATCTTAAATGCATTCAATGTCTTTATCCAGTTTTGAAAGAATAATTTTTTCTTTTCATACATACCCAGGAGGATTAGCTCAGCTGGGAGAGCACCTGCCTTACAAGCAGGGGGTCGGCGGTTCGAGCCCGTCATCCTCCACCAAAGCCGGTGTAGCTCAATTGGTAGAGCAACTGACTTGTAATCAGTAGGTTGAGGGTTCAAGTCCTTTCGCCGGCACCATTTTTTAGAGCCATTAGCTCAGTGGTAGAGCATCTGACTTTTAATCAGAGGGTCGAAGGTTCAAGTCCTTCATGGCTCACCAGTTTTTAAATAAGCGGGTGTGGCGGAATTGGCAGACGCACTAGACTTAGGATCTAGCGCCGCAAGGCGTGGGGGTTCGACTCCCTTCACCCGCACCATTTAAATTGCCAGATAAACAAAAGCACATGCGGAAGTAGTTCAGTGGTAGAACACCACCTTGCCAAGGTGGGGGTCGCGGGTTCGAACCCCGTCTTCCGCTCCAAATGTGCCGGGGTGGCGGAACTGGCAGACGCACAGGACTTAAAATCCTGCGGTAGGTGACTACCGTACCGGTTCGATTCCGGTCCTCGGCACCATTTATTGCGCCCGTAGCTCAATTGGATAGAGCGTCTGACTACGGATCAGAAGGTTGTGGATTCGACTTCTGCCGGGCGCGCCAAAGAAGCGAACGGGAAGTAGCTCAGCTTGGTAGAGCACTTGGTTTGGGACCAAGGGGTCGCAGGTTCGAATCCTGTCTTCCCGACCATGACAAATTAAAAATAATATTATGGGGCCTTAGCTCAGCTGGGAGAGCGCCTGCCTTGCACGCAGGAGGTCAGCGGTTCGATCCCGCTAGGCTCCACCAACCATAATAAAGATCCTGGCGGCGTAGCTCAGCTGGCTAGAGCGTACGGTTCATACCCGTGAGGTCGGGGGTTCGATCCCCTCTGCCGCCATCTTTAAGGACCTTTAGCTCAGTTGGTTAGAGCAGACGGCTCATAACCGTCCGGTCGCAGGTTCGAGTCCTGCAAGGTCCACCATAGAAGTATAAAACGGAGGAATACCCAAGTCCGGCTGAAGGGATCGGTCTTGAAAACCGACAGGCGGGTTAAACCGCGCGGGGGTTCGAATCCCTCTTCCTCCGCCATTTCAAATTAAATAAATGATAGTATTATCGCGGGGTGGAGCAGTTCGGTAGCTCGTCGGGCTCATAACCCGAAGGTCACAGGTTCAAATCCTGTCCCCGCAACCAAATGGTCCCGTGGTGTAGCGGTTAACATGCCTGCCTGTCACGCAGGAGATCGCCGGTTCGATCCCGGTCGGGACCGCCATAATATATTCGCCAAAGGCGAAATTGATTGTATGGGTCGGTAGCTCAGTTGGTAGAGCATTAGATTGAAGCTCTAAGTGTCGGCGGTTCGATTCCGTCCCGACCCACCATATATGCGGGTGTAGTTTAATGGTAAAACCTCAGCCTTCCAAGCTGATGTCGTGAGTTCGATTCTCATCACCCGCTCCAATAGGGGCCTATAGCTCAGCTGGTTAGAGCGCACGCCTGATAAGCGTGAGGTCGATGGTTCAAGTCCATTTAGGCCCACCATAAAACATAATTATTCCGAAGTAGCTCAGTGGTAGAGCAATCGGCTGTTAACCGATCGGTCGTAGGTTCGAGTCCTACCTTCGGAGCCATATTGGGGAAGTACTCAAGAGGCTGAAGAGGCGCCCCTGCTAAGGGTGTAGGTCGGGTAACCGGCGCGAGGGTTCAAATCCCTCCTTCTCCGCCATACATAATTTTGTGTTAGGCCCGTTGGTCAAGTGGTTAAGACACCGCCCTTTCACGGCGGTAACACGGGTTCGAATCCCGTACGGGTCATAATTTTAAAAAAATTTATAAAAAGACTTGAAAAATAATGCAATTATGATATTATAAATCTTGTCCTTATTTAAATAGTCTAGTGATGATGGCAAAGAGGTCACACCCGTTCCCATACCGAACACGGAAGTTAAGCTCTTTAGCGCCGATGGTAGTTGGGGGCTTCCCCCTGCGAGAGTAGGACGTTGCTAGGCATTATACCCAGGAGGATTAGCTCAGCTGGGAGAGCACCTGCCTTACAAGCAGGGGGTCGGCGGTTCGAGCCCGTCATCCTCCACCAAAGCCGGTGTAGCTCAATTGGTAGAGCAACTGACTTGTAATCAGTAGGTTGAGGGTTCAAGTCCTTTCGCCGGCACCATTTTTTAGAGCCATTAGCTCAGTGGTAGAGCATCTGACTTTTAATCAGAGGGTCGAAGGTTCAAGTCCTTCATGGCTCACCAGTTTTTAAATAAGCGGGTGTGGCGGAATTGGCAGACGCACTAGACTTAGGATCTAGCGCCGCAAGGCGTGGGGGTTCGACTCCCTTCACCCGCACCATTTAAATTGCCAGATAAACAAAAGCACATGCGGAAGTAGTTCAGTGGTAGAACACCACCTTGCCAAGGTGGGGGTCGCGGGTTCGAACCCCGTCTTCCGCTCCAAATGTGCCGGGGTGGCGGAACTGGCAGACGCACAGGACTTAAAATCCTGCGGTAGGTGACTACCGTACCGGTTCGATTCCGGTCCTCGGCACCATTTATTGCGCCCGTAGCTCAATTGGATAGAGCGTCTGACTACGGATCAGAAGGTTGTGGATTCGACTTCTGCCGGGCGCGCCAAAGAAGCGAACGGGAAGTAGCTCAGCTTGGTAGAGCACTTGGTTTGGGACCAAGGGGTCGCAGGTTCGAATCCTGTCTTCCCGACCATGACAAATTAAAAATAATATTATGGGGCCTTAGCTCAGCTGGGAGAGCGCCTGCCTTGCACGCAGGAGGTCAGCGGTTCGATCCCGCTAGGCTCCACCAACCATAATAAAGATCCTGGCGGCGTAGCTCAGCTGGCTAGAGCGTACGGTTCATACCCGTGAGGTCGGGGGTTCGATCCCCTCTGCCGCCATCTTTAAGGACCTTTAGCTCAGTTGGTTAGAGCAGACGGCTCATAACCGTCCGGTCGCAGGTTCGAGTCCTGCAAGGTCCACCATAGAAGTATAAAACGGAGGAATACCCAAGTCCGGCTGAAGGGATCGGTCTTGAAAACCGACAGGCGGGTTAAACCGCGCGGGGGTTCGAATCCCTCTTCCTCCGCCATTTCAAATTAAATAAATGATAGTATTATCGCGGGGTGGAGCACGAACGAATAAGCATCGTAGCTAAGCTTCAGCGCAACGATTTCGCAAACTTCTTGAGTTGCTATACGAAATCGGGACGGGTTCAGGAAAATCTGAATGCGTCATGTAAAGTCAGTATTATTAAATAAATATTATTATCGCGGGGTGGAGCAGTTCGGTAGCTCGTCGGGCTCATAACCCGAAGGTCACAGGTTCAAATCCTGTCCCCGCAACCAAATGGTCCCGTGGTGTAGCGGTTAACATGCCTGCCTGTCACGCAGGAGATCGCCGGTTCGATCCCGGTCGGGACCGCCATAATATATTCGCCAAAGGCGAAATTGATTGTATGGGTCGGTAGCTCAGTTGGTAGAGCATTAGATTGAAGCTCTAAGTGTCGGCGGTTCGATTCCGTCCCGACCCACCATATATGCGGGTGTAGTTTAATGGTAAAACCTCAGCCTTCCAAGCTGATGTCGTGAGTTCGATTCTCATCACCCGCTCCAATAGGGGCCTATAGCTCAGCTGGTTAGAGCGCACGCCTGATAAGCGTGAGGTCGATGGTTCAAGTCCATTTAGGCCCACCATAAAACATAATTATTCCGAAGTAGCTCAGTGGTAGAGCAATCGGCTGTTAACCGATCGGTCGTAGGTTCGAGTCCTACCTTCGGAGCCATATTGGGGAAGTACTCAAGAGGCTGAAGAGGCGCCCCTGCTAAGGGTGTAGGTCGGGTAACCGGCGCGAGGGTTCAAATCCCTCCTTCTCCGCCATACATAATTTTGTGTTAGGCCCGTTGGTCAAGTGGTTAAGACACCGCCCTTTCACGGCGGTAACACGGGTTCGAATCCCGTACGGGTCATTACTAAACACTCTCAAGATAAACATTATCTTGAGAGTGTTTTTTGTTTAAAATGAAAGAATTTCTCATTGTTGTACAATATTTTACGTTTGAAAAGGCTAAATTAGGTGAACCTTAATTAATAGATAGAAGGAGGTTTAAAATAAATGAATCAATCACAAATGGAACAATTAAAAAACAATTTATTAGAGGAATTGAAGGATTTAAAAGAAGGTTTAGAAACCCACGATGATATAGATCGTACGGAATTATCCAATTATGATAATCACCCTGGAGATAATGCTTCTGATTTAACATCGCAATTAACAGAATATGCAATGGATGATTTTAAACAAGAAAGTATTGAAAAAATAGAGGCTGCGTTAAATGCAATGGAAAATGGAACATATGGAAAATGTGAAGTATGTCAAAAAGAAATTCCATTTGAGAGGTTAGAGGCAGTTCCTACGACATTGACTTGTAAAGAACATAGTCATGAAAAAATTGATATGGAAACTCGACCAGTGGAAGAAGAAATTATGAATGAACTTACACATAAATCATTATTAACGGTCGATTTTGAGGATGGTTCTGGTGAATACCCGTCATCTGATAGTCCGCAGGATGTTCCGCAGGAGATTATTCATCAAAATAATCAAGAAACATCTATTCGAGATCGTCTACAATAAAATGAATAATTGTTCCTTCATCTATAGCAAGAACTATCCATTTTCCTATACAATATAGAAAAACAATGGATAGGCGGGAGAAAAGTGGATATTATTGATTTGCATTGTGATGTGTTGGAGAAATTAACGAGATTAGAAGCGGTCGATTTTCAAAATGATAATAGGCTACATGCGAATCTAAACTATTTACAAGCTGGAAAAGTGAAAGTTCAAGTATTTGCGATTTTTATTCATCCTGATGTCCCTCAAAAAGAAAAGTTTTTAGAAGCAGCCCGTCAAATAGAGGCATTCCATACAAAAGTATTAAGCAAATCCGAGATGGTACACATTACGGATTGGAGACAATTAGATGAACTGAAAGAAGGAGAAATCGGAGCCGTTTTAAGTCTTGAAGGTTGCGATTGTATTGGAGAAGATATAGGAAAGCTTCAACATTTAATCGATGCAGGAGTTAAAATTGTTGGACTTACTTGGAATGAAGAAAATACTGTTGCATATGGGACGTCTGAAGCCCCTTCAAAAGGTTTAAAACCCTTTGCCCATGAAGTCATTCAATTATTAAATCAACATGATATTCTACTTGATGTGGCCCATTTAAATGAACAAGGTTTTTATGAAGTACTCCCTTTAGCAAAACATATCATTGCCAGTCATTGTAATGCTAGAAGCATCTGTGACCATCCTAGAAATCTCACAGATGAGCAAATTAAAGCATTAGTTCAAAATGGAGGAAGAATTCATGTCGTTTTTTATCCTCCTTTTATCGAACCAGCTAAAGAAACTACGACGATAAATGAACTTCTTAAACATATTCAACATTTAACTTCTTTAGTAGGGGTTGAATCGATAGGCTTTGGGTCAGATTTTGATGGAATGGATCCTTTAGCGATTGAAAAGCTATCTAATGCTAGTGAATATCAGAATCTTATTAATGCCTTGTTGAATACTTATTCAATTGAGGAAGTTCAGATGATGGCAAGTAAAGGATTTAGAAATTACGTAATGGGGATTGGAAAGCGTGAGAAATAGATCTTACGCTTTTTTTTAATGGAATCAATTAGTCAATTTTACATATTAAAAATGAAGGCGGTAAGGAATATCGATATTGTATATAAGAAAAAAATGATATGATAGAATAGATATCGAGTGATTCGAAAAGATTATTTAAACAAGCAGATATTTAATTGTCTGTTATTTTTATGGCAAAATTGCCTTTGTTGGAGGGAAAATTCATGCATCAGAAGTGGTTACAAACCACTGAAGTAGAAGTGGGAACAGTCAATTCGACATTAACCTTCTATATTGAAACGATTGAAGTTAACCGATTATCGGCCCTTGCATTCTTTGCAGCAGGGGAGAAACAATATAAAGGACAACGGTTTTTCTGGCAAAACCGTGAGAAAACGTTCACATTAGTCGGATTAGGACATGCATATAAAATAGAAAACAATGCAAATGATGAACGTTTTGATTTCATTGAAAAAGAATGGAAAGCTTTAACGAAAAATATTGTAAAGGAAGAAAGTGAACAACAACCGATTTTATTTGGTGGATTTACTTTTGACCCGAACAATATGAAAGAGGGGGAATGGAACGGTTTTCCCCAAAGCTATTTTGCAATAGCGACTTATCAGCTTGTCATTCGGGATGATAAAGCATATGTAAGCATTCATTTAGTTACGAAGAATGAAAATTGCATAGAAGAGTTTGATTTATTACGAAAAGAGCGGGATCAATTGATTCATGCAGCTCAAGTAAAAGAGTTAAAAATGTATGATAAACCGGTAATGACGAATTATCGAGAAGTTTATAAAGAAGATTATTTAAAAACGATTGCAACGGTAACCAATTTAATTAAAAATAACGAAGCTGAAAAGGTGGTCATTGCGCGTACTTTAGAAATGCAATTTGATGACATTTTAACAGCTCCCCAAGTGTTATCCCACGTAATAAGCGAGCAGCCCGAAAGCTATTTATTTGGATTAGAACGTGACAAACTTTTATTCTTTGGTGCTTCTCCAGAACGATTAGTAAAAGTTGAGAAAGGTAACGCTTTTTCTTCATGTGTAGCAGGTTCGATTAAACGTGGTAAAACCGTTGAAGAAGATAATGCATTGGGAGAAAGTCTTTTAGCGGATTCAAAAAACTTAGGAGAGCATCGCTATGTGGTCGATATGATTGCTCATACTTTTGAACAAAATTGCATTCAATATAAGGTTCCAAAGCAACCGAAACTGTTAAAAATACGTGATATTCAACATCTTTATACGCCGGTTGAAGGGGTATTAAAACAAGATGCAACGATATTACAACTTGTTAAACATTTACATCCTACTCCTGCATTAGGGGGCGTACCTCGTCAGGAAGCGCTTTCGATTATTCGCCAATATGAGTCGATGAATCGAGGATTATATGCGGCTCCATTAGGTTGGATGGATGCAGAAGGAAATGGAGAATTTATTGTGGCGATTCGTTCTGCTGCATTAAAAGAAAATACGGCATTTTTATATGCTGGCGGCGGTATTGTTGCTGATTCCGAACCAATTTCGGAATATGAAGAAACATTAGTGAAGTTCCGTCCGATGTTACGTGCTTTAGGAGGACAACTACATGAATAATCGAGAAATATTAACAAATTACGTTTATAAAATGGTTGCTTCACTTATGCAAAATGGTGTAGAAGATGTAGTAATAAGTCCTGGATCTCGTTCTACACCTCTTGCTTATGCGTTTGCTTCGACGAAAAATTTAAATATTTATCGACAAGTTGATGAACGTTCAGCAGCATTTTTCGCTTTAGGAATTGCGAAAGCAAAAGCTAAACCAGTAGTACTATTATGTACGTCAGGTACAGCAGCTGCAAACTATTATCCAGCAATTGTTGAAGCAAAATATGCCCGAGTACCTTTAATCGTCATTACGGCAGATCGCCCCCACGAATTGAGGGAAGTTGGAGCACCTCAAGCAATCAATCAATTGAATTTGTATGGAGAAAGGGTAAAGTGGAGCGCTGAATTTCCAATTCCAGATGATGCTAAACAAACGTTACCACATATAGAACGTCATATAGCTCGAGGAGTAAATATTGCAACAACAGCACCCTATGGACCGGTTCATTTTAACGTTCCATTCCGTGAGCCTTTACTAATTGATTTTAAAGAAGAACTTCCCGTTCCATCTTTTCAAAACAGCTATGTAGGAGAAGTAACACCTTCTGAAATGGCAAAGGACACGTTAGAAGGAATTATTCGCCAAACGCAAAAAGGTTTTATCGTCGTCGGAGAATTAGCATTAGGTACTGACTTACAATATATTTGGTCCTTTATTCGTACATTGAAATGGCCAGTGTTAATTGAAAGTCTTTCAAACTTGAGAACGAACGTTCCAGCGGATTGTGAGCCTTATATTATTACTACATATGACGCATTATTAAAAAGCGGACCATTTAAACAACAGGTTGCAGCTGATACAGTAATTCGTTTTGGTGCTCAACCTGTATCTAAATTTCTAACGATTTTTTTAACAGAAACTGAGCCAACTCATTATGTAGTAGTTGATGAAGATCCTATGTTCCGTGACTCAGCTGCGGTTTCTACCCACTTTATTCATGCATCCATTGGAAAGTGGTTAAATGAGTTAAATATAAGTGGCAATCGTATTAATGAAGAATATGTAAAACAGTGGCAAAAAGGGGAGACAATCGCGAAAAAGCATATTGAAAATTACAGTGCCAATGAATCCGATGAAGGGGCAATGGTTCGTATGTTTTTAGAAAAGCTTCCGAGTCAGAGTGATTTATTTGTAAGCAGCAGTATGCCAATTCGTGATATCGATACATTCCTTTTACCAACTGCAAAAGATATTCAAGTATTTGCAAATCGTGGTGCAAATGGGATTGATGGTGTAATGTCAACCGCTATCGGTTTTAGTCAAGGTAGACCAAATCGAGAAATGTATTTATTTATTGGCGATTTAGCCTTTTTACATGATTTGAGTGCATTCATTGCTACTCGTTATCAGCCATGTAATATAAATGTGATTGTCTTTAATAATGATGGTGGGGGAATCTTTTCATATTTATCCCAAGCCACTGTAAAAGAGTATTATGAAGATTTATTTGGTACACCAACATCTTTACAATTTGCTGAAATAGCTAAGATGTATGATATGGACTATCTTTCAATTCATACTTTGGACGAGCTATCGCCATTATTTGAACAACCAAAGGCAAAGCCGTTACGTTTAGTTGAAATCTTTACGAATCGTGAGGAAAATGTCGCTGCCCATCGTAAGCTTTGGCAACGAATTCACGAGGAGTTGGAGCAATGATTTTACAAGCCCGTGGCATTAACGTAAATATTCAAATATGGAATGAGCATTTAACGGAAACAATCGTCCTACTCCATGGTTTTACTGGAACCGTTAAAACATGGGGAAAAACGGCTTCGCAATTTTCTGACTATCGGCTTGTTGCCATTGATTTAGTTGGACATGGTCAAACGGAAGCTCCAGAAGATGTGTCACATTATTCAATGGAAGAACAAATTGAGATTTTAGAAAATCTTTTTTATCAGTTGAAGCTAAATCAATTTATTTTAATCGGCTATTCTTTAGGTGGTCGTGTAGCTCTTTCTTATACCGTTAAGTTTCCGGAAAGAATCCAACAGTTAATTTTAGAAAGTGCTTCTCCCGGATTAAAAACGGAAGAAGAGAGAATGGCGAGAAGAAAAGCCGATGAAGAACTAGCGAAAAGTATTGAACAAAATGGACTTCAATCTTTTGTTCAAAAATGGGAAAACATTCCGTTATTTCATTCGCAAAAAAATTTACCGATAGCAGTACAACAAGCTGTTCGGAAAGAAAGGTTGTCCCAATCTGAAATCGGTCTTGCAAACAGTCTAAGAGGAATGGGAACAGGGGCGCAGCAATCCTTATGGGACCAGCTGGATCAACTTAATAGGCCAGTTACACTTATAACAGGAATGTTAGACGAAAAGTTTTGTAACATTGCTCAAGAAATGAAACTGCGATTGCCTTTTGCGGAACTTCGATTAGTTGAAAATGTTGGACATGCAATTCATGTGGAAAATCCTAAACAATTTGCTACAATAGTAAAGGATGCTATAGAGTTTAATGGGACGACTGGATAAGTTTTATCACTAGCTTTGCTTAGCCTAATGATAACTTAGTACAAAATCCTAAACATCTTGCCGCAATAAGTTGCAATCCATTGCAACAAATACGTCATCGTATTTGATAATCAATAAGGGGGTATATACATGGCACGTGAGTGGACAACTTTACATACTTACGAAGATATTAAGTATGAGTTTTACAACGGTATCGCAAAAATTACGATTAACCGTCCAGAAGTGCGTAACGCATTTCGTCCAAAAACAACTGCAGAAATGATTGATGCATTTTCACGCGCACGTGATGATGAACGTGTAGGTGTTATCATTTTAACAGGTGAAGGTGACCTTGCCTTCTGTTCAGGTGGAGACCAAAAAGTTCGTGGAAATGGTGGATATGTCGGAGAAGACAATATTCCACGTTTAAATGTTTTAGATTTACAAACATTAATTCGTAAAATTCCAAAACCGGTTGTCGCAATGGTAGCAGGTTATGCAATTGGTGGTGGTCACGTATTACATATCGTATGTGACTTAACAATTGCAGCTGAAAATGCTCGTTTCGGTCAAACTGGCCCTCGAGTAGGCTCATTTGACGGTGGATATGGTGCAGGTTATTTAGCACGTATCGTAGGTCATAAAAAAGCTCGTGAAATTTGGTTCTTATGTCGTCAATATGATGCACAACAAGCACTTGAAATGGGCTTAGTAAATACAGTTGTTCCATTAGAACAATTAGAAGATGAAACGGTTAAATGGTGTGAAGAAATTCTTGAATTATCACCAATGGCATTACGTTTCTTAAAAGCAGCATTTAATGCAGACTCTGATGGTTTAGCAGGTATCCAACAGCTTGCCGGAGACGCTACACTTCTTTACTATACTTCCGACGAAGCAAAAGAAGGCCGCGATGCATTTAAAGAAAAACGTAAACCAGACTTCGGTCAGTTCCCAAGATTCCCTTAATAGGAAAGATTGAAATAGGAAGCAAGAGAATCTCGATTCTCTTGCTTTTTTATATGGAAAAGAACAGAATAGGAAAGATAAGAATTATAACCTACATATAAATAAGGGCTATAAACAGGTTGTTTCTTTACTTTTTGAATAGCTAGCCCTATAGAGTTAAAATAGTATTGCAATGTACTGGAGGAATGGATATGAATCCGAATTGGATTTTACAACGTGCACATTTAACACCGACTCGACGTGCATTAATATTTGAAGACCAATCATGGACATTCGAAGAAATAAAAAATATTTCAGTCCATAGAGCGAAACAATTAGCAACATTAGGTATTCAACAGAACAGTCGTGTTGCCATTATGGGACCGAGTCAACCGCGCCTTATTTTTATCATGTATGCATGCATGCACCTACAATGTGAAATGGTCATGCTCAATCGTAAGCTTTCAAAGGAAGAATTACAATATCAAATAGAAGATGCTGGAGTAGAAATGGTTTTAGTTGATGACGAGGATATTTCTCTCTTACCTGATAATACGCCCCATCTTTTATTTACAACAATCGAAAATAGTGAAGCGACATCTACTAATATTCGACATGAATGGCCAGATGATCAAACAACATCCATTATGTATACGTCAGGTACGACAGGATTTCCAAAGGGGGTTCGTCAAACCGTCGGTAATCATCAGGCAAGTGCATTATCATCTGTGCTAAATATTGGCCTTTCTGAAGATGATGTGTGGCTGTGCGTAGTCCCTTTATTCCATATAAGTGGATTTTCGATTTTGGTTCGTTCATTACTTTATGGCAATCAAGTAAAGTTGTACAAAAAATTTGATAAAGAAAAATGTGTCAATGATATCGCCAAAGGAAATGTGACCCACATGTCCGTTGTGGCGGTGATGTTAGAGCGTATACTTCAAGGCTTAGAAGAAAAGGGCAGTCAAGCATCTCCTAAGTTTAAGTTAATTCTTGCAGGGGGAGGCCCTGTTCCTGTACATTATCTTGAGCGGGCCCACCGATTAAATTTACTTGTTTCTCAAACGTACGGTATGACAGAAACATCCTCCCAAACAGCTACTTTATCTAACAAAGATGCATTAAGAAAAATAGGTTCTGCTGGAAAACCACTATTTTTCAATCAAATTAAAATAGCTAATGCAACGATGGCTAATGAAGAAGGGGAAATTTTAATTCGAGGTCCCCATGTAACTCCTGGCTATATTGGTCGTTTTTCTGATAAAAGCTCCACTATTGATGGTTGGTTACATACAGGAGATATTGGTTACTTAGATGAGGAAGGGTATTTATATGTACTTGACCGTCGCTCCGATTTAATTATTTCAGGGGGAGAAAATATTTACCCAGCTGAAATAGAGAACGTATTAATGAGTCATGAAGCGGTTCGAGAGGCTGGAGTTTGCGGTGTAGAAGATGAGATTTGGGGACAAGTACCGGCAGCATTTGTTGTTCTTCATTCTACAATTACGGAAGAAGAACTACTTGAATTTTGTAAAGGGAAGTTAGGAAAGTATAAAATACCGAAATATATTTATTTTGTCCCATCCCTTCCACGAAACGGCTCAAATAAATTAATGCGAAGAAAGTTAAAAGAATATATGATATAAAAAAGAGGCTGGGACAAAACCCTCCTCTAAATAAAAAAAGCCGGTGAAATTTTACGAAAAGTAAAATTTCACCGGCTTTGAATTTTTTACAATAAAATAAGGACCTCTTCTGATAAAATTAAGTTACCACACAAAACCATATCGAAAGAAGGATCCTTATGTTTAAAGATTATAACATGAATCAACTCATTTTGCCTTTAGATTTAGAAGTAAAATTACAAAATAATGATATTGCTTTCCATATCCATCATCTAGTTGAAAGTATCCCTCATGAAGCGTTCGAACCATTTCTACGAAATGAGGGGTGTCCTGCCTATCATCCACGTATGATGCTTAAAATTATCTTATGTGCCTATACACAATCTATCTTCTCAGGACGGAAAATTGAAGCCCTATTAAAAGACAGTATCCGAATGATGTGGCTAGCCCAAGGATATGAACCAAGCTACCGTACAATCAACCGATTCCGTATTCAACCAGAAGTGAAAGATTTAATTCGTCAATGTTTCGTTCAATTCCGTTGCCAATTGATTGAAGAAAAGCTTATTGATCAAGAAGCGATTTTTATCGATGGTACAAAAATTGAAGCAAATGCGAATAAATTTACGTTTGTTTGGAAGAAAACCATTGAAAAATATCACCAAAATTTAATTGAAAAGTCAAACCAGCTATACAATGAGCTACTAGAGAGTGAAATCATACCTGAAATTCAACGTGAAAGCGATAAACAGTTATCATTGGAAGAACTCGCTCAATTAGTTCAAAAAGTGGACGATGTCGTAACTGAATATGATAAACAAATTGAAACATCATCAGATGTTCTAGAACGAAAAGCCTTAAGAAATAAACGTAAATACCCGAAACAATTACGCAAGCAGTTGATTGATTTTGTCCTACGTAAACAAAAATACGAAAGAGACTTTGAAATCTTTGGTACACGCAATAGCTATTCTAAGACAGATTCAGATGCGACGTTTATGCGAATGAAAGATGATTATATGCAAAACGGACAATTAAAAGCTGGATATAATGTACAAATCGCAACGGAAGGTCAATATACGCTTGCCTATAGTATATATACAAATCCAACAGATACACGTACGTTAATTCCATTTCTAGATGAGATTGAGCAACATTATTTTGAGTTACCAAAACACATTGTTGCAGATGCAGGTTACGGTAGTGAACAAAACTTTCATGATATCCTTTCGAATAGAAAACGAGAAGCACTTATTACGTATAGTATGTATTTGAAAGAACAAAAGAAAAAGTATAAACAAAACATATTTAATCCCGATAACTGGACGTATGATGAAGAAACCGATACATATACATGTCCTAATCAAAAACGTCTTGAATTTCAATATTATTCTGTCCGTAATGACCACACAGGCTTCCAACGGAAGCTCAAAATTTACGAGTGTGAAGACTGTTCGGGATGCCCATTCCGTTCATCGTGTACCAAAGCTAAAGAAGGCAACAATCGAAAATTAATGGTAAATGAAAAATGGGAACAGCAAAAAGAATATGTAAGAGCGAAGCTTTCAGAAGAGAAAACAAGTGCCATTTATCGAAGACGCAAAATCGATGTGGAACCAGTTTTTGGATTCTTGAAGGCTAATTTGCGTTTCACTCGATTTTCTGTACGAGGAAAATCGAAGGTAGAAAACGAAATGGGCCTCGCGTTAATGGCTGTGAATTTAAGAAAATTCACGGCCATTAACTAAAGAAAAAAAGAATTTACACACCAAAATAGAGAAAGGTGAATTTGAGTTTCCTCAAATTCACCTTTCTCACTATTTGAAGCTAGTTATGTCCCAGCCTCTTTCTTTTAGTTTAATGCTTTTTTGAATGTTTCTATATTTTTTTCCATTAACGTGAAGTATGTTTCATTATTGTTTATATCTTCTTCTGTTAACACACTCAAGTTATGTAACTCCAGTGTGCCTGCACCTACTTCATTTTGTATAACCGAAGAAAGTTTTGAAGAAACGTTTTGTTCAAATAAAATATATTGAATGTTTAATTCTTGTGCCTGTTCTACGATGCTAGCTAGTTCTTTTTGGGAAGGCTCGCTTTGAGAATTAATTCCTGCAATAGCTACTTGTTCTAAACCATATTGTTTAGCGATGTATCCAAAAGAAGCATGGGAAACAAAGAATGTTTTCGTTTTCGCTGCAGAAGCCATTTCTTTAAATTGTTGATCCAACGAATCTAACTCTTCAATTAATAATTCATAGTTTTCATTAAAAGTTACTTCTTGTTCTGGTAAAGAAGCAACAAGTTCTTCCTTAACTGCCAATGCTAAATCCTTTGCTAAAATTGGAGAAAGCCAAACATGGGGGTCGATATCACCGTGATTATGTCCTTCATGTCCTTCACTTTCATCATGATCGTGGGTTTCCCCTTCTTCATGCTCGTGGTCATGTTCTTCTTCTGCAGAAGCATTTAATTGATCATCAGAAATATAGTCTGCTGCTGCAACTAGTTTCACATTTTCGCCTTCTAAAGTCTTTTGAGCATTTTCTACAAAGCCTTCAAGTCCAAGACCAATATAGAAAAATAGATCAGCATCTGCCAATGACATCATATCTTGTTGTGTCGGTTCATAAGTATGTTCATTTGAACCAGGAGGATAAATGGAAGACACATTTACAAAGTCTCCACCAATACGTTCAGCAAAGTAACTTAATGGATAAACTGTTGTATAAACGTTTAATTTTGATGAATCTTGCTCAGAAGAAGATTCATTTTTGGTTGTAGTACTATTTGAAGATCCATTATTCGTACTGTTACATGCAGCTAAACCAATGGATAGAACAGCAATTAACAATAAAAAAGCAAATTTTTTCATTTTATTTCATCCTTTTTAAATAGTAATAATTACGATTTGAAATTTCAACATTCTCAATAATACATGATTCATTAAAAAAATACAATAAAAAAAAGCCTTCGAATTATTTTTTTTTCGAAGGCCATTTTTCAGGAACAGGATCATATCCTCCTGGATGGAAAGGTTGGCATTTTAATATACGGATAGTTGTTAAGATAATTCCCTTTATTGCACCGTGTTTTCGAAAGGCTTCAAGACCGTATTCGGAACAAGTAGGGTGGAAACGGCATGTAGGGGGCGTAACAGGTGAAATAAATTTTCGATAAAATTTAATAAGTAAAATAAAAGGATATTTCATTTTTTGAACTCCTAATCGTATGAATCGTTAGACAGATTGAAATCAAATCTTTTCTATATTTTTTATTATAAAACAAATAGGGTAACAAGATTAGTATTTTTGCATTTTCATAGAAAAGGTTTCGTTCATGATGTTTTAAAGTAATAAAGAACGGTTATAGTAATGATGACATTAACAATAATGTCTGTAAAAAAGGTCATAAATCTTTATTAGTTGTCCAAACTATTCGTAGTATGAACGAAAAAAGACAAAAAAATTATTGATTATCGTCAATAAGATTGAAGAGGTGGATATCATGACAAACAAACCATTAATCGAACAATTAAACGATCTTGTAGCTACTTGGTCAGTCCTTTATACAAAGCTTCATAATTATCATTGGTATGTAAACGGACCTTCATTCTTTACCCTTCATGAGAAGTTTGAAGAATTATACAATGAAGTCACTTTAAATTTAGATGAGGTTGCGGAAAGAATCCTTACTAAAGGTGGAAAACCTGTTGCAACATTAACGGAACATCTTCAAATGTCCCATATTAAAGAGGCAACCGGTTCAGAAACTACGGAAGACATGGTTCAAACAACGATTACTGATTTTAAAACGATTATGGGTTTTTTAAAGGAAGCCATGCAACAAGCCGCTGAAGAAGGGGACGATCGCACGGAAGATATGTTAAATGAAATGGTTCAAAGTTTAGAAAAACATACTTGGATGCTTTCCGCTTTTTTAGGGAATAATCAGTAACTTTTTAAAAGTGAAACGAATCGATGTATCAATGCTAAATTTTGTTCATGAATAGTTCACTTTTTTTCGCTCCATACTGAATAAAAGGAGTGATTGTCATCGATACAACGATATATGTTTCTGTCGTGAACCAGTCATATAGTTATTATCCATTAGGGTTACCTTGTGAATTTAAATTAAAAATGGATAGTGATAAAGCAAGAATTTTTGAAAGGTTATTCATGCAGATGGATTCATTGGAATTTGATAATATTGTTCGTGCCCATTTACCTTATTTACCTTATCATTTAGATGAATCCAATGATGAAATTGACAATCGTTTAAAAAAGATTTATGCGCTAATTCATGAATTTGGTGATGATTATACAAAACAATTTGTAGAACAATTACCGTATTTCCATTGATTACGAAACATCCCTTCGCTAGACTATAATTATGTATAGGAGATGAGCAAAGGGATGTTTACTTTTATTGATGAAAATGGTTGCAAAGTGGATTTAAGATTTGATGATGGTCCATTTGAAATTGAACCAAAACATGTACTTGTTTTCGTTTGTTATAAAGGAAAATGGCTTTGTACGATTAATAAAAAGCGTGGTATCGAATTTCCAGGTGGCAAAGTAGAGCCAGGTGAAACGTTGGAAGAAGCAGCGATTCGCGAAGTATATGAAGAAACGGCAGTACATATTTCAGATTTAAAATGGTTTGCTTATTATGTTGTCCATGATAAAGTCCCATTTTGCAAAGCCGTTTTTACTGGAAAAGTCGAAAGAATTGATGAATTTGTGGAAGAGTATGAGACGTTAGGAATGACGTGGCTTACTACAGAAGAATTAATAAACCATCCCCATTTAAGTTTTTACATGAAGGATAGGGGAATGAAAAAGATGTTACAGGAAGTGAAGCATCATGAAAGACAATGGTAGTATCGAATCAATTCGAAGTTATCCTTCACCAAATCCTAATGTCGTATTAAAAGAAATTATATATTGGTCCCAAGGCCTTCGAGTAAAAGGTTTATTAGCAAAACCCGTCCACGAGGATGATTGTGAAGCATTACTATATTTGCGCGGAGGTTTACAGTCAATCGGTATGGTACGTCCATCCCGGATAGCCCAATTTGCAAGTCAAGGATTTATTGTATTTGCTCCTTATTACCGGGGGAACCGTGGTGGAGAAGGAAGAGACGAAATGGCAGGGGACGACCGTTTTGATGCGATCCATAGTGTAGAAGTTTTAAAGCAATTTGTTGAGAAAAAAGACGTGCATTTATTCGGCTTTTCCCGTGGTGGTTTAATGGCTTTATGGACGGCGATTTTGCGAAACGATATTAAATCGGTTGTAACGTGGGCTGGTGTATCCAATGTTACTTCCATGTATATGGAACGAGTTGATATGCGAAGAACTTTGAAAAGAATTATTGGAGGTTCTCCTAATAAAGAACAGGAGAAATATGATGAACGAACGCCTATTTTTAAAGTGAATGACATTCATGCTCCGGTTTTAATTATTCATGGAACAGAGGATGAGAATGTAAGTATTCATCAAGCCTATGAATTGGAACAAGCATTAATAAAAGAAAATAAGCAAGTTGAAACTTGGTATTCTTCCGGGTTATCCCATCATTATCCACCCCAATTAAACAGACAGACAGTAAAGGCTCTTTGTGAATGGATGAAATTAAAATAAAAAGGGACGTCTAAATTAAAGTGTACCCTTTGTAAAGGACATTTTTAAAAAAGGCTTTTAAGCAACTTGAAGAAGATGGTGACTGTATTGTGCAGGCGTCATCTTTTTTAAGTTCCATTGACCTCGGTAATGATTGTAATAAGTCATATAACTCTTAATCTCTCTTTTTACTTCTTCTAATGTTTCACACGATTTAAAGTCTGTTTCATCTTTAAAATGACCAAAAAACGATTCTTGTGGGGCATTATCCCAACAGTTTCCACGACGTGACATAGATTGCTCTAGTCCCATTTTCTTTACCATCTTTTGAAATTGGGGGCTGGTATAGTGGAACCCTTGATCAGAGTGAATGAATGCGCCATCGGCCAATTTTATCCCATTCTTTTTCAACATCTTTAATGTATTTAATGCAATATCTAGTGTAATTTTATCCGATGTCTCATATGCTAAAATTTCATTGGTTTCGGCATCTTTTATAGCGGATAAGTAGGCACGTTTTCCTTTTCCATAACTCAAATATGTAATGTCTGTTAATAATACTTTTCTAGCGATTCCTTGCTTAAATTTACGGTTTAATAGATTTGGTAAAGTTCTATGTTCTTTCGTTGCTTTGGCCATTCTTCGATATGGATTTGCTTTTCGAATGGGGCAGATGATTTGAAACTTTTTCATGATACGACGAATTCGCTTTAGGTTATATGTAATTTGATACTGATTTTCTAACGTCATTTTAATTTGACGTGCACCTTTCTTACGACCACGGAAATTGAACGCTTTTAAAATGATTTCTTTGACTGTCTCATCTGCCTGATCACTAGCTTGTCTACTAAGTTGTGCTTCTTCTGAAAAATAACGATAGTAGCCCGATCGAGAGACTCCAACTAATTTACAAAGGTAGCTTACCATTCTTTTTAAGCGGTGTTTTTCTATCACATACTGGATCAACTGAAATTTTTGTTCCGCTGTTAATTTCTCTTTTTCTTTATCAACAACCTTTCTGCTAAATCGATCTTTTTTAGTAGTTCATTTTCTGCACGTAATAATGCATTTTGCGCCTCTAACCTTGCGTACTTTTCTTCTATACTTAATTCTCGCTCAAGTGGACGTCCTGAAGAGTGTTTACGTGTATCCACAAGCCCAGCTACACCATTCTTTTGATAAGCAGCACGCCATCGCTCTAAAGCAGACTTTGCACGTTTTTTACCTACGATATCAATATCAAATCCTGCATCTTCAAAAATTTGAAGTGGAAATTTCCCTTCCTCATATTCTTTAATGGCTCTTGCTTTAAATTCATCTGTATATGTTATTGCTTTTTCACTCACTGCTTTTACATAAGGATGTTTCTTGAGTAATTTCTGTTCTTGATCTGTAAATAACTTTTTCGACATGTTCTTCCGCTCCATCAACCATTTATTTTATTTCATTATAAATAAAAGTACCCTATAAGAGAGACCTTTTTTCAAGTGTCTTTCTTATAGGGTACATTTTAAATTTAGACGTCCTTTTTATTATGGATTAAGCTAAAGGGCCACCTTTTTTCAAAATATCTTCAGAAACGTTTGTGAACTTTTTGAAGTTTTCTTTAAATAAGTCTGCTAAATAAGCTGCTTTTTTATCATAAGCTTCTTTATCTGCCCAAGCTTCACGAGGATTTAAAACTTCGCTTGGTACACCTTCTACGGCAGTCGGGATATGTAATCCAAAGATTGCATCTTGTGTAGTCTCAACATTATTAAGTTTTCCATCAATAGCAGCACGAACCATTGTACGTGTATAGGAAAGCTTCATACGGTTTCCAACACCATACTCTCCACCAGTCCAACCAGTGTTTACTAAGAATACTTGAGAACCGTGTTCATCAATTTTTTGACCTAACATTTCAGCATAACGAGTTGCTGGAAGTGGTAAAAATGGTGAACCGAAGCATGTAGAGAATACTGGCTCAGGAGATGTTACGCCACGTTCTGTACCTGCTAATTTTGAAGTAAATCCACTTAAGAAGTGGTACATTGCTTGCTCTTTCGTTAATTTGCTGATTGGAGGTAATACTCCGAAAGCATCAGCTGTTAAAAATACGATTGTTTTCGGATGTCCTGCAACGGAAGGTGTAACAATGTTATCGATAAAATGAATCGGATAAGCAGCACGAGTATTTTCCGTTAATGTTACATCATCATAATCAGGAATACGAGTTTCTGGGTCAATTACAACATTTTCTAAAACGGAACCAAAGCGGATTGCGTTATAAATTTCCGGTTCTTTTTCAGCGGAAAGGTTAACCGTTTTTGCATAACAACCACCTTCGATGTTAAATACGCCATTGTCTGACCATCCATGTTCATCGTCACCAATTAACTTGCGATTGCTATCAGCAGATAAAGTTGTTTTACCTGTACCAGATAAACCGAAGAATAACGCTACATCACCAGCTTCACCAACGTTTGCTGAACAGTGCATTGACAGGATATCACGTTCTGGTAATAGGTAGTTCATAATACCGAAAATAGATTTTTTCATTTCACCAGCGTACTCAGTACCACCAATTAAAATGACTTTCTTTTCTAAAGATACAATAATGAATGTTTCGGAAGTAGTACCATCTACTGCTGGATCTGCCTTAAAGGTAGGAGCTGAAACAATTGTAAATTCAGCCACATGAGAAGCTAACTCATCTTTTGTTGGACGGATGAATAATTGATGACAGAATAGATTGTGCCATGCATATTCATTAATTACTTGGATTGGAAGTTGTGATTCTTTATCAGCTCCTGCAAACCCTTTGAATACAAATAGCTCATCTTTTTCTTTTAAATAGTTTACAACTTTAACGTAAAGGTTATCAAACACTTCAGCAGAAATCGGACGGTTTACATTACCCCAGTCGATTTTGTCTTTTGTGCTTTCTTCTTCTACAATATATTTATCTTTAGGAGAACGGCCAGTATATTTACCTGTTTCAGCACGTAAAGCGCCATCTACAGTTAATGTTGCCTCTCCACGTTCGGTAGCTTTTTCCACTAATTGTGGTACTGAAAGTTGAACATTTATATTTTCTCCGTTTAATAATTCCTTCAGTTCATTTGCAATTTCTACTGAATTCATCGATTTAATACCATCCTTTTTTAAGAATTCCCACTTGCATTGGGAGGGTTGATTAATTTCAAAAATAGTATAACACATTGATTTAAATAATCTATACTAATTCCTGAAAATTATTTTATAATTTTAAAACATTTCATGATTTAGGTAAAATCCATTGACAATTAAAGTTACTTTACGTAAGATGTTGTGTTGAACGGATACTCTTATCCCGAGCTGGTGGAGGGTCAAGGCCCTATGAAGCCCGGCAACCTGCATTTTCATTTTATAATGCGATGGTGCCAACCTGATGCAAGGGGATACCCTTGAACGATAAGAGTGAAAGGTAATGTAATGAAACGACAATTCCTTTTACTCATGCAAAAGTACTTGAGTAGAGGAATTTTTTTTTTCAATTTAGAACACAATGAAAAGGATAGTTTAACTACCTATTTTATATGTGCCTTTCTAAATCCATGTATCAAATTACGAATAAGTGAATTTCACTTGCCATAACTTTTGATGCCACTCGATAAAAACTAGATTTCAAAAATGTTCTACAATACATTTTATACGAAATCTAACACAAAAGGTAGCTAAAAATTGTTCAGAACATGTTTTTGTACATATTTCATTATACAATTACTGTCCTTTTTAACTATCTTTAAAAAGATGGAAAATTTAAGCTAAACAAAAAATATCATTGTGACGGCTTGAAGTACTAATCTTTATAAGTGGGCTAAACATGGGTAATAGAGTACCGTATCAACAACGAGGAAAGAGTCTCGCTATAAACTTAGGAGGAAATCAAATGACAAACCGTCGACTGTTTACATCAGAAAGTGTAACAGAAGGGCATCCGGATAAAATTTGTGATCAAATTTCCGATGCTATTTTAGATGCAATCATTTCTGAAGACCCAAATGCACGGGTAGCTTGCGAAACAACGGTAACAACTGGATTAGTGTTAGTTGCCGGGGAAATTACAACATCTACATATGTTGATATTCAAAGTGTTGTTCGCAATACTGTTGCGGAAATTGGCTATACACGTGGGAAATATGGATTCGATGCAGAAAATTTAGCAGTATTAACTGCTATCGGAGAACAATCTCCTGATATTGCGTTAGGTGTAGATCAAGCTTTAGAAGCACGTGAAGGATCTATGACTGATGAAGATATCGAAGCAATTGGTGCTGGTGACCAAGGTTTAATGTTTGGATTTGCATGTAACGAAACGCCAGAATTAATGCCATTACCAATAAGCTTAGCTCATAAATTAGCTCGCCGTTTAACGGAAGTTCGGAAATCAAAGGAAATTCCATATTTACGTCCCGATGGTAAAACTCAAGTTACAGTAGAATACGATGAAAACAATCATCCAGTTCGGATTGATACGATTGTTATTTCTACTCAACATGATGAAGATGTAACATTGGAACAAATTCAACAAGACTTAAAAGAAAAAGTAATTAATGAAGTTGTTCCTTCTGATTTAATCGACTATGAAACAAAATACTTCATTAACCCGACAGGACGTTTTGTTATCGGTGGTCCTAAAGGGGATGCTGGTTTAACAGGACGTAAAATTATTGTCGATACGTATGGTGGTTATGCTCGTCACGGTGGCGGGGCATTCTCAGGTAAGGATCCTACGAAAGTAGACCGTTCTGCCGCATATGCTGCAAGATATGTAGCGAAAAATATCGTAGCAGCTGGTCTTGCAGAGCGTGCTGAAGTTCAATTAGCATATGCCATCGGTGTAGCTCGACCTGTTTCAATATCAGTGGATACGTTTGGTACAGGTAAAGTAGAAGAAAATAAATTAGTAGAATGGGTAAGTGAATTGTTTGATCTACGCCCAGCTGGCATTATTAAAATGCTTGATCTACGTCGTCCAATGTATAAACAAACGGCTACTTATGGTCATTTTGGTCGCACAGATTTAGATGTCCCATGGGAAAACACTGATATCGCTCAAAAATTAAGAGAAAAGGCCGGACTTTAATTTTCTACATGAAAGAAAATTAGGCTGATTCATAGATAACAAGAAAAAATCTGCGAGATTTCTAAGGTGGTTTTTCCCACTTCAATAGAAATTAAGCAGATTTTTTTTTATTTCGGAATGAATATGTAAAAGAAAAATTAATGGAAGAAAAATTTAAATAATGTTTTAAGCATCCTTTTTACAATAGATAAAATGTATAAAACAATTAAGGAAAAAGCGAATATAAAAACATACAGAAGGATTTTTTGAAAAAACAAAATTAGTTGGTCGCTCCCTATTTCATCTAATGCAATCGATATGATGAGGGGAGTTAAAAATACGATGACCGGTGCAGTAAAAATAATAAGGCTGATTAGTAACCATTCAGATCCCTTTATAAGACGTATTACGAAGCACCCCTTCTTTATTTATATGAACAAAAAATAGAGGTAATACTTCGAAGATTTTAATAAAAAGAGTGTAACATGAAAGTTTACACTCACTTAAGAACATTATTTTTGAATTGATTTGTAGTATTGTCCCTTTTCAACGTATTCTCGGATAATGCGGTCCATATCTTCTCTATCTTCTGGGGTAACCATACGAACTACTTTTGCTGGTCTACCCATTGCTAAAGAATTAGGTGGAATTTTTTTACCCGGTGGTACTAAACTACCAGAACCGATAAATGCACCCTCTCCTATCTCAGCACCGTCTAATATAATGGACCCCATCCCAATTAATGCTCGTTTACGAATCACGCAGCTATGTAATGTTACTTGGTGGCCAATTGTTACTTCGTCTTCTATGATTAAAGGATTGTTCGGGCTTTGATGCAAACAACTTAAATCTTGAATGCTACAGCGTTTCCCGATTATAGTAGCTGATACATCCCCACGAATTACCGTATTAAACCAAATGGACGTCTCTTCACCAATTGTGACATCACCAGTAATTACGGCATTATCGGCAATAAATACAGATGGGTCTATTTTAGGATTTTTATTTTTAAATGGATAAATCATCGAAAAATACCTCGTTTCTAAGTATGATATATTATTATCGTATCAAATAAATAAAAGTATGGAAAATAATAATTGGTATATATATCCACAACTGAATAAGTAATGGGCAGGAGGGTGCGTTATGTGGAAATGGGAAGCAGATGGACAAGCAAAGGCAGTAGTCGTTATCATACATAGCGTTTTTGAACATCATCGTTGGTATGCTTGGTTAATTGAAAAACTTCGCTTAGAAGGTTATCACATTGTTATGGGAGATTTGCCAGGCCATGGCGAACATTTAAAATATTCAAAGGTTCATGACGAAACGATTGAAGAGTATTTAGATTATATTAAAAAGTTAATGGAAAGTGCTTTAACATATCAGTTGCCGGTTTTTATTATTGGTCATGGATTAGGTGGAACATTAGCTATTAGATTTTTAAAGAAGAATACAGTGGAATGTGCAGGTCTAATTTTAGCTTCGCCTTGGCTTCATTTAAAGAAAACGGCTAATTTACTTACGAATGCAATTACAAGTTTAGGAACTATAGCATCGAACAAAAAAATCTCGTTGAAGTTCGATAAAAATATGTTAACTAGAAATTTAGACGGCTACAATGAAATGGTTGATTATTTACCATATCATTCCAATGTAACGGTAAGATGGTTTAAAGATATCCATAATTTAATGAAAAATATGACGGCAGAACAGGAAGGGACATTAGCATTACCCATTTTGTTAATGGTTGCTAAAGAAGATAAAATTACTGATCCTCAGCCTGCAAGAAAATGGTTATTTAATCAAATGTCGTCGGAAATTCAATATAAAGAATGGCCGAACAGTTATCATAACTTATATCATGATTATGAACGGGAAGAAGTATTTACGTATGAGAAGGACTTTATCAATAATGTTATTCGTTCGTTAGGATACATTATTAAATAAAATGACATTTAAAGAAAAGAACTATCCATGAAATTCCTTTCGTTGGATAGTCTTTTTTTATGCGAATTCCAAATAGTAGAATAATGAAAATGAATACAATAAATTATCTTAATATTCTAACGTTTTATTTTTATAGTAATAGATAAAAATTTTTATTGAATTGAGGTTTTAATTTATGTAATATAAAGAATATTCTAAATAATAAATGAAAATGAGGTGCATCCATGATTGAGGAGATTGTTACGTGGTTAAACGATATGTTATGGGGTCCAGTAATGATTTATGGTATTTTAATCGTCGGACTACTGTTCTCCATCTTAACGAAATTTGTTCAAGTCCGAAAAATTAAGGATATGTTTGTCCTAATGTTTACAGGAGAAAAATCGGAAGCGGGTATTTCGTCATTCCAAGCTCTATCAATAGCATTATCCGGTCGAGTTGGTACGGGTAATATTGTAGGTACAGCTACAGCTATTGCTTTTGGTGGACCAGGTGCTGTATTTTGGATGTGGGTAACGGCATTTATTGGAGCATCAACTGCATATGTGGAATCAACATTAGCTCAAATTTATAAAGAAAAGAAAAATGGTGTTTACCGAGGAGGTCCAGCCTTTTATTTAGAAAAAGGTACAGGTCAGCGTTGGTTTGGCGTTGTCTTTGCCGTAGCTGCCATTTTAGCCGTAGCTATTTTAATGCCAGGGGTACAATCAAATGCGATTACTAGTGCGGTAAATAATGCTTTTGGTGTTGAACCGTGGATTACTGGTTTAATTGTTGTAGCGATATTAGCATTTATTATTTTAGGTGGCGTGAAACGTATTGCAAACGCAGCTCAAATTATCGTTCCTTTTATGGCTGTTGCCTATATTTTATTAGCCATTATTGTAATCATAATGAATATTTCCCTTGTTCCAGATGTATTTGCCCTTATTATTCGTAGCGCATTTAATGTTGATGCGACCTTTGGCGGGATGATTGGTGCAGCGATCGCGTGGGGTGTAAAACGTGCAGTTTATTCGAATGAAGCAGGACAAGGTACAGGACCACACTCTGCAGCAGCAGCTGAAGTATCCCACCCAGCTAAGCAAGGTTTAGTACAAGCGGCTTCTATTTATATTGATACATTATTCGTATGTTCAGCAACAGCATTAATGATATTGTTTATGGGTACATATAACACAAATGTAGGAGATGCTAATGGGGAATTAGTAGTTGAAAATGTAGCAGGGGCTACTTATTCAGAATTCACACAATTAGCCGTAAATAAAGCATTCCCTGCCTTAAATGATTTTGGTTCGATGTTTGTGGCCATTGCGCTGTTCTTCTTTGCCTTTACTACAATTATGGCCTATTATTATATTGCTGAAACGAATGTGGCGTACTTATTCACCCAGAAAAGGGAACAATTCTTTACTTGGGTCTTAAAATTTGTCCTCATCATTTCCACTTTCTATGGGGCAATCCGTACATCGGATTTAGCTTGGAAATTTGGCGATTTAGGATTAGGTTTAATGGTTTGGATTAATGTAATCGGAATACTCATATTAATGAAACCAGCTATGTTAGCGTTGAAAGATTACGAGCAACAGAAAAAAGAGGGGAAAGATCCAGTATTTGACCCTATTAAACTAGGAATTAAAAACGCAACCTTCTGGGAGAATTATAAAAAAGATAAATAAAATAAAAAGAGCGGGCAAAAGTAAAATGTACCCTATAAGAAAGACACTTGAAAAAAGGTCTCTCTTATAGGGTACTTTTATTTATAATGAAATAAAATAAATGGTTGATGGAGCGGAAGAACATGTCGAAAAAGTTATTTACAGATCAAGAACAGAAATTACTCAAGAAACATCCTTATGTAAAAGCAGTGAGTGAAAAAGCAATAACATATACAGATGAATTTAAAGCAAGAGCCATTAAAGAATATGAGGAAGGGAAATTTCCACTTCAAATTTTTGAAGATGCAGGATTTGATATTGATATCGTAGGTAAAAAACGTGCAAAGTCTGCTTTAGAGCGATGGCGTGCTGCTTATCAAAAGAATGGTGTAGCTGGGCTTGTGGATACACGTAAACACTCTTCAGGACGTCCACTTGAGCGAGAATTAAGTATAGAAGAAAAGTACGCAAGGTTAGAGGCGCAAAATGCATTATTACGTGCAGAAAATGAACTACTAAAAAAGATCGATTTAGCAGAAAGGTTGTTGATAAAGAAAAAGAGAAATTAACAGCGGAACAAAAATTTCAGTTGATCCAGTATGTGATAGAAAAACACCGCTTAAAAAGAATGGTAAGCTACCTTTGTAAATTAGTTGGAGTCTCTCGATCGGGCTACTATCGTTATTTTTCAGAAGAAGCACAACTTAGTAGACAAGCTAGTGATCAGGCAGATGAGACAGTCAAAGAAATCATTTTAAAAGCGTTCAATTTCCGTGGTCGTAAGAAAGGTGCACGTCAAATTAAAATGACGTTAGAAAATCAGTATCAAATTACATATAACCTAAAGCGAATTCGTCGTATCATGAAAAAGTTTCAAATCATCTGCCCCATTCGAAAAGCAAATCCATATCGAAGAATGGCCAAAGCAACGAAAGAACATAGAACTTTACCAAATCTATTAAACCGTAAATTTAAGCAAGGAATCGCTAGAAAAGTATTATTAACAGACATTACATATTTGAGTTATGGAAAAGGAAAACGTGCCTACTTATCCGCTATAAAAGATGCCGAAACCAATGAAATTTTAGCATATGAGACATCGGATAAAATTACACTAGATATTGCATTAAATACATTAAAGATGTTGAAAAAGAATGGGATAAAATTGGCCGATGGCGCATTCATTCACTCTGATCAAGGGTTCCACTATACCAGCCCCCAATTTCAAAAGATGGTAAAGAAAATGGGACTAGAGCAATCTATGTCACGTCGTGGAAACTGTTGGGATAATGCCCCACAAGAATCGTTTTTTGGTCATTTTAAAGATGAAACAGACTTTAAATCGTGTGAAACATTAGAAGAAGTAAAAAGAGAGATTAAGAGTTATATGACTTATTACAATCATTACCGAGGTCAATGGAACTTAAAAAAGATGACGCCTGCACAATACAGTCACCATCTTCTTCAAGTTGCTTAAAAGCCTTTTTTAAAAATGTCCTTTACAAAGGGTACACTTTAAGGTTGCCTTGCTCTTTTTTATTCTTTAGGGAAATTCTTTACTTTTTCCAATGCTACGATAAAAGGTGGATCATTTTTTTGGTTTAAAAATTCGTACCGGAGAACATGTACATACTTTTGAGGAAGGGAGCTGACGAATTTTAATAGTTCATCCCGTTCCTCTTTTCCACCTTCGTGACCATGATAGATTACTAAAACGATAATACCGCCGATTTTCAATAGTTGTAGTAGTTGTTCTATCGCTTCAATCGTTGTATTACTTTTCGTCACTACATGATGATTGGCACCTGGTAAATAGCCGAGGTTAAAAATAGCCCCACCAATTTGTTGTTGAACATGTTGTGAAATATGTTCATGGCCATCTAAAATAACCGTTGCTAGATGACTAACTCCATTTTCCTTTAGACGATTCTCCGTTGACTCAATGGCTTGTTGCTGGATGTCAAAAGCGTAAACATGGCCTTTCTCTCCAACAAGTTCCGTTAAAAATAATGTATCGTGACCGTTTCCAGCAGTCGCATCGATTGCAATGTCCCCTGCATCAATTGACTCGGAAAGGAGCGTTTTAGCATATTGTAAAACTCGTTGTAACTTCACTACCGTCACTTCCTTTTGGCTAATGCTTTTTTCTTCCATTAAACCATTTCGGTCTTGGACGGAACATATAATTTTCCTTGCCAACTTCCGCGACGTTCGAGTTCAGCATCAATACCGTTTAAAACTTCCCATTTGTTAACACTCCACATTGGGCCAATCATTAAATCAATCGGACCATCACCGGTAATACGGTGGACAATCATTTCAGGTGGAATTACTTCTAACTGATCTGCAACAAGTTTAATATATTGGTCCTTTTCAAGAAATTCCAACATACCTTTTTCATATTGCTTAACTAACGGCGTTCCTTTTAGTAAATGAAGCAGGTGAATTTTTATTCCTTGTACGTCCAGTTTTGCCACTTCACGGGCTGTTTCCATCATCATATCGTAATCTTCTAACGGTAAGCCGTTAATAATATGTGTGCAAACACGGATGTTATGTTTTCGAAGTTTCTCGACGCCTTCTACATAAGTTGCATAATCATGGGCACGGTTAATTAAATTTGCTGTTTTTTCATGAACCGTTTGTAACCCTAATTCCACCCATAAATACGTCCGTTCATTTAATTCTGCTAAATATTCAACAACGTCATCAGGTAAACAGTCTGGACGAGTTGCAATACTTAACCCCATCACTCCTTCGCAGGCTAAAGCTGCCTCGAATTTTTCCTTTAAGACAGGTAGTGGAGCATGGGTATTTGTATATGCTTGGAAATAAGCCATAGTTAAGCCATCTTTCCATTTATGTTGCATTTTTTCTTTAATTTTTTCAAATTGAACTGGGATTGGATCGACCCGATCACCAGCGAAGTCACCGCTTCCGGCAGCACTACAAAACGTACATCCGCCAAATGCAACAGTGCCATCACGGTTTGGGCAATCGAAACCGGCATCTAAAGCGACTTTATATACTTTTTTCCCAAATTCATCTCGTAAATATCGATTCCATGTATAGTAACGTTTCCCGTCGGATGGGAAAGGAAATTGTTGTTCAATCATTTCATTCACTCCTCTATCAAGTATTCTAACACGGGATGTTGTATTGTGCATTTTGTATCATGAAATTCCGTCAATTCAACAATTTTTTTCTTGTACTTCTAGTAAAAGAAGAATACTATTATTTTTTGTGGGAAAAGAGTTTTGGAGGTATAGATATGCCTAAAAAGGTTTGGCTATTAGTTATTGGGACCTTTATTAATATAACTGGGAGCTCATTTCTATGGCCGTTAAATACGATTTATATGCATGACCATCTGGGACAGTCTTTATCGGTTGCAGGACTTGTATTAATGTTAAATGCAGGGGCGACAGTATTAGGGAATTTAGCAGGAGGCCATTTATTCGATAAATTAGGTGGCTATAAATCGATTATGTTTGGCATTATAATTACGGTTATTTCTTTATTTGGCATTACTTTTTGGCATGGTTGGCCCCATTACGTTTGGTTTTTAACGATTATGGGCTTCGGAAGCGGGATTGTTATACCTTCCATTTTCGCATTGGTAGGATCCGTTTGGCTAGAAGGTGGGAGAAAAGGATTTAACGCTATTTATCTTGCTCAAAATTTAGGAGTGGCAGTAGGGCCAGCATTGGCAGGGCCTATTGCAGAAAAGAGTTTTGATTATTTATTTATTTCGAATTTAGGATTGTATGTCGTATTTTTCATTTTAGCTGTTGTCACTTATCGAGATATCGTACCGAAAATTGAGACGGAGAAAAGTAATAATGGGGAAAAGGTGAAATTATCTACTTCCAAATTAAATTTCTACTCGTTAGTTATTTTAAGTAGTGGCTTTTTGTTAGCATGGATAGCTTATTCTCAATGGTCAACTACCCTTTCAACCTACATACAACAACAAGGGATTAGTTTGAAAGAGTATAGTTTACTTTGGACGATTAATGGTGTGTTAATTATTACACTGCAACCTATTATTAGTCCAATTGTGCAAAAGTATGAAAAACAAATAAAGTCCCAATTAGTAATTGGTGTCATCATTATGATGCTATCCTTTACCGTTATTTTGTTTGCCGATAGTTTTAAAATGTTTGCCGCAGCAATGGTTATTTTAACAATCGGTGAAATATTTGTATGGCCGGCTGTACCGACGATTGCTAATATGTTAGCGCCTAAGGGGAAAGAAGGAACATATCAAGGGATTGTGAATAGTATAGGTTCAATAGGAAGAATGATAGGTCCATTTATTGGTGGTATGATTGTCGATTATTATAGTATGAACGTACTAATTTTATTTTTATGTAGTTTATTTATTATTAGTATTGTTCCTTGTTTACTATATGATAAACCAATTAAGAAATCCTCTCATCCTATTTCTATTGATAAGTAATTTTTGCTTTAAAAAGCATTTAACTGGGGGACTTGTATATTTTATGTATTTCCATTAAAATGATTAAAATAATAAAAAAGTACGACTATGAGAAGGAATAGTAGATCTTGAAGCTTTTTAGAGAGCTAGCGGTTGGTGGAAGCTAGTAAGTAGATAAATCGAACTCGCCTTGGAGTCTGTTTTAGTGAAAAAAGTAGCTAAAACCGTCATACCGCGTTAAGGTACTAGAGCTGAGTGTAGTGTCACTAATTTGGGTGGTACCGCGGGAGTTTACAAATATCTCTCGTCCCTTTATTTATAAAGGGGCGGGTTTTTTTATTTTTTAAATATTTCGTCAACTTACCCTGTTAGACGAAAGCTCTATGTATCACGATTTTAAATTGAAAAATTTAGGAACTAATATACTCCAAGATGGATTTGTTTATTATTTCCGTTTCTAGGATAATCTACTTATTATATTAGCTTTTTGACCTAATTTATCATTTCTTCATGTCGAATGATCAGTTCAGAAAACAATAAAGGAGGAACAATGCTCATGAGTTTTAATCATCAACAAATCGAAAAAAAATGGCAACAATATTGGGAAAAAAATAAATCATTTAAAACATTGAATGACGAATCAAAACCTAAATTTTATGCAATGGATATGTTCCCTTATCCATCCGGTGCAGGGTTACACGTAGGTCACCCTGAAGGATATACTGCAACGGATATTCTTTCTCGCTTTAAACGTATGCAAGGATACGATGTTCTTCATCCGATGGGGTGGGATGCCTTCGGTTTACCTGCTGAACAATATGCCCTAGATACAGGAAACGACCCAGCTGAGTTTACAGCAAAAAATATTGCGACATTTAAAAGACAAATTCAAGAACTAGGATTTTCTTATGATTGGGATCGGGAAATTAATACGACGGATCCAGATTACTATAAATGGACTCAATGGATATTTACTAAATTAGTTGAAATGGATTTAGCCTATGTAGATGAAATTCCTGTTAACTGGTGCCCAGCCCTTGGAACAGTACTTGCGAACGAAGAAGTCATCGATGGAAAATCCGAGCGTGGTGGTCATCCTGTAGAACGTCGTCCTATGCGTCAATGGGTATTACGTATTACAAAATACGCTGACCGACTACTTGACGATTTAGAAGAGGTAGATTGGCCGGAATCGATTAAAGATATGCAACGTAACTGGATCGGTCGTTCTGAAGGGGCCGAGGTGAAGTTTGCCGTTGCTGGTACAGAGAAAAACTTTGAAGTATTCACAACTCGACCAGATACGTTATTTGGCGCAACCTATTGTGTATTAGCTCCGGAGCATAAATTAGTTGAAGAAATTACGACTATCGAACATCGTCAGGCAGTAGATGACTATTTAGAAAAAGTGAAAATGAAATCTGATCTAGAACGTACAGATTTAGCAAAAGAAAAAACAGGTGTGTTCACAGGTGCTTATGCAGTTAATCCAATTAACGGTAAACAAATTCCGATTTGGATTGCCGACTATGTATTAGCTTCTTATGGAACGGGTGCTATTATGGCAGTACCTGCCCATGATGAACGAGATTATGAATTTGCGAAAGAATTCGGTTTAGAAATTGTACCAGTACTTGAGGGCGGGGATATTGCTAACGAAGCCTTTACTGGAGATGGACCGCACATTAATTCTGATTTCTTAAACGGTTTAAATAAAGCCGATGGAATTGCGAAAGCGATTGAATGGTTAGAAGAAAAAGGTGTTGGAGAGAAAAAAGTGACTTACCGTTTACGTGACTGGTTATTCTCACGTCAACGTTATTGGGGAGAACCAATTCCTGTCATTCATTGGGAAGATGGTACAATGACAACTGTACCTGAAGAGGAACTTCCATTAGTGCTTCCAAAAACTTCGAACATTCGCCCTTCTGGTACAGGGGAATCTCCATTAGCAAACATTGATGAATGGGTTAATGTAGTAGATCCTGTAACAGGGAAAAAAGGTCGTCGTGAAACGAATACAATGCCACAATGGGCAGGCTCAAGCTGGTATTTCCTTCGTTACATTGATCCAAAAAATAAAGAAGCCATCGCTGATCCTGAACTATTAAAACGTTGGTTACCTGTTGACATTTATATTGGTGGCGCTGAGCACGCAGTACTTCACTTACTATACGCTCGCTTCTGGCATAAAGTGCTATACGATTTAGGTGTTGTTCCAACAAAAGAGCCATTCCAAAAATTATTCAACCAAGGAATGATCTTAGGTGAAGGAAACGAAAAAATGTCAAAATCAAAGGGGAATGTCGTAAACCCTGATGATATTATTAAAAGCCATGGTGCCGATACCCTTCGTTTATATGAAATGTTTATGGGACCACTTGATGCTTCTGTTGCTTGGTCAACGAACGGCCTTGACGGTGCACGTCGTTTCTTAGATCGAATTTGGCGTCTATATACAACAGATGAAGGGAAGCTATCAGAAAAAATTCAAAATAGTTCTGATACAACACTAGAAAAGGCATATCATCAAACGGTGAAAAAAGTGACAGAGGATTATGAACATCTTCGTTTCAATACAGCCATTTCTCAAATGATGGTATTTATTAATGATTGTTATAAAGCTGATATTTTCCCAATGGAATACGCTGAAGGCTTTGTGAAATTATTAGCACCGATTGCACCACACTTATCAGAAGAGTTATGGGAAATTTTAGGGCATACAGAAACGCTTACTTATGCGGCATGGCCTACATTTGATGAATCCAAACTTGTCGATGATGAAGTGGAAGTAGTCGTTCAAGTGAATGGTAAATTACGTTCAAAGGTGAAAGTGGCAAAAGATGTTTCAAAAGAACAGCTTGAAGAAATAGCAAAAGTTGATGAAAAAGTAAAAGAGTTTACGGATGGAAAGCAAATTGTTAAAGTGATTGCGGTACCAGGTAAACTTGTAAATATTGTTGTAAAATAATCCATCATTATGCCTCAAATATATGACTCACATATATTTGAGGCATTTTTGTATATAAAAGGATGAAAATCATACCCTTCAAACAAAATATTTCGTTCGTTTAATAAGTATGTTAAAATAAATTCAACGCTTTAAATCGTTAAAGTAAGGTTTGATTAGGAGAAAAAAATGAAAAATACGTATATGAAAGCTGCAATAGGTTTATATAGTAATTACTTTTTATTAGGAATGGTAAATATCATTCTTTCCTCCAATATGGAAAGTTTAACGGCCAAATGGGGTACAACTAGTACGATTATTAGTTACATTATAGCTGCTATCGGTTTTGGGAAACTATTATCATATAGTAGTTTAGGAGTTTTATCTGACAAAGTAGGAAGGAAGCCGCTTTTAATTATTTCTAGCTTTCTCATGGCAATTTTTTTAGTTAGTATTCCTTTATTGCCAAGTTATAAGTTAGCCTTTCTATTTGCCGTTTTAGCGGGTGTTGCGAATGCGGCGATGGATGCAGGTTCCTATCCGGCATTAGTAGAAATATTTACGAAAAAATCGGGTTCGGCCAATGTACTCGTTAAAGCCTTTATGTCCACGGGTGCAACGATATTACCGTTTATCATTTTATTTTTATCCGATAACGGCTTATTTTTCGGATATTCCTTTTTCTTACTAGCTGCTATTTATCTTTTCAATATGATCATTTTACTGTTGTCCACATTCCCAAAAGTTAATGAAGTTAAACTAGAAGAGAATGAGGAAACAGTGAAACCAATTGTTCCATTTAAATCGGAACCGAAATTGTTAAAAGAAGGTTTATCTTTAATCGTTATTGGTTTTACATCAACGGCATTATTTACAGTAGCTCAAATTTGGTTACCAAGCTATGGACAAGAAGCCGTCTTTATGACTACGAATGAAGCGGTTAAATTGTTAAGTTATTATAGTATTGGATCCGTTGTTTCAGTATTAGTACTAGCCTTTATTTTAGGCAATAAAATAAAAGCAACAACGATTTTAATTGTTTATCCGATGATTACAGTGCTAACCGTTGCCGTTATTTTAACGGTTAAAGAACCTTCTGTTATTACGATTGCTTCCTTTTTCTTAGGTTTCTCAACAGCTGGGGTACTTCAACTAGCTATTACTTTAATGACAGAATTATTTTGGATGAGGAAAGGAACGGTAACGGGTTTAGTTGCGACAGCTTCCAGTGTAGCCTCCGTCGTTATGCCACTTATTACGGGTGCAATTGCAGACAAAGGAGCGATAAATTTTATATTTATATTTGATGGTTTTATCGCCGTAATCGGTATTATTGCGGCCCTCTTTATCTTTGTAAGATATAAAAAATTAACATTAAAGGACTTTTAATAGGAAACGAATCATAATGGTTCGTTCCTATTTTTTTATTTAATTTGTTTAAAAATGCTTCATTTATAACATAATATTAATTTTAAAATCTTTTAAAAAGTCTTTTAATTTAAAAACATAGTTGACCAATAAGAATGGTATGTTTATTATTAAGGTAATATTCGCACTTTTTTGAAATGGAAAAGTGTTTTCATGAGGGGGGTTCGTAATGGGGAAAGTATATATTGTTGGAGCGGGACCAGGAAGTGTCGATTTAATTACAGTAAAAGGGTTGAAATGTATTCAACAAGCCGATGTTATTCTTTACGACCGTCTAGTGAATAAAGAACTGTTGGAATACGCAAAACCAAATGCAGAACTAATTTTCGTTGGTAAGTTACCTAAATTACATGGTGTTATCCAAGAACGAATTCATAAATTACTCGTTCAATATGCTAGTAAAGGGAAAGTGGTAACCCGTTTAAAAGGTGGGGATCCTTTCGTATTTGGTCGAGGTGCTGAAGAGGCGGAAGTGTTAGTGGAAGCAGGTATTCCTTTTGAAATCGTACCAGGAATTACTTCAGGTGTTGCCGCACCTGCATACGCTGGAATTCCTGTTACTCATCGTGATTTAGGTTCTAGTTTTGCCATTGTGACTGGTCATATGCGGGAAGGAAAGGATGATTCTATCCAGTGGAAGGGGTTGGCAGAATCAGTCGATACCCTTGCGATTTATATGGGAGTTGGCAATTTGCCATATATTACAGAGCAGTTAATGAAGTACAAACGTAATCCACAAACTCCTGTCGCATTAATACATTGGGGTACGACGGAACATCAAAAAACGATAACGGGAACATTGGAGTCAATCGTAGAAATTGCGGAAAAAGAAGAAATCCAAAATCCTAGCATGATTATCGTTGGAGAAGTTGTAAAAATGCACGATAAAATCGCCTGGTTTGAACAATCAAAACAATTACAAGAAATATCGAGTTAACAAGGAGGGGGGATCATTATGCAAGCAGTGTTATATGTTGCCCATGGAAGCCGGGTAAAAGCTGGTGTTGATGAAGCAATTGAATTTATTGAAACTGTAAAACCAAAAATTAATGTTGCTATCCAAGAAATTTGTTTTCTAGAATTAGCTGCCCCTTCGATTGTAGAGGGAGTTGCAGCATGTGTTGCTAAAGGAGCAACAAATATTGCTGTCGTTCCAATCCTACTGTTAACTGCTAATCATGCCAAACAAGATATCCCCCTTGAAATGAATAAAGCAAAAGAACTTTATCCCGATGTTACCTTTACCTTTGGTAGACCCTTTGGAATACATGAAAAGTTAATTGAAAGTCTACATGAGAGAGTGTTGGAAAAGGGTGTTGAGCAACATGATGAGATTGATATTTTACTCATTGGACGCGGAAGTAGTGATCCAAGTGTACAAATAGATCTTCAACAAATTGCCAATCACCTTCAAAGCCGGTATCACTACTCAAAGGTAGATATTTGTTTTTTATATGGCAACGGTCCTTCCTTTGAAAAGGCATTAGAGCAATTAAAAAAGGAACGGAATAATCCGGTATATATCGTTCCATATCTTTTATTTACGGGCTTATTAAAAATAGGGATTCAAAAGAAAATAGCTCAACAAGGATTTTTAGAGAATCAAGTTGTGCTTTGTGACTGTTTAGGGTATGACGAAAATGTTCGTCAAGTATTAATAGAGCGCGTAGAAGAAACATTATATTCATATGGGGAGAGTGTCTCGAATGGATAAAAAACAGGCGAATGTTGAGCAGGCAATTGAAAATATAAAAAAAATGCTCGCTACAATGAACTACGGTTCCATAACTTTAATCGTTCAAGACAATACAATTGTTCAAATCGAAAAAAATGAAAAAATCAGATTAAAATAATCAAGTGAAGAGGTGTGTCGTAAGTGAAGTTAGAAGTAACTAATAGCCCTTTTACCGAACAACAAGTAAAGCAATTAAATGAAGTTTTAGCTAATTTAACACACAATCAAAAAATATGGTTAACTGGATATTTAAGTGCAGCAGTTTCAGTGCAAGCTGGTGAAGTTTCAACTGAAGGAAATCAACCAGTATCAAATAATGCTGTTATATCTACACCTGCTAACGTGAAGAAACATATTACAATTCTCTATGCATCGCAAACAGGTAATGCAGGAGGGTTATCTAAAAAATTTGGAGAACAATTAAAACAAGCTGGATTTGAAGTGAATGTTTCTTCCATGAGTGACTTTAAAACAAACGCTTTGAAAAAGGTTGACCACTTACTTATCGTTGCGAGTACTCATGGTGAAGGAGAGCCACCTGATAATGCCATCATGTTCTATAATTTCCTATTTGGAAAACGGGCACCCAAATTGGATCATGTGAAATTTGCTGTTTTGTCATTAGGGGATAGTTCCTATGAATTTTTCTGCAAAACAGGGAAAGATTTCGATGAACAGTTAGAAAAACTTGGTGCTAAACGATTTGTTGATCGGGTTGATTGTGACTTAGATTATGATGAGCCGGCAGCAAAATGGTTTGATGCAGTAAAAGAAAAATTGCAAGAAGGTGAAGTAAGCGAAGTTACGGTTCAAGAGGCTGCACCAACAGTTCTAGCGACAACTACTGAATACTCGCGTAAAAACCCATATACGGCAGAAATTTTAGAGAAAATTAATTTAAATGGTCGTGGATCAAACAAAGAGACGATTCATTTAGAAATATCCTTAGAAAATTCGGGTATTACCTTTGAACCTGGCGATAGTTTAGCTATTTTCCCAACTAATAATGAAAACTTAGTCGATTCACTCATTACTGCATTAAACTTTAATCGAGATACGAAAGTAACGGTAGACGACAAAACTATTTCATTAAAAGAAGCGTTAATGGATATTTTTGAAATTACCGTGTTGTCGAAGCCAGTGATGCAAAAAATTGGGGACTATACAGTAAACGAAAAATTCCATGCATTACTTGCTGATCGAGAGTTATTTAAACAATACACCCATGGCCGTGACTTATTAGATGTTGTTGAATCATTCGGTCCATTTAGTTGGGATGAACAAAGTTTTGTGAACCTATTAAGAAAAATACCTGCAAGACAATACTCCATTTCAAGTAGCTTAGCTGCTTACCCAGATGAAGTCCATGTCACAATTGGTACAGTACGCTATGAAGTAGATGGACGACAACGACTAGGTGTTTGTTCAACACAAGTTGCGGATCGTTTAGAAATCGGAGACAAAGTACGTGTTTATGTTCAACATAATCCGAACTTTAAATTGCCTTCTGATGATACGCCGATTATTATGGTTGGTCCTGGCACAGGGGTTGCACCGTTCCGTTCCTTTATTCAAGAAAGGGAAGAGCGGGGAGCTGAAGGGAAAAATTGGTTGTTCTTTGGAGATCAGCATTTTATGACAGACTTTTTATATCAAACAGAATGGCAAAGCTGGTTAAAATCAGGCGTATTAACGAAACTTGATGTTGCCTTCTCTCGTGACAAAGCTGAAAAAGTATATGTGCAACATAAAATGCAAAAACATGCTGCTGAAATTTATGAATGGTTAGAGCAAGGAGCAGTTTTCTACGTATGTGGAGATAAAGATTCAATGGCTGTTGACGTTCATAATACATTGCTACATATCATTGCGGAACAGGGAAATAAAACAGAAGAAGAAGCAAAAGCGTATTTAGACAATTTGCGAAAAGAAAAACGTTATCAACGGGATGTATACTAAGGGGGAAGTACGTATGGTAGAAAAAATAGTATTACCGCCTCAAGAAGGTAAACCAAGTGATGTGGAAGAAATAAAAGCTGAAAGTAATTATTTACGCGGTACATTGGCTGAATCAATGGAAGATGAGCTAAGTGCTGGAATTTCCGATTGGGATAACCGTTTAATGAAATTCCATGGAAGTTATTTACAAGATGACCGGGACGTTCGTCAAGAGCGAGAACGACAAAAACTTGAACCGGCTTATCAATTTATGGTTCGTGTTCGCATGCCAGGTGGTGTTGCAACACCGACCCAATGGCTAAAATTAGATGAGCTGTCGGATCGTTATGGCAATCAATCCTTTAAAATTACAACTCGTCAAACAGTTCAATTCCACGGCATTTTAAAATGGAATATGAAAAAACATATGCAAGAACTAAATAGTGTTTTATTTGATACGTATGCTGCTTGTGGGGATGTTAACCGCAATGTGATGTGTAATGCAAATCCTTATCAATCTAAATTGCATCAAGAAATTTTTGAATTATCTTCGAAAATTAGTGAACACTTATTACCACGTTCTAATGCATATTATGAAATATGGTTAGATAAAGAAAAAATTGTTGATACACAGGAAGAGCAAGAACCGATTTATGGGGCACTTTACTTACCTCGTAAATTTAAAATTGCGATTGCCATTCCACCGGCAAATGATGTAGATGTTTTTTCACAAGATATCGGTTTAATTGCCGTAGTGGAAAATGATGAGTTAGTCGGCTTTAATGTCGCAATTGGCGGTGGTATGGGAATGACCCATGGGGATACAGCAACGTATCCACAATTAAGCCGTCTAATCGGTTATATTCCAAAAGATAAAGTTGTCGATGCATGTGAAAAAATTATGACAGTACAACGGGATTATGGAAATCGTTCCGTTCGTAAAAACGCTCGATTTAAATATACTGTTGACCGATTAGGTTTAGAAAATGTAAAAAAAGAAATCGAGAAACGATTAGGATATGAGTTTGAAGAAGAAAGACCATATACTTTTGAGCATACAGGCGATCGCTTTGGTTGGATTAAAGGGGAAGATGGAAAATATCATTTTACTCTATTTATCCAAAACGGTCGTGTGAAAGATTTTGAACATTATCCATTAAAAACAGCATTACGTGAAATCGCCCAAATTCATAAAGGGGAGTTTCGTTTTACTGGAAATCAAAATGTTGTCATTGCAAATGTTGGGCCACGAGCTAAAAAGGCAATCGATGAAATTATTGAAAAATATCATTTAACAGATAGTGAACACTACTCAGCATTACGACGTAATTCCATTGCTTGTGTGGCTTTACCAACTTGTGGTTTAGCGATGGCTGAGGCGGAACGTTACTTACCATCTTTAATTGAAAAAATTGAAACAATTTTAGATGAAAACGGCTTGCGAGAACAAGATATTACGATTCGTATGTCTGGTTGTCCGAATGGCTGTTCTCGAGCGGCAATGGGTGAAATTGGTTTCATCGGGAAAGGTCCAGGGAAATATAACCTTTATTTAGGTGCTAGCCATACAGGTACCCGCTTAAATAAAATGTATAAAGAAAATATTGGGGAAGAGGAAATTTTAGCAACTCTTCGTCCTATAATTGAACATTATGCAAAAGAGCGATTAACAGGAGAGCATTTTGGTGATTTCGTTATTCGTGCAGGATATGTGGAAGCTGTAACGGACGGTCGTCATTTCCATAATCAAGCTTAACGATGAAGGATAGGTTCCGCTATTGGCGGCGACCTATCCTTTCTAAAAAGGGGGCATAATATGTATCCAATCATGGTGAATTTAGAATATAAACGAGTAGTAATTATTGGCGGTGGGAAAGTAGCGACTCATAAAACAGAAAAGCTATTGCAGCAAAAAGCGAATATAGTCGTCATTAGTCCAACGTTAACAGATGCGTTATATACATATGCAGTAAATGGAGAAATTGAATGGGTAAACCGTTCCTATCAAGAAGGGGATACAAAAGATGCCTTTTTAGTCATAGCAGCAACAAATGATCCTTATGTAAATAAGGAAGTGAAAAATAGTTGCCTGAACAATCAACTTATTAATGTCGTAGATTCTTCTGAAGATAGTAACTTTTATAATATGGCGTTCTTGGAACGGGGAATGTTAAAAATTGCGATTTCAACAGAAGGAGCTAGCCCTCTTTTAGCTAAACAAATGAAGCGCGATATCATGAGTTTTCTAGACGATAGCTATGATGACTATTTAATTTTCCTTCAAAAGGCAAGAAAGAAAATTAAAACGACTGTATTAGATGAAAAAAGAAGACTATTTTTATTAGGTGAGTTATTGCAAGATCGTTTCCGTAAAAATGAAGTGGAACGGGAACTATTTCTGAAAAATTTATCGTAAAGGTGGTTATAATAGTTCGACTAATAATTTTCGTGAAGGAGAGTAACCTTTGTATAGGTGCCTAAGAAGTTCCTCACGAAAAATAAAGTACAATTCAGTATAAAAACTGGATTGTACTTTTTGCTTTTTATTCTAAAGAGCCTGCACTCATACCAGCGATTCTTCCAGTGACGAGGGCACTTGTAATGTTGTATCCACCTGTGTAACCGTGAATATCTAAAATTTCACCACAGAAAAATAGTCCTTTTTTCATTTTCGATGCCATTGTTTTCGGCTCAATTTCCTTTACTGAAACGCCGCCGCCAGTGACAAATGCTTTTTCCAATGGCAACGTACCGTGAACATCCATTGTAAAACTAACAAGCTCACGGGCTAACTCCCGTATTTTTTCTTGAGTTATTTCCGCTGCTGTTTTAGATGGATCTATACCAACCCGTTCCATTAAAAATAATAACCATCTTTCAGGTGCAATGGATTTCCAACTATTTTTTACAGCCTTTTTTGGATCTTCCTTTGAAAGCTTATTCAAATATTGTAAACATGTTTCTTCGTTATAATCAGTTAACGTTTGAATTCGTAGTTTCACGGGGGCATTGCCGTTCTTTTTACGTTCTTTGACGATAAATTGACTACAACGTAAAATAGCAGGTCCGCTCACACCAAAGTGGGTAAAGAGCATATCCATTTGGTGAGTGACAATAGGTTTCCCCTTTTTATTTAAAACGGAAACAGCAACATCCCGTAAAGCTAAACCTTGCAGCTGTCTAGATTGAATAAAAGGCTCGTTGGATTTTACAGGAACTTCAGTAGGATACAGTTCGGTAACGGTATGACCAGCTCGTTCTGCCCAAGGATAGCCATCTCCAGTAGAACCGGTTTGAGGAACGGCTTTACCACCGACAGCTACTACGACCGACTTTGATAAAATTTCAGTTCCATCTGTTAAACGAACACCTAAAATTTTTTCATCATCCATTAATAATTTACTGACCGCTGTTTGAAGTCGAATTTCAACGTGAAGTCGTTTTAGTTCATTAACAAGGGCATCTACCACATCTTGAGCGCGGTTTGATACAGGGAACATGCGACCGTGATCCTCTTCTTTTAAATGAACACCTAGTCCTTCAAAAAATTCAATAATATTTTCATTATTATAAACGGTAAAAGGACTATATAAAAAACGACCGTTTCCGGGAATATGTTGTATAATTTCATCTACGGACAAACGATTTGTAACATTACATCGTCCTCCGCCTGAGATCGCAAGTTTTTTCCCAAGTTTATTTCCTTTTTCAATTAACAATACTTTTTTATGTTGTTCACCAGCTGCGATTGCTGCCATCAATCCCGATGGACCGCCGCCAATTACGATTACATCTAACATAGTTCGTCTCACTTTCTGAATTTAATTGTTAGTTTTTTGTGAATTCCAATTGCTTACTCTCCACATTATACATAATTATGGAGAAACTATTTGAGTTAATCGACTTTCACATGTAAACTAACATGTAGATTCGTTTTCGAAACAATATTTGTTTGAAATCGTCGACTAATTCAGTCGACTTTTATTTTTCAAAGATATACATATTTTATTCTTATTAATTTCATAAAGATTGGAATGTTTTTATGTCTTCATTAATGAAAGGTACTGCGATTTTAACGATAGGCCTGTTTTTATCGAAAGTCCTTGGTTTAGTTTATGTTTTCCCGTTCTATTCCATTGTCGGCGAAGAAAATGTTGGATTATACCAATATGCCTATATACCATACAACATTATGCTTTCTATTGCGATTTCAGGTCTGCCCATAGCAGTTTCAAAATTTGTTTCCAAATATAATGCAATTGGGGATTATGAAGCAGGTAGAAGACTTTTTAAATCCGGATTTTCTGTCATGCTCATAACAGGTGTTGTGTCATTTATTTTATTAAATTTATTGGCAAACCCGATAGCGAATATTGTCATTGAAGATGACGAACAAATTTATTCAGTTGAACAAATTGCATCGGTGATTCGATGGGTTAGTTACGCATTACTTGCTGTTCCGATTATGAGTTTAATTCGAGGATTTTTCCAAGGATATAATCATTACATGCCTACTTCCGTATCCCAATTAGTTGAGCAAATTGTGCGGATTATTGTTTTACTTGGAGGTTCATTTATTGTCGTCGTACTATTAGACGGTAAAACAGAAACAGCTATTAAGTTTGCCGTATTTGCAGCCTTTGTTGGTGCCCTTGGTGGATTAGTCGTTTTATATTTCTATTGGAAAAAATTAAAACCCGAAATGGATACGCTATTACTCAATAATGTGTCTTCAGGGGAACTTTCTTATAAAGACATTTACAAGGAAATTATTCAATATTCGATCCCAATTGTATTTGTAGGGATGTCCAACTCCTTATTTCAATTAATCGATATGTTAACCTTTAACAGTGCTATGATTTCCATTGGTTTGGCTAAGGTGACAGATACGTATTTAACTATGTTGAATTTCACAACGCAAAAAATTGTCATCATTCCAGTGATGCTTGCGACAGGTTTTTCAATGGCTTTAATACCTACAATTACTAAATATTTCACCCTAGAGGAATATGGCGTTCTTCATAATTCGATGGATAAAACCTATCAAATATTATTGTTCATTACCGTACCGGCTAGTTTTGGAATTGCTATATTAGCCCCCGATATATACCATGTACTGTATGAGCAAAGCGAAATGGGAGCAGAAGTTTTAGCTCATTATGCACCATTAGCCATTCTTTTTGCACTGTTCTCTGTGACAGCTGCAATTTTACAAGGAATCGATTATCAAAAGTGGATTATTTTTAGTTTATTAACAGGTATGTTAATTAAACTTATGTTGAACACGCCGCTTATTAAAGCGATGGAAGTAGATGGAGCGATACTAGCTACTGCAATTGGATATATCGTAACGATTTTCATTAATATCACTGTTATCCATAAAGTGTTACATTATCGTTCGAAAGTTGTATTTAGACGAATATTGTTAATCGCTATTTTAACGTTTGTCATGTCCGTTGCAGTCATTGCTACAAATAAACTACTTTACTTCATTGCAGAACCGACTAATAAAGGGATTACAGCCCTTTATTTACTTATTTGTGTTGGAGTAGGAGTTGTTATTTATGGGTATGCCTCCTTCCGATTAGGACTTGCACAAAAACTTTTAGGAGAACGATTTACGAAATTAGGCAACAAACTTGGATTTAAGTAGGAGGAGTCTCACTTTTGCGATTAGATAAATTATTATCCAATATGGGTTTTGGTACACGAAAAGAAGTGAAACAACTGTTGAAACAAAAGGGTGTAACGGTGGATGGTGTAACGGTAAAGGATGCGTCCATGCATGTGGATCCAGATAACCAAGACGTCAGTGTATATGGAGAAAGGGTTCAATACACTGAATTCATTTATATTATGATGCATAAACCTCCAGGGGTCATTTCAGCTACTGAAGATGTTGCTGAAAAAACAGTAATTGATTTATTAGATCCTTTTGCTCGTCATTTTAAGCCATTCCCAGTAGGACGTTTAGATAAGGATACTGAAGGATTGCTTTTAATTACAAACGATGGACAATTGGCACATAATTTACTATCACCGAAAAAGCATGTCCAGAAAACTTATTATGCGAAAATTGAAGGTGTTGTCACAGAAGAAGATGTCGTGGCGTTCCAGCAAGGTGTGGAATTAGATGATGGCTATGTTACAAAGCCTGGAAAACTTGTTATCCTTTCTTCTGGTGAGAAGTCAGAAATTGAATTAACCATCCAAGAAGGAAAATTCCATCAAGTAAAAAGAATGTTTGAATCCGTTGGAAAAAAAGTAACGTATTTAAAAAGGTTATCAATGGGTAGTTTAATGCTTGATGAACAATTAAAGCTAGGGGAATATCGTGAATTAACGGAAAATGAATTGGAAACATTAATCCATTCATCTAAAGTAGAGCAATTATAAAATTAAAATCGTAGTTTATCTTTACTATGAATAGATAATGAGGTAATGAATTAATGGGGAAAATGGATGAAATTATTATTGTGGCACCACGTGCTCAACTATTCAATAACGAGGAGTTAGCGTTTCAAGGAACTCTTCAAGATAAAAAGTTAGTAGAAGAAATCGTTTCTAACATCAATGCTACTTACACTACAATGAGACGTGGGGATGCTGAGGAAGACGAAAGCTTTAAACAACCTATACCTTATGCAGTAATTAAACGGGGTAATGAAATATTTGTTTACGAACGTTTACAAGGTGCCGGTGAAACACGACTTCATAACAAACTGTCAATCGGTGTTGGTGGTCATATGAATGCTCTTGAAGAGCTAGAAACTTTCGAAGAAGTTTTAATGGAAAACTTGAATCGAGAACTTGAAGAAGAACTTATCATGACAACTAATGAACAACCTGAGCTAAAAGTAATCGGTTTAATTAATGATGATGAGGATGAAGTTGGTCGGGTTCATCTTTGTGTTTTAGTTGTTATTGAAGTTCATGAAAATACAGTGATTGAAGTTCGTGAGACAGACCAATTACAAGGTCAATTCTTTCCAATTGAAAAATTAAAACTTAATCCGTTTTATGAAAGACTAGAAAACTGGTCAAAAATTGCAATGGATATTCTTTAAAATACTTTCTTGGAAAATATTTTTACAGTACGAAACAAATGAAAGAATCAAATAGAAAAGGTATCAAGTTAGTATCTACTATTCACAGAGATTTATTAAAAAATATAACGATGAAAAAAAGAATGACCCCGACGACTAAAATGTACCCTATAAGAAAGACACTTGAAAAAAGGTCTCTCTTATAGGGTACTTTTATTTATAATGAAATAAAATAAATGGTTGATGGAGCGGAAGAACATGTCGAAAAAGTTATTTACAGATCAAGAACAGAAATTACTCAAGAAACATCCTTATGTAAAAGCAGTGAGTGAAAAAGCAATAACATATACAGATGAATTTAAAGCAAGAGCCATTAAAGAATATGAGGAAGGGAAATTTCCACTTCAAATTTTTGAAGATGCAGGATTTGATATTGATATCGTAGGTAAAAAACGTGCAAAGTCTGCTTTAGAGCGATGGCGTGCTGCTTATCAAAAGAATGGTGTAGCTGGGCTTGTGGATACACGTAAACACTCTTCAGGACGTCCACTTGAGCGAGAATTAAGTATAGAAGAAAAGTACGCAAGGTTAGAGGCGCAAAATGCATTATTACGTGCAGAAAATGAACTACTAAAAAAGATCGATTTAGCAGAAAGGTTGTTGATAAAGAAAAAGAGAAATTAACAGCGGAACAAAAATTTCAGTTGATCCAGTATGTGATAGAAAAACACCGCTTAAAAAGAATGGTAAGCTACCTTTGTAAATTAGTTGGAGTCTCTCGATCGGGCTACTATCGTTATTTTTCAGAAGAAGCACAACTTAGTAGACAAGCTAGTGATCAGGCAGATGAGACAGTCAAAGAAATCATTTTAAAAGCGTTCAATTTCCGTGGTCGTAAGAAAGGTGCACGTCAAATTAAAATGACGTTAGAAAATCAGTATCAAATTACATATAACCTAAAGCGAATTCGTCGTATCATGAAAAAGTTTCAAATCATCTGCCCCATTCGAAAAGCAAATCCATATCGAAGAATGGCCAAAGCAACGAAAGAACATAGAACTTTACCAAATCTATTAAACCGTAAATTTAAGCAAGGAATCGCTAGAAAAGTATTATTAACAGACATTACATATTTGAGTTATGGAAAAGGAAAACGTGCCTACTTATCCGCTATAAAAGATGCCGAAACCAATGAAATTTTAGCATATGAGACATCGGATAAAATTACACTAGATATTGCATTAAATACATTAAAGATGTTGAAAAAGAATGGGATAAAATTGGCCGATGGCGCATTCATTCACTCTGATCAAGGGTTCCACTATACCAGCCCCCAATTTCAAAAGATGGTAAAGAAAATGGGACTAGAGCAATCTATGTCACGTCGTGGAAACTGTTGGGATAATGCCCCACAAGAATCGTTTTTTGGTCATTTTAAAGATGAAACAGACTTTAAATCGTGTGAAACATTAGAAGAAGTAAAAAGAGAGATTAAGAGTTATATGACTTATTACAATCATTACCGAGGTCAATGGAACTTAAAAAAGATGACGCCTGCACAATACAGTCACCATCTTCTTCAAGTTGCTTAAAAGCCTTTTTTAAAAATGTCCTTTACAAAGGGTACACTTTAGACAGGTCATTCTTTTTTCTTTATCTATAATACGAAGTCTAGCAACAATTGTTCGCTAAGCTGAATGTATGTTTTAAGCAAACTTTCCTCATAAAATGGAGGTTTTTTGTTGCATTGTATCTAAGATGTCAATTTTACTTTTTTCTTCGTCGTTGTCCATTTACCCCGACTTGGACTTTCGACCAAATCATTAAAGGCTAACACATTCAAATCTCTTTGAATGGTGCGAGGAGTGATATTGAACTCTTCGACTAAATCCTGTGTAGATACCGTCCCTTTATCAAGGATGAACATATACACGTCTTTAATACGATTAAGCATTCTGTCAGTAGTTGGTTTCATAATCATGAACCACTCCTTCGATCTTAATTCTCATGGAAAAGACTAGCGGACGACAAAAGTGCAGAGGCTACTTTGGCTCATTAAATTTCTGCCTTAGACATCCCCTTTTTTATATATTTTTTTGTCAAGTAATTTACTATGACAACGCCATTATATCAGTAAACTATTAATTTTTCCATAATTCTCAGTTAATTATTATAAATTTTACGAAGTCTTTAATATGATAATACGAAAAACACCGGTCGAATATGACAATTAAGCTTGTACTTTATAATAGAAAGAGTAAAATAATCGGTAATAAGTAAAGAGGTGATTAAATGGATTGGTTGAAATTAGCGGAATCTAGAAAAGAAGAATTGATTTCAGAATTACAACAGTTAATTCAAATTGAAAGTGTTCTTGATGAAGAGAGTGCAACAGAGGATGCTCCATTTGGTCAAGGTCCATTAAAGGCTTTACAATTTATGCTTTCAAAAGGTGAACAACAAGGCTTTCAAACGAAAAATGTAGATAATGTGGCTGGTCATATTGAAATGGGAGCAGGCGACGACTTGCTCGGAATTTTATGTCATGTGGATGTTGTGCCAGTAGGAGATTCCTGGACGTATCCTCCTTTTAAAGGGGAAGTAGTGGACGGAAAACTATTTGGCAGAGGTGCCATTGATGATAAAGGTCCAACGATTGCAGCATGGTTAGCTATGAAAATGGTGAAAGATGCGGGCGTTTCATTAAATAAACGTGTTCGAATGATTATTGGGACAGATGAAGAATCAGGATTCCGTTGTGTAACCCATTACTTTACAAAGGAACAAATGCCAACAATTGGATTTGCACCAGACGCTGACTTTCCATTAATTAATGCTGAGAAAGGTATTGCATTGCTTAATTTTTCACAAAAAGCTCAAGTAACGGCAGATGAACAAATTATTGCATTTCAGGCAGGACAACGTTCTAATATGGTACCGGATCATGCAAAAGCGATCATTCAAAATGTAACCTCTGGAGTGGAAGAAGAATTTCAACAATTCTTAGAAGAAAATACGACAGAAGGTACTTTTATTCAAGATGAAGGACGATATATAATAACGGTTAAAGGAAAATCGGCCCATGCGATGGAACCTGAAAAAGGTAGAAATGCGGCTGTGTTACTTGCAAAATTTCTGATTAACTACATTACTACTCCAGCAAGTAACCAATTTCTTTCTTTCATCGTCAATACGTTTGGTGAGGACTACAAGGGTACAAAAATGAAGCTAGATTTTGAAGATATTATGTCCGGTCCTACGACATTAAACCCTGGTGTTATATTATTCCACCATGAACGGGGTGGCCATATTCAAGTAAGTATGCGTTACTCGGTGAGCTATCCATTTGAGGAAAAAATGACAGAAGCTACAAAAGTAGTATCCGATTTAGGATTTGCTTTAGATGTGACATCTAATTCGATTCCCCACTATGTACCAGAAGAAGATGAACTTGTGCAAACTTTGTTGAAAGTATATCGAAAATATACAGGGGATGAATCAAAACCGTTATCTACTGGTGGAGGTACGTATGCGCGGACGATGAAAAAAGGGGTAGCCTTTGGCATGCTTTTCCCAGGTGAACCGGATGTGGCGCATCAGGCGGATGAATATGTATGGATTGATCATTTAGTGAAAGCTGCCGCTATATATGCGGAAACGATTGTTGAGTTAGCTGGGAAATAAAATTTTAAAGGATGGTAAAAAATGGGCTTTGTATTATGGAATGACAAAATTGTGGATGAAAGTGAAGTAAAGATTGATAAAGAAGATAGAGGTTATCAATTCGGTGACGGAGTTTATGAAGTAATTAAAATTTATGATGGTGAAATGTTTACTGCAACAGAACATATTGATCGATTTTATTTAAGTGCTGAAAAAATTAAAATAACGATTCCGTTTACAAAGGATAAACTTCACCAATTATTACACCAATTAGTGGAAGCAAACGAAATTAAAACAGGAAATCTTTATTTCCAGATTACTCGTGGTGCGGCACCTCGTATTCACCAATTCCCTGGGGACAACGTATTACCTGTTTTAACAGGAAATGTGAAGGAAGCTCCTCGTTCAACAGAAAATATGGAAAAAGGTGTGAAAGCAGTTTTTGCAGAGGATATTCGTTGGTTACGTTGTGATATTAAATCATTAAATTTATTAGGTGCTGTATTAGCAAAACAAGAAGCTTATGAAAAAGGGTGTTACGAAGCCATTTTACATCGTGGAGATATTATTACGGAAGGATCATCTACAAACGTATTTGGTATTAAAGATGGAGTCCTATATACACACCCAACAGATAACTTCATTTTAAACGGAATTACACGCAATGTTATTTTAACGTGTGCAAAGGAAATTGACCTTCCAGTGAAGGAAGAACCTTTTACAAAAGAGCAAGCATTGAACATGGATGAATTGTTTGTGTCATCTACAACTTCTGAAATTACACCAGTTATCGATTTAGAAGGGGTAGCTATAAATAATGGAGTCATTGGAGAATGGACTCGTAAATTACAAGCACAATTTGAAACAAAGCTTCCTCAACAATTTCAAGTAAATTTGTCAAAATAATTCATTGAGTTTATTAGTGGGTAGGACATCACCTATCCACTATTTTTTTTGCGTTTCCTCATGTAAAATTGAAGTGGGGATTTAAAGAATAGGAGTGTTTTTTTTGGCTCAATTAGTGAAACTACAAGATTACATTTCAAGATACCAAATCGATTTATCAAGATATCCAACTCAATTTGTTCGTTTGAAAAAAAGTCAATGGGAACGTGTGAAACAACAATGGCTTTCTGGTGAAGAAACACCGGAGTGGCAACATATTGAATCCGATGAAGACACACGACAGGGCAAAAAAACTTTTTCTTTTTTCGAAAAACTAAAGCTGAAAAAAGAGACAAAAGAAATTGAAAATATAGAAGATGTAGATGTTTCGAATGAGCTAATGAATCCGGAGGAAGAAATTCCTGAGGAAGAAACAACGTTATTTTTTGAACCGAAAATTGTGTACCAACCAACTTCGATAGAAGAACTGAAAAAAATGTTCATGGATCAATTTTTTCATTTTCAAATTAAATGGGCAAGTTCAACTTTAAGGGAAAAATCTTATGTGGATCCGAAATTTTTAAGAGATTCGTTACTTCGAACTATTCTTCAACGTTTACCGGATAGCTTTTTAGTACTGTATTATCCAATCATAAAGGTAAAGAAAGCACCTGTTGAATTAGATATTATTTTATTAACACCAACAGAATGTTTATGCATTACATTAGTGGAACAAGAAGAGCAAGCAGTATTTGTTGGGAATAGCGATCGTTTTTGGACAAAAAAGATAGGGAAAACATCGAAAAAAATGTTGAATCCATTAATTCAATTAAATCGGATGGAGTCTATTATTACTCAGTTATTTGCTGCAAATAACGTTGACATGCCAATTCGAAAAGTGCTCCTTTCAAGAAATGGATATTTTGATTATCCAGGTTCTGTTTTTAATGTTCAATTCATTGATAAACGAGAACTTTCCCAATGGATGAACCAATTATCCCGCTATTCTTCACCGATGAAACGGATGCAAATGCAAGCAGCTCAAGCAATTTTACAGACGGTACAAACGACTTCCTTTAACCGTGATATTTGGAAAGTGGAACAACAGGAGCAATAAAAGTGGAATTGTTTTTTATTATTAATGAGCAAGCTGGCAATGGAAAAGGGAAAAAAGTTTGGGAAAAGTTAAGGAAAGAACTACATACCCCTTTTTCTTTTTACATAACAAATCATCATGGACATGCTACTACCATTGCTAGAAAGATTGCTAGCAATTTTCAACTAACTGGACAAAAAATACTTTTGATAGCCGTTGGGGGAGATGGAACAATCCATGAAGTCGTAAATGGTGTGATTGGTTTTAATCATGTATATGTTGGAGCAATTGGTGCAGGTTCTGGTAACGACTTTTCAAGGGAATATTTTACATTCCATACTGCTTATGAAATAGATGAATTTATAAAAGGAAATGAACAATCTTTGCAACAGTTTAATAGCGGAATGGTCAAATGGAGCACTGGACAATCAATTCATTTTGTGAACAATTCAGGAATTGGTTTCGATGCCTTTGTAGCTAAACTGGCGAACCATTCTACTATAAAAAAACGACTGAACAAAATGGGACTTGGTAAGTTTAGTTATGTTTATTTTGTGTTGCTCGGTCTATTTACATTTAAATTATTTACATTAACGGTTGAACAAAATGGTAGTCAAAGAAAGTATGAAAAGGTTTGGTTTGCAACGGTTTCCAATCAACCGTATTTCGGAGGAGGGATGAAAATCTCACCTCAATCTGATCCAATGGATGGGAAATTAGAATTGACCATTGTGTATAACCTTTCAAGATTAAAATTATTACTAATGTTTGTCACTGTATTTTTTGGTAGCCATACGAGATTACAAGAAGTCGTTCAGCAGAAGGGCGACCAATTTACTTTGTACATAAACGATGAATTACCTTGTCATGCCGATGGAGAAGTGATGGGTGTGACAAAAAATAATTCACGCATAGATTACGTTGTCCAAAAGAAAAGTTGGATGTCGATAAAAAGAAATAGCGAGTTTATGAAAAAGTAAGAAAAATAAGCTATAATAAAATGAAATTAGGACATCTAGAAATGAGGATTTAGTAGTGAGATTAAGAAATAAACCGTGGGCTGAAGAATTTATTACAAATCATCCAGAAGTTATTATTCCAAATCCTGAAGAATATAAAGGAAAGTGGAAAGAAGTTTTTGGAAACGACAACCCACTGCATATTGAAGTAGGTACAGGAAAAGGTCAATTTGTTACAGGAATGGCTCTAGCTAACCCTAATATTAACTATATCGGTATTGAACTATACGATAGTGTCATTGTGAGTGCGTTGGAAAAAGTGTTAGATGCTAATACTCCACCAAATTTACGATTATTAAAAGTAAATGGAGCCGATTTAGCAAAATATTTTGCTAAAAATGATGTAAGTCGAGTGTATTTAAATTTCTCAGATCCTTGGCCTAAAACGCGTCATGCAAAACGTCGTTTAACCCACGAAGGATTTTTGAAGTTATATGAGTCCATTTTAGTGGATAATGGGGAAATTCATTTTAAAACGGATAATCGTGGCTTATTTGAATATTCCCTTGTTAGTATGTCGGAATATGGAATGTTATTGAAATATGTTTCGTTAGATTTACATGCCAATATGCCGGAAGACAATATTATGACAGAATATGAAGAAAAGTTTTCTGCCAAAGGTCAGCCAATCTATCGTTTAGAATCTCAATTTATAACGAAGAAATAATGTAAATCGTTTATTTTGAATTCGATTGTCGTTCAATCGAATTTTTAAATAAATATAAGAACAAAGGGGGAGATAGGGATGGATCAACTACAATTTCACAATATGTCCTTAACATGGCTTAATGGGGGCGTCACTTCTTTAGATGGCGGAGCAATGTTTGGAGTCGTACCAAAACCACTTTGGTCAAGAAAGTATCCAGTCAATGACAAAAATCAAATTGAATTAGCTTGTGAACCGATTTTAATTCAATACGAGGGGAAAAATTATTTAATTGATAGTGGTGTTGGGTTTAATAAGTTAACAGAAAAACAACTTCGAAACTTTGGTGTTACAGAAGAATCAACGATTTTAGAAAGCTTGGACCAATTGGGACTTACTGCAGAAGATATTGATTATGTGCTAATGACCCACCTTCATTTTGACCATGCTGGGGGATTAACTCGTTGGGAAGGGGACACACTCGTATCTACATTCCCGAAGGCGAAAATTTATACAACGCAAATTGAATGGGATGAAATGCGTAATCCAAATATACGATCCAAAAATACGTATTGGAAAGAAAATTGGGAACCGGTTCAACATCAAGTTGAGACTTTCTCCGAATCCTTAACGATAGCCCCTGGAATTGAAATGGTTCATACAGGTGGACATAGTGATGGACATGCGATTATAAAGTTAACTCAAAACGGGGAAACGCTAATTCATATGGCGGACATTATGCCAACCCATGCCCATCAAAACCCTTTATGGGTATTAGCATATGATGATTACCCGATGACAAGTGTGTTTGCTAAAGAAAAAATAATGAAAGAAGCTTTAGCAGAAGGGTATAAATTTATTTTCTATCATGATGCTTATTATCGAATGATTCAATGGAGTGCCGATGGAAAAGAAGTGACCGACTCATTGAAACGAAATAAAGAAGCACGAATTCAATTTGAAACAAATGTATAAAAAAAGGGGCTGTTTGATCATTTCAAACAGCCTCTTTCTCTATGAAGAAATTACACTTTTAATAATTCAACAACTACTCCTGAACGAGCATCTGCTGCAAATTCAAATGTTTCCAATTCACCATTTAATACTCTAGTAATTCCTCCACGGTATACGGGAATGGTCATAATACCATTATTATAATCTTCTGTTTTCATATAAATCCAAGAACCATCAATAGGGCTTTCTTTTTTAAACTCTGTTTTTACATTGTCTAGTACTTGATTGGCGGGTACAAAAGGCGAAATTCTTTCAGATGTTTCTTTAATGATAATGGATGCAGCTAAACCCGTGGCCACACCTATTAAAAAATCTCTTAATTTCATTTGCCATCCTCCTTTAAACTATTCCTTATTTTAACACCAATTAAAACAGAAGTCTTGTTCAATCATACAAAGAGAGTGGTCTATGGATAGAAATAATTAACTGGTCTATGCTATAAAAAACCCGTTTTTAATAGTGAGTTTGTAAATTTTCCAATGATACAATTCGAATTACGAAATATATATGATAGAATAGAGAAAAGATTAAAAAAATTAGGGAGTGTTCTTTTATGAATACTGAAACATTACAATTATTTAAAACATTAACGGAGTTACCTGGTGCCCCTGGCAATGAATCCGCTGTTCGAAAATTTATGCGTGGGGAACTAGAAAAGTATGCAGATGAAATTATTCAAGATAATTTAGGTGGCATTTTCGGTGTAAGAAAAGCGGAAAATGACAATGCACCCAAAATATTAGTGGCAGGCCATATGGATGAAGTATCTTTCATGGTAAAAGATATTACAGAAAACGGGATGCTTCGCTTTCAGCCATTAGGCGGTTGGTCTAATCAAGTGTTACAAGCCCAAAGAGTAACTGTTTATGCAAAGGAACAAGAAATTCCTGGTGTAATTGCTTCCATTCCACCTCATTTATTAAGAGGTACTGACAAAAATCATACGATGGAAATTAAAGATATGTTAATTGACGTAGGAGCAGACAGTAAAGAAGATGCACTACAAATGGGTATTCGACCAGGTCAATCAATTATCCCAATTTGTCCATTTACACCGATGGCAAACCCGAAAAAAATTATGGCGAAAGCTTGGGATAACCGATATGGTTGTGGTTTGGCGATCGAATTGTTAAAAGAGTTAAAAGACGAAAAAGTAGTAAACAACCTATATTCAGGTGCAAACGTAATGGAAGAAGTTGGATTACGCGGGGCACAAGTATCTGCAAACATGATTAAACCTGACATTTTCTTCGCCCTAGATGCTTCTGCAGCCAATGATACAACGGGTGATAAAACCCAATTTGGTCAATTAGGAAAAGGGACGTTATTACGAATTTATGATCCAACGATGGTTACCCACCGTGGATTACGTGAATTTATTTTAGATACGGCTGAGACAAATGATATACCGTATCAATATTTTGTATCTAATGGTGGTACTGATGCAGGTAAAGTACATATTTCCAATGAAGGAATTCCAAGTACGGTTATTGGCATTTGTTCCCGCTACATCCATACTTCTGCTTCGATCATTCATGTCGATGATTATGCGGCTGCAAAAGAGTTGCTTGTGAAACTTGTGAGAACCCTTGATAGAAGTACAGTGGATACAATTATAAACAATGGTTAAAATTACTAAGAAGAAAGGTGCCAAATGGGGCATCTTTTTTATTGAGTGGAACGTCCAGTAAAAGTGTTGATGAGGAGATGACAATTTTGTTTGTTGCAATTGGTACGAAAAATAGAGCAAAAACATTAGCTATTACGAATATCGTAAGTATGTATTTTGACAACTTGGAATTTGAGCAATTTGCGGTTCCTTCAGATGTTTCGGAACAGCCTTTTTCTAATGATGAGACGAGACAAGGTGCAATCAATCGTGCCCTTCATACATTAAATGCTTCAGGAGCTGATTTGAACTTCGGACTTGAAGGTGGTGTACATGAAATGGATGGTCAAATGTACTGCTGTAATTGGGGAGCAATGGCATTAAAAGATGGTACGATTATTACAGCTAGCGGTGCCCAATTTTTATTACCAGATGAAATTGCTGTACAATTGAGAGCGGGTAGAGAATTAGGTCCGGTTATGGATGACTATACGAAGCAAAAGGATACACGTTCTTCTTCAGGAGCTGTTGGTGTTTTTACAGCAGGTCTAGTTGATCGAACGGAAATGTTTGAACATATTGTGAAGTTGTTAATAGGACAATATTTATTTTTATTAAATACTAATAAATAACTCTATGAAAATATTACTAAAAACATGACTCTTGCATCATGACCTATTTATCATTTAATATTAATAGAATAGAAAGAGAGGAGTACATATGAAACGTAAATGGCTTCTAGCTACAGCGTGTTTATTGTTATTGTTCGCTTTAACAGGCTGTGGAAAAACTGTCGAAGAGCAAATAGATTCTGGTGTGGCAAGCGCTCAAACTGTTTTTGAAGAAAATCCCCAAGAACCAAATACAAAGCTTGAGGGAATCGAATTATATGTTCCATCGGGTTACAAGGCTGAAAATAGTGAAGATCCCAATAATTTCATTGTGACAAAAGGACAGGATAGTTATATTCTTTTTGTGAATCAAAATGAAACGGAAGATAGCAAACTACATTATCAATTATTAAAAGATGATAAAACAAAACATATTATCAAGGAAGAAACAGTCGAATTTGATGGTGCCTTTGGATTTACTGCAGTGATTGAACATGATGAAGAACAATTTGAACTTGTCGTAAGTTGTGGTGGTATTAAAATGTCTACTATCTCAGAAGATAAAAATATAGATGAGAAACTAGTAGATATGATGACAATCGTTCGTTCTGTAAAGTTACTTGAAAAGTAATAATGGAAGTTAGCAGACAAACTAATCGACTAAAAAACTAAACTTTTGCTACAATAAGGGTAATACTTTAAAAGTACGGTTCACTTTATGTGAACCGTTTATTTTTGTACTTGCAATTTTTGTGAAAAAATTTTACTGCATCGATTGGTAAAGAAAAGCAAGTATTGTAAAATAAGAAAGGATGTGATGAAGTTGAAATCAAAAGAGTTAGTAGAACAATTGAAATTGCGCTTAAGTACGGAGCAATTTGAATTTCATTTTGATAAAGAAAAAGATATGTTGCGACTTAATCATAAATCATTAAATCGAGGGATGGATATTTCCCTTCCTGAAATTATCGCCAAATATCAAACGATAAAAGAAAAAGCCATCGATGAGGTTGTCTATACGATCGAACAAACCTTTCAGGCGATGGAAAAGGAACGAGCTGAAGGATTCCATGATTTATCTTTAGTATACCCTGTTATACGTTCCACTTCTTTCCCGTTAAAATCCAATGAAGGACATACCTTCATCACAACGGATCACACTGCGGAAACGCGTATCTTTTATGCGTTAGATTTAGGAACAACTTACCGATTAATTGATGAGTCGATGTTAGAGAAATTAAACGTTTCGGCAAATCAAATTAGAGAAGCAGCTCGTTTTTCCGTTCGAAAATTACCGACAAATACGAAAAAAGATGAAGTAGCGGGCAATATTTTTTATTTCTTAAATGAAAATGATGGATATGATGCAAGTCGTATTTTAAATGAATCCTTTTTAAAAGAGATGGAATCAAAAATAGAAGGGGACATGACGTTGTCTGTTCCCCACCAAGATGTTCTAATTATTGGTGATATTCGGAACGAAGTAGGGTATGATGTATTAGCGCAAATGACGATGCACTTCTTTTCCGTAGGTGCAGTACCGATTACTTCCTTATCTTTCGTTTATGATAAAGGAGAATTAGAACCAATCTTTATATTGGCAAAAAACAGAGTAAAAAAGGAGCAAGATGACCAATGATCGCCGCTTATAATAAACAATTTGTTGGAGATGTACTTTTAGTCCAACTAGCTACAGAAAAAATCGTTCATACTGAAGTTGAAAAAGTAGGAGATTTCGCTATTTTAAAAGAGAAAGCAACTGGTGAAATAAAAGCTTTCAATTTATTTAATGCAAGTAAATATATGGACTTAAACGTTCAAGGGAATGTGGAAGTAAACCCAGAACTTGTACAAAAAATTGAGGAAGCAATGAAAGCAAACAATGTTTCTATCTCATTAGATGTTGATTTTTCTCCTAAATTTGTTATCGGTTATGTAGAAGAAAAGGAAAAACATCCAAATGCTGATAAGTTAAGTATTTGTAAAGTAAATGTAGGGGATGAACTGTTACAAATCGTTTGTGGTGCACCAAATGTTGAAGCGGGACAAAAAGTCGTTGTAGCAAAAATAGGTGCTGTAATGCCATCTGGATTAGTGATTAAACAATCTGAATTACGTGGAGTCGCATCAAGTGGAATGCTTTGCTCAGCACGTGAATTAGCAATTCCGAATGCGCCATCAGCTAAAGGAATTTTAGTTTTAGATCAAGATGCAGAAGTTGGCGCATCTTTTACGATTCCTTCTAATTTATAATTTGAACATACTTTTTTGAAAGGACGTCTCTTTAATAGAGGCGTCCTTTTTTGTTTTCATCGAAATGTTTTCTCATTGTTATCTTATTGCAATGTAATTATGATATGATTTTGCTAACTAAGGCATATTTATACTATTTATCTATTAAACTCCTAAAAAATAAAAATGAATAGAAAAAATAACCGAAAAAGTTATATCAAATGTGATAGAAAGGTTAAATAAAGATGCCTACTTACATATAATTACTTTATAATAAAAAATGCTATGTTAATAGAAAAGAGTGATCTACATTGAATTGGTTTAAAAAACAGTTAAATAAATTAATATATGATGAAATAGAAGATGAAGAATATTATGAAGATGAGTACTATGAAGAAGAAAGAGTAAAATCAAAAACAAATGATAATGTGATAGAAGAAACGGTTCAAAATAATAGAAAGAGTTTTAAATTCCCATTAATTGATGATCATGAAATGGGGAATACGAGACCCCCTAGTCACGATTTTAACCAATATGAACAACAAACTACCCATCACAACGTGGATCAAGTTAATCGGAAATCGAATTATTTTTATCAACCAAATGCCATTTCCGAAGTGTTTGATGTAGAAGTTTCGGGAATACGAGAACTGTTAGAAAAACGACAAAATAAAGGTAGTTCGACAAGAGGGAATTCCAATCAGTTAAGAAAGGATTCCTATAAAGGACGTCGAGTTGAACAGTCTAAAATGAAGGAACCATTGAAAGAAGATAGGAAAAAAGCTACTTATGCATCAAAAAAGCAAACAGAAACTGTAGATGTTCCTGTTGCCCAAAGAAAATTTGTTCCAAGTCAAGTCCCTTCTCCTATATACGGCTTTAAAAGACCGAGTAACATTAACGATTTATTATCAAAAAAGCAAGGTAGAGTCGAACCTTTGGAAGAAGAGAAAGTTGAAGAAAAGGTACAACAAAGTAAACCCGATGCACAACAGGAAAGTAAAGTAGAGCAAATTTATTCTGATGTTTTAAAAATAAAAGAAGAAGTGGCAAGTACTGTTGACACGATTGCTCTTCCAGAAAGTAAGAAACAAGCTACTTCTTATGAAGAGGAAGAGTCGGTGGAGGTTCCTTCTAATCATTTTTTGCAAATAGAAGATGAACGAGTAGAAAAACCAATCGTATTGGAAGAAACCCTTTATAAAAAAGTAGAAGAGTTTCCTATATTAGCTGAAGAAGTATTGGATGAACCGACTAATGAATTCCAAACTAAGATAGATAGTGTACTTAAAGGGTATGAAGTTGAGCATCAACAAGGGGAAATTATGTCCTTTGACAATCATGATGAGAACGAAAGCTTTTCTTTAAGAGAGCCTGAAATAGAAGTTGAAGAGTTCGATTTAAAAGAAAGCCAAGTCAGTCAACAGGATTTTCAACAAGTAATGGAACACACCCCAATATTCATGCCTATCCAAATTCCAATCGAAAAGCAAGTTGAACTTGAAGAGGCAGTTGTGGAAGAACATCCTTTCGAAGGGGAAAATGCTCAAGTTCAACGCCTTGTAGACATTGCTTTAATGGACAAGTTTGATGACCAAGAGACTGAATCTGATACAAATTCCTTCCTATCAATAGAGCAAGAAGAACCATTTGAACAGAAAGAATATACAGAACTAGAAACATATGAAGAATATGAAGAACATGAACAGTACGAAGAATTTGAAGTAGATGTACAGCAAGATGAGTCTGTGGAACAACAAGAAAAGGTTGAACCTAAAAGAAAAACATTACCTTTTAATGTCCTTATGTTGAAATCAGATAAAGAAAAATATGCTGCGAAATTAGCACAAAAACAATTCAATGAACATAATGATGATATTAAAGAATTTTCTAGGCATACATCTAATGGAGAATTAAAAGAGCAACAACCTATTAATAACAGGCCACATGAGGATGCTACAGCTTTGATAACGACTGACATGGATCAAGGAAAGGAACCGTTCCATGTAGAAGGGGAGACAGAAGAAACAATAAATACAGTTGTTTCCAATGAACCTCAGGGAAAAGTCATTCCAAAACTTTATGTAAAACCTTCATTGGAATTTTTATCACCACCGGAGGAAAAAACAGAAGATCGGGAATGGTTGGAATCTCAAGCGGATGTTTTAGTTGAAGCATTATCCTATTTCCAAGTAACAGCCCAAGTAGAGTCTATTATGCAAGGTCCAGCTGTTACCCAATTTGAGATTACAGTCGGTCACGGTACAAAAGTGAGTAAAATTCGAAACTTAGCAGATGATTTAAAACTTGCTTTAGCAGCGAAAGATATTCGCATCCAGGCCCCAATCCCAGGGAAAAGTTCAATTGGAATCGAAATACCGAATCGTATTTCTCGAGCAGTACGTTTATCCGAAGTAACGACTAGTGAATCCTTTTTAAATTCCGAATCGCCTTTAGAAGCAGCATTAGGATTAGATTTAACAGGGAAGCCGTTAACAATTGATTTGCGTAAAATGCCCCACGGTTTAATAGCTGGTGCTACTGGATCTGGTAAATCGGTTTGTATTAATTCGATTTTAGTAAGTTTATTATATAAAGCAGATCCGAATGAATTAAAGCTAATGTTAATAGATCCTAAAATGGTAGAGCTTGCTCCATTTAATCACATTCCCCATTTAGTAAGCCCTGTTATTACCGATGTGAAAGCGGCAACAGCGGCGTTGAAATGGGCTGTAGAAGAAATGGAAAGACGCTATCAATTATTTGCCCATGCAGGAGTAAGGGATTTAACAAGATTTAATAAACTAGCCGAATCGAACGGGCAATATGGTCATAAATTACCTTACATTTTAATCGTTATCGATGAGCTGGCAGATTTAATGATGATGTCTCCTGCAGATGTAGAGGAAGCAATTTGTCGTATTGCTCAAAAAGCAAGGGCTTGTGGAATTCATTTAATCGTTGCAACTCAGCGCCCATCAGTAGATGTCATTACCGGCTTAATTAAATCCAACATTCCAACTCGTATTGCCTTTGCCGTTTCGTCACAGGTTGACTCCCGTACGATTTTAGACAGTCAAGGTGCGGAACGTTTATTAGGAAGGGGAGATATGTTGTATTTAGGAAATGGGATGAGTGCTCCAATCCGTTTACAAGGTACTTTTGTAACGGATGATGAAATTGAAGAAATTATTGAGCATGTCCGCTCCCAAGGGGAACCAGAGTATTTCTTCCAACAGGATGAATTATTAAAAAAATCCGAAATGATAGAAGAACAAGATGAATTATTTGAAGAGGTATGTCGCTTTGTTTATGAACAAGGTACTGCCTCCACGTCATCCATTCAAAGAAAGTATCATATTGGATATAATCGGGCAGCCCGCTTAATTGATATGTTAGAAAATAACGGATTTATTTCTGAACAAAGAGGAAGTAAACCGAGAGAAGTGTATATTACAGAGTCTGATTTAGCTTCTATGTTTGATTAGATTTTGTATATACAAATAGTGAAAATGAGGGAGGATTCCCTCTCATTTTTTTCGATATAATAAAAATATACATGAATGAGTGAATAAGTAGAAAAAATAAGCTAACAAGTAATTATCCTTTATTAAATTTAATGCTATAATGGGGTATGTTTTTAAAATTTGGCACAAACTAACTTAAATAACAAACGTTCATTCATTGGGATCAAGTGTATCCCGGGAGGTTTTCAATATGACATTTTATCATTTTACAGGAATTAAAGGTTCAGGTATGAGTTCATTAGCTCAAATTTTGTTTGATTCAGGAGAACAAGTACAGGGATCTGATTATGAAACTTATTATTTCACAGAAAAACCATTAAGAGATCGTAACATCACGATATTACCTTTCGATCCAGATAACATTCACGAAGGCATGACCGTTATAGCTGGCAATGCCTTTCCTGATGAACATCCAGAACTTGTTCGAGCGAAGGAATTAGGGGTAGAAGTGATTCGCTACCATAAATTTTTAGGCGATTATATTAAAAAATATACTTCTATTGCAATAACAGGTGCCCATGGTAAAACGTCCACTACCGGATTAATGAGTCATGTGATTGGCGGTTATATGCCAACATCTTTTTTAATCGGTGATGGTACAGGTTCAGGGAAAGAAGATGCTTCTTATTTTGTTATGGAGGCATGTGAATACCGTCGTCACTTTTTAGCGTATCATCCAGATTATGCTGTCATGACGAATATCGATTTTGACCATCCGGATTATTTTTCAGATATAGAAGATGTTAATGCGGCATTCCAACAATTAGCACTTCAAGTAAATAAAGCGATTATTGCTTGTGGAGATGACGAACATCTTCAAAAAATTCAAGCAAATGTACCTGTTGTCTTTTATGGATTTGGTACTCATAATGATTTTGCAGCACGAAATATTGAAAAAACAACAGAAGGTACATCCTTTGAAGTTTACGTGAGAAACGAATTTTACCATAAGTTTTTCATTCCGATGTTTGGAGACCATACCGTTTTAAATTCGTTGGCAGTCATTTCTTTATGTCATTATGAAGGAATTCCGGCGAATCTTATTCAAGAACGTTTAAATACGTATGGTGGAGTAAAAAGACGTTTTACGGAGACGAAAATGGGGAATAGTGTACTTGTAGATGATTATGCGCATCATCCAACCGAAATTAATGCGACGATTCAATCGGCGCGTCAAAAATATCCAGATCGACAAATTGTTGCTGTTTTTCAACCACATACATTTAGCCGTACAGAAGCATTTTTACAAGACTTTGCCGATAGTTTAGAAAAGGCAGATGCTGTTTATTTATGTGATATTTTCAGTTCTGCTCGGGAAAAACAAGGAGCTTTATCGATTGATGATTTAGCAACTTTGATTGAAGGAAGTAAAATTCTTCAAACTGATAAAATTGACATGTTGAAAGAACATAACGATGCTGTCTTCTTGTTTATGGGTGCAGGTGATGTTCATAAGTATCAAGAGGCTTTTGAAGAAGTGTTGAAAGACAATGAAGAAACAGCTTAAACGCCTATGTTTAGGCTGTTTTTTCAAATGAAGGATTTTCACATTTTTTGTCGAATAGTAGATGTAAGTAGACGTAGGAGGTTTTATTGTAAATGGAGATCATTTTATACATCGCAGCATTACTTGCAGCAATTGGTTTTTTAATTTTATGTATTAGTGTAGGTATGACGTTATTCTCATTAAAAAATACGCTAAATAGTATGGCAGGTACCATTGCTGGAATCGAAGGACAAATGGAAGGAATCACACGTGAGACAACCTCCCTATTAGCCAAAACAAATACGTTAGCGGAAGATATTACGGAGAAATCTGAGAAATTAAATTCAGTCGTTGATGCAGTGAAAAATATTGGAGTATCCGTAAATGGATTAAATACTTCTATTCAACAAATTACATCTTCTATTTCTTCAGAGGTAAGTAAAAATGAAGAAAAAATTGCCCAAGTAGTCCAATGGAGCAATGTGGCAATGGAGATTGCTGATAAATGGAAACAGCGAAAAGCAATCAATCAACATGATGTAGATGAAGCTACAGATGAAATTGTCAAAAAATCTTCTAAATTTAAACGAAGAAAATAACAAAGAGGGGGATGTTCAACATGTTAGGGGAAAAACCAAACTATAACGAAGTGAAAAATGCAATACCTAATTTACCACAACTTTATACTGGTATAGATGCTATATATGAAGAGGAGTCGGTGAATATGAAAGATTTTGTTATTGGAGCTTTTGTAGGAGGTATTGTAGGAGCAGCTGTAGGATTATTACTTGCTCCGAAAACAGGAAGAGATTTAAGAAGTGATGTAGCAAGCCAAGCGGCAACTTTAAAGGATAAAGGTGTTACTTTATCATCAACGGCGAAAGAAAAAACAGTTTTATTATCAAATCAGATTAAAGAGCAATCTAGTCAACTAGTTGATAAAGTAAAATCAAAAACAGCAAAAGTACCAACTGTATTTGACGATGGTACGGTTTCATACGAAGGAGAAGAACCTTTAGAAAATGATACGTATGAAGGAATAGACATTGCGGAAGCTTCAAAACCTTCATCTATTTAATAAAAAATAAAAACTGCCCATTCCAATAATGTGTACCCTTTGTAAAGGACATTTTAAAAAAAGCTAGGCAACTTGAAATAGATGATGTCTGTATTGTGCAGGCGTCATCTTTTTTAAATTCCATTGACCACGATAATTGTTGTAATAGATCATATAACTCTTTATTTCTCGTTTTACATCCTCTAATAATTCGCATGATTTAATATTTGTTTCATCTTTTAAATGACCGAAGAAAGATTCTTGTGGCGCATTATCCCAACAGTTTCCACGACGAGACATGGACTGACCTAATCCCATTTTCTTCACAAGCTTTTGGAATTGAGGGTTCGTATAGTGGAAGCCCTGATCGGAATGGATGAATGCACCTTCAGATAGTTTTACCCGATTCTTTTTCAATTTCTTTAAGGTATTAAGGGCAATATCTAGCGTTAATTTATTAGATACTTCATAAGCTAAAATCTCATTCGTTTCGGCGTCCTTAATCGTTTAATTCGTCGGATTCGCTTTAAGTTATATGTAATTTTAAATTGGTCTTCTAACGTCATTTTAATTTGGCGAGCACCTTTAGAACGACCACGGAAGTGAAATGCTTTTAATATAACTTCTTTTACCTTTTCATCCTCTTGATGACGTGCTTGTCTTCTGTTCGCTGCTTCTTCTGAAAAATAACGATAATATCCTGAACGTGAAACCCCAGCTAGTACGCACAGATGTTGTACCATTCGCTTTAATTTATATTTTTTAATGACTGTGTAAATCAGCTGAAATTTTTGTTCAGCCGTGAGTTTTACTTCTTCTTTCTCAACATCCTTTCTGCTAAATCGATCTTTTTTAGCAGTTCATTTTCTGCTTTTAGAAGAGCGTTCTGGGCTTCCAATCTAGCGTATTTCTCTTCTAAACTTAATTCACGTTCCAGTGGACGTCCCGAATGATATTTACGAGAATCTTCGAGCCCAGATGCACCGTTCGTTTGATAAGCTATTTTCCATCTTTTTAACGATGAGTGTACACGCTCCATTCCAACCGCCTCCATATCAAACCCTGCATCTTCAAAGATTCTCTTTGGACCTTTTCCAGTTTCATATTCTTTAATGGCTAGTGCTTTAAATTCATCTGTATATGTAATTCCTTTTTCACTCACTGACTTTACATAAGGATTTTTCTTAAGTAATTTTTGTTCATAAGTAGTAAATAATTTCTTCGACATAAGTTCTGCTCCATCTAATTGTTTTTTTCATTATAAATAAAAAAATACCCCGTAAGAGAGACTTTTTTTAAGTGTCTATCTTATAGGGTACATTTTACAAATGGAAATGGGCAGTTTTTTGTTGTAAACAGTATTATTTAATTCGGGATTGGATGTTCCGATAATATAATTTCTAAATGGTCGCCGCCAAAAATTTCTTCATCAAAGGAAGAAGCTTCCCCATTTCTTAAAATTGTAAAATAACCTTGAAAATCCTTGGGAAGTTGCCAGTTTGAAAAACGGAACACATCTTGGAATCTCCATCGATTAGATTCCTTCTCTACAATCGTTATAGTAGAACCGTTACGAATTGTAGAAGAAGGAGATAAAGCTGTTCCATTAAGTAATACTTCATGGCATTGTTTTGTTAATTCCACCGTTTCATTTTGGAAAGTGACAATGATCTTTTCTTCTAATGATAAATTTAATTTACCCATCATCATTTCTACAGTTGGAAGGGAGTTTTCATCCACTTTAATACGGTCACCATCTTTAACAGGATAGTGAAGTTTACTTGGTTTATCATTAATGAATAAGGTTGGTGTGAAATCCTGTAAAAACATCGGTTGTCCGTCTACATGAATACAAAAAGGTTGTAATTTATGCAATAGATCAATGGCTTTTATATGTTTAAATACGTCTTCGACCGTTTCGATCGTTTCAATGTAAACTCGATCACGATCCTGTAGTTCTAAATCAAGGGAACAGTATTGATCATTTACTTTTACTTTAGGTTCAATATGATAAAGGGTTCCTTGTACCGTAATACTTTTAAATAGGGCATCGTCCACAATGTCACGTACAGTTACTTTAGCGTCCTCTCCATGTCTACCCTCTACTAATGTGATACAATCCCCATTTTGAATGATTGACTTTGTTGACGCCGGTTCTCCATTTACAACAATCGTTGCTGGTTCGCCATGTTCTCCAGGTAAAAAAATGTCGTGGTCATTTACAGTGATGGAAATACCTTGTCCTGGTTTACCGTAGAGCTGTTTTGCCCGTATATTTGCAGCTAAAAAGGCATCAGAAACCGTCATTTCCTTCATTTCAAACAAACGAACAACTTGATCATTCACTGTTACCGTCATGTACTGAATCGGTGCCTTTTTTGCAGCAATCGCAATACCAATAGGAGTTACTAACTCAGGGGTTGATGGGATTGATTCATCTTTTGTTACATTTTGAATGGCGTCGATACCACGAACGGCAACTCGATTTGCAGGAAGGTTCAAAACATGACATAGTTCATTTGTTAAATTAGGAGTTAAACTACCTCCCCCCACTAACATAATTGCCTTTGGAGGTGTTTGATTGTTTAAACGTAAAATTTCAGTGCCAATCGCTTTAGCTAAATTTTGAATAGACGGTTGAATTGCTTGGATTACTTCATCCCTTGGATAAAATTGATCGAATCCTAATATGTCCTTAATAAGTATGTTTTCTTCCGTTGCTAATTGTCGTTTTGCCATCTCTGCCACTGGGAAGTCTAATAAATAGTGGTCACTTAAGCTTTCCGTTATTTCGTCTCCAGCTGTAGGGACCATACCATAAGCAACAATTGTTCCTTTGTCCGTAATGGCAATATCTGAAGTACCTGCACCGATATCAACTAAGGCAACGTTTAAACGTCGCATCGATTGAGGAATTAAAACGTTAATAGCGGCAATCGGTTCTAAAGTTAATGCTTCCATTTCTAAATCTGCTCGTTTAAGGGCAGCTAGTAACGATTCAACAACTACACGGGGTAGGAAGGTAGCAATTACTTCGATTGTCGCTTCATGGCCTTGCTGATCTAGTAAACTACCGATTTCTTCACCGTCTAACTTATAGTATAGGACTGAGTAGCCTACACAATAATAATGATTAAAGGATTCCTCTTCCTTAGAGGAAAGGAGTTGTTGTTGAGCATGTTGAACAGCTTGAAGCTCAAGTCTATTTATATCTTCTTCGGTAAAGATAGGACGATTCTTTATATCAATCGTAACGCTTGCTTGTTCGGTTTTTAATGCACGACCAGCTGCGGCAACACTCACCCTTGTTAGTGGGCCATGTTTTTCTTCAAGCTCATTTTTGATTTCTTTAATTAACTCTGCAACATATAACACGTTATGTATTTGGCCATCTACCATAGCCCGTTCTTTATGTTCTTTTATAAGTATGTCCATGACATGGAAATGGTCATCCTGTTCTTCTAGTATAATACCGACGACAGAACGGGTACCTATGTCTAAAGCGAATAGTTTGGAACTCAAATGAAATCGCTTCCTTTCAAAGGGAATATAGAGAAAACTTTAGCGAGTTGAAGCGCTAAATTGAAATTGCGTGACAATATGAATATTGTTGACTATAATAGGACTATCACTAACAAATGTATCATACATTTCAACGTTCTGAAAGAGTTCGGTACAGAGAGAGGAGAAAAGGAAATGAGTGAAAAAAACTTAGAAATCCTTCGCAGTCAGATAGATGCTTTAAACCTCGAAATACTACGTCTTATTAATGAGCGAGCTGAGGTTGTTAATGAAATTGGTAAAATTAAAGAAAAACAAGGGGTAAACCGATACGATCCTCTTCGTGAACGACATATGTTAGATTTATTAAAAGAACATAATAAAGGACCGTTAAATCAAATGACGGTTGATTATATTTTTAAACAAATTTTCAAAACGGCTTTAAAACAATTAGAGGCAGACAAGAAAAAGGAATTACTTGTATCTCGTAAGAAAAAATCGGAAGATACTGTAATTGAAATTAATAATGAAAAAGTAGGAGTAGGCGATCCAACGTTTGTATTTGGTCCTTGTTCTGTAGAATCCTATGAACAAGTGGCAGCAGTTGCTGCTTCTATCCAATCAAAAGGATTGAAATTAATCCGAGGTGGAGCATACAAACCTCGTACTTCTCCATATGATTTCCAAGGTCTCGGATTAGAAGGATTGAAAATTTTAAAACAAATTTCGAAAGAATACGGCTTAGCAGTTGTAACGGAAATTGTCACACCTACTCATATTGAAGAGGCTTTAGATTACGTCGATGTAATTCAAATTGGTGCTCGTAACATGCAAAACTTTGAATTATTAAAAGCAGTTGGTGCTACAAATAAACCTGTTTTATTAAAACGTGGTTTAGCTGCTACAATCGACGAATTTATTCATGCTGCTGAATACATTATGTCAAAAGGAAATGAAAATATTATCCTTTGTGAGCGCGGTATACGTACTTATGAAAAAGCAACTCGTAATACGTTAGATATTTCGGCGGTGCCGATTTTAAAACAAGAAACGCATTTACCGGTATTTGTAGATGTGACCCACTCCACAGGACGCAGTGATTTACTATTACCATGTGCAAAAGCAGCTATTGCGATTGGTGCAGATGGGGTTATGGCAGAAGTGCATCCGGATCCATCTGTTGCTTTGTCTGATTCACAACAACAAATGGATATTTCACAATTCGATGCTTTCTATAATGAAATACAAAAATTTATGAAACAATATGAATATAAAGCATAATTTCTTTAAAAAACCCAAAAAGTATGTATAGGATACTTTTTGGGTTTTTTATTGGATGAAAAGCTTCAAATATTGAATCTTTATGAAGATTATGTGCTTTATATTGAAAAAGAAATGGAAATTATCGTATGATGAACATATTAATTCAATAAAAGGAGGCGTATCCTTTGACTGTAACGATTTATGATGTTGCACGTGAAGCGAATGTTTCAATGGCGACGGTCTCACGTGTAGTTAACGGAAACCAAAATGTAAAACCAGCTACAAGAAAAAAGGTATTAGAAGTAATCGAACGTCTAGAATATCGACCGAATGCAGTAGCCCGTGGTTTAGCAAGTAAAAAAACAACCACTGTCGGTGTAATTATTCCAGATATATCAAATAATATTTATGCAGAAGCTGCCCGCGGAATCGAAGATATTGCAACAATGTATCGATATAATATTATTTTAGCTAATTCCGATCAAAACGAAGAAAAAGAACTAACACTTCTCGATACAATGCTTGGTAAACAAGTAGATGGCATTGTCATGATGAGTGATGCAGTTACCCCTAAATTACATCAGTCAATGGAACATTCTCCAGTACCAATCGTACTTGCTGGTTCGGTAGATGAATCGAATCAATTTGCTTCTGTTAATATTGATTATTTCCAAGCGTCCTATGAAGCGGTACAGATGTTAATTGAAAATGGCCATAAACGTATTGCTTTCGTATCTGGACCTCTACAATATACCATTAATTCAAAGTTCAAATTAGAAGCCTATAAAAAGGCGATTATTGATGCGAATCTGGAATTGGATGAAAATTTAATTGTATCTGATGATGATACGTATGACAGTGGAATTGAAGCATGGGAAACGTTAAGTGCCCTTGATAATCCACCAACTGCCTTTTTTGCAGGAAGTGATGAATTAGCGATCGGTCTTATTCATGGAGCTCAAGATAGTGGAAGAAAAGTTCCGGACGAAATCGAAGTGATTAGTTTTGAAAATTCAAAACTTGCCCGTATGGTACGTCCACAGCTGACGAGTGTAGTATTTCCTTTATATGATATTGGGGCAGTAGCTATGCGTTTATTAACGAAAATAATGAATAAAGAAACGATTGATAACCAATCCGTAATTATTCCCCACCGAATTGAAAAACGAAAATCTGTTAAATAATAAAAAGGACAACTCATGTTAAAATGTACCCTATAAGAAAGACACTTGAAAAAAGGTCTCTCTTATAGGGTACTTTTATTTATAATGAAATAAAATAAATGGTTGATGGAGCGGAAGAACATGTCGAAAAAGTTATTTACAGATCAAGAACAGAAATTACTCAAGAAACATCCTTATGTAAAAGCAGTGAGTGAAAAAGCAATAACATATACAGATGAATTTAAAGCAAGAGCCATTAAAGAATATGAGGAAGGGAAATTTCCACTTCAAATTTTTGAAGATGCAGGATTTGATATTGATATCGTAGGTAAAAAACGTGCAAAGTCTGCTTTAGAGCGATGGCGTGCTGCTTATCAAAAGAATGGTGTAGCTGGGCTTGTGGATACACGTAAACACTCTTCAGGACGTCCACTTGAGCGAGAATTAAGTATAGAAGAAAAGTACGCAAGGTTAGAGGCGCAAAATGCATTATTACGTGCAGAAAATGAACTACTAAAAAAGATCGATTTAGCAGAAAGGTTGTTGATAAAGAAAAAGAGAAATTAACAGCGGAACAAAAATTTCAGTTGATCCAGTATGTGATAGAAAAACACCGCTTAAAAAGAATGGTAAGCTACCTTTGTAAATTAGTTGGAGTCTCTCGATCGGGCTACTATCGTTATTTTTCAGAAGAAGCACAACTTAGTAGACAAGCTAGTGATCAGGCAGATGAGACAGTCAAAGAAATCATTTTAAAAGCGTTCAATTTCCGTGGTCGTAAGAAAGGTGCACGTCAAATTAAAATGACGTTAGAAAATCAGTATCAAATTACATATAACCTAAAGCGAATTCGTCGTATCATGAAAAAGTTTCAAATCATCTGCCCCATTCGAAAAGCAAATCCATATCGAAGAATGGCCAAAGCAACGAAAGAACATAGAACTTTACCAAATCTATTAAACCGTAAATTTAAGCAAGGAATCGCTAGAAAAGTATTATTAACAGACATTACATATTTGAGTTATGGAAAAGGAAAACGTGCCTACTTATCCGCTATAAAAGATGCCGAAACCAATGAAATTTTAGCATATGAGACATCGGATAAAATTACACTAGATATTGCATTAAATACATTAAAGATGTTGAAAAAGAATGGGATAAAATTGGCCGATGGCGCATTCATTCACTCTGATCAAGGGTTCCACTATACCAGCCCCCAATTTCAAAAGATGGTAAAGAAAATGGGACTAGAGCAATCTATGTCACGTCGTGGAAACTGTTGGGATAATGCCCCACAAGAATCGTTTTTTGGTCATTTTAAAGATGAAACAGACTTTAAATCGTGTGAAACATTAGAAGAAGTAAAAAGAGAGATTAAGAGTTATATGACTTATTACAATCATTACCGAGGTCAATGGAACTTAAAAAAGATGACGCCTGCACAATACAGTCACCATCTTCTTCAAGTTGCTTAAAAGCCTTTTTTAAAAATGTCCTTTACAAAGGGTACACTTTATGTTGAGTTGTCTTTTTTATTTTGCTTGATTGCGAATAATATGTAATGCTTTCATTAACATTTGAGCATTTTTTTCTTCAATCTCTGCTTTACGGGGAATTGGTTCATACAATGGAGTAGGGTCTTCCCACGTTGGGATAAAAGGAACCGGTGATTGGGGCTGCCATTTTTCTAACCATTGGGCAGGTAGGGGACCTGATGGACAAGGCAAGTCTTTCATCTCGGTCCAAATAAAGGACCAAGCCCTCGGAACAACACGCCAAATATCATAACCTCCGCCACCTACTGCTATCCATTTCCCATCACAATATTCGTGGGCTAGCTTATGGGCTAGTTTCGGAATCTCTTGATAGATTTTCATAGTGCCATATAAATGGGTAAGGGGATCGAAATAATGGGCATCCGCACCATTTTGAGTAATGACGACATCGGGCTTAAAATAGTCAAATACTTCTCTAACGGCTTGTTCATAAATCATTAAAAAGCTTTCATCTTCTGTAAAGGCATCGATTGGAAAATTAAAGGATGTACCGTATCCTTGACCGTTCCCCCGTTCTGTCACATTGCCAGTGCCAGGAAAAAGGTAGCGTCCAGTCTCATGGATGGAAAGGGTACAGACGTCAGGATCATCATAAAAAGCCCATTGAACACCATCTCCATGATGGGCATCCGTATCGATATATAATACCCTTGCATTATATTTTTCTTGGATATAGCGTATAGCAACAGTGCTATCATTGTATATACAAAAACCTGAAGCCCGGCCATGGAAACCATGATGGAGTCCTCCACCAAGGTTTAAAGCATGCCTACTTTTCCCTTGCATCACATAATCCACAGCTTGTAATGTACTTCCTACTAATAGTGCACTTGCTTCATGCATATTTGTGAAAATAGGCGTATCTTCAGTGCCGATACCATACATTTCACATTGCTGTGGGGTTAGTAAACCGTGTCCTGCTTTTTTTACCGTATCGATATATTTTAAATCGTGTCCAAGGGCGATTTCTTCATCTGTTGCAACCCTTACCGGTATAATATCATCATCTGATAGGGCACCAATATTTTTCAATAAGTCCATTGTTAAAAGTAAGCGTGTATGATTAAAAGGGTGTGAATCTGAAAATTTATATCCGAGTTGTTCAGGAGAATAAATAAATACGGCATTTTTCATCATAGTTCTATCCCCGGTAAATTTGGCCATAAAACATGGAAGCCTTCTTTTCGTAAATCTTCAATAATTAAAAGAGGATTAATAATTTGAACTCGGATAGATAAAATTTTTGAATGGTCATTTTCAGAATCTGGATAAACTAAAACACTTAAAACGTTTGCTTTATGTTTTTTAAATACTTCGGCTATATTTGATAAAATACCTGGCTTGTCCGTTACCTTAATATCAATTTTGGAAGAAGGTTTGTTAGCACCTGTTAGCTCGATATATGTATAAAGTAAATCGGTTGTTGTAACAATCCCGACTAATTTTCCACCGGTAACAATAGGTAAGCAACTAATCTTTGATTCATATAAAGTAAGGGCAACATCCTCGACTGAATCAAGGGGATGACCGATTAACGGATTCTTTACCATAATTTTGTCTAAAGTAGTGTCATAAGTAACTTGATTTTCATCATCTGTTAATGAAGTAGGTAGTATATTTTTTAAATCATGTTGTGTAATGATTCCAACAACATAATTTTGATCATCCACTATAGGTAAATGTCTTATTTTTTTCTCTTTCAATAGCTGGATAGCATCTTTGACAGTATTAGAAGGTAATAGCGAATAGACATCTTTATTCATAATTTCTTCAATAATCATCTAATTTCCCCCTCGTTAATACATATATCGATTTCTAAAACGTAACTTGTCGAAGCGTTCTAATGTGTCGTCATTTACCCGTTTTCCAACTCGGGCCATTAAACAATTTGCTGGATGGGAACAAATTTCTGGATCATCGGTTGGGTAATATTCGAAGCCTACCACATTCATCATTCTCTCCATCATTTTTCGGTATTCCCAAATATTTAAACCAGTTCCTTTTAAATCCCAATGCCAATAATATTCCGTCGTAATAACTAAATAATCTTCCATCTCATCTCCCATGAAAGAAACTTGTAATAACTTTTTTCCTGCACCAAAACCTCGATAGCTTGGAATGACTTCTATTGCTCCTAATTCAATCATGTTTTCTATAGGATCATCTGACCAACTTTCCATTGGATCGGGATATAGATAAGTTACATAACCAACGACGGTGTTTCCATTACGCATAATGACAATTCGTCCTTCTTCAAGGTTTGCTATTCCTACTAAAGCTTTTTTCTGTTGCATTGGGGGTCTAAAGGATACTAAATCTTCATGGAAATCATAAAGCTGTAAATGTTCCGATGGGACAGGACCTTCTACGATTACAATTCCATGTTTCGTCTCCATTTCTACTGAATAAAAATTTTTAATATGTTCCATTCCAATTCGCTCCACAAAAAATGATAAATCCATTATATGATAAATTATGCACAAAATCGCTGAATTTCGTTAAAAATGCATGAATTATTTCAAAATTTAAAACATTCGACTCAAAATGTTCTGAATATTGTAAAATATGATTAGCTTATTTGAATAGAGAAATAGATTAGCATTTCAAAAACTATTTTGAATAAGTGGATTATTTCGTTTAAGCATTCGAAATTGATGAAAGGGGTAATTTTTATGGGGATAAAAATTACGGACAAACTAGCGATTGTTACGGGGAATCATCATTTAGAAAATTATGATGAAACAGTTGCAACTTTTAATTGGCAAGAAACTGAAAAATCCTTTAGTTGGTATACAACGGGGAAGGTTAATACAGCGTATGAGGCAATCGACAAACATGCAGAAAGCTTTAGAAAAAATAAGGTAGCGTTATTTTTTGATGATGGGATTCGAAAAGAAAGTTATACCTTTTATGACATGATGCGGTTGTCCAACAAAGCAGCGAACGTATTAAAGGAAAACTCAAGCTTACAGAAGGGTGATCGTTTATTTATTTTTATGCCCCGCTCACCTGAGCTATATTTTTCTTTATTGGGTGCTATTAAAATGGGTGTCATTGTTGGCCCATTGTTTGAAGCCTTTATGGAGGGTGCTGTTTATGATCGTCTAGCAGATAGTCAGGCTAAAGTGCTTGTAACAACCCCGAGTCTTTTAAACCGAGTACCAATCGAGAAGTTACCGCATTTAGAAACAATCTTCCTTGTTGGGGAACAAGTAGAAGAAAGTGGAAAAATAATTGATTTTAATCGTAGGTTAAAGGAAGCTTCTAGCTTTTATAATATAGAGTGGGTTGATTTAGAAGATGGACTGTTATTGCATTATACTTCAGGTTCAACGGGTGCCCCAAAAGGCGTTTTACACGTTCATAATGCAATGATTCAACACTATCAAACAGCGAAATGGGTTCTTGATTTACAAGAACAAGATATTTATTGGTGTACCGCAGATCCTGGATGGGTGACAGGAACCGCCTATGGAATTTTCGGCCCATGGTTAAACGGTGCGACGAATTTAATAATAGGTGGACGTTTTAGCCCACAAAGTTGGTATGGAGCTATTGAGCAGTACGGTGTAACCGTTTGGTATAGTGCGCCAACCGCCTTTCGAATGTTAATGGGTGCAGGTTCTAGTATTTTAGAGCAATATGATCTTTCTTCCCTTCGTCATGTATTATCAGTAGGGGAACCATTAAATCCCGAAGTCATCCGTTGGGGAATGGATGAATTAGGACATAGAATTCATGATACGTGGTGGATGACAGAAACAGGTGGTCATATTATTTGTAATTATCCTTCAATGGATATTAAGCCTGGGTCAATGGGAAAACCAGTACCTGGGATTTATGCAACGATTGTGGATGATGAAGGACATGAAGTTCCGCCGTTTACAATGGGTAATTTAGCTATTCGGAAAGGCTGGCCGTCGATGATGCGACAAATTTGGGGAAATCCTGAAAAATATGACTCTTATTTTTTAAAGGGAGAATGGTATGTTTCAGGAGATTCAGCTTATAAAGATGATGATGGCTATTTCTGGTTCCAAGGACGGGTTGATGATGTTATTATGACGTCTGGAGAACGGGTAGGTCCCTTTGAAGTAGAAAGTAAATTGTTGGAACATCCTGACGTCATCGAAGCTGGAGTCATTGGTAAACCAGATCCGATAAGGGGAGAAATTATTAAAGCCTTTATTGCATTACGTGAAGGAGTAGAACCATCGGAACAATTAGCAGAAGATATACGACATTTTGTAAAAGTCGGTCTTGCTGCTCATGCTGCTCCCCGTGAAATTGAATTTAAAGAAAAGCTTCCTAAAACACGGAGCGGTAAAATTATGCGTCGAGTTTTAAAAGCTTGGGAATTAAATCTTCCAACAGGAGACTTATCGACAATGGAAGATTAATAATTATTCATTCATATAATAACGGAAATGTTTCTAGTTATATTCATATTTATACAAAGAAATGAAGGATATTCATCGGTTTTAATGATGGATATTCCTTTTTTTTGTTTAAAAAATTATTAAAAATACAGTTGACTAAATATTTATGCAGAATTATACTATCCTTATCTTAGATGTAAAAAAAGTATATTAACAGATTGGCATAAAAATACATAAACTCATGTCAAAATATTTGGGGTGTGTTTTCAAATTATAGGGGTGAACTATATGAAAGTTGGTATTATCGGGGCTACTGGTTACGGTGGATTAGAACTTATTCGATTTTTACACAATCATCCAGAAGTACAACAGATAGAACTGTTTACATCTTCAGATGAAGGAGCCATTTTTTCATCAAAGTTTGGTCATTTATTAACGATACAAGATACGCCATTACAAAAAATCGATATAGAGACACTAGCCCATTTAGATGTTGTATTTACGAGTACTCCTTCAGGGGTAACAAGTACTCTATTACCTCCTCTAGTTGGTGTAGGACCGAAGATAATCGACTTATCGGGAGACTATCGATTAAAGGATTTAGAGGTATTTGAAAAATGGTATAACAAACAGCCTGCTCCGAAACAGCTTGTGAAGCAAAGTGTTTATGGACTAACTGAATGGAATGAAAGGAATATTCAATTAGCCCATTTAGTCGCCAATCCAGGTTGCTATCCGACCGCTGTTTTACTTTCCATATTACCGTTAATAAAAGAAGGGTTAATTGATCCTAACTACTTAGTCATTGATGCGAAAAGCGGTGTATCTGGAGCAGGAAATAAACTTTCACAAACAACCCATTATAGTGAAATGAATGAAAACTTCTCAATTTATAAAGTAAATGAACATCAACATATTCCTGAAATTGAACAGGCGATTGAGCTATTTGCGGATGTGAAAACGACAATTACTTTTAATACCCATTTAGTTCCGATGACACGCGGAATCTTAGCGACAACATATGCACCAGTAATCAATGGCGTTTCTAATGAACAGTTAACGGAATGTTTAATGGAAACGTATAAAGATCATCCATTTGTCCGTGTTGTTTCTAGCGGCACATCGATAGGAACAAGCCGAGTAAAAGGTTCGAACTATTGCGATATTTTAGTGAAACTAGATGAAAGAACGAATCGAGCAACAATTGTAAGCGTCATCGACAATTTAGTAAAAGGAGCTGCGGGGCAAGCGATTCAAAATATGAACGTTCAATTTCATATGCCTCAAACATTTGGTTTGGATGTCATACCGTTATTTATTTAAGGGGGAGAAAAATGTCAAACGTATTATATGAATTGAAAAAAATATCTAGTAAAAATATAGTTGCACCAAAAGGGTTTTCTGCTGCAGGTATTCATTGTGGTATAAAACATAAGAAAAAGGATTTAGCTATTTTAGCTAGTGAAGTACCTGCCAGTGTTGCGGGTGTATTTACAACAAATGCTGTGCAAGCTGCACCATTATTTGTTACAAAGGAAGTTGTTTATAACACTGGTAAAATGCAAGCCATCATCGTTAATTCAGGAAATGCCAATGCGTGTACAGGAAAACAAGGCATGGCCGATGCATATGAAATGCAAAAGTTAGCAGCTAATAAGCTTGGTATTTCCCCTTCTTATGTTGGGGTAGCTTCAACGGGCGTGATAGGCGAAATGATGAAGATGGAACCTATTCGAACTGGAGTTGAAAAACTTCAATTGGGAAAATCCCTTGAAAACGGTATTGATTTCGCTCAGGCTATTTTAACGACAGATACGGTTATGAAAAATACATCCTATAGTACCCTTATTGATGGGAAAGAAATAATCATTTCCGGTACAGCAAAAGGCTCCGGTATGATTGAACCTAATATGGCTACAATGCTAGGGTTTATTACAACCGATGCCAACATTGAATCAAAGGAATTGCAAGCAGCTCTGTCAGAAATTACGGAGCTAACCTTTAATGCCATAACTGTAGACGGGGATACATCTACGAATGATACGGTAATCGTAATGGCAAATGGATTAGCGGGGAATGACCCATTATCACCGTCCCATCCTGATTGGGATAACTTTTATCGAACATTAAAGGCTGTTGCAGAGGACTTAGCTAAATCGATTGCCCGTGACGGGGAAGGAGCAACGAAGTTAATCGAAGTAAAAGTTGATGGTGCTTTAAATGACGAAGAAGCACGGAAAATTGCTAAAACGGTTGTCGGCTCCCCATTGGTCAAAACAGCTGTATTTGGTAATGATGCCAACTGGGGCCGAATTATTGCAGCTGTTGGTTACAGTGGTGCCAGCATTGATCCTGAAAAAATCTCTATTAAAATCGGACCTGCCCTTATGGTTCAAAATGGTGAACCTATTCCGTTTTCAGAGGAACAATTAACGGATATTTTAAAATCCAATGAAGTAAAAATTACCGTTTCTTTAGCCCAAGGTGATGGACACGGATTAGCGTGGGGGTGTGATTTAACATATGATTATGTCCAAATCAATGCATCCTACCGATCGTAAAAAAATTGTTATTAAACTTGGTGGAAGTACATTAGAAGGTTTAAATAAAACCTTTTTTTCTAATTTTAAAGTTTTACAACAAAGTGGGTATGATATCATCATTACTCATGGTGGGGGACCTGCTATCAATCGAGAGTTAGAAAAGCAAAATATAACATCAAAAGTATTAAATGGGATTCGAATCACGAGTAAAGAAGCGATGGATATTGTGCAATCTACATTAATCGGAAAAGTGAATCCTACACTTGTAGGAGAGTTAAATGAAGCAGGAATAACCGCTATAGGGTTAAATGGTTTTGATGGTCAATTGCTACAGTGTGAATTATTAGATTTTGATACTTATGGATATGTAGGGAAAATAATGAATGTGAATACCGATTTACTGCATCAATTGTGTAAACAACAAATTGTTCCGGTCGTTGCTTGTGTTGGTACCGCAATGAACGGTCAGGGGCTCAACATAAATGGGGATACGGTGGCAAGTGAAGTCGCGTTAGCGATAGAGGCAGAAAGCTTATTACTTGTGACAGATGTTTGTGGGATACGAGTCAATGACGTATACAGGAAAGAAGCTACACCTAGTTTAATCGAGAAGTGGATTGAGGAAGGAGCAATTTATGGGGGAATGATCCCAAAAGTTCAAAGTGCTATTCAAGTTTTAAATTCAGGAATTCCTTCAGTCCAAATTGTGAATGACCAGTTAATCGGAACGACGATTGTTCCTTCCTTTAGTGAAAATGTCGTCTCTAAATAAAATATAAGGGGTGCAAAACAAAAATGAATGCATTATTTAATAATTATTCAAGAAGACCTATTAGCCTTGTAGAGGGAAAGGGAACAGTCGTTACGGATTCCAACGGAAAACAATATTTAGATTTTACGAGTGGTATTGCGGTTTGCAGTCTTGGTCATGCCCACCCTTCTTTAGTGGAAACCATTAAAGAACAGAGTGAAAAAATTTGGCATACTAGTAATTTGTTCGAAAGTCCAGGTCAAGTGGTTTTAGCGGAAAGTTTAATAAAAAATAATCATTTGTCCCATGCCCTTTTTTGTAATAGTGGTGCAGAAGCCAATGAAGCTGCTATTAAACTAGCAAGAAAATATACTGGAAAACACCGTATTATTACTTTTGAAAATTCTTTTCATGGTCGAACGTTTGGAGCGATGTCGGCTACAGGACAAAAGAAAATACATCAAGGATTTGGGCCGCTGCTAGACCAATTTATTTATTTACCTTTTAATGATGTGGAAGCTTTACAAGAGAAGGTAGATGATTCAGTAGCTGCTATTATGCTTGAAGTTGTACAAGGTGAAGGTGGTGTTCATGCAGTTACAGAACCATTTGCTCAAGCGATTCAAGATATTTGTGAAAAAAATTCGATTTTACTAATTGTCGATGAAGTACAAACAGGTATCGGTCGTACCGGTACACGCTTTGCCTTCGAGCAAACACCTTTAAAACCTAACATTGTTTCGATTGCAAAGGGGTTAGGTGGAGGATTCCCGATTGCTGGAATTTTAGCAACTAGTGAATTGTATGAAACATTTGGCCCTGGATCCCACGGTACAACATTTGGTGGAAATCCATTAGCTGTTGCTGTAGCTCAAAAGGTTATCGATATTGTTTTTGAACAATTCTTTTTAGAAGATGTACAAGAAAAATCAAACTACCTCCTTCAAAAATTACATGAAACACTACCAAAAGATCAATTTGCTATTCGTGGAAAAGGGTTACTCCTTGGCATTGATTGTGGTATGGATGTCTCCCATTTTGTAACGGAAGCAGAAGAAGCGGGGTTATTGCTTGTAGGGGCAGGCCCTAATGTCCTTCGTTTACTACCACCATTAACTGTTACGAAGGAAGAGATGGACGAAGCAGTAGAAATTTTGAAAAAAGTGTTATTAACAAACAAAAGCGCAATCTCAACTAGTTGAGATTGCGCTTTATTTATGAATCTATTGATTGGTATCGGTAGAACCACTGTTGACTCCAGCTGCAGGTTTATCTGTACCAGAACCTGTTTCTTTATCAGGATTTTTTCCGGTATCCGTATTGGAATCTTTATCGTTTGTTTTGCCATCCGTATCTTTATCAGTTCCTGCGTTAGCATCATTATTTTGATTATCTTTGTTAGCATCTTTGTCTGCATCTTTATTTTCTTCTTTAGTCGGTTCTTTAGGTTCGACTTCTTTTGTAGCTATCGTATTAGATTGGGAAGACTCTTTACCTGTTATATCGACAGCTACTACCATGTAAGAGCGATCTTTTGCCACTGTGAATTTCAGACTTTGACCGTCTTTTAATGTAGCAACTAATGAACGTTTGCCATCAGTAATTTCATACACTCTGTAACCGACGACATCATTCGAAGACGATTTTGACCAAGTCATTGTTGCCCCTTTTAATGATGCTTTGACACCATTAGGTGCCTTGTCATCGGCATTAAATTTAGCTGAAGAAACGACTTTACTATTTTCACTCTTTGGCCATAGTTTAGAAGGATCTCCTCCTAATCTACCGAGCATTTTATCTGCAAAATCAGGGTTTATACCGGCCCCTCCTTTAATAACAAATTCACTAGGAGTAGATTCTAGAGCGCGATATGCTTTTCCATTAATCATAACCGATGATGCCGAAATTAAACTATCATCAGTACGACTTGGAACAAAGGCATTTCGATTAAATAAATCGGATCGAACAAGACCAGCTTGAGAACACGCCTTCGATGGAGCATCCCCGGAAATTCCACAGAAGGAAGCGGAAATTACATTTTTCGGTCGTGCAAATTGTTTATCCGTATCCACTAATTCAGGGTTTGCATCGTATTGGGAATTCATCAATTTCGCCCAAAGTAAGTTTACTCGTTCACTTGGCTGTCCGTACGTATTATTAAAACGACTAAGGGTTTTCGGTTTGTCATAACCCATCCAAACACCTAATGTTACATTCGGATTATAACCGACTAACCATACGTCTTTATACTCTTGTGTCGTACCTGTTTTAGCAGCAAAATCAGCAGAGAATTTTAAATTACGTCTTGCTTTTGTCGCTGTACCATATTCTAAAGTATCCCTTAACATATCGGTAACGATATAAGATGTCTCAGGCGAGAATACAGGAACAGGTTCTGCTTTGTGCTCGTAAACGACATTACCATCTAAATCTTCAATTCGCTCAATCATATAGGCATCAATGAATTGACCCCCATTAGCAAAGGTAGCAAAGGCATTTGTATTTTCTTCTACTGTTGGTCCTGTATGCATTGCACCGATAGCTAGCGATAAGTTATCACCTTCACCTTCTCTCAAAGTAGAGAAGTCCATTTTTTCTAAATAGGATGTAGGTTGTCTATCTCTAATTGAATCATATAAACGTATAGCAGCTAAGTTTTGTGATTTTGCTAAAGCTTCTCGGGCAGGAATAATACCCATTTCTTGCGTTGCAGAATAGTTGGAAGGTGACCAGCCTCTATAAGAAAACTTCACGTCTACTACAGGACTTCCTGCACCAATTACTCCATATTCAACGGCAGGTGCATAAACTAATAATGGTTTCATCGTCGAACCGTTTTGGCGTTGTGCTTGTGTTGCGTGGTTCAATTGTTCAAGTTTGAAATCCCGACCACCGACAAAACTTAAAATTCTTCCTGTGCCATTTTCAATCATCATTCCACCAAGTTGAACAGGTTCTTCTACCACTTCTTCTTTGCCTGTTTCTTCATTTACCTTTGTGGAAGTATACGTATAACCGTAGCTTTTGAAGTTTTTAGCAGCTTCCTGCATCGCGTCATACATTTCTTTATTGATAGTAGAGTAAATTTTATAACCACCAGAACGTAAATCCCGATCGGCTAAAATCATATATTTTTCCTTTAAGTTTTCTTCTTCCTCTAAACGTTGTGGATCAATGCCATCTTTTTCTGCAAGCTTTTCAGCTAAAATTTTCTTTGCTCGATCTTCCAGTTCATAAGTAAGGTATGGATATTTATCAATTGCTTCTGGTTCCGGTTTACGGAAATCTTTTGTAATATCGTAATTCACCGCTTGTTCATATGCAGTTTGATCTATGTAGCCAGCTGTAAGCATTCGATTTAAAACAGTTTTCATTCGGTCAATTCCCGGTTTTAAACCTTCAGCATCCTTTAATTCACCTGTATTGGTGAAAGGTGTATGGGCAAAGGGTGCTTGTGGAATTCCAGCAATATAGGCAGCCTGTGGTAATGTTAAATCAGCTGCGGAGACACCGAAAATACCTTGGGCAGCAGTTTCGACACCGGCAATGTTAACTCCTGAAGCATTACGACCGTAAGGAATAATATTTAAATAAGCTTCTAATATTTCTTCCTTCGACATAAATTTTTCCAATCTTAACGCAAGTAAAATTTCTCTAGCTTTTCGTTCGTAGGAAACTTCATTCGTTAAAATTTGGTTTTTAATTAATTGTTGTGTTAAAGTGGACCCTCCTGTTTGGGTAGAGGAGTTCGTAAAGTCTTGGAATACTCCACGAAGGACGGCTTTAGGGACAATTCCATCGTGCTCCCGGAAATATTCATCTTCTGTAGCAAGTACTGCATTAATCAAAGTAGGAGATACTTTATTAATAGAAGTTTCTCTTCGTTCGATATCAGTACGAATTTTCCCTATGTAAACTTCATTTGCAAAATACATTTCACTCGTTTCTTCATAGCTATAAATCTGTTCCCTCATTTCTTCTTTAGAAAGGAGTGGATCGTCTTTTACGAGGGATGCAAAATAGCCAAGTCCTATACCGCCAACGAATACGATCGCAGTAGTTAGGAAGATTAAAAATATGAGAGCTAAGTTCCATATCACACTACCAGTAATTCTTAATCGACTCATTTTTTTGGATGAAGCCAAGGTATCTATTTTTTCATTGATATGTTTCAATTTATTTTTTAAATGACTTAACCATTCTTTCACTTTCTCGACCCCCTTAAAATCCTGTTTATTATAGCATATTTCCCACATGTGTTAATATATTTATTGACAATCAATTTAGGAAGAGTACAATATACTATAATAGTTTTTCAAGTGTAGATGAGTCTGAAGTAATGTTTACATTCCCTGTTATAGAGAGCTAGCGGCTGGTGAAAGCTAGACATAATGTAAAACATGAATTACGTTCTTGGAGCTTGAACGACCCCGTTGCGTTAAAACGATAATGAGAGGAAGAAAATCTTATTGATAGATTTCTTCAAGCTGGGTGGTACCGCGTTTTTGTAATGAACGTCCCTGCATGTAATTTATGTTACATGTGGGGACTTTTTATTTTGTTTATCAATTATTTTATAAAATCAAATATGTAAATGGAGGAAAAAACATGACAAACCCTTTAATTGAAGATTTACAATGGCGTGGCTTGTTATATCAACAAACGGACGCAGAAGGTATGGAAAAATTATTAAATGAAGAAAAGGTTTCTTTGTATGTTGGTGTAGACCCAACTGCAGATTCCATGCATATTGGACATATCGTTCCATTATTAACGTTACGTAGATTCCAACAAGCAGGACACCGACCGATTTTACTTGTTGGTGGAGCTACAGGAATGATAGGGGATCCATCAGGACGTTCAACAGAGCGAAATTTATTAACAGAAGAGCAAATTGCGAAAAATGTTGCTGGCTTAAAAGCTCAAATGGAGCGAATTTTTGATTTTAGTAAATCAGAAAATGGGGCAAAGCTTGTAAATAACTATGACTGGATTGGGAAATTAAGTGTCATTGACTTCCTACGTGATTATGGGAAATTAGTGAATGTTAATTATTTACTTGCAAAAGATACTATTGCTTCTCGACTTGAAACTGGAATTTCCTTTACAGAATTTTCGTATACGCTCATTCAAGGAATCGATTTTAATTACTTGTATGATAACTATGATGTACGCATTCAAGTAGGTGGTTCTGACCAATGGGGGAACATTACTACAGGTCTTGAAGTAATCCGTAAAACCCATGAAGAAGAAACGAAAGCATTTGGGATTACGATTCCATTAGTGACAAAAGCAGATGGAACGAAATTTGGTAAAACAGCGGGTGGTGCTGTATGGTTAGATCCAGAAAAAACATCTCCTTATGAGTTTTACCAATTTTGGGTAAATGCTGCCGATGCAGATGTAGTAAAATATTTAAAAATCTTTACATTCCTATCCCGTGAAGAAATTGAAGCTTTAGAAGTTTCAGTACAAGAAGAGCCTCATTTACGTAAAGCACAAAAAACATTAGCTGCAGAAATGACAAAGCTGATTCATGGGGAAGAGGGATTAGACCAAGCAGAACGTATTACAGCTGCTTTATTCTCAGGAGACTTAAAAAGTTTATCGGTAGATGAAATGAAAGTTGCCTTTGCAGGAGTTCCTTCCGTGGAACTTTCAAAAGAGGATAAAAATATTGTTGATTTACTTGTGGAAGCAAGTATTTCTTCTTCAAAACGTCAAGCACGTGAAGACGTAACAAATGGTGCCATTTTAGTAAATGGTGAAAAGGTAACAGACCTAGACTATATGGTAGATGCAAAAGATCGTTTAGAAGATGCCTTTGCCATCATTCGTCGTGGGAAGAAAAAATATCATATGGTGAAATTTAATTAATAAAAAAGGCGATCCAAATTTTGTTTGGATTGCCTTTTTTCATCTTACAAAGTGTTAGCTGCCCTGTAACATATTTACTGATTATTTAAGAAAGTGTGGGGAAATAACCCGTTTTTCTTCCTATTTAACTAGAGATTTCCGAAAAGAAAGGTTTACTTCTTATTATTTTGTGAGGCGATGAATACTAAATTCAAGATCCTTCTGTAAATGATCAATCATTAATTGTTCTGCTAGATGGGCATCATGGGTAGCGATAGCGTTATAGATTGCGGCATGTTCTTCGATTAAATGTGGTCTCTTTTGTTGAACAACAGTTTTTCGAAGTAAATAAATGATGGATTGCATTCGATCGATAATTTTTACGATCTCTGGGTTGTGGGTTTCCTCTACAATAATTTGATGGAATAAGAAATTGGCTTCCATTACTTCTTCCATTGTCCCTTTTTGCCCAATTTCAACACATTCTTTTAGTCTTCCTAGCGCATCTTTTGAAATATAATCAGCGCAATAACGAGCGGCGAAACTTTCTAATAAAATACGTACTTGGAAAATATTGCGAATATCGATCGGTGTTGGACTAAAAATTCGTTTATTTTTTATCAGCCCTTCTTGTTCAAGTTTTGCAATGGCTGAACGAATTGGTGTTCTGCTTATACTAAGTTCCTCGGCAAGTTTTTCCTCTGTCAGTTTTGTATTCGGCTCAATTTTACCTGTTAATATTTGATCGCGTAAATATTCATATGCGTAAGTATAAGAATGTACATCTTTTTTCTTCAAAACAATCGACTCCTGATGTTAAATAATAATCCTAATTATTTCCTATTGTTATTATAGGTTTTTCTATTACTTTTATAAAGATTATTTTATTTTGTGTACATTTAATATAAAAATGTGTACAAAATAAAAAATAATGTGTACAATTCTATATGAAAGTATGAAAGCGCTTTTTTTAAGTGAAACTAAAATATTTTAGAAATATAAATAAGGGAATTTTTCCCTTACATAGATGAAGGAGAGAATGAAGTTGGCTAAAAAGGTTGGATTTGTAGGATTAGGAATTATGGGTAAACCGATGTCCCTTAATTTGTTGAAAGCTGGTTTTGATGTAATGGTATTTGATATTAATCAAGACGCAGTAAATGTTCTTGTAGAAGCAGGAGCAACAGCAGGTTCAGTTGCGGAGATGGGTGAAACTTGTGATTGTATTATTACAATGTTGCCAGCTGCCCCCCATGTGAAATCAACCATTCTTGGTGAAAATGGTATTTTAAAAAATGCTAACAAAGGTTTAGTTATTATAGATATGAGTTCTATTTCTCCAGTAGATTCAGTGGAAATAGCAAAAGAAGCATCAAAATATGGAGTGCATATGATTGATGCCCCTGTAAGTGGTGGTGAGCCGAAAGCAATTGACGGTACATTATCTATTATGGCCGGTGGGAAAGAAGATGTCTTTGAATCAATTAAAGATGTTTTACAAGCAGTAGGGAAAGATATTGTTTTAGTTGGAGACAACGGTAGTGGTGTTACAGCAAAGCTTGCTAATCAAATTATCGTTAACTTAAATATCGCTGCTATGTCTGAAGCGTTAGTATTAGCAGCGAAGGCAGGAATTGATATAGACAAAATGTACCAAGCAATCCGTGGTGGTTTAGCAGGTAGTGCTGTATTAGACGCAAAAGTACCATTAATTTTAGACCGAAACTTTAAACCTGGCGGCACAATTGCTATTAATATGAAAGATTTAACGAACGTAATGGATACTGCTCATAATATGGACGTTCCACTTCCGTTATCTAGTCATTTACTTGAAATATTCCACGCTTTAAAAGCTGATGGGAAACTAATGGATGACCATGGCGGCATCGTTCAATACTATGAAAAATTGGCCAATGTTGAAGTAAAGAGAGTGGAAAAGTAATGGCAAATTTAAATACAAAAGAAACATTATCTAATCTTCTACCTCTTCCAAAGGCGGAATTGGTGAATGAATTATTAGAAAAAGAATTAGCACAATTAAATAAAAAAATTATCGTACTTGACGATGATCCAACAGGTATACAAACTGTTCATCATATTTCCGTTTATACCGACTGGACAAAAGAAAGTATTGAGGCAGGTTTTGCAGAAGAAAATCCGATGTTCTTTATTTTAACGAATTCTCGCGGTTTTACTGCAGATGAAACTAGAAAAGCTCATAAAGAAATTGCAACGATAGTAGAGCAAACGGCGAAAAAATTCGATAAAGAATTTATACTTATTAGTCGTGGTGACTCAACGTTACGCGGCCATTATCCACTAGAAACAGAAGTGTTAAAAGAAACAATTGAAGATTTATCAACTACTCGTTTTGATGGGGAAGTGATCATTCCATTTTTCCAAGAAGGAGGACGCTTTACAATTAACAATGTCCATTATGTACAATATGATGATGTGCTTGTACCAGCAGGTGAAACAGAGTTTGCAAAAGATCGTACTTTTGGCTATACGTCATCGAATCTTGCAGAATGGGCAGAAGAGAAATCAAATGGGAAGTATAAAACAAGCGATGCAACTTATCTCTCTTTAGAAGATATTCGTTCCCTTCAAATTGATCGTTTAGTAGATCAGTTAATGGAAGTAGAGAACTTCAATAAAGTTGTCGTAAATGCTGTTGATTATATGGACGTTAAGGTGTTTGTTATTGCATTAATAAGAGCAATGCGCGCAGGCAAAATGTTTATGTTTAGAAGTGCTGCCGCTTTAACGAAGATTATTGGTGGAGTGAGTGATAGACCTTTACTTACACGACAGGAGTTAGTAAAGGATGATTCTACAAATGGTGGACTTATTATGGTCGGCTCCCATGTAAAGAAAACGACTGAACAATTGGAAGAACTAAAAAAATGTGATTTTATCCACTTTATTGAATTTGATGTTCACCTTGTGTTAAATGATGATGCCTTTAAAGCAGAAGTAGATCGCATTGTCCAATTAACAAATGAATTGATTGCAAAAGGTCAAACGGTGTCTGTTTATACAAGAAGAGAACGTTTAGACCTTGGGGAAAATAAAAAAGAAGAAGAGCTTATACTTTCTGTGAAAATTTCCAATGCAGTAACAAGTATTGTGCAACGTCTAGAAGTTCGTCCAAGCTATATTATTGCAAAGGGTGGTATTACATCGAGCGATATTGGCACAAACGGACTTGGTGTAAAACATGCAACGGTTGCTGGACAAGTGAAACCGGGTATCCCTGTTTGGTATACAGGCGATGATTCAAAATTCCCTGGATTACCATATGTCATCTTCCCAGGTAATGTTGGGTCTAAAACAACATTGAAAGAAGTAGCAGAACTACTTCAACGAAAATAGGGAGGATGAATTGGGATGCTAGTGAATACGAAAGAAATTCTTCTGAAAGCAAAGGAAGAACAATATGCAGTTGCTGCGTTCAATGTGTTTAATTTAGAAACTGTTCAAGCAGCGATTCGCGTAGCAGAGCAACAACAACACCCTGTTATTATTGCTCTTGGTGAACGTTATTTTGGAACAGTGGACGTGGAAGGGTTTGCTAGTCTTGTTAGGGAGTTAGCAATGAAGGCTTCCATTCCAGTAGCCCTTCATCTTGATCATGCCTATGAAAAAGAATCGATTGTACGAGCTATTCGTGCCGGTTTCACCTCTGTCATGTATGACGGTTCAAAATATGAAATTGAAGAAAATACGCGTCGAACAAAGGAAATCGTTGAGATTGCCCATATGGCTGGTGTAAGTGTGGAAGCTGAAATCGGTTCAGTTGCATTAGGTGCCTTTTCAGATGAAGAAGAGGGTGCGGGTACATTAACAGATCCGATAGAAGCAAAAAAATTCGTTGAAGAAACGGGTGTTGATTTTTTAGCAGCAGCTATTGGTACAGTTCATGGTATGTATAAAGGTGAACCAAACATTCGTTTAGATTTATTAGATGAAATACGTAATTTAGTAGATATACCTCTTGTGTTACATGGGGCATCAGGTACACCTGATGAAATTCTACGAGAAGCTGTCGTTCGTGGTATTTGTAAAGTTAACGTCAATACGGAAGTTTCCCTTGCTGCTACCCGTCATCTTGCTGAAAGTTTTGCACAAGAAGAGCGTAAAAATGCCCATTTATCCACAATCATGGCGGATATGCAACAAGCAATGGAAACTGTAATGACGAAGTTTGTCCGACTTTTCATGAATAAATAAAATGGTGGAATGCCGTGGAAACACGGCATTCTAATAAAAAGGAAAGAGGTATATCATCAATGCCAATAGTTTCGATCGTAATAGGAGTTGTGCTTCTATTAATACTTATGATGGGATTAAAGCTAAACGCTTTCATTTCTCTGATAATTGCGTCTTTAGTTGTCGGTATTTTTGAAGGAATGTCACCAGCAGAAGCGATGACATCTGTACAAAATGGTTTAGGTTCTTCCCTTGGAAGTTTAACAATGGTTATCATTTTTGGGGCAGTATTAGGGAAATTAATGACTGACTCAGGTGGTGCCCAACGTATTGCAACATCTATGTTAAATGCCTTTGGACAAAAACGTGTTCAATTAGCAGCTGTTGTGACAGCATCTGTTGTTGGTATTGCTTTATTCTTCGAAACAGGTGTCGTTGTTTTAGTACCATTAGTATTTACAATTGCTGTTGCAGCAGGTGTGCCAATCCTTTATATTGGTATCCCCGTTACAACTGCCTTAATTACAATGCACGGCTTTGTACCTCCGCATCCGGGACCGACGGCCATTGCGGAAGTGTTTGAAGCCAGTATTGGTCAAACGGTAATTTGGGGTGTCATTATTGCCATTCCAGCGATTATTATTGCCGGACCGTTATTTACAAAGTTGTTTAAAAAAGAAGATTTAGAAGTGGAAATACCAAAAGGGTTATTCAATCCGAAGAAGTTTGAAGAGCATGAAATGCCTGGATTTACAGCGAGTCTTCTAACGGCTATTTTACCGGTTCTTTTAATCGCGATTAAATCAATCATTGAACTAGCAGCACCGAATTCAGCAATTCGTCCCTTTACAGATTTCGTTGGTACAGCAAGTACAGCATTATTAATTTCTGTTATTGTGGCGATGTTTACATTTGGGATTAGTCGTGGTAAATCAATGAAAGAAATTATGAATTCTTTCGCTGAAGCTGTAGCAGGGATTGCATTAATTTTATTAATCATCGCTGGTGGCGGAGCATTTAAACAAGTGTTAATCGACAGCGGTATTGATCAATATATTGCGTCATTAATGGAAGGTTCTTCATTATCTCCAATCTTATTAGTTTGGGTCATTGGAGCCGTTTTACGTGTAGCTTTAGGTTCAGCAACCGTGGCAGGGATGACAGCTGCTGGTATTGCAGCACCTCTTGTAGCAACGACAGGTGTTAGCCCGGAACTGATGACTTTAGCAGCCGGAGCAGGTAGTGTTGGTTTCTCCCATGTAAACGATGCAGGTTTCTGGATTTACAAAGAATACTTCAATTTATCAATAGGTAAAACTTTTAAAACATGGACAGTGTTAACTTCTATAGTTTCAATCATTGGATTGATTGGCGTATTAATTTTAGATATGTTCTTATAGACGAAAACACGGTGATTTACGTTTAAACTTAAATCACCGTGTTTTTTATTAGTTTATTAAAAGTAATAAAGAGTCTGATAGATTTAAGCATAATCTTAATTTAACTTTTCAAACCAATTGATACAAGAATTTTAGTTCTTGAGTAGTCATATTAAAATTTTCAAATTTTCACTCATGAAGTTTGTTACAACATTTGTTACTTTATTTGTGTAACAAGCAATTTTTTATAATAAGATTTCCATTAATATTAAATTCAATTAAAAAACCCCGAAAACAAAGGTTTCCCAATGTTCGAGGTTTAGAAAAATTGCTTCTAATTTGAGCAAAAAGATTAACGAGAGTAGAACTCAACGATTAATTGTTCTTGAATTTCAGCTGATAATTCAGAACGTTCTGGAAGACGTACAAATGTACCTTCTTTTTTGTCTGCATCAAATGATAAGTAATCTGGTACGAAGTTATTTACTTCGATTGCTTCATTTACAACAGCAAGGTTTTGAGATTTTTCACGAAGAGAAATCACTTGACCTGGTTTAACGCTGTAAGAAGGGATGTCAACGCGTTTACCGTCAACTAAAATGTGACCGTGGTTAACTAATTGACGAGCTCCACGACGAGTGCGAGCTAAACCTAAACGGTAAACAAGGTTGTCAAGGCGAGTTTCAAGAAGGATCATGAAGTTTTCACCGTGTAGACCTTGTAATTTACTTGCTTTGTTGAATAAAGTTTTGAATTGACGTTCAGTCATACCGTACATATGACGAAGTTTTTGTTTTTCTTGTAATTGTAAACCGTATTCAGATAATTTTTTACGTTGGTTTGGACCGTGTTGACCTGGTGCATAAGGGCGTTTTTCTAATTCTTTACCTGTGCCGCTTAATGAAATACCAAGGCGACGAGACACTTTCCAAGATGGACCTGTATAACGAGACATAGTTTGTCTCCTCCTTTAAATTTGGTTTTTTGCACTGATTGAAACTTAGTTTCCAATCAGTATTTGTAAAACAAAAACCAGTTGTACCCGACACTTGCAGCATTTTATTTTCATGTATCTTCGCCCTTGCAGCCGAAAGGGTTACACAATACACCTTCTAATTTGATTCTTGTTCGAAATTAGAGGAATAAAATACATGCACAGCTTATACAACTGCTGCATTCATTTTACACGAGGATTATTGTATATTTTTTTAAGCCTCGAGTCAAGGAATAACTTTATAAGTATACCATAAATACCGAGGGTAATTTTTAGTAAAATGATATTTGTTAAATTTTTGAAATTGCTATACTATAGTATTATAAAAAATAGATAATAAATCCTAAATTGATGGATAAATATAGTTAATTTTACATAAAAAGTGTATACTTTCTTCATCAAATATATTTGTAATTTATTTCTATTGATATAGAAAAGGTGATGTTATGTTCGAATATTCGAAGAGATTAACTTATATGAAATCGGAGTTATTAGACTTATGCACCAGTTCTGTCAATTCACAAAATCGTTTTCATGAATTTGCTTTACTATTACAAAATTACTTAGAGCAACATTTCCATATTCATCATTGTTGTTTCCTGTTTTATGATGGGGAAGCAGCACTAAAACCTTTTTACGTTCATTCATCTGTACAAGTAGACTATCAACAAATGAAAAAGATTTATTTTAATTCCTTTCTTTCACAACAAAAGGTAGTCGATATAACAGATGTAGAACAAGGTTTTCCGTTTAACCATATGGTTTTCATAAAAGAGAGTCACTTCGATAAATATGGTGTTGTATTTATTCAATCTTCCCCTGAATGGCTCACTTTTTTACAATCTGATTTTTTTGAAGATTTCATCAATTGCGTTTCGAAAGTCTTTTATTTAATTAATGAACAGATGGAAATTCGGCAAAATGAAAATCAATATCGAAAATTGTATAACATGACCGATTTGTTCCATTCGACAATGGATATCGATTTTATTTTGGAAAATATGCTCATTACAATTCAAGAGAATTTTCCAAATCTTGATGTAGAGTTGATCTTATCTAATGATCAAGATCGACAAACGAAACTACAAATAAAACCATTTGATTATTTATCAGAACGACCTACTACAATACAAGCTTTTGTTTCAGGAGAGATCACGATAGAACAAGCCTTTGATTTAAACCGTTGCTTATTAAATGCTCCTATTAACGGTAGACAAGCAATTTATGGAATTTTACAAGTAAGTGCACCGATTTCTTATGTTTTTTCCAATGCCCAAAAGGACTTTATTCGATTACTTGCCCATACATCAGGAAATGCATTGGAAAATGCTAAACTTTATCGACAATCACACCGTTTAATTCGGGACCTTCAATTAATCAATGAAACCTCTCATCATTTGAATAAGCTGTTAACTTTAAACGAAATGTTTCTATTTTTGCAGAAGCAGGTGATGCAACATTTTCAACCGATGGAACTTTGTTTTGTGTTGAAGGAAGGAAATGAATATAAAATTACTGAAGCTACAACGGATTTTTTCAAAACGGAGGAAAGTACCGTATATATCCAACATGTTGTAAAACATTTTGAAAGTAGCCAAGATTCATTGTTTATCGCGGATTTTAGTCGAATTGTTGGCAAGGAAATTTTATTTAAATCTATTATGGTCATTCCAATGATTGTTGAGCAACGGATAAATGGATTTTGTATAGTGTTGCATCATGAACCGTATTTCTTCTCCTTTGATAGTTTTAAATTATTGCAATCGTTAATTCACCATTCATCATTGGCCATTGCGAATTTAGTTTTACGTAATCAATTACAAGAAATGGTGAACCAAGATTATTTAACGAAGCTATATGCACGTAGATATTTAGACCGTTTTATTGAAAGATCTTTAGAAAACGACCGTTCCGGAATGTTTTTATTAATTGATATAGATAATTTTAAACTAATTAATGATACTTACGGTCACCAAGTCGGAGATGACATATTAGTTCAAATTGGTAACCAGTTAAATAAAATCATTGGAACAAGTGGAATTTGTGCAAGATGGGGTGAGGAAGAGTTAGCTATTTACATTCCGAATATTTCAGAGGATGAGGCAGAGAACATAGCAACTGAACTTTTACGAACAATTCCGCAAGCAACGAACCCAACGGTTACGATTTCTGCTGGTTTAGTATTTTGGAATCATGAACAACGACCGGATTTTCATTCAATCTTTTTACAGGCAGACACAGCACTATACAATGCAAAGGAAAATGGGAAAAATCAAGTTTGTGTTTTTAATGGATCGTTTCCTTCGCATCAATAAAAAACTTACTACAGCCCATGGGACGTAGTAAGTTTTTATTCGATATTATAAAAATTGGCTCTATAATATTTGTTGGGGTTTGAAAAAATTTCATAAATAAAAAAGCACGTAATCACCGATTTCTATATACTTGAATTGTCGAGAAACAAGCAATGAAAGGTGATACGTGCAAATGAATTTTAACATGAATATTCCAGGATTAAAAGGTGTAACTGTTCATAAGGTGGAGGAGATGGGGGAACGTATTGTTCTACACGTTTCCATACCAAAAAAAGAACATCAATGTCCAGCATGCAAGAATATAACATCAAAAGTCCATGATTATCGAATTCAAAAAATTAATCATTTAAAATGGTTTGAACGATTAACCGTCCTTTTTTATAAACGTCGTCGTTATGTATGCCAATGTGGGAAACGTTTTTCAGAAAAATCCCCTTTCGTGGATAAATATCAACGTTTCTCGAAAGAATGGAATCAAGTTGTACGAATCCGTTCAATAAAGGCAAAAACATTTAAAGAAGCAGCTGAAGTACTTGGTACATCAAGCTCAACAGTGATTCGTCGCTTTAAAGAAGTAGTAAAGGAACAATTAAATGAAGGGGTTCATTTACCAAAATGTATCGCGATTGATGAATATAAAGCAGATACCGATGCGGGAACTTATCAATTAATTATTGCCAATGCGGAAACACATGAACCAATTGATATTTTACCAAATCGTAGAAAAGAAACCATTAAGGATTACTTGATGAAATACGGTGCAGATGTAGAAATTGTGGTTATGGACATGAATCCAAGCTTTAAAGCAGCAGTTAGGAAGGCGTTAAATCGCCCGATTATTATTGCGGATCGCTTTCATTATTGTCGTTATATTTACTGGGCACTAGATGAAGTACGTCGAAATGTTCAAAAAGAATGGCATGCATATGATCGAAAGAAATGTAAGAAAATGCGTCATGTACTATATAAACGATTTGATAAGTTAACAGAAACGAATCGTTGGTACTTAAATCGTTACATAGGAATGTCGAAGGAACTAAAGCAAGCCTATGAATTAAAAGAAGCTTACTGCGAATGGTTTGATTGGGCAAAAACTTCAAATGATTTGATAGAAATAAAAAAAAGATTAGAAGCCTTTTACCGAAAGGTAGAAAAAGCAAATATTCCGGCATTTTTAAAGGCCATTCAAACGCTAAAAAATTGGCAAGTTGAAATTTTAAATAGTTTAAGTTTTGGATATTCAAATGGTTTTTTAGAAGGAATTAATAATAAATCAAAAGTTTTGAAGCGTAATGCTTATGGTTTTAGAAGCTATGAACACTTTAAAGCGAAAATTTTATTAAATAATTTATCTAAGAAAATTGGGATTCATTTAGGATAATCGGGGTGCCGTGTAATATCACTTCACCCCAACATTTGACATAGAACCTAAAAATTTCATTAATGTTTGAACAAATAGTTCAAGGCCTTCTTTGTCTTCTGAAGTAAAGCGTCCTTTTAACGGACTATCGATATCTAAAACGCCAATCACTTCATCATTTTTAATAAGAGGAATGACGATTTCAGAATTAGAAGCAGCATCACAAGCAATGTGACCAGGAAATGCGTGAACATCATCAATTAACATCGTTTCACGTTTCGAAACAGCTGTACCACATACACCACGACCTACTGCAATTCGTACACATGCTGGTAATCCTTGAAATGGTCCTAGTACAAGTTCACCATCCTTCATTAAATAAAACCCAACCCAATTGATCCGATCTAAAAATTGATTTAGTAAAGCAGAGGCATTGCTTAAATTCGCAATAACATCCTTTTCTCCTTCTAATAACGCATTTAATTGTTTTGATAATGTTGTGTATTGTTGTAAAACCGGACCTTCATAATTAATTTTAGTAAACATACTATTAACCTCCATCATACGTTTTTATAAATCGTTTCATAATGTTGATGCAAATCTTTCACACTATGGGCATCCGATCCGAAAACTAGGGGCAAGGATATAGAACGGGCAAAGTCAATGTATGGCATTGGAGGGTATGGTTCTTTACAGAAGGTTTTACTTAGTCCAGCACTATTGACATCCAGTTCATAACCGAGTTCTTTCATTTTCGTTAACATATCGGTAATGCGAGAATGATCGTTAATTTTCTCACCATGGGCAAGTTGGAATTTATGAATTAAAGTTGGGTGTCCAATTCTCCGAGGTTTAAATCGCCCAAGGTTTGCCTCTAAAGATTTTAAAACTGTATCATAGTATAAGTGATAAAGGGAATCGATTCCACCAACTTGTTTTGCAAAGTCTAAATAAACTTCATCTGAAAAATCAATGCAGGCATATGTATCGTTATGTTTTAAAAAGTGTACCGACAAAATGGCATCATCTAGAAATGGACCGACAATGTCGAGAAAAGCTCTCGTTTCCGTTTCGTAGCCGATAATATAATCAATCTCTAAACCTACATTTATTTTAATCTGTTGTTTATATTGTTCTTTTAATTGTTGAACCGTTTCGATATAAGCTGTTAAGTCCTTTGGATCCATTCCACTGTCCTTATCAGGTGTTGGATCAACGAAATTTGTTGGCAATGGTGCGTGTTCTGTAAAAGTGATTTCGGTAAATCCATGTTCAATTGCTTTTTCAATATAATGCTCGAATGGATCTTTCGTACCATGAGGACAGAAAGGGGAATGGATATGGCCATCTTTTTTCATTTTTGCAACCTCCATTACATTTATTTTTCATCAATATCGTTTACAAGCTAAAGGTTTGGAACGAGTAAAAAGTCTTCTTCATTAAGCTATATATATGGTGAAAAACCGGAACGAATTCTACATAATTTAATTAAATCTAGTTAACTTTAACAAAAACCTTTATTTTTTTAAACAAATGCCTAAAAACATGGTATATTATAGTTACAAAATAGTAGGTACAGTGATTTTTGGAATAGGGGGCTTATGATGCAGTATATCATCATTGTCGTCATCGTACTATTAGCATTATTTATCGGTGGACTTATCATCCGTCGAAAACATAGTGTTGTTATACAGCGACTTGAACAAGAAAAAATGCAAATCCAGCATTATCCTATATTTGAGGAGCTTTCAAAAGTAAAAGCTTTAAATATGAATGGTCAAACGGAAGAGAAATTTGAACAATGGCGAAATATGTGGACGGAAGTGATCGATGTTCACATAATTAAAATTGATTCGATGCTTTTTGATGCTGAAGAATACATAGATCGTTTCAAATTTAAAAAGGCTTCGGTTGTTGAACGGGAAATTGAAGAATATATCGCAACATGTACCGAGAAACAAAATCAAATCATAAATGAATTAAATGAACTGATCGGAAGCGAAGAAAAAAATCGGATTGAAATTGAGCAATTAAAAGAACATTATCGTTCTGCACGGAAAACGTTACTTGCCCATCAATATTCTTTTGGTCCTGCATTAAGCACTTTGGAAACGAGAGTAGAAAATTTTGTTCCGAAATTTGAAGAATTTGATCGGTTAACGGTAGAAGGAAACTATCTTCAAGCAAGGGAAATCGTGCTTGCATTACATAGCGAATCACAAATAATTTTTGATTTATTAACGGAAGTACCTACATTATTATCGGAAATACAAACAAAAATACCGGCAGCAATCCATGAGTTGAGAAGTGGTCAACGGGAAATGGAACAGCAATCGTATTATTTAAACCATTTAGAATTAAATGTTTTCTTAGATAATGTTGAAAAAGAGCTAGATACTTTAAAAGAAAAGTTAGCAGCTTTAGACGTGTCGTCAGTAGGTCCTAGACTTGATGAAATTAATAATGAAATTGAAAACTATTATGATTTGCTCGAAAAGGAAGTTATCGCAAGAAAATATGTTGATCAAAATTGTGATGAAACCTTTAATACGTTAAATGAAGTATTACGTGCAACGAAAGAAATAAGCAATGAAGCGGTCTACGTTCAAAGTAGTTATCATCTTCCAGAAAAAGAAGCTGAAATTCCAAAGCTTGGCTTGAAACAATTAGAAGTCATTCAAAAACGTTTTGAATTACTTGTTTCGCGAGTAAAGGAAGAAAAATCAGCTTATTCAAGTCTACAAGAGGAATTAGTTGAAATTAGCGAGGAAATCGAACGAATTCAAGACGAGCAAGAGCAATTCTCGAATCGCTTGAAAAATTTACGTATTGATGAAAATAAAGCAAGAGCTCAATTAGATTCGTTAAAACGATTACTACAAGAGACGGATCGACAGCTTAATAAAGCGAACATACCAGGTATTCCAGAAGAGATGGATAAACGTTTAGAGGAAGCTGAAGAACAGCTGTTCATTGTAATGCAAAGTTTACAAGAGATTCCTTTAAATATGAGTCATGTTCATAGCAATTTACAAAATGCTGAAAAGTGCATTCAAGAAGTAAATAAACATGCGAAAGAAATGATTGAAAATGTCATTTTAATTGAACGAATTATTCAATATGGTAACCGTTATCGTACGTCCAATTCAAAGGTAAATGAGCTTTTATTACAAGCTGAAGATGCCTTTCATCAATACCGCTATATAAAAGCATTAGAAGATGCGGTGACAGCGGTAGAATTAGCAGAGCCAGGTGCGATTAAAAAAATTGAAGAATTAGTTCAAGATGAGCTATACGCAAAAGTTCAAAACTAAAAGAAAAATGGCCACCTCACAATTGTGAAGGTGGCTTTACTATTAAAGAAAACTGTTAAAAAGGATTCCCATTTTCCATTAAAAGATGGATTTAATTAGTAAATAAAATTAGTTGGTGGTCATTTATGAAAGTTTGCGTTATGATAAATAGCGTTAAATCAAGCTTTGAAGAGAGTGTGATTATATATGAAAGAAAATATTGTCTATCTAGATAATAGTGCAACGACAAAACCGTTAAAAGAGGTTTTAAATACATTTATTCAAGTAAATGAATCCTTTTATGCCAACCCGTCTTCCATCCATGCAGCAGGTGTGGAGGCAAACACATTGCTTGATCGGGCAAGAAGTCAAATGGCCGATATTCTTCATACGGAAGAGCCGCTCGTTTTATTTACTGCAGGCGGAACGGAATCAAATAATTTTGCGATATTTGGTGTTACAAAGGCAAATACTCATATAGGAAAACATATTATTACAACGGAAATTGAACATCCGTCCATTTTGGAAGCTGTAAAGTCTTTACAAAAAGAAGGCTATGAGGTGGACTATTTATCCGTGGATGAAAAAGGTGTCATTTCCTTATCTGAATTACAAGAAAAGCTGCGTAAAGATACCGTATTCGTTAGTATCATGCATGTGAATAATGAAATGGGGGCTATTCAACCGATTGAAGAAGCGGCTAAACTCATTCATGAAAACAGTAGAGCGGTATTCCATGTAGATGCTGTCCAAAGTTTTGGTAAATTACCAATTCGTTTCAACGGAGAAGCTGGACCAGATATTGTTTCAATCTCCGGTCATAAAATTCATGGTTTAAAAGGAACTGGCGTCATAGCCTTCCGCAAAAAAATGAATATCATTCCACTTCTTTTAGGTGGTGGACAGGAAAGAGGATTGCGAAGTGGTACGGTCGCTGTTCCTCAAGCGGTTGCTTTAGCGAAAGCTGCTCGAATGGTGACGGAAAATATGGAACAATCCATGAATAAATATCGAAAATGGTTTAATGACTTATATGAATTTTTAACAGGATTCGGTGAAAATATTCATATCCTATCGACGAAATCCGGAGCAGCTCATATCTTGTCATTTAGTGTGAAAGATTTAAAAGGGGAAATTTTAATCAATGCATTGCAAAGTAGAGGAATTATCGTATCTACTTCAAGTGCTTGTTCCTCAAGACAAAAGAAAACTAGTCATGTCGTTGAATCGTTAAAAGTAAATGCGAATTATAAGAAAGGCGTAATCCGATTAAGTTTTGGACTACTTAATACAGATGATGATATGGAAGCGTTCAAAAAAGCATTTACAGAGGTAATGAATGAATTAAAAGGAGATAATAATTAATGATTTGGAAAGAAATTTTAATCCGTTATGGGGAATTATCCACGAAAGGGCGTAACAAAAAAGACTTCATTAGTCGTCTTCGTACAAATATTCGCCATAGCTTTCACGATATAGCACCTCTAGATATTGTAACGGAACGAGACCGTATGCATATAAAAATTGAAAGTGAAGAGCAATATGAAGTATTGATGAAAAAATTGCCAACCGTATTTGGTATTCAATCCTTCAGCCCTGTAGCTGTATGCGAAAAAGATTTAGATGAAATGAAAAAATTGTCCCTTATTATTATGGAGCAATATAAAGAGAAAGAAATTACATTTAAAGTAGAAGTTCGTCGCTCTGATAAAACATTCCCAATGGAATCCCATGAACTTCAACGAGAAATTGGCGCACACGTATTAAGAAACAATCCGAATATTTCAGTACAAGTAAAAAATCCAGATGTAGAGCTTCGGATTGAAGTGCGAAAAGATGCCATTTATATGATGGCACAAATCATTCAAGGTGCAGGTGGAATGCCTGTCGGTTCCAACGGAAAATCATTACTCATGCTATCTGGAGGGATTGATAGTCCAGTTGCTGGCTACTTATTAATGAAACGCGGTGTTCGTCTAGAAGCGATTCACTTCTTTAGTCCACCATATACAAGTGATAATTCTTTAGAAAAAGTAAAAGTATTAGCAAATGAATTAACGAAGTTTGGCGCAAATATTCGATTACATGTCATTCCTTTTACAGAAATTCAAGTATTAATAAAAGAAAGAGTTCCAAGTAATACAATTATGACATCTACTCGTCGTTTAATGATGCGAATTGCCGATAAAGTACGAGAAGAGATTGGTGCCCTTGGTATTGTGACAGGGGAAAGTTTAGGACAAGTAGCGAGTCAAACGTTAGAAAGTTTAACAGCAATTAATGATGTAACAAATACTCCGATTTTACGTCCGTTAATTGCCTTTGATAAACTTGAAATTATCGATATCGCACAACAAATCGGAACATATGAAACATCGATTCAACCTTATGAGGATTGCTGTACGATCTTTACACCAGCAAATCCTAAAACAAAACCGAAAGTCGATAAAGTAAATTATTATGAAAGTTTTACGGAATTTGATGAATTAATTGAACGGGCAGTACGTAATCGTGAAGTTTATAAATTCCCTGAAACAAAGAAAACAACAGATAAATTTGAAGGGTTATTATAAAAACCAGTCAATCGGAAAAAAAAGAACAATTTACCTCACATCTTTTGTGTATTAAAAAAACAATATCGCACATTCTATATGCACAAGGAGGTGAGAGACATGGCTTCAAACAACAGCGGAAACAGAAACAAGCTTGCTGTACCTGGTGCAGAACAAGCATTAGATCAAATGAAATACGAAATCGCGCAAGAGTTTGGTGTTCAACTCGGACCTGAAGCGTCTTCTCGTGCAAACGGGTCAGTCGGAGGAGAAATTACTAAACGTCTTGTACAAATGGCTGAATCACAATTACGTGGTACTTCTGGCCAATAATATTTAAACAATTTAAAAGGGCTAGTAGCAGAAATGCTACTAGCTTTTATTATGGGGAAAAATATTTTTTAAAAAACTTCAATTATAATTATTTATATGAAATTAATACGGATATTTCTATCTTTCGAGGAATATTTTGATATTTAAGTTGAATATTATTATAATTAGCATAATGTATCAGGGAGATACATCAAAGGGGGATGTATATGAAAAGAGAAGATTTATTAGCTCCTAGAAAATACAACATCGTTGATGAAATTGAGAAATATGCAACTTCAAGTACAAAAACGGCATTAATGATTCATCATGAAAACGGAGAAATTGAGAAAGTTTCCTATCAAGAGTTAATTAAAAAAGCAAACAAGGTTGCAAATTTGTTTAAAAGCAATGGACTGAAAAAAGGTGACGTAGCTCTTGTAATGGTACCTCGCTCAGAAGACGCATATGTTACATACATCGGAGCGCTAAAAGCTGGACTAACGATCATCCCTAGTTCTGAAATGCTTCGAGCAAAAGATATTGATTACCGTATTGTTCATTCTAAAGCGAAGGCAATTATCGCCTTTGAGAAAGAGATTGAGCAATTTAATGAAGTTGAACACTTGGATGGACTAAAATTATTTGTTTACGGTGAATCGAAAGAACCGTGGATTTCGGTAAATGAACAGTTAGATAGTCTATCTGACGTTTTTGAAGGTGTTCAAACAGAAGATACGGATATTGCATTTTTATCCTATACAAGTGGAACGACCGGAAATCCTAAAGGGGTTGTTCATTCCCATGCTTGGGGTTATGCTCACTTACGAACAACGGCTGCCCAATGGTTAGGTGTTCAAGAAGATGATATTGTTTGGGCAACGGCAGCACCTGGATGGCAAAAGTGGATTTGGAGTCCGTTTTTAGCGACTTTAGGAAGCGGTGCAACCGCTTTTGTTCACTTAGGAAAATTCGATCCGAAGGAATACCTTCAAATACTTGAAAATTATCAAATAAACGTTTTATGTTGTACACCTACAGAATATCGTTTAATGGCGAAAGTTGATCATCTTGAACAATATAATTTATCCAGTATTAAAAGTGCTGTATCCGCTGGAGAACCGTTAAATAGTGAAGTAATTAAGAAGTTTTTAGAAGTCTTTTCCCTTCAAGTGCGGGATGGATATGGTCAAACAGAAAATACATTATTAGTGGGTACCTTACTTGGTATGACGCCAAAACCAGGATCCATGGGCAAACCGACTCCAGGTAATATTGTTGAAATCATTAATGAATTAGGTGAACCTACAAAACCAGGAGAGGTAGGAGACATCGCTGTTCATTCATCGACACCAGCTTTGTTTAAAGGTTATTTAAATGAAGAAGAACGAACAAAAAGGCAATACCGAGGAGAATGGTTCTTAACTGGGGATCGAGCATACAAAGATGAGGATGGCTATTTCTGGTTCGAAGGTCGAGGGGATGATATTATCATTTCTTCTGGTTACACAATTGGACCTTTTGAAGTGGAGGACGCCCTCGTAAAACATCCTGCAGTGAAAGAATGTGCGGTTGTTGCCAGTCCAGATGAAGTGCGTGGCAATATTGTAAAGGCATTTGTTGTTTTACGGGATCATAATTTGAAAAATAGCCCAACAATTGTAAAAGAATTACAGGATCATGTAAAGACGATTACGGCACCTTATAAGTATCCAAGGGCAATTGAATTTATCGATGAATTACCGAAGACGTCATCAGGAAAAATTAGACGTATTGAGTTACGTCAAAGAGAAATGCAAAAAGAAATTACGAATTAATGTTCTTATTTCCTAGGGAATAATGTCGAAATGAGGGAAGACTTTAAAGTCGTGTAAAATGACTTTAAAGTCTTTTTATTTAATTTGATAAAATTAAAATTTTTTGAAACAATTGGATTGTAAATACGTATGTATGGATGGAGGAGGAGTAGCAAAATGAATACAAAAAGATGGCTTGCTTTAGGAGCCGCAGTCGTTTTATTAGTCGGTTCCATAGGGTTGAATACGGTTATTTCCATATTCAAAACAGATTTCTTTTCGAGTTTTAATGATGTAATGAGCACAGAACAAACGGTGGTTGAAACTGTTATCGAGCCAGGCGATTATGGTGAACGAATTGCACTTTTATCTGTTGATGGAACAATTCAAGATGTTGGTACAAGTTCCCCATGGACAACACTTGAATATGATCATCAAAATTTCTTATCCCAATTAGAAAATATTTTGTATGACGAAAGTGTAAAAGCGGTTGTATTGTACGTTAATTCACCTGGTGGAGGCGTAATCGAATCAGCTGATATCCATGAAAAGTTAGTAGAAATTAAAGAACAACGAAATATCCCTATTTATGTTTCGATGGGATCTTACGCAGCTTCTGGAGGCTACTATATTTCTGCACCTGCTGATAAAATCTTTGCCCATAGTGAGACTATTACAGGATCAATCGGTGTTATTATGCAAAGTTATAATTTTTCAGAGCTAGCGAACAAATTAGGAATTGAGTTTGAAACAATTAAATCTGGCGAACATAAAGATATGTTTGGTGGAACACGGCCAACTACAGAAGAAGAAAAGGCGATGGTACAAGAAATGATTAACGAATCCTATGAAGCTTTTGTAGATGTTATTGAACAAGGAAGAGGTATGTCCGAAGCGGATGTTAAAAAAGTAGCTGATGGACGTATTTTAGGAGGATCTCAAGCGATTGAAGCAGGTCTAGTTGATGAAATTGGAGGACTTGAAGATACAATTGCGGCTATCCGTGCAGACTATGGTCTAGAAAATGCGGAACTTTTTGAGTATGAATCCAGTTTTGGTGACCTTACTTCGTTACTTGGCGTAAAAATTAGTTCATTATTCGGCCCTTCACCTGAAGAACAATTTTTAACTAAGTTTATGACTTCCAATGGCGGTCCAAGAATGATGTATTTATACGGTGAATATTAAGGAGGAGTTTATAGATGTCAGAATTTGAAAAGAACGACTCAAATGTCTCTCTTCCTAAAAACGAAGCCGTACCTACTATGATTAAACAAACGAAAGTAATCGAACAAATTGAAGAGAAGACGGCAGGATTTTGGATGCGTCTTTGGGCTTTTACTGTAGATTTTTTAATTGTCAGTGCTATTGTAGGAATTGTTGTAAATCCAATATTCCATTTTTTTGACTGGAGTTTTTCAGAAGAAAGATGGTATTCACCTATGACAATCATTTCGGGGCTGTTTTATTATGCGTATTTTGTGTTGACGACAAAATATTGGCAGCAAACCATTGGAAAAATGATATTTGGCTTAAAGGTGAAGTCTTTACATGAGGAAAAATTAGGATGGTTAACCGTTTTATTTAGAGAAGTAGTCGGTCGCTTTATTAGTAATAAACTGCCTATCATTTACATTATGGTTGCCTTTATGCCTAGCAATAAAGGACTAAATGATATTATTGCGGATACGGTTGTTGTACAGGAAAAGGTATTTATTAAACGCAAAAAAGAAATCATTCAAGAAATCGCCCCAAAGGATGAATTCGATGGAGAAAATTCCATTTCACCAATAGGCTAAAGAAAAACCATCTGAACAAAAAAGTTCGGATGGTTTTTTCCGTAAAAATTTGTAAGGTAAGTTATTTGCAAAGAGGGAAATAGGTTTAGTAAGATTATTTACGTAATATAAAGGAGGGGACTTAAAAATGGCACAAGTAACATTTAAAAACAACCCAGTAACATTAGTAGGAAATGAGGTAAAAGTAGGTGATAAAGCACCTGATTTTACAGTATTAGCAAATGATTTATCACCAGTGACTCTTAAAGACTCTGAAGGGAAAGTACGATTAATCGCGTCTGTACCATCTTTAGACACAGGAGTTTGTGATGCTGAAACTCGTCGTTTTAATGAAGAAGTAGCAAGTTTAGGTGGAGATGTGGCATTTTACACAGTTTCTGTAGACTTACCATTTGCTCAAAAACGTTGGTGTGCAGGAGCTGGAATCGATGCAGTGCATACGGTTTCTGACCATAAAGATTTATCTTTTGGTGAAGCATACGGTGTTTATATGAAGGAACTTCGTTTATTAGCTCGTGCTGTATTTGTAATCGACAAAGAAGGTACTGTAACATATGTTGAGTATGTTCCAGAAGGTACAAGCCATCCGAATTATGAGGCAGCGATTGAAGCTGTTAAAGCATTAATTTAATGGTTTCGTTTCTTGCTTTCATAAGGTAAGATAGAATGATTAATAGGCTATTGTCTATAATTTAGTATGGTTAATGTATACCCACTCAAACTTTGAGTGGGTTGTTCATTTCAAAAGGAGTTTATTATGGAAAAGTTTGAGCAAATATTTTCATTCATTAATGATAAAGCAGAGAAGTATGAAAAAGATGAAGGTATGTCCTTTTTAGATGGTGTTTTGCAAGCCCTTGAAGATGTACTTGATGAAAAAGAATCTTGGATTGGCAAAGAGGCAACGAAAGAAGAAGTACGAAAAGCCGTTCAAATCGCTATTTTAAAAGGGATGCGAAAAACTTCTCAACCAAATCATCAAATGACACCTGACACATTAGGGCTTCTAGTTGGTTATTTTGTAGAGCAGTTTTTCGAAGACCAACTAAAAAATAACCCGATTTCTATGTTGGATCCGGCCGTCGGTACAGGTAACTTACTTTTTACTGTGATGAATTTGTTAAATGATAAAGTATCAGCAACAGGAATCGAGGTAGATGAATTATTAATCCGTTTAGCAGCGGATACAGCTGAGTTACTCGAACAACCGGTTTTACTTTATCATCAAGATGCATTACAAAAGATGTTAGTCGATCCAGTTGATGCGGTTATATGTGACCTTCCAGTAGGATATTATCCGAATGAGGAAGTGGCATTAGATTATGAGTTATGTGCCCATGATGAGATGAGCTATGCCCATCATTTATTTATAGAACAGTCGATTAACTATACAAAAGATGGTGGTTATTTATTTTTCTTAATCCCTGCTAATTTATTCGAATCAAATCAAGCGAAGCAATTACAAAAATATTTGAAAAAACATGCTTGGATTCAGGCGGTCATTCAACTACCAGAAAATTTATTTGCTTCAAAAGCCCATGAAAAAAGCATTCTTATTTTACAAAAACAAAGTAAAGAATTAAGAGCTCCCCGTGAAGTGTTGCTAGCAAAAGTGCCAGCTATGTCCAATAAAGAAGCGTTATCGATGTTTTTTGAAAAAGTTCAAATGTGGAAAGAAAATAAATAAAAAAAATTGAAAAGTCATTATAATATTATCCCCTTTAAGTAGATAATGTTAAAAAAACTACAGTACGCTGTAGATAACATTTTACTTAAAGGGGATTTTTCTATGTCGAGAAAAAATAATACGTATTCAAATGAACTGAAATTGGAAATCGTACAGGCCTATCTAAACGGGGAAGAGAGTATGCAAAAAATTGCGGACAGATACGAGATTCGCAATGTTTCGCAGGTAAAGGCTTGGGTGAAGAAATTTAAAGAACTAGAATCGATTGAAGCATTTAACCGTCTTCCATCTACAGGTTCAGGGGCAAAGGGTGTGAAGAATCCGTTAAAAGGCAAACGTGTCCATTTAAAAAATGTAGAAGGAGAAATTAGACAAGCTGTTGAACAATATATTTACTTTTATAACTTCCAACGATTCCAAAAAAGACTCAACCACCTGGCACCGATAGAATATCGACACCAGATGGCTGCTTAGTCTTTTTAAAGTTGTCTACTTGACAGGGGTAAGTCCACATTACTGTAAAGGTAATGGCTTTTTATATTTTACTGCCACGAAAGGATTATTGTCTAAATTTATAGGCTTATGATACATAAAATGATGTATGAAAAATTTAAGATTCTGTAGTAAAAATAGTAAAGTTTTAATAAATCATTTACAGAAGAATTTTAGTTGTTAACGTGTTCCGTTAGATTCAAAAGGAAATGAAAAAAAGTTTTTAGAGATAAAAAATCTTAATTTTTTAAGAAAAAAACTACTTTTTCCTAATTTTTTATTATTAGAAAAATATTTTTTAGTTAACTTCAAAATAGTATCTTACATATTAGCTGGAAAATTGTTATTATGTATATAAATTCAATTATTTGAATACATAAGTTCACAACGGGGAGAGGAATCAGCTATGAAAATTGGAGTACCAAAGGAAATAAAAAACAATGAAAACCGTGTTGCAATGACACCTGCTGGAGTTGTTACATTAATCAGTGCTGGACATGAAGTTTTTATTGAAACAGGTGCTGGTTTAGGTTCATCCTTTACAGATGAAGATTATGTTGCTGCTGGTGCAACAATTGTTAGTTCAGCTCAAGAAGCATGGGCACAAGAAATGGTGATGAAAGTAAAAGAACCAATTCCAAGCGAGTATTCATATTTCCATGAGGGGTTAATTTTATTTACGTATTTACATTTAGCACCGGAACTTGAGTTAACACAAGCTTTATTAGACAATAAAGTAGTTGGAATAGCTTATGAAACGGTTCAATTACCAAATAGATCTTTACCACTTCTTACACCAATGAGTGAAGTGGCAGGTAAAATGTCTGTACAAATTGGGGCGCAATTTTTAGAAAAAATGAATGGTGGAAAAGGTATTCTTTTAGGAGGAGTATCTGGTGTTCCGCGCGGTAAAGTTACAATTGTAGGCGGAGGTATGGCCGGTACAAATGCTGCTCGTATCGCAGTTGGTATGGGTGCCGATGTAACAATTTTAGATTTAAACCCAGAGAGATTACGTCAACTGGAAGATATTTTTGGTTCTTCTGTTCAAACGTTAATGTCTAATCCGTACAACATTGCAGAATCAGTTAAAGATTCAGATTTAGTTATTGGTTCAGTTTTAATCCCAGGGGCAAAAGCACCAAAACTAGTTACTGAGCAAATGGTAAAAAGCATGCGTCCAGGATCTGTCATTGTAGATATTGCAATTGACCAAGGGGGTAGCTTTGAAACAACAGATCGAGTAACGACTCATGATAATCCAACTTACATTAAACATGATGTTGTTCATTATGCAGTTGCGAATATGCCTGGTGCTGTACCACGTACATCAACCATTGCCCTTACAAATAATACAGTACCTTACGCGTTACAAATTGCGAACAAAGGCTATAAACAAGCATGTATTGAAAATGAAGCGTTGAAAAAAGGGTTAAATACATTAGAAGGTCACGTTGTTTATAAAGCAGTTGCTGAAGACCAAGGTCGTGATTATGTACCTGTCGATTCTTTACTTATTTAAGGGAAGCTTATAAAATAAATAACAAGCTACTTGTTAGAAAAAACTAACAAGTGGCTTTTTTTATGGAACGGTATATTTATCAGAAAATACCAACTATTTCGAAATTTATCATTTACTTTTCCATAAAAATGTAATTTAATAGAATTGCTCTACTAAAAATAAAATATTGGGGGAATTCAAATGAAGGGGATATTTCAAAAGTCGTTTACTCTTATGCTCGTATTGATGTTATGTTTACTTACGGCATGTGGTGGGTCAAGCGCAGGTGAAGAAGGCTCAACGAATAGTAATGGTGGCACAATTCAAGCAAAAATTGGCGTAGTCTCCTATTTAACTGGTGCTGGTGCAGCTTATGGAGAAGCCATTACAGAAGGTTTAAAATTAGCCCAAAGTGAAATTAATGAACAAGGGGAAGTTAACATAGATTTAGTAATTGAAGATTCTGCTGGGGAAGCGGAGCAAGCCCTTTCTGCTGCTCAAAAATTAATGAATGATGAAGAGATTCTTGCCATTATAGGTCCTACATTAAGTACAGAATTTTTTGCAGTAGCTCCTGAAGCAGATTTGAACGGCATATCGATAATGGGTACTTCCACTACGGCGGAAGGTATACCGGAAATTGGTGATTATGTGTTCCGAAACTCTATCCCAGAAGCATTAGCTATTCCAACGGCGATGGAAAAAGCCGTTGAAAGAACAGGTGCGAAAAAAGTGGCACTTATTTATGGTAATGACGATGTTTTGACTAAATCGGGCTTCGATACAATGAAAAAGACAGCTGAAGAAATGGGATTGGAAATATTAACGATTGAAACGTTCCAAAAAGGACAAAGCGATTATAATGCACAACTAACAAAAATTAAAAATGCAAATCCAGATTTAATTTTAGCCTCTGCATTATATAACGAAGGGGCTGTCATTATGGACCAAGCACGTAAAATGGGGATCGATGTACCGTTTGTTGGTGGCAATGGCTTTAACTCCCCTCAAGTACTTGAAATTGCTGGAGATGCAGCAAACGGTTTAATCGTTGCTACGCCGTGGTTTGGAGAGTCTGAAGATCCAAAAGTAGTTGAATTCAACAAAAAATATGAAGAAGCCTATGGAAAGCTGCCTGACCAATTTGCTGCTCAATCTTATGACGCATTATATATTTATGCAGATGCTTTAAAAAGAGCTGGTGAAGCAGAACGAGAACTGTTCCATGAAGCTTTAGCAGAAACGAAAAATTTTGAAGGATTGTTAGGAAATTTTTCATTCGATGAAATAGGTGACGTTGTTATGGACGTTAAAGTTGTTGAAATAAAAGACGGAAAATTTGTTGAATTCCAATAATTGCACCTTTAAATAAGTGGAAATGAAAATGATTCATCTTTATGTAAAAAAATAAATTTCATTTTTGCCAATCGAAATAAAAAAATGACTTTAAAGGATGATGATTTTGCTTTTAGAACAATTTATTAACGGAATAACTTTGGGCAGCATCTATGCAATCGTTGCCCTAGGGTTTACGCTTGTTTTTGGCGTTTTAGGTATTATTAATATGGCCCATGGGGAAATTTTTATGGTCGGTGCCTTTGTAGGAGTGATGACGACAGGTGTTTTAGGTTGGCCATTATGGTTAGCCTTTGTTGCATCGATTGTCGTAACAGCAATTTTAGGTTACTTATTAGAAACTTTTACTTTACGACCTTTAAGGGGAAAAAGAGGGGTATCCCATTTGGCTCCTTTAATAAGTACGATTGGTGTTTCCATATTGCTTGAAAACTTATCCCATCATCTATTTGGGGCAGGTAATAAACCTTTTCGTACAGAGTTTGCGGAAATGAGTATTGAAATTGGTTCTATAACGATTTATATCGTTCAAATTGTCATTTTCGTTATTTCGATTTTTTTAATGATCGGCTTATCGATATGGTTATCCAAAACAAAAGCAGGTAAAGCGTTACGGGCAACAGCTGAAAATTTAGAAACAGCTAGTATTCTAGGTGTAGATACAAAGAAAATCATTACGTTAACGGTCATCATCGCCTCTGCAATGGGAGGCATAGCAGGAATATTAGTTGGAATGGCGTTTAACTCTGTCAGCCCACAAATGGGATTAGCTATCGGTTTGAAAGGTCTTGCCATCATCATTTTAGGTGGAATGGGAAATGTCAAAGGTGCCATGGTGGGAGGATTAATTTTAGGATTATCGGAAACATTCCTCGTAGCATATGGTGATTCGGGTTACCGGGATGCCATCGCATTTATCATGATCATCGTCATTCTTTTATTAAGACCACAAGGTATATTCGGATCAAAGATAGTAGAGGGCAGGTGAGTGTATGTTAGCTGATTTTATTAATCCATATCATTTACAAATTGCTTCATTTATATTAATCAATATTCTTCTTGCCATTAGTGTGTACGTCCCATTATCTTCGGGGCAATTATCATTAGGTAGCGCAGGATTTATGGGTGTCGGTGCTTATACGTCGGCATTGTTAACGATTCATTTCGATTTACCTATTTTTGTTGGTATTTTAATAGGTGCTAGTGTTGCGGGATGTCTTGGCATTATTATCGGAATTCCATCTTTAAGATTATCAGGTGTTTATTTAGCGATAGCTACTTTAGGTCTTGGAGAGGTTATTCGAGTCATTTTTGTTAACTGGGAATCCCTTACGAAAGGATCGATTGGATTAACCGGTATTCCCCAAATGGGAAGGGAATTATTAAACTTGGCACGGGATTTCGGTATTCAGCCTGCTATGTTCGGGTTAAGGAATAATAAATTTGTTTATTTAATGGTGTTTGTCATCTTGTTTATTTTAGTCACTGCAACGATCTGGTTTGTTTTTCGCCAACAAAATTCCCGTGTAGGTCGATCCTTCTCATCAATCCAAATGGATGAAAAGGCAGCGGAATCTATGGGGATAAATATTACTTACTTTAAAGTTCTTTCCTTTTCCCAAGGTGCCTTTTTAGCTGGGTTAGCGGGTGCATTGTTTGCCCATGTAATGGGATATATTTCTCCTTCCGATTTTTCCTACCATCGGGCTGTTGAAATTTTAATTTTCACTGTCTTCGGAGGTAGTGAAGTAATTATTGGTTCGATATTCGGTGCAATCTTTTTAACGTTAATACCAGAAGTATTACGCTTTGTAAGCGAATATCGATATATTATTTACGGAATTATGTTAGTTATATTAATGGCCGTTCGCCCTCAAGGAATTTTAGATATTCAATTATTAAGTAAGTTCAAAAGGTTGAAACGTTCTAAAGGAGGGGTCCGTTAATGGTTCTTGAAATACGGAACGTATCAAAAAACTTTGGTGGTATTCACGCTTTAAAAGATGTTTCCTTTCAAATTCAAGAAGGGGAAATTTATGGTTTAATAGGCCCGAACGGTGCTGGAAAAACGACGATGTTTAATTTAATTACGAATATTTTTGAACCAACTTCAGGTCAAATTGTTTTTAATGACGCCAATATTACCGGTTTAAAATCTTATAAGATTACGGAACAAGGAATATGCCGAACGTACCAAAATATTCGCCTCTTTTCCCAAATGTCCGCTTTGAAAAATGTGATGGTCGGTGGTCATTGTAGGAGCACATCTGGCGTATTTACTAGTGTTTTCCGAACAAAAAAGCAAAAGAGGGAGGAGAAAGCACTTACTGAAAAAGCGGAGGAGCTTTTAGATTTAGTTGGATTATTGGAGCATAAAGATGCATTGGCGGAGAATCTTGCCTACGGTCAGCAAAGAAGACTTGAAATTGCTAGGGCGATGGCGAGTAATCCGAAATTGTTATTATTAGATGAACCGGCAGCTGGGATGAATGAAAAGGAAACGGATAGTTTGTATGATTTAATCAAACTTATACAATCAAAAGGAATCACCGTATTAATAATTGAACATGATATGCCACTTGTTATGAAGCTTTGTGATCGGATAACGGTGTTAAATTTTGGAGAGAAACTAGCTGAAGGTACTCCATATGAAATTCAAAACAACGAAGCAGTTATTGAAGCCTACCTCGGTCGAGAGGAGGATGTAGATATTGCTTAAATTAACGAACGTCCAAACCTATTATGGACAGATTCAAGCTCTAAAAGGTATTGATTTAGAAGTACCTGAAGGTCAAATTATTACGTTGCTTGGAGCAAACGGTGCGGGAAAATCGACGACGATGAAAACGATAGCCGGAATTCTAAAGCCAAAAAAAGGGACGATCGAATTTTTAGGAGAAAATGTAACGGGATTAAGGCCAGATCAGTTACTCCGTAAAGGAATCGCCCTTGTGCCTGAAGGACGTGCCATTTTATCTTCAATGACAGTATTAGAAAATTTAGAGATGGGGGCTTATCATCGAAAGGACAAAGGGGTAAAAGAAGACATTGATAACGTTATGAAACGTTTCCCTATTTTGTTTGAAAGACAAACTCAACTAGCCGGTACCCTTTCTGGTGGACAACAACAAATGTTAGCCATCGCTCGAGCATTATTATCTAAACCTAAATTACTTTTACTCGATGAACCGTCCATGGGATTAGCGCCACTAATCGTGTCGGAAATTTTCACGATTATTAAAGAAATAAAAGAAGCGGGAACGACGGTGCTTCTTGTGGAACAAAATGCAAAACAGGCTTTAAAAATTGCTGATTTTGGCTACGTTATGGAAACGGGGAAAATCATCATTGAAGGGAAATCATCAGATTTATTAGCTGATTCTCGAATTGTAGAGGCCTATTTAGGAAGAAAATCAATAAAAGATCAAGAACAATTGCAAGATCAGGGGATATAGATTTTTTACAGGAAAAGGTGATGCGAAAAAATTTTCGCATCACCTTTTAACTTTTTAACAATTAGTTATGATAAAACAACTAATTCTTTTGTGAATTTCGTTAAAACTTCAACGCCGTTTTCAGTCACAACGACATCATCTTCAATACGTACACCTGTCACATCGGCTTTATAAATGCCTGGTTCAATTGTAAAGACCATACCAGGAGAAAGTTCCATTTCATTCGTTCCTGTCACAGATGGGAATTCGTGAACAGAAATCCCAAGACCATGTCCTAAACGGTGGGTGAAATATTCACCGTAACCGGCATCGCTAATTGTATCGCGGGCGATTTTATCTAAATCCATAGCTCGAACACCAGGTTTTACTGCTGCAATAGCTCCTTCATTTGCTTGGCGTACTGCATTGTATATTTCCTTTTGTGCTTCTGACGGTTCTCCAAAGGCAACAGTACGCGTAATATCTGAGCAATAGCCATCATAAATCACACCTAAGTCAAATAAAATCATATCGCCTTTTTGAATTTTTCGATCTCCTGGTGTACCGTGGGGAGATGCTGTTTTAGGACCGGAAAGTACCATCGTTTCAAAGGACATCGAACAACCCTTTTCTTTAATCGCATTTTCAATAGCCGTTAAAATTTCCATTTCCGTTTTACCTTCAGCAATTTCTTTACAGCCTACTTCAATGGCAAAGTCAGCTAAACTTGCCGCTTTTCGTAATTTTTCAATTTCCACTTCATCTTTAATAACACGATATTGGTTAATTTGATCGTCAAGACGAACAAAGTTTGCTTGTGGATATATTTGTTGAAGGGCTTCTAAACGCTCAACTGTTAAATGGGATTTTTCGATTGCCATCGTTGTCATTTGGACTCCGCGGGATTGTACTGCCTGTGCAAGTAACTCCCAAGGGTTGTCTGTATCCAGATGGCCAATTATTTCTCCATTCCAACCAGAAGCTTTCGCATCAGGTGCTTCCATTTTAGGACAGATTAAGAAAGGTTCCGCATCTTTAAAAACCATCACCCCTAATAAACGTTCGTGGGGATTGCTTTTAAAATGGGAAAAGTAAAAAACGTTATCTGGTGTTGTAATAAAAGCTGCATCATATTCATTTTCTTTTAAATAATTTTGTAGTTGATTTAATTTATTCATAAAAACCCTCCTCAAGATTTCAAAAAGATATATCCATTGTTTTGCACCGTTAGCTTGAACGGGGTACAATAAATACGAATAATTCATATTTTAACACTTTTATATAGTATAGCAAAAAGAAGGAAAAAAGCTTATAAAAGCGGAATAAGTAAAATTGAACATCATATTTTAGGAGGATAAATAATGGAATTATCTTATCATGGACATTCAGTAGTTAAAATTAAAACAAATGATACGAATATTTTAATTGATCCTTTTATTCGTGGAAACGGTTCGACAGATTTAAAAGTAGAGGAAGAAAAACCGGATGTTATTTTATTAACCCACGGTCATAACGATCATGTAGGTGATACAGTTGAGCTGGCGAAGGCAAATAATGCCCTAGTTGTAGCACCGAATGAGCTTGCCGATTATTTATCTTGGCAAGGGGTCAATACGCATGCAATGCATATTGGTGGTTCTTATCAATTTGAGTTTGGGAAAGTGAAATTTACACAAGCTTTCCATGGTTCATCGTATGTAACGGAAAATAATGAAATTATTTATACAGGTATGCCATCAGGAATTTTATTTTATGCTGAAGGATTCACAATTTACCATGCTGGCGATACAGCCCTTTTTGGTGATATGAAGTTAATTGGAGATCGTAACGAGATTGATGTAGCCTTTTTACCGATTGGTGATAACTTTACAATGGGGCCTGAAGATGCTGCTTATGCTGTATCGTTGCTAAATCCAAAATCAGTAGTCCCAATTCATTACAATACGTTCCCGGTCATTCAACAGGATCCAAAGCACTTTGCTGATTTAGTAAAAAATAGTAAAGTTCAAATTTTAAATCCAGGTGAAAAAGTAGAATTATAATTTTCCGATATAAATCGAATAGAAATGGAAGTTATAAAAGAAAGTAGCGAAAGGTAATGGAAAGTTTGTATGTAAATCAAACTGGAATAGGCTACTTTCTTTTTTTCTATACATAATTGAAATATGATACACTATTGGCAAGGAAAGATAGATGGGAATAGGTGATCGTAGTGTCTACAAAACATGAGAAAATATTACAATATATCGAATCGTTACCTGTTGGTGACAAAATTTCTGTACGCCAAATCGCGAAGGAAATGCAAGTAAGTGAAGGTACAGCTTATCGCGCAATAAAAGAGGCGGAAAATCGTCGATTAGTTAGTTCCATTGAACGGGTTGGGACGATTCGAATTGAAAAGAAGAAAAAGGAAAATATCGAACGTCTAACCTTCGCTGAAATCGTAAACATCGTAGACGGACAAGTATTAGGTGGTAGAGCAGGATTGCATAAAACCCTTAATAAATTTGTCATTGGCGCTATGCAATTAGAAGATATGATGAGATACACAGATGCAGGAAATCTTTTAATTGTAGGGAACCGATTCAAAGCCCATGAAAATGCCCTTAAGGCTGGAGCAGCAGTATTAATAACAGGTGGCTTTGATACAACGGAAAATAATAAGCGATTGGCAGATGAATTAGAACTGCCAATTATTTCGTCCAGTTATGATACGTTTACTGTAGCAACGATGATCAATCGGGCTATTTATGACCAATTAATTAAAAAGGATATTTTATTAATTGAAGACATTTATGTGCCGATTGAAGAAACCGCTTCGTTAAAAATTACCGATACAATAGCAGATTTCCACAAATTGAATTTACAAACAACCCACGGTGCATTCCCTGTCGTTACGAATGCTAACAAATTAGTCGGTATGATTACAGTGAAGGATGTTATTGGAAAATCGGAATATGAAACGGTCGATAAAGTGATGACGAAAAATCCAATTTCCGGTTCAATGAAAACGAGTGTTGCTTCGGCAGGACATCGAATGATTTGGGAAGGTATTGACTTATTACCTATTGTAAATGAAGACGGTATTTTGCAAGGAGTCATTAGTCGTCAAGATGTATTAAAGGCGTTACAGCATGCCCAAAGACAACCACAACATGGTGAAACAATTGATGATTTAGTTAAAAGTGAAATGAAAGTAATGGGCGAAGAAGATGTGGTCGTAGAATTTACAGTAACCCCACAAATGACGAACCAATTTGGTGCGATTTCTTACGGTGCCTTTACGACATTACTTTCAGAAGTTGGAGCCTTTGCGTTGAAACGGAGAAAACGTGGAGATGCAGTGGCAGAAAATATGACCATTTACTTTATTAAACCGGTTCAAATGGAAAGCGTATTAACGGTTATTCCTCATATTTTAGATATGAGTCGTAAATTCGTAAAAATGGACTTCGATGTTTTCCATGAAACGACTTTAGTTGGAAAAGCGATGATGATGTTCCAACTATTAGAGCGTTAATCATTCAATAAAAAAGCAATATACACCGATTTGTATATTGCTTCCTTTTACTTATTTGTTTAATTCGTATTCTTCTTTTACGAATTGTCCTTCGTGGCGAACTCGTTTGTAGCTTGCAAATGCTTCCATAAATCCAACTAGGATGAATACGGCTGCAATCATAAATCCAACGAGGGTAGGATAAATGATACAAGTATTTAAGCCGAATACCATGATAAAGAGTCCTAGGGCAACGCCAGCTTTTGCTTTGTACCATTTTTTACGAATCGGTAATGTGGAACGAAATTGTCTCGTTTTATAATAAAAATAAGCTACAAAGGATACAACGATAAAAAATACAAAAATATAGTTTAACATTTTTAACCTCCCATTAAGGTGCAACAATTGCTATATGTATGTAGTGCCTTCATTATTGTAACGATTTTTTATTAAAAAAGCTAACACAACCAACAAAAAATAGTAGCTATAGGGGGAAATCCGCTTGAAATTACAAATCATCGACAAAATTGAACAATATGATACAATTATCATTCATAGACATGTTCGTCCAGACCCAGATGCATACGGGTCTCAAATAGGTTTAAAAAGATTGCTAGAAAAGAACTATCCAAATAAAACGGTTTATGCAATTGGTGAGCATGACCGATCCTTAACTTTTTTAGATACACCAGATAGCATTAGTGACGATGTATTTGAAAATGCATTAGTGATTGTAACAGATACAGCTAATACAGATCGTATTGATGATGCCCGCTATACAAAGGGCGATTTTTTAATTAAAATCGATCACCATCCAAACGACGATGCTTACGGTGATTTATTATGGGTTGATACCAATGCCAGCTCTTGCAGTGAAATGATTTATGAATTATTCGTTGAAGGACAAGCATCTAAAGGTTGGGAAATGTCAGATAATGCTGCTCGACTAATTTTTGCAGGTATCGTAGGTGATACTGGTCGCTTTTTATATCCGAGTGCATCCGTCCGTACTTTTGAAATTGCAGGTCAGTTAATTAAGTATAATTTTGATCGCAATGAAGTGTTTAATGGAATGTACGAAAAAGAACCTAATCTATTACATCTTCAAGGTTATATGTATGAAAACTTTGTAATGGATGAAAACGGGGCTTGTTCGATTAAATTATCGAAGGATCTTTTACATAAATTCAACGTCACTGCTTCTGATACTTCCTTGTTAGTCGGTTCTTTAAGCAATATTAAAGGTGTTTGTGCATGGGTTATATTCGTAGAAGAAGAGAATCAAATTCGAGTAAGATTACGTTCAAAGGGTCCTATTATTAATGAGTTGGCGAAGAAGTATAATGGCGGTGGCCATCCGTTAGCATCTGGTGCAACCGTGTACTCATGGGAAGAAGCGGAACGATTAATTGAAGATTTAAAAGTGCTTTGTCAAAATTATAACTAATATAGGAGGGATGAAGTTTGACAGTCGTATATCCGCAAATACGAACAAGTGCAGATCTATTAAAAAGTACAATTCGTATGGAAGAGCTCATCCCTTTTTTACAATCCCAAAAGGCAGAAGCGTGTGCAATGGTAAATACGAAATTGTACGGGCTTTTGCCTTTTTGGCATTCATTAAAACAAGCAGGAATCCATCCAGTAGTTGGATTGTCTGTCCAAGTACAATTTTCGAAGGATCATTCATTACCTCTCTTAATTTACGCTCAAACGGATGGTGGCTATAAAAATTTATTAAAAATTAGTAGTGCCATATCCATTCGAGAAGATGAACTGTTACCGTGGCGTTGGTTAGCAGCTTATTCAAAAGGATGTGCCGTCGTCATCCCAACATCAGAAAGTTTACTAAAGGAACAATACATCTCTTTTATTCAACAAATGGTGGAAACGTTCCATTCGAATCTTTATATGGGGATCTCTCGTAGTGGAGGGATGGTTTCTTCCTTCGAAGGGCAAATTGTACAACTAAGTCATCAATTGCAAATAAAATGTATGGCGATTCATGAATGTTTATATATGAATCGGGAAGATTATTTTGCTTATAAAGTAGCCCGGGCTATTGAAACTGGCGTGAAATTAAATGAGAGCACTCAAATAGAGCAAGAAAATCAATATATGCCTACTGCAATGGAGTGGCGGGAATGGTTTAAGGATACCCCCCAATGGTTAGAAGAAAGCAGACAATTTTTATTAAATTGCCAAGTGGAACTAACAAAGGATCAATATTTTATGCCGAAGTTTCCTTTACAACAAGGGCAAAGGGCGGAAGATGTGCTGACTGAAAAGGCTTTTGAAGGGTTAAAGGAACGTTTACAAACGGATACGCCTAATGAAATATACCGAAAACGATTGCAATATGAATTACAAGTTATCAATTCAATGGGCTACGCTGATTACTTTTTAATAGTGTCTGATTTTATGCATTTTGCAAAAAGTAAAAACATTTTAACAGGTCCTGGAAGGGGTTCCTCTGCCAGTTCCCTTGTAGCCTATTGTCTTCATATTACTCAAGTAGATCCATTACAATTTGGCTTATTATTTGAACGGTTTTTAAATCCTGAAAGGGTAACCCTTCCGGATATCGATATCGATTTTGTTGATACAAAACGGCAAGATGTTATTCAATATGTTGCTCAAAAATATGGACAACAACATGTGGCTCAAATTATTACATTCGGTACTTTATCGGCGAAGGCTGTAGCCCGTGATGTAGCGAGAATGTTTAATTTCGAAAGTGATACATTAGCGATGATTTCCAAGCTAATCCCAAACAAATTAGGTATTTCATTGCAAGAGGCTTATACAAGCTCACAACCATTTAGAACATGGATCGAAGCAGACGATATTCGGAAAACGTGGTTCCAAACAGCGAAAAAGTTGGAAGGCTTACCGAGAAATGCATCTACCCATGCGGCTGGGGTAGTTCTTAGTCCGATGCCTTTAGTGGAAGTAGTACCGATTGAAGAAGGTCATGATGGGATTTATTTAACCCAATGGCCGATGCAGGAAGTGGAACAAGTTGGTTTGTTAAAAATGGACTTTTTAGGGTTACGGAACTTAACGATTTTAGAAACGATTCGTCAATCGATTTATTACACACATAAAAAGTGGATCGATTTTAATCGAATTCCACTGGATGATGCGAAAACGTTCCAATTGTTAAGGGAAGGGGATACAACGGGTATTTTTCAGTTGGAATCAGACGGCATGAAAAATGCGTTAAAGGAAATTGCCCCTACAGAATTTTTAGATATTGTGGCTGTCAATGCCCTTTATCGTCCGGGACCAATGGAGTTTATACCTGTTTACGCTAGAAGAAAGGCAAAAAAAGAACCAGTTGTCATGCCCCATCCGGTGTTAGAGCCTATATTAAAGGAAACTTATGGCGTAATTGTCTATCAGGAACAAATTATGCAAATTGCCCATTTGTTTGCTGGTTTTACAATTGGACAGGCAGACTTACTGAGAAGAGCTGTAAGTAAAAAGAAAAGGGAAGTATTAGAACAACAGCAATCGACCTTTGTAAAAGGTGCTGTACGTCAAGGATATCCAGAACAGGTGGCGAAGGAAGTATATGCGTTAATCGTTCGATTTGCCGATTACGGATTCCCTAAAAGCCATGCGGTAGCATATAGTTTTATTTCTTATCAAATGGCTTATTTAAAGGCGAACTTCCCAGCAAACTTCTATGCAGCATTAATGACTAATGCAACGGGTAATCCAGAAAAACTGTTCCAGCTTATTTTAGAAGCAAAGCAGAAAGGCATTAGTATATTAAGACCGTCCATTCATAGAAGTCAGCGAATTTTTACGGTTGAAGGTGGGAACATTCGATTTAGTTTATCAGCTATTAAAGGAGTTCCCCAACCCTTTTTACAAAAAATTGTTGCCCTTCGAAAGTTGAAAGAACAACCTTTTGAAGATTTATTTGATTTAGCTGTTAGTTTAAGCGGCAGTCATTTTAATCGAAAAGCAATTGAACCGCTTATTAAATCCGGTGCTTTAGATGATTTCGGAAAAGATCGGGCAACCCTTTTAGCAACGGTGGAAGCGGCAGAAAAACATGCCTCTTTAGTTCGGCCAAATGAAGAGGAAAATGATTTGTTTTCTTCGGAAGTTTTACTTTTCGGGAAACCAAAGTATGTGGAAGCTAGTCCAATACCGGATAAATTAAAACTTCAATTCGAAAAAGAAACATTCGGATTTTATTTATCCGAACATCCTGTTGCATTGGAGCGAGCTAAATGGCAGGATATCAATGCAACAACGGCAGCTATAGTTCAATTAAGACCAAATTCATTTGTCAAAATAGTAGGCATGATTGAATCAATCCGTCAAATTCGTACAAAAAAGGGTGAGTTAATGGCATTCATCCAGCTCCAAGATGAATTTGGAACGGTTTCGACTACATTGTTCCCCCAAACGTACAATGAAGTAATTGGCTGGGTTAAAGAAGACCGAATTGTTTATGTTGAAGGGGTAATAGATTATCGTAATGGTAATACACAAATAAAAGTGAAGACGATGACTAATAGCCAATAATGATATAAAAATTAAGAAGTCATTGTAAAAACTGTGCAACGTTGCACAGTTTTTTTCTTTACAAATAGAGAAACATCATGTAGGATAGGTTAAAAGTGGTCAGACCACTTTATGTTTGTTATGTGATTTAGTTTAACAATGCCCATTCATTAATTGGTCCCATGTTAAACGTATAAACGGGAGTTTACAGATTTTGTCAAGGGGTAGACTTATGTGACAAGCATAAGTCCAAAATCTGGACGCAATTACGTAAGGCGTAATTGATAATATTGAACGATAGTGTCTTTTTTTAGTTCCTATTGTCTTGCGAGGTGCTTATGGATAAAAAACAGGAAAACAAAAAAGTATTTTTAGAGATTGTCAAACAGCTGAGAGAGTTAATTAAACACGAGGGGATTCAGCCAGGAGAAAAACTTCCATCAGAACGTGTGTTATCTGAAAGGTTGAATGTTGGTCGTTCATCTGTAAGAGAAGCATTGCGAAGTTTAGAATTGCTTGGACTTATTGAAACGAGACATGGAGGAGGTACATTTTTAGCTTCCATCCATTCGAATCAATTGGTCGAAATATTAGCGTCCTTTATATTACAAGAAAATAAAGCGGTGGAAGATGTCCACACGACAAGAAGGATGCATGAAAAGGAAGCAATTCGCATTATTTGTTCGAATCAATCTTTAAGAAGTTTACCTGTTTGGGAAAGTTTGTTCATGAAACTAGAAGTGGAACATGAAGTAGTTCGAGATCATTTATTGAGGGAACTCATAATCGCTTCTGGTAATCGATTAGCTTTAAAAATTTGGATACAACTCGCGGCATATAGTGCAACACCATTAAAGAAAACGACAACAGAAGAAGAAAAAACGATGCTACAAATTCTTTTAAAATCATTGCAACTAGGCTATGAAAAGGAAGCATTGGAAGCATACGATGATTGGATTCGTTACTTAAAAAAATTAAGGGGGAAAAGCAGTGGCAATTAAAAGTTTATTATCGATTAACAAAAAGAAACAAAAAGGTGTCATTGTAGATCGTAACAAAGAGAACTCCTTTCCCGCAGATTTAATGACAAAATGTCCTGAATGTAAAAAAATTTATTTAACGAAGGAATTAGAACAGAATTTAAAGGTTTGTCCAAATTGTGATTATCATTATAAAATGACCGCTTGGGAACGCGTATCTATATTTATTGACGAAGGGACATTTGAAGCCTTTGATGACAACATTCGAACTTCCAATCCATTAAAGTTTCCATCCTATTTAGAGAAAATCGAAATCGATTCTCAAAAAACAGGATTGAATGAAGCTGTTTTAACGGGAAAAGGAAGTGTTAAAGGGGAACAAGTTGTTGTCGCTATAATGGACTCCCATTTCCGTATGGGTTCAATGGGTTCAGTCGTTGGTGAAAAAATTACTCGCGCAATTGAGAAAGCAACAGAATTGCAAGTACCATTCATTATTTTCACAGCTAGTGGCGGTGCGCGTATGCAAGAAGGGGTTCTTTCCCTTATGCAAATGGCGAAAACGAGTGTTGCTTTAAAACGACATAGTGATCAAGGATTGTTATTCATATCCGTTATGACCCATCCTACAACTGGTGGAGTTTCTGCAAGTTTTGCTTCTGTAGGTGATTTAAATATTGCAGAACCCCAAGCATTAATAGGATTTGCAGGTAGAAGGGTTATTGAACAAACTGTTCGCGAAAAATTACCGGATGATTTCCAAACGGCAGAATTTTTACTTGCCCATGGACAATTGGACGCGATTTTCCATAGAAAAGAAATGCGCGATAAACTTGCAACAGTTGTGAGATTACATCGTAAAGGAGGCATATCTCATGTCTAAATCAATGGCGTTTGAAGAACCTATTGTAAAACTTCGAGAAAAGATTGATGAATTAAAAGAAATCGCTAAAAATGCAGATGTGGATATGTCTGATGAAATTGTAACGTTAGAAACAAGACTAAAACAATTAGAAACGCAAATTTATTCTAATATGGAGCCTTGGGATCGGGTACAAGTTGCAAGACATGCCCAACGTCCAACGACAATGGATTATATAGAAGAAATTTTTGAAGATTTTATCGAGTTACATGGCGATCGTTTCTATGGGGATGATGAAGCAATCGTTGGGGGAATAGCAAGTTTTAATGGACAACCGATAACAGTTATCGGTCACCAACGGGGGAAAACTACAAAAGAAAATATTCGAAGAAATTTCGGGATGCCCCACCCAGAAGGATACCGAAAAGCTTTACGTTTAATGAAGCAAGCGGAAAAATTTAAACGACCAATTATTTGTTTCATCGATACGAAAGGTGCTTATCCTGGGAAAGCAGCAGAAGAGCGCGGACAAAGTGAAGCTATAGCAAAAAATCTAGTTGAAATGGCAGGACTTAAAGTACCCGTTATTAGTATCGTTATTGGTGAAGGGGGAAGTGGAGGAGCATTAGCTTTAGGGGTAGCTAATAAAATTTATATGCTTGAAAACTCTACGTACTCTGTTATTTCTCCAGAAGGGGCAGCATCGATTTTATGGAAAGATGCAGCTTTAGCAAAACAAGCAGCAGAAGCGATGAAAATCACTGCATATGATTTGAAAAATATGGACATTATTGATGATATTGTTCCGGAAGTCGCAGGGGGAGCGCATCGGGATATTCACGTTCAAGCAACATCATTAAAAGAATGTCTAGAAAAGGCATTAGCAGAATTAAATGTATTATCGGAAGAAGAATTAATCGAAGATCGTTATAAAAAGTTTCGAAAAATCGGTCAGTTTAAAGAAGAAGACGAAGTATAATCAAAAAGCGTTTGCGCTTTTCATGAATAAATTTCATTTTCATTTCCATACTTTATATGGTTGGAAAGAGCTCGTCTGAAATAAAAATGACAAAATCCAAAATGGGTTTTGTCGTTTTTTTGTAATAAGGGTAAAATAAAAGTATGAATCGTTATTTTTCTTAAATTTTGATAAAAATTCCATCTTGTTTCGTAATAATTTGCTATTTTGTAAAAGTATCGTTATAAGTAGCTTTGAATAATTACAATGTCTTCATTTTATGCTAATGTGTTTAATATGAGGAAATATTAGGAGGTTTAAGAACGATGAGGAGAATAGCCGTTTTAACAAGTGGGGGAGATTCACCTGGAATGAATGCAGCTATCCGTGCGGTCGTTCGTAAAGCAAACTTCCATGGTGTTGATGTCATGGGGATTTATCATGGATATGAAGGCTTTATTGAAGGTAGAATGGAACTGTTAGATTTAGGTTCTGTTGGAGGCATCATCCAACGAGGAGGGACGAAGTTGTTTTCTTCTCGTTGTCCACAATTTAAAGAAGAACGATATCAACTACAAGGTATTGAAAAAATGAGGGAAGCGGGCGTAGAAGGTCTTGTTGTAATAGGGGGAGATGGTTCTTATCGCGGTGCATTGGCTCTAACTAAAAAAGGATTTCCTTGTGTTGGCGTACCAGGAACAATTGATAATGACATACCTGGTACCGAATATACAATTGGTTTTGATACAGCATTAAATACCGTTATCGAATCGATAGATAAAATTCGAGATACTGCAACGAGTCATGAAAATTCCTTTGTTGTGGAAGTAATGGGAAGGGATGCTGGGGATATTGCCTTATGGGCAGGGCTAGCTGCAGGTGCTGAATCAATATTAATACCTGAAGAAGAGTATGACATCGATGATATCATTAGTAGAATACAGCACGGTGTTTCCCGAGGCAAAAAACATAGTATTATTATTGTTGCTGAAGGTGTAATGTCAGGAAATGAACTAGCAAAACTTTTGAAAGAAAAGGGAAATATTACAACGAGAGTTTCTGTATTAGGACATATCCAACGGGGAGGTTCGCCTTCTGCTCGAGATCGGGTTTTAGCTGGCCGCCTTGGTGCAAAGGCAGTGGAAGTATTACTGGAGGGCAAAGGTGGAAGAGCAGTAGGTATAAAAAATCATCAAGTATATGATTATGATTTAGAAGATGCATTTACAAAAAAACATAAAGCAGATCTTTCGTTATATTCATTATCAAAAGAACTGTCAATATAATAAAAAACGGAGAGAATAATATGAGAAAAACAAAAATTGTATGTACAATCGGTCCAGCAAGTGAATCACCAGAAATCCTTGCAGAATTAATGAATGCTGGTATGAACGTTGCAAGGTTGAATTTTTCCCATGGTAGTCATGAAGAGCATGCTGTAAGAATTGCAACGATTCGTGATGTTGCTGAAAAGTTAGGGAAAACAGTAGGGATTTTACTTGATACGAAAGGTCCTGAGATCCGTACCCATACAATGGAAAATGGTGAATTACATTTAACACAAGGACAAGTCATCGATATTTCCATGACGGAAGTAGTAGGAAATGAAAAACGTTTTTCGGTTACTTATGATCAGTTAATTGAAGATGTAAACCAAAATGACAAAATTCTTTTAGATGACGGTTTAATTGAACTTCGTGTTTTAGCGAAGGATATGGAAGAGGGATTAATCCATACGATTGTTGAAAATGCGGGTGTGCTAAAAAATAAAAAAGGTGTAAACGTTCCTGGTGTTTCTGTAAAACTACCTGGTATTACAGAAAAGGATGCGCAAGATATTTTATTTGGTATTGAACAAGGAGTCGACTTTATTGCTGCTTCCTTCGTTCGTACGCCAAAAGATGTTCTTGAAATTCGAGAATTACTTGAACAAAACGGTGGTAGCCATATTCAAATTATCCCTAAAATTGAAAACCAAGAAGGGGTCGATAATATTGATGAAATTATCGAAGTATCCGATGGTTTAATGGTTGCCCGCGGTGACTTAGGTGTAGAAATTCCTGCAGAAGTCGTACCACTAGTACAAAAATCGTTAATTAAAAAATGTAACTTAGTTGGTAAACCGGTTATTACTGCAACACAAATGTTAGATTCTATGCAACGTAACCCACGTCCAACACGGGCAGAGGCAAGCGATGTTGCCAACGCGATTATTGATGGTACAGATGCGATAATGCTTTCTGGCGAGACAGCAGCAGGTCTATATCCTGTAGAATCTGTCCGTACTATGAATAACATTGCCGAGTATACAGAAAACTCATTAGATTATCGCAACATTGTTACAACTCGTAGCAAAGAAAAAGGCTCTACAATGACAGAAGCCCTTTCACAAGCGGTTGCTTATACGTCCATTAATTTAGGAGTAAAAGCGGTTCTTGCACCAACAGCTAGCGGAACTACTGCTAGAATGATTGCAAAATACCGTCCTGGTGTTTCGATTATTGCCATTACAAATATTAAATCAACAGCTCAAAAATTAACTCTAGTTTGGGGTGTAACACCAATTGTGACACCAAAAGTGTCCACAACAGATGAAGTGTTAGAGTTAGCTGTTGACGCATCATTGAAGCATCAGTTTGTTGATCATGGGGATGTAGTAATTATTACAGCAGGTGTTCCAGTCGGTGAAGCAGGTACAACGAACTTAATGAAAGTCCATGTAATTGGTGACTTGTTAGCGAGAGGCCAAGGTGTTGGTAAATTATCCGTTGTAGGAAATGCGGTTGTTGTGAAAAACGCAGATGAGGCAAAAAGCTACAATACGGAAGGGAAAATATTAGTCACTGTTGGTACGGATCGCGAAATGATGCCAAATATTGAAAAATGTGCAGGAATTATTACGGAGGAAGGTGGCCTAACAAGCCATGCAGCAGTTGTCGGTTTAAGTCTAGGCATTCCTGTTATCGTAGGGGTTAAAGAGGCAACAACGATTATTAAACACGGTCAAGAGATTACAATGGATGCAGAAACAGGTGTTATTTATAAAGGGCATGCTAGTGTTCTTTAAAGATTAATGAATCGATTAAATGAAAGGAGAGCATCTCAAACGGAGAGATGTTCTCCTTTTTAAAATGATAAAGAATGGGGGGAGATGAAACTTTTAATAGAATGAATCGTATAAGAAAGAAGAATACTCTTTAAAATGGAGGGTTATTATTTTGAGAAAGATATTAGGTTTTATTATAGCAATCGGTTTATTGGAAATTGCTATTTTTATATTAGTTGGAAAAGGAATAGGTGTCTTTAACACATTATTGTTGATCATTTTAACAAGTATCATCGGTATTACTGTTGCAAAAAAACAAGGTCTTCAGTCCGTGCAAAATATACAAAATAGTTTATCTGTAGGTGAACCACCTGGACATGCGATGATTGATACCTTTTTAATCTTTATAGGTGGAATTTTATTAGTATTACCAGGATTTCTAACAGACCTTTTAGGCTTTTTATTGGTCATTCCATTTACAAGAAAGTGGTTTAAACCGGCTATTTATTTATGGTTGCGGAAAAGAATGAGAAATGGACAAGTCTTCATTATTCGTAGATAGATTTTTGCTTATATTTAACAGCAATTAATAGTAGAAACGGGCTAAGTAATATTCCGTAAAAGCCAAATAGGAGAATGGAGGCTGCGCTTATAAAGAAAGTGTGTACCGTTCGCAAGTGGAAGGTAGATGCCCACAATAAAGATTCTGCAATTTGTCGTGTTATTTGAATGAAAATATATAAAATGATCAGAGCAAAGCATAAATATTTTTCGCCGATTGAAAAGAAATAAATAGCGATCGGAATAAGAAATAGTCCTATCCCAAAGAATGGTAGAGCATCAGCTAATGAAATTAAAAAGGATTTATTAATCGGATTTTCAAATTGTAACAAAGCCAGTCCACAACTTAATAAAATGAATGTAATAACAAATAACTGAAATTCTACGTAAATGAAATAGCCGAAAAGACTTGTTGCTTTTTTAAAATAATTCTTCCATTCTTCCCGGTATTGTTTCGGAACATATATAAAAAACCATAATCGATTTTTCTTCGATTCAAATATAGAAAAGAAAAAGGCTACTAAGAAAATAAATAACTCAATAATATAAGATAAAATATCTTGTAAAATATTAGCTAGTCCCATTATAGCAGTGTCAATATAGGATAGGGACTTATTAAAAATCGTCTCTAACATAATATGATTTCCCGAATTTAAAATATCTAAGTTTTCGACTTGTACCTTTAATTCAGGATAAATAGAGATGATGCTTTGAACGGTAATATAAAAAAATGAATATGTTGCCATGAAGATTAATATAGATATAAGGATAGCACTTAATATGTATGGTATTTTTAATCGCTTATGACAAAAGTTGATGACGGGATATAAAAAATATCCGAAAAAGATTGCTAAAGAAACGGGTAATATTAACCATAAAAGGATAAAATAAACAATTAAAACTAAATATTTTATGTTATTTTTAAACGGAAAAGTATTGATTTTGTTCGTTTGCAAAGTAATCCACCTCAATTTATGTAATATCTAATCTCGTTCAACTCAATTTTTTCTCTTTTAATCCTTTTTTTCTTTCCCTAATCAATTTTTTCTTAATTTCATCTAATTTCATTCACAAAGCCGTCAAAATTTATTATAATAGTCGTGTAAGCGATTTACTTATAGGTTCATATGAGCAGAACATTTAGGTGCTATATAGAAAAGAAAGAAAGCACTTACAAACTAATAATATTAAGAAGGAGCGATTTTTTATGACAGCAACACGTGGTTTAGAAGGTATTGTAGCTGCAGAGTCAAAAATCAGTTCAATTATCGACGACACACTTACATATGTTGGATACGACATTGATGATTTAACTGAAAATGCTACATTTGAAGAGGTTGTTTACTTACTTTGGCACACTCGTCTACCAAAAGCAGATGAACTTGCCGAGTTAACAAAGGCTCTAGCTGAAAATGCTGAAGTACCTCAAGCAATCTTCGATCAATTCAAATCTTATCCATTACAAACAGTACACCCAATGGCAGCTCTTCGTTCAGCCGTATCTTTATTAGGTGTATATGACGAAGAAGCGGACGACATGTCTCCAGAAGCGAACTACCGTAAAGCAATTCGCCTACAAGCTAAAATTGCAACTGTAGTAACTGGTTTCTCTCGTATCCGTAAAGGATTAGAACCAATTGCACCAAAACCTGAATTAGGATATGCTGCTAACTTCTTATATATGTTACACGGTAAAGAACCAGCACCGATTGAAGTAGAAGCATTCAACAAAGCGTTAGTTTTACATGCTGACCATGAATTAAACGCTTCAACATTCACTGCTCGTGTTTGTGTAGCTACTTTATCAGATATTTATTCTGGTATTACATCTGCAATCGGCGCATTAAAAGGTCCTTTACACGGTGGTGCTAACGAGCAAGTAATGAAAATGTTATCTGAAATCGGTTCTATCGAAAACGTTGAATCTTATATTCAAAATAAATTAGATAACAAAGAAAAAATTATGGGCTTCGGTCACCGCGTATATCGTAAAGGTGATCCACGTGCGAAACATTTACGTGTAATGAGCGAAAAATTAACAAAATTAACTGGTAAACCAGAATTATATGAAATGTCCGTGAAAATTCATGACATGATTGTTGGACAAAAAGGTCTTCCTGCAAACGTAGACTTCTTCTCTGCATCTGTATATGATTCATTAGGAATTGAACATGATTTATTCACACCAATTTTTGCAGTTTCTCGTACATCTGGATGGATTGCACATATTTTAGAACAATATGCGAACAATCGTTTAATTCGTCCTCGTGCAGAATATATTGGACCTGGAATGCAAAAATATGTCCCAATTGATGAGCGATAATTTTATAAAAATATGCTAAAATTGTCTAGGACTGTATTTTTCATAAATTAGTCGGTATGTTACCGACTAATTTATGGCAATTGGCTCCTGTGGGTGTTACAGATTTTTTATCGATTTAAGATATGAAATCTGAATTAGTTACCTAAGGTGTAATTGATCAAATACGGTTCTAGACTTATGAATTTAGGAGGCAACATTCATGACTAACGGTAAAATTGTAGTAGAAAACGGTGTACTTAAAGTACCAAATAACCCAACAATCCCTTTCATCGAAGGTGACGGAATTGGTCCTGATATTTGGGCTGCAGCATCTCGTGTAATCGATGCAGCTGTTGAAAAAGCATACAACGGTGAAAAGAAAATTGAATGGTTAGAAGTACTTGCTGGTGAAAAAGCATTCAACCAAACTGGTGAATGGTTACCACAAGAAACTTTAGATAAAATCAATGAATACTTAATCGCTATTAAAGGACCTCTTACAACTCCAATTGGTGGCGGTATTCGTTCTCTAAACGTAGCATTACGTCAACAACTTGATTTATATGTATGTTTACGTCCTGTACGTCACTTCGAAGGTGTTCCTTCTCCAGTAAAACATCCAGAAGATGTAGATATGGTTATCTTCCGTGAAAATACAGAAGATATTTACGCTGGTATTGAATATGCTCAAGGTTCAGAAGAAGTGAAAAAAGTAATTAACTTCTTAAAAGAAGAAATGGGTGTTAACAAAATCCGCTTCCCAGAAACTTCTGGTATCGGTATTAAACCAGTTTCAGTTGAAGGTACTGAACGTTTAGTACGTGCTGCAATTGAGTACGCTATTAAACATAACCGTCCATCTGTAACATTAGTTCACAAAGGTAACATCATGAAATTCACTGAAGGTGGATTCAAACAATGGGGTTACGCTTTAGCTGAACGTGAATATGGCGATAAAGTATTCACTTGGGATCAATATGACAGAATTAAAGAAGCTGAAGGTGTAGAAGCTGCTAACAAAGCTCAAGACGAAGCTGTAGCTGCTGGTAAAGTAATCATTAAAGATTCTATCGCTGATATCTTCTTACAACAAATTTTAACTCGTCCAAAAGAGTTCGACGTAGTTGCTACAATGAACTTAAATGGTGACTATATTTCTGATGCATTAGCTGCGCAAGTTGGTGGTATCGGTATTGCACCAGGAGCTAACATTAACTATGTAACTGGACATGCAATCTTCGAAGCAACACACGGTACAGCTCCTAAATATGCTGGATTAGATAAAGTAAACCCATCTTCAGTATTACTTTCAGGTGTACTAATGCTTGAACACTTAGGATGGCAAGAAGCTGCAGACTTAGTGACTGCATCTGTTGAAAAAACAATCGCTTCTAAAGTTGTAACTTATGACTTTGCTCGTTTAATGGACGGTGCAACAGAAGTGAAATGTTCTGAATTCGCTAATGAATTAATTAAAAACCTTTAATTCTCCATAAGCGATTTCTAACAATATGAATAATTGGGTAGCTTTTGTGTATAAAGTAGTATTCATTTACTTTATGCACGAATAGCTACCCTTATTTATTTTAGTTCAGAATTTTGTCAATAAGGGGGTAAACTCGTATATAATAAGGATTTAATAAGTCTCCTATTTTATCACATCCGATTTATTACATTTTCTCTTCTCATTCTAAAGTAGCATGTTTGTCGAAAAGGCATATTTTTGAAATGTTCTGATCAACTTCAAACTTTCCATATAATATTGTTATTTTCTGAAATAATTGATACTATGAAATTAATCTCACTATAAAGGGGTTGCTTAATTGCTGCTACGGAAGGGTATAAAACTTGGAAAGAAAATTGATGAAATTACTGTTGGCGAAAAGTTACAAATAACTGAAAAAATCGAGGATAAAGATTTACTTTTATATTTAGGCTTAACAAATGACAGTAATCCACTCTATATTCAACATGATTATGCTCTTGAAACACCATTTAAAAAGCCGATTGTACCGACAATCATGTTAAATGGAATCATTACTTCTGCTATATCGAAACATATGCCTGGTCCTGGTTCCCATGTTCGTGAACAAAATTTAATTTATTTGGAACCGGTCTATCATAACGAAACGATAGAAATCTTATTAGAAGTTCATCATATTGATATTACCCAAAATGTAGTAGATATTTATGTAAATGCTTCTAAAGATAAAAATGTACAGGTATTAGAAGGAGTTATAAAAGTATTGCCTCCCCATTAGTGAAGTGTGGCTTACTGATTTGAAATGGGGGTTTCAAATCGATGTTGGAGGTTCTTTATGTCAAAAACAATTTTAGTGGTAGAAGATGAAGTATCAATTGCAACTTTATTAAAGTACAATTTAGAACGGGTAGGATATGAAGTGCTACTTGCCCATGATGGAAAAGTAGGACTAGATATGGCAATCGAACATTCACCAGATTTAATATTATTAGATTTAATGTTACCGACGATGGATGGTATGGAAGTATGTAAAGAATTGCGCAGTCAAAAGCGAAATATTCCGATCATTATGTTAACTGCTCGTGATGATGAATTCGATAAAGTGTTAGGATTGGAGCTAGGTGCTGACGATTATATGACGAAGCCATTTAGTCCACGTGAAGTTGTTGCACGAGTAAAGGCGGTTTTACGTCGTTTTACACCTATGCAACATCAAGATCAAGATGAACCTGAAAATACCGTTTATCAATATGGTAAATTACAAGTTTATCCAAACCGTTTTGAAGCACTTTTAGACGACGAGCCTTTAGAATTCACACCAAAAGAATTCGAATTACTCGTATATTTATTAGAAAACAAAAACCGTGTGTTAACGAGAGATCAGCTGTTGAGTGCTGTTTGGAACTATGATTTTGCTGGAGATACTCGAATTGTCGACGTACATATTAGTCATTTACGAGACAAAATCGAGGAAAATAGCCGAAAACCGAAGTTTATTAAAACGATTAGAGGGATTGGATATAAATTCGAGGAGCCAAAAAATCTATGAATTCCTATCGTAACCGATTATTTGTGATTTTTATTATATTAACCGGTTCAATTTTAGCTGTCCTTGGCTTCGTTTTAGGTCAGCTATTCCCTTTTTTTATTCAAAACTTTTCAACGGAAACGAATATCGATTTAAATAAAGAGGAAATAGCCTACATTAGTAGGCATTTTAATTATATTATTACTTTCTTATTGCTCGTTTCATTAGTATTAATAGGCTGCGTTGCTAGTTATTTAATTCGAAATTTGTTAGATCCAGTTGAAAATATTACGCAAACTGCTCGTGAGTTAACAAAAGGAAATTACCGTGCGCGCGCTTATGCAGTAGGTCCAAAGAGCATTGTAGAACTAAGAAATTCTATCAATAGTTTAGCAAGGAACCTTCAAGAAATTGAAAAAACTCGGGAAATTGAAGAAGAGCGGTTAAACACATTGATTGAAAATATGGGTAGTGCTCTCATTATGATTGATCGGGAGGCGACCGTATCAATTGTTAACCGTCAATTTTTAAATGGTTTTGATTTAAACATTGAAGAAGTAAAAGGTCGAAACTTTTTAACGTTAGGTTTGCCGGAAGAATTAGAAAAGTTTATAGACCATGTTTTTTTAACTGAGTTGCCTTACAGAAAACAAGTGGAAGTAGTCGTTCATCAAGAGATCCAATATAAACAAGTTTACGGTGCACCGGTAGTAGGTGAACATGGCCGATGGTTAGGTGTTGTCATCGTAATGCATGATATATCGGAGCTAATTCGACTGGAACAAATTCGAAAAGACTTTGTTGCGAACGTTTCCCACGAATTAAGAACACCAATTACATCGATTAAAGGCTTTTCTGAAACCCTTTTAGATGGTGCTTTTAAAGATGAAAAAATGCTTCTTTCCTTTTTAGACATTATTCATCAAGAAAGTAATCGTCTACAAATGTTAATTCAAGACTTATTAGAGTTATCGAAAATTGAACAGCATGGATTTTCTGTTAATCTTATGCCGACGAGTTTACAAGAGGTTTTAATACGTTCTGTTGAATTGACTAGTCCGCGTTTAGATGAAAAAAATATGCAATTTGACGTAGATATTGTTCGAGATGTTACAGTTATGGGTGATTTCAATCGCCTAATTCAAATATTTACAAATCTAATTGCTAATTCCATCACTTATTCTCCTGAAAATACTACCGTTACCCTTCGAATAAAGGAAAATGAAGAGTATGGTATTGTGGAAGTAGAAGACCAAGGAATGGGTATTGAAAAAAATGAAATAGCCCGTATTTTTGAACGGTTTTACCGAGTGGATAAAGCTCGTAGTCGTAATTCGGGCGGCACTGGGTTAGGCCTTGCCATCGTTAAGCATTTAATTGAAGCCCATTTCGGGAAAATAAATGTGGAAAGTGAAGTAGGGAAAGGTACGTGTATGAAAGTGTATATTCCTCTTAAAAAGAGTAATTAACAATTTATTTACAAAACTGTTATTGTAAATTCATATTCGAACGATATGATGATTAACAGAAACCCCCCTATTTCAAATTTAGTAATTAGCTTAAGTTCATAAGAAGTCCCTGAAGGAAGTGTCCCAATTTGTTGGGGCATTTTTTTGTTTTCATACGTTGTTTTAAAGGGGAAAACAAGTACTTTTATTGAAACTTTTTACATAATCGTCCGTAAATTAACTAAAGGTTCATGATACACCTTTAGAAAATAAGGGGGATTATAAATGAGTGTAAAGCGAACGTTATTATTAACAGGTCTAATTCTGCTATCCGCAGTCGCTTTAGTCGTTGTGTTCACTTCTTGGTATACAGTGGACGAATCGGAACAAGCGGTTGTTATTACATTTGGTAATGCAGATGAAACAATAACAGATTCAGGTCTTCATTTTAAAATGCCGTGGCCAATACAAAAGGTTGAAGTTCTATCAAAGGAAACATACAGTTTACAATTCGGCTATGAACAAAATGAAGATGGCGAAATTGAGGCATACGATGATGAAACGAAAATGATAACAGGTGATGAAAACATCGTCTTAACAGACTTAGTCGTTCAGTGGAAAATTACAGATCCAGAAAAATATTTATTTAATGCAGAAAATCCAAAACAAATATTACATAATGCAACATCCAGTGCTATTCGTTCTATTATAGGTAGTTCTACAATTGATGATGCTTTAACAGATGGGAAGGCAGATGTTGAAGCCGATACGCGAAATTTGCTAGTTAGCCTCATTGAAAAATATGATATAGGCGTAAGTATTTTAGGTGTTAAATTACAAGACGTGGAATTACCAAATGATGAAGTTCGTGCTGCATTTACAGCGGTAACGGATGCCCGAGAAACGAAAAATACGAAAACGAATGAAGCGGAAAAATATAAAAACCAAAAGTTAAGTGAAGCAGAAGGGGAAAAGGATGCGATTATTTCCCGTGCAGAGGGGGAAAAAGTTGCCCGAATCCAGGAAGCTGAAGGGGAAGTAGAAATTTTCAAGAAGTTATATGCCGAATATAAAGGGAATCAAGAAATAACACGTCAACGATTAATTATCGAGACGTTGGAAAATGTGCTGCCAAATACTCAACTTTATATTATGAATGATGATGGTGAAACGTTGAAATATTTACCGTTACAACCGACAACAACTTCTCCTGTAAAGGAAACGGAAGAAACAACGGAACCGACAGCAGAAGCGTCTGAAGGGAGTGATAAACAATGAGCAACAACAAATATGATGGGGATTTAGAAAAGTTTATTAAAGCTTTATTTGGCAATAAAAAGAAAAAAAATGTCGTTGATATAGAAGCGGCAAAGGTGATAAAGGAAAAAAACAACAAACAACCTATTAATGGTCGTCAATTTGCCAAATCAGCCATTTTATTCACAGCCATTTTTGCTGTATTCATTATACTCATTGCCAATGTTTATGTTGTAAAGGAAAATGAATACCGCGTCGTTCGCCAATTTGGTGAAGTGGTGAAATATGAAGAAGATCCTGGTTTAAACTTTAAAATACCATTTATTCAAAGTGTTACAACTTTACCGAAAAATTTAATGACGTATGATATGACGGAAGAAGAAATTAACACGCTAGACAAAAAGCGAATTATTATTGATAACTATGCGGTGTGGAGAGTGACAGATCCGAAAGCGCTTATTTCCAATTCTGGTACGTTAATTAATGCGGAATCTCGTATGGAGGAGTTCATTTATTCGGTCCTTCGAAATGAGCTTGGTCAATTAAATTATGACGAAATTATTAATGATGAAAATTCATCTCGAGGTAGTATTAATGAACAAGTAACGAAAAAAGTAAATGAACTTTTAGTAAGTGGGAATTTCGGAATTGAAGTAGTAGACGTACGGATTCGTCGTACCGATTTACCTGAGGAAAACGAACAGTCTGTTTATACACGGATGATTTCTGAACGGGAATCGATTGCACAAAAATACTTGTCAGAAGGGGATGCTGATAAAAATCGTATCGAAGCTCAAACGGACCGACAAGTGAAAGAATTACTTGCAGCTGCTGAAAAGGAAGCCGCTTTAATTAGAGCGGAAGGGGAGTCTCAAGCTGCTCAAATTTATAATAAAGCCTTTTCGGTCGATCCTGAGTTCTATTCTTTATATAGAACGCTAGAGTCGTATAAACAGACGATTGGTGAAGATACAATGATTATTTTACCATCGGATTCTCCTTATGCGAAATTGTTATCGGGATATTTAGAGTAAACTACTGACATCTATAAGTATGGGAAACCATATTTATAGATGTTTTTCTTTTATAGTGTCATATTTTACTACTTTATAATAATATAATTGTTGTTATAATAAAGTTATAATTACTAGAAAGTGAGGTATGGACGTTGAGTAGTATGAATAAATGGATTCAAAATGTATTGCTGGCCTTTATAATGTCTTGTTCGATGACCGCTTTATTTAGTTCAACTCCATACTTTTGGATGAAACTAAATATTTTTCATATACCGATTGTATTTATCGTGGTTTTTTGTTTAACGATTGGAATTGCGGAGGATATTCGAAACAGCTTTAAAAAAGTGTTTAAATTTGAAAAGAGGAAAGATAAACGTCCGATATGGGAAGTAGGGGTAGGGATGATCTTTTTCTTTTCCCAAGTTGGATTTGTTGAAGTGTTTGGACGCCATTTAATGGGGTATGAATTAGGTGGAATGCCGCTTTACTTCGTTTTTGCCTTCATGAATGCCTTTTTACTAACGGTTATTTACGAAGAACTCTTTTATCCAAAACAATCGAAAATACAAGGTTAATATTTTTCATAAATAACACGTATTGATCGTCATCGTATCAATACGTGTTTTATAATGGAAAAAAGGCTCTATTAAGGATAAAGTAAAATAGAGAAGTTATGAATATAAAGAGAATTTTGAGATAAGTGTGAAGGAGACCCATACATGACAAAAGAAAAGTTATTATTATTAGATGGAAATAGTTTGGCCTATCGAGCATTTTTCGCCTTGCCGTTATTAACGAATGATAGCGGGGTTCATACGAATGCTGTTTATGGTTTTACAACGATGCTTCAAAAAGTTTTGGAAGAAGAAAAACCGACGAAAATGCTCGTTGCCTTTGATGCTGGGAAAACGACTTTCCGTCACGAATCGTACGGAGAGTACAAAGGTGGACGTCAAAAAACGCCACCAGAACTTTCTGAGCAATTCCCGTATTTACGAAAATTAATCGATGCGTATCAAATTAAACGATACGAAAAGGAACTTTATGAGGCAGACGATATTATCGGCACCCTTGCGAAACAAGCAGAATCTGAAAATATGGACGTAATAATCGTCTCCGGAGATAAAGACTTAACTCAATTAGCTACAGATAAAGTAACTGTCTACATTACCCGTAAAGGGATGACAGATATCGAAAAATATACGCCAAGCCATATTGAAGAAAAATATGGACTTTCTCCCCTTCAAATTATCGATATGAAAGGGTTAATGGGGGATACATCAGATAATATTCCAGGTGTTCCCGGTGTCGGCGAAAAGACAGCCATAAAATTATTAAAGGAATATGGCTCAGTAGAAGCGCTATATGAACAAATTGATGACATGAAAAAATCGAAAATGAAAGAAAAGCTTGTGGAAAACGAAGAACAAGCGAAAATGTCAAAGAAACTGGCGACTATTTTTACTGAGGCACCGATCGATATTTCATTGGAAGATTTAAATTATCCGGGACCAAATGAAGAAGAAGTTTTAAATGTTTGGCAAGAACTATCCTTTAAATCGTTAATTGAGAAAAGTGATTTCCAAATGGAAGAAAAGGAAACGGCTGAATTAGTCTTTGACATCGTAACAGACGTGACACCAGACATGTTAAAGGATGTTATGGCTGTTCATGTTGAGTTGGAAAATGAACATTATCATACATGCCGTATTTTAGGATTAGGTTTCACTGATGGAACGAAAAACTTTTATATCTCCTTTGAAGATATGAAAAATAATGAAACGATTAAAAATTGGCTCGAAGATGAATCAAAGATTAAATATATGTCTGATAGTAAAGCGGCCCAAGCGATTTTAAACCGTATTAATATTGAATTGCGCGGTGTCGACTTCGATTTAGTTTTAGCGACATACATTGTAAATCCAGCAGTATCGGGCGATGATCTTGCTACATTAGCAAAAGAATATGGCTATTCGGATGTACAAGCGAATGAAACGATTTATGGGAAAGGAGCAAAATGGACTGTACCAGCAATGGAAGTGTTGGCGGAACATGTTTGTCGTAAAGCCTTTGCCATTTGGTCATTACAACCGGTCGTAGAAGAAAAGCTAAAAGAAAATGAACAGTTTGACTTATATCATAATTTAGAGCTTCCTTTAGCTTCCATCCTTGGAATTATGGAAAGCGAAGGGGTTAAAGTGAATATTTCTACATTGGAAAAAATGGGCGGAGAATTAGAACAAAAAATTTCTGCTTTAGAGAAGGAAATATATGAACTTGCAGGAGAGAAGTTTAACATTAATTCACCGAAGCAATTAGGCGTTATTTTATTTGAAAAATTAGGCCTTCCTGTTGTGAAGAAAACAAAAACAGGCTATTCCACTGCTGCCGATGTATTAGAAAAGCTCCAATCGGAACACAAAATCGTTAAATATATATTAGATTATCGTCAATTAGCTAAATTACAATCCACTTATATTGAAGGGTTAATAAAAGAAGTACACAGCGATGATAGTAAAGTTCATACAAGATTCCAACAAGCCCTAACAGCTACTGGAAGGCTAAGTTCAACGGATCCAAACCTTCAAAATATCCCGATTCGTTTAGAAGAAGGGAGAAAAATTAGACAAGCCTTTGTGCCATCAAAGGAAGGCTGGGTTTTATTTGCAGCCGACTATTCTCAAATCGAATTGCGTGTGTTAGCCCATATGTCAAAGGATGAAAATTTAGTAGATGCCTTTATTCAAGGTATGGATATCCATACGCGTACAGCGATGGATGTATTCCATGTGTCAGAGGAAGATGTAACAGCTAATATGCGTCGTGCAGCTAAAGCGGTTAACTTCGGTATTGTGTACGGAATTAGTGATTACGGTTTATCTCAAAACCTTGATATAACACGAAAAGAAGCTGGCGAATTTATAGATAAATATTTGCAAAGTTTCCCTGGTGTAAAAGAATATATGGACAGAATTGTGCAAGAAGCGAAATTAAATGGCTTTGTTACAACGATTTTAAATCGTCGCCGATATTTACCAGATATAACATCTAGAAACTTTAACTTGCGCAGTTTTGCTGAACGAACAGCTATGAATACACCGATCCAAGGTAGTGCAGCTGATATTATTAAAAAAGCAATGATTGATATGGATGCCCGTTTAAAACAAGAAGGTTTACAAACAAAAATGTTATTACAAGTGCACGATGAATTAATTTTTGAAGCACCGAAAGAGGAAATTGAAATTTTAGAGCGAATTGTACCAGAAGTAATGGAACATGCCATCGAGCTAGCTGTCCCATTAAAAGTTGATTTCTCATACGGGCATACATGGTACGACGCGAAATAAGGAAGTGGGATTATGCCTGAATTACCAGAGGTAGAAGGTGTTGTTCGAGAACTAGTGCCTACAGTAGAAGGAAAAACAATCGAACGCGTCAAACTATCCGATACGATCTTCACTTCTTGGGGAGCAGGGAAGCAATGTATTGTTAAAAACATGGATCCCCATCTATTTGAAGAAGTAATGCAAGGAATGAAAATTAATACAATTACTAGAAGATCGAAATATATTTATTTTCATATTGAAAAAGGGGAAGAACGATATCTTTTCGTCAATCATCTAGGAATGACGGGTGCTTGGTTTGTAGTCAAATCGTTGGCCGAAATTGGGGAGGAAAAATTTCGTAAACATGTGCATGCCATTTTTTATTTGACGACAGGAGAACTTCTTGTCTATTCAGATATACGCCGATTTGGTGAAATGCGATTTATGACAAAAATTGAGGAGCATCCCCCCCTTCTTCAAATGGCACCGGAACCATTTGAAGATGATGCTTGTGATTACTTTCTAAATAAATGTGAGCTTCCAAAGTATCAAAATAAGTCGATCAAAGAAGTAATCATGGATGGCCAAGTGATTTCAGGGTGTGGCAATATTTATGCAACGGAATCATTATTTAAAATGGGGATCCATCCGGCTAGGAAGACGAATCGCATTAGTAGAAAAAGAAAAATAGAATTATTTGAAGTGATCCGCGCCATTTTACTAGAAAGTATCGAAAGGGGCGGTTCAACGATTTCAGATTATCGTAATATAAATGGGGAAGCAGGTAGTATGCAACATCGCTTAAAAATGTATGGGAAGAAAAATTGTCCTACCTGTGGCACGTTAACAAAATCGTTGGTCATTGGGGGTCGTACTTCGGTCTTTTGTCCAAAATGCCAACATTAAAAGGTGTGTTGAGAAATGATTATTGGATTAACTGGAAGTATTGCTAGTGGAAAAAGTACGGTTGCAAAGATGTTGAAAGATTATGGTCTTCCAATTGTCGATGCCGATTTAGTAGCAAGAGTAGTTGTTGAACCGGGAACACCGACATTACAAAAAATAGTGGAAGCCTTTGGTGAGGTCGCGTTAACGGAAGATGGGGCGATGAATCGTCAAAAAATCGGAGAAATGATTTTCAATGATGAAGAACAACGTAAACGATTGAATCGTATAATTCATCCTGCAATACGTCAAGAAATGTTGCGTCAGAGAGATGAACATATCGCAAAGGGTGCCCAAACGGTTATTATGGATATTCCATTGTTATTCGAAAGTAAACTTCAACATTTTGTAGATAAAATTTTAGTTGTCTCAGTTACGGAAGACACACAGCTAAAACGATTAATGGAGCGAAATCAGTTAAGTGAACAGGAAGCAACCGCACGCATTTCGAGCCAATTACCTTTATCGGTAAAAGAACAAGGTGCTGATGCGGTGATTAATAATAATGGCACAATCGAAGAAACGGCGGAACAATTACAACGTATTTTACGCAATTGGGAAGTCATTGAATAAAAGAACTTTAAAAGACTTGGTTTTATACCCAAGTCTTTTTTATTTATTATTTTCAGAAAATAGAAATTTTTTAAATCTACAAGAAATATGTTCACCTTTTTATTAAATGTGCTATACTAATTATGAGAAAAAGATAACCTTATTAAAACGTAAATACAGGGGGATATATATATAATGACAGTTTCTATTGCTATTAATGGCTTTGGCCGTATTGGACGCATGGTTTTCCGCCAAGCAATTGTACAAGATGAATTTAATGTTGTAGCGATCAATGCGAGCTACCCATCTGAAACGTTAGCACATTTAATTAAGTATGACACAAATCATGGCAAATTTGAAGGTACTGTTGAAACTGAAGAAAACGCTTTAATTGTTAATGGCAAACGAGTTCAACTTATTAGTGAGCGCGATCCTATTAAATTACCTTGGAAACAACTCGGTGTTGATATCGTTATTGAAGCGACAGGGAAGTTTAACGACCGTGATAAAGCTGCGATGCATTTAGAAGCAGGTGCAAAAAAAGTCATTTTAACTGCTCCAGGTAAAAATGAAGATATTACAGTTGTAATGGGTGTAAATGATGACTTGTTAGATATGGATCAACATGATGTTATTTCTAACGCATCTTGTACAACAAACTGTTTAGCTCCTGTAGCGAAAGTGTTAAACGATACATTTGGTATTGAAAGCGGGTTAATGACGACTGTTCACGCTTATACAAATGATCAAAAAAATATCGACAATCCACATAAAGATTTACGCCGTGCCCGCGCATGTGCTGAATCGATCATTCCAACTTCAACAGGTGCTGCAAAAGCTCTATCTTTAGTGTTACCAGAGTTAAAAGGGAAATTACATGGTATGGCGTTACGTGTACCGACATCAAACGTTTCTCTTGTAGACCTTGTTGTTGATTTGAAAAAGGATGTCACAATTGAAGATGTAAACAACGCATTCAAAGCTGCAGCTGAAGGCCCATTAAAAGGAATTTTAAATTTCACGATGGAACCTTTAGTTTCAACTGATTATAATACAACGACTTATTCTTCAACAGTTGATGGTCCATTAACAATGGTAATGGGTAGTCGCAAAGTGAAAGTACTTGCTTGGTACGATAATGAGTGGGGTTACTCAGCACGTGTTGTTGATTTAACAAAGAAAATTGCAAAAGCTTTAGAAGTAGTAGTAGCTTAATTAAACCAATTAGTTGAGATAGAGGATGGGACAAAACCCACCTCTGAAATGAAAAGCCGGTGAAATTTTACGATAAGTAAAATTTCACCGGCTTTGATTATTTTAAATAAAAAATAAGGACCACTTCTGATAAAATTAAGTCACCACAACAAAATTATACAGAAAGAAGGATCCTTATGTTTAAAGATTATAACATGAATCAACTCGTTTTGCCTTTAGATTTAGAAGTAAAATTACAAAATAATGATATTGCTTTCCATATCCATCATCTAGTTGAAAGTATCCCTCATGAAGCGTTCGAACCATTTCTACGAAATGAGGGGTGTCCTGCCTATCATCCACGTATGATGCTTAAAATTATCTTATGTGCCTATACACAATCTATCTTCTCAGGACGGAAAATTGAAGCCCTATTAAAAGACAGTATCCGAATGATGTGGCTAGCCCAAGGATATGAACCAAGCTACCGTACAATCAACCGATTCCGTATTCAACCAGAAGTGAAAGATTTAATTCGTCAATGTTTCGTTCAATTCCGTTGCCAATTGATTGAAGAAAAGCTTATTGATCAAGAAGCAATTTTTATCGATGGTACAAAAATTGAAGCGAATGCGAATAAATTTACGTTTGTTTGGAAGAAAACCATTGAAAAATATCATCAAAGTTTAATTGAAAAGTCAAACCAGCTATACAATGAGTTACTAGAGAGTGAAATCATACCTGAAATTCAACGTGAAAGCGATGAACAGTTAACATTGGAAGAGCTCGCTCAATTGGTTCAAAAAGTGGACGATGTCGTAACTGAGTATGATAAACAAATTGAAACATCATCAGATGTTCCAGAACGAAAAGCCTTAAGAAATGAACGGAAATACCCGAAACAAGTGCGCAAGCAGTTGATTGATTTTGTCCTACGTAAACAAAAATACGAAAGAGACTTTGAAATCTTCGGTACACGCAATAGCTATTCTAAAACAGATCCAGATGCGACGTTTATGCGAATGAAAGATGATTATATGAAAAACGGACAATTAAAAGCTGGATATAATGTACAAATCGCAACGGAAGGTCAATATACGCTTGCCTATAGTATATATACAAATCCAACAGATACACGTACGTTAATTCCATTTCTAGATGAGATTGAGCAGCATTATTTTGAGTTACCAAAACACATTGTTGCAGATGCAGGTTACGGTAGTGAACAAAACTTTCATGATATCCTTTCGAATAGAAAACGAGAAGCACTTATTACGTATAGTATGTATTTGAAAGAACAAAAGAAAAAGTATAAACAAAACATATTTAATCCCGATAACTGGACGTATGATGAAGAAACCGATACATATACATGTCCTAATCAAAAACGTCTTGAATTTCAATATTATTCTGTCCGTAATGACCACACAGGCTTCCAACGGAAGCTCAAAATTTACGAGTGTGAAGACTGTTCGGGATGCCCATTCCGTTCATCGTGTACCAAAGCTAAAGAAGGCAACAATCGAAAATTAATGGTAAATGAAAAATGGGAACAGCAAAAAGAATATGTAAGAGCAAAGCTTTCAGAAGAGAAAACAAGTGCCATTTATCGAAGACGCAAAATCGATGTGGAACCAGTTTTTGGATTCTTGAAGGCTAATTTGCGTTTCACTCGATTTTCTGTACGAGGAAAATCGAAGGTAGAAAACGAAATGGGCCTCGCATTAATGGCTGTGAATTTAAGAAAATTCATGGCCATTAACTAAAGAAAAAAAGAATTTACATACAAAAATAGAGAAAGGTGAATTTGAGTTTCCTCAAATTCACCTTTCCCACTATTTGAAGCTAGTTATGTCCCAGCCTCCTTTTTTTATTTGTCAAAATATATTAAAATGTAGTTTTGCATACACAAAGAAGAGCTATTTTTCTAGAACAACTAGATTTGTTATAATAAGATTACTAATTAAAAGTGAGACGGGAGAAAAATTTTTATGAGATGTCCAGATTGTCAATATAATGGAACAAGGGTAGTGGATTCAAGGCCAGTAGATGACAATAAAGAAATTCGCCGAAGACGTGAGTGTGAGTCTTGTGGCTTTCGTTTTACAACCTTTGAAAAAATCGAGGAAACACCTTTAATTGTCGTTAAAAAGGATGGTTCCAGGGAAGAATTTAGTCGGGAAAAAGTATTGCGTGGTTTAATTCGAGCATGTGAAAAACGGCCGGTCGCTTTAGAAACGTTAGAGGGGATTGTCCTAACTATTGAAAAGGATTTAAGAAGAATAGGCAATTCGGAAGTCCGTTCGGAAGATGTAGGAGAAAAGGTCATGGATCTATTGGCACATGAGGATGAAGTCGCTTATGTTCGATTTGCCTCTGTTTATCGTCAATTTAAAGATATCAACGTCTTTATTTCTGAGTTGAAAGAATTGCTACATCGCCAAACGGATATAAAAAAATGAATGTGTGGAGGGAATTAAATGGTTCATTTGTATAAAGAAGTGCAGCCTACAGATCATTTTGAAATTAGTCTCCCTCAATTTCTTTCAACAAATGAACGCCAACTGTTAACATTATTTTATCAACCGTTGACAGGTCCTGAACCAATTAGTCTCTATTTAACTTTATGGGCAGAAGGGGAAGATTTACATACTACGCCTATGACCCATTATTATTTAATGAACGTTTTAAATATGTCTATTGGAAAAGTGTTTGAAGCACGTATTGCTTTAGAGGCGATCGGATTACTTCGTACATGGCGAAAGGATGAGGAAGATAGTCGCCATTTTATATACGAATTAATCCGACCCCTTGATGCCCATTCCTTTTTCCAAGACCCATTGTTATCGATGTTTTTATTTTCAAAAATTGGGGAACAGGCATATCGGAAATTGCGAAGACGTTTTATTAAACCGATGAATAAACAATCCTTTAAGGAAGTATCCCGTTCGTTTATGGATGTGTACAAGCCTGTCCATACGAATATACCAAAGGATGTAATAGAGGCAAATAGTAATAATCCAAATCAAAATTATCCTTTTTACTATGAGCAATTTGATTTTAATTTGTTAATGTCTGGTCTTTCAGAAAATCTGATTCCTTCCAGTAGTATTACTACGGATGTGAAGGAAGTGATAGCAAAACTGGCATTTTTATATCATTTATCCCCGTTGGATATGCAAAAGGTTGTGATTTTAGCATTGGATGATAATATGCAAGTTTCTCATGACCGATTAAAAAAGGCGGCAGCAGATTATTATAAATTAACTTTATCGAAGGAAGCGCCAAAGCTAGAGAAAACCTTTGTTCAAAGGGAACATCCAATGCCCGAAAAAATATCAAAGGAACAAGAATTACAATTGTATTTGGAAACGACTCCACCCCTTCAAGTGTTAAAGGATATTAATAATGGGAAGGAACCTTTACCATCTTCGGTTCAATTGGCGGAAGATTTAATTGTGAAACATGGGATGCCCGTTGGTGTAGTCAATGTATTGTTGGAGTATGTTATGCTAACAACGGATATGAAGCTTCCTCGAAAATATGTTGAAAGAATTGCAGATCATTGGATGAGGAAAAATTTAAAGACTGCAAAAGAAGCGATGGAATTAGCTCGTACGGAACGGGATAAATATACGAAGTGGAAAAATGAAAACGACAATAAAACTCAAGTGGCTACTTCCGGCTATAAAAAGCAAGCGAGGGCAAGTAAAGAAATCATTCCGGAATGGTTTTACAAAAGGAATGAAGAAAATAGTGAAAACGAGCAACAAGAACAGAAAGCTATTGATTTTGAGCAAGAGCGTTTGAAAATATTAAAAAAACTTGGTGTACAAGATGGGCAGGTGAACTAACATCGAACCGATTAATCAATCATTAAAAAGAACAATTAAAGTACCGTCCTTTGAAGAACGATACAACCAAATTCGTCGTGAAATATTGGAAAACCGTGAGATTCAACAATTTCTAGCAGAAAATGATCAAATCGTAACGACAGATATGGTCGATAGAAGTTTACCTAAATTACAGGAATATATTAGTCAATCGATTGATTGTTGTCATTGTGGCAATACGGAAAATTGTACAAACTATTTAAAAGGCTTTGTACCAAAATTATATATTTCGCAAAATACGATAGATGTTCGTTATGAAAGATGTCAGCAAAAAATACTTGAAGATGAACGCCGGGAAGTTGAACAGATGATTTCTAGTATGCATATGCCAAAGGATGTATTAAGTGCAACATTGAAAGATTTACAAATTGATCATACGTCCCGTGTCAATATTGCCAATAAAGCGGCAGATTTTATTGCTCAATATAAAAGCACGAATGAACTGCCTACAAAAGGTTTTTACTTATATGGTCAGTTTGGTGTTGGAAAATCCTTTGTACTAGGTGCGATTGCTAACGAATTAGCAACTTTAAAAATTCAATCCGTCGTCGTTTTCGTTCCTGAATTTTTACGGGAAATGAAAAATTCCATTCATGATCAATCGTTAAATGAAAAAGTGGATTATGTGAAACGGGCCCAAGTGCTCATGCTGGATGATATAGGTGCAGAAACATTATCCAGTTGGGCTAGAGATGAAATACTCGGTACCATTTTACATTATCGTATGAGTGAACAGCTCCCAACTTTCATTACTTCTAACTTTGACTATAAAGGCTTAGAACACCATTTAGCACAAAATTCCCGTGGTGACGTTGAAGTGATTAAAGCTGCCCGTATAATGGAACGTATTCGTGCTATTACAGTACCTATTGAAATGGGCGGAAAAAATCGTCGCCACGAAAATTAAAATATTCATCTTTCGTAGTTGCATTTTTGCGACTTCGGGCGTATACTTTCTTAATAATTAATCTAAATATGCAAGCTTTGAAAAGGACAACAAGTTTGTGAGACGACTTTTAGAGAGGGAAGCCTTGGCTGGGAGCTTCCTAGTACGACACATTCTTTACTACCTTGGAGCTTTAGCAGGGATAATCTGCTAACGTCAATCGGTACGTTAACCGACCTAGAGCTTCGTCTGAAACGTTTGTTTCGGAAGGAAGAAGGGTGGAACCACGAGCATACGCGTCGTCCCTTTACGAGGGATGGCGCTTTTTTTATTGAAAAAGGCTTTGTAAGTTCTAATTGTTTCCCTTTCAAAAAGCTGCAAATTTACCATATAAATCTTAAAGGAGAGAAACAACATGTCAGAAGTAATTCAATTAACTTTCCCTGATGGCGCCGTAAAGGAATTTTCGCGCGGTACTTCGACAGCGGATGTAGCTGGTTCGATTAGTCCAGGACTTAAAAAACAAGCTTTAGCTGGTAAATTAAACGGCACACTGATTGATTTAAAAACACCAATTGAAGAAGATGGTGCAATTGAAATTATTACACCAAAATCCGAGGAAGCATTGGAAATTTTGCGTCACTCCACTGCTCACTTAACAGCACAAGCATTGAAACGTTTATATCCTGGTATTAAATTAGGAATTGGTCCAGTCATTGAAGGTGGTTTTTACTATGATGTAGATTCGCCAGAGCCAATTTCTACAGAGGATTTCCCTAAAATTGAAAAGGAAATGAAAAAAATCATTTCTGAAAACATCGAAATTGAACGAAAAAATGTTTCTCGTGATGAAGCGCAAAAAATTTATGAAGAAGTTGGCGACGAATATAAATTAGAATTGTTAGAAGCTATTCCAGCGGATGAACAAGTGTCTATTTACTACCAAGGTGACTTTTTTGACCTTTGCCGAGGAATTCATGTACCGTCTACAGGAAAACTAAAAGAATTCAAATTATTATCGATAGCAGGTGCTTATTGGAGAGGAAACTCTGATAACAAAATGCTTCAACGAATTTACGGTACTGCTTTCTTCAACAAAGAAGATTTAAAACAACATCTTCAAATGTTAGAAGAAGCGAAAGAGCGTGATCACCGTAAAATTGGGAAAGAATTAGAATTATTTACACTATCTCAAACAGTAGGTCAAGGTTTACCTTTATGGTTACCAAATGGGGCAACGATTCGTCGAATTGTGGAACGCTATATTGTTGATAAAGAAGTAAGACTTGGTTACAAACATGTTTATACACCAGTATTAGGGTCTAAAAAACTATATGAAACTTCTGGCCACTGGGGTCATTATCAAGAAGATATGTTCCCACCGATGGAAATGGATAACGAAACATTAGTTTTACGTCCAATGAACTGTCCGCATCATATGATGGTATACAAATCTTCTCTGCATTCATACCGTGAGTTGCCAATCCGTATTGCGGAGCTTGGTACAATGCATCGTTATGAATCATCAGGTGGATTATCTGGGCTGCAACGTGTGCGTGGAATGACTTTAAACGATTCTCATATTTTCGTTCGTCCAGACCAAATTAAAGAAGAGTTTAAAAAAGTTGTGGAATTAATTTTAGATGTCTATAAAGATTTCAATTTAACAAATTATAAATTCCGTTTATCCTACCGTGATCCTGCTGATACTGAAAAATATTATGATGACGATGAGATGTGGGAAAAAGCGCAAAGTATGTTAAAAGAAGCGATGGATGATATGGGGCTGGAATATTATGAAGCTGAAGGCGAAGCGGCTTTCTATGGTCCAAAATTAGACGTTCAAGTGAAAACTGCAATCGGTAAAGATGAAACATTATCAACTGTTCAACTGGATTTCTTACAACCAGAACGCTTTGATTTAACTTATGTAGGAGAAGATGGAAAACAACATCGTCCAGTCGTTATTCACCGTGGTGTTGTATCAACAATGGAACGTTTCGTTGCCTTCTTAATCGAAGAATATAAGGGAGCTTTCCCAACTTGGTTAGCACCTGTTCAAGTGGAAATTATTCCAGTATCCAATGAAGTTCACTTCGACTATGCAAAACAAATCGAAGAAAAACTAATGCAAGCTGGCATTCGAGTAGAAATGGATTACCGTGAAGAAAAACTAGGGTATAAAATCCGCGAAGCTCAAATGAAGAAAATCCCTTACATGCTCGTATTAGGGGACAAAGAAATGGAAGCAGGAGACGTTAACATTCGTCGTTACGGCTCAAAAGATTCGGAAACTGTTTCCTTCGAAAATTTCTTAGAAAGTATTAAAGCAGAAGCAGTAAAATAAATATTTTGTACGAGAATGGTTCAACTTTTTGGACCATTCTTTTTTATCATCTTTCGATCGGGAAATGCAAAAAGATTATCGACAAAAAGTTCATCGTGTTGTAAAATCATAAAGGCAAATAAATCATAGATGAAATTTTGTTGACATCGTAAATCAACAATGATATGATTATTTAGGTTATGAATACAGTTTGTGGTTGAAGTAGAGGCTGCCCGCTTCTCACCTGAATGACGCAATTGCAGTTAACAGGTATTAACACGTTGAATTAATTACGCTGTCTTAGAGCGTATGTATATATAGCGGGCGGACATCTTCTGAAATGTCCGTCCTTTTTTTATGGACATACTTAGGAAGTGTACCGTTCAACCGGGCGTTTTTGCTCTTAATCTCATGTATTCGCGACACAACCTTGGAGGTGGATTCGTATTAGCAAAGACATGTATGTAAACGAAGGCATTCGCTCACGTGAACTTCGTGTAATCGACCATAATGGTGATCAGCTTGGAGTTAAAACTCGTAATGAAGCGTTAGAAATTGCCGCTCGTGCAAACTTGGATCTTGTCCTTGTGGCCCCTCAAGCTAAGCCACCAGTCGCACGTATCATGGACTATGGTAAGTTTAAGTTTGAACAGCAAAAGAAAGATCGTGAAATTCGTAAAAATCAAAAAGTCATCAATATGAAGGAAGTTCGTTTAAGTCCAACAATTGATGAGCATGATTTCCAAACGAAATTACGTAATGCAATTAAATTCCTAGAAAAGGGCGACAAAGTAAAATGTTCTTTACGTTTTAAAGGTCGTGCTATTACTCATAAGGAAATTGGGCAACGTGTTTTAGATCGTTTTGCTGAAGCTTGTGCCGAAGTATCGACGGTTGAACAAAAACCGAAGATGGAAGGCCGAAGCATGTTCTTAGTTCTTCAACCAAAGAACGAGAAAAAGTAATATTGACGAATAGTTTAGGAGGAAATTCGAAATGCCAAAAATGAAAACTCACCGTGGCGCTGCGAAGCGTTTCAAAAAAACGGGCAAAGGAAAATTAAAATTTGACCGTGCTTATGGTAGCCACTTATTCGCTAACAAATCTACAAAACAAAAACGTCACCTACGTAAAGCAAAAGTTGCGTCATCTGGTGATTTCAAACGTATTAAATCTTTATTAACTTACATGAAATAATTTCGTTTATGTAATAAATGTACGTATTTAAATTAAACATTCGGAAGAATTAGCAGGAGGTAATTAGTATGCCACGCGTAAAAGGCGGAACAGTAACGCGCAAGCGTCGTAAAAAAGTTTTAAAATTAGCCAAAGGTTATTTTGGTTCAAAACATACATTATATAAAGTAGCTAACCAAGCAGTAATGAAATCAGGTCAATATGCATATCGTGACCGTCGTCAAAAGAAACGTGATTTCCGTAAATTATGGATCACTCGTATCAACGCTGCTGCTCGTTTAAACGGTCTTTCTTACAGCCGTTTAATGCACGGTTTAAAAGTAGCTGGTATCGAAGTTAACCGTAAAATGTTAGCTGACTTAGCAGTAACTGACGCTCAAGCATTCGCTCAATTAGCTGAAGAAGCTAAAAAAGCAGTTGCGAAATAATTTTTCAATAAATGGCTGGTAGGACATCCTATCAGCCTTTTTGTATATAGAAAAGGAAGGTGAGTTAATCTGATGGAATTAGCATTAATATCATATATTGCCGTAATGTCAATCATCCTATGTATTTTCATGTATGTCGATAAGTCCAAGGCAAAAAAACATGAATGGCGCATTTCTGAAAAATCATTATTTACGTTAGCTATTCTAGGGGGAGCGTGTGGGGGCGTATTAGGAATGTATTTATTCCGCCATAAAACAAAACATAATTCCTTTGCCTTTGGATTTCCGTTAATAGCAGCTATACATATTTATATTGTTGTAAGGATTTTTACGATTTATTAATCAGTAGATATAGGTATGATGGGGTTATTTAATCACATTATAGAATGAGCAGGTGGAAAACAAATTTTGTTTAACTCTACCTGTTTTTATTTTATAAGAAGTTATCAAATAAAAATAACGGATGTGCAACCTCTTTTTGAACGAATCGATAAAAAACGAATTGATGAGGAATTAGAAAAACTATATGCTCGTTCCAAACACTTTTAACAGAAAATATAGGATTGCCTTTCATACATAGTTCATCCCATGTTAGACAATCCTTATTTTACTGTTGTTAAACATTTTGATCTTTCATTAACTGTTCAATAGGATTTTTCCAGTTTATTTTGGCTTTCGGGTAGCTCATTAAAATTTCTTTTTCTAAAAAGTGAAAGTCGTCCTTAGTTAAACCTTGAAGCTTCGTTATATCATGTACCCAAACAAATATGGACACAACCTCAAAGGCATCTTCAGTCGTTCCTAAATATTTCTCTCCCTCAAAAAGGGCACCTTTATAGGAAATGAAAAAGTTTTTTCGGACATTTTTAACATCATCATAGAAGTAATATTGTCCTTTTTCATAGGCTTCATCTAATTTACGTTTTGGATCGGTTAAAAAACGTACGCCTTTATAAAATATGTAAATGATTAGAATGATAATGAGCAGACGGAATAATAGAAGAGCCACGTAAAAGTCCCCCTTGTAAAGACATAGTTACTTCCTTTACGATTAAAGAGAACAATAAGTTTCATTTTTTAAAGAAAAAGAGGGATTTTTTTATGGAATTTAAAGAACTATTTGAAATGCAACGAGAGTTAGATGCATTCATCGAAAAAACGCAAAAGATTGATCGAGATGTTTTTAAGGAAAAAGGGCTCGCTTTAATGATTGAATTAGCGGAATTAGCGAATGAAACAAGATGCTTTAAATTTTGGAGTACAAAAGGTCCTTCTGAAAGAGATGTTATATTAGAGGAATTTGTCGATTCTATTCACTTTTTACTATCTTTAGGAATTGAAAAGGAATTATCATTAGATGCTTGGCCGGAAATTTCAATGAAACAAGATTTAACAGATTGCTTTTTACGCACACAAGATCAAATATTAACCTTTATTCACCAACCAAACATTGATCATTATCGAAGTGTATGGCAATGTTATGGTGTCTTAGCATATAATTTAGGTTTTACCCTTGATGATATTATTCAAGCCTATATAGCAAAAAACGAAAAAAATTATGAACGTCAGAAAAACGGGTATTAATGACCGTTATTTTTGAAAAACTTATAATTGTTTGGGAATTAATATTTCAACATTCGAAATATTAGAGGTATAATAAGGAAAAACACCTATTTAGGAGGCTGCAACATGTCCGAATTAGATCAAACATTAACTATGTTGAAAGAATTAACAGATGCAAATGGAATACCAGGGAATGAACGTGCCCCTCGCGAAGTAATGCGAAAATATATTGAACCATATGCAGATGAGATTGAAACAGACAATCTTGGAAGTTTAATTGCAAAAAAAGTTGGGGATGCCAATGGACCAAAAATTATGGTTGCCGGCCATTTAGATGAAATAGGTTTCATGGTTACTCAAATCGATGACAAGGGCTTTGTGAAATTTCAAACAGTTGGTGGCTGGTGGAGCCATGTGATGCTTTCTCAACGAGTAACAATTACAACTCGAAAAGGGGAAGAAATTATTGGGGTTATCGGTTCAAAGCCGCCTCATATTTTATCTGCTGACCAACGTAAAAAAGTAGTGGATATGAAAGAGTTATTTATCGATATCGGTGCAACTTCTAAGGAAGAGGCCCAAGGATGGGGAATTCGACCTGGCGATATGATTACGCCTTACTTTGAATTCAACGTAATGAAAAACGAAAAAATGTTATTGGCAAAAGCATGGGATAATCGTATCGGTTGTGCCATTGCCATCGATGTGTTAAAACAACTAAAAGATATTAAACATCCTAATGTTGTTTACGGTGTAGGAAATGTTCAAGAGGAAGTTGGGCTTCGCGGAGCAAAAACTTCTACCTTTAAAATTAAACCGGATATTGGGTTTGCTGTTGATGTCGGTGTAGCTGGAGATACGCCAGGTATTACACCGAAGGAATCTACATCGAAATTAGGTGATGGTCCTCAAATCATTATTTTCGATGCATCAATGGTAGGACATAAAGGACTTCGTGATTTTGTAGTTGATGTGGCAGAGGAAAACAACATTCCTTATCAATTTGATTCCACGCCAGGTGGTGGTACTGATGCTGGTTCCATCCATTTAACAGCAAATGGCGTTCCAGCTATGGCAATCGGAATAGCTTCCCGTTATATCCACTCCCATGCAGCGGTCATCCATCGTGATGATTATCACAATACAGTTAAATTACTTGTAGAAATCATTCGAAAATTAGATCGTGATACAGTTAATAAAATTATATTTGATTAATAAATAATGAAAGGGAAGGGTGAAAATGCTCTTCCTTTTTTCATGTCTATAAATAAAAATCATGCATATATATGGTGGAGTATACTATTTTTTGATTCATCGTATAAATGAATATTTATAGAAAATATGGAGTGATAAATAAAAATTATTAACAATATATTATTTTTATACTATCAAAATGTATATTTATTATTGTTGGTATAGATGAAAATTATTATAAAAATACACTTGATTTAATAAATATGCATATGTATAATGAATTACATCATCCATTGTATAAGGGGCGGAGAAAACAATGAAATTATTAGAAGAGGTTCAATTGAAATTAGTTTCCAGTTTAAAAGGGAAAGATTTATTAACGTTGTTAGATTATACGAGCGAGGAAGTCCATGATCTAATTACATTAGCAAGCCAACTTAAAAAGATTACAAAGGCGGGCAAATGTCCAAAGTTATTAGAAGGTAAAACATTAGGCATGATCTTCGAGAAGCATTCCACGCGTACGCGTATTTCCTTTGAAGTCGGGATGAATCAACTTGGAGGAAAAGCAATGTTTATGCATTCCCGAGATTTACAAATCGGACGTGGGGAACCGATTTCTGATACAGGGTATGTATTATCCGGTTATCTTGATGGGGTGATGATTCGCGCGAATTCTCACGAAATGGTGAAGGAATTAGCAGACCATGCCTCTATTCCAATCATTAATGGTTTAACAGATTTATATCATCCTTGCCAAGCGTTAGCAGACTTAGAAACAATTATTGAGAATAAAGGTCATTTTAAAGGATTGAAAATTGCCTATGTAGGGGATGGTAATAACGTTGCCCATTCTTTAGTCGTTGCTGCAGCCCATGTTGGCATGGATATCGTTGTTGCAACTCCTGTCGGTTACGAACCTAATGAAGAAATTATCAAAAAGGCAAAACGCATTGCAAAAGAAAATGGCAGTCTTATTACCGTAACGAATGATCCAGTAGCAGCTGTAAAAAATGCTGATGTAGTTTATGCGGATGTGTGGACTAGTATGGGGCAAGAAAAGGAATCTGCTAAACGTTTAATAGATTTTAAAGGTTATCAAATTAACGACGAGTTAGTTGTCAATGCAAAACCAAATTATATGTTTTTACATTGTTTGCCAGCCCATCGTGACGAAGAAGTGACCGCATCCGTTATTGATGGTCCAAATTCTTATATTTATGAGCAAGCGGAAAATCGATTACATGCACAAAAAGCCGTATTAGCATCCATTTTAGCTTAAAAATGGGGAGCTTCCCCATTTTATGGACTTAAACGAGTAACATTTATTTTTTTACATTGTAGTAGGTGGGAATTGTCCCCACTTACTACAATTACGATGCTGATTTCAATGTGGAAAAAAGTATCGCTACATAGGAATGGCAACTTGGGAGACGCTGAGTTGCCTTTATTTTTTTCCAAAAAAAACAGCGAAAAGAAAATTAGGCAATTTTCTTATCACTGGAATGCACAATTATTGATTGACAATCATTTCTAATTCATCAATCGGAATATTTAATATTTCTAGGATTTTTGTATGGATTTGTTCAATTGACATCTCTAAAGAGAGGGCCAATTCTGCAAATAAAATATTTTGAATAGACATTAATAGCTTTCGATCGTATTCAGGGAATTTCTTGTCGTTACATTCAAGTTCATATTTTTTTATCATTAAAGTTTTAATGATTTTTGCAATATCTTCACGATTCCCTTTTCTTGAAAGATTTGAATACGTTTGAGTACGATGGTTCGTTTTTTCAATCCATTCAATACCAGGTTGTGTAAATACATTTAAAATTGCATTTGCTTCTTCTTTATTCATAATCTCAAGCATGGAAATGGATTTATTATCTACGGGAGTGCAAATTTCTAACTTATTGTTATTGAGTGGATGTAGGACGTAGTAAGTTTTCGTAACACCGGAAAACGTTTTTTCACTGATGTCATCAATATGGCATAATCCGTGAGCAGAGTAGATGATGGTATCTCCAACCTTAAACATATGTTTTGCCCCCTTTTCATCGTCAACTTGGTTGACTAATTTTATTGTACGCTATTTCAAGAGAAATGTCAACTTAGTTGACAATTGAGTAGCCATTCAGTATATTTATTTTCGAATAGATGTACGGGGTGAGAATAGTGGATCATGAACAATTGGATTTATTGGAGTTAATTAGTGAATGTTATAATTCGATTCGAAAAAAAATAGAAGAAAGATGGAGTGAGATAAGCGATATTACCATTTCAAATTCTGAATGGTATATTATGATGAAAATATATAAAAAGCAGCCGACGATTTCTTCTGTTACAAAAAATGTTCGCATTTCGCGACAAGCAACCCATAAATTTATTAAAAAGCTAGAGTCAAAAGGGTTAGTTGAAACGCTGCCGGGAAATAATAATCGGGATAAATGTATTCAATTAACAAATATTGGGGAATTATGTGTAGAGAAATATATCGTATTAAAAAAAGATTTAGAAATGAACATTCGAGAAAAAATTGGTAATGAGAAATTTACGATTATAAAAGAAATTTTGCAAAGTGAGTGGGGAAATTAATAGAGGGCTGACAAAGTATCAAAGAAATGCTTTGTCAGCCTTATTGTTTTAGTTCTGAAAAGCTTTTGAAAGTTTTTCTGTAAATGCTTCTTGCTCTGCTGCGCTAGATGATTTCCACCATTTTTCTAAAAATACACCAAGACCAGGTAATAAATGCTCATCACCACGTGAAATTGCATCTTCTACTGTATCACGGAATTCATTTGCACTATCACCTTTTACATTCGATGTAATGGCATCTCTAATTTGAAAATTCATTGCATTCGCCTCCTCAATGACTAGTCTGCTTCGTCTCGCTGAAACTATACATAGTAAATTCATTTAGAATTGCTTAAATTAAACAAAAATAAATAAAAGGAGTAATTTTTATGGAAATTAAATTTTCAACAAATGTTCAAGAAATACGTGAAGTGATGCTCCAAGCCTTTGAGGAGTATCGTAATGACCCAGCACCTTCTAGTGCGTTAAAGGAAACGGAGCAATCTATTTCAGAAGAGTTGCAAAACGGCGCCTTTGCGTTAGTTGGATATGAAAACAATGTACCAGTTGCAGCCGTTCGCTTTCAATATGTAGAGGATCATGTTTATTTTTATCGTCTATCCGTAAGCCCTATGTGTCAAGGAAAGGGTTACGCAAAAAAATTGTTACATAAGATAGAAGAAATTACAGTTCAACATGGTTATAATAAAATTCAATGTAAAGTTCGTATGAGTGTACGAAGAAACATTCAACTTTATGAATCCATAGGGTATCAAATTTTAAATGAAGAGCTTATTACGAGACCAACAGGTGAACAATTTAAAATTGTAAATATGTTTAAAGAAGTTGCTTTAACCAAGTATCCTCTATAATAGATAGCAAGAACTTAATTCACGATGAAAACATTTTTTACACAGTCCTACTTTTCATGTAAAATTAGGCATTAGAAACAGAAGAAAAAGGCGGTAACTGTCAAATTATGAAACGTATTGAATCAACACAAAATGCCCTCGTAAAACATTGGAAAAAACTTGTCACGACCCGAAAAGAGCGAGAAAAAACAGGGGAGTTTATCGTAGAAGGTTTCCATCTAGTAGAGGAAGCGTTAAAAAATAAAGACCAAATTGTACAAATGATTGTCCGTGAAGGGGTAGACCTTCCTTTACTTTGGGAAACGGATAATATCATGATCGTAGAAGTGACAGAAACTATTGCAAAAGAACTGGCTGAAACGGAAACTTCTCAAGGGGTATTTGCCCATTGTAAACAGCTAGAAGTCAAGTTAGAAGCAAAACAAAATTGGAGAAAAGTATTGCTCGTTGATGCGGTGCAAGATCCGGGGAATATCGGAACGATGATTCGTACAGCGGATGCTGCTGGCATCGATGGGGTCGTATTAGGAAAAGGGTGTGCGGATGCTTATAATCCAAAAACATTACGATCAGCCCAAGGTTCCCATTTTCATATTCCTGTCATTCGCGGCGAGCTAGCAGAATGGATTGAAGATTTACAAGATAGCGGTGTGAAAGTGTATGGAACAGCATTACAAGATGCTATTGAATATACAGAAGTTGAACATTCAGGAAGCTTTGCCCTTATCGTAGGGAATGAAGGAAGTGGCATACATCCGCAACTTTTAGATAAAACTGATCAAAATGTCATCATCCCGATTTTCGGACAAGCTGAATCATTAAATGTAGCAGTGGCTACAGGCATTTTATTGTATCAATTTGTAAAATAAATTGCTTCAAATGAAAAGACAAAGTCAGTTTAAAACTTTGTCTTTTTTGTTATTTAATAGGGGAGGAAGTATTTTATATAGAACTTGGTTAAATACAACAAGCGCTTGAAATGGACTTTAATACAATAGAAGAATAATTTAAATTGCAACATAGAGACAATACTTGAAACCTTTTCCGATTTAACGTAAAATAATTTAAGATTTAGAACATATATGAATAAAAGAAAATGCGCTTGGAGCGGGAAGAGTAAATATGGTTAAGACATTTTAGGGAGCGTAAGCCGAAGACTGGAAGCTTATGTAATGTCATACATATTGAAGTTCACCCCGTAAGCAGCTTCCGGGATCATGTTAAATGAGAAAGGAAAGCCGGCCGATGAGTCGTTATGTCAATGAAGTGATTACAATTTTTTGTAATAACTAGGGTGGTACCGCGAACTTAGTCCTCGTCCCTTTTTTAGGGGCGGGGTTTTTTGTTTTTTCTTAACGAAGGAACGGATACAAAGGCGGATTTTCACTTACAGACGAAAAAACAAAAAATGAACTATTCATAAGGAGGTTTTTATACGTGGAACAACAGTTAAAGCAATTGGAACAAGAAGCATTAACGAAAATACAAGCTGCTGCCAATTTAAAAGAACTAAATGACGTTCGCGTGGCGTATTTAGGGAAAAAAGGTCCGATTACGGATCTATTAAAGGGAATGGGGAAATTATCTCCAGAAGAACGTCCGAAAATGGGGGCCCTTGTGAACGCGGTGCGTGAGAACGTTACAGCCCAACTAGAACAAAGGGCGACTGTGTTAGAGGAACAAGCGATTCAAGAACAACTAGAAAAAGAATCGATTGATGTTACGTTACCAGGACGTCAAGTACGATCAGGAAATCGCCATCCTTTAACTCGTGTTGTGGAAGAAATTGAAGATTTATTCGTTTCAATGGGATATACAATTGCAGAAGGAACGGAAGTAGAAAGAGACTACTACAATTTCGAAGCTTTAAACTTACCAAAAGGTCACCCGGCCCGTGATATGCAAGATACATTTTATATTACAGAGGAAACGCTATTACGTACCCATACGTCACCAGTGCAAGCGCGTACGATGGAAGCAAAAAAAGGGGAACCAATCCGAATTATCAGTCCGGGTAAAGTATTCCGCCGAGATAATGATGATGCGACACACTCCCACCAATTTATGCAAATTGAAGGGCTAGTCGTTGGCGAAAATATTCGAATGAGTGATTTAAAAGGAACGCTGGATAAATTAGCGAAAAAAATGTTCGGCGAAGATCGGGAAATTCGCTTACGTCCAAGCTTCTTCCCTTTTACAGAGCCTTCAGTAGAAATGGACATTTCTTGCTTTAAATGTGGTGGCTCAGGTTGTAACGTATGTAAACAAACAGGTTGGATTGAAATTTTAGGTGCTGGTATGGTACATCCAAATGTACTTGAAATGGCAGGCTATGATTCGAAAAAAGTTTCAGGTTTTGCTTTCGGTATCGGCGCGGAACGTATCGCAATGTTGAAATATGGAGTAGATGATATCCGTCATTTCTATACGAATGACAGTCGTTTCTTATCACAATTCCATCGAACAGAAGGGTAAGGGGGTACGAATATGTTAGTTTCATTAAATTGGTTAAAACAATATGTTGATATAGAAGGAATTGCGCCTGAAGAATTGGCTGAAAAAATTACCCGTTCAGGGATTGAAGTAGATGCAGTGATTAATCGTTCTCAAGGGATGACAAACATTGTCGTAGGTTATATTGTATCAAAAGAAAAACATCCGGACGCAGATAAATTAAATATTTGCCAAGTAGAAGTAGGAGAAGGGGATGTACGACAAATTATTTGTGGTGCACCAAACGTTGCAGCAGGTCAAAAAGTAATCGTCGCATTACCTGGTGCTCGCCTTCCTGGTGGTATTAAAATTAAAAAGGCAAAAATGCGCGGTCAAGAATCCAACGGGATGATTTGTTCCCTACAGGAACTAGGTGTGGAAGGTCGCGTTGTTCCGAAAGCTTATGCTGATGGAATTTACGTTTTACCAGAGGATGCTGTTCCTGGTAGTGATGCATTGGAATTAGTGGGGCTACGGGATATTGTTTTAGAATTAGGCTTAACGCCAAACCGTTCAGATGCATTGTCTATGTTAGGGGTTGCTTATGAAGTAGCTGCTATTTTATCGAAGGAAGTTAAATTACCAGAAATTCAATATGAAACGATTTCTGAAAAAGCAGGGGACTACATTAACGTACGTGTTGAAGCGAAGGAAAACCCATTATATGCAGCAAAAGTAGTGAAAAATGTAAAAATCGCAGAATCACCTCTTTGGTTGCAACATTACTTAATGGCAGCTGGTGTTCGTCCTCATAACAATGTTGTCGATATTACGAATTATATTTTAATGGAATATGGTCAACCGTTACACGCCTTTGATTATGATTCATTAAATTCGAAAGAGATTGTAGTTCGTTTAGCTCACGAAGGAGAAAAGATTGTCACTTTAGATGAACAAGAACGTACATTAAATGCCCACAATCTTGTCATTACAAATGGTGTAGAACCTGTAGCTGTTGCCGGCGTAATGGGTGGTGCTAATTCTGAAGTGACGAATAAAACAACAACTGTTGTCATTGAAGCAGCTTATTTTGAAGGCTTATCTGTTCGTCGTACTTCGAAGGAATTAGGCTTACGTTCTGATTCATCAGCACGTTTTGAAAAAGGCGTCGATCCTAACCGAGTGCTTTTAGCTGGTGAACGAGCTGCCCAAATGTTAGCTGACATTGCAGGCGGAGAAGTATTAGATGGTACAGTATTAGTCGATGATTTAGATAAAACACCCGCGCGAGTAGTTGTATCGCCTGACTACATTAACTCCCGCCTAGGTATGAAAATTTCTTTAGAAGAAATGCTATCTATTTTAAATCGTCTACAATTTGATGTGGAAGCGGCAAACGGTTTATTAATTATTGATGTTCCGACACGACGCCAAGATATTAAAATTGAAGAAGATATTATTGAAGAAATTGCCCGTCTATATGGATACGATGAAATTCCAATGACATTACCAGAAGGAAATGAACAAGTAGGCGGATTAACACCTTACCAAGCTAAACGCCGTATTGTACGAAATGTGTTAGAAGGTGCTGGTCTATACCAAGCGATTACGTATTCGTTAACTTCTGATGAACTGGCCCAAAAATTTGCTTTAAAAACAGAAGATACGACGAAATTATTAATGCCGATGAGTGAAGAACGTTCCACTTTACGTCAAAGTCTGATTCCTCATTTGGTGGAAGCGGCAAGCTATAATGTGGCTCGTAAAGCAGATTCCGTTGCCCTATATGAAATTGGTTCTGTATTCCTTGGTCAAACGGAAGAGCAGTTACCATATGAAGAAGAACATATTGCCTTTGTGTTAACAGGTAAATGGGTTGACCATACATGGCAAGGTGAAAAGTTAAATGTGGATTTCTTCGTCGCAAAAGGCATTATCGAAAGCTTATTTGAAAAATTAGGCTTAACAGATCGTTTATCCTTCTCAAGAACAACAGTGGATGGTTTACACCCAGGTCAAACTGCTGCCATCTACTTAGATGGAGAAAAAATCGGTTTAATCGGTGGTTTACATCCAACTGAGCGTAAACAATACGATTTGAAAGAAACGTATGTGGCCGAATTAAATTTAAAAGCTATTTTAGCTGCAACTGTGGAAGATTTAGTTTATGCTCCAGTACCACGTTTCCCTGCAATGACACGAGATATTGCATTGGAGCTAGATCGCTCAAAACCTGCTGGCGAAATCGTAGAAATCATTCGTCAAGCTGGCACAAAATTATTAAAAGAAGTAAAAGTGTTCGATGTTTACGAAGGAGAAAAAATGGAAGCTGGCAAAAAATCCGTTGCTTTCTCATTAACTTACTTCGATCCAGAACGTACGTTAACAGATGACGAAGTGGTAAATGCCCATAACAAAGTATTAAAAGCATTAACAGAAGCAGGCGCTGAACTTCGCTAATATAAGAGAAGAGTTGCTCGTAATACTCGGGCGCTCTTCTTGTTTTGTTTACTTTTAAAATAGGGAGACCTTCTAGCTGTTTCGCTATTCAAATTTTTATTATAATGAATGGGGATAGCGCAATGATATAAATTTAAGGGGGATGTTTATGTTACAAAAAGAAGAAACAGTTCTTGTATTAATTGATGTACAAGGAAAGCTAGCTGAAATCGTAGATAATAGTGAATTTGTGATTCATAATATTGCGAAAATGACAGAAGGTGTTCAAATTTTAGATATACCTGTTCTTTGGTTAGAACAATATCCAAAAGGACTTGGGCCGACTACGGAAAAAGTTGCCCAAAAACTACAAAATCAAAAACCAATTGAAAAAATTACATTTAGCGCTTACGATACACCAGAATTTGTAGAGCAATTAGAAAAAACGGGACGTAAAAAAGTATTGCTTGCCGGTATTGAAACCCATATTTGTGTGTATCAAACAGCTGTTCATTTACTTCAAAATGGTTATGAAGTGGAAGTATTAGCTGATTGCGTTTCATCAAGAACGGCTAAAAATAGCGAAATTGGGCTTCAAAAAATGATGCAACTAGGTGCGAAGGTAACGAGTGTAGAAATGGCCCTCTTTGAAATGCTTCAAGTCGCTAAAGGAGACCAATTTAAAGCGATTAGTAAACTTGTAAAATAAAAGGGTTCAAATGTAGCCATACTCCTATTTTGGGGTATGGCTTTTTAGTTTGTGGTCGAGTTCTTAATTTACTTAAAAATACATTGAAGGGCATTCGCTTAAAGAAGTGTACGAATTTATAAATAAAAGTTAATTTTTGAGCAGTTACTTTAGTTGAATAACAATCCTCCCTAATCCGATGTATTGCTGATAAACAGTCTATTAAATGGATAATTATGTTAAAGAATAATGGAATGGGCTGGCGATATACAAAATGATTGGTTACAAGGTGTTAAGCCAAAAATAAAGATGGATCAACTTTTAAAAGTGGAAAGGTTTATTGCAAAATAAAAGTATGGCGTGTTTTTTAAACATGTTATTCAATAAAAAAAGCGCATAGTTTTACCTAGCGCCTCTTTCCAATTTATCTCTTTTTCTCCACGAGTTTTTTTGCTTTTTCTGTATTAGCAAAATGCCATTTTGTAATCGACTTTAATGTATCTTGACCTTGTTCTAACCAAATGCGAGCAGCCATTTCATCGACTTTACCACTAGCACCCTTTTGTAATTCGAAGCCGACCATTTCTGCAAGCCGATCCATTTCTTTCAAAAAGGCGTAGCGGGCTAAGATAGAAGCAGCAGCAACGGCGACATGAAGTTGTTCGGCCTTTGTAGAAAACAAAACATTTTCTCGAACAATTTCTTTTTCATTTTTTATATGGTTATAGTAAATGGAGCGTTCTGCAAACTGGTCAATTAAAATATAATCCGGCTTTGCAGGGTCCATTTTAGACAATACATGTTTAATCGCTTGGTTATGAAGCAATGCTTTTATTTTCCCTTGGGAATAGCCTTTCCCTTGAAGTATATTATATTTTTCATTGCGCAATGTTAAGATGCTATAGGTGCACACTGACATAATGTCTGGTGCTATTTTTCGCATAATGCGATCGTTTAACATTTTTGAATCTTTTACACCAAGCTCTGTAATTAATTCAATTTTATCTTTCGGAACATAAACAGCAGCAACCGTTATCGGACCAAAATAGTCACCGGTACCTGTTTCGTCTGACCCAATGACCGACATTGTTGAAAACTGTTCGGGAAGGGTATCGCCCTTTGTTTTAATTTCTTTGGAAGTAGCTGTTTTCGTTTTTACTTCCCCCCAACGACTTGCCTCTCTTTTTGCCCCAACCCCTTGAAACATCACTTTACCAGATTTATAGATCGTAATGGCTGTATCTGGTAGTTTTGCAGCAAAAATAACTCCAGGTGCATTTCGTTCAACGCTTGATGAAGCATAAAAACTTTTCACCTGATTTTGTATATCGGTTGAAAGTTGTAGCACAATATTTGCCATAAATTCGTTCCCTTCTTTGTTCCATGTACTATAAATATTAAGGATGACATAAATCATGATGAAAAAATAGTACATTGTTTTGTGTATCTGTAGGTAATTGATTTTTATAAGATGCTTACATTATATATATTTAAATAAGAATGGAAAAATACTTCTAAGTTTATTTATAGCCTAACAAAAATCCATCAATTATCTAGTACAGAAAACATAGCAAAGATAGTTTGAAAAATAATGTGAGGCTATGATTACAAATTGTCTTCATTGACATATTCCATCTTACCATTTACAATAACCAATTCTAAATTTAATTTTGCGAATGGAATGAGCTAAAAGTCCTGCTAGTATTGGTTTTGTAACCTTATTGTAGTTGTATTATGCAAACTAAAGATGGTATGATATGTATTATAAATTTCGTAATAGATTCAAACGTAGTAGAATTGACCAAACAGTTAATTTGTTTGGTTGTTTTATTCATACTTTGCAAAGAAAAAAAGATTGTAAATGAATCATTGGGTTTTGCTTACGGTTTAGGGGGTATTGCATTGGCTGAACAAGAAAAAAATCGAATATCAGTAGAAATTTTCGGGCATTCGTATAAAATAGTTGGCTCCGAATCTACTGGACATATGCGATTAGTTGCTTCTATAGTAGATGATAAAATGCGAGAAATGCATGTACATAATCCATCATTAGATAGTTCTAAGATAGCCGTTCTAACAGCTGTCAATACCGTACATGAATTATTAAAATTAAAAGAACAAGTTGAAAAACTTGAAGAAGAAGTGAAAAAATTAAAGGGTTGAATTGAATGTTAGATATTATATTACTGATTATATTTGCTGCTAGCCTACTAGTAGGCTTAAAAAGAGGCTTCATCGTGCAAGCTATTCATCTTGCCAGCTTCTTTGTTGCACTGATTGTCGCTTATATTTATTACAAACCGCTAGCAGAAAAATTTGTACTATGGATTCCTTATCCAGGGGTGACAGATAGTTCATCCATGGTACTAGTTTTAGATTCTTTAAATGTAGATGAAACATTTTATCGAATTATCGCCTTTGCGGTCATTTTCTTTGCAGTAAAAATTGCCTTACAAATTCTTGGTTCAGTATTTGATTTTATTACATATTTTCCAATATTAAATTCTGTTAACCGTATTTTAGGGGCTATCCTTTGCTTTATCGAGTTCTATTTCATTTTGTTTATATTAATGTATGTGTTAGCATTAATTCCGATGGGACCGATTCAAAACATGATGGATGGTTCATTCATTGCCAATCTTATGCTTGAGCACACACCAATTTTTACCGATATGGTTCGGGATTGGTGGTATATTTACAAACAATAAGTATATTTGTTATTCGTCTGTCGTTTGACAATCGACTTAAAGGAAATGTCCCAAAGCGACTTTTGGGGCATTTCCTTTTTCAGCGGAATAGTATAGAAATTAGACGGTTATCCACATATGAAAGAGTTGCGGCAAAGTATGTCCCTATATTCTTTCTTAAAGAGGAGGCAACATAAATGAATAAAAAAATGGTCATTAAAACGTTAGAAAAAATTGCCCTTTTATTAGAGTTACAAGGGGAAAATCCCTTTAAAGTATCTGCCTTTCGAAAGGCAGCTAATGCCCTTGAATTAGATGAGCGTAGTTTAAATGAAATTGAGGATATTACGGCTTTAAAAGGAATTGGAAAGGGAACAGCAACCGTTATTCATGAATTGATAGAAACAGGGCAATCTACTCAGCTGAAGGAGCTGGAAGAAGTTGTACCAAAAGGGTTAATCCCATTATTAAAACTTCCAGGTTTAGGTGGGAAAAAACTAGCAAAACTTTATAGTGAACTAGGAATTGATAGTGCTGAAAGTTTGAGAGCTGCATGTGTTGCTCAACAAATTCGTCAGTTAGCTGGTTTTGGACCGAAATCAGAAGAGAAAATATTAAAGGAACTTGACCAATTAGGAGAGCGCAGTGAACGATTACCGATTTGGTATTTACAGCAAATTGTTAATGAAATTAATGAAGTGTTACGTTCTATTACAGAAATTCAGAAATTTTCTGTAGCGGGAAGCTTCCGTCGAGTAAGTGAAATGAGTAAGGATATCGATTTTATCGTTGCTACAGAGAAACCTGAACAAGTAAAGGATCAATTACTGAAACAATTGACAATTAAAGAGGTTGTTGCGGCTGGTGATACGAAGGTATCGATCGTATTAGATGCAGAAGATGTTGTCAATGTTGATTTTCGCCTCGTTACAACGAAAGAATATGCAACAGCCCTTCATCATTTTACAGGCTCGAAAGATCACAATGTACGCATGCGTCAACTAGCTAAGGAACAAGGAAAGAAAATTAGCGAATACGGAGTAGAACAGCCGGATGGTACAATTATGACCTTCGATACTGAAGAAGATTTCTTCGCCCATTTTGGTTTGCCATTTATTCCTCCGATGGTTCGGGAATCAGGGAAAGAGTTGGAACGAGTAGATGAACTCGAAGGACTTGTATCCCTTGAACATATTGTATCGGATTTACACATGCACACGACTTGGTCTGATGGTGCCCATACCGTAAAAGAAATGGGACAAGCTTTAATTGAGCGAGGATATACCCACGGTGTTATTACAGACCATTCCCAATATTTAAAAGTGGCAAATGGTTTGACGCCAGAACGACTTAAAAAACAACGATTGGAAATTTATGATTTCAATGAAGCGAACCTAGATTTTCGTTTATTTGCTGGGACAGAGATGGACATTTTACCAAATGCTACATTAGATTTTGACGATGACGTACTAAAAGAATTAGATTTTGTTATCGCATCCATCCATTCGAGTTTTTCACAGCCCCAAGAAAAAATTATGGAGCGGCTATTTACAGCAATACAAAATCCATACGTCCATATGATTGCCCATCCAACAGGACGAATTATTGGTCAGCGGGAAGGGTATAATCCGGATGTGCCGCAATTAATTCAGTGGGCAGCGGAGTATGGGAAAATTTTAGAATTAAATGCAAGCCCTTATAGATTAGATTTATGTATTGAGCATTTAATGATGGCGATGGAATACAACGTACCGATTGCCATTAATACAGATGCCCACGCCATTGAACAACTGGATGTGATGGAAATTGGCGCGAAATATGCTCAAAAGGCTTGGTTGAAAAAAGAGTTAGTTGTCAATACGTGGTCTTTAGAACAATTTGAAACTTTTATTAGGAAAAACAAGTAAGTATATAGATATGTTACAAAAACAGGAGGTGTTCGGGAGTGATCGCAGAGCGCGCATTGAAAACATTAGAATATGATAAAGTACGTGAACAAGTGGCGAGCTTTTGTACTTCATCAGTAGGAAAAAATGCTATAGAGCAACTAATTCCCGAAACTGATTTTGATAAAGTGGTGGAACTGTTAGATGAAATGGATGAAGGTCTATCCATTTTGCGGGTAAAAGGAAACGTTCCAATGGGCGGTATATTTGATGTTCGTCCCCATGCAAAGCGGGCGCAAATTGGCGGTATGTTAAGTCCAATGGAATTAATGGAAATCGCTAGTACGATTCGTGCAAGTCGCATACTACGAAACTTCATAGAAGATATTGAACAAGAAGAAACGATTACCATTCCACATTTTGTTGAAAGAAAAGAACAAATGCCGATTTTAACGGCACTTCAACATGAAATTAATGATTGTATCGATGATAATGGTGCCGTGTTAGATTCTGCTAGTACGACCCTTCGTTCCATTCGCCAATCTTTAAGGGCAGAAGAGTCAAGGGTAAGACAAAAATTAGAAAGTTTAACGCGGGGCTCCAATGCTGCGAAAATGCTGTCAGATGCTATTGTCACAATTCGGAATGACCGTTTCGTTATCCCTGTTAAACAGGAGTATCGCGGACATTATGGTGGGATTGTCCATGACCAATCTTCCTCTGGGCAGACGTTATTTATTGAACCGGAATCGGTTGTACAGGCAAACAATGAAATTCAACGATTAAAAGTAAAGGAAAAGGCTGAAATTGAACGGATTTTATTGGAACTGTCTGCTAAAGTACAAGAAGTAAGCCATGATTTATTTGTCCTTGTTCAAATTTTAGGGGATATCGATGTCATATTAGCAAAAGGTAAATACGGTCAAGCGAATAAATGTACGAAACCGACGATGAACAAAGAGGGGTATATTCGCTTAGTACGGGCAAGACACCCGCTTATTTCAATTGACGATGCTGTGCCAAATACAATTGAATTTGGTCGAGATATTACAGCGATTGTTATTACTGGGCCGAACACAGGTGGTAAAACGGTTACATTGAAAACGGTTGGTCTTTGTACGTTAATGGCGCAAGCTGGTTTACCTGTTCCTGCCTTAGATGGTTCAGAACTTGCCGTATTTGATCAATTGTTCGCTGATATTGGTGATGAACAGTCTATTGAACAATCGTTGTCGACTTTTTCATCCCACATGGTAAATATAGTGGATATTTTAGCGAAGTTTGATTCCCGTTCCCTTGTATTATTCGATGAATTAGGAGCAGGAACGGATCCACAAGAAGGGGCTGCGCTTGCGATTTCCATATTAGACGAAGTAGTTGGTTCCGGTGCCCGCGTAATGGCGACAACCCATTATCCAGAGTTAAAAGCTTATGGTTATAATCGAAAAGGGGTCGTCAATGCGAGTGTGGAATTTGATGTGGAAACATTAAGTCCTACTTATCGATTACTTATTGGCGTACCAGGTCGTTCCAATGCCTTTGAAATTTCTAAACGTCTTGGCTTAAAAGAATCGATTATTCAACAAGCAAAATCCTTTACCGGATCTGATCGCCACGAAGTGGAATCAATGATTGCTTCATTAGAACAAAGCAGACGTCAATCAGAACGGGAAGCAGAAGAAGCCCATGCTTTATTAGAAGAGGCTCAAAGATTAAGGGAAGAACTGCAAGAACGCTTACGAACTTATGATGAGAAAAAAGAGAATTTAGAAAAGAAAGCAAAAGAAAAGGCACGGAAAATTGTGGATGAAGCGAAGAAAGAATCCGAAAAAATTATCGCTGAACTCCGTGAAATGCGAGCGAATGCAAGTAAAGTTGTAAAGGAACACGAGCTGATTGAAGCGAAAAAGAAACTTGAAAATGCCGCTCCGCAAGAAAATCCAGTATTGAAAAAGCAAGCACAAATTCGTGAACGGGCTCAAAATTTAAAAGTCGGCGACGAAGTTAAAGTTTTAAGCTATGGTCAAAAAGGAACAATCATTGAAAAAGTATCGGACCATGAATGGGTCGTTCAAATTGGTATTTTGAAGATGAAATTAGATGAATCGGATTTACAATATGTAAAACCTGAGAAAGAAAAACAAACCGTTGTTATGACGAATGTAAAAAATCGCAATAGCCATGTGAAGTTGGAATTAGATTTGCGCGGTGAACGTTATGAAGAAGCAATATTGAAAACGGAGAAATATATTGACGATGCCCTTTTAGCAAACTATCCACGCGTATCGATTATTCATGGGAAAGGTACAGGTGCATTAAGACAAGGAATCCAAAATTACTTAAAGGGTCATAAGCGGGTCAAATCGTTCCGTTATGGTGAAGCAGGTGAAGGTGGATTCGGTGTAACCGTTGTAGAATTAAAATAATATAGGGCAAATACATGCAGTGAGCATATCTCATTGTATGTATTTGTGCAAAAGAAGGGGTGACTCGATTGTTTGGTTCGGATTTTTGGCAACACCCTTTAGTAGAGACGGCAGGATACTTCAGTGTTGTTGCCCTTTGCTTAATCGTTTCCATGGTATTATTCGAAATTATTACAAAGTATAAAAATTGGGAAGAAATCAAAAAGGGGAACATTGCGGTTGCATTAGCTACGGGTGGTAAAATATTAGGTGTATGTAATATTTTTAGATATTCAATTGAACGACATTCGACTTTATTCGAAATGATTGGATGGGGATTGTTCGGATTCTTTCTTTTAATTTTTGCGTATATTTTATTTGAATTTTTAACGCCTAGTTTTAAAGTGGATGATGAAATTGCCCGCGATAATCGGTCTGTAGGTTTTATTTCATTTACAATTTCCTTAGGGCTTTCTTATGTCATTGGGGCAAGTATTTGGTAGGAGCGAATCGATGGAGAAATTAGCAAAAATATTAATCGTTGTCTGTATTTTATTTGTCATTGTAGGTATTTATTATTTATTCACTATATAGCAATTGGTTAAAGACTAGTAGAATGTTTTCTATTAGTCTTTTTTTCGTAAACAAATACTATATTAAAAATAAAAAGGGACGTTTTTTGTCAACATTCTACAAAATTTGCAACTCTATTAAATTTCTTTTTAAAATAGAAAAAATAACGCATTATCTAGCGAAAAAGTGAAAGTTTTGTAAAAATAGTTTGAAAGCGTCTTTCTTTTCTATTATAATAATTGTAAGAAAATTTAAAACTTTGAAACAAAGGGGAGTTATGAATGACTGATAAGGTTTGGCTTTCCCAATATCCGAAAGAAATACCTCACAGCATGACTTACGAAAATACACCTGTTCAAAGCTTTTTAACGAATGCATATGAGCAAAATCCTAGTAAAGTGGCGATTCATTTTATGGGGAGAGATGTTACGTTTAAAGAATTATATGAATCGTCTTTGAAGTTTGCCAATTACTTACGTCGACTAGGGATAGAAAAAGGGGATCGAGTTGCTATTATGCTTCCGAATTGTCCTCAATCTGTTATTGCCTATTATGGTACGTTATTTGCAGGAGGTATCGTTGTCCAAACAAATCCTCTCTATACTGAACGGGAGCTTCAATATCAATTGGCCGACTCAGGAGCAAAAGTCATTTTAGCAATGGATATTTTGTATCCACGTATTACAAAGGTGTTAAAAGAAACTGAAATTGAAAACGTTATCATTACGGCTATTAAAGATTATTTGCCATTTCCTAAAAATCTCGTCTACCCTTTCATTCAGAAAAAACAATATGGCTTCCAAGTAAAAGTGGAGCATAAAGGACTGACCCATTTATTTACGGAAGTTTTACGCACGAGTGAGGCAACACCGATCGAAATGGAATTTGATATCGAGGAAGATTTAGCCCTACTGCAATATACGGGTGGTACAACGGGAACGCCAAAAGGAGTTATGCTCACCCATAAAAATTTAATTGCCAATGCGAAAATGTGTGATGTTTGGATGTACCAATGTAAGGCGGGAGAAGAAGTTATATTAGGTGTCCTGCCATTTTTCCACGTTTATGGTATGACGACGGTTTTACTATTATCGGTTTTAAAAGGCAACAAAATGGTTTTATTACCAAAGTTTGATGTGGAGCAAACATTAAAAGCAATTGAAAAACAGAAGGCAACTTTATTCCCTGGTGCACCAACGATGTATATTGGAATTTTGAATTATCAAGATTTAGAAAAATATAATTTATCTTCTATAAAAGCTTGTTTAAGTGGTTCTGCACCATTACCAGCCGAAGTGCAAGAGAAATTCGAAAAGTTAACGGGTGGAAAGTTAGTTGAAGGCTACGGTTTAACCGAAACATCGCCAGTTACCCATGCAAACTTTATTTGGGATAAACGGGTAAAAGGTTCTATTGGTGTTCCTTGGCCAGATACAGAGGCAGCTATTATCCGCTCATCAGATGGAGAATTACTACCTCCTGGGGAAGTCGGAGAAATAGCAATAAAAGGACCACAAGTAATGAAAGGATATTGGAATCGTCAAGAAGATACGGCGATGAGTTTCGTAAATGGATGGTTTTTAACGGGAGATATAGGTTATATGGACAACGATGGCTATTTCTACGTCGTTGATCGGAAGAAAGATATTATTATCGCAGGTGGATTTAATATTTATCCTCGTGAAGTAGAAGAAGTACTTTATGAACACGAAGCGATTCAAGAATGTGTTGTAGCAGGTATACCAGATGCGTATCGTGGAGAAACAGTGAAGGCTTATATTGTTTTACGAGAAGGGAAAAACGTCACAGAGGAAGAATTAAATAAATATTGTCGTGAACATTTGGCAGCTTTTAAAGTACCGAGACAATATGAATTCCGTAAAGAATTACCGAAAACGACAGTCGGAAAAATATTAAGACGTTCATTAGTTGAAGAAGAAAAATTAAAAATGGCGGAATTACAAGCGAAATAAATGAATAGGTTTTATTGACAGAAAGTTTTATAAATTATAATATAAAAATATGAATGAATAGTCATTCATATTTTTGTATTTTTGGTGGTGACAACATGAAACGAGATAAACCCAAATATAAACAAATCATTGATGCTGCCGTTATTGCAATCGCTGAAAACGGCTATCATCAAGCCCAAGTTTCAAAGATTGCGAAACAAGCAGGCGTTGCAGACGGAACAATCTATTTATATTTTAAAAATAAGGAAGATATTTTGATTTCTGTCTTTCGTGAGAAAATGGGTGTTTTCGTTGAGAATTTACGCGAGATTATTGAAAATGGGGAATCTTCAACAGAGAAATTGTCTCAGATGATCGATAATCATTTTAACGTTTTAGCAAATGATCGCCACCTTGCAACTGTCACGCAATTAGAGTTAAGGCAGTCAAACAAAGATCTCCGGTTAAAAATTAACTCGATTTTAAAAGAGTATTTAAAACTGCTTGATGAGATTTTAGTGGAAGGAATGCTAAAAGGGGAGTTTAACTCGACGATGGATGTTCGAATTGCTCGCCAAATGGTATTTGGAACGATTGATGAAACCATTACAACTTGGGTCATGAATGAGTTCCGATACGATTTAATCGAAACAGCACCGAAAGTAAGACAATTGCTGTTAAACGGTTTAAAAGGTTAACGATGTTTCAGTAGGGGTAATGGCCGATTAAATATAAACGTACAATGAACTGAAGCATATTTGTTACAAAGGGAGTGGGAGAATGGAATTTCTAACTTGGAAAGTTGAAGAAGGGGTAGCAATTGTTACAATTCAACGACCACCTGCCAATGCATTATCAAAGGGCTTAATTCATGAAGTCGATGAAATGTTAAGCGCTGTTGAACACGATGATGCGATTCGTGTCATTGTTCTTCACGGTGAGGGACGTTTCTTCTCTGCCGGTGCAGACATTAAAGAATTTACCGAAGTATCTTCAGGAGAAGAGTTTTCAAAACTTGCTAGCAATGGACAACAAGTATTTGAACGTTTAGAATCGTTCTCCAAACCTGTTATCGTAGCCATTCACGGCGCTGCGTTAGGCGGTGGATTAGAGCTTGCTATGGCCTGTCATATTCGATATGTAGCTGAAGATGCAAAGCTTGGGTTACCAGAATTGCAGCTTGGTTTAATTCCAGGTTTTGCTGGAACACAACGTCTACCACGCTATGTTGGAGTAGCAAAAGCAGCGGAAATGCTCTTTACAAGTGAGCCAATTACTGGTGTTGAGGCAGTCCAATGGGGGTTAGCAACTCGAAGCTTCCCTGTGGATGACTTATTATCCAACACGATTGAGATTGCTAAAAAAATAGCTACGAAAAGTCCGATTGCCTTAAAGGCAACGATTGATATGTTGCAATATAGTAAACATAAAGGCTTTTATGATGGTGTTCAAGCAGAATCTGCAAGTTTTGGTTCCGTGTTTAATTCAGAAGATGCAAAAGAAGGAATACAAGCATTTATTGAAAAACGCAAACCAACTTTTTCAGGTAAGTAATTTCTTTAAATAATAAAAAATGGGTTGTGAATTCAGCCTGATAATCGCATTTAGGAGGTTAGGGAAATGAACATTTTTGTACTAGTAAAACGCACGTTTGACACTGAAGAAAAAATTGTCATTGCCAATGGGAAAATTCAAGATGATGGGGCAGAATTTATCATCAATCCTTATGATGAATATGCCATCGAAGAGGCAATCCAATTGCGCGATGCAAATGGCGGTAAAGTAACCGTAGTGACAATCGGTGGCGAAGATGCTGAAAAGCAACTAAGAACTGCTTTGGCAATGGGTGCTGATGAAGCAGTCCTTATTAATACAGAAGATGATTTAGATGAATTAGATCAATATTCTACTGCAGTTATTCTAGCAGAATATTTAAAAGATAAAGAGGTTGACTTAATTTTAGCTGGTAATGTGGCAATTGATGGGGGAACTGGTCAAGTCGGTCCTCGCGTTGCCGATTTACTAGGTATTAACTATGTAACAACGATTACAGATTTAGAGATTGATGGGACAAATGTGAAAATTGTTCGTGATATCGAAGGAGATTCAGAGATTATTGAAACTTCCTTACCGTTGTTAGTAACAGCTCAACAAGGGTTAAATGAACCTCGTTATCCATCTTTACCAGGGATTATGAAGGCGAAGAAAAAACCACTTGCAGAGTTGGAACTGGATGATTTAGACATTGATGAAGACGATGTAGAAGTAAAAGTGGAGACAGTAGATATTTATTTACCGCCTCAAAAAGCAGCTGGTCGTGTTTTAGAAGGTGAGCTTGCAGATCAAGTAAAAGAGCTTGTGAACTTACTTCATTCAGAAGCAAAAGTAGTCTAAAAATACAAAGACGGTATCGGAGGGATCATCATATGGCAAACAAAGTGTTAGTGTTAGGCGAAGTTCGAGATGGTGTTTTACGTAATGTATCTTTTGAGGCAATTGCAGCGGCAAAACAAATTGCTGACGGCGCTGAAGTTGTAGGGGTACTTTTAGGAGAAAGCGTTACTTCATTAGCTAGTGAATTAATCGCTTATGGTGCAGACCGAGTAGTTACAGTAGAGCATCCACATTTAAAATCTTATACTTCTGATGGGTATAGCCAAGCCTTTTTAGCAGTATACGAGGAAGAAAAACCTGAAGCGATTGTTTTTGGACATACATCTCTAGGTAAAGATTTATCACCTAAAATTGCATCGAAATTACAATCAGGTTTAATTTCCGATGTTACAGAAATCGAAGGTTCTGGAGAGGATGCTTTATTCATCCGTCCTATCTATTCTGGTAAAGCCTTTGAAAAAGTAAAAATTAAAGATGGTATTGTCTTTGTGACGATTCGTCCAAATAACATCGCTCCTTTAGAAAAAGATGCAAGTCGTACAGGTGATGTTGCAACCCTAACTGTAGACATTCAAAATTTACGTACAATCATTAAAGAAGTAGTGCGTAAAGCTTCTACAGGTGTTGATTTATCAGAAGCAAAGGTAGTTGTGGCAGGTGGACGCGGAGTAAAATCGGCGGAAGGTTTTGAACCGTTACAACAATTAGCTGATGTACTTGGCGGTGCAGTCGGCGCTTCTCGTGGAGCATGTGATGCAGATTATTGTGATTATTCACTACAAATTGGTCAAACTGGTAAAGTGGTGACACCGGATCTTTATATTGCTTGCGGTATTTCAGGTGCGATTCAACATTTAGCCGGTATGTCTAATTCAAAAGTGATTGTAGCAATTAATAAAGACCCAGAAGCTAACATTTTCAAAGTAGCTGACTACGGAATTGTTGGTGACTTATTCGAAGTCGTTCCAATGTTAGTGGAAGAATTTAAAGCGTTAAAAGTAAATTCTTAATGGATAATTTGTTAAAAACCTTGCCAAAATACAGGTAAGGTTTTTCTTTATGAATAGCTTTACGAATGTCTATTTATTTAGCATTCTAAAAAAATTGTAAATTTTATATTTCAATTTGAGTTCACTTTACTGTTCCTATTTTTTCTATCGTGCTATACTACATTCAGATGTTAGTTTAAGGAGGCTATTTAAATGGCAATTGTTCATGTAACAGATCAAAACTTTTCAGAAGAAATCGCTTCAGGCGTTGTTTTAGTTGATTTTTGGGCTACTTGGTGTGGACCATGTAAAATGATCGCTCCTGTTTTAGAAGAAATCGATGCTGAAATCGGAGATCAAGTAAAAATCGCAAAACTTGATGTAGATAACAACCAAGCTACTGCTGCGGAATATCAAGTAATGTCTATCCCAACTTTATTATTATTCAAAGATGGCGAATTAAAAGGCAAAACTGTTGGATTCCAACCAAAAGAAGCATTAGTTGAGTTCATTAACAACCACAAATAATATACTTGTCCCAAAGGTTTTCATCTTTGGGACATTTCTTTTGAAAACAAAAAGGTATGTCAGAAAAGACATCCTATCCTTTAAAAATCTGCTTACTTTCCACGGTTATTAGCATAATGCTGTTTCCAAAGGAGTCGCGCAGATTTTTTCATTTTTATTAAATCCCTTTTTTACGCCATTTTTTCCTTTATAGTTTCTTATTATTTCTCCCATCTGCCTCTTTAAACCTTTATAATGAATATAAAAACCTTATTAGGGTGATATAAATGAATGAAACAATTCAAAATAAATTGGCGATTTTACCCGATGAGCCTGGTTGTTACTTAATGAAGGATCGTCAAGGAACGATTATTTATGTTGGAAAGGCTAAAATCCTGAAAAACCGTGTTCGTTCCTATTTCACCGGCTCCCATGATGGTAAAACCCAGCTGTTAGTAAGTGAAATTGAAGACTTCGAATACATTGTCACATCCAGTGAATTGGAAGCTTTAATTTTAGAATTAAATTTAATTAAATTGCATGACCCGAAATATAACATCATGTTGACAGATGACAAATCCTATCCGTATATAAAAATTACGAATGAAAAACATCCACGCATTTTAATTACACGGAAAGTTAAAAAGGATAAGGCGAAATATTTCGGTCCTTATCCGAATGCAGGGGCAGCCAATGAAACAAGAAAGCTGCTTGATCGGTTGTATCCGTTACGAAAATGTATGAAACTGCCGAATAAAGTTTGCCTATACTATCATTTAGGACAATGTTTAGCTCCTTGTGTAAAGGAGATTGAAGAACATGTTTATGATGACATGATTGAGGAAATTACAAAGTTTCTAAATGGTGGATTTGAAGATGTGAAAAAAGAGTTACAACAGAAAATGCTCGATGCAGCGGAAAATTTAGAATTTGAACGGGCAAAGGAATATAGAGATCAAATTGCCCATATTGAAACGGTTATGCAAAAACAAAAAATCGTTTCGGGTGATTTATCGAACCGGGATATTTTTGGATATGCAGTTGAAAAAGGGTGGATGTGTGTTCAAGTCTTTTTTGTACGCCAAGGGAAATTAATTGAAAGGGATGTATCCATCTTTCCAATATACCGGGAACCAGAAGAGGAATTCCAAACGTTTATCGGTCGGTTTTACGATATACCTGAGCATATTAAACCGAAGGAAATTTTCATTCCGACGAATGTGGAAAAATCGTTATTAGAAAACTATTTACAAATGAAAGTTGTTACGCCGAAGCGAGGCTCGAAAAAGGAATTGGTCGATTTAGCTACGAAAAATGCTCAAATTGCCATTCGAGAAAAATTCCAATTAATTGAACGGCAAGAAGAACGAACTGTTGGGGCTTGTTTAGAATTAGGTAATGCCATGAACATAGCCCCACCTCTTCGAATTGAATCCTTCGATAATAGCCATATGCACGGAGCGGATGCTGTGTCGGCAATGGTCGTGTTCATCGATGGAAAACCGGCAAAAAAGGAATATCGGAAATATAAATTGCGGGAAACGGCTAAGCACGATGACTATGGTGCTATGCAAGAAGTAATTCGACGTCGCTATACAAGGGTGTTAAAGGAAAACTTACCATTGCCAGATTTAATTATTATTGATGGTGGGAAAGGGCAAATGGAAGTGGCGCGGGAGGTAATTGAAGATGAATTAGGATTATTCATTCCCATTGCAGGTTTAGCAAAGGATGATAAACATAATACATCCCAATTATTGTACGGAGAACCTCCAATCCCAGTGGAAATGAAAAGAACGAGTGATGGATTTTATTTATTACAACGTATTCAAGATGAAGTCCATCGTTTTGCAATTACATTTTTACGTCAACAACATCAAACAAATGCGATCCAATCCGTCTTGGATGGCATTGAAGGGGTTGGACCGAAAAGGAAACAACAGTTGCTGAAACATTTCGGTTCTATTAAGAAAATAAAAGAATCATCGATAGAGCAATTAATGGAAGCCCATATTCCAAGTTCATCAGCAATGGCTATCTACAATCACTTTCATAAAGACACATTGTCAAAGGAATAACGGTGTGCTATTGTAAGTTTAAATATGAATACGAACATGATAGAGGTGCAAGGTTCAATAGTAACCATCTGGAGGATGAACAATTCCTAGGAAAGGTGGTGAAAGGGAGACTTGCCGAAGCGATAAATCCATTGTTCAGATTTATTTGCTGGTTTTGCATTTAAGAAGTGTAAGACTGTCAGAATCAGTCAGAGTGATTCTGGAGGGCTATCTCATAAAAGATTTTACCGATCGGTATATTTTTGAGGCAGCTTTTCACACTCAGTGAGAAGCTGCTTTTATTTTGAAATGGTATAATGAATGTATAAGTTTTCTGAATTGATGAAAAATACACTTTTTCGAAAGTTGTAAAAGGAGTGTGTACCAATGGAGACAATTGTAGTGAAAGTCGACAGTTCTTCCCTTTTAACACCGGAAAGAATTGATAAACTAGCGGAACGAATTTTAAAGCATCGAAACAATGGAAAAAATACTATAGTAGTTGTTCCTTCTATTGAATTACTAGAAGGAAAATTACTTCCTTATTCGTCGATTTTTACCGAAAGAATTGCTGATAGAGAAAGTCATGCGCTAAAAGCGATTAACACGCAAGTTGCTAGTAGTTTACTAGCGATTGTACTAGAAAAGAAAGGATGTAAGGCAGTTTCCCTTTCTGGTTGGCAGGCAGGAATAGAAGCGGTGAAGTCCAATGGAAATATATTAATTGAACAAATACACCACGATTTTCTTCTTGAACGGATACATAACGGGGAAATAGCTATTGTGGCAGGTTCTCAAGGTTATGATCAATATAAAGATTTGTGGACTTTAGGGGAAGGCGGTCCAGAAACGACAGCAATTGCCATTGGTACAGTTCTAGATGCGGAATATGTTGAAATATTAACTGAGCAGGATGGAATTTACACAGCCGAATCCTCGGTTGTAAAGGAAGCTCGGAAACTAAAAGAAGTGACCTATGATGAAATGCTTGAACTGGCCCATTTAGGATCTACTTTTGTTCATCCGAGGGCAGTGGAACTAGCGAAAAAATATGAAATGCCGATCGTCGTTCGATCTAGCACAAACGATGTCGAGGGGACATGGATAAAAGGAGAGGTAAAAATGGAGAAAAATAGAGTTGTTCGTGGTGTAGCATATGAAGCAGACATTATTCGGTTAACAGTAGGTTTTGATTCCTATGAAAATTCCTCTCTAGCGAATATTTTTATGACTCTATCAAAGTTTAACATCGACGTAGATATTATCGTTCAAGCAGCTATCGATGGAGTGAAACCAACCGTATCTTTCTCCATTGCAAAAGAAGATTTTGCTGAAGCTATTAAAGTGTTAGAACAAAATAAAGCCCAATTAGGATTTAGTTTTGCCGATTTTGAAGTAGGCTTAGCAAAAGTTTCAATTGTTGGTTCAGGAATGGTTTCCAATCCAGGTGTCGCTGCCCAAATGTTTGATCGATTACGCAAAGAAAATATAATAGTGAAAATGGTCAGTACGTCGGAGATTAAAGTATCCGTTGTCGTACCGCAAGATGAAATGGTCCGGGCAGCAAATGTGTTACATGATGAGTTTCAATTAGTGGAAGAGTACGTAAATTAAAAAGCCAATTCCATAGATATCCCCTTTCATGTCGATATGGAAGGGGAGTAGTCTTTGGAATTGGCTTTTATAATATGTAGGAATTAATCTACTTTTTCTTTTTTATCCCATTTAAGTGTGAAGACGACTTGTTGCTGTTTCTCGCGTTTTTCGTCGAAACATTCTGTAAGACAACCTTGTAATGCTTGAATTTGTTGAGCGATGAAGCCTGCTTCTAGTCGGAAGGAACGTTCTTCGATTTTTAATAAGTCGGCGTCATTTGTTAGATGAAATATGTAGCCATCCTTTTCCTCTTTATCAAGGGTTAAAACGCCCCAACCTGCGTCTTGGAAGAAGGAGATAATGAGCTGAATATCAGTACATGGAAATTTGCGGGCTAAATCTTTCCCTGCCCAGTAAAGAACATCCTTTTCATGTTTTCCAAGAATGGTAGGAAGTAAATAATCTCGAATAATTTCGTAGCCAAATGCTGGGACAGTGTTGTGGATGTGAGTCATTTTAAAATTACCTCTTTCTTAATTTCTTCATTATTTAGTATAAGAAAGTAAAATATTCTTTAAAAGAGAAAATTCTACCGAGATAGCGCATATTTTTTAATGAAATGATGAGATAAAAAATTGTATGCAACCTTGACGCTCGTAATTCTTGAGAGTACAATGGACATGTCATAATATTGTACCATTATGAAATACACAGTCAATCTATGAACCTTTACAAAATCGTGAAGTGAAATTGGCTCGGGTATTTAAAAGTACTAGGGGGGGTAATAGTCTTGTCAAAAAATCATGAGTTTTACTGGAGACGCTTACATTCACTATTAGGTATTATTCCTGTAGGTCTGTTCTTAGTGTTTCACTTATCACTGAACTTCACTGCTACTGGTGGAGAAGAAAACTACAACAATTCAATAGGGATTATGGAATTGGTTCCACATTGGCTATTGTTAATTGTTGAGTGGGTAGTAATCTACATACCAATTCTATTCCACGGTTTATATGGTGTGTTTATTGCTTTTACTGCCACTTCAAACATACAGCGCTTCGGGACATTCCGTAACTGGATGTTCATGTTGCAACGTATTTCGGGAGTATTCCTTGTTATTTTCATTGCTTGGCACATCTTCCAAACTCGTATCCAAAAAGCTCTTGGTGCAGATGTTGACTTTAATATGATGGAAGAAATCGTTGCTAATCCGTTTATGTTAGCATTCTACATTTTAGGTATTTTAGCTGCTACATTCCACTTAGCAAACGGTATTTGGTCATTCTTAGTGAGCTGGGGTATTACACAATCGAAAAGTTCACAAAAGGTTGCAACTTATGTAACGATGATCTTCTTCGTTCTATTAAGTATCATTGGTGTTGCTGCAATTCTAGCATTCGTATAATAACATAGTAACATTTCCTGGCAGTTTTATAGCAAAGAAAGAGGAGTGAGGAATAATCATGGCGAAAAGCAAAATCATCGTCGTAGGTGGCGGTTTAGCAGGCTTAATGGCTACGATGAAAGCAGCCGAAGAAGGCACTGAAGTTGAATTATTCTCATTAGTTCCCGTAAAACGTTCACACTCTGTTTGTGCGCAAGGCGGAATTAATGGAGCAGTTAATACAAAAGGTGAAGGGGATTCTCCATGGATCCACTTTGACGATACAGTATATGGTGGGGACTTCTTAGCGAACCAACCACCTGTTAAAGCAATGTGTGATGCCGCTCCTGGTATCATTCACTTATTTGACCGTATGGGTGTTATGTTCAACCGTACGCCAGAAGGTCTTTTAGACTTCCGTCGTTTCGGTGGTACGTTAATGCACCGTACAGCATTTGCTGGTGCCACTACTGGTCAACAATTACTTTATGCGTTGGACGAGCAAGTTCGTCGTTATGAAGTAGATGGTTTAGTAACGAAATACGAACATTGGGAATTCCTTGGCGTTGTTCTTGACGACGAAGGTCATTGCCGTGGTATCGTAGCTCAAGATATGAAAACAGAAGAAATCCGTTCATTCCGGTCTGATGCTGTTATTATGGCAACAGGTGGTCCTGGTATTATCTTCGGTAAATCAACAAACTCAATCATTAACACTGGTTCTGCTGCATCGATTGTTTACCAACAAGGTGCATCTTATGCAAACGGTGAAATGATTCAAATTCACCCAACAGCGATTCCTGGAGACGACAAAAACCGTCTAATGTCTGAATCTGCACGTGGTGAAGGTGGACGTATTTGGACTTATAAAGATGGTAAACCTTGGTACTTCTTAGAAGAAAAATACCCTGCATATGGTAACTTAGTACCTCGTGATATCGCGACTCGTGAAATCTTCGACGTATGTGTTAACCAAAAATTAGGTGTTAACGGTGAAAACGTTGTATACCTTGACCTTTCTCATAAAGATCCACATGAGTTAGATATTAAACTTGGTGGTATCATCGAAATTTATGAAAAATTCGTAGGGGATGACCCACGTAAATTACCAATGAAAATCTTCCCAGCTGTTCACTACTCAATGGGTGGTCTATGGGTAGATTATGATCAAATGACTGAAATTCCTGGTCTATTTGCTGCCGGTGAATGTGATTATTCACAACATGGTGCAAACCGTCTAGGTGCTAACTCATTACTTTCAGCGATTTATGGTGGTTCAGTTGCTGGACCTAACGCTGTTAAATATGTAAAAGGCTTAAAGAAACATGCGGAAGATCTTCCTCAATCAATCTATGATGCTCGTGTAAAAGAAGAGCAAGAGAGATGGGATGCTATCCTTAAAATGGATGGTACTGAAAACGCATACCTTTTACACAAAGAGCTTGGTGAGTTAATGACTGACAACGTAACTGTTGTTCGTTACAACGACAAACTTGAATACACTTATAATAAACTTACTGAATTACTACAACGTTGGGAAAACATTAATATCAACGACACTCAAAAATGGAGTAACCAAGGGGCTCACTTCACTCGTCAGTTGAAAAACATGTTATACCTTGCACGCGTTATTACGAAAGGTGCACTTTTACGTAACGAATCTCGTGGGGCTCACTACAAACCAGAATTCCCAGAGCGTGATGACGAGAACTTCTTAAAAACAACAATGGCGAAGTTCAACCCACAAACTGGCGAACCTGAAATTTCTTATCAAGAAGTAGACGTTTCTCTAATTCCGCCACGTAAACGTGACTATTCTTCATAAACATAAGGGGGGTCATTAATCATGACAACAGCAGTAGGAACTGGAAAAACTGTTAAAATGGAAATCCTTCGTCAAGATACTGAAGGTGGACAATCTCGCTGGGAGAAATTTGAGGTCCCTTATCGTCCAGGTATGAACGTTATCTCTGCATTAATGGCAATTCAACAAAATCCTGTTACTGCTGATGGACAAAAAACTACTCCTGTAACTTGGGATATGAACTGTCTTGAAGAAGTATGTGGAGCATGTTCAATGGTTATTAATGGTCGTCCACGTCAATCTTGTTCAACATTGATTGATCAATTGGAACAACCTGTTCGTTTAGAACCAATGAAAACATTCCCAGTTGTACGTGACTTACAAGTTGACCGTAGCCGTATGTTCAATGCGCTTAAAAAAGTAAAAGCTTGGGTTCCAATCGATGGAAGTTACGATTTAGGTGAAGGTCCTCGTATGCCAGAACGTAAACGTCAATGGGCATATGAATTATCAAAATGTATGACTTGTGGTGTATGTATGGAAGCATGTCCAAACGTGTCTGAAAAAGCTTCATTCATCGGACCAGCTCCATTATCACAAGTACGTCTATTCAATACACACCCAACAGGTGCAATGATTAAAGACGAACGTTTAAATGCAATTATGGGTGATGGTGGCCTTGCAAACTGCGGTAACTCACAAAACTGTGTAGCTGCATGTCCAAAAGGTATTCCATTAACAACTTCTATTGCAGCACTTAACCGTGCAACAACTGTTCAAATGTTCCGTAACTTCTTCGGTTCAGACCACATGGTTGACTAATCATTTGGCTTCTTGAAGAAGGAGAAATAGGAAACAAATCCTTTTCAAAAAATATGAAGGGTATCTAAGTCTTTTTATGACTTTTAGATACCCTTTTTATTATGTCTTGCATAAGATAGAACGATGTTACAGAGGAAAGGGTTGTAACATTTGATCGTTAATTTCTTCTATTTGTTTTCCATTCATTTCAGTAGAGTCAAAGGAACTTTTTTGTCGAATGGCGTAAATTTAGTTCAAAGAATGTCGACATAGACAAAAAGGTCACGGCTCCCCCTTTATGTAAATGGACTAGATTTGCTATAATTTAATGAACCGCTATTCATTTTACTTCCTTAAGTTTCACTAAATTCAGTTGATGGATTCCAATTGGGATCATCATGATTGTGTGGACTTAAAAGAAGTTATGACCGTTGGCTTTTCCGAGCTGAATTACTAGTTCAATGGCCATAGCAAAATGATAAAGGGAGAATAGGGAAAATAAAGGGGAAGGGGTTATCGAACATGAAAGCAAGTTATATTGAAGATCCACAAAAATGGGAGGAACAATTCGAATTTTATGTCGAGGTAAAGGTAAGATTTTCGGAAACCGATATGTTTGGACATTTGAACAATACGGTAACCTTTGCATATTTTGAATATGCACGGATTGAATTTTTGAAATATTTAGGTTTTGCCAGCTTCACAGGGGAAATAACGAAAATTCCTGTTGTGGCGGATTTACAATGTGATTATTTAAAACAAGTATATTTTGATGAAACTCTTCGAATCTATGTAAAGGCAGCACGAATCGGAAACTCATCCATCGATATTCACTATCTAGCAAAAAACGAAAATAACGAACCATGTTTCACGGGTAGAGGCACGATTGTTCAAATCGATAAAGCTTCAGGAAAACCAATTCCATGGGATGAAAAAGAAAAATTAATATTGCATGGGAAATAGTTAAAATGCCCTCACAGCCTTTAAACTCTTATCATACTTTACATAGAAGAGGAGATAGGAGGGTGTTGCCTTATGAATAGCCCGCAGCATCGTTCGCTTTTGACGAAAAGAGAACGGGAAATATTCCAGTTACTTATCTTGGATTATTCAACTAAAGATATTTCGCAAAAGTTGGGCATAAGCGAAAAAACGGTGCGTAATCATATTTCAAACACGATTCAGAAACTGGGCGTATCCAGTAGATCACAAGCATTGATTGAATTATTAAGGCTAGAAGAATTATCACTTCATTGATTGGATGCTTGCTATTTCGTCCAAAACACTTCAAAATAGAGTTAAAGCAATTTTATTCAGCAAACAGTTTTTGTTCCTAAGTGTTCACACAGGTTCAAAAGTCGCTGAGACTGATTTGATTCTTGAGGAGTGACTGCACTAGATGAGGAATGACGAAAGGCATAGCAAAGATAGGATAGCATATTTAGAAAAGAAACTTCGCTTTACTTCGAATTTGATAAAACAAAAGGGTAGGGAAATACTCAGTAATTACACAATTACACCTCCGCAATTTATAGCGCTTCAATGGTTACATGAATCGGGCGATATGACAATTGGAGAATTATCGAATAAAATGTATTTAGCTTTTAGTACGACGACGGATTTAGTCGATCGTATGGAAAAAAATGAATTAGTAGTGCGTATTCGTGACGATCAAGACCGCCGAGTTGTACACATTCATTTACTTCAAGAAGGCGAAAGAATCATCGAAGAAGTGATTGAAAAAAGACAAAATTACTTACAAGAGTTATTAGTTGATTTTGATAAAGAAGAAGTTGACATGTTATCGAAATTACTACACAAATTACATTTACAAATGGAACAGGATTGAGGCGGTTTTTGTGAATGCCCCGATAGGCGTTATTGATTCAGGTGTTGGCGGCTTAACAGTTGCAAAGCAAATTATGAAGGTTTTACCAAATGAAACAATCTATTATATTGGTGATACTGCAAGATGTCCCTATGGACCAAGGAATAGAAAAGAAGTGTTACATTTTACATGGCAAATGGCTAAAGCATTAGAAAAGATGCATATTAAAATGCTCGTCATCGCATGTAATACAGCAACAGCTGTCGCGTTGGAGAGCTTGCAGAAGAAAATGTCGATTCCGGTAGTCGGTGTGATTAATGCAGGGGCGAGGGCGGCAGAGAAAAAAACGAAACGAAATGAAATCGTCGTACTTGCAACAGAAGGTACTATTAAAAGTGGGGCATATGAAAATGCCTTACTTTCTTTAAGTACGAAGGCGAAAATAATTCCTCTTGCGTGTCCGACGTTCGTTCCCCTTGTAGAAAGTGGCGAATATGAAGGACAGTTTGCATTCGACTTAGTTGCAAAAGGTTTAAAGCCGCTAGCCAATAAACAGTTTGATACCGTTATATTAGGATGTACCCACTATCCAATTATCCAGCATCATATCGAAAAAGTAGTGGGGCCGGATGTATTTGTCCTTTCCTCTGCGGAAGAAACGGCAAAGGAAGTAAAGGATTTACTAGAGTATTATAATCAATTGAATACTTCGGTAGAAGAACCTTATCATAAGTTTTTCACAACCGGCTCTGTCCCAATTTTTCGAACGATTGCTACAAATTGGTTAGAGTCAAATCATTTAGATATACGCCGTATAAAACTTTAAACTTACTTCATTGGTAATATCTTTTTTTGCACCATTAGCATGCCAATAGTTAAGAAGCTCGTAAGTATTTTTACTTTCGAGCTTTTTATTTTGAAAAACAATACAAAGGTCACTAGTATTCGCATCCACTCGAAAATTAAAATAAATTATGATAAGATGGGTTTCGCGAAGCAACGAGGAGGATTAACATGACAAGACATGATGGTAGAGCTGTAGAACAACTAAGACCTGTTACAATTGAAACGAATTATTTAATGCACCCTGAAGGATCTGTCCTTATTCAGGTAGGCAATACAAAGGTCATTTGTACAGCAACAATTGATGATAGAGTTCCAGGATTTTTACGTGGCCAAGGAAAAGGATGGATAACAGCGGAATATTCAATGCTGCCAAGAGCCACAGCAGAACGAACTCAACGCGATTCTTCTCGTGGGAAAGTAAATGGCCGGACGATGGAAATACAACGTTTAATTGGACGAGCATTACGGGCCATTGTTGATTTAGAAGCATTAGGTGAAAAAACTGTTTGGATTGATTGTGATGTTATTCAAGCTGATGGTGGGACACGTACCGCATCCATTACAGGCGCTTTTGTTGCGTTAACACAAGCATTAGCAAAAATTCACGAGGAAAAACCTTTCCCTAAATTCCCAATCGTTGATTACTTAGCTGCAACGAGTGTTGGATTTGTTAGGGAACTTGGTGCTGTATTAGATTTAAACTATGTGGAAGATTCTTCTGCGGAAGTCGATATGAACTTAGTAATGACTGGTTCTGGTCGTTTTGTGGAAATCCAAGGAACAGGAGAAGAAGCAACCTTCTCCCGTGATGAGTTAAATCAATTATTAGATTTAGGTGAAAAAGGAATTGCCGAATTAATTGCCTTACAAAAAAATGCCCTTGGAGAAGCAGCAAACTTAGTTGGTTCAACGAAGGAGGAAGCATAATGAAACAAGTTGTGATTGCAACAAAAAATAAAGGGAAAGCGAAGGACTTCGAAGCATTGTTTACACCCCTTGGTTACGAAGTTGTAACGATGTTTGAAGTAGCGCCTGATTTAGAAATTGAAGAAACAGGAACAACCTTCGAAGAAAATGCCATTTTAAAGGCTGAGACGCTTGCTAGACAGCTTGGAAAACTAGTCATAGCCGATGATAGTGGACTAGCTGTAGATGCCCTAGGAGGCGAACCTGGCGTATATTCTGCCCGCTATGCTGGCGACCATGATGATGAAGCAAACATTGTGAAAGTACTGGAAAAACTAAAAGGCGTACCGGACGAAAAACGCACTGCCCGTTTCTGCTGTTCATTAGCCATCGCTGGACCAAATATGGATACATATACAGTATTCGGTACATGTGAGGGTGTAATTTTACATGAAAGACGGGGAACAAATGGCTTCGGTTATGATCCAATTTTCTTTGTACCAGAACTAGACCGTGCCATGGCAGAATTAACACCAGAAGAAAAAGGAGCGATTTCCCATCGTGGAAATGCTATTCGTAAGCTGGCAGCAGAATTACCAAACTTGGTAAAGTAGGTTAATTAAAATAATAAGGGTCCCCGAAATAGTGTGTTTCGGGGAATATTCCATTTAAATTAAGTATATGAAAATAACTTCATGCATATAGTGATGGTTGGGATGGTCTTTTAGGAGGTGGAATGATGCGTTTATTAGTAATGAGTGATACCCACGGAGATGAGGAAGTGATTAAAAGGGTAAGGGAAGCCAATCCACAAGTCGATGCGATCGTACATTGTGGAGATAGTGAACTTTCCTATGATCATCCTTATTTAGATGGTGTAAAAAAAGTGCGCGGTAATTGTGACCGGGACGACCGATTCCCAAATGAAGAATTGTTTGAAGTAGACGGTGTGAAAATTTTCGTCGCCCATGGGCATTTGTTAAATGTGAAGTCCACTATTATGAATTTACTATACCGTACGAAGGAAGTGGAGGCAGATGTCGCCTTTTTTGGCCATTCCCATGTATTAGGTACGGAGTTAGTGGATAATATATTATTTGTGAATCCTGGAAGCTTATTAAAACCACGGGCAATTGCGGAAAAAAGTTATGCCGTTGTAGAATTCGAAGATAACACGTGGAAAGTAACAGGCTATACAGATAACGGGAAAGAAATCTTTACAAAAAACTATGCCTTATCAGAGTAACGATTCGATTTAAATTTTTTGATTCATTTATAAATTATTTTTCAAATAGTATTGACAGTTTACCAATAAGTGCATATAATAATAATTGTCTTTCATGATTATTTCCATGTTTGACCAATGTCTCAGTAGCTCAGCTGGATAGAGCATACGCCTTCTAAGCGTACGGTCGGGGGTTCGAATCCCTCCTGGGACGTAATTAAGAAAAAAACGCCTAAAACAGAACGATATTAAAAGTGTTTAAAACGCTGAAATATCAATGTTTCAGGCGTTTTTTCGTTTTTAGAGAATTCGATTGAATACGAGCGAATTTTAGAATTAGGTCTAAAATGTATACAAGGTAAACAGAATTAATTAGCATAGATGTATTCACTGGCGTGTGTTGTAGAGAATGTTTTCTTAACTTAATAAGGGCATTTAGCGCACTATCTCAATGAAAAGAGTCCGATACTTTATAGAAAATTTAGTTCTTTGTCTATTCGATAACATTGTTATAAATGTCAAATTGATATTCAGCGCCTACTTTATGAGCAAATTCTATTAGCCTATGATTAATAACAAGACCTCGGGTTTGATAACTATTAAAGTAAATAACGGTCATGATATGACATTTCAAATTGAACCTTTCCTTATATTTCTTGATGATTTCTGCAGAATCAAATAAGGAATCTATAATTTGGTTAATGGGTTCTTGGGGGAAATCAGTTAGTATAGCATCTGTTTCAAGCCTCCAAGCAGTTTCATCTCTTACAAGTTTATGTTTACCAATTATAAATTCTTCTCCTTGTTTGTACGCGTCCGTTGGATTTATTCCTATCTCTTTTGTGAATTCTTCCAATGGAAAGTGATCTCCATATAAAGTAAAATAGACCATTGTTTTAGTGCAATACTCTTCCAAGTTGAACACCTCTCTTTATTTCTAAAATAAAGTATATGTAATTAAATGTAAACGTCCAATGATTTACAATATTTTAAAAGGAAGGGATATTATGTTAAAATGCTGAAAACTTTATTACCAATTTCGGCTGCTGTATTGATTTTTAGTTTTGTTGCCCCTACAAAACTACACAAGCATCAACTGTTGTAAATGATCAACGCTAGTTGTATATACACCCCATCAGAAAATCGGATTCGTGATTTTCCTAATAGACATTTTCATCGCATTATTGAAGTGAAATTGGTTGTGGTACAACTATTGAAGTACAAATATGATGTGTTTATTAATAAGTAAATCTGATCGCTACCGATAGGATATTTTAAAAAAACAAAGCCTGCTCAATTAAACATTTGAGCAGGCTTTTCATGTTTTTAAATTCTTTATTGTTGGGTATCTTCTGCCAGGGCAGTAAAGATTACACCTAGTCCGTATGCGCCGGCATCTGGGTAGCCTAAACTACGTTCGCCGACAGTGCCTGCACGTCCCATTCGTGCAACAATATGTTTAGTCGATTCGGCACCTTTAACGGCTGCTTGTGCACCACGAGTGAAGCTTTCAGCAAATGTTGCACCTTCATTTGCAGCATCACCCCAAGCATCAACACATGGTACAAGGGCATCAATTAACGTTTTATCTCCGACAACAGCACCGCGTCCAAATGAACGTTCACCAGTCGTTTGGATACCATTAACTGCGGCTTGTAGCATTTCTGCAAAATCAGAAACCGTTAAAAATTCCTTACCTTCAATGGCTTTTCCAGCTGCGCGGAAAGCAGAGCCCCAAATTGGACCAGATGCACCGCCACAATGTTCCATAATGATCATGGAGCAATTTGCTAAAAATCCACTCATCGAAGTTTCGGATGTAAGTTCAGGCCATTCACGTTTTAATTGTTTAAAACCTTTTGCGATACTCGTTCCGAAGTCACCATCACCTGCATGGGCATCAAGCTCACAGAAAGATACTTCGTTTTCAATAATGACCTCGCTCATTTTGTCGATGTAATAGTGTAAATTCTCTAACGTAAATTGTTCGCCTTGGATTTTAGCAAACTGTTTCTCCATTTCCACTTTAAATGAAGGTTCTTTTGTTGTAGTTGTTTGTTCTGATTGAACCATTTGAATCGGTGCTGCCTCTCCGTCTACTTTTAAAGCTGGTGTAGAAGCAGGGGCGTCTATATATTGTTTTAGTTCGTCATCTAATTTTAAAATCGATAAGGATGCACCCGCCATATCGATGCTCGTCATATAATTACCTACAAATACGCGATGAACGTGGACGCCTTTTTCAAAGAGTGAACGAATGACACTATTGTTCAATACATATAGCTCCTGAAGTGGTGTTGAACCAAAGCCATTCACTAATACAGCTGCTTCCTTTACTTCGCCTAAGTCTTTTAATAAGTCATTTACCATTCGATCAGCAAGCGCATCCGCACTCATCATTTTTTCACGGCGGATACCCGGTTCACCATGAATACCAACACCATATTCCATTTCGTCCTCTTCTAATGTGAAGGTTGGTGTCCCTTTAGCTGGAACGGTACAAGAAGTCAATGCAAAACCGATGCTACGTACTTGTGATGCCGCTTTTTCTGCAATTTTTTTAACCGTTGCAAGGTCAAACCCAAGTTCAGCTGCAGCACCTGCAATTTTATGGACAAAAATGGTACCAGCAACTCCGCGGCGTCCAACTGTATATAAGCTATCTTCTACAGCGATATCGTCATCCACTTTTACGTAGTCTACTAAAATGCCGTCTTCTGCAGCAAGGGCGGCACCGTTTTTAAAATTCATCATGTCGCCGGAGTAGTTTTTAATAATCATTAAAACACCATTGTCAGTTGCTACTTGTTTAATTGCTTGATAGACTTGAATTTGAGATGGGGAAGCAAAGACCTCTCCGCAAACTGCTGCATCGAGCATTCCAGTACCTACAAATCCTGCATGGGCTGGCTCGTGACCGCTTCCACCACCACTAATTACACTTACTTTATTTTCTTTCCCTTTACGTCGAGAAATCACTTTATATTTTTCATTTAATTGAAGTTCTGGATGAGCTAGTACAAGTCCATGACACATTTCCATTACCAAATGTTCTGTTTGATTCAATAATTTTTTCATCAATAAAACCTCCTTTTTGTAAAACCTTAACTTGTCCTACTCTTAAATAATACCTGATATTTTGACTTTTGAGGATGAAAAGGGGAACAGTAATACGAATTAAAACGCTCTTACGCCCCAGTTAGTTGCAGGTGGATACGAATACGAGTAAATTGTTCTTCCATCTAATATGCCAACATAAAATTAAATTCGGAAGTAGAAAAAACTATACGAAAAGTAGGTTATAGGATGAATATAAAAACAATTGATACATGTACACTAGGAGATATCATTACAATTTGGAATGAAGGATTTTCAAATTATTTTGTACCGGTTTACAATGATCAAAATACCTTTATTAAACGTCTAGCTAATGAGGATTTAGATGTGGCATCTTCCTTTATTGTAGAAGAAGACGGGGTGCTACAAGGGATTTTTTTAAATGGATTTCGTGAAAATGACGGAGAAGTAGTGGCATGGAACGGTGGGACTGCTGTACATCCAAATGCTAGAAGAAAAGGGGGAGGACAGCTGCTCCTAGAAAAGAGCATAGAAGAATATAAAGCTCGTAATGTGAAACGGGCAAGCCTTGAAGCAATTAAAGAAAATACAGGTGCGATTTTACTTTATGAGAAACTGGGCTACAAAATAAAAGATGAACTGATAATCTTTAAAGGTAGTGTGAAAAAGAAGGGTACCCTTAATGTTGAGTTTACACATCCTGAACGACTATCACAATTAACGATATATAATAAAGATGTTCCTTGGCAATGTCATGTGAAAAGTAACTTAACTGCTCAAGCTGCCGTGTTTTACAATCAATTCAATGATCCGATTGGTTATGTACTTTATCAGCAATCAGATGGGGAAACGAAACAGACAAGATTTATACAAATTGAACTTCTAGATATGGTTTCACAAGATGAATTTTGTGTAATGGTAACTACCATTACACAAGGTGGCAATTTTACAACAGTCAATACCCCTCTTTCTTCACGAGCTGCTCAATATTTCATTAACTTAAACATTGATGAAATGATCCGTCAAGTATGGATGGAAAAAGAGATATAATTCAGGTGCTTTAACTTTCAGAGAATATGTGGATATTTAATAGATTTTACGTCGAGAAAACTTATCTCGGCGTTTTTTATTGTGATGTTAATGAAGCAATGAAATAAAAATTTGTTTGAGGGCACAATTTAACGACAGAATATAATACCGGATGGGGTGACATACTGAAGTTAAAAAGGAGCGAAAAAGATGGGGAATCTTAAACCGATTAATTTAAGTTCATATAAAACAAATCCTTCCGAAAAACTAACGTCAGCAGAAATGGCTAAACTATGGGCTACTTATATGGGAAATAGTATGGCTAAATATATTTTGCTTTATTTTCTTAATCACGTTAAGGATGAGGATATTAGAACTTTATTAGAAAATGCGTTAACGTTAAGTGAAAATTTTGTGAAAACATCGAAAGAGATTTTTATAAAAGAAAATTATCCGGTTCCTATAGGGTTTTCAGAAGAGGATGTAAATCTAGATGCCCCACGTTTATTTCAGGATGAATTTTATGTTCATTATTTAAAATATACTTCAAAAGCTGGAATGAGTATTTATAACGTAGCTATACCCCTCGTGTATAGAAAAGATGTAAAAGAATTTTTTAGATATTGTATGGATTCTACTTTAGATTTATTGGAACAAACGAATGAAATATTAATGCATAAAGGGCTTATTATGAAACCACCATTTATACCCATTCCAAATGAGGCGAAATTTGTTCATGAGGATTTTTTAAATGGCTACTTTGGACACGTACGATCATTGCATGCACTAGAAATTACCCATCTTTACGATTTAATCGAGAGTAACACGACGAGTAAGGCATTGATTCATGCATTTACCCAAGTAGTAAAGGATGAAAAGATTCGAAAATTGTTCGAAAGAGGAGAAGACATTACAACAAAAGGTATTGAGAATTGTATGAAGAAGTTATATGAAGAAAATTTACCTTCGCCAACTTTTTTGAATGATCTAGTAACATCTTCTACTTTTTCGCCTTTTTCGGATAAGCTAATGCTTTTCCATAAGTTAGATATGTATACTCTAAAAATTAGGGCTTTAGGGAATGCGATAGCCGTAAATGGAAGACGTGATATTGGGCAACTATATTCAAAGGCTTTAGTGAGAAATGCAAGTTTTGTTCATGAGGCATCATCTATTATGATTGAAAAAGGTTGGTTTGAACAACCACCGAGTGCCGCAGATAGAGAAAACTAATTTATGTTAAGTATTTAGAAATCTGTTCTATCATCCTTTTGGACTTATTAATACCACAATTTGTACATTATGATCCATAACAAAAAGTCTTGAAACCAATCATGACAGGTTTTAAGGCTTTTTTACTCGGAAAACTCTGTGAAAGGAAATATCATTAAGGAAATGAAGTTTTTTAGATAAAAAAATTTAAAAGTCTGATCTACGTAATCGAACTTTAATTTGCAAAGTGTATGTATTTCAAACTTATTCCAATCGTAATAATATGATTTTCTTAATTAAAATTTTGTTTTCATAATTAGTCAAACAATTGATTCAAAGTTATAGAATATAAATATTTAATAATAATTACCACTTTGTCGATATAGATGAATGAAAAGGAGGTAATTTTAGTGAATTTAATGGAAATATTATTTAAGGGGATAGGAATTACAACTGCAATTTCTGTTGGACTTAGTTATTTGAAATTTGCTATAGATATTTTAAGTATAAGTGAAATAGAAAAAAGTTTTTTTTCTAACTCTAAACGTTTTATGATTTTCTTTTCAAAAGTATTTTTTATTAGTTTAATATCTAGTATTATTATTTTCCCGATTTTACTTTACCATTATGAGAATTTTAATGATAAAGGGGAAATGTTAGGATTAGTTTTATTTACCATAGTATTAACTTTTATAATTTCAATCATTATTTTATCTATTGACAATCTATTTAAAGTAAAAGTTAAATTTTCTTTTAAAGAAGAAAATAAGGAATGGAAAATTGAAAAATGGGTAAGTAAGGATAAACTTTTAGCTAGTAATACTAATAAAACTTTTAAATATTTTGAGATAAATTATATTATGAATAAAGAAATTTCAATGGAATTAATAAAAGTGCCCAATCTTTGGATGTATGATTTTTTTCTTAAGAAAAATTTAAAAAAGTTAAAGATTACTCTTTTAATTATTTTGGTAATTTTTATTGTAGTGATGTTAATTATTAAATCAACAATCTGGAAAGCGTTTTTAGGTACTTTCGGAATTCTTTTATACGGATTTTATTTTTATATTTCTTATATACAAAGAATTGATAACAATTTGAAGATTTTTTCAAGCGAAGAAATTGATAAAGCAAGGAAACATTGATTTCTACTTTATTAAAACTTCCACCCAAAATTAGACTTTATATTAATATAATAATTCAAGTATTCAAGGATTAAGGTTAATATAACCAAGTTTGACGTTCGTAAAATAATTACTTTTATAAAGTCTTTAATTATTAAAAGTAATAATATAAATTTATATCGAGTAATGGACTGTGTTGCGTGTGCTAGAAGAATTAAATTTTTAGTTAGTTTAGATAGAATTTTTTGATATCTAACAATTGATAGAAAGAATTAATAAAACTAATTAATGACTGCTTTTGGGTTTTCAAACTAAGCATAGATAATGCATGCCTATAAATCTACAAATTAACTCTAATATCAGGATATTAGAGTTAATAGATTGAAGTAGTTAAAACTATAAAAAAGTCAGCGTTTTTTTAAAATCGCCGACCTATTTTATAAAGAATCTATTCAGTTAAAGACGTGACGCGATTAAGGGCGGGTGGCTCGATTACTTGTTTTTCTTCTAAATATTCCATGAATGCCCAATAATCGGTCATGACTCGTTCTGGGTCTGTATATTGTTTAAATGTTGGATAACCATCTGCCCCAATGACCATGTAGGCTAATGCTGCTACACGATAAGATTTGTTAAGATCAAGTGGTTCGCCGTTAATGATGACATTTTCTGGATTGATTTTTTCATTAATCGGTTTATTTTTGTTGTAAGAATAATGAACATTTTCCGAGACAGCAATTGGATTGAAGGTAACCGTCCCATCTCCTTTTAAAGTCCATTGTTCTTCTAAAATTTGTTTAATTTGTTGGCCAGTTAACGTAACAACTAATAACGGGTTTTGGTAGCCATAGGCATGCCAAGCTTCTCCGAAAAGAATTTGTCCATCGCGATCTGCAGGATTTGCCCCTTTGTTATACAAAAGATCACCCTTTAATGGACTATTTGCTGTTAAAGCAAAATCAGCAGGATTGTTAGCTTTTCGTCCTGTTTCATAATGTACATCGGCTATAAGATTTGCCATAGAGCTTTCTCCGTTACTATTCCGTGTACGAGTAATATCTCCCGTTAATTGGGCTACAGGTTCCGCGTAACGTTCCGTCCCACGCTCGTCCCAGTAGGAAACAATTTTATCGATTACTGGATCTGGTTGTACATCCCGTGTCACTGGATGGTTTGTTGATGTCGTTAATTTTCGAACAGCATCCTTTGTTTGTGGATCAATATAAAGGTTAATTTCATTTAGTAACTTTCCGTGATTGGCTGCTTCTACAACGGGTCGAGGATTTCCGTTCGGATCATTAATGAAACAATTGAATTTTGCATGCCAATGACCAGTCACAATTGCATCAATGGCAGGTGAAGCTTCTTTTGCAAATTCATGAACCGGACCACTCGGATTTATACACCCATTGAAATCTGAACCTGAACTTTGGGCAGTGCCACCTTCATGAACGACCGCTACAATCGTTTCTACTCCCTTTTTTTGTAATTCTTCTGCATATTGATTAGCTGTTTCCACTAAAGAATCCGCTATTAATACACCTTCTTGAAAGGAGGTAGATCCTTTAATCGTCTCTTCCGTTGTAAGTCCGATAAAGCCAACCTTCATCGTCCCGCCATGCTGATTTTTAACGTTTTTAATCGTATAAGGTTTTAATACTTGTTTACCGCTATCTTCGTATCGAATATTAGCTGAAAGGATATCGTAATCAGCTCCTTTAAAAGGTGACCCTGTTGAATCCACGAAACAACTATCCACATCTTTTTCTCCAAAACATTTTCCTTTAATCATATGCTCTGTTAAAAACTCAACGGAAGCATCGAATTCATGATTCCCCGTAACGGAAAAGTCTAAACCGATAGCATTCATCAATTCAATTGTAGGTTCATTGTGATGGGCTGCAACGGTAAAAGGCCAACCGCTAAAGTCATCTCCAGCTGAAAAGAAAATCGAATTTTCATGCCCCGCTTGTAAATTTTTAACGTGGGTAGCTAAATAGGCAGCACCACCAACCTTTAAAGGACCATCTGGAGAGACAATTTCACCGTTCGATTGGTCATTTAATGCAGGAAGATACCCGTGGAAGTCCGTAATACTAATCAATTGGACATTCACGAGTTCTTCTTTTTGTAAATTATTTTCTTCTGCCAATGTTTGTGAGGGACTGATCAAGATGTTACTAACGAATGTAAAAATGAGAGAGAAAAATAGAAATCTTTTTATCTTTTTACTCAAAAACTTCTCCTCCTTTACCGGTTTTATTCAATATTAGAAAAATAATATGTAGATAATTGTGCATAATTGTAAAATTATATTACTGTTCTGTATTTTTTTGGATGGTTGTTAAAGTATAGAATTTCGATTAAACATGGAAACTTTGTGAGCACCATAAAAGAGTTGTCTACTTAGTATTAGCTAATGATGTTAGGAACATTAGTTTACTTTCAAAATATATTTTATTAGAGGAATCCAATGTTTTTAATAGATTGAACTGTGTATACCGAATTTATAGAGGAATAATAATTTATATGAAAGCAACGGATTTAACTTAATTGGTTAGTTTAAGATTAAATCTGCTGCTTTTTTACTTTTTTTGAATCGAATGAACCATTTTCTATTGATTTAAAAAGATACCAAAAAATGTATTGACTTCTTTTGTAATATTGTCTTACAATTAATTTATCAGAAAATTCGCTCAAGGGGAGGGGGAAAAATGGTTCAAACTAAAATCGACTTTATAACTGGGGGAGTTATAGCGGTCGTTGCTGTCATTATGTTTTCAATTACTTTTTCATTTGAAGCATTTGTAGGAACTGCCGTTGGAGTTGGAGTCGAGTTTATGCCACGAGTTATAGCGGTGTTAATGTTTATAACAGCTGGGGTCATCATTCTAAATGCTTATCGGAACCGTGGTAAACAAGTAAAAGTAATTGATGGTGAAACTGGGTTAGAAGTAGAGGAAGAAGATCCGAATAGTAAAAATTATAAAAAACTAAGTATAAGCCTAGGAGCAATGATTCTTTATGCACTTTTAACTCAGTTGATAGGTTTTTTATTGGCTTCAATTCTTTATCTCATTACTCAAATGTTTATTTTATCGGATAGTGATAAGAAAAAGCTTATTTTAATTACGATTATTTCTGTTGTAATGTCAGTCATTGTGTATTACATCTTTAGAAATATCTTTTATGTTATGTTACCTCAAGGATTTTTAGGGTAAGGGGGGAATAAAATGATCCAAAGTTTGATTGAAGGTTTTGGCAATGTTTTAAGCATTTCTACAATTCTATTAATCTTAGGTGGAACTATTCTAGGATTAATTTTTGGTTCAATTCCAGGGCTTACAGCAACGATGGCAGTAGCTATTTGTTTACCGATCACATACGGTATGCATCCAATAGCAGGGATGTCCCTTTTAATGGGTTTATATATAGGTGGCGTTTCCGGTGGTTTAATACCTGCCATTTTATTAAAACTGCCAGGTACACCGTCATCAATTGCCACTACATTTGATGGCTATCCTTTAGCCCAAAAAGGGGAAGCAGGGAAGGCATTTTCTTTTGCAATTGTTGCATCCTTTTTAGGTGGGTTGGTAAGTATTTTTTTATTAATTATGGTAGCGCCACCCCTTGGACAAGTTGCATTGCAATTTGGACCATATGAATACTTTGCTATTGTCATCTTCTCATTAACATTAATTGCAAGTTTATCAGGAGATTCATTACCAAAAGGGATTTTAGCAGGTTTACTTGGGATTGGTTTTGCTATGGTTGGTTCTGCACCAATTGACGCCTTTCCACGATTTACATTTGGTATTTCAGCATTTGATGCCGGGTTTGATTTAATGCCGGTATTAATAGGGTTATTCGCAATATCTGAAATATTACTTGTTGCGGAAAAACGGGGTTATCAAGCATTAAAAGTAAATATAAAAAAGATTAAATATAAAGTACCGCTGAAAGAATACTTAGAAGAAAAATGGAATTTCGTCAGATCAGCTGCTATCGGTATTGGGATTGGAATATTGCCAGGTATCGGTGGAGGTACAGCGAATTTAATAGCGTATGCTGCGGCTAAAAATTCTTCAAAGAAGCCAGAGGAATATGGAAAGGGGACTCCAGGAGGGGTTGTTGCATCGGAGACATCAAATAACGCAGCTATAGGTGGTGCCCTTATCCCGTTAATGTCTTTAGGGATTCCTGGTGATACAGTGACGGCCATGTTATTAGGAGGTCTAGTGTTGCATGGATTACAGCCAGGACCATTACTTATTCAAAATAATGCAAGCGTGGTATATGGCATATTTGCTGCACTATTAATTGCAAACGTTTTCATGGCTGTCCTATTATTTTTAGGTATGCGCGGATTTGTCCGTTTACTAAGTATCCCACAATATATTTTATTGCCAATTATTATGATTCTTTGTGTTGTCGGTGCTTACGTGTTAATAACCGTATGTTTGATGTGTATGCATTATTATTCTTTGGCTTTATCGGTTACTTAATGTTGAAGGCACGAATTCCATTAACACCTATGGTATTAGGATTCATATTAGGACCACTACTAGAAACAAATTTACGTCGTGGTTTAATGCTATCACAAGGCGACTTTACGCCATTTGTAACAGAGCCGATCGCCGCATTGTTCTTATTTGTAACAGTAGCTTCGATTGGTTGGAAAATATTCAAGTCGATTCAAGCGAAGAGAAAAGCGAATCAGTCAAATGAAAAAGTTGCTTTAGACAATTAAAAGGGGAGGTTTATTTAGAATGAAAAAATATTGGGGAATTTTACTTACCGCATTCATGGTATTGTTACTTGCAGCATGTAGCAGTACAGCAACAGGAGAGAAAAATGGATATCCGTCGAAACCAATTGAAATTGTAGTACCAGCGGGTGCGGGGGGCGATACTGACTTAAATACTCGTACATTAGCAAAATATTTAGAGAAAGAATTAGGAACATCTCTTGTCGTTTCAAACGTAACAGGTTCAGGGGGGACTGTCGGAGTTAGTAAAGTGTTAGATGCTACACCCGACGGACATACAGTGTTAGCCTTTCATAACTCCATGTTATTAAACGATATTTATGGCTTATCTGATCAATCGATTGAAGACTTTAAATTTGCTGGAACTGGCGTTTTAGACCAAGCAAACACGTTTGTCGTTTCAAAGGATAGTAAATTTAAAACGTTAGAAGAGTTAATCGAATACGCCAAAGCAAATCCGAAAAAGGTAACGGTAGCAACTGAAATGGGATCGATGACTTATATTCAAGTGATGGAGTTCCAACAAAAAACAGGTGTTGAATTAAATATTGTCGACATTGGTGGTGCATCCGATAAATTGACAGCTTTACTAGGTGGGCGAGTAGATATTTTGCCAACATCGTTAGGTTTTGTGAAAAGTTATCTTGATTCAGGAGACTTCGTTTCCCTTGGAATTCTTGCTGAAGAACGATTAGAATCTGCTCCAGATGTGCCAACATTTAAAGAACAAGGTGTTGATATGACAATCGATAAAGTATATTATTGGGGCTTCCCGAAAGATACACCAGATGAGGTCGTACAAACATTTAGCGAGGCAATGGAAAAGGTTGTAGCAAATGAAGAGTTCCAAGAAGAGATCCGTCAGTATTGGGTAGAGCCTGTATTTTTAAATAGTGAAGAAACACAAACAAAACTTCAAGAATTATATGATCACTATGAAACGGTTAAAAATACAGCGGAATAATAAAGGGGTGATTTAAATGAAAATTTCAGTAACTGTTAATACGACCGATCTTTCTGATTTGGATTTGCAGCAAATGGTACAGCTAGGAATAGATTGTGTCGACTTCGGAATCGGTCATTCCTTTAAAGGAGTTAAAGAACAAGGCTATCCTGATTTAGATGAACTATTGAAGTTAAAAAAACGATTGCGTAGCTGGGGATTAGAAATGAATCGGGTCACACTCCCTAATATTACATCTGCCTTTATGGAAGAACAGCCTGGTAGTGAAAAAGAGCTGGAAAACTCGGTGAATGCAGTAAAAGTATTTGGAGAGGCGGGAATCAATATTGTCAGACAGCGTTTTGAAGGTGATGTATTTTACGGTCGTTCCCAAAGCTATAAATCGATTCAACGGGGAGGTTTAATTGGGCGAGGCGAGAGTGTTGGTTTATTAAAAGAAAAGACGCCGACTCCAACAAAGGAACAACTAACCCGCTGGTGGAGTCATTTTCAATGGGCATATCGAGAAATTGTGGAAGTGGCACTAGACTATGACGTTAATGTTGCGATGCACCCATCTGACACGCCACACCCGGATTCCCCTTTTGGCGGAATTGGTCTGCATCGAATCATTGATGACTTTCCTCAAAAAAATGTAGGATTTGTCTATTGTATCGGAACGAGAGCTGAAGCAGGTGGTTCTTCCCTTGTAATGGATGAAATCAACCATTTCGGAAGAAAGAATCGTATTTTCCTAGTTCACTTCCGTAACGTACGAGGAAGTCTTCCGACAGCAGGTGCCTTTGAAGAAGCGATGTTAGATGATGGGGATTTAAATATGTTTAAAATTTTACTGGAGTTAGACAAAGTTGGATATGACGGATGCATTAATCCAGATCATGTTTTAACCTTTGCAGGCGATACACCCGATTTAGATGACAAATGGGCATTTTCAAATATTGGCTGGAAACATTCTAGCTTAGGTTTTGCCTATTCTATCGGCTATATGAAAGCTCTCCTTAATGCATTGGTGGAATATAAAGGTAAAGCTTATTAGGAGGTGAAATAGATTGGAGAATAAACAACCACTCTATATTCAAGTCCATCCAACAGATAATGTGGCTATTGTGGCGAATGCTGGTGGAGTTGAAAGGGGTACCCGTTTTCCAACAGGCATCATCGCAGAAGAGAGAATCCCACAAGGTCATAAAATTGCTTTGTGTTCCATAAAGGAAAATGAAATGATATATCGATATGGTGAAGTGATTGGTTACGCAAAAGAACCTATTGAGGAAGGGGCATGGGTCCACGAAGGTCGCATTCATTTACCGACTCCTCCGACCCTTGATAAGTTGCCATTGTCCAATGCAACATCTGTTCCAGTAGAACCATCAACTCGAACATTTTTAGGTTACCGTAATAGGAATGGTACAGTAGGCACAAAAAATATATTGGGCATTACGACGAGTGTTCAATGTGTTGCTGGTGTTTTAGCATACGCAGTTGAACGGATTAAGAAAGAGTTACTTCCATTATATAAAAATGTGGATGATGTAATCTCCCTTATCCATACTTACGGTTGCGGCGTTGCGATAAATGGGGAAGGCGCAGAAATTCCAATCCGAACAATTACGAACCTTTCACAACATCCTAATTTTGGTGGTGAAGTTTTAGTTATTGGACTTGGTTGTGAGAAACTTCAACCTCATGTCATAACAGATTTTGACAACGATATTATATCATTGCAGGATCAACATGGTTTTGAGGCAAATGTTAAAGAAATTTTAAAAAGGGCAGATGAAAAACTTCAAACATTAAATAAGCGAAAAAGGGAACCTATTCCGATTCATGAACTTGTCATTGGCGTGCAATGTGGTGGAAGTGATGCCTTCTCTGGAGTTTCAGCGAATCCGGCAGTAGGATATGCAGCTGATTTACTTGTGAGATCAGGAGCGACCGTCCTATTTTCCGAAGTTACTGAAGTAAGGGATGCGATTCATTTGTTGACGCCTCGCGCTGTAAATGAAGAAGTTCGTGAAGCATTAATAAGGGAAATGGCTTGGTATGATGATTATTTAGCAAAAGGGAATGCGGATCGAAGTGCTAATCCATCGCCTGGGAATAAAAAAGGCGGATTATCTAATGTAGTTGAAAAAGCATTGGGATCCATTGTCAAATCAGGAACGAGTCCAATTGTTGATGTACTGGCACCTGGGGAACGGGTTCGTAAAAAAGGATTGAACTTTGCTGCAACGCCTGCAAGCGATTTTGTTTGCGGAACGCTTCAAACAGCTTCAGGTATTCATTTGCAAGTTTTCACAACTGGTCGGGGAACTCCGTATAACTTACAAGCAGTACCAGTTATAAAAGTTTCAACGACAACAACATTAAAGGAAAAATGGCATGACCTCATCGATATAGATGCGGGAACGATTGTAACAGGTGAGGCGACTATTGAGGAAGTTGGAACGGCTTTATTTGAATATATTTTAAAAGTGGCAAGTGGAGAAGAGGTTACTTGGGCAGATCGTTGGGGTATTGCCAATGACTTGGCATTATTTAATCCGGCACCAGTCACTTAATATTTGTCTTACAATATTACAATAGAAAATTAAATAAATGGAAAGAAGGTCGTCTTTATGCAAACGAAAGAAATTCCAACAGGTATTTTAGGTTTCCCGGTTACACCAATGAACGATGATTTATCGATTGATTATGTGGCTTTTCAACGGAATATTGAATTTTTAATTGAAAATGGCTTAGAATCTATCTTTATTGCATGTGGTGCGGGTGAATTACACGCTATTAATATAGAAGAATATGAGCAGTTAATTGTCAAAGCTAAAGAAGTTGTAAAAGGTCGAGTTCCGGTTTATACAGGAGTCGGGGGAAACATTACGACGGCATTACAGCAAACAAAATTATCGGCACAACATCAAATAGATGGTTATTTAATTTTGCCGCCATATTTAATAGATCCTTCCCAAGATGGAATTTATGAATATGTGAAAACAATCGCCGAAAGTACACCATTAAATGCCATTGTATATCAACGGGATAATTGTATTTTGACATTAGATACATTAAAAAAGTTAGCAAATATTCCACAATTAAAAGGGTTCAAAGATGGGGCAGGGAATATCGAAACAAATGTGGAATTTACTCAAGCATTAGGTGATCGTTTTGTTTGGATAAACGGCATGCCCCTTGCAGAAGTTACGATGCCAACATATATCAATATCGGGTATGCTACCTATTCTTCTGCCATCTCGAACTATATCCCATATGTTTCAAAGCAATACTTCGAAGCGCTACAAAATGGGGATAAAGAAAAAGTAAAAGAAATTTACGACGATATTATTTTCCCGATTCATCACATTCGAAAGCAAAAGAAAGGATATGCTGTTTCGCTAATTAAAGCGGGGATGGAAATTATTGGATTACCAGTAAGTAATAATGTTCGACCTCCTATTGCTCCGGTAGAGCCGGAACATTATGAAGCGCTTAAGGCTATCGTTGCAAAGGCTAAGGAAAAATACGGTAATTTAAAAGGAGATGGATCATATGTCGGTAACTAATCAAGAACGAGAAGTAAAAGTGTATGGCAATTATATTAATGGTGAATGGGTGAATTCAGCGACTGGTCAAGTATCTGAAAGTACCAATCCGGCCAAACCTTCTGAAATAGTAGGAATCGTACAAAAGTCTTCTGTTGAAGAAGTAAACGAAGCCTTTACTGCAGCGAACGAGGCCCATAAATCATGGAGCCGCCTTGCTGGTCCTGCTCGCGGTGATTACTTATTAAAGGTATCAAATATATTAGAAGAACGATTAGACGATATTGCATTAACGATGACAAAGGAAATGGGAAAGACATATGTAGAAGCAAAGGGAGAGGCGGCCCGTGGCGTTGCCATCTTACGTTATTATGCAGGGGAAGGAATGCGTTCAACGGGAGATATAATTCCTTCTAGCGACTCCAGTGCATTGATGTTCACAACCCGTGCCTCCCTTGGTGTTGTTGGAGTGATCACACCTTGGAATTTCCCTATTGCAATTCCTATTTGGAAAATAGCACCTGCCCTCGTTTATGGCAACACAGTAGTCTTAAAACCAGCTAACGAAACATCTGTTACAGCGGCAAAAATTATAGAGTGTTTTGATGAGGCGAAATTACCAAAGGGTGTCATCAATTTAGTAACTGGTTCAGGAGCAGTAATTGGGGATGCGATGTTAGCAAATCCATATATTAAAGCTGTTACGTTTACGGGTTCAAATACAGTTGGTAAACATATTGGTCGTCAAGCTTTTGAGCGGGGAATTAAATATCAGCTTGAGATGGGCGGTAAAAATCCAGTTATTGTAGCAGAAGATGCGGATTTAGATTTAGCGGTAGAAGCGACAATTAACGGAGGGTTAAAATCGACTGGTCAAAAATGTACAGCTACAAGTCGTGTCATTGTCCATGAATCCGTTTATGAAGAATTTAAACAGAAATTAATGTCGGAAACGGCAAAAATTACAGTTGGAAATGGCGAAGATTCATCTACTTGGATGGGGCCATGTGCAAGTGCTTCCCAGTTAGAAACAGTTTTATCTTATATTGAAATTGGTCAACAAGAAGGGGCAGTGCTACTCCAAGGGGGAGAGCGGGTTGAAGGAGAAGGCTACTTTGTGACGCCTGCCATTTTTGAAAATGTTACACCGGATATGCGAATTGCACGGGAAGAAATTTTCGGGCCAGTTCTTTGTTTGATGAAAGTATCAAGCATGGAAGAAGCGGTTGAATTAGCCAATGATTCAGACTTTGGATTAAGTGCATCTATTTTTACAACAAATATTCAAAAAATGTTGACGTTTATTAATGAAATGGATGTAGGACTCGTACGTATTAACGCAGAAAGTGCAGGAGTGGAGTTACAAGCACCATTCGGTGGAATGAAACAATCAAGTTCCCATTCAAGAGAGCAAGGACGCGCTGCCATCGAATTCTTTACCTCGATTAAAACTGTCTTTGTGAAGTAATGACCTATGATTGATTCAAAAATTCGGTACCGAATACTTTTTATCGTTTTCTTCATCACCGCATTGAGTTTTGCTGATCGGGCAATTGTCTCCATAGCAGGAGATGCTATTAGCGAAGATTTTCAAATCGATGGGGTAATTTTAGGGTTAATGTTCTCAGCATTCAGCTTCACATATGTGATTGCTCAAATCCCAGGCGGAGTACTTGTTGATACGTTTGGACCGAAAAGAATTCATATCATATTAATAGCGATTTGGACGGTACTTTTATTCGGCCATGGTGTAACACCATGGCTTCCTATATCATTAATGGCTACTACTTTTATTGTTTTGAGGGCATTAACGGGACTTGTCAGTGCACCAATGTTTTCTGTCAATTCTCGGGTCGTAGCTGAATGGTTCCCCGTAAAGGAACGGGCCTTTGCGACATCCATTTATACATCTTCCCAATATTTATCCGTTGTTTTATTTGTCCCGATATTTGGGTTTATCTCTATGCAATATGACTGGTCCATCATCTTTTTAATGATGGGAATCGCAATGGCATTCATATTAATCCTTTGGATAACCTATTTTCGATTGCCGTTGGAGCATCCAAAAACTTCGGAGGCGGAGCGAGCCTTACTTCAAGAAAAGAAGGAAGTGCAACGTGAAGAAAAGAATATTGTATTTGATAAAAAACCCGTCCGACAGTTATTAACGAATCAAATGACAGTAGGTATTTATATTGGACAATATTGTTCAGCTGTCATCAATTACTTTTTTATGACATGGTTTCCGCTTTATCTCATCCATACATCTGATATAACCGTATACGAAACAAGTCTTTATATGATTTTCCCGGCGTTAGGAGCTTTTATTGGTTCACTTATGGCCGGCTACTTTTCAGATCGATTATTGGCAAAAGGGTATTCCCATACCTTTTCTCGTAAATTACCCATTACAATCGGATTAATCGCAAGCTCTTTGATTATTAGCTTAATATGGATTCAATCAGTTATTATTGCTGTTATTTGCGTAACAGTTGTTTTGTGGGGAAGAGGCTTTAGTGGATTGGGTTGGACGTTAGTAACGGAAACAGTTTCAAAGGAGTTTATTGGAATACACAGTGGTATTTTTAATACTTTTTCAAATTTATCCGGCATAACTACGCCTCTCGTTATCGGCTATTTATTTGAAACGCAACAAAATTTTAATGGGGCTATTTTATTTATTGGTGCCCATAGTCTGTTTGCAATTGCTACTTATCATTTTCTAGTGAAGGAAATTCGGGAGTTTAATATGAATTTTAAAGTAGTGGAGGAATCGTAATGGAAACGGTAAAACTTACTTCTGCTGTTCCTGTGATTCGGGATGTGCAAGTGTTTCCTGTGGCAGGATATGACAGCATGTTATTAAATTTAAGTGGAGCTCATAGCCCCTTTTTCACTCGGAATGTTTTAGTAATAGAAGATAGCGTGGGGAATATTGGCGTTGGGGAAGTACCTGGTGGTGAAGCGATAGCGAAAACGATTGAGGAAGCGATCCCCCTTATTTTAAATAAAAAAATTGGTCAATACAAAACGATACTTTCATCGATTCGTCAACAATTTTCGTATAAAGATAAAGGGGGGAGAGGTTTACAAACCTTTGATTTACGTACTACCATTCATGTTGTCACAGCAGTAGAAGCAGCGTTACTTGATCTATTAGGGCAACATTTAGAAGTGCCGGTATGCGATTTATTAGGTGAAGGGCGACAACGGGAAAGCGTAAAAATGCTTGGTTATTTGTTTTATATCGGGGACCGTAATAAAACGGATTTACCTTATTTGACAGGTGAAGGTGCAGAAGATGATTGGACCTATTTACGCCATCAAGAAGCATTAACGCCGGAAGCCATTGTGAAATTAGCAGAAGCAGCCTATGAACGTTATGGCTTTGAAGATTTTAAATTAAAAGGTGGCGTGTTATCAGCAGAAGAAGAGATGGATGCCATTGAAGCCCTTAACAAACGCTTTCCTAATGCAAGAATTACTCTCGATCCGAATGGTGGTTGGACGTTAGAAGAAGCAGTTAACGTGATGAAAAAGCGCGGTCATTTACTTGCATATGCTGAAGATCCATGTGGTGCTGAACATGGCTATTCTTCTCGTGAAATAATGGCGGAATTTAAACGACGCACAGGATTAAAAACTGCGACGAACATGGTTGCAACAGATTGGCGTCAATTCGGTCATGCCCATAGTTTACAGTCCGTTGATATTCCTTTAGCTGATCCCCACTTTTGGACAATGGAAGGATCGGTAAAAGTGGCGCAACTTTGCCATGAGTGGGGGTATACATGGGGCTCCCATTCGAATAACCATTTTGATATTTCCTTGGCAATGTTTACCCATGTTGCAGCTGCTGCACCAGGGGAGATTACAGCTATTGATACCCACTGGATTTGGCAAGATGGACAACGGTTAACGAAGGAACCATTTCAAATTCAAAAGGGGGAAGTAGTTGTACCAACGAAACCTGGACTAGGAATAGAGTTGGACTGGGATGAATTGAAAAAAGCAAATCAATTATATAAGGAACAACAACTAGGCACCCGTGATGATTCTGTAGCTATGCAATATTTAATTCCGAACTGGGAATTCAATCCGAAAAAACCTTGCCTAATTCGCTAAGAAATTCTGCACTATTTCATATATAATTATTAATAAATCATATAGATGATTAGAATAGGTGAGTGAGTAGGATTGAATAAATTTTCGGCTGGAAATATTAAACGAGCGACACTTTCCCAGCAAGTGCTTGATAACATTGTCAATTTGCTAATGAGTGGTCAGTTAAAGCCTGGAGATCGACTACCTTCTGAATTGGAACTAATGGAGCAATTTGCTGTAAGTCGTCCTGTATTGAGAGAATCGTTAAGTGCATTGGAAACTTTAGAGATTGTTACAAGAAAACCGAGGGATGGTACAATTATTAATGATCGAATTAGTAGTTCTCCGTTCAAAGCGATGTTAGCTTTATCGATTAATGATGTGCCCGCTATTATTGAAGCCCGTATGGTTTTAGAACTCGGCCTTGTTACAATGGCGTGTGAAAAAATTACGGATGAAGAGTTGGAGAAACTAAAACGTACGATTGATTTAATCGAGGAAAATCGGGATACGGATTACGGATATTTGGATCAAGAATTTCATCGTATTATTGCAGCGGCGGCAGGAAATCCCGTTGTAGAGGGCATGATTGTGGCGCTGCTTATCGCACATAAAAAGACGGACAGCTTGATTACTCGTCGTGATCCCGATATTACAATTGAGCATCACTTAGCCATTTATTTGGCATTAAAACAAAGGGATCATATCGCTGCCTACAATGCGATGTATAAACATTTATCCTTTGTTCGTTCGAAAATTTTAGGCAAACAATTATAGTGAATAATCGCTATCGAAATGATTAATGGAGTAAAGGACAAAATGAATAAATGGACATTAATTAGCAGGAAATTTATTCAAATACTTTCTCCCTCTTAAGGTTTTCAACATGTAAAAGCGCTAAAATGCGCTTTTATTTTTTATATTGAGGAAACGTTTGTACCAAGGGTGTTATTGAAATAATTCGAAATGATAATTATTGTAAGAGTTGAAAGACTTAAAGTAGAGATTTTTAATCTCATTATTGTTAATGAATTTAATAAATAGTCGAAATTAAATAAGAGAATAACTAATTCATATTTACTAATTAGCAATATTTATAGTCTATAAATATTTATAAAATTCATTAGCATTAATATAAGAAAGATGGTTAAAAAAATGGCTAGGAGAAAGAAACAAAATCCAATTGAAGAGTTGATTGGAATATTATTTGTAATGATAGTCTTAGGAGTATATTATTTGAATAAATCATGGGGTATTGCATTTAGCGTAGGTATTATCTATATTGTGGGTGTAATCATCATATTTATATTAATAGAAACTATTCGAAAAGCTAAACTTCGAGAATCTGGTATTGAGGAAATCGATAATATGACTGGGATACAATTTGAAAAATATCTAATGGTACTTTTTCAAGATTTAGGATATTTGGTTAAATCAACACCTAAAACGGGAGATTTCGGTGCGGATTTAATTTTGCAGAAAGACAAAAGGAAAGTTGTAGTTCAAGCAAAGAGATACAAGAAAAATGTTGGAATTAAGGCTGTTCAAGAAGTAACTTCAGCAATTAAATACTACAACGCAAATGAAGCATGGGTAGTCACAAACAGCTTTTTTACAAAAGCTGCTATAGAGCTTTCTGAAAGTAATCATATTACCCTAATTCATAGGGATAAATTAATGGATATAATAATCTCAAATAAAAAGCAAAAGAAAATGTCAAAATAATAGAAAAGGAAGACAAATTTTAAATTGCGAGCATTTTTTTAAATAGCACTCTTCTTAGTTTCCATTGCAGCTTCTGAAAAAATTATAGAAAGGTAGTTATTTAATTGCATCTAAATGAAAAATTAAAAGATATGGTAAAACCATATAATAATAATTTCGATTTACCGTATTTTCGACCTTTCGTTCGTAAGGGCAATCAGACTGAAATTGATATTTTTTTAATAGGCATTAATCCTGCAACTCCAATCTGTAAAAAACACATGGATATGGATAAATACATAAATTTACTTTTAGATTATGATCGTTTTTACGAAGAATATGAAAAAATACGGTTAGACAATGGAAAGTCTAAAATTTCTAGAACAAGAACTGGAATTGTGAATTTCATCGAAGATGTTAGTTCTCAAACTGGGAAATCTATTTTAGAAACGAATATTATTCCATATCCAACAAAAAATTTGAAGTGTCTCAATAAAGTCCCAGAAGAAATAAAAGATTATGCAAAGAAAATATTTTTTTCTATTTTATTAGAGTATTCTCCCAAAATACTTATTGTTTTCAGTAAAACTAGTTTGGAGTCTTTAATAGAACTCTTGTATAAAAAAGAAATTATAAATTATAAAATTGAAATAAGAAAAACTATTAAAGAGTTGGAAGATAGCAAAACTCCCGTTATTGAAATTATTTATCCTAATGGTAAAAAAGGGGCTATATTTTGTTGTAGACATTTAATGTATCACGGTATAAATGGTAACAGTTTTTTAAAATTCAAAAGAAATTTAATTGAATATATTAATAAATTATAAAATTTGTTCCTATTCATATTCTAAATTTTAACTATGTTTGAAATAGCTACTTTAAGTTGAAACGCCCTAACGATTTTTTAATCATCAGAGCGTTTCTTTATTTTATCATGAACTTGCTTTTACTATAATATCCGGTTCATTTTGTTGGTCCTGTTCTCGTTTTTTCGCTGTATAGCCATAGTAAAATTTCAGAGCGGGCATAACGAGTAAGAAAATGAAGAGCAGCCTAAAAATTTGGAAGATGGAAACGATGGAGACATCGGCACCAATGGCATCTGCTAATAATACCATTTGATCGAGTCCTCCTGGTGCCGTACTTAAAAAGCTTGTGGCAAAGGAGTAATTTAAAAAATAGGAAACGATAAAGCTAGAGCCGTACGTTAAACCGATTAGTCCTACTGCACTCAAAATACCTGCTACTAAATATCGGACGGGCAACTTGACCATATGGGGCTTTAACATAAGACCGATATGTGCGCCGATTAATAGTTGGGCTGCATTCATAACAGGTGCAGGTAACGGAGCCAAATCAATCGCCGTAAATTGTAATCCAATAATAAGCAAGATGGGGGTTAAAAAATAGGCAACCGGCATTTTGAGCTGTTTTGCTACATAGGCACAACCCCAGGCGATTAAAATTAATGCGACTAAACTAAAGGTCATCGGGACATTCGTTGTTGGCTTACTTATCATATGACCAGAAACGATAAATGGGATGACAACAACGACTAATAATAGACGTACAATATGGAAATACGTTATGGCTGCTAAATCAACATCCTTTTCTTCCTCAGCAAAGACGACAATTTGCCCTAAACCTCCAGGAATCGTTCCTAAGATGGTCGACTTTAACGATAATTTTGACCATTTACTTAACCCAAACCCTAACAAAATGGAACTAGCAATCAATATCACATTTAATAGAAACATATAGAGTAGTAGTATGCCAATGCCACTAAAAAGGCTTAGGTTAAATTGTTCTCCTATGGCTACCCCTACAATAACTAGCCCGAAATCCCGTAACTTTGGAGACCATACTAATGTCCCTTTATAAAGAAATTGGGCAATCAGAATCGAAAAAATTGGACCGAGCATCCATGGAATGGGTATATGCATCCAGCTAAATATATACCCTCCAATTATCGCTAGAACTAATACTTTTAACATACCTTTCAACAACATCACCCTTTCTGACATATAGTCAGAACTTACGAAACCACCAAACATTCATTATGACTGAGTGAAATCATAAGGGAATGCTGGTGGTATAAATTTACTTTATGCTTTTACCGGCTGATCACGATTGACATCATCACGACGGCGATCTCCCCAGTAAGTAGATCCGTGTTTCAAATATTCATCGTAACTCCACTTAACTGGCTCCCAATCCGGTTCAAAAATTAAATAGCTATTTGTAAAAATTTCCACACGAAGACCGCTACCAGGATCTTTTACATAAATAAACATTGCTTGTGAAATTCCATGTTTACCAGGTCCAACAAAACCTACTTCATTTTCACATAAAATATCAGCAGCCCGTAATAGATCTTGTGAGTTATCTAACCAATAGGCAATATGGTGCATTTCATTCGGTCCCGTTGATTTTTTTGTCATCATCGCTACGTCGTGAACTAAGTTTGTTACGCTCATCCAGCTAGCTACTTGCACATCATCCGGGTTAACGAAGTATTCTCGAAGCTTGAACCCTAATGTTTCGGTTAAATATTGTACGATTTCTTTATTATCCATGGACGTTTGTAAATTAACATGGTCGATCCGTCGCGGTGAAACACCTTTAGCCCAAGATTTATAGACTTGGTTTTTCAAGACGGATTTACGTCCTTCTTCAGCCGCTGGTTTTTCCATATCGTAATAAATTTCGAAACGATGTCCACTTGGCAGTTCAAAACGGATTGCTTCACCTTGCCCAACTTCTTCACCATCTGCAATCCAACGTACATCTGTCCCTGCATCTTCTAATAGGCGAGCAAAGTTTGCCACATCTTCCTTGCGTTTTGCTTTCCAACCGATGTGGTCGATGTAAGAAGTTTCTCCAGCAGTAATCGAAAGGGTATGGTGCTCAAAATCACCCCATGCTCGTAAATAGTGGGTCCCGTTGACTTCTCGGGTTTCTTCTAAACCAATCACTTCTTTAAAAAACCATAACGATTTTTCTAAGTTTTCGGTTACTAATGCTACGTGTCCTAGTTTTGCAATTTCTGGTGCATAAATAAACTTTTCCATAATTTCACCTCATTTGTAGATTGAAAAACGGGCTATCTATTAACCTTGAATTCCTGTTTGAATACCAAATAAATGTCTACCATAACCATGGATTGCATCTTCGTATAACGATGTGATATGGGTTGCAATTGCCATCAAGTCACGTGTAAACATTTCAACTGGATGACCTTTAAGTAAAGCGTGGCCACCTAAAGTTAATAAACTTTTAACGCCAATATGAACACATTTATCGATAATGGAAGCGCGAATTGCTTTATATTTTGCCCCTTCATAAGGACCGCCTTTATCTTGTTCCATCATGATAATGTATTGATTTAATAGCGCTTTCGCAGCCTCCATCTCTAAGCTTAATTCAGCTAACACCCGTTGACTTGTAGGGGATTCTTTTTCTACAACACCGGAGAATCGAATTCGTCCAGCTGTATGTTTTTCAAATTCAGCTAAAATCCGTTCGGCGCCTCCAACTGCCATTGCTGCGAACCCTACATAAAAGCCAGGATAGAACGGTGTGTTGTAGTATAAATAATCTTGATCGAAATCCTTTTCTTTTGGTTGGCTGCACTCAATTATTTTACTGAAACGGATAATCGCTTCAGGCTTCACAAATACTTTATCGACGATGAGTGTATTACTTCCTGAACCACGTAAGCCGAGGGAATCCCATGTTTTCACGACTTCTAAGTCTGACACTTTTAAACAAATACCAACCCGTTCAGGCTTTTCTGCATCGTCAAATTTCATCATGGCTCCAACGCCGACCCAATCACAATAATTGATACCGCTTACAAAATTGTATTTACCTGAAACGTAATATCCGCCTTCAGCTTCTTCTACTTTTCCTACAGGTGCAAACACGTCCGCCACAAAGCCACCTTGGTTAACAACTTCATCCCGTAGTGGTTTGGGTAAATAAGATACCCACGCATTGTGTACCGAAAAGAAATAAGTGAGCCATGCCGCTGATAAGTTGTGATAACCAACTGTACTTACCATATCGACAAAGGTACGCCAGTCTAGTTGGGGGTATCCATATTCTTTCGGAAGAATTAATCGGTGAATGCCTTCCTTCCGAATTAAATTAGCAATATTTTCAGAGATGGTTGAATTTTGATCTGCTTCTAATGCTTCTAGTTCCGCAGCTTCTCCAATTTTTTTCGCCTTTTCGATTATTTCATCATAAAGCACTTTATTTTCAACAAGTACTACCATACAATCAGTCCTTTCAAATGGGATATAATCGATTACTTTGCAGTAACAGCTTCTTTATGGGTAAGGGCAAAAAAATCAATAACGAGTTGATTGACTAGTTTTGGTTGATCGGTTTGACATTGATGCCCACAGTTGTCAATGTACTCAAATTCAATGTTTGGAAGTAACTTTTCCAGCTTATAAGCGGTCTCGATGGATGCCACTGCATCTTGTTTCCCCCAAATAAATTTGCCAGGAACTTTTAGTTTTGGTAAGGAATCTTTAATACAGTATCGATCCCATAGTTTTGCATCCGTATTCATTTTTTCCAAATACTCATCAAATGCTTTATTTGCTTCTTTTACGCCTGGACGTGTAGCTGCTTGGTGGCGAAGTTGAATTAATTCTTCGGGAACTACTGTATCGCCAACAGAATTTCGATTCATAAATTTACGAAGGGATTCTTCTGTATAGTCGTAACCGATAACCTCTAAAAAGGATCTTAATTTTCTCTCAGGTACTTCTTGCATCGCTTGATAAATTGTATTACTGCCAATATAAACGATCTTTTTCACCTTTTCAGGATGATCAATAGCATATTTTGCTGCGACATAAGCTCCTTGGGAATTTCCGACTAGATACACTTCGTCGAGACATAATGCTTCAATAAAATCATGGACATGATCTACTAAACTTTGATGTCCATTAACTGGCCATGCATGGGGTCTTGTATCTGTAAAGCCCATTGATAATTGGTCTGGTGCATAAGCTCGATAGCCCGCTTCTGCTAAAGCAGGTAACATAAAGCGCCAACCAGCTGCACCACAAGCACCTGGACCTGCCCCGTGTAATAAAATGACTGCCGGGCCTTCCGTTCCTGCCCATGAATAATGAGTACGAACACCATTGGCTAACACCCAGCTATTATAAAAACCTTCGAAAATTGTCATGTGTTTTACCCCCTTGTTTTGTTTGATATCGCTTTTCTGAGTTCAGTATACAAGTTTAAATTTCGAAATATCATATTAATTTTTATTGAATCAATAGTATGAATCTTTAAAATTTATTGAAATTGGATTGTCTGTTGATTTAATATTAGAATCATAAATTCGAACAGAGGGGGAATGTTCATGAATAATGTGACGTTTGATGCTGAGGGGACAAAAAATATATTAATGTCAGCAAACGCCTTTCTCACATTAAAAAACAATTTAGTCAATAACATCGGATCCCATAAAACAAAGGGGTTTCTTTTTCGGTTTGGAAAGGAATTTGGCATGGAGGCAGCAAAAAATTATTTCCAAAATAAAACGAGGAAAAAAACTGTAGGTAAAATGCATGCAAGGCTAGGACATGTTAAAGATGTTACTTTTATGGGGGAGATTGTGAAACATCCTGACGGCAAAATCGAATGTATTAATACAAGAGGGAAGTGGGTTGAGTCCTTCGAAGCGGAACTTCACGTTAAAAATTATGGCATAACATCCGAATGTGTTTGTCATACATTATGTGGGTTTGCTAGTGGCGCATTATCCTATGAATTTGGGACATCCATTATTGCAATTGAAACGAAATGTGTCGCAAAGGGAGATCCTTGCTGTGAATATGAAATTCGTCTAGAAAAGGACTGGCTTCCAGAACAACAAGAGTTAATCAACTTATATCAAAGTGATAATATTTTAACAGAATTAGAAATGACCTATGATGCGTTGCTCCATCATAAACGAATGCTTGAAAAAATATCGACCTTTCATAGTCAACTGACACAAAATGTAACAGAAAAACACTCGATGGATGAAATCATTCAAACCGCCTTTGATTTACTTCAAATTCCGATTTTGATTGAAGATATACACGGCAATCAGTTAAGTCAAATTGGTTTAACTGAACAACAGCAAGAAAATATAAAAAAAGAACAATCCAAATTAAAATATCTTGAAAAAAAACATAACGTGTCCTACTATGCAGGACATTCCCATTTCAAATTAGTGACACCAGTATTAATTAATAAAAAAAATTATGCTACTTGCTCCTTCTTTTATTTCTCACCTCAGACAATCGACGACAATGACTATTTGTTTTTAGAAAAGATATCGAATGTCATCGCATTGTGTATTTTATACGAGGAAGCCCATTTTGAAGAACAGCAACGGATGAGAAGTTCCATTTTAGATCGGTTAATTCATAATCAAAATATTAAAGATATTGAATCTTACTTTAAATTTTTACCGTTTAAATTCGAACCACCATTTACGACAGCTGTCATACAAGTTCAAAAACTAAAACCGAATAAAGACATTATCGATTTACATGAACAGTTAGTTCAATTATCACGCTTGTTTAAAAAATGGGAGTTGCCGAGTATTTTTGCTGTAGTTGGGGAAGAAATTGCGTTATTAAACTCCCAATATACGAATAAACAATCTTTCATCAATAAATTTAATACTATTTTCCAGCAAATGGAGGAACTAAATGGGAACTATAAATATACTTTAGGGATTAGTGGAAACTTTACGGAGTTTAAACATTTTGAACGAGCGTTAAAAGAAGCAAGGGTTGCTCAACGATTTCCAAATAAAAAACTTATAACCGACTATGAGGATTTAGGAATGTTAGGGGACATCGTTACTAATATGAGTTTAGAGCAATTACACGAAATGGCAAAAAAAACATTAAAGGATTTGTATCAATTTAACGATCCACGAAAAATGGAACTGTTGCATACCCTTTATGTATATTTGTTAAACGGACAACGCCTAAAAGAAACGATGGAAGAACTCGCTTTATCAATCGGTGGAATTCAATATCGGATTAAGCAAATAGAGGAACTGTTGCAAGTTTCCGTAAAAAATGCTTCAACGACCGCCTATTTATTATTAGTCATACAGGCATTAATATTGTCGGGGGAATTACAATTTGATTAAGACAAGCTTTATATAATAAACATAACAAAAAAACTCATCGAAAAACCTTTCGATGAGTTTTTTTGTAATTTATGCATTTTCTTCAACTAGAAGAGATGGTGTTATCGATTCATCTTTTTTCGTAAAAGCAGCTTTCCGTTTTCGTGTCATGAGTAAGAACACGGCACTAATGATGTATAGTGCGACAACGATTAAAACGCCTGAATTGAAACCTGATCGAATATCGTCTCCTGCTAATGTAATTAAATAGCCTGTAATATATGGGCCAATAATTCCTGCCATACTCGTAAAGGATAAGGAAATCCCTGTAACACTGCCGATTAAATTTTTCGGAACGATTAATGTTTTAATCGTAGTCCCTAGTGGAAGTAAACATGTATTCATGATTAAGCCAACCGCAAGGAAAATAACAGCTAACACTGGCGAATTCACAATCGTTGTTACTCCATAGGCAACAGCACCGATAAGTAGGACAGATGTTAAGACGATATCGTATGATTTAATAAGACTTTTCCTTTTACGGAATAAAACATCTGTAAATTTGCCGATGAAAATAGCAAATATTGTGCCTGTTATCCCCATACAGGCAAATACAACACTCATCACTTGTGACTCAAGTCCAACAATTTGCGTTAAATAAGTTGGCGCCCATGTCAAAACCCAAGTGTTGATCCACATGGAAACAAATTCAACGACAATAACTGACAGAACATACGGATTCAACATGACTTTCAAAATGTCTTTAAATTGAGCATCCTGTGTAGACGGAAGATCTGTAATCGTTTCTTGAATTGGTTTTTTCGGCTGTCCTTTCATGAAGAAGAAGGCAACTGCCCAGATGAGGCTGGCGATGCCTAAAGTTGCAAATGTATGTTGCCAACCAACTGTGTCGATTAAATAAACTAAAATCGGTGCAGCTAAATAAGTTCCGACAGTTGTCCCAGATGTCATCATTGCATAAGCAGATCCACGTGTTTCACTAGTAAACCATTTCGCAACATGGGCAACACATAATCCGTAAGTACCACCTTCAAAGAAACCTAAAAGGACACGAATGGTAATTAATCCTGCTAAGCTATCAACAAAATAGGCACTTGACAAAGAAATCGTCCAACCGATTGCAATCAGTATGAGTAAATACTTTGTATTAAACCGATAGGTCAGAGTGCCGAGTATAATACTTCCAATCGCATAGGCGGCAAAGAAACTACTACCGACCAATCCAAATTGATCATAGCTCAAATTCAGTTCATTCATAATCGGGTCTGCAGCTAAGCCAAGGACTGACTTATCTGTGTAATTCATAACAGACAATAAGAAAAGCATCGCCAATACTACCCAACGCATCATAACATCCCCCTAAGTTAAACATTAAATTTTCAATCCCTGTACCGTCCCCAACTTTTTAAATTTTGTTACCGCTTTCAAATTAAGTTAGTTCAAATCGCCCCCTTATATGGAATGAGTGACTGTTAAATTTTTTGTTTTGACACCTTGTTTGTTTGGATAGAAAACGAACAAAATGTCAATTTTTTTCGGAATATTCCGATGAAACACATTCTATAAGATTGATAATCTATTTACAATCTAAATTTTCTGACGATTGGAAGTTGAGGAATGAAAATTTTCTTGTTTAACTTGATAGAAAAGGAAAGGGGATATTACTCGAGAATATTGATACGTCGCTAGTTCAATCGAGTTAAATTTGTTTTAAAATCTAGCATTTGTTGCCATTGATTTTTATTGTTTTTATCTGAATTTTCAATAAAAATAGCAATTATAAAGATTTTTTGATTATTTTATGATAATACCAACCACAAACGAAACGGGGGAATATAGGATGGATAATCGTTTATTTCGAAACGCAATGGGGAAATTTGCAACAGGTGTCACGGTGTTAATAACGGAAAATGATGGGGTGCCCCATGGTATGACAGCAAATGGTTTTATGTCTGTCTCACTTGATCCAAAGCTCGTTGTTATTTCCATCGGTCATAAAGCTAAGTTTTTAGAAAAGGTAACCCTTTCGAGAAAATTCTCAGTCAATATTTTAAGTGAAGATCAAGAGCACTATTCGCGTCATTTTGCTGGACAACAAGAACAAGATGTTCAATTTGCAAATTTATCAGGGTTGCCTGTACTTGATGGTGCTATAGCTCAAATTGCATGTGAAGTCGTAAGCGAACATGTAGAAGGGGATCACACTTTATTTATTGGAAAAGTCATCGATTTGCGAATTGAAGATAAAAACCCGCTATTATTTTTTGGAGGGCAATATCGCCAGTTAGCCGAATTAGCCACAGTTGAATCGTAAAGGGGGTATGACGATGGATAGAAAAATTATAGGAGAGCAATTACTTGAAGCAGAACGTTTAAAACAACCAATCGCTCCACTAACGTCGACAACAGAAAACATTTCGGTTGAAGATGCATATGCCATTCAACTTTATCAAATTCGAAAAAAAGTTGATGCAGGGGCAACGGTAAGGGGACTAAAAATTGGTTTAACGAGTAAAGCAATGCAAGAAATGCTGAACGTGTACACACCAGATTACGGCTTTATTTTAGATTCGATGGTGTTTGATGAACATCAAGGTATTTCGGCTGAACCGTTTATTCAACCTAAAGTAGAATTTGAAATTGCCTTTGTGTTGAATAAGCAATTAAAGGGACCCAATGTCACAGTACAAGATGTAATTGATGCAACGGATTATGTTGTACCGGCAGTAGAAATTATTGATAGCCGTATTGCAAACTGGAACATCCGATTTGAAGATACAGTTGCTGATAATGGCTCTTCAGCAGGTACGATTTTAGGGAAAAAACGGACCCGATTATCGGACATTGAGGATATTTCCAATGTGGAGATGACGGTCTATAAAAATGGGGAACTGTTAGACCGAGCAACGAGTGCGGCTGTGCTAGGAAATCCGTTAAACGCTGTCGTTTGGTTAGCGAATGAAGTATGTCATTATGGTGTTTCCATTGAGCCAGGTATGTTTGTGTTATCTGGTGCTCTATCGAAAGCAGTAGAATTTAAAGTAGGGGACGCTTTTGAGGCGGACTTTGGTGTGCTTGGAAAAGTAAGCGTTACCATTTTGAAGGAAGTGGTGAAAAAATGACAAAATTAAAAGTGGGAATTATTGGTTCTGGTAACATCGGTACCGATTTGATGTATAAAATCGAACGTAGTCCTGTGTTAGAAATGAGTGTAATGGTCGGTATTGATCCTACTTCAGACGGTTTAAAACGGGCTAAGGATCGGGGTTATAAAATTATTACGAATGGAATCGATGGATTAGCAAAAAGACTGGACTTAGTAGATATTGTCTATGACGCCACGAGTGCGTATGCCCATCAAAAAAATAGTGATGTGTTAACAGCTGCTGGAAAAAAAGTAATTGATTTAACACCGGCTGCTATTGGTCCATTTACTGTACCGCCAGTTAATTTAAAGGAACATCTAGAAAAATCGAATGTCAATATGGTCACTTGTGGTGGGCAAGCAACGATTCCGATCATCCATGCCATTAATCGAATTGTACAAGTAGAGTACGCTGAAATTGTAGCAACTATTGCGAGTAAAAGTGCAGGTCCTGGTACTCGGGCGAACATCGATGAGTTTACAAGTACTACATCCAAAGCGATTGAAGTAGTAGGTGGTGCAAAGAAAGGGAAAGCGATTATTTTATTAAATCCTGCTGAACCACCAATTATTATGCGTGATGCTGTTCATGCATTGGTGGAAGAAGAGGGACATGAGGAAGCTATTCGAAATTCCATTCAAAATATGGTAGTGGAAGTTCAGTCGTACGTGCCGGGTTATACAGTAAAAGTAGATCCAATTTTTGAAGGAAAAAGAGTATCAGTATTTTTGGAAGTTAATGGGGCGGCTGATTATTTACCTGCATACGCTGGTAACTTGGATATTATGACAGCGGCTGCAGTACAAGTTGGAAATGAAATGGCACGACATTTTATGCGTGAGAAGGAGGCAGCAAAATGAGTCAATCATTAAATATTTTAGATGTATCATTACGTGATGGAAGCCATTCAGTACGCCATTCCTTTACAGTGGAGCAAGTACGTGCGGCAGCAAAGGGGTTAAATGCTGCAGGGGTACGCTATTTTGAAGTAACCCATGGGGATGGTTTAGGTGGTTCTTCATTGCAATACGGTCTTTCCAAAGTAGATGAGTTGAAACTTATTGAAGCGGCGGTGGAGGAAGCAACCTTTTCAGAAGTGTCGGTATTATTAATACCTGGCATTGGAACGAAACAAGACTTACAGGCAGCTGCATCAATTGGAGCAAAAATGGTACGCGTTGCTACTCACGTAACAGAGGCAGATGTAGCGGCTCAGCATATTGGACTAGGCCGTGAATTAGGTTTGAAGACGGTTGGATTTTTAATGATGGCCCATATGACACCGGTAGAGAAAATTGTAGAGCAGGCGAAATTATTCGAAAGCTATGGTGCAGAGGTTGTCTATGTAACTGATTCAGCTGGCGCTTTATTGCCACATGAAGTAACGGCACGAGTAGCTGCTTTAAAAGATACGTTACAATGTGATATTGGCTTCCATGCCCATAACAATTTATCGATGGCTTTAGCGAATACAATTGCTGCAATAGAGGCAGGAGCGAATTACATTGATGGCAGTTTACGAGCACTAGGAGCTGGTGCAGGGAATACCCAAACGGAAGTAATGGTCGCTGTACTCGAAAAACTAGGCTATCAAACAGGCATCGATTTATATAAATTGATGGACGTTGCCAATGAGGTCATCGCACCATTAATGCAGCAACCGCAGGAAATTTCAGGGTCTAGTTTAGTTCTAGGTTATGCCGGTGTCTATTCCAGCTTCTTGCTCCATGCCCAAAAGGCTGCTCAACAATTTGGTGTTGACGAACGAGATATTTTAATGGAATTAGGTCAAAGAAAAACCGTTGGAGGTCAAGAGGATTTAATTTACGAAGTAGCCCAACAATTAGTGAAGGCTTAAAACAAGGAGGATACGCAAATGAAAGTAATCTATGTGAATGAAGCAAACTTACGGGACTTACAGGCGCAAGCAGAAGATGTGGCAATGGCTCTCGGATACTTTGACGGTGTGCATTTAGGGCATCAAAAAGTCGTGAAGACCGCAAAAGAACAAGCTTTGAAACATAGTATTTCATTAGCGGTCCTATCCTTTTTCCCTCATCCGAAAAGCGTTTTAATTCCGGGCTTTGAAGTTGCCTATTTAGAGCCCCTTGAGCAAAAAGTCGAAAAGCTGGAGCAGTTAGGTGTTGATCTCTTTTATGTCGTAGAGTTTACAAAGGAATTAGCAAAAGTGGAAGCATATGAGTTTATGCAACAATACGTGTTAGGCTTAGGGGCAAAGGAAATTATTTGCGGCTTTGACTATACATATGGCTACAAAGCGAAGGGGAATGTGGAAACGATTTATCGTCATGTACCATCTCAAATTGGGGTTACGATTGTGGATGAACTAAAGTGGCAAGGACAAAAAATTAGCTCCACCCTCATCCGAAAATATTTAATGGAGAGTAGATTACAAGACATTCCGAGCTTGTTGGGGGACTATTATGAAACAAAGTACTGTTGTAAAAATGGTATATTACCAAACTATTCAATGCCTAATTTAGGCAAGTATAAAATTTTGATTGGGACAGATGGTGCAATGTCTGAAGCAATTGCGAAAGTGCAGTCAAAGAAGGAAATTCTTTTACAAACTGACCAACCTCCAATGGATAGTGTATTGACGATTAAATGGTTAGAGAAGATAGGAAGTTAGAAAAGGGGGCAGCTACTTTTGAAACTGTTACGATTTTCAGTAGAGGATAGGGTTCATATTGGTGTTAAGCAAGGAAATAGGATTATCGACTTAACAGCTTATGCAAAAAGTAGGAACTATCCTTTTCCAAACACTATGGAACAAATTATTACGAGTTGGAATAAAGTGTCGGTATTCATTGAGTCTTTAATACCGAATGAAATCGAACGATTCCGGTTAACGGAGGGACAATTACAATTTTTACCTGTTGTCGAGTCACCCGAAAAAATTATTTGTGTAGGGGTCAATTATCAAGAACATGCCGATGAATCCAATTTGGCTGTTTTGGATGATCCAGTCCTATTTAATAAATTCACCAACTCGCTAAATGCCCATCAAAATAACATTTTGATGCCGGCTACATCGAAAGAAAATGATTACGAAGGGGAATTAGTAGTTATTATTGGGAAAGTGGCCCGTAATATTTCAAAAGAAGATGCTCTCAACTATGTGTTTGGATACTCCATTGCTAACGATATATCGTCCCGTGATTGGCAATTCCGTACCCATCAATGGATGTTAGGGAAAGCCATCGATGGCTATTGTCCGGTTGGACCATATATTGTGACAGCTGATGAAATTCAAGATCCCCATCACCTAAACATTCGCACTTATGTAAATGGAGAAATCCGTCAAAATGCCAATACATCACAAATGATTTTTAACTGCGCGGATATTATTTCATACTTATCTGCCCATATGACATTAATGCCTGGTGACGTTATTTTAACAGGTACTCCTGAAGGTGTCATATTAGGTATGGATCCTTCTAAGCGTCAATATTTACAAGCAGGTGATATTGTTGAAATTGAAATTGAAGGTATAGGTCGACTGAAAAATAAATTTGTAAGGTAAACTGGATTTGAAGTATGGCATAATTTCAATTATTTTGAGTTTCTTCTATATAATATATACTTTAAAACTTTTCGGTTATGTTGCTCAACTAACCCCTTTCTGTAGCCACTTTTAATTGCTAAAAAAAGTACCCCATAAGAGAGACTTTTTATAAATTGTCTGTCTTATAGAGTACTTTTTTCGTTTACAATCAAATGATTATCCGTTTTTGCTGATTGTTTTCGGTGTTGATATAACGTCGGCAACATCATTCCGAAAAGAACTAGAACAATCCCGATAATTTGTATCCATGTTAAAGCTTCATGCAAGACAATAACAGAAACAATAATCGCAACTGGAAGCTCGGTAGCGCTTAAAATGGAAGCTATGCCACCACCAACTTTTGGAACTGCTATTGTAAATAAAATAATGGGTAAAATAATCCCGAAGAATCCAAGGGCTAATCCAAAATACAATAGGCTAGTACTAAATAGTTTTCCAGTCGTAATAATCTCGGGTGCTTGGAAAACAAGTACGATGATCATCGAAAATAATGACATAACTGTCATTCGACCAATTGTTGAAATTCCTTCAACCTGCTTCGAGTTAAATTGCATAAAGCAAGCAAAGCTAAATGCGGCTGCTAAACCGAACGCCCATCCTCTCCAATCTAGTCCACTTAAATCAACATCTAAAATACCAGCAGCTAAAATCGTACCTGCTACTAAAAAGACTAGGGAAATTAGTTCTGGTCTTGTCGGACGGCGGCGGTGAATAATGCAATCTAAAAATAAGCCGATCCAAGTAAACTGGAATAACATAACAACTGCTAGGGAAGCTGGTAAGTAATGTACAGCTTGTCCATATACGATGCCGGTTGTACCAGTTAGGAAACCAGAAATCATGATAACAAAAAAGCCTTTCAACGAGATTTTTGGTAAAGCCCGTTGCGTAATAATGAATAAAATAATAGCCAACATAAAGCCTACCACATATTGACTTGTCACAGCCTCGGCTGTTGTGAAGCCGTGTTCCATGGATAGTTTAATGATGGTGGATAATATCCCGTAAGAGCTTGATCCAATCACGATAAGTAGGGGATATATTAAATTTTTATTCATCTAAACACCTCAATACTTTCAAAGTTAAACTTGTTGCAACAAATTTCTTTGCACTTATTATTAACATCATCATAACAATTACCCCTATAATGAAAAGGACATATGTCCAAAAAGGGGTTTTTTATGTGCAAGTAATTAGAGATTCGATACTTCTTCGTGACAAATTAATGAAATTTAAGCTTCATAAAATTTTTGAACAATATGAGGAACGTCCATTTAAATTACTCGCGTATGCGGAAGGTGAAACGGTTTTACGAGAAGGGGCAGAGGCAGAATATTTACTTTATTTAGTGGAAGGAAGAGTTAAGGCAACATCAAGTGTTGAAACGGGAAAATCGTTATTGTTGCGATTTAATCATCCCCTCGCTTTAATTGGTGATTTAGAACTTGTGCGTCAAATCCCAATACAATCTCAAATAACGGCTGTAACTGAGTGTCTTTTTATCGCTTTACCATTTGATTATATTTATAAAAAGGAAATGGGAAATAATGCGTTTTTGCAAGACCTTTTAAAACATCTAAGTTACAAATTAGAAACGATTACGACATCATCCCGTGTTAATTTGTTAGCATCGGTAGAAAATCGTCTGGCAAGTTTTTTATTATCTATTTCCACACCGGGAAATGAATTTGGAACAGAGCTTCAGACAGGAAATACTAGGGAAATAGCGAATTTACTTGGAACGACCCATCGTCATTTAAATCGGGTTATTCATGATTTAACTGAAAGAGGTATTATTGAAAAGACACGTCAAACGATTCGCATATTGAATTATGAGAAGTTAAAAAAATTGTCCCAAGGTCTTAGATATGAGTAGAGGTTCAATTTTAGAAAACATCTGTCGAAAAAGAAAATTATTTTATAGAAAAATGTTTCAGTGACCCATCTTCATTGTTGACCAAAAAAGAAAATCCTTCTATCAAATAATGAAGGATTTAAGTTTCTATAAATTACATATTGTTATTAACGACGGAAAAGTTATTTATTATCCAATAGAAGCAGACCATTTTCACAATTTAAAGCGTCCGTATGATAGTCATTTTCGGAAAATATAAACGTCCATGGCATGCTTACGTTAGCTGGTACACTTAAAGCAGGGATTGTGAAATTTTTTTCTGCCACAATTTTTTCTAGTGTACGGTAAACTAATGACGTGTTATGAAATGTTAGCGGTCTGTCTGTAAAGTTATGTACTAATACGGTAATTAACAGTTCTTTTTTATAGTTGTATGAAAGTCTGATCGGAGAGAAGTGTACGCCGGAAGTTTTCAATTCCTTCGTTTGTTGAAATAGTTCTTCAATCATACTTCGATCTTGAGTAGATAATGCTTTATTCCAAGATTGTTCAAATTGTAGTTGTTGCATAATGAAAACCTCCTCTTTATGCCAAGTGTAACATAACGGTTTGAAAAACAAAGATTATATCATAAATTTAAACTAATCGTGGTAAAAATATAGTATAATAACATTTTGAAACTATCAGGATATCCTGTAAATATGTATGATAGGTGGAACGTAAGATGAATTACCAAGTTTTATTATATTATCATTATACAACGATTGAAAATCCAGAAACCTTTGCCGAAGAGCATTTACAAGTATGTAAGGATTTAAACTTAAAAGGTCGAGTTCTTGTTGCAAAAGAAGGCATTAATGGAACTGTTTCTGGAACAATTGCAGATACGAATGCTTATATGGAAATGATGAAAAATGATCCATTGTTTGAAGGGATTGTGTTTAAAGTAGATGAAGCAGAAGGGCACGCTTTTAAAAAGATGAAATGTCGCCCCCGTCCTGAGCTTGTAAATTTAAGCTTAGAAGACGATATAAATCCAAAAGAGATTACTGGTCGCTATCTATCACCTGCTGAATTTATGGAAGAGATGCAACGGGAAGATACGGTTGTGTTAGATGTACGTAACACTTATGAATACGATGTCGGTCATTTCCGTGGGGCGATTCGTCCTGAAGTCGAAACATTCCGGGACACTCCAGCATGGGTACGGGCAAATAAAGAATTATTCGAAGGAAAACGGGTATTAACTTATTGTACAGGCGGTATCCGTTGTGAAAAATTCTCCGGCTGGTTAAAACGGGAAGGAATCGGGGAAGATGTAGGACAATTACATGGTGGGATTGCAACATATAGTAAAGATCCGGTTGCTAAAGGTCAATTATGGGACGGACAAATGTACGTTTTCGATGAGCGGATTACTGTACCGATTAACCAAGTAGAACATGTCGTTGTCGGAAAAGATCATTATGACGGTACACCATGCGAACGTTATATTAAGTGTGCGAATCCTGAATGTAACAAACATATTCTTGCATCGGAAGAAAATGAAGCGAAACATCTTGGTGGATGCTCATTAGAATGTGCAAAACATCCACGCAATCGATATATTGCCAAACATAATCTTTCCGAAGAATATGTGAAAGAAGTTATGGAACAATTGGAAGAGCGGTTTGGGACCTCTGTATAATTGAATACTTTGTTTAAGTAAAGCAGCGAATGAATGAATTTGGCTACAAATTTATTCATTCGCTTTTTGTAAAAGGAATTATAACAAACAGTTATGATGTCGATATATCGGGAATATAATAGGTTGTACAGTGATCGTCTCATTTCGGATTGCATGACTTGTAGCTGCTTCTGACTGTTTGAGGACAGAAAATGATGCGAAGGAAGTGTAATGTTGGCGATTTCCAACCCTCAGTATGCCTTTTTAGAGGCTGATTACATGAATCCAAATTTAAATCGCTTCTTACCTAAACTTAAAGATTGTTCAGAAAAGGTAGACGATAGGGAACAACACGAAGATCTTTCCGAAACATTACTTAAAATGATTCCAACGAACGTTTATTTAAAAGTAAACTGGCTATCTTATTTTGTGAATAGTAGATATTTATTTTATTGTAATTCTGTTGATAGGAGAGGGATATTTATTCTGAAAACCCTTAACCTTATTCCTTAGCTAATAATGGAGCTAAAACATAGTTGGTGGAGAATCACTTACAACCTTGATTTAAACGAGGTTGTAAGTGGTTTTTATGTTTAGAAAATTCAATTTGATTATTTGTGTACAAAGAAATAATATATGTTTACAAGGAAAATTCTTTCGAAACAGAGAGGATGGTTCATATGTCGCAAACCGTAACAATTCGTTTTTCAGATGAGGAATATGCCTATTTAGAAGATGTGACAAAAGAGGCGGAGCAATCTATCGGTACAGTTATTAAAGATATGCCTTTGTCAGAAAGGATTCGGACAATGCAGCCTTTTATAGAAAGAATAATAGCGAAGAATTGGACTGGGATTAAAATTATACTTCTATAAAAAAGATACCAGTATGTTTCCCTTTTTCAATTTCTATAAAAATACAACATTTACAAAAATTCACCTTCATGGTTTACTTATAAAGTCAACAAAGAATAAAAGAAGGTGATTTGATGAATGAACAAGAACAACAAAAATTAAATCCGTTTTTATCGGTTTGGTTACATCCGAAAAAAACAGCAAGATATGTAATGGATCATAAGGGGATTCCTTATTCGCTTTTCATCATTATTATCGGATATATCGGCGTATTCTGTGCATCAATAATTGATACAGAACTTTATCCATTTTTTCCAATTTGGGGAATATTAATCTTACTTATTTTCTGTTCAGTGTTTTTCGGAATTATTTCTAATGCATTCTATTCCTTAATTGTTTGGCCGATAGGGAAAATGTTTAAAGGAGTTGGAACATATCAGGAGATATTTAAAGGATTATCCCTTATTTCAATTCCTTATGTGATTTTAATTCCTTTTTATATTATTTGGATGTTTACTGATCCATATAGTTTATTTACTCCGGATGTTGAAGGTAGTAGTTTACTCCTAGTTATTATTACGCTTTTGTTAACAGTTGTAGTAACGGTTTGGTGCATTGTCATTTCCGTTGCGGTTATCGCAGAAGCACATCAAATTTCAAATTGGAAAGCTTTCTTTACCCTATTAATACCGACTGTTATTTTTACGATTTTATTTATTATCGTTTTCATTTTTCTCGCTATAATTGGAATAGCAATCGGTTCATTTTTCGCCTACTAGCAGAGATATTCTGCTAGTTTTTTTGTTTTAAAAGAACAATGTATGACGAGTTATGACAGTAAACAATTAGGAATATAATACATTACACAGTAAAAAACATTTCGGATTGCATGACATGTAGTTGTTTCAAAAGGATTGGGAAAATTATACGAAGGAAGTGTAATTTTGGCGATTTCAAATCCTCAATATGCCTTTTTAGAGGCTGATTACGTGAATCCTAACTTGAATGAAGCCATTTGGGAACTGCAAGATTCTTCTGAAAAAGTAAACAACAATGGACTACTTGTTGATGCTCAATCTAACGCTCGTTTTAAAATAATTCCAACGAACATCTATTTAAAATTAAATGCGTTGTTTCCTTACCTTCATATGGTACCGATAGATATGTATTGTATTGTAATGTTGTTTATAGGAGAGGGGTTTTTACTTAAATAAACCCTATCCTTTTTCAGAACGATATTGTAAAAGTAGAATCTTTTTTGTACTTAAAGTGAACAATTAAGGTTGAAATAATTGATAAAAATTTTTATTTATGCTATAATTTACAATTAAATTAGTAATGTATATAATAAGATTCTCCTGGCCAGGGGAATCTTATTTTTTTGGGAGGAAAAGGGTTGAATAATAATGAAGCAAGTTTAACTTCCTTAATATCTGCTTTTAGTAGAGCGTACCATAGTAAATTTGATGAACCAAAAATATTTGATGATTTTATCGCAGCGGATTTAATTACCGAAAAAGAATTTGCAACGATTCGAGAAAACATGATTAATGGAATACAATTTTTTAATAATGAAATTGCACATCAGTTTCAAAATCAACCAGATGAAATACTAAAATGGATTACGCAAGTACAACTTTCCCCAACGCCTTTAGCTCGTGCTGCCTATTGCGAAAATATATTACAAAATGAAATTCTACTTGGCGTTCAACAATATGTGATTTTAGGAGCTGGGTTGGATACTTTTTGTTATCGGTATCCCCATTTAAATGGGTGTCTAGAAATATTTGAAGTGGATCATCCAACTACACAAGACTTTAAAAAAATAAGATTAACAGATACTCACTATCAAATTCCAAAAAATCTTCATTTTGTTTCAATGGATTTTACGAAATTATATAATACCGAAAAGCTTGTTGGAGTAGGGTTTAATGAAAAACGTAAAACTTTCATAAGTCTTTTAGGTGTTTCTTATTATTTAACAAAAGAGGAATTTGCTAAGTTGCTAATTGAACTTTTTGTAAAATTACCAAAGGGAAGTTCAATCGTTTTTGACTATGCAGACGAAAAGTTATTCGAAGAAAAAGGTGTGTCAAATAGAGTTCAAAATATGGTTCGAATGGCTTTAGCCAGTGGAGAGCCAATGAAATCGTGTTTTTCTTATGAAGAAATGGAGAAATTATTAGAAGACGCAAATTTACTTATTTATGAACATTTATCACCAGATGCAATCCAAAATCAATTCTTTAGTAATCGGACAGACTATTTATCTGCATTTGAAACGATTCATTACATTCATGCTGTAAAAAAATAGTATTTATTTAAAAGGATAGGTAAATATAAATCAATGAAAAAGAGGCTGTTCTTTAAAGTTTCTACTTTATTGAACAGCCTCAATAGATTTATGGAATGGCATAGACTTCTACTGTGAAGCTTTCTCCATTTGTATTTTCCGGATTGGCGATGTAAAGATTATCTCCAGTTACAACGTCTGTCTCCGACTCGGATTGAAGATCGTTTAATATCGTAGGATCGACGTCAAAACTAATATCTTTCATAACATCGAACTGGACATTAGTTGGTCCATCGATGACTTTCCACTGTAGCTTTGTCGCGTAAGACGGGATACTTTGAATAGAGAAATTATCGCTTGAACGATGGTCCTGATCTTCTTGTGGCTGACCTTCAGAACGGATTGTCGCAATTTTTTCGGGAGCTTCGACCTCAACTTGGAATGGGTCCCCGTCTAATACACGGTCATAAGCATACCATGCGCCTAGCCATCTTCCCGCAGCTTCATTGGAGTCTGCTGATATAAGTCTTATAGAGAAATTATCTGATCCATTTGTGGAAGATCCTTGCCATGTTGAAGCAAAAGGAAACTCATCACATTGTTTACCGGTCCGGTCTTCATTTGCAAATTCTCTTGCACAGACACGGCTAGTCTTTGATCTATTACGATTGTATTCTGTCTGATGTCGTTTTGAATACATACGTGTTAATGTATTATCCCCGACTCCTCCTGGTATTTGTTTTCCAATCATTTCAGGTTTTGTTTGTTCTGGATGATCCATTGCAAATTTCCAATGCTCACCAGCTTCTTTTAACATTTCAAATTCTGGTTTCGTAATGGGTACATTGAAAATAGGCGTTGCATTACTGAATACAGCTCCTTGCCAGTAATATTGATCAGGGAAAACAAACATATAATTAGCAGAATCAAAACGAACTTTCTGTTTAATACCATCAATACTTTCTTCAAATTTCCTTGCTTTATGGGTAAAGGTAAGCTTCGGCCAAAATTCCATATACCCAATCTTATCTGGATTGTCTGCATTTGCTTCAGGGGCTTCTGAAGTGAAAATTTCTGTACTATAGTTTGTGTTTTTCCATTGGGCAATCGTTCGTTCCGTTGCCGGATAGTCGGGATCCTCTTGACAGTCTCCTACATTCAGTTTTGATTCACATACCATATCAATTTTTAATTTTGCACCGTTTAAGGCTGGATCGGTTACTTGTATATCTTCAATCGTATAAAAGACCCTCATTTTTCTGCTTTGGTTGGAGCCATAGCCTATTTCAGTAAATTGAAATTGTACGCCTTCGTAATCACAAATCGGCCCTATACATTTAACTGGAACTTGATATGTTGCAACATGAGACCAGCAAAAGGAGTAACGGTTTTTAATATATCCGGTTTCGGAACTGCTTTCTGGGTGTCTTTGGCATTCGTCGGTTGTTTGGATATGATCATAGTCAAAGGCAGGGGGTGCCCATTCGCCTTCTGCAGTTTTAAATGGAGGAGCCAAGTTTACTCTATATGTTGTTTTGCTTTGTTGATCTTCTTTCATTAATTCGTTTAATGGCTGGATACCTTCTGTTTTCTGAAGCTGATCTTGCTTGATTCCAAGGTCGCCAATGGGCTTTCCTTCTTCCATCAATTCGGTAACTTTTTCAACCATGTCTTTTGGAACCCAATAACCTCCACCTTCTGCTTTTGATTCTGCTTGAGTTGGTGATACCATTCCGATAGACAAAAATAGAGCAAGGACAACTAAAAGAGACTTCCTATAAAACCTAGACATCCAATCCCTCCAAGTTTTTAATAGTATGAAATTCTTCTTCACAAATAAAAGAGGCAACAAACAACCTTTATAACTTCGATGACATCTAAGTTGATGTCAGAATACTACAAATTATAATACTATACAATAATAAATAAGGAAAATAAATCCAATAACCTATCCTACTAGGAAATATGTGTTATAGAAAGAACGTATAATTTCATCATGTTTTTCAACTATCATCTCCATTTCTTAGATGAAGGAAAATTAATTTTTATATTGATACGCTATGTGAAATAGAACAGATTCCCTATTAAGAAATCTATTTTCATTTTCACTCAAAAGCAAACTAGGAAAGAAGAAAGTAGAATTAGACTTTTTATGAAAATATCATTTGATAGTTGTGAGCGGAAAGTGTTTCCTAGACCACAAAATAGCGTAAAGCTATAATGAAATAGGAATGAATAGAAAGAGAGGGATTTCCTGTTATGAATTATTTTGAAGCGTTGAAAAATCGTCGTTCCATCCACTTTTTAGAAGATGTGACAGTAGTTCCAGATGAACAAGTAATTGAAATTGTTGAAACGGCATTAAATCATGTGCCAACGGCTTTTAATGGGCAAGAGACTCGTGCAGTTGTAATTTTTAATGATGAACATAGAACGTTATGGAATCGTGTAGAGGAAGTGGCGAGGGCAAAGAATGGAGACCGAGATTTTTCACGTACCGAGTCTCGTATTAATGGGTTCCGTAATGGCCATGGAACGATTTTGTTTTTCCAAGATACGGCTATTACAAAAGGATTCCAAGAAAAAATGCCAAATTTACATAATGAATTTGATGTTTGGGCGCAACAAAATCAAGGAATGTTACAATATGCTATATGGACTGGTTTAGAAGCAGTCGGTTATGCAGCATCCTTGCAACATATGGAAGTACCATTAAAAGAAGAATGGAATATTCCTTCAACATGGACATTAATCGCCCAGATGCCCTTTGGTAAACAAAATCAAGAATTAACAGAGAAACATATTGTGCCTGTGAAAGAAAAGTTAATTGTAATTCGATAACAAACGATCTAAACGGATTCTGAAATATGGAATCCGTTTTTTTTATTTTCTGCAGAAATCAAGAGGGGAAAGTTTTATATATCAGTAACTCTTACCTGAATGATTGGTGACCAAATTAGTAGTTCAATAGATGTTTGGGTGCTAAAAGGACTATGGACAAAAAACGTTTTTCCTAAAATTAGGAAACTTATTACATAATTAGAAAAAGTATAGTATTATAGCTTTGGTTAAAATCTAATCTTTCATAAAAAAGATTGTTTTTTTAGATGTAATTATAGAGGTCGAACCGATATAAAATTAATATCTGTGAAAAGGAGGGTTTTGATGAAACTTGATGAGTATAAAAGGCTTGCGGCAGAACAGGAAGATTGGGCACCAGGATGGGAATCGATAGATTCGGTTTTTGATAACCTCTATCCTAACCAAAGTCCAGCCCATTACGGAACATTGTTACATTCTCGTGCCATTTTTGGTGGTGATGAATATTTAGATGGATATAGTATTTATGATTCACCAAAAGGATTTAAACATTTAGTTACCTACGGAATGACAGAACTTTATACAAATGAAGAAGCATTCGCTGGTGAGTGGAGTCGCTGGGGCTATGAAATGACGATAAAGCTTAAAGAACAAACAAATGATGAATGTATGTGGGCCATTGATATGTTATCTAACCTTGCAAGATATACTTTCACTCAAAATCGTTTTTTTAAGCCATTGCAATTTATAGCAGGAAATGGAAGTTCTCTTCATATAGGGACGGATTCCAATATTACAGCTTTATTAGTCGTGAATGATACTGAAGCTGAAGGGATTAATACGGTTCATGGTAAAGTGGAATTTATGCAATTAGTTGGTATTACACAAAGAGAATTAGAACTATTAATGGAAAATCGAAAGAAAGCAGATGTTCTTATTGAGGAGATGAAGAAGGATAACCCGTTTTTAATAACAGATATGAAAAGGACCGATTCTTATTTATAATAGTTTAAAAGACTTCAATTTGAAATTTTAACTTCAGGAATATTTACTTACTATAGACTGAATGTTAAAATAAATCGGTCTAAACAAATACCTTTTTAAGGAAAAATTAACAATTAGGAGGAATGAAATGTCGGTACCCCCAAATTTTGAAGATTCATCAACAAACAGCGTAGAGGAAGAAGGTATAGCTATAGAGGAACAAACAATAAATGAAGAAACGCCGAATGAGTACGGATTGAAGTATTGGTTAATTACACTTCTTCTTTTAGCGATTCCTTTTGTAAATATTGGATTTATTATTTACTGGGCATTCTTTGAAAAGAAGGAACCTCGTAAATCATTTACAAGAGCATATTTAATCATTTTTGGAAGCTTTTTTGTACTTTATATGTTATTAATAGCAGTATTTTTCTTCTTTTTTGCCATGGCTTATTTCCAAGATCCATATGAGTATTTTGGTGAGTCTACAAATAAGTATAGTGATGAATACGGTTATAGCGAAGACTATGAATACACTGAAGATTATTTATATGAAGATTCGTATTTGCCAACAAGTTATTATGATACAAGTGTAGTAAATGGTGTGGAAATAGCGGATAGTTGGACTGAACTTAATTATGATTATGAATGGGAACTATTTGTCGACCTATACGTTTCCGGTGAACAAGAAGTAAATGAAATTAAGTTAAAGGTAGAGCAAGTAGACATTGATGGTACAGTTTTAAATACTTCCTATGAGACATTCAATGAGCGTTATTTACCTGGTAATAACTATCACGTTCAACTAGATTTAACAGATAGCTATGATCCGAATGTAGCGGAACTTTGGATAAGTATTGTCGGTGAAAATGATTTAAATAATCTTTAATGAAAAGAACGATAAAAGTAGATGTATCGGTACATAAATGTAGCATTTTTTATTCCAATACATAAAGTTTATTTAAAGTAAAAATCCCACACCTTGCTTTGAGGTAGTGGGATTTAACCGTTATAAAGTTATAATTCTTCTTGGAAATAAATTTTGTAAAATTTTCGATTTGTCCCTTCATCATAACCAATTTCAATGAGCTCGTCGACTTGTTCGATGTTTTGGACATTCACTTGTATTTCGATATTGGAATCAAGTTTTATTTTCCGTTTATACGTTTTTTCTACCTTTTCAATAGCTGTTTCAGATATAACGGTTTCATATGGTTTGACAGTATTGACAATGATATCTTTTTGAGCGGGATCCACTTTTTCAAATACTGTATCAATATAATTATCTACTTGAAATTCCTCTTCATTTCTAAAATAATCGAGGGTTTTATTTAATAAACCTAACTTCTCTGTATTGGAATAACTTTCTTCTTTTAAAATATACTTTTTACATTCTGTTAATGCTAAATTCGTTTTATGGTAATGTTCATCAGCCACTTTAATTTTTAAAAAACGCTCTTGCCAATAGACGACATCTTCTTTTCGTTTTGTTTTAATAAAGACGATTGGAGCTTCATCCGCTCCCATATCGACGATAACGGCCATATTATTTATTTTCTTTGTGTTTATGCCATCAATACCATTTACAACAAGTTTGTTTTCTTCATTTTTCACATCTAAAAATAGTTCTTTTTCATCGATTTTGACAATTGCTAATACCTTTTTTGCACCAGTTGGCATCATACAATTTTCAAATAGACCGATAAATAATTCGCCACCTTTAATGTTTGGATGCTGGGAGGCACTTTGTAAATGGGTAGCAATATTTTTCGACTGTTCTAGAAAACCATCATCTTGGTCAAAAATTGATTTCACATAAGTATATATTTCGTTTAATCCGAGATCCGTTTCATGGAAAAATTCGTATGGTTGTTCAAAATCGATTTTATGAAAAGCTAATTGAGTAAAGGCTGCTTCCAGCATCATTTCTGGTTGAGGATACACTTCTTCGCCTGTTAAAAGGGTATCTGCTACATAATGGATAATATATTTCGATAATTGACTTTCACTAACATCTAGCATTATCTTCACCTTCTCATCTAAAGTTGTCGATAATCTACCATAACATAATTTCTAGACTATGAATATATCACAATAATATTTACTTGTGACCTTTTATAATAGAGGGCTTTTATAAAGTTAGAGAGAAATAAAATAGTATCGTTCCTTGAGGAGTGGTGATAATGATCAGAGCTATTTTGTTCGATTTAGATGGGACGTTACTCAATCGTGATGAGTCGGTGAAATATTTTGTTGAAAATCAATATGACCGGTTTTGTACAAACTTTGAATTCATTTTAAAGGAGATGTACACAAAGAGATTTCTGGAACTCGATAATCGAGGATATGTCTGGAAAGATAAAGTATACCAAAAGTTGACAAGGGAAATGGATATAAACAAAGTAGCGTGGCAAGAGTTGTATGAAGATTACATTACTGAATTTTACCATTATTGCATTCCTTTTCCTCATCTCAAAATGATGTTAGAGGAATTAAAAAGGAACAACCTTTTATTAGGTATCGTGACAAATGGAATGGGGCAATTTCAAATGGCAAAGATAAAGGCACTAGAAATTGAAAGAATATTTTCAAACAATTATTATCTCAGAATGGGAAGGGGAAAAAAAGCCTCATCCTAAAATATTCAAAAGAGCAATGGAGAAACTAGACGTTTCCCCTTGCGACTGTGTATTTGTTGGTGATCATCCTCTCAATGATATCGAAGCTAGCCAAAAGGTTGGGATGAAGACCATATGGAAAAAGGATTACACTACTTTTTATGTGAACGCAGATTATACAATAGATAATTTAGCAGAAATTCCTCTTATTATTTCCAATTTAAATAATGGGGAGGGGAAAAAAGGATGTTCTTTCATTTTGATTGAAAAATAGGCTATAATCATTCTGATTGGAATAAAAATGCGTGGATTATTATCGTTTTGATTAATTTTCTCGTATAATACGCATAAATAGAAAGTTGGATGGAGGAGATGAAGTGGATCAAATCGATAAAAATATTTTGTCGCTTTTAACTGAAAATGGGCGTTTATCTTATGTAGATATCGCGAAAGAATTAGGTCTATCCCGGGTTGCTGTCCGTGAACGGGTTGCTAAACTAATGGATGATGGCGTAATCGAGCAATTTACCGTTGTCATTAATAGCTCGAAAGTAGGGAAAGAGGTTTCTGCATTTTTTGAAATAGACTGTGAGCCAAGTTCCCTCGTTCGAGTAGCGGAAGCATTGGCGGAAAATCCAAGTGTGGCCAGCTGCTATCAAATGACGGGACCTTCTACATTACATACCCACGTATTAGTTGATAATTTTCCTGCTCTTGAACGATTCATCAATGAAGAATTATATGCATTAGACGGAATTACCCGAGTTGAAAGTCATATTTTGCTTCGACGATTTAAAAGTAGACGTGGTTTAAAATTATAATAATTTTTAAAACTCATCGTAGATTACGATGGGTTTTTTTATATCTTACATTTTGTTTTACAAACATAGGTAAATGGAAACATTTCGTAAGTCGAAAGGTATGGAGAATTATGAAAAGCCTATTTCTATCGCAATGTAAACCTTTTCAGTTTCCGAACAAAAATTAATGTTATGGGGAAAAATAGTAACTTTTCGGAAGTATTTTGCTGCTAAAACTATCAAAAAGTAGAATGATTAGATAGAATTTTTAAAAAAATCTATATTTTTTGTAGATTTTTAAATTTCTATGGCGTATAATCGTTTTTAAATTATTCAGAACATTAAGTAAGTGAAATTGAAAATTTGGTTTACAAATGTTCGAAAAGGAGGCTGTTAAATGATTGCAATGATTGTCCGTAGGTTTTTTCAATTGATTTTCTTATTATTTGGAATTACCTTCTTAGTTTTTTCTTCTATGTATCTTGCACCTGGAGACCCAGCTTCTATGATTGGAGGGCCAACTGCAACAGAAAGCGATCTAGAAGCCATTCGAGATGATTTAGGATTGAATGATCCTTTCCTCACTCAATACGGTCGCTACATAGCCAACTTAGCTCAAGGAGATTTAGGATTCTCCTATCAAACCCGCCAGCCAGTTGCTGAGGCTATTGCTATTCGATTTCCAAACACATTAAAGCTTGCCGTCGCCAGTATGATTATTGCGATTATAATTGGAATCTTCGCTGGTTTAATTTCAGCATTGAAGCACAATAGCTGGTTGGATGTCACTTCGACTACCTTTGCCCTCGGAGGAATTTCCATTCCCAACTTTTGGTTAGGTTCCATTCTTATTTTAATCTTTTCCGTTAATCTTCAATGGCTCCCGGTAGCGGGATTGTCAGATCCGTGGTGGACAGCAGAAGGAATCAAACAGCTCATCTTACCAGCCATAACGCTCGGAACCGGTTCGGCAGCGATGATTGCCCGAATGGTCAGGTCTTCGATGCTTGAGGTTGTTCGTGCTGATTATGTGCGAACGGCAAGAGCGAAAGGCGTGAAAGAGCGCAGTGTTATTTGGATTCATACTTTAAAAAATGCGATGATTCCTGTCATTACAGTAATTGGTTTGAATTTCGGTGCATTGTTAGGTGGCACGATTATTACTGAGAAAGTGTTCGCTATTAATGGGGTTGGGCGTTTAATGATTGATGCGATTGCAGCCCGCGACTTCCCGATGGTACAAGGATCTGTATTACTAGTCGCAACTTTATTTGTTCTAGTAAATCTGATCGTCGATATTGTTTATACGTATATTGATCCAAGAATTAAATATCAGTAAGAAAGGGGGATGACAATGGCTGAAACGGTAGCTTTAACAAGTATTAAAAAAGAAAAGAAGAAAGAAAAAACCTTTATCGTCATTACGAAACGATTGTTAAAAAATAAACTGGCAGTTGCTGGTTTAATTATTATCGCGCTCCAAATCGCCATGGCAATATTTGCCCCGTTTATTACTTTTCATGATCCGGTAAAGCAAAACTTAAATTTAAGTGAGCTTCCGATGTTTAGTGAAAATCATTGGTTAGGAACAGACAATTACGGCCGTGATGTATGGAGCCGAATTGTATATGGAGCACGTATTAGTTTAATCGTTGGGATTGTTGCCGTAACTTTAGGACTTATCGGTGGCGTTATCCTCGGGATGCTCGGTGGTTATTATAAAAAACTAGATGGCTTGATTATGAGAATAGTAGATTTGTTGTTCTCATTCCCAGGTATTTTACTTGCCATGCTGATTATTGCCATTTTAGGAACAAGTTTAATCAATGTGGCCATTGCTATAAGTATTTGGTCAATCCCTACTTGTGCAAGAATTGTTAGAGGTTCCGTTCTTTCCATTAAAGAAAAGGAATATATCATGGCGATGAAATCGTTAGGAGCTTCGGACTTACGCATTATGTTCAAACATATATTGCCAAACGCCTTTGCTCCAATTATTGTATTTGCCACAATGCGGATGGCAACAGCCATTCTTTCTACGGCTTCACTAAGTTATTTAGGATTAGGGGCTCAGCCGCCAACGCCTGAATGGGGGGCGATGATTTCCCAAGGACAAGCATTTATGTGGACTTCCCCCCACTTAACGATAATACCAGGTATTGCCATTATGTTAACCGTGTTTGCCTTTAATGTAGTGGGTGATGGATTACGCGATGCCATTGATCCAAATATGGATATTCAATAAAACAAACGGAGGAATGAAAATGAAGAAAAATTGGTTCTTAATGTTTACCCTCATTACGGCTCTATTATTAGCAGCCTGTTCGAGCGATGATTCATCATCTCAATCAAGCAATGAATCTAGTGGAGGTTCGAAGGAAGTTGAAAGTTTAACGTATGCTTCTTTAACAGATGCAGTTGGTTTAAGCCCGATTATGACAAATGACTCAGCATCTTCTAACGTTATTGAACATGTTTATGAAACTCTTTTTGAAAGAGATGCTGAGACGATGGAAATTAAACCATTATTAGCTGAATCCTATGAAAACCCAGATGAACTTACTTGGGTAATCAAATTAAAACAAGGAATTAAATTCCATGATGGAACAGACTTCAATGCAGAAGCAGTGAAATATACGTTTGATAAACTACGAGATCCAGCAACAGCAGCACCTCGTGCAAGTTTACTAGAACCGGTAGATACAATTACAGTTATTGACGATTACACAGTTGAAATTAAAACGAAATATCCATACGGACCATTTTTAGCAGCTTTATCCCACTCGAATGCAGCGATTGTTAGTCCAACAGCTGACCAAAAGCAAGATTTAATGAAGGAACCAGTTGGGACAGGTCCATTTAAGTTTGTTAGTTGGACACCAGGTGACCAAGTTGTATTAGAAGCTAATCCTGAATATCGTGATGGCCCACCGGCAGTGAAAAAGTTCATTTTAAAAGTTGTTCCAGAAGTATCCACAGCAATTTCTATGTTACAGGCAGGGGAAGTACAATTTATTGACAAGCTTCCAACTGAACAGTTAAGCCGGATTGAGGGGATGAAAAATGTTAATGTCGAAAAAGTAAATGGTACAGGAGAATACTATTTAACATTCAATTTCTCCCGTCCTGAAAATCAAGATCCAGAGTTTAGAAAAGCGGTAGCAAGTGCTATCGATCGCGATGCATTTATTTCAAAATTAAATGATTTAGGTGTAAGAAGCGACAGTGTCATCGGACCTCAAGTGTTTGGTTATCAAGATACTGCTGATAATGCTGGAACACCATATGACTTAGAAACAGCAAAAGAATTAGTAAAGAAAAATGGTTATGATAAACGTCCGATTACGTTACTTACTGCTAACCGTGGAAACTTCGTATTAATGGCTGAAGTTGTTCAAGCTCAATTAGCGGAGGCAGGATTCGATGTTCAAATTGAAACGATGGAATGGGCAGCATTTTTAGATACTGCAAGAGCGGGAAATTATGACCTTACATTCTTAAGTTGGTCAAACGTAACTGCAGATGGTTCTGAATTACTTTACCCTAACTTCCATAGCGATAATGTTGGTTCATCAAACCGTGCCCAATATAGTAATCCAGAATTCGATAAACTGGTAGAAGCGTCAAGAACGACGACAAATCAAGAAGAACGCTTAACGATTTTAGATCAAGCAAATCGATTAATGCTTCAAGATGATGCGGTAGTCGTAATGTATCACGACGTTGTAACAGCAGCATTAAGCAATGATTTACAAGGGCTAATTCTTGATCCGACTGGGAAATGGGATATTTCTGCTGTAACAGCAAAATAGTTGAAAAGTTAACGGGACAAAAAGGGAACAAACTTAACTTGTCCGGTCGGTTAATGAACAATGGGTTGGATACACCACTTACAGATTGTTCACACACCTTTACAAGTAATGCAGAAAGTAGGGTTACATTATGGGAGAGACATTACTGGAAGTCAAAAACATTGTGACGGAATTTCGCACAGCAGACGGACAACTTCCCGCTGTGCGAGATGTCTCCTTTTCATTACAAAAAGGAGAAACACTGTGCATTGTCGGTGAATCAGGTTGCGGTAAAAGTATTACTTCTCTCTCGGTAATTGGACTATTACCTAGCAATGGAAAGATTACGAGTGGAGAAATTCTTTATGAAGGCAACCCAATTCACAATTTACCACAAGAAAAAATGCGTAAAATACGCGGTAATAAAATTTCAATGATATTTCAAGAACCGATGACTGCTTTAAATCCGGTACTTACAATTGGTTATCAAATTCGGGAACCGTTAATGATTCATCATGGGTTATCGAAATCAGAAGCAACAAAACAAGGGATTGAATTGCTAAAACAAGTAGGGATTCCTTACCCGGAAAAACGGATGAATCAATACCCCCACGAACTGAGTGGAGGAATGCGTCAACGGGTTATGATTGCTATTGCTTTATCTTGTAATCCAGGATTGTTAATTGCGGATGAACCGACGACCGCATTAGATGTTACGATCCAAGCTCAAATTCTTGATCTCATTAAAGCTTTAAAAGAAAAGTACAACATGGGTGTCATGATGATTACCCATGATATGGGTGTTGTAGCCGAAGTTGCTGATCGGGTTATGGTGATGTATGCAGGGAAAAAGGTTGAAGAAGGAACGGTTGAAGAAATCTTTAATAACCCAAAGCACCCTTATACAATAGGTCTTTTAAATTCTGTACCTAATGTAGACGATCCAGATTTTGAATTGGAATCGATTCCTGGATCTCTACCTAGTCTAAATGAACAAATCACTGGATGTCGATTCCATACGAGATGTCAATTTGCAACGGATATTTGCCGGACAAAAGAGCCGACAGTATATGAAGTATCAGCAAGTCATAAAGTGAGCTGTTGGTTAACGGAAGAGGGGGTGAACAAATGAAAGTCGCTTTAGAAAAAACATCGCCAAAAGAAAAGATTGATTCAAAGGTGCTCCTAGAACTCCAAGGCATTAAAAAATATTTTCCTATTAAAGGTGGCGTTCTGCAACGGAAACAAGGCGATGTCAAAGCGGTGGAGAATGTTTCCCTTAAGCTTTTTGAAGGGGAGAGTTTAGGAGTAGTAGGTGAATCGGGGTGCGGAAAATCAACATTAGGTAGAGCTATTTTAGGATTAGAAGAGTTAACCGATGGTAAAATCTTTTTTCAAGGTACTGAAATTCAAGATTTAAAGAGAAAAGAAAAGCTTCGGTTTGTAAAACAAATGCAAATGATTTTCCAAGATCCCTTTGCCTCATTGAACCCCCGTCAACGAATTGGTCATGCGTTGGAGGAAGTGTTCACGATGCATACAGACATGTCGGCAAAGGAAAAAAGGGAAGCGGTCATTAGTTTATTAGAAGAAGTTGGATTAAAAGAGGATCATTTTTATAAATATCCCCATGAATTTAGTGGGGGGCAACGTCAACGGATAGGTATTGCCCGTGCCATTGCCTTAAATCCTTCCTTTGTCATTTGTGACGAAGCGGTTTCGGCCCTTGATGTGTCCGTTCAAGCTCAAGTATTAAAGTTGTTAAAGACATTACAGGAGAAATATCAGCTTTCTTATTTGTTCATTTCCCATGACTTAGGTGTCGTACGTTATTTCTGTGATCGGGTGCTTGTTATGTATTTAGGTAATACGGTGGAACTTGGTACAGTAAAAGACTTGTTTGATAAGCCTCTTCATCCATACACGCAAGCATTATTATCGGCGATTCCAAGACCTACCGTTAATCGGAATCGTTCGAGAATTCGTCTTCAAGGGGATTTACCAAATCCGGCAAATCCGCCAAGTGGTTGTCCGTTTCATACGAGATGTCCAATTGCAACGGAAAAATGTTCAGCTGAAAAACCGGAGTGGAAAGAATACGGACCAAATCATTTTGCTGCCTGTCATTTTGCAGGTCAGTCTATATTGTAAAGAAAACTCCTCCTACGAAAATAGTAGGGGGAATATTAGTTTCGTAGTAAACTATATTTAAACAAATGAAACTTGGTACTATGTAGTTGAATGTTGTTTATAGGAGGAATGTTCATGGATTATTTATTTCACCCATTTGCATCAAAACGACATACCGTTTTTGCTAAAAAGGGGATGGTGGCTACTTCACAGCCATTAGCAGCACAAGCAGGATTAGAAATTTTACAAAAGGGTGGGAATGCGATTGATGCAGCCATTGCGACAGCGGCTGCTTTAACTGTTGTTGAACCGACTTCAAACGGAATCGGTGGTGATGCTTTTGCGTTAGTATGGATCAAAGATCAATTGCATGGATTGAATGCTTCGGGTCCTTCTCCACAATCTATATCAGCTCATGCAGTTAAGGAGTTAGGGTTTGACAAAATGCCAGTACATGGTGTTATTCCGGTTACCGTTCCGGGTGTCCCAGCTGCATGGGCGGCATTGGCAAAACGTTTTGGGCGTCTACCATTATTAGAATCATTAAAACCAGCAATCCGCTATGCGGAAGAAGGATATCCGTTAACGCCGATTTTAGGGAAATATTGGCGTATCGCCTATAACAAATTTAAAACGACTTTTGCAACAGAAGAATTTGATGCATGGTTTGAAACTTTTGCTCCAAATGGAAGAGCCCCTGAAATAGGGGAAGTTTGGAAATCACCGGGTCATGCTGCAACACTGAAGTCAATTGGGGAAACGGAAGGCCGCTCCTTCTATGAAGGAGAACTTGCTGATAAAATTGATTCATTTATGAAACAGCATAATGGATTTTTAACGAAAAGTGATTTAAGCCAATTTGAACCCCAATGGGTAACGCCGATTTCCACCAATTATAGAGGCTATGATGTTTGGGAAATTCCACCTAATGGGCAAGGAATGGTAGCTCTTATGGCATTAAATATATTCGAAAAATTACCAACGCCCCAATGGCAAAGCGCGGAAACGATCCATCATCAAATTGAGTCGATGAAACTGGCCTTTACAGATGGTCAAGCATATATAACAGAACCGGAGGAAATGCCGATTTCTGTTGAAGAATTATTGTCTGATCGTTATGCAGAAAGACGCAGCCAAATGATTGGTGATGAGGCCCTTGATCCGCAACCTGTTGAATTAGTAAAGGGTGGTACTGTCTATTTAGCTGCTGCAGATGAAGAAGGAAATATGATTTCCTATATTCAAAGTAATTATATGGGCTTTGGTTCGGGAATCGTTATCCCGGGAACGGGCATAGCGATGCAAAATCGTGGAGCAGACTTTAGTTTAGATGAATCCCATCCGAACGTGTTAAAGCCTGGTAAGAGAACATATCATACGATTATTCCAGGATTTTTAACGAAGGACGGGCAAGCAGTCGGACCATTTGGTGTAATGGGTGGTTATATGCAGCCTCAAGGCCATTTCCAAGTTGTAACGAACACGATTGATTATTTATTAAATCCTCAAGCAGCTTTAGATATGCCAAGATGGCAATGGATGAAGGGTAAAACGGTACACGTGGAGCCGGAGTTCCCGAACTACTTAGTTCAGGCGCTTGCACGTAAAGGTCATGATGTGCATGTAACTTCGGATGGTGGTAGTTTTGGGCGTGGTCAAATTATTTGGCGAAATCCAGAAACTGGAGTATTGCAAGGTGGAACAGAATCCCGTACAGATGGAGCAATAGCGGCTTGGTAAAAACTGTAGAGAAAGAACAGGCACCTGTGTCCCTAACTCCTGAACCACCACGCCCTTATTGGAAAAGAAATTGGGATATTATTGTCGCCTTCTTTCGAGTAGGAATGTTAGGCTTTGGAGGGGGGCCATCTGCTATTCCCCTTGTGCATCAAGAAGCCGTAAAAAAATATAAATGGATGACAGATGAGGAATTTTCGGATACATTAGCTATTGCTAACACGCTTCCAGGACCAATTGCTACGAAAATGGGCGGTTATATTGGCTATCGTGTTGCCGGTGTCGTTGGTTGTATCGGTGCCTTGCTTGCAACGGTTGCTCCAACTGCCATCATCATGATTTTTTTACTGCAAGTTTTACAAAAATTTAAAGATATACCATGGGTACAACATATGTCCATGTCAGTTGTACCTGTTGTCGCTGTAATGCTTGCGACGATGACGTGGGATTTTATAAAAAAATCAGGGGAAACCCTTGGCTGGTTAAAAGGATCAATTTTTATATTTTGTGCTTTACTTTTAACGGAATTACTTCAAATTCATCCAGCAATCGTGATTTTAGCTTTAATTATGTATGTGTTTCTTCCCTTTAGCCGAAGGGGGTTAAAGAAATGATATATTGGGAAATTTTCTGGGCCTTCTTTATATCGAGTATTTTAGGTTATGGTGGTGGACCGGCTTCCATTCCGTTAGTAGAAAAGGAAGTTGTAGACCATTACGGCTGGCTGACAAACCAGGAATTTAGTGAAGTGTTAGCGGTTGGTAACTCATTACCTGGACCGATTGCTACGAAACTTGCTGCCTACATTGGCTATACAGAAGGTGGTTTCCTTGGTAGTTTTATAGGTTTGTTTGCTACAGTAGCCCCATCCATTATTTTAATGTTGCTGTTAATGGCGGTCTTACTGAAACATAAAGATAAGCCTCAAGTTAAAAATATTAGCGTTGTAGTACGGCCGGTCATAGCTGTTCTACTAGGTGTAATGACGTTCGATTTTGCAAAAGATAGTGTTGTAAGTCTAGGAGTCATTTATACAATCATTTTATTAGTAGGAAGTTATGTATTACTTGAAAAATTGAAATGGCATCCAGCGCTAGTTATTCTTATTGCGCTTGTAATAGGTGCAGTAACTGGTTTATACAATTCCGGGGAATTAACCTTCGGATTTTAAAGTGAATGCCTAAAGAAGTTCAACCGATATTCTGGTTGAACTTTTTTTGTTTTCCGAGTTTATAAGATTTATTTAATATAGTATCGCTCGAAAAAGAATTTTCTAATTTTTAGCTACCGAATATGCATGAAAACTATTGGAAGTTCAAAATAGTAAATTTTTTACGTAATCTTTTTACACTTTGTCTAATGTATATGACAATTTCCTCGCTATATAATTATGTAAATAATCTTCACATATTGAGTAATAAAATCTGCCATGGAATAATTAGTTATTCCGACAATGGAATGGAGAGGAGAGATGTTCATGACAATAACGAAAATAGACAGTCCGGAAATTATGATGAGTCAAGTAAGTATGTGTTACAAAACGAATTCAACTGAAGTGCTGGCGTTAAAAGAAGTGACAGTAAATATTCAAAAGGGAGAGTTTGTATCTTTACTCGGACCGTCCGGTTGTGGGAAAACGACATTGCTTCGTATAATGGCAGATTTATTGCAACCTACAAGTGGTGAAATTACTATCTCAGGCGGAACAGCAAAAGAGGCTCGATTGGCACGGAAATATGGTATCGTTTTTCAAAGTCCTGTTTTGTATGATTGGCGAAAAGTTAAAAAGAATATTACATTGCCATTGGAAATGATAGGGCTACAAAAAGAAGAACGGGAAGAGAGGGCTGAACGATTACTAGAATTAATAGGACTCTCAAAATTTAAAGATCAATACCCTTGGCAATTAAGTGGTGGAATGCAGCAGCGTGTAGCCATTGCAAGGGCATTAGCCATTGAGCCGGAGATTCTACTAATGGACGAGCCTTTTTCTGCATTAGATGAATTTTCCCGGGAGCGATTAAATGAAGAACTGCTTTCCATCTGGTCTAAGGTAGGTAGTACCGTTGTTTTCGTTACCCATAGTATCCCCGAAGCGGTATTTTTATCAGACCGTGTTTTTGTTCTATCCCCACATCCAGGAAGATTATCGAAAGTAGTAAATATACCCCTACCTCGTCCAAGAAGAGAGGAAATGAGAAACAGTCCCGAATTTTATCAACTAATATCTGACATTCGTCAAAGTTTTGAAGGAGTGTAGCCGATGAAGTGGCAAGTGTATCGAAGTCGATGGGTTCCTACGATCATGTTAGTTATCGGTTTATTGATTCTTTGGGAGTTTCTTTCTTGGCTTTTATTAACGTTAGATGTTCCATTAGCCCAATCGAAAGTTCCTTATATTCATGAATTAGTTATCACCTTTACCCAATATTCCGGAACCCTTTTTTCGGAAGGTTCGGTTACCTTGGCCAATGCTTCCCTAGGATTTCTTTTAGGGGCTGTTGGAGGAATTGTATTAGCTATTTTGATGAGTCTGACAAAATGGTTAGAACAACTCGCCTTTCCTTATGCTGTAGCTTCCCAAATGATTCCTATTCTAGGTTTAGCACCGATTGTGTATGGTATTTTTCGAGATGAACAATTAGCCAGAATTTTGATTGCAGCTTATACAACCTTTTTCCCTGTTACTCTAAATATGTTACGAGGTTTGCGCAGTGCTGAACCTTCCTCCCTTGAACTAATGTACTCCTATGCAGCAAAAAAGTGGACCATTTATACCCGGCTTCGCTTTCCACAGGCATTGCCAAGTCTTTTTACGGGGTTAAAAATTGCAGCACCTTTAGCTGTTACAGGTGCGATTTTAGTAGAGTTAATGGGTGCAACAAAAGGATTAGGGGTGCTTATGCTTCGTAATCTTTACTATGGCCCTTCCCATAATTATATGTTTTGGCTAACCGTTCTTTTTGCTGCTTTCTTAGGAATAGTAAGTTATTTCATTGTTACTGTTATAGAGCGAATAGTCACCCCATGGCAACCGGAATTTCGAAAGTCAGGAGGAGATAAATAGATGGGAGAAAAAATTGCTGATCATAAGACGTGGGTCGAATCATCTGTTGAACAAGAAACGTCCTCTCTTCCTTTTACATTTTCAATCTCTCAAAAAAGAACAAGTAGAAAGAAGAATGTACGTAAAGTTCTCTTACCTCTTATAGCGGGTATTTTGTTTTTATTATTATGGCAATATCAAGTTTTTCACCGTATTTTCCAGTTAGAAACTTATCAATTACCGATTCCCACAAGTATTGGAGAAGCCTTCGTTGAAAATTTTAGTACCCTTATTTCCTTCACAGGCTATACATTAACGGAAGCCTTCTTCGGAATGGTTATTGGATCAGCACTCGGGTTTCTTTGGGCAATACTTGCGGCAGCTTTTCCAAAATGGGGGAAAAGTGCATTAATGTTAATCGTCGCTTTCAATGCGGTTCCAATTGTTGCTTTAGCACCGATTATGAATCTCTGGTTTGGCAATGGAATTGGCTCAAGAATAGCAATTGTTACAATAACGACAATGGCCGCTATGGCAATAAATACGTATAAAGGGTTAATGAATGTAAATCCACTTGCATTAGATTTAATGTATTCCTACGCAGCTAAAAAAACTAAAGTATTTCGATATTTAAGAATCACCAATAGCCTACCATATATATTTACTGCTTTAAAAATTAATACGACGGCAAGCATGATTGGTGCCCTTGTTGGTGAGTTTTTCTACTCTTCAAAAGGATTAGGTTATTTACTTTCCAACTCAATTAAAATTGCTCAAATGCCCCTTGGATGGTGTTGTATTGTCATTGCTTCGATTGGAGGGGTCCTCTTTTATTTAATAATGGAAGGTTTAGAGAAAGTTTTCTTAAGTTGGCATACTTCTGAGAGAACGTAATGGATTCATTTAATTTAGATAAAATGACAATGAATTAGAGGGGGAATGGGAATGAAACGAAAATTTTATAGTGTTTATCGTTTATTTGCACTATTTGTACTTGTCATAGTTATGATATTGACTGCGTGTGGATCTGAAACGGAAAGTGGGACTAATTCTGAATCATCAAGTAATGGTTTAACGCCTGTTACATTGCAATTGAAGTGGTTTCCCAAGCCCAATTTGCCGGTTATTATGTAGCGCTTGAAAAAGGATATTATGAGGAAGAAGGGCTTGATGTAACAATTGCTCCAGGTGGCCCTGACATTGTGCCGGAACAACAGGTTGCTAATGGAGCGGCACATATCGGGGTTGACTGGGTAGCAAGTTTATTACCCCATATTGAACAAGGGTTGCCTTTAGTGCAAATTGCACAAATTTATCAAGAAAGTGGATTGTTACTTATTTCGAAAAAGGATGCCGGAATTGAGTCGCCGGAAGATTTAGAAGACAAAAATGTTGGTAATTGGATGGGTGGAAATGAATTTGAACTATTAGCTTTATTTGATAAATATGGATTTGATCCAAATAGCGATCTTTCTTTTGTAAAACAAGCTTTTACGATGGATCAGTTTTTATCGGGAGAACTAGATGCAGCATCTGCTATGACCTATAATGAATATCATGTTGTTCTTGAATCGGGAGTTTCAGAAAGTGACTTAAATGTGATTGATATGAATGATGAAGGTGTTGCGATGCTCGAGGATAATCTATTTGCCAATAAAGAATGGTTAGAAGAAAATAAAGAGACGGCAGCAAAATTCCTTCGGGCTTCCATTAAAGGATGGCAAGAAGCGATAAAGGATCCAGAAGGTGCAGTAGATATTATAATGGCTGAATCTGAAGAAGGAAGTAGTACAAGGGAACACCAATTGACGATGATGAAAGAAGTGGCAAAACTTGTCGTTCCAGAAGGGTTTGATCCGGAAAAGATTGGACAAACCGATGCGGAAATGTTCCAACAAACAGCAGACATCGCCCACCAATTTGGGGTAATCGAAAAACCTGCTAATGTAGAAGAGGCTTTTACGAATGAAATATTTGAGATGGCCACTTCGCAATAATGTAAGAACAAGTATCACAAAATGAATATTATTTATAATAAGCAGGTAGAGGAAAACGGTATGTTTTTCTTTACTTTTTTTGTGTTTTAATGTTCAGAATTTTGACAATATACAGAATGGTTGGTAGGTGTTAATATTATCCATATAGATATACCAATCCGAATTTTAAATTTGAAGAAGCGGACCAACGATTTACAATTCCTTTCGTACCCTTTAACGTTGGAAAAAATGTTCGGAATTTCATTTCGTTTCTTCGCTATTCATTGTTATCTTGAATTGAAGAAACGAAAGATTATGAGCTAGTTCCATTGGGGGCGATAAAATGAAAATGATTCGGAAATATTATTTAATCTTTTTTGGGTTTGGATTTTCCTATTTAGGAAATTGGATTTACCTTGTGGCATTAAATTTATTCGTTTGGCATTTAACCGAATCACCAGCTGCAATGGCAGGAGTTTATATTGTTGGACCAATTGCTCGAATATTAACGAGTTTTATTGCAGGTTCTATCATTGATCGGACGAATAAGCGAAAACTAATGATAGTAAGTGATGTGAGTCGGGGGGCCATTGTCTTGTTGATGCCATTTATGGATTCCATCTGGTTCATCTATCTTCTTCTTTTTATGGCCAATATTGCGAGTAGCTTTTTTGCGCCGAGCAGTACGTACTATATTACAAAATCAGTACCAAATGAAGAAAAACAACAATTTAATGCTTTATTAGGCATGTTCAATTCAGGCTCCTTTTTAATCGGACCAGCACTTGCAGGGGGACTTATTTTATTGTTTGATACATCTGTCGCCATGTGGGTAAATAGCTTAACGTTCTTTACTTGTGCATGGGCCATTTATTTATTGCCCAATGTAGAAGAACCAGAAGCGGTCAGGGAAACGATGACTTGGAAAATGCTAAAGGAAGATTATGTGACGGTCATGGATTTTGTCAAAAAAGATAGCTTATTCATAAAGATATTTTTATTTTTCCAGTTAACACTAATGATTGCCCATGCCCTTGATTCCCAAGAAGCTACTTTTATCAAGCAGCAATTGGCGTTATCAGATAGTTTATATGGAATGATGGTCAGTGTGGCGGGTGTTGGTGCTATTGTCGGTGGTATGGTTGCTGCAAAATACGCCAATAAGTTTACAAGTCGGCAATATATCGCAAATGGTTTATTTTTAACGATGTTCTTTTATGCGTTATTTTATTGTTCGTCAACAATGTATTTGGCGTTAATAAGCTTTGTGACATTAGGGTTTTTTATGGCATTTAGTAATGCAGGGTACAATACGTTTTATCAAGTAAGTGTCCCAGCTGAAATCATGGGACGTTTCGGCAGTATTGCGAATATTTTTCAAAGTACAATTCAAATACTGTTTACATTGTTTATTGGTCTATTTGCAGAATGGTTTACGTTGCAATTTACGACGGTTTCCTTTGGAATATTAGGAGTTCTATTTGCATTATTATTGTATATTATCTTGTATTCTAAAAAAGCTTCATCACAATTTAAGGAGGGGTTAGCTTGATAAGCTACGAACTACAATGTATTTTTTGTAAGCAACCATTTCATGTGATCGAAGGAACTCGGAAATATAATTTATACAAACGAAATATGAATGGAAGATTTTCTTGCGAAGATTGTGACCGTAAAATTGAACATGAGGCAAGGAAAAGTTTATTAAGAAAACTTTAAGGAATGATAACCTCCTGCTAGTGGGGCAGGAGGTTGATTTTCTTCGATAAATTTTCATTATTTTTGGATCAGTGTTTTAATATCCTCCATTAACTCCTGGCAAACTTCTTTCGTAGTAAACCAAGATGTAACGAACCGAATAGCGATTTTATCTTCTACAGGTTCCCAAATTTCAAATTCATACATTTCCCTTAATGCATCAACTACTTCTTTATGGAAAATGGGGAAGATTTGATTTGTAGGAGATTCACTTAAAAGGGGAACACCTAATCGTTTTAACTCATGACTTAGAAAACTTGCAAGTTCATTTTCATGTTGCCCCATTTTAAAATATAAATCATCTTTAAAAGCAGCCTCGAATTGAATTCCGACAACAAATCCTTTCGCAAGCATAGCACCTTTATTTTTAATATGATAACGGAAATATGGTTTTAATTTATCATGAAAGATGACGATTCCTTCTCCACTTAACATACCTATTTTTGTTCCACCTATGTAAAAAACGTCACAAAGATCCTTTAACATATTAAACTTCACATCGCTAGCTGCCAGTCCACTTGAAAGTCGTGCTCCATCAATATACAAATAGAGGTTGTGTTGCTTACAGTATTCATATAATGTTGAAAGTTCATCTAGTGTGTAAACTGTCCCAATTTCCGTTGATTGGGAAATGTAAACTAATCCGATTTTCACCATATGTTCGTCTTGATGGTAAGTTAATGCAGCTTCAATATCTTTTGGGGAAAGTTTTCCGTCTTGTCCAGGAACGGTATAAACTTTATGGCCGGTTGCTTCAATCGCTCCCGTTTCGTGAACGTTAATATGACCGGAATGACAAGCTAGTACCGCTTCGTATGGGCGAAGTATGTGGGAAATGACAGAAGCATTTGCTTGTGTTCCGCCGGTTACAAAATGAATGTCACAATCATTGCTTTCCAACTTCTCTTTAATTAATCGTTTCGCATTTTCTGAATGCCGATCTAGTCCATATCCAACATTTTGCTCGTTTCTTGCTTTGTTTAATGCTTCTAAAATAGCTGGATGACATAGTTCACTATAATCATTTCGAAAACTATATTTCATATGGAAACCTTCTTTATCTTTTATTTTTATTCCATAGTATACCACCAAATCTATTTTTTGAAATAATCTTTCTTTTTATGATAATTTAAAAATAATGAATTTATATAAAAGAACTGAAGAATGGGAGAAGCGGTTTATGACGAATTATTATTATTTAGCATCCGATCAAAAAATGGGTTTAGGGAATGGTTCCCTTGATATGACGGAGGCTGAGGTTGAAACAATACCTGGATTTGATTTCCCTGTTCAAGTGGAGATTGTTAATGGAGTAGAAAAAGCGTGGGAGTTAAGAGAACTTTTACAATATATCCAAAATCATATGGCACCTTATAAAACGTGTACAGTTCAAGTGGCAAATCTTTTAAATTCCAATCGTGTTGAATTGAAAGTACAAAAGAAATCCAACATATTATTACACGAAATAACGGAATCGAGGCAATTATTCGTACAAGAGGGGCAATTATTGACGATTAATAAAGTGCCAACTTCCTCATAATGTCTTATTACAAAAGAAAAAGGAAAATCTAGCGGAGAGGATTTTCCTTCTATCTTTAAAAGAAAAAATTTTTTAAGTTGATAGCTCTAGAAAAAAATCTTGCATCTCTTCCCATCTTACTATTGGAATGGGTGTAGGAAGATAAACATTGTTGAAATAACCGATCACAATATCTTTTATTGCTATTTTGTAAATAGCATTCATCATGAAATTTACAGCAAGCATCAACTGGGTTTGTTGGTGCACCGGGCCCTGAACAGCCGGGTCCGCAGTAACGATAACCGGGATAACACAATCCTATTCTAGGACGACGCATGTTTTGTACCTCTTTTCTATTTTTTCTAGTCATAATAAATTATGTTTTACTAGAATTGTGAAATAGGCTTTAATCGAGTAATGACAGTAGGAAATAAGAAAAATGTATTATAAAACCTCTTAAATGTTTTGTTTTCTCTGTAATGATTGCTAATCACCAAAAAGTATGATGTAGAAAAAACCAAAATGTATTTTTCCGGAGCTTCTATATTTACACGGAAAATCCATTTGAGTGAAATCTAAATATTCAATAAAAAAAGGAAGTGCCTTAGACACTTCCTTTTTAACTAACGACGATGTTCAACTAGGTCAATTGCACCTAATACAATATGGGCTAAACCGAAACCGAAAATCGTGTTTGCTAACATTTTGTTAGAACTTTTTTGTTTCATGGCATAACCTGCAGCTGTTACTGCTGAACCTAGCACTGTTGGGATTAATCCTTCACGAATATTGTTCATAAAAGTCCCTCCATCGAAGTTAGTTGGTGATGACACCTTTCCTATTATTTCTTAAAATCCACGAGGATATTCTTTTCATGAGAAAATTCAATTATCCTAATGAGAAGGTGGTAAGAAAGAGGTTTTTATAATGCAATATCGAATATTACATGGAAATAAATACATAGTTGGAGGTAATCAGTTGGAATCCAATTTAATAAAGAGAATCGACTATTTAAAAAATGCCGATAGCATTCTACCTTTAACAAAAGGATTTTCAAACGACCAAAAATTTGTCATTGATCAGCGGTTTCTTTTAAGAATTTTTCCCATGGACCAACAAGTAAAAAGAAAAATAGAATTTGACACGATCCATCAACTATCTAGCATTTCCGAATGTGTCCCAAAAACAATCGAATTTAATCATCTTGAAGATCTAAATAAATGTTATATGATCGTCTCATTCTTACCTGGGAAAGATGCAGAAGAAGCATTGAAAGAATTAACTACTACTGAACAATATGATGCCGGATATATGGCAGGGAATGAACTAGGAAAATTACATCAATTAGTAGCCCCATCCCATTATCCTTCTTGGGACATAGTAAAAAAGAAAAAAAGCGATTATTATTTACTTGAATTGAAAAATATTAATATTGATGAAAATATAAAACAATTACTAGAGTCTTATATAAAAGAAAATGAAGATTTGATGATTGGTCGACCGAATACATTTCAACACGATGATTTTCATCCTTCAAATTTATTAATAAAGGATAAGACCTTTGCTGGCATTATTGACTTTGAAAGGATGGATTGGGGAGATCCGATTCATGATTTACAAAAGTTAGGTTTTTTCTCAAAACAAGTTAGTGTTGAATTTACTAGGGGAGTCATTGCTGGCTATCTTGCTGGTCAGACAATGGATTCTTCTTATTTTTGGAAGTTATACGCTTTATATAGTGCAATGCATATCGTTTCTTCACTTGTATGGGGATTAAAAAGCGTACCAGAAACCTTCGATATACTATTAAAACATTCATTGGAAGTGTTAGAGGACCATGACAATTTCAAAAATACCATTCCGAAATGGTATCTTCCATAATACATAAATGTGTAAGCAAAAAGGAGTGGCAAAATGGGCAAAAAAGTAAGGGAACTAGGAATTAAAATTGGCAAGTTACCTGTAGGTAAGAAAAATTGTATTACCGATGTGGTCGGTGTCAAAGTTGGCCATGTGACATTAGATTATCCATTAAATCAGGAGGGGGGATATGCATGTACTGGAGTAACAGCAATTTTACCCCATGGAAATAATTTGTTTCAGCAAAAGGTAACTGCAGCAAGTTACGTCCTAAACGGATTTGGCAAAACGACAGGTCTTGTTCAAGTTAACGAACTAGGGGTCATTGAATCTCCAATTATGTTAACGAATACGTTCGCTGTTCCTGCCGTTACACAAGGTACACTTGAATATATGTTAGAATCTAATCGTGAAATTGGTGTTACGACCGGTACGGTTAATGTTGTTGTCGGAGAGTGTAACGACAGTTATTTGAACTCCATTCGCTCCTTTCCTGTCACACCAGATCATGCGATGGAAGCGATTCTGAACGCATCAACTAAAGTTGCTGAAGAAGGAGCTGTTGGAGCAGGGAAAGGAATGGTTTGTTTCGGTTATAAAGGAGGGATTGGCTCTTCTTCCCGCCTCGTCCATGTTGAAGGAATGAACTGTTCTTATACGGTAGGATGTATCGTATTAAGCAATTTTGGAAGCAGTTCGGAATTTTTAAAAGAACGATACATAAAATCTAGTACCCAGTATTCTTCTACGATTTCACCGACAGATGGATCGATTATAATCGTCCTTGCAACAAATGCTCCTTTAAGTAGCAGGCAACTGACAAGAATTATTAAACGATGTGGTATAGGATTAGGACGAACGGGGAGCCATTTCTCCCATGGAAGTGGAGATATTGTGATTGGTTTTACTACGGCTCATTCCATTCCTCATACAACTGATGGCGTAGTTGAAGTTCGTACACAATTACGTGAGGATCATGCTGTAATGAATTTACTGTTTACAGCAGCTGCAGAGGCAACAGAGGAAGCAATACTTAATTCTCTCTCCCAAGCAGAAACGACAGTAGGACGAAATGGCCATATCGTTCATGCTTATTCATTTGAAGAAAAATAAAAACATTCAAAGTTATTTAAGTATAAATTGCTTAAGTAACTTTTTCTTTTTATCGCAATTATAGAATACTCATTCTGCCCCTTAATAGAAAACTTACATTTCCTACATTTCTTATGGAAAATATTTAATATAACATCCTAGTGAAAGCGCCATTAAAATGGCAAAAATATTATTTTTTACCTAGTAAAAAAATGTAAAGTATGATAGATTTGTTTTTAAATACTGAATAATCTAAATATTTAAATATCTGTGCTACTTATACATAGTGTGAGGTGATGTTTTATTCATCATATGTTTGATCCAATTGTTGAAAATAAGAGATTAATAGATAGTGTGAGCCCGATTATTGTGGACAATAAGGAACAGCTTGTCCAAATCAAAGATGATCATCCAAGGATTTTTACAAAGCCGATGTATTTTGAACAACAAATTTCAGGTAGTTTAGCATCCATTTATTTACGAGAAGGAGTGTATGAAAAGTTACAACATGTCCTTCAACTATTACCTAAAGAGTATAGTTTGATTTTATATGATGGTTTTCGACCGTTTCAGGTACAGCAAAATTTATTCCATCTTTTTTTAAATGAAATAAAAAGAAATAACCCGACATTTTCAGAAAAAGAGATAATAAATGAAACGTTAAAATATGTTGCTTATCCAAGTTTTGAGCCTGATCGAATTTCTCCCCATTTAACGGGCGGTGCCATAGATTTAACTTTAGGGAATGTAAAGGGGGATCCTCTTGATTTAGGCACGGCATTTGATGAATTGAGTGAAAAATCCGTAACCCGTTATTTTGAAGATCATCTAGATGAAAATGTATATGCTTTACAGAATAGAAGGTTGTTGTATAACTGCATGACTGCAGTTGGATTTGCAAACTATTTAGGGGAATGGTGGCATTATGACTACGGAAACATTCAATGGGCAAGACGCATGGGAGAAAAGAAAGCCCAATATGGTGGTGTAGAAGTAACAATTGAAAATAACCTCGTAAAGGAGTTTCGATTTCGATGAAAGTATATATTAGTGCAGATATAGAGGGAATTACTGGAACGACAGCTTGGATTGAAACGGAATTAAATACACCAGATATTCAACCTTTTTTACAGCAAATGACAAAGGAAGTAGAAGCTGCCGTAGAAGGGGCGATTGCGGGTGGAGCGACGGAAATATTGTTAAAAGATGCCCATGATTCTGCGCGGAATTTGGATATTTCCAACTTGCCTGCGAATTGTAAAGTAATTCGAGGGTGGACTGGTGATCCAATGTGTATGGTAACAGGATTAGATGAAAGTTTTGATCGAGCGATATTTATCGGATATCACAGTAAGGGGGGAAGTCATCGAAATCCATTAGCCCATACCCTTGTTGTAAATGCAGATGTAAAAATTAATGGTGAGTACGCTAGCGAATTTCTAATTAATACGTATGCTGCTGCTATACATGGTGTACCAGTTGCCTTTGTTAGTGGAGATGTTGGCCTAACAGAGGAAATTCATTCAGTGAATGAAAACATTGTGACCTTTGCAACAAAAGAAGGAATTGGAAGTGCCACAATCAGTGTTAGTCCAATGGTTACGATTGCTGAAACAAAAAGACTTGTGGAAGAAGCAATGAAAGCCGATCGAGAGTTATTACAAGTAAAGTTGCCAGAGAAGTTTGTCGTTGAAATCATATATCGGGATCATACACGTGCCTATCGTAATTCATTTTATCCGGGCGCTACTTTTAAACCGCACAATACGGTGGAATTTGTAACGGAAGATTATTATGAAGTGTTACGGATTTTACATTTTTTAACGTAATCAATTCTCCATTCCATTTCCCAATAAAGGGATATGAATCCTTTAAAGGTAAATAGTTGAAAGGTGATTTAATGAAAATAAAAGACATAGTAATAGGGGTAGTAGAGGCACCTCTAATCACTCCATTTAAAACGGCTCTTCGAACCGTTTATTATATTCGGAATATTGCGATTTATGTTCATACAGATGACGGGCAAATAGGAATAGGGGAAGCAGCGCCTACTGCTGTCATTACCGGTGAGACGAATGCGTCCATTACTGAAGCGATTAACGAATATATTAAGCCTGCCATTATCGGAATGGATGTGGAAGACATTTCACAAATTATGGAACGTCTCGACAAAAGCATATACAAAAATACGAGCGCAAAAGCGGCCATCGATATGGCTATTTATGATTTGCTTGCTAAACGTTATCAAGCCCCCCTTTATAAATTATTAGGGGGCTATCGAAAAGAGCTCGTAACAGATATTACGATTAGTGTTAATGAGACAGCAGAAATGGTGAAGGATAGTTTAGAAGCTATCAAACGAGGGTTTCAAATATTAAAAATTAAAGTTGGCAAAGATCCAGCTGGTGATATTGCACGAATCTTAGCCATACGGGATGCGGTAGGTCCGACGATTACATTACGAGTAGATGCCAATCAAGGTTGGACCCCTAAAGAAGCTGTACGAATTATTCGTGCCTTAGAAGATGCAAATGCAAATATTGAACTAGTGGAACAACCGGTTCATTACAGTGATATAGAAGGAATGCAATATGTAACTGCTAACACCATCACTAATATTTTAGCGGATGAAAGTGTTTTTTCTCCAAAGGATGCTATTACGGTGATTGAAAAACGTGCGGCTGACCTTATTAATATTAAATTGATGAAAACTGGAGGGATATACCAGGCGCAAAAAATATGCAACATTGCAGAGGCAAATGGCATTCAATGTATGATCGGTTGCATGTTGGAAACGAAAATTAGTGTCAGCGCGGCAGCTCATTTTGCTGCTTCACAAAAAAATATTACGATGGTCGATTTAGATGGACCTATTCTTTGTGTGAAAGATCCTGTTGCAGGTGGTCCAATATTCAATGGGCAATCCATTTCGATGTTAGATAAGCCTGGAATCGGGTTTTCATTATAAAAAAGAGAAGCAAGAATTGGGAGGGGTAAAATGAAAAAGTTTTGGTTATTATTGTTAGCTGCAATCGTTGCCACATTTTTAGCGGCTTGTAGCGAAGAAGGGGACGAATCTTCTGGTAAAGTATCGGAATACCGTACCGTTTATTCAGGAGAGATTAAAACGTTAAATTACTTAAAAACAGCTGAAGCAAATGAATTTGCAATGTCTGCAAATATCATTGATGGACTAATTGAGTACAATCAATACGGTATTGTCCAACCTAGTTTAGCGGAAAGCTGGTCTTCTAATGAAGACAACACAGTTTGGACATTTAAACTGCGTCAAGGAGTTAAATGGGTTACAAATGAAGGGGAAGAGTATGCAGATGTTGTGGCACAAGACTTTGTGGACGGCTTAAATTATGTCCTTGATGCCAAAAATGAATCGTCAACTGCGTGGATTGCCACTGTTGTAAAAAATGGAGATGCTTTCTACAATGGCGAGATTACGGATTTTTCACAGGTTGGTGTGAAGGCTATTGATGAGTACACTTTAGAGTATACACTTGAAAATCCAACACCTTATTTCCTTTCGATGTTGAACTACGTTTGTTTCTTCCCTGTTAACGGCGAATTTTTAGCTGAAAAAGGGGAAAGTTTCGGTACGACGAAAGAAAATGTCCTTTATAACGGGGCATATATTTTAGATAAATTTGAACCTCAAAATGAGCGCGTCCTAGTAAAAAATGATACGTACTGGGATAAAGAAAATGTGTTCATCGATCGCATTCGCTACAAATATAACAAAGAAGCTGGAACGGTAGCACCTGAATTATTCTTACGTGGTGAGGTTGATTCTGCAGCAATTCCAACTACTGTTATCGATGAATGGTTTAATGATGAAGAGAAAAAGTCCCAAGTTCGTCAAAGTCAAAATAACTTCTACACTTACTTCTATGCACTGAACTTTGATCCTCAATTTGACGCCCAGTATGAACCAGAAAACTGGAAAGTTGCTGTGAATAATAAAAATTTCCGTAAATCGTTATATCACGCCCTTGACCGAGTTTCAGCAATGTTAACGACAGAGCCATACAACCCTGAAGATATGTTGAATAACACGATTACACCGAAGAACTTTGTCGATGTTGAAGGAGTCGATTATACACAATTAGAACCATTAAAAAATATTTCTAATACAGATTCATTCAATAAAGATTTAGCATTAGAGTTCAAAGAAAAGGCAATGGCAGAATTACAAGGAAAAGCAACGTTCCCTGTAAAAGTGTTAATGCCTTATAATTCCGGCAGTCCTGACTGGGCAAACCGTTCGCAAGTAGTGGAACAACAACTGGAAACATTACTAGGCGCTGATTATATCGATATCATTGTGGAAGCAGGTCCTTCTACTGGATTTTTACAAGAAGTACGTCGCCCAGGTAAATATGCATTATTAGAAGCAAACTGGGGACCAGACTATGCTGACCCAGCTTCGTATACAGATCCATTTACAGAAGGTGGAACGTACAATAAACCAGAACTGGCTGAAGGTTATACAGAATCAAATGGTAAGTCAAAATATCAAAATATGGTTGATGCAGCAAAGGCTGAAATGGATTTAGCAAAACGTTATGAACTATTCGCTCAAGCAGAAGCCTTCCTAATCGAAGAAGCCTTTGTCATTCCTTACGCAGTTGGGGGGACTGGTTATATTGCTTCCAAATTAAATCCATTTGAAGCCCAATACTCCCCATTTGGCGTAACATTAGAGAAATTCAAAGGTCAGAAAGTATTAGAAAAACCGATGAGTAATGAGGAGTATAAAGAAGCTTTAGCTAAATGGGAACAAGAACGGGCAGAAGCATTAGCGGGAGCTGGAGAACAGTAGAGAAACAAAAAGAGAAATTTAGTGGAGAGTGATGACTTAAGGAGATGTCCGGGACCGAATTTGGCATCTCCTTCCTTTCATTCTTCTGTTCATAGCAGGGAGGGGTAAGAGTATGTTGAGGTACTTAGGAAAGCGGTTGTTACAGTCTGTAGTAACCCTTTTTATTATCGTTACGATTGTTTTCTCATTGCTACGCTTAATGCCAGAAGAAGGGTACCTAGGGGCAGCGGCTGATAAAATGACACCGGAGCAACAGGAAGTTTATTTAACGAATTTAGGACTGCGTGATCCATTGATTGTTCAACTAGGTCATTTTTATGGAGATTTACTCCAAGGGGATTTAGGAACTTCGGTTACATATCGCACGGATGTACCAGTCAAAACGATTATTGCTGAAAAAATGATGTACTCCATTTTATTTGGATTAGGAGCGGTTGCTCTTTCACTTCTTGTTGGAGTGCCCCTGGGTATTTTAATGGCCCAAATGAAAGGACGTTGGCTTGATCGTTTAGGAACCGGCTACATTGTGTTTGTCGTAGCAGTACCTGCAGCGGTCTATTATATTTTCATTCAAATGTATGTAACGGATTTATTTAATTTACCAATGTTATTTGATGAATATAATCCAGTTAGCTGGCTATTACCGTTAACTTCAATGGCATTAGCTCCAACCGCATCTTATGCGATGTGGATGAGGCGTTATATGGTAGATGAATTAAACAAAGATTATATAAAACTAGCGCGGGCAAAAGGGGTAAAGGAGCGGACATTAATGTTTAAACATGTTATGCGAAACGCCTTTATTCCAATGGCTCAATATTTACCAGCTACGATTTTATTTACGATCACAGGCTCCATTTATATCGAGTCATTGTACTCTATTCCTGGCATGGGTGGGTTGCTTGTAGATGCGATTCAACGACAGGACAATGCCGTAGTACAAGGGTTAGTATTAATATTCTCGTCCTTAGGGATTATCGGATTGTTCTTAGGTGATTTAGCAATGGCACTTGTAGATCCTCGCATTAAGTTAGGAAAAGGGGAGAGTGTTCGATAATGGGACTATATTCTGAAGAAATTACTAACATATCACAAAAATCTAATGAAAACTTATTTGAATTCGCTGTCGTAGATGAGCAAAAGGCGGAAGAAACCGGTTATTCGAATTATTCATATTGGCGTTCGACGTGGAAATCCTTTTTGAAAAATCGATTAGCTGTTTTTCTGTTAGTCCTTGTTTGTATAATCGTTGCCTTTGTTATCATTCAACCTTATTTACCCTATCAAAAATCACCAACGGAAATTTATATTGATGAGCAAACAAGTTCCCAAGCTCGAAATATTGCCCCTAATAGTGAATTTTGGTTCGGAACAAATTCGATAGGGCAAGATTTATGGTCTCGTATTTGGGCAGGAACACGAACATCCCTTTTCATCGGTTTCGTTGTGGCATTAGTAGAAGTGATTGTAGGGATTACGATTGGTGCGCTTTGGGGCTTTTCCCGAAGACTTGAAGCCCCGATTACCCAAGCATATAACATCGTCGAAAATATTCCGACAACAATCGTTCTTATATTAATGTCATATATTTTAAGACCAAGCATTTCAACAATTATTATTGCCATGTGTATAACCGGATGGGTAGAAATGGCCCGTTTCATTCGAAATCAAATTGTAATTTTACGTGATCGTGAATACAATTTAGCATCAAAATGTTTAGGAACACCGAGTTACCGTATTATTCTTAAAAACCTATTACCTTATTTAATTTCAGTCATTATGCTCCGAATGAGTTTAGCTATTCCATTTGCCATTGGGGCAGAAGTATTTTTAACGTATATCGGATTAGGATTACCAATTAGCGAACCTTCTTTAGGCAATTTAATCAATGAAGGAAGAGTATTAATGATGTCCCCCGATTTACGTTATCAATTGATATTCCCAAGTATTGTTTTAAGTATTATCACGATTTCATTTTATATTATTGGGAACGCCTTTGCAGATGCAGCTGATCCGAAAAACCACGTGTAAAAGGAGGGATACCGATGGAAGAAATTCAAACGAAGTCACGGATTTTATCCATTCAAAATTTAGTTATTCAATTTAAACTGCGTGGTCAAGTATTAACAGCCATTCGTAATATTTCTCTAGATTTATATAAAGGAGAAAGCCTTGCAATTGTAGGTGAATCGGGCTCAGGGAAATCCGTTCTCGTCAAATCAATCATCGGTTTACTAGAGAAAAATGGTTCAGTTGCCCAAGGAAGTATTTTATACAAAGAAGATGATTTAACGAAGTTTTCAACTGAGAAGGATTGGTTAAAAATTCGGGGGAAAGAAATTGCCATGGTAACACAAGACCCAATGACTTCTTTAAATCCATTAAAAACGATAGGAAAGCAAATAGAAGAGTGTGTAATCCTCCATCAAAAATTACAAGGAAAAGAGGCTTATCAACGAACATTGCAATTACTTAAAGACGTAGGAATTCATGATGTGGAAAAAAGGTATAAGCAATATCCCCATGAATTTTCGGGAGGAATGCGTCAACGTATTGTCATTGCGATCGCCATTGCTTGTAATCCGAAAATATTAATTTGTGATGAGCCGACTACAGCCCTTGATGTAACAATTCAAGCGCAAATTTTACAACTGTTGAAAAACTTGCAACAAAAATATGGACTTACAACGATTTATATTACCCATGATTTAGGGGTCGTGGCAAAGGTAGCTGATCGGATTGCGGTAATGTATGCAGGAGATATTATCGAAGTAGGTCAAACCCACGAAGTATTTTTCAATGGCAAACATCCTTATACATGGGCACTTCTATCCTCCCTACCGCAGTTAGGCGCAAAGGGAGAGGAACTTTATTCGATTAAAGGTACACCACCAAACTTATTTAAAGAAATAAAAGGTGATGCCTTTGCACCACGTAATCCTTATGCTTTAAAAATTGATTTTGAAGAACGTCCGCCTTTCTTTAAAGTTAGCGAAACCCACTATGCGAAGACATGGTTACTTCACCCGAATGCACCGAAGGTGGAACTTCCGCAAAACTTGCAAGCATTTTTTGAGGAGGGGAGACGATTTGCCCATGAACACTAAAGAAGTATTACTGGATGTGAAAAATTTAGAAGTCGCCTTTGGGAAGGGAAAAAATAAATTCCAAGCGATTGATCAAGTTAGTTTTCAAATATATAAAGGTGAAACCTTTGGGCTTGTAGGGGAATCGGGTTCAGGGAAAACAACAATTGGTCGCTCGATAATGCGAATAAATGAAGTAACTGGCGGCGAAATTTTATTCCATGGAAAGCCGATTAACGGAAAAATATCGAAAGAATGGGATCGGGAAATTACACAAAAAATCCAAATGATTTTCCAAGATCCAATGGCATCGCTGAATGAGCGGGCAAAAGTAGATTACATCATCTCTGAAGGATTAATGAATACAAAACATTATAAGGATGAGGCAGAAAGACAAAAAAAGGTCCATGATGCATTACTGGAAGTAGGGTTGCTGCCTGAGTTTGCTAGCCGTTTTCCCCATGAATTCTCGGGAGGTCAACGTCAACGAATTGGAATTGCCCGCGCACTTATCATGGAACCGGAGTTCATCATTGCTGATGAGCCAATATCTGCTTTGGACGTGTCGATTCGTGCGCAAGTATTAAATTTATTATCGAATTTACAAAAACAAAAAGGGTTAACATATTTGTTTATTGCCCATGACTTATCGATTGTACGATTTATCACCGATCGAACAGCGGTCATTTATAAAGGGAAAATTGTCGAGTTGGCTGAAACGGAAAAGCTTTTTGCTAACCCTATTCATCCTTATACCCGCGCGTTGATATCAGCTGTTCCGGAGCCGAATCCGTATAAAGAGAGGGAAAAGGTGATGGAGGTGTATGACCCATCCCAGCATAACTATGAGTCAAATCCACCTTCCTTTATGGAAATCGAAGAAGGGCATTTTGTATTAGCAAATGATGAGGAAATGGAGCGTTATCGAACAACTTTGGAAATCGAGGTGTAATGGATGAAAATTCCGAAAGGATTAAAAAAAGGGGATACAATTGGACTTGTTGGTGCTTCCAGTGCGACGCCTCCGGAAGTTTTACCGAAGGCGGTTGAAGCTGTTGAAAAACTAGGGTTTAAAGTTGTTGTTGGAGATTCTTGCCGGGAAAGACACGGCTATTTAGCTGGCGTAGATGAACTGCGAGCAAAGGATGTAAACGAGATGTTTAAAAATCCAGATATTGATGGCATATTTTGTATACGAGGAGGTTATGGCGCGACAAAAATTTTACCTCTATTAGACTATGAAATGATTAAAGAGAATCCGAAAGTATTTGTAGGCTATAGTGATGTGACTGCCTTACATATCGCTTTCAATCAACGATGTGAACTCGTCACCTATCATACTCCAATGCCTTCGACGGAATTTGTAAAGCCGGAGATGGATGACTATACATGGAATTCTTTTTTAGAAAACATAACCGAAACTGAACGTGCATCGTTTTTTTTAGAGAATCCATCCAATCAAAGAATGACAACCCTTGTACCAGGTGAAGTCACCGGTCCGTTAATTGGTGGGAATTTAACTTTAGTAACAGCGACCCTAGGTACTCCTTATGAAATTGATACAAGGGGAAAACTTTTATTTTTAGAAGATATTGATGAGTACGAAAGAAGTATCGATCGAATGTTAACCCAGCTAAAGTTGGCAGGAAAATTAGATGACGCGGCAGGAATAATTTTAGGGGCATGGACAAATTGTGGGCCACAAAATCCGAATCATCCAGAACAAAGTCTTCGTTTACAAACGATTTTTGAAGAAATACTCGTACCTAGTAATAAACCAATTTTAATGGATGTCGCGTGTGGTCACTGTTTACCAACGATGTCTTTACCATTAGGTAGAACAGTTCGATTAATTAGCGAGAAAAAAGTAATGGAAGTCATTGGCTAATGGAATATTTACAAGATAGGATTTCCCGATTAATCGATGAAGAATCCTTCGATGTAAAAGTCGTTGTGAAAGATATGGATACGGATAACATTTTATTTGAAAAAGGAATTTATGATGTTTTTTCAAGTGCTAGTCTGATTAAAGTCCCTATTTTAATAGCTGTTCTTGATTACATTGAACAAAGGGATGGATTGTTATATCAAGAACTAACGATCACGAAGGGAAATTGTGTGGATTTTAGTGTGATTACAGAACAAGGTCAAACAAAAAGCACCTTATATGAACTACTCGTTTGGATGATTATAACGAGTGATAATACGGCAACAAACGTCCTCATCGATTTCGTTGGAATGGATAATTTGAATCGTTATTTTAAGAAAATCGGTTTAACAGAAACGTCGGTGAACCGAAAAATGATGGACTTTATCCGAATGGAAAAAGGAATTGATAATGTAACGACGGCAAAGGACATGGCAACCCTTTTTACTCATATTTATCGAAAAACACTTTTATCCGAAACTTATAGCGATTTGGCTATCAACATTTTAAGTCGACAACGAATTCAAGATTCTCTTAAACGATATTTCCTAAATGACGTGAAGATGGCCCATAAAACGGGTAGTTTGGATACAGTAGAACATGATGTTGGCATCGTCTTCCATCCATCAAAAAATTATCTAATCGGAGTGTTTGTGACCAATCATTCGAGTAATGAAAGGGCAAAGCAACTTATTGGTCGGATTTCCAAAACGGTTTATCAGCATTTAATTGGAAATAAGGAGGGGGTTTTATGAAAGGAATCGTAAAGAAAATGATTGCTAGTTTACACGCTGAACCAAATGAGTCCTCTGCGTTGATTGATGAAGTATTATACGGAATGACCGTAGCTATTCTTGAAGAAAAGGAACAAGGATGGGTATTTATACAGACAGAATATCGTTATGAAGGCTTTTGTAAAAAGGAAGATTTATTACTTGTAGATGAAACAAATGAATGGTTATTGGAAGCAAAGCATATCATTCGTCAAAATTTTGCTGACATTTTAAAGGAACCTCGAATTCAAAGTGGGAAATTGATAACTGTTGTTAGGGGTTCGGTTATACGAGTAGTAACAAGTGATGACGATACTGAGTGGGAAAAAGTAGAATTAGCGACCGGGGAAGTTGGTTACACGCGGAAACATTGGCTGCAACCGAAAGTAATACAAAATCTTCTATCAGAGCAACAGTTCCGAGATCAAGTTGTACAATCGGCTTTAAGCTATTTAACAACACCTTATCGATGGGGAGGGAAATCGCCACTAGGAATTGATTGTTCAGGCCTTTGTTCCATGGCATATATGTTAAATGGCGTTCAAATTTATCGAGATGCAAAAATAGTAGACGGTTTTCCAATTAAAGAAATCAACATGGAAAACATTCAAAAAGGGGATTTATTGTATTTCCCAGGGCATATTGGGATGTATATGGGCGATGATTTATATGTTCATTCTTCCCTTGGAGGAAATGAAGTTTCGATTAACAGTTTAAATGAAAATCACCCTCACTTTCGAAAAGATTTAGCAACAACGATTATAGCAGTAGGAAGTTTTTTTGCATGAAAACGAAATGGGAATTTTGGGAAGCATAATGGTCTTTAAAGAGACGGTTATGCTTTTTTATTTTAGAAAAATTTGATAAGACGAAAGATTAACAGATGGCTACATTGTATAAATAAACGGATATTTTATAATCCAGAATATTAATAATTGAATGACAAAATGAATTAGATCTTTTAATTTGAATGCTATTTCCATTCGAACCTACTCAATGCAATAGTTATGGTTATTATTAGATTTTTGGAATAATTTAACGCCTTTTAAAATATAATTTTCATAAAATTAGTTATTGCATATTTATACATATGGGTGTAAAGTATATAAATATTAAATATAGTAATCTCATTCAAAAAATGACTAGTTCAATAGCAAGGAAAGAGGAATACAACATGAGTAATTGGTTGAATTTATATGACTCAATGGGGGATTTTCTAGCTCCGAGTATGGCAAAAGACCATCCAAATATTCCAATAGTAAAAGAAGAAGGTTGTTATTACTACGGAGTGGATGGGAAGAAATATTTAGACTTTACATCAGGGATTGCTGTAACAAATACGGGACATCGCCATCCGAAAATTGTTCAGAGCATTAAAGATGCAGCGGATAATTTAGTACATGGACCATCGGGTGTCATCATGTATGAATCAATCTTAAGACTTTCAGAAGAACTTGGTAAAGTGTTGCCAGGGGATTTAGATTGCTTCTTCTTTGCTAATAGCGGAACGGAAGCGATAGAAGGAGCATTAAAGCTTGCGAAATTTGTAACGGAACGCCCTTATGTTGTATCCTTTACCGGTTGTTTCCATGGCCGATCGATGGGTGCATTAAGTGTAACAACATCGAAATCGAAATATCGTAAGTTTTTACAACCATCCCATCTTTCTTATCAAATCCCATATGCGGATGTGAAAGGTTGTCCGGAAGGGGAAGATCCTGAAACATATTGTGTGAATCAGCTGGAAAAAGACTTTAATCGACTATTTAAACATCAAGTTACGCCTGAAGAAGTAGCTTGTGTCATTATGGAGCCGATTCTAGGTGAAGGGGGATACATTATTCCTCCAAAAGCATGGGTGAAAAAGGTACGAGAAATTTGTGATGAATATGGGATATTACTTATTTTCGATGAAGTACAAACAGGCTTTGGACGGACAGGTGAATGGTTTGCAGCCCAATATTTTGACGTAACACCGGATATTATGGCTATTGCAAAAGGAATTGCATCAGGACTTCCTTTAAGTGCTACTGTCGCTTCGAAGGAATTGATGAAAAAGTGGCCTTTAGGAATGCATGGAACAACCTTTGGCGGAAACCCCATTGCTTGTTCGGTTGCACTGACTACGTTAGAAATTTTACATGACGAAAGATTAATAGAAAATTCGAAAGTAATTGGCGCTTATGCAAAAGAACAATTACTTCAGTTGAAAGAAAAATATTCCGTCATTAGTGATGTTCGTTCTGCTGGGTTGATGATTGGGATTGAAATTTCAAATCCTCAAACAGGAGAACTTGATGGACAAGCGGTCATGAAAATTCTTGATTATGCATTAGAAGAAGGAGTCCTGTTCTATCTTTGCGGAAATGTTGGGGAAGTGATTCGGATGATTCCACCCCTTACTGTCACAAAAGAACAAATTGATACGGGATTATCAATGTTAGAAAAAGCTATTCAACGATATATGGAAGAACAATAATTTAACCAACAAAGGAGAGAACAACAATGAAAAATAAAGTATTTTTATTCATGCTTGTATTAGTAATGGGTATTTTAGCAGCTTGTGGTACATCTGATGAAGGGGCGTCATCAAGTTCAACAACAGAAGAAAAAACAGAAGAAGCAAAAGTTTTACGAGTAGGTACATCAGCGGACTATGCGCCATTTGAATATGTTGATACAGCAAAAAGTGATGAAATTATCGGTTTTGATATTGATTTAGCAAACTTAATCGCAGAACGTTTAGGGTATACATTACAATTTACGAATACGGATTTTAATAGTTTAATCCCTGGACTTCAAGCGGATAAATTTGATTTTGTCATTGCTGGAATGACACCGACAGAAGATCGTGATGAAGTGGTAGACTTTTCTGTCCCTTACTATGAAACAGAACAATATTTAGTTACTCCGAAAGATAGTAACATTTCATCTTTAGAAGATTTAAAAGGAAAAGTAGTAGGTGCGCAAGTTTCTTCTATTCAAGAAGATTTGGCTAAAATTTTTGCCGAGGAAAATGGATTTACAGTTGAAAGTCGTAATTTAATTCCTGAAATTATTCAAGAGTTGAAAAATGGTCGTTTCCAAGGTGCGGTGATTGAAAATATCGTTGCTGAAAATTATTTAGCGCAAAACGATGATTTAACTTCATTTCCACTTGAAGTAGAAGATCCGGATTTTAAAGCCGTTGTTTTCCAAGAAGGTAGCGATTTAAAAGCTGAATTCGATGAAGTGATTCAAGTATTAATCGACGAAGGGAAAATTGATGAGCTGAAGAAAAAATGGTTCGTAGTTGAAGAATAATTAGCTTATCCACATCTTTAGTGAAATAAAAAGTCTGATATTACAATCTGCGAGTCTCCTAAGGGAATCGTGAGCCACCAAAAGTATTGCCTCTATATTGTGCCTTTTAAATAATCATTGAAGGTCATTTTAGTGGTAAGGTGGCAACGATTATTCCTTTGGAAAGCGAGCAGATTTTTCGCTTCTAACTATCATAACAATCTAACATGAAGAAAGGGGGACATACGATGTTTGATTTTTCGAAAGTCGTACCCTCTATTCCTTACATATTAGAAGGAATAGGTATTACTTTACAAATAGTTATTTTTGCAACGGTTATCGGTTTGATTCTTGGGATATTACTAGCTCTTTGTAAAATTGGCAGCATTAAGCCGTTAAAATGGTTCGCTGAATTTTATACATCGATCTTCCGTGGTACACCCCTTGTACTACAATTAATGCTCATTTATTATGCGATGCCACAAATTCTTGGGTTTAATATAGAACCAATGCCCGCAGCGATCATCGCCTTTGGATTAAACTCGGGTGCATATATTTCTGAAATTATACGTGCGGGAATAAATGCGGTTGATAAAGGTCAACAAGAGGCAGCAAAGGCACTTGGTGTTCCTTATAGTAAAATGATGAAGGATATTATTTTGCCACAAGCAATGAAAAATATTTTACCTTCATTGATGAATGAATTTATTACGTTAAATAAAGAGTCCGCCATCGTAACGGTTATTGGTGCTTTAGATATTATGCGTCGTGCTTACGTTGTTGGAGGAGACACATTCCGTTATTTAGAACCATTATTAATCGCTGGTATCATCTATTACATTATGACACTAGTATTAACATTCCTTGGAAAAATGATAGAAAAGAGGATGAGACGTAGTGATTAAAATCGAAAACTTAAAAAAGTCATTTGGTAAAAATGACGTATTAAAAGGAATTTCAACTGAAATTAAAGAAAAAGAAGTCATTGCGGTCATCGGTCCTTCTGGATCAGGAAAATCGACGTTTTTACGATGTATTAATCGTTTAGAAGAGCCGACAAGTGGGGAAATTACCGTTGGTGGTACATTAATTACGGAAAAAAATATATTGAAAGTCCGTGAAAATTTAGGGATGGTATTTCAAAATTTCAATTTATTCCCTCATAAAACGGTACTCGAAAACTTAATTTACGCACCGATGAACGTGAAGGGAATGTCAAAAAATAAAGCGGTTGAAACGGCAGAGGATCTTCTTCGTCAAGTAGGCTTGTTTGAAAAACGAAATGAATACCCAAATCGTCTTTCTGGCGGGCAAAAACAACGTGTTGCCATTGCCCGTGCCCTTGCTATGAATCCAACGGTTATGCTTTTTGATGAACCGACTTCTGCATTGGATCCTGAAATGGTAAAAGAAGTGTTAAACGTGATGAAATCACTAGCGGAATCAGGAATGACGATGATTATTGTAACCCACGAAATGGGATTCGCCCGTGAAGTGGCAGATCGTGTTCTATTCCTTGAGGGTGGTTATCTTGTTGAAGATGCCGCACCAGAAGTGTTTTTCAATTCTCCTAAGTCTAATCGAGCTAAAGCCTTTTTAGATAAAGTGCTTTAATAGAATGAGAGTTAAATGAACGAATCGTCAGTTCATCATGGATAACTGACGGTTTTTGATTGGGAAAATACTATAACAAAAAGTAGAGGAGCATATATCAGTTTTTTAAGATGAATTTTATAGCGTTTTTTGCACATCCTAACATTATTCGGTTATGTTTTGAACTAGTCTTTAATGAAGCTTTTTTAAGTATGGAGGACTTCGTATGAGTGGGCAATATCAAAAAATCGCAGTTGCAATAGACTTTTCTGAACTGTCGTTAAAAGCGTTTGAACGAGCAATTAATGTAGCGAATCATTATGGAGCAACATTATTATTAGTTCATGTCGTTGACACGAAATCCTTTGGTTCTATAACAGCATATGATTTAGACTTTGCTGGAAAATTGGTGAAGGAAAGTAATATGAAATTGGAAGAGCTCAAAAGTAAAGCGGAGCAAGCTGGTGTAAGTAAGGTAGACGTAGTGGTTAAAGAAGGCTCTTCAAAAGAAGTTTTAATTGAGCTACCTGATGTTGATTTAATTGTTTGCGGGGCGATGGGAACGAATCAAATTGAAAAAATGCTCATCGGATCTGTCGCAGAACGTATTGCTCGGTTTGCTCCGTGTGAAGTACTAATTGTTCGGTAATATTTACATGATTCCTCTTTTTAGGCAGAAGGAATTTCTGCTTAGAAGGAGGTTTTTCTGATTGAACGACAAAAATATTAATAAAAAAATATTCTCGCTAATTTTCATCCATCATTTATTTTTATGGGAATTCAATCGGAAAAATGTTATATAAATATAATAAAGTTAATTCGATAACCAGTGTTTTTATTTTGTTTTTTGTTATGTTGTAGGGAAAAAGGTTATCAAAATTATGTTGATTGATTGAAAACAATTTCTCTTATTTGATAGTTAATTTCTAATTTTTGAATATAAATTCTAAAAGGTGTAATATCTTTGTGAAGGGTAAGAGTGCTTGTGTTATAGGGTTTTGTGATGAGGAAACTTTATACATATCGATAGAAACATTATTATAGAAAAATGAAGGCGTGGATGGTTTTTATCATTTATTCTATGTGGATTTTGCGCTTATTTTATTATTTTCTACTTTTTGCAGAAAAAAACTGTTTTATTCAAATAATTTTTTTACAAAAACTATTGATTTTCATATTTTGTAAATGTTATCTTGATAAAGTAGTTGTCACAACTTGTTCAAAGTTAGAAAGAAAGGGGTTCAAAGAGAAATATGAAGAAAAATCGATGGTTAATTGCGCTTTCTGCGATTGCAATACATCTTTCGATAGGTGGCGCATACGCCTACAGCGTTTATAAAATTCCGATTACAACGGAAATGGGTTGGAGTGCAACAAATGTCACTGTTGCCTTTACAATTATGATGGGGTTAGCTGGATTTGCAGCTGCACTATTTGGTAAATTAGTAGAAAAAATGGGACCAAGAAAATCAGCTATGATTGCTGCGCTACTATTTGGTGCTGGACAAGCAGGTTCTGGTTTAGCAATCGTAATGGATTCAGTTGTTCTTTATTGGTTAACTTACGGATTGTTAAGTGGTTTAGGTATGGGGATTGGATATATTGCACCTGTATCAACATTAGTAAAATGGTTCCCTGATCGTCGTGGGTTAGCAACAGGGATGGCTGTATTAGGCTTTGGTTCTGGGGCATTAATTACTGCACCGGTTGCAGCAAACTTAATGGAAGGTGTAGGGATTTCTAATACATACTTCATCTTAGGGATTAGCTATTTTGTATTAATGATTTTAGGAGCTTTATATATTGCCCCTCCTGCACAAGGTTATATGCCAGAAGGAATGAAGAAAGCTACTGAAGAAGGAACAAAAGTAGTAAAACAAGATTTATCCCAAATGTCAGCAAAAGAAGCTGTAAAAACAAGACAGTTTTGGATGCTTTGGGCAATGCATTTAGTAAACGTTACTGCCGGAATTATGATGATTTCTGTTGCCTCTCCGATGGCGCAAGAAATTGTCGGACTATCGGTCGCAGGTGCTGCGGCAATGGTTGGTGTAATGGGATTATTTAACGGTGGTGGTCGATTAATTTGGGCAGCAATTTCCGATTATATTGGTCGTCCAAATATATTCGTTATCTTCTTCACAATTCAAGTCATTACATTCGCTGTATTACCATTTACAACAAATGTCTTTTTATTCCAAGCATTTATCTTCCTAGTAGTTAGTTGTTACGGTGGTGGATTCTCTAATTTACCGGCATATGCTAGTGATTTATTTGGAACAAAACAACTAGGTGTTATCCACGGGTACTTATTAACAACTTGGTCACTAGGTGGAATTTTTGGTCCGATTATCGTTAATTCTATAAAGAGTGCATCTGGAAGTTACATTACTGTGTTCTACCTCTTTACTGGATTAATTGCGATATCTTTATTAATTTCTTTATTGCTACGTGCAGACGTAAACAAAAAGAAAAAACTAATGGAACAAAAGAAAAAAGAAACAGTTGGAGATCTCTCAACTACAACATTATAAGAGTGAAAATAAACTACCGAATATTCGTCATATCGCCTTATGACGTTATTCGGTTTTTTTATCGAAAAGGTTGTTATATAACAATGATTCATTTCTTATTTACTGTAATACAGTTTCTCAAAATGTTCAACTTCATTGTCAAAAATGTTTAGAATTCCTGAATGAAAGAGAGATTTTACGTTTGAAATCTAACAAGTGTCATGAACATCTTTTATTAATAAGTTCATAGATTATGACAAATATCATGGAATGAATATTACATCTTATTCTATACAAACTATGTGTATATGGAATAATCAATATAAGAGGTGAAGAAAAGTGGCACAAGCGGTTGCTGTTCAAAGTAGTTATAGTAAGAAAGAAGAGTTGTGGAATGCGATAACCCACGGATTAGGTGCGATATTAGCTATCCCTGCCACGACTTTATTAGTGATGAAAGCACAAAATTCTAGCTCGACTATTGAGCTAATGAGTTACATTATTTTTGGTATTTCGATGTTTTGTTTATATGCAGCATCAACTTTGTATCATTCGTGGCCAACTCATAAAAGTTTGTTGAAAAAATTAGATCATAGTTCCATTTTTCTTTTAATAGCGGGTTCTTATACACCCTTTGCCCTCGTAGCGATTGGTGGTAAATTAGGATGGACGTTGTTTTTCCTTGAATGGATTTTAGCTATTTTAGGCATCATTTTTAAAATGTATTTCGTACATCGTTTCGAACGACTATCCCTTATCATTTATTTAGGGATGGGCTGGCTCGCCATTTTTGTATATGAACCATTATTAAATCATATAACAGGGAATGGTTTTTTAACGTTACTAGCAGGCGGTTTAAGTTATACAGTAGGTACGTATTTTTATAAAAACAAAAGAATTCCATATAATCATGCGATATGGCATGTTTTTGTAATAGGCGGAAGCTTATGTATGTTTTTAACGATTTATTTATTTGTTTAATTTAAAAAAGAGGAGAAGGCTTGCTGCCTAATCCTCTTTTTATTTTAGAAATTTTACTCCTCGTAAATCATTTTTTTCGTCATACCACCGTCTACAGTTAAATTGATTCCTGTTACAAAATCGTTTTGATCATCTGTTAAATAAAAACATGCTCGAGCAATATCTGAGGGTTTTCCTAACCTTCCTGAAAAATGTTGGCGATGATCAATCTCCCTCAACTGTGCATAATCACCGGTTTCAATCCAGCCTGGAGAAATACAATTTACCCGGATGTGATCTGGTGCAAAGGAGCTAGCTAATGCATGGGTTAATGCAACGATACCACCCTTTGTTGCAGCGTAGGATTCAGTATGTGGTTCAGACATAAACGCCCTTGTAGATGCCATCGAAACGATAGCACCGCCATTTTTATTTAAACGCATAAATTTCGCTGCTTCTCTTGAACAGATAAAGACGCTTCGTAAATTTGTGTTAATCACATCGTCCCAAACGTCCATCGAAATATCGTAGGGCGAAATAGGTCTAAAAATACCTGCATTATTAATTAAAATATCAATAGTTCCAAACCTTTCAACTGAAGTGGTCATTAACTGAATGACATCTTGTTCTTTCCGTACATCCGTTGGAATGAAATGGACGGAATAGCCTTTATTCTTTAGATTAGTACTAACTTCTACACCTAATTGTTCATTTATATCCGCTAAAATTACATGAGCGCCAGCTTCAGCGTATCGGGATGCTACTTCTCGTCCAATTCCTTGTGCAGCACCTGTTACGATAACTACCTTATTAAGAAACATATATATTCTCCTTTCTTTTTTACGGTTATTTATTCCATATTCATTGAAAAATGGCAAGTGTTATTACTTGAAAAAAACATACAAAAAAGGATAGAAGACTAGAGAGTAGTTTCTATCCTTACCGTTTTTTCGTTATTCCTATCTTTCATCTTGAGGAGCGATATGAAGGGGAGGAGGTACTAACCACCCTTTACTTTTGTTTAAACGTAATAATTTTGTGGCTAATTGTGCTTTAGCCATGTGAAATTGACCGTACATCGCTGCAATATCTTCCCTAGTGCTTTTTCCCATAGCTGTACTGCAAGCGACTAACCCCGCAGCGACGTTGCCAGATATAATCGCACTAATTTCCGGATCATTATATTTTGCTCCTACAGGGATGTCTTCAAGGCGAGCGTTAGGGCGTTCTGGGGGAACGGGTGGTAATCCAACACCGTTTACTTTTAAAATTTCTGTTAATTGCTTATTTTCTTCTTCCATACCAACAACCGCTTCTTCTACTAACTTCGCTAAATCGCGATCTCCAGTATGGTTATATAAGGTTTGATACATAGCAATCATTCCGTTATTTGTTAAAACATTCGACCAAATTGTAAAAACTTCTCCGTAATGTAGCGGCTCTTCTTTTGGATTTCGACTCATGATTCCCATGGATAACACTCCTTGTTAATACATATTATTTCCTAACTAAAACTAGAGTGGTCAAGAATGAAATTATTATTCATTTTCATAATATTTCCATGGACTATTTTCAGTATAATGAACGGGCTCTTTATATGATTTTCAAATTCGTAAAAAATAAAGGAACTTCTAGAAGAATAGGAGAAATGAATAGAGGGGAAATGAACAATATTAAAGGAGGATTGAGAATGACAGAAGAGGTTTTTTTAAAAAAATTGGAAGCTGAATTAGGTTTGTTAAAGGAGGAAGAACGGAAAAATATTATACGGGATTTTAAGGAATACTTTGCCAACGGAAAGGCAGAAGGGAAAAAAGAAGAAGATATTATTGAATCTTTAGGACCGATTCATGAGTTAGTTGATGAACTGTTATCGGCTTATTCGGAAGAGGAATTTGAAACAAATGTGGAATTTTCACCAACTGCTATTACGGAATATGAAAATGTTCATATTAAAGCAGATAGAGCCAATATTACAATTATTCCATCTAGTGATGATAAACCATCTATTCATGTAAAAGATCAAGATGGAAAAACAAAAGTAACGACGCATATTGTAAATAATACGTTGGAAATCCATGTAAACCGTGAGGATGGGTTTAGATTTTTCTTCATTTATATTAACTTCAACGTTCGCACTGTTGTTCATGTAACGATTCAGCTACCACAAAAATTGTATAATCAGCTCCTTGTCCAAAATGATATAGGAAAAATTGAAATGAACGTTCAACAAGCTAAATCGATAAAAGTTAAAACGGATGTTGGAACCATTCATTTGAAATCATTGTTAGCGAATTCATTAAATATAAAGTCGGACAATGGGCGAATTTTGATGGAACATTCTAATTGCACGGACGTTAGTGCTTCAACGAACAATGGTCGTATTGTTGTAAATCACTCGAGTGCGGAAAAAATTGATCTATCAACAGATAATGGTCGAATTGAATTACATAATGTAAAAGGAGAGATAAAGGCTTCAACGGATAATGGAAGGATAGATGGTTATATTCCAGCTGTTACTAAACCAATTCGTTGGAAAACAGATAATGGTAGCATTACCCTTAAAACAGATGAGCCATTAGATGATGCAACTTTAACGTTAAAATCGGGTTTTGGCCGTGTTGAAGTCTATGGAGAAAAGGGGGAAAAATTTCAATTTGGCGATGGTTCTGTACCAATTAAGTTGAAATCAGATACTGGACGTATTATGGTAACAACAGCAAGTTTACAAGAAACGTGAAAGTGGAAGAGGGATAAAGGAATGGGCAAAATATTAGTTTTAGGTGGAACCCGATTTTTTGGAAAAAAACTTGTGGAATTATTAGTAGAAGAGGGGCATGAAGTTTCGATTGCAACCCGCGGTAATTCTCCACATCCCTTCGGTAGCCGTGTAAAGCGAATTGTAGTCGATCGAACGGATAAAGAGGCTCTTCAAAAGGCGATGCAAAATACACAATGGGACATCGTGTATGATAATATTTGTTTTTCTCCAAATGAAGCGATGGCAGCATGCGACATTTTTGAAGGGAAAACAAAAAAATATATTTTTACTTCCACGATGTCAACTTATATAGACTTAGGTGCAGAGTTGAAGGAAGAGGAATTTGATCCATACCATTATTCAATTGTAGCTGGTGAAAGTAATGACTTTTCATATGGAGAAGGGAAGCGTCAAGCGGAAGCTGTGTTTTGCCAAAAGGCTCAATTTCCAGTAGTAGCTGTTCGTTTTCCGATAGTATTAGGGGAAGATGACTATACAAAACGCTTGCATTTTCATGTTGAACGGGTGGCGCAAGGGAAGGTAATTAGCTTTTTAAATATGGATGCTAAAATGTCTTATATTTTATCTGATGATGCGGCTACCTTTTTACGCTTTGCGGGTTTTTCAAACATTGATGGTCCATACAATGCTACTTCGCCTGGAACCTATTCAATGAAAGAACTAATCAACTTGATTGAACAATCGGTCGAAAAAGGTGCGAAAATTGCCCTTGTTGGCGATGAAAAAAGCCGATCCCCCTTTGCAGTTCCAAATGATTGGTATATGTCGTCTGAAAAAGCTGAAAAAGCGGGTTTCCAATGTCAACCTTTACAAGGGTGGTTGCCTATGTTAATTCAAAAACTAGCAAATAAGTTACAATAAAGTAATACAGCTACTTATGAATGGGATGTATTTCATATTCTTAAGTAGCTTTTTTATTCTCTATTGAACAATTAAGTCGTTATTCTCTTCGATTAAAATGATAAAAAGTCGGTTAATACTTGAATAACTTCGGAACATTTTTTGAAGGATATTGTTCCCTTGAAAAATAAAAGGTACAATAACTACAATTGTTTGGCAATATTTTCATAGCAGACATCAGGGAGTGAGACGTTTGAAGAAAAAGCAAAAAAAATATACAACATTTGATAATGTCGTTATATTTCCTGGTACAGTCGAAAAATTAATAGCACAAGCCCACGAATTTGTAGAAAACTATCAATATGATTTAGCAAATAAAAATTTTGAAGAAGCATTAAAATATACTGAAGGTGATGAATTAACCCTTAGTGTTTATGCCTATTCATTATATGAAACGAAATCATTTGAAAAAGCAAAAGATGTTTGTGAACGGTTATTAAGCATTGGTCCTACGATGTACCTGGAAGTAATGGAATTATACTTAACCATTTGTATGCAACTCAAACAATTTAAACAGGTTGAAAGAATAATTACTTCCTTATTAGAAGAAGGTGCGATTCCCGAGGAACAAATTGAAAAATTTGAACGGCTTAAGGATATAAACGCTAACATAGCGGGGAATGTCGTAAAACAAGAAGAACCTGTAAGAAATAACAATGATGTAGATCCTGAAATGTTTAATTTACAACAATTTATGTCTCTCCCACCTAGTAAGCAACTAAACACTGTTCATGAATTGACGATGTTAAATATACGACCGATTGTCCACCACCTTAAAGCAATTATTGAAAACGAAGAAACACATCCCTTTATTAAAAGTATTGTTTTAATATTACTTGTAGAGCAACAGGTGGATACAAATTTGACAATTAGAAAATTCGATAAAGTGATGAATGTTAATCCGGCTAAACTGGAATTACCTACGAAAATGCCACAATTTACACAAGTTTCTAAACTTGTTGTGGAGAAATTAGAAAAGGAACCTTCCACTTTAGAAATGGTCGAATACTTAATTGCTAAACATTCGATTGTCACATATCCTTTTGAATGGTTGTCTTATGATTCGGAAGATGTTGCGATTAGTTATATTGATTTTGTCAAAACGATGTTTGGTAGTGTTCATGAAATGGATTACGAACTAGTAGAATTTTTGCAAAATCTTGAAAAGCTAACAGAACTACAAGAAGTATGAAAAAAGTTGAAACTCCGTTTATCTATGTTATACTAAAATGGTTGTCAAAATCGTATAAACGAGTGGTTTGTCTAACAATTGTAAACTAATTTTGGAGGTATTATAAATGTCAGCAAAATGGGAAAAACAAGAAGGTAATATTGGTACATTAACAATCGAAGTACCAGCTGAAGAAGTTAATAAAGCTTTAGATAAAGCTTTCGCGAAAGTAGTGAAAGAAATTAACGTACCTGGTTTCCGTAAAGGAAAAATGCCACGTCCGATTTTCGAAAAACGCTTTGGTGTAGAAGCTCTTTATCAAGATGCTTTAGAAATTTTAGTTCCAGATGCATATTCAAATGCAATCGATGAAACAGGTATTGTTCCTGTAGATTATCCAGAAATCGATGGAACTGAAAACTTCGCTAAAGGACAAGATTTCACTTTTACAGCAAAAGTTACAGTTAAACCAGAACCAAAACTTGGTGAATACAAAGGTTTAGAAGTGAAAAAATTAGCAACAGAAGTAACGGATGAAGAAGTTGAAGCTCAAATCCAAGAACAATTAAACCGTAAAGCAGAATTAGAAATTAAAGAAGACGAAGCAATCGTAGAAGGTGATACTGCTGTTATCGATTTCGAAGGTTTCGTTGGTGAAGAAGCGTTCGAAGGTGGAAAAGGTGAAGACTATCCATTAGAAATCGGTTCTGGTTCATTCATTCCAGGATTCGAAGAACAATTAGTAGGTTTAAAAGCTGGAGAATCAAAAGATGTTGTTGTTACATTCCCAGAAGAATATCACGCTGAAGAATTAGCTGGTAAAGAAGCTACATTCAAAGTAACTGTGAAAGAAGTAAAAACAAAAGTTCTTCCAGAATTAAACGACGAATTCGCTAAAGAAATCGATCCTGAAGTTGAATCTTTAGAAGCATTACGTGCGAAATTAAAAGAACAAACTTTAGAGCAAAAGAAAGCTGAAGCAGAAAGTGCTTTACGTGATGAATTAGTAGAAAAAGCAGCTGAAAATGCTGAAATCGATATTCCAGAATCTATGACTCACAATGAAATTCACCGCATGATCGACGAATTCGGTCAACGTTTACAAATGCAAGGTATGACTCTAGACCTTTACTACCAATTCTCAGGTCAAGATGAGCATGCTTTACATGAACAAATGCGTCCAGAAGCTGAAAATCGCGTACGTGTTTCATTAACTTTAGAAGCAATTGCTAAAGCAGAAAACATCGAAGTAACAGAAGAAGATGTTAATGCTGAACTAGAAAAAATGGCAGCACAATTTGGTATGACAAATGACCAAATTATTTCAGCTTTAGGTGGAAATACTGAAATTCTAGAAAACGATATTCGTACACAAAAAACAGTTGAGTTCTTAGTTGAGAACGCAAAAATTACTGAATAATTTCTGGTTTTCTAGTACAATGTAGTTGAATGAATATTGTGACAAGGTACGGCAACTCACCGTACCTTGTTTTAAAACTAGAAATATTCTGAATTGTCGGTAAAATTAGGGAATTTTCTCAATGTTTAACAACTTTCATTGGATTTAGTCAAATTTTGTTTGACATATTGAATCAATACATAGACAAAATAAGCTTATAATAAATGCTATTATGGGTGAATCGAAACAACTTATTTGATAAACATAACAGAATCTTGTAAGATTGTTGCTTGAATAGGGGTGAAGCAAATTGTTCAAATTTAATGATGAAAAAGGCAATTTAAAGTGTTCATTCTGTGGAAAACCACAGGAACAAGTACGTAAATTAGTAGCTGGACCTGGCGTTTACATTTGTGATGAATGTATCGAGCTTTGTTCTGAAATCGTTGTAGAAGAGTTAGGGGTAGAAGAGGAAATTGAATTTCAAGAGATCCCTAAACCAAAAGAGATATTATCGATTTTAGACGAATATGTAATTGGACAAGAGCGCGCCAAGAAAGCATTATCAGTTGCTGTGTACAATCATTACAAACGAATTAATTCGAACAGCAAAATTGATGATGTCGAATTGTCAAAATCGAATATCGTTTTAATTGGACCTACTGGTAGTGGGAAAACACTCCTTGCTCAAACATTAGCACGTATTTTAAACGTACCATTTGCAATCGCAGATGCGACTTCTCTTACTGAAGCGGGGTATGTTGGTGAGGATGTTGAAAATATCCTTTTAAAATTAATACAAGCTGCTGATTATGATATCGAACGTGCAGAAAAAGGGATTATTTATATAGATGAAATCGATAAAGTAGCTCGTAAATCTGAAAACCCTTCAATTACACGTGATGTATCAGGCGAAGGTGTTCAACAAGCATTACTTAAAATTCTTGAAGGTACGGTTGCAAGTGTTCCTCCACAAGGTGGAAGAAAACATCCGCATCAAGAGTTTTTACAAATAGATACAACGAACATTCTATTTATTGTTGGTGGAGCGTTCGACGGTATTGAACAAATTATTAAACGTCGTCAAGGACGTAAAGTAATTGGTTTTGGTGCTGATCCGAAGAAAGTGGAAGAGGATAGTGCGTCATTACTTTCTCAATTAATTCCTGAAGATTTATTAAAATTTGGTTTAATTCCTGAATTCATTGGACGTTTACCAGTTTTAGCATCTTTAGAACAGTTAGACGAGAGCGCATTAGTGCGTATTTTAACTGAACCGAAAAATGCTTTGGTGAAACAGTACCAAAAAATGTTTGAACTAGATAAAGTGGAATTAGATTTCGAAGAAGAAGCATTGTTAGCGATTGCAAAAGAAGCCATTGAACGAAAAACTGGGGCTCGCGGATTGCGTTCGATTATTGAATCAACAATGTTAGATATGATGTTTGAACTTCCTTCCCGTGAAGATATTGTGAAATGTATTATTACGAAGGAAACAATAACGGAAAAAGCTACACCGAAATTGATTCTTGCTGATGGAACAGAACTAAATATTTCAGACAAAAAAACTTCAGCTTAATTTAGCTAAAGTTCAGCAATTAGTTTTGAGAGCTGACTTCGAACTTGCGTTTAATTAGCGCTATTTCGTAAGTCAGCTCTTTGTTCCAAAAATAAACTACATATAAGTGTCTAATTTAAGTTTTTATTTACATAATAAGTAGTAGGTATAAGACTAACATTTTCGCTCAATACAGAATTTACTATGAATATGTAAGTGAAATGTCGTTTTTTTATCACATACTAAACAAGCGGGTTGTAACGGAAAATGTGGATGGAGGTGAATACCCGCATGACTAAAACAAAAGAAAATATTCCACTATTACCATTACGTGGCTTATTAGTTTACCCTTCAATGGTTTTACATATTGATGTAGGGAGAGCTCGATCGGTAGCGGCTTTAGAACACGCAATGTTAAACGAAAATCAAATCTTTTTAGCAACACAAAAGGATTTACGTGTGGAACAGCCGACAAAAGATGAGCTTTATTCCATTGGTACACTAGTAAATGTAAAACAAATGCTAAAACTTCCAAATGGAACTTTGCGCATATTAGTTGAAGGCATAAGCCGTGCGAAAATGACTCATTATGAAGAACAAAAGAATTTCACGATAGTGAATCTTGAAATTCATGAAGATGATACGGAAAAGGACGCAGAAATCGAGGCGTTAATGCGTACTTTAATTTCTTATTTTGAAAAATACGCCAAATCATCAAACAAAATAACTTCAGAGACGATTGATTCCGTTATAGACATTGAAGAACCTGGTCGACTTTGTGACATCGTAGCATCCCATTTGCCTTTTAAAGTGTTGGAAAAGCAAGAAGTCTTAAGCCTTTTCGATGTAAAGAAACGGTTAAATCACTTAATCGTTCGTCTTCATGATGAACAGGAAGTATTAAACCTTGAAAAGAAAATCAATTCTAAAGTAAAACAAGCGATGGAACGGACGCAAAAGGAATATTATTTGCGCGAACAGATGAAGGCGATACAAGCCGAACTTGGCGACCGTGAAGGAAAAACGGGAGAAGTAGCCGATTTGCGGAAACGGGTAGAAGAAGCTGGTATGCCTGAATCCACTAAAAGGGTAGCAATTAAAGAATTAGATCGATATGAAAAGCTTCCAGCTGCAAGTGCTGAGAGTGGGGTTATTCGAAATTATATAGAATGGCTTATTACCGTTCCTTGGAAGGAAAGCACGGAAGATCGTTTAGATATAAAACATGCAGAAGAAATTTTAAATCGTGATCATGATGGATTAGAAAAAGTAAAAGAACGTATTTTAGAATATTTATCTGTCCGTCAATTGAAAAATTCTGTCCGTGGTCCAATACTCTGTTTAGCAGGGCCTCCGGGGGTTGGTAAAACTTCATTGGCAAAATCTGTTGCTGAAAGTTTAAATCGTCATTTTGTCCGCGTATCCTTAGGTGGAGTAAGGGATGAATCGGAAATTCGTGGTCACCGACGTACGTACGTTGGGGCAATGCCTGGCCGTATTATTCAAGGGATGAAAAAAGCTGGTACAGTAAATCCGGTATTTCTACTAGATGAAATCGATAAAATGTCCAACGATTTCCGTGGCGATCCATCTGCTGCTATGTTGGAAGTATTAGATCCAGAGCAAAATAATTCCTTTAGTGACCATTACTTGGAAGAACCTTATGATCTTTCACAAGTGTTATTTATTGCTACGGCTAATGATTTAAGCACAATCCCAGGACCTTTACTAGATCGTATGGAAATCATTTCGATTGCTGGTTATACAGAAATTGAAAAAACGCTCATTACAAAAAATCATTTAATACCAAAACAAATTAGTGAAAACGGTTTGAAAAAATCTCAGCTTATTATTAAAGACGAAGCAATCATTGATTTAATTCGTTATTACACTAGAGAAGCCGGTGTTCGTAATTTGCAAAGACAAATTGCTTCCCTTTGTCGTAAGGCTGCTAAAATAATTGTCTCCGGTGAGAAAAAACGGGTGACGGTGAACTCAAAAGTATTAGAGGATATGCTTGGTAAACACCGATTCCACTATGGTCAAGCAGAAACAGAAAACCAAGTAGGGGTTGCTACTGGTTTAGCTTATACGACTGTTGGTGGCGATACACTCCAAATCGAAGTATCATTAACACCTGGGAAGGGTAAATTAATCTTAACAGGTAAGCTTGGAGATGTAATGAAGGAATCTGCCCAAACGGCGTTATCCTATGTTCGTTCTTTAACGGATAAATTAGCAATTGATGAAGATTACTTCGATCAACATGATATTCATATTCACGTTCCAGAAGGGGCAGTACCAAAGGATGGTCCATCAGCAGGGATTACGATGGCGACAGCCCTTGTTTCAGCCATTTCCAATAAACCGATTAATCGTGAAGTAGGGATGACTGGAGAAATTACATTGCGCGGACGTGTATTACCGATTGGTGGTTTAAAAGAGAAATCATTAGGAGCCCATCGTGCAGGTTTAACTACAATTATTATTCCAAAGGATAATGAAAAAGATATAGATGATATTCCAGACACAATTCGTGAACAATTGACGTTTAAGCCGGTATCATCTGCAGAAGAAGTGCTTAATATTGCACTTGTTGGAGGTTTTAAATGAAATGAAAGTCCATAACGTAGAAATGGTTATAAGTGCCGTTAAACCAGAGCAATATCCAGAAGATGGACTTCCTGAATTTGCTTTAGCGGGCCGTTCGAATGTAGGGAAATCTTCCTTCATCAATAAGATGATTGGCAGAAAAGCATTAGCTCGTATTTCATCTAAGCCAGGGAAAACGCAAACGTTAAACTTTTATAAAATCGAGGAACAATTATTTTTCGTTGACGTACCTGGTTATGGCTATGCCAAAGTTTCCAAAAAGGAACGGGAAGCGTGGGGGAAAATGATTGAACGATATATAACAGCGCGTAGAGTATTACGTGCTGTTGTATTAATCGTTGATTTAAGACATGCCCCTACACAAGATGATGTCATGATGTACGATTTTTTAAAGTATTACAACATTCCTGCCATCGTTATTGCAACAAAAGCCGATAAGATAAAAAAAGGTAATTGGGAAAAGCATAAAAAAGTAGTAAGAGAAACGTTAGAGATGGATAAAAATGATCCACTAATCGTTTTTTCATCAGAAACAGGTTTAGGCTTCGAACAAGCTTGGACTGAAATTGAAAAACGAATGTAATCCTACATAAATCTACATGCGCTAGTAAAATTTTTGCTAGCGTATTTTTCTTAAACGATATTTCGACATTACATAACGAAATAATAGAATTATTCTAACTATTTCTTTTTAAGCATTCTAATTTGAAACATCACGTAATATTTGTTACACTTACTTTAGAATAATTCTAATTTAAAAATACTTTCATAGCATGTTCACATTTTATCGTGTGGATAACGCTTTCTTTATGTTAAAATAAAATTTATGAAATAGATCGTGTGAGGTGTAAAGTTCATGCATACACTAGTCGTAGGCTTGAATTATAGAACTGCGCCAGTCGAAATTCGTGAAAAATTGTCGTTTATTGAGAGTGAATTACCGAAGGCGATGGCAGCATTAAAAAAAGAAAAAAGCATATTAGAAGACGTAATTGTTTCAACATGTAACCGAACTGAAATATATGCGGTAGTTGATCAATTGCATACAGGCCGATATTATATTAAACAATTTTTAGCGAAATGGTTCGACATTCCTGTTGAACAATTTGAAACTCATTTATATATTCGAGAAGATGACGATTCGTTACATCATTTATTCCGAGTTACATCAGGAATTGACTCAATGGTGTTAGGTGAAACTCAAATTCTTGGACAAGTGAAGAAAAGCTTTTTAGAAGCCCAAGAAATTGGTTCTACTGGTACGATTTACAACCAATTGTTCAAACAAGCTGTCACTTTCGCTAAGCGTGCTCATAATGAAACGACAATTAATGAAAATGCAGTATCTGTTTCATATGCAGCAGTAGAACTTGCTAAAAAGATTTTCGGTTCATTAAAAAATAAACACGTTGCAATATTAGGTGCTGGTAAAATGGGTGAATTGGCGATTCAAAACTTATACGGTAACGGTGTAGGGAAAGTAACTGTTGTTAACCGTACTTTTGAAAAGGCCGAAAAACTAGCATCGAAATTTAACGGTGATGCGAAATCAATGCAAGAACTACAATGTATTTTATTAGAAGCAGATATATTAATTAGTTCTACAGGTTCGACAGATTATGTGATTGACTTGGAACTAATGGAGTACGTAGAACGTTTACGTAAAGGGAAACCTTTATTTATGGTCGATATAGCAGTACCCCGTGACTTAGATCCACGTATTGGCGATTTATCAAATGTTTTCTTATATGATATAGATGATTTGCAAGGTATTGTGGAAGCAAATTTAGCGGAACGTGAACAAGCGGCTCAAGAAATTACAGAAATGATTGGACAAGAAGTCGTTCAATTTAAAGATTGGTTTGCAACTTTAGGCGTTGTTCCTGTTATTTCTGCCCTTCGCAAAAAGGCGGATCGCATTCAAAAAGAAACGATGTCTAGTATTGAAAATAAAATGCCTAACTTAACGGAACGTGAACGCAAAATATTAAATAAACATACAAAATCCATCATTAATCAATTATTGAAGGATCCTATTTTACAAGCGAAGGAATTGGCGAATTCACCTAAGGCAAATCAACAATTGATGCTTTTCCAACAAATATTTGGTATTGAAGAAGCAGTCAATGAAGAAGTGAATACTCAACAGCGAAGTGAACAAGCTTTTATGGAAAGTTCACAAAATAAGGCAGTTTTAGATGGGAAATTGTCATATTAATTTTATTTAGTTAGAAGGATATTGGCTAAATAAAGCCTCTTAATATGGAAGCAACTATTTGATTTTCGTTATATATTGTATTTGTTGCCTTGTATTAAAAGTAGGCATTTTTATTTGTAATTGAGGCGTTTTCGTATCTGTATGGTAAACTGAGATACGAGAACGCTTATTTTTTGAAGTTTTACATATTTTTACTGAAAACCTTGAATAAGGTATTAGATTGATAAAAGTTGTAAAAGATGAAGAAGGGTAGCGAAATGACACAATTAGCAATGGCTAGGCTTTATGAGATCATGGTTGTTCTTTATGCCGTCGGAATCGTATTTTATTTCATCGATTTTTTCTACAAACGTGTTAAAATTCGACGAATTGGCTTTTGGCTCATTTCCGTCGTATGGGTCTTACAAACTGCATTCTTTTTACTTTATATAATCGAAATTAGGCGTTTCCCTATTCTCTCATTGACAGAGGGGATTTACTTTTACGCATGGTTACTTGTGACGATTTCGATTATTTTACATTGTATTGCACGAGTTGATTTACCTGTATTTTTTATTAATGTTTTAGGATTTATCTTTGTGACGATTCATTTATTTGCACCAAATCAGGTCGAACATCCACTAGTTGAATCGCTAGAATCTGAGATGGTATTTATCCATATATCCTTTGCTATTATTTCCTATGCTGCTTTTTCCCTTTCTTTTGTTTTTTCTGTTTTATATTTAATTTTATACAGATTGCTAAAGGAGAAAAAGTATACGAAATTATGGTCCCGCTTACCTAGTTTGCATCAAATGAGTAGGTGGATGTTTTATTCCGTTTTAATTGGTGTTCCGATTATTTTTATTAGTTTATTATTAGGCTTGGAATGGGCGTTTTTAAAATTGGAGGTCCTCTCCATTTTCGATATAAAAATTGTCGGTTCCTTTGTCATTACGGTTATTTATTTAACGGTTTTAGTATTACATCATAGTGGGAAACTTACAGGTTTAAATTTTGCTTGGGCACAAATTTACACTTTCTTACTTGTTGTAATTAATTTCTTCTTAGGTAGTAAATTATCCAATTTTCATTTTTGGTATTAGTAGAAAGGTAGGCTTATCATGAGAAAAATCATCGTAGGTTCACGGAAAAGTAAATTAGCACTAACTCAAACGAACTGGTTTATAAATGAATTAAAAAACGCGGGAGTTCCTTTTGAGTTTGAAGTAAAGGAAATTGTAACAAAGGGAGACCGTATTTTAGATGTTCAATTGTCTAAAGTTGGAGGGAAAGGGTTATTTGTAAAAGAAATCGAACAAGCCTTGTATGATAAAGAAATCGATTTTGCTGTTCATTCCATGAAAGACATGCCAGCAGTATTACCAGAAGGGTTAGTTATTGGATGTATTCCTCCCCGTGAAGATGCAAGAGATGCCTTTATCTCAAAAGGTCATGTGAAATTTGCGGACTTACCTAAAGGAGCAGTTGTTGGGACAAGCTCTTTACGTCGTAGTGCTCAACTTTTACAGGCAAGACCTGATCTTGAAATTAAATGGATTCGAGGAAATGTAGATACTCGTTTAGCAAAACTTGAAAATGAAGATTACGATGCAATCATTTTAGCTGCAGCTGGTCTGAAACGTCTTGGTTGGAATGATGACGTCGTTACAGAATATTTAGATATCGATTTATGTTTACCTGCAGTAGCCCAAGGAACATTAGGAATTGAATGTCGCGGAGATGACAAAGAGCTATTAGATGCATTAGCAAAATTAACAGATCAAACTACTTGGAACGAAGCCCATGCTGAGCGTGCCTTTTTAGCTGCTATGGATGGTGGCTGCCAAGTGCCAATCGCAGGCTATGCAAAAACTGAAGGGGATACATTAACTTTAACTGGACTAGTTGCAGCCCCAGATTCATCTGTTATTTATAAAGAAACTTTAACTGGAACTAACCCTGAGCAATTAGGGAAAGAAGTAGCGAACATTTTAACAGAGCAAGGAGCCTTTGATTTAATTCAGAAAGTAAAGGCTGAACAAAATGCTTAAACCTTTAGAAGGAAATACGGTCGTTTTAACGGGTACGACAAAATCGACTACAATCCTTACTAAAATTCAGTCATTAGGTGGAGAAGCTATTTCCTGTCCTCTTATTGAAACGAAAGAAACGATTCATCGAAATGATGATGAGCTACTTCAAAAAGCTCGAATAGTTGACTGGCTTATTTTCACAAGTCAAAATGGAGTCAGAGCCTTTTGTGATAAGATGAAACGCCATCATTTAACCCCTGCCCACTTTAATGGGCGGGTGGCGGCGGTTGGTACAAAAACAGCGAAATCTTTGGAACAAAATGGCTTCCAAGTAAGCTTCATGCCGACGGTTTTTAGTGCCGATGTATTTGTGAAGGAGTTCCCAGCGATAACGGGGGACGAACTAAACTGTTTGTTTATTAAAGGAAATAAAGCGAAAGATACGCTGAAAAGGGGATTACCTTTTGACGTGAAAGAATGGACTGTGTATGATACACATGAAAATCTGACCAATATTCAGTCTTTAATAGAACTTGTACAAACAAAGGCAAAACCAATCCTTATTTTCGCAAGCCCTTCAGCTGTAGATGTTTTTGCAAATCATGTTGCCCCTATTACCGGGTGGGATAAAGCTAAATTAGCTGCCATTGGCCATATAACAGCAGCAAGAATAGCGTTTTATGGTGCTGAAGTTACATACAAACCGAAAGTTTATACAATGGAAGCAGTTATTGAAGAAATTCAAAGAAAGAAGGAAATCAATCATGAAAGATCTTAATTTCAAAAGACATCGTCGTCTTCGTTCATCCGCAACAATGCGTTCAATGGTGAAAGAAACTTATTTGCATAAAGAGGATTTTATTTATCCGATTTTTGTCATTGAAGGGGAAAATATAAAAAATGAAGTAAGCTCCATGCCTGGTGTTTTCCAATATTCTTTGGACAGATTAGCTGAAGAAGTAGATGAAGTTGTCGCTTTAGGAATTCCATCGGTTATTTTATTCGGTATACCAGCAGAAAAGGATGCTGTAGGTACTGGTGCATTCCATGACCATGGTATTGTTCAAGAAGCAACTCGTTTAATTAAAGAACGTCATCCGGAATTAATCGTTATTGCGGATACATGTTTATGTGAATTTACTGATCATGGTCATTGTGGAGTAGTAGAAGGAGAAAAAATCTTAAATGACCCTTCACTAGATGTTTTAGCCCGTACAGCTGTATCTCAAGCAAAAGCAGGAGCGGACATTATTGCCCCATCCAATATGATGGATGGTTTCGTAGCGGCTATTCGTGTTGCCTTAGATGAAGCTGGTTTCGAAGATGTACCGATTATGTCTTACGCTGTAAAATATGCATCTGCTTACTATGGTCCATTCCGTGAAGCAGCAGATGGGGCTCCCCAATTTGGAGACCGTAAAACGTATCAAATGGATCCAGCGAATCGTTTAGAAGCATTCCGGGAAGCAGAATCCGATATCGAAGAAGGAGCAGATTTCTTAATCGTAAAACCTGCACTATCTTATTTAGATATTATTCGTGATGTTCGTAACAATTACAATTTACCAATCGTGGCTTATAACGTATCTGGTGAATATGCGATGGTAAAAGCAGCAGCATTAAACGGCTGGATTGATGAAAAAGCGGTAGTGCTAGAAACTTTACTTGGTATGAAACGTGCTGGTGCTGATATGATTCTTACTTATCATGCAAAAGATGCTGTCCGTTGGTTGGAGGGGAAATAATCATGACATATGAAAAATCGATTCAAGCATTTTCTGAAAGTGTTCATTTAATGCCTGGTGGGGTAAATAGCCCTGTACGTGCATTTAAATCAGTTAACACAGATCCAATTTTTATGGAATCTGGAAAAGGTGCCATTATTAAAGATATCGATGGCAATGAATACATTGACTATGTATTAAGTTGGGGCCCCCTTATTTTAGGTCATTCCCATCCAGAAGTTGTGAAAGCTATTCAAGAGCAAGCTGCAAAAGGCTCTTCTTTTGGTGCTCCAACTTTATTGGAAAATGAATTAGCTCAAATTGTTATTGATCGAGTTCCATCTGTTGAAATGGTACGTTTTGTTTCATCTGGTACGGAAGCGACAATGGCAGCATTACGTTTAGCCCGTGGATATACGGGTAGAGATATTATTTTAAAATTCGAAGGATCTTACCACGGTCACGGTGATTCTTTATTAATTAAAGCTGGATCAGGCGTCGCTACTCTAGGTTTACCTGATAGCCCTGGTGTTCCTGCGGATATCGCTAAAAATACATTAACAGTTGCTTATAATGATTTAGAAGCAGTACAAGCAGTATTTGAAAAATTTGGTGAACAAATTGCGGCTGTAATTGTGGAGCCAGTTGCAGGAAATATGGGAGTTGTTCCTCCGAAACCAGGTTTCTTAGAAGGGTTACGAAAAGTAACAGAAGAAAATGGATCCCTTCTTATTTTTGATGAAGTAATGACTGGTTTCCGTGTCGATTATCATTGTGCTCAAGGTTATTTTGGTGTGAACCCGGATTTAACATGCCTTGGTAAAGTTGTTGGCGGTGGTCTTCCAGTTGGTGCCTTTGCAGGGAAACGGGAAATTATGGAGCAAATTGCACCAGCAGGTCCAGTTTATCAAGCCGGAACATTATCCGGTAACCCATTAGCTATGACAGCTGGTATTGAGACGTTATCTCGTTTAACACCAGAATCCTATGAATATTTCAAAAAATTAGGTGACCAATTAGAGGCGGGTATTCGTGAAGCAGCAACGAAATACAATATTCCACATACTGTTAATCGCGCTGGTTCAATGATTGGTTTATTCTTAACAAATGAAGAGGTAGTGGACTTTGCTTCAGCTAAAACTTCAGACTTAAAATTATTTGCTGAGTATTATAAATTAATGGCGGAGGAAGGGATTTATTTACCACCTTCCCAATTTGAAGGATTGTTTATTTCAACTGCTCATACAGAAGAGCATATTGAAAAAACCGTAGAAGCATTCCATAAAGTGTTTGCCAAATTAGCCCGATAATGGAAAAGAGTGTCTATCTCAAAGGAGATAGGCACTCTTTTTTTATTAAAATAAAAAATAAGAATAAGTATGAAATGCCTTTTACTTACGGAAGTTTTATAGACATTTCTTAGCATACTTATTTTCTTGAAGCATATGGTAGATACGGGAGGGATACCATATGCAAAATATTAATTGGGATATGATGACGCAATTTGTATTTCCAGAACAGTTAGGTGTTGTGGAAGAAGTACTATCTGTTGATATAAAACCAATTTGGCAACAAATTGAGACGGATGACTCCATTCGTTTAGTCGGTATTTATCATATAGCAGCTACGGCACGTTTTAATCCAAATGAATTGCCGGAGTATAGCGATGGTACTTATATCGAAGAATTGGAATTTGAAGGGAATAACGGTTATTTTGAATATGCACTACCTTTAGAAATTGATTTGCCTCGTGATAAAGTTGCGAGTGAAAGTCAGCCTCAAATTTGTATAAATGATGTATCGTACTTTGTATATAATGGTTCAAATTGTACATTTAAATGGGATGTTGATTGTCAATTTGAAGAATCTGTCGAAGGTGCTTTATTCCATTACGAAGTGGAAAATTCGTCATCGGAACAACCTCCAGTAACTGAAGAAATTCAATTTAATTATGAAGCCGTTTTCCCTGAACAACCTACGATACCAGAAAAAACAGCGAATCTTGAACCATTGAACGAAGCAATCACATTTACTGAACAGTTAAACGAAGATGAAACACAACAAGAAGAATCACAGGTGACAGAAGAAATTCGTTTTGGACATGATGCTATTTTTCCAGAGGAGCCAACTGTTCAAGAACCATCAACTGCTCAAATGCAACCAGAGGTGGAGAATACAACTAATACCTCTGGACAAACTCCGACTGAAGAGCTGGAACTAGTTGTAGAAAATGAGAACGTATTATTCGATTCTTATGAAAGTAGTAGAAAATCATTGGATCATATTACGTTTTCTAGTGGTAACCTTGTAGATAATAGTGAAGAAACATCTGAGTCTGTAAATAAAGATAAAGTAGTGGAATCGACTCAATATTTCCCTACGGATACGGATGATTTTTATCAAGAATTAACGGAGTCGTATACGATTCTAAATTTCTCAAATAAAATCATTCGCAAATAACCAACATAATAAAACTAATATGAGTAATAAAATAAAATCGCCAGTTGTTGGTACTATTAATGTTCGGATAGCTTGGAAAACCGCAATGGGAATGGCAATTTGTTTACAAAAAAATCGAGTTTTCCTAAGCCATGGTGGCAACAAATAGGGATTGTAGTTACTTCGTTTTTTCATATTTTCACTTCCTTTCATCAAATTTATTGTCACTTGAAAACTGTTAATGGTATATTATACAATAAGAACAGTTATACTTTGTTTAACCGTTGTCTTATACTATATAGTTATGATGAATTGTTAAATTGGTTTCATCAAATTGCATCGGTTGACAAAAGTGAAGTGAATAATGATGGATGCGATGAACAGGAAGAGTAAAATGTGCTTGCTTGCTTAAGAGAGGAAACGGTAGCTGAAAAGTTTCTGCTTGCAACCATTTGAACGTAGCCTTGGAGCAGCTTTTGTGAAATGATAGTAGCAAAATGCCGGGTAAACCCCGTTACCACAATGAGTGTCGAGATATTAGTGTTATTTCGTTTGAATTGATAACCTTATCTCGGAATTAAAGGTGGTACCGCGAAAAATAGAATCAAAACTCCTTCGTCCTTTTGATAGGGCGATAGGAGTTTTTTTATTTTATTCGCTTTTAAAAAATATCATAAGGAGGAGTCAATATGACAGAACAACCAAACTTAACAATGCCAACGAAGTATGATCCCCAAAGTATAGAAGCGGGTCGTTATGAGTGGTGGTTAAAAGGGAAATTTTTTGAAGCACAGCCTGAAAGCGGAAAGCAGCCCTATTCCATTGTAATTCCACCTCCGAATGTAACAGGTAAATTACATTTAGGGCATGCATGGGATACGACATTACAAGATATTTTAATCCGTATGAAACGTATGCAAGGATACGACGCATTATGGTTACCTGGTATGGACCATGCTGGTATTGCAACACAAGCAAAAGTTGAAGAGAAACTTCGCGAACAAGGGATTTCCCGTTACGATTTAGGCCGTCAAAAGTTCCTTGAGAAAACGTGGGAATGGAAAGAAGAATATGCTGGCCATATTCGTGAGCAATGGGCAAAAATCGGCCTTGCTCTTGACTATACAAAAGAACGTTTTACATTGGATGAAGGTTTATCGGATGCCGTTAAAGAAGTATTCGTTTCATTGTATGAAAAAGGCTTAATTTATCGTGGTGAACGGATTATTAACTGGGATCCAGCAGCAAAAACAGCTTTATCTGACATTGAAGTAATTTATAAAGATGTTGAAGGTGCGTTTTACCATATGAATTATCCATTGGCAGATGGTTCAGGTGTGTTGGAAGTAGCAACAACTCGTCCGGAAACGATGCTTGGTGATTCTGGGGTAGCCGTTCATCCAAATGACGAACGCTATAAACATTTAGTTGGTAAAACCGTTATCCTGCCAATCGTTGGTCGTGAGATTCCAATCGTAGCAGATGATTACGTAGATATGGAATTCGGTACAGGGGTTGTAAAAATGACACCTGCCCATGATCCAAATGACTTTGAAGTTGGTAACCGCCATAACTTAGAACGTATTCTCGTGATGAACGAAGATGGTACGATGAATGAAAATGCTGGAAAGTATCAAGGGATGGATCGTTTCGAATGCCGTAAACAAATTGTAGAAGATTTAAAGGCAGCAGGAGTACTTATTAAAGTCGAGCCTCATACCCACTCTGTAGGTCACTCAGAACGTTCAGGTGCTGTTGTGGAACCATATTTATCAAAACAATGGTTTGTAAAAATGCAACCGTTAGCAGAGGCTGCTCTTAACTTACAAGGGAATGAAGAAAGTAAAGTAAACTTTGTTCCTTCCCGATTTGAAAATACGTATTCCCGTTGGATGGAAAATATCCGTGACTGGTGTATTTCACGTCAACTGTGGTGGGGTCACCAAATCCCAGCTTGGTATCATAACGAAACAGGAGAAGTTTATGTAGGGAAAGAGGCTCCGAAAGATGCAGAAAATTGGACGCAAGATGAAGACGTATTAGATACTTGGTTCTCTTCTGCTCTATGGCCATTCTCTACTATGGGCTGGCCTGATGAAAATAATGAACTTTATAAACGTTACTACCCAACAAGTACATTAGTAACGGGATATGATATTATTTTCTTCTGGGTTTCTCGAATGATTTTCCAAGGGAAAGAATTTACAGGGGAACGTCCATTTAAAGATGTATTAATTCATGGGTTAGTTCGTGATGGTGAAGGACGTAAAATGAGTAAATCCCTCGGCAATGGTGTAGATCCAATGGAAGTAATCGACCAATATGGTGCCGACTCCTTACGTTATTTCTTAGCAACTGGATCATCTCCAGGTCAAGATTTACGTTATACAACAGAAAAAGTAGAATCGATTTGGAACTTTGCCAATAAAATTTGGAACGCTTCCCGTTTCGCTTTAATGAACATGGATGGGATGAAATATGAGGAAATCGATTTAACAGGTCATTTAAATGTTGCGGATAAATGGATTTTAACTCGTTTAAATGAAACGATTGAGCGGGTAACAAATTTAGCAGATCGTTATGAATTCGGTGAAGTAGGCCGTGAATTGTATAACTTCATTTGGGACGATTTCTGTTCATGGTATATTGAAATGGCGAAACTACCTCTTTATGGAGAAGATGAAGCAGCGAAGAAAACAACACGTTCTGTTCTTGCTTACGTACTTGATCAAACAATGCGATTATTACATCCGTTTATGCCTTTCATTACAGAAGAAATTTGGCAACACCTTCCACATGAAGGCGAGTCAATTACAGTTGCTGCATGGCCAACAGTTAAAGAACAGTTTAACTTTACTCAAGATGCGGAAAGTATGAAGCTATTAACAGATATTATTCGCTCTGTTCGTAACATTCGAGCTGAAGTAAATACGCCAATGAGTAAAAAAGTTCCATTATTTATTTCTGCTAAGGATGGGGAAACAGCGAAAGTGTTAGAAGACAATACTGCTTATATCGAAAAGTTCTGTAATCCAGAAACTTTATCTATTGGAGTAGCATTAGAAGCACCTGCCCAATCCATGACGGCAGTAGTATCAGGCGCTGAAATTTATTTACCACTTGCAGGATTAATTAACTTAGATGAAGAAATTGCTCGTTTAGAAAAAGAATTAGAAAAATGGGCGAAAGAAGTGAAATTAGTTTCTGGTAAACTTTCAAACGAGAAATTTGTTTCAAAAGCTCCAGAAGCTTTAGTTGCAAAAGAACGAGAAAAACTGGCTGATTATCAAGAAAAATATGAAGCGGTTGAAAAACGTTTAGCAGAATTAAAAAATATGTAATATGATAAAAGATGTCCTAGTTTAACTAGGGCATTTTTTCTTTTACAATAACCTTAAGTTGGAGAATTGTTGTTTTTTTAATGAATGAATCGAGGAGAAGAAAATATGTTTCACTCTATAGAAGAATGTACGAATTTCATCTTTACATTAAAGGCAAGTACATATAAAGGACAACCGCTAGAAGCTGTTCGGAAAATTTTACAGCTGTTAGGAAATCCCGAGGAAAAGGTAAAGTTTATTCATTTTGCTGGATCGAACGGGAAAGGGTCCACTTTAAATGCAACCCGAGCTATTTTAACGGAACATGGATTGCGAGTTGGCGCTTTTATTTCACCCCATTTAGAAAGGGTGAATGAACGGATTACGATTAATCATACTCAAATTTCGGATGAAGCATTTTTACAATATGCCAATAAAGTCGCAAAAATTATCGAAACAAATTTGGATGGACAGTTTCCAAGTTTTTTTGAAATTATGACAGTCATTGCTTTAATGCATTTTGCGAATGAAAAGGTCGATGTCGCCTTAATGGAAACAGGAATTGGCGGACGAATCGATTCTACGAATGTCATCACACCAGAAGTTTCGGTCATTACAACGATTTCTTTAGAGCATACCGACATATTAGGGGATACGATTGAAAAAATCGCCTTTGAAAAGGCTGGAATTATTAAATTTGAAAAGCCTGTCGTTGTTGGTGTGAAACAAATGAACGCGCAAAAAGTGATTAGACAGCGGGGCGCGGAATGCAATGCACCAATGTATTTTTTAAATGAGTCAATTGTTACATCAAATGAAAAAATAGGGCTACTACAACAATTCGACTATCATTTTCAACAACACGTTTTTCCTTCCATTCCTTTAGCGATGCAAGGAAATCATCAAATTGATAATGCAGCATTAGCGATTACAGCTTCTTTACTCTTTGATCGTAATATTAAAGAATCTACTATTCGGCAAGCATTGCAAAATGCACGCTGGGAAGGAAGATTCGAACAGATAGGTGAGGGTGTCATTATTGACGGAGCCCACAATTCCGAAGGTACTACAGCTTTAATTGAAACATTAAAAAAAGTGTATCCAAACAAACAATACAAATTCATCTATGCCGCATTACAAGATAAAGATCATGAGATGAGTATTCAAATGATGGATCAAGTGGCATCAGCGATGAATTTTACTGAAATTGATTTACCCCGTGCAGCGAAAGCTCGGGTCTTAGCAAGCAAGTCAAGCCATTCGAAGGTGAATGTCAATGAAAATTGGATGCAGTTAATCGAAGTTGAATTGGCTAATAGAAAAGAAAATGAACTTTTAATTATTACAGGATCATTATACTTCATAGCAGAAGTTCGAAAATTTTTAGTAGAGAAGGAAGAGAACTGTCATGATTCCAAAGTTAGATGACTATAAACGGAAATGGAACGTAGAAAGTGACCTATCCATAAAACCGGGATTAGAAGCAATCAAAGCCGCTTTAACAGCACTTCATCATCCACAAGATCAGTTGCAAGTCGTTCATATAGCTGGGACTAATGGAAAAGGTTCCACTTTGACTTTTATTGAGCAAATTGCAAAAAATCATGGACTAACCGTCGGAAAGTTTATGTCCCCTTGTATTGTTGATGTTCATGATCAAATACAAATCAATGGGGAACCAATCACCAATAAGGAAATGGATAAAATTTTTCAACAGTTGAGTCTATCGGGTTTAAGTGGTAAGTTAACTGATTTTGAACTGTTAACTTGCATCGCCTTTCTTTATTTTGCGAAGAAAAAGGTAGATCTTGTTTTGCTTGAAGCTGGAATGGGGGGAAGAGAGGATAGTACAAATGTGGTAACGCCACTACTTTCCATCATACCAAGTATTGCATTAGACCATACGAAGTTTCTTGGACCAACCATTCAAAGCATTGCAAAGCATAAAGCGGGCATTATTAAACAAAGTAGACCAGTGGTTATAGGGCGATTATCGGAAGAAGCATTAATTGTTGTGAAAAATGAAGCCGAAAATAAATCAGCACCCGTTTTAGCTTTAGGGGAACATTTTGATGTGGCAACGGTTGGTGAAGAAGATGTTTATCGCAATAAGGAACAAGGATTGGAAATACCTCACCTTACACGTTTATTACCAGGAAAACATCAAGCAGATAATATGGCTTTAGCCATTACCGCTTTCATCAAAATTGCACAACATTTTCGAATCCCGTTGGAAATCGGAAAAATTCAACAAGGTGTAAAAAGTGCCCAATTGCCTGGAAGGTTTGAGGAAGTAATGCCGAATGTGTATTTTGATGGAGCCCATAATCCTGCCAGCGCAAATGCTTTAGTTCAAACGATTAGATCCCAATTTCCGAATGACCCTGTCCGTTTTGTGATTGGGATGCTAGCAGATAAAGATGTTGATTCTGTCCTTCAATTGTTAGAACAAGTAAGTGATGAATTTTATTTTGTTGACTTTCCAAATGAGCGGGCGATGAAAGCAGAAGATATATGTAAATTAAGTAATGCTTCTAAAAAAGTTATTTTAACGGATCCGGTTTCCTTCATACAAAATGCGACAAATGAGCCGATTAAAACCTTTGTGACGGGATCTCTATATTTATTAGGTATCATCAGAGAACTGTTAACCAGATGAAAGTGATAGGTATGAAACAGGCAAAAAATGAGAATGTTGGTTGTAAGTAATGTTGAATTATATCGAATTTCATTAGTTTTTGCGAAATATTTTTTAAGTGAGGCGTCAAAAGTCTCGCTTTTTTTCATTGTTGATTTGTTACGGTTACAATGAGGTGATGCGAATGAAATTTCCGAAGGTTATAGGAAAAAGAGAACTTATGCATGCAGCAATTATAGGATCAGTCGCTGGGCTAGCGGGAGTGATATTTTTTATCATCTTACTCAATTCGATGAATTCTTCGACTGACCAAGCCAATGGGGGAGATGGGGAAACCGTTCCAGTACAAGCTACGGAAGAATCGAAGGAAGAAACAGCAACAAAAGATGATAAATTATCTGTGGAATTCTTCGCAAACCAATACGGGGTGTTTAAGAGTAATGAGGCGGCTACGGAATTTATATCTCAACATGCCTCTTTAAATACAAGTGCTATTGTAGAAGTGGATGGTAATTATTATGTATGGTCTTCGATTACGCCTGTAAAAGAAGAACTGATTTTGTCAGAAAATCCAACCTCTTTTGCAAAGACATTTCGATTTTCAGGTGCTGCATGTAGTGAACCAACTTTGCAAAATTTACCAACATATTTAAAAAGTAACGACCCTTCAAAATTTTATTTTGAAGAGGGGAATGTTCCTGATAATGTTCCGCAGGATTGGCAATCAATCACTTCAGCGTTATCAAGCTTTTCGCAAGATTTAGGCAATGCTCGCCTGCATTTAATTGCCCATTATTTTAGTCAAAATGACTGTATGAAAATCGAATTTTAATGAATTTTTTTAGGGGAAAAATATGATTGATAAATGAAAGTTATTTTTCAAATTTCCAATCCTCAGCTATCATAAAGGTAGGAGGAATGGACATGAATTATAAAACAGATCACCAAATCGTTTTAGCATCAGCATCACCAAGGAGAAAAGAACTTTTTTCAACGTTAGGTATTCCCTTTGATGTTGTGACAAGCAATGTAGAAGAAACAACTGTGCAAGCTGATAATTTAAAAGATTACGTACGAGAAGTAGCATTATTAAAAGCGAGAGACGTGGCAAAAAGAGAAGTAGGGAAAACAATCATTGGTGCAGATACAATCGTTGTATTCGAAGATACATTGTTGCATAAACCAAAAACAGAGGAAGAAGCCATCTCCCACTTAACGAAATTATCAAATAATCATCACCAGGTAATGACAGCTGTAGTCATTATTTGTCCGGATGGTAACGAAGAGACACTTGTAGAAGTGACGAACGTGCACTTTAAAAATGTCCCTCTAGAATTAATAAAAGCTTACGTTCAAACGGGAGATCCTTTTGACAAAGCAGGGGGGTACGGTATTCAAACCGATGGTGTTTTATTTGTTGATCGTATTGAAGGAGATTATAACACCGTTGTAGGACTACCATTAGCAAGCCTATTTGAAAAATTAGTTGCTTTAAATATTATAAAGTTTTAAGGGAAGTGATAATTGAATGACGGTTGCCGTATTTCCAGAGCTAAAAATACGTGATGTGCATGTTGAGGATCGGCCGAGGGAAAGGTTAATTCGACAAGGAGCCCAAAGTTTATCTAACCAAGAATTAATCGCCATTCTTTTACGGACTGGTACGAAACAAGAATCGGTTTTAACGTTAGCTAATCGAGTATTAACTTATTTTGAAAAGCTTCATGAACTGAAGTACGCTACATTAGAGGAAATTGTAGCGATTAAAGGAATAGGTGAAGCTAAGGCTGTTCAACTGTTAGCAGCTATTGAACTTGGTAGAAGACTAGCCCAAAAACAAGTTGATTCTCGTTTTACGATTCGTTCCCCACAAGATGTAGCCACCTATTTAATGCCTGAAATGTCATCCCTTCAACAAGAACATTTCGTTACCTTATTTTTAAATGTAAAAAATCAAGTTTTGCATAAGCAAACGATTTTTATTGGTAGTTTAAATTCAAGCATCGTTCACCCTCGAGAAATTTTTCGAGAGGCAGTAAAACGGTCTGCTGCTTCTATTATTTGTGCCCATAATCACCCATCAGGCAATGCAACGCCGAGCCCAGAGGATATTGAAGTAACAAAACGGCTTCAAGAAGCGGGATATATTATTGGCATCGAATTAATAGACCATGTTATTATTGGAGACCATCAATTTATTAGTTTAAAGGAAAAAGGATATATGTAATCTTCCTATAATTTGAATTATAAGGGTCGAATGTCCGTTTGAACGGATTTCGACTTTTATTTTGGGCAAAATAAGTTGAAATGAAATGATGTAACATTTCATTTACAATAAGTTAACAAAAGCATGTTAAAAAGAATGGTTTATATTAAAAATAATTCTTTCATATTTCATTTTTAAATTAACGAACCTATTTTGATTTTTTTCGTCATTTGTATGGAGCGCTTGTTACAAGAATGTAAAAACTTACATAATTATTTTATTTGTTTCATTGAGAGAATCGAAATAAAATGAAAAATGTCGATAATAATTGAATGAAGTTTGACAAATATGATAGAACAGTACAAGTAGCACTATAATTTTTCGAGCTTTTCCGCTATAATAATTCTTAGTTTATAAGCAACGATTATAGAATTGCTTACAGAGAAAGGGAGTACAAAATTGTTTGGATTAGGAAATAAAGATGTCGGGATCGATCTTGGCACAGCGAATACATTAGTTTTTATTAAAGGAAAAGGAATCGTTTTACGCGAACCTTCAGTAGTAGCAAAAAATACAAAAACAGGTGACATTGTAGCAGTAGGTAATGATGCGAAAAATATGATTGGTCGTACACCTGGTTCAATAGTAGCAATTCGCCCTATGAAAGACGGTGTTATTGCAGATTTTGATATTACAACAGCAATGATTGAATATTATTTAAAACAGGCATTGAAAAATTCTGGTTCAAACTGGAAAAAACCAAATGTCATGATCTGTGTTCCTTATGGAATTACATCTGTTGAACAACGTGCGGTCATTGATGCATCTAGACAAGCTGGTGCTAAAGAAGCCTTTACAATTGAAGAACCATTTGCAGCTGCTATCGGTGCAGATTTACCAGTTTGGGATCCTACAGGTTCGATGGTTGTTGATATTGGTGGAGGTACTACAGAAGTAGCGGTTATTTCTTTAGGTGGTATCGTAACTAGTGAATCTGTTCGTATCGGTGGCGATGCAATGGATCAATCAATCATTAGTTACATTCGTAAAACATATAACTTAACGATCGGTGAACGCACTGCGGAAAAAATTAAAATTGAAATTGGCACAGCTCGTGTCGATGATAGTAATGAAAAAATGGAAATCCGTGGACGTGATTTATTAACAGGATTACCGAAAACAATCGAGATTACATCTGAAGAAATTTCAGATTCATTAAAAGAAGCTATCTCTACTATTATTGATGGCGTCAAAAAAACTTTAGAACAAACACCTCCTGAGCTTTCTGCAGACGTAATGGAAAGAGGAATTGTGTTAACTGGTGGTGGAGCACTTCTTCGTAATTTAGATAAAGTGATTAGTGATGAAACGAATATGCCTGTATTCATTGCAGAAAACCCGTTGGATTGTGTAGCGATTGGAACAGGAAAAGCTTTAGAACATATCGATTTAGTTCGTTCTCAACAGATGAAAGGGTAAGGAGGAATACCAATGCCACATTTTTTTTCAAACAAGAAATTAATATTGCTACTAGTTGGCATGATATTCCTTGTGGCATTGATTAGCTTCTCATTACGGGATCGACAAAACGCAAGCGTACCCGAACAATTTATTAAAGACACTGTTGGCTTTGCGCAATCTCTTGTTGCAAAGCCAACAAATTACATAACAGGGATTTTTAATGATATTAATTCTTTATTAAATACGTACGAAGAAAATAAGCGCTTAAAAATGCGTTTGGAAGATTTTGCTGTACTTCAGGCGGAAGTTAATACATTGCAATCTGAAAATGAATCGTTAAAAGAACTAGTAGGCAAAGAAGAGAGTTTAGCAGATTTTAATCCGCTAAATGCAACGGTTATTGCTCGAAATCCGGATCAATGGGAAGAGAAAATTATACTCAACAAAGGGTCGTCCCATGGTGTAGAATTAAATATGGCTGTAATGACAGCAAACGGATTGATTGGTAAAATTAGTTTAGTTACGCCGTTTACTTCAGAGGTAGAGTTACTTCATACGAATAATCCTAATTATCGTGTTTCTGCTATTGTTCAAGGAGAAAAATCAGATATTTTTGGTTTGATTGAAGGATATGACGTAGAGCGTAATGAATTAATATTAAAAAGAATTGATTCTAGCTTCAAAGTAAATGTTGGAGAACAAGTTGTCACTTCTGGATTAGGAGGAGTCTTCCCGAAAGGTATTCCAATTGGGGAAATTACGGAAGTAACAACGGATGATTATGGACTAACAAAACTTGCATATGTAAAACCGGCTGCAGACTTTTCTTTATTAGAGGATGTTGTCATTGCCCAAAGAACAGTTATTTCAGTAGACGGTTCTGATGGAGGAAATACAAATGCAGATTTAACGAACGGCACGACAAATGAAACTACTGACGAAGGTGAAGAGTAATGGTAAGATTTTTAATTCCCTTCGTTGCAGTCGTTTTATTTTTGCTTGAACCAGAATTTGCGTTATTCTCTCCTATTGATTGGGGAGGCGAAACAGTTTACTTTGTACCACGTTTTGTCATCCTTTACTTAATTTTCATTTCTATTTACTACAGTCGTAAAAGAGCTTGTATATATGGTTTAATTTTTGGGCTCTTGTATGATGTGTTTTACATTGATATTATTGGATTATATTCCTTTTTATACCCTGCAGTTTGCTTTATAGCTGGATCATCCGTGAAATTCATTCATCAACATTTAAGCGTTACGACGATTTTATCGTTAATTTTAGTTGCTCTTATGGAAGTTGTTTTATATTATTTCTTTTACTTCATTCAATTTACTACGATTCCAGTAGGTGAATTTTTAAGTAACCGCCTACTACCAACAATGATAGCTAATTTATTATTTTTAATAATGCTTGGTTGGGCATTTAAATATTTAATCAACGCGCGTGTGTTGCAGCGTGCCCAAGATAATTCTTAAATTGATTTGGCGTGAGGTGTCGCTTAATTATGAAAAAACAGCTTGTCCATATTAAAGGGACAAAAGAAGGGTTAGTACTTCGGCTAGACGATCAGTGCGCCTACGCAGAACTAGTAGAGGAACTGAAACGCAAAGTTTCAGAAGGCGGAATTGATGGAAAGGTAGATGTTCAACTTCATTTAGGAAAACGTTATCTTTCGACTGAACAACAAGAGGAACTTATTGCAATTGTACAAAGCCCTGGGAAAATGCACGTGTCGAAAGTGCATAGTGATGTCATAACTATCCAAGAAAAAATGGAGATAGAGCAAGCTAGTCAATGTGAAACATATATAGGAATCGTCCGTTCGGGACAAATCTTAAATGCGATTGGAGATATCGTTGTTATTGGTGATGTCAATCCAAACGGGAAAATAGAAGCTGGTGGCAGTATATATGTGTTGGGTAATTTAAGAGGAATTGCCCACGCTGGATTAAAGGGAAATAAAGAAGCGATTATCGTTGCTTCACATTTTGAACCTACGCACGTATTAATTGACGATCAAATTGAAATTATGTCAAATGAAAAGCCATTTGTTAAAGAAAATGCGGAACAAATTTTTGCATATATTAATCAAGAAGGCCACATTTCTTATGAACGAGTACAAGAAGTGAGAAATATACGACCATTATTAAGTACGGTTAAAGGAGGAAGCTAATGTGGGGGAAGCAATCGTTATAACTTCAGGTAAAGGCGGGGTAGGTAAAACAACAACAACTGCCAATCTGGGAACTGCATTGGCTCTTCAAGGGAAAAAAGTATGTTTAATTGATACAGATATCGGTTTACGTAACTTAGACTTAGTATTAGGTTTAGACAATCGAATTATTTATGACTTAGTCGATGTCGTAGAAGGTCGCTGTAAAATTCATCAAGCGTTAGTAAAGGACAAGCGTGTTGATGAAAAACTATTTTTATTACCTGCTGCTCAAACGACGGATAAAAATGCCGTTACACCGGAGCAAATGAAGAGTTTAGTCGATGAACTAAAACGTGAATATGATTATGTTTTAATTGATTGTCCTGCAGGTATTGAACAAGGTTACAAAAACGCTGTAGCAGGTGCTGATCGAGCGATTGTCGTAACAACACCAGAAATTTCGGCTGTTCGCGATGCGGATCGAATTATCGGTTTATTGGAACAGGAAAATATTGAACCACCTAAATTAATCATTAATCGTATTCGAAAAGATTTAATGAAAAATGGGGATACCCTTGATATTAATGAAATTACAACCCACCTATCTATTGATTTATTAGGTATTGTCATTGATAGTGAGGATGTTATTAGTTCTTCGAATCGTGGGGAACCAATTGTTATGGATCCAAACAATAAAGCTTCTCTAGGATATCGTAATATTGCGAGAAGAATATTAGGTGAATCGGTTCCATTAATGGCGCTGGAAGATCATTCAAAAGGCATGTTTAAAAAGTTGATTTCTATTTTTTCAAAATAGTCTAATAGAGAAAAAGGTTATTGATGTCCGAATCAATAACCTTTTATTAATTCTTTTAAAACCACGTGCTCTGCACGTGTGAAAATATACTTTTAGAGTGGTAATGGAGATGGAATTAAAAACTCCTCTCGATATAATGAAAATGGCCGTCAAACCAAATTCAAATCGAGAGGAGTTTTGCTCAATGTCGAGCGACAATAGTTTATCACACACAAGATGGAATTGTAAGTATCACATAGTTTTTATACCAAAATACAGAAGGAAAGTAATCTACGGTGAATTAAGAAAAGACATCGGAGCGATTTTAAGACGTCTATGTGAAATGAAAGACGTAGAACTCATAGAAGGACATGCAATGCCAGATCATATACATATGCTGGTTAAAATTCCTCCAAAATTATCCGTATCACAATTCGTAGGCTATTTAAAAGGAAAGAGTTCTTTAATGATTCACGATAGACATGCAAATTTAAAATATAAACACGGAAATCGAACGTTTTGGGCAAAAGGATATTATGTCACTACAGTAGGTCTTAACGAAAAAGCGGTAGCAAAATACATTAGGGAACAAGAAGCTGAAGATCGATTACGTGATCAAATGACGAGTAGAGAATATATAGACCCATTTAAACGAGATTAAAGAACAAATACGGTTGACGGTCAATTAAAAAAGCCCCTTTAGGGGCAGTTAGTAAGGAGCCCTTATAGGGCGTTACTAAAACCGCCTGTTTTACAGGCGGATATTTATTTTTTATAAATAGACGTTTTTTAGAAGAGACGGTTCATTTCATTTCCTTTGTTAAATTATAGGTAATTCGTATCCTTTTGTGTACGTAAATTTTCTTTTTTGTTTGTTGACCTTTTTTTAGGTCTCTATTTTTTATAATTCGACTAAATTGGACAGTTTCTTTTTTCGTTCAAATTGAATCCTATTTTCATATTTTTCATATACTATGAAAAATGAGAATGGATGAGGTAGTGAACAAATTATGGAAATGGATTGCTGCTGTTCTTCTCTGCGTAGTTGTATTAGTTGGAAGTCAATTACATGAAAGAGGGCAAATTGCAGTAGACGTAAATAAAATTGTATATAGTTCCGAAGATTTAACCATTATGAGAAATTTTTTAAGAGAAGTATTTGGAAAAGAACCGGATACGACGATTACTGTTTCCTCGGATAAAGTAAATCAAGAATTATTATCCTTTGTTGCTGTCAAACCTTATGATAGCGGATACTTGTTAACCTTCGAGCAGCCTATTCCGATTCTCGCGATTGAAAATGGATTGGTCGTTTATACAGGGCATTCAAAAAATACAGGCAAAACAATCTCAATTTATTACGAAGACGATACAACGGTCACATATGGCAATGTGGATTCCTTTTCTTTACTGCCTTATACTTCTATTGAGAGAGGAAGTACGATTGCGAATAAAGAACCGGGAGATCTTTATATTAAAATTGAGGAGAATGGGAAAGTTTTAAATCTTGAGGAAACGTTAGAATGGATGAAAGAGCATACGCAATCATGATGCGTATGACAATTCATCCATTATTTTTACCGGTTCTTTTTAGTATGGTGTTATATGGTAACGTTTCGTATTATGCACTTATTTTATCTTCTTTAATAATTCATGAAATTGGCCATATAATTGCTGCTTATCTTTGTAAAGTAAAAGTGGAACGCTGTGTTATTATGCCCTATGGCGGTGAAATAGTATTGAGAGGTGGTATGTCTATTTCGCCACGAAAACAATTCATCATCGCCATAGGTGGACCGCTTGCTACAATCGGATGTATCGCTGTGACACCATTGTTGGATCCTTTAGTAGCGGATCCATTTTTAAAAATTCAACTTATTTTACTAGCGATTAATATCATTCCAATTTGGCCATTAGATGGTGGTCGAATGATGTTATCATTAATTTTAATTTTTCATCCGCGTATTCGAATGATTGAACTTTATTTAACATTATCATTACTACTCATTACGATTTCGGTATTTATCACCTTTATTTTATTGCCAAAAACTTTATTTTTATTAGGATTGAGTTTATTTCTACTCCTTCAAATCGTCAATGAATGGAGATATCGAAAATATCGGTTTGCCTTTGAGAAACATGTTATGAAAAGATTGACGTGAGAGTATTGTTGTGGTAGTATTTTTAATGTTATTGTTTGTAGCACCCGTGCTACAACCGCTCTGGAAAGGTTTTTTAAGAATCGAAAGATCACCTTTCGTTACAGGCGAGTCTGAGTCTAAGAGGAGGTGCATTTTAATGTACGCAATTATCGAAACTGGTGGAAAACAAATCAAAGTAGAAGCTGGACAAGAAATCTATGTTGAAAAACTAGGTGTTCAAGCTGATGAAGTAGTAACATTTGATAAAGTTTTATTCGTAGGTGGAGAAACAGTGAAAGTTGGAGCTCCAACTGTTGCAGGTGCTACTGTTACAGCGAAAGTTGTAAAAGAAGGACGCGCTAAAAAAATTACTGTATTCAAATACAAAGCGAAGAAAAACTACCGTCGTAAACAAGGTCATCGTCAACCTTACACAAAATTAGTTGTTGAATCAATCAACGCTTAATAAATCGAGGTGAATAAAATGATTACTGTTACGATTCATCACGATGAAAATAGACATGTTTCTGCATATGAATTCTCAGGTCATGCTGAGTACGATCAAACGGGGAAAGATTTAGTATGTGCAGCTGCATCTACAATTGCCATTGGTACTGTAAATGCAATTTATGCTCTACTTCAAATTGAACCGAAAATTGATCAAGCAACAGAAGGCGGTGGCTACCTTCGTGTAGATCTTCCTACTGATATAGACGGAGAAGTCGATGCAAAATTACAACTTATTGTCCAAGTAATGACTGCTCAAGTTTACTCGATGGTTCAAAACTATGGACAATATATTCAAATTAACTACAACCAAGTAGCCTAGTAGGAGGTGGAACGAAATGAAATTGTTACTATCTTTAGACCTTCAATTTTTCGCTTCGAAAAAAGGGGTAGGTTCTACAAAGAACGGACGTGACTCTGAAGCAAAACGCCTTGGTGCGAAACGTGCTGATGGTCAATTCGTAACTGGTGGTTCAATTCTTTACCGTCAACGCGGTACAAAAATTTACCCAGGTACAAACGTAGGCCGTGGTGGAGATGACACACTTTTCGCTAAAGTTGACGGCGTTGTTAAATTCGAACGTTTAGGCCGCGACAAGAAAAAAGTAAGTGTTTACCCTGTAGCTCAAGAAGCTTAATTCCATATTTAAATGAAAGGACTGCTAGACAGCAGTCCTTTTTCATGTGTTAAGGGTATATTTTTAATTTGATAAAAATGACGAATGATACTATATCTCTAATGGATAACTGAAATTTTCTTATAGTATTCTTACAGAATTAGGGGAAAAAAGGGAAAAGTATAGAAAAACTTGTTATACTAAAAAAGAATTTAGTAGCATTTTTCTATCATGTGGAGGTTCAAAATGAAAACTCTATCCCTATCAGTAAATGAAGTATTAAGATTTGCAAATCATGATTATATGAATCAACTACAGCTGATCAAAATGAACTTGGATTTGGGCAGAGTAGAAGAATCAAAAAAAATTATTGAGCAAATTTCTGAACAATGTAAAACCCTTTCAAATATCAATAAACTAAAATTACCAAATACAGTAGAATGGTTACAAACGCTTCAATGGCGCTACCCAGCTTTCCAAGTGACATTAAAAAGTAATGTAACAAGTCCGGTTGATATGAAAAAAGATGAACAAATTGTAGAATACTTAGAAAAGACAGTTATTCATGTTTATGATAGCTTAGATCCATTTACTGAACATGAGCTAACGATTCAAATTGAATCAAATGAATTAGCATTCCATTTAACTTTTGAATTAATCGGAAAATGGGATTGCCATTTATTTGAACATGAAGTAACAAATTTAACCGTTCAAACATATGAACAAACTACGAATCAGTGGAAATATGCTTTGAGTATAGAACAGGAGTGAAAGTAATGTTTGTCGATCACGTAAAGATTTATGTGAAAGGTGGAGACGGCGGAGATGGTATGGTCGCCTTTCGCCGTGAAAAATTTGTCCCAAATGGTGGACCTGCAGGAGGAGATGGCGGCAATGGCGGAAATGTTGTCTTTGAAGTAGAAGAAGGATTGCGTACTTTAATGGATTTCCGATATAAACGTCATTTCAAAGCAAATCGTGGTGAACACGGGATGAGTAAGGGGATGCACGGGAAAAACTCCGAAGATCTAGTAATTAAAGTTCCCCCAGGTACAGTGGTGATGAATGAAGAAACGGGCGCTGTTATTGCAGATTTAGTTGAGCATGGTCAAAGGGCTGTCATTGCTCGTGGTGGCCGTGGTGGCCGTGGCAATAGTCGCTTTGCTACACCAGCTAACCCTGCGCCAGAACTTGCAGAAAAAGGGGAGCCAGGGCAAGAATTAAATGTTATATTAGAGTTAAAAGTATTAGCCGATGTAGGATTAGTTGGATTTCCAAGTGTAGGGAAATCGACGTTACTATCTGTCGTTTCAGCTGCAAAGCCTAAAATTGGTGCTTACCATTTTACGACGATCGTACCAAATTTAGGTATGGTTGAAACAGAAGATGGTAGAAGTTTTGCCATGGCTGATTTACCTGGGTTAATTGAAGGTGCACACCAAGGTGTAGGATTAGGTATGCAATTCCTACGTCATATTGAAAGAACTCGAGTAATTGTCCATGTTATTGATATGTCAGGTATGGAGGGTCGTGACCCATATGAAGATTATTTGACAATCAATGAAGAATTAAAACAATACAATTTACGTCTTACTGAAAGACCTCAAATTGTTGTCGCTAACAAAATGGATATGCCAGATGCAGAAGAGAATTTAAAAGAATTTAAAGAAAAAGTGGGAGATTCCGTTAAAGTCTTCCCTGTATCGGCCATTTCTCGCCAAGGTTTAAAACCGGTATTGTTTGAAATCGCTGACCTTCTTGAAGTAACACCTCATTTCGAATTGCACGATGTGGTGGAAGAAGACAGTGATGCATCCGTTCTTTATAAACACGAGAAAAAAGGTGAAGACTTCGATATTACTCGTGATGATGACGGTGCATATGTATTATCTGGCTACTCCATTGAACGTTTATTTAAAATGACTGATTTCAGTAGAGAAGACGGTGTACGTCGCTTTGCACGACAATTACGTGGAATGGGCGTAGATGACGCTTTACGTGAACGTGGAGCAAAAGACGGGGATATCGTTCGATTATTAGAATTTGAATTTGAGTTTGTAGAGTAAAGTTTGCTTAATGTATATTGGGAAGATGTTGGAGGGAAAGTATGAAAAACGTTGCGAATCAACGGTATTATTTAGTACGTGAAGACGTATTGACGGATGCGATGCAAAAAACATTGGAAGCAAAGCATCTTCTACAAAGTGGTGCAGTTTCTTCAATCTGGGATGCAGTAAAAGAAGTGGATATATCTCGGAGCGCATTTTATAAATATCGAGATGCCGTTTTTCCTTTTCACTCCATTGTTCGAGAACGTATTTTAACAATTTTTATTCAATTGCAAGACGAGAAGGGAACACTTGCCAAACTATTAGAAATTATATCGATCGCCCATTGTAATATTTTAACAATTCACCAAACAATTCCTATTCAAGGGCGTGCTAATGTGACATTATCTTTGGATGTAACAAGCATGGAAATTGAACTGGATGATTTATTACAACAATTGAAAAAGTTAGAGTTTGTTGAATCTGCAGAAGTCATTAGTTCTGGAGCGCTTTAACAACGATTGACAAGAGAGTAAGAGAGTCTTCAATTGCTCTCTCTTTTTTACATAAAATTGAAAGAAAAATCGCGCTAGTTAGAAAATGGTGGAGGGATCAAAGTGAAAGAGAAAGAGTTAAACAAAATAGCATATTTAGGACCAGAGGCATCCTTTACATATTTAGCTACAAAAAGTTTATTCCCCAATGAAACGTTAATCCCTTATACAACGATTCCTGAATGTATTGAGGCGGTATCAAGTGAAAAAGTCGATTTGGCAGTCGTGCCTTTGGAAAATGCTATAGAAGGGACAGTACCGCTGACGATTGACTATTTATATCATGAGGCAGAATTATTTATTGTGGCAGAAGTTTTGTCAAAAATACAACAACATTTAATGGTTCATAAAGCGCAAAAAGATAATTGGCACAACATAGAAGAAATTTATTCCCATCCCCATGCTTTAGCCCAATGTCATAAATATTTGTTTTATCGATTTAGTAAAGTACCTTTACATCAGTTTTCATCTACATCATCAGCAGCAAAGCTAGTTTCTGAAAATCCGGATCGTTGCATCGCAGCAGTCGGAAATACATCCTCTGCTGAAAAATATAATTTAGAGATTGTAGAGAAAAATATACATGATTTTCATTTTAACCATACCCGATTTGTCGTATTATCAAAAAAAAATATACGGCTACAGGGAAAAGAATCGGAAGGGAAAACGAAAACAACGGTGATGCTCACTTTACCGGAAAATGTATCGGGTGCGCTCCACCAAGTTCTTTCCGTTTATGCTTGGCGCAAACTGGACCTAAGTAAAATCGAGTCGAGGCCATTAAAAACGGGTTTAGGGGACTATTTCTTCATCATGGATATATTGGCCGATGAAAATGAGCCAATGATGAAGGGAGCTTTTGAAGAATTAAAGGCACTTGGCTGTACAGTGAAATCCCTCGGTACATATGATACTTATTTAACACCAGAGTGAAGTAGGTGAGGATATGAACATTATTTTATTTGATGGGGAATGTCATTTTTGCGATGCAACAGTCCAATTTATTATGAAAAGGGATCATAAAAAGCATTTTAAATTTGCATCAATTCAAAGTGATATAGGGCAAACTTTAATGGAAAAGTTTCACGTTCCAAAATCAATAGATAGTGTCATTTACATTGAAGGCGACAACTGTTATTTTAAGTCAACAGCAGTATTGCGAATTAGTCGTAAATTAGATAGAGGATGGAAAGGGTTTTATTTATTCACCATCATTCCGACACCTATTCGAGATCTGATTTATGACAAAATTGCAAAAAATCGTCATAAATTAATTAAAAACAATCAATGTAGCATTCCGAAGAAGGATGATTTAGATCGATTTTTACAGTGAAATTTGAAATAAAAAATGGGCTACTCTTTTCGAGTGCCCATTTTTATTATCCTTCTATTAAATATCCTTTTTCCCTTAACTTCTGTTCTGCAAGATTTAATTGTTCTTCAGATGAGGCAGAAAGGACATGTAAATGGGTACCGTTCGTCAGTACAGATAAATAATTTGCTTTCGTTTCATTGACTCGCTTAATGAAGCTATCCACATCATGACGATTGGACAACATCATGGAAGCGGTAATTTCACCGTAAAGAGGATGTTCAACGATCACGCTTTTTAATGTTACACCACAATCGACTATCGTTAACATTTCGTCTTCCGCCTGTTCTGCAGTATGTAAACAAACAATTTTTCTTTCATATATTTCATTATGATCGTCCCGCAGCATATAAAGGTAACCTTGACTTGTCGCAATAATCGGTTCATTTCGTGCCTTTAATAAATTCATATCATTGACGATTACTTGTCTTGATACATTCGCATGTTTAGCCAAATCTGATCCTGTTATTGGGGATTTTGAACTCTTTAATAAACGGAGCAATGTATTGCGCCGTTCTTCTCCTAATATTTTTTTCATCTTGGCACCTCTTTCATTGGAAATTTCATGTATATACATTACTCCTTCATTCATAGTTTATCACGAGGAACAACACAAATCGTTTAATTTTTTTGTGTCCTTTTCGTTTGAGTAACATATTATAAAACGAGAAAAGGAGGATGTTTGTGCGAATTCATATTGTTCAAAAAGGTGAGACATTATGGCGAATTGCCAAACAGTATGGGATTGGACTTGATGAGTTAAAACGTTTAAATGCGCATTTGGCTAACCCAGATTATATTGTTCCAGGAATGGAAATTATTTTACCGGATAATGGTTCAAATGCCAATACAAATGCAAACCCAAATAGTAATGAATCGTCAAGAATGACGAAAGAACAGCTAACTGCACCAATGACAAGAGAACAGCAAACGGCACCGATGACAAAGGAACAACAGACAGCGCCGATGCCGAAGCAACAACAAACAGCACCAATTACAAAGGAACAACAAACAGCACCAATCACAAAGCCAAAACAAACTGCACCGAAGGAAAAATTAACACAAGAAAAACCGGTGGAAAAGGCGCCTATACCAGCACCTGTTCCAATTCCGATGCCGATGCCACAGTTCGATTTAACACCACAATTCCATTTCGATTTTGCACCACAATTACAATTCCAACAACAACACCCACAAGCACAACCAATGCCGCAAGCACAACCGATTTTTATTGAAGTACCACAACAGCCAATGATGCAAGTACAGCCAATTTTTGTTGAAGTACCACAACAACCAATGCCGCAGCCAAAAGTAGAAACAAAAGTAGAAAAAGAAGTGGAATATGTACCTGTTCCGCAACCTCAAATTATTTATGTACCATGTATGCCGCAATACTATCACCATCCGTGTGAATGTTTCGAGCAACCACATTATTTTGATTTGTGTGGATGTCAGGAACAACCATATTATCATCATCAACCATACCCATGTGGATGTCAGGAGCAACCTGTACAACATCATGACTGCGGATGCGGTGGCGGCTATCGGAATGAAGTAATGCCTTATGGACTTCCGCATTTTGAACCGAATTATGATGTTTCCCCTTCAATGGATGTGGCACCAGCAATGGATAATTCGTTCGATGATGAAGACGGTTTACCTGATTGGTTAAAGGATTCTTCTGAATTAAAAACAAAAGGTATTGAAAAAGTAGAAGATAATCATCAGGTGCTAGGTGAATTCGAAGAGAATGTTGAAAATTATCACGATGTAGATGATTTTGATGATGTCTATGATCCTGAATCTATGGGGACTTCCCATTATCCACAAAATAATTATTATGGACATCATATGTCCCAAGTGATGCCTGAACATATGCATCAAATGATGCCTTATATGATGCAGCAACCGATGATGTCACATCCGATGCACCCTAATTGCCAAAGTAATCCTTATATGAACCCTTATTCATCCCATTACACACCTTGGAAATATTAATATGCAAATTAAGAACAATATATGGAAGCAAGAGACATCAAACGGAACATTATTTATAAAAAAATATGAAAACGTTTCGGTTGCTGAAAAAGTAAAATCGATTCATAAACAATTGGATTCGATTAAGTTTCCATATGTTATTCCGTTAGTGAAAAGTAAGGAAAAGGATTTAGTTATTCAACTTTGGCAAAATAATAGTTATAGTGCCGATTTTTCCAATACCGATCAAAGAAAGCAAAGTTATAAAATATTAAAAGCATTACATGATACGGGAAATGTCATTGATTGGAAAAGTCAAGTCATTTTCCCAAGACAGCATCTTTATCAAAAATGGAATGCACGATATGAACGATTTCTTATTAATGAAAAAGAATTAATTCCCTATTTACAACACACTTATTATGATATTACTCTTTTTGCAAGCAGAGTTTTGAAACAAATGCGAAGAAAAAGGCATAAAGTGAATGGGAAACTCACTTTGTTACATGGGGATGTCGTTCATCATAATTTTTTAATCTGTGAAGATAAGAAAATGAAATTAATCGATTTTGATCTAGCCGTAGTAGGTGATTCAGCGGAAGAAATGATATTATGGATGCACCGTGTTTTACCTACTATGGATTACGATTTGAAAAAGTTGTTTAAGGAAATTCCGTATCTTCATCAATTGTGTTTACCAAAAATAAATTATTTACAGTATCCGAATGAGCTGTTACGAGAATGGCTCTATGTACTGCAATTAGGTAAGTATGAGCGAGATGCTTTCTTAGACTATTTAATGCCATTTACAGAAAAAGCGTTAAGGCATTGGCCTGATTTAATTATAGAAACAGAAAAATTACATTCAAACTATCAATAATTGGGGAAAGTTTGATAAAATAATAGAAAGCAAAAGAAAAACAATTGGCCGTCTATAAAGACGGTCTTTCTTTGTTCATTTACGCAATGGTGGAAAAGGATTCTCTAACCTTCCATTCAGAATTTAGGTTTCCTACTTTCAAACGAGCACTATACAATGAGCAAAAAGATATCGTAGTATTTGTTCGGGTGAATACCGAACAGTATGCTATAATTTAAAGCAGTGAATGTGGGGGAATGACAATGTATGACTATATAATTGGCCAAATTAAACGGATAACGCCAGAATATGTTGTGGTAGAGCAACAAGGAATTGGTTGGCAAATCTTTACACCTAATCCCTTTGCCTTTCGCATAAAAGAAGATATGCAACAAATCTTTTTACATATGCATGTTAGAGAAGATGCCCATATGCTATTCGGATTTCGCTCGCTGGATGAACGGGAGTTATTTAGAAAACTTATTCAAGTATCAGGAATAGGACCAAAAGGGGCATTAGCTATTTTAGCAAGTGGTAACCCGTCTCAGGTCATATCTGCCATTGAAATGGAAGATGAAGCATTTCTAGTTAAGTTCCCTGGAGTTGGCAAAAAGACGGCTCGTCAAATGATCTTAGATTTAAAAGGAAAATTAGGATCATTACTTGAACAAGTAGAATTACCAAGTGCAGAAGATGAATTGCCACTATTTGGTGTTAATCCAAATAAACAAGAATTAGAAGAAGCGATGTTAGCGTTAATAGCCCTTGGGTATTCGGATAAAGAGTTGACAAAGATTAAGCCGAAGTTAGAAGAAAATGACCAGTTAACGACAACAGAAGCTTATATGAAACAAGCTTTACAACTATTGCTAAAAGTGAAGTAAGGAGGGAGTGATTTATGTCCGATCGAATCATTTCAAGTGAGGCAAATCAATATGATGAACAATTTGAGATGTCTCTACGACCTCAAAAGCTTTCTCAATATATTGGTCAACATAAGGTAAAGGAAAATTTGAATATTTTCATCGAAGCAGCAAAGCTCCGACAAGAAAGTTTAGACCATGTATTATTATATGGGCCACCGGGATTAGGGAAAACAACATTAGCTTCCATCATTTCCAATGAAATGGATGTCAATATTCGTTTAACGAGTGGTCCTGCTATTGAACGTCCTGGCGATTTGGCAGCTATTGTCAGCTCCCTCCAACCAGGGGATGTCTTATTTATCGATGAAATTCATCGTCTTCCTCGTTCTATAGAAGAAGTTTTATACCCGGCTATGGAAGACTTTTGTTTAGATATTGTTGTCGGAAAAGGACCAGAAGCGCGCTCCATTCGTTTAGATTTACCACCTTTTACGTTGGTCGGTGCGACGACAAGAGCGGGAGCATTGTCAGCGCCGTTACGAGATCGCTTTGGTGTATTATTAAGACTGGAATATTATGATGAGGAAGCGTTAGAAGAAATCGTATTACGTAGCAGCGAGCTGTTCAATGTGGAAATTGAACGACTTGCTGCAAGAGAAATTGCTCGTCGTTCAAGGGGAACACCGAGAATCGCCAATCGTTTATTAAAAAGGGTACGGGATTATGCCCAAGTGATTGGAGACGGGAAAATTTCCCTTGCTATTGCAAATCAAGCCCTTGAATTATTACAAGTCGATTCCAGAGGACTTGACTATATTGACCATAAACTAATCATTAGTATGATTGAACGATTTAAAGGTGGACCTGTTGGGCTAGATACGTTGGCTGCTTCCATTGGGGAAGAACGTTTAACCATTGAAGATGTTTATGAACCTTTTTTAATGCAAATTGGGTTTATTCAACGTACACCACGGGGACGGGTTGCAAGCCAACTAGCCTATGAACATTTTGGTTATACTTATCCAGAACAAATATAATGAAAGAAGATGTAAAAATGAAAGTTGAAGATTTTGATTTCTATTTACCTGAAGAACTTATTGCTCAAACACCGTTAGAGGATCGTACAGCTAGTCGATTAATGATAGTAGATCGGAAAACTGGTGAAGTGGAGCATAGTCAATTTAAACATATAGTTGATGAACTACAAAAAGGGGACTGTCTTGTACTAAATAATACGCGTGTCATGCCTGCAAGACTTTTGGGAGTAAAGGAAGAAACAGGTGCCCATATTGAAGTATTATTGCTTAAACAAGGTAATAACGATGAATGGGAAACCCTTGTTAAACCAGCAAAACGTGTGAAAGTCGGTACTGAAATTTCCTTTGGAGATGGCTTACTAAAAGCGACTTGTATCGGTGAATTAGATCATGGCGGTAGATTATTTAAATTTAACTATGAAGGCATTTTCTACGAAATATTAGATCAGTTAGGAGAAATGCCACTCCCACCATATATTCACGAAAAATTAGATGATCGGGAACGTTACCAAACGGTTTATTCTAAAGAAATTGGTTCTGCTGCCGCTCCAACAGCAGGATTACATTTCACAAATGAAATTTTAGACCAAATTAAAGAAAAAGGTGTAGAAGTTGTTTTCATTACATTACATGTTGGACTTGGAACATTCCGTCCAGTCAGTGTAGATTCCATTGAAAACCATGATATGCACTCGGAATTTTATAGTGTATCGGAAGAAGCAGCAGAAGTTATTAATCGAACAAAGGCGAATGGTGGGAAAGTTATTGCTGTTGGTACGACATCAACACGTACGTTAGAAACGGTTGCCCATAAATATAACGGTGAAATTCGCGCGGAGCAAGGGTGGACAAATATTTTCATCTATCCTGGCTTTGAATATAAAGCGATTGATGGATTAATTACAAACTTCCATTTACCAAAATCTACTTTAGTAATGTTAGTAAGTGCCCTTACAACTAGAGAAATTATATTAAATGCGTATAATAAAGCTGTAGAAGAAAAGTATCGATTCTTCAGTTTCGGAGACGCAATGTTTATTCGACCAAATCGATCTTAATTTTTATTAATGATATATAACGGATTTTTACTTTAAAAGAAGAGAGGATTTTTTTCACCTATGACAAAACCAGCCGTAACATATGAATTAATTAAAACATGTAAGCAAACTGGTGCCAGACTGGGGATTGTTCATACACCCCATGGTTCTTTTGAAACACCTGCTTTCATGCCAGTTGGAACACAAGCTACTGTTAAAACAATGTCTCCAGAAGAATTAAAGGAAATGGATGCAGGCATTATTTTATCGAACACATATCATCTATGGCTTCGACCAGGGAATGATATTATAAAAGAAGCGGGCGGACTACATAAATTTATGAACTGGGATCGTCCCATTTTAACGGATTCTGGTGGTTTCCAAGTATTTTCACTAAGTGAATTTCGTAAAATTGAAGAAGAAGGCGTACATTTCCGTAATCATTTAAATGGAGACAAGCTTTTCTTAAGTCCAGAAAAGGCAATGGAAATTCAAAATGATTTAGGGTCTGATATTATGATGGCCTTTGATGAATGTCCTCCATATCCAGCATCATACGAATATATGCTAAATTCTGTGGATCGTACGACTCGTTGGGCTAAACGTTGTAAAGAGGCCCATGCCCGTCCAGAAGATCAAGCATTATTTGGAATTGTACAAGGTGGGGAATACGAAGATTTACGTAAACGGTCTGCAGAAGCCCTTGTGGAATTGGATTTACCGGGTTATGCCATCGGTGGATTGTCAGTTGGTGAACCAAAAGAAATTATGAACCGCATGTTGGAATATACAACACCATTACTACCTGATAATAAACCTCGTTATTTAATGGGGGTAGGTTCTCCAGATTCTTTAATTGATGGAGCGATTCGCGGTGTTGATATGTTTGACTGTGTATTACCGACTCGTATTGCCCGCAATGGTACATTAATGACTTCAGAAGGTCGTTTAGTGGTGAAAAATGCGAAATATGCCCGAGATTTCAGCCCGATTGATCCAAATTGTGATTGCTATACTTGTAAAAACTATACACGGGCTTACGTTCGTCATTTAATTCGTACAGAAGAAACATTTGGTATTCGTTTAACAACATATCATAACTTACATTTCTTATTAAAATTAATGGAACAAGTAAGACAAGCGATTCGTGAAGATCGTCTAGGCGATTTCCGTGAAGAATTTTTTGAGAAGTATGGTTTTAATAAACCGGATGCGAAAAACTTCTAAAAATTGTAAGAGTATCGTCAATAATATGGCGATTTGAGAAAAATATGATTATTTGTAGAAAAATAATCGTTTCAAATCGCTTTTTATAACCATTTTATAATATACTTAAAAATGAGGTTTGAAAGGAGTGTATATATGGAACAACTATTAGGTTTATTACCAATTCTTATTATGTTCGTTGCGATGTGGTTTATTTTAATCCGTCCAGCACAAAAAAGACAAAAAGCAACGGCACAAATGCAAAGTAATTTAAAACGTGGAGATCAAGTTGTAACAATCGGGGGACTTCATGGTGAAGTTGACGCGATAGAAGATACAGCGGTTTATATCATCGTTGATGGAAAAACACGTTTAAAATTTGAGCGTCAAGCAATTGGTCGCGTCATTACACAATAATTCATTGAAAGCTTACTAATTTGGACATGCTCCAAATTAGTAAGCTTTTTTCATTTCTCTAATATACAAATTCATGAATAGTAACCCTCCTTTGTGCTCACAATGGGGAAAGGAGGGTGTGTGAAAAATGGAAATGTATGGGGAAATCATTTTAAGAACCGTGTTTTTATATATTTTCATATTAATTGTTTTCCGTATGATGGGCAAAAGGGAAGTAGGCGAACTAAGTATAATGGACTTAGTCGTCTTTATATTAATTGCTGAATGTGTCGCCTTTGCATTAGAAGATGTTGACAAACCTATTTTTCAAAACATACTTCCCATTATCATTTTATTTGTCATTCAATATATCAATTCACTCATGACATTAAAAAATAAAAATGTCCGTGATTTAATAGATGGAGATCCTTCCCTTATTGTTGAAAAAGGGGTTATTAATCAAGAAGAGATGAAAAAACAACGGTATAATTTAGATGACCTGTTTCAACAAATGCGTGAAGAAGGAGTCCCATCCATTCAAAGTATTGATTATGCATTTTTAGAACCATCGGGTAAATTATCGATATTTCTAAAAAATGAAGATCCACTTATTTTACCCCTTGTTGTTGATGGTTATATTGTGGAAAAACATTTGAAATTAATGAAAAAAGAACGTTCATGGCTTCTGGAAAAGTTAAAGGAAGCCGGTTATGAAAAAATTGATAATGTTTTTTACTGTTGTTATGAAAATGACAAAATTCACGTTCAATTAAAGACGACGGGAAATGATCGAAGTTAAATATTTAAAATCACTTATTTTAATTTGATTCGTTAAAATTAATAACAACGTAAGGATGATTAAAGTTAGCGCACTATTTGTCCAAAAATCGAAGGAAGAATTAGAAATTAAATACGTTTGAATAAAACTTGTTAAAATAAAGATTCCATAAGGGACAGCGAAGAATCTAAAACCTGCACTAATCATTTTATGTCCACGTAGTGTTGCCATATGTAGGAAGGAAGTAATTAATACACCAAACCCTATGGCGATAATAGCTCCAAACTCTCGAATAAATGGTTGAGAGGCTAGTACAAACATAACAAACAATTTAGCGAGTCCGCCGTAAATGGAGTTCATCATAGCCGGTCGTGCTTCATCCACGGCTTGTAAAATGGATTGCAATGGACTTTGAATGTAGTAAAAATAAAAAATTGGAGCTAATATTCTCATAAATCCACGATTTTCTTCAAGATGGAATAGTTTCATCGCTAGTTCATCCCCATGTATAAAGAAATAAGTAGCTGCATAACAGCCAATAAGGGATGATAAACGTAATGAAATACCAATCCGTTCATTTAACAAATTATAATTACTTCTTGCAACAGCGTCGCTAACAGCTGGGATTAATACAATCGCAAGGGCATTCGGGATAAATGACGGAAATAGTAGTAAAGGAACATGGACCCCTGAAATAACACCGTACAATGTTGTAGCGCCAGCAGCCGTTAATCCTGAAACGGTTAACGCTTTTAAAAATACAATTGGTTCTAAAAACCATGTAAAAGTGCCAAATAATCGACTACCTGCCGAAGGAACAGCTATCCGTAATAATGGTAATGCAGGATACGCTTTTGTTGAATCGGTTTTCTTCGGCTTTTTTTTCTTTAATCTGTAATGAATGTACAAATAAACTAAAGAAAATACTTCTCCAACCGCTGTAATACCCATCGCATAAGTAGCAGTTAACGCTGGATTTTCTGGAGTAACGAAAAATGGTAACAAAAAAGTAATGAGTGAAATTCGAATAATTTGTTCAAGCATTTGTGACCAAGCCGTTGCCGAAATAACGGCGATCCCTTGAAGATATCCCCTAAACAACCCAGAGAAAACAACAATTGGCACAGCACCAAGGGCAACATATAATGTCAATTTCGTCCCATCATTATGTAAAAGTGTCCCAGCTAAATATGGTATAAATAAATAAAGTAATGGGGTGAAGATAATAATGGAAAGAATTGACCATCTTGTGGCAGTTGTCATAACCGATTTAAGTTGTCCATCTTTTCGTTTTGCATGAAGTTCGGCTACGACTTTAGCAACCGCTAAAGGAATTCCTAACTGTAAGATGGAAATAAAGAATATAAAGGCCGGATAGGCGGTCATGTAAATCCCTACGGCTTCTTCTCCCGCAATCCGCATGAACTGCATTCTATATACAAATCCGAACATTTTAGACAAAAAAATAACAACGGTCAAAAACAATGTTCCCTTAACAAATGAACCCATTCATTCAATCCCTTCTCATTTCAAGAAATTTCAGATACAATATTTGTATGCTTAGTGGTCGTTAGTTAAAACTACTGGTTGGGGGGATTGTCATGATTCAGTTCGAACAGCTATACAAACAAGTTTTACCGGTATTACAAAGCAAAGTGGAAGAGATTAAGTATTATGAATATGATGGTATTTCGTTAGAAGATCTTTGGAATTTTTGTATTCAAAAAAAATGGAGAAAACAAAAAATAGAAGATCTACGCGTATATGAAATAGTAGAAACGATATACGGGATTAAACCTTCGGAAATTGTTAGTCATTTTCAAATTCAACAATTTCATTCCGCCAATTGGTTTAGTGACGTAAGTCAAGAAGAGTTGCAAGAACTATTAAAATCAAAAAGTACGAACGAAGAGCAGTAAACCCATGGCATTGGTTTGACAGTTGGACAAAGGTGTCTCATAATATGTTTGGTACATAGACTAGTTTGGCCAGTTGTAAAACGAAATAAAAAGCATTAATCACTTTGACAAAAACGTAGTTGCGTTTTTTGTGTTTACGTTTATGTAAACACAATTGAGGAGGACTTAAAAATGAAGCAAAAAAGCCGTATTTTTACTTTTGTACTCGTTGTAGTTGTATTATTAGCTGGGATTGGTACGACGGTACAAGGGATTTTAAAAGATGTAAAACTCGGCTTAGATTTACAAGGTGGGTTTGAGGTTTTATATGAAGTAGAACCACTAAATGGTGAAAAAATAACACAAAGCATCCTTACAGATACGACAACCGCTCTATCGAATCGTATTGACCAATTCGGTGTTAGTGAACCGAGCATTCAAGTTGAAGGAGACAATCGTATACGTGTTCAATTGGCAGGGGTTGATGACCAATCTTCGGCTCGTGAATTGTTGTCTTCTACAGCGAATTTAACCTTCCGAGATATTCATGACAATTTATTATTAGATGGTACGGATTTAAAAGAAGGGGGTGCAGCAGCTTCCTTTGATCAGCAAAATCGTCCAATCGTTACGCTTACATTAAAAGATGCATCGAAGTTCGCTGAGGTGACGAAAAAAATATCGGAAATGCCGGTGGGCGAAAACTTATTAGTTGTATGGATGGACTTTGAAGAAGGTGTCGATTCATACGCAAAAGAAGTACAGAAGGAAGATCCGAAATTTGTTTCTGCCGCTTCAGTTGATCAAGTTTTAAATACAACAGACGTAATGATTAGTGGTAATTTTACCGTTCAAGAGACGAAGGATTTAGCTAGTGTTTTAAATGCGGGAGCTTTACCGGTAAAATTAACTGAAAAATATTCAACATCCGTTGGTGCACAATTTGGTGAAGAAGCGTTAAAAAGTACAGTATTTGCTAGTGTTGTTGGGGTAGTCTTAATCTTTATTTTCATGTTGTTGTATTATCGATTACCTGGATTTGTATCCATTATCACTCTAGTAGTCTTTACTTACTTAGTATTAGTTGTATTTAACGCTATTAATGCCGTATTAACGTTACCGGGTATCGCAGCATTAGTACTCGGTATCGGGATGGCAGTGGATGCGAACATATTAACTGCGGAACGTATTAAGGAAGAACTTCGAGTAGGGAAAACGATTCAAGAGGCATATCAATTAGGTTCTAAACAATCGTTAACAGCGATTATTGATGCCCAGTTAACAACTTTACTTGCAGCTGCTGTATTATTTTTCTTTGGTAATAGTTCAGTTAAAGGGTTTGCGACTACTTTAATGATTACAATAGTTTTAAGTTTCGTGACTGCCGTTTGGTTATCTCGAATGTTAATCGGTCTACTTATTAAAAGTGGTTATTTCAACAGTCCATTCTTTTACGGAGTTCGTAAAAAGAAAATTCATGATGCATCTGAAGGGGTATCTACTTTAGATTTATCAACAAATTTTGATCGATTTGACTTTGTTCATAACCGTAAAAAATTCTACAGTTTATCGATCATTATCTTATTAGTTGGTGTAGTCATAATAAGTATATTTAGATTAGACTTAGGTATCGATTTCTCTAGTGGTACACGGGTAGAGATTATGGCGGATGAGCAAGTCAATCAAGATGAAATAAAAGATTATATCGATGAAATTGGGTTCCCATCGGAAGATATCGTCATCTCTGGTGAAGAACAAAATACGGCTGTTATCACTTATAAAGATGACTTATCTCAAAAAGAGATCTTAACTTTTAAATCGGAAGTATTAGAAGATTATGGACATGAGCCAAATGTAAGCACTGTATCTCCTACAGTAGGACAAGAGCTTGTGAAAAACGCTATTTATGCCCTTGTTATTGCTGCCATCGGAATTATTATTTATGTCGCATTCCGATTCGAATGGAGAATGGGATTAGGAGCTATTGCTTCATTAGTACATGATGTATTCTTTATGGTTGCCATCTTTAGTGTTTTCCGTTTGGAAGTAGATATTACCTTTATAGCTGCCGTTTTAACTATCGTCGGTTATTCGATTAACGATACAATCGTTACCTTTGACCGGATTCGTGAAAACGTTGATCGAAAAGGTGTTATTAAAACGAAAGAAGAATTGGCGGATATTGTTAATAAGTCTCTTCGTCAAACGATGTCCCGTTCAGTAAACACAGTATTAACAGTGATTATTGTCGTAGTAGCATTGTTAATCTTTGGAGCACCTGCTATTCAAAACTTCTCCATAGCGCTATTAATTGGATTAGTTACAGGGATGTATTCTTCAATCTGTATTGCCGCACAAATTTGGTATACATTAAAGTGTCGCCAAATGGACAAAAAAGGTACAGTTGTGGAGAAAAAAGAGAAAAAGCAATGGGGTTCAGACGAGCCTGTTGTTTAATAGAGAAAGTGAATAAAGTGTGGATAAAGTCATGTTCGACTTTGTCTACACTTTTTTCTTTTGAACATAATCGATGATTTATACTATCCCTTTGTAATATTTCTCAATTTATCTATTTTTAAAGATTAGTAGAAGCGTTCCATTTTCGGTATAATGAAAAATTGAGGATGTGACAAAATGATCGAATCAACGAAGAAATGGATTGTTGAACAACCGAATGAAGAAAACATAAATGAATTACAAAAGGAATTAAATATTTCATCCATTGCAGCAAAAATATTAATTGCACGGGGTTATACATCTGTTCAGGAAGCAAAATCCTTGTTGCAAATGGATGAAAGTCAATTACATAGTCCATATTTATTAAACGGTATGAAAGAAGCTGTAGAGCGTATAGAGAAGGCTTTACATAATGGGGAGAAAATATTAATCTATGGCGATTACGACGCCGATGGGATCACGAGTACGACCGTTATGATGAATGTTTTATTGGATTTAGGAGCGGATGTAGACTTTTGTATTCCAAACCGATTTGACCACGGATATGGTCCAAATGAGGAGCTCTTCCACAAGGCATACGAGAACGGTGTACAATTAATTATTACAGTCGATAATGGGATTAGCGGGATAGAACCGATTCGTATTGCAAAAGAGCTTGGAATGGACGTGATCGTTACAGATCATCACGAGGCTGGAGATGTGCTACCACCTGCGGATGTCATCATACATCCCCGTGTTCCTGAAGGTCATTATCCTTTCGGTGAGTTAGCAGGAGTAGGAGTTGCCTTTAAATTAGCCCATGCACTATATGGGGAAGTACCAGAGCATTTATATGAATATGTAGCTATTGGAACTGTAGCTGATTTAGTACCTCTCGTAGGAGAAAACCGTTATATTGTGCAACAAGGTATAAAACATTTAAGAACATCTTACAATCCATGGGTACGCGCCCTTTGTGAAGTAACGAGTGTGAAACAGCATGAGATTGACGAAGATTCCATTGGGTTTTATTTCGGACCTCGTCTAAATGCGATTGGACGTTTAGGTGATGCTGATCCGGGTGTAACATTTTTAATGAGTGAAAATGATTTGGATGCAGCAGAAGGGGCAAAACTTTTAAATAAGAAAAATGTGGAGCGTAAAGAAATCGTCCAATCTATAACGGAAGAAGCGATTCACATGATTGAAAAGGATCCAAACATATCGAGTTCTTTAGTCCTCGTAGTAGCTAAAGAAGGTTGGAATCCAGGTGTTATTGGAATTGTAGCTTCCCGATTAGTGGAAAAATATTATCGTCCGACTATCGTTTTATCATTAGATCCGATCAAAGGGACGGCGAAAGGTTCTGGTCGTAGTATTGAAGGTTTCCACTTATATCAAGAGTTAGCGAAAAACCGCGAAATCTTGCCCCATTTTGGTGGTCACCCGATGGCAGCAGGAATGACCTTTGCCCTTGAACATGTCGATGAATTACGTAAACGTCTTCATAAACAAGCGGAAGAAGTATTAACAGCCGATATGTTAACACCGAAATTAAAGATCGATGTACCTGTAGAGTTAAGTGAAGTAACGGTTGAGTCCGTTGAAGAAATTAAAAAGCTTGGGCCCTTTGGAACAGGTTTTGCAAAACCGATCTATGCACTACAAAATGTACAAGTACGTTCGATGAAAAAAATTGGTTCAGGTGAAAATCATTTAAAAATGGAGCTAGAGGATGCCTATGGTACAATTGATGCTATTGGCTTCGGTAAAGGTCATCTTTATGATGAAATTACGTATGGTGTAAAGTTATCCTTTGTTGGGGATTTACAAATTAATGAATGGCAAGGAAATAAAAAGCCTCAATTGATGATTTCGGATGTTCAAACGAAGGAATGGCAGCTGTTTGATTATCGTGGGAAAAACCAAGTACAAAAATGGATTCATACTCTTCCGCAACAAAATTGTACCTTTATTGCCTTTAATCAAAAAACGGTTGAACATTTCAATCAAGATTTAGGGAATAGCGATATTCATTTTATAACGGAGCAATCTGTATTCAACCATCATTCATCTTATGTGGTTTTGTTAGATTTACCACCAAGTATGGAATTGCTTGAAAAATATATTCAACAAGCACAGCCAAAGAGAATTTATGCGGTTTTCTACACACCGGAATCGAAATTTTTTAATGGAATGCCGACCCGAGAGCAGTTTGGCTGGTATTACTCCTTCTTGAAAAAACGTCCAGGATTTAATTTGTCCATTCATATGGAACGGTTATCTCAACATATTGGATTGAATTTGGAAATAATTAAATTTATGACAAACGTGTTTTTTGAGCTAGGTTTTGTTACAATAGAAAATGGTCTGACGACTGTAAATATAAATGCGCCAAAGCGTTCTCTTTCAGAAGCGACAAGCTATAAAAAAAGAGTGAAACAAATTGAAATAGAACAAAAGCTTTTGTATGCACCATATTTAGAATTAAAACAATGGTTTAACGAACGAATGAAGGAATATCTTTATTCCTAAGGAGGACAAATTAATAATGGATTTAAAGCAATACGTAACAACTGTAGAAAACTGGCCGAAAGAAGGCATTAGTTTTAAGGATATTACAACAATTATGGATAATGGACCAGCATTTAAATTTGCTGCCGACAAAATTGTTGAGTTTGCAAAAGAAGTAGGGGCAGAAGTGATTGTAGGACCTGAAGCGCGCGGATTTATTATCGGGTGCCCGGTTGCCTATGCTCTTGAAATCGGATTTGCACCGGTACGTAAAGAAGGAAAACTTCCACGTGAAGTCGTACGTGTTGAATACGGATTAGAATATGGACAAGACGTTTTAACAATGCATAAAGATGCGATTAAACCGGGACAAAAAGCATTAATCGTGGATGATTTATTAGCAACTGGCGGCACAGTAGATGCAACGATTCAATTAATCGAAAAATTAGGCGGCGTTGTAGCTGGTTGTGCATTTATTATTGAATTAAAAGACTTAAATGGTCGTGACAAAATCGGCAATTACCCAATCAAGACGTTAATTGAATATTAATCATTTCAAGGAAATATTCCGTTTACATTCGGGATATTTCCTTTTTTCATTCGATTATTAGCTGCTCACCAATTTTTGGATTCGTAATAAAATAATTGAAATAAGGTTTTATTAAAAGTAAAATAATGTTCGAAAAATGTTCGAATTTGTCGTATTTCTGAAATGATTTATGTAGTTATCTTTACTTTTTGTACATATTTTTTATACAATTAAGATTATATATTAAATTTGAAAATTTTTTAGCAAGGTGGACAACTAATGGCGAAAGAGCAAATTTTGACGCCCGAAGATGTATTCGCGCTCGTCAAAACATATATGAACGATGAACATGTTGCCTTCGTAAAGAAAGCCTATGAAGTAGCAAATGAAGCCCATAAAGAACAGCTTCGTAGTTCAGGGGAACCATATATTATTCATCCTATACAAGTTGCAGGGATTTTAGCTGAGCTCCAAATGGACCCAGAAACAGTTGCTGCAGGTTTTCTTCATGATGTCGTAGAGGATACTTCTGTTACACGGGATGATTTAGTAAATGAATTTAATGAAGAAGTAGCGATGTTAGTTGATGGCGTAACAAAGCTCGGGAAAATTAAATATTTGTCGAAAAAAGAGCAACAGGCAGAAAACCATCGAAAAATGTTTGTTGCGATGGCTCAGGACATCCGCGTTATTTTAATTAAACTTGCTGACCGTCTTCATAATATGCGAACGTTGAAACATTTATCCGCTGAAAAACAAAGACGTATTTCCAATGAAACGTTAGAAATTTTTGCACCACTTGCTCATCGCTTAGGAATTTCAAAGGTTAAATGGGAGTTAGAAGACACAGCTTTACGTTATTTAAACCCACAGCAATATTATCGAATCGTCAGCTTGATGAAAAGAAAACGCGTTGAACGAGAAGCGTATTTAGAAAATGTTATGGATGAAGTGAGATCCCAACTGACTGATGTCGAAATAGAAGCTGAAATATCCGGCCGACCGAAACATATTTATAGTATTTATCGAAAAATGGTTTTGCAAAATAAACAATTTAATGAAATATATGATTTACTGGCTGTACGGGTTATAGTAGATAGCATTAAAGATTGCTATGCAGTACTTGGAATCGTACATACACTATGGAAACCGATGCCAGGAAGATTTAAAGATTATATTGCTATGCCGAAGCAAAACTTATACCAGTCCCTTCATACAACCGTTATCGGTCCTTATGGTGATCCGTTGGAAGTACAAATTCGAACGCGTGATATGCACCAAATTGCAGAATACGGGATCGCGGCTCACTGGGCTTATAAAGAAGGAAAATCTGTTTCCAATAAGGAAAGTATTGACCAAAAGTTAACTTGGTTCCGTGAAATTTTAGAGTTCCAAAATGAATCGTCAAACGCTGAGGAATTTATGGAGTCTTTAAAATTTGATTTGTTCTCAGATATGGTTTACGTCTTTACACCAAAAGGGGAAGTCATTGAACTACCGTCTGGTTCTGTTCCAATCGACTTTGCTTACCGAGTCCATTCAGAGGTCGGAAACCGTACAATTGGAGCAAAAGTAAACGGTAAAATGGTTCCGTTAGATACGCCGTTAAAAACAGGGGATATAATTGAAATTTTAACGTCGAAACAATCCTTTGGACCAAGTAGAGACTGGTTGAAAATCGCCCAAAGTTCCCAAGCAAAAAATAAAATCAAACAATTCTTTAAGAAACATTTACGGGAAGATAATATCGTGAAAGGAAAAGATCTCATTGAAAAAGAGATTAAATCCCAAGATTTCGATATTAAAGAAGTACTTTCTGCCGAAAATGTAAAACGTGTCTTAGATAAATTAAATTATACAAATGAAGAAGATTTGTATGCTGCTGTTGGTGTAGGTGGAATTACCGCTCAACAAATTGTCAACCGACTCGCTGAAAAGAAACGCAAAGAGCGGGAACAGGAAGAAGCCTTAGAAAAAATCGTAAAGGAAATGCAAAATCCTTCTACGAAAAAACGTAAAACCGAATCAGGTGTTATCGTGAAAGGCATTGATAATCTATTAATTCGCTTATCCCGTTGTTGTACGCCTGTACCTGGAGACGAAATCGTTGGTTTTATTACAAAAGGTCGAGGTGTTTCTGTCCATCGTTCAGATTGTCCGAATATACAAGAAGGGGACAATATGGATCGCTTAATTGAGGTCGAGTGGGAGCATAGTCAAGCGCAAGTACGAAAAGAATATCCTGTAGATATTGAAGTGTCTGCCTTTGACCGCCCTGGTATATTAAACGATGTAATGCATGCAGTTAGTGAGGCGAAAACAAATATTTTAGCTGTTTCTGGGCGGGCAGATCACGATAAAATTGCAACGATTCATTTAACAATTGCGATTTCAAATCTTTCAGGATTACACAAAGTAGTAGAAAGAATTAAACAATTACCAGATATATATTCCGTTCAACGGGTCATTAATTAGTAGACGAGGTTTAATGAATGAGAGTAGTTATTCAAAGAAGTAAACAAGCATCGGTTACGGTTGATGGTAAAGTAACTGGTGCTATCGATTCAGGATATGTATTATTAGTTGGATTAACCCATACTGACACGTTAGAAGATGTACGCTATGTGGCAAAGAAAGTGGCGGAAATTAGGCTATGGGAAGATGATCAAGGTAAAATGAATCGTTCCATTGTTGAACATGGTGGCGATATTTTATCTGTTTCCCAGTTTACTTTATACGGGGATACTCGAAAGGGTAGAAGACCGAGTTTTATAGAGGCAGCAAGACCTGAAGCCGCCTTACCTTTGTGGGAATCATTTAACGAAGAGCTTAAAGCTTTTGGCCTTCACGTTGAAACAGGTATTTTTGGTGCAATGATGGATGTTGCACTAATTAATGACGGACCTGTTACAGTAATTGTTGAATCAAAGCCAAAAGAATAATAGGATAAAAAAGAGTTGCTCAAAATGAGCAACTCTTTTAATTTTCTAGTTGTGCATCAAAATAATCTAATATCCCTTGGTAAATTCCTAAAGTCGCCTGTTCGCGATAATAATCCGTTGTCACGATTCGCTCTTCACTTGGATTACTTAAGTAGCCTAATTCGATTAAAATGGCCGGTTGTTTATTTTCACGAGTAACTAAATAATTTCCAGGTTGAACACCACGATCTCGTATGGTTACCTTTTCTGATAGACCATTATGAACATATTCTGCTAACTCCTGTTGGTAACTATTCGTGTAGTATGTTGTAAAACCAGAAATAGAGCTATCTTCTGTCGCGTCATAATGAATACTAATAAAAGCATCTGCCCCGTTTTGATGGGAAATGGATACCCGTTTACGTAAATCAACATATATATCTGACTCACGTGTTAATATAACATCTGCGCCAGCGGAACGTAATTTGGATGTAAGTAATTCCACCGTCTTTAAGTTAATATCCTTTTCTTCAGTTCCACTTACTCCAGTTGTTCCTCTATCATTACCACCGTGACCTGGATCAATAACAATTTGAACACCCTTTAACGTTCCTTTTTTTCGTTGTTCTTTAGGTTCCTGCTGCTGAGTTGTATCTTCAGAAATAGCCACCTCTTCATCTACTGATACAACCCAATTTGCTACATAGGCAGAAGTGTTCTTGTCCAACTCTACCTCGTACCAATCATCCTTTGTGGAGAGTATAGGATATTTCTCTCCCGCATTTGCACGAAGGACTACATTGGATGAAGTAGAAGGTACCTCACGAAGGTTTGTACCATTATAAATAATCGTTACGGTACTTTGGTCAGTAGAAGGTGTGTCTGATGTTGCAGCCGTAGGAATTTTTTCAATTTCTTGAAAATGTCCGTAAAAACTATAAACCCAGCCTTTTTCTTTACCGTGTTGAATTTTAACCCAATTATTTTCCCGATCAAGTACTTCATATTGTTCGTTCTTTTTTGCAGTACCGATTTTTTTGGAAGATAAGTCTGGTTTTTTACGTACATTCACTGCATCTACGGCAATTGTAAATAGTTTAGGATTTACTTCAGCGCTTGTTTTCGCAGATTTAGTTGACGAAGTTTCATCTTTTACGCTTTCCGATTGTTCAGTTGTATGCTTTTTATTCTTTGTTACATATTCTGATGAAACCCAGCCGACAGTTCCGTTATAAGAAATTTTTACCCAATCATTTTCAGTTGCTAAAACTTCCGCTTCATCACCTACGTTTAATTGGTTTAATACTGGGGATGAAATCGACGCCTCTGCCCGTATATTCAAATGATCTACTTGGGATATGACGGTACTAGCAGGTTGTTCCGTTTCAGAATTTTTTGGAGTGGAAGTTAACCATGAGGCAACCCACCCTTCAACATTGTTCACTTTAACGTGATACCAATCATCTTGCTCTTCAATAAAGGTTAGCTCTTCACCTTGTTTTAATGTTTCTAAAATTGGATAGGATAGTCCAGGACCTTCTCTTAAATATAAAATTTCCGCAGAAACAATTAAATCCGGTGTATCTTCATCTGATGCAAATGCATGTGTCTCATATGTATAAGGAAACAGCAATGAACAGATTAAGATGAAGGCCAAAAAACAATTGATTCCCTTTCGTTTCATCTAATCCCTCCTGTTCATTCATAATTTTGTAAGGAGATGCATAACCATATTTACTCTTTTCATTTTAAAATCAACTATGTACTAAAATCCACTGTTTTTTGAAAATAGTTGACAATATGTTATGACTTACTTAAGATTAGAGATAATGTAAAAACAGTAACATTGCCATTGACCAAGAAAGTAGCAATTACCTCTGTAGACAAGAGAGGGAGAGACGTGGGCTGAAATCTTTCCTACTACATGTAGATGTGAAAAACACTTGAGAGGCTTTTTCTCGAAAAACAAAGTTATTTGTTTAGTAGGGAAAAACGGAAACGGCCGTTATCCGTAATGAGGAGGGTGCACATCATCGTGCATCAACTAGGGTGGAACCGCGGAAGTCATTTCAAGCTTTCGTCCCTTGCGTAGGCAAGGGACGGGGGCTTTTTTTAGTTTAGAAAGGAGAATGAAAATGTCATTTAAAGTACCTAGAGGGACGCAAGATATTTTGCCAGAGCAAACTGCCAAATGGCAAAAAGTTGAATCCGTTTTACGTGAATTAAGTCGCGTCTACCGTTATAAAGAAATTCGTACACCAATTTTTGAACAAACGGAATTATTTCAACGGGGTGTAGGAGATACAACCGATATCGTTCAAAAAGAAATGTATACATTTGAAGATCGGGGAGGACGTTCATTAACCCTTCGCCCTGAAGGTACTGCCTCTGCTGTTCGTTCTTATGTAGAACATAAAATGTTCGGTAATCCAGATCAGCCTGTCAAGCTTTCTTATATGGGTCCAATGTTTCGTTATGAACGTCAGCAGGCCGGTCGTTACCGTCAATTCGTCCAATTTGGTGTAGAGGCAATTGGAAGTGCTGATCCGGCAATCGATGCGGAAGTCATTTCCCTTGCGATGGATATTTATCAAACAGTAGGATTAAAAGACTTAAAATTAGTCATAAACTCCCTTGGGGACAAGGAAACGAGAGATGCTCATAGAACAGCGTTAATTCAACACTTTGAACCAAGTATTGGGGAGTTTTGTTCCGATTGTCAAAACCGTTTAGCAAAAAATCCACTCCGTATTTTGGATTGTAAAAAGGATCATGATCACCCGTTAATGAAAACAGCACCTGCTTTAACAGATTACTTAACGGAATCCTCTGCCAAATACTTTGATCAAGTGAAAAAGTATTTAGAAGTACTTGGTATTGCTTATGAAGTAGACCCGAATTTAGTTCGCGGACTAGATTACTACAATCACACTGCTTTTGAAATTATGAGTACAGCAGATGGTTTTGGTGCCATTACAACTCTTTGTGGTGGAGGCCGTTATAACGGATTAGTTGAAGATATTGGAGGACCGGATGTTCCTGGAATCGGTTTTGCCATGTCAATCGAACGTCTACTTTTAGCCCTAGAAGCAGAAGGAATTAAACTCGATGTGGAAGATGGCCTTGATCTATATGTCGTTGCTATCGGTGACGAAGCAAAATTAAAATCAGCTGAATTAATTAGTTCTTTCCGAGCAAAAGGAATTTCTGCTGATATGGATTATGTCGATCGTAAAATGAAAGCCCAAATGAAATCTGCCGATCGCCTTGGTGCTAAATTTGTGATTGTCCTTGGGGATACGGAGATGGAAGAAGGGGCTGTAAACGTAAAAGAAATGGAAACAGGAAATCAAGAAAAAATTCCATTCCACGATCTAGTTAACTATTTACTTGAAAATAAATAATTCTTTTAATCATAAATTGGAGGAAAAGATCATGGCGCAAAGAACGCATGCATGTGGCGAAATAAATGAACAACATCAAGGAGAAAAGGTTATTTTAAAAGGTTGGGTACAAAAACGCCGTGACCTAGGTGGTCTAATTTTCGTTGATGTACGTGATAGAACAGGGATTGTTCAAGTCGTTTTTGGAGATGAAGCAAAGGATGCATTAGCTGTCGCAGAGACGATTCGTAATGAATATGTTGTTGAAATCGAAGGTAGCGTTGTTCTTCGTGATGAAAAACAAATTAACCCAAATTTACGAACAGGTAAAATTGAAATTGTCGCATCGTCTATTAACATTATCAATGAAGCGAAAACTCCACCATTTGCCATAGATGATAAAGAAGAAATTGGAGAAGATGTGCGCCTAAAATATCGTTATTTAGATTTACGTCGTCCAGTTATGTATAACACATTTAAATTACGTTCAGATATTACCCGTTCTATACGTAACTTTTTACAAACAGAAGGCTTCCTTGAAGTGGAAACACCGATTTTAACAAAATCAACACCAGAGGGTGCTCGAGATTATTTAGTACCATCACGAGTACATGAAGGGGAATTTTATGCATTACCCCAATCACCACAACTTTTTAAACAATTATTAATGGTATCTGGATTCGAAAAATATTTCCAAATTGCCCGTTGTTTCCGAGATGAAGATTTGAGAGCTGACCGTCAGCCAGAGTTTACGCAAGTCGATATTGAAACTTCCTTTATGTCAATGGATGAAATCATTGAAATGAATGAACGTTTAATTCAAACGGTGATGAAAGAAGCTAAAGGGGTGGATGTTTCCCTTCCATTCCAACGTATGACATACAAAGAAGCAATGGATCGTTACGGTTCTGATAAGCCGGATGTTCGATTTGGTTTAGAATTAGTTCAACTTTCTGAAATTGTTCGAAATACATCCTTTAAAGTATTCGCTTCTGCTGTGGAATCTGGCGGTGAAGTAAAAGCAATCAACGTCAAAGGAAAAGCAGATAATTATTCACGTAAAGATATTGATGCATTAGCAGAATTTGTTGCCATTTATGGTGCAAAAGGATTAGCATGGTTGAAAGTGACAGAAGGAGGATTATCGGGTCCAATTGCTAAATTCTTTGAAGGCGAAACGGCTGAAAACTTAATGACAGCAACGAATGCGGAAGCAGGAGACTTATTATTATTTGTAGCGGATCAATCTTCCATTGTTGCGGCTGCTTTAGGTGCTCTAAGAAATAAATTAGGAAAAGAATTAGGCTTAATCGATGAATCCCAATATGCATTTTTATGGGTTACTGATTGGCCGTTGTTAGAATATGATGAAGAAGCAGGTCGTTATACAGCTGCTCATCATCCATTCACTCGTCCATTTGATGAAGATATTGAAAAAATGGATACGAACCCTTCAGAAGTTCGTGCCCAAGCATATGACATCGTATTAAATGGCTACGAGTTAGGTGGAGGCTCTTTACGAATTTACGAACGTGATCTTCAAGAAAAAATGTTTAAACTTTTAGGATTTAGTCAAGAAGAAGCCCAAGAACAATTTGGTTTCTTATTAGAAGCGTTTGAATATGGAGTTCCGCCACATGGTGGCCTTGCCTTTGGATTAGATCGATTCGTTATGTTACTTGCAGGTCGTACAAATTTACGTGATACGATCGCATTCCCGAAAACGGCAACAGCGAGCTGTTTATTAACATCAGCACCAAGCGAAGTTTCTACTGCCCAATTAGAAGAACTTAGCTTAACAGTTACAAAGAAAGAAGAAAAATAAATTGACTTTACGTTTACGCAAGAATGTTTTATACATTCTTGTGTTTTTGTTTTTTATTATCGATAAGTAATGAAATATATCTAGTAAAAATGGTTTAAAACGGATTGATTTAAAAAAATTTTAATATTTTATATTTTAATATTGAAAATTCAGATAATTGTTGTTAATATAATAATAACAAGAATCCTAATTTACTTGTAATTGCTTTTCAACTCTTTTGACCGAACAATCAATCGTCGGGAACCCATATTTTATCTTGGCAAACAAGCCCTGCAACTGGCCGAGGGAAGTTTAAAGGGATGAAGAGGGTACCCACCTGCAAGGGAAGCGGGTTCAAAACGATGTTACTTGCTTACGGTATGTTTAGGATTCTATTAAAGAGGCTGGGACATAACTAGCTTCAAATAGTGAGAAAGGTGAATTTGAGGAAACTCAAATTCACCTTTCTCTATTTTGGTGTGTAAATTCTTTTTTTCTTTAGTTAATGGCCGTGAATTTTCTTAAATTCACAGCCATTAACGCGAGGCCCATTTCGTTTTCTACCTTCGATTTTCCTCGTACAGAAAATCGAGTGAAACGCAAATTAGCCTTCAAGAATCCAAAAACTGGTTCCACATCGATTTTGCGTCTTCGATAAATGGCACTTGTTTTCTCTTCTGAAAGCTTCGCTCTTACATATTCTTTTTGCTGTTCCCATTTTTCATTTACCATTAATTTTCGATTGTTGCCTTCTTTAGCTTTGGTACACGATGAACGGAATGGGCATCCCGAACAGTCTTCACACTCGTAAATTTTGAGCTTCCGTTGGAAGCCTGTGTGGTCATTACGGACAGAATAATATTGAAATTCAAGACGTTTTTGATTAGGACATGTATATGTATCGGTTTCTTCATCATACGTCCAGTTATCGGGATTAAATATGTTTTGTTTATACTTTTTCTTTTGTTCTTTCAAATACATACTATACGTAATAAGTGCTTCTCGTTTTCTATTCGAAAGGATATCATGAAAGTTTTGTTCACTACCGTAACCTGCATCTGCAACAATGTGTTTTGGTAACTCAAAATAATGTTGCTCAATCTCATCTAGAAATGGAATTAACGTACGTGTATCTGTTGGATTTGTATATATACTATAGGCAAGCGTATATTGACCTTCCGTTGCGATTTGTACATTATATCCAGCTTTTAATTGTCCGTTTTGCATATAATCATCTTTCATTCGCATAAACGTCGCATCTGAATCTGTCTTAGAATAGCTATTGCGTGTACCAAAGATTTCAAAGTCTCTTTCGTATTTTTGTTTACGTAGGACAAAATCAATCAACTGCTTGCGTAATTGTTTCGGGTATTTACGTTTATTTCTTAAGGCTTTTCGTTCTAGAACATCTGATGATGTTTCAATTTGTTTATCATATTCAGTTACGACATCGTCCACTTTTTGAACTAATTGAGCGAGTTCTTCCAATGATAACTGTTTATCGCTTTCACGTTGAATTTCAGGTATGATTTCACTCTCTAGTAGCTCATTGTATAGCTGGTTTGACTTTTCAATTAAATTTTGGTGATATTTTTCAATGGTTTTCTTCCAAACAAACGTAAATTTATTCGCATTTGCTTCAATTTTTGTACCATCGATAAAAATCGCTTCTTGATCAATAAGCTTTTCTTCAATCAATTGGCAACGGAATTGAACGAAACATTGACGAATTAAATCTTTCACTTCTGGTTGAATACGGAATCGGTTGATTGTACGGTAGCTTGGTTCATATCCTTGGGCTAGCCACATCATTCGGATACTGTCTTTTAATAGGGCTTCAATTTTCCGTCCTGAGAAGATAGATTGTGTATAGGCACATAAGATAATTTTAAGCATCATACGTGGATGATAGGCAGGACACCCCTCATTTCGTAGAAATGGTTCGAACGCTTCATGAGGGATACTTTCAACTAGATGATGGATATGGAAAGCAATATCATTATTTTGTAATTTTACTTCTAAATCTAAAGGCAAAATGAGTTGATTCATGTTATAATCTTTAAACATAAGGATCCTTCTTTCGATATGGTTTTGTGTGGTAACTTAATTTTATCAGAAGAGGTCCTTATTTTATTGTAAAAAATTCAAAGCCGGTGAAATTTTACTTTTCGTAAAATTTCACCGGCTTTTTTTATTTAGAGGAGGGTTTTGTCCCAGCCTCTTTATTTTTGTGCGTATCTCTTTTTCGTATACTTTTGATTGTTTCGATACAAATTTACAGTATAATGGGCTATATGTTATAATTCCGATTAGTAAAATATAGATTGAGAGGCATAAAATATGTTACATCAGTTTTCAAGAAACGAACTTGCGATTGGAAAAGAAGGACTTGAAAAATTAAACAATACAACAGTTGCCATATTAGGAATCGGTGGTGTAGGTTCTTTTGCTGCAGAGGCATGCGCCCGCAGTGGAGTCGGACGTATTATTTTAGTTGATAAAGATAATGTCGATATTACAAATATAAATCGCCAATTAGTAGCGTACCTTTCTACAGTTGGAAAATCTAAATCTCACATTATGAAAGAACGAATTGCAGACATCAATCCTGATTGTGAAGTAATCGATATGCATATGTTCTATACAGAAGATACTTATGAAAAATTTTTCGAACAAGGAATTGACTATGTTATTGATGCATCAGATACAGTAATGTATAAAATCCATTTAATGAAAGAATGTTTAAAACGAAACATTCCAATCATTTCTAGCATGGGTGCTGCAAATAAAATGGATCCAACTCGATTTAAAATTGCCGACATTTCAAAAACCCATACAGATCCGTTAGCTAAAGTAATTCGTACAAAGCTTCGTAAAGAAGGAATTCATAAAGGAGTCATGGTTGTTTTCTCAGATGAATCACCTATTGTTGTTCGTCCTGATGTGGTTGAAGAGGTAGGAAATCCTAATGCCCAAATACGAAAAGCTAAAATGCCACCTTCATCCAATGCCTTTGTTCCTTCCGTTGCTGGGTTAATTGCAGCAAGTTGGGTCATTAATGACATATTAAAAGATGTAAAAATTACACGAGTTCAACAATAAATACTTTATAATAGTTGGGTAACCTAAAATACGGGTTACCCTTTTTACATGTTAAATAGCTTCAAACCTAATTATATAAAGGAGAAAGTAGATTGGACAATTTTACGGAGCTGGAATATAGAGGCTTAAATATATTAGATGAAATAAGTACAGTTGAGTTAGCGATCGATTGGGAATTTCAAAGAATACATGTATTGGATACAAACAAGGTTGTAGAACCGGAATATCATTTTTCAACGAAAAGCTATCAGTTGAGCGAAGGGTTCTTTAAAATGATTGATGTTTTAAATGATAAACATTTTTTGACGCTCCATTGCGATGAAGTAATTCAAAATGAATATAGCGGCTATACATGGTACTTTTACGGGTCAAGAAATTACATATTAAAATATGAGAAATCAAATATTTTCGAAGTTGAGAAAATGGATCAGTTGAATGAAGAAAAAATAAAAAATCATTATTTATATACAAAATATGTAGATAAATTACAATCTTCGGGAATAAAATTGTTTTAATAAAATAATAAATTCGGTGCCTTTGGAATGAAATTTCTGAAATTAGCAGTTGAATAATCTTCAAAAATGAAGTAATTTCACATATATATCACATTTTTTTAGTAAATTTTTATTTTAAGAAAAAATTTCAGAACAATGTTGGTATAGTATGGGTACCTAAAGTTTTATGGGGAATAGGGGAGGAATGGAAATGTCAACAAAAGTTCCAATGACAAATAATGCGTTAAATTTAGTGGAGCTAAATGACCGTATGGAAGAGATTGTATTTAACTATATTGATACAACTCAAAATTGGGAGAAAGCTTATACGAACTTAGATGAATTAGTAAATAGTGCAGTCAATCACTTTAATCATTATGTAAAGGCGAATGGGGAATTGCCAAAGGAAAATACTTATTGGGTATTATATATGAATGTTGTATGTAAATTACTTTATTTCCATACAATTTCTCACTATCATGTACAAGTTAATCTAGGACGAGATGTGAAGAAAGAAATTTTAAACTTGTTAACGGTAGCTGCCAATTGTATTCCGGATGTCCATTTAGAAGATCATGCTGAATTTTTAAAAGAAGTAACAACTAGTTATGAAAATATAGAACTTTATAATGGAAAACATGGGGAATTTGAAAAAATGATTGTTGCTCAAAATAATCGAGTAATAGATTGTATAAAAACTTTTTCCACTTATTCCATGAATCGTTAAATCATAAAAAAAGGTAAAATTGCTTTGGCAATTTTACCTTTTTTTATGAAAAGAATTATTGAAGAATGGCAATTTTATTTATTCGTATAACATTTATATGTTATTCATATGCGTTTTTTACAATTTTTCAATAATTTTTATCGTTCAAAGTTGTTCTAAGGGTTGTTATTTTTGGGCTAGATTGTCCTTTATAAAGTAACTAAACAAATTATTACACCTCAAAGTAAAAAATTTTCTTAAACTATCTATAGCCTCATACAAAAAATTCTACCTTTCCAATAGTCCTAGGTTTTTCCGGTTTAAAATTCGTAAAGTTATTTACAAATTTGGTCGAAATAATAGGAACATTTTCTAAAAATAATTCCAAGAATATGGTATATGTACTCTTTTAGGCTTTTATCGTTTCCTTTTATAATTTAATAAAACAAATGTTCTATTGTTAAGGAGGGATGATGATAGTGGAAATTCAATTTAAGAACCCATTATTAAAAGCTTTTTTAGCAGACGCAGAACATTTGGAATTATATAAACAATACTGTCGTACACCGAATGATTGTATAAAACAAATGATTAATGACCGTTTTATCCAATTTTATATTCGCATTCGAGCCGTAGCCTATTTCTCAAAAATTATCCACTATACCGCTCGCAACTTTGATATAGAAAGAAGAAAGTATGATCAGCGATATGTATTAAATTTGGATAGTACAGGCAATGAATCTAATAACGAAGGGTCTATCACTTTAAAAGAACTTATCGTAGATGAATCTGCAACAAAAAGTTTTTATGAACAAATTGAAGATGACTTAGAACAACATATTCAAAATCCTAATTTATATAAAGCAATTCTTTCGTTAAACGAGAGACAAAAGCACATTTTATATCTATCATTCATTATTAATTATTCCGATACAGAAATAAGTAAAAAATTGAATGTCACGCAACAAGCAATATCAAAATCAAAAAATAATGCTTTAGCGAAAGTGAGGCGAATGATCGATGCTTGATGAGGGTCAATTAATTAACTTAATTAGTAACATTGGTTTCCCGATTGCTGTCTCGATTTACTTATTACTTCGCTTTGAAAAGAAGATTGAAGGTCTAGAACAAACGATTCAAAAGTTGGCGACGGAAGTAGAATTAATAAAAAACAAGGAGTGATTATGATTAAAGAATATATATCTCCATTGGAATTGTTGGAACTTCTAAGGCCGAAAATAAAGAAAGAATTGTATCAAACGGATGCGAGATATCGTGAAGATTTGGAACAAGAAATTGTTACGAAAATTTTAGAAGGATTAAGAACAAAAAAATTTCACAGCATCCCTACTTTTTTTGAATTAGTTGAAAAGGAAAAACAACCAAAGTAACACGATGAACAACTTGTCGGTCGTCTATTGATGTTTGAATTTGATTTACAATTACTAAAGGGGTTTAATGGAGACAAATAACAACCTCTTTTGAAAAATTTTTAATTAAAACTTTTGTAATAGTTCAAAAAGCCTTTAAAATAGGGAAAAAGAAGTTGCTCCTCATTGTCGGGGGCAACTTCTTTTTTTAAGTTCCTTTTTTAAATGATTTCAATTTATCATAAATAGCAGCCATTCGTTTTTCTTCACCAGCAATAACAGGTTTATAAAATTCTTCATTTGCTACGTTATCTGGCAAATATTGTTGATCAACCCAGCCTCCAAAGGTGCCAAGGGGATAATCATGGGGATATTTATAACCGACATGTCCCAACGTTTTCGCTCCTGCATAATGACCATCCCGGAGGTGGAGCGGAATTTCTCCCGTTTTACCTTCGTGAATTGCAGAAATTGCCGCATCTAATGCAGAGTAGGCAGAATTAGATTTCGGCGATAAACACATTTCAATAACTGCGTTGGCCAATGGGATGCGAGCCTCGGGTAGCCCTAAAGTTTTAGCTGCTTCAGTTGCAGCATAAACATGGGCGCCAACTGCTGAATTTGCTAATCCGATATCCTCATATGCCATGACAAGAAGTCTTCTACAAACAGCGATTAAATCTCCATTTTCGAGAAGATGGGCTAAATAGTAAATTGCTGCATTCGTATCACTACCACGTACCGATTTTTGCAAGGCAGAAAGTAAATTATAAAAGTGGGAACCACCTTTATCACCATAAACGCCAATTCGTTCCGATAAATGTTCTACAATATGATCTTGAACAATCGTTTTATTATCAACTTCGTCAGAGGCGTAATAAATTGATTCTAATAATGTTAATGCTTTTCTTGCATCTCCGTTTGAAGCGAGGGCTATTTTTTGAATTTGTTCCTCAGATATGACGATATCGATTTTCCCTAAACCTCTTTCTTCGTCTTCAAGGGCGTTTGATATTAACTTAGCGATATCATCTTGAGAGAGCCGTTTCAGTTGAAGAATTTCCCCACAACGTGATCGGATGGCTGGATTTACATCATGAAAAGGATTTTCGGTCGTAGCTCCTATTAAAATGATGGATCCATTTTCTACGTGGGGTAATAACGTATCCTGTTGTAATTTATTAAACCGATGAATTTCATCGAGAAATAAAATCACTTTCCCAACAAGTCGCGCTTCTGACACAATTTGTTCTACATCCTTTTTCCCCGCATGGGTTGCATTTAACGAGAAAAAAGGAAGTTTCGAACTACCAGCAATGGCGTTTGCAATGGAGGTTTTCCCAATTCCGGGCTCTCCATATAAAAGCATTGAAGGGACATGACCATTTTCAATCATTTTATAAAGGGCAGTGTCTTTTCCGATTATGTGTTGTTGTCCGACGACTTCATTTAAGTTACGAGGTCGCATTCGAAATGCTAAAGGTTCGTTTTGCATGTCTTCATCCTCCAAAGATTCCTTTTACTATATTTAATATTAGACCTTTTCCAAGTGGAATTAAAGGATATATGATATACTTGAGCATAGAAATGGACAAGAAAAATAGAGGTGTTATAATGAAAATTTCTACAAAGGGTAGATATGGACTAACGATTATGATTGAATTAGCAAAACATTATGGAGAAGGACCAATTCCATTGCGCCAAATTGCAGCAGAAAAAGATTTATCTGAAGCCTATTTAGAGCAACTGGTTTCTCCCCTTCGTATTGCTGGTTTAGTAAAAAGTGTCCGTGGAGCTTATGGAGGGTATTTATTAGCATTACCACCAAGTAAAATTTCCGCTGCAGATGTAATTAAAGTTTTAGAAGGACCAATTCAACCTGTAGAAGGAATTGAAAATGAAGAAGCACCGCAACAACAATTATGGATTCGAATCCGCGATGCTGTAAAAAATGTCCTTGATACAACTTCGATTGAAGATTTAGCAAGACACGATGAAGAAACCGAATTCGACGGTTATATGTTTTATATTTAATATAAACGAAAGTGGATTCAAGATTAAAGGAGCTTTTAATGACAATGGAAACAATATATCTAGACCATGCAGCGACTTCACCTATGCATCCAGAAGTCATTCAAGCGCTGGCATCAGCTTTTGAACAAACCTATGGAAACCCTTCTAGCATTCATACAGCAGGTAGACAAGCGCGAAAGGTATTAGATGATGCTCGTACTATACTTGCAAAGGCAATCGGTGCAAAAGATACAGAAATCATTTTTACGAGTGGTGGAACTGAGGCGGATAACACGGCTATTTTTGGCGTTGTAAATAGTTTGAAGCATCAGGGAAAACACATTATCACAACGCAAATTGAACACCATGCTGTATTAAATGCATGTGAAAAGTTGGAAAAAGAAGGCTTTGATGTAACATATTTACCAGTTGATGAAAGTGGTCGTATTTCGCTGGAAACTTTTAAAAATGAGCTTCGAGAGGATACGATATTAGTTACAATTATGTATGGCAATAATGAGGTTGGAACAATTCAACCGATTGCAGAAATTGGTGAATTATTAAAGGACCATCAGGCGATTTTCCATACGGATGCAGTCCAAGCTTTTGGCATCGAAAAATTGGACGTTGATCAATTACAAGTTGATTTACTAAGCGTATCAAGTCATAAATTAAATGGTCCTAAAGGGATTGGTTTTTTATATCAACGAACTGGCACCCCATTAGTGGCAACATTTTTTGGAGGCTCTCAAGAGAAGAAAAGAAGAGCAGGTACAGAAAATGTTCCAGCTGCCGTTGGATTCGCAAAGGCAGTCGAAATTGCTCAACGGGAAATGGAAACAAAGAATGAGCAATTACAACAATTTCGTCAACTATTTTTACAAATTTTAGACGAAGAAAGTATTCAATATAAAGTAAATGGAAATAAGGAACATGTATTACAGCATGTGTTAAATATTAGCTTTAAAGGGATGGAAGTAGAGTCCTTTTTAGTTAATTTAGATATGGCGGGTGTTTATGCATCAAGCGGTTCTGCTTGTACAGCAGGATCTATTGATCCATCCCATGTACTCGTTGCTATGTTTGGAAAAGATGCTGCTGAGCTACGTAATTCTATTCGTTTTAGTTTTGGATTAGGTTTGACGAAGGAGTTAATTGAAGAGGCAGCTCGTCGAACAGCAGCAATTGTAAAAAGACTTGCGAACTAATAGAGAAAAGGTGAAACGACAATGGTAGAAACAAGAGACCCATCACAAATCCGCGTTGTTGTTGGAATGTCAGGTGGGGTTGATTCCTCTGTTGCTGCCTATTTATTAAAGCAACAAGGATATGACGTAATCGGGATTTTTATGAAAAACTGGGATGATACAGACGAATTTGGTGTATGTACAGCTACAGAAGATTACGATGATGTAATCAAAGTATGTAATCAAATTGGAATCCCTTATTATGCGGTTAATTTTGAAAAACAATATTGGGATAAAGTATTTACCTACTTTTTAGAAGAATATAAAGCAGGTCGTACACCAAACCCAGATGTTATGTGTAATAAAGAAATTAAATTTAAAGCTTTCCTAGATCATGCGATGAAATTAGGGGCGGATTATTTAGCGACAGGTCATTATGCCCGAGTGGAAGAACGGGACGGAGAAGTGTTGATGCTGCGCGGTGTTGATAACAATAAAGATCAAACATATTTCTTAAATCAACTATCTCAAGAGCAATTAAAACATGTTATGTTCCCAATTGGCGATATAGCAAAACCGGAAGTTCGTAAAATTGCGGAAGAAGCAGGATTAGCTACTGCAAAGAAAAAAGATTCGACAGGGATTTGCTTTATCGGCGAACGGAACTTTAAAGAATTTTTAAGTCAATATTTACCTGCCCAACCAGGTAAAATGGAAACTTTTGATGGTCGTGTTATGGGAACTCATGATGGCTTAATGTATTATACAATTGGTCAACGCCACGGTTTAGGTATTGGAGGAGACGGTGATCCTTGGTTTGTACTAGGGAAAGATTTACAACGAAATGTGTTGTATGTTGGTCAAGGTTTCCATCACGATGCCCTCTATTCCACATCATTAAATGCTGTGAAAATGAGTTTTACCTCCGATCAACCAAAGCCTTCTAAATTTAGTTGCACAGCAAAATTCCGTTATCGTCAAGATGATACGCCGGTGGAAGTTGAACTATTAGAAGATGGTCGAGCTCATATTACTTTTGCAGAACCTGTAAGAGCTATTACACCTGGACAAGCTGTTGTTTTATATAATGGGGAAGAATGTCTCGGTGGCGGTACAATTGATGAAGTGTTTAAAGATAGTGAAAAATTAACTTATGTAGGATGACAAACGCAAATAAAGTAATCGTTTTGATTGTTTTCATGAAACGAAAGAATGAAATACTATATAAGTGCTACTCAGGCTTATCGTCAAGAGATGACGGTAAGCCTAGTTTTAAGAGGTGAGAAATTTGGATTTTAATGAAAAGGGAATACTTGCTTTCCAAGAAAAACGGTATGAAGATGCAGCGAAAGCTTTTACGGAAGCAATTGAAAATAATCCGGATGATCCGATTGGTTATGTGAATTTTGGTAACTTACTTGCTGCGATGAATGACAATGAACGAGCAGAACGTTTTTTCCAAAAAGCAATTACCGTTGATGGAACAACGGCTACAGCATACTATGGATTAGCCAATTTATATTACAATTCGGAAAGATTTATCGAAGCTGCGAAACTATACCAAAAGGCCATTGACCTAGGAATTCAAGGTGCAGATGCTTATTATATGTTAGGGAAATCCTTTGAACGGGATGAAAAATTTAAACTAGCGTTACCTTATATGCAACGTGCAGCTGAACTTGCCCCTAACGACTTACAAATAAGATTATCTTATGGTATTTTACTTTGCTCATTGGAAATGTTTGATGTTGCAAAGGGAGAATTACAATTTGTTCTTGATCAAGATCCAAAAAATGCAGATGCCCATTATAATATTGGGGTATTATATGCGGTAGCTACTGAGGATACTGAAAAAGCGATGGAGCATTTAAAAGAAGCATATACGATAGAACCGAATTTTGATCAAGCGAAATATATTTATGATATGATTAGTCAAAGGTTTAATTAAAGGATGGAAAAGTCGACCAAAAAAGGTCGACTTTTTTATTTAGCAAATAGTCATTAAGTGGAATGAAATCATGATTTAGATAAATAATAAGGTCGAAATAGAAATACCACTTTTCTGCCTTTTTAAAATACTGTGTGAACTATGAAAACTTTGAATAATTTTTTATTTCATGATTTCTACATTCATTTGATACTATATTACGTATATTTTAATTATCGGTCTTTGTCGAGTAATAATTGAGATAAAATTTGAGTTTTTACAGAAGTAGGTGTCTTGATGAATATTTTATGGGGTTTTATTGGTATTTTAGTTATTTTTATTATTGCTTTTTTAATATCAAGCAACCGTAAATCCATTAATTGGAGAACTGTATTTGCCGGTTTAGCGATACAATTAGCCTTTGCCTTTATCGTGCTGAAATGGGAATTTGGCCGCACAGTATTATTAAAAATATCAGAGGCTGTTCAAAATTTAATTAGTTACGCTAATGAAGGGATCTCTTTCGTATTTGGACCTTTAGCAGATCCTGATTTTACTGGTGCTACCGTTTTTGCTCTGAGCGTATTGACGATTATTATTTTCTTCTCTTCGTTAATTTCCGTATTGTATTATTTAGGAATTATGCAATTTGTCATTAAAATTATTGGTGGTGCACTGTCAAAAGTTTTAGGGACAAGTAAAGCGGAATCTGTTAACGCAGCGGCAAATATTTTTGTTGGTCAAACAGAAGCACCTTTAGTCATCCGTCCTTTTTTAGGGAAAATGACAAAATCTGAGCTGTTTGCTGTTATGACAGGTGGGTTAGCATCTGTATCAGGTTCTGTTCTTGTTGGATATTCATTATTAGGGGTACCGTTAGAATACTTAATTGCTGCAAGTTTTATGGCCGCTCCAGCAGGATTAGTATTAGCGAAACTGATGATTCCACAAACTGAAGAAGTCGATGATTCTGCTTTTACGTTAGCAAAAGATTCAGATTCAGTAAATGTCATTGATGCTGCAGCTCGTGGCGCGAGTGACGGAATGAAACTTGCTGTTAATGTTGGTGCGATGTTACTAGCATTTATCGCTCTTATTGCCTTAATTAACGGGATTATCGGTGGTATTGGTAGTATTTTTGGATTTGACGGAATTACCTTAGAAGGAATTTTAGGTTATATTTTCTCACCAATTGCTTTTGCAATAGGGGTACCATGGTCTGAAGCTGTACAAGCAGGTTCATTCATTGGACAAAAATTAGTTTTAAATGAATTTGTAGCTTATTCAAACTTTGCACCAGAAATCGCAAATCTTTCAGATAAAACAGTCATGATTGTTAGCTTTGCATTATGTGGTTTTGCAAACTTAAGCTCAATGGCAATTTTAATTGGTGGTTTAGGTGCAATGGCTCCTAGTCGAAGACCTGTCATTGCGAAATTAGCTGTAAAGGCTGTAATTGCAGGTACATTAGCTTCTTTACTTAGCGCATCCATCGCAGGTATGTTCTTATAAAACTTATTTATTAAAAAAATCTGCTTTTCTACGGGTGTAGGTAAAACGTTTTTTCATTCATTAAGTAATGAGCATTCAGCGTTTCACCCTACATATTCCCCGTGGAACGAGCAGATTTTTTATTATTTTCCATTGCAATATAATATAACATCCCGGTAGCTTAAATCACCGCCAAATATATTTAAGGCACTTCCAATAGTTACATGCAATTTACCCTTTGATAGTTCTTTGAATTTTTTAAGATCAGCTATTGAACGGACCCCACCAGCATAGGTTGTTGGAATGGATGTCCATTTTGCTAAATCTTGAATTAAATCTTCTTGCATCCCACTTCTTTTTCCTTCTACATCAACGGCATGGATTAATAATTCATCGCAATATTGTTCGATAAATGGAATCGTTTGTTTATTTACTTCAAATTGACTAAATTTCGCCCATTTATCCGTCACAACAAACCACTTACCATCTCGTTTACGGCAACTTAAATCAATGACAATATGTTCTTTTCCCACTGTGTTCACCAGTTTTTGTAATCGCTCCATATCGAGCATACCATCATGGAAAATATAAGAAGTTACAATAACATGGGAAGCTCCAGCCTCAATATATTTTTTGGCATTATCACTTGTAATGCCACCTCCTACTTGCAAACCGTTCGGATAGGTGTTCAATGCTAGAAGGGCTGCTTCTTCATTTCCTGACCCGAGCATAATAACATGGCCACCTGTTAACTTGTCCTTTTTAAACATATTGGCAAAATAAGCTGAATCTTGTTCTGCGACAAAATTTTCGACAACGTTTTGATCTTGATGACCTAATGTGCTTCCTACGATTTGTTTAACCTGTCCATCATGTAAATCTATACAAGGTCTAAATTCCACTTAATATCACGAGTCCCTTCCATACCTTTTCGTCTATATATACAAAACAATTTATAAATTATCATAGCATCGGTACTAAAAAATATCGAGGTTAGATTACTGGACCTTTGGATTTTGTAAGACACATAAAGGGGACATATGGTAAAATCAAATGTACTAAAGGCAAGAAAAGGAGTATTAGGATGGCAGAAAATCTTAATTTATTTGAAGTAAATAAATTGTTTATTCTTGGCCGTCCAATTGTGTCCATTTTTCATAATGCGACAAATATGTATTCGATTGTTCGGGTAAAAATACAAGAAACGAATTTACAATATGATGATAAAGAAATTATTGTGGTCGGCTATTTCCCAAAACTTAATGAGGAAGAATTATATCGTTTTACAGGGGTTTTAAAAAATCATCCGAAATACGGTCAACAATTTCAAGTAGATACATTTGTTAAAGAGGTGCCTGCAACGGAACAAGGCATTATCAATTACTTATCAAGTGATTTATTTTCTGGAATTGGGCGAAAAACAGCCGAAACAATTGTTCATCAATTAGGGGTGGATGCCATTAAGCGAATTATGGAAGATCCATCCGCATTAGATACAGTACCGCGACTGAACGAAGAAAAAAAAGAAACGATTCGCCAAACATTGGAGCAAAATTTAGGTTTGGAACGAGTCATGATCCAATTGAATGAATGGGGATTTGGTCCTCAACTTTCTATGAAAATATATCAAACTTATCGGGAAGAAACGATATCACTACTTACGGAAAATCCATATCGCTTAATTGAAGATGTGGAAGGTGTAGGTTTTGGACGGGCTGATGAACTTGGCAGAAAACTAGGGATTGAAGGAATCCATCCAGATCGGATCAAAGCTTGCATATTTCATGTTTTAACAAATGCAGCATTGTCAGACGGACATGTATACGTAGATGCAGAACAAGTTTTACCCCATGTAAAATCTATTCTTGAACAAAGCCAACCACAGGAAATTCCTTATGATGTAATTTCAAAGGCAATTATTGAAATGCGAGAGGAAGATAAAATTTGTGGGGAAGAAACACGAATTTACTTACCTTCTTTATATTTTAGTGAGATTGGCATCGCTTCGAAAATACTAGAATTATTAAATCAAAATGAAAAAGAAAGATTTTCAAAGGATGAAGTTCGAAAAGCTATTGGTGAAGTAGAAGAACGACTAGAGGTTTCCTATGCTGAAACTCAAGCAAAAGCGATTGAATGTGCTTTAAATTCCTCTGTCATGATTTTAACTGGAGGACCTGGTACGGGGAAAACGACGGTAATTCGAGGACTAGTGGAAGTATATGCTGAACTTCACGGGTTATCGCTAAACCCGAAAGATTATGCAAAAAAAGAAGAGCCTTTCCCTATTGTTTTAGCAGCTCCGACTGGGAGAGCGGCAAAAAGATTAGCCGAGTCAACGGATTTGCCAGCAATGACGATCCATCGCTTGCTTGGATTTAACGGCCAAGAAAAAGAGGAAGAAACGGAACGGGAAGTAGAGGGACGTCTTGTCATCATCGATGAAATGTCCATGGTTGATACTTGGTTAGCCCATCAACTATTAAAAGCTTTAAGCAAAGACGTTCAAGTAGTATTTGTTGGGGATCAGGATCAACTACCACCAGTAGGCCCTGGCCAAGTGTTAAAAGACTTATTGGCTTCAAAGCAAGTACCAACTGTAGAATTAACTGACGTTTACCGACAAGCGGAAGGATCTACGATTATTGAACTTGCCCATCAAATTAAAAAAGGAGATATACCAAATACCCTTTCCAATAAAACGACGGATCGCTCCTTTATAAAAGCATCGGCAGATCAAATTGCTAGTGTCGTTACTCAAGTTGTGAAAAGTGCCCTTGCAAAGGGACAGTCTATTCGAGATATACAAGTTTTAGCACCTATGTACAAAGGTCCTGCGGGAATTGATATGTTAAATAAAAAGATTCAAGAATTAGTTAATCCAAACGAAAATGGTACGAGAAAAGAACTCGTATTTGGTGATGTCGTTTACCGTATAGGTGATAAAGTTTTACAACTTGTCAATCAACCGGAAAGTAATATTTTTAATGGGGATATGGGCGAAGTAATTGCCATAATGCGGGCTAAGGAAACAGTGGAAAAACAAGATTTACTAGTCGTTTCCTACGATGGGAATGAAGTGACTTATCAGCGAAGTGATTTAAATCAAATAACCCTTGCCTATTGCTGCTCTATTCATAAATCCCAAGGAAGTGAATTCCAAACAGTGATTATGCCGATCGTTAGAAGTTATTCCAAAATGCTCCGTCGGAATCTTTTATATACCGGCATTACTCGGGCGAAAAACTTTCTAATTCTTTGTGGTGAACCGGATGTCTTTGCTAATGGACTTTCGAAAACCGATGATTTAATGCGTTTAACGACGTTAAAAGTAAGGTTAAATCCAGAGGAAAGTATGACGAAGGAAGAGCAATTAAAGGATAATGATTCTTCCCAAGACGTAAAGCAATTAAAAGAAGTTGATGAACAGCAAGCAGCTTTTTATGTAAACGGAGAAGTTGTAGCACCTATATTAAATATGGAAACGGCACCTTATATTCATCCACTAATCGGAATGGATGGAGTAACCCCGTATCACTTTCTAGAGGACGACGAAAAGTAAAGGAGTATTATAATGACAAAACTTACACCCTTCCTCATGTTTCAAGGCCAAGCTGAAGAAGCAATTCATCTTTATATAACCGTATTTCAAGATACAAATATTGTTTCACTAACAAAGTATGGGGAGGAACAACCAAGTCACAAAGGGAAAATTGCCAATGCAGTCATTTCCATTCATGGCCAAACCTTTTACTGTCATGATAGTGTCATTACTCATGAATTCACCTTTACACCGTCTTTTTCGATGTTTGTTGAATGTGATTCAGAACAAGAGCTTGAGGAAGCCTTTGCGAAGTTATCGAAAAATGGACAAGTTTTAATGCCATTAGATGGTTATGGGTTTAGTAAGAAATTTGGTTGGGTACAAGATCCTTTCGGTATTTCATGGCAACTTAATTTAAATGAATAATTTATAATTAGACAAAATTCCTACCTCCCATGCATATAGTAGTTCTATGTGAAAAGGGAAGGTGGTATTAGTTGGATCATTTAAATGTTTATCAACATCCTTCTTACAAAGTACGGGTGATTTCAGTCGTTGGAAATAGTCAGATTGAAGTAAAACCAGATTATGCCCAACTGCAAATTGAAGTGGTGACTCAAGGAGAAAATATTACGGAAGTCCAAACTGAAAATGCTAATAAAATGAACCAGGTTATAGAAGCTCTATTGGCTTTAAATATTGAACGCCAAAATATTCAAACGGCTTATTTTAATATTTTCCCCCGCTACGACTATATTGAAGGGAAGCAAGTGTTTAGAGGCTACGAAGTATCCAATGCTATTCAAGTAGAAGTTGATAACATTAGTGAAGTCGGAATGGTCATTGATCAAGCAATAAAAAGTGGAGCCAATCGTATAACGGGACTTGAATTTAAATTAAGAAATGAAGAGGCCTATTATAATAGTGCTTTGCAATTGGCGCTGCAAAATGCCCATGAAAAGGCATTAGCTATCGCTAGTTCTTTGCGTCTTTCTTATATGCCCCAACCGATTGAAATCGTTGAGGAATCTTCAGGAGGACCTATTTTATTGAAAAATGTTGCAATGACCCAACGACTTTCTGAGACACCGATTGAACCAGGTACGATTACCGTTGAAGCGACTTTGAATGTGAAGTATCAATATTAATCGAAGTTTTTATAGAGAAATTTGGAGTGCTATTGGATTAGTACTCCTTTTTTAAAGGGAAAAATAGTCTCCATATGGAATACTACTGAGAGCGTAGAAAAATTAAAATAGGAATGAATATGGAAAAGTGGTTTAAAAGGTGGTCGATTATGGGTAAGTATGAACAAAAAACAAAAAAGACAAATCAAAGCGTAATGGAATTTATTGAATCTGTAGAAAGTCCGAAGAAAAGGGAAGATGCCTACCATCTATTGCAAATTTTTGAAGAAACATCGGGGTTTGAAGGGAAAATGTGGGGACCGAGTATTATCGGATTTGGTTCTTATCATTACAAATATGCATCGGGTCATGAAGGAGATGCTCCTCTTATTGGATTTTCACCTAGAAAAGCAAAAATTAGTTTATATTTTGCCCCTGGTGATACAGACAGAGAAACATTATTAGAGAGATTTGGAAAACATACGGTTGGTAAAGGTTGTGTTTATATTAATAAACTTACAGATATTGATCAAGAAATATTAAAGCAACTCATTAGTCAATCCATTCAATTTTTACAAAAAACGTATCCTCAAAATTGAAACTTTTTTCAATCGGTAACGTAAAACAAATATAGATTGAAATTAAAAAAGGTAGGAGTGCTGAAAATGTCATTTTTTAATAAGATGTTAGCAAGTATTGGTGTAGGTGCTGCAAAAGTAGATACAAAATTAGAAAAGTCATCTTTTGTTGCTGGAGAAGTCATCCGCGGGGAAGTGGAAGTTTATGGTGGTAATGTGGAGCAAAGTATTGATGCCATCTATTTAACGTTATACACAACATATATTAAAGAAATTGATGATCATAAAGTGACAGCAAAAGCTCCAATTCAAAAATTCCGAGTAAGTGAACCATTTACAATTAATGTCAATGAAACAAAAATAATTCCATTTTCATTTACATTACCATATGATACGCCAATTACAGTTGGGAAAACAGAAGTATGGGTTGCAACAGAATTAGATATTCGTAGCGGTGTTGATTCAGATGATAAGGATTACATTGAAATTCGTCCATCTGAAATAGCGTCAAAAATTTTAGATGAAGTTCAACAGCTTGGATTTAGATTACGAAAAGCAGATTGTGAACAAGCTTCTTACAAATATGCTCGAAACTATCCATTCCTTCAAGAATTTGAATTTGTTCCAACTGGCGGAGTATTTAGAGGGAGACTCGATGAGTTAGAACTCGTTTTCCTATCTCAAACAGCTCAGTCTGCAGAAATTCTACTTCAAGTAGACCGAAAAGCGAGAGGTTTTGGTGGATTTTTAGCAGAAGCGTTAGATGTGGATGAAACGAATATAAGAATGACAATTACACAACAAGATCTACATAATTTAAATGAAGTATTAAAACAAACGATTGCAAAATATGCTTAAAAAGAAGGGTGTTCCAATGTTGGAATACCCTTTTCTTATACTTCCCGTGCAAGTTCTTGAAGCTTTTGTCTATCAATAATTTCATAGCCTTTATTACTTTTTCGAATCATGTTTGACTGACAAAAATGGGCGAAGGTATGAAGTAAATGTCGATAGGACACGCCTAAATATTCACTAATTTCCGTATGCTTTTCTTTATAAAAATTACCGTCAGAAGACATTAAAATAAAAGCGGCTAATCGATTTTCAAGGGGATATGCTTGAGTTTGAGAAAATCGGTTTGTCGTTTGTGTCATTTTATTGCCTAAAAATAAGCAAAGTTCCCTTAAAAATACCGAATCAGCTAGTAGTTTTTGTTTACATGCATTATAAGGAATTGAGAAACAGACCGTTTTTGTTACAGCTTGAATCCCTTTTGTATATTTTTGAGCATTTAATAATTCCACTTCCCCCATAAAACTAGGGGAGGTAATAAAATTGATTAACGATACCTTTCCGTTTTTATGTGTGACATATAATTTCGCCTTTCCTTCTACCATGTAGTAAAGGGATTCAGGTAAGGAACTTTCTTGGAAAATATATTCTCCTTTTTCAAATGCACAAACTTGAACGAAGGGGGAAATATCAAAGGAAAAGAAAGATTGAAAGGAATATTGATTCATGTAATCTTCTTTTCGTTTTCCTGTTATCAATTGCACCATTATTCCTCCAATAATCATTACAAAGTTTTGTAGTACAAAACAAAAAATAGAGTAAATTCTGTTTTTAAACGGATTGTCAACAAAAGGGAAATGTGAGATATCTCACATTATTTTAAATGACAACGTGCTATTATTCAATATAGATTGGAGGTTACAGCACGGCTATGAACAATCAACGGTGGTTATCTCAAAATTTCTTTCTATTTTTCTTTACATGGGGCGTATATTTACAATATTGGTCAGGTTGGTTATCAGGTGCTAAAGGATTAACGGTTCAAGAAGTAAGTTTTATTATGGGTTTTGGTTTAGTCGCCAGAGCATTTTCAACGATGTTTATTTATCCCTTTGCTTCGAAATATTTTAGTGATAAAAAATTAACGCTATTGTTAGTAATTAGTTCCTTAATAGCGGCACTATTATACGTACCTTTTAATACCTTTCCAGCTTTATTTGCCATTACATTGATTTTTAGTTTATTTTATCCTTCGTTATTACCGGCTATCGAAAGTAGTGCTTCTACCCTTGTTCAGCAAACAAAGATACATTACGGTAAAAGCCGATCCTATGGTTCTATCGGTTTTGTCATTTCCGTTTTAATTCTAAGTGTGATGATAGGCTATGTAGGGGAAAAGGTGATTTTATGGGCAATGATTGGCTATTTAATGATTATGTTAATTCTTCAAATTATGCCTACGCCGGAAGTGTTATTAGCTAAACCGACAGTAGAAGATCGAAGTCGAGCCTTTTCTATGAGAAGTTTATGGAAAGTTAAAGGCTTTCCTGTAGTCATGATTATCGTCATCCTTTTACAAGGTTCTTTAGCATCCTACTACAATTATAGTTACATTTATTTACAACAATACTTACAAGTAAATACGTTTTATATTGGTATGATTTTGAACGTAGCAGTCCTATTTGAAATTTTATTCTTTTTAATAGCGGACCGTCTCTTTGCTAATAAGAAAATTTCAACTTTATTTTTCATTGCAGCAATTGGTTCTACATTAAGATGGATCATCATTTTTGTATTTCCAAATGTTGGGGCATTTATTTTTTCCCAAACATTACATTCGGTTTCCTTTGCAATGGCCCATTATGCCTTCATCCAATACATTACGAAAAGTTTACCAAAACAACAAATTGCCAATGCGCAAGGGTTGTATTCCGCCTTGGCAACAAGCTTAAGTGCGGCAGTTTTAACATTATTCGGAGGATATTTATACGATATTACGCCGGGTCTTGCATTTTTAGGAATGAACATTTTCACGATTCCAGCAATCATCATCATTTTACTTTCAAAAAAAGCGTATCAAATATAAAAGTCGTCCCTATTTAGGGGCGACTTTTCGCAGTTTTATAAAATATTTCGTTAGTAATCCAAAAGTAATTACGACAACGACAAGAAGAACTTCAAATGTGTAAATAGCCATTTGAGATGGGAATAGGGGAGCCATATAAGCATCCTTTGAAATCATTTTAGAAGATGTCCATGCTAATACCGCTGCGCCTAAAACAATAATAATAGGAAAACGTTCCATTAATTTTGTTACAACGGTACTTCCCCAAACAACAATCGGAATCGAAACGATTAATCCAATGGCTACGAGCAAAATATTTCCATGGGCAGCTCCGGCTACTGCAATAATATTATCTACTCCCATTAATAAATCGGCTAAAAGAATGGTCCCGATAGCTCCCCAAAAATTCTTTTTCGTTTGTTTAACATTGATTTCTTCTTCGGTAAGAAGTAGTTTGTAAGAAATATATAGTAACAATACACCACCAATTAACAATAATCCGTCAATTTCTAATAATTTAACAGCGACTAATGTTAAGACAATTCGTACGAAGATGGCACTAAAAGTTCCCCAAAAAATGACTTTCTTTTGCTGGTTTTTAGGTAAGTTTTTGGCAACTAGTCCAATTAATAAAGCATTGTCGCCAGCAAGAACTAAATCGATGAAAATAATAGAAAGTAAAGCGGTGAAAAATTCAACAGATAATAAGTCCACTATGTATTCGCTCCAATCTATAAGGTAGTCCCCTTAACAAAACAATATATGTTATTCGATTTGTTTTCAGAAGTTTTTTAATTGGTTGAAAGTTTCATTCGTATATGATAGTTTCTTAATAATTTAGATTGGGAGAAGTAGGTGAATAAGGTGATTGGAAAATTAACAGAAAAAGATAGAGAAAAGGTGATGAACTTTGTTCTAAAAAAGCCAGCCGAAAATTTATTTATCATTGGAGATATTGAAGCGTATGGTTTTGAGACAGAGTTTCAAACTGTTTGGGGTCAATTCAATGAGTATGGCGAGTTGATGGCAGTTCTATTAAAATATGAAGGAAATTACATACCGTATGCTGAAGGCGATATCAATTGGGAAGAAATTGCTTCCATTATCAATGGTGACCCGAAAATGACTGATTTATCTGGTTTGAAACCAATTGTAGAAAAATTAGAATCACTAGTAGTAAAAAATATGAAAAGCAGTAATTCATTTTATTATGCTAAATGCCAACGTTTAAAAGTTTCTAAAACAAAGGATGAACTGGAGTCTGTCGAAGTTTTAAACGTAAAAGAATTAGAAGAACTTGTAGCTCTTTTAAAAGGTGTTCCTGAATTTCAGCATGCAAACATAACAATTGAGTCGAAAAGAAGGACGCTTGAAAATAAAACCGGTAGAACGTATTTCATTCGAGTGAACGGTGAAATGGCCACAACTGCTTCCACAACGGCAGAAAATAGTTCCTCTGCCATGATTGTTGCTGTGGCAACAAAGAAACAATATAAACGGCAGGGACTTGCAACGGATTGTATGATTAAGTTATGTCAAGATTTGTTAAAAGAAGGGAAGGAACTTTGTTTATTTTATGACAATCCGGATGCTGGTAAAATTTATAAACGATTAGGTTTTGAGGATATTGGTTTTTGGAATGTTTATCGATATGAGTAAAAGTTGAAGAAAATAGTTATAATTGACATAAGGCACCCCTTTTCATATAATTTAGAACAGAATATATGAAACACGATGATGGAACAAGTACGTTACTGTATACGAACAGAAAAGGATTCCTTGGCTGAAAGAATCTTGCGTTAAACAGTTACGGAAAGCTACTCCAGAGTGCAGCTAATCCCTGCCGTTCACTTACGTTACAGTGCTTGAGATATAAGTTTGCTCTAGTCATTTCAGCTATATGAAGCTAACTTATAAATTAGGGTGGTACCGCGAGCTATAGTCTTCGTCCCTTTGTGGGATGAAGACTTTTTTATTTGGATTAAACATTGGTCTTATTAATTATTCCGGCTCTATAATATTTGTTGGGGTTTAAAAAAATTTCATAAATAAAAAAGCACGTAATCACCGATTTCTATATACTTGAATTGTCGAGAAACAAGCAATGAAAGGTGATACGTGCAAATGAATTTTAACATGAATATTCCAGGATTAAAAGGTGTAACTGTTCATAAGGTGGAGGAGATGGGGGAACGTATTGTTCTACACGTTTCCATACCAAAAAAAGAACATCAATGTCCAGCATGCAAGAATATAACATCAAAAGTCCATGATTATCGAATTCAAAAAATTAATCATTTAAAATGGTTTGAACGATTAACCGTCCTTTTTTATAAACGTCGTCGTTATGTATGCCAATGTGGGAAACGTTTTTCAGAAAAATCCCCTTTCGTGGATAAATATCAACGTTTCTCGAAAGAATGGAATCAAGTTGTACGAATCCGTTCAATAAAGGCAAAAACATTTAAAGAAGCAGCTGAAGTACTTGGTACATCAAGCTCAACAGTGATTCGTCGCTTTAAAGAAGTAGTAAAGGAACAATTAAATGAAGGGGTTCATTTACCAAAATGTATCGCGATTGATGAATATAAAGCAGATACCGATGCGGGAACTTATCAATTAATTATTGCCAATGCGGAAACACATGAACCAATTGATATTTTACCAAATCGTAGAAAAGAAACCATTAAGGATTACTTGATGAAATACGGTGCAGATGTAGAAATTGTGGTTATGGACATGAATCCAAGCTTTAAAGCAGCAGTTAGGAAGGCGTTAAATCGCCCGATTATTATTGCGGATCGCTTTCATTATTGTCGTTATATTTACTGGGCACTAGATGAAGTACGTCGAAATGTTCAAAAAGAATGGCATGCATATGATCGAAAGAAATGTAAGAAAATGCGTCATGTACTATATAAACGATTTGATAAGTTAACAGAAACGAATCGTTGGTACTTAAATCGTTACATAGGAATGTCGAAGGAACTAAAGCAAGCCTATGAATTAAAAGAAGCTTACTGCGAATGGTTTGATTGGGCAAAAACTTCAAATGATTTGATAGAAATAAAAAAAAGATTAGAAGCCTTTTACCGAAAGGTAGAAAAAGCAAATATTCCGGCATTTTTAAAGGCCATTCAAACGCTAAAAAATTGGCAAGTTGAAATTTTAAATAGTTTAAGTTTTGGATATTCAAATGGTTTTTTAGAAGGAATTAATAATAAATCAAAAGTTTTGAAGCGTAATGCTTATGGTTTTAGAAGCTATGAACACTTTAAAGCGAAAATTTTATTAAATAATTTATCTAAGAAAATTGGGATTCATTTAGGATAATCGGGGTGCCGTGTAATATCACTTCACCCCAACATTTGACATAGAACCATTATTCCATCGTTTTTGAAAGGTACACTGGAACACCATCATGTTAACAAATTTATTCATTTATTGGAGGTATATTGGAAGATGAAAGCATCAGAAATTCGTCGCAAGTATTTAGAATTTTTCATTGAAAAAGGTCATGCTCAAGAACCATCTGCACCACTAGTGCCAATTAATGACCCATCTTTACTATGGATTAACTCAGGGGTTGCCACGTTAAAAAAATATTTCGATGGTCGTGTCATTCCTGACAATCCACGTATTACGAATGCACAAAAATCTATTCGTACAAATGATATTGAAAATGTAGGGAAAACAGCTCGTCACCATACGTTTTTTGAAATGTTAGGAAACTTCTCAATTGGTGATTACTTTAAGAAAGAAGCAATTCATTATGCATGGGAGTTTTTAACTGATCCAAAATGGATGGGCTTTGATCCTGAACTTTTATCGATTACGATTCATCCAGAAGACCAAGAAGCATATGATATTTGGAAAAATGAAATCGGCATTCCCGAAGAACGTTTAATTCGTATTGAAGGGAACTTCTGGGATATCGGAGAAGGTCCATCTGGTCCAAACTCTGAAATTTTCTACGACCGTGGCCCTGAATACGGTAATGATGAAAACGATCCAGAATTATATCCTGGTGGAGAAAATGAACGTTATCTAGAAATATGGAACTTAGTATTTTCACAATTTAATCATAACCCAGATGGAACATACACACCGCTACCTAAACAAAATATTGATACAGGTATGGGGTTAGAACGTATGGCATCCGTTGTACAGAATGTTCCAACTAACTTTGATACGGATTTATTTATGCCGATTATTGAAAAAATTGAAGAATTCGCAAACCGTTCCTATAAACGCCCAGGCGAAATCGATTTAAAAGAAATTTTCGGTAGTGAAGAGGATGTAAATACACCATTTAAAGTGATTGCTGACCATATTCGTACCGTTGCTTTTGCAATTGGAGATGGTGCTCTTCCTTCAAATGAAGGACGCGGTTATGTATTGCGCCGACTATTACGACGTGCAGTAAGATATGCAAAACAAATCGGTATTGATAAACCGTTTATGTTTAAATTAGTTTCTACTGTTGGCGAAATTATGCAAGATTTCTATCCAGAAGTAAAAGAAAAAAGAGAATTTATCGAGCGGGTTATTAAAAACGAGGAAGATCGCTTCCATGAAACCCTTGATGGTGGTTTAGCTATTCTGTCTGAAGTAATTGAGAAAGAAAAAGCTGCTGGAAATAATGTTATTCCTGGTAGTGATGCATTCCGTTTATATGATACTTATGGCTTCCCAGTAGAATTAACGGAGGAATATGCACAAGAAGCTGGTATGACAGTGGATTTAGAAGGCTTTGAAAAAGCGATGGATGAACAAAGGGAACGTGCCCGCGCAGCTCGAGCGGATGTCGATTCCATGCAAGTTCAATCTGAAGTATTAGCCAATTTAACGCAAGAATCGAATTTTGTAGGTTATGAAACGTTACAAACTGAAACGAAAGTCGTTGCAATCGTTTCAAATGGTCAAATGGCGGAATATGCTTCAGAAGGTGAAGAAGTTCTTGTCCTTTTAGCAGAAACACCTTTTTATGCGGAGATGGGTGGACAAGTAGCTGACCATGGTAAAATTTCTAATGATTCATTTACAGCTTTTGTAAAAGATGTTCAAAAGGCACCGAACGGTCAACCGCTTCATACCGTTGTTGTAGAATCAGGTGAAATGCGTGTGGATGATGTTGTTACAGCAATGGTGGATCGGGATGAACGTAATCTTGTAGTAAAAAATCATACAGCTACACATATTATGCAACGAGCATTAAAAGATGTTCTAGGAGATCATGTTAACCAAGCTGGTTCTTATGTAGGGCCAGACCGTTTACGTTTTGACTTCTCCCACTTTGGCCCTGCTACAAAAGAAGAGTTAGAAAAAATTGAACGTATTGTAAACGAAAAAATTTGGGATGATATTGAAGTAGTCATTGAAGAGATGCCAATTGCTGAAGCAAAAGCAATCGGAGCGATGGCACTATTCGGTGAAAAATACGGAGATATTGTTCGTGTTGTTCAAGTAAGTGATTATTCGATTGAACTTTGCGGCGGTATCCATGTAAAACGTACTTCTGAAATTGGTTTATTTAAAATCGTTTCTGAAGGTGGTATAGGGGCTGGAACACGTCGAATTGAGGCGGTTACTGGTAAAGCGGCATTCGAAGCAGTAAAAGAAGAACAACGTATTTTAGAACAATCCGCCGCTTTATTAAAGGCGAATCCTAAAGACTTAGTAGCACGTGTTGAAACTTTACAGCAAGAATTAAAAGAACAACAACGAGAAAATGAAGCATTATCCCAAAAAATTGCGAATGCACAAGCTGCTTCTGTACTAGATGCTGCACAAAAAATTGGCGATATTACAGTACTATCAACAAAAGTAGAAGCGAAAGACAACAATCAACTTCGTCAAATGATGGATGATTTAAAAGGTAAACTAGAAAAAGCTGTTATTGTACTTGGCGCAGTTGATGGCGACAAAGTCATGTTATGTGCTGGTGTAACAAAAGATATTGTCGGAGGAAAATATCACGCAGGAAATATTGTGAGATCAGTGGCAGAAGCGTGTGACGGTAAAGGTGGCGGTCGTCCGGATATGGCGATGGCAGGTGCGAAAAATGCATCAAAACTTGATGAAGCGCTAGTTTCTGTGTATGATTACGTTAAATCCATTTAAAAATATTTTCTTTCTGTTACAAAATATGGTCAGAATTCCATCCTGATATTTGATTGAAATGGTTTATCGGTTATAATAAAGAGAATAGAGATGTTTTTCCGTTAACATCTCCTTATTACTGAAAGCGAGGTGCTGGTCTTGAGTTCGTTTGATAAAACAATGAAATTCAGTTTTCCAGAAGAGTCAATGGAACAAGAAGTAAAGCAAGTGATGTTGAAGGTGTACTCTTCACTAGAAGAGAAAGGGTATAATCCTACTAACCAAATTGTAGGTTATCTTTTATCTGGTGATCCGGCATACATCCCTCGCCATCAGGATGCAAGAAACTTAATACGCAAGCTTGAACGTGATGAAATTATTGAAGAGCTCGTAAAATTTTATATTAAGAAGAATAACGAGGCATAATAGGTATATGAGAGTAATGGGTTTAGACGTTGGTTCCAAAACCGTAGGCGTTGCAATTAGTGATGCCTTAGGATGGACAGCGCAAGGTATAGAGACGATACAAATAAACGAAGAAACAGGCGATTTTGGCATCGAACGTATAAAAGAACTTGTTAAAGAATATGCTGTTACAGAATTTGTAGTAGGCTATCCGAAAAACATGAACAATACGGTCGGTCCTCGTGGCGAAGCTTCCGAGAATTATAAAAAGCTACTGGAAGATTCCTTTCATTTACCTGTAAAGCTCTGGGACGAACGTTTAACAACAATGGCTGCAGAGCGAATGCTCATTGAAGCGGATGTAAGTCGTAAAAAGCGTAAAAAGGTTATTGATAAAATGGCGGCTGTTATGATCCTTCAAGGATATTTAGATAGCAAGAATTAACATTCGCTAAAAAGAGCGAATGTTAATTCTCTGCCCCGAAAGCGAAGCGACAGGGGCAAGATACATTCGGTAAAAAGAGCGAATGTTAATTCTCTGCCCCGAAAGCGAAGCGACAGGGGCAGAAAATAAATACTAGTGATATAAAGTATATCCAGTTTTAAATTTAATGAAGAGGTGACCAATAATGGTACATGAACACGATCATGAACAACATCGTCATATTACTATCGTCGATGAAAATGGAAACGAACAACTATGCGAAGTGCTACACACTTTCGATTCTGAAGAATTTGGTAAATCCTATGTACTTTATTCATTAGTAGGTGCTGAAGAAGATGATGAAGGTCAAATTGAAATCTTTGCATCATCGTTCGTTCCTTCTGAAAATGGCGAAGATGGAGAATTAGAGCCAATTGAAACAGAAGAAGAATGGGATTTAATTGAAGATGTGTTAAATCAATTAGAAGACCAATTAGATGACGAAGAAGAATAAGAAGTAAAATAAATATTATAATAAAAAAGGTAGGCTCATTTTGCCTACCTTTTTTAAATAGTAGGAGGTACATGAATGGACGATCAATTATTTAAGCTTCAATTAGAGGATGGCTCTGAACAATTATGTAAAGTGGTTATTACATTTGATACAGATGATCAATCCTACGTTTTATATTCTTTAGTGGATGAAGAGGGGAATGAAAGCGAAGAAATTTCAGCCCTTCGTTATGAATTGGGAGACAATGGTGAAATGACGAATTTTTCTTCCCTTGAAACAGAAGAAGAATGGGATATGGTAGATGAAGTATTAAATACGTTAATTGCTGAATTTGGTGAAGATGGTAATTATTTTACGATTTCTGATGAAAACGGTGAGGAAATTGTTTGTGAAGTTATCCATCGTTTTGAATTAGAAGAATTTAATAAGTCGTATATTCTTTATACCTTTGCAGATCAAGAAGAAGTAGGGGAAATTTATGCAGCTGCATATATTCCAGGAGAGAACGGAGAAGTTCTTGATTTACTGCCAATTGAAAAGGAAGAAGAATGGAAACAGGTTGAAAAAGAAGTAGAAGCCTTAAGTGAATAGTAATGATAAAAACGTTATGACTATCATAGCGTTTTTTTGTATTAAAAAATTTTTGTAGATAAAACATATTGCTCCTTTAGTTCCAGTAGGTACTCGTCGCAAATGAACATTACTCAAACTCAAGTTTTGAGAAGGAATATTTAACGCCTGTCGCAAGCTTTCGGCGCAGATAAACCATGTCTCTAACCCGTAAGAGACATGTTTTATTGTCACCATTTGTATTTTCTTGTATCATATTAGGAGATGTGAGGGGGTACGCTAGTGGATAGTGATTCTAAAAAACAGAAAATGATAGAGAAATTAAACGTACGAAAATCAGAAGGAAGAGTTGTAAGACGGATTGTAACGATTGTGACGCTTGCTATTTTGTTAATTGTATTGGTAGTAGGTGTTAGTGGGTTTTTCTATGTGAAATCTGCTATGAAACCAATTGATCCTGAGGCAACTGCTGAGATTGAAGTAGAAATTCCAATGGGTTCAGGGATAACAATAATTTCTAGTATTTTAGAAGAAAAGAAGGTTATCAAAGATGCCCGAGTTTTTAAATATTATACAAAGTTTAAAAATGCAACGAATTTTCAGGCTGGTAACTATGTCATGACTCAAGCAATGACTTTTGATGAAATTATCGAAAGCTTGAAGACTGGGAAAGTATATCGAGAACCTTTATTTACCCTTACCATTCCAGAAGGTTTGACGTTAGAGCAAATATCTAAAATTGTTGAAAAACATACAAATTATACGGCTGAACAGTTTATGGAAAAGGTAACAAATAAAGAATTTATTCAAAACATGATGGGGACATTCCCTGATTTAATTACGGAAGAAGTTTTTAATGAAAACATTCGCTTTGCCCTTGAAGGATATTTATATCCTGCAACTTATTCCTTCTATGAAGAAAATCCGTCATTAGATGATATTATTAAAATGATGATTTCTCAAACAAATGATATTGTTGTGGAGTATAGTGCATTGCTACAGGAAAAAGAAATGACACCACATCAATTATTAACCTTTGCCTCTCTTTTAGAAGAAGAAGCAACAGCACAGACGGATCGAGCAACTATTGCGAGTGTATTTTATAATCGTTTAGATGCAGATATGCCTTTGCAAACAGATCCAACTGTACTTTATGCATTAGGTTCCCATAAAGAACGGGTTTTATATGAAGATTTAGAAGTGGACAACCCTTATAACACGTATAAAAATCCGGGGTTACCTCCTGGACCGATTGCCAATGCAGGAAAAGTTTCAATTGAATCTGCCCTTAGTCCGACCGATACTGACTATTTATATTTCTTAGCGGATAAAGAAGGAAACAATCACTTTGCCAAAACATACGATGAACATTTGAAAAATATAGACCAATATTTACAACAATAATAGTAATTCCATAACAGTATGACATAATCAGAAGGAAACGAACGTTTTTTTGGAGAGTATAGAAAAAATAGAGTTGAAACTTTTTCTATACTCCACAATAAAGATTATTCGCTTTCCTTCTGTTTTCGTGATATTATAAGTTGTGATTTTTTGTATTCATTGAAGAAAGAGATTTGCAACGTAACAACGAATCTTTCTTTTTTTACGATTGATTTTTTGTTTTATCGTATAGTAAGTCTTTAAGCCAAATTTAATGTTTGGTTTTTTCTTTTTAACGATTTTATTTTTTTATTAAAAAGGGGTTCACATAATGGAATTTTCTGATGCTTATATAGAATCCTTTATTCAACCACGCAATGCGTTATTAATGGAGATGGAAAGTTTTGCAAAGGAACATCATGTGCCGATTATGCAACTGCCTGCCATTGATGTCTTAAACCAACTCCTTCGAATCCAAAATCCATCTAGCATATTGGAGATAGGAACTGCAATTGGTTATTCTGCATTGAGGATGGCAGAAACATTACCGAATTGTAGTATTGTGACGATTGAAAGGGATTCCGAACGAGTCAATCTTGCAAAAGAATTTATTGCACGTTCAGAAGTATCAAATCGAATTACGGTAATCGAAGGCGATGCGTTAGAAGTGGATGTTGAAACAATTCAATCTACTTTTGATGCTGTTTTTATTGATGCCGCAAAAGGCCAAAATATTCGTTTCTTTGAAAAATTCGCACCACTAGTTCCGCCGGGTGGTATTTTGTATATCGACAATATATACATGCACGGTCTGTCGGATTTAGATATTAAAGAAGTTCCCCGGCGTAAAAGAACGATGATTCGTAATTTAAAACATTTCACTGACTGGATTATGCAAAATCCTAATTATGATAGTACATTTTTTCCTGTTGGTGATGGCTTATTAATTTGTTTGAAGAGGTGACAAGTAATGAAAAAACCTGAATTATTAGTTACGCCAAAATCGATACCACATATTAAAGAGTTAATTCTAGCAGGCGCAGATGCATTTGTCATTGGCGAGCAACAATTTGGTCTGCGTTTAGCAGGTGAATTTTCCGTTAGCCAAGTAGAAGAAGCAACAAAGCTAATTCATGAGGCTGGTAAAAAAGTGTATGTTGCAGTAAATGCACTTTTCCACAATGACCGTCTAGAGGCTTTAGATGAATACTTAAAAGAGATGCAAAGAATAGGTGTAGACGCATTAATATTTGGTGACCCTGCCGTAGTCGTATCAGTACGTGAGCTAGGGATTACGATACCACTTCATTGGAATCCTGAAACAATTGCGACGAACTGGTTCCAAGCGAACTATTGGGGAGAACGTGGGGCAAAACGTGCTGTGTTAGCCCGTGAACTTTCTTTAGACGAAGTGTTAGAAATAAAAGAACATGCAAAACCAGAAATAGAAGTACAAGTTCATGGAATGACATGTATGTTCCAATCAAAACGTTCGCTATTAGGGAACTATTTCTTATATCGCGGAGAAGTAATGGAAGTTGAAAATCGGAAAGAAAATAAAAATATGTTCCTTCATGATAAAGAACGTAAAAATAAATATCCGATATACGAAGATTTAAATGGAACACACATTTTCTCTCCTAACGATATGTGTCTTATCGATGAATTAACGGAGCTATTTGAAGCGGGAATTGATTCATTGAAATTTGATGGTGTACTCCAAACAGAGGAATATATCGTGACTGTAACTAATTGTTATCGCCAAGCAATTGATGCCTATTTCGATCAAGGTGAAGATGCTTATGATGACTTGAAAAATAAGCTATTAGAGCGAATTGAAATCATTCAACCAAAATTACGTCCATTAGATACAGGATTTATCTTTAAAGAAACAGTGTATTAAGGAAGGAGCGGCATTTGCCTTGTTACAATTAATAGAAAACGAAAAAATTCGTGAGACGGTTAATGGTAAACGTGTTATTACAAAAAAACCTGAACTATTAGCACCAGCAGGCAGCTTAGAAAAATTAAAAGTAGCCGTTCATTACGGAGCTGATGCTGTCTTTATTGGTGGCCAAGAATTTGGCTTACGTTCCAACGCAAACAATTTTACAATCGAAGAGATGCGTGAAGGTGTAGAATTTGCAAAAAAATATGGCGCTGTTGTGTATGTAACGACGAACATTTTTGCCCATAATGAAAATATGGCTGGTCTAGAAGAGTATTTACAGGACATTGAAGATGCGGGAGTTAGAGGAATTATTGTAGCGGACCCATTTATTATTGAAACATGTCGTCGTGTAGCTCCTAAATTAGAAATTCATCTATCAACACAGCAATCCCTTTCCAATTGGAAAGCGGTTAAGTATTGGAAGCAAGAAGGGCTTCATCGCGTTGTGTTAGCCCGTGAAGTAGGCGCAGAAGAAATGCGCAAAATGAAAGAAGAAGTGGATATTGAAATTGAAGCTTTTGTTCACGGTGCGATGTGTATTGCCTATTCTGGCCGTTGTGTATTATCTAACCATATGACAGCTCGGGATTCAAATCGTGGAGGATGCTGCCAGTCATGCCGTTGGGATTATGACTTATATGAAGAAGTAGATGGCGAAGAAAAAGCGTTGTTTAACGAAGGAGACGCGCCGTTTGCAATGAGTCCAAAAGATTTAAAATTAATTGAATCTATTCCCCATATGATTGAACTTGGCATTGATTCGTTAAAAGTGGAAGGACGTATGAAATCCATTCACTACATTGCCACTGTTATTTCTGTTTATCGTAAAGTGATTGATGCCTATTGCGCGGATCCAGAAAACTTTAAAATTAAAAAAGAGTGGTTAGAAGAGTTGGATCGTTGCGCTAACCGTGCCACTGCATCAAGCTTCTTTGAAGGAGAACCAAGTTTTGAGCAACAAATGTTTGGCACTCATGCGACGAAATTAAAATGGGACTTTGCAGGCCTTGTCCTTGATTATGATCAAGAAAGTCAAATCGTCACTTTACAGCAAAGAAATTACTTCAAGCAAGGTGATACGGTTGAATTTTTCGGACCTGATATTGAATCATTTAAAATGGAAGTTGGACAAATTTGGGATGAAAAGGGTAATGAGATCGAAGTAGCAAATCATCCGTTACAAATTGTAAAATTCAAAGTGGATCGCCCATTGTTCCAATACAACATGATGCGAAAGGAGAATAAATAAATGTCCAAAAAGCGCCCTTTAGTAATAGGGATTGCGGGTGGTTCATGTTCAGGGAAAACTAGTGTGACACATGCCATTTATGATGTATTCAGAGAACACTCTGTTGTAGTTATAGAGCAAGATTATTACTATAAAAACCAAAGCCATTTAACTTTTGAAGAACGTTTGAAAACGAATTATGATCATCCACTAGCATTCGATAATGATCTACTGCTAGAGCATTTAAATCGTTTATTACAAAGAAAAGCAATTGATAAACCAGTATATGATTATGTGAATCATACTCGTGCAGAGGAAGTAATTCATGTAGATCCGAAGGACGTTATTATCCTTGAAGGTATTTTAGTTCTGGAAGATAAACGTCTACGTGATTTAATGGATATTAAATTGTTTGTTGATACTGATTCAGATTTACGTATAATTCGACGTATTGAGCGAGATATTAAAGAACGAGGAAGAACAATTGATTCAGTAATCGATCAATATTTAACGGCAGTTCGTCCAATGCATAATTTATTCATCGAACCGACTAAGCGCTATGCTGATGTTATTATTCCAGAAGGTGGAGAAAATGAAGTAGCCATCGACTTAATGGTAACAAAAATTAAAACAATTCTTGAAACTATGTCGATTGTGTAATATGATGAGTTAGTATTGGAATTTTATAGAACTTGAAGAAAAATATATAATATTACTAATAAATTCGGTTATTAGTTAAGTGGATAAAAGTACTTCTATTGGTTACTTTTCTCTCATATGCTTAATTACTAACCGGGTTTTATTATTACACTTTAAAAAAGAAAACGATTGCATTTTCATGTATAAGGTGTATAGTATTGTTTCAAGTAAAATATTGTTAGTATTTAAGGAGTGAAATGTCTTGTCAAATGAAAAACAATATCCAATGACATTAGCAGGAAAACAAAAATTAGAAGAAGAATTAGAATATTTAATAACAGTTAAACGTAAAGAAGTAGTAGAGCGCATTAAAATTGCTCGAAGCTTTGGAGATTTATCAGAGAACTCTGAATATGATTCAGCAAAAGAAGAACAAGGTTTTGTAGAAGGACGTATTTCAGCAATTGAATCAATGCTACGAAATGCATTAATTATAGAGGAATCTGAGGGCGAAAGTGATATCGTAACTTTAGGGAAAACAATTACGTTTGTTGAACTTCCTGATGGCGATGAAGAAGAATATACAATCGTTGGTTCAGCTGAGGCAGATCCATTTGAAGGACGTATTTCAAACGATTCACCGATTGCGAGAGCATTACTTGGCCATAAGGTAGATGATATCGTAAAATTAACTACACCTGGTGGAGACATGGAAGTACGCATCGTTTCCATTAAAACAGCAAAATAGTTCTACCATCCTTTCAACTGGCTTAATATACATAGCCATTCGAATTCGGAAAACATAGAAGAGTCGACGAATTTTACTGATTTGTCGACTTTTTCATTTCGTTTAAATTTCTAACAAGAATATTAAATAATGGGGTATTTAATGGTTTTCAAATGGAATATTGATACAATAAAAGTAATGGTGTAAAGGAGGATTCAATCGTATGTCTAAAAAAGGACAGGAATCTTTAACACGCTCAAATAAGCGGCGTAAAAAGACAAAGAGCAAAATGGATCGCCTCTTAAATATATTAATTGCTGTTGTTTCAATACTCATTATTTTAAACTTAGTGATTGTTCTAAATGATGATTCTGAAAAAGAAGAAAAAACTGAGGTAGCTCAAGAAAATAAAAATAATAGTAGCGATAATATGAAAGAGAATGAAGATACTAATCAAACAGATAACAACTCTTCTGATAAGGACGATGATGGAGAGGCTCTGGAAGGGGATTCTTCCCAATCGGAGGATAATCAAGATAGTACGGAATCTGACTCTGGAAAAGCAGAAGACGATAAAGAGACAAGTGAAGCCAAATTGATCGTACAAAGTTCGAACGATCCAATAGTAGAACAAGTTATTACGAATCCAAGCTGGGATGTTACGCCAACAAAGCAAAGCGGCGAACATGTATCGGCCTATGAAGAAGGGCATATTGATTACGAGGAAAAATTAAAAACGATTCGAAATGCTGTACAATTAGATGAAAATAATATCATTTATTGGTCAGTAAAAAATAATGGTAGTGCCGATAGTTCAGTTGCCGTCGTTTCAAACAATGATAAAACAGAAAAATATCGAGTTTATATTGAATGGGTTCAAAATGAAGGTTGGAAGCCTGTGAAGGTTGAGAAACTGAAAAAATTAGAAGGTACCTATTAGTTTTTCGTTGACGTATGGCCACTTATTCTTTATCTTAGTATAAGTGTCAATTATTGGAGGGATATCGGAATGAAAATTGCCGTCATTGGTGCAATGGAAGAAGAAGTAGAATTATTAAGAAATGCACTTGCAAATACAGAAACGACAACGATTGCGAACAGCGAATATACAACAGGTACATATAATGATAAAGAAGTGGTTTTATTAAAAAGTGGAATAGGAAAAGTAAATGCAGCGATGTCGACTACTGCGTTACTATATGAGTTTAAACCGGATGTGGTCATTAACACTGGATCTGCTGGTGGATATGATCCATCATTAGAAGTTGGAGCTATTGTCATTTCAGATGAAGTACGCCATCACGATGTGGATGTAACGATTTTTAATTATGAAATGGGTCAAGTACCCCAATTACCTGCAGCTTTTAAATCCGATGAACGGTTAATGAAACTGGCTGAAGAGGCTGTTACAGAGATTGGAGAACATCAATATGCGGTAGGACTTATTTGTTCGGGTGATTCCTTTATGAACGACCCTGAGCGTGTTGAAAAGGTAAGAACGTACTTTCCACAAATGAAAGCTGTAGAAATGGAAGCTGCAGCCGTTGCGCAAGTTTGTTATCAATTTGATACACCGTTTGTTGTCATTAGAGCATTATCTGATATAGCAGGGAAGGAATCGAATATTAGTTTTGATGAATTTTTACCTGTTGCAGCAAAACATTCTACGGAAATTGTCTTAAAAACGATTGATAAGTTGTAATGGTTTGTTAAATAAACGTCTTGACGCTTCAGAAATAGACAAAGTAATATAGAAATATGAATGTAATGGGAGGTTAACCAATGTTATATCTTATGGGTGGTTCTGTAGTTATCACTGCAATTTTAGGTATTTTAATTTATTTTGGTGCGAATGATTCACACGTACATCATTAATGAAAAGGCTCATTAAGGTTAAATAACAACCATTAATGAGCTTTTTTTATGGTGAGATTTTATCAGTTGTTCATTGGGAGATTCAGTTTAAATGGGTGGCATCATTTTCTGATTTTCGATTTTCCTTTTCCGCTTGATTATGTTTAAATTGTTGGTAAAGTTTAACGAGGGCTCGTTTTTCAATCCGCGAAACATAACTTCGGGAAATTTTTAATTTTTTTGCGATTTCTTTTTGAGTTAATGGATCGTTATTGTTTAGTCCATAACGATAGACGATAATTTCCAATTCTCGAGGTTCAAGGGTATTTAGGTAGGAATAGAGTTGTTCAAAACTTTCTTTTTGTTCAATTTTATCGATAGCGGGTTGTTCATCTAGTTGTAATAAGTCGCGAATTTGTAATGATTGTCCTTCTTTATCTACGCCAATTGGTTCAAACAAGGAAACATCTTTTTGAACTTTTTTTTGTGCTCTTAAATGCATTAAAATTTCATTTTCAATACAACGGGCAGCATATGTGGCTAGACGTGTTTTTTTATCAGGCGTATAACTACTCACAGCTTTCATCAGACCAATTGTACCAATGGATATATAATCGTCTAGTTGTTCGTGCTGCGGATGGAATTTCTTGACGACATGGGCGACAAGTCTCATATTTCTTTCAATTAAATCGAGACGTGCTTGTTCATCACCTGCCATGAAGCGTTCGATACATTTGGCTTCTTCTTCTTTCGTAAAAGGTCGGTGAAAAGCCTGCCCCTTTAAATACCCAAGAAATGACGGAATGTCTAGCCAAAGCTGCATTAGTGATGCAAAAATTCCACTCAATCACGTCATCCTTTCTGCCTTTTTCGACATTATATGATAAACTTTTCGAGAAAATGAAAGGTATATGGGATATAAACATAAAAAAACGATGCAATCATTTAGATTTGATGCATCGTGTTTCATTATAATTTTTTTAATGAAAAGGTACTTACCATCAAAATGGAAAGTATCGGGTAGACAAATAAGTAAAAGGGCGGATTCACTACGGGTATTAGGAAATAGGATACTGTAAGAATTGTACCTGCAGCCGTAATTGGTAAACCTACAAAATAACAGTTGGATTCAGTTATGTTAAATCGTGCCAGACGGAACGCGCCGCAAGCAATATAGAAAATCGTAATAATCATTCCTAATGTACCAAAGTCATTTAAAATGCATTCATACATTAAAAGGGCTGGTGCGACACCGAACGAAATAATGTCACCCATCGAGTCTAATTGTTTACCAAGTTCCGATTCTTGATTAAATTTCCGAGCTACCTTACCGTCATAACGGTCGAGGAAAGCAGCTATAAATATAAATAATACGCTATAACTATATGATTCATTTAATGTCGCCATAATAGAAGCGCCACCAAATGACAAATTACATAAAGTAATTAGATTAGCAGCGTGCGATTTAATTTTTTTAATCGTGGAATCCACCATATGTAGAAGAAACATGGGGAAACACTCCTTTGCGCTAATTATATTTCTATATTATACTTCGAAACAGTACAAATTGTAAGTCATTCATTTTTTCTTAAAAATTAAGAATTTATTTATAGGGGGTTTATATGAAAGAAAAAATATATCAATACTTGATTGAACTGACGAATGGAAAATACAGCTCCCTGATGTTAAAAAAACTTGTCTCATCCTCATTTAGTAAAAAGTTTATTCGTGAGTATAGTAAAGTATACGGAATAGATGTCTCTGAGGTTTCAAGAGAACTACATAGTTTTGAAAGTTTACAAGATTTTTTCACAAGACAGTTAAAAGAGGATGCCAGACCAATAAATCAACATGACAAAACGTTCATTAGTCCAGTAGATGCAAAAATTGAATCGTTCGGTGAAATAGAAGATGGTGCTGTTTTTAGTGTAAAAGGCAAGCCTTATACGTTGTTTGACTTATTAGGGAAAGAACAAATGGTTGAAAAATATAAAAAAGGAAAATATATTGTTTTTTACTTAAGTCCTGCCAATTATCATCGAATTCATAGTCCGTTAGATGGTACGGTTATTCGTCAATACTTTCTTGGAAATAAATCGTATCCAGTCAATCAATTAGGGTTAACATATGGCAAAAAGCCGATTAGCCATAATTATCGTATGATTAATGAAATTCAAATTCAAAATAATAAATACTTTACCCTTGTGAAAGTTGGCGCAATGTTTGTTAATTCCATTACTTTGACGAATGTGTCCACTTCTTGGAAAAAGGGCGAAGAAATCGGTTATTTCGGTTTTGGATCAACGGTTGTCATGTTATTTGAAGAAAATGTTGTTACTTTTACAAACAATGTACAAAAAGGACATGCCGTGAAAATGGGAGAACCGATTGCAACTATGCTATAATCGACTAATAAAGAGAACCTTTATAAATAGAGGTAATATCATCCAATACTTATAGATATTATGAAGGAGTTAAGGCTTTGTATAATTTTTTATTACCAAAAGAATTTGTCTCAAGTGTATTTGAAATTACACCAGAAAAATTAGAAGCACTCAACATTAAAGGCATTATTACAGATTTAGATAATACTTTAATTGAATGGGATCGACCAGATGCAACGGAAGAGATTGCAGCTTGGATGAAAATGATGCAAGACGCAGGAATTCGTATTATTATTGCCTCTAATAACAATGAAGAACGGGTAAAACGTTTTGCTGAACCGCTAGGAATTCCATTTATTTTCCGGGCTCGAAAACCATTAGGAGCTGCCTATTTTGCTGCTATGAAACAAATTCGCTTAAAAAGTAATGAAGTGGCAATGGTTGGGGATCAATTATTAACGGATATTATGGGTGCTAACCGTTTAAAATTATATACTTTTTTAGTCCGTCCGGTTGCAGAATCGGATGGCTTTGTTACGCGTTTTAATCGTTTCGTAGAACGTCGAGTGTTTAATACGTTAAAACGCAAAGGAATTAAAACTTGGGAGGAACAGTAATGAGTGAAATGCCAAACTGCATTGGCTGTGGAGCAATTATACAAACAGAAAATCCGAAAGAGGTAGGTTATGCACCTCCTTCTTCATTAGAAAAGGAAACCGTTATATGCCAACGTTGTTTCCGATTGAAAAATTACAATGAAATTCAACCGGTAAGTTTAACCGATGACGACTTTTTACGTATATTAAACGGCCTTGGAGAACAGCAAGGGTTAATCGTAAAAATCGTTGATATTTTTGATTTTAATGGCAGTTGGTTACCAGGCTTGCACCGATTTGTCGGAAAAAATCAAGTTTTACTTGTGGCGAATAAAGCCGATTTATTGCCAAAGTCTGTAAAACCGAAAAAAGTTATTAATTGGTTAAAACGGGAAGCAAAAGCGTTAGGATTACAACCGATTGATGTAATGCTTGTTAGTGCCCATAAAGGGTTCGGAATGGAAGAAGTAGTAGATGCTATTGAAACGTTAAGAAAAGGTCAAGACGTATTCGTAGTAGGCTGTACAAATGTAGGGAAATCTACTTTCATTAACCGTATTATTAAACAGGCAACGGGAGAAGGCAATGTCATTACAACATCCCATTTCCCTGGAACAACGCTAGATATGATTGAAATTCCGCTAGATGATGGTTCAGCCCTTTATGACACGCCGGGTATTATTAACCATCATCAAATGGCCCATCATATCGATTCAAGTGAATTGAAATATATAATGCCGAAAAAAGAAATTAAACCGAAAGTATATCAACAAAATGAAGGTCAAACTTTATTTATCGGGGCTCTTGCTCGATTTGATTTCATAAAGGGTGATCGCTCTGCTTTTACAATCTATGCAGCAAATGACCTACCAATTCATCGTACTAAGTTGGAGAAGGCAGATACTTTATATATGGAACATAAAGGGGAACTCCTTTCACCACCTTCTGAAAAATATATTGATCAATTACCAGAATTAGTTCGTCATGAATTTGCTATAAAAGAAGGGAAAACCGATGTGGTTATTTCCGGTCTTGGGTGGATTACAGTCCAACATCCGAATGTAGTTGTTGCAGCTCATGCACCAAAGGGTGTTGAAGTATTTATTCGACCATCGTTAATTTAAAAAATGAAACGTATTGCTTATGGATGGGGAGGTTGAACAAATGAAGAAATGGTTTGCTGTTATTGGGGACCCGATTGCCCATTCCAAATCACCGAATATGCACAATACTTGGTTTGAAGAAATGAATATAGATGCGACATATATACCGATTCATGTAAAAGGTGATGAGTTAGAAAAAGCGGTCGCAGCTTTAAAAACATTAGGTGTTAGTGGATGGAATATCACCATTCCCCATAAACAAACGATTATTCCGTTTTTAGATGAACTTGATCCAATAGCTGAAAAAATGGCTGCAGTGAACACGGTCGTTGTCCAAGATGGAAAGTTAAAAGGATACAATACGGATGGAGCAGGTTTTGTTCATTCCCTTGAAGAAGCGATAGGACAACAAAAACAAAGTGAAGTTCTAATCATTGGATCAGGTGGAGCAGCCCGCGGAATTGCCTTTGCGTTACAACAGTATGGATATCACAATTTAACGATTACGAATAGAACCGTTTCAAAAGCAGAAAAAATAGTGAATGAATTAGGGGAAGGACGGGCACTTTCTATAGAAGAAGCAGAAAATTCCTTGGACCGTTTTAACATTCTCATTCAATGCACTTCTGCCGGCTTAGCGAATACGGATTTTAAATTGCCGTTATCCCTTGAAAAATTACAAGAGGGAGCATTTGTGGCGGATATTGTGTATAATCCATTAATGACACCATTTTTATTGGAGGCCGAAAAAAGGAAGGCAACAATTATTAATGGTCTTGGCATGTTTGTCCATCAAGGAGCAATCGCTTTTCAACATTGGTTAGGACAATATCCAAATACAAATTTAATGATAAAAAGATTAACTGAAGAATTACAAAATGAGCAGTTAATTTAGGAGGAAATTTTATTTTATGCTTACAGGCAAACAGAAAAGATTTTTACGAGCAGAAGCACACCATTTAACACCGATATTCCAAGTAGGTAAAGGTGGCGTTAATGACCAAATGCTTCGTCAATTACGGGATGCACTAGAGGCACGTGAATTAATTAAAGTGCGTATTTTAGATAATTGTGAAGATGAAAAAAACGAAGTAGCGGAAAGCTTAGCAACTGGAACTGGTGCAGAACTTGTACAGTTAATCGGTTTAACAGTTGTTTTATATAAAGAATCTCGTAACAATAAAAAAATTGTGTTACCTAAAGAGAGTAAAAAGTAAGGTGTTATGCCTATGAAAAAAGTTGGCATCTTAGGAGGAACCTTTAATCCTCCCCATATTGGACATTTAATAATGGCGAACGAAGCCTTTGATGCCCTTCAACTTGATGAAGTCCGGTTTATGCCAAATGCCATTGCACCCCATAAACAATTTGTCGATGATGCCTCGATGGAAAATCGTCTACGTATGGTAGAGCTTGCCATCGAGCCATACGATCATTTCAAGGTTGAAAAGATTGAATTTGAGCTCGGCGGTGTATCTTATACGTATCATACAATGGTTGAATTATGTAAGAGGGAGCCAGATGTACAATTTTATTTTATCATCGGTGGCGATATGATTGATTCGTTACATACATGGTATAAAATTGACGAATTGGTAAAACTGATTCAATTTGTTGGATTGAAACGTCCTGGCACCCAATCGTCTTCTACATATGATGTGAAAATGGTGGAGGCGCCTGAATTGGATTTATCTTCAACGTTAATAAGAAAGCGTATTAAAACAGGTGGTACATTAAAATTTTTACTACCTGATAGCGTTGAAGCTTATATTCGAAAGGAAGGTCTATATGGAGCGCAGTGATTATTTATCGGCAATTAAAACACGTATGCCTGAAAAAAGATATATTCATACTATTGGTGTAATGGAAACAGCCATTTTCTTAGCAGAAAAGTACGGTGAAGATGTAAAATCAGCTGAAGTTGCTGCCATTTTACATGACATCGCGAAGTATGCTGATGAAGAATGGATGAATCAAATAGTAAAAGAAAAATGTCTTGATGAACGATTATTAGGCTGGGGTTCAGAAATTTTACATGGACCTGTTGGGGCATGGATTGCTCAAACTGAATTTAATATTACAAACGAAGATATTTTAAATGCCATCCGTTTCCATACAACAGGTCGGGCAAATATGTCCAAATTAGAAAAAATTATTTACATTGCTGATATGATTGAACCAAATCGGAAATTTGATCGAGTAGATGAATTAAGGCAAATGGCAAATGCTGACTTGGATGAAGCAATGAAAGCATGTATTTGCCATACGATTTCATTTTTAGTCCATACCGAGCAAGCAATTTTTCCGGTTTCAATAGAGTGCTATAATGATGTAATTTCAAAAAATGCATAGAGCGTTTATAAAGAGAGGAAAAGTGGAGAATGACAGAATCTTTATTACAAATTGTATATAAAGCATTAGATGATAAAAGAGCAGAGGATATTGTTGTATTAAATATGCAAAATATTTCTTTGTTAGCTGATTACTTTTTAATTTGTAACGGTAATTCAGATCGACAAGCACAAGCTATTGCACGAGAAGTTCAAGAAAAGGCCCAAGAAAATGGTTATGAAATTAAACGTATCGAAGGGTTTGACTCTGCGCGTTGGATTTTAGTGGACCTTGGGGATGTTGTAGTGCATATTTTCCATAAAGATGAACGAGCATTTTATAATTTAGAACGATTATGGGGAGATGCTCCTCAATTAGATATGCCGGCTGCTGAGTGATGACGAACAGTTATAGTCGTTTTGCATCCGTTTATAATCAGCTAATGGAAGACATTCCCTATGATCAATATGTTCATTGGATACAAACCTTTGCTCCAAGCGATAAATATCCAAAGTTGTTGGATGTCGCTTGTGGAACAGGGACACTCTCCTTACTATTTCATCAAGCAGGGTATAAGGTCAGTGGCATTGATTTGTCAGAAGAGATGTTATCGGTTGCCCAAGAACGGTTTGATTCTGAAGGGGTAGATATCCCGTTATTTGCGATGTCAATGGATGAACTAGATGGTTTTTCTGAACTGGATGTCGTAACGATTCCGATTGATTCCATTAATTATTTAGTGGAACAAGATGCTTGTTTAGAAACGTTCAAACGAATTTATACACAACTTCGGGATGGTGGACAATTATTTTTTGATGTTCACTCCCTTTATAAAATGGATTTTATTTTTATGGAAAGTCCTTTTACGTATGATGATGGAGAAATTATGTATCTTTGGTATACCGAACAAGGTGAGTTTGACCATTCTGTATATCATCAAATGACGTTTTTCGTGAAAGATGAGAACAGTGGTTTATATGAGCGCTTCGATGAGGAACATTTCCAACGAACTTATCCATGGGAAATGTATGTTAAATGGTTAAAAGAAGTCGGCTTTTCGGAAGTTTCAGTTACAGCTGATTGGTCACAACAAAGTCCTTCAGAGGAAAGTGAACGAATTTTTATACGTGCAATGAAATAAAGAAAACATCTTTTCAACAGAAGGTAATTTATGTATATTATTGTTATACTCCATATGATTACCTTCTGGAGAAGAGGTGTTTTTTATATTCCAGAAAGTATTAAAGAAATATGGAAAGACAATGCTGTTCCCCGGTATTGTCGTTATCGTTCTCCTTTATTTATTCCTTCAACAAGAAGATTCTACGAAAGAATCCTATACGATTTCAACGATTCCACAAGAACAAACTGAACAATTCAATAGTAATGAGCAACAACAAATAAAAGATAAGGCAAAAGAGAAAGAAATTACTGAACAAGAACTTAAAACAGAAAAGATTTTAGTAGATGTAAAAGGTGCTGTAAAATATCCAGGTGTCTATGAACTTACGATGGAAAATCGGGTTATTGATGCAATTGAGCTAGCGGGTGGCTACACAGAAGAGGCGGAAACGAAGGCAATTAACCATGCCCAAAAGCTACAAGATGAAATGGTCATCTTTGTTCCTAAAATAGGTGAAGTTATAGAAAATAGTTTGTCAGGCGGGATTGCAACAAGTGTCCCATACCAAAATAGTGGGAACACAAATGATAAAGTGAATATTAATAATGCGGATGAAGCTACATTAACGACCCTTCCAGGCATAGGACCGTCCAAAGCCCAGGCGATTATTAGTTATCGAGAAGAAAATGGTCCCTTTGAATCGATTGATGAATTAAAAAATGTCTCTGGTATTGGAGATAAAACGTTCGAAAAGTTAATGGATTTAATTGATATAAAATAAACATTTCAACATTTATGACATTGCACAAACGAGTGTGAACATCTAAACTAAAGTAAGATAGTTTGGAGGTAATCATATGGAGCGAATTACTTGGGATCAATTTTTTATGGCACAAAGCCATTTGTTAGCCCTTAGAAGTACATGTAGTAGATTAGCGGTTGGGGCAACGATTGTAAGGGAGAAAAGAATTATTGCAGGCGGTTATAATGGTTCAATCTCAGGCGATGAACATTGTATAGAGAAAGGGTGTTACGTCGTGGACAACCATTGTGTTCGGACAATCCATGCCGAAACAAACGCATTATTGCAGTGCGCAAAATATGGAACACCAACGAACGGTGCAGATATTTATGTAACCCATTTTCCTTGTTTACCGTGCTCAAAAACAATCATTCAAGCAGGTATAAAAAATGTATACTACGCTAAGGATTATAAAAATAATGAATATGCGTTAGAGTTATTTGAAAAAGCCAATGTAAATGTTGCACACATTCCTTTTGATGAAGCAAAAATAGACTTTTTACAAAAAAGCAAATTACAATTAGCAGTTGACATGCTACATAAATTGAGGGATTTAGGTGCTTCAGAAGAGGAAATAAAGCCTTTTGAAGAGAAGGTGAAAGAATTATTTGATGTCGTTCAAGCATAACTGGATTTTCTATGCCTTATCGGTTCTCGTTGCTACCCTTGCAGCTTTCGAATCGGTAAGGCTTTTATTTATTTTATTACTCATAAGTGGTTTTCTAACTTATAAAAAAATAGCAATAGGACATGTAGTGGGAGTTCTAATTGTCGGAACTATTTCTTATTTTTCCTTTATTCATGAGATAAAACCTTTAAATGAACCACTTCAACTTCCTGAAGTTTTAACATGGACCGATGAATATACGATAAAAGGGAATGTATTGCGCGGTTTTATGAAAGATCGCAAAGGTAGAACTATTTATGTAAAGTATGAAATAAAATCAGAAAACGAAAAAATAAATTTCCAACAAACCCCATTAGTCGGTATGGAATTTAGAGTGGATGGCAAGTTAGTAGAACCTTCAAAGCCTAATCATGATTATGCCTTCGATATGAAACGTTATTTAAAAAGTAAAGGAGCTATGGGTATAGTTGAAATATCGGAATGGCAGTTTATAGGCATACAAGATTCCATCTCACGTAAAATTAGTTTACAACGATTTCACTTAAAACAACATATTGAAGAAACTTTTCCCCACTCTTTAGTTGGAGAAGCTCAAGCCCTTTTAATTGGTTTACAAGAAAATGTCGATGAAGAGACGTCAAGGGCATACCAAACACTCGGTATTACCCATCTGTTTGCCATTTCTGGTCTCCATATTGCCATTGTATCCTTCATTTTCTTTCAAGGGTTATTGCGTTTAAAGGTGAGGAGGGAGCTTGCTACAATTGTATTAATGATTGTTTTACCAATCTATGGGATTCTTGCCGGCGGAGCGCCTTCAGTTTGGCGTGCTATCACTATTGTTGAAATAATGATGATAAGTCGAATAAAGGGCAATAAATTATCGGTAGACGATTGCTTGGCAATTAGTTTTATTTTATTTGTATGGCTCGAACCTTGGGTCATATATCAAGTAGGGTTCCAATTATCCTATTTAGCTACGGCTAGTTTAATTTATTCTGGCCCTTTGATTAACCGGTTTTCTTCATGGATTATTCAATCTTTTTTCATTACTTTTGTTTGTCAATTACTTGTTTATCCTCTATTGCTTTTCCATTTTTATGAAATAAGCTTATCTTCCTTTATTGTGAATATATTTTTTGTTCCTTTATTTTCATTTATTATTTTACCGATTAATATCGTGCTTCTCTTCGTTTCTTATTTTCCGTTCAATCTATCATCCTTTTTATTTCATGGTTATGAGCCGGTTCGGCTATTTCTTACAACAATCATTGATTTTTTACAATCCATTCCACACCAAATGTGGAATCCAGGTAAACCAACGATAATTCTCATATTAGTAGCTTTTATTAGTGTGTTTATCGTTTTTTATTTATTAGATTGCCAAAGAAATTGGTCCATAATCCTGATTGTTTTATTTATTCCTGCATTGATAATTCATTTAAGTGGGAAGCTATCAAATGAATTAAAAATATCCTTTATAAATGTAGGACAAGGGGATTGTGTCGTCATCGAATTACCATATAGAAAACAAGTATATATGATAGATACAGGTGGTTTATTACGATTTGAACAAGAACAATGGAAAAAAAGTAATCGTTCTTATGAAATCGGAAGGGATGTTGTAGTCCCTTATTTAAAAGGAAAAGGTATCACGAAGATTGATAAATTAATTTTAACCCATGCTGATAGTGATCATGTTGAAGGAGCAGAAGAAGTTTTACAAGAGATCGAAGTAAAGGAGATACATATTACTCCAAGTTCGTATAAAGAAAAGGTAATGAACGAGCTCCTAATGGAAGCGGAGAGTAGAAAGATTCCTATCATCGAACAAATATCAAATCGATCTTGGAAAGTGGATGATATAACCTTTACTTACTTATGGCCGAAAGAAACAACTTACGAAGGAAATAATGATTCACTAGTTCTATATATGTCAATGAATCAGTTTGATGCTTTATTTACAGGTGATTTGGAGAAAGTAGGAGAACAGATAATTGTAAAGGAATATCCCGATTTATCTAAAATTGATGTTTTAAAAGCGGGACATCACGGTAGTAAAACATCAAGTAGCGAAGAGTTTATTGGAAAACTACAGCCAAGCTTAACGATATTTAGTGCTGGGGAAAATAATCGTTATGGACATCCGCACCAAGAAGTAGTGGAGCGGTTTGATGCATATGATTTAACAACACTTACGACAAGTGAAGTGGGGACAATTGAAGTGACAATTTCTGATTCCAATATGGAAATCGTCACGTCAAATAAAGAAAAAAGGGAAATCTCAAAATAGAGATCTCCCTTTTTTCTTTCAGCGATTATGCTGCTACATCAATAATTGTTGCAATAATAAACATAAGTGCAAAGAATACGAAAGAAACACCAAATCCAACGCCAGCATCAATAGCTTGATTTCGCATTGAAGCGCCGTTTTTGCCTTCAAAAGGATTGTGTGTTACAACGTTCTCATCATGTGATGACATACCTATCCCTCCTACTCAAACTCAATTATAAGTGAAGATAATACAAAAATCTATATCGAATAAAACCTTTTCTCTTTAATAACCTTTCATTGTTTGCCACATTTTATACATAGATGCTAGAAAATAAAAAACGTGTATACTTATTAGTAGGTAAAGTATTAGGAGGATTTCAATATGTTTACGAAAATTTGGAAAGAAATGCAAAATGGGCAAATCGCTCCTATTTATTGTATTTTCGGAGAAGAAACTTATTTCGTTGATGAAACAATGAAGAGATTGAAAAAATCTTTAAATAAAAATGAAGAGGCGGAGATCATCACATTTGATTTAGAAGAATCGCCTGTTGATTTAGTGATTGATGAAGCAGATACATTCCCATTTTTTTCAGAAAAAAAATTAGTGATTGCGAAAAACGCATCTTTTTTAAAAGCATCGGAAAAAGGGAAAGAAAAAATAGAGCATGATTTAAAAAGGTTGGAAAATTGGTTAGCCCATCCATCGGATTTTTGTATCACCGTTTTTATTGCACCGTATGAAAAGCTAGACGAACGTAAAAAAATTACAAAAGCTATGAAAGAAAAAAGTATTATGCTACATGCCGAAACACCGAAAGAAAATGATCTGGCTGTCTGGGTTCGGAATGAAGTTAAAGCATTTGAAAAAAGTATTACTGATGAAGCGGTGGATAAGTTAATTGAAATGGTTGGAGCAAATATGTTGCAATTGCAAATTGAAATTGAAAAAATATCGTTGTATTTAGGTGAAGAACAGCAAATATCCGTTCATCTAGTAGAAGAACTTGTTGCAAAAACGTTGGAGCATGATGCATTTAAAATGTTAAATGCCTATTTGTCTCATAATAGTGCAGAAGCCCTGCATATTTACCATGATTTACTGCGTCAAAAGGAAGAACCGATTAAACTTGTCGGGCTTCTTGCGTCAAATATTCGTACAATGAATAACGTTTATTATTTACAGAAAAAAGGATATCATCCAAATCAAATTTCAAAGCAGCTGAAAATTCACCCTTATCGAGTAAAGCTAATATTGGAAAATCGGGATCGGCCAAGTGAAGAAAGGCTACTCAAAGCATTAAATAAATTAGCTGAAATTGATTTACAATTGAAATCCATCAGTGGAAACCGTGAGAGGTATTTGGAAATGTTTTTACTAAGAGCGCTATAAACCATATGGAGCATTTTCCAATTTATAATTAGTTATCCATTTAACTCCATTTACAAAATCTGTTATATTTAATCTATTAAGTTTCAATTTAACCAAAAAATATAAACGTTATATTGAAAGGAATAGACATGGACTATCAATTTAGATTTTGGCATTCACTATTCAATCCTAGTAAATTAGCCTTTGCGTTAGATAACGCAGATCAAGGTTATCTAATAAAAGGGTATCGTATTAAATTTTTTATATTGTTTTTCTTCATGATCATGTTTTACATAGTAAGAGACCTTTGGGGGATGGGGACGGAAGGTCTAACCTATTTTTCCGTTTCAAATATGTATGAAGAATTTGTGGTAAGTCGATATTTGTCTACATTAGGAGCAGCGATTGAAGGAATGTTATTTTTCCTTTTTCATTATTATATTATTTCCTTTTGTTTATATGTATTAACAGACTTTCCATTTCGTTCAATATCAAAGATTCAATTATTCGTTATTGCTAGTATTTTAATAGAGAAAGTGATTCTATTTATAGTATTTGTTATGGTGGGGTATACGACACCTTTATCCTTTTTATCCTTAGGGCCTATTACATCCTATTTAGTGAATGATAGTTTTGTTATATATTTTTTAAATCAAATAACGGTTGCAACCGTTGCAACCGTTGTGATTCAATACGTATTTCTTTCTAAATGGGAAGAGGAAAGCAAAGGGATATTATTAACGAAAATTATGATTGTTCAACTTTTCTTCGCCCTTATTACTGCAGCTATTAGTGTAATACCGATAAAAGACTATCTATTAAAGGTGGTAGGTCTATAATGCGGAAGGTGAAAATTTGGTGGATCATTGGTTATGGACTTTTTTTGTCCTTTCTCATTTTGAATATTCGACTTGTATTTAGTGAAGATAGTCAGATAAGTCGATCCTATTATATTTCTGAATATGAGCGTGCCACTTCAAATACAGAAAGGGCGTATATAGAAAAAGATGCTCTTATTGTTCCGAAAGAAGAAATTCATATTACAGCAAATGCAGAAGCTTTATCCCAAATATCCGTCCAACCTGGTCAAAAAATTTTAATGGATGAAGAAATAGCCGCTTATAAAACAGAAGAAGCAGCCAAGGAACGAAAAAAAATGGAGGCCGAAAGAATGGCCTATGAGAGGGAGTTAATAACTTTAGAAGAGATTGTTGCTAAATTAGAAGTTGAAGAGTTTTTAGATGAGCCTACTTCAAATTTTGATACCGAAGAAATCGGTGATGAGTTCACTTTTACTATTGAAACGCAAATCTTGAAAGAATCACCTATCGAAGCAATTGCAATCGTAGAAAGTCGTATTGCTGAAGTTCAAAGAAACATTGATATCATTGATGAACAAATGAACGAACTAACTGTATCTAATGTGTTATCTAGTCCTGTTGATGGGATGATAGGTGATGTGATTGAGGAAAATGGTTCGGTTACGTTTATACTCTATCCTAATGATAAAAATCTATTAACCTATCTTTCAGAAAAGGAATGGCAACAAATAAACGAAAACCAAAATGTAGCATTAGATCCGTTACTTGTTGGAGAGAACATTGGGCAAGCTGGAGGAGCAGAAGAACTGGAATTAGCAGCAGAAGGGGAAAAAGAATTACTAGGTGTTGTAGTAGAAAAACAAAATATCCCTGCTATTAAATCGATCTGGTATAAAGAAATGGAGAAGGTCGTAAAGCTTCCGCAACCAACTGCCTATGAATTACGGATTGATCTAGATGAACAAATTATTAATAAGCCGATTGCGAGTTTGACAAAGGCTAAAATTATAATTGACGAAGCATTAAATGCTCATCGATTGAAGAAAGAATGGGTGCATACGGACAACACGTCAAACTCAAGTATTGGTGAATTTGTTTATATATTGGATGAAGAGGGGAAAATTAATCTGTCACCTGTGCATTTAGAGTTTCATGATCATGGAACGACCGTTTTTACAAGTTCTATTGAAGATGGTACAGTCATTTTAAATGATAAGGAAAGAAAATTATATAGCCGAAGTTTTTTCCCTTTTCCAACTGAATGGCCGGATAAAGAACTGTTAACAACGTTTACTTGGGAAGATTACTTCAAATACTTATTCTTATATTAATAAACGAACTATCCAGGACTTGGGTCTTTTGGATAGTTTTTTTGTGCAATGAAAAAGAGATTTTCCTCACATCATATAAAGAAATGATAAGGAAAACCTCTTAATAGTTCATCAATTAGTTAGCTTTTTTAGCTAAACGTGATTTTTTACGAGCTGCAGCGTTTTTATGGATAAGACCTTTAGAAGCAGCTGTATCAAGAGCTTTGTTAGCAGCTACTAGTAATTCTTTAGCGTTTTCAGCATTGTTAGCTAATGCTAATTCAGCTTTTTTAATTGTAGTACGCATTGCAGATTTTGCTTGAGAGTTAGCAATGTTTGCTTTTTCAGCAGTTTTAACTCGTTTAATCGCAGATTTAATGTTTGGCATATCTTTCACCTCCTAAATAAGGTACGAGATGAGTCATCTTCTCACTGTTTTCATTTGTCAATACAACAAAAATCATTCTACCAAACGACGCGTATAATTGCAATAGATAAATGCAAAGAATATTTACTTGACAGTTTGTCCAACATAGAAAATGAGGTGATAAAAATGATAGAAGTAAATTGGAGTAGAACGGACTTAATTGATGAATCCCAAGAAGTAGTTGAGCATCAGACGAAAAACCAAAAGGAAAAAATAGCCCATTCTAGCGGTGTTTCGATAGATGAGTTTAATGAAGGACGTGTAAAAGTTACAAAAGTTTTAGTAGATAAAAATGGGGAAGAACAAATCGGAAAAAAAGAAGGGAAATATATTACACTCTCCGTTCCGACTTTGACGGTAGATGATAATAATGGGTTTGAACAACTAGAAAAAGCATTTACCAAATATCTCGACGACATCCATAAAGATATAAAATTAACGAAAGATAGTAAAGTTCTTGTAATCGGTTTAGGAAACAAAACGATCACACCAGACGCCGTTGGACCTTTTGCAATTGATGCGATGCAAAATGAGCAGTCTGAAAACCCGAGTGATCATTTTATTATGTATGCGCCGGGAGTAACAGGACAAACAGGCTTTGAAACGAGTGATTTCATCCTTGCGTTAACGGAGAAAATTAAACCTTCTTTAGTTTTAGTAATCGATGCTTTAGCAACAAGGGGAAGTTCCCGATTATGTAAAACAATTCAAATTACAAATACCGGAATTCACCCTGGTTCTGGTGTAGGGAATCAGCGTACAGAAGTATCGAAGGAAGTAATGGGTGTACCTGTTACAGCAATCGGTGTTCCGACAGTCGTTGATGCGACAGTGATTATTGCAGATGCCATCGATAGTGTATTTCGTTCTATCGCTGCGAAAATAGAAGAAAGGGGAAAACCATCTGGAAAATTATCTGTTACTTCATGGACACCGGAATCCAACGATAGAGTCGATTTAAATCTTATTAAACCGATATTTGGTGAATGGTCGACATGGTCAACAAATGATCGACTACAACTTTTTGAGGAAGCATTCGCATCCCATCCTGAGAGACTAATTGTAACGCCAAAGGAAGTAGATGTTTGGATTACGAAATATTCGATTTTAATTAGTAAATGTCTCTTTAATTGGATGGAACATAAAATCAAATAGTTCTAAAATGACCTCTCCCTCCATATCGTAGTGGAAGGAGAGGATGTCATGTTAAAAAGATTAAAAGTACTATCAGTTTTTCTAGTCTTCTTTTTTATGTTGCCAATTATTACAGGACTATTGCCTTTTCCCAACAATGAAAAATACGAGCCTTCTTTAGCTGAAGAAAAGAAAGTAGTCTATGCGTCAACGGAAGTTAACTCATCGGAAGTAAGTTCTGAAGGAGTACCAGCAACAGAAGTAACTGCTACAGATGTGTCAATGCCAGTCGATCCTTTTGATGTATTGTTTGTGTTTACGCATTCTCACGAAACATATAAGCCGTTTGTTGAAAATGAAAGAGGAACCGTCGCCGTTTATGATGACAAAAGTAATTTATTTTCCATGTCAAAGGTGATGGAAGATTATTTTAAATTAAACGGTTTAAATGCTAAAACCCTTGATGTAGACGTGATGTCGGTCATGAAGAAAAATGGTTCAGCATTTTCTTCCGCATATGATACTGTACGACCTTACATTAGTAAGGAACTAGAAAAAACACAGTATGACCTTATTTTAGATGTACATCGGGATGCAACTGCCCATGACAAATCGACGATAACCCATAATAAGGTTGGATATGCAAAGATCGCCTTTGTAATCGGTGCTGAAAATCCAAATTATAAAACGAATTTATCTTATGCCAACACTTTAAGTCAGACGATGAATCAAATTGTTCCAAATATTTCAAGAGGGACGATAAAAAAATCTGGTGCAGGAGTGGATGGCGTGTACAACCAAGATTTAGCAGAAAATCTTTTATTAATTGAAATTGGTGGAATTGATAATACGGAAGATGAAGTCTATCGCACTGTTGCTGTTCTTGCTCAAGCCATTGCTAAATCGTATGTAAAACAAGAAGAAAGTGCCTAGTTTGTCAATTGTGCAGACGGATAATTACGTTTTTTCTCACTACATGATTGCTAAAGGTGTTGTGTCACTGCTATAATTCAAGTTAGTTTAGCCTTTTTTCGAAGGAATTGTAAATAGAGGTAATTCAAAGCGGGTTACCAATTTTTCAGTATGAATCCGTACTGATAAAGGTTAAAGCCTCCAGCGTTTGTCTAAGATTCGATACAGGTACCTTTTCGGTACAAAGTGAATCTTTGACCATTCTGCATTTAACGGCAGAATATACGCGGGAGGCGTATTTGATTAGGAGTGAACACGACATGAATCGAGAAGAACGTTTAAAACGACAAGAAAACATACGAAATTTTTCTATCATTGCCCATATCGATCACGGTAAATCTACATTAGCAGACCGAATTTTAGAAAAAACAAAAGCATTAACTGCCCGTGAAATGAAGGCACAGCTATTGGACTCGATGGATTTAGAACGTGAAAGAGGTATTACGATCAAATTAAATGCAGTCCAATTAAAATATTTAGCGAAGAATGGAGAAACGTATACATTCCATCTTATTGATACGCCAGGACACGTCGATTTTACCTATGAAGTTTCCCGTAGTCTTGCTGCGTGTGAAGGAGCTATACTAGTTGTCGATGCTGCACAAGGTATTGAAGCTCAAACGTTAGCAAACGTTTATTTAGCTTTAGATAATGACTTAGAGATTCTCCCAGTTATTAATAAAATTGATTTACCTGCAGCAGATCCTGAGCGTGTACGAGGAGAAGTTGAGGATGTAATTGGACTTGATGCATCCGAGGCTGTGTTGGCATCTGCAAAAGCGGGAATTGGGATTGATGATTTACTAGAGCAAATCGTGGAAAAAGTTCCTGCACCTACAGGAGATCCGGATGCTCCATTACAAGCTTTAATCTTTGACTCTTTATACGATGCATACAAAGGCGTAGTGACCTCCATTCGAATTGTTAATGGCACAGTTAAACCAGGAGATAAAATCCGTATGATGGCTACAGGAGCTGAATTTGAAGTTGTTGAAGTAGGTGTACATACTCCGAAGATTACGCCAGTAGCTGAATTAACAGTTGGTGATGTAGGTTATTTAACAGCTTCGATTAAATCGGTAGGAGATACAAGAGTAGGGGATACAATTACTTCTGTGACGAATCCAGCTAGTGAACCGCTGCCAGGGTATCGTAAATTAAATCCGATGGTATATTGTGGTCTATATCCGATTGATACTGCGAAATATAATGATTTACGTGAGGCCCTTGAAAAATTAGAGTTAAATGACTCGGCATTACAATTTGAACCAGAAACTTCTCAAGCTTTAGGTTTTGGTTTCCGTTGTGGTTTTTTAGGACTATTGCATATGGAAATTGTGCAAGAAAGATTAGAACGAGAATTTAATATTGATTTAATTACAACAGCTCCTTCTGTTATTTATGATGTTACTTTAACGGATGGAAGTTCTGTAAAAGTGGACAACCCTTCGATGATGCCGGATCCACAAAAAATTGACCATGTGGAAGAACCATATGTTAAGGCGACGATTATGGTGCCAAATGATTATGTAGGGGCAGTAATGGAATTATGTCAAATGAAGCGCGGTACGTTTATTGGGATGGACTATCTTGATACTACCCGTGTAAGTATCCAATATGAAATTCCATTATCCGAAATTGTGTATGACTTCTTTGATTATTTAAAATCAAATACAAAAGGTTATGCGTCCTTTGACTATGAGCTGATTGGATATAAACCTTCGAAGTTAGTAAAAATGGATATTCTACTAAATGGTGAGCAAGTGGATGCACTAAGTTTCATCGTACATCGGGACTTTGCCTATGAGCGCGGAAAAGTGATTGTTGAAAAATTAAAAGAATTAATTCCTCGTCAACAATTTGAAGTACCTGTACAAGCTGCCATTGGTCAAAAAATTATTGCCCGTTCTACTATTAAAGCGATGCGGAAAAACGTTCTTGCAAAATGTTATGGTGGAGATATTTCACGTAAACGTAAACTTCTTGATAAACAAAAAGAAGGTAAAAAACGTATGAAGCAAGTTGGTTCTGTAGAAGTGCCTCAAGAAGCGTTTATGGCTGTACTAAAAATGGATGAGAATAATAAAAAGTGATATATCAACGTTTCTAAAGGTTCCGATGTATCATTAATTTATTAAAATGGTGGGGATTGCCACCGATATGCCACCGCTTTATAAATTTGTGCCAGCAAATTATAAGTTCTTTGCGATGGAATCAAATATATCGGCAGCATCTCTCGCCATTTTTTGTGTCAAATGGACATAGCGATCTTCTGTAATAGCAGCTCTGCTATGTCCTAATCTTTTCTGAACGGTTTTAATTGGAGTGCCATTTTCTATCAGCATCGTAGCGTGAGTGTGTCTTAAAGAATGATAATTGAAATCGATTCCCAATTTACCTTTAATCAATTCCCTCGTTTGATACTTAATAACATTCGGAGTATAATGTTCACCATTCTCTTTTTTACAAACAAAATCATGGTCCTGGTCTTGTTGATAAAACTCTCCGTACTTCAGTTTATTTTCTTTCTGTTGCATTTTAGCTCTTTTTAAAATATTTATTAGAGTTGTTCCAACCGGAATAGTTCGATAACCAGAGACAGATTTAGGTGTTGACACTACCCAAATTTCCTTACCGTTAAATTTCTTTTTAGTAAGTTGTTGTTCAATCTCAATGGTCATATCCTCAAAATTGATATGTTTCCATTCAAGACCGCATAATTCTCCAACACGTACACCAGTATGCAATCCTATATGAAAAGGCAAGTAAAAAGGATGATTCTCGGTTATATTCTCGTTTAAAAGTCTTAAATTTTCATTTGATTGAATCTTCAAATCATCTTTAGTTGGCTTTCTTTTCTTATCAACCATTAATTCTACATACTGCATAGGATTTTCATTTATATACTTATATGGGTATACCGCTTGCTTTAATGACTTATTTAATATTCCTCTAATAATGCTTAATGTTTGTTCTGCTAATCCTTCCCGAACTTTCGAATTCATAAATTGTTGAAGTATATGTGGTGTTAATGATTTCAATTTATACTTACCTAAGTGTGGGTTAATATGATTCTTAATCGTTAAACGGTAATTTTCTTGCGTATTTGGCTTTAATTTAAGTTGGACGTATTCTTCATGCCAAAAAGTTAAAAAGTCTTGTAACGTCATCTCAGAGGGCTTAAAAACGGTGCCTGCGTTTTCATACTCCAAAATTTTTCTTCGTAATACTGATTCAGCTTCGGCTTTCGTTTGAGCTCCTTCAGCAGAACGTTCGATTTTTTTTCGTTTACCGTCCACAATTCCCATATCAAAATAGTAGTACCATGTATTTCCTCTTTTACGTACTCCGCCTTTCATAGCCTTCTCTCCTTTCTTATCTTGTTTTCTGCAATCCTCACATAACTACCACCTCCTTAATGGGAATGTACGTTCTGTTTTATATGTAAAAAAATATAATGGATGATATTTTTATATAGCGTCAACATATATAACTGGAATTTCAACCCAATCAAAGAACTCAAGTACCCCTAACGGTTCAAAACAAATTGTGAAGTTTTCAATCCTCACACATAATCCGTATTTGCTTTTATACCAATTAAGGGCACCTTCTAAAAATTCTTCTGTCACATTAAAAAATCTGCTAATTCAAAGCGATTTGATATATTGCGCTTATGAGCTTGTATTATTTTTTTAAGGGGTACAAGCTTTTCGTATGCCCAGGAACGTGCCTTAAGTTCCTGTTTTCTATTAGTAACATTTGATTGATCTAAGATATCTCCTGTTGATGTGAGGTGGTGTCCAATTTCTTCTGCAAGAATGCAACGTTTTTCTATAAGTGAAGGTAATGATTTATTTATCCATATTACATTATCGCCATATAAACCTTTATTTTTCATATGGTCTATTTCAAATACTTCCACTTCTAAATTATTACACTCCTCTATAAGCGTTTCGTATAGATTCATGGGCTATTCTCCCTTCTGTTTACGTGCCTCTCTTCTCATAGCCACAAAGCGTTTAAATTCTTCTATTTCTTCTAATTCTTCTTCAGTCCATTCATAATCATCATGATGGGCTGCAATAGTATTAATCGTGTTATTTTCGGGAAGCTCTTTTAAATTTGTACGTCCGAGTAAGTAGTCAATGGAAACATTAAAGTAATCAGCAACCTTTTGAATCTTATCTAAACTAGGAGAGATTCTTTTCCATTGATAGATTGTATTATTAGGAATTTCTAGTTCTTCCTCGAGACGTTTAACAGAGATTCCTCTAGTTTTACAAAGTTCTTTTATACGATCTAACGTTGTCATTTCAATGTTTCCTTTCTATGTACATAAAAAACTAAAAAATATTTTAGTTATATCATTGACAACTAATAAATAATTTAGTAAATTGTACATAAGCTAATTTATTGGCTAAAAAGAGTATAAAAAATACAACCTATTAAAACACATTTTAACGTTGGGGAACGCGATAAATGTAATGTTTACAGGCTTTATAAAAGTCTTATTTAGCTATGTCTATATACTAATAAATATATTAGTTACTGTCAATGAATTCAGCTAATAAATTAGCTTATTTTTTCGAATAGGTTTATGCGCTGTGATACCGAGCCAATGACGGTATATCTAAATCAGTTATTAGTTTAAAGAAAGGAGAGGTTTTAATGCCAGAAGATATAGGGGCGTTAGTTAGAGCAGAGTTGTTTAAACGGAAAATGAGTCAAAAAGAGCTAGCTGAAATGGTTGGTATTTCAAATGCATATCTATCTGACATTATTCGTGGACGAAAAGATGGTCCAAAAGCACAAGAACATGTAAAACATATCAGAAAAATTTTATGTATTTAAATGAGGGGTGAATGAAATTGATTCCGCAACTTTTAGAAGTAGCAGAAGTCGCAAAACTTCTCAAATGTAACAAGAACAAAGTGTATGAATTAATTAAAAGTGGTCAACTTCAAGGATTGAAATTAGGAAGGATGAAAGTTTCCACTATTGAGATAGAAAATTTTCTATTGAGAAATGTTGGTCGCGATCTAACAGACCCATTCAATATCAAACCACTTGAAAAAGTAGGTGACCAAACATGAATGAAAATAAAAAATCCCCACAAGTTGGTGAGGATAAACAAAAAGAAATCCTAGAGACTTTAGCAGATTGGATAATTCGAACAGCAAATAAAAATGATTTAGCAACTCCAGAAGAGATTGCGGCTCTTCCGAAAGTTGCTGAAGTGTACTTTAAAAACTATTCATCAGTTTCATTTTCGCCAGTAAGAAGAAGGTAGACTTCTTCAACGAAATATTTGACGTTTTCTGGTGGAATCCATTGTTGAGTAGATTCGAGATTGACCTTTGCTAATTCAATTGCAGTTTTTAAAGCATAATCTTTATTAGTTTTCATCATATGTATCACCTACCTTTCTACTAATAGTTTAACAGAAAGGAAATAAAAGGGAGGAAATAAAATGACAGATTTAATTGTTATTAAAAACAGACAAGCTGTAACTAGTTCGTTACAAATAGCGGAGGATTTTGAAAAGAATCACAACCATGTATTACGTGATATTGACAACTTAAAAGAGGGGCTTGACCAAAAATGGACAGACCTATTTTTCGAGGATGAATACGAACACCCTCAAAACAAACAGAAGTATCGAATGTACTACATGAACAGAGACGGCTTTACCTTACTAGCTATGGGATTCAATGGGAAAAAGGCACTCGAATTTAAAGTGAAATACATCGAAGCATTCAATCAAATGGAAAAACAATTAACACAACCAAAATCACAACTAGAAATAATGCAAATGTCTATCAATCAATTAGTAGAACAGGAAAAACGATTGAATGAACAAGAAGCGAAAATCGAAGCAATTGAGGAGAAGCAAAACAATATCACGGAAATTCTATCGCTCAACAATAACGACTGGCGCAATAAGATTAACCGAATTTTAAACGCGATCGCAATGAAATTAGGGGGCGGACAATACTTCCAAGAACTGCGTGCTGAAAGTTACGAACTGTTAGAAAAACGAGCAAATTGCTTACTTAACAAACGCTTAGAAAATCGCAAATCAAAAATGGCATTACGTGGCCAATCAAAAACGGCTATTAGTAAACTTTCCAAACTTGATGTAATTGGTGAGGATAAAAAACTTGTCAGTGTATATGTGACAGTTATCAAAGAAATGGCGGTTAAGTATCAATTGAATCTAGCAGACTATCAACTTGTGGAGAGTGAATATTAATGGAACTTTTTCGTAAATCAGAATTAATTTTGGAAAGCGTTTCGGTCGTTATCACAACGAATGTAGATGATGGATTGGTATTAGTTGAAATGAATAATGTGGACGTCGACATTGATGAAAATATCACAGTGTTAGAAGACGGAATAACTGCTTCACTCGATTACGAAGATCTAGACGAAATCATCTTGGTGTTACAACAAGCGAGTGAAACATTGAAGCGTAAAGAACAACAGTATAACGAAAGAGGGTGAATCAAATGAAAATCAAAGTCTCTGAATGGAACAAGCTTTCGAAGGATGAAAAGTACATCAAGATTGTACAAGCTAGAGCGATTAATGCACATAAGTTTGGACGTTAATCTATCAATCTTTTAATAGAAGGATAAGCGAAAGATTAGGTGGTGGAATAATTGAGTATAACCGCATACGAAGCTAATTGTAAAACTGATCCAAATCACGTAGCTACACCCCGTTATGTAGTTGAACAAATATATGATCTAATTCGAATTGATAGATTTAAAAATATTTGGTTTCCATTTAACAATTATGATTCGCAGTTCAAGTTAAAAGCTGATGAATTAAACCTTAGATATAAAGCGACTCATATATTCGATGATGTAGGAAATGATTTTTTCACAACAACTCCGCCGGAAAATTGCGAATTAATGATCAGCAATCCACCGTTCGGTATTCAAAACGACATCATTAGGCATTCGTTCAAATTGGCTGAAGAAGGTTTGATAAAGTCATTTGCACTACTTTTACCTTTATCAACTCTTGAAACAGAAACTAGAGCAAACATGTACGATGCACATAAAAATGATTTATCTGTAATCATCTTTAAAAAGAGAATTAAGTTTTTGGGTAAATCTAATAGCTTTAATAGAGGTTGTTGTTGGGTTTGCTACAACATCACTGATATACCTACTATAAGTTGGATTTGATCAACAAATAATCGTTCATTAAAGGTGGTGAACAAATGAAAAACCGATTAAGTAAATATTTCAATCTATCATTGCAGCAACGATTATCACTAGTTTCAAATGCGATAAAAGGGTGGTGAGGAAATGAAGAACGGTAAACGGTTAAAACGGTTTGAAAAGCAATATCTTAGAAGTCTTAATCTTAACCATGAAAATTGGTTACTTAGCAAAAAGACAACGGAATTTTGGTTAATCGTCCACAAGTTGACTGGACAAACCAAGGAAATTCCAGCGCCTTAGAAAGGGGTGAAACTAAATGACACATGAATTAAATATTGTTCAAGTTGATGAACAACCAACTTGGTATCGTAAAACATTCTTACGACCACGTAGAAGAAAGGGGTGATTTAATTGAACACAATCGAGTTTAAACAAACAAGTCGTAAGTTTTGGTCACTGTTCATTATTAATTCGATTTTAGCAGTCGCTACAACATCATGGATTGTTTATACAGTATTGAAAATTATGGGGTGAATTAAGTGAACTACTCACTAGAAGAACTTCAACAAGCTTATGAATTAGCACTAAAACCACCAACAACAATAAATTAGGAGGAAATTAATTATGAAATCAACAGGCATTGTAAGAAAAGTGGACGAGTTAGGTCGTTTAGTAATTCCTAAAGAATTACGAAAAACGTTAGGGATTGGGGAAAAGGATCCAATAGAAATTTTCATTGATGGTCACCAAATCATTTTACAAAAGTACGCTCCAAATGAGGAAAAAGAAGAAGTTATTAAAAAGCTTAATACTCTTCGAAATCAAATCAAAAATCCAAATGCTCAAGATGTTATCAATCGCGCAATTAACTTAATCAAGTAGGAGGAATTTTAATGAAAGTTACAGTTTCAAAAGAAGTTGCCAATGCTTTCGAGTATTTAAAAGAAATCAGAAATTACACTTCTGACAACGATTTACTTACTGAACATGCAGAAGCAATTGCAACTAAAGATTGGTACGACAGTTTAGAACCTTTAAACAAAGTGGATTTAATCACTTTCTCGAAAATGCTGATTGAAGGGTATGAAGTCGAACAAACACCTGGCGAAAAAGTAGCAGAATTATTTAAGGCTAAGTTCGGTGATGGTTGGGGCAATTATCAAGATGGTGTTCGCTATGGTATTAGAAAAACTTTAGATACTCTCAACATCAAAATACCTGGAGTGAACGACAGTGTGTGAAGTTGAAAACCCAATGTTATCACCAAAACGTACTGATGATCCAATCGCTAAAGTAATTGGCAAATGTCACTATCGTTATTGTGATGAGGAAATTTGCAAACACGAAGGGATTGAGTTTGAAGGATATATCTATTGTTGTGCAACTTGTTTAGGCTCTGAATTACTGGAAGAAGGACACGCAGTTGATTTATCCAAATAAAAAACACTCACACAAGGCGGCAACCAAATGTGAGTGACTTACAAAAAATATCTACTAGCAGTATAGCACGAAAATAAAATTTTAAAACCCTGGAGGATAAAATATATGAAATTTCAAGTTGGGGATAAGGTTGTTCCTATTAATAAAACTGTTATTGGTTATGGAAGTTTAGATGAATCAAATAACTGGAGGAAAGCAAAAGAAAAAGGTCAAGGATTCCTATTCGTTTCCAAATTCGATGAAGAAGTTAATGCTTATGTTTGTAGTTACAAAAAAAATGTTGAATACGGTGATTATTTTAATGAAATGGATTTAAAGAAATACAAAGATAAACCTACCAAAAATCAACGCATCACAGCATTAGAAAGTGTTGTAAAAGATTTAGAACAAAAAATAATCGATATACGAAATGATTACCGATACGACTTAAAACAAGTAGAAACACGAATTAAGATGTTGGAATTTAAATTAGAAGAACAAACAAAATTAACTCCTACTACAATTCAATTTGTGGAAGAAATCATCGAATTTGAAGGTAATCAATATCGCAAGGTTGATCGTGAAGCTCGTGATGGTGATGTTGTAAAGTTTAGCGAAAATCTACGGGGCACAACAATGAATAAGCATTACAAGGTGCATACAGGTGTCAAATATTATGATAACGATAATGATTTGTTAGATGTGTATGGTTGGGGCAAAGAACCTGTAGTAACTGTCTACGAATTAATCGTACAACTAAAATCAGTGAACCAACAACGTGCTGAAATTATTGAGAAGGCGAAGAAGTTTGTGGAAGGACAATTAGCAAAGGGTGAATTAAAAGTTCCAGATTCAAAGTCTCCTAATAGTCCATGGTATTTATCTAATTTTGAATTTGTAGTTAATACAGAGAAAGGAACCGTTGTTGTTCTTTGCAAAGGATATGAGGGGGTTGTGAGAGAACGAGGCATCGCCAAATGCAACCCATCAGACGTATTCAACGAACATATCGGCAAGGCCATCGCATTAGGACGAGCATTAGGGTTGGATGTAAGTGAGTTTGAACAAGCTGTACAACCAACGTTAGCCATCGGTCAAGAAGTGCGGAATATATGGTCTCAAAATGTAACTAGGATTACAAAAACATTTGAAACATCAGACACAAATTCATTAGGTTATATCCAATCTCAAGGTACTGATTACAAAATCATCAACGACACAAACGCACAATATGAGGAGGTTAAATAATGAATGATCTAACTAATCAATTTAATAGTCAACCTTCAACTCAACAACAAGGAGGGGTACTAGCACAAGCTAGTGCTTCTCGTGAAATGGAAGAAGTGAAGGGAGCTATCTTCTTAGCGAAGCAATTCCCTCGTAATTACTTTGAAGCTGAAAAAAGAATTTTAGATGCATGTAAACGTCCTTCACTAGCAGCTTCATCTATGTACTCCTATCCACGTGGTGGAACAAAAGTAACTGGTCCATCTATTCGACTGGCAGAAGTATTAGCGCAAAACTGGGGCAATTTATCATATGGAATCAAAGAACTTGAACAACGCAATGGTGAATCTGTCGCAATGGCTTATTGTTGGGACCTTGAAACCAATGTACGACAAGAGAAAGTATTCACCGTTAAACATTCAATTGGTACACGGAATGGTGTGAGAGCATTAACAGATCCAAGAGACATTTATGAGCGAGTTGCTTCTGATGGAGCACGTAGACTTAGAGCTTGTATTTTAGGTGTTATTCCAGGTGATGTTGTGGAAATGGCAGTGAAAGAATGTGAAAAAACATTATCGGGTCAGAACGCTGGACCATTAAAAGACCGTATTACTCAAGCATTAAAGATGTTTAAAGAAAAATATAAAGTCACACAAGAAATGGTGGAAGCTAAATTCGGTTACAACATTAGTTCATTTACTGAAATTGATCTAGTTGAGTTGGGGAATATATTCAATTCATTAAAGGATGGAATGTCAAAAGTTGAGGATTGGTTCACTAAAGAAGATGCCAAAAATCAAAAGAGTGATTTAGCTGCGGAATTTGAAAAAGGAGTGACTGGCGTTGCCGAAACTCTTACTCAATCAGAATAATTACTACTCACAAGAAGCAAATCTTGAATACATGTCAGTGTCACAGTTTAAGAGTTTTATGGAGTGTGAAGCGCGAACGTTAGCGGAGTTGAGGGACGAATATACTCGTCCTCACTCTAATGCTTTAACTGTTGGCTCATATGTACATTCTGCATTTGAAGGTAATGAAACATTCGAAGAGTTTGTAACCAAAGAACGAAATGTAATTTTCAATACGAAAGGCAAGAAGTATTCCGAATTTCAACAAGCGGATCGCATGATTGAAACTCTTAAAAATGACAAGTTTGCCATGTTTGCTTTAGAGGGTGAAAAAGAAGTTATTTATACAGCAGAGTTGTTCGGTGTGGAATGGAAAATCAAAGTCGATAACATTAATCATCAACGGAAAATTTTCTCTGATATTAAAACCACTCAAGAACTCGGTAAACGGTACTGGAGTGACAAATATAGCAAATATGTTTCGTTCGTTGAAGCGTACGACTACGTTCTTCAAATGGCTATCTATCGAGAAATCATCTTTAAAAACACCGGAGAGTATTACAACCCTTACATCATCGCAGTGACAAAACAAAATCCACCAGATAAAGCGATATTACATTTTGATGAATCACGGTTTGACTTTGAAAAAGAGTATGTGCAAATGCATTTACCAGGTGTTATTAGAACGAAAAACGGTGAAACAAATCCGGTTAGATGTGAGAGTTGCGAATATTGCCGAGCTACTAAGCAGCTTGAAAATACTTTTGAAATTGAGTTTTTATTAGATTAGGGGGTTGTTGCATGTCCGGTTGGATTAGTTTACATCGAAAACTCATAGACAACCCCATCTATTCTAATGCGGGCATGCTTAAACTTTGGGTTCACTGTTTATTAAAAGCATCGCACGCAGAACATGATCTACTGGTTGGAAACCAAGTAATTAAGCTACAACCAGGTCAATTTGTAACTGGAAGAAATGCCTTGGCAAGTGAGTTTAATAAGGGTGCAAAAAAAGAAGATATGGTTTCACCAATTACGTTGTGGAGATGGTTGAACTTATTCGAAAAACTCGAAATGTTGAACATCAAAAAAACTACAAAATACAGCGTGGTTACTGTGATTAATTGGTCTATGTATCAACCTAATGAACAACAGATGAACAACAAACGAACAACAAATGAACAACAGATGAACACAAACAATAATGGTAATAAGGGAAATAATGATAATAAAAATAATTACTATGTCGAGATTATCGATTATCTAAATCAACATGCAGAAACTAATTTTAAATCTTCTACTAAAAAAACTAAAGAATTAATAAATGCTAGGTTAGCTGAAGGTTTTACTTTAGAAGATTTTAAAACGGTAATTGAGTATTGCTGCAAGGAATGGAAGGGCAAAGTATTTGGAAATGGAGAATTAGGTGATTCTTATTTACGACCATCTACATTGTTTAATAACAAATTCGATGAAAGATTAAACAAAGCTAAATTAGGTTCAACTCAAACCCCACAACAAGAACAAGCATCAAATTACAAACCAATCAAAATAGATATGACTAGAGGTGAAGATTAATGCTGAATGAAGAAGTGATTTTAGGCACTATCTTAAAAGCTCCTCATTTGTTGATGGATACAGATTTAAAAACTGATTACTTCCAACAAACCGAACACAAGAATTTATTAAACGCTATGAAGAAACTAAGTCGTGAAGGACAAGCAATTGACTTAGTAGCATTAATCACTAAATTTCCACCTGAACGTTTTGGCGGTGTCGGAAAGCTTAATCAAATGTTAAACATGGCCAATGAAACTAAATTTGATGATTATGTAAATTTACTAATTGATCAATGGCGCGAACGTGAAAAGTTAAACATCTTAGAGATTGCCAAAATTGATAATTGGAATTTAGAACGAATCACTAACGAGTTAAACAGCCTAGTATCAAACAACACAAATGACCACAGCACAATTAAAGAATTAGTTACTGCAGTTGCAGAAGATCCCTGGACACCAAAAGAAAAGGAAACTGGAATCAATACAGGGCTCGGTACATTACAGACGGTAACTAATGGGTGGCAAAATGGGGATTTGATTATTGCTGCAGGTCGCCCATCGATGGGTAAAACAGATGCAATGCTCCATTTTGCAAAAATGGCTGGATGGAATGGAGCAATACCAGTTATTTTCTCTCTTGAAATGAAGGACGAGAAGTTAAGGGACAGATTAATTGCTTCTACAGGGAACTACAATCGAAACAAAATGAAGAACTTGTATGAACGGTTAACAGATAAGCAGAAGGAAACCTGGATGACTACTTTAGGTAAAGTGTCAGAAACAAACATTGAGATTTTTGATAAAAGTGGCCAAACACTTTCTGAAATACGGATGAAGGTACGGAAAGTGAAAAATCAAAATCCAGGAAAGCAGCTTATCGTACTCATTGACTATTTAACCTTAATTAAACCAACTGATGATCATCGCGGAAATATGCACTTAGCAGTATCGGATATTTCAAAAGGTTTAAAAGCAATAGCAAAAGATTTTGATTGCCCAGTAATCTGTTTAGCCCAGTTGAGTAGGAGTGTTGAACAGCGTAAGGACAAACGTCCAATGTTATCAGACTTAAGGGAATCTGGAAGTATCGAAGAAGATGCAGATGTAGTTGTATTTTTCTATCGTGATGCCTATTACACCAAAAAAACTGATGACGATTCAATGGAAATGATTATTGCCAAGAATCGTGAAGGTGAAGTCGGAACAATCTACGCAAAATATAACAAATATACGGGAGCTATCAGTGACATTTAATGAACTACTTTTAGATGCTATCAAGTTCGACGAAGAGAAATTGGCCTATTCAGTTTATTGGCTCATTAAAAATGGTGTTGTGAAAGGTACTGATCACTCTCAAGGAATCAATTGGGATTTAGTAAACCACGATGAAGTGGAAGGCATGAGAAAACGCAATGAACTAAATATAAATCCTATCAAACTATTTTCAGTTCCTTTAGGAAACAACAAACACATGTTGATATTTGCTCAAACAGAAGAATCAGCAAGGGGGCACTATTTAAATGAAAAGGGACAATTACCAACTAAGATATTCAACATTTCCAGTGATATGGATAAGAGTTTTTGGTTCGAAGAAAAACAAAAATATCAATCGTTACGTGAGTTGAGGGATGAAACCTTAATGTTCCCAGCTACAGCAATGATTTTCGAGAAAGGATGATTGTTTAATGTCGGAAAACTTAATTCCTGAAGAAGAACTAAGCAACGCATACAAGGAAGCGCTAGAAACCAAAGTGAAAAAATTAGAAAAAGCACTCCAAGAAATTGAAATCATCACTAGAAATATGACCGAATTTAACAACGCTTACGAAAGAATTCACAGTATTGCAAGTAAGGGACTGGAGGTAACTAAATGATAAACCGTGTTGTATTAGTTGGCAGACTTACAAAAGATCCTGAACTTAGCTATACACCAAGTGGAATTCCAATGACAAAATTTACTGTCGCAGTTAATAGAGCCTTTTCTAATCAGCAAGGTGAACGTGAAGCAGATTTTATTAGTTGCATTGCCTGGAGAAAACAAGCTGAAAATCTAGCAAACTTTATGAGAAAAGGTAGTTTGATTGGACTTGAAGGTCGAATTCAAACAGGTAGCTTTGAGGGGCAAGATGGAAAACGAGTTTACACTACTGATGTTGTAGTGGATTCGATTCAGTTCTTGGAGCCTAGAAGTCAACAAAGTGGGCAAAGCAGCACTCAAAACTATCAATCTACTAATTATCAACAAAATCCACAAAGCAATTCACAGTTTAGTAACCAAAGCTACACACAAGTAAATGAAGATCCATTTACAAGCAGTAAAGGTCCAATAGAAGTATCAGAATCAGATTTGCCATTCTAGGAGTTGAGTGAATGACTAACAAATACAAAAACAAAAAAGTCGAAGTGGACGGAATCACATTCGACAGCAAGATGGAGTCAGATTATTACTTATATCTTAAGCAACTTGAAAAGCAAGGAATTGTTAGTGAATTTTTAATGCAAAAAGAGTATATATTGCTCGAAGGTTATGTGAAAAGCGATAAAAAGATTCGTCCAATTAAATACAAAGCAGACTTTGAGGTTCATTACACAGATGGCCACATTGAAGTGGTAGACGTTAAAGGATTCCTAACTGCTGACTTCAAGCTTAAAAAGAAATTATTCGAATATCGGTTCCCATTCAACCTTAAATTGGTGAAGTTCTCAAGAATCGATGGTGGCTGGATAGAACTAGAAGATTACGAAAAAGCCGTTAAAGAACGTAAAAAACAAAAATTAGCGAAGTAAAGGGGAAATCCAAAATGACATACGCAAATTTCAAATCAACAGTTAAAAAAGTAAATATTAAACCTAAAGGTGTACAAGAAATAGTTCTTGAGATTAATGGAGATGAGTTAGATGGACAACTCGAAGCAATCGCTGGAATGGTGGATCTGAGAGTAAATGTCGAATTAGATGCAGCACGTATTACTTATAGACGTAAATACAATGCAATTACTGAACAACCATTAACTCAATACAGTGTATCTGAAAAAGGTATTGTTGAAGTTAAACAACCAGAACAACTCGAATTAGAAGGGATGCCAGAAGAAGAAGTTCAAATTGAAGAAAAAGAAGTGGTCATTGATCGTGAACTTATAGATGCATTTGTGATGAGTGATATGGCTCCAACTTATGAAGGCTATCACAAAGATTTATTAGACATCTTGAAACGTCGAATTAAAGGTGAATCATATCGTACACTAGCAGAAGAGTTTGATATCAAAACTTCGGAACTAGTAGAACAGGTTAAGTTATACCGCATGCAAGTCGCGCCATTAGCAGAAGCGTGGAACAAGTGGAAAAAAGAAAAAGGCGAGATTACAGAATAACAACTAAATAGAGGGCTCTAGTTTAGGGCTCTCTTTTCTTATACCAAAATTATCTAAAACGAGGTGTTTTCTAATGAGGGAGCCAAAATTTAGAGGTTTTAGCAAAGGTACAAACAGTTGGCATTACGGTTTTGGTTGGATAGACATTGATTATACAGACGAGTTTTTAGAAGAGAATGGACTTGAACCTCAAGCGATGCTTTATACAGAACATTCACCTGTTGAATGTGAATTGAAGTCGATGGGTGAATACACAGGCTTAAAAGACAAAAACGGTCGTGAGATTTATGAAGGGGATATTGCAGAGGATGATTTGAATTCTTTAGGCTTGGTTTTTTATGAAGATGGATCATTTAAAATCACATCAACCTGTAACGGTAATTCGATTACAAACAAAAATGTATACGATTTATTAGATACGAGTTTAATTGAGGATAACAACATTTCTGTGATTGGCAACATCTACGAACATCCACATTTATTAGGTGGTGATTCCTAATGACCGTTAAATCCAAATGGCAAAACCGCAAAACGGTCGTGGGTTCAAGTCAACTAGAATTAGCTGAACGTGTAAAAGACCATGAACGCAGAGGTTGGCGCAAAGTTGGTAAAGGTGTTGAGATTCATAGGGTGCATAAATCTGAATATATCCAGGTAATGGAGTTCGGACGGTTGGTGAATGCGAATTGAAAATACCATGGCATAAACGTATTTACGCATTGTATAAAGGCGATCAATTCATTTCAGAAGGAACCATTCGTGAGATTCATAGAGAAACGGGTAAGTCGATTGATTTCTTAAAATACATGACTTATCCGGTTTATGAAAAGCGTTGTGGGAATGGTCGAAATCGTTTGCGAATGATATCACTTGATGAGTGAGAGGTTGGTGAATATGAATTGAAAAATACAAAATTATCAATCCGTCAAAAAATAAAACGTGAATATCAACGTGGATATGATGATGGCCGTAAATCAGAAGTAAAACGAATGAGGGAATTGGGTGCTGCTGAAACGTTTACTATGTTTGAAGAATTACTCCCTAAGATAAAAGGGGTTGGACCAAAAACGTATCAGAAAATCATGCGAGGACTACGTACAGAAAAGCATCGAGTACCTAATGTAATTAAGTTTTCTATAGTAGTTAGAAAAAATGAATATAAAAAGTACTTCCAAAAAGGAACGGAGATTCTTTGGAATCAGAAAAAACATGTAATAACGCGAATTGATCGCATCGATTTTAAAGATGTTGATATAAGAATTACTGGCTTATGTGTGGAGGTAATTGAATCATATTGTGCAGCTAAAGAGAGGTGAAATTTGTGAAATTCTTAGATTTATTCGCAGGAATCGGTGGTTTCAGATTAGGAATGGAAATGGCCGGTCATGAATGTGTTGGATATGTTGAATGGGATAAATATGCTAGAAAATCATACGAAGCAATACACGAAACGGAAGGAGAGTGGACAGCACATGACATTACAGGAGTTACAGATGACGATTTACGAAGTCTTAGATTAAAAGGGATTGACGTTATTTGTGGAGGATTTCCGTGTCAAGCCTTCTCGGTTGCTGGCAAACGTGGAGGATTCAATGACACTAGAGGAACAATGTTCTTTGAGATTGCAAGATTCGCCAAACAAATCAAACCACGGTTTTTACTCCTTGAAAACGTTAAAGGGTTATTATCTCACGACAAAGGGAACACGTTCGGAACTATCCTCAATACGTTGGATGAATTGGGGTATGACGTTGAATGGCAAGTGCTTAACAGCAAAAATTTCGGAGTCCCACAAAACAGAGAAAGGGTGTTCATTATCGGACATCTTAGAGGAGCAAGTAGACGAGAAGTATTTCCTATCCGAAAAGATGCAAAACAGATTGATATTGAAATCTTAGGAACAACCAAAGATCCTAATCAATCAACAATAGGTCAACGCTATCACATTTATAGTACAGAAGGGATTATGAGTTGCCTTACAGCAACAGATTATAAACAACCCAAGCAAATCTTGGTAAAGGAAGCTACAAAACGAGGTTTTGATGTAGCAACGGAAGGCGATTCTATTAATCTAGCTGTGCCAGGAAGTAAAACTCGTAGAGGGCGAGTTGGTAAAGGGGTAGCAAATACACTTGATACCTCTTGTAATCAAGGTGTTTTAGTATCTGGTATTTATACTAATGCTTCAAAGAACTTCCAACGTGGTCCACTCGAGGGTTTGAGTAGGTGTTTGAAATCAAATTCACACGATGCAGGTGTAACCGATGGTGTTAGAATCCGCAAACTAACACCTCGGGAATGTTGGAGACTTCAAGGATTCCCAGATTGGGCATTCGATAAAGCAAGGGAAGTCAATTCAGATAGCCAACTTTATAAACAGGCAGGTAATAGTGTTACTGTGAATATAATTTATGAGATAGCTAAGAAGTTAGGTTAATGAAGAATTAAAAGAGATTAGGAGGAATAACATTGAAAGTTAATTTATTAGCACATACACAATTAAATTATAAAAATAGCAATTTTTACGATTTGCCACATGAAGAATTAGTAACTGACGGACAAGTAGTAAGTCTAGCAGCTATCCGTCAATGCTATTCACATAAAACTGCTTTAGAAGTATTAAAAACGGAATCCGAAAAGTACTTTGGGGATAAAGGTATAGAAAGTAAACGGCTATTTAAACAAATCGTATCAAGTGGTCATACATCAACACTTGAACATTTGAATTTTACATTTGCAATTGAAGGAGTATCACGATCTTTACTCGCTCAACTAACGAGACACAGACATATGAGTTTTTCGGTACAGTCTCAACGATATGTGAAGTTTAGTAGTGATAGTCGTAGCGAGGGGTTTGATTATGTTGTACCGGAAAAAGTAGAAGAAACAAGAAATACTGAACCTTATTTAGAACGTACAGCATTAGATGTTTATCTTGAAGCGATGGACTATATCCAAGGTGCGTACGATGCATTAATCAAAAGAGGCATTCCACAAGAAGATGCTCGAGCAGTTTTACCAAATGCTGCGGCATGTAACTTAGTCCTAACTGCGAATCTACGTACATTATTAGATTTTTATAGCAAGCGTAAACCAGGTGCAGGAGCACAACACGAAATCACTCAATTAGCTGAAGAATTAAAGGTACGTGTTATTGAAGTGGAGCCTTGGACGGAGGAGTTTTTCGAATGAAAATAGATGAACATATTATCGCAAATGATGTATTGCGAGAAATAAGCGAACTATTACCAACTCCTTTTTTGAAAGAACATTTAGTTAATCAAACGACAAAAGGGTTAGCTAAATACGGCACTACTGTGAATGTGGACGACTATGATGTTTTCGGATGGATTGACCATAATATTCAAGAATTAATCGATTCAACGGTTTATTATAAAGCCACGATAAAGAAAATCGAAAAACAATATGGTTTCGAAGGAGTTCATGCTCGAATAATTAGAATCTTAGAAAAAGAGATTCGAGAAAATATAAAAAAGTTAGAGTCACTTGAATTATTTAGAAATCATTACTTGGAGGAATCGAAATGAGTTTAGATGGATTAACAATCAATATTAAAGAATGGGCAACTGAAAGAAAATTAGACGAAGCGCAACCAGAAAAGCAAATGTTGAAATTGATCGAGGAAGTTGGAGAGCTGGCACAAGGATTAGCAAAAGCGAATCTTGACCAAGTAGTTGACTCAATTGGAGATGTTTATGTGGTACTTACAATCCTCGCTATGCAAATGGATTTAGATATTAAAGATTGTATCGAACAAGCCTATGAAGAAATCAAAAATCGAAAAGGGAAAACGGTAAATGGGGTATTTATTAAGGAAGCGGATTTACAACAACAATAAGACATCGTTTTACCATTAAAATAACCGAATATAGAGGTTTTAACTACTATAATGATATTTTATTCATTTGAAATTTAAAACCTCTTAAAATGAACGTTAGATACCTTAAAATTGAAGGTCATATTTTGACAGCATTATCAAGATTAGACATACAGAAAATCGAGAAATATTGGATTGACCATGAGCATAATAAACGTCAATTAAAGTTTCGAGAATGGGAACTACTTCATCCGTTTAGTGAAACTGATACAAATATTGGAGGGGGAAAGTCGAATAAAATTAGCAATATTACAGAACAAAAGGCAGTTGCATTAGCAGAAGATAAACTCTATCAAAATTTGAAACATATTGTAAATGTTATTGAAGATTTATATCAAGAACTGGACAACGATTCGAAAACCATAGTCGACATGAGATATTGGTGCAAAAGTGATTTCTATGAATGGGAGGATATTGCAGACAGGTTATATATGTCTCGGCATAAGGTGTTGCGAAAAAGGAATTTACTAATTGATGAAACTGCTAAACGGATTGGATGGGTATAATAGAAAGAGCACAAATATGTGCTCTTTTTTGTGGTAAAATTTATAAAAAAGTAGGAGGATAATCTATTGAAACAATCCAAAAAATTATATACATACTTTTTAAAAGCACTAGGTATCGGTGCAATATTAGCTTTTATAATAAAACTTTCAATAGTACCACTCTATTCCAAGAGTATTGAAGCAGATGTTTCAGCAACTTTAATAAGCGGTATATTAGGAATGTTTGGTGGTGCGATAGGGGCACTTAGTGCATATTTTATTGCAAGAATGCAAATGACAAAGCAACTAGATTTGCAATATAAAAAAGAAGAAGAAAAGATGATAAAAGAAATTAAAATTAATAATTGGTTAAAATTATCAGAAAATTGTTATTCTCTGTTAAGTATACTTTCAAAATTACAAAAATCTTTAATAGATTATGGTAATAATTCAATATTATCTAAGGATAAAATAATAATAATAGAATGTGAAAATATGATTGATGAACAAATACGTGAACTTGTAGATCAGACTAGAAAAATAATAATCTATAATGTGTTTTTTGATGATGATATTATACATAAATTCGATAATATAACTAAAGATTTGGATATTTTAACAGATGAAGTACCATTATTTTTGAATTATTATAAAAATTTAGAAGTAGAGTTTGAAGATTTGAAAGATATAGATAAGCGTGTGTCACTTTCTAGAGAAATGAGAGAAAAAGTTGGTAAAATTTTATCTAAATCAAATGAAAACATAATTGATATTTTAGTTTATACGAATACTTATTTAGAAAGATTTATAAACTCAGAAAGTTGAACTTCCTAACACTAGCGAAGTTCACAAAAAAACGTAGTAAATTGATAGTATCAAATAATGTAATAAGTCATGGCTCGATTGAGCTGTGGCTTTTCTTATTAATTCTTTTAAAACCACGTGCTCTGCACGTGTGAAAATATACTTTTAGGGTGGTAATGGAGATGGAATTAAAAACTCCTCTCGATATAATGAAAATGGCCGTCAAACCAAATTCAAATCGAGAGGAGTTTTGCTCAATGTCGAGCGACAATAGTTTATCACACACAAGATGGAATTGTAAGTATCACATAGTTTTTATACCAAAATACAGAAGGAAAGTAATCTACGGTGAATTAAGAAAAGACATCGGAGCGATTTTAAGACGTCTATGTGAAATGAAAGACGTAGAACTCATAGAAGGACATGCAATGCCAGATCATATACATATGCTGGTTAAAATTCCTCCAAAATTATCCGTATCACAATTCGTAGGCTATTTAAAAGGAAAGAGTTCTTTAATGATTCACGATAGACATGCAAATTTAAAATATAAACACGGAAATCGAACGTTTTGGGCAAAAGGATATTATGTCACTACAGTAGGTCTTAACGAAAAAGCGGTAGCAAAATACATTAGGGAACAAGAAGCTGAAGATCGATTACGTGATCAAATGACGAGTAGAGAATATATAGACCCATTTAAACGAGATTAAAGAACAAATACGGTTGACGGTCAATTAAAAAAGCCCCTTTAGGGGCAGTTAGTAAGGAGCCCTTATAGGGCGTTACTAAAACCGCCTGTTTTACAGGCGGATATTTATTATGAGACAGTGGCGGAATAGGTAGACGCTAGTTGTTGCGGTATTGCGATTACGAACGAGTTATCACTGGCAAACGGGATAACTTACAAGGTGCAAATCCTTGTCTGTCTCACTATTTAGCTTATCTACCAAAAGGTAGAAGGAGAATCCAAACCTCCGAACGAGGTTCGCTTTTATTTTGCTTATCTCGTCATAAGCACCTTACACTTTTAAAGTGGTTGAGTTTAGAAGTGGTTTTGACTTGCGATTTACTTAAAGTAGATTGCCTACAAAGGTTTTGTTCGTTGTACCGTAAACAACGTATAGGTGGAACGTCTGTAATTAGTTTGGAAACTACCTGGTAACAGGAGCGGTTGGGACAGACACGACTGTCAAAGTGGTTTATGGCAGTCATTTATCAAAATTTTATACATACATCAACTGAAGTTTCATTGAAATCTACGAGAGGTGTTAGAAGTGAATGGAAACTATTGTGTGAAATGTAGAGAATTAATCGAAAGTACAGTGGGAAATAGTCCTTCAGATAAACCTTCAGCAAGAATTATTTGTGATAAATGCTATAAAAGAAAAAAATAGAGTATTTAAAATGCTACAACTTATAAAAGTGGTTGAGTTTCAAAGTCACATTCATTCGAGTGTGGCTTTTTATTATGCCTCGATAGCTCAATTGGATAGAGCAACATGTTTCTACCTTGTCGGTTGCGGGTTCGAATCCTGCTCGGGGCTTAACAAATAATTAAGGGAGTGAGGTTATGCGAATTGAACACATCTTAGATGGCGATACAAAGTCTAAATTAGGCGTTTTAAGTCAAGGTAAGGGGAAAGTTCATCCGAAGAAGAAAAACGTTTCTAGGGCTAAATACGAACGTTTAACTCAACGTGAGTGGGAAGAGATTATGGGAATGAATCGAGATAGGTACAGAAGAGTAAATGGGAAAATTAAAAGGAAATGAATAATGAAAGTAATTATTCATTTCCAAATGTATTTACCCCTTTGGTGGATAAGGGTCGTTTCCGTAACTGTTTTTGTCCCGGATTTGACCGTTTGGTCTATGGATTACTACTTCTGTACCTTGATTCTTAGCAATCTTAGTCGCTGCTGCATTAGCTTCTTTTTGAGTGTTATGTCTTGAAGTTGCTTTTTCATTCCCAGCACCTTTAACTTGCCAACCACCATCAGGATGAGGAGTAACATGTTGATTCGGCATTTAATCACCTCCTTTGTATTAGCTTTCTATACGAGAATATATTCAAAAGGTTTCAAAAAAATAGAATTATATATAGGAGGAATGAATTATGAAGTTAATACAAATCACACAACCAAAGGATGGTGATTGAACTTGAATCACAATCAATACTACGACAAATATAAACGCAATAAAGAAAGGGATAGATTCTATCACTCTAGAGCATGGCGTAAGTGTCGTGACCTAGCATTAAAAAGAGACAACTACTTATGCCAAGACTGTTTAAAGAACAAGCGCATTTCCAAAGCAGACATGGTTCATCACATTGTGGAAGTCAAAGACGACTTGACGAAAGCTCTAGTGTTAGAGAATTGTGTTAGCTTATGCAACAGTTGTCACGAAAAACATCATGATAGAAGTGGAAAATCGAAGAAAAAAATAATTTCTAAAAAAATCGATATTATCACAACTAAACCGAACGAAGAAATGCTATAGCCCCCCTGGTACTCGATTTTGGAGGGGGTGGCGGATACACCGGATGCACACCTTCGTTTGCAACGCGGATTAATTTATGAAAGGGGGGTAACTGATGGATGAAGTTACAAATGAATTGTTACGAAGCTATTTAGGTGATAATTATCAACCTTCTGATGAACAACTGATTACTTTGTATGTAGAAACGTATGAATTCTACAAGCGAATGCAAGATGAATTAAAAAAGATGCCATTGATGATGGAACACACCAATAAAGCTAACGCAACAAATTACATCAAGAATCCTCTTTCGATTGAATTAACCAAAACGGTGCAAACTTTGAATAATCTCTTAAAATCGTTAGGTTTGACGCCTGCTCAACGAAAGGAATTTAAGTTGGGTGGTGGTCATGTTGACGATGGCTTCGACAATTTCTAATGTTGACGGTTTATTGATCGTTGTAAAACCTTCTCCAGTTTTACTGACAACTTGGTATGCTAATCAAGTTGTAAAAGGCAATATAGTCGCTTGCAAAAAAGTTATACAAGCATGCGAACGTCATTTAAGAGATTTGGAAAGGCAAGGAACAGAGGATTTCCCTTGGGTATTTGATGAAGAGTTAGCACATAGGCCAATTCAATTTATTGAAAAGTTTTGTAAACCTTCAAAAGGTTCTTTTCGACAACTAACAATGCAAGCTTGGCAGCATTTTAGTTTAGGATCTATTTTTGGTTGGGTGCATAAAGAAACACGCCTTAGACGTTTTAAAGAAGCGTTAATATTTGTTGCCCGTAAGCAAGGTAAAACAACTAAAATTGCAGGTGTCACATTATATGGCGCTTCTAAAGATAATGAACAAGGCGCGGATATTGTATTGTTAGCGAATAGTATGAAGCAAGCTCGTTTACTGTTCGATGAAGCGAAAGCGATGGTTAAATCTTCTCCAGCTTTAGCAAGACGTTTCAGACCATTACGAGATGCAATTCATTTTGATACAACATTTTCGAAAATTGAACCACAGGCATCCGATTCTGAAAAGTTAGATGGATTAAATACACACATAGGCGTTTTTGATGAGATCCATGAATACAAGGATTACAAATTAATTAACGTTATTAAAAACAGTCGTCAAAGTCGTACACAACCATTACTAATTTATATTACAACTGCGGGGTACCAATTAGATGGTCCACTTGTAAATTATTACGAACAAGGCGCGGATGTTTTAAATGGTGATATTGTTGACGAAAGAACGTTTTATTATATTGCTGAATTAGATAGCGTTGATGAATTTGATCAACCTGAAATGTGGATTAAAGCAAATCCCAATATGGGTGTTTCTATTAAACTGGCTGATATGATTGAAGATTGGGAGAAAGCGAAACGTACTCCTAGTGAACGCAACGACTTCATCACAAAACGATTTAATAAGTTTGTAAGCAGTAATGAAGCATCATTCTTAGATTATGAAGTATTAAAACGTAATAATAAAAGTATTGATTATTCCACAATCACTTCTGCTGCTGTGGGAGGTTTCGACTTATCAGACAGTGAAGACCATACAAGTGCATATTTAGAGTGGCCGATACCAGAAACAGGAGAGGTTGCTTTACTTGGTCACACGTGGGTCCCACAAGCAAAAGCTGATGCAGGTAATGAAAAAATCGATTATTACGGATTACAAAATGAAGGTTTATTAACTATCGTACCTGGTGAATACGTAAAAAAAGAATATGTATATGATTGGTTTGTTGAACAGTCCGAAAAGTATTCAATTGAAAAAATCATGTATGACCCAGCAAAAGCATTTGGCTTGGTTGAGATGTTACAAGCCTATGGTTTTGTATGTGAGGTTGTAAGACAAGGGTTCCTTACACTTGGTCCTGCATTAGATGATGCAAAAGAACGATTTATAGATGGTAATGTGATATTTAACAAGAACCGTTTATTCCGTTGGTACACTAATAATGTCATTCTTGTGGAAGACAGAAACAAAAATAAAATGCCTACAAAACAAAGTCGCTACCGTAAAATAGACGGATTTGCGGCTTTTTTAAATGCCCATGTGGAAGTTATGAAGAAAATGGTTACTGTTCAAGGTAACGGAAATATTAGTTTTGTTTCGATAAATGATTTGTAAGAACCGAATTGCGAGAGAGGGAGTGTTATTGTGGAAAGAATTTTTTTTGTGCAGATTGAAGGAAATGAACCTATTGTTATAACCGTTAAAGATGATGTAAACCGACCGAAAAATATAGACTGTCACACCGTTTTAGAGAGATGGGTGACTAACAGGTATGACTACAGACCGTACGATTATTGGGAAATTGACACTTGCGAAAAACATAATATTTAATGTCACATTTCGAAGACAATCAATTGAAAGGCGGTGAGAAATTGAAAATATGGCAGAGAGTTAAAACAACTTTTTATACAGCGTACGCTTCTTGGAAAGGACAAGGCTTCGACTTTAGTAATTGGTTTGGTCGAACCTTTTGGGGAATTGATAACAGTCAATTAGCTACGAATGAAACGATATTTAGCGTGATTACTAGACTTTCTAACACTTTATCGGTACTTCCTATCAAATTGTATAAGGATTTTGATATTGTTGTTAATCAAGCGGCAGATGTTCTAATAAACGAACCAAATCAAAATATGAATTCGTTTGATTTTATTAACGCATTAGAAGTTAGTCGAAATGAGCATGGCAATGGTTATGCGGTTATCCTTCGTGACATTCGAATGCAGCCGATTGAAATTATCCCTTTAGATCCAGCGTGTGTTATGGAGATTGTTAATCGTGAAGATGGCTCATTATGGTACCAAGTAAATGGCGAATCCAATACCATGTACGTCCACAATTTAGATATGATTCATGTTAAACATATTCGTGGCCCTAATCGGTGGAGAGGACTTAGTCCATTAAAAGTATTAGCAAATACAATAAAATACGACAAGGCAGTCCAGGAGTTTTCTTTATCTGAAATGGAAAAGAAAGAATCATTTATTTTGCAGTATGCTGCGAATGTAGATAAGGAAACACGATCTAGAATTATTGGTGACTTTAAAAGATTTTATGCTGAAAATGGTGGCATCTTATTTAAAGAACCAGGTGTAGAAATAGATCCTATCGAAAAAAAATACTTTGCTTCTGATACGTTGGCATCTGAAAAAATTACACGTTCAAGGGTGGCCAACGTTTTTAACGTCCCGGTAAGTTTTTTAAATGAATCTGGTGGAGGTACCTTTGGAAGCAATGAACAAGAGATGATTCGCTTTGTAAACATGACTTTATTGCCGATTGTTCGCCAATATGAACACGAATTTAACCGAAAGTTGCTTACCAAAGTGGATAGAAAAAATGGAATGTACTTCAAATTTAATCTTGGTGGACTTTTACGTGGAGATACCACTACAAGAACAGCTTATTATCAAGCCGCTATAAGAAATGGTTGGTTATCACAAGACGATGTAAGAAGGTATGAAGATGAACCTCCAGTTGGCGGTAACGCCTCTAAACTTTGGGTTTCTGGAGACCTTTATCCTATAGATTTACCTATTAGTGAAAGGAAATCATCTGCTACTACTTCATCAACTGTGGAAGGGGGTGAAAAAAGTGAGTAAAAAGCAGAAACAAAATAATAAATTTTTCAACATGAAAGCGTCTGCTGACGGAAAATCGGCTGACGTTTTTATTTATGGCGAAATTACTAAGTGGGCTTGGGAAGAATTGGGGGAGGTTTCCTCAACAACTTTTAAAAACGAACTTGATTCATTAGGAGATGTTGAAACAATTCATCTTTATATTAATAGCCCTGGTGGTTCGGTTTTTGAAGGACTAGCTATCTATAACATGTTACAACGTCATGAAGCGCGTGTAATTGTTCATGTAGATGCGTTGGCAGCTTCTATTGCAAGTGTTATTGCAATGGTTGGCGATGAAATCCGAATGCCAAAAAACTCAATGTTAATGATTCATAACGCATGGTCCTATGCAAGTGGCAATGCTGAGCAATTACGGAAAGCTGCGGATGATTTAGATCGCATTAATCAATCGACGATTCAAACTTATTTACAAAAAGCTAGTGACAAATTAACTGAAGAAAAGTTAAAGGAGCTACTTGATGCTGAAACGTGGTTATCTGCAGATGAAGCATTCGAATATGGTCTTTGTGACATTGTGGAAGAATCGAATAACGCTGCCGCCTTAGTGGATGAGTCATTAATAAAACAGTACAAAAACGTACCACAACAACTACTTCAACCTCAACAAAATGTAATGCAAATGTCTGATGAAGAAAAAGCATTGCGCGAAAAAATACTAGCAGATTCTAAGGCGAATCTTACTTATTTAAAAACAATTTTATAAAATAGGAGGTTTTCAGATTATGAAAACAAAACAAAAACAAACAATTATCGGTATTGCTTCTGCTCCAAAAATGTTAATGTCACACAGTTTAACAATGTTCGGGAAAAATACTCTATTTGAATTAAAACAAGCGATGGCTACAATTGGGCAACAACTTGCTAAAACAGAAGAAGAACTTGCAACTAAAGCAATGGATCCTTCTGCTTCACTGGATGATATTAAAGCAGCTCAAGAATCTAAAAAAGATTTACAAGCTCGTTTTGATGTAATCAAAGCACAACACGATCAATTAGAATCTGAACAAAAAGCTAAAATGGCTCAACAACAATCTTCTGTTGCTGGAATTGATGACCCAAAAGCGAAAATGGTAAAGGCTAAAGCTGAATTAATTCGCGCAACTGTTCGAAATCAGCCAATCCCAACTGAAGTAAAAGCTGCTTTAGGTGATAATACTACACCTGCAACAGGCGGTGAGAAATTCTTACCAAAGACTGTATCTACAGATATTATTACTGAACCTTTAGTAAAGAACCCACTTCGTGAAGTGTCAACAGTTACTAATATTACAAACTTAGAGATTCCGAAATTAAGTTATACATTAGACGATGATGACTTTATTGCAGATACAGAAACAGCTAAAGAATTAAAGTTAACTGGTGATACAGTTTCATTCACTCGTCACAAATTCAAAGTATTCGCTGGTGTATCTGAAACTGTGATCAATGGTTCAGATGTAAATTTAGTGGCGCATGTAGAAAATGCATTACGTAGTGGTTTAGCTGCGAAAGAAAAGAAAGTTGCATTTGCAACCGCTCCTAAAACAGGAGAAGAGCACATGTCATTCTATTCAACACAAAATGCAATCAAAGTTGTAACTGGTGCAGATAAATACAAAGCTATTAAAGCTGCAATCGCTGATTTACATGAAGATTATCGTGAAAATGCAAAGATTATGATGACTTTTGCTGATTACTCGGAAATTATTGAGACACTAGCAAATGGTAATGCAACTCTTTACACTGCTCAACCAGAACAAATTTTAGGAAAACCTGTTGTGTTCTGTGATTCAGCAGTTAAACCAATCGTGGGTGACTTCTCATATTCTCACTTTAACTATGACTTAAACGTGATGTATGAGCGCGATAAAGATATTAAAACTGGGGTTGAACAATTTGTATTAACAGCATGGTTTGATCACCGAATTAAACTGAAATCTGCATTCCGTATTGCAGAAGTAGCAGCACCAGCACCAGCTCCAGAAGAAACACCAACAGTTTAATAAAAATTAAGGCTTAGCTTATTATAAAATGTACCCTATAAGAAAGACACTTGAAAAAAGGTCTCTCTTATAGGGTACTTTTATTTATAATGAAATAAAATAAATGGTTGATGGAGCGGAAGAACATGTCGAAAAAGTTATTTACAGATCAAGAACAGAAATTACTCAAGAAACATCCTTATGTAAAAGCAGTGAGTGAAAAAGCAATAACATATACAGATGAATTTAAAGCAAGAGCCATTAAAGAATATGAGGAAGGGAAATTTCCACTTCAAATTTTTGAAGATGCAGGATTTGATATTGATATCGTAGGTAAAAAACGTGCAAAGTCTGCTTTAGAGCGATGGCGTGCTGCTTATCAAAAGAATGGTGTAGCTGGGCTTGTGGATACACGTAAACACTCTTCAGGACGTCCACTTGAGCGAGAATTAAGTATAGAAGAAAAGTACGCAAGGTTAGAGGCGCAAAATGCATTATTACGTGCAGAAAATGAACTACTAAAAAAGATCGATTTAGCAGAAAGGTTGTTGATAAAGAAAAAGAGAAATTAACAGCGGAACAAAAATTTCAGTTGATCCAGTATGTGATAGAAAAACACCGCTTAAAAAGAATGGTAAGCTACCTTTGTAAATTAGTTGGAGTCTCTCGATCGGGCTACTATCGTTATTTTTCAGAAGAAGCACAACTTAGTAGACAAGCTAGTGATCAGGCAGATGAGACAGTCAAAGAAATCATTTTAAAAGCGTTCAATTTCCGTGGTCGTAAGAAAGGTGCACGTCAAATTAAAATGACGTTAGAAAATCAGTATCAAATTACATATAACCTAAAGCGAATTCGTCGTATCATGAAAAAGTTTCAAATCATCTGCCCCATTCGAAAAGCAAATCCATATCGAAGAATGGCCAAAGCAACGAAAGAACATAGAACTTTACCAAATCTATTAAACCGTAAATTTAAGCAAGGAATCGCTAGAAAAGTATTATTAACAGACATTACATATTTGAGTTATGGAAAAGGAAAACGTGCCTACTTATCCGCTATAAAAGATGCCGAAACCAATGAAATTTTAGCATATGAGACATCGGATAAAATTACACTAGATATTGCATTAAATACATTAAAGATGTTGAAAAAGAATGGGATAAAATTGGCCGATGGCGCATTCATTCACTCTGATCAAGGGTTCCACTATACCAGCCCCCAATTTCAAAAGATGGTAAAGAAAATGGGACTAGAGCAATCTATGTCACGTCGTGGAAACTGTTGGGATAATGCCCCACAAGAATCGTTTTTTGGTCATTTTAAAGATGAAACAGACTTTAAATCGTGTGAAACATTAGAAGAAGTAAAAAGAGAGATTAAGAGTTATATGACTTATTACAATCATTACCGAGGTCAATGGAACTTAAAAAAGATGACGCCTGCACAATACAGTCACCATCTTCTTCAAGTTGCTTAAAAGCCTTTTTTAAAAATGTCCTTTACAAAGGGTACACTTTATTAAAGTTGAGCCTTTTTTATTTACTTGAAAGAAGGTGAAATAGAATGACAAAGTATGTAGTAATCAATGAATTTTTGGATTCAAAAGATAACAAGCATAAATACAATGTTGGTGACGAATATCCTCGTGAGGGGAAACGTTTAAGCAAAAATCGTGCTGAATCTCTTTGTGAAATGCATCCCGTTCATAAAAAAGTCTTTTTAAAGGCAGTTGAAGAGCTTAAATCGACTGAAAATGATAAAAAAACCACTGAAAAAGTTGAAAAGAGTGATGAATAATGCCTACATTGCTCGATGAATTTAAAGAATATCTTCGTGTGGATGGTACCTATGAAGATACAACTTTAAATACGTTCTTAGAATCAGCAAAGACAACTTTAGTTGGCTCCGGTGTACAATTGCCTAAAGATTATTATGCAGTTGATGAAAATGGAGAAGAAAAGTATTCTTCACATCGCTTGGCTGTCATGACTTTAGCTGCTCATTACTATGAAAACCGCCAAATTTCTTCTCAAAATGCTCAAAATTTAGTGCCATTTAGTGTTCAAACGATGATTTTACAACTGAAATGGGTGGATATTGATGAATCCAGCCCTGTTTAAACACCGAATTACTATTTTTAAAGAGCTCTCTAAGGAAGATGAAGATGGTTTTCCTGTTAAAACACGAGAAGATATTTGTAGCGTGTGGACGGCCATTAAAACGGTTCGTGGTACTGAATACGTAGAAGCTGCTGCGGTACAAAGCGAAAACACTTATCGTTTTATTATTCGTTATCGAGAAGGAATAGACCCTCGAATGAAAATTGATTATAAAGGTCGTATTTTCGATATTGAAAGTGTTTTGAATGATGATGAATTAAGAAAAACGCTCACGATTGTTGCAAAGGAGCGTGTATAAATGGGCATTGAATTACAAGGTATGGATTCATTGTTAAAGTCGGTAAAACAGATACGTAAAAAGGTATCTCGAAGTACAGAAACAAAGGCGCTTGAAGCAGGCGGCAAAGTTTTAGCCAAAGCCGTAAAGGAAGAAGCAAATAAAATTCGAGATGATGGTACCTTATATGAAAATATTAAAGAAACTGAAGTGAAAAAAAGTAAAATTACTGTCCACACAGGAGGGGCCTACCATGCTCACTTAGTAGAGTTTGGCCGTTCTTCTGGTCAAGGTACTTATAAGGATAAAAACGGTGTTATACGTCCAGTAAAATGGGGTGACACTGCTCCAAATCCTTTTATGAGTAGAGCTTTTGAAAACTCACAAAAAGAAATTATTGAAACAATGGGAAATGTAATTAAGAAGGAGTTGGATTTATGAGTTTAATTAGCGAGATTAAATCTGCATTAGTACCTCTTAATATTCCAACTCGAAGATTGCGATTAAATAAAGAAGATGAAGAAAAGAATTACGATCAATATATCATCGTGTACTTTCTTAATGAATATGGCATTCTTTTTGGCGATGATGAAGAAATCGCAACAGCTCATAGTATACAAATCAGCTTGTTTACTAGGTTGAATTTTGAGCAAACAGTTAAAGAAATAAAAAAATTATTAAAACCACTTGGATTTATGAGAACAAGTGAATACGAAATTTATGAGTATGAAACGGGTTACTATCACAAAGTAATCCGTTTTTCTTATGCAAATGAAACGGAGGAATAACAAATGGCAGCAATTGGTTTAAAGAACATAGTTGTAGCGAAAATTACCAAGGATGATGAAACTGGGACTGTTTATGAAACACCACGTAAATTATCTCCAGCAATGAACGTAAATATTACACCAACTGTTAATAGTGCGAACTTACCTGGAGATGATCAAGTTCAAGAAACTATTGAAGAATTAGAAAGTGTTACTGTTAGCTTTGGTGTAAATGAAATAGATAATGAAGATTATGCTTATATTATGGGTAAAACGGTAGATGCAAATAATGGTGTTACTGATAAATCTACAGACGAAGCGCCATATCTAGCGTTCGGTTATGAAGCACCTTTAACTGGTGGACGTAAACGTATGACATGGCTTTATAAAGGGAAGTTTGGTTTACCCACTGAAGAATTACAAACAAAACAAGGTAGTCCATCATTCCAAACTCCAACAGTAGAAGGAACATTTATTCCTCGTAAATCAGATAGTAAATGGCGTTACCGTGTTGAATCGAATGAAACAAATCAAGCTGTTATCGATGGATGGTTTGATGCAGTACAAGAAGAACCAACTACTACACCTGAAGTTTAATTTTAAAAATCTAGAGTCGGCTTAGGTCGGCTCTTTTCATTTTGTGGAGGGATATGAATGAAAATCGACATTAGAATTGATGGGAAAGAAACAACTTTAACAACAACTTTTGTTAGTGGATTAGTTTATAGAAAATATATCGAACTATCTGAACAAGGTATGTTGGATGATTTAACTCTTGAAGCACGTGAAAAAGTCGTAGAACTGATTGTAGAAGCGTTCGGAAAACAATTCACTGCTGACCAGTTTTGGAACGGTCTTGATGCACGTGAAATTGATGTAGTGATACTTCAATTCTGTAACGACTTACGTACTCAAACGAAACGTGAGGGAAAGTTGAATCAGCTACCGGAGGAAATGAAGGATTAAGCGAATATGAAATTGTGAAGAAATTTTATCGCAAAATTGGGCTTTCTCCCGGTAGCAAATACACAATAAACGATTTAGATCAATGTGACATTAAATTTTTACTTGAATTAATACATGAAGAATCGGAATCAGATGTTATCCAATATGCTGATGGACTAGATTTTGTATAAAGGTAGGTGACTTACAAAATGGATAAGGAGAAACAGAATCTAAGTGGAGGATTTATATCATCGCCTACATTATTCAGCAACCTTAAATTCGATATTGATTCAAACGAACGGATAATTCCGTTGAATGAAGAAAATTTATCAATGATTGCACAAGCTGTTGCTAATAAGCTTACAAAAGATATAAGGATGAATAGTTGGCGTAAAGGTAGGTGAGATAAATGGCAGAAGAAATTGGTGTATTACGAGTTGACCTTAGTCTTAATAGTGCTGATTTTGTAAAGTCTACTCAACAAGTCGACAGTAAATTAAGAGCCTTAAACAGTGAATTCAAAGCCAGTAAATCGGGTGTAGAAAACTTTGAAAAAAGTGTTGAAGGTTTAAGAGCAAAGCAAGATTTTTTAACAAAAACACTTGAACTGCAAAAGACAAAAGTAAGTACACTCAAGGCAGAGTATGACAAGATTGCTCAATCACAAGGTGCCAATAGTGTAGCGGCCGAAAAAATGCTAGTTAAGTACAACAACGCTGTAGCTGCATTAAAGAAAACTGAAATACAGTTAGATAAAACAAATAAGGCTATTAAAGACCAGGGCGGTCAATGGCAAAAAGCTGAATCATTTGCAGATAAGTATAAAGGGAAAATTGAAGCTACCAATAAAAGTTTGAGTGCATTCGGAGATAAGACGACAGAAGTTGGTAGAAATTTATCAGTTGGTTTGACTACACCACTTGTCGCAGCTGGAACTGCATTAGGCATGATTGCTGCTCAATTCGAAAACGCTCAAGTAAATATCCAAAATAGCTTAGGGGCAACTTCAGAAGAAGCTGGGAAGTTAGCGGAGATTGCAGAAAATGTTTGGGCAGATGGATTCGGAGAAAACATGGAATCTGTTTCAGATGCACTTATTCGAGTAAAGCAGAACATGAAAGGTATTAATAGTGAAGCTGAACTTGAAAAAGTAACACGAGATGCATTAATACTTTCTAAAACATTTGATTCAGATGTAAACGAAGTTACTAGAGCAGGTCAAAACGTGATGAAATCATTCGGTGTTACTTCCACAGAAGCATTTGACACCTTTGCAAAAGCTGCTCAAAACGGGGCTAATTTTAGTAATGAGATGTTCGACAACATTTCTGAATATGCACCTTTAGCTGCAAAGGCTGGTTATACATTTGCTGAATATATGAATATCGTGGCTAATGCTAGTTCTGCAGGTGTTTATAACCTGGATTACGTAAATGATCTATTAAAAGAAACGCAAATACGTTTAAAAGATGGTTCTAGTACTACAAGTGATGCAATGAAATTATTGAGTAAAGAATCAAATGAATTGTGGAAGTCATATTTAAAAGGTGATAAAACCGTAGCAGATGTAATGCCGAAAATTGTTTCCGAATTAGCTGGTATGAAAGATCAAACAAAAGCTAACCAAATTGCGGTTGATTTGATGGGTACCAAATTTGAGGACATGGAAGCTGATGCAGTTTATTCAATCTTTGGTGTGAAAAAAGCGATTGGCGATACTACAGGAGCCATGGATAAAATGGCTAAAGCTCAAGAACAAACTTTTAACCAACGTTGGCAGTCGTTACTAAGACAAGCACAACAGCGTTTAGAACCCGTTGGGAAAGAGATATTAGACATTGCGGAAGATTGGTTACCGAAGTTAGCGGATGGCCTAGAAAGGGCTGTAGGATGGTTTAGTGATTTAAGCGAAGAAGGACAAGGATTAATTGTTAAACTTGCAGGTATCGCGGCAGCGGCAGGTCCATTGATGATGGGCGGAGGAATGTTCGCAAGTGGTGCAAGTAATGTATTAAAACTAGGTAGTTCCTTAGCCGATGCAGCTAAAAAGGGCGGATTGTTAGCGGGTGCATTAGGGGCATTTACGGGACCAGTTGGATTAGGTGCACTTGCAGTTGGAGCAATTGGGGCAATAACTGTAGCTTTAGTAAAAGCCAAGGATAGTTCAGCAGAAACAGCAGAGGAAATGTTGAAACTTCAAGAAGAGACTTTCAATACACAAATAAAAAGTTATGAAGCTGCTAAATCAAATGTTGAACTTGCAAATTCATATGATCAGTTAAGAGATAAATCTTCACTAACTGTGGACGAACTCTTGCGTTATAAAGATATTCAATCCCAATTAGAAACGACTACATCTGCTGAAAAGGTTGCGGTTTTAAAAGATGAATTATCGAAGTTACAAGAGAAATCAGGATTAACAAGTGAAGAAATTGCAAAAATGTTAGAACTTGACCAACAAATTATCGATACAGTTCCGGGTGTAGAAGCTGCTTATGATTCGAAAGGGAATGCAATCATTAAATATTCGGAATCAGTTAAAACAGCAACGAAATCTGAATTAGAACTTCAAAAAGCAAAATTAAGAAACAGTTTTAGCGAATCATTAAGTTCGTTAGATGAAAACGTTAAGAAATTAAGAGAATTAAGAACCGAATACGAAAGGTTAGACGAAAAATCATCAGACCTTGAGAGCAGAAATACTTCAATTGGTTTAGAACTAGAAGAAATCGAAACAAGGAGACAACAAGCCGAAGCGCAAGGACTTGAATTCGCAGAACAAACAATCGATTTGTATGAAAGAAGGAAAGAAATTGGCGCAGAAATAGCCGACCTTGACGATAGGATGAAAAATGCGAGCGGTGCATCCCTTGAATTATTGAAAGAACGAAAAGATACTTTGTTACTGGAAAGAGATGCTCTAAATGCCGCTAACCAAGAAGAATTAACACGTTCGGAATACTTAAAAATTCTACTCGGTCTCACTCAAACTGAATACGAAACTACTCAAAAGAAACTAGAAACAACCAATCAAGAAAAATTAGCTACAGAAGAATTGATAGCACTTAAAAAATATGAATACAATCAACTACTTACGGCATTAGCAACAGAGGTAGGTATTACAGCAGAAGAGGGCAAACAACTTGAAGCAATGAGAGCAAAGTATGAGGAAAATCAGAAGGAAATTTCTCAACTTGAAACGAAAAATAAGTCTGCTCAAGGTTTAAATGATAAAGAACGCCAAAGATTACAAGATCTTAAAAACCAAAATGAGCAAATTGGAATAAACATTGAAGAAGCCGAGACATTAAACTCTACGCTTAGTGAAGATATTAGAAAAGAAATTGGTATTGATGATAATGGTGAAGTAGATAAAATGAACAAAGAAGCAAGTAAAACTGTGTCTAAGACTGTTCAATTTAAACAAGCAAAGGCACCATATTCGTACTCATCTGCAATTGAATCATTATTTACAAATCCAGCTACAAAATATGTAAGATTTAGAGCGTTAGGCGGCTTACCTAATCCTAGTGCGAATTATCAAGGAACCTCCTCATTCGAGGGTGGTAATACATTTGTAGGTGAATTAGGTGTAGAAAGAGCAGTGCTTCCAAGTGGTAAACGAATTGATCTAGGTGTAAATGGTATCGAATTGGTTAACTTACCACGTGGTACACGAATCTACAACCATTTAGAAACTGCTAAAATGGACGGTTTATTACCTGCCAATGCAAACACTACTGTATTCAAAGATTTCAACTTAGAAAATAAATTTAAGAATATCAGATGGTTTGCAGAAGGTGGAATAATGACTGGGCCAACTGTTTTTGGACAATTAGGTAACACGGTTTTAGCAGGTGGTGAAGTACCTGGAACGGATGAATTGATTTTACCTCTTAACAAGAAAAATTTAAGTGTAATTGCTGATAGGATAATGGAACATGCAAATCTCAATTCGCAATCTGTTAAACAGCCAATTATATTACAAGTAAATTTAGATAAAAGGGCTTTAGCACAAGAATTAGTACCGGATATTACAGAATATCAAAACCTTAATACAGGAATTCGTAAACAATTTTCTACTGAATAGGGGGTGATAAGTTTGGCGAAAACATTAACTTTTAATGGCATTCGTAAACCATGGTTAAATTTAAAAAGAGGACGAACCAAAGCACCTTTTGCAGCTGTAACTCGCAATTATCTAACTGTACCAGGTAAACCGGGAGCATATTTAACATCTAGTCAAGTACAACCCTTAGTTATTAATCAACCAATTTATTTTTTCGTGAAAGATGACCTTGACGCATTAAAATTGAAAGATGAATTGGCATCCTGGCTCGTAACGGACAATCCGGTAGAACTTCAATTTGATGATGAACCTGGTCGTACTTACTATGCAGTTGTACAAAATACAATTGATGATTTCGAGAAGTTTGTAAAATTGAGACAGGGCACTATTCAATTTTTATGTTTAGATCCTTATGGTTATAGTAATGAAATACAAAACCATTTCACTTCCGATGTATACACCCTAACAAACCGAGGTACAGAAGATGCGGACCCAATATTTGAGTTAGAAGTGTTAAAACCTATTACATTTGCTATGATTCAAAATCAAGAAAATGAATATATGTTAATCGGTACCCCAGCTGATGTAAATACTCAAATTGTGGACACCAAAACTTTATTACTAGAAGAAACGGGAACAACCATAAGCGAATGGACTACCGCTACAAGTGACATGGAAGGCGGTTCACAAGGTACTATCGGCTATGATGGTGCCGGAATAACAGCTCCATCTTACGGTACGGGAACAGGTTATCATGGCCCTTCGGTTTATAAAGAGGTTCCTTTAACTGGAGATTTTGAAGTTGAGTTACGAGGTCAATTATATACGGATGTTGTGGGCCAAACTGGACGGTTTGGCTTTTATTTATTTGACGATGAAATGAGAGAAATTGCAATCATGGCTGCGGTTGATAATTCAATCTATGTACAAAGGAAATTAGCAGAAGGTCGTATCGGTCCTTTTATTGGTGATTTCAAAAACTACTTAATTAGTTCCCGAAATTATCAAAAAGAATGGGACAACTTCCCAGCCTATATGCGGTTACAACGTGTCGGTGATAAATACACATTCTATGTTACTCGTGTACTTGGTAATGGAAAACATATGGAACCATTAACAGCTAGTTGGACGGTTACAGAAGATAAGTTCAGAGGGAAATTAAAATATATCGGTATTTTCATAGACAAGTATGGAACTACAGCTTCACCTCATACCAATCGTATTGATTATATAAGAGCTTATGCCCTTAAAGAACAAACAACTGACCAAACACCATATATTGCATATCCTGGGGACCTCATCACTTTTGATCATTCGGTAAACGATATTTTAATTAATGGAGAATCACGAAAGGACTTGAAAGACTTTGGAGCAAATTTCTTCAAGTTAAAAAAGGGAGAAAATCAATTAATAGTTCTGCCTTCTGCAACGTTTAGCACAAGTGTTAGGTACAGGGAGAGATATAAATGATACACATTACAGATGGCCAAACAGATAAAATTCTTTCATTTATTCCATTGGGAGAATTCTGGAATGATATACATTCGAAATCGTTAAAGGATACTCAAGAAACGTTTAATTTTACAACATTTGCAGATAGAGATTATTCGGAAAGTCTTTCGAAACGAAACCGTGCAATCATTCCAGATGAAGACGGAAATTTTATTGAACTAATCATTAATAATACGTATAAACGACGTTCGTTTGATGGACTTGTTATTGAAGTTTATACAACTGCTTCATACCTTGAATTGAAAAAGGCAAAAGTAATTGAACCTCAAACTTTTAAAGATCAAACAGTTTCTACTATAACTGCTCACTGCTTAGCAGGTACAGAATGGCAAGCGGGTATATTAGAAGGGGTTGGAATGAAAACATTAGTTGTGGAGGACTACACTAACCCTTATGCATTTCTAAAAACAATTGCGACTGAATTCAACTTAGAAATTAGATTTCGTATTGTTGTTAAAAACAATAAAGTGATTGCAAGATATGTTGACTTGTTAAAACGTGAAGGTGAATGGCGAGGACGAGAAGTAGAGTTCGGGAAAGATTTAATAGGTATTGATCGTAAAGAGGATAATTCAAATATCGTTACTGCTCTGTTAGGGATTGGACCGGAAAAAGAAGATGGTACACGTTTAACCGTTCTTGTAACAGATGATGAGGCACTTCAACGATGGGGAAGACCTGACCCTGATACTGGCCAACTTATGCATATTATCGAACCTTACGAACCATCATCCACAAATGGTGATATGACACAAACGGAACTAACACAATACACTCGAACAGAGTTAAACAAACGGATCAATTCGATTGTGGAATACACTGCAAACTTCGCTGATTTGGAACGTGTGCCAGGGTTGGAAAACGAAAAAATTCGATTTGGTGACACTATTAAAATTAAAGATACTAAATTTAATCCTCCTTTATATCTGGAAGCTAGGGTTCATACTCAAGATCGTTCGTTAAGTGACGAAGCACAGAAGAAAGTTGTATTGGGTGATTACATCGAATATAGCGAAGAAGATGTAAAAGCATTGTGGAAGACATTACAAAGCCAAGTTCAACATGAGTTAGCTAAATTAATGCAAGTTTCTATCATTACAAGTGATGGAAATGTTTTTAAAAATGGAATTGGTAGTACTACATTAACTGCAGTAACAATTCTAAAGGGTAATGAAGTTGATACAGAAGGTACAATGTACGATTATAGTTGGTCAAAATATAATCAGGACGGAACTTTTGTAGAAACTTTAACGGGTAAGTCTATTACAGTAAACGCAAGTGAAATTAACGAAAAAGCAACCTTTATTGTGAATGTAAATAATAGCGGTGCGAATGCAATGGCAATTATTACGATTACTAACGTTAACGATGGTTCCCAAGGTACTCCTGGACCACCTGGTGAAGATGGGCGAACACCATATTTCCATGTTGCTTATGCAAACAGTGCTGATGGTACAGTTGGATTCAGTACAACAGACAGCACAAACAAATTATACATCGGTCAATACACAGACTATAATAGCCCCGACTCAACAGACCCAACTAAATACAAATGGACATTAATTAAAGGAGATCAGGGTCCACAAGGTTTACCGGGTCCGCCTGGCGAAGATGGTCAAACCCTCTATACATGGGTAAGATACGCAGATACACCAACGAGTGGTATGTCTAACACGCCCGATGGTAAAAAGTATATTGGTTTCGCCTACAATAAAACAACGCCTATAGAATCGGACAATTACGATGATTATAATTGGTCATTGATACAAGGACCTCAAGGGGTTAAAGGTGCAGACGGAACGACAACTTATACATGGTCAAAATATGCTGATGATGATAAAGGTAATGGGATGTCGGATTCACCTGACGGAAAAAGATATTTAGGACTAGCCTATAACAAGACTACAGCAACTGAAAGCACGAACCCGGCTGATTATAATTGGTCACCTTTGTACGATAATGTTATTCCAGGTGGAAAAAACTATTTACGCTATTCAGACTTCAATACCACTCATGGATGGACAGCATGGAACAAAAGTGGTACTTTATCGGTCGCATCGGTTCCAGGATTCCCTAACGATTTATTAAATCAGACGAGGGATAGTGAAGTCCCAGCAAATTCAGCGATAGGTGTACACAATTCGAGCATATCAGAACAAGGGTTTTCCGTTGTTGGAGGTAAGGATTACACAGTGAGTTACTATATTCGTGCTAGAGGATTAGTAAGCATGAATTATTGTTACTTGTTATATAACGATGGTGGTAGCAATCAATTGTTGCCGACGGTTAAGTTTGAAGATTGCCCAATAGTTAAACTGAACGGTTACGACTATCATTATGTAACGCACCATTTTAAAGCAAATAGAGATGGTACTGGTGTAAGGTTACTAATCGGGGGACGTTCTGATGCTTTATATGGTCCTGAAACAACGATTCCTTACTTTTATCTTAATCGTCCACAACTGGAAGATGGTAACGTGGCGTCACCGTGGGGATTGGCTCAAAAGGACGTAGAAGAAAAGATCGCACAAGCCGAGCAAAACGCCAAAGATGCTTCCGTTGGACTAGGTAACTTATATAACGGTTTTAAAGTAACAAAAGAAGAAGGTATGGAAATAATGCTTTCCAATGGTTTGGTTAGAACCATTGCAAACGCTACAGGTGGTTTTAAGATTCAAAAAAGAGCAACTATTTCTTCACCATGGGTAGACATGTTTTACGCAGATACAAACGGAAAGTTATATGCTTTTAATATGGTCGCAGAAGGAGAAGTCCGAGGTGTAACAGGTACTTTCGGAGAGGTTAGTGTAAAAGATGGTGACTTTATTCTTCAAGATGATAATAGTAATTTAGGTTATTCCATCGCTTCTAAAACTAACCATGTTCAAGATCATTCCTTTGAGTTAGTAGAACAACATGATGCACTTCCTAATAGCGATGATTTGAAATATAGTTGGGATGATATGTATTTTGGATTTTACCCGAATACACCTTGGTACATTACCAGAGGAACGCCGAAATTAGCCGTTAGTTTTGGACCGAGTGGGAAAGGTTCTATGCCGATTTTCGGCTCTAAAGGGGTTTGTGTACGCTCTACGGATGCCATGGCACAACAAATACACACCCTATCTCCTTCTACAGTATATGCGCTATCTTTTTACGCAAAAAGGCAATGGAATGTATCTGCCGGGGCTATACCGAAAGTGGATATTTATCATGTAGACGCTACAGGTACAAGATTATCGTTAATCGCAAGTAAAACGTTCACTGCCGTTGCAAGTGATTATTCGGTGGAACGATATGGTCTTACATTTACAACTCCAGTGTTTGCTGATAATACAGAAGGAATTGAAATTGTACTTAGTGGAGCAAATGCAAACTGGGCGCAGATAGATGGAGTTCAATTAATCGAAAACGATAAACCAGGTCTATACGATGAAGAAGCCAACGTGTGGAAAGTAGCGAATGGTCAATACGATGTTCTCAATAAACAAAGGGTGTTGTGGAATGGGGTGGCCTTTATGAATGCTTCAACCGTCATCACACCCGATGTACCATTACAAAAATGTCCGAACGGTTGGATATTAGTGTGGAGCGCTTATTCATCAGGTGCAGCAAACAACTGGAATTACGTTTATACCTATATTCCAAAGAGTAGATTAGGTAATCATACATTATGTACAGTTCCGGTTGATGAAGCAGATAGTAATGCATTTACGATTAAAGCATTAAGTATTACACATAACACAATTACTGGTGTAGCAAATAACCAAAGTGGAATTAATGCACAACAAGCAGTATTAAGACAAGTATTAATGTATTAGGTGGTGGAGATATGAAACTATATTTGCTTGTAAATCCCCAAGATAATAGAGTACTAGGTTGCAGTACTACTAGCCCATTCATTCAAAATAATGTTGAAATTGAAGTTGAGGATGATCATGATGTATTAGATCATCCTTCAAATTATGTTTTTGTCGATGGAGAAATAATTTTAGATGAAGTATATCGACAACAACAAATTGAAGCCGAAGAATTGTTAAAAAACAAGCCAAAACCGGAACAGGAAATAGCAGATATGTGGTATGCCATTATGACGGGAAGTGTTAAGAATGCTTAATTTTAATAAGATAAAATACTTCTACATAGCAAAGCTATGGACGAAAGAACAAGTTGGTGATGCGGTAAAAGCCAATGTTATTACTGCAGAAGAATACGAACAAATTGTAAAAGAACCTTATACAGGTAGTATTTAACAAGCCTTTCACAATTGTGGAGGGTTTTTATTATGCAACAAGGACGGTGCCTAAATGATTCAAACAATTAATGATTGGTTGCCAATTGTAGGAGCTCTCTGTGGAGGTCTCTTGTTTATTTGGCGGATTACGTACAACTTAAATAAAAACATCCTTTTACTCAATGAAAATATCAAAGAATTAAATTCCACAACAAAAGAATCTAAAAAGAAAATCAACGATCACGAGATTCGTATTGTTGTCCTTGAAACAGTAACAGGTGTAAGAACAAAGGAGGAACATAAATATGAAAATTAATTGGAAGGTAAGATTACAAAGTAAAACATTTTTAGTTTCGGCATTTGCATTGGTATTATTACTGGTTCAACAAGTAGCAGACTTATTTGGATACGGATTATCAGCAGCGGTTAGCGAACAGGCTACCGCTATTTTTAATACTGTTTTATCAATTTTAGTGCTAATCGGTATTGTACAAGACCCTACTACAATTGGCTTAGGAGATAGTGAACAAGCTCTTGGTTACAACAAACCTAGAGACGATTTAGAGGAAGGTGAAAAATAATGGTTGTTAATACAATCCAAAAAAGATTAACTCCTTTCAATTGTTGGAAAGGTGGAAACAAGAAGAAGTATTTAGTTATCCATGATGTTGGTGTTAAAGGTCAAACAGCAGAAGCTAATGCAAAATATTTTAGTAACGCATATCGTGGTGCAAGTGCCCATTACTTCATTGATCGCAAGAGCATTTGGCAAGTGGTAAACGATGATGATATCGCTTGGCATGTTGGTGATGGTAAAGGGAGATATGGTATTTCAAACTCGAATTCAATCGGTCTCGAAATGATTGTAGAGAAAGATGGAACAATTCATCCTGAAACAAAAGCCAATGCTAAATGGTTAACGAATATGCTTCAAAATAAATACAACATTCCAAACAAAAATATCGTTCGTCATTTTGACGCTTCCGGTAAGAACTGTCCTCAATATTTAAATAAAGATAAAAAGTGGACTGAATGGTTCGAGTTTTATAAGTATTTAACTGATGAAGTTGAAACTATCGGAAGTGGGACAATTGTTTCTGAAAATGAATTAGTCAATAGTGGCAATCAACAAATAGCTAAACCATCGAAGCCTTCCACAACTACAAAGAAAGAAAAGTTAGTTGAAGATGGCTACTGGGGACCAGCAACTACAAAAGCATTACAACGCCATTACGGTACAACTGTTGATGGAGTAATTAGTGGACAACCTAAAAATGAAACTACAAAAAACATTCCTTCAGTTCATTTCGGTAAAGGTGGCAGTCAATTGATCCGTGCATTGCAAAAGGATTTGGGAACAACTGTAGACGGTGTAATTAGTTGTCCTTCACAGATGATTAAAGCATTACAGAAACGTCTAGGAACTATTCAAGATGGAAAGGTAAGTTATCCTTCTTTAATGGTTAAAGCCATGCAGAAAGCATTAAATAATGGGAGATTTTAAAGTTTAGATTATTTTCTAAAATAACCTATTACTATTAAATTAAAGGTAAAAGAAGAGACCTCGTTTCTTTTCACTACTTAAAAGGCTATAATTAAAAAATCCCTTAAAAGGTAAAATAAATTTTCTACTTTTAAGGGATTATTAGAAATGTATTAAGTTGAAAATTTCTTAAAATGGTTTTTTAAAGTATACACTAATAGAAGCTCTTGCTACACAGCCTTTTTCTAGCTCGTCTGGATTACCACAATATAATCTTAAGGAGTATTCCCCTTGTTGAAGTTTTGGGCCTTGGTATTTTGAACCTTTTGTATATGCTACATAAGTTTGATAGTACTTTCCGTCTTTAAATAAAGTGTATACTAATGTACCTCTAGGACCAAATTTATCAATCTCGAGGTTTATATGTAATCCAGCATGTTTAGTACCATTTACATAGATTCTTGATGTTGTATCTGTAGTTTCTGTACTACTTAATACGGTACCTTTTTGAAGGGAATTAGCTAGCATAAGTTGCACATCAGTAGCATAAAATTCAATTAGATTTTCCGGATTTTCTGGATAGTATACTTCTACACCAGGGCTGAGCTGAGTAGGTATACTTTCAGGATCTACACCAGTTTCTGCAGCACTTGCATTTTGGGAAGTCCCAAATAGAAACGAGAATAATAATAAAAATGCAAGTAATGAAAGACTTTTGTTTTTCATAAAATGTAACCTCCTAATATAGGTAATATTTCTTACAATTATTACCTTAACATATATTGTTAAAAATTTGTACATGATTTATATTATTAAAAAGTAGAAAATAATATATAATAGATGGAAAAGGAGGAAAAGTTATGACAACAACCTACTATGTTTATAACATTGTCCCTATAGGATTGATATTCTTACTTATATATATATTTATTGATTTATTTATGGATTATTTTAGAAAAGAAAAGAAAAGTAACCTAAAACGTTTTATATTATACTGCTTTATATTTTATTTAATCAGTTTAATACAAATAAATTTGGGTGGTATTACTCTTCCACAACAAAATTCAAATGATATAAACAGTCAATTTATTGCGTCAAACGAGTGGTATGGTATCTATGAAGGACTTTTTTCTAAGATATCAATTGGTAGTAATTCATTGGGTATAATTTATAACTTGTTAATATTTATTCCATTTGGAATATTCTTATCAGTACTTATTGGGATTGGAAATTTAAAGAAACAAATTTTTATTGTAATTTTAAGTTGCATTGGAATTGGATTCTTACATTTGTTACTTGAATGGTTTGGCTTAGTACTGAAAACTACAAATGGTATGGATGTTTTATATATGGCATTTAATATTATAGGAGGAGTACTAGGTATATTTATTGTAAAATTAGTATTTGAAACACTTAAATCAAAATATTTTTTTAATAAATCTAAATTAGATTTTTAACAACTATTAATAATGACTATTTTTTGGGTACTTTTTTACTCTAAAAAAAATATATGAAGCTTAACCGCCCTGTAAATGTTGAAATCAATCTACTATTTATAGGGTTGTATTTTGCAAAGAAAGAATACATAGTATTGCAATTGCAACTACACAATGTTGCAACTTGACATGGAGCCTCTGCGGGCATGAGTCTCAAGCCAAGAAGCCAGCAAGATCAAGGGCTGGCTTTGCCACGAAAGGCTATCATGCCCACCACTCCATGTAAAGTAGCAACGACAAATCAGCTTGCAATACTCTGCACTTTTATTTTGCAATACACAATTTATAGGGTGGTATTTACATTCATTCGGAATTATAATTTAACTCTTTTTTTACATTCACTCAGATAATTCATTGATTCTTTTCTCAATTAATAATTTTAACTCCTTCAATTCATCTAATTCCCCATATTTATTAATAAAGGTTTTAGCTGAACTCTTCGCACTTTGCTTTCGAGCTTTTTCCCTGTTTCTTTCCCTATAAGCTTGAGTTGCTCGTTTTTGCGCTTCAGATGTCTTCTTTTCAGTCATTATTTATCCCTCATTTTCTTAAAATATAATATTGAGTTAAACACTACTAAAATTAAACAAATTGAATAAATAACAATCATGGAGTAATCGAAGAATTTTGGATCGTTCCAGTTAACCATTTCAATCAAAACATACAATGCAAATGCAAAGGCAATACCATAACTTATATTTTTCATAATTAAATGGATATGATAAGATAAGGGTGAAGGAGGGGTTAACCTCCTTCGGTGTTATTTGCGACGTTTCTTCTTTGCGGGAGGGCGTCGCTTTTCTTTTTTCTTACTTTGTCTAATATCTTTGATGTTCTTTGCTGAACTTGTTAGTAAATGAATCACCGTTGATATTGAGATTAAGTAAGTTAAAACCTTATCATAATCCACTTTGTTCACCTCCTTTCTATATTTTGATTATATACCATGGCTTATAAAATGTCAACAATTTCCATCGTGAATATTAAAAAAGTTTTTCACCTAAATAGGTGAGTTATCATGTTTTTATTTCTTTAAATCAATATTTGATTTTAAATATATACTGACAAATAAAAAAGACCATTAATTTTAGGTTAACGGTCTAACAAAAGCAATTATGAATTTCTTAATTTATCTTTTATATCTTCATTAGTAATTTCTCTTATAAAATCACTATGTATTTCTAGGGTTTCATGAATTTTTTTAGGACCAATTTTTAATATAACTACTTGTAAACCTTCTCTTCTAGCAAATTTGATTGCTGGAACAAAATCCGAATCACCAGTAACTAAAATTATTCTATCTACTAGTCTTTTGCTAGCTAACCAAGCTACATCCAATCCTATTTTGATGTCAACGCCTTTTTGTTGGAATTCAGGGGTGAAATGGTCATCAGAGAGTTTTTCGTTAAACTGAGATGTAATAAATTTATTTTGAACCCATTTTTTTAGCTTCCATCCTCTAAATCTCGTATCTCCCACTCTAACAGCCATTAGTTCTTTTTTTGAAAGTGTAGCAAGCAATTCTGTTGAGTATTTTGCTATTTCAGAATCTTTGAATTCAACTTCTGTTTTTGAGATGGGTTTTTCAGTTTTTTGTTTACTATGCTCACCTTGGTAAAAAAATATCCTATAAACTTCTTCATCTTTGTTCTTTGCCAGATCGTTTAAAAGTAAACTTATTTCATCAGCAGTAGGATATTTAGTTTCGTTTAAAGCATCTTTAATTCTGTGCATTAAAAATTGACCATCAACAATTATAGCTACTTTTTTCAAATAGAACACCCCTAACTAAAGTAAAAACCCTGCCCATAGGTATAGTATTGGGGGCAGGGTATAGGTATTATTATGAACAACGAAATGTTCGCTTTCGTTGTATTTATAATATATGCAAAATAAAAGTTTGTAAACACTTTTTAAAGAAAAAATTAGCTAAATTTTTAGCGTATTTTCTCTTTATTTTACATTATTTTTTGTATAAATCATTACGACAAAAATATCGATTTAAAAAATGGATTATTTATGATGCTTTTTATTAGCAAAAATACCACAAATTTTAGGTAAATATCTAGGCTACATAATTGCCTAGAAAAATTCGCATTGCAATAATAAGAACAAATGTTCTATAATTGATTGAAACAAACGTTCTATAAAAGGAGTGGTATCAATGAAAAATCAGTTATTAAAAGCAATTCAACGTAATCAGTTGATTGATATGATGTACATCGCAAAAAGCGGAGAAATCACAAAGCGACGTATTAAAGTAACCAAAGTATTAGATGATAAGTTTAATGCTTATTGCTTTTTAAAACATGCTAATCGAGTGTTTTGTATTGATAATGTTCTTGCGTTGGTACCAGTTATCCGAAAAGAGCGTGAAGTGATTTGATTGATTTTAATGCTGCTGAATTAATACATAAACATATTATCCTTGATTTAACAAAACGAACTTTAGAACGTGATCTAAACCATTTAAATGATATTAAAATAAATCGTCCATTAGCTTTGTGGATGGAACAACAAATAATTGTAGTTCAAAATGAATTAAGAGAAGTAAAATCCCAATTAGGGAAGAATGGTATTAAAGTTCAAGCAGAGATTCGTATCGATAAAGATATTACTGAATACATAATCTTATTTAAGGGGACTGAACATAATCGGAGATATTTTAATGTTGCACTTAAAAATAAAGTTGATGATGAAATTAAGCGATTATTGAATGTGCAATAAAAAAGCCACTCGAATGAGTGACTAAAAATGTTCGACTATCTTCCTTAAGACTTCTCAATTTTCTCTTTTTAATTTGAAGAATTGTTTAGTCGATATCTCATTTTTGGAAAAGTGTTTGAGATGTAAATCAAGTGTTTACTAATTCATCATTGTTTATACATAACAAGTGATTAGTATTCAAAATAATGATATTGATCTGCAGTAGTTTCAAGGTTGTCAATATCAAAAAAATCAAAATCAAACTTATATAGAGTATTGTTCGAGACGTCTAAAGTAAATGGATTATATTCATCCTTTTCACCGTAATCATTTCTTCTTTCGGTCGCTATTCTTATTTCCACATCATATTTAGAATTATTTTTTTGTAAATATTCTAGAATTTTCACTGCAGATGTTTTGGCCAATTCTTCTGTTAGATCATAATAAAATAAATGAATGTTTAATTCATTTTCAAATATATATAACTCTTTAAAATTATCACCAAAATCATTTTTCAAATCTGTTGTATATAAATCAGTATATTTACGTCTATCCTCAAAATCCCTCATTTCTTGTTCTTCTTGTGCGGCTTCTTTCTCTATTTTTTCTTCTCTATACCCCTGATTTAAATACCCAAAAAGAAATAATACACCCACTGTTAAGAGGGTAAGTAATAATAATCGTTTCAAGAATATCCCCCTAAATAATTTATTTATGGATAATTATAGCAAAGTATATAAAAAGAAAACAGACAACCGAGAATAGTTGTCTGTCTGTTTTAACTGTTTCCACCAATATGCCACCGTTATTAAATATTTTGATTAAATATATTCAGATATAAAAAAGTATAATTTGATATAAAAGTTCTCGTAAAGATAGACTGTTGAAAGATTTGAAAGTTATAAAAAGATATAACAGAATAAACCTTAATACTCTCTCTCTACAAGAAGCGTTTATGGCTGTATTGAAAATGGATGACAATAATAAAAAATAATCATCTAACGTTTCAAAAGGTTGTGTTTTAACGTTATTGAAATATGAGCGGTGGGGATTACTACTGTTTATAATTACAACAGCATCTGCTTTTGCCATCAATGAATGAAAGGACATAGCGGTCTTCTATTATTGAAGATTTGCTATGTCTTTTATTTGATGTTACTTGTTAAAGTGTAAAGGATATTTGATTATTTACCCGTTTTATTATGAATGATCCATTCGGTTAGTTGATATGCGTGGATTAAAGAAAAGGCTATGATTTTAGAGTCCTCCCTCGAAAGTTCTAAACCATTCATAACATAATTATTACCATTGAAATAGACAGCAATCATCTTTTCTAATCTTTCAGCAACATCAATAACTTTCAATCTTTAATCTCTCCTTGTCGATAGTTTTCAGCTTCGGGTCAATTGAATTGAAAGATCTATTAATACGATGTATTGCTAAACATTATAATTTAAAGGATTTAGTAGATGAATACTCTCTCTTAATCTACTTTTTCTGAAAAAAATTAGTTCGGTATAATTTAAAGCATTTCGTAGGATGAAATGTCATTATTTAGACCAATTTACGCTATTAAATATATTATTTGGAAAAACAGTAATTGAACTAGTGCAATAGTCGATAATAAAATTGGAAGGTAAGAAAAAATATTGGATACAAAATAGATAGAATTGTATACAGAAAAGTCTTACTAATATAGGTTTTTAGCAGGTTAAGCTTTCTTTTTGGAAGTTGACCTGTTTTTTATTGCAACATATAAAGAATAACGTGAAATGGACTGAAAAAAATCGTTTCATTTTTGCTCTTTATGAAATAAATTCGCTATAGTACAATTTGTCTATAAAAACCAAGCTTAGAACTAAACTTTGCTAAAAGTTGATATTTACATGATTTGATTTTCTTCATTTGATAAAACAGCGAAGGAGATGTAGTAAAGATGAGTAATATGGGGCAAGTAGAAATTCCAGAATGGTTTGAATTAGATGGCTTAGAAGTGTTGAACACAATTATAAATGATCAGCAGCTAAATGGTATTTTATTAGCCGGTGATAATTTGGAGCAAGCCCGTCCGTACAATCCTGTCGTCAGAATATACTTAATTAACTTACAACAAGAAAAATATGAGATTGTAAGGGAAGTCGGTGCAGTTACTTTTAAGTCTAAAGAAGAGGTAACTGACTTCGCATCAAATATAACATCTTATTCATTAATCGATTTATTTTATAATCTACATAATAAACAAATTGAAGTTACAATATAATTTTCATGGACCTGTTTTTACGGGTCCTTTTTTTATTAAATTAAAATGTTTTTGAACTGTAAAATTGAAATTTTATATTGAAAGGGTACAATAGAGAGAAATGGATATTTTTCATTAGAAAGAAGGGATTTTAATGGCGCGAGGTGTCTACATACATATTCCTTTCTGTCATCAAATTTGTAATTACTGTGATTTCAACAAAGTATTTTTTAAAAATCAACCAGTTGATGAATATATAGAAGCTGTTGGAAAAGAAATTGAAATGGCTGTCCGCAAATCACCGGAACAATTTCAAGAAATTGAAACGGTCTACCTTGGCGGTGGAACGCCTACCGCATTATCAGCAAAACAAATTACTAGGCTATTACATCATATCAATTCTATACTCCCGACGAATCAACTAATCGAATTTAGTTCCGAAGCAAATCCTGATGAATTAACAGAGGATAAGCTGGAAGCATTAATAAACGGTGGAGTAAATCGATTAAGTATGGGCGTACAATCCTTTGATCAACAACTATTGAAAAAATTAGGACGTACCCATACGAATGAGCATGTATATGAAACGATTGAACTGGCAAAGAAGATTGGTTTCGATAATATGAGTATTGATTTAATGTATGGTTTACCAGGTCAGACGATGGAACAATGGGAAGATACTTTAATGAAGGCATTGGAATTGGATCTTCCTCACTATTCAGCCTATTCTTTAATTGTTGAACCAAAAACGATTTTTTATATCCAGTATGCAAAAGGGAAATTAAGCTTACCTACTGAAGATTCGGAAGCAGATATGTATGAATTATTAATGAAGAAGATGGCTGAAAAACAAAAGGAACAATATGAAATAAGCAATTTTGCTATGGATGGCCATATTTCAACACATAATAAAATTTATTGGGATAATGATGAGTATGCTGGTTTCGGAGCTGGAGCCCATGGTTATTTGCGAGGAATCCGTTATTCGAATTATGCCCCAATAAAGAAATATATTGAAACAATCCAAAATAATGAACAACCGCTCCTCCGGGAACATAAAGTATCTTTTGAAGAAAAATGTGAAGAGCAAATGTTTTTAGGATTACGAAAAAATGAGGGTGTTTCCTTTGAACAATTTGAGAAAAAATTCGGTGTATCGATGAAGAAACTTTATGGGAACACAATTGAACAACTAAAAATCGAAGACTTATTGCTCGAAGATGAAAAAGGTGTGAAGTTAAGCCATAAAGGTCGTTTTGTCGGCAATGAAGTTTTTCAACGTTTTTTATTGGAAGATTAAAGCGATTCCGTTGACATCATTTGAGAGATTTGATAATTTAAATATAGTATTAGCACTCTAAGTTAATGAGTGCTAACAGAGGTGATGACTATGTTAACAAATCGACAATTACAAATTTTGCAAGTAATCGTTGATGATTTTGTTAATTCAGCTCAACCAGTAGGGTCACGCCAAATTTCGAAGAAAGAATGGATCACTTATAGCCCTGCAACTATCCGAAATGAGATGGCTGATTTAGAGGAATTAGGGTTTTTAGAAAAAACACATACTTCTTCTGGACGTGTACCTTCTGAAAAAGGGTATCGATATTATGTGGACCATTTGTTACAGCCTATTTCAATGTCTGAAAGAGAAATTGGGTTAGTTCAATCTATTTTTAAAAATCAAATTGTAGAGATGGAACAAGTAATTCGTGAATCTGCCAATATATTGTCTGATTTAACATCCTATACAACGATTTTACTTGGACCAAATGTAAGCAAACATCGTGTGAAACGATTCCAAATTGTTCCTTTGACTGAGCAAACAGCTGTTGCGATTATTGTGACAGATAATGGACACGTGGAAAATCGCACCATTACTCTCCCTCAAGGATTTATTCCTGTAGATATAGAAAAAACAGTTAACATTTTAAACGAACGTTTAGTGGGTGTTTCATTGCTCGAACTGCAAAGTCGACTTGAATTAGAAACCTTTGAAGTACTAAGGCAGCATGTAAAAACAGCAGATTCTATTATCCAATCTTTAAAAAATGTTGCTTTCGCGCAAAATGAAGGGAAAATTTATTTTGGCGGAAAAACAAATATGTTAAATCAACCCGAGTTTCACGATTTAAATAAAGTTCGCGCCTTAATGGAGATGATGGAAAAAGAGAGTCAAGTGATCTCCCTATTCCATCCTGGTGACAGAGGAATCCATATTCGAATTGGTTCTGAAAATAATCATTTGGCGATGGATGATCTAAGTGTTATTACAGCCACATATTCCGTTGGCAAAGAGCAAGAAGGTTCCATTGCGATTATTGGACCAACACGTATGGATTATCAACGTGCTGTTTCTTTATTAGATGTGATGCGAAGTGGACTTTCTCGTGTGCTCTCAAATAAATCGACTAATGGGTTATAAGGAGGATTCATTGTGTCTGAAACGACAGAAAACAAACAACAAGAAGTAACAGAAGAAGTAACAGAACAAACAAATGAAGAAGTAACGAATAACACGGAAAATGAGCAAAACGAGGAACAAACGGAACTAACCGTTGAAGAGCAATTAAATTTAAAAATTGCGGAATTGGAAACGAAACTTCAAGAAGAAGAAAATCGTTTCTTACGTTTACGTGCGGATTTTGATAATATGCGTCGCCGTAATCAACTTGATAGAGAAGCTTCTGAAAAATATCGAGCTCAAAAATTACTGACTGACTTATTACCGGTTCTAGATAATCTTGAACGGGCGTTACAAGTGGAAGTGAGCTCCGATGATGCAGTTTCTTTATATAAAGGCATTGAAATGGTCTATAAAACATTTATCGAAGCTGCAAAACAGGAAGGATTAGAAGTCATCCCTGCTGAAGGGGAAGCTTTCGATCCAACTGTACATCAAGCAGTCATGCAAGAAAATGTTTCTGAAAAAGAATCTGGCATTGTTATACGCGAACTTCAAAAAGGATATAAATTAAAAGATCGTGTATTAAGACCATCAATGGTTTCAGTAAATGAATAATAAACGTATTTAATTTAGAAAGAGCACAAATGGTGTTTTAAATAATAGGAGGCAAAATTTAATATGAGCAAAATTATTGGTATTGACTTAGGGACAACAAACTCTTGTGTAGCAGTATTAGAAGGTGGGGAACCAAAGGTAATTCCAAATCCAGAAGGTAACCGTACAACTCCTTCTGCTGTTTCATTTAAAAATGGTGAACGTCAAGTTGGGGAAGTGGCAAAACGCCAATCAATTACAAACCCTAACACAATTTTGTCTATTAAATCAAAAATGGGTACTTCTGAAAAAGTAACAATTGAAGATAAAGAATATACTCCTCAAGAAGTATCAGCAATGATTTTACAATACTTAAAAGGATATGCTGAAGAATACTTAGGTGAAAAAGTAACGAAAGCTGTAATTACTGTTCCAGCTTACTTCAACGACGCTCAACGTCAAGCAACAAAAGATGCTGGTAAAATTGCTGGTCTTGAAGTAGAACGTATTATTAACGAACCAACAGCAGCAGCCCTAGCATACGGTTTAGATAAACAAGATCAAGATCAAAAAATTCTAGTATTTGACCTTGGTGGTGGTACATTCGACGTATCAATCCTTGAATTAGGGGATGGCGTATTCGAAGTACTTGCTACTGCTGGGGATAACAAACTTGGTGGAGATGACTTCGACCAAAAAGTAATTGATTACTTAGTTGACGAATTTAAAAAAGAAAATGGTATTGATTTATCGAAAGATAAAATGGCTATGCAACGTTTAAAAGATGCGGCTGAAAAAGCGAAAAAAGATTTATCTGGTGTTACATCTACTCAAATTTCATTACCATTCATTACAGCAGGAGCTGAAGGTCCACTTCACTTAGAAGTAAACTTAACTCGTGCAAAATTCGATGAAATTACGCGTGATTTAGTAGAACGTACAATTATCCCAACTCGTCAAGCTCTTAAAGATGCTGGCTTAAGCGCATCAGATTTAGATAAAGTAATTTTAGTTGGTGGTTCTACTCGTATTCCAGCAGTTCAAGAGGCAGTTAAACGTGAAACTGGTCAAGAGCCACATAAAGGTGTAAACCCAGACGAAGTTGTCGCAATGGGTGCTGCAGTTCAAGGTGGCGTATTAACGGGTGATGTAAAAGATATCGTTTTACTTGACGTAACTCCGCTTTCTCTTGGTATTGAAACAATGGGTGGCGTATTTACAAAATTAATCGAACGCAACACAACAATCCCAACTTCAAAATCACAAGTTTTCTCAACAGCTGCTGATAACCAACCAGCTGTAGATATCCATGTGTTACAAGGTGAACGTCCAATGGCTGCTGATAACAAAACTTTAGGACGTTTCCAATTAGCTGATATCCCACCAGCACCACGTGGTGTACCTCAAATCGAAGTAACATTTGATATTGATAAAAACGGTATCGTTTCAGTTAAAGCAAAAGATTTAGGTACTCAAAAAGAGCAAACAATTGTAATTCAATCCGATTCAGGTTTATCTGATGAAGAAATCGAACGTATGGTAAAAGATGCTGAAGCAAATGCTGAAGCTGATGCAAAACGTAAAGAAGAAGCAGAACTTCGCAATGAAGCAGACCAATTAGTGTTCCAAGTGGATAAAACTATTTCGGATCTTGGGGAACAAATTACAGAAGACGAGAAAAAATCAGTTGAAGATGCAAAAGAGGAATTGAAAAAAGCATTAGAAGCTGGTGAAATCGAAGGAATTAAATCGTCGAAAGAAAAATTAGAAGGCGTTTTACAACCTTTAGTAATGAAAGTCTATGAACAAGCAGCAGCAGCGGCTCAAGCGGCACAAGGTGAAGCAGGAGCAGATGCTGGTAAAAAAGACGACGGCGTTGTAGATGCTGACTTTGAAGAAGTAAAAGACGATAAATAATTTTCAGATGATAAGATAGATGGGAACAAGAAAAAGTCAAAGCCTGAAAATGGACTTTGACTTTTTCATTGCAAATAGATGTCAATTTTGAAAATTTGAGATAATAAAAACAAACTTCATATACAGTATATTTTGAACATGTTACAATATACGTTATGTAAAAGAGCGGAGTGTGACCGATGAGTAAACGCGATTATTATGAAGTGCTTGGTGTAAGTAAAAGCGCTAGTAAAGATGAAATCAAGAAAGCGTATCGCAAACTTTCTAAACAGTATCACCCTGATTTAAATAAAGAAGCAGGTGCTGATGAAAAATTTAAAGAAATAGCTGAAGCGTATGAAGTGTTAAGTGATGATTCGAAACGCGCCCAATATGACCAATTTGGTCATGACGGTCCAAGTCAAGGAGGATTTGGCGGATTCGGTGGTTCCGGATTCGGTGGCTTTGAAGATATTTTCAGTTCATTTTTCGGTGGAGGAAGCCGTCGGTCTGATCCGAATGCACCAAGAAAAGGGGATGATCTACAATACCGTATGAACATTTCCTTTGAAGATGCTGTATTCGGTAAGCAAACAGAAATTGAAATTCCAAAAGAAGAAACTTGTGATACATGTCATGGATCTGGGGCAAAACCAGGTACAAGTCCAAAAACATGTTCAACATGTAATGGTTCCGGTGAAGTAAATCAAGCAGTTGATACGCCATTTGGACGTATGGTTAACCGTCGTACATGTAGCACATGTCGTGGAACAGGTAAAATTATTACAGATAAATGTTCATCTTGTCATGGAGCTGGAACAGTTCAAAAACGTAAAAAAATCAAAGTTACAATCCCTGCCGGAGTTGATGATGGTCAACAATTACGCGTATCAGGTCAAGGAGAACCAGGTATAAATGGTGGACCAGCAGGGGATTTATATATTGTATTTAATGTGAAAAACCATCCATATTTTGAACGGGATGGCGATGATATTTACTACGAATTAAAATTAACTTTCCCTCAAGCGGCTTTAGGAGATGAAATCGAAGTTCCTACAATTCATGGGAAAGTAAAATTAAAAATTCCAGCTGGAACTCAATCGGGAGCTCAATTCCGAATTAAAGATAAAGGTGTTAAAAACGTCCATGGTTATGGAACTGGTCACCAATATGTCATCGTGAAAGTCATGACACCAACAAAATTAACGGAAAAACAAAAGCAATTGTTGCGTGATTTTGCTGAAATTAGTGGCGATATACCAGAAGAACAAGGTAGTTCTTTATTCGATAAAATAAAAAAAACATTTAAAGGCGAATAAAATCAATGCGTCCATTACGTTGGACGCTTGACTTTATTAAGAAAAGCCCAACTTACTAAAATTTATAGGAGGAGCTGATTGCAAGTGAAATGGACAGAATTGTCGGTTTTAACAACAAACGAAGCGGTTGAAGCGATTTCAAATATTTTTCATGAAGCAGGCGCGAGTGGTGTTGTCATAGAAGATTCAACAGAAGTGAAAAAAGAAAGGGTAGATCAATTTGGAGAAATTTATGATTTAAATCCAAAAGATTTTCCAGTAAGTGGAGTAGTAGTCAAAGCTTATTTACCAGCCTCTAGTTTTTTGGCGGAAACTGTTGAAGAAATAAAGCTTGCAATCTCGAATCTTATTAATTTTGATATTAACCTTGGGGAAAATATTTTCACGATTTCTGAAGTGAATGAAGAAGATTGGGCAACAGCTTGGAAACAATATTACCACCCAGTAAAAATTTCTGAGCGCTTTACTATTGTTCCTACATGGGAAGATTATACACCGGTTAGTACGGATGAACTCATCATAGAACTTGATCCAGGTATGGCCTTCGGTACAGGGACTCACCCTACTACTGTTATGTGTCTACAGGCTTTAGAAAAAGTGGTTAATAAAGGGGATACAGTCATTGATGTTGGAACAGGATCGGGTGTTCTTTCCATTGCTGCTGCATTGCTCGGTGCTAAAAACGTCCATGCCCTTGATTTAGACGAGATAGCGGTAAAATCAGCACGGGAAAATATCAAACTGAATAATGTACAACATGTTGCAAAGGTGTTTCATGGTAATTTGCTAGATACTGTAACAGAACAAGCGGATGTTGTGGTGGCAAATATCCTTGCTGAAATTATTATGACATTTACTGACGATGCTTTCTCTATTGTTAAACCAGGGGGATTATACGTTACATCGGGGATTATCAGTGCGAAAAAAGATAGCGTAAAATCAGCTCTAGAAAAATCAGGTTTTATCATCGAAGAAGTATTAATGATGGAAGACTGGGTTGCAATTATTGCAAGAAGACCATAATAAGGAGGAGTTGTCCCATAAAGGGTCAACTCCTTATCATTTTACAAGAAGTTTTCCATTTATCTAGGAGGTGTGATGAAATGCAACGTTATTTTTTAGATGAACCTTTTAACCAAGAAAAAGAGATAACGATTACTGGTGAAAATGCCCGTCATATTTCTAAAGTGATGCGTATGACTACTGGAGATCGAATTGTTGTTGTTTCGAATAACATAGCATATATTTGTGAAATTTTATCTGTTGGGCAAGAAATTGTTGTAAAACAAACCGGTGAAACAATCCCCTCTTCTGAAATGCCTATTCAAGTACATATCGCGTGTGGATTACCGAAAGGGGATAAGTTAGAGTTTATAGCTCAAAAGGGAACGGAATTAGGAATGTATGCTTTAATTCCCTTTAGTGCGGAACGTTCCATTGTAAAGTGGGATGAAAAGAAGGGTGAGAAGAAAACCGAAAGACTTCAAAAAATTGCTCAGGAAGCTGCGGAACAATCCCATCGAAATCATGTTCCGACTATATCCAACCCGATTTCCTTTAAACAATTAATTCGTACACTTTCGAACTATGATGTCGTATTTATAGCGGATGAAGAAGATGCTAAAAAGGAAGTGCGTACGAGATTTGCGGATAAGCTGAAAAAAGTGTATGATAATGAATTGAAGTCTATTTTATTAATTTTCGGTCCTGAAGGTGGCATTTCAAGAAATGAGGCACAAAGTTTATTAGATGCTGGAGCTGAGACAATGTCTCTTGGACCTAGAATATTGCGTGCAGAAACCGCACCATTATATGCGCTATCTGCCATTTCCTATGAATTTGAATGAAAGAGGTGTACTAGCCTTGTCAACGGTGGCTTTTCATACATTAGGCTGTAAAGTAAACCATTACGAAACAGAAGCAATCTGGCAGCTTTTTAAAGAACAAGGATATGAACGTACTGAATTTGAACATCAAGCAGACGTTTATGTCATCAATACATGTACAGTAACAAATACAGGAGATAAAAAATCTCGCCAAGTGATTCGTCGTGCTGTCCGTCAAAATCCTGATGCAGTAATTTGTGTAACGGGTTGCTATGCTCAAACATCACCTGCAGAAATTATGGCAATCCCAGGTGTAGATATTGTTGTCGGAACACAAGATCGTCAAAAGATGCTTGGTTATATCGAACAATACAAACAAGAACGTAAACCAATTAATGCGGTTGGAAATATAATGAAAAACCGTGTTTATGAGGAGTTAGACGTTCCTTATTTTACAGACCGTACCCGTGCTTCCCTTAAAATTCAAGAAGGATGTAACAATTTCTGTACGTTCTGTATTATTCCATGGGCTCGTGGTTTAATGCGTTCCCGGGATCCTCAAGAAGTAATTCGCCAAGCACAACAGCTAGTAGATGCTGGTTATCTTGAAATTGTTCTTACTGGTATTCATACTGGTGGATATGGACAAGACTTTAAAGATTATAACTTAGCACAATTACTTCGTGACCTTGAAGCAAATGTAAAAGGATTAAAACGTTTACGAATTTCTTCCATTGAAGCTTCTCAATTAACGGATGAAGTGATTGAAGTATTGAAAAATTCAAATATCGTTGTTCGACATTTGCACATTCCAATTCAATCGGGTTCAGATACCGTTTTAAAACGAATGCGTCGGAAATATACAATGGATTTCTTTGCAGAACGGCTTGAACGTTTAAATGATGCGTTACCGGATTTAGCGATCACTTCTGACGTTATCGTTGGTTTCCCAGGAGAAACTGAGGAAGAATTTATGGAGACGTATAACTTTATTGCTAAACATAAATTTGCCGAGCTTCACGTCTTCCCGTTCTCTAAACGTACAGGTACACCTGCTGCAAGAATGGAAGATCAAATCGATGAAGAAGTGAAAAATGAACGAGTACACCGTTTACTTACATTAAACGATCAATTAGCAAAAGAGTATGCTTCTCGCTTTGAAGGAGAAGTATTAGAAATTATCCCTGAAGAACAATATAAAGAATCAAACGAAGAAAACTTATTTGTAGGGTATACAGACAATTATTTACGTGTTGTCTTTGAAGGTAATGAATCGATGATCGGAAAACTTGTAAAAGTGAAGATTACGAAAGCTGGCTACCCAAATTGTGAAGGTCAATTTGTACGTGTATTAGAAGAACAAGTACAATAAAGGAAAACGGTAAAACTTGTAATGAGTTTTGCCGTTTTTTATGTAAAAAGAAATGTGTTGTTTTGGGGATACTAATTTGAAGTAAACATCTAAATTATTTTTGAAAATATCTGACATTTCACAAGTTATTGCCGTTAATGGTATGATGGGAGAGGTACGGACAACTTAAGGAAAAGGAGTAATTTTTATGACACAAAATTACGCTTCAATGATTGATCATACATTGTTAAAAGCTGAAACTACAAAAAATCAAATCGAAAAATTATGTGAAGAAGCAAAAAAATATGAATTTGCCTCTGTTTGCGTAAATCCGACGTGGGTTCATTACAGCGCACAACTTTTATCAGGTACAAATGTAAAAGTTTGTACTGTTATCGGTTTTCCATTAGGAGCAACAACTTCAGAAGTGAAAGCTTTTGAAACAAAAAATGCAATTGAAAATGGTGCCCAAGAAATTGATATGGTTATTAATATTGGCGCATTAAAAGACGGCAATTACAATTTAGTTCGAGACGACATTAAAGCTGTCGTAGACGCAGCAAATGGTACTTTAGTAAAAGTAATTATTGAATCATGTTTGTTAACTGATGAAGAGAAAATGAAAGCATGTGAACTTTCTGTAGAAGCAGGCGCAGATTTCGTAAAAACATCTACAGGTTTTTCAACGGGAGGAGCAACTGTTGAAGATGTAGCATTAATGAGAAAAACTGTTGGACCAGAAATCGGTGTAAAAGCTTCAGGTGGGGTAAGAAGTCTTGAAGATATGCAAAAAATGATTGAAGCTGGAGCAACAAGAATTGGTGCAAGTTCAGGTGTTGCGATAATGAATGGATTAATTTCCGATTCTAACTATTAATTCGAATACTTACTATTGACTGTCGCTAGACAATACGATATAATTTTTTAGTACACAAGTTGCTATAGTAGTTTGTGTATTGACGTGTGTTCGGAGGGAGGGAAAGAGAGATGTCAAAAACTGTCGTTAGAAAAAACGAATCGCTTGAAGATGCTCTTCGCCGCTTCAAACGTACTGTATCTAAAAGTGGTACTATTCAAGAAGTAAGAAAACGCGAATTTTATGAAAAACCGAGCGTAAAACGTAAAAAGAAATCAGAAGCTGCACGTAAACGTAAGTGGTAATTTCCTAGACAATCCCTACGTTCATAACACGCAATTTATGATTCACTAAGGAAAAAAATGATATACCCTAGTATTTGAACTTTCAAATACTAGGGTATTTTACATTTTCTTGCCCTTTTTAGTAAAACTAGATGTACATTTTTTTATAGAATAACAATAGAATAATTAAGAATTGGATAGTCGATTCGTGTACAATGAAAATAAATGAGAAAAACCATTCGATTTTTGAAACTTTTTGACGATATAACCGTAGAATTAACTATCAGGAACAGCCCATCTAAGTAAGGAGGGTAGATATGGGGAAAATAATAAAAGGCAGTTGTTTCATGGCATTATTGTTAATATCATTAACGTTTCTTTCCTTCAACTTGTCAGTTAGTGCCAATGGAGAAGAAATAGTTTCATTGAACAGTGGTGTTGTAACTAGCGATACAAAGGAAAGTGCTTTAATAACTGAAACAGCCAATGATTTTTCAGAATTTGTCCAAACCGAAAATGAAGGGGAAGTAGGACAGACAACGTTTTCTGACAAGCTTTTAAATTTTTTGACTAATCCTATTGTTGTGACCTTTTTATTATCGATTGGTGCCCTAGGGTTAGCGATGGAATTATTTTCTCCTGGATTTGGTGTGCCGGGGCTCATCGGCCTATCTTCTTTTGGATTATTTTACTTTGGACATATCGCCTCAGGGTTCGCAACCTATGAATCGATCATAATTTTTGTCATCGGCTTTGCTTTATTAGCAGCGGAATTGTTTATTCCAGGGGGAATAGTCGGACTTATTGGTGGCGCACTGATGATTATCAGTTTATTATTTGCAGGTGAAAGTGTGGTCCATATGGCGTATTCCATTTTAATCGCTATGTTTATCGCTATAATAGGAATGGTGGTATTAATGAAATTCTTTGGGAAAAATTTACACGTCTTTAATAAATTAATATTAAGAGACGCAACGACGACAGAGGAAGGCTATGTATCCAATATCAACCGTGTTGACCTGTTAGGAAGATCCGGATATACGTTGACACCTCTTCGACCTGCAGGAACAATAATAATTGATAACGAACGAATCGATGTCGTTTCAGAAGGAAATTATGTTGATTCAAAAAAGAAAGTGGAAGTTGTGCGTGTAGAAGGTTCACGAGTTGTCGTGAGAGAAATAGAAAAGGGAGTGGAAGAAAATGGTTATTGATGCAGCAGCTATTAGTTTAATTATTACCGCTGTAGTAGTTATTATTGTATTATCAGTCATATTAACTTTTGTTCCAGTAGCACTATGGATTAGTGCCATTGCAGCAGGAGTAAGAGTAAGTATCTTTACATTAATTGGGATGAGATTACGTCGAGTAATTCCAGCTCGTATTGTAAATCCATTAATTAAGGCTCATAAAGCAGGTTTAGACGTATCCATTAACCAATTGGAGTCCCACTATTTAGCTGGTGGTAATGTTGACCGTGTTGTAAATGCTTTAATCGCAGCTCAACGGGCAAATATAGAGTTATCCTTCGAACGTTGTGCCGCTATCGATCTAGCTGGACGTGACGTATTAGAAGCTGTACAAATGTCTGTAAATCCGAAAGTAATTGAAACACCATTTATTGCCGGTGTTGCAATTAACGGGATTGAAGTAAAAGCAAAAGCGAGAATAACAGTAAGAGCAAACTTGGACCGTTTAGTTGGTGGTGCAGGGGAAGATACAATTATTGCCCGTGTCGGTGAAGGGATCGTTTCGACAATCGGTAGTTCTGAAAGCCACTCAAAAGTATTAGAAAATCCTGATTTGATTTCTCAAACGGTACTTTCAAAAGGGTTAGATTCAGGAACAGCCTTTGAAATTTTATCCATTGATATTGCAGACGTAGATGTTGGTAAAAATATTGGGGCAGAACTTCAAATTGAACAGGCACAAGCGGATAAAAATATTGCCCAAGCAAAAGCGGAAGAACGTCGTGCTATGGCAGTAGCAAAAGAACAAGAAATGGTAGCGAAAGTTCAAGAAATGAAAGCAAAAGTAGTAGAAGCAGAAGCAGAAGTCCCAATGGCAATGGCAGAAGCTCTACGTTCTGGAAACTTTGGAATTATGGATTATATGAATTATAAAAATATCCAAGCAGATACTTCCATGAGAGATTCTATTGCGAAAGTAACAAATGATAAACAAGATTCTACGGAAGATTAAAGATATAACACACCTAAAAGAGAGGAGTGTTTAGTTAATGGAAGGCATTATTCTCATGGTGGTCATTTTTATTGTTAGTTCTTTATTTGGTGGTAAAGAAAAGAAAGAACAAAAACCAATGCCACCTTTTAATAATAAACAAACGACTCAAAAATCCCAAACTTCTAATAAAGTAGAACGTAGGGAAACGAGAAAATCGTTGGAAGATTTTGCGAGTGAAGTGTTTCAACAATTAAATGATAAAACTGCTACAAGAACACCCCAGCGTTCCATGGAGAAATCTGCTCAAGAAGTAGCCAGAAGAGCAACAAAAATAGAAAAGGATTTATCGAAACCTGTAACAAAAAATGCAAGACCATCCCTTGATGCAAATCGTTCCAATCGGTCATCAAGTATAACGAGGGTGAAAAATACTAAAGGGAAAATGAAACAAAGGGAAATTGGAAACTTTGTCCCTACGAATAGAGAAGCGTTAGTTCAGGCGATTATTACATCAGAAATTTTAGGACCGCCAAAGGCAAAGCAACATTCCTAATTGTTTGAAGTTTTGCAGTAATTTGTAAGAAACAAAAGGAATCTATACATGCCCCCCTTTTTCAAAGCATATACTTTTGCGAAAGGGGGGCATTTTTAATTGAAAAAATTATTCCAAAAAGATCCATTAATTGAAATCGTAAATAACAGCCAATTAAGGTTGATTGGAACATATAAATTTATTGAAGCGTCTGAACAGCATTGTTCCTTTTTATATGAAGATTTTTCAATTTTAATAAAAGCAAATCGCGTACATATAGATGTATTAAAAGAGGAAGAATTTATTATACATGTTGAAAATTTATTATCAATTGAAATGAAAAGACAGGTGAACGATTATGAAAAAGTTTGATAATCGTCCTGTTGAAATTCGTATAACACGTAACAATGCGGCCCATGCCTTCATTCAAAATTTACATTCGAAAGGTGTAAAAATAAAGAATGTAACCCATTTAGACAATGAAATTCGTTTTGAAATTACAAGGAAAGATATCAATATAGTACGTACGATTAGGAAAAAGTACCGTGTTAAAGTGAAAATCCAATATTTACAAATTTCTAGAATTTTTCAAAAAAATAGTTGGACAGCTATTGGTTTACTGCTACTAATTTGTATCCCAATTGTTGCCTCCCAGTTTGTTTGGAAGGTGGAGGTGCAATCCGATATACCTGAAGTCCGAGTTGCCGTAGAAAAAATCGTAAATGAAAAATTATCCCTCGCCAAGCCTACATTAAGGGGAAAAGTGGAATCGGATTTCGAAATTAGACAAACTATAATGGAAGAGTTAAGAGATTTATCTTGGGTGCATATATTAAAAACAGGTAGTAGTATGACGATTGTTCCACAACTTGCACCGATTACCGATAATAGAGACAATATAAATGAAGGGAAAAATCATTTAATTGCAGCAAAAAGTGGTGTAATTACTCATTTTGAAATTTCTAGTGGAGAACGTCGTGTATTACCGAATACAACTGTATATAAAGGGGATACACTTGTATCAGGGGTTATATCAGTTGGAGATAAATCGGTTGTAGTAGGAGCTTCTGGGGAAGTGTATGCAGACTACTGGTTAGAAACGGAATTTTCGATTCCAAAGGAATTACAACTCATCTCAGCTAGTAGTCGAGAGTGGACGATTGATTTCAAAATGAATAATGATAAAAAGGAGCAGGGAAAATCATTTCAAAAGATCGATTTACCGGAGTGGCTTTCAAAATTTATCGAAATCAAAAGGACTCAAAAGTACATCACTGTAACGGAAGAGATTACAGAAGAACGAATCGAATCGTTTATTTTGCCACTACTGCACGAAAAAATCTTAAAATCTTTACCTCCAAAAACAATTATCAAAAAGGAAAACATTTTGCACGTTACATTCGATGATGATAAAGTGAAAGGGAAAGTCCTATTTTTGGTAAATGAAAACATTGCGGAAAACTACCCAATTGACCAAGGAGATTGATTTATGTCAGAACAATTATCAGAATTGCAAGTAGAAAATCCAAATGAAGCAGTAATGTTACTAGGAATGTCCGATGCAAATATTAAGCTCATTGAAGAAACATTTCAAGTACGCATTATTACTCGTGGTGAAGTAATTCAAATTGCCGGGGAAGAACTTCCGAAACAGCAAGTAAAGGATTTATTAATTGCCCTATTAAGAGTAATTCGAAAAGGGGTTAATATTGATTTGCGGGATGTGGCTACTGCAATCGAAATGGTGAATAAAGGGACAATTGAATATTTTGCTGAATTATATGAAGAGGAAATAGCGAGAAACTTTAAAGGGAAACCTATCCGAGCAAAAACAATCGGTCAACGCGAGTACATAAAAGCGATTCGTCATCATGACCTCGTGTTTGGTATTGGTCCTGCTGGTACTGGGAAAACCTATTTAGCCGTTGTTATGGCAACGCAAAGCTTAAAAAACGGTCATGTTAAACGCATTATTTTAACAAGACCTGCAGTAGAAGCCGGAGAATCATTAGGGTTTTTACCAGGGGATTTAAAGGAAAAGGTTGATCCTTATCTTCGACCATTGTATGATGCACTACATGACATATATGGTCAAGAACAAACCCAACGTTTAATTGAACGGGGAACAATTGAAATTGCACCTTTAGCTTATATGCGTGGTCGTACTTTAGATGACGCCTTTGTTATATTAGATGAGGCGCAAAATACAACCCATATGCAAATGAAAATGTTTTTAACAAGACTTGGATTTGGTTCTAAAATGGTTATTACCGGAGATAAAACACAAATTGATTTACCAAAAAATACGGAGTCAGGTTTAATCATTGCAGAACGTTCATTAAAATTTTTAAAGGATATACAGTTTAAAACGTTAGAGGCTGGAGACGTAGTCCGTCATCCGCTTGTGGCGAAAATTATCCAAGCTTACACAGATCAGGAGTTATAATAAAGATAAGTTTAATACCGGATTATTGTATAGCTCTAAAAATGTGTACGATAAATCGTGCACATTTTTTATTTCTAGTAACTTTTCATGAAATTATATTCATAAATTGGTAAACTATACATAGAGAAAGACCTTTGGAGGTGCGCAGGTGGAAAAGCACTTTAATAAATTGCTGAATATAATAAGTTTTCGGACTTTATTAATCGTTGTTTTAATTGTCACTGGTATTCTACAATTCTTTTTAATGCTCGGTAATATTCGAGGTACTACATATGATATCCAAGCTTTTCAACTTGCACCAGAGACAATACGTGCAGTCAAAACGGTAGAAGATACAGTAAAAACGGAGCAGGAAAGAGATAATGCCGAAAACGCTGTAGAACCTGTTTACGTATTTAATGATGAAACGGCACATAATCGTTCTTCTTTAGTCACTTCTATTTTTGACATTCTTTTGGATGTACGAAAAGACATAAGTGCTAGTAAAGAAGAAGTGCCGATAGAAAATCAAGTTCAACAACTTCAAGATAAATTAAAGGATATTACAGATAGTCAATCCCAACTTAATTTTACCGACAGTCAATTACAATCGCTTTTAACAGCAAATGATGCGAGTATTGCAACTGCGAAAACATTTCTTGTTAATTTAGTTGAAACAACATTGAAAGAGCCGATTCGTACAGATGATGTAGCTCAAGTACGGAATGAAATTGAATCAAGAATTCGTCAAAATGATACATTGGATGAAAATTTATTCAGCGTACTTGCGGTAATTGGACGAGCGGCAATTGTCGAAACAGAAGTATTGGATGAGGAGCGAACAGAAGAGCTAATTTTACAAGCCCGTGAAGAAGTTGAGCCAACAAGAATTTTACAAGGACAAATCATTGTTCAAGAAGGGGAATTGATTGATCGGGAAGTTTATCGTCAATTGGAACTTTTAGGTTTATTGAATAGCCATACATCAACAAAACCGGTTCTAGGCCTTTTCATCTTTATTGTTTTGCAAATGGCTTTTATGTATATCCTTTTTGACCGTTCGAAAACGGATTTAGAAAAAAGAAGGAAAGCTTTATTTGTAACGGCTATTGTTTATTCGATTTCAATTATATTAATGAAGTTGCTTAGTTTGTTATCAGACCAATTTGATATGACGATTGCCTTTTTATATCCAACAGCCCTTGCTACAATGCTTGTAAGGTTGTTAGCAAATGAAAGGGCGGCGATATTAGTAACCGTATTAACAGCAGCTTCTGCCGGAATATTGTTCCACGAAGGGTACGCAGCAGTTTTACAAATGGATATAGCACTGTATATTATTTTTGGTGGATTATCAAGTGTATTCTTTATGAGGAGCATGGAGAAGAGATCCCATTTATTAAAAGCTTGCGGAATCGTTTTGGTTATTAACTTTTTATTTATTGCCTTTTATTTGTTAATGTCCCAATCAGATTATGAGCTGGTAGAATTATTATTTTATGCAATAGCAGGTATTACATCTGCGGTTTTATCTGGTGCGTTGACGATGGGATTATTGCCTTTCTTTGAATCAGCTTTAGGTTTATTGTCGACAATGAGATTAATCGAATTATCAAATCCAAATCATCCGTTGTTGAAAAAATTGTTAACAGAAACGCCAGGAACATACCATCATAGTGTAATGGTTGCCAATCTTGCAGAGGCTGCCTGTGAAGCAATCGGAGCCGACGGATTATTAGCTCGTGTTGCATGTTACTATCATGATATTGGGAAGACGAGAAGACCGGCATTTTTCATTGAAAATCAAATGTCTGGCATTAATCCCCATGATTCATTGCCACCCGAAAGAAGTGCGGAAATTATCATTTCCCATACGACGGATGGAGCCGCTTTATTGAAAAAGCATAAAATGCCGAAAGAAATTGTAGATATTGCTCTACAGCACCATGGGACAAGTACCTTGAAATTCTTCTTACATAAAGCGAAGGATGAAGGGAAAGAAGTGGATGAAGAAGCATTTAGTTATCCTGGTCCAAAACCGCAAACAAAAGAAGCAGCAGTTATTAATATTGCAGATAGCGTAGAGGCTGCGGTCCGTTCGATGAAACAGCCTAGCTTGGAAAAAGTACAGCAACTTGTCCATTCCATTATTCAAAGTCGTGTACAAGAACATCAATTTGATGAATGTGATGTCTCTCTTAAAGAATTAAAGAAAATTGAAGAAGTATTATGTGAAACGTTAAATGGGATATTCCATTCTCGGATTGAATACCCAAAAGAAGGATAATTTTAGGAGGATTCCATGCTTAATATTGATTTTTTAGATGAAACAAATGAAGTGCAGGAGGAGCATATTGAACTAGTTGAAAAATTACTTCAACATGCTGCAAATACTTTAAATATTGAAGATGGCAGTGAAGTTTCTGTTACCTTTGTTACAAATGAAGCGATTCATGAAATTAACCGGGAATACCGTGATAAAGATCAACCTACTGACGTTATTTCCTTTGCCCTCGAAGAGTTAGGTGAAGGCGAGGTAGCGATTCAAGGAGAAGGGATCCCTCGTATTTTAGGGGACATCATTATTTCGACAGATAGAACGAAAGAACAAGCTGAGGAATACGGTCACTCCTTTGAACGGGAACTTGGATTTTTAGCAGTTCATGGATTTTTACACCTTTTAGGCTACGATCATATGACAGAAGAGGATGAGAAAGTAATGTTTGGGAAACAAGATGACATTTTATCTTCTTTTGGCTTAGGCCGTGATTTTAATGGACGTTCTTAAGCTCATTAAATCCTTTGGATATGCTTTAGTTGGCATATGCACATCGTTAAAAGAACAAAATATGCGTATTCATTTATTTAGTGCAGTAATAGTCGTTATAGCTGGAGTGTTAACGGGGATATCGATAACAGAGTGGCTTGTTTTAATTATTACGATAGCACTGGTCATCGGTTCAGAAATGATAAATACAGCAATTGAGGCCGTCGTGAATTTAGCTTCTCCCGAATATCATCCTTTAGCAAAACAGGCGAAGGATGTAGCCGCAGGGGCAGTACTTGTTTTTGCGGTGGCAAGTGTTATAATCGGATTACTCATTTTTCTACCAAAATGGTTTTAAGAAAGAAATATTAAGGAGTTGGGGAATATGACAGTGAATATGAATCAATTAATAGAGCAATCAAAATTAGCAAGAGAGAAAGCGTATGTACCTTATTCAAAATTTCAAGTAGGTGCTGCCCTATTAGCGGAAGATGGAACAGTATATCAAGGCTGTAACATTGAAAATTCGAGTTATGGTTTAGCGAACTGTGCTGAACGTACAGCGATTTTCAAAGCGGTTTCTGAAGGTGTGAAAAATTTTAAAGCGCTTGCCGTTGTAGGCGATACAGAGGGACCATGTTCCCCATGTGGAGCGTGTAGACAAGTCATTTCTGAGTTTTGTGCACCAGATATGCCTGTTTATTTAACGAATTTAAAAGGGGATATACAACAAACGACAGTGGGCGAGCTTTTACCAGGCGCCTTTACACCGGAGGATTTAGAACATGCAGGAAAACAACAATAGTTACAAATCAGGATTTATTTCGATCATCGGTCGACCTAATGTAGGGAAATCCACTTTTTTAAATCGCGTAATTGGCCAAAAAATCGCCATTATGTCAGATAAGCCTCAAACAACTAGAAATAAAATTCAAGGTGTACTAACCCGAGACCAGTCTCAAATGATATTTATCGATACACCAGGTATCCATAAGCCGAAACATAAATTAGGGGAATTCATGATCAAGGTATCAAAAAATACTTTGCGTGAAGTAGATCTCATTATGTTTATGGTGAATGCTGAACAAGGTTTAGGAAAAGGCGATGAATTTATTCTTGAGTTACTAGAGGGAACAAAAACCCCTGTATTTTTAGTCGTTAATAAAATAGACCAAATTCATCCTGATGAATTGGTGAATATTATTGAAACGTATAAAGGGAAATTTCCATTCGCTGAAATCATACCAATCTCGGCATTACAAGGTAATAATGTAGATAATTTATTAGTAACGATTGAGAACTATTTACCGGATGGTCCTCAGTACTATCCTGCAGATCAAGTGACAGATCATCCAGAACGATTTATTATTTCCGAGCTCATACGGGAAAAAGTTCTTCATTTAACAAGGGAAGAAATTCCCCATTCTATCGCTGTTGTGATCGACAAAATTAAGCGGGATGAAGAAAACGAACATATGATTCGCGTTCAAGCGACGATTATGGTTGAACGGGATTCGCAAAAAGGAATTGTTATCGGTAAACGGGGCGCCTTATTAAAAGAGGTTGGAACCCTTGCCCGTAAAGATATTGAAATGCTTTTAGGCTCAAAAGTATATTTAGAGCTCTGGGTAAAAGTACAAAAGGATTGGCGAAATAAATCAACCCACTTACGTGATTTTGGTTATCGCGAAGATGAATATTAATTACCGAAAAGAATGCTTACAATTATGTAGGCGTTCTTTTTATGTATAATAGAAATAGAAAAACGTAGAAGGAAGTGCCGCAATGCTAAATAAATGGGAAGGCATTGTTTTAAAATCGAGATCCTATGGAGAATCCAATAAAATCGTAACAATTATGACGAGGGAAGTAGGTAAAGTGACGGTGATGGCTAGAGGAGCAAAAAAACCAACGAGTCGTTTAGCTGGGATTACTCAAACTTTTATGCATGGGGTATATGTTGTACAAAGAGGTTCGGGAATGGGAACGTTACAACAAGGGGAACATTTAGCCTCCATGCGCCATATCCAAACGGATATTGTTGCAACAGCCTATGCTAGCTATATTGTTGAGCTTCTCGATCGAATTGTCGAAGAGGGAAGTCCGGAACCTTTTGCCTTTGAAGTGTTACAACAAGCTCTTCATGCCATAGAGGAGGAGTATGATCCTGAGGCTATCGCTTTATTTGTTGATTGGAAGCTTCTACCTTATACAGGTGTTCAACCGATGTTACATGCCTGTGCATCGTGTGGAGCAATTGAAGGGGAATTTGCCTTTTCCTTTGCCCAAGGAGGCTATTTATGTCATCGTTGCTTCCATCTCGACCCTTACATCATTCGATTAACGCCAACCCAGTTAAAATTAATCCGAATGTTTTATTCGGTACCTATTGATCAAATTGGCAAACTAGATTTAAAAAAGGGGACAAAACAGTTTATTAAAAAAATTGTTTCAACTATATACGAGGAACAAACGGGAATTCGGTTAAAATCCAGGTCGTTTATTGAGCAATTAGAAAGAACCTCATTACTGAGTAGAAATAAACATAATGAGGAAACGACAGAATAATCGTTATAAAATATTTCGAACGACTTCTAATGTATCTTCCTTAATAGCTTTCCAAAATGATGGATTGGCTTCGCTCAAAAATGTTCCATCTCGTAGATGTAAATAATTTTCGTATAAATAGTTAATTTTATCGTAATAAAAGAGTAAACGATGATTCATATGGGTCATATCAATATGAAGTTCTGTATAACAGTCCACTAAACTTTGCAAATCACTGATTTGTTTTCGTATTTGATCATACATTTCCATATGATATTGTCCAACTTTATGTTCCAATTGACATCGGCTTCGATGTTGATTTAAGACATTCTTTAACGTATCTAGCTTTACGTTTGCTGTAAATAAAATATGGTGATGTGATTGATGCTCAGGCAATTCTTTATTTAATAATTCGTTAACAATGACTAATAGTTTTTCGCTGGCATTTTTTTCAATATTGATTGGTTTTTGTTTTTTAAATAAAGTTTGAAATAACATCAATCCCACCTCTTTTCCTATCATTATAATCGAAATATTCTTACAAATGAAAGATTGAAAAAATAAAATGAACAAAAGTAAAAACACATATCCATTATTGGGTGGAATATGTGTTTTTATACATTTATTGGGTTATATAGAAAAAATTATAGTATATAGAAAAAAAAGAGCTTATCTCGCTAAATTAGCGAAATAAGCTCATCGTTTTTAAAATTCTAAATGTTTTTCGATATATGCTTTAACTTCTGCTATTGGCATTCGGATTTGTTCCATGCTATCACGATGGCGAACCGTTACTTGGCCGTCTTCTTTTGAATCGAAGTCATAAGTAATACAGAATGGTGTTCCGATTTCATCTTGTCGGCGGTAACGTTTACCGATTGATTGGGATTCATCATAATCAACAGGGAATGCTTTACGTAACTCGGACCAAACTTCTCCAGCTTCGTCTGCTAATTTTTTTGATAAAGGTAATACTGCTGCTTTAAATGGTGCTAAAGCTGGGTGGAAGCGTAATACTGTACGAGAATCGCCACCTTCTAATTCTTCTTCATCATAAGCATCACATAAGAAGGCTAATGTTACACGGTCAGCACCTAAAGATGGTTCGATACAATATGGAACGTAACGTTCATTTGTAATTGGATCAATGTAAGTAAAGTCTTCACCGGAATGTTCCATATGCTGTTTTAAATCATAATCTGTACGGTCGGCAATACCCCATAGTTCACCCCAGCCGAATGGGAAGCGGAATTCGATATCCGTTGTTGCATTGGAATAGTGGGATAACTCATCTTCTTCATGGTCGCGAAGACGTATGCTTTCTTCCTTCATACTTAAATTTAATAACCAATTTTTACAGAACTCTTTCCAATATTGTTGCCACTCTAAATCCTCACCGGGCTTACAGAAGAATTCAAGTTCCATTTGTTCAAATTCACGTGTACGGAAAGTAAAGTTACCAGGTGTAATTTCATTACGGAAAGATTTACCGATTTGCGCAATACCGAACGGAGTACGTTTACGCATTGAACGTTGTACGTTTTTGAAGTTGACGAAAATCCCTTGTGCTGTTTCAGGGCGTAGGAAAATTTCATTCGTAGAACTTTCTGTAACACCTTGGAATGTTTTAAACATTAAATTGAATTGGCGAATTTCAGTAAAATCATTTGCACCACATTCAGGGCAAGTAACAGCAAGTTCATCCATTTTTGCTTTCATTTGATCAAAGCTCATACCGTCCACAATAATCTCTTTGCCAGTTTTTTCAAGAGACGCTTCTTCGATTAATTTGTCTGCGCGGTGGCGAGCTTTACATGATTTGCAATCAATCATTGGGTCATTGAAGTTGCCAACGTGGCCAGAAGCAACCCAAGTACGAGGATTCATTAAAATTGCAGCGTCAAGACCTACATTATATTCTGATTCCTGCACGAATTTTTGCCACCAAGCTTTTTTTACGTTGTTTTTCAATTCAACACCGAGTGGACCGTAATCCCAAGTGTTTGCAAGACCACCGTAAATTTCTGATCCTGGGAAAACGAAACCACGATGTTTTGCTAAGTTTACGATTGTTTCCATAGATTTTTGAGCCATGAGTAATTCCTCCTAATTGATGAAAATATAAAAGCACCCGTCTCCGGGCTTTTTGCCCGGGGACGAGTGCATATGTATAGTACACCCGCGGTTCCACCCCGCTTGATTGTCCGGTTGAAGTAAAGCGCTCGCATACGTCGTCATTCGTCACCAATGCAATCCTCATGAACCATTTTGTTCACTGCGGTTGATTGGCTCCTCATTCCTAGTCTGACAAACGCTTTCTTTTCAACCTCAATGGTTGGAGTAAAGCGCTCGCATACGTCGTCATTCGTCACCAATGCAATCCTCATGAACCATTTTGTTCACTGCGGTTGATTGGCTCCTCATTCCTAGTCTGACAAACGCTTTCTTTTCAACCTCAATGGTTGGAGTAAAGCGCTCGTAAACGTCGTCATTCGCTTTTACAAAATTGAACAATCCTCTTTTAACTAGTTTGGCTCAAGGGTGCCGTTTCTCTTTTCGCGCAGGCTTTCACCAAACTCCTACTCGCTTTTTTTGAAAAGATACTTATTGTCCTGTCATTGCCTAATATAAAGTTCTATATGATATTCTATGCTACGAACTAGAACTGTGTCAATATTGTAGCATCTTGTATTTTTCTTAACAAATATTCGTCATTATAGTATATAATATTTAAGTAAAAGTATAACACTATTTGAAGCGGGTGAGTCCAATCGAACTCAATAAACGTCAAGACACGATTCTGCAAATCGTTAAAGAGAATGGCCCAATCACAGGTGAGCAAATTGCAGAACGTTTAAATTTGACCCGGGCTACTCTACGACCAGATTTAGCGATTTTAACTATGGCTGGATTTTTAGATGCTAGACCACGTGTTGGTTATTTTTATTCAGGTAAGAAGACGATTACAACAGCATCAGAATCGATGATGAATTTAAAGGTAAAAGACTTTCAATCTTTACCCGTTGTTGTATCGGAAAACATGACTGTATATGATGCGATTGTTCAATTGTTTTTAGAGGATGTTGGTACACTTTTTGTTGTAGATGAACATTCATTTTTACAAGGTGTATTATCAAGAAAAGATTTGTTAAGAACTAGTCTTGGTACTCAAGAGTTAACAAAAATTCCAGTTCATATTATTATGACTAGGATGCCGAATATTGCTTATTGTAAAAAATCAGATTCATTAATCGTGGCTGCAAAAAAGTTAATTGAAAGACAAGTTGACTCACTTCCTGTTGTGAACGAAACGGATAAAGGTTTAGAAATTGTCGGAAGACTAACGAAGACAAATATTACAAAAGCCTTCATCTCTTTAGCAGAAACCCATGATTTATAAGGAGTGCTATTTTGAAACTATTAAAAGTATTCGTTGTTTCTGATTCCGTTGGTGAAACTGGGGAACAAGTTGTAAAGGCGGCCATTACTCAATTCCGTCCAAACTTTGACAATACTCTCATTCGAAAGTTTCCCCATATAGAAGATAACGATCATATTGAAAAAATTGTTGAAATTGCCAAAGAACAAAATGCAATTATTGTATTTACACTTGTAGAAGAAAAGATGAGACAGTTTATGATAAATCTTTGTCATCATGAACAAGTGGAATGTATTGATTTAATTGGTCCTATGATTCATTTATTTGAACAACAAATCGGGGAACAGCCCCTTGAGGAACCTGGATTAGTTCATAAATTAGATGATGATTACTTCAAAAAAATTGAAGCGGTTGAGTTTGCAGTTAAATACGATGATGGCCGCGATCCCCGAGGATTGTTGCTTGCAGATGTTGTTTTAGTCGGTGTTTCTAGAACATCAAAAACACCACTTTCTCAATATTTAGCCCATAAACGATATAAAGTGGCGAATGTTCCCCTTGTACCGGAAGTGAATCCACCTGAAGAATTATTTTTAGTGGATCCGAAAAAATGTTTCGGGTTAGTTATCTCTCCGGAAAAGTTAAATGTCATACGAAAAGAGCGTTTAATTGCTTTAGGACTGAATGATGATGCCATTTATGCAAAACAATCACGCATCGAGCAAGAAATTGAACATTTTTATAATGTTGTAGAACGTATTGGATGTTCAGTAATTGATGTAACGAATAAAGCTGTTGAAGAAACAGCAAATGATATTATCGACAGAATCGAACAAAATAAATAATTATACAAATTTTTAGCCACCTCTTCTATTTTGGAGGAGGTTTTTTTGCGCGATTGTAGTATACATATTAGTTAAAGTATTATCTTTCTGATTTGTCTGCAATCGAAGGATGAATATTTTCGTTTTTTTATAAAAAAAGTGGAAATTTTCATCTATTTGTTTTATAATGAAAAAATTGTGGTAAAAATATTTTTAAACCGAGATTTATTTTGAAAATAAACTATTTTTGTCGTAAAATAGAGGATTTTTTAAATTTATCTCGAATTGTGTTACTTAGCATCTGAAGTTGGTGATAAAATGACCGGGAAAATTCCTGAAGAGATGATCGAACAAATTCGTTCCCAGTCCGATATAGTTGACGTTATAAGTGAGTACATGCAGTTAACGAAAAGAGGACGTAACTGGTTCGGATTATGCCCATTTCATGGTGAAAATACACCTTCGTTTTCAGTGTCTCAAGATAAACAAATATTTCATTGTTTTGGATGTGGTGCTGGCGGTAATGCAATTACTTTTGTTATGGATATTGAAAATATTTCCTTCCCAGATGCCCTCGTTAAGTTAGGAAATCGACTTGGTATTCAATTAGATATCCAAAGCAATAGTATGTCAAAAGAAAGCCAATCTTATTCAAAAAAAGAAGAAAAAATGATTGAGGCCCATGAATTTGCTGCCGATTTTTATCATCATTTGTTGATGAATACGGAAGAAGGGGAGCAAGCGTTAAATTATCTTTTGAAAAGAGGATTTACAAAGGAGCTTATCGAAACGAATGGTATAGGTTGGTCTTTACCAACATGGGATACTCTTTCAGTTTTGTTAAAAAGAAAAGGCTTTTCTTTAGAAGAAATGGCCGAGTGTGGACTCATCATCCAGAAGGAAAGTGACCATACTTACTTTGACCGCTTTAGAGGACGAATCATGTTTCCAATACGTGATGAAAATGGAAAGGTAATCGCATTTTCAGGTCGTATTATCGATTCAGTGGATGAGGCGAAATATTTAAACAGTCCTGAATCACCAATTTTCCATAAAAGTCAAGTGCTTTTTAATTTGGACAAGGCAAGAACAACTATCCGAAAAAAACGTCAAGTTATTTTAATGGAAGGTTTTATGGATGTCCTTGCTGCCAATCAAGCTGGAGTATACAATGCAGTCGCTACAATGGGAACTTCCTTAACCACACAGCACATCACAAAGTTGAAACGCTTAAGTGAGCAAATAATAATTTGTTATGACGGTGATAATGCAGGTTGGGAAGCAGCCAAACGTGCTTCTGAAATGTTACATTCCGAACGATTGAAAGTAGAAATTGCAGTACTACCAGATAAATTAGATCCAGACGAATATATTCGAAAATATGGACCTGAAAATTTTGTACAGCAAATTTTAGATAAACCTCATGCATACATTGCTTTTATGATGATGCATGCGAGAAGAAATAAAAACTTTCAATTTGAAAATGATGTGTTGCAATACATCCAGGAAGTGCTTGAGCAACTCGTCGGGCGCTCTTCTCCTATTGAAAGAGACCTTTATATAAAACAGATTGCAAGTGAAACAAATATTTCTGAGGAAGCTATTTATGCTCAATTTAGAAAATTAGAAGCGAATAATGCAAAAACTTTTAAACGGGCAGAACAAGGAAATATTCAAACGAAACAAATCGAACTTCAACAAAAAAAATCTTTATCTGCAACAGAACGGGCAGAACGATTATTATTGTCGCATATGCTTATGAATATTGATGTGATAGATAAAGTTTTAAAAAGTGATGATCCTCAACCTTTTGCCCGGGATGAATACGCAGCGGTGTTCGTCCGTTTAATTGGTTTTTATGAGGAACATGGATCAGCTGATTATCAAAGATTTTTAGAAATTCTCGATGACTCTGAGTTGAGAAAAATTGTGATGGAAGCTGCACTTGTAGAACATGATCCAGAACAGTCGGAAGCAGAAATTAATGACTGTTTGAAGCAGTTAAAAAAACATCGAATTGAAGTTGAAATAAAAAAATTAATTCATGATTCTCTGGAAGCGGAAAAGATGCACGAACATAAACGTGCACTTGAACTAGCCCAGACAATCATACAATTGAAGAAATCATTATCGGCGATTTAACCCGATTCGGTTGTTAGAAGGAGGAAGGTTTATGGCGGACAAGTCAGAACAATCAAAAGAGGTAATTAATGAGCAATCTGTTGAAGAGGTAAAAGCATTACTTCAGCAAATAGCGAAAAAAGATAACGAAATTTCCATGAAAGAAATTTCGAATAAGCTTGCCCCATTTGATTTGGAAAACGAAGAAATTTTCCATTTTGCAGAAGATATCGAGAAAAGTCATGGTATTCAAGTTGAAGGTAAAGAAGAATTTGAAGATGAAGTTTTAGCGAAACAAGAAGAGAGCGAAGAAGCATTTGATTTAAATGACTTAAGTGTTCCTCCTGGTGTGAAAATTAACGATCCAGTTCGTATGTATTTGAAAGAAATCGGTCGAGTTGATTTACTGACAGCTGAAGAAGAAATAGAACTTGCAGAGCGTATTGAACAAGGAGATGAGGATGCTCGTAAACGTCTTGCTGAAGCAAACCTTCGTCTAGTTGTTTCCATTGCTAAACGTTATGTTGGTCGAGGAATGTTATTCCTTGATTTAATCCAAGAAGGAAATATGGGGCTAATCAAGGCAGTCGAAAAATTCGACTACCGTAAAGGGTTCAAATTTTCTACGTATGCAACTTGGTGGATTCGACAAGCAATTACTCGTGCAATTGCGGACCAAGCGCGAACAATTCGTATTCCAGTTCATATGGTTGAAACGATTAATAAATTAATCCGAGTTCAAAGACAATTATTACAAGACTTAGGTCGTGAACCATCACCGGAAGAAATTGGTGAAGAAATGGATTTAACCCCTGAGAAAGTTCGTGAAATTTTAAAAATTGCTCAAGAACCGGTTTCTTTAGAAACACCAATCGGGGAAGAAGACGATTCCCATTTAGGTGATTTCATCGAGGACCATGAAGCGCAATCACCATCTGATCACGCAGCTTACGAGTTGTTAAAAGAGCAACTAGAAGATGTTTTAGATACATTAACTGATCGTGAAGAAAATGTTTTACGTCTTCGTTTCGGTTTAGATGATGGACGTACACGTACCCTTGAAGAAGTAGGGAAAGTATTTGGTGTAACACGAGAAAGAATTCGTCAAATCGAAGCAAAGGCGTTAAGAAAATTACGCCATCCATCTAGAAGTAAACGATTAAAAGATTTCCTAGAATAGTTTTAATTAGGCATCCTTTCGAAATTGCCACGAATAGTTACATTTCGTATCTATTCGTTGGCATTTAAGAAAAGGGTGTCTTTTTTTGTTTATAGGAAAAGATATTTTTATTAATGCTAACGACTTGAAAATGAGATAAACTATAGTCATACATAAAAAGAAAAAAATGGAGAAAAAGCATATGCCAAATCCAAAAAAGAAAATTGTTTTAAATGAAATACTATATTGGAAACAAAATCGATTACTACCGGACCACTACTGTGATTTTTTAATGACCCTTTATTCGGAAGGGAATGGAGACGAACTTATTGAAGAAATCAGTCATAAAAAGTCTATCATAGCGACTGAAAACAAACGTAAATGGATTTTTTCTATAAGTATCATCCTAATTAGTTTAGCCTTATTTGTAGCGTTATTTACTGTTACTAAGTGGGTTGGGCTCGTTTCAATATTCGTTGCAATCATTGCGATTATCCTTTTAATAAGTGCTTTCCTATTCTCTAAAAAGGAAGTAACGTTCGCACCATTATTACCGATTGGGGCAGCTTTACTAATATTTGGCTTATCTGTCAAAGTATCAATTGAATATTTCCCCGATCGTTCATTTGTTTTATATGGTTTACTTATCGCCAATTGTCTTATTTGGTTATTTACTGGATTGAAATTAAAATTACTTTATTTTACTTTGTCTGGCGGAATTGGACTTGTGATTGTTTTAGGATATCAATTCTTTATTTAAAAAGATTTTGTGGCGGTATAACCGTAGAAGGGTTTAAATAGCTTAAAAAGATGGGTAATATGATGATGATATTAAGAATATCGGAAATATGATGTTCATTTCAAAAATAGTTTCAAACAACTCAATCTAAATTCATGTTTGGATATGGGTATATGAAAGACAATGAAGTGGAAAGATATTTAAAGGATACTTTTAGAAAGTAGGATTGCCCTTTTAAAATGCAAAATAAGTTATTACAAATTAATTTTTCCAACATTAACTTATTATTGTCGATTTTGTGTCAATCCTTGTAAAAGTTGGTGTTTAGGTCTTTTCGTTTTTCAAATAATGAAGTACAATAATTAATGTTGACTAGATTCTATATTAATAGATGTAGAAAAATGAATTAAAAAAGGAGGGTAACCTATGAAAAACAATCCAATTATTCCTTATATTCTTATTATGGCATTCGGTATCGGACTTATCTTCTTCATGTCATTAGAAGGTGCTGGAAATAAAGAAGAGATTGCTGAAGGTCACGAAGAAGAAGCTACTACTGAAGAAGGTGGAGCTGCTGAAGAGGGCGGAGCAACTGCAGAAGGAGCAAACGGTGAAGAACTAGTTTCTACATGTATCGGTTGTCACGGTGGTGACTTAACTGGTGGTATGGGACCTAAAATTGCTGGTTTAGATGCTGAACATATTAAAGATGTATTAGCTAACGGTATTGAAGGTACACCAATGACTCCAGGTTTAAAAACTGGTGCTGAAGCGGAAGCAATCGCTGAGTACATTTCTTCATTAGAATAATAATTAAACGACGAGAGGCTGTCTTATTAAGTATTTACTTATAAGACAGCCCTTTTAACTTCATAGGTTATTGATTTTCCTCGCATTACATAACTGAATTTCTATTCCAGCATCATTTTAGGACAAATATTTTATTTTTTTTATATAATATGACATAGAAATTAGAAAAAGGCGGTTACTATATGAACGCACAAAAATTATCAAAACGATTAGAGGCAGTTGCTTCCTTTGTACCAACGGGAGCGATTGTTGCAGACATAGGCAGTGATCATGCTTATTTACCATGTTATTTAATCCATAAAGGTATTGTGAATAAAGCCATTGCAGGAGAAGTGGTGAAAGGACCCTTTGAATCTGCCGTAAAACAGGTGAAATTGGAAGGACTTGAAGAGTCTATTACGGTTCGCCTTGCTGATGGGCTAGAAGCGATAAAAGAAACTGATGGGGTAAATACGGTTACAATCGCTGGTATGGGAGGGCCTCTTATCGTTTCCATTCTAGAAAAAAAACCAGAACTTTTACAAACTGTAACAAGACTTATTTTACAACCGAACATTCATGCAAAAGTAATTAGAGAGTGGGCTTTAGCAAATGGTTGGGCGATTTTAGATGAAGTTATATTAAAAGAAGACGAAAAAATTTATGAAATTCTTGTTCTTCAACGGGGCGATATGGAGTTATCAGAACAGGAAATATTGTTAGGAAAACATCTAATGGCCAATAAATCGGACGTGTTTGTAGAAAAATGGACGAAGGAAATTCAAAATTGGAGACGTGTTTTATCTTCTATTGAACAAGCAGAAGAGACGTCAGATATTGTTGCAAAACGTAAAGAACTTTTACATTTAATCGAACTAGTGAAGGGGGCTTTACCAAATGAAAATCGCTAATGGTCATGAAATTATCCAACTTTTTGAAAGCTGGTCGCCAAAAAAATTAGCCTGTATGGAAAACGACCCAATTGGACTTGCTATCGGAACTTTGAATAAAGAAGTGACAAAAGTATTAGTAACGTTAGATGTGAATGATGAAGTTGCAGATGAAGCGATTCAAAAAGGATGCCAATTAATCATTGCCCATCATCCTCCCATCTTCCGTAAGTTAGCCAATTTAAGAACAGATACTCCAGCTGGTAAACTGTATGAAAAACTGATTAAAAATGATATTGCTGTTTATGCAGCCCATACGAATTTAGATGTGGCAACGGGTGGAGTAAATGATTTATTAGCAGATGCATTACAACTAGAGAATAAACAAATTTTAGAAAAGACTTATCATGAGAATTTAATGAAGCTAGCTGTATTTGTTCCAGATGAGTACGCTGAAAAAGTACGTTTCGCTTTAGCTAAAGCTGGTGCAGGCCATATTGGGAACTATGACTCTTGTAGTTTCTCAACGAACGGTCAAGGCCGTTTTAGAGCGTTAGAAGGGGCAGATCCATTTATCGGAGAAATTGGTGAGATGGAAACGACTGATGAAGAAAAAATTGAAGTAGTTTTCCCCCAATCTATAAAAAACAAAGTTTTAAAAGCGTTACTTAACGCCCATCCCTATGAGGAACCTGCTTATGACGTATATACATTGGCGGTGGAAACGAAGGAAATGGGGATTGGCCGGGTTGGAACTTTAAAAGAACCGATGACTTTGAAACAGTTCGCTCAATTTGTTAAAACCCAATTAGATGTTCCAATGGTAAGACTAGTTGGTCAAACGGAGACATTGGTTTCAAAGGTAGCGGTTCTAGGTGGTGACGGTAATACGTATATTCATGCAGCTAAACGGTCCGGTGCCGATGTATTTGTAACTGGTGATGTGAAATTCCATATTGCCCAAGACGCTCAAAATCTAGGGTTAAACATTATTGACCCAGGACATCACGTTGAAAAGGTTATGATGAAAGGAGTGGCCGATAAAATGGTTCAATTATGTTCGAGCTCCAAATTATCGGTGGAATTTATCCAATCTGAAATCGATACCGAACCTTTTATTTTTATTTAAACAAGGAAGTGTAATGAGTGGTGGGGAATAACGGAAAAGTTTGGTTAATGATCGGAGGACTAATGGTTGTTATCGGAGTTGCTTTTTCCATCTTTTTTTCCTTCGTTTCAGAGAAACAAATAAATCAACTTGTGAAAAGCTGTGAAAACGATGGTGGAGAAGCGATTGTTACAAAACATGGGTTTCTCGTAACAACTTCCTATGAATTCGAATGTAAAAAATAAAGAACGTAACTTCTCAGTTGAGAAGTTACGTTCTTTTATTAAGCATGTACTTTTGATTGAGTGATTTGAGCATTTACTTTTTCATCAAACTCTTTTTCCGATTTTGACACAACAACTGTTGCGACACCGTTACCAATTAAGTTTGTTACGGCACGAGCTTCTGACATAAAGCGGTCTACACCGATTAATAGGGCAATCCCTTCGACCGGAATCATTGGGAATGCTGCTAATGTTGCTGCTAATGTAATGAATCCAGATCCAGTTACTCCTGCAGCTCCCTTAGATGTAATCATCAAAATACCAAGAAGAGTTAATACTTGAATCCATGTTAATTCAACATTATAAGCTTGGGCGATGAATAGGGCAGCCATTGATAAGTAGATCGCTGTACCATCTAGATTAAATGAATAACCAGTAGGAACTACTAAACCAACAACTTGTTTTGAACAACCAAAGTTTTCTAATTTACGCATCATAGAAGGTAAAGCGGATTCTGATGATGACGTACCAACAACTAAGAAAATTTCATCTTTAATATAAGCAATGAATTTAAAAATATTAAACCCATAAAATTTTGCAATGGAACCTAGAATGACGATTAGGAACAGCGCCATTGTAATATAAACAGCAGCCATCAATAAACCTAAGTTACCTAAAGATTCTAAACCGAAGTTCCCAATTGTGTATGCCATCGCACCGAAAGCACCAATAGGAGAGAACTTCATTACCATACCAACAATTTTAAAGAAGATTTCAGACACTTGCTCGAAAATTTGAATAACCGGTCTTGATTTTTCACCTAATGCCGCAGCAGCCATACCGAATAATACAGCGGCAAACAGTGTTGGTAATAATTCACCGTTCGCAAGGGCTCCTACAAAGTTTTCTGGAATAATACTAGAAATGAAGGCACCAATTCCATGTTCTGTTTCTTCAGCAGCAGTCGTATATTTTGAAATATCTGCACTATTTGCTTCAGACGTATCTAGTCCATCCCCAGCGTTTACTAATAATGCAACCCCAATACCAATTGCTAGGGCGATTGTTGAAACGATTTCGAAGTAAATTAATGCTTTACCTCCGATTTTACCAACCTTTTTCATATCTCCCATGCCACCGATACCGATGACAACTGTTAAGAAAATAATTGGAGCTATTAACATTTTAATTAATTTAATAAATAAATCCGCTAATATTTTTAAACCAGCACCAAACTCTGGCCAAATTGCTCCAACAATAATACCTAAAATAATCGCAACGATTACTTGAAACGTTAAGTTTTTAAGTAATTTCATTTCTTTTCTTTCCTCCTTGTAAACTTACTGTAAATAAAATGTTATCGCTTTCATTGAAACTATCATAACTGATAGTTTTCTGAAAAAGCGGTTTAGTTTTTAATGGTTATATCGTTCATTTCGTTCAATTTATTGTGAATTCTATCACAAAACCTCTATAAATCAACGAATTTACTGTTATAATACTGATTGAAGAGGCTTCTTTTTTGTTATAGTACAAAGGTGGAGTATATAAAAAAAAACTACCTTTTTGTAAAAGGTAGTGACATTTTGTTCATTTTGTTCAATGGAATGATGGTATGGAACGATTCATTTCATCTAATAAATCATCTAAGTAGTGATCATTAATTGTATTTTCATAATGTTTATATATCGGTTGGAGTTGTTCTTTCCATTGATTTTTGTTTGTTTCATCCAATTCGTATATGATAACGTTTGGATCAGATTGAAGATCTTGTAAATTTTGCTCATTAAATTTTTGTGCTTGTTCAAACTGCCAATCTTGCATTTCCTCGAGGGAGTCTAAAATAATTTGTTGATATTCCTCATCTAATCCATTCCAAAATTGTTCATTCATTAGGACGGCATAAGCTAAAATACCATGATTGGAAAGGGTAATATGATTCTCCATTGTATGAAATTGTTTTGAGTAAATATTGGAAATCGTATTTTCTTGAGCATCAACTACATGATTTTGCAAGTCACGATAAACATTGCCAAAAGAAGTAGCAACCGGTTCTGCTTCAAGAAGAGTAAATTGCTTTCTTAAAATGTTACTAGGCATCATACGAATCTTTTTTCCTTCAAACTGTCCTACTTCTACTATCGGTGTTGTCGAAGCGATTTGTTTAAAACCATTGCTCCAAAATGTTAATCCTTTAATATGAACTGTATCAAGCTCTTTTAGAAGGGATTGACTGACGTTACCGTTTAAAACCTCCTTTAATTGCTCATTATTCTCAATAAGGAAGGGTAAATCAAGAACTTGCCAGTTTGGTAACATATCCGTCATTTTCGAAATAGTTGGAGCAATCATTTGAACTTCATTATCCAGCAGGGCCTTTAGTTCATTATCATCACTGTACAACATGCTGTTCGGATAGACTTGTACAACGAGACGACCATCACTTTTTTCCTCAACAAGTTGGGCAAATTTTTCTGCTGCTATTCCCTTTGGCGTATTTTCCGCCACAACATGGCTAAAATGAATCGTTATTTGATCCTTTAAACCTTCTTGTTCATCATCATAAGGTAATGCTGTTGGAGAAAAAATATTTTGACGATACCCAAATAGTACGATTAATATAATGATGGTAATTAAAGATCCAGTTAGAAAGTATTTCATTATCTTCACCACGATTATTGTAGAATAAATATAAATCATTATAAACATAAAGAATGCCAATAGGACAGTGAAAATTAAAGGGGGGTATTTGATGAGAAAACGTAAATTATCAATGAATAAAAAAATTATGTTTTTAACGTTTTTCATTATAGCCTTTTCCTTTTTAATAGCAGGGACTTTCGTTATCGGAAGCTTATTTCAAGAAAAAGAAGAAGACATTGGTCAAGAAGCTATGCTTGTTAGTAGAACGGTAGCGAATTTACCAGAGATTAAAACATTATTACAAAGGGAAAATTTTCAAGATTCATCAAAAAAAATCAATGAAATTATCGGTGAAATACGTTATATCAACAAAGCAGATTACATCGTCGTTATGGATATGAATCGAGTAAAGTATTCCCATCCATCAAAAAATGAAATAGGACAAGTTAGTGAATCGACCGATATGGATGCAGCCTTTGCTGAGCATTACTATTTATCAAAGGCGAAGGGGGAGGAAGGTACGATGATTCGTGCCTTTGTCCCAATTATGAATGAACTAAATATTCAAATTGGAGTCGTATTAGTCGGTTACTTACTACCATCCTATCTTCAAATAGTTGCTGATTATCAGTCAGAATTTATTGTAACGTTATCATTATCAATCTTGTTTAGTGTATGGGGGGCCCATACTCTTGGTCGCCATATTAAGAAGCAAATGTTCGGATTAGAGCCCCATGAAATTTCTAAAATGTATGTGGAAAGAACGGAAACATTCAATGCCATGCACGAAGGAATTATCGCTGTGGATAAAGAGTTAAATATTACGATCTTTAATAAGAAGGCTTGTGAAATATTAGGGGTTGGTGGAGATCCATTCCAATATTTAGGACGCAATATATATGACGTTTTACCTGACACGAGATTGCCTGAAATCGTTTTTACAGGAAAACCGGTTTATGACCAGGAAATCTATGTGAATGAACATAGTATTATTAGTAATCGAATCCCTATTCTCGTTAATGAAGAAACGGTTGGAGCTGTCGCAGTGTTTAAAGATTTAACAGCTTTTAAACAGCTTGCGGAAGAACTAACAGGTGTTAAAGCCTTTGTACAAGCATTACGTGTCCAAACCCATGAGTATAAAAACAAATTACATACAATTGCTGGACTTCTACATCTAGGGCACTCTCAACAAGCGTTAGCTTATTTGTCCCAAGTGAAGGATGAACACGACAATGTTACGAAATTTTTAAACGAACGAATCTACAATGAAAATATTTCTGGTTTATTATTAAGTAAAATAAGTCGTGGTAGAGAACTTGGTATCACGGTTAATATTGATAAGGAAAGTAAGTTTACCCAATTTCCAGAGAAACTAGATCATCATGATTTTGTCGTATTATTTGGGAATTTAATTGAAAATGCCTTTGATTCATTAGTAGCTATTGATAAAAAAGAGAAAGAGATTCATATTTCTATTGATGACAATGATGGCATACTTGCGATCTTAGTAAGCGATAATGGTATTGGTATGACAGAAGAAGTAAAGGCTCGCATATTTGAAAGTGGATTTTCAACAAAGGATAGGGAAAATAGAGGAATTGGTTTATTTTTAGTGAAGGAAATTGTCGATAAAGGAAATGGTACAATTGATGTTACGAGTGAACCAAAAAAAGGAACAACTTTCGTTATTACATTTGAAATATAAATGTGAAGACGTAGCAGCTTAATCCTTAAGTTTCAATTCAAACTTGAAATGGGGAGCACCTAGTAGACGTAAAAAAAATGAAAATGGGCACTAATTTAGGAGGGACCATGTTTGAACTTGATAAAAGTTTTGCTCGTAGAAGATGACCCAATGGTAAGAGAAGTAAATCGACAATTTATTGAGCGAGTAGATGGTTTTAAAGTGGTTGCAATGGGCAACAATGGAATTGAAGGATATAAAAAAATAGAAGAATTAAGACCCGATTTAGTAATTATGGATATTTTTATGCCTGAACAAGATGGGCTTATCACTTTGCGCAAAATTCGGAGCGCTAACATACCTGTTGATGTAATAACAGTAACAGCAGCCAATGATATGCAAACGATTCAACAAATTTTACATTTAGGCGTCTATGATTATATTATGAAGCCTTTTACATTTGAACGAATGCAACAAACGCTACTAAATTACTTTAAATTTAAGGTGAAAGCGGAAGAAGTACACGATTTAACCCAAAAAGAACTGGATGAAATGATTCATCCTTATCGTGAAATCGAGGAGTCCGTTGAAAATGAAATTTCTATTTTAACTGAGCTTCCGAAGGGGTTTAACCGTTCTACCCTTGATAAAGTATTAAAATATGTGAAGGATTCCAAAGAAGGGGTATCAGCGGATGAGGTAGCTTCGGGCATTGGGGTAGCCCGTGTAACTGCTAGAAGATATTTAGATTTTCTGGAAAAACAAAACTTTATTAAAGTGGATGTTCATTACGGTGGAGTAGGAAGACCGATTAATCATTATTTTATTTAATATTATGTTTTGAAGTGTATTTTGCATTTATTGCGAATACACTTTTCTTTTTGATAAATCTATTGAAATTGTACATTTAAAAGCCTATTTGCATATGATACCTTTAGAACAACTTTCGTTAAAAGATGCCGGAAAGGAGATTACTATGCGTCCTCAAAGTTTCTATCAACAAGTGCCACAAGATCGTCCCTTTAATCATTTCCCTGGACCTATGCCTGGTCCTGGACGTGGGCCAATGCCAAACTTTGGTCAGCAAATGCCCCGTGGATTCCAACCGGGAATGATGCCACCACCTGGACCTATGCCTGGCCCCGGACTTGGCTCTGGAACTATTCCAGGTTTTGCACCAAAAACGTCAACACCGAAATTAGAGTCGTTTATGGATACAGCAAATAAATTCTTAGCTACTGCCCAATCTTTCCAACCATTAATCCAACAAGCTACACCGATGATTAGAAATTTACCTGCCCTATGGAAATTATATAAAGGTTTCCAAAGTATGCCTAGTTCAAATGAGACAGAGCCAAAGCAAGAAAGAAAAGGTAGTAAAAGAGATTCCTTTGATTCTATTTCAACGTCAAGCCGATCCAAAAAAGTAAGTCCAGAAAAACTTGCAACCCGTCCATCGAAACCTCTTATTTATCAACCGCCATATGATTTTTAATACTTAAAAATAGAAAAGATTAGTTGGAAGTTTTGTATTAAACGTGTTGCTCCGGTATAATAAAACTATGTACCAACAAAAGGAGTGACATAATGCAAGTCATTAAAATAAATCCAAGAGGTTACTGTTACGGGGTTGTAGATGCGATGGTTATTGCCCGTAATGCCTCATTAGATAAAACATTACCTAGACCAATTTATATATTAGGAATGATCGTACACAATAAACATGTGACAGATGCATTTAAAGAAGAAGGTATTATTACATTAGATGGGGAAAATCGAAAAGAAATTATCGAAAAAGTTGAAACGGGTACCGTCATCTTTACGGCCCATGGTGTTTCTCCAGAAATTCGTGAGATTGCTAGAAGAAAAGGATTAGTTTCCATTGATGCGACTTGTCCGGACGTAACAGTGACCCACGATTTAATTCGTGAAAAATCAGCAGAAGGTTATGATATTATTTACATTGGTAAAAAAGGGCATCCCGAACCAGAAGGGGCAATTGGAGTTGCTCCAGACCATGTACATTTAGTGCAAACGATGGAAGATATAGATAATTTACAATTAGATAACGATAAATTGCTTGTAACGAACCAAACGACAATGAGTCAATGGGACGTGAAAGCGGCTATGGATTATTTAAAACAAAAATATCCCCACATACAAGTACATGAAGAAATTTGTCTTGCTACACAAGTTCGTCAAGAAGCGGTAGCAGAGCAAGCAGGTGCTGCAGATTTATTAATCGTAGTAGGGGATCCGAAATCCAATAACTCGAACCGTTTAACGCAAGTTTCTGAAGAAATTGCCAATACACCTTCCTATCGAATTGCTGATTTATCAGAATTGAAGTTAGAGTGGTTAGAGGGGATTGAAACAGTGGCAGTTACTGCTGGTGCATCAACACCAACACCGATTGTAAAAGAAGTGATCACCTTCTTGGAGAAATATAATCCAGAAGATCCTTCAACCCATGAAATTAAAAGAACCGTTACGTTAAATAAAATTTTACCAAAAATCAAAGAACCAAAACCAGTTGATAAAATAATGCCTTATTAATAATGAACTTTAAAAAATCAGGATGAATATCCTGATTTTTTTATTTTCCTGCCCTATGAATATATTAAATATTCAAAAAGCCTTGATATTATTGGGATGAACAGTTGTTTTGTTGTGCTTTGCATTTCCAAAATGGTACAATATGAAACATGTTAGGAGGTACGAAAAATGTCGAAGTACTCAGATTATGATTTTAAGCCATTTTTAAGAGAAGCAATTGCAAAACTTGGCTTTGAAGAACCAACTCCTATTCAAAAAGAGATGATACCTCTTATTTTGAAAGGGAAAAGTGCAATTGGACAAGCCCATACGGGAACAGGTAAAACCCACAGTTTTCTATTACCGATTGTCCAACGCATTAATGAAGAAAAACAAGAGGTGCAAGCGGTTATCACTTCTCCAACGAGGGAGCTTGCCCAACAAATTTTTGATGCATTGAATCAGTTAATTGAAGAAACGGATATTCAAGCAAAACTAATTATTGGTGGTACAGATAAACAACGGACAATTGATAAGTTAAAAACACAGCCTCATATTGTTGTCGGTACACCAGGTCGAATTCGTGATTTAGTGAAGGAAGGTGCACTACTAGTTCATACTGCTCCAATATTAGTAGTGGATGAAGCTGACCTTGCCTTTGATATGGGATTCATTGAAGATATTGATGGATTTGCAACCCATATGCCGGAAGATCTAGAAATGTTTGTATTTTCTGCGACAATTCCCGCAAAATTACAACCTTTCTTGAAGAAATATATGGAGTCGCCAGTCCATATCCAAATGAATGATAAAAAACCGGCAGCAGAAGGAATTGATTTTATCCTCGTTCCCGTTCGCTCGAAATCGAAAAATCGCCGATTGATGGAAGTAATTGAAGCAATTAATCCGTTTTTAGCTGTGATTTTTTGTAATACGAGAAAAAATGCAGAATCTGTTGCTAGCTATTTAGCAGAACAAGGGATCCGTGCTGGTCAAATTCATGGAGATTTAAGTCCACGGGACCGTAAAAAAATGATGAAACAAATTCGTGATTTAGAATTTCAATATATAGTTGCGACTGATTTAGCAGCGCGGGGTATTGATATCCAAGGAATCTCCCATGTCATCAACTACGAAATTCCTGAAGATCTTGAATTCTTTATTCATCGAGTTGGTCGAACAGCGCGTGCAGGAAATAAAGGAACTGCTATTACGTTATTTGAACCAGAAGATGAAGATGCATTAGTACGAGTTGAAAAAATGGGTATCCCATTCGTTCAAAAAGATGTGAAAAATGGGGAATGGATCGAACTAAAAGAACGCCATGCTCGAAAAAATCGTGTGAAGCATGAAAATGAAATAGACGTTATAGCAAAAGCTCGTGTTCGTAAACCGAAAAAAGTAAAACCAGGATATAAACGAAATATGCGTTGGGAAATGGAAAAAATTAAAAAGAAAGAGCGTAAAAAGCGCAATCGTATGAAGTAATAGGAGGAATTTGAGAATGTTGATAGGTTCACACGTTTCAATGAGTGGAAAAGAGATGCTTCTTGCATCAAGTAAAGAAGCTGCCTCTTATGGTGCATCAACCTTTATGATTTATACTGGTGCACCTCAAAACACTCGCCGTAAACCGATTGAAGAATTAAATATAGAAGCAGGACTAGCACATATGAAGGAACATGGTCTTTCCAATATTGTTGTTCATGCACCATATATTATCAATATTGCGAATACGACAAAACCTGAAACTTTTGCATTAGGCGTAGAGTTTTTGCAAAAGGAAATTGAACGTACTGCTGCGATCGGTGCAACACAAATTGTGTTACATCCAGGTGCCCATGTCGGTGCAGGAGCGGAAGCTGGTATTGCGAAAATTATTGAAGGATTAAATGAAGTATTGGCAACGGATCATCCTGTACAAATCGCACTGGAAACGATGGCTGGAAAAGGTTCTGAAATTGGTAGAACCTTTGAAGAATTAGCTCAAATATTTGACGGAGTAAAAAATAATGATCGTCTATCCGTTTGTTTTGATACTTGTCATACCCATGATGCAGGCTATGATATTATTAATGACTTTGACGGTGTACTAGAGCAATTTGATCGATTAATTGGTATTGATCGTATTAAAGTTGTTCATATAAACGATAGTAAAAATGTATGTGGAGCGGCAAAAGATCGCCATGAAAATATCGGTTTTGGCCATATTGGATTTGAGGCCCTCCATCGCATTGTTCACCATGAAAAATTTAAAGATGTTCCAAAAATTTTAGAAACACCTTGGGTAGGAACGGATTCAAAAAATAAAAAAGCCCCTTATTTATTTGAAATTGAAATGTTAAGATCAGGTAATTATAAACCTGAAGAAATTGAAGCATTAAAAGGTTAGTTATAAAGTAGATGACTTTTCATATAAAGTTATCTACTTTTTTTATTCTTTAGCTTAGAAGTAGGTCCAATTGAATAAACTAGTAAAAGTAAAAATTCTATTGCAATTACCCATGGGAGGAATGGATGAAAAAGAAATTACTGATTTCAATTGTTGCGTTGTTCTTATTTTTAAATCATGTTCCTTTAGTAAAAGCCTCTAGTTTAGACAATACAGTTTTGAACCAATTAGGTAATGAAAATATAAGTGTTTCATTGAGGGCTTTAAACAATGGAGAATTGCTATATGACAACAATGGTGATGTAGCTATGAAACCTGCCTCCACATTAAAATTGTTAACAGCAGCTGCAGCCCTCGATATGCTCGGTTCTGATTATCGGTTTCGTACAGAGTTTTCGATTCATGGGAAGCAAAAAGGAAATGTGTTCAATGGAGATGTTTATATTAAAGGGGAAGGGGATCCTACACTTCAAAAGAAAGATTTTATAACCTTTGCTAGTATATTAAAGCATCACGGAATTGAACAAATTAATGGAAATCTTTATGGAGATGATTCGTTATTTGTTGGCGAACAGTTAACGCCGGGTATTTCGAAGGAAGATGAAAGCTACTATTTTGCTGCAAGAACTACAGCCCTTACACTATCACCGGATAATGATTACGATGCAGGAACGATGATTATTCATGTCACTCCAACTAAAGTCGGTGGGCCCCCTAACATTGTGGCTGATCCAAAGGTTAGTGGAATGGACATTCAAAATGAGGCTGTAACGGTTCAACAAAATCAAAGGAACACGATTGAAATTGAACGGCAATATGGAACAAATAAAATTATCATTACTGGCAATATTCCGGTTAATACTACTTTTAAAGATTGGGTAACCTTTTATGATCCGACCATCAATACATTACAAGTTTTAAAAACAACATTAGAGGAATTTGGTATCACCCTTTCAAACAATACAGAAATTAAGCGTAATAAAGTTCCAAAGGATGCTCAATCGATATTTGTTAAACATTCGTTATCATTAAAATCTTTAATGATTCCCTTTTTAAAATTAAGTAATAATAGTATTGCTGATATTTTAGTGAAAACAATAGGTAGGGAAGTGAATGGGAAGGGGCATCTTAAAGAGGGAATAAAAGCACTACAAGAATACGGTGCGCTACTAGGACTCGATATGGAACAATGGACGTTAGAAGACGGTTCGGGCATGTCCCATAATAATCGCGTATCAGCTAACGAATTAACCCATTTGTTAACGAATATTCAAATGGAGCCCCAGTTTAACATTTTATATAAAAGTTTACCAATTGGGGGACAATCCGATCGATTAATTGGGGGATCTTTAAAAAATCGATTTAACGAAGGGATATACGAAAATCGTGTCATTGCCAAAACGGGACACATTACAGGTGTCTATACGTTAGCTGGATATGTCAAAGCAAATAGTGGGAAAACATATGCCTTTGCAATTATGACCCAACATCAAACAGCCGTTATGCTTTCTGCTATTGATGAAGTCGTGAAACAAATCATTAAGGATTATTAAGAGAGGTTCCCATTTGGAAACCTCTCTTTTTCAATAGTTCTCTAAATATTTTAGAAGTTTTTTTAATTTTTTCTTTCCAATAATACTTTCGACTTCCTTTAAAAAAGAGTTGGGGATACCTGTAATAAGCCATGTAATAGAAGCTTTTTGGGAAAGCGGTCTTAAACGTTGCACTTCCTCCAAGGTTAAATCAATATCGTATTGTCTTGCGAATTTCACAATCTCTTTATCCGATTTTGTTAAAAACTGTTCAATAAATTCAACTTGTTTCAAAGATGACATTCCTTTCTAATAATGGATGTATTCGTTAAAGGGATCTTTGTATTTCTTTTTAAGATTGTTCCCTTTACATTTAGCAATGAATAGACTATACTAACAAATTGTAAATCGTAATGATTATGAATTAGAAAGAAGAGGAAAAATGAGTCAAACATTGATTGAAATGAAAAACGTGTCTTTTCAATATGAATATACACAAGTATTAAAAAACATATCGTTTAAAGTGGATGAAGGGGCATTTCTGGCGATACTTGGTCCGAATGGTTCAGGTAAATCCACTCTATTAAAATTATTGCTAGGATTATTGAAACCGATGACAGGAGAAATTCAATTGTTCGGGCAACCCATTGATGCCTTTCGTCAAAGGGAATGGATTGGCTATGTTTCTCAAAAATCCAATGCATTTAATTCAGGCTTCCCAGCAACAGTAGAAGAAGTCGTAAAAAGTGGATTAACAAAAAAAGTTGGGTTATTTAAACGAATGCCAAAAGATGTTGACTTAAAAGTAGAGGAAGCATTGAAATCCGTTGGAATGGAAGCGTTCCGCTCCCGTAATATCGGCCAACTTTCAGGTGGTCAACAACAACGGGTGTTTATTGCTAGAGCATTGATTTCTAACCCGAAAATTTTAATTTTAGATGAACCGACTGTCGGAATCGATCATGAAAATGTCCAATCATTTTATGATATGTTAGCAACTTTAAACGAGGAACAAAATAAAACAATTATTTTAGTTACCCATGATGTCGATACCGTTTCCAACCGTATTAGCCATGTAGCTTGTTTAAACCAAACGATCCATTTCCATGGATATAAAGAGGATTTTGATACGATTTCACAAAATCAATTGGATAATTGGTATGGCCATGCGGTTCGAAAGATTCATTAAAGAGGAGAAGGCAAATGATTGAAGCAATTTTAAACTATGAATTTTTACAAAATGCCTTTTTCTCAGGGCTAATTATTGGAGTGATTGCACCGGTATTAGGTGTATTTATTGTTGTAAGAAGAATGTCCCTTATTGCGGATGCATTGTCCCATGTGACATTAGCGGGAATTGCAGGAAGTTTATATTTAAGTCAAACTTTCACTGCCTTTGCATTATTAAATCCAATTTATTTAGGAATTATTGCATCGGTTAGTGGATCCATTTTAATTGAACGATTACGTAGACTTTATAAACATTATGAAGAGCTTGCCATACCGATTATTATGTCGGGGGGAATTGGTCTTAGCGCCATTTTTATTTCATTAGCTAGTGGCTTTAATACAGATTTAATGAGCTATTTATTTGGCTCTGTTTCGGCTGTTTCTAGACAAGATTTATGGGTTGTCATCGGTATTGCGATCGTTGTCTTTTTATTTTTATTTGCTTTTTTCAAAGAAATGTTCGTTTTATCCTTTGATGAGGAATATGCCAATGCGAGTGGCCTACCCGCAAAATGGATTCACTTTTTATTTATGATTGTTGTGGCGTTAGTCATCGCAGCAAGTATGCGAATTGTCGGTATACTATTAGTTTCTTCTTTAATTACTCTTCCAGTTGCGGCAAGTATGCGAATAGCACGGGGCTTTAAACAAACAATCATTTATTCCATTTTGTTTGGGGAAGCTGCTGTGATTATCGGATTGGTCAGTGCCTTTTATTTAAACCTAGCACCCGGTGGAACGATTGTTGTTACTTCTATACTTATCCTATTAATTGTTATAATAACAAAAAAGATCATTCTACATTTAAAGCAAGGAAGGGGAGCAGTTAAATGAATATTACGAGAGCATGGGAAATTTTAAAAGATAACGGTTATAAAAAAACAGATAAACGTGAGCTAATTTTGAATATGTTTGAAGATACGGATAAGTATTTAACTGCTCGAGATCTCCTTTCTGTATTGAAAAAGGATTTCCCGGGAATGAGTTTTGATACAATTTACCGAAATTTAGCTACTTTTGTTAATCTTGGCATATTAGAAGAAACCGAGCTAAATGGCGAAAGAAATTTCCGAATGCATTGTGAATCAGAACACCATCATCATCATTTTATATGTATGGAGTGTGGAAAAGTGAAGGAAATTTCTGTTTGTCCAATGGAAATGATACAAGAGAAATTGCCAGATTGTGCGATCGAATCCCATAAATTTGAGATTTACGGGAAATGCCAAAATTGTGTACATGAAACCGTTTAACTTCCTTTAAAAATTACTGTTCATTTATTTGGGAAAATATGATACATTGCAATTAAGTGAATACGTTTGCAGGAAAAAGATGCGATGATACGCTTAATAGGGAATTCGGTGAGATGCCGAAGCTGTGTCCGCAACTGTATGTGTTTGTTTCAAGAAAATGCCACTGTCTAAAGGGATGGGAAGGCTCTTGAAACGATAAACACGAGCCAGGAGACCTATCTTTTTCTGATCGTAACAAACCTCTTCGGAACTAAAGAGAATGTGCGGCATTATTTTATAATTTTTTTGTTCTATATTGTAATTTATGCCATCCGTTCTCGGTTGGCTTTTTTATTGCCATGCTTTCCTATCCGAAGGGATGTTATCACTAAGAAAGGGGTGTTCCTATTCGAAAAGATAGCCGTTACAGCTGTTATCCATTTATGAGGGAGAAAAGTTGTCTAGTTGACTTCGAGATTCGAACTGATTCTCTTACAACAAAAATAGGGGTAGTATTGCCTTTGTTGCAAGAAGAGGAGAATTGCCGAGTTGTTTTAGATGATTTGCACAAACTCCATCCGATGGCCTATCACGTAAATGGATCAGTTCGTGGGAAGTTATCGGTAACAGAAGAAGATTTAAGTTGGTTAAGCAGTCGATATGATTTTTATGTTGAACAAGTGGGGGAAGAGATAAAGCAATTTTTACTGCCTCAGGGGTGTCTAGCTGCAACATTTTTACATATTTGTCGTAGCGAAGCGAAAAAATCTTACCGGGCTCTTCATAAAGTAAGTGAGGAGAGGGAAGTACCGGAAATACTATTTAATTATTTAGGGCTACTAGCCAATGTATTTTTTGTCATGGCTGTTTATACAAATAAAATGCATGGTATTGAAGAAGTCCCATTTATAAGTAAATCCTATCCTAATAAAAAAAGAAAAAAAGAGGAAGTGTGACGATGAAATTTTTCAACAAGAAGTGGATGGCACCACTTGCCATCTCATTGCTATTAGTTGGTTGTTCTGATGGGGAACAAAAAGCAACGAATGATACAGATTCAAAAACAAACAGTACGGAAGAAAGTGGTCCCTATACAGTAGTAGATGACCGTGGACAAGAAGTAACTTTTGAAGAAGTCCCTGAAAAAATCGTTTCTCTACAACCAAGTAATACAGAAATTTTATTCGAGCTAGGTGTAGGGGATCAAATTATTGGAGCATCGGAATATGATACATATCCGGAGGAAGCTTTAAAAATCGAACGTGTAACAGATTCCATGACAGTAAATACGGAACGTATTATTGAATTAAATCCAGATGTCGTATTTGCTTATACAACTGGAGAAGAAGCTCAAATTGACCAATTGGAAAGCGCAGGACTTAAAGTATTCGTTATTCAATCAGCAACTTCTATTAACGATGTTTATGGTGATATCGAACAAATGGCTGAAGTAATGGGAGTGGAAGAAGAAGGAAAACAAGTTGTAGAAGATATTCAATCTCAAATTGCAGCTGTTCAAGAAAAAACAAAGTCGATTGAACAAAAGAAAAAAGTTTATTTTGAAATTTCACCAGCTCCAGACATTTGGTCTATCGGTTCTGGTACATTCCAACAAGAAATGATTGAGGCAGCAGGTGTGGAAAATATTTATGCTGATCAACAAGGATGGTTTGCAGTAACAGAAGAAGATCTAATTACAAGAAATCCTGAAGCGATTGTTTCGACGGTAAATTATATAGAAGATCCAAAGGGTGAAATATTAGCTAGAGAAGGATGGTCTACAATTTCAGCAGTTCAAAATAAAGAAGTGTATCTATTAAATGCGGATATTATGGATCGTCCAGGACCACGTATCGGTGAAGCAGTTGAAATGATTGCCCAAACGATTTACCCAGAATTATTTAATGAATAATTAAGTAAATAAATCTGCTTGATGACTACGATGCTTAGCCGTAGAAAGATAGCAGATTTTTTTTATTTTATTTGATATGGTTAATAAGGGAAAGAACGTATTTATTTTGTGAATTTTTTCGAGGAGCTATTTATGGGGAAAATCATTTTTATTACTGGCGGTGTTCGTAGTGGGAAAAGTGCCTTCGCAGAACGTTATGCGAAGCAACTTTTTCAAATCTATGACCGAAAGCGTCTACTTTATATTGCATCTGGGGTAGCAATTGATGAGGAGATGGCAGAACGAATTAAACGTCATCAACAAGATCGATTCAACTCTTCCGTTCAATGGGAAACAATTGAAATTGTAGATGACTTAGTATTTAATGACGAGTTGTTTGCAGAACATCCTATCGTTGTGTGGGATTGTCTTACTACTTGGTTAAATAATGTGCTCTATAAAACGGAGTTATTAAATGGAGAGGCAAGGACACATGAAATAAACCGATATATACAAGCGTTAAAGGAACAAGTACTAAAATGGAAAGAAGTAAATGATTGTATTTTATTGCTTGTATCAAATGAATTATTGGATGAAGCTCAATCTAAGTTTTCAGAAGTGAATCGATATTGCTCCCTATTAGGGAAAATGCATCAATGGATTGTTGAAAAGTGTGACGAAGCATACGAAATGGACTATAGTTTAAGGAAACGTTGGAAGTAGGGAGGAGAACTATGAAACATCATTTGATTGGACTTCTATTATCATTTCAATTTTTTTCTTCTTTCCCTATTCGTAAACAGTTGACTATGAATGAAAAAACTATATCTGCCATGTTTTACTTTTTGCCGTTATTAGGTGTTTTAATGGGAACTTCCCTTAGCATTATAATAATACTGAACGATGCATTTTTTCAGTTTTCCCCCTTGTTATTGGCTATTATTCTAGTAGTAGCAGGAATTATTATGACTGGCGGTCTCCATTTAGATGGTTGGATTGATATGAGCGATGCTTATTTTTCCTACCAAGATCAAAAAAGAAGACTTGCTATTTTGGACGATTCTCGTGTAGGAGCCTTTGGTGCCATCAGTTTATTTGTTTTAATCCTTTTAAAAGTCGGTTTTATATATGAAATTATTTATCAAGGAAATAGCATTTTTATGTTGTTTTTATTCGTCATTCCTTTTTTAAGTAGAATAGCTCTATTACTATTTTTCTTAACAAGCCCTAATGGGAAAGAAGAAGGATTGGCCGTTTATTTTAAATCCAAAGTGAATGTGAAAAAGATTTGGATTGCCCTTATCTTCTATACAGTCCTATTTTGCACATTGACTTTCTATCTTTTTAACAATGTAGCATTTCTAATATTTATCTCTATGGTACTGTTTGTTTTCATTTACCGAAAATGGACGATGAAAAATTTCGGAGGCATGACGGGGGATTTATTAGGTGCCTTATGCGAAGGGATGGAGGTATTCCTATGGGGAATGGTGTTATTGTTCATTTAATCCGTCATGAAAAAACAGACGGAAATGTAAAAAGAAAATATGTTGGTTGGACGGATGAATCGATTATCACAAAAAGACAACATTTTGATGTTCCGATTCAAACAAGTGAAGTGTTTGGAAGTGATTTAAAACGGTGTATGGAGACGGCTCAACTTTATTTTCCTAAAGCAAAATACCGTTCCGATAAAAATTTAAGGGAAATTTATTTTGGCGACTTTGAAATGAAAACATATGAGCAATTAAAAGAAAATTCGACCTACCGAACGTGGATAGAAGAGCCAACGGTCATTACGCCTCCAAATGGTGAAAACTTTTTGGCTTTTAAAAAAAGAGTTCTTAAAAGTTTTCAACAAATTGTTTGTCAAAATGGACAATTTACTTTCATTGTTCACGGTGGGGTTATTCGGACTATCTTATCCTTATTTTCTCCAAAGGTTGAAAGCTTTCAACAGCTTGTTGTTACCCATAGAACAATTTATACATTAAGTTGGGCTCAAATAGAAGATGTGAAGGAGGGGAGAAGATGCGAATCATTATTGGTGGTGCCTATAATGGAAAAAGAAAATTTGTCATCGACAAACTAAAAAATAGTCCCCTTCAAAACTATTATTTCTTTGAAGGAAATATTCCATCGGAGCGTAGCTATACGAAAGATGAAGCTATTGTCATTGGAAGTTTTGAAAAAATTATTTTTCAGCACATGGATTTAGACGAAGAACAAATTGCTGCTCGCATTTACGATGAACTATTGAAGTTAGATAAAGAAACAAATGTTATTTGTATTTGTACAGATATAGGAAGGGGCATTGTTCCACTTCAAAGAGAAGAGAGAAAATTGCGAGATACATGTGGAAGATTGTATCAGAAATTATTTGCAGAAGGTGAAAGTGTCATTCGAATTTGGTATGGCATCCCACAGTTGTTGAAAGGTGAAGATTGGACATGGAGAAAAAGCATCATTTAACCCTTGTTGTTCTAACGGCATTAATTGCTGCATTATGTGGGATTGGCAGTTTAATAAAAGTACCTGGTATCATTACGTCCGCTGCTTTAGATTCTGCACCAGCCTTTATTAGCGTTGTGTTTCTACCACCATTATATTCGGGTTTTGCTGGTGCTATTGGTCATCTCGCGACAGCAATCACTTCAGGATTCCCTTCTGGCCCTTTTCATGGGCTAATAGCAGTAGAAATGTTTGTGATTGTCTATTTATTTAATCTTTTACATAAAAATGGATTTAAAGTTTTGAAGTGGATGTTTTTAATTATTGCCAATGGCATTCTCTCTGCTTTTCCTTTCTATTTCCTTATCTCACCATCTTTCTTTATCGGTATTTTACCTAGCTTAATCATTGCAACTATAGTAAATGTAATCATTGCGATAGTTACAATGCCTATTTTAACTAAAGTTATAAAAGGAAGAAGGATACATAAATGAGAAATGCAAGTAAAGTAGACGAAAATACAGTAGTGACGATGGACAATTCAGGCTGTATTGGGGAAAAACAATTGGATGTAGTCTATGCGACAAATGAGGTGACGGCTTATTACACAACTCGTGTTGCATTAATAGAGCAATGGTGTGCAGGGGCTCATCCTTCCAATATATTCATGGCCAATTTCACAAGTGATGCAGCTTGGGATGATTACATAAAAGGGATTAAAAGGGCATTTGATGAAATAGAGGATACGATGCCGCCTATAAAAGGCTCTACAGAATCGAATTTTCAATCGTTGCAATCTGGGTTAAGTTTAATGATGATTGGAAAGATTCAATTTGATCTGGACACTAAAAATTGTGACTGGTATGTAATAGGAAAGCCTTTAGTTGGACCAGAAGTCATTGATGAAGAGAAACATGTTGCTAAACTAAAGGAATTGTATCAATTATTAAAAAGGGGAATTATAAAGCAAGTATGGCCAGTTGGATCGAAGGGAATCCAGGCAGAACTAGAGAGAATTTTTCCGGGAAAAGAGGTAACATGCTCCCTTCCATTACATAAAACAAGTGGTCCATCAACGTCCGTTATTGTTGCCGTGAAGAAAAATGAAGAGAACCATTTAAATGAACGATTAACGACACCATATGAAAAACTAATCATTACGTAATAACAATAAAAAAACGTCCCCTCAAGCAATGTTGAAGGGAAGTCTTCTACGATTCACCTAATTCTTTCATTTTCGGATTATTATAAACGTCCTTATTGATTTCACCTGTTATTCTTGAAGTTGTTATCCCAGCAACCATTGAACCACTGACATTTAAAGCAGTACGCCCCATATCAATTAATGGTTCAACGGAAATTAAAACACCGGCTAGAGCAACGGGTAAATCAAGGGCAGAAAGGACGATAATCGCGGCAAAGGTTGCTCCTCCACCGACACCGGCGACTCCGAAGGAACTTATCGCTACTACAACGATAACTGTAATAATAAATCGTATATCTAATGGGTCAATTCCGACAGTAGGGGCAATCATAATGGCAAGCATTGCAGGGTATACACCTGCACAACCGTTTTGTCCAATTGATAATCCAAAGGAGCTGGCGAAGTTTGCAATTCCTTCAGGTACCCCAAAACGTTCCACTTGGGTTTTCAAGTTCAATGGTAACGTACCTGCACTAGAGCGAGAAGTAAAGGCGAACAATAATGTTTCCATCGCTTTTTTAATGTAAATAATAGGACTTAAACCGGAAAGTAAAATAATGATTAAATGAATAATAAATACAGTGATTAAGGCAATGTAAGAGGCGATAACAAATTTACCTAAATTATAAATGGCACCGAAGTCGCTTGTTGCAACGGTTCTAGCCATGATAGCCATTATTCCGTATGGCGTTAATCGTAAAACAATTGTAACAACGCCCATTATTAATGAATAAATCCCATCAATTGCTTTTTTAATCGTTTTGGATGTTTCCCGTTCTTTGCGTACAATTCTTAAATAAGAAAATCCTAAAAATGCAGCAAAAATTACGACAGCGATAGTGGAAGTGGAGCGGGCGCCCGTTAAGTCTAGAAATGGATTTGCAGGTATTAACTCTACGATTTGTTCAGGTAAAGTTGAAACTTCTGTTACTTTTTCTTCTAAAGTCGCGCCTCGTTCCCTTTCTTCTTCACCGTGCACTAATTGGGATGCGTCTAAATCAAATAAAGTGGCTGAAATGATTCCAACTGTTGCAGCAATTGCAGTCGTTCCAATTAATAATAATAAAATCAGACCTGCGATTTTTCCGAGATTACTTCCTAATTTTAATTTAGAAAAGGCAGATAAAATGGAAATGAAAACAAGTGGCATTGCAACCATTTGAAGTAGCTTTACATAACCGGTACCAACAATATTAAACCACGCAACTGATCCAGCAATTATGTCCGATGTCGCACCAAATATAACTTGTAAAACAAGCCCAAAAAGAATGCCTAAACCTAATCCGGCAAATACCCGATTGGAAAATTTAACATGCTTTTTATTTAAAATATATAAGAATGCTAATAGCACGATAAAAATAGCAACATTAGTAAAGATGATAAATGTCAACTGTACCTCCTCCTAAATAACCAATTACATGTATGCTTATATTGGGGAACTTCGAGATTTTTATGCACGATGAATCATTCCGAACATTTGCTTTAAAATGAAACATTTTTATTCAATATTTGATACAATGTTGAATAGACGTTTGTTTGGAGAAAGGATTGAAAATATGAATTCACCATATACTTTTAAACATATACCACCTATGATGAATAACGGTGACAGCCGTCAACCTGCCATCTTTTTATTTCACGGATTAGGAAGCAATGAGGATGATTTAATACAATTAGTTGGTGAAATAAAAGACCACTGTCATATCTTTAGTTTAAGAGGGCCAATTACCCATTCACCTGGATATGCCTTTTATACATTTGAAGAAGAGGAGAAACCAACTCGAGAAGTTTTTGATAAAATGATGGGGTACACTCAAAATTTTATATTAGAGGCAATCGAACATTATGAGCTTAATGTGGACAAAATCTATTTAATTGGATTTAACCAAGGAGCTGTTGTAGTGGAAACCCTTACCCTTTTACTAGGTAAAATGATCCGAGGAACGGTCGCATTAAGCGGGTTTTTACCTGACTTTGTCATCACTGAATATAATAAAGCTCCGCTTGCTGGTACAAAAATCTTTATATCCCACGGGGAATATGATTACGTATACCCAATTCAGTGGGGAGAAAGCAGCAAAAATTATTTCCAAAGTCAAGGTGCGGAAGTTATCTATAAAACATATCCAGATGGTCACGGTGTAACAGAAGACAATCTACGTGATTTAGTGGAATTTATTGCTCAAGACTTAAACAATCCGGTAAATTAAAAAATTTATAGATGAAAAAATCTGCTCTTTTCTTCTGGTTTAGATGACGCTAATCCATAGAAATGTAGCAGATTTTTTATTACAAAAATTTTAATATAGCAGTTTTTCTGCCTCTTCAAGGGGCATTGGCTTGTGGAAATAAAAGCCTTGTCCTGTAGAACAACCCATTTTTTGTAAAATGGCATACTGTTCCGACGTTTCGATTCCTTCTGCTACAACATGCATTCTCAAATTGGAAGCAAGTTGAACGATTGTTTTTACAACTGCATGCATATCGGCATCGTTAATATCATTAATAAAACTTCGGTCGATTTTAATTTCAGAAAAAGGAAGCTGTTGTAAATAACTTAATGAAGAAAATCCTACACCAAAATCATCAATCGCGCTTTCGTAACCTAATTTTTTTAATTCTAACAGAATTTCCTTTGCCTTTTTATAATCAAATAGTTCGACACTTTCTGTTACTTCAACCTGAATTAGATCTGGGCTTATGTTATATTTATTCACTAATGAAATAAAATCATTTACAAATGTATCACTATAAAAATGAACGGGCGATATGTTTACGGCGATAGGTACAATTTTTTGTCCCTTTTGTAGTCGTTCATTTTGGAATTGTAATACTTTTTTCAAAATTATATTATCGACTTCATTAATCTTACCATTTTGCTCTGCAATCCGTATAAATTCCACGGGAGAAACTTGTCCTAATACTGGGGAATTCCATCTTGCCAAAGCTTCAAAACCTTCTAACTCAGAAGTAGCTAAATTAATTTTTGGTTGCAAATAGACTGTAAATTCTTCATTTTTTAATCCGTATCGTAGTTGATTTAAAATATCGAGTTCCCTTTGAATTTTTTCATCCGTCTCTGCTTCAAAATAGGACACGACGACATTATGATTTTTTGCATTTGTTAAGGCGATATCTGCGCGGCGAATACTTTCATCGACCGATAAAGATTTATCGAAATAAGAAACACCAATTCTTAGGGTTATAAAAATTTCTCTTCCTGCAATCGTAAAAGGAACAGATGTCACTTGTAGTAAATCTGATATTAATTCATTTAAATGTTGATTCGTTTGTTTTATGCCTAAAATGAAGGAGGAGCTAGAGAATCGTCCAAAAATAATTTCATTGTTAATACCGTCCATTGACTTTAGTCGGCTGGTTATTTGACGAATTAATTCATCCCCAAATTTTCTTCCATAGGAATCGACAATGCTAGAGTATTCATTAGGTTGAATTAACAAAATAGAGCCTACAATGGATTCCTGTTGCCAATTTACTAAATTAGTATAAAAATAATTAAAATTAGGAATGCCGGTACTAATATCAAAATAGGCAAGCCGTTTTAAATCTTGCTTTTGTTCTACATATTTCATAGAAAGGGCAATAATAGGTGTAAGTTTATTTAAAAAATCCATGTCTGTTTCTCTTAATATAGAATTGTTTTTTATGTATATTGAAAAATAGCCAAGTAACTTTTTTTCGTGATTAAAAATTGGTTTTGACCAACAAGTTGAAATATTGTATTGGCTTAATAAATTTTTTGTCTCTGCATCTTGAACGGTTAAACGATCTTTTATAATTGAATTTTGGTCAGAATGCAACCGTTCACTTATTTTTTTATGATGGATAGATTGAATAATTGATAATGGGAGAGTCCCGCTAGCAATAGCATCCAATTGATAATCTTGTTGAAGTACGTGAATCGCGCAATAGATATCTTGAATATAAAATCGTTCTACTTTTTCTGTAATGAGTTGAAGGATATCTTTAAGCTCACCATTTTCTTCTAATTCGATATAAACTTCATGTTCTAGTTTAGATAGCATTCTACTTAACATTTGTTCCGTTATATCTTTACAATGAATCATGGCATAAGTAATAGTGCCCTTCGAATCTTTAATGGGTTGATAAGAAAGGTTATTCCAGAATGCTGTGCCGTCTTTATGATAATGGATGATGTTTTGATCAAATGGAACTTTTTTTGAAAACTGATTATAAAGATTCTTTTCTAGTACAGAATTCGTTTTAATTCCATTAAGTGAGCGAATGTTTTTACCGATTAATTCTTCGTTATGATAACCAGTCAATGTTGAAAAAGCACTATTAACATAGACAAAGGGAAAATCATTCTTTTCTAAATCGATGATTGCTATACCTGTATGATACTGCTCACTAATACTGCAAAGAAAGGGTAATAATTCATCCTTTGAAAGAGGCATTATCGTATTGTACATGAGCTTTCCCCCGATGTGAAAAATGTATAAAAAAAGTATATCAAATTTATTAGAACTAGGGCAGAATTATTTTTTAATAGTTTGAAAAATTATATTTATTGAATTAAATACACTACTTTATTCGCATTTTTCCTATTATTTGTAAATATCTTTACAAAATTATGTAAATGATTGTAGTATCTTATAATAATTTCCAAATATTATAAATTTGTATATTTATAATTTTATCATATTCTTTCTGTATATCGAATAAAATGGATTCAAATCAATCGTTTTAGTATGAAATAGTCGCGCTAAATGGAATAGTAATTTGTTACTTGTAACATGAACATTGATCCAATTTTAAATTAAAATTATTCTTTACCAGTTTATATATTTTATTTTTTATATTTCAATCGTCCAAATTTCGTTCTAATTTTTATTTTAATGAAAGCTTTGTTTGTTTTGTAAGTGGTAGACAGGCTGTGTTATGAATATTTGCTAGAAGGGAAGGTAGAATGAAAATTGACGATGATATACTGGAGAGATTAGGCATTTATTTTGTTTATCATGATATTTATAATCGTTTTGGCATTTCGTTTGAAACCTTCGTTGACCGGTGGGAGAGGGGAATACTTGAAGTATAGATGACATGTAATCTTCTTCAAGAAAAGACTTATACAAAATAAATGTCCCAAAAGAGTCGTTATCGAAACTTTTGGGACAACTTATTTTAAAAGTGTTTTTGAATCCAATGATTGGCTTCTTTCCAATTAGAAATTCTAATCACATTTGTTGGAATAGGCTTTCGATTATAAGGTGTATCGAATAATAATACCGGTATATTGAGTTCCTCTGCAAGCATCACGGCATTATCATGCTTATCCTCAAAAAATACATCCACATTATGCTTTTTTGCTACCATAAGTTTGTCATGACTACCTATTAATTCAATATGATGAAAGGGTACTTTGTTGTCAATAAACCATTTATGGGTAACATCATATACGTCTGAATGGCGAGCTGAGATGTAATAAAGTTCATATTGTTTCTGCCAATTCGTTAAAATAGCTTGAGCATCCTTTGCGATAGCACTAACGGAATACATATATGCTTCATTTTCCTTAAACCATTTAGAAAATTCGTTACGGTCTACGGGGTAAGGAAATGCACTTAAAAAGTCATATTCAATCACGTCATCTAACACGATATTCGTTTTATATTGTTCATTAATATGAGGTATCAATGTGTCTGGCGTTGTAACAGTACCATCAATATCAATCCCGAAACGGGGTTTTTGCTTGAACGTCATAGAAACCTCCTAGCTTAATGATTCGGCTTCTTTTTTTGCTCGTTCTTCAGCCATTTCAGCTGCTAATTTATCAATTTCTTTTTTCAGTTCTTCTACCATTGTTTCTTCAGGTACTTTACGAACCGTTTTTCCTTTCATAAATAGCAAGCCTTCTCCACGGGCACCAGCAATTCCGATGTCAGCTTCACGGGCTTCACCAGGACCGTTTACAGCACAACCAAGTACGGCAACTTTTAAAGGGACATTTAGTTTAGAAATATATTCTTCTACTTCGTTGGCAATGGAAATAAGGTCGATTTCAATACGTCCGCAAGTTGGACAAGAAATTAACGTTGCCATATTCGAAGCAAGTCCGAATGATTTTAATAATTCGCGGGCAACTTTTACTTCCTCAACTGGATCAGCAGATAAAGAGATACGTAAAGTATTACCAATCCCTTTTGATAAAATAGCACCAAGTCCAGCGGCAGATTTAACGGTACCAGCGAATAGTGTTCCTGATTCTGTAATACCTAAATGTAATGGATAATCGAAAGCTTGAGCTGCTTTTTCGTAAGCTTCAATTGCTAAGTTTACATCGGAAGCTTTCATCGACACGATAATATCATGGAAATCTAAGTCTTCTAAAATTTTAATATGATGTAATGCAGATTCAACCATTCCATCCGCAGTAGGGTACCCATACTTTTCAAGAATATGGCGCTCTAGGGAACCAGCGTTAACACCAATTCGAATTGGAATTCCTTTTGCTTTTGCAGCATTTACTACGGCTTCTACTTTTTCACGGCGACCGATGTTACCTGGATTGATACGTACTTTATCAATCCCATTTTCAATGGCCATTAAAGCCAACTTATAATTAAAATGAATATCCGCTACTAACGGAATATGAATACGTTTTTTAATATCAGCAATCGCATTGGCAGCACGCTCATCAGGTACTGCGACACGAACGATCTGACAACCCGCTTCTTCTAAACGTAAAATTTCTGCTACAGTTGCTTCTACGTCATGTGTTTTTGTTGTACACATACTTTGGATGAATAGTTCATTACTACCACCAATCGTTAAATTACCTACACGTACTGGACGCGTTTTTGAACGGTGAATAATTTCACTCATGAAGATTCTCTCCTTTTAGAGGTACGTATCTTAATGCACTCGTACCACACATACATTATTTTAGCAGTGTAGTGAAGGTACGACAAGGAAGAAACGTTACTTTTTTATTTTCTACAGTCATTCTCTATTTTATCATAGATTGGTATTTTAATAAGTTCTCCAGGAACCATAGCTTGTTTTTGTAAATGGGGATTTAGTTCATAAAATTGTGCCATTTTCTCAGGAAGTGAGATTTCAACTTCCGAAGGGTATGATGCTAATAAACTTTGAACAGTATCTCCTTCGATTGTTACGACGGAAATACTTTTAATTTGAATTTGTTCATTACATGCCTGTTCTTTTTTTTTATCGAATGCTGCTAATGGGACAGTGCCTTCTGTTAAATCTATTTTAATAACAGTTACAACTAGAAAAAAGACAACCGTAAAGATTAGAAATCTCAAAAAAATCCCTCCTTTCTCTCACTATATGAAGAGAAGAGGGATTCATGCCTATTATTTTTTAGGTATTTTAGGATATTTTATTGATGATAAAGCTAATATAAAAATAGTAATGATTGCTTCTATTAAAGTAGATAGTGAATTGGATAATTGAATGATCGAAAATAGAATTGTCAATAGAGTCCCCCATGTGATGGCTAGTGCAGCAGTTCGCCACATATGACGATATTCTCCTCGACGACTCATAAGTTTTAGTAACACAACGCCAATAAAGGCATAAATGCTAATTTTTACAAATAATAGAATCGTTGTCATAATCGTCTGTAATATAAAGGCAAAAGGATATAGTAACCATTGAATATCTTCGACATATTCCGTTAATCCTTCTATATTATAGATACTTTCAGAAACGCCTGATAAAAATTGAGAAAACGAAAAGATTGAAATGACAGCTATTAATAGAAAAACATATTGAATAGTTTTACCAATTGTTAATAATCTATAAGCTGCTAATTTTTTTGGATGTATTAGACTATCAATGAATAATTGTGAGTGTTTAACCATAATTTCTCCTCCATATGAGAGTTTACCATGAATTGAAACATTCTTTAAAGTAACCGTTAAGAAATTTATTGAAAAGTTCTGTTCCTTATAACGTGAAACTTTTTCTTTTTTTCAACGTATATGTGGATAAGTAATTGGATAGGAGATGTTATTTTTGGATATTGTTGCATGGATATTAATTATTGCTAGTTTCATTATTGCTTTTGTCGGTTTAGTTTACCCGATTATTCCATCTGTCCTATTTATACTATTAGGATTTATAGTATATGGATTATTTTACTCCTTTGCCGATTTCGGTTGGTTATTTTGGACAATAGAAATTTTATTTGTTGTTCTATTATTTGCTGCCGATTCCATTTCGAATTTAATAGGCGTCAAAAAATTCGGTGGTACAAAAGCAGGGATGTGGGGAAGTACAATTGGATTACTAGTAGGTCCTTTCATTATTCCAGTTGTCGGAATTTTAGTTGGACCTTTTTTAGGGGCAGTGATTGGTGAGTTAGTTGTAACAAAAACGGATTTAAAACAAGCAATGAGAGCTGGAGTAGGGTCCCTTGTCGGATTTTTAACATCAGTGGTGACAAAAGGTATCATTCAAATTATTATGATTGTTATTTTTATCATCGCTATTTTATAGCAAAATAGAAGTTAAAAGAATCCATTATTTCCGTCTAAAGGCTGAAATGTGTAATTCTTCAGTGTTAAATGATTGAATGGTTTACACAATTTTGATAACCTAAGAAATGTAATCAACATTACTTATTTTGAGGGAGGAAATTCACAATGGCTTATGAATTACCAAAATTATCTTACGCATACGATGCATTAGAACCACATATCGATGCAAAAACGATGGAAATTCACCATACTAAACACCATAACACATACGTAACAAACTTAAACGCAGCAGTTGAAGGTACTGAATTTGCTGGTAAAGATCTTTTAGACCTTATCTCAAATATCGCTGCACTACCTGCTGACAAACAAACAGCCGTACGTAATAATGGTGGTGGACATGCAAACCACTCATTATTCTGGGAAATCCTAACTCCTGGTGGATCTTCAACACCAACTGGCGAATTAGCTTCTGCAATTGACGCTAAATTCGGTAGCTTAGATGCTTTCAAAGATGAATTCGCAAAAGCTGCAGCTGGCCGTTTTGGTTCAGGTTGGGCATGGTTAGTAGTTGATGGTGGAGAATTAGCAATCACTTCAACTCCAAACCAAGACTCTCCAGTTATGGAAGGTAAAACACCAATCCTAGGCTTAGACGTTTGGGAACATGCATACTACCTAAACTACCAAAACCGTCGTCCTGACTACATTTCAGCATTCTGGAATGTTGTAAACTGGGATGTAGTAGCTGAAAAATTCGCAGCTGCAAAATAAGATTAGACATTATAATATTTTAATGGATATGTAAGATGACCGCTAATTTCGTCTCGAAATTAGCGGTTTTTATATGTATTTTTCATTTTTAATAGGAATACATTAAGTTGAATTCATTTACATGCGACAGTTTATAGGAGTATGAATGGAGTGAATAGTTGATTGCCTTTGTTAGTTTGATAAGCATCGTTTTGTTTACTTTATTATTAGGCTCGCTATTTCGAGGACAACATAAAGAAAATCATTTAACAAGTTGTTTATCGATGTTTGTTGCAATGACAAAAAGTACATTAATCGGCATTCTCGTCGCCCTTTGGATACCGGATATCGTATTTTCAACAATTATTGCGATATTACTAAGCTTTTTATTCATTAGTATCATGACGTATCAACTGGCAACAAAAATAGTTTTAGAATGCCTAAGTGCCCTTTTTATGGGATCGATGATGGGTACAATGTTAAGTTTAATGACAACTGAAAATGAAATCATTAGTCTATTATTTTTTACTTCTTTATATTTGATAAGTTGCATTATATCAGCAGGGTTATGGAATAAAGATCATGTTCAAAATTTCTTTAAAGGCATACCTACTAAGGTGACAATTACTTCCTTATTGATTGTTATTCTACTTGCCTTTACAACAGTCGTTGATTTGCTATCTCTTACAACAAGTGAAGTAGAAAGAGAACATCATGAGCATCATGAATAATAAAAAAGTATGAAGTTTTATACCTCATGCTTTTTTGTCTCTAAAAGCATAATTAAGCCGTAACAAGTACAAATTATGCTTGATGGAGGTGAAGAAATTGTCCAAAAAGAAAAAGAATACGTTGGATCGTGAAGAGTACGGACATGGTTTTGATTTAAGTCCTGATGATTTTGATGTCATAGGAGAAAATGACCATGCAAAAAAACAACAACAAAAACAAAAGAATAATGAACGTGATAATAAACAAAACCCATCCAGATTAAATAAGTAACGGTGAAAAAGTATTTGGTTTTTAAAAGGTAGTGCCTTTTATACCAAATGCTTTTTTATATAGAAGGAAAAGCTATAGTAGGTTCTAAATCTCTCTTTTCATTCTTATAATGTATAAAGAATGAATAAAGGGGGAGAGTTATGCTTATTGATGGAGTATTCTCAGGTGGTGGGATTAAAGGATTTGCGTATGTCGGAGCATTACAAGTGTTAGAAGAACAAAATTATCGCTTCAAACGAGTTGCTGGAACGAGTGCTGGAGCGATTATGGCTTGTTTTATTGCTGCGGGATACCAAGCAAACGAAATTGAAGAAATATTAGACGATCTTGATTTAAAAGGTCTTCTCGATCCTCCCAAACTTTCTCGTACTCTTCCTTTTTTAAAATGGCTAAACCTTTACTTTCGAATGGGATTGTATAAAGGAAAAGCACTCGAAAAGTGGTTTTACAAAAAGTTGGTCGCAAAGGGCATTATTACTTTTAATGATCTGCCAAAGGGTTCATTAAAATTAGTAACATCTGATTTAACAAACGGTCGCATGATTGTGATACCCGATGACTTAGCTTCTTACGGCATTAACTGGAAAACGTTCCCTGTTTCAAAAGCGTTAAGAATGAGCTGTGGTATTCCTTTTTTCTTCGAACCAATCAAATTAAAGGACAACAAAGGAGAATGTATATTTGTCGACGGGGGTGTTTTAAGCAATTTCCCCCTATGGATTTTTGATAATGGCAATAAAGAAAGACCTTTAATCGGATTGAAGCTTAGTAATCCTAGTGAAAAGATGGAACCTCATGAAATCGAAAATGGTTTTCATTTGTTTGAAGCTCTTTTTATAACGATGAAAAATGCCCATGACGAACGTTATATTTCAAGAAAAGATGAAAAAAATATTATTTTTATTCCAGTGGAAAATTATAGTGCTACACAGTTTGATATTGATCAAGAAACGAAAGAAGCATTAATTGATATAGGCCGGAAAAGAACTTCTAAATTTTTAGAAACATGGCAAGTAGAAGAATTGAAAGAATCAAGGATATTGAAAGTGTAAGAAGCCATACTAAAAACAAGTATGGAAAAAGGAGATAACAATATGGCAAAGACTCCAGAAGAAATGGCAACTAAAATATTGGATGATAATATGGTTGGTACGATGGCTACGATTGAAGGAGATAAACCCCATTCCCGATATATGACGTTTTTTAATGATTCTTTTACTTTATATACGGTGACTAGTAAAGATACCCATAAAGTAGACGAATTATCGAAAAACCCTTTTACACATATTTTAATTGGATATGATGGGAAAGGGCTAGGGGATGAATATTTAGAAATTGAAGGAAAAGTAGAGATTTCAACGGATGAATCGATGCGAGAAAAGATTTGGAACCGGGTATTAAAGTCGTGGTTTAGCGGTCGGGATGATCCGAGGATGACCATTTTAAAAATCACACCAACTCAAATTAAATTAATGAATACGAAAGGGGAAGACCCTGTAATTGTATCAATTTAATTTGAGTATGAACTCATTTCTACGAATAAAGCGGTTGCTATCCTAATATAGGGTACAACCGCTTTAATTTAGTAGTCTAATTATTTTTCAACGAGCATTTCTTGAATAATTTGTCGATTTTTTTCTTGGAATTTTTCATTATGGGAAGAAACCATTTCAAATTTATTAGCTAACGGATCAATATAAACTTTTGCACTATTTACAGCATTTACAGCATCCTGGAACGTACCGACTAATAAATTTACTTTTCCTTCGTAGGATAAAATGTCACCAGCGGCAAAAATTCCTTCCTTCGATGTTTTGCCTGTAGCAGTGCCCTCATAATAATAATCATCTTTTAACTTTAAAGAAGTTTCATCGGAGAATTGTAAAGAAGCATCCCGGTTGTATCCATGACTTACAATAATGTGATCAATCGGTTGATATAATTCTTCTACCGTATCGTGCTTTTTCAAGACCACTTCACTTACTTTTGTTTTTTCTTTATTGGCAATTAACTTTTCAATCGTTGTATTTAGTAAAATTGTAACTTTTGGATTCGATTGTAATAGGGCAACTTGTGCTTCATGGGCAGTTAATTGATCCTTTCGATAAACAACGATGATTTCATCCGCAATATCTAACATTTCTACCGCCCAATCGATTGCACCATTCCCACCACCGGAAATTAATACCCGTTTATGTTGAAATAATTTGAAGGAAGGGACGGTGTAATGGAGATTAGTCATTTCAAATTTCTCCGCACCTTCGATGTCTAACTTTTGAGGATTGTAAATTCCACCACCGTTGGCCATAATAATTGATTTGGAATAATGTTTTTGGCCATCATTGGTTGAAATGATAAAAAGATTATTGTCGTTTTTATCAATAAAGTCAACCTTAGTATTTGTTAATATAGTTGGTTGAAAGGTTTTCGCTTGTTCAATCAATTGAATGACAAATTGTGCTCCCATTATCGGAGGTTGTCCTCCAACATCCCATATCATTTTTTCTGGATATAGTAACACTTTACCACCTAATTGGGCTTGAGATTCGATTAATTTTGTTTTCATATTTCTCAATCCGCTATAAAAAGTTGAATATAATCCAGCAGGGCCACCACCGATGATCGTCACATCGAAAATTTCACTCATACTTCTCGCTCCATTCGAAGGGTATATAAAAAATAAAAATTTTGTTTGACAATTAATAGTTCTGTAAATATGATTATATCGTAGTTGAAAATGATTATCAATATCATGATTTAGAGGAGTGAAGAAAAGTGCGCTTGCAAGTGGAGGATATTCGTGTAGGTTATGATGAACAAACGATTGTCCATGATATAAGTATGGCGATTCCTGATGGGAAAATTACGACGATAATAGGTGCGAACGGTTGTGGTAAGTCAACTTTACTAAAGGCGATTACACGAATTATCAATCATGAAAGCGGCCAAGTTGTTCTGGACGGAAAAAACATTCGCAAAATGAAAACGAAGGAATTAGCAACACAACTCGCTATTTTACCTCAAAGTCCCGAAAGTGCGCAAGGCTTACTTGTGGAAGAATTAGTGTCCTATGGTAGATTCCCTTATCAAAAAGGATTTGGCAATTTATCGGCAAAGGATAAAGAAATGATCGATTGGGCACTAGAAGTGACGGGGACAAAGGATTTTCGACATAAAGCAGTAGATGCCCTATCTGGTGGACAACGCCAAAGGGTATGGATTGCGATGGCGTTAGCTCAAGAAACCGATATTATCTTTTTAGATGAACCAACAACTTATTTAGATATGGCTCATCAATTGGAAGTACTCGAACTGTTACATATGTTGAATGTTAAAGAAGGTAGAACAATTGTTATGGTGCTTCACGACTTGAATCAAGCCGCAAGATTTTCTGATTATATATTAGCCCTATCCCAAGGGCATCTTATTCGCGCAGGTGCACCGGAAGAAGTAATGACTACTGAAGTTTTAAAAGAAGTGTTTAACATTGACGCTGTCATAGGTAAAGATCCTCGTACAAACAAACCAATATGTTTAACTTACGATTTAATTAAAGGAGAATAGAAAATGAAAAAATGGTTGTTAGCTTTAGTTGCTGTTTTAGTACTCGCTCTAGCTGCTTGCAGCGGTAGTGATGGGGAAAAGAATTCCGGAAATTCATCAGAAGACAAAAAACAAACAGAAACATCTTCAGATACAATTATATATGAATCAAGTAAAGGTCCAATAGAAGTACCGGCCAATCCAGAACGGGTTGTTGTACTTTCGTCATATGCAGGGGATCTGATTCAACTAGGAGTAAATATTTTAGGTGTTGACTCTTGGTCTGCGAATAATCCTAATTTTGAAGAACAGTTAAAAGATGTACCAGTCGTTTCAAACGAAGATTTAGAAAAAATAATTGAATTAGAACCAGATTTAATTATTGGCTTAGATAATATTAATAATGCTGATAAATTAAAAGAAATTGCACCAACGGTTTTATTTACTTATGGAGAGTATGACTACTTGCAGCAACATATTGAAGTTGGTAAAGCGGTAAATAAAGAAGCAGAAGCTACAGCTTGGGTTGAAGATTTTAAAAAACGTGCAGCTGATTTAGGTGAAAAAATAAAAGTTAAAATTGGTGAAGACGCTACCGTTACCGTTGTGGAAAACTATGAAAAACAATTTTATTTATTCGGTGATAATTGGGGCCGTGGTACAGAAATACTTTATCAAGCAATGGGCTTAAAAATGCCACAAAAGGTGCAAGATGTCGCTTTAGAACCAGGATATTTTGCCATCTCCCAAGAAGTATTAGGGGATTATGCTGGGGATTATATTGTGATGAGCTTAGTATCTGAAGGACAAGATACGAGCTTTGTAGATGCAGATTGGTATAACGAAATTGACGCAGTGAAAAATGGTCACACTTTTGTAGCAGATGGTCAAAGATTTTACTTTAATGATGCCCTTTCATTGGACTACCAGTTATCATTCTTTGAAGAATCTTTTTTAGGAAATAATTAATTAGAGAGAGAAGTAATGTGATGAAATCATCTCATAAAATTTCTTTTTTCGTAAAACTATTTTTAGCGGTTTGTATCTTGTTTGTCATTGCATTTTTAGCTATAACGAACGGTGCTGCTCATACAACTTTAAGTGATGTATGGGATGCGATGGTTGCGAAAGAAGAAGGACAATATTATTCAGAACTTAGAGAAATAAGATTTCCTCGAACAATTGCTGCCTTTTTTGTAGGTAGCGCCCTTGCCGTTGCGGGTGCTATTATGCAAGGAATGACGCGAAACCCGATTGCCGATCCTGGACTGTTCGGTTTAACTTCAGGTGCAAATATGATGCTGGCAATTACCCTTGCCTTTATACCATCTGCTTCCAATTTGATGATCATGTTTGCCTGTTTCATGGGAGCGGCCATTGGGATGATCATCGTATACGGTATTGGTATGACAACAAAAGGCGGATTATCTCCTATGAAGCTTGTTTTAGCAGGAGCAGCTGTTACCGCCTTTTTACAAGCCATTGCTGATGGAGTAGGAATACTATTTGAAATTTCCAAAGATGTATCGATGTGGACTGCTGGGGGATTAGTTGGAACAACATGGACGTCATTACTCATTGTTCCATTTATTGCTTTAGGTCTTATCGTAGGCATTTTCATTAGTAGACAATTAACGATTTTAAGTTTAAATGAAGAGGTTGCTGTTGGATTAGGACAAAACACAGTCTTTATCAAAACGGTGATGATGGTTGTCGTCGTTATTTTAGCAGGAGGGGCCGTTTCATTAATAGGTAACTTAGCCTTTATTGGTTTAATTATTCCTCATATTGTTCGAGCAATTGTAGGTCATGATTACCGATTGATTATCCCGATGAGTATTATCGTTGGTGGTGCTTTTATGACATTAACTGATTTCATTAGTCGAGTTATAAACGCCCCATTTGAAACACCAGCCGTATCCTTAATCGCTTTAATCGGTTTACCGTTCTTCTTAGTTTTAGTGCGAAAAGGGGGACGTGAAATTGGCTAATATTCATAGAAAGAAATTTCGGATTTGGTTTATTTTCTTCTGCCTTTTATTTGTTGCGGCTATCCTTTGTGGTATTTCTATGGGAGCTTCTTCCGTATCTATTACGAGAATTATTCCTACTTTTTTAGGACAGGGAACTTTTAAAGAAGAATTCGTTTTATTTTCAGTTAGATTACCCCGTGTCATTATATTAGCATTAGGAGGCCTCGCATTAGCAGCCGCTGGTACGATATTCCAAAGTGTTACCCGGAATGATCTAGCTGACCCTGGCGTAATAGGTGTAAACGCTGGGGCTGGAGTCGGCGTGACCGTATTTTATTTATTCGCGAGTACAAACCTTCAACAATATGTATTTATGTTGCCGATAGCTGCTTTTTTTGGAGCGCTTTTGACAGTAGGATGCATCTATTTATTTAGCTTTGAAAAGGGGCAAGGAATTCAACCTTTCAAACTTGTTCTAGTTGGTGTTGGATTTGCTACTGCCCTTTCAGGTTTAATGGTGTTACTCATGTCCACAGCCGAAAGAGCGGATGTTCAATTTATTTCAAAATGGCTCGTAGGAAACATTTGGGGTATTGATTGGCCTTACCTTTGGGCATTGTTACCATGGTTCATTCTTTGTTTACCGATTCTATTTTATAAAGTGAATGTTTTAAATGTTTTATCGATGAAGGAATCGACAGCTATTGGCTTAGGTGTGAATTTAAACAAGGAACGAGTGCTATTATTATTCCTAGCTGTTGCCCTTGCTGGTTCAGCTGTTGCAGTTACAGGTGCGATCAGCTTTATCGGATTAATGGCTCCCCATATTGCCAAAAAATTGATTGGGCCAAAACATCAATATTTTTTACCAGTTGCTCTTTTAATTGGTGCTACATTATTAGTTATAGCAGATACGATAGGGAGAATACTTTTATCATCCGCTACGATCCCTGCTGGACTAGTTGTGGCGTTTATTGGGGCCCCGTATTTTATTTTTTTACTAATTCGAAATAAATAATTGATGAGAAGTTGTTCTAAAATGGACAACTTCTTTTTTATACTATAGTGAACTTCTATTTTAGGAGGAAAAATCGTTGTATAAATGGAAAAGTTTTAAATAATTAGTTCTATCTTGTCCAATTTTTCTTACACTAAAGTAAGAAGATGAATTGAGGTGAAAAAGATTGGCAAAAAAATGGGGAATTGCAGCAATTATTTTGTATGCAGTTTACGCTTTGGCTATGTATTTTTACATATTTCATATTAGTTCAGGCGGTATACCTGATGCGATTAAAGGAACCGTTGCGGATCCGCAAACATTTATGACCGAACGTGAACTATACTTAAGTGATGAATATTCGAAAATCCGAAACTTCCTCTTTTTTGTAGTGACTCCCTTTGAATGGCTAATGTATATTTTGATTTTATTTATGGGACTTTCAAAGGTGTTTGAAAAATGGGCAGATGTTGGTAAGTGGAAAGTTATTCAAAATGGTGCTTATTTGTTTCTATTATATTTATTTACGACGGTAGTCTTTTACCCAATCGATCTATATCGATATTGGTTAAGTAAAGATTACGGCATCGGTACCCAAACATTCGCATCTTGGATGAGGGATTACGTGTTGGATTTTTGGATAAATTTTGGGACAACTTTAATCGTTGTTTTAGTTTTATATTGGTTAATACGAAGAAGTGCTAAGAGATGGTGGTTATATGCATGGCTTTTAACCATTCCGTTTGCGATTTTTATGATGTATATTCAACCGGTTGTGATTGATCCACTTTATAATGATTTCTACCCGCTCCAAGATAAAGAGTTGGAAGAAAAAATATTAGCCCTTGCTGATAAAGCAGATATTCCGTCAGAACATGTCTTTGAAGTGAATATGTCAGAAAAAATGAATTCATTGAACGCTTATGTGACGGGGATAGGGGATAATTCAAGAATTGTTTTATGGGATACAACGTTAAAAAGTTTAACAGATGAAGAAATATTATTTATTATGGCGCATGAAATGGGTCATTACGTTGAAAAGCATATTTATGTCGGTATGGCTTCCTATATCTTTTCGATTTTAATTGGCTTATGGTTAATCTCTAAAATTATGCCATGGTTAATACGAAAATTTGGAACGATATTAAAAATAGACAATATGAAAGACATCCATTCATTGCCGCTCATGCTATTGTTAATATCCTTTTTACTATTTTTATCTAATCCGATTTCCAATTATATTTCCCGTTATCAAGAAACGAGGGCAGATGAATATGCGATGGAGTTAACAGATGATCCTGAGGCTGCCGTTAGTACATTCCAAAACCTAGCAAAGGCAGGATTGAGTGAAGTGAATCCTCCATTATTAGTGAAATTGTTCCGTTATACGCATCCACCAATGTTGGAGCGAATTAATACCGTTGCTAAATTTGCGTCAAAGGAATCGACGGAATAAGGAATATAAAAAAAGCTAGCATTGGAGTCAATGCTAGCTTTTTAGCTTTTAAATAACATTTGCTTCAAGCAAGCGTCCCGCTATTTTAATATAAAAAGTTGATATTGATAAAAGCCAACAATAGTTCACCTTTTAGAAATAAAAAAGGTATTTTTGTGATGAAATGAGCAATTTTTGTCATAAATGAATGATTTTATTTTCGGAATTGTGCGTCATTTCAGGGAAGTTCTATGTTATAGTATTAACATTACTATAAAAACGATTGACTTACTTCGATTTAATATGTAGTAAGTCTTACTTTTTATAAAAGGAGTAGATAATATGGTAGTAACAAAAATTCAAGCACCCTTTCGACATGATCATGTAGGTAGTTTTTTAAGACCTCAAGCTTTAAAGGAAGCTCGCTCAAAATTTCAAAATAAGGAAATTACATATAGTGAATTAAAATTAGTAGAAGATGAAGAAATTATTCGTCTTATTAATAAACAGAAAGAAGTAGGCGTGTTAGCTATTTCGGATGGTGAGTTCCGTCGTAGTTGGTGGCACTTTGATTTTTTAGGTAGTCTAGAAGGTATGGAGTATTATGAAAAAGAACATGGATTAAATTTTCATAACTTAGAAACTCGTAAAGAAGGGGTTCGTGTTATTGGAAAAATTGATTTTGGCGAACATCCATTTTTAGATCACTTTAAATTTATACGTGACCATGCTGGAGATTCTGTTGTAAAGTTCACGATTCCAAGTCCTAACATGTTACATGCACGCGCGGATAAAAATGTTGACATTTATGCAGATGAAAAGGATCTTATTGAAGATACAATTAAAGCATATCAAAAAGCGATTCAAGCCTTTTATAATGCAGGGTGCCGCTACTTGCAGTTAGATGATACTTCATGGGCTAGTCTTTTCTCAGAAGAAAAACGAGCTGACTTAGTAGCTGAAGGGAAGGACCCACAACAGTTTATGAACACATTGCAATTTGTCATTAATGAGACGGTTAAAAATAAGCCAGCTGATATGACAATTACGATGCACATTTGCCGTGGGAACTATAAATCCACATTCTTTTCTAGCGGTGGCTATGATTATGCTGCAGAAGTCATTTTTGGTGGCTTAAATGTGGATGGATTATTTTTAGAATTTGATGACGACCGTTCTGGTAGTTTTGAACCTTTAAAATATGTAAATCGCAAAGATTTAAAAATTGTTTTAGGTTTAGTGACATCTAAATTTGGGGAATTAGAAGATAAAGAGTTCATAAAGGCACGTATTCAAGAAGCAGCAAACTATGTTTCATTAGATCAACTTTGTTTAAGTCCTCAATGTGGATTTTCTTCAACAGAAGACGGCAATATTTTAGAAGAGGAAAACCAGTGGCAAAAATTGAAGTTAATTAAAGAAATCGCTGAAGAAGTTTGGGGATAATCGATGTAAACTTGAATCTACTTATGTAGGTTCAAGTTTTTTATTAATTCTTTTAAAACCACGTGCTCTGCACGTGTGAAAATATACTTTTAGAGTGGTAATGGAGATGGAATTAAAAACTCCTCTCGATATAATGAAAATGGCCGTCAAACCAAATTCAAATCGAGAGGAGTTTTGCTCAATGTCGAGCGACAATAGTTTATCACACACAAGATGGAATTGTAAGTATCACATAGTTTTTATACCAAAATACAGAAGGAAAGTAATCTACGGTGAATTAAGAAAAGACATCGGAGCGATTTTAAGACGTCTATGTGAAATGAAAGACGTAGAACTCATAGAAGGACATGCAATGCCAGATCATATACATATGCTGGTTAAAATTCCTCCAAAATTATCCGTATCACAATTCGTAGGCTATTTAAAAGGAAAGAGTTCTTTAATGATTCACGATAGACATGCAAATTTAAAATATAAACACGGAAATCGAACGTTTTGGGCAAAAGGATATTATGTCACTACAGTAGGTCTTAACGAAAAAGCGGTAGCAAAATACATTAGGGAACAAGAAGCTGAAGATCGATTACGTGATCAAATGACGAGTAGAGAATATATAGACCCATTTAAACGAGATTAAAGAACAAATACGGTTGACGGTCAATTAAAAAAGCCCCTTTAGGGGCAGTTAGTAAGGAGCCCTTATAGGGCGTTACTAAAACCGCCTGTTTTACAGGCGGATATTTATTTTCCGAGGGAAGTTAAAAGTTGCTAATTTTGTAAATTTTATTACAAACAAGTACTTTTATACTAGTGGTAAGTAAATGGGATTGGTGTTAGCAAAAAAATCAGGACAACATCTTATGCTGTTTAATAGGGGGAGGCTTGTTCTCCTCCTTTTTTATTTTCACATATAAAATATTGTAAGCCCACTATATAATGGAAAGAGATGATAGGAAACTTCTTAGAAAAAAGGTGAATGATGATGAAAGTATTGATATTTCGCATTTGCTGTCTCTCAGTGACAATTGGGACAATGCTTGTCCATATAATCCAAAAAACGAATAGCTCGATTACTACAACCTTATTTATAATGAGCGGCATTCTTTGTTTTTATTTTCTTTTACCCCTTACGAAAAAACCGTTTTACAGTTATCTCGCTATTCTTTTATTAATAACCTTGTATTCATTTGCTTCAATTCAACTAGTATATGTATTACCTCTATTTGCTTTTATAATGGTAGAAGCCACGTTGCAGCTAAAAGATCGAACTTTCTATTTATTGTTTAGTTTATCGATTGGTGTTATCGCAACATTCACTTTATTACACTACATACCCTTTTATGACATGCTGTTAATGATAAGTATCATTTTATGTTGTTTTATGCTCAACCATTATGTAAAGGAAGTCGGTCGTAAGGAAAAGGTTTTTGAACAGCTCCTTACCCAATATCGCCAGTTAAAAAGAATGTCGGTCGAGCAAGAACAGTTCGTCCGGGCGGAAGAGCGTACGAAAATTGCAAGGGACATTCATGATTTAGTCGGTCATAAGTTGACATCTTTATTAATGCAACTTGAAATGATGTCGATACAAAATAGTACGGATAGCATTCAAGAGGCGAAACAACTTGCGAGGGATAGTTTGGAAGAAACCCGTTTTGCAGTAAGGCAATTAAAATCCTTTGAAACTTCCGGTATTCAATCGGTAATTCAATTAATTCGGAAGCTCGAGATGGAAAGTCGAATTTATATTCGTTTCACCCTCGAAAAAGGTGTTTTATCTTTACCGATATCGAACCAACAAAGTGTTGTCCTGTATCGAGTTTTACAAGAATGTTTAACGAATGCGATGAAACATAGTAGCTCCAAGGAAGTCGAAGTTATATTAAAGGTCAATTCTTTACAACATATTCAATTTGAAGTGAAAAATAAATTTATTTCTAGTCTGCCATTTATGAAAGGGTTTGGGTTAATTAATATGGAAGAAAGATTAAAGGAAATTGGGGGAGAATTACGTATGGTCCGAACGGATGAACATTTTATCGTAAGTGGATCCTTTCCATTCAATCTTTCCAAAGAAGAAGTGAAGTTAGAAGAAAAAGGAGTTTAGTAGTTTGACGATTAAAATTTTAGTAGTTGAAGATCAAACCATAGTGCGAAACGGATTGAAAATGATCATTGAACAGGATAATAGATACGAAATTGTTGGGGTGGCGAGTAATGGCCTTGAAGCCCTACAAATCGTTAGGAATTTACATGTAGATCTCGTATTGATGGACATTCGGATGCCGGAAATGAATGGCATCGAAGCAACGAAAAAAATAAAAGCTCAATTTCCCGATATGAAGATTATTATATTAACAACTTTTGATGATGATGCCTATGCCTATGAAACATTGAAGGATGGGGCGAACGGCTTTTTACTAAAATCTTCCGAACCGACAAAATTACTTTCTTCCATTCAAAGTGTGATGGATGGTGGATTAGTATTACAAGAAGATGTGGCAGCAAAGTTAATGTCCAAATTGCTTAAACAAACGGTTTCTTCCAACACTCCAACTCAGAATATTCCTTTAACAGAACGGGAACTAAAAATAGTAAAACTAATCGGAGAAGGCAAGACAAATAAAGAAATAGCAAATTGTTTATTCTTATCTGTAGGTACGGTGAAAAATCACATTACCCATATATTACAAGAACTCGATTTACGTGATCGAACTCAACTAGCTATCTATGCAGTGAAGAAAGGAATAGTTTAAAGCGGCGAATAATTTCGACCGCTTTTTCTTTTGAAAAGTGACTGAAGTCATATCGAGTGATGACGACCGCTACTTATAACAATGGATGAAAATTGGTATTGTATGGATAGAAAGGATGGGGAAATGATGATTGAAGTTGTGAATTTGACGAAAAAATTTAAAAAAGTGAATGCTGTCGATCAAGTGAATTTATATATAGAGCCTGGTGAAATCGTAGGTCTATTAGGTCCGAATGGCGCGGGGAAATCTACGACCATTGCAATGCTCTCTACTTTAATTCCACCAACTGCGGGAGATGTTTTTCTAAATCAACAGAGTATTATAAAAAATCCGGTAGCACTACGAAAAATTCTAGGTGTTGTTCCTCAAGAAATTGCACTATACGGCGAGTTAACGGCACAAGAAAACTTAAAATTTTTTGGTAGTATTCATAGAATGCCAAAGAAAAAATTAGAGGAACGAATGGAAGTCGTTTTAGAACAAATCGGTCTTCAAAATGAATCGAAGAAAAAAGTGAAACATTATTCAGGTGGGATGAAACGCCGTTTAAATATTGGTGTTGCCCTACTCCATGAACCGAAATATTTAATTATGGATGAACCGACGGTCGGAATTGATCCCCAGTCGAGAAACCATATTTTAGAAACGGTTAAACGATTGAATGAAGAATTTCATACGGCGATTATCTACACAAGTCATTATATGGAAGAAGTCGAATACATTGCTAAACGAATTTACATTATGGATAAAGGGAAAATTATCGCTTCCGGAACGAAGGATGAAATTAAATCCATTTTATCCTCCGAAAATACAATTCTCATTAAACTAGAGCGACAGTCAAAGGAATTCGTTAATGTCTTATTACAAGAACCAACGTTATCAAATATCAATGTGAACGAAACAGAAATATCCTTTACCGTTTCAAAAGATATGAATTTTTTGCCAACATTACTTACCCTTAGTAACAATAGTGGGGTTCGATTAAAAAGCTTCCAAGTAGAAGAACCGAGCTTAGAGGATGTTTTTTTACATTTAACTGGTCGGGCATTAAGGAACTAGGAGGATAGCCCATGTTTTTATCACTCATTCGAAAACAAATTACGATTTTATTTCGAAGTCCAACTGAACTGTTAATCCTTCTATTCATGCCGATCGTTCTCATAACGATTTTAAGTTTTGCACTAGGGGCATTATGGGAAGGGGAAAATGAAGTTTCAAAAGTTGAGTTAGCCATCGTGCAACAAGATGATGAAATGCAACAAGTCGATCAATTTCTACTTGAAGCAAAGGATTTTATCAATAGAACAAGCGACATGGAGAAGTATCTGCAGCACATGTTACCTATTTCTATCCTAGTTGAACAAATGGAAACGAACGAAGAGATGAAACAATTTATCCATGTAACTAAGTTGGATCCTGAAAAAGTAGAGGATGCAAAGGAAAGTGGAGAATATGCTGCTATCCTTGAAGTTCCTAAAAATTTCACTTACGATTTTTTATCGTCGATTTATTTACAAGGTGAAAAACCGACTTTTAATGTGTATTTAAATGAGAGTGAGAAAATTACTTCGACGATTGTTCAATCCATTTTAGATTATTATCAACAACAATATTCATTAGCTTCATCATTGGCGCAAAGTGGTGTCCCTACAAATATTGACTCATTGCCTAAAATGGAGATTACTTCTGATATTCGGACGATAGATTCGCAACAGGAGATTACTTCAAGTACGTATTATACGTTTAGTATGACGGTGATGTTCATTTTATATATTGCAAGTACCCTGGCAAGCCAAGCATTTGTAGAAAAGTATTTTCATATTTTCGATCGTGTTTTATTAGCTCGTATTCATCCCCTTACTTATTTGTTTAGTATTATGACGGCAACAATCATTATTGCGATGGTGCAAGTCGGTATATTATTTACCTTTGCCTATTTTATTTTTAATATTTCCTTTGCCCAATGGGAGTCGTTTCTTATTATTACACTACTTCTTTCAATTGTAGTAGGAGGACTGGCAGCATTATTATCTTCCGTAAACTATCGAACAAATTCCGGGGAAGCGTCAAATGTATTTTCCAATGCCTTTGTCTCTGTATTTGCCCTTGTAGGGGGGAGTTACTTTAATATTAGTAGTTTATCTCCATGGCTAGCGGAACTAGGGATGTGGACGCCGAATGGTGCAGCGTTAAATGGCTATTTAAAAATTTATCAAAACGCCTCGATGGTGGAAATAATGCCGAATATTATTCATTTATCGATATTAGCTATTTTATTTATAGTGCTTGCTGTAGTTCTGTTCCCGAAAAGAGGTGGGATTGTATGATCGACATTTTAAAAACAAAATTTTTATTGTTACTTCGGAAACCTGCAGGGTTCATTATTATCACAATCATTATTTGTACTTTTGCCTATATTTTAGGTCTCGGCCAACAATCGAAAATGCCGATTGCTGTTTATTCAGATTTGGATCAGGAACAAACCGAAGCATTTCTATTGGAGCTGAAAGAAATTCCAGAAATCGATTTTACTCTCTATGATGAAGAAGAAGCAATAGAAATGGTTAAGGATGGAAATACGGACGTAGCTGTGCATTTAATGGAAAAGAAATTTGAATTAATCATTTCTCCAAGCTATTTAGATGCGGCCTTATTAAAAAATCAATTAAATCGGATTTATGGTGAATTTACGCAACAACAGGCCATAATAGAAGCATACGATGATAATCCATCCATTAATGTAGAAGAAATTATCGAGAGTGCCGATGCACAACCGAGTTTTCAAATTCAATATTTAAACTTTTCCAATGATGGGGATTTTGTTTGGAATCCAAAACTGCATAGTTTATTCGGATTTACTTTATTTATGGTTATTTATACAGTAGCAAATGGCGTTGCTCATATCGTAATGGAAAGAAGAACGTTCATTTGGGATCGATTAACGATTTCAGCGATAGGAAAAACGGAAGTTTATTTAGCAAATGTTATTTATTGTTTTCTAATAGGGTATTTGCAAGTCGTTCTCGTTTTATCCATTTTTTATGTTGGCGGTGTTGACTTCTACGGAGGATTCGGTAAAACATTGCTTGTTGTCATTCCCTATTTATTATGTATCGTCGCCTTAGCCTTTTTCATTGCATCGGTAGCAGGAACGAGCGGACGATTTAATGCGTACATTTCAGTTTTAGCTGTTCCATTAGCGATGCTTGGTGGGGCTTATTGGCCATTAGAAATTGTTTCTTCCAAAGCAATTTTAGCTTTATCTTATGTTTCGCCAATTACCTATGGTCTAGATTTATTGAATGGTGTAACGATTCATAGTAGTTCAATGAATGAATTAGTTCAACCGCTTGGCGTTCTATTATTCATGACAATCATTTTCATGGGGATTGGAATCAATGTTATGGAGAAAAAAGAACAATTATAAACGACAAGGATAGGTATGTCATATACCTGTCCTTTTTTATCGAATCGATAATTGAAAGAAGGACATTGAGGAACAATAGAATTATGAAGTATAAACGGTAAAGACATACTGAAATTTTTTCCTAACATTTGAATAAATCTTACTTTATAAATGGAACCATTTTCATTTTTTTCCGTCACAAAACTTGGAGAATCTTCATTTCATAGCTTTTTAATGAAAGGTTCGAATGATATACTAGAGAGTATGGACTAATCATCATTTAGTAATTAAGAGAGGGGGATTGCATTGCGAAGAAAACTAAAAACGCAACGGGGATCTAGTGTGAAGGCAAAACATCGTGCTAGTTTGTCCTTTCGTATGAATGTCCTTTTCTTTTCTATTTTCATATTATTTTCCACGTTAATATTCCGACTTGGCTATTTACAAATTGTCAAAGGGGAAGAGTATGTGACAGCACTCGAAAGAACGGAAGAAGTGGCAGTCAATACAAGTGTACCTCGTGGTAGAATATATGACCGTTACGGAAGGGTTTTAGTCGATAACGAACCGGAAAATGCCATTACATATACGAAAATGCAATCGACAAAAACGGAAGAGATGTTAGCCATTGCCGAACAACTTGCAATGTTAATAGAACAGCCAACAGATCGGGTTACTTTACGGGATAAGCAGGATTTTTGGATTATGAAAAATAAAGATGCTGCTTATGCAAAAGTAACAAAAGAAGAAGAGGATAAAATTAATGCTAATGAAGACTTAGGGAAGTCGGAGAAACAATCTGAACTGGATCGTTTAGTTCGTGAACGGATTACAGAAGAAGAATTAGCCCAATTAACCCAATTCGATCTAGAAGTTTTGGCGATCTACCGTGAAATGGCATCTGGATATAATTTATCACCACAAATCATTAAAAGTGAAAATGTAACAGATGAAGAATTTGCCCGTGTATCAGAACGTTTATCTGATTTACCGGGAGTTAATACGACTACCGATTGGAAACGGGTGAAATTATCATCCCTTGCTATTTTAGGTAGAACGACGGTACCAAGTAAAGGGATACCGAAATCGAAGCTTGATTACTATTTAGCAAGAGACTATTCCCGTAACGACCGGGTAGGGGAAAGTTATTTTGAAGCGTACTATGAAGAATTACTTCAAGGTCAAAAATCCGTTGTGAAAAATATTACGAATAAGCAAGGGGAAGTTGTCGACACGGTGACGACGTACGAAGGGGAACCGGGGAACGACCTTGTTACGACGATCGATATTGAACTTCAAGCAGAAGCAGAACGAATTGTGGAAGAAAAGCTGCTTGAATTGAAAGCAAAAAGTCATTCAGAACTTTTAGACCGTGCTTTCTTTGTTATGATGAATCCGAATACCGGCGAATTATTATCTGTTGTCGGAAAGAAAATCGAAAAAGATAGTAAAACCGGAAAAGAGTATATTGTTGATTACTCCTACGGTACTTTTACAACGGCTTATGAGGTCGGTTCCACAGTAAAAGCCGCAACCCTATTAATGGGTTACTCGGAAGGTGTAATCGAACCTGGAACTAAACTTATCGACCAACCAATTAAAATTGCAGGAACAGAACCGAAAAGTTCCATTTTCAACCGACATGGAAAGATTCCCCTAGATGATATTACAGCACTAGAGCGATCTTCCAACTCCTACATGTTCCAAGTAGCGATGATGATTGCTGGTACAAGATACCGATACAATATGGGCTTTAGAATTCAAGATGATACGTTACAAACAATGCGTAATGGATATGCCCAATTTGGTTTAGGTGTCAATACAGGTATTGATTTACCAAATGAGTTTGCAGGTTTCCAAGGGGAACTGGATAACACAGGTAAAATTTTAAACTTAGCGATTGGACAATTTGATACGTATACACCAATGCAAATGGTGCAATATATTTCAACAGTTGCCAACGGTGGCTACCGCATCCAGCCGCGTATGTTAAAAGAAGTTCGCCAACCGTCTGAAGATGGGGAAGTGTTAGGACCAGTTGTTGAGGAAGTTTCACCGAAAATTTTAAATCGAATTTCCAATACACCGGAAGAAATCAATCAGGTGAGAAAAGGTCTCCGCCAAGTTTATGTAGGAGATCAAGGTTCTGCCCGATCTTACTTCTCTAATACACCGTATACAGCTGCTGGGAAAACAGGGACTGCAGAGGTAGTATACTATGGACCGCTACGAGAAAAATACGGTACAGATGCGATTACCCTTGCCCATGTTGGGTTTGCTCCATACGAAAATCCAGAAGTGGCTTACGCAGTGTTAATTCCTTGGGCAACAACGAACTATAATATTTCGTTGCCAACGGGTAACCAAATTGCTAGAGAAGTTTTAGACGTTTATTTTGAATTGAAAGATAAATATGCAAAAGAAGGTTTATCTTCAAGCTCAGTGAAACAACAAATTTTACCACCAACGTCTAATGAAAAAATTGATGAAAATACAAAAGAACAAACTGTAAATGAATAATCGAACAACCTCGTAGAATCCATTTTCTACGGGGTTTTTTATTTTGGTTATGAAAAATAGAATAGGTTTTATTAAAGGGGTTTTAAGAAATAGAAAACAATAATCGCATTTACAATTTATCATAACGATTTACAATCTCTTTACAATTCATTTATATGACATCAACAAACTAGTATTATAGTTTTACTTGTAAGACAAACTTACTATGAAATTGATGGAGGAAATAAGAGATGAAAAAGTGGAAGTACTTAACGATGACAGCCGCACTTGGCTCAGCATTACTTTTAGGAGCTTGTGGTTCGGAAACAGATGAAGATGCAACAAATGCAAACGACGCAACTGAAACAGCAGAATCAGGCGATGCTCAATTAACAGGTACTGTTGCAGGTGATGGTTCATCAACAGTTTCACCAATTACAGAAGCACTTGTGGAAGAGTATGCTGGAGTTCAACCGGATGTACAAGTATCTGTAGGTGTATCTGGTACTGGCGGTGGTTTAGAGAAATTTATCGCTGGAGAAACTGACTTCTCTAACGCATCACGTCCAATTAAAGATGAAGAAAAAGCTGAATTAGAAAAAGCTGGAATTGACTATACAGAATTTCAAGTTGCCTTTGACGGTTTAACAGTTGTCGTTAACCCAGAAAACGATTGGGCTACTGAATTAACAGTAGATCAGTTAAAAAAACTTTGGGTTGAAGATGGAACAACAAAAAAATGGTCTGATATTGATCCATCTTGGCCAGACGAAGAAATCGTATATTACTCGCCAGGTACTGACTCAGGTACGTACGATTATTTCGATGAAGTAATTTTAGAAGGTGCAGACTTAGAAAATGCAGCTACATTATCGGAAGATGATAACGTACTCGTTCAAGGTGTTGCTTCTGACAAAAATGCGATTGGATTCTTCGGTTATGCTTACTACTTAGAAAACCAAGATAAATTAACTGCTGTAACAGTTGACGGTGTTGCACCAACAAATGAAACAATCGAATCTGGGGAATATACTCCACTTTCACGTCCATTATTCGTCTATGCAAAAAATAGTGCATTAAAAGAAAACGAAGCTTTCTATGATTTCATGAAATATACTTTAGAAAATGCTGGTGAAATGGCAGAAGCTGTTGGCTATGTAAAATTACCAGATGAAAAGTATGAAGAAGGTTTAAAGACTTTAGAAGGTTTAAAATAATAAAATGAATGAAAAAAGTGTGGGGGCCATACCACTGTGTAAGCTTGGCATCTCACACTTTTCTCTTTCCATGTTTAGATTATGAAGTAAACCCTTCGATGTAGCTTCGGTTTATCCATTTAAAAATTTGTTTTCAGATTGAATTAAAAACTTGTAGAGTACGACCAATAAATCTTTTTACGTATATTGAAGGGAGTTTGCATTATGGCTTCTCAAGGATTAGAGAAAAAGCATTCAGTCCAAGATATGATTGCCCAATCTCGAAACAAAAAAGGGAAAAAATTTATAGAAAAATGTATGCCGATTATATTAGTCATTACTGCATTAATTTCAGTTTTAACTACCATTGGAATCGTCATGACACTTATTTTTGAAACGTTTGAATTTTTTCAGAGAGTATCAATTACCGACTACTTATTCGGTACTGAATGGCTACCGTTCTCAGGTAGTGAACCATTATATGGGGTATTACCTTTAATATTAGGAACTTTAAAAGTTTCAGTCATCGCAGCATGTGTCGCAGTTCCATTAGGTATTGCAGTTGCCATTTATTTAAGTGAATACGCTTCGGATAAGACCCGTCGAATCATTAAACCAATTTTAGAAGTATTAGCTGGTGTACCTACAATTGTCTATGGATTTTTCGCATTAACATTTGTAACACCTTTACTTCAAGAATTGATACCGTCGCTGAAAATATTCAATGCGCTTAGCCCAGGGATTGTGGTAGGTATTATGATCTTACCAATGATTGCATCATTATCAGAGGATGCAATGAGCTCCGTTCCTAATTCAATTCGAGAAGGTGCATTAGCATTAGGTGCTACGAAATTAGAAGTATCTTTAAAAGTTGTATTACCTGCTGCGTTATCAGGGATTATTGCTTCGGTCGTATTAGCTGTTTCCCGTGCTATAGGTGAAACAATGATCGTTTCCCTTGCTGGTGGTGCGACACCAACATTTGATTTCAATGTAACGGGATCGATTCAAACGATGACAGCTTACATCGTTCAAGTATCATCTGGTGATGCTGGTTATGGTACAACAATTTATTACTCGATTTACGCTGTTGGATTTACATTATTCGTCTTTACATTACTTATGAATTTACTAGCGCAATTTATTTCGAAACGCTTCAGGGAGGAGTATTAAAATGAAATACATCGATAATACTGACGTAATGAAGCGGATGAAATCACGTTTAAAATTAAACAAGGTTTGGAAAACGGTTTTCCTTGCCGCTACAGGATTAGCATTGCTTACATTAGTCATTTTACTTGTACGTATCGTTTCTCAAGGTGCTGGCTATTTAAACTGGGATTTCTTTAATAACTTCGGTTCTCGTTTCCCAGATAAAGCAGGAATTAAAGCAGCTTTAATTGGTTCCATCTATTTAATGCTTGTTATCGCACCTGTATCCATCATTTTAGGTGTTGGAACAGCGATTTATTTAGAAGAATATGCAAAGAAAAATAAATTTACAAGATTTATTCAAATGAATATTTCGAACTTAGCCGGTGTTCCATCGATCGTATTTGGTTTACTTGGTTTAACGATTTTTGTTCGAATGTTCCTATTAGGAAAAAGTATTTTAGCTGCAGGTTTTACAATGAGTTTGTTAATATTACCTGTCATCATTGTGGCAGCACAGGAAGCGATTCGTGCTGTACCGAAAGAGCAAAGGGAAGCCTCTTATGGAATGGGTGCAACAAAATGGCAAACAATTACGCGGGTCCTATTGCCAGCAGCTATTCCAGGGATTTTAACAGGTAGTATTTTAGCCTTATCCCGAGCTGTCGGAGAAACGGCACCCCTTGTTGTCCTAGGTATTCCGGTTATTTTACAATTCTTACCTGATGGTTTGTTAAGTCAATTTACAACATTACCGTTGCAAATTTATGACTGGGCAAAACGTCCGCAAGAAGAATTCCAGTTTGTTGCGGCTGCAGGGATTATTGTGTTAATGATTTTCTTGATTTTAATGAACTCGATCGCAATTATGATTCGAAATAAATTCCAAAAACGATATTAAGGATGTGTAAAATTGGTAGAGCTTATGATTAAAAACGAAAAAGCGAAAGCTACTATTAAAACTCCGTCGCCGATTATTAGTGATAGTATTCAAACAGTAGAAAAAAATACTGTTGTTCAAACGAAAGGTTTCAATCTTTGGTATGGAGATCACCATGCATTAAAGGATATTAATCTAGTTATTAAAGAAAATGAAGTGACTGCCATCATTGGTCCTTCTGGTTGTGGTAAATCCACATATATTAAAGCACTAAACCGTATGGTAGAGCTTGTTCCAACGGTTAAAACAAACGGTGAAATTAATTACCGTGGTCGCAATATTTTAGATCCTTCGTATGAAGTAGAAGAACTACGTACGAAAGTAGGGATGGTATTCCAAAAACCAAATCCATTCCCAAAATCGATTTACGATAATATTGCTTACGGTCCACGTATTCACGGTATTAAAAATAAAAAAATTCTTGATGAAATTGTTGAGAAATCTTTACGTGGTGCTGCAATTTGGGATGAAGTAAAAGATCGTTTAAACCAAAATGCATACGGATTATCCGGTGGTCAGCAACAACGTATTTGTATTGCACGCTGTTTAGCAATTGAGCCAGATGTGATTTTAATGGATGAACCAACATCAGCTCTTGACCCAATTTCAACTTTGAAAGTAGAAGAACTTGTTCAAGAATTAAAAGATAATTATTCAATTATTATCGTAACGCATAACATGCAACAAGCAGCTCGTATTTCCGATAAAACTGCCTTCTTCTTAAACGGAGAAGTTGTAGAGTTTGATCAAACAGATAAAATCTTTTCTACTCCTCGAGATAAACGTACAGAAGATTACATTTCAGGTCGTTTTGGATAAGAAGGGATTGATTGTGTATGTCAGCTAGAGAACGTTTTGATCATGAAATTCAAGCGTTGCAAAATGATTTTATTGAGCTAAGTAACCGCAGTATCGAAACGTTGGAAAATTCCTTTGAAGCACTATTTCAAAAAGATCTTGAGCTTGCCCATCAAGTCATTATTCAAGATGTTGAAATTAATCGTATGGAAGAAGCGATTAATGATCGCGTGATTAAATTAATGACTCGACAACAACCGGTTGCGACTGATTTGCGACGTTTAATCGTATTGTTAAAAGCAGCTTCTGATATGGAACGGGTTGGAGATCATGCCGTAAACATCGCAAAAGAAGCAATTCGCATAGGAAATGAACGGTTTATTACTTCTGTAGAATTGCTCGAAGATATGTGTTACAAATCAACAGAAATGCTTCGACAAGTTGTGGAAGCTTTCAAGGAAGAAAACATGTCTAAGGCAAAAGTCATTGCTGAGTACGATGACGAAATTGATGAAATGTATGGAAATATGATTAAACATCTGATGCAGCTAAGCTCTGTTGTCCCTGAAAATATTTCTCAAATTACGTATTTGTCATTTATTTGTCGCTTTGTAGAACGATGTGCAGACCATGCAACGAATATTGCTGAGTATTTACTGTATTTGAAAAAAGGTCAACGTTTCGATTTAAATCATTAAATTTTGTTGGGGCTCCAAATTCAATGGAGCTCCAATTTTTTTTGAAAATTGTTTGAATAGATGAAAAATTTATAATAAAATAGTTTTAAGTAAATAATGAAGCGATGATGAAAAATAGTAGTATTATGGAGTGGCAAAGAGAACTGGCGGTTGGTGGAAGCTAGTGCATAACATAATATGAATGGGCTTTCTAGCTTCTAGTACTGAAATGTTGAGTAGGTACTAGCGTGATGTGACGTTAAAAACAGTTAAGTGGACTAATGAATGGTTTTTAAACATTGTTAGTCAATGAAGGTGGCACCACGGCTCTTCCGTCCTTTAGTGATGGAAGGGCCTTTTATATTGTATAGCTGTCTAAATGACAGTTATACGTATGTGCATAGATGAGATGAGATTAGTAGAGAGAAGGAGAGAGTTGAGATGACTGTAGAGGTAAAAAACTTCATCATGGAAGAATTGCAAGGGGATATGATGACGCCCATTTCGATTTTTGAAAGTTTATCAGGTACCAGCAAAGTACTATTTGAATCATCTGCTAAACATGAAGAAAGCGGGCGTTATTCCTTTATCGCAGTGAACCCTATTGCCCAACTAAAAGGAAATCAGGAAGGCTTTGTATGTGAAATGAAAGGGAGTGAAATACAAGTCGGAAAAGGTTCGGTGTTAGATAAATTAAGAGAAATGATGCCGCTCCAAAATCGACAATATCCATTCTCCTTTTTTGGTGGAGCCATTGGGTATTTCGGGTATGACACTGCCTTTTATTATGAAAACATTGGGGAAGTGTTGGAAGATGAATTAAATATGCCTGACGTTCATGTATATTTTTACGATACTTTTATCGTGTTTGATCATTTATTACAAAAAGTGTTTATTGCAGCCATCGATTTGTTTCATACAGGTCGTTCGGAAGAGGAAATGAAAAAGGCAATCCAACAACTTGAACAACAAATTAAACAAAGTATACCCTTTAATGAAGAAGCTTCCTACTCGATTCAATTTAAACCGACAATGGAGAAGGAACATTTTGTTCATATGGTTCAAAAAGCGAAGGAGCATATAGAACGGGGGGATATTTTCCAAGTAGTATTATCCCAACGATTTACTTCTGGCTTTAAAGGGAACCCTTTTTCGTTATATCGAAAATTACGTACATCCAATCCGTCACCATATATGTTTTATATGGAGTTCGATGAATATACAATTCTTGGTACGTCACCGGAAAGCTTAGTAAAGGTACGTGACGGAAAAGTTACGACAAACCCAATCGCTGGTACAAAACCGAGGGGAAAAACAAAGGAAGAGGACAGTAAAATCGAACAGCTGCTTTTAAATGATGAAAAGGAAGTAGCAGAGCATCGAATGCTTGTAGATTTAGGGCGTAATGATATAGGGCGAGTAAGTAAGGTCGGGACCGTTGAAGTGGTCAAATACATGACGATTGAACGGTATAAACATGTCATTCATATTGTTTCAGAAGTAACAGGTGAATTATGTGATAATATGCATGTGCTCGACGTATTAATCTCCTGTTTACCTGCAGGAACAGTTTCCGGTGCACCGAAAATTCGCGCAATGCAAATTATTAATGATTTGGAACCATTAAAGCGTGGGGTTTATGCTGGAGCAATTGGCTACATTTCAGTAAATGGCAATATGGATCTAGCATTAGCGATTCGTACAATGGTCGTAAAAGACAATAAGGCAATGGTTCAAGCGGGTGCAGGAATTGTTTATGATTCGATACCCGAATTGGAATATGAAGAAACGTTAAATAAGGCGAAGGCACTCTTGGAGGTATCCATATGATTTTACTAATCGATAATTACGACTCATTTACTTATAATCTATATCAACAAATCGCTAGCCTCGGAAAAAACGTTGAAGTCATTCGTAATGATGCGATTTCCATTGAATCCATTCGTCAATTAAAGCCAGAAGCGATTGTTCTATCACCAGGTCCTGGAACGCCAAAGGAAGCAGGGATTACAGTTTCCGTCGTTAAAGAATTATATAAAGAGTTTCCAATACTAGGCATATGTCTAGGTCATCAATCAATTGGAGAAGCCTTTGGAAGTACAGTTTTACGGGCAAACAATATTATGCATGGAAAACTTTCTACTTTAAATTATGAGCAAAAGGGAATGTTTGAAAAAATGGACGGGGAAATTTCAGTAATGCGCTACCACTCTCTCATAATTGATCGAACAACATTGCATCAAGATTTAGAAATTGTTGCAACTTCGAAGGATGATGGGGAAGTGATGGCGATTCAACATAAACAATTTCCGGTCTTCGGTTTACAATTCCATCCAGAATCGATAGGAACGGAAAAAGGTACCCACTTAATAGAGTCGTTTTTACATCATATTCAACGAATAAACAACTAACTGCTTAAAAAGGGATGGGTATACTTGGAAGCGAGTGTAGAACAATTGTTAACATTATCTGAGGAAGAGAAAAGAAGTAATTTACCTTTCGTTTTAGAATGGTTAAAAGTAGGGGAAATAGAGAGAAACGAAGGATTAGCTGAACTATTACTTCAATATCCAGCGGAGATTACGCCGTTCATTTTTGAATTATTAGAAGGCGAAGCAATGGATTACGATTTAAAGAAATGGATGATGGAAAATGTAATTTGTAAGCTGCCTTTTTTTGTAAAGATTGCTTTAGAAGAGCAATTACAAAGAATAGCCCAGCTCCCAACAGATGAAGAGAGAAAAAGGAAATTGCATGAAGTTGCCCAAACTGTTTTAGATAGTTTTATATAAATCCTTCTCGCACGCAAAAATTTTTTGTGTGCTTTTTTCGTCCAAAAGTTCATTTTTCTCGTCTATATAGTTGAAAGGGAGGGAAGTCAGTGCATGATCATTTAGAAGAAATAATTGAACTTTACGGTGATTACTTATTAAGAATCGCCTATACATATGTTAAAGACCAGCGGATAGCGGAAGAAATGATTCAAGATGTTTTTCTTACTTATTATAAAAAACAAGAACAGTTTCGTGGTGAAGCGTCGCTAAAAACGTATTTAACAAAAATAACGGTTCATCGATGTACCGATTATTTAAGAAGTTGGAAAAATAAAAAGGAATTACTCATTGGAAAATTCCATATTCGAGGGCAAACAAAAAATATAGAAAGAAAATACATTGAAAAAGAAGAAAAGATGGAAGTTACCGAAGCGGTATTTTCATTAAATGTTAAATTACGAGAAGTTCTCTTATTTTATTATTATGCAGACCATACAACGAAAGAGATTGCAGAAATTTTAAGTATTCCTGAATCAACAGTTAAATCAAGATTGCAAAAAGCTAGAACTGTTTTAAAAGAGAAACTAAAAGGCGTAGATTTGGAGGTGTTACTCAATGGAAATGAATGATTTACAACAGTTGTGGAAAAAAGAATTGGATGGGAATATCCATTTAAGTACCGAAACAAAGGAAGAAATAGTTCGAAAAATTATCAATGAAAATATAGAACAAACTTCTAAAAGAAATTGGGGTTACCCAATTGTTTTAACAACCTTTTTTGCTGGGTTAGCTTTTTTCTTTATCCTTTTCAAAGAGAACCGTGTCAATTTCACTAATGCGACTGTCCAAAGTGAAAATTACTTATCAAATATTTTTCTACATTTAGATGCTACATTTTATTGGTTTATAGGATTAATCATTCTTGAATGTTTAGCTTTATTATTAACGATTACAGTATTACTAAAAACGGAAAGATGGCGGGAGAAAAAAGGGATTCATTATATTAGGGGATTTTCAAAGAAGTTGATCATACGATGGTTTGTGGGTGGATCTTTATTACTAGGGATAGGCAGTTTTACAATTGTCAGTCAATCCCTTGAGGCAATAAAATTTCTTATCGTTTTGTTTGTTCTTTTAAATAATTGTTTATTACTATTATGGTCAATCCGCCATAAACATTTACCAAATTGCCCTCATTGCGGTCATCAAATTTCAAAAAAAGGACGATTCAAAAACTCTTTAGGCAGTTTTCGAACCCAATGTTATCATTGCGGCGAGCAGATTTTTCAAAGTAAAAAATCGAGAAATATACTACCATTCTTCGTTCCATTTCTTAGTTTTTATAGTTTAGGTATGTTAGGAATTCCTTTTCAACTAATCGGTTTTCCCTTTACACTCGTTGCAATCTTCCATATTTTTTATATTTCCAATTTTACAATTAGCTTTACGAAAGAAGATGAACCATTGTGGTAGTGAAAAAGGACACGGGCTTTTCAAGCAACGTGTCCTTCCTCATTTTATAGTAATTTAGCAATTTCTTTTTCAAATTTGGACGGTTTATCCGTTGGAGCGAATCGTTCCACAACATTTCCGTCTCGGTCTACTAAAAATTTCGTAAAGTTCCATTTAACGTTTTTTCCTAAAAAACCTTTTGTTTTTTCCGTTAAATATTGGAAAAGTGGATGGGCTTCTTCGCCGTTTACTTTAATAATGTCGTGCATCGGGAAAGTTACCCCATATGTAAGACGACAAGCTTCCGCTGCTTCATTTCCTGTAGTTAATTCTTGTTTGAATTGATCTGAAGGAAAACCAAGAATTTCAAGACCTTGGGAATGATATTTTTGATAAAGTTCTTCCAATTCACTAAATTGGCCAGCTAATCCACATTTTGTTGCAGTGTTCACAATGAGCAATACTTTCCCTTTGTATCGTTCCAAAGAATATTTCTCACCATTTTCTGCAGTTACATCAAAGTCATAAATGTTCATCATCATTCACTCTCTTTCTTAATATTGGAGATGGTCTTCCAACATTTTTTCTTTCCGATTTAACACTATTAGTGTAACAGCTAGCGTGAAAGAAGTAATTAAAAAAGAACTGATAAATCCAATAACACCATTCCAGCCCCAGCTTGACCAGAAAAGACCACCTGTCGTACCGCCTACACTTGAGCCGAAATAATAGGCAAATAAATAAAGGGAGGATGCTTGAGCTTTATCTTTTTTCGCGCGGGAACTTACCCAGCCACTAGCAATGGAATGGGCGCCAAAAAAGCCGAACGTATAAATGACAATTCCTAAAATTTTTATAAATAAATGTACAGGTAAAGTTAATAACGCTCCCGTAAACATAATTGTAATGCCAGTTAACAATACTTTTTGTTTTCCAAATTTATCTGACAAGCTACCGAACCAAGTTGAACTAAAGGTACCAACTAAGTAAACGAGAAAAATCCAACCTACAACGCCTGCGCTTAAATGATAGGGGGCTCCCATTAATTTATAACTGATATAGTTATACAGTGTGACAAAGCTTCCCATCAATGTAAAAGCAATACCGAACAAACAAATTAATCCAGGGTCCTTTAAATGGGAAAATAACGATTTAGCTAAAGGTTTCAGCTTCAGTTGCCGTGGGGTAAAATGTTTTGATGCTGGTAAAGCCCAAACAAAATAAAGACTAACAAGGAAACTGATGACGCCTAAAACAACCATGCCGATTTGCCAGCTGAAAAAGTCAGACATCGTTCCCATAATAATGCGACCAGCTAATCCACCGACGGAATTGCCACTTATATATAATCCCATAGCAACGCCAAGACTACTTGGATGAACTTCTTCACCTAAGTAAGCCATGGCGATAGCAGGAACACCTGCAAAGACAAAGCCTTGGATAATGCGTAATAGTAATAGAGTTTCAAAGGTAGGTGAAACAGCAAGAACAATGGTTAGTAAAGATGAAAGAAAGATGGAAATCGTCATTAAGCGTTTACGACCCCAAGCTTCTGATAACGAACCACATAAAATTAAACTAACGGATAAAACACCAGGTAGATAGGGAGAGGGAGAGGCTTGCGACGGCAGGTGATACGCCATATTGTTCAGTAAATTGGGGGAATAATGGCTGTGTGACATATAAATTGGCAAAGGTAATAAAGCCAGCTGCAAAAAGTGCTAAATTGGCTAAATGAAATTCCTTTGTCCCTCTTTGTAAATAACTCATGTTGGTTCGCCTCTTTTGAAAAAATTAACATTTTGTACTTTCGTATTACATTTATTATAATAAGTGAAATCATATAATGATAATTCATAATTTTTATTTGTCTTATAAATAAAAGTAATAAGGAGACGGAAAATGGATTTTAATTCCCTTCAATATTTTATATTGGTGGCTAAATATGAAAATATGTCCCAGGCTGCTCAACATTTACATATTACCCAGCCTGCCTTAAGTAAATCCATTTCCTTATTAGAAGAATCTTTAGGTGTGGCATTGTTTGATCGAAACGGTCGTTCGATTCAATTAAATCGGTATGGAAAGTTCTTTTTAGAGCGAGCAGAATATATTGTAAAGGAATATGAAAGGGCAAAAGAAGATTTAGCAAATTTAGTTTCACCTGGTCAAGGGGAAGTATCGATTGGATTTATGCATACTCTTGGTTTAGAAATTATTCCTTCCCTCATGACGGATGTGAAAAAAGTTTATCCTCAAATGAAATTTCTACTAACCCAAAGTAACTCCAGCTCTATTTTAAAAAAGCTCGAAGCAGGAGAGTTGGATGTATGTTTAATTTCTTCGGTAGATTCAAATGAGGAGATTGTTTGGGAAAAGTTGTGGGAAGAAGAAATTTTTTTCATTGTACCTGAAAGTCATAGATTAGCTAATAAACAGATGGTAAAAATAAAGGATTTTGCCCATGATCCCTTTATTTGTATAAAGAAAGGGAACTCATTAAGAAAATCAGTGGATGATTTATTTAAAAGGGAAGGTTTCCAATTAAACGTTGCTTTCGAAGGGGAGGAAGTACATACGGTTGCTGGGTTAGTGGAAAGTGGTTTAGGCGTTTCATTGATCCCTTATATTAAAGGATTAGAACAATATAAACTAAAAATTATTCGAGTTGATGCCCGAAATTGTAAACGAGAAATTGGATTGGCCTTTATGAAAAGCCGTTTTAAAAGCTCCGCCACAATAATGTTTGTTGAATATATAAGAAGTTATTTCAAGAAAAAGGGGAAGGCTTAAATAGCCTTCCCCTTTATGTTAAGCTGGTTGTTTTCCAGTAATAATATTAGCGATTTCTTCAATAGACATAGATGAATTTAATTCAAATTGTCCCTTTTGTATTGATTTTGCGTATTCAGGTTGAGCTAAAAATAGTTCTAATTCAACACTGTTATGTATAATGCCCATATCTTTTAGTTTTTGAGCAATTTCTGCTACTGTTAAACCAGAGTAAATATATAAAGTGCCACTCACTACTTCTTCATCTGTTACTTCGTCTTTTGTCGTCGTATTTTCGTTCGTTGTTTCTAGTTTTTGTGAAGTAGTTTGTTCCTTTTGTTCTAATACGGCGATTTGTTCTTTTGCTTCTTCTAGCTGATGTTCCAATTGGGTAATTTGTTCTTTATATTGTTCTTCGTTGGAGACATCGTCTGATGAAAGGAATGGAATATGGAACTTATTTGACATCGTCATGACCATTCCAATGATAAAACAAGCAATACCGAAGCTACGCAAAGATGATCTTTTCATCGTCTATCTCCCATCTCGTAATATCGATAAAATTTGTTGTGTAGATAAAGTAGACATTTTGCTAATTTCCTCAATCGGATAGCCTTGTTTATTAAGTTGGATCACTTGAGATACTAATATTTCATTGACTTGCTTCTGTTGAACAGTTGTTGGTTGTTTTTTTTGTACCGATGTTTCTTTTATTTTCGGTGTAGGTGCCGATTTAATGGAAAAGTTTGGTTCAAGAAGCAACTCCTCTTCTACTATTTTCAACCGCTTTTTTAATGAATTTGTTTCTTGGTAAATACTAATTGATAAGTCTTCTAAGTCTTTTTCAATTCGTTTAGATGTATCTTTTAGGAAAAATGATACAACAATACAAACAATGCCGATGATCATTAAAATCATTGATAAATCCACTGTTGTTCCTCCGTCTTTTTTACTATTTTAAGTTATTTTAGCATAAGAAAAGTTAATAATAAATGATGCTAGATTTTTTTTCTATTTATGTTATAATGATTTAGTCGTATAAATCATGCTCAAATGAAATTAAAGTCTTTATATAGAGTGGGAGGGTTAATAATGCGCGTAAACATTACATTAGCTTGCACAGATTGTGGTGAACGTAACTACATTTCTAAAAAGAACAAACGTAATAATCCAGAACGTCTTGAACTTAAAAAATATTGCTCTCGCGAGAAGAAATACACTCTTCACCGTGAAACTAAGTAAGCATTATTGCCAAAACCACTTGTGGTTTTGGCTTTTTAATTATAAATGGATAAAAGGATTTAGGGGATGGTAAATTTGGATAAAAAACAATTGAGAAACCAAATAAGAAAAGCGTTAAATGATCTGTCCGATGATCGATTCAGACAATCCTCTATGTACATGAAAGAACAGTTATTAAAAGAGCCTTCTATTATCGAAGGGAATACGATTGCTATCACGATTTCCCGTAAAAGGGAAGTTCATACGAAAGAAATAATAGAATCTTTATGGAACATGAATAAAAAAGTCGTTGTTCCAAAATGTCATCCAGTAAATCTTACGATGGACTTTTATACAATTGAGAATTTTCAACAGCTTGAAATTGTATATATGGATTTATTAGAACCGATTCTCCAATGTACGGAACTTGTTACTGCTGAAGAAATTGATTGTATAATCGTGCCAGGAATCGTCTTTGATTATAATGGTTACCGGATTGGTTACGGTGGCGGTTATTATGATCGCTATTTAACAAAATTTAAAGGTCAGTTAATTTCCCTTGCTTTTAATATCCAAATTGTAGATGAAGTACCAGTTGAAACCTTTGATATACCAGTGGATCTTATCATTACTGAGACATCGCGAATTGATTGTGTCGCAAATCGAAAGGGGACGTCAAAATGAAAACAATGAAAGATATATATGATTTACTAAAACAATATGGAACATTTATTTATACAAGAGATCGAATTGGAGATTTATTATTAATGGAAGATGAAATTCGGGAGCTATATAAAGCAAAGGTTCTTGAACCAAAAGACTTTCAGTCAGCAATGCTCCTAATCAAACAAGAGTTATCACGGCTAGAACAGGAAGAGAAAAAAATGCAATAATCGTCATGAATTTAAAAATTATTAAATAATTTCAAAAAAATTACCATATATTATGTTTTAAGTGGTATTATATTGTTAATAATTGTTAATTATATACATTAAATTGACAGTGGATTTATTTGCCACTGTTTTCATTTGGGAACTTTTTTGTAAATAAAACGTAAATAATAATATAGTTCTTTAATATTTGTAATGTTCCGTACTTTTTTGAAAGATAATTAATACTTCTTGCTAAATTAGAGAAAAGTATGTACAAAAAAATTAAAAAACGTTCCAAATCTAAGCGGTATAAAGGTTTGTTTGTTGTCATTAATATAATGTTATCTTAAATGTTATCAATTTCATGATGTATACCCACTATTGTTTTTGAAATTTTTGTATACATATTATATTGATAATTAAAGGAATGAAGATTAAGATAAAATTTGTTTTCAAACTTAGCAATTTATTTTTTTGTGTAAATTTCAATAGAAATTTATGTTTATATCTATGTATCAATTATGTGGAAAGGATGTTTTGGAATGAATTTTTCTAAATGGCCTAAACATTCGATTTTAGCTATAGCTATACTGACGACTTGGATCAAAACTGTGATTGTCTACCATACAAGTTTTGAAATGGACATTGAAAACGCAATGCAAGAGCTTATTTTAATAATAAACCCATTAAGTTTCTTATTATTTGCTTATGGGATTTCATTATTTTTTAAAACGGCAAAAGTACGCCATCGTTACTTAATAACAGTAAGTGTTCTTCTGGCGATTGTATTATTTGCTAATGTTGCGTTTTATCGATTCTATAATGATTTCATTACATTAGCAGTTTTATTCCAAACTAGCAATTTCGGAGATTTAGGCACTTCAGTAACGGAAATTATTAACTGGTACGATATTTTTTACTTCACAGATGTTGTTGTTTTAATTTTAGCTATTAAATTTTTACCAAAATTACAAGAAACAACACCAATTCGTAAAGAAATTCGTCGTGCTTATTTTGTATTAGCTGTTGCAATGGTGTTCTTAAATTTAGGATTAGCGGAAACGGAACGCCCACAATTATTAACCCGTGCATTTGATCGTGAATTATTAGTAAAAAATATTGGGACATATAACTATCATCTGTATGATATTTATGTTCAATCGAAATCAAGTGCGCAAAGAGCATTAGCGGATGGCAGTGAACTTGTGGAAGTAGATAACTATGTGCAAGCAAACCAATCTGCCATTAATGAAGAAATGTTTGGTAAGTATAAAGGACGTAATGTCATTTTTGTACAATTAGAATCACTCCAAAATTTTGTGATAAATAATACAATGAATGGGGAAGTAGTAACACCTTTCTTAAATTCTCTTACACAAGATAAAGATACGTATTATTTCAGTGACTTCTATCACCAAACTGGATTAGGGAAAACAAGCGATTCTGAATTTATAGTAGAAAATTCATTGTTTGGCTTAGGCAGTGGTGCAGTGTTCTTTACTCATGGTGGGAATACGTATAATTCGATGTCTGAAAAATTAAATGAAAATGGTTATTTTACAAGTGTCATGCATTCCAACAATGCATCTTTTTGGAATCGGGATGTCATTTATCAATCGTTAGATATTCAGAAATTTTACGATGTCGATTCCTATGATGTAACAGATGAAAACTCTGTGAACTGGGGATTAAAAGATATTCCATTTTTCGAACAGTCCGTTGATATGATGACTGAGATGGAGCAACCTTTTGCTACGCGTATGATCACATTAACAAACCATTATCCATTTACTTTAACGGAAGAGGATATTATGATTCCAGAATATAATTCAAATTCTGGAACACTGAATCGTTATTTCCAAACGGTTCGTTATTTAGATGAATCCATTAAAATATTCTTTGAAGAGTTAAAAGAAGCAGGTCTTTACGATAACTCCATTATTGTCATGTACGGTGACCATTATGGTATTTCGGAAAACCATAATAAAGCAATGGCGCAATATTTAGGTAAGGAAGAGATTACTGCCTATGATAGTGCATTATTGCAATCGGTACCGTTATTTATCCATATTCCAGGATCGAACGATGGTCAAGTAATTGATAAAACTTCAGGTCAAATTGATATTCGTCCGACGATTTTACACCTTTTAGGAATTGATACTTCAAATGACATGCAACTAGGTGACGATATGTTCTCAGAAGAACATGAAGATTTCGTTATATTCCGGGATGGTCGTTTTGTGACAGATCAATTAGTTTACGCGGGTGAAGTATGTTACGATCGGGGAACAGGCGAAGAAATAGAAATTGACGCGTGTCAACCATACATTGACCGTGCTTTAATCGAACTTGAATATTCTGATCAAATTATTAATGGCGATTTATTACGTTTTTATGATGAAGATACAGGGAATTTAAAACAAAATGTAATAAAAGAAGAGAAAGAATAACGAAAAGGGTCATTTCACAAATGAAATGGCCCTTTTGTTTTTAACTTATTCAATGACGCTGGATAACCTAAATGTTCTTTAACAATACTGTTAAAGAAACGAAAAAGACGAAGTATCTTTTGATACCTCGTCTTTTACAATGAATTAGTGCAATTTTGGTGGGTAACCTTGGTTTAAAACTGTCATGACTACAAACCAACCGAAAATTGCAGCTGTAGCAATACTGAAAACTAAAGCAAGAATATTTTTTTCTTTAATTGCTTGGAATAAATTTACTACAGCAAAGATTGCTACTAAAGCGAAAATAACCATTAATAAGTTCATTAAGATGACACTCCTTTAGACATTAGAAGTTGAATGTCGTAGACAATATTCCTTCTTTATTGTAAAGCACTTACATCTTTTTGTCGAGAACAAAAAACACAGTTTATTTGAACGTTCAATGTAATTTTTTTCTTATCCATGTATAATAATCAAGAGGTGATGATTGATGTTAAATGTAAAAGTTTTTAGTTTAGGTCCTGTTCAAACAAACTGTTATATTGTTAGTAATAAGCAAAAGGACTGCATTCTATTCGACCCAGGTGAAGAAGCTTCAAAAATAATTAATGTGATACGTTCCAATCAATTAAAACCAAAGGCAATCTTTTTGACCCATACCCATTTTGACCATATTGGAGCAGTGGATGAATTAAGGGAACTGTTTGATTTACCATTATATGTACATGAACGGGAAGTGAGCTGGCTTGGAGATCCAATGAAAAACGGCTCTGGTAAATATGCAGAACTTCCAAATTATATTGTAAATAAACCAGAAGAAGCTCATATAATTCGCAAAGAGCAAACGTTTAACATCGATGGTTTTACATTCAAAGCTGTATTCACTCCTGGTCATTCTCCTGGAAGTATTTCGTATATTTTTGAAGAGGATGGCTTTGCCATCGTAGGGGATACACTTTTTGAAAGAAGTATTGGTAGAACAGATTTACTTGAAGGGTCTTTAAAAGTACTTCTTCAATCTATCCATGAAAAATTATTAGTATTACCAGAGGATACAATTATTTACCCTGGACATGGCTCCTATACAACGCCACAAGCTGAAATGGATATGAATCCATTTTTAAATGGTTACGAAGGGTAAAAAGAAAAAACATCGACTGAACAAACAGTCGATGTCTTTTTTTAATGGCCAGCACCAGGTACATGGATAAATGTAGTATAATACGTAAATCCAGCGAAGAATATAGTTAAATAAGCTCCGAAAATGTACATGTACATGCGTTCTGTTAGGTTTAAGAAGCCTAATAATATAAATAAAATTGTATTACCAACGAATAATAGCGAAACCTCGTACATATCACCAAGGTAGAACATAACGGCAAAAATACCAGTCCAGAATGCCATAACTTTATACATGTTGCTCATGAAGAATCCCTCCTTTTGCCATGTGACTCAATAATCTCAACTTTTATTATAAATGATTGGTAAGGATAATGTAAACTGCTACTTCCATTTTGTTTGTGACAAACAAATTAAAATTTAGAGAACGTTTTATCTTTTTTTCTCCTATTTAAAATGGAAATAAACGTTAACTTTTGGTAAGGTTTTCAATGGAATAGAAAAAGCAGTTTAATTTCATTATTTGTTAATTACGATTTTTTAAACGGTCATACGTAATGAAAATAATATTTTCCTTCTATTTTATATTTTAACCTTCATTATTAAAGAAAACGTTAAACAATACTAAAAGGTTTTTTTGGATAAACAATAATATCTTGATCAAATTTATCATTTCTTTAGAAAATTAAGTTGAAATATTAAAGTTAGAAAAAGGGGTTTTCCAATTTCCATTACCATTATATACTGTTTTTAATTCAGTTGCGGTCAATTAAAATACTATAATGATGAGGTGTTGCCTATGGACATTGAATCTGTAGTAGAAAATAAAAGTATGCAGTTATTATTGAAGGCACTCCATTTCGGAGCATCGGATATTCATATTGTTCCTCAAAATCATCAATATTCCATACATTTTCGTAAATATGGAAAACTATTTCCAACGACCAATATACCTTTTGAATTAGGAGACCGGATCATCTCTTATTTCAAATTTTTATCATCCCTTGATATAAGCGAAAAACGCAAACCTCAAAGCGGTTCTTTTCAAAAGGAATTCTCAAATCAGTTATATGCCTTTCGGGTATCTACTCTACCTTCTGTTTTTAAAAGAGAAAGTGTCGTTATCCGATTAATGCTTCAAAATTCCAGTCTCCCCCTTACTTCACTTTCCCTCAATCCAAAATCGGCAGAAAAACTAGTTCAACTCATATCCAACCAACAAGGTCTTTTGTTATTTTGTGGGCCAACTGGTTCAGGAAAAACGACTACTTTATATTCATTAGTGAATTACACGAGCGAAACTCTTGCCCGTCACGTCATTTCTTTAGAAGATCCAGTTGAGAATAGTCAATCGAATTTATTGCAAATTCAAGTAAATGAAAGGGCAGGGGTAACCTATGCAGCCGGTTTAAAAGCAATATTACGTCACTCACCGGACGTCATCATGATTGGAGAAATTCGTGATCAGGAAACCGCAAAGATTGCAATTGAAGCTTCGTTAACGGGCCATTTAGTATTAAGTACCATTCATGCGAAGGATACAGTTAATTGCATATATCGATTGTTAGATTTAAATATATCGATTGAAGAAATTAGACAAGCTCTTATTGGAATTGTTGCTCAATGTTTGGTGGAAATAGGAACAGAGGAAAGGAAAGCGTTATATGAAATTTTAAGTGATTGTCATTTAGTTGAGGCGATAGCAGCGGTTATGCGGGGTGACAAGTATCAATTACCTAAACATGAGAAGTTATCCCACCAATTAGCTTCCTATGAGGTGAAGGATAGGCATGCAACCGTTACTACTTAAATTAAAGGAGTATCCTTATCTTCCCTCAAAAAAGAAGAAAGTCAAACAACTACCTGCATTTTTAAATCGGTTAAGTACGTTGCTGAATGAAGGTTACACATTTGCCGACTCCATTGATATGTTACTTCCTTACCATGTAGAAAATTTAGTTTATTGGAGGGCAATAATCTATGAAAAACTAAAAAATGGTGGGAAAGTTATCGACATATTAAAAAGTTTTCCCATACCGAATCATTACTTGATTACCCTTCAAATTGCTGAAGAAAGTGGAAACATTGCTGAAGTATTAAAAACAGTTTCGAAGCAGTTAGAATTTACATATCAAATGAGGAAAAAAGTAGTGAAACTGTTAAGCTATCCAATATTTTTATCCGTTGTTCTCATGATGATCTTTATCGCTTTCCGTACGTATTTTTTACCAAGTATTACGGAAATCATTCGTTCTCGATCAAAGGAAGTAAGCGGAATGGTTAGTATTTCAAATCTTTTTCTCCATCTCCCAGATATACTCTTTATTATTTCCTCCAGTTGTTTCATCCTTTTTCTAATATTCTTCGTTCATTTAAAAAGGAAAGCAATATCCGAACGAATCAATATTTTATTAAAACTTCCAGTTGTAAATTACTTTTTCAAGTTGCAATTAACGATACGAATATCGAAAACCCTAGGAGAACTACTTGTTAGTGGTATTTCACTACAACAAGCATTAGACATTTTACAAAATCAACAATTAAATCAAACGATTGCTTATGTAGCGAGGGAGCTAGAAAGACAAGTCATCTATGGTGAATTACTATCAAATGCAGTCTCTATATTAGCTTGGTTCTCACCGAAGTTTGAAGAATTTATAAAACACGGAGAAAAAAGCGGTTATTTAGGTCGAGAATTGCTCATTTACTGTGATTTATTGGAAGAAAAACTGCAAACGAACATTCAATTCATTATTGCTATTGTACAACCATGTTTTTTCATCCTTATTGCAGTATGTATTATCGCTGCCTATTTAAGTATTTTATTACCAATGTATGAATTAATTGAATTGATTTAAAAGGAGTGATGGTTTTGATTTTAAAAAGACAAGACGGGTTTACTCTTATAGAGATGCTTATAGTTTTGTTAATTATTTCCATTTTAATATTGATTACAATTCCAAATGTAACAAAACATTTTTCTTCAATAGATCAAAAGGGGTGCGATGCCTTTGTCAAAATGGTTCAAGGACAAGTTGAAGCATACAAAATTGATTACCATGACATTCCTACTTTAAGTGAATTAGTCGAGAAGGATTATATAAATGAAGGTGAAACTTCCTGTCCGAATGGAGCAGAAATCCAAATACAAAGCGATGGGAAAGTTGTAGTGAAAGGAGAATAGCGAATTGAATAAATGCTCTTGATGAAACATATGAAAAACGATCAAGGATTTAGTTTAATTGAAATGTTATTGGTCCTATTCATTGTAATTGTTGTAAGTTCTATTGTTTATAAAGTAACGTATACCATCTCAGAAAAACAGGCTGTTGAGCAATTTTTTAACCAAGTTCAGTTGGATATTCAACGGATGCAAGCCCTTGCGATAGAGGAAAAGAAAACAATCAATGTATTGTTTAGTGATAATAATACGTATAAAGCCTACTACAGCCTTGATGGTAAAAAAATTTTTGAGAGGTCCTTTCCATCAATTGTTCAATTAAACATATATAGTAATCTTAAAAATATAGTGATTTATCCTAATGGTGAAGTAGTGAATTTTGGCAAAATTATTTTTTATACCCCCTTTGGAGAAAGACAATTAATAGTAAATATACAAAAAGGACGGATGAGGATAGTTGATGCTAAATAATAAAGGAATATCCTTCGCTGAAACTTTACTAACTGCCGTCATTCTATTCATCCTTGCCGGTACTCTTATTCCTTTTACTTACCATTTAAAAGAAACTTTATATAACCAAAAATTAGAATTACACGCTTCTGAAACGGCATTGGAAGTGGCGAAAAGACTTCAAACGGAATCATTAAAAAGTGGCAAGAAAACAATTGAACAAATCGATTACCATTGGACATACGACGGTCAAAAAATTTGTGTAACATATCGTAATGGGGATGATGAAAAGATAAAATGTATCGGGCGAAAAGAAGAAATTTATTAAATAATAAAGGGTTTACTTTACTAGAAGCATTATTTCAATTTGTCGTGTTCATTTTATTAGCAGCTATCCTTATGATGGTTGTTTCATGGTTAAATCAAATGAATCAATCGTTATTAACCGATGATGATGTAACGTGGGAATTATTTGTCCAAGATGTTCAACAGTTATTTTCAAATGTAGATGAGATAACCGTTAAAGAGAAATCAGAGCAAATTGAAATTGCTTATGTAGATTCAGTAGATCGAAAGCAAATCGACCGATACGGTGATGTAATAAGACTAAAAACAAATGATAAAGGTTATGTACCGTTATTAATCGGTATTCAAAAGGTTCAGTTTAGACTTCAAGGAGATTTTTTGACAATATATGTTGAATTTCAGGATAGTGTAGTAAAGGAGAGAACCTTCTTTGTTCAAAAAAATTACCAATGACAGAGGTGGTACTTTCGCGTTAGCTATCATGTTACTTTTTGTCACTACTTCCTTTATAACTTATTATTGTATTTCATATGAATCACAAATAAAAACATATAATTCGTTGGAATTAGCCAATGTTCATGCTACGATAAACTTACTAGAGAAAATTGGTAGTAAGTAGTAGACAGATTTTTGGTTGTAAAGAAGGTGATAGCATGCGAAAAATATACTTAGTAGGCTTCATGGGATGTGGGAAAAGCGCTATCGGTCGAAGATTAAGCTATTTTTTAAGAATGCCGTATTATGACATGGATCATGAAATAGTTCGACAACAGGGGATGTCGATTCCAGAAATATTTGAAAAATATGGTGAGGTGCATTTTCGAGCGTTGGAAACCGAGTTCCTTCGTAATTTTCGAGATGAAGCATGTATTATATCGACAGGTGGAGGAGTTGCCATAAACGAGGAAAATCGGAAAATCATGCGCCATACAGGGCTCGTCTTTTTTTTAGATGCCACGTTTGAAGATATTTATATTCGAATTAAAAATGATAAAAATCGTCCAATTGTACAACGTTCCACAAAACAAGAGCTGGAACAGTTGTATCAGACGAGAAGAAAGTTTTATCGGGCGGCAGGTCATATTCGAGTCTTGACGGAAGGTCGTACCCTACGTCAAATTGTAGAGTATATTGCTTTTCAAGTGAATCGATTAAAAGGTGAACAATAAATTAGAATGTTTGTTGAATGTTCGTTTTTACATTAAATTTAAAAAAAGATTGCCATTCTATAGCGTTCAATGTTAGGATATAGCCAAGAGTTGTCATATTTGTACATTGAATAATGAAATATGGGCGGATGATTGTACGGGGAGAGAACGTGAATAGCGTCGCCGAAGGAGCAAGTAGTCACGGACTATGAATCTCTCAGGCAAAAAGACTCGTACAGGACGCATCTCTGGAGAGCGCTGTATATGTTCATTTTTGTTACAGCCACCAAAGGGGAAAGCCAAAGGAGAGTAGACTTGTCTATTACTGAATTTGGTGTAACTTTCAGGTGCAAGGACAGGGGATTCCTCAAATTGATGAGGGATTCGTCTGTCCTTTTTATGTTCAAAAACGTTGAAACTCTAAGGAGGATATGCAATGGGGAATGAATTAAAACGAACACCGTTATTCCATGAATATGCCAAATACGGTGGGAAAACAATTGATTTTGGCGGTTGGGAATTACCTGTACAATTTAATTCTATAAAGGAAGAGCATGATGCAGTCAGAAATCGCGCGGGCCTTTTCGATGTATCCCATATGGGTGAGATTTTAGTAGAAGGAAAAGATGCGCTCAAGTTTTTACAAAATCTATTAACAAATGATATTTCAAAAATTGCCATTGGTGGCGCCCAGTACAATGCGATGTGTTATGAAACTGGTGGAGTCGTTGACGATCTGCTTGTTTATCGATTGGAAGAAAACCGTTATTTATTATGTGTCAATGCAGCCAATATTGAAAAAGATTTTGAATGGATGCAACAACATGTCCATGGGGATGTAACGGTCATCAATCAATCTGATGACTACGCTCAAATTGCATTACAAGGTCCACTTGCCGAAGAAGTTCTTCAAACATTAACAGAAGTAGACTTAAAAGAGATTAAATATTTCAAATTCCAACAAGATGTCAATATTTCTGGAAATTTAGTATTAGTTTCTCGTACTGGTTACACAGGAGAGGACGGCTTTGAGATTTACGGTGAACCAACGGCGGTTATTAACCTTTGGAATGCAATTTTAGAAGCTGGAAAAGAAAAGGGTGTTGTTCCCGCTGGTTTAGGTGCCCGAGATACGTTACGTTTTGAGGCGTGCCTACCTTTATATGGTCAAGAACTTTCGAAAGACATTTCTCCTTTAGAAGCGGGAATTGGATTTGCAGTGAAACTTCAAAAGGAATCGGACTTTATCGGCAAAGAAGCGTTAGTTGCTCAAAAAGAAAACGGCTTATCACGAAAAATCATTGGCATTGAAATGATTGACAAAGGAATTCCTCGCCACGGTTATAAAGTGTTTAAAGATGGTGAAGAAATTGGCGAAGTCACAACAGGAACCCAGTCTCCTTTAACGAAACGAAATATCGGTTTAGTATTAATTGACTCAAAATTTGCTCAATTAGATACGGAATTGGAAATTGAAATTCGTAATAAACGATTACAAGCAAAAACGGTAGCAACACCTTTTTATAAACGTTCAAAATAAATCGAAAAGAGGGTTACTAATGAAACATCGTTATCTTCCTATGACGGAACAAGACAAAAAAGAAATGCTGGAGACGATTGGTGTCGAGAGTGTTGATGAATTATTTTCAGATATCCCTGAAAGCGTTCGTTTTAAAGGGTACTACAATATTAAAGAAGCGAAATCAGAATCTTCCTTATTAAAAGAATTAAAACAACTTGCTGCGAAAAATGAAGATACAGAGTCTAATGTCTCCTTTTTAGGGGCAGGGATTTACAATCACTACAAACCGGTGATTGTTGACCATGTTATTTCTCGTTCAGAGTTTTATACAGCTTATACACCTTATCAACCAGAAATTTCCCAAGGGGAGCTTCAAGCAATCTTTGAATTTCAAACGATGATTGCGGAGTTAACGGGAATGGATTTAGCCAATTCATCGATGTATGACGGGGGAACGTCTTTAGCGGAAGCAGGAATGCTGGCAGCTGGTCATACTCGACGAAAAAAATTACTTGTTTCCGATGCGATTCATCCTGAATACCGAGATGTTGTAGCAACTTATGCCTACGGTCAATCGATTGAAATTGTGACAGTTCCTACAAAAGACGGTGTGATGGATATGGATGCTTTAAAAACATTAATTGACGAAAATACTGCTGCTGTGATGGTTCAATATCCAAATTTCTTTGGTCAAATTGAAGACTTAAAAACAATCGGTGAACTAGCCCATGAAGCAAAAGGATTATTTATTGTTTCCAGTAACCCGCTTGCTTTAGGCGTTTTAACTCCTCCAGGTAAACTTGGTGCAGATATTACTGTAGGAGATGCACAAGTATTCGGTATTCCTGAAAGTTTTGGCGGTCCGTATTGTGGTTACTTTGCAACGACAACGAAGCTGATGCGTAAAGTTCCAGGTCGTCTAGTAGGAGAAACGGTGGATCAGGACGGACGCCGTGGTTATGTATTAACATTACAAGCCCGTGAACAACATATTCGTCGCGAAAAAGCAACGTCTAATATTTGTTCTAACCAAGCGTTACTTGCCCTTGCAGCTTCTGTAGCGATGACTGCCCTTGGTAAAAAGGGTGTGAAAGAAATGGCAAAACAAAATATTGTCAAAACTCGCTATGCGAAAAATGCCTTTGAAGCAGCTGGATTTACGATTCCATTCCAAGGTGCTCATTTTAACGAAATCGTAGTGAAAACAAAGAAACCGGTTTCGGAAATCAATCAATACCTTTTAGAAAAAGGGATTATTGGTGGTTTTGATTTAGGTCGTGTTTATCCAGAGTTGGAAAACCATGTTTTACTTGCTGTCACAGAATTACGTACAAAAGAAGAAATTGACGCATTAGTTGCAGAAATGGGGGCTTACAATGCATAACGAAAATCAATCACTCATTTTTGAATTATCGAAGGAAGGCCGAGTTGGCTATAGTTTACCAGAGTTAGATGTTCCTGAAGTGGATTTAGAAGAATTATTACCAGAAGGCTATGTTCGTGATGAAGCTCCTGAATTACCAGAAGTTTCAGAGCTTGATATAATGCGTCACTATACAGCATTATCTCGCCGTAACCACGGGGTTGATTCCGGATTTTATCCATTAGGTTCTTGTACGATGAAATATAATCCGAAAATAAACGAAAATGTTGCGAGACTTTCAGGTTTTGCGAACATTCACCCACTACAAGACGAATCAACAGTTCAAGGGGCAATGGAATTACTTTATGATCTTCAAACTTCATTAGTAGAAATTACAGGTATGGACGAAGTTACGTTACAACCTGCTGCCGGTGCCCATGGTGAATGGACGGCGCTTATGATGATTCGTGCTTTCCATGAAGCAAACGGAGAAGGGCATCGTAATAAAGTCATTGTTCCTGACTCTGCCCACGGTACGAACCCTGCATCTGCAACAGTAGCTGGATTCGAAACGATTACGGTTAAGTCCAATGAAGATGGTTTAGTAGATTTAGAGGATTTACGTCGTGTCGTTGGGGAAGATACAGCAGCTTTAATGTTAACAAACCCAAATACATTAGGGTTGTTTGAAGAAAACATTATTGAAATGGCGGAAATTATCCATGGTGTTGGTGGGAAAGTGTACTATGATGGTGCTAACTTAAACGCTGTTATGAGTAAAGCTCGCCCAGGGGATATGGGCTTTGACTGTGTCCATTTAAACCTTCATAAAACATTTACAGGTCCCCATGGCGGCGGTGGACCAGGATCTGGTCCTGTCGGCGTAAAAGCGGACTTAATTCCGTTCTTACCAAAACCTGTGCTAGTGAAAAAAGAAGATGGAACATTCCATTTCGATTATAATCGACCACAATCTATTGGTCGTGTGAAACCGTATTACGGTAACTTTGGTATAAATGTTCGTGCTTATACGTATATTCGTACAATGGGTCCAGACGGCTTAAAGGCTGTGACTGAATATGCCGTATTAAATGCGAATTATATGATGCGTCGTTTAGAACCATATTTCGATCTACCTTACAACCGTCATTGTAAACATGAATTCGTCTTATCTGGACGTCGCCAAAAGAAACTAGGTGTTCGCACATTAGATATAGCGAAACGTCTCCTTGACTTTGGATACCATCCACCAACAATCTACTTCCCATTAAATGTGGAAGAGGGAATGATGATTGAACCGACGGAAACAGAATCGAAGGAAACGTTAGATGCATTTTGCGATGCGATGATTCAAATTGCGAAGGAAACGGAAGAAAATCCTTCCTTAGTACAAGAAGCACCTCATACAACGGTAATTAGCCGTTTAGATGAAACGCGTGCGGCACGTACTCCAATTCTTCGTTATACAAAAGTAGAAGCTTAAAATCTAATTAGTGTAGATCGAGTCATTTTAATGGCTCTCTACACTTTTTGTCGTGGTGTGCAAGTGACATTCTATAACGTTTGAAAGGGGACAGCTCAATGGCTTGAGCATGTCCCCTTTCATTATTGGTTAAGCTTTTGTTTTAATTTTACCAGTCCAAGTTTTGAAACCGCCTTGAAGCTGATAAAGTTGGTTATATCCTTTTTTCTTTAAAAATAAAGCAGCACGGGCGCTACGTCCGGAGTTTTGGCAGTATAAATATACTGGTAAATCAGGTCGGATTTCTTTATAACGTTGACGTAATTGTGTTGATGGAATATTACGAGCACCTAAAATATGACCTGCTTCAAATTCTTTTGCTTCCCGTACATCGATTAGTTGAGCTTTTCGATAGCCTTGGATAAATTGATCTTGATTTAAGTTTGACACTGCTTTCTTTAAACGCAGTGTATTGACTAGAACATATACGATGATAAGGCCTAGTATGATAGCAATTGTATAAAGTACAGTCACTGCTTTCTTTCTCCTTTCTTTCTACATATTCCATTATAAAAGAGAAAGTAGCGATAGTCCAATGAGTTTGTTAAAATGATAGTTATGTGTGAGGAGATGATAGGTTTGAAATCAAAATGGTATTTTATTAATTCAGGTCCATGCAGTCCTTCTTATAATATGGCATTGGATGAAGCTTTACTAGATTTCCATAGTGAAGGAGAAATTCCTCCTGTCATTAGATTTTATGAGTGGAATCCAGCAACTCTATCAATCGGTTATTTCCAAAGTGCGAAGAAGGATGTTGATTTTGATGCTGTAAAGGCGCAAAATCTTGGCTTTGTTCGACGTCCTACTGGTGGACGAGCCGTTTTACATGAAAGTGAACTGACTTATAGTATTATCGTTACTGAACAATACCCCGAAATGCCTGCAGGGGTAACAGAAGCTTACCGGGTACTTAGTGAAGGCTTATTACTAGGCTTCCAAAACTTAGGGTTAGATGCTTACTTTAGTGTTCCTGATACAGAAGAAAAACTGGCTGATTTAAAAAAACCAAAAAGTGCTGTATGCTTTGATGCACCAAGCTGGTATGAACTTGTCGTAGAAGGGAAAAAGGTAGCAGGTAGTGCCCAAACACGTCAAAAAGGTGTCATTTTACAACACGGGGCTATATTATTAGATCTTGATGAAGAAAAATTGTTATCCCTCTTTAAATTTTCTTCACCAGAAATGAAAGAAAAAATGCGTGAAAAACTCCCTCAAAAGGCCGTAGCCATTAATCAATTAACAGATAAACAAATTACGATTCCACAATGTGTAGAAGCGTTTAAAAAAGGTTTTGAGCAAGCACTAGACATTGAATTAGTACCTTACGAATTATCGGACAAACAAAAGCAATATGTGAAAGAACTTGAACAAAAAAAATATTTAAATGATGAGTGGAACTTCAAAAAATAAAAGAGGAACGTATGTTTCTCTTTTCGGAAAAATTTTTTTATAGAGTTTAAACTATTGAATTTAAAGGGTTCAGGCAACTTTTAAAAAAATCAACCCCTTGCAACAATATTTGTTATGAGGTAATCTTTTCTAGTAAATAAATATTAACTACATCTAGTGTTGTTTATATTATTCGCATACAATATGTTGTATGTCTCTATCAATGTAAACAACACTAGATTTTATTAAGGGAGGCTGGCAGATGGTAATGTTAAGTGAAACGCATGCAACCATCCTCGTAGAACAACTAAATGAAGACATCAAGAATTTCCCACAAGTACATCCAATCACACCGGACATGCATATTACGCATAAGGGAGTATCAAGATTGGTTATGATTGACCGTTATTCCTTTAAGGATACGGAAAAGAAAACGTTAAAGCCTGGAGATTTTGTTGTATTAACTATTAAAGAAGATCCAAAGTTTCCTGCGCGCGGATTAGGGTTCATTCGTTCAATCGATGTGGAAGCAAAAAAAGCTGAAATATTAATTGAAGAAGAATACCGCCATGTATTAGACAATCCAATTGAACAAGAAACAGGCATCATTGTGCGTTCCTTAGACGTAATTGAAAAGCCTCTTGAAATTTATTACGAACAAATTGCAAAACGCAATGCGACTGGATTAGCTGCTGTTGAAGAAACAGAAGAAAATAAACAAAAATGGTTTGAAAAGTTTTATGAACAGCTTGCTTCATTAAAATTTATTCCTGCTGGTCGTGTATTGTATGGAGCAGGTTCTCAAACAGATGTTACATTCTTTAACTGTTACGTAATGCCTTTCGTACCAGATAGTCGTGAAGGTATTAGTGATCATCGAAAACAAGTAATGGAAATTATGAGCCGTGGTGGTGGCGTTGGTACAAATGGTTCAACATTACGTCCACGTAACACATTAGCCCGAGGTGTAAACGGTAAATCAAGCGGATCCGTATCGTGGCTTGATGATATTGCTAAGCTTACGCATCTTGTAGAGCAAGGTGGTAGCCGTCGTGGGGCGCAAATGATTATGTTAGCCGATTGGCATCCAGATATTGTGGAATTCATTATTTCAAAAATGCAAAACCCACGTATTCTTCGTTACTTAATTGAAAATACAGAAGATGAGTTAATTGCTTCATTAGCAAAGGAAAAGTTAAAATTCAAACCTTTAACACAACAAGAGGAAGCGATGTACCAAGGTATTGTAAACTATAAAGCAATTCCTGGTCTTGGCGGTTTCAACGAAGCGATTATAAAAGAAGCAGAAAGTAAATTACGTGATGGTGGAACTTATAGCGTTCATAATCCGGAATTTTTAACAGGTGCTAATATTTCGGTTACTTTAACAAAAGAATTCATGGAAGCAGTTGAACATGACGCTGATTATGAATTACGATTCCCAGATGTTGCGAACTACACTCCAGAAGAAATGGCTATTTACAACGAAAAATGGCATGAAGTAGGGGACGTACGTGAATGGGAAGCAATGGGTTACGGAGTTCGTACTTATCGAACAATTAAAGCTCGAGAACTGTGGAACTTAATTAATATTTGTGCTACATATGCTGCGGAACCGGGTATTTTCTTTATCGATAATGCGAACGACATGACGAACGCTCGTGCCTATGGTCAAAAAGTGGTTGCAACAAACCCATGTGGAGAACAACCCCTTGCACCATACTCAGTATGTAATTTAGCTGCTGTCAATTTAGCTCAATTTGCCAATATAGAAACAAAAACAGTTAATTACGATGCACTACGGGAAACCGTTCGTATCGGAGTACGTATGCAAGATAACGTCATTAATGCGACACCTTACTTCTTAGAACCAAACCGTAAACAAGCGTTAGGTGAACGTCGAGTAGGTCTTGGAGTAATGGGTCTTGCCGATTTATTAATTTATTGTGAAAAAGAGTATGGCTCTCCTGAAGGCAATGAATTAGTAGATAAAATCTTTGAAACGATTGCTGTAACAGCTTATGAAACATCTATCGAACTTGGTAAAGAACGTGGTAGCTTCCCATTCTTACAAGGTGAAACAGAAGAAGAAACGAAACGTTTAAGAGAAGCCTTCATTAACACTGGTTATATGAAGAAAATGCCTGAACATGTTCGACAAGGAGTGCTTGAAAATGGTATTCGTAATTCCCACTTATTAACGGTTGCTCCAACAGGATCTACTGGTACGATGGTTGGGGTTGCAACGGGATTAGAACCATACTTCTCCTTCACTTACTACCGTTCTGGTCGTCTTGGTAAGTTCATTGAAGTAAAAGCTGAAATTGTGCAAGATTATTTAAATAATCATCCAGAAGCAGATGAAAACAATTTACCACATTGGTTTATTTCATCGATGGAGTTAACGCCTGAAGCCCATGCGGATGTACAATGTGTTATCCAACGTTGGGTAGATTCATCGATTTCTAAAACAGTAAACGCACCAAAAGGCTACACAGTAGAGCAAGTACAAAAAGTGTACGAACGTCTATACAAAGGTGGAGCAAAAGGTGGAACGGTTTACGTAGATGGTAGCCGTGATTCACAAGTACTTACATTAAAAGCAGAATCATCCCATGATGAGCAATTAGCCTTTGATGAAGTATTGGAAGAGAAAGTCGTTGAAAAACAACCCGTTGTATTAGTGGATACAATTGCCCCTCTTACTACTACAAACGTTACAATCGGTTCCGAAGTAGGGAATACTTGTCCTGTTTGTCGTCAAGGAACAGTAGAAGAATTAGGTGGTTGTAACACATGTACAAGCTGTGGTGCCCAGTTGAAATGTGGACTATAAAAAATAGCGTAAAATAAAATAACCGGAAGCAAAACGTCAAGAGTTTTGTTTCCGGTTTTTTATATCAACAATTATGCTTGAAAATAATCATAAATATTTTTCATTATTAAAACAATCGTCATGACAATGAATAACATTCGAACAAAACTTGTCCCTTTCTTTAAAGCGAATTTCGTTCCGAAGAAGGCGCCGACGATCATCGATAACCCCATGATGATTCCATACGTAAAAACAACCTCTCCTAAAATTAAAAACATAATGAGTGCGGCTATATTACTCATAAAATTTAATACTTTTGCATTTCCAGCCGCTTCTAAAAAATCAAACCCCATAATCAAAAAGACAAAAATAATGAAAGAACCTGTCCCAGGGCCAAAAAATCCATCATAAAATGCTAATAGTACAAGGCTAGAAAAAAAGAGAATACCCCGTTTCCACTTTAACGGTTTTCTTTCTGCTAATTGTCCCCAATTTTTCTTTGCTAACGTGTAAATTAATACGACAATGAGCATAACGATAATTAAAGGTCTTAATAGTTCGGAATCCATTAAATGGACAGTCCAAGCTCCAATCATAGAAAAAATGAAGATGAGGGGTAAAATGGGGCCGATTAGCTTCATATCAATTTTACCAGCTTTAAAAAATGTTAAAGAGCTAGTTAAATTGCCCATCGAGGCAGCTAATTTGTTCGTTGCAATCGCAGCGGATGGGGGAAGACCAACAGATAGAAGGGCAGGTAAAGTAATTAAACCACCACCGCTTACAGTGGCATTAATAAATGCGCCGACAAAACCAAAGAAGGAGAGAACGAATACTTTCACGATATCTAATTCCATTTTACAAAACTCCTCATTATGTATTATGAAAATGGTATCGGATTTGTCGAAAAATGTAAATAGGTCCTCGATTGTTTCACGTTAACTTCTTTCATCATAAAAACCTTGCAAAAGATAACTTTTGCAAGGTTAATTAACAGAAGTCTATATTCGATTAATCGTGATGCAATTCCATAGCCAATTCCGGGTTTTTCTCGACTTCATGTAATTTTTTAAATGAAGCAATAGCAACCTCGACCATTTCATCCTTTGGCTCCTTCGTCGTTAATAATTGAAGCCATAATCCAGGGTAACCGAGGTATTTTAATACTGGAATACCTCTTACTGCATTCGTTGCTTGAAGCACTTCAAAGGATATCCCGAGTACAACTGGAATTAATAAAATACGAACTACGACCCGTAACCATAATGGATCGGTAGGGAAGAAAAAGTACACGAACATTCCGATAATGACGGTAAATAAAATAAAACTTGATCCGCACCGGTAATGGAGTCGTGATTGCTTTTGAACATTTTCTACTGTCAACTCTAAACCTGATTCATAACAGTTGATCACTTTATGTTCCGCACCGTGATATTGAAAAACCCGCTTAATGATCGGAGTCATCGATACTATGTATAAATAGCCTAAAAGTAAAATTAGTTTAAAAAGGGTTTCCAAAAAAATTTGAGGAAACTTACCCGATATCCAAGGTGAAAATAATTCTGCAATAAAGACTGGAACTAATGTAAAAACAAATTTACCAAATAAAAAGGAAATGACACCAACAACAGCAACACCTAATATCATTTGCAATTTCGATGTTTCTGGTTCGTTTTCTTCTTCTTCTCCCGGATTAATGTCATATCGATCACTTGAAAATTGTAGATGCTTTGCACCTAAACCGGATGATTCAATAAGAGCAATTACACCTCGAACAAAGGGGATTTTTTTTAACTTTTGGAACAAAGGTTTCTTTGGTTTTTTAGCATAATAATATTCAATACTATCGTCATTACGACGGATTGCTGTTACAGTATGTTCTTTCCCGCCAAACATGACGCCTTCTAAAAGGGCTTGCCCACCATAAACCGGTGCTTCATTACTCAAACTTCTACACCACTCTCTCAATTTTTAAAACTAGTATCATTTATTGTACTAAATTTTTCCCAAAAGCACTATGTTTTACGCATACGAATTTTGTGAATGGGGGAAACTAAGGAGAAAAAAAGAGGTGTTCATATGGTTTATTTGGCAATTTTCACAAGTCTATTTGCTTCATTATTACTTGCTCTAACATTGAAATTATTATCCCTTTTTCATTTCATCAAATGGAGTCCAGTTGGCTATACAACAAGGTTAGATATATTAACGGAAAGTCATTGGACCGTTCAATGGCTTATTTTAATCATTGTCATCTTTTGTATTATTTTAATTTTTTATTTCATCATGCAATTCGTTCAAATGGTTCCACCTTTTTTCTCTTCTTTGATCATTGGTGCAATTTTTGCCCTTATTTGTGAGTGGATTATTTTTGATTTACCTGCAGAACTTTCATCCTTTAAAAAATTATCAATTCCATTTATGGTGACACTTATCATTACGGCCCGATTTGTTTTTGAAACGGCTATGTTTCATTATAAAGCTGAAAATGAACGAAATAAGTTGCCGTATAAAGACACTATGATAAAATAAAAGTGGTAATTTCCGTTAAAAGAGGAGAATGTCGATGAAGGTATTAATCTTAAATGGACCGAATTTAAATCGATTAGGGAAGCGTGAACCGGAGATTTATGGCAGTGAAACATTGGATGATGTTAAGCTGAAATGTCAAAATCTTGCGACGCAATTCAATGCTACAATTGATTTTCGGCAATCGAACCATGAAGGGGAATTAATTGATTGGATTCATGAAGCGGAGGACGGAAATGTGGATGGCATTGTGTTTAATCCGGGAGCTTATACCCATACAAGTATCGCTCTTCGAGATGCAATTGCAGCCGTAAATGTGCCTGTCATTGAAGTGCACATTTCGAATATACATAAACGGGAATCGTTTCGTCATGAGTCAAAACTTGCTGCAGAATGTGTTGGTCAAATTTGTGGTCTAGGAACTTTTGGTTATCAATTAGCACTTAGAAAGTTTCTAGAACAATAAAGGGAGGAAAATGGGATGATAAAATTAGAGAAATTACGTAAAGCATTAGTAGAAAATAATGTGGATGGTTTATTAATTACAAACGACTACAATCGTCGTTATATGACAGGTTTTACCGGCACTTCTGGAGTAGCCATTGTGACAAAAGATGATGCAGTTTTTATAACAGACTTCCGTTATACAGAACAAGCAAAAAATCAAGTCCAGCATTTCCGAATCGTACAACATGAAAGTGTTCTTTATAAAGAAGTAGCTACACAAGTAGAAAAAATGGGTATTAAAACGTTAGGTTTTGAGAAAGATACGATGACTTACGGGATGTTTGAAACTTATAAATCCCTAATAAACGCTGAATTAATACCGCTTTCTGGGTTAATTGAAAAAATTCGCTTGATTAAGACTGAACAAGAGATTAATATTATTAAGGTTGCATGTGAAATTGCTGACAATGCTTTTTCCCATATATTAGAATTCATTAAGCCAGGTGTAACTGAGCTTGAAGTATCGAATGAATTAGAATTTTTCATGCGAAAACAAGGCGCAACTGCATCATCTTTTGACACAATTGTTGCTAGTGGTGTGCGCAGCGCATTACCCCATGGTGTAGCAACAGAGAAGGTCATTGAAAAGGGTGATTTCGTCACACTTGATTTCGGTGCGATTTACAATGGATACGTTTCAGATATCACGCGGACAATTTCAGTTGGTCAACCGTCAGATAAACTAAAGGAAATGTATCAAACGGTTTTAGAATCACAGCTTCTAGCATTAGAAAAAGTTGGACCAGGTATGACTGGTATTCAAGCTGACGCAGTTGCTCGTGACTATTTAACTTCAAAAGGTTATGGCGAGGCGTTTGGTCATTCTACTGGCCACGGAATCGGACTTGAAGTACATGAAGGCCCAGGCCTTTCATCTCGTTCCGAAAACGTTCTAGAGCCAAATATGGTGGTGACAATTGAACCAGGTATTTATTTACCGGGAATTGGCGGCGTTCGTATTGAAGACGATATTTTAATCACAGAAACAGGTAATGAAAAATTAACCCATTCAACCAAAGATTTAATTATTTTATAATGGAGGAATACAACTCATGATTTCAGTTAACGATTTCCGTACTGGTCTTACAATTATGATTGATGGCCAATTATACCGTGTAATGGATTTCCAACACGTTAAACCAGGGAAAGGTGCTGCTTTCGTACGTTCGAAATTACGTAACCTACGTAACGGTAACGTAACAGAAAAAACTTTCCGCGCAGGTGAGAAAGTTGAAAAGGCACAAATCGATAACCGTAAAATGCAATATTTATATGCACAAGGTGATTCCCACGTATTCATGGATATGGAATCATATGAACAAACAGAATTAGCAAGTGTACAAATCGAAGAAGAATTAAAATATCTTCTTGAAAATATGGAAGTTTACATCCAATCATACCAAGGTGAAATGCTAGGTGTTGAATTACCAAACACAGTTGTATTAGAAGTGAAAGAAACTGAACCAGGTATTAAAGGAGACACTGCTTCTGGTGGTTCAAAACCTGCTACCCTTGAAACTGGTTTAGTTGTTCAAGTTCCATTCTTCGTAAATGAAGGGGACAAATTAGTGATTAATACTACTGACGGATCTTACGTATCTCGTGCATAGTAGAAAAGAATAGAAATGAAAGTTAAAAGCCATTCCTTTATGGAAGGCTTTTTCTTTCATTATTGAACATTTTTTAAGTCATCTCTTTCGAAGAGATGACTTTTTTTCATGATAAAAAGGTCTATTTTTTTGAACAAGCTCATATATTGCCTTACACAAGGAGGCGTCGTGATGGAATTACAGGACGTTTTGCGGGTAGCTGGGGTAGGGCTCATTATTGCTTTACTTCATGTTTTCTTTGAGCAAATCGGCAAAAAGGAATTTTCATTCTTTATATTTTTTATCGCATATTTGTATATTACGGCAGAACTAATTCGATTTTTACGGCTTTTCTTTGACGACATACTTACATTCTTCCAATGGCTAAATTTAAATTAGGGTAACATATGAAATTTTTAATTTATGCTGTCATTTTAATTTTACTTTTAATACTAATTAAAGAAACGTTCGAAAAACTACACGCGATAACCGTCATTGTTTTCTTTTTCATCTTACTTTATTTCTTACTGTCGATGCTCGCTATTCCTTTTACAGAGCAGCTCCTTACTTATGTGCAATCAGTGCCATATGTACCTCAGCTTGTGTACTCTGCACTTTTTTACCAGATAGGTTTGTTCTTTCAATCTTTATTTGATGAAAAGGAATATGAAACATTTGGAGAACTTGTCATGTTTTCCATTCGCATCGTATTACTATTTTATTGGACTAGCGAATTTGCAAAAGTATTGTCAGATTTCTCGTCAATTTTAGAAAAGCTTCAGTAAGGGGCTTTAATAATGAATGAAATACTAAATGTTTTTACAGATCCATTGAAACTCGCTGGACAATCCATCATCTTAGTTTTAATTTATACCGTGTTATTTCTTTTGATAGAGGCCTTTGTGCCGAAATTTAAAAAATGGGGCGATACGTTATTCATCATTGTACTCGTATTAACCCTTGGACAAACTGTAATGGATGCTTTTTCTACGATGGGGCAAATCGTCAACGTAGCCTCGGATTTCTTTTTAGCCATTACACCGATATTAACTTCCATTTTAGTTGTATTAAATGCGGTATTTTCATTTATCGCCTGGAGCCCAGTCGTTCTCTTTATTTTTGAAATGCTTATGCTACTTTGTAAAAAAATTTTAATTCCTGCCATAACGGTAGCGCTAATTCTTGATTTTTGTTCTAGATTTATTCAAGATATTTCATTTTCAAAGGCATCAGATTTAATTCGTGGAACCGTCATGACACTCATTACAGCATCGCTTTTAGGAATGGTAACGGTACTTTCCTTTACTGGTGTAGCCTTCTTTACAATTGACCAAGCTATAGCAAGTCCAGTAAAAAAAGTAATCGAACAAACGATACCCATCGTCGGCTCTCTCATTGTAGAAGGGTTTTCGATATTCCATAAATATCAATCAACTGCTACTACAGTGGTAGGATTAGGAGCGATGACGGCTTTTTGGATTGCTGCTTTTTATCCAGCTGGTAAACTACTAATCCATGCTATGACCTTTAAGTTATTAGCTGCTGTTATAGAACCCTTTACCGGAAGTACGATTAGCGGACTGTTAGATGACGTTGGGAAATCTTTATTATTACTTTGTGCTGTAGCAATATTACTTGGAATTGCCTTTGTATTTATTTGGCTCATCTTAATAGTGATTATGCAGCTAGGGGTGGGGAAAAGCTTTTGATCAAACTCATCATCATTATTTTAATAGGGAAATGTTTATTACTTTTAGCTGATGAGAAAGACGTCATTGTCTATGTAAAACTAGCAACATTATTAATTTTTTTAACAACAGTGTTAGATTTTCTTAAACTATAAAGCATACAGTTAGGACTAGCTTCATACAATGTGATGAAACGTTAAACTTTGTTCAGTAAAGTGCCTTCATCTAGAGTAAAGGGAATATGAAGATTATGAATTCATTTTGAACGATGCTGAACAAAGGGAAAGCCTCCGGCAATACGCCGAGGCGTATTTGATAGAAAGGAGGCGCTAAAGAACGTGAGGTGGAAAAGAAATGGTCAAAACAAAAATTAATCTTTATTCCGATTGCAGTTCTAGTGTTCATTGCGTACATTTCTGTAACGTTGAATGATCCAAAGGAGGAGCAATATAACTCATCTGAAGAGGAAAGTAAACTTGAGCAAACCCTAAGTCAGATTAAAGGTGTTGGACAAGTAAAGGTCTACTTTCATTACGATGTCCCTTCATCAAAGGATTCAAACGCTGACAGTCTATTAAATGGGTATCTCAGTTCAAGTGAAAATCAACAGCATGTATCAGGATTGCTCGTTGTATCGGAAGGGGCGTCTAACCCAGCTATTCAAAAGCAACTTTTGGAAACTATTAGTCGAGTAATGCAAATGCCTACTCACAGAATTATGATTGTACCGATGGAGAGTAAAGGAGATGAACAATGAAAGTAAAAAGAAGAACAGTATGGTTATTAACGCTACTAAGTTTAGCGGCCGTCATTTCAGTTTACTATGTATTTGAACCAAATCGTGATGTGGATCTGGCGACAATTTTTTCAGATGACGCATTACAAGAAACTACTCTAACAGGTGTAGATGAAGAAGAAATGACTACAACAACATCTGAAAGTTACTTATTTGAAGAAATGAGAATGGAAAAAAGTAATGAACGAGATCAATTAAGAGAGCAACTAACACAAAAAATTGCATCTGATGAGTATTCAGCAGAAGAGAAAAATGAAGCCTTTAACCAAATGAATGCCCTTATTGAACAAGAGTCATCAGAATCTATGCTAGAGATGTTAATTGAATCCCTTGGTTATTCAGATGCTCTAGTACGAGTAGAAGATGAGAAAGTGGCAGTAACAGTATTATCAGATGAAATTTCGAAACAACAAGCTAACGAAATTATTTTTACAGTTCGATCAGAACTTGAAGATGTAAGCGATGTACAAGTAAACGTTGAATCGAATTACTATTAATTCGAAATTATTATTACAAGAATAATATTTTAGCTAACAGAAATTACGCAGTGCGTTCGTTTTCAAGACGAAAGCACTGTTTTTTACGTTATTTCTTTAAAATTGTATTTATGTATTTCAAATTTAGGAAAAAAACTATAAAATAGTAAAGAAGTGAATAAAACATAAGGGGTGTCTTTACGTGTTTAAAGTACAAGAATTGAGAGAAATTATTAAATTAGTTGACGGATCATCCATAGACGAATTCGTTTATGAACATGATGGGGCTAAACTAAAATTGAAAAAAAATAACGGAGTTGTAACAGAAGTTGTCGCTCCTAAAGTTGAAACTGCTCCAGTAGTACAACAACCAGCGCCAGCTCCAGTAGCTGTAGAACCTGTTGTTGAAACGACTAAGGAAGAAGTAAAAGTGGAGGAAAAAACAGCACCTGTTACTGTTGATCAATCTTCATTACATAAAATTACTTCGCCAATGGTAGGGACATTCTATCAAGCACCTTCACCTGACCAACCACCATACGTAAAAGTAGGAGATAAAGTTGGAGAAGAAACAATTGTATGTATCGTTGAAGCAATGAAATTATTCAACGAAATTGAAGCTGAAATTAAAGGTGAAATTGTTGAAGTACTTGTGAAAGACGGGCAATTAGTAGAATATGGACAACCACTATTCCTAGTGAAACCTGAGTAAGGGGTGCTTCTATAATGAAAAAAGTTTTAATTGCAAACCGTGGTGAAATTGCAGTACGAATTATTCGTGCTTGTAAAGAACTCGGTATTGAAACCGTTGCGGTATATTCAGAAGCTGATGCAAATGCCCTTCATGTGAAATTAGCAGATGAAGCATATTGTATCGGACCAAAACTATCAAAAGACTCTTATTTAAGCTTCCCGGCAGTTTTAGGTGTAGCCCAAAAAACAGGGGTCGATGGCATTCATCCCGGTTACGGTTTTTTAGCTGAAAATGCTGATTTTGCTGAAGCTTGTGAAAATGCAGGTATTAAATTTATCGGTCCTTCTTCTGATTCTATTAAAATCATGGGTATAAAAGACGTTGCCCGTAGTACGATGGAAGAAGCAGGGGTACCGCTTGTACCTGGTACTGGGATCGTTCCAGATATTGAAACAGGTAAAAAATGGGCGAAAGAGATTGGCTACCCGGTTATTATTAAAGCGACTGCTGGCGGCGGCGGTAAAGGGATTCGTGTTGCTCGTACGGAAGAAGACCTTGTAAAAGGGATCGATATTACGCAAAAAGAAGCAGCAGCAGCTTTTGGTAATCCAGGTGTCTATCTTGAAAAATTCATCGAATACTTCCGCCATTGTGAAATTCAAGTGTTAGCAGACTCTTTTGGAAATGTTGTCCATTTAGGTGAACGGGACTGTACAGTTCAACGCCGTATGCAAAAGCTTGTAGAGGAAGCACCTTCACCTGCATTATCAGAAGAACGTCGAGCTGAAATGGGTACTGCAGCTGTTAAAGCTGCACAAGCTTGTAATTATGAAGGTGCGGGTACAATCGAATTTATTTACGATTATCAAGAAGATAAGTTTTACTTCATGGAAATGAATACGCGTATCCAAGTAGAACATCCGGTAACGGAAATGATCACAGGTGTTGATTTAGTACAACAACAATTAAAAATCGCAGCTGGAGAGCCACTTCCATTTACACAAGAAGATATTAAAATGAATGGTTGGGCAATTGAGTGCCGCATTAATGCGGAAAATGCATATAAAAACTTCATGCCTTCAGCAGGTACGGTTGAAACTTATATTACACCAGGTGGTTATGGGGTTCGTATTGATTCTGCAGTATATGCAGGGTACACAATTCCCCCATATTACGATTCAATGGTTGCCAAATTAATTGTTCATGCGGATTCTCGAGAAGAAGCGATTGCTAAAATGAATCGTGCTTTAAGTGAATTTGAAGTGGCGGGACCTGGAATTCATACAACGATTCCATTCCATCAAGCTTTAATGAACAATGAAGTATTCCAATCAGGAAAATTCAATACGAAATTCCTTGAGGAAAACGATTTATTAAATACAGCAAAAAAAGAAGAAGTACCGAATCAATAAATGATTCCATAAAATGACTATCTCAATTTGAGATAGTCATTTTTTTGTCCCGAGACGAAATAAATGAATACTTCTCCAGTTCGTTTTATACTATCAATATGGAAGGGGGAGTTACAGTTGTTACCAAAATTATCTGTACTCGATTTAGCACCCGTTTTAGAGGGGCAAACGCCAGCTAATTCATTTCAAAATAGTAGAGAATTAATCCTGACTGCTGAGAAGTCTGGTTACAATCGATATTGGGTGGCAGAACATCATAATATGCAAGGGATTGCCAGCTCTGCAACACCCGTTTTAATAGGGTATTTAGCTGCTGTAACAAGTAAGATTCGAGTTGGTTCAGGGGGGATTATGTTACCGAACCATTCACCACTCGTTGTTGCAGAGCAATTCGGAACATTAGAATCCATGTATCCAGGTCGAATCGATTTAGGGTTAGGAAGAGCACCTGGTTCAGATATGCTCACAGCCCGTGCGTTACGACGTGATGATAGAGGAGCTTATGAGTTTGATCGTTTAGTAGATGAATTAAGAGGGTACTTTGAAGATGTTGAACGGCCTGTTATTGCCGTACCTGGAAAAGGAATGTCTATTCCTGTTTGGTTATTAGGCTCCAGTCTTTATAGTGCCCAATTGGCAGGTCGACTTGGTTTACCATATTCCTTTGCAAGTCATTTTGCACCTGATTTGTTAGATGATGCCCTTAATACGTATAGAAGAAACTTTATACCTTCAAACGTATTGGATAAACCTTATTCTATGGTTGCTGTGAATGCTATGGTGGCAAATACCGATGAAGAAGGGGAATATTTAGCTAGTACATTATTCCAACAGTTTTTAGGCATCATTAAAGGGAAAAGGGGTAAAACCCAACCGCCAAGGGAAATGGCAAGCCTTTGGACAGAGGATGAAAAGAAAGTCGTATTCCAACAACTGAAATATACGTTCTACGGCTCTAAACAAACTGTATATGATCAATTATTAGAATTTTTACGCCATCGTGAAGTAGATGAATTGATGATTAATAGTCCAATTTATGATATTGAAAAGCGTAAAACTTCTTATGAATATTTGGCAAACATTTGGAAAGAACATGAGTAAAATATTATTTAGAAAAAATGTATTCGATAAAGCGCTAAGGAAAAAAATAAGGTATAATATATTCTAAATAGAAATCTTTGTGAATTTTGTCATTATTAATATAAGAAGACAATTTGCGAAGTAAGAGAGGATGAAGAAGATGGCTGAGAAAGTAGCAAAAGCTTTCATACAACCAACTCCTTCTGGTAAAGAAGAACTTGGTCAAATCGAAGTAGCTCCTGAAGTAATTGAGGTAATCGCAGGAATTGCCACAACAGAAATTGACGGTGTTGCTGCTACAAGAGGAAACTTTGCATCAGGTGTTGCAGAACGTTTAGGAAAAAAAGTCCATTCTAAAGGTGTTAAGGCAACGATTTCGGAAGATGGACAAATTGTGATGGATGTATTTTGTTCAGTAAAATATGGCTACTCTATTCCAAAAGTAGCGAAGGAAATCCAAACATCCATTCGTCAAGCAATCTTTAATATGACATCGATTGATACGAGTGAAGTAAATGTTCATATTACGGCCATTCAATTCGAAAACTCAAAAGATGACGAGTAATTAACAAATAGTAGATCTCTTTCTTAAGTTAGAAAGAGATCTTTTTTTATTCGATTAACAATGCAATTACTGTATAAACATAGGAAATGGAACCAAACTAATCCCGTAAAAATAAAAATAGGAGGTATTTTCAAATGATGAATAATCGTAAACCGAATCCAGATGACCGCTCAGATAATGTAGAGAAATTACAAAAGATGGTTCACAACACGATTGAAAATATTGAAGCAGCAGAAGAAACGATGGGATTTTCAAGTCCTGAAGAGAAAGCGAAGATTCAAGCTAAAAACGAGCGCCGCAAACAAGCTTTAGATGGTTTTAGAGAAGAAATTAAAGACGAAGCAGCTGATCGTCAACAAGGGGAATAATTTTGTCGCTCAATTGCTCTGATGGAAAAAATATTTAAAAGAAAGATGTAATTTTTGAATAGATTTAAAGAAGAGTATGTCTTTTTGGGCATACTCTTTTTTAGAATAAAAAGTACTCGAGTTAAAAGTATACGTCGTAACAGTGGTATTATAGTTATGAATAAAAACATACATAATGTTTTGTAGTTCTTTTGGAGGGAAGACATTGGAAAAATATATTTTATCATTAGATCAAGGAACAACTAGTTCCCGAGCTATTTTATTTAATAAGGAGGGGAAGGTAGAACATATTTCCCAGCGAGAATTCAAACAACATTTTCCACAAAATGGCTGGGTTGAGCATAATGCAAATGAAATATGGAGTTCCATCTTATCTGTCATTGCAACGGTGCTTTCAGAAAAAAATATTCGTCCTGAACAAATTCAAGGCATAGGGATCACAAACCAACGGGAAACAACGGTCGTATGGGATAAAACAACGGGAGAGCCGATTTATCATGCAATCGTTTGGCAATCCCGTCAAACTGCTCCAATTTGCAACGAATTATTAGAGCAAGGTTATGGAGAGTTATTCCAACAAAAAACAGGTCTTATTATTGACCCTTATTTTTCTGGTACGAAAGTGAAATGGATATTGGATCATGTAGAAGGTGCCAGAGAAAAAGCGGAAAAGGGTGAACTGCTTTTTGGAACGATTGATAGTTGGATTATATGGAAACTTACGGAAGGAGAAGTCCATGTAACAGACTATTCGAACGCTTCTAGAACGTTAATGTATAATATTTTTGATCTAAAATGGGATGAACAATTGTTAGAAATACTTAATATTCCTTCCACGATGTTACCGGAAGTACGCCCATCATCTGAAATATACGGGCATGTTTCCAAAAGTCATTTCTTCGGCGTGGAAGTCCCCATTGCAGGGATAGCTGGAGATCAGCAGGCAGCCCTTTTTGGACAAGCTTGTTTTGAGTCGGGAATGGTTAAAAATACATATGGCACTGGGTGTTTTATGTTAATGAATACTGGGGAGAAAGCGGTCTGTTCCAATCACGGATTATTAACAACCATCGCATGGGGAATAGATGGGAAAGTGGAATATGCTTTGGAAGGGAGTATTTTTGTTGCTGGTTCAGCGATTCAATGGTTACGTGACGGATTAAGAATGTTTCGTGATTCCAGTGAAAGTGAACGGTATGCAGAGAAAGTTTCCAGTACAGAGGGCGTTTACGTCGTCCCAGCTTTTGTTGGACTAGGAACCCCTTATTGGGATAGTGATGTGAGGGGAGCAGTTTTTGGCCTTACCCGTGGAACGACGAAAGAGCATTTCATTCGTGCAACATTAGAATCCCTTGCTTATCAAACAAAAGATGTATTAGGGGCAATGGAAGCAGACTCGGAAATTTCCCTTAAATCTTTACGGGTTGATGGCGGCGTTGTGAAAAATGATCTTTTAATGCAATTCCAGTCGGATATTTTATCCGTTCCTGTTGAACGACCGGCTATTAATGAAACGACAGCATTAGGTGCAGCTTATTTGGCAGGGCTGGCAGTTGGATTTTGGAAAAGTAAAGAGGAGATTTCAAAGTACTGGAATATCGGCAAAAAATTTGTTCCTGAAATGGAAGCGGAGAAAAAAGAAGCATTGTATGAAGGATGGAAAAAAGCGGTCAAGGCGGCACAAGTCTTTAAATGATGTTAAAAGGAAACACAGCATAATACTCTTCTCTCGAACATTCAAAAATGAAAGAAAATGCTATCCAGTTAAATAAAAATCATGTTACTGTTCGTATTTTTTAAAAGTTCGTTTGAAGCTGTGTTAGAATAGCTAAAATATGTTATTATAGGACTTAATGTTACTAATGAAGGAGATTTATACATGAAACGACATGATGCGCGCGAAAAAGCTGTGCAAGTACTGTTTCAGTTAGACAACACAGATCTAACATTACAGGAAGCGATTGGACACGTACTAAATGACGAAGAATCCGATGCATTTTTCGAACAATTAGTACAAGGTGTTACAGAAAATCAAAAAGAAATCGACGAAAAACTTAGTCGAAATTTAGAAAACTGGTCACTCGGCCGTTTACCTAAAATCGAAAGAACGGTATTGAGATTGGCAGTTTATGAATTACTCTTTATGCAAGATACACCGAGCCGTGTTGTTTTAAACGAAGCGATTGAGCTTTGTAAAACATTTGGCGATGAAAAGTCTAGCAAATTTGTCAATGGTGTTCTATCAAAATTCACACAACAATAGTCCTTTGAAAGGAAGTATCAGAAGATGTCTAGTGCAATCATTAACGGAAAAGAAATTGGCCAAGAAATTCGAAAATCAATTGCCGAGCGAGTTCAATTGTTAAAAGAACAAGGAGTGACACCTGGTTTAGCTGTCATTTTAGTCGGTAATAATCCAGCATCACAAACTTACGTTCGAAATAAACAAAAATCTTGTGAAGCAATTGGAATTTTCTCTGAACTGATCCAACTACCGGAAGATGTGACAGAGGAAGAATTGCTTGTACAAATTCGTTCATTAAATCATCGCAACGATATTCATGGAATTTTAGTACAATTACCATTACCAAAACATATCGACGAAGACAAAGTCATCGCAACGATTTCCCCTGATAAAGATGTGGACGGTTTTTCTCCAGTAAGTGTAGGGAAAATGATGTTAGGCCAAGAGACATATTTACCATGTACGCCATTTGGTGTGATGAAATTACTTGAATATTCAGGGATAGACATCGCTGGTAAACACGCAGTTGTAGTTGGTCGAAGCCATATTGTTGGAAAACCAATGGGACAACTGTTACTTCAAAAAGATGCTACTGTTACATATACTCATTCCAAAACACCGGATTTACCTTCCATTACAAAGCAAGCGGATATTTTAATCGCAGCTGTTGGAAGAGCTAACTTTATTACAAAAGAGCATGTGAAACCTGGTGCTGTTGTCATTGATGTAGGTATTAACCGAGACGATCATAATAAATTAACTGGAGATGTAGATTTCAAAGCAGTTGATGGAATCGCATCCCATATTACACCTGTTCCTGGCGGTGTAGGTCCAATGACGATTACAATGTTACTTTATAACACTGTACAATCAGCAGAGAACACCTTAGTACAGGACAAATAAGGTGAAAACATGTAAACTATAGAAACAGAAGCTGTTTTTCTGCGCGGATATGAACCTATAAGTTTTCCGCATAAGAAAATACATCAATTTGCCCTTTTAAGCGACAAATTGTGTTTTTCTAAAAGAGAAACAGCTTTTCTTTTGGAATGAAATGATTTTGATAGTTTCATACAAATACTAATTTTAAGTTGGAGGAGCCGTACATATGACAACGTCTTCTTATTTAACTGTGAAAGCCCTAACAAAATATATAAAACGTAAATTCGATGCAGATCCTCATTTACGTGAAGTGTATGTAAAAGGTGAGCTCTCCAATGTAAAAATACATAGTTCTGGCCATATATACTTTACTTTAAAAGATGATGCAGCAAGAATTACAGCTGCTATGTTTCGTACACAAGCAAGTAAATTGAAATTTAAGCCTGAAGAGGGGATGCAGGTTTATATTCGAGGGGAAGTCAATGTGTACGAATCATCGGGAATTTACCAATTGTATGTGCAAACGATGGAACCCGATGGTGTAGGTGGCTTATTTGTTGCTTTTAATCAATTAAAAGAAAGATTGCAAAAGGAAGGATTTTTTAATCCGAATTTTAAACAACCGATTCCTAAATTTCCGAATACCGTTGGCGTGTTAACTGCAACAACGGGAGCAGCCATTAGAGATATATGTACAACGATTAACAGACGCTATCCTTTAGCGGAAATCGTTATTTATCCAACCGTTGTTCAAGGTGAAAATGCTGCGCCCAATATTGTGAAAAATATTCAGTTGGCGAACAATCAACAGTTATGTGACGTCTTAATCGTAGGTCGAGGTGGCGGTTCTATAGAGGATTTATGGGCATTCAATGAAGAAATCGTTGCCCAAGCTATTTTTGAAAGTAGAATTCCCATTATTAGTGCGGTAGGACATGAAACGGATACGACAATTGCAGATTTTGTTGCGGACCTTCGTGCACCGACACCAACTGCAGCAGCAGAGTTAGCTGTTCCTAACCAACATGAGTTAATTCAACGAATATTATCTAATCAATCCAGATTGCAACAAATGACATCAGCATTAGTCCAGTTTGAGCGGAGCCGCTTAAAGAAACTGCAAAATGCTTATCCATTGGCAACACCAGAAAGGCTGTATCGTCCCTTTATAGAAAAAATTGTACAGTTGGATATGCAACTAGGTAGAGCCTCTCAAATGTATTTGATGAAAAAGTATAATGCATTACAAAAACTTGATTCGACGATAAAATCCCATTCGCCTAAAAATGAAATCCAGTATAATTATAAACAAATTAATCATATGACCGATTTATTAACCCGCTCCGTTTTGTCTCTGTTACAAAAAAAGAAAGATCAATATGGTGCAAATGTAAGAACTTTAGAGGCGTTAAACCCATTATCAATTATGACAAGAGGGTATAGTGTTACTTATAAAGAGCAACAAGTCGTTAAATCTGTCACGCAATTATCAAAAGATGAAGAAATTGACATTCATTTCCATGATGGAAAAGTTCAAGCAAAAATTATTGAAATTCATGAAGGAGGGGAAAAATAATGAAAAAAGAACAGTCCTTTGCACAAGCTATGTCCGAATTAGAAGAAATTGTACGTAAGCTGGAACAAGGTGACGTCCCTTTAGAAGAAGCGATTGATTTATATAAAAATGGAATGGAATTATCCCATTTTTGTCATGAAAAGTTACAAAATGCGGAAAAACAATTAATATCGATAGTAAACGACCAAGGTGAGAAACAACCTTTTGAACCAACAAACGGAGAGGAATAGCTATGACAAATCGTATAAAGGAATTTATTGCTGATAATTTACCTAAAATTGAGAATGAGTTATACTCATTAGTTCAATGTATTAAAGCGCCAGAACAATTAAAAGAATCTATGCTCTATTCGTTAAAAGCTGGCGGGAAAAGAATTCGCCCCCTTTTTGTTTTAGCAGTATGTGATTTGTTTCAAAATAAACAACATGAAGCATTCACTGTCGGTGCAGCTGTGGAAATGATTCATACATATTCACTTATCCACGATGATTTACCAAGTATGGATAATGATGATATGCGAAGAGGTAAACCGACAAATCATATTGTTTTCGGTGAAGCATTAGCAACATTAGCTGGCGATGCGCTAAACACATTAAGCTTTGGTATTTTAGCGAGAATGGAAAACGTTCCATCCAATCAACGGGTTGAGCTAATTAATTTATTAAGTATCGCTTCAGGTGCTGAAGGTATGGTTGGTGGACAAGTATTAGACATCGATGGGGAATCTCGTCAATTAAATTTACCTGAGCTTGAACATGTCCATATAAATAAAACAGGAGCAATTTTACGTTTTAGTATAGAGTCAGGTGCTGTTTTATCAAATGCAAGTGAAGAAGAACGGGCGGCATTAGTAGAATATGCCCACCATATCGGCTTAGCATTCCAAATCCAAGATGACATTTTAGATATTGTTGCCACTTCCGAAGAACTTGGAAAAACTGCTGGGAAAGATGAAAAAAGTAATAAAAGCACGTATCCAGCATTACTTACTCTCGAAGGAGCAAAGCAAAAGTTAGAAGAACACTATCATTTTGCCATAGAAGCGCTAGAAAGAGTGGAGAAGGACACTTCTTTATTAAAGGAGTTTGCCCAATATATTGTTCATCGAAATAATTAAAAAATAGCAAATTCTTTTGATTAAAAGTTTTCACTGGTATAATAGTAAAAACGTTTTCTTTGATTAATAATTATGAAAAGGTGTGTGTGAGATGGATTTAACCAAAATTACTAGTCCATCCTTTTTGAAAAATATGAATAAAAAAGAGTTAGAGTCACTAGCAAGTGATATTCGCTCTTTTCTTATTGAAAAATGTTCGATTACAGGGGGACATATTGGCCCAAACCTAGGTGTTGTTGAGTTAACGATCGCATTGCATAAGGCTTTTAATAGTCCGAAGGATAAATTTTTATGGGATGTAGGGCACCAAGCTTATGTTCATAAAATATTAACAGGTCGCGCAGATCAATTTGATACTTTACGACAATTTAAAGGTCTAAGCGGCTTTCCAAAGCGCAGTGAAAGTGAACACGACGAATGGGAAACTGGCCATAGTTCCACGTCTCTTTCTGCTGCGATGGGTATGGCTATTGCTCGTGATATTAAAAAAGAAAAAAATTATGTTATTCCAATTATTGGAGACGGTGCATTAACAGGTGGAATGGCTTTAGAAGCTCTAAACCATATTGGCCATGAAAAAAAGAACATGATTGTCATTTTAAATGATAATGAAATGTCTATCGCTCCAAACGTTGGTGCATTACACAATATTTTAGGTCGACTGCGTACAGCAAAAGAGTATTCAAAGGCAAAAGAGGAATTGGAAGTACTATTGAAAAAAATTCCTGTGTTAGGTGGAAAAGTTGCGAGTACTGCTGAACGAGTAAAGGACAGTTTAAAATATTTAGTTGTTTCAGGTGTATTCTTTGAAGAAATGGGCTTTAAATATTTAGGTCCAATTGACGGACACGATTTTGAAGCTTTAGAAAAATCGCTTGAGTATGCGAAAAAAGTAAAAGGTCCTGTCATTGTTCACGTCATTACGAAAAAAGGAAAAGGGTATAAACCAGCTGAAGAAGATACTGTAGGGACATGGCATGGTACAGGTCCTTATAAAATGGAAACTGGTGACTTTGTTAAATCTTCTGCAAAAGGTCCAAGTTGGAGCAGCTTAGTTTCGGAATCAGTTCGTAAGCTAATGGAAGATGATGAACGGATTGTGGCTATTACACCCGCGATGCCGGTTGGTTCAAAAATGGAAGGAATTCAACGTTCATTCCCTGATCGTTTCTTTGATGTTGGGATTGCTGAACAACATGCAACAACGATGGCAGCAGGTATTGCTACTCAAGCAATGAAACCGTATTTAGCTATTTATTCTACTTTCCTACAACGGGCGTATGATCAAGTATTACATGATATTGCAAGACCAAACTTAAACGTATTCATTGGAATTGATCGTGCTGGTTTAGTTGGTGCGGATGGCGAAACCCACCAAGGTGTATTCGATATCGCGTTCTTAAGACATTTACCGAATATGGTTCTTATGATGCCAAAGGATGAAAATGAAGGTCAACATATGGTAAAAACGGCGATTGAATATAATGATGGACCGATTGCGCTACGTTATCCTCGTGGTAACGGTTATGGTGTACCGATGGATAAAGAAATGAAAACAATCCCTATCGGTAGCTGGGAAATACTAAAAGAAGGTAAGGATGTTGCGATTTTAACCTTTGGTACGACAATTCCAATGGCGATGGATGCTGCTAAAGAATTAGAACAAGCAGGAATTGATGTAAAAGTTGTGAATGCTCGTTTCATTAAACCTTTAGATGTTGATATGCTACATGAATTATTAGCGAAAAAGGTTCCAATCTTAACGATTGAAGAAGCTGTTCTTCAAGGTGGATTTGGTAGTGCGGTTCTTGAGTTTGCTAGTGAAAATAAATACTTAGATGTGGAAATCGACCGAATGGGTATTCCAGATCAATTTATTGAACAAGGTAGCGTTGATTTGTTATTGGAAGAAATTCATCTTACAAAAGAAGAAGCCGTTGAACGCCTTCGAAAATTGGCGAATAGTAACAAAAAAGTAGGAACGAAATTAGTATGACGAAACAAATCAAAGAGCGGGTGGACATATTACTTGTTGAAAGAGGATTATGTGAAACTCGTGAAAAAGCAAAACGCTCTATTATGGCGGGATTAGTTTATTCCAATGAAACCCGTATCGATAAAGCTGGTGAAAAGATTTCTATCGATGCACCTCTCCAAGTAAAAGGGTCTCAACTGAAATATGTCAGTCGTGGAGGTCTAAAACTGGAAAAGGCATTAGAAGTGTTTGATATGTCCGTTGAAGGAAAATTGATGTTGGACATTGGTTCATCAACAGGTGGTTTTACGGACTGTGCTTTACAAAATGGGGCGAAACATTGTTATGCCCTCGATGTCGGATCGAATCAGCTTGCTTGGAAAATTCGTTCCGATGAACGGGTTACGGTAATGGAGAAAACAAATTTTCGATATTCTAAACCGGAAGACTTCACAGAAGGGTTGCCGGAATTTGCAACGATTGATGTTTCTTTTATTTCCCTTTCTTTAATATTACCGGTTTTAAAAACAATTTTATTGCCAGGTGGAGATGTGATGGCGCTAGTAAAGCCACAATTTGAAGCTGGGCGTGAAAATGTAGGGAAAAAAGGCATAGTCCGTGATCCGAAAATTCATTTACAAGTATTAGAAGATACGGCTAAAATGGCAACGGATATCGGATTTGTTGTAAAAAATGCTTCTTATTCACCGATAACAGGCGGTGAAGGGAATATTGAATTTTTATTCCATTTAGTAAATCCAAAAGCGAATGAAGAAGTAGAACCTTTTACTAACTTCAAAGAGATTGTAGAAGCAGCACATAGTGAATTAAAATAACTATTGGATAATTGGTATACATGAAAATTTATGATACCCAAAATAAGTGGGTGACTCTTCATATAAGGGTCATCCACTTTTTCTTGAGGTTTTATAGGTGGAATGTTAGTATAAATATACATATATATTCATAAGAGGTGAACAGGATGAATAAAGGCCAACGTCATATGCGAATCCGTGAAATTGTAACAAATAATGAAATTGAAACGCAAGATGAATTAGTAGATCGTTTAAAACAAAATGGATATAACGTTACACAAGCAACTGTTTCGAGGGATATAAAAGAACTACATTTAGTAAAAGTTCCCCTCCAAGATGGCCGTTATAAATACAGTCTTCCTGCCGATCAACGATTTAATCCATTGCAAAAACTACAAAGAGCTTTAGCAGATTCCTTCGTAAGCATTGATGGTGTATCCCATTTTTTAATGTTAAAATCTTTACCAGGGAATGGGAATGCGATTGCGGTTTTAATCGACCATTTAGAATGGAAAGAGATTTTAGGAACCCTTTCAGGAGATGATACGATTCTTATTATTTGTCGTAGAGAAGAAGATCGTGAAATTGTAAAAGAACGTATTTTAGATTTACTTTAATTTAAATGAATCTCATAAATTTTACTAATTTAGTAAAAGGGTATTTTAAGAGGTGAAGGATTTTTGTTAAAAGAGCTTAGTATACGTAACTTTGCTATTATAGATGACTTAACAGTTGATTTTTCTGATGGTCTAACCGTTTTAACTGGTGAAACAGGTGCGGGAAAATCGATTATTATTGATGCCGTTCATCTCCTTGCTGGTGGACGAGCTTCTTCAGAATTTATTCGACATGGTGCTACAAAAGCAGAACTAACAGGACTGTTCATGATGACAAATGAACATCATCCAATTTACGAAAAACTTGAAGAAGTTGGACTTGAAAGTGAAGAAGGAACGATTATACTTCGCCGGGATATTAATGAAAATGGTAAAAGTGTATGCCGGGTCAATGGTAAACTCGTTCCGTTATCCGTTTTACGAGATATTGGCTCAACATTAATTGACATTCATGGTCAACATGAAAGTCAAGAGCTGATGGATGAAAAGCAGCATATTCATTTACTGGATCATTTTGCCCATCAAGAAATAGCAGAATTGAAAGAACGGTACACTCAAAAGTATCAAGCGTATCGTGACTTCAAACGAGAAATAGCAGCTATTAATATTGATGAACAAAGAACAGCCCAACGAATAGATTTATATCAATTTCAAATGAATGAACTGGAAGAAGCTAATCTGAAATTAGGGGAAGAAGAGGAACTATTAGAAGAACGGAAACGGTTATCTAATTTCCATAAAATTTTTGAACGGGCTAATATTGCCTATGAGGCCATTTCTGGGGAATTAAAAGGATTAGATAATATTGGTGATGCGATGAATGCGTTGGATGATATCGTAGAGTTGGATGAGCAATTTAAAGATTCATCTGAGGCTGTTACAACTTCCTTTTATGCATTACAAGATGCGGCACATCAAATTAAAAATATTATAGATGAATTGGAATTCGATCCAAATCGATTGAACGAAGTAGAACATCGATTAGCTCAATATCAAACGATGAAAAGAAAATATGGGACAACCGTTGAAGAAATATTAAATTATTATGAAAAAATTACCGATGAGTTAGTTCAATTACAAAATCGAGATGAAACGATTAAAAATAACGAAATAAAATTAGCTAAAATGGAAGAGGAATTGGAGCAATTAGCAAAGCAACTTACGAGCAAAAGAAAGCATTGTGCTTCAAAACTTAGTGAAGCCATCATGGATCAATTGCGAGATTTACATATGGAAAAAGCTAAGTTTATTGTTAATTTTGATTCCTTACATAGTTTTGATGTGAATGGGAAAGACTATGTATCATTCTACATATCAACAAATGTAGGGGAACCGCCAAAATCATTACCAAAAATTGCATCTGGCGGTGAATTATCTCGAATTATGCTCGCTTTAAAAACGATTTTTTCTTCTTCAAATGGTATTACTTCAATTATTTTTGATGAAGTTGATACAGGAGTAAGTGGAAGAGTAGCTCAAGCAATTGCAGAGAAAATTGCTGCCATTTCCATCTCTTCACAAGTGCTTTGTATTTCCCATTTACCACAAGTAGCTGCTATGGCCGACCAACATTATTTAATCCGCAAACAAGTGGAGAAAAATAGAACTTATACGACGGTTTCCAATATCGATATGCAAAATCGTATAGAAGAAATAAGTCGTATGATGGGCGGATCTGAAATTACAGATTTAACTTTACAACATGCTTCCGAGCTTCTGCAGTTAGCAAAAGTGCGCAAAAAAGAGATGCAACATTTGTTTTCGTAGTAAATTTAGTTTTCCATCGTTTGAAAAAAATATTTGTCCAATTTAAAAAAGTAAAAGGAGTAGCTAAATGGCTACTCCTTTATCCACATTTTTTAATTGTTTAGACGACAAATATTTACCTCTCATTAATGATGTACAAGTGACACATAGTAAATGTACAAATCTTAAAGGAGGTGGACTATGAAATGCCATTTGCGTAATCTGTTGTCTTTGGTCCTATTCATGGTATTTATTTTTTCGCCAAATGCAGAAGCCTTTGCGAAGAAATTAATACCAATGGGTGAATCAATTGGGATACAGTTACAATTGCCATTTGTATACGTTGCCCACGATGTTTTATTACCAAATGGACATTGGTTAAAGAAGGGTGACGTCATTACAGAAGTAAACGGTTCATCTGTAACATCTGTCGAAAAAATAAAAGATCAAATTTCCTCGAATGAACTTACATTATCCGTAAAACAGAAAGCCCAAGAAAAACGAGAGCTTTCATTAACAAGTGAACAAGCAAATAATATTTTACCGTTTTTGAAAGATGAAACAGATGGCATAGGTACATTAACCTTTATAGATCCAGAGTCGAAACAATATGGTGCTTTGGGTCACCAAATAATCGATGGTGTTTTAAATGAACCCCCAGACTTTACGGACGGTTCCATCTTTTTAGCCTCCATAGAACAGATCAAGAAAAGCAGTCCGGGAAATCCTGGTTACAAAATTTCCGTTATTGATCATAACAACATTCGTTTAGGAAATGTTAAATCCAACGACTTATATGGCATTTTCGGTAGCTGGGAAAGCGACTTAAAAGAAAGTTTACGCAAACCAATTGATATTATGAACGAAGAAGAAATTGAGCTCGGTAAGGCAGAACTTTATACGGCTATTGAAGGGTCGGAAGTGGAAGCCTTTGAAATAGACATAACCAAAATCGAAGATAATTTTTTACAGTTTGTCGTAACCGATAAAGAATTATTAGAAAAAACAGGTGGTATCCTTCAAGGGATGAGTGGCAGCCCGATTATACAAAAAGGACAATTTGTAGGTGCGGTAACGCATATGTTTGTCGAACAACCATCTAAAGGGGCAGCAATTACGGTTACAGAAATGTTAAAGAAAAAACCGAAATAAGCAAAAAGACTACACTTTTCATGGAAAGTGTAGTCTTTTTTTGTTATTTATAACAAAATCATGACGTGAAATGTTTTTTGTTATAGTTTAATTAAGAGGAATTCAAAAATAATGTCGAGAAAACATGAAACCTTCGGACTAGTTTATCATTTTTTTATAAATTAAAGGAATTTTCTAACTGATGTCGAAATTACAATTGTCAAGTATAGTAAAACTGTGGCATAAAATGAGACGGAATACTAATTAAGTAGAATACTTGTATTAATGAATCTAAGGAGGAATTTTTTTGGCGAAAGTAAAAGTGGCAATTGCCGACGATAACCGAGATTTAGTCAGAACGATGGAACAATTTTTTGAAAATCATCCTGATATTGAAGTAGTAGCGACTGCAGCAAACGGTAAACTTTGTATTAAAATGTTAGAAGAATTTCAACCAGATGTATTACTGCTTGATATAATCATGCCACATTTAGATGGACTTGGCGTACTTGAGGTAATGTATAGTGACGATCGTCTTGCGAAAACTCAAGTAATCATGTTAACAGCCTTTGGACAAGAAGATGTTATGAAGCAAGCAGTTACATATGGTGCTTCCTACTTCATGTTAAAACCATTTGAATTTGATCAGCTTGTACAAAAAATATTACACTGTGCTGGACAAAAAACAGAGAGTGTAAAAAGACAAAGCATTCTTCAACCGGATGGACAAGCTAAAGTAAATCAACGGCAACTTGACACAACGATTACTGCAATTATAAAGGAAATTGGTGTTCCTGCTCATATTAAAGGCTATTCATATTTAAGGGAAGCAATCCAAATGGTTTATTATGACATTGAATTGTTAGGTTCTGTGACAAAAATTTTATATCCAGAGATAGCAAAAAAATTCGGTACAACTCCTTCTCGTGTAGAAAGAGCAATTCGTCATGCCATTGAAGTGGCGTGGAACCGTGGAAATTACGAATCGATTTCCCAAATGTTTGGTTATACAGTCCACCATTTAAAATCAAAACCAACTAACTCAGAATTCATTGCCATGATTGCCGATAAAATTCGTATTGAATTAGTGGCGAGCTAAGGTTGGTGTGATGGTATTTGTAGTAGTTTAAAGGTGTCATTACACTAAATTAATTAAGAAATAAACTACTAAACAAAGCAATAAATAACTAAATGAATATCAATTAATTCTTAAGCACGTCTATTTATTGGGTTTATATCAACTAATAAATGGAGGTGCTTTTTTATGTTAAAAAAAGACAGAACAATTATCGAAATAGATTTACAGTTAGACAATTTTATGTTGTATTGTGATGCCAAAAATTTGTCAAAAAAGACATTAAAGTCTTATGAGCAGACATTAATATTATTTAGAAATTATTTAGTACAGGAATTGGGAATTCACGATGCTTCAGAGGTTAAAACGAGTCATATAAGACACTATATAAAATATTTAAGGGAACGTGGGAAATACACTGTAACAGGTTCAGACAAGACTTTAAATATAAACTACCCAAATAGACGGGAAGACTATAAAAAGCCGATAAGTGACACTACAATAGCCAATTATACTCGAAATATTAGAGTGTTCTTTAATTTCCTAAAAAGTGAACGTGAAATAGATAACAACCCTATGGAAAAAATCGATAAAATAAAGCCTAAACGAAAAAAGAAAGAATTATTATCTCCAGAAGATATTAAGTTAATGTTAGGTGCTTATGATTTGTCTAAATTTCATGAATATAGAACATTTATTCAACTTAAATTAATTCTGGATACGGGATTACGTGCTAGTGAATGTTGTGAATTAATGCCAGAAGATATTGATTTTAAAACTAAATCGATTCTTGTAAGAAAAACTAAAAATGGTCATGAGAGGTATGTGTATTTTGGTTATAAAATGTCTATGGATTTAAAAAGATGGATTAAACATAGGGATAAATACTCAGAAATAGTGACTATTTATTTCCAACAAGCAGAGGTACGAAATTAAATGTTACTAATTTCGAAGCTACAGTTAGGAGGAAGGGGAAAGAAATCGGATTAGAAGTTCATCCACATTTGCTTAGAAATAATTTTGCGAAGTATTATCTTTTACAGAATGGTGATTTTGCTACGTTATCAAAACTGTTAGGGCATTCAGATATTTCAACAACGATGAAAGCATATTTAGATTTCTCTGACGTTGAAATTGGTAGAAAATATCAAAAACATAGTCCTTTAAATAATCTTGACATATAGACGGTGGATTATTAATGGACAATCCGAACGCCATCGCATCATGTGGCTGCGGTACTTCTTTAGAACAGCTAAAGTTAAAGGTATACCGGAAGTTTGTGACTAAATTACGAATATTATAGAAGTTAATTAGGGATTGTGAATTACAGGGAGAAATAGTCTTGTACACAATCCTCTAAATGAATAATAACAACCCTAAAGTAGCAAAAAAAGGTTGTGCATAACAAGTCTCTTTGATATGTGATGTTGCTAATAATAATCCACTAAATACACTAGATGTATAATGTGGACAAAAAGGGAGCGGTCATTGTGGCTGCTCTTTTTTAGGAGAATTCTACATTTTACAGCAGCTATTATATTAGAAGCTATTAAAATAAATAGTTACTACTTTATGCACTTTCAACTATTGTATAAAATAAGAATATGTATTAAATCAAGTTGGAAAGCTAGGTGATATTATTAATTCAAGTGTTGTACTTACAGCTTATACAGATTTAAAAGCGATTCAAAGGCTTATTTTGAATATGCGTGGAAATAAGGAATTTACATGTACACATGTGTATTCGTTACTGAGAGATATATGCTTAATCATTGATGAATTTTCAAATGCTTTTTTTACAGATTTTATTGGAATTGATGAACGAGTGAATACAATTCGAAACCATATTCATCTCTACATAAAAAAAAGAGGTCATAATCAAAAAATGTATCGGAAAGTTCTGGATTATCATATTAATGCTTATGGTGAAGATGTGAACAACATAGGATTTTATTTGAATGATGATGATGAAGTTGTTGGCAGCACACTTTATATAGCATACATTCTTATTGATACAGGTAATCTCCCTTTTCCTAGTTTGGAAGAGAAAGCACAAATTAGAGAGCGTACACTCTCTTTTGCTGAATATATAGGTGAAATAAGCGTACTATTATCACAATCATTAGAAAAGACTTTTGGCATAAGCTTACCTACCAATACTGATTTTATTGAAAGAATAGATGCAGAAAATTCGTATGAATGTAGAGATATAAATCATAAAGCTTTATTTTCTTCTGATGATGATTTAATGAATACCTTTAAACTTAGGTTGATTTTTAGTTTACAAGAAATAAACGATGTAATTTGGCTTAGGGACAGATATATGACCAAATTAAAAAATCCTTTGTTTTTAGATTCTTATATACTATTAAGATTAACAACCTTAAAGACTGATGAAATTATGGACAACTTATTGAATATAAGAAACCACTCCAAAAAACAATTTAATGAATGGAATAATGAAAGTGATGGGAGAGTAAAACGACTTATAGAGAAATATGAAATAGAAATTAAAGAAGAATGTAGTGAAATGAGGAACATGATTCATTATGACATCGATTCTGAGAATAATGAAAGTAACTTTTTTGGGTATTTAACCAACAAGATAAATCAAGAATCCAATTATCCGACAAATATAATAAATACTATTATTGATTTATATCTTAAGCCATTAAAATATGAAATTCTTGATTTTCTTGAAATTGAAAAAATTGAACCTTTTTCTGATTGGAAAATGATTGTGAACCGTCTTTCCAAATTAATCAAAGGTTCTTTGCTAAATTAAAAAGTGTAATTCTTCTAATGAACTTCGATTAGCTATGATTTAAATGCTTACAATTATTATCGAGCCTTAATAACAGGTACTCCTTCTTCTTAATGTTTTTCTAAGGTAACGATTGAGTTATTCAATTAAGTTCCTATAAGTACGAATATTATACTTATGGGAACTATAATAACCTAAAATTGTTGTAGGGGTTCTTTATTAAATCCTTTCAAAAAATACCCTGAATCGGTTACACTAAGTTGGACAGATACTATAAGGGCTAGTAGACTTAACATACTAACCTAAAGGGAGCCTGCTATTATGCCACGTCAACGTCGAACTTTTACAACAAAATTCAAATTACAACTAGTAAAGCTTTATGAAAATGGAAAGTCTCGTGCAGATATCTGTCGAGAATATGAAATAACGCCTTCTGCGTTAGATCGCTGGATTAAAAACCATCAAGAGACTGGCTCATTTACTGCAGAAGACAATCGTACTGAAGAAGAAAAGGAATTAATTAGATTACGAAAAGAAAACCAACGTTTAATGATGGAGAATGACATTTTAAAGCAAGCAGCGCTGATCATGGGACGAAAATAGATGTGATTCGAAACAACGCTCACAAATATTCAGTATCAGCAATGTGTAACGTCCTCAACATCGCCAAAAGCACCTATTACTATCACGCCAATCTGCGTGAAAAAGAAGCACATGACAAAGAAGAAGTTGAGCTTTCCAACGATATTCAACGCCTTTTTAAGGAAAGTCGTAGTAACTATGGTACTCGTAAACTTAAAGTAGAATTAGAGAAACAAGGTAAGATTGTTTCCCGTCGTCGAATCGGTCGAATCATGAAACAATTAGGACTGGTATCAAATTATACTGTGGCCCAATACAAGCTGCATAAGCAAACCTGTAATGAAGCACCAATCAAAAATGAGTTAGATCGGCAGTTTAAAACAGAAGAACAATTCGCAGTAGTTGTCAGTGATTTAACATACGTCCGTGTTGAGAAAAAATGGCACTATGTATGCTTATTTGTCGACCTTTTCAATCGAGAAATTATTGGTCACAGTGCCGGTCCAAATAAGACAGCAGACCTTGTATATCAAGCATTAGCTAGCATAAAAGGGAATTTACATAACATCAAGATGTTCCACACAGACCGTGGGAAAGAGTTTGATAACAAACTCATTTCAGGGGTCTTAGAGACATTTGGGATTCAGAAGTATGAAGGCTGCCCTTATGATAATGAAATGGCCGAAGCGATGTTCAAAGTATTTAAAACCGAATTCGCAAATGGCGCACACTTCGCTTCTCTTGAACAGCTATCTCTTGAACTTAATGATTATGTTCATTGGTTCAATAACATTCGAATTCACGGAACACTAGGCTATTTAACGCCTGTGGAATTCAAGAATAGGTCCTTATAAAGGTTGTCCAGTTTTGTGTTGACATTCCACCCTAACAACAAGTAAAGGTTATTATAGTTCCCATATGCATAGTAATGGGAAAATTGAAATTGACCTTAATTTTAAAGCGGATAAAATTGAAGAAAATGTTATTCATAAAAAGGCATATGATATAATTAAAGAGTCGAGTTTGTTAAGTTTAGATAATATGAGACAAATAGTTGTTGAGGATAACTACATAAAAGAATGTATTAAAGTAGTGGATAAAGTCTTAAGAGAAATTTACTATAAGATTTATGAGTAAGGTTGTGGTAGTAATTATACAATTGTATAGTCTGATTACAAGCTGTATTTGAGTTAATTATTATAAATCATTGTATGTCGACAGTTGCAAATTGACTAACGTTAGGATACAGTTGAATCAACGATATATACAATCATAAAGACATGGGATTTACAATCTACTTTTATGATTCTTAATCCCTTAATAATTCAATTAACGTTTATAAGGTTGGACTTAACAGGATACAGTTTATGGCTTCAGCATCAACAACTCTAATGTTGTTGTACTATGTAGATTAGTTCTAATAATTAAAAGGCAAAATGCCTTCTTTTTATTTGCAATTATTAACATACACTCTATAATTGAATTAAGTATCTAAATTAATTAAGCAATGAATACTTAAGATATAAACCTATAAATAACGTAGAATTTAGTTATTTCATTGTTTTTAAAACCTTGATATATCAACGGTTATACTGTCCACCATTTAAAATCAAAACCAACTAACTCAGAATTCATTGCCATGATTGCCGATAAAATTCGTATTGAATTAGTGGCTAGCTAAACATTCGTGGCTTATTGTTACTTTTATGAAGAGAAGAGAAAACACTTCTAATTTCAAGGAAATCCCTTGGGTTAGGAGTGTTTTTTTATTATGCCATCTTAGGCTTCCAACTTAGCTTATTGGAAGGAACTAGAATAGGATATGTACAAACAATAGTAAAACTTCCCTTTGACAGGAGAATCTGTATATAGATGATATAGATTTACTTTCTATTATGTTGTCAATCACGAAACTAATAGAAATATTGACTAACAACTATACAGTAAATGTTGTTCCGAGCACATATAGCAATATAAAGAGTACGAATGATTCGTATAAGGAGGAAGCGAAATGAGTGGTGATAAATCAAAAAATTTAAAGTTACATCTTTTCAATCAAAACAGCGGAGTGACTATGAATGAGCTTAACGAAAACTTTGAAGTTTTAGATCAACGGGAGGCAGTGATTAATTTAGGCTTAGGAGTTATTCCCGAGAATTTTCCTAAGCTGCCGGGAGAAGTAGGTGATGAAGGGTTTTTACAACGAGCGATTGACTATGCGGAAGCAAATGAACAAAACGTAACTTTATCTCCTCGAAAATATATTCTACACGATACACTCTATTATAATTGGGCTCGTATTAATGGGAATGGTGCTACGTTAAGCTTAACGACAGCTGATAAACCGATTCTCATGCATCGTGTGTTACGAGATAAAACGTCTGGAATTACTGCTAGAGGACTTTTAGAAAATCTTATTTTTGAAGGTAATGTAGAAAATCCGAACAATCACGGATTATATTGCATCTCATATTGGTCAATCTATCAAAATTTAGAATTTATAAACATCGGTGGACGTGCGATCTATATGTCCCATAAACATGAAGATGGGACGATATTAGCTACTGGTACGCTAATCGAAAACAAATTTCTAAATATCATCGTTCGAAGCTCCGGCGATACGGCGATTTTCTTAGGAGAAGCCGATAATAACAAAATTACCGATGGGGTATTAAATAACATTATTGTAGCTACAGATGCTTGGGCAGCAATCGACATTGGAAGTGCTGCTGGTTGGCATATTAATGGGGTTCATACTTATGGTATTCAAACATGGTCCCTTAATATAGAAAATGGCTTTAATACAACGATTGATAATATTTACATTGAACAATTTAGAGAGGTCGGTATTAACTTAGGTCGTCTACAACGTAATGTCATACTAAGTAATGTTAACATTGATGGCACCTATTCGAATGATGGCTCATCGTTCATTCGTATCGATAAAAGTTCATGGGTTGATGTAGGGGATACTTCTTTAAGTATTACAAATTTAAATATGTTTCATGAAGGACAAAACAAAAACGCTTATGCTTTTGGAATGATCAATCCGGTCAACATTTCCGCTACAAATGTTCAGACGAGTGGTTTAAATAAAGGAAACATTATTTTACCTGAACTAGACGATGACAATATTCAAATCTCCTCGAGCTTTTCGATGAAGGGAGACTTATCAGAAGAAGGCGATTTGTTATTGTACAATGACCGACAATTGAAAATTTGCGATTATCAAAATTTTGGCCATCAAGAAAAACATTCATTGACCTTTAAACTTCCTCCTACTTGGGATTATGGGAAAATTATCGCTCGTATTGTGATTGACTCCAGTTGGTACGATAACGGCTATAAAGTAGCCAGTTGGGAAGGAACGGTCTATATTAGTCGAAAAAGTGCTCGAGATACTATTGCGGTTTACGTGCGGAATATTTATGCTCCAGAAGGATTTAAAGTTAATCCCGTTGTTACCGTAACGAAAATAGATCAGTCGAATGCGACAATGAACGTTGCTTTTACTCAAAGAGATAAAGCCGGTACAGGTGTTGTGGCCGTTGATTATATCGTTTGTAAAGTGTAATCGTTTGGCATATGGAAGGACTATAGGGACGCATGTAATTGCGTCTCTTTTTGACCTGAAAAGAAAGAGCCTACTTCAATATAAAACAAATCAAATCCATTTAACTTAAACGAATATTCCATTTTAATTATAAAGGAGGCTGAACATGAAAGAATTTTCCTTTAATTCTATTGTTTCTCTGTTTGGGACGTTTGTTACCTACTGGTTAGGCGGTTGGGATCAGGCATTAAAATTTCTAGTAGCCTTTATGGTCATTGATTATGTCACAGGGGTATTAGTAGGGATTAAAAAGAAAAAATTAAATAGTGAGATTATGTTTTGGGGAGGCATACGTAAAGCGGTTATTCTCATTGTAATTGCTATCGCCGTTATGTTAGATACGCTAGTAGGCAATGAACAACCATTAATAAGAACCTTAGCCATTATGTACTATGTCGGTCGTGAAGGATTATCAACGATCGAAAACATCGGTGCATTAGGCGTTAAAATTCCAAGCTTTGTATCAGAACCTGTTTCCAAGTTGTCTAAGATTGACGAAGACGAAAAGGAAATCGAAAAGAAGGAGAAAAGTAAAAAAAATTAGTGCTTTCTAAATAGATGGATGTAATGTGAAAATTATCCTATAACCCTCTAAACAAAACGGAATTTTTTGTTTATACTGGAAAAAGGGGTGATTTTCAGGTGATAATTTATACGAATGATTTTTTAGAATTAACGGAACAAAACGGAAATGTCCTTTTACAAACAATTAAAAGGGGATTTCCGTTAAAAGAAATCGATATGATTTTACGGCAATATCCTCGTATTCGTTTAACCAATTTTGCTGTATTGAAAAGTACTTTAGCTACAGAGACAGAGCAGCCTGTAGAAATTGGGAAATGGTTACCGAATATTGAGATTGAAATATCAAAAGATCACATGTCCGCATCAATCTATGTCAATGAAACAGTCGAGGAATTAAAAAATAATAAAGAAAAAATTGCATCAGATATTCGTTCTTTGTTAAATGAACATAATATATGCCACGGCATTATTGAATTAGAAATCGATCAATTAAAACCAGGTAAATTATATGTTATAGCAGAGGGTACACCGCCTACAAAAGGGGAAGATGCCATCGTTACGTATATCGAAATCCCTGAAAGAAAGCCAATCATACGAGAAGATGGTAAAGCAGATTATTTTGAAATGAATTTTGTTTTAGAAATCCAACAGGGGGATTGGGTAGGGGAGAAAATTCCAGCCCGGCCAGGAATCGATGGTGTAACGATATTTGGTGAAACGATTCCAGCACCTTCTGGTCATGATGTTCCTTTAAAATATGATCCAAAATCAGTTTATGAACTAGAAAAAGACGGGAAAATTACTTTATATGCGAATAAAACGGGTGTAATTGAAATCCAACAAGGTGTTATAGCTGTTAATGATCATCTGCCGATAGATGGTGATGTCGGGATCGAAACGGGAAATATTACCTTTGATGGTTCAGTTACAATTAAAGGAACTGTCGGATCAGGTTATTCGATAATAGCAACCGGTGATATTTCGATTGAAGGACGAGAAGGGATTACCGGTGCAAAATTAATTAAATCCGAAAATGGGGACGTCTATATAAAGGGCGGTATTTTTGGACTTGATGAAACGGTAATCGAAGCAGGAGGTAATATTTTTGTCAAGCATGTAAATAATGCGAAATTACTTGCGAAAAAGGAAATTGTAATCGGTTACTATTCGATTGGTTCGAATTTAGCCGCCAATTCGATTTTATTAGATGAAAATAAAGGCAAGATTATTGGAGGGGAAGCTGTTGCTAAAAATAAGATTGTGACAGCGATATCTGGAAATAGATTGGAACGACGTACAGAATTAATTATAAAAAATTTAAATAGACAAACGCTTTTGGAAATTATTCAAGAAAAAGCCTCTCTGTTAAAAAAGACACAAGAAGAAATTATTGATTTTACAGCTAAAATTGACAGAATTATTGCAAATAAAGATAAATTGAATGTTCAGCAACTCCAAAGTTTAGAAGATTTAAAGGGCGAATTAGAAAAGAAAAAGCAGTTGTCAATTGAAATTGATCAAGAAATCAAGCGATTAATGAATGAGGCAAAGGATGCGGGGAAAGAAGAAATCGTTGTAACAAAATCTGCCTATCCGGGAACCGTTATACAAATCGGTAAAAAATCTTCCTTACTAAATCATATAACACAAGGGAAATTCCGTATAGAGTCTGGAGAGCTGAATGTTTAATGACAAATTCTATTCCGATTTTTGCTCATCGCGGGGCATCTGGCTATGCATTGGAAAATACGTTTAAAGCCTTCGAAAAGGCGAGAAAACTTGGGGCAGACGGGGTTGAAATTGATATCCAATTAACAAAAGATGATGAACTAATCGTCTATCATGATTTGGATTTATTTCGTCTAACCGGGAAACGGAAAAAAATTAATGACTGTTCCTATAAAGAACTTTTGAATTACCCAATAGGTAAACATTTTTTTCGAAAATATTCAAAGGAACGAATTCCAACCTTTCAACAAGTAGTAGAATGGGCGGATTTATACAAACTCCCTTTAAATGTAGAGTTAAAGGAATCCTTTTTACAAAATAGCGAACCGCTTATTAAAGCTTTACAACGAGTTGTTTTGCCCAAGGGAAGTCACTTCTCTTCCTTTCACGATGAATTATTGCGCATTGTTAAAATGCAAAGACCTGATTTTCAAACAGCGTTAATCGTGACAAAAAAATTTGATTGGAATACATTGGAGTCGTTATCACATATCGATGTGATTCATGCTAATAAAAAATATTATAAGCCGAGTACTTTTGTAGCGATTGAAAGGGCGAAAAAGGGAATCCGTTTTTATTCAGTGAATGGTAAAGAGCCGTTTCTTAGAAATCCACATCCCTCTATCATTGGTTGGATTACGGATTATCCAGATCGGGTAGCAAAAGCCGAAAAAAATAAAAGAAAACAGACGTTCAATTGAAGGGGACAATGTCCTTAATTTGAACGTCTGCTTTTTATTTTGGTCCTTTTTGATATTTCGGTGCAATTCTTCCATTTTTACGGTCTTTATTTAATAAATAGCCTGCAAAGAAACCAAGACCGAGGATTAAGAATACGATTCCGACAACGAACTGTAACCAAAACCATGGAAATGGTGAAATTAACTTACCAAACAATGTATCCCTCAAAAATTTGATTCCTGCTCCAGCCATTAAGGCAGGTATTAATAATACGATAAACGCTAGTAATCTTGCCATTCGTTTTACACCTCACACTTACTTTTATTTTACAATGGTCCCATTGAAAGTCAAGAAAGCATAGAAAATATATGAAGTAGAATAATAATTCAAATAATTAGAAAATTCTTAATTAATCCGTTTTTAACATTTATTGTTGCGAATTCCCATAATAAAAAGTATGTTTAAATTAGGTTGAAGAATCATTATGAATATAATGATTTTTTTAGCTGAATCATTATCTATTCAAGAAAGAAAACGCTTACTTTTTGGAGGGGTTATTGTGGAGATTTTTAAATATCTAGAAAAATACGATTATGAACAAGTAGTTTTTTGCCAAGACAAAACATCAGGTTTAAAAGCAATTATTGCTATCCATGATACAACTCTTGGACCTGCATTAGGCGGTGCAAGAATGTGGTCATACGCAACGGAAGAACAAGCAATTGAAGATGCACTTCGCCTTGCCCGTGGCATGACTTATAAAAATGCTGCTGCAGGACTTAATCTTGGTGGGGGAAAAACAGTTATTATCGGTGATCCTTTTAAAGATAAAAATGAAGAGATGTTCCGTGCTTTAGGACGTTTTATTCAAGGACTTAACGGTCGTTATATTACTGCTGAAGATGTTGGTACTAGTGTGACAGATATGGACTTGATTCACGAAGAAACAGATTATGTTACTGGTATATCCCCATCCTTTGGTTCTTCAGGAAATCCTTCTCCTGTAACAGCTTATGGTGTTTATTTAGGAATGAAGGCAGCTGCAAAAGAAGCTTTCGGCTCTGATAGCCTTCAAGATCGAACAATTGCTGTTCAAGGTCTTGGTAACGTGGCGTATACGTTATGTGAGTATTTATATAACGAAGGGGCAAAGTTAGTCGTTACGGATATTAATAAAAACGCAGTTGATCGCGTTGTAAATGATTTCAATGCAGTAGCGGTAGATCCAGGAGATATTTATAGTCAAGATGTAGATATTTTTGCTCCATGTGCCCTAGGTGCTATTATTAATGATGAAACAATTCCACAATTAAAAGCAAAAGTTATTGCTGGATCAGCTAACAATCAATTAAAAGATTCTTCCCATGGTGATATGATTCATGAAATGGGGATTGTTTATGCGCCTGATTATGTAATCAATGCAGGTGGCGTGATCAATGTAGCTGACGAATTATATGGATATAATAGAGAGCGTGCAATGAAGCGTGTGGAAGCAATTTATGATAGTATTACTAAGATATTTGAAATATCAAAACGTGATAATATTCCAACTTATTTAGCTGCAAATCGTTTAGCAGAAGAACGAATTGAACGCATTTCAAAATCTCGTTCTCAATTTCTTAAAAACGGGAAAAATATATTAAACGGTAGATAAAGCTTCTTAAGTGGAAAGGGGAGTAAAGACTTTCTTTGCTTCCCCAATTGTTAGGAGGAAAACTACATGGCTCGTGAATATGATTTAGTAATTCTAGGTGGAGGTACCGGTGGTTATGTTGCTGCTATTAGAGCATCACAACTAGGTTTAAAGACGGCTATCGTCGAAAAAGAAAAACTTGGTGGTACTTGTTTGCATAAGGGGTGTATTCCAAGTAAAGCTTTTCTTCGAAGCGCGGAAGTATATAGACAGTCTGTTAATGCAGAACAATACGGTATTGAAATTCAAGAAGTGAAAATTAATTTTGATGGCGTACAAAAACGAAAACAATCGATTATCGATCAACTTCATAATGGTGTGAAGAGTTTAATGAAAAAAGGGAAAATTGATGTTTATTATGGAACGGGAAGAATTTTAGGTCCTTCAATTTTTTCTCCGATGCCAGGCACTATTTCGGTCGAAATGGCTAATTCAGAAAATGAAATGTTGCTTCCCAAAAACATCATTATTGCAACTGGTTCAAAACCACGTAATTTAGATGGGATAAATGTTGACGGTCAAGTGATTTTATCATCAGACCATGCGTTAGAATTACAATCTCTCCCAAAATCAATGATGATTGTTGGGGCTGGGGTGATTGGAATCGAATGGGCTTCCATGTTAGCAGACTTTGGAGTCGACGTAACTGTTTTGGAATATGGGGATCGAATTCTTCCAACTGAAGATGTCGATATCTCCAAGGAAATGGAGAAACAGTTAGCCAAAAGGGGAATTAAGTTTTATAAAAATACAGAAATTATTGCAGACTCCATTGAACAAACAAATGGGGTTACATTATCGGCTAATGTGAACGGTAACGCCCAATCCTTTTCAGCCGAGAAAATGTTGCTCGCAGTAGGGCGTGTTGGAAATGTGAACGGCATTGGCTTAGAAAATACGGAAATTGAGTATGACTCGAATTTTATTAAAGTCAACGATGTGTATCAAACGAAAGAGAAACATATTTACGCCATTGGGGATGTAATTGGTGGAATGCAATTAGCTCATGTCGCTTCCCACGAAGGGATAGCCGCAGTGGAGCATATTGTAAATGGCACATCTCATCCACTAAATTATACGAACATCGCTCGTTGTATATATAGTTATCCTGAAGCAGCAAGTGTTGGTTTAACAGAGCAACAAGCAATAGAAAAAGGGTATGATGTGAAAGTTGGACAATTTCCATTTAAAGCAATTGGTAAAGCTTTAGTTTATGGACAATCAGAAGGTTTTGTTAAAATGATAGCGGATAAGGCGACAAATGACCTATTAGGCGTTCATATGATTGGTCCACATGTTACAGACCTTATTTCTGAAGCTGCACTCGGTATGTTATTAGATGCAACGCCATGGGAAATAGGAGAAACAATTCACCCGCACCCATCATTAAGTGAAGCTATGGGGGAAGTAGCATTAGCTGTAGATGGCAAAGCCATACATTTTTAAAGTTTAGTTTAATAGATTTGAAAAATTGTTTAAAGTATACTAAAGTAGGTTTTTGCGGGAAAAAAATCCAAATTATATTAGTAGGTTTCGCTTTTTAGAGTATTTCCACTTTATATTTTGAAAGGGGATGTTTGGATGGTCGAAGAAAAAATCAATCATAAACAATTAGGACTTTCCGATGAAGATGTATTAAAAATGTATGAAACGATGTTAATGGCAAGAAGGCTGGATGAAAGAATGTGGTTATTAAATCGTTCTGGTAAAATTCCATTCGTAATTTCTTGCCAAGGTCAAGAAGCTGCACAAGTCGGTGCCGCTTTTGCCCTTGATCATACAAAGGATTATATCGCTCCATATTATCGTGATATGGGTATAGTCCTTCACTTTGGAATGACGCCAAAGGAATTAATGTTATCTGCTTTTGCAAAAGCGGAGGACCCAAATTCAGGTGGACGTCAAATGCCTGGACATTTCGGACAAAAGAAAAATCGTATTTTAACTGGGTCTTCACCTGTAGCGACTCAAGTTCCTCATGCAGTTGGTGTAGCACTTGCTGGTAAAATTAGACAAGAGGATTTTATTTCCTTCGTTACCCTCGGAGAAGGTTCTACAAACCAAGGAGATTTCCACGAAGGTGCTAACTTTGCAGGAGTTCATAAATTACCAGTTATTATTATGGTTGAAAATAATAAATATGCCATTTCTGTACCAGTTGAACGACAATTAGGTTGTGCTCAAGTATCTGATCGCGCGATTGGCTATGGTATGCCAGGATATACAGTAGATGGTCAAAATCCTTTAGAAGTTTACCGTGTTGTAAAAGAGGCGGCAGACAGAGCGAGAAGAGGGGAAGGACCAACGCTTATTGAGACGGTGACTTATCGTTTAACTGCTCACTCTTCGGATGATGATGACCGACAATATCGTACGGCTGAAGATTTAGCAGAAGGTCGAGCAAATGACCCGATTTTACTTTTTGAAAATTATTTAAAAGAAGCAGCTGTCATTACGGAAGAAGGACTACAAGAAATGAATAAAAAGGTTATGGCTATCGTAAATGAAGCAACCGATTATGCTGAAAATGCACCGTATGCAACTCCAGAGCATGCATTGAAATTTGTGTATGAGGAAGGGGATGGCGAATAATGGCTGTTATGTCATATATTGAGGCTATTCATTTGGCCATGAAAGAAGAACTAGAACGGGATGAAAATGTCTTCATTTTAGGTGAAGATGTAGGGCGTAAAGGAGGCGTTTTTAAAGCAACTGCTGACCTTTACAATCAATTTGGTGAATATCGAGTACTTGATACACCGCTTGCTGAAAGTGCAATAGCGGGAGTGGCGATTGGAGCGGCAATGGTTGGTATGAGACCTATTGCGGAAATGCAATTCGCTGATTTTATCATGCCTGCGGTCAATCAAATTGTCTCTGAAGCAGCCAAAATTCGTTATCGTTCGAATAACGATTGGGACTGTCCATTAGTTATTCGTGCTCCTTTTGGAGGAGGTATTCACGGTGCCCTTTATCATTCCCAATCTGTTGAAGCTCTATTTGCTAACACACCAGGATTGAAAATTGTCATTCCATCTACACCATATGATGCAAAAGGATTGTTAAAAGCAGCAGTTCGAGACAATGATCCAGTTTTATTTTTTGAGCATAAGCGAGCTTACCGACTATTAAAAGGGGAAGTACCTACGGATGACTACGTACTTCCAATTGGTAAAGCGGATGTAAAACGTCAAGGGGATGACATTACGGTTATTACGTACGGCTTAGCTGTAAACTTTGCCCTTCAAGCAGCAGAAAGACTTGCGGATGATGGTATCGAAGCCCATGTATTAGATTTAAGAACGATTTACCCTCTAGATAAAGAAGCTATTATTGAAGCTGCAAGTAAAACCGGGAAAGTGTTATTAATCACTGAAGATAATAAAGAAGGTAGCGTCATGAGTGAAGTGGCAGCAATTATCGCGGAAAATTGTTTATTCGATTTAGACGCTCCAATACAAAGACTAGCTGGCCCAGACGTACCTGCAATGCCATATGCACCACCGATGGAAAAATACTTTATGATTAATCCGGATAAAATAGAAAAAGCAATGCGTGAATTAGCTGCTTTCTAAAGGGAGGATGTTCGTTATGTCGATTCAACAGATTTTAATGCCGCAACTTGGAGAAAGTGTTACGGAAGGGACTATTGAAAAATGGCTCGTCCAACCAGGGGATCAAGTAAACAAATATGATCCTTTAGCAGAAGTTGTGACAGATAAAGTAAACGCTGAAATACCTTCATCCTTTACAGGAACGATTAAAGAGCTAATAGCAAAAGAAGGGGAAACATTACCAGTAGGTGCCCTTGTCTGTACGATTGAAATAGAGGCTGTGGAAAATGGATCAACACCTGTTGAACAGTCAAAGGGTGCGGAGAACAACAGTGAAAAACCAAAAACTGAAGAATCAAAAATTGTTACAGAAACGAATTCAAAAGATTCTTCTCAAAAAGGTCGTTATTCTCCAGCTGTTTTGAGACTTGCCAATGAACATGATATCGATTTACAGCATGTAGAAGGTACAGGACTTGGCGGACGTATTACAAGAAAAGATATTTTAAAAATTATTGAAACGGGTAATATCCCGCAGAAAACAGACACTGTAGCACAAGAACCAGTACTACAAAGGGAAAACGAACAAGCTCCGAAAAAGGAAAATACGATTGCTAGCGCAGTTGGTGACATTGAAATTCCGGTTACACCTGTTCGTCGTGCAATTGCTAATAATATGGTAAGAAGCAAACAAGAAGTGCCTCATGCATGGATGATGATGGAAGTTGATGTAACAAATCTTGTTAACTATCGAAATAAAATAAAAAATGATTTTAAAGCAAAAGAAGGATTTAACATTACGTACTTTGCCTTCTTTGTAAAGGCAGTTGCCAAAGCTTTAAAAGAGTTCCCGATGATGAATTCTGTTTGGGCTGGAGATAAAATTATTCAGAAGAAGGATATTAATATTTCCATAGCGGTTGCTACTGAAGATGCTTTATTCGTACCGGTAATTAAAAATGCCGATGATAAATCCATTAAAGGGATTGCGAAAGATATTCATGAATTATCAACTCTCGTACGGTCAGGGAAATTACGACAAGAGCATATGCAAGGTGGAACATTTACGGTCAATAATACCGGTTCATTTGGCTCAGTCCAATCGATGGGGATTATCAATTACCCTCAGGCAGCTATTTTACAAGTAGAATCAATCGTAAAAAGACCTGTTATTATGAACGATAATATGTTTGCTGCTCGGGACATGGTTAATTTATGCTTATCCCTTGATCACCGAGTATTAGATGGTCTAATTTGCGGTAAGTTTTTAAATCGTGTGAAATCAATTCTTGAAAATGTAAATGAAGAAACGATGTCTATTTATTAATATTTTATTAAAATAAAATTTTTAAAAAAATAACAATCTGCTCGCTTTTTAAAGGGAGGGATAAAGACTCATTAATAATATGGGTTTCTATCCGCCACTATTCCTTTTTAAGTGTTGCAGATTTTTTTATTTCAACAAATTCCATATAGTACCACGACTACATTTCATATCTATACTTTATTGGAAACTTATTCTAATGTAAAATAGTAATTAGATAAAGTTAAAGGGGGAAGCTGTTTAGCGAGAATATGTCAATTCAAATGAAAAACATTGATTTTCCGACTGTTCGTTATGAGGAATGGAAAGAACAAGCCGTGAAAGCATTAAAGGGGAAACCGTTTGAAACTTTATTCACCAAAACAATAGAGGGTGTCACTCTACAACCACTCTATACACAGGAAATGCTATTAGACCAGTTAAGTGACCAATTGGATAAACAAATTTCTACTATCCGTTCTTTAAAGTCAGCAACCGGTTTAAAAGTAGCGCAACAAATTTATGGAGAAACACCAGCAGAATTTTTTGTTCGTTTACAAGATAGTATCGATAAAGGAAATGAAGTACTAACGATTGATAGTCGAGTAGCATTTGAATGGAATGAAGAACATATAACGACTTTATCTAGTTTTTTAACTGAAAATTCATTCAAATTAATCGTTCAAAATGAAAAAGATCCAATTTTAAATGTTTTTAATCATATAAAAAATTTTGATATAGAAGGTTTTATTCTTTCAAATCAACCAATATTTTTGGAAAATTTTAAACAAGTGAGAACAATTTCGGCCAATACCGCTACATATCATCACGAAGGGGCCCATGCAATACAAGAATTAGCTCTTTCCCTTGCCCTTGCAGCAAAGTTCGCGGAGCAAGAAAAAGATTTTGATAAATTTTTAAACAAGTTTTTTGTCAATTTTGCTGTCGACACATCCTTTTTCGGTGAGATTGCAAAATTACGTGCTTTTAAAGTATTGTGGAAAGCGTTTACATCCGCTTATGGAATTACAGAAGCGAGGCCGATTCCAATTGTTGCCGAAACTTCATTACGAAGTTTTTCTACATTGGATGTGTATGTCAATTTATTACGTGCAGGTAATGAAGCATTTGCAGCGTTAATCGGAGGAGCAGACCTATTTACGGTTCATCCCCACGATTGTTTAACAAAACCTACCGAAAAATCCATTCGTATTGCACGAAATGTTTTATTAGTTTTAAAAGAAGAATCCTTTGTAGAAAAGGTTTTAGATCCTTCGGGTGGTTCCTACTTTATCGAATCACTAACAGCCGAGTATATTGAAAAGGCATGGGATTTGTTTTTAGAAATTGAAGAAGCTGGCGGTATTGATATCTATATAGAGTCAGGGAGATTACAAAATGAGTTAGATGCCGTATATGAAAGTCGTCGTAAGGCTGTTGAAACTAGAAAACAATCGTTAATCGGTACTAACATTTATGCCAATCCAAGTGATGAAGTGGCGATGGAAATAAATCCGCTATTTAAACAAGTAAAACGATTAGCAATACCATTTGAACAATTACGTGTAAACTATCAAAAGGTACAACCGAAAATTGGTATTTTAACTTTTGGCAACTTAAAGGACTTTAAACCTCGAGCTGACTATGTATCAGGCTTTTTTGCAACGGCAGGCATTACACCTGAACAATCTGGAGAAATTCAAAACGTTGAAACAGCACAAGCATGGTTACAAAATAATGAATTTGATTATGTGATTTTTGTTGCCAAAGATGATGAAACAAGAAATATTGTCCCAACACTTCTTCCTGCAAAACCAGAGCAGTTACTATTCGATGTAGCTGGGAAGTTTGATGAAGAGCAGAAGGACTGGTTAGCAAAAGGGGTAAATGGCTTTATATATGCAGGTCAAAATATTGTGGAAAAGCTGACAGAGGTACTTGAAAGTTTGCAGGAGGTGCAACGATGAGTAAACCGAATTTTAAATCCGTCCATTTAAAAGAAGTATTTTTGGATGAAAAATTAAATCCTACCCATTCATTTATGACAAATGAAGAAATAAAAGTGAACGAATTTTATAATAGAGAAGATATTCAACAGGTGAGCCATTTAAATGACTTCTCTGGTATTGCGCCAAATACTCGAGGACCTTATCCGACCATGTACGTAGCCCGTCCGTGGACTGTTCGACAATACGCTGGATTTTCAACTGCAGAAGAATCGAATGCCTTTTACCGTAGAAATTTAGCGATGGGTCAAAAGGGGTTATCGGTAGCCTTTGACTTAGCAACCCACCGAGGCTATGATTCGGATCATCCTCGAGTAAAAGGGGATGTCGGGAAAGCAGGGGTAGCCATCGACTCGATTGAAGATATGAAAATATTATTTGATGGAATTCCATTAGATCAAATGTCTGTTTCGATGACGATGAATGGTGCCGTATTACCGATTATGGCCTTCTATATTGTTGCAGCGGAAGAACAAGGAGTTTCTACCGAACAATTAGCAGGTACGATTCAAAATGATATATTAAAAGAATATATGGTACGTAATACGTATATTTATCCACCAGAAATGTCCATGAAAATTATTGCCGATATTTTTGAATTTACGAGTAAATTTATGCCGAAATTCAACTCAATTTCCATTTCTGGTTATCATATTCAAGAAGCCGGCGCAACAAATGATATCGAATTAGCTTATACGTTAGCGGACGGTCTTGAATATGTGCGAACAGGTTTAAAAGCTGGAATCGATATTGATTCATTCGCACCAAGGCTTTCCTTCTTTTGGGCAATTGGAATGAATTATTATATGGAAGTAGCAAAAATGCGGGCTGCACGCCGTATTTGGGCTCAAATGATGAGTACATTTAGTCCGAAAAATCCAAAATCATTGGCATTGCGTACCCATTCCCAAACATCGGGATGGTCTTTAACAGAGCAGGATCCATTCAATAATGTAACAAGAACATTATTGGAAGCAAATGCAGCGGCAATGGGGCATACCCAATCCCTTCATACAAATGCCCTTGATGAAGCGATTGCATTACCAACGGATTTCTCAGCTCGTATTGCGCGGAATACGCAACTATTCTTGCAAGAAGAAACCGGTATGACAAAAGTGATTGATCCTTGGGGTGGATCTTACTATGTAGAAAAATTAACGGATGAGCTTACCCGAAAAGCTTGGGCGTTAATTGAAGAAATTGAACAACTAGGTGGAATGGCAAAAGCAATTGAAACAGGGTTACCAAAAATGAAAGTAGAAGAATCGGCAGCAAAACGTCAAGCTAAAATCGACTCTAAAACGGAAACGATTGTCGGCGTGAATAAATATTTATTAGATGTGGAAGAACCAATCGATATTTTAGATATTGATAATACAATTGTTCGACAAAAACAAATCGAGCGTTTAGAAAAATTAAAGTTGAATCGTAATGAAGAAGAGGTTCAAAAACATTTATCTCGACTTACTCGTGCTGCTGAAACAGGTGAAGAGAATTTATTAGCTGTAGCAGTTGATGCTGCTCGTGCTCGTGCTTCCCTCGGTGAAATTTCTGATGCCATTGAGAAGGTTTCCGGTAGACATAAAGCTGTCATTCGATCCATTTCAGGTGTTTATTCTTCCAATTTCTCAGATGATGAGTTAATCAAAGAAGTTAAACAAATGACGGAGGAGTTTTTAGAAAACGAAGGGCGTCGTCCACGTATTCTCGTGGCTAAAATGGGGCAAGATGGTCACGACCGAGGAGCGAAAGTTGTAGCAACAGGTTATGCGGATTTAGGCTTTGATGTGGATATTTCTCCACTATTTTTAACACCTGAAGAAGCTGCACAAATGGCAGTAGAAAATGACGTTCACTGTGTTGGTGTTTCCTCTCTTGCAGCTGGACATAAAACATTAGTTCCTGAACTGATAGCAGAACTTAAGAAACTTGGTCGGGAAGATATTATCGTAATCGTAGGCGGGGTTATTCCAGCCCAAGACTATCAATTTATATATGATGCTGGAGCTGTAGCGATATTTGGCCCAGGAACGGTTATCCCTGTATCTGCCATTAAAATTATTGAAGAAATATACAAACGATTAGGTTACGAGGAAGTGTCTTTGTAATGGAAGAACAAACAGACAAAGGTGCATTACATGTAATGGCCGGTGTAGAAGGAAACCATGATGGAAGATCGATTTCTCCAAAAAAATTTCGAAAAAAGAAGCAGCAAACGATAGATATTCCAAAGCTAGCAGAGGAAGTGCGTAGCGGTTTACGCACTTCCCTTTCAAAAGCGATTACGCTCATAGAAAGTTCTCATCGCGAACATAAGGAGCAAGCCCAAAAATTGTTACAGGAACTATTACCTTACACAGGGAACAGTATTCGAATTGGAATAACAGGTGTACCAGGTGCTGGAAAAAGTTCCTTCATCGAAGCCTTTGGAACAATGCTTTGTAATATGGGGAAAAAGGTTGCAGTTCTTGCCATTGATCCGAGTTCATCCCTTTCTGGTGGAAGTATACTAGGAGATAAAACTCGTATGGAAGAATTAAGTCGTCATAAAAGTGCTTTCGTACGACCATCACCGAGTGCAGGTACCCTTGGTGGTGTTCATAAAAAAACAAGGGAAACAATGTTGCTTTGTGAAGCAGCTGGTTACGATGTCATATTAATCGAAACAGTTGGAGTCGGACAAAGTGAGACATATGTTCGCGGAATGGTTGACTTCTTCCTTCTCTTAGTATTAACTGGTGCAGGTGATGAATTGCAAGGTATGAAAAAAGGGATTATGGAGTTAGCAGACGGGATTATTGTCCATAAAAGTGACGGAGATAATATGCCGAAAGCAAAAAAAACTGTTCGTGAGTATTTGCAAATTCTTCACTTTCTTCAACCTGCTACACCTGGATGGATTAGTAAAGCATTACCTGTATCCTCGATTAAGAAAATAGGATTAACCGATGTTTGGGACATGATTTGTCAATTCGAAAAAACAATTAAAGACTCTAACTATTGGGAAACAAGACGACTAGAACAGACAAGAGAATGGTTCCAATCAATGATTACGGACACTTTGATTGACTCATTTTTTAATAATTCCGATAAAAAGGGGCAAATGAAGTCAATTGAAAAGGAAATATTACAAGGGGAAATAACGGTTACTCAAGGTGTAACAAAATTATTTGCTAAAGATCATTGATCAGTATTTTAAAACATTCAAATAGACGTCTTTGTGATAATATATATAGTTGAAAGGAGCGATAAATCATGAATATGGATTACGATTTATTTATGGAGGAAATTAAAAGAACTGCGCGTGCTGAAATAGAGGGAGCAGGTTACGAACAACTGCGTACACCAGAAGAGGTAGAGGAAGCATTTGCTCGTCCTGGTACTACACTTGTGATGGTAAACTCTGTTTGTGGTTGTGCAGGAGGGATTGCCCGTCCAGCTGCAGCAAACGCGATTCATTACGATAAACGTCCAGATCATTTAGTAACTGTATTTGCTGGTCAAGATAAAGAAGCAACAGCTGCAGCCCGTCATTTCTTTGGTGAAAACCACATTCCTTCTTCACCAGCCTTTGTATTATTAAAAGATGGTAAAGTAGTTGCAGATATCGGCCGTCATGAAATCGAAGGTCATGATCCGATGTCGGTTATTACAAATTTACAAGCAAACTTTGAAGAATATTGTGACGAAGTTTAATGTAAAAAGATGAAAGAACTTGTCCTTAAATTTTTTAAGGACATGTTCTTTTCTTTCAAATTGTCACAATAATCCGATTTTACTTTTATAAACGCTTCAAAGCTTGAAGGAGGAAGTCGATATCAAAAAATTTAAAATCGGCTATCGCACAGTTAAAACTGCAGTAGGTGCTGCCATTGCCATTGCCATTGCCCACTACTTTGACTTACAATACTTTTCATCGGCAGCCATCTTAACAATACTTTGTATACAAACGACTAAAAAGAAATCTGTACATGCCGTTTATACGAGATTGATTGCAAGTTTCATTGGAATGGCTTTTGCCTATCTCGCTTTAGAAACGTTCGGCTACAATCCACTCGTATTAGGTTGTATGATACTAATTTTTATCCCTACGATTGTCTCTTTAAATGTTGCAGCTGGCTTTGTTTCAAGTTCCGTTATTATTATGCATATTTATGGAGAAGCAAATTTTACATTGGACTTATTTTTAAATGAAATGGCCTTAATGGCGATCGGATTTGGAACAGCACTTGCCGTCAATATGTATATGGGGGATTTCCAAAAAGAACTGGATCGATATCTTTGTGAAATTGAAGATTTATATAGTTCGATTTTTAGTGAAATTGTAAAGTATTTGCGCAATGGGGATACTTCGTGGGATGGTAAAGAAATTATAGAAGCGGCCAATATTTTAAATAAAGCGAAATCCCTTGCTTTTAAAGATGTCGAAAATCATCTAACCCGTAAACAAAATGAATACTATTTATATTTTGATATGCGCGAAAAGCAATTGGAGATTATCGAACGAGTACTACCTAAAATTACAACATTGCCTGTTATGGTACAGCAAACAAACTTAGTTGCCGATTTTATGGAGGAACTAGCTGAAAATGTGCATCCGGGTAATACTGCGAAACGCTTTCGCAATAAATTAGAAATTGTGAAAGAGGAATTTGCCAAAATGCCATTACCTGAAAATCATGAAAAATTTCTAGCAATGGCCTCCCTTTATCAATTTATCGAAGAAATGGATCAATATTTAATGATTAAACAATCCTACAAAGGAATAAAGAAAAAAAGCAGGAAAAAAGCGATTACACAATCGTAATCGCGGTGGAAGCCGTTTAGAAGAACGATAAACCAAATGCTAGAGTTGAAATGACCATAATGGCTATCATACTATATACGACTATTTTCTGGAATTTTTTATTACTCATATTTTCGTTCTCTCCTTCTATTATTAAATTTAGTTTATCAAATTTGAAAAATATCTCAAGTACGTAGCGAATTGTTTTCCATTTCGGTACAATAGAAATGTACTATAACAGAAGGGGTGTTGTCATGAAGGGTGTAGATCATATTGGGATTGCAGTTAAAAACCTGGATGAACGTATTACATATTATACTGAAACTCTAGGCTTAACATTACTAAAAATAGAAGAGGTTCCATCTCAACATGTTCGCGTAGCGTTCATTGATGCAGGTAATGTGAAGTTTGAGCTTTTAGAACCTACTAGTGAAGAAAGTGCGATATATAAACATATCGAAAAACGTGGAGAAGGTATTCAACATGTTGCATTTGGGGTAATAGGAATTCGTGAAAGAATGAAAGAATTACGGGAAAAGGGTGTGCGTATTCTTTCAGATGAGCCGAATCCAGGTGCCGGGGGAGCAGAAGTTGCCTTTTTACACCCTAAGGACTCTTACGGTGTTTTATATGAACTTTGCGATAAAAGTAAAAAAGGGGATATATAGAGCTATGGACATGTTCGACAAAATTAATGAGATGTATGATCGTAAACGTGAAATTGAGCTTGGCGGTGGGGACAAGCGTATTGAAAAGCAACATGAAAAGGGTAAGCTTACAGCTCGTGAGCGGATTGATTTATTATTAGATAAAGGAACATTTGTAGAAATTAATCCATTCATTACACATAGAACAACTGATTTTGGTATGGATGAACAAAAGGGTCCTGGTGATGGGGTAGTAACTGGATTTGGTAAAATTAATGGGCGTAATGTTTATTTATTTGCCCAAGATTTTACGGTTTTTGGTGGTGCATTAGGTGAGATGCATGCTAAAAAAATAGCTGCTGTAATGGACTTAGCTGCTAAAAACGGTACTCCTTTTATTGGCATTAATGATTCTGGTGGTGCCCGAATTCAAGAAGGCGTATTATCTTTAGATGGATATGGGAGCATTTTTTACCGAAATGCGATCTATTCCGGAGTCATTCCACAAATTTCGGTTATTATGGGACCTTGTGCAGGTGGAGCAGTTTACTCCCCGGCTATTACGGACTTTATTTTAATGGTAGATAAAACGTCCCAAATGTTTATAACGGGACCAAAAGTAATCGAAACCGTTACCGGAGAGAAAATTTCATCGGAAGATTTAGGTGGTTCGAAAGTTCATAATACGATTAGTGGGAATGCCCATTTCCGTGCTCCATCTGAAGAGGAGTCTATCGAACAAATTCGCAATCTTCTAAGTTATCTGCCACAAAATAATAAAGAAAAAGCACCAAGATTCCCTCGTCCTGAAGGGGATGACTATCGTCCGGATATTATTGATTTTGTACCGATTGAACCGACGAAACCTTATGATGTTCGGAAAGTAGTTGAACAGGTAGTAGATGAAGGATCCTTTATGGAAGTTCAGGCTGAATTTGCCAAAAATATTGTTGTTGGTTTTGCGCGAATAGCAGGGGAGTCCGTTGGATTAGTTTGTAACCAACCGAAAGCGTTAGCGGGTGGATTAGATATTGATTCATCCGATAAAGCTTCACGATTTATTCGAACTTGTGATGCTTTTAATATTCCGATTATTACTTTTGAAGATGTTTCCGGATTTTTCCCTGGAGTGAAGCAGGAGCACGGTGGGATTATTCGTCATGGTGCAAAAATTTTATATGCATACTCGGAGGCGACAGTACCGAAAATAACGGTCATTTTACGTAAGGCTTACGGGGGAGCATATGTGGCACTCAATTCTAAATCAATTGGAGCAGATTTAGTTTTTGCGTGGCCGAATGCAGAAATCGCAGTAATGGGTGCTGCAGGGGCAGCGAACATTATTTTTGCCAATGAAATAGCTAATTCGGAAGATCCTGAAAGTACCCGTGAAGCGAAAATCGAAGAATATAAAGAAAAATTTGCAAATCCTTATGTTGCAGCATCTCGTGGTATGGTTGATGATGTCATTGATCCAAGAGAGACACGCATTAAATTAATTCAGTCTTTAGATATGCTATCAAATAAAGAGGAATCCCGACCAGCGAAAAAGCATGGAAATATTCCTCTATAATAAAAATAGTAGTTTAATAGAACACAAAAGAGGCTGGGACATAACTAGCTTCAAATAGTGAGAAAGGTGAATTTGAGGAAACTCAAATTCACCTTTCTCTATTTTGGTGTGTAAATTCTTTTTTTCTTTAGTTAATGGCCGTGAATTTTCTTAAATTCACAGCCATTAACGCGAGGCCCATTTCGTTTTCTACCTTCGATTTTCCTCGTACAGAAAATCGAGTGAAACGCAAATTAGCCTTCAAGAATCCAAAAACTGGTTCCACATCGATTTTGCGTCTTCGATAAATGGCACTTGTTTTCTCTTCTGAAAGCTTCGCTCTTACATATTCTTTTTGCTGTTCCCATTTTTCATTTACCATTAATTTTCGATTGTTGCCTTCTTTAGCTTTGGTACACGATGAACGGAATGGGCATCCCGAACAGTCTTCACACTCGTAAATTTTGAGCTTCCGTTGGAAGCCTGTGTGGTCATTACGGACAGAATAATATTGAAATTCAAGACGTTTTTGATTAGGACATGTATATGTATCGGTTTCTTCATCATACGTCCAGTTATCGGGATTAAATATGTTTTGTTTATACTTTTTCTTTTGTTCTTTCAAATACATACTATACGTAATAAGTGCTTCTCGTTTTCTATTCGAAAGGATATCATGAAAGTTTTGTTCACTACCGTAACCTGCATCTGCAACAATGTGTTTTGGTAACTCAAAATAATGTTGCTCAATCTCATCTAGAAATGGAATTAACGTACGTGTATCTGTTGGATTTGTATATATACTATAGGCAAGCGTATATTGACCTTCCGTTGCGATTTGTACATTATATCCAGCTTTTAATTGTCCGTTTTGCATATAATCATCTTTCATTCGCATAAACGTCGCATCTGAATCTGTCTTAGAATAGCTATTGCGTGTACCAAAGATTTCAAAGTCTCTTTCGTATTTTTGTTTACGTAGGACAAAATCAATCAACTGCTTGCGTAATTGTTTCGGGTATTTACGTTTATTTCTTAAGGCTTTTCGTTCTAGAACATCTGATGATGTTTCAATTTGTTTATCATATTCAGTTACGACATCGTCCACTTTTTGAACTAATTGAGCGAGTTCTTCCAATGATAACTGTTTATCGCTTTCACGTTGAATTTCAGGTATGATTTCACTCTCTAGTAGCTCATTGTATAGCTGGTTTGACTTTTCAATTAAATTTTGGTGATATTTTTCAATGGTTTTCTTCCAAACAAACGTAAATTTATTCGCATTTGCTTCAATTTTTGTACCATCGATAAAAATCGCTTCTTGATCAATAAGCTTTTCTTCAATCAATTGGCAACGGAATTGAACGAAACATTGACGAATTAAATCTTTCACTTCTGGTTGAATACGGAATCGGTTGATTGTACGGTAGCTTGGTTCATATCCTTGGGCTAGCCACATCATTCGGATACTGTCTTTTAATAGGGCTTCAATTTTCCGTCCTGAGAAGATAGATTGTGTATAGGCACATAAGATAATTTTAAGCATCATACGTGGATGATAGGCAGGACACCCCTCATTTCGTAGAAATGGTTCGAACGCTTCATGAGGGATACTTTCAACTAGATGATGGATATGGAAAGCAATATCATTATTTTGTAATTTTACTTCTAAATCTAAAGGCAAAATGAGTTGATTCATGTTATAATCTTTAAACATAAGGATCCTTCTTTCGATATGGTTTTGTGTGGTAACTTAATTTTATCAGAAGAGGTCCTTATTTTATTGTAAAAAATTCAAAGCCGGTGAAATTTTACTTTTCGTAAAATTTCACCGGCTTTTTTTATTTAGAGGAGGGTTTTGTCCCAGCCTCTTCAAATTTTATAGCTTTTGATCTTTTTTCTCGTCCTCTTCATCGCTCATAATATCTTTTGTAGAATCTTTAAAGTTTTTCATAGACTCGCCAATAGATCGACCTAACTTTGGAAGTTTGGACGGACCGAACATGATTAATATAATTACTAAAATAATGATTAATCCGGGAATACCGATTGAGTTCAACATAAAATATTTTCCTCCAATAGTTTACTGCAAAAGTAAGTGTCACTTGTCATCCCCTCTAAAAAATCGATTTACTGTATCAGAGGGGACGGAAGTTGAATGGAACTTTATTTTTTTGCAGATTCTTCTTTTTTATTTTCAGTTGAAGTAAATTCTTCTTTCACTTCTTTAAATTCTCCCGATACGTCGTCCACAACCTCCTTCGTTGAAGCTTTAAATTCTTTTAAAGTTTGTCCAACTGCACGACCTAATTGAGGTAATTTTGATGGTCCGAAAAGAATTAATGCGATGACTAGAATAATAATTAATCCTGGAACTCCAATTGATTGAATCATTTTATTCATCCTCTCCTAAGAAATGTGTTATTCAGACACTTCTATATTTTGTAATTGTTTTTTATATGTTTTTTCTGAAACAATAATACTAATCTCAAACAAAAGTAATAGTGGAATAATAATTAAAAAATCAGATACAAAATCTGGTGGGGAAATCATTACACCGATTACGATCAGGATGAAATAAGAGACTTTTCTCATCTTTCTTAATCGATTGGGGGTAACAATACCCAACTTAGTTAAAAATAATATGACAACAGGTAATTCAAATACGATGCCCACTGGAATTAACAAATTGAACATAAGTGTAAAATATTGTTTCATTCCATAAGTTTCTGTTGCACCAATGGAATGATTAATATTATCCAAAAAGTTTAACATTAATGGGAAAAGAATAAAGTAACTAAAGGATACTCCGATAATAAATAAGAGGAATGCTAGTGGTACAAATTTTGCAGCGCTAGAAGCTTCCTTTTTTGTTAAACCAGGCTTAGTAAACAACCAAAGTTGATGCATTGCAACGGGCAATGTTAAACAAATAGATACTAATAATGCACATTTTACATAAATTGAAATACCATCTGTATATCCAAAAACGTTCCAATCAACGTTTTGAGCAACTTTTTGAGACTTAATAAATTGTAAAATATCAGGTGCAAAAATGAATCCAATGAGTAGTGTCACAATGAAAACGGAAGAAATAATAATAAGTCTTTTTCGAAGTTCCGTTAAATGCTCAACTACTGTATATTCTTGTTCTTCCATTTTCCAACCCCTTTTCAAAACTTATAATTATAACAAAATCATAAAATTTTATCTACAATAATAAAAATATATATTGATAAAGTCTATAAATTTAATAAAATGTACACAAAGTTGTTGAATTGTATACATAACTATTGTAGACTGTAATAGTTTTACAAGGAATATTATATGATTATACACTCTTTAAATAAAAAGTAAATAATTTAATAGAGTGAGATAGGGGGGATTATATGACGGAGTATAACCGTGACGAACTTTTAACAATTATACAAATGTTAGCAGGAATTACATTAACTGTTGGTTACGCATTTTCCATTGCACATTTCCATAGTACTGTTCCCGCATTTGCGTTAATTGGTTCAGCGGTCGGCCTTGCCATAATTGTAGGATGTTGGCTAGGGTTAAAACATTTAACCTTCATGCTTACTATCATTTTAACGTCAATTATTTATGCAATTTATTTTAACTTTGGAGCAATGTTTAGTTAATTTTAGGAGGAGTCAATTATGGCGGAAAAAGAAAATTTCACAGAAAAACGTTCGACAAGACGTAATTTTTTGAAAAACTCGGGTTTAACCATTGGTGGATTAGTACTAGGTGGAGCAGTAACAAGTCTAGTAACTAAAAATAGTGATGAAACAATTACAACAACTGCAGATCCTTCACATTCCCACAGCGCAGAAAGTTCAAATTATAATAAAGCGTTAATGTTCTTCACACCTGAACAATACTCAACAATTGAAGCTGCAACTGAACAAATTTTCCCCGAAACAGAAATTGGTCCAGGAGCAAAGTCCTTATTAGTAGCTTATTTCATCGATCATCAATTAGCTGGCGCATGGGGCTTAAATTCAAAAGAATATACTCAAGGACCATTTAATCCAGATGCGTCCCCGTTATTTGGATATCAAACCCACTTGAATCGTCAACAAGTTTTTACATTAGGTATTAAATTATTAAACGATGAAGCGAAAAAACGTTTTGATAGTAACTTTTATTCAATAACTGCAGAGCAACAAGTAGAAATTCTTAAAGCGGTTGAAGCAGATGAAGTTAAATTGAATGCTGCAGTTAAACCGTCATTTTTCTTTAAATTATTACGCACTGCAACTTTAGAAGGAGCTTATGCGGATCCGTTGTATGGTGGAAATAAAGATATGGCAGGGTGGAAAATGCGTAAATTCCCTGGTCACCAAATGAGCTACAAAGAAATCATTGAAAAAGATGAATTTGTAACTTATGAACCACAAGGATTAAATGCTCAACATAATCACTAATTAGAATGGAGAATTGAAGATGGCAACGAAATTACCAAAAACAGATATAGTTACGGTAGGTGTTGGTTGGACTGGTGGGATTATTGCATCAGAACTAACTAAAAAAGGATATAAAGTAGTGGGACTTGAACGAGGAAAATCCCGTTCTGTCGCAGATTATTTAATGGTACACGATGAACTTCGTTATTCTCAACGTTTAGAAATGATGCAAGATTTATCAAAAGAAACATGGACAGTACGTCACGACCCTTCACAACGTGCATTGCCTGTACGTCAACACGGTTCATTCTTAATTGGTGATGGTTTAGGTGGATCTGGTGAACACTGGAATGGATTAACTTACCGTTTCTTCCCATACGATTTTGAAATTTATACAAAAACAGTTGAACGTTATGGAAAAGATAAAATCCCTGCAGATATGCCTTTACAAGATTGGGGTATTACATATGATGAGTTAGTACCTTACTTTGAAAAATTTGAACAATTGATTGGTGTTTCTGGAGAAAAGAATCCACTACCAGATTCACCACAAGTGGATCACCCAACAGGCCCGTTATTAAATACTCCTGCAATGAAAATGTTTAAAGAAGCTGCTACTTCATTGGGGTATCATCCTTATACTGCTCCTGCTGCTACTTTATCCGAAGATTATACAAACCCAGATGGTATTACTCGTGGGGCTTGTCAATACTGCGGATTCTGTGAACGATTTGGTTGTGAATATGGTGCAAAAGCTTCTCCAGTCGTAACTGTAATTCCAGTAGCAGAAAAAACAGGTAACTTTGAAATTCGTACTTACGCTAATGTTCGTCGAATTTTACACGAAAATGGGAAAGCGACTGGCGTTTTATACGTGGATAGCACTACTGGTGAAGAATTTATTCAAGAAGCAGATGTTGTTGTTGTTTCTGCATATGCACTGAACAATGTTCGTTTATTATTAAATTCTAAACTTGGTACGCCATACAATCCAGAAACTGGTAAAGGTGTAGTTGGTAAAAATTATGCTTACCAAATGACTTCAGCTGGAACTACAGGATTCTTTGAAGATAAAGAATTTAACTTATATGCTGGTACTGGTGCATTAGCGATGGTTTTAGATGACTTTAATGGTGACTTTTTTGACCATTCGGATTTAAATTTCCTTCATGGTGGTAATATTGCTTTAGGACATTATGGTAAACGTCCGATTGCTAATAACTCTACTCCTTCAGGTACACCTTCTTGGGGAGCGGAATTCAAAGATGCGTCAGTTAAATATACAAATCGTACTTTAAGTATTGGAAGCCAAGGATCGGTAATGCCGCACAAAAACAATTATTTAGACCTTGACCCTACTTACAAAGATCAATACGGTGATCCGTTATTACGTATGACATTTAACTACCGTGAAAATGAACGTAACCAACAAAAATACATCCGTGAAATTACGAAAAAAATTATGGAAGAAATGGGCGCAGATATCATTAACGAAACTGGCGACCAAGGCGATTGGGATACAACAAAATACCAAACAACCCACAATACAGGTGGTGCAATAATGGGTGCCGATCCAGAAACATCTGTATTAAATAATTATTTACAAATGTGGGATTGTGAAAATGTCTTTATCCCAGGTGCAAATGCTTTCCCACACAACTCTGGTATGAACCCAACTGGTACAGTAGGGGCACTTGCATACCGTGCTGCTGAAGGAATTGAAAAATATCTTAAAAACGGTGGCGGATCTTTAGTATAATTTTGTTTTAATTTATTTATCTATACTAATAGAACGATAAGAAATAAAAATAGTTTCTAGTCAACAACCTAAAAGGATGGTGGGATGTATTCCTACCATCTTTTTTGTTTGTTTAACTACAACATTATTTAATTATAAAAGGGTTTTATCATTAATGGTCTTTATTGTTTTTGTTCCTTTTTCTCGTCCTCTTCATCAATTATTACGTCTTTTGTTGAATCTTTAAAGTTTTTTAATGATTCACCAATTGAACGTCCTAACTTAGGTAGTTTGGAAGGTCCGAAGATGATTAAAATAATAACTAAAATAATGATTAAACCGGGAATGCCAATTGAGTTCAACATAAAATATTTACCTCCATAGAACATTGCAAAAGAACAAGTGAACAACTACCACTTTTTAATCCCCTCTAGATAGTAGTATCTGATAGGTTCGCTAGTATGTAGAGGGGACAAAATGCTTGTTCAATGTAACTTATTTTTTTGCAGTTTCTTCATTTTTGTTCTCTGCTACAGTGAATTCTTCTTTCACTTCTTTAAATTCTCCCGATACATCGTCCATTACATCCTTCGTTGAAGCTTTAAACTCTTTTAAAGTTTGTCCAACGGCACGTCCTAATTGAGGTAATTTAGATGGTCCAAAAAGAATTAATGCGATGACTAGAATAATGATTAATCCTGGAACTCCGATAGATTGAAACATAAAGAAATCCTCCTCTAAAACATATAATTATTTACTTCCTTCTTGTTGTGCTAATTTTAATTGTTTTTTATAAGTTTTTTCTGAAACAATAATACTTATTTCAAATAAAAGTAATAGTGGAATAATAATTAAAAAATCGGATACAAAATCTGGTGGGGAAATCATTACACCAATTACGATTAGAATGAAATAAGAGACTTTTCTCATTTTTCTTAATCGGTTTGGAGTAACAATCCCTAACTTCGTTAGAAATAATATAATTACCGGTAATTCAAAAACGAGACCTACAGGAATAAGTAAGTTAAACATTAATGTGAAATACTGTTTCATCCCATACGTTTCCGTGGCACCAATTGATTCATTAATATTAGACATAAAAGTTAGCATAAGTGGGAATAAAATAAAGTAACTAAATGAAATCCCAATAATAAATAAAAGAAATGCAATAGGAATAAAGGTTGCTGCACTACTAGACTCTTTGTCCGTAAGACCTGGTTTTGTAAATAGCCAAAGTTGATGCATTGCAATAGGTAATGTAATACAAATGGATACAATTAAGGCACATTTCACGTAAATTGAAATGCCGTCTGTATAGCCAAAAACGTTCCAATCAACATGTTTAGCAACGTCTTGAGATTTTAAAAATTGCAATATGTCAGGTGCGAAAATGAAACCAATCAAAAGTGTCACGATGAAAACTACGCTAATAATAATAAGTCGCTTGCGTAGTTCTTCTAAATGCTCAACTAATGTATATTCTTTTTCTTCCATTTTTTCACCAACCTTTCAAACAAACTACTATAGAAAAGAGTAGCAGATAAATTTCAATTCAACATATGCTCTTTACATTGTATACAATACTGTTATAAAATGTAATAGTTTTGTAGGAGCACAGAAATAAATTATACACTCTTTATTCAAAAAGTAAATTATTAAATTGGTTAATTTGAGTGGGTAGTAAGGGAGGGAATTATCATGACAGAGTATAACCGTGATGAGCTTGTCACAATCTTACAAGTGTTAGCTGGCATAACATTAACTGTAGGTTATGCATTCACAATAAATGTATACAACAGTTCTGTACCAGCATTCGCTCTTATTGGATCAGCAGTCGGTTTAGCGATTATTATCGGCTGCTGGATAGGTTTAAAACATTTAGGCTTCATGCTTACGATGATTTTTACATCTATCGTATTTGCAATTTATTTTAATTTTGGAGCTATGTTTAGTTAATTTAAGGAGGAGTCATCATGGCAGAGAAAGAAAACTTCACAGAAAAACGTTCGACGCGACGTAATTTCTTAAAGAATTCAGGTTTAACCCTTGGAGGATTAGTACTTGGTGGAGCTGTAACAAGCTTAGTAGTGAAAAATAATGATGGTACTACGACAACAGAACATGAAGCATCCCATAGTGGCGGGACAACAACGAACTATAATCACGCATTAATGTTCTTTACTCCTGCAGAATACCAAACGGCAGCTGCAGCAGTTGAACGCATCTATCCAGAAGATGAGAACGGTCCTGGAGCAAAAGAATTAGGTGCAGCAGTTTACATTGACCATCAACTTGCAGGTCAATGGGGAAACAATGTAAAAGATTATCGTTTAGGTGCGTTTTATAAACCGGCAGAAAACCAAGGTCCACAAACGAAATTATTACGTAAAGATTTATTCCGTGCTGGTTTAGCAGCCCTTGATGCTTATTCAAAAGAAAATTACGGTGCCGTATTTACAGGATTAGAACCTGAGCAACAAGATGAAGTTTTAACAGCTTTCAGTGAAGGGAAAGTGACATTATACGGTAATACAGGTTCAGGTGAATTCTTCAGTTTATTACGTACGATGACAATTGAAGGGGTTTACGCAGATCCAATGTATGGCGGTAATAATGAAATGAAAGGCTGGGCTATGCGTAAATATCCAGGTTCTCGAATGCAATACGTAAATGAAATTCAAAGTGATGAATTTATCGAATTAAAACCAGAGGGCTTAAGCAGCCACATGAGTTAACATTTGGATTGTAGAAAGGATTGACACTTACATGGTAACAAAATTAGATAAAACCCAAGTAGTAGTAGTTGGTATGGGTTGGGCAGGCGGTATTGTTTCCGCTGAACTGACAAAAGCAGGCATTAACGTTGTAGGATTGGAACGCGGTAAAGACCGTACAACAGCAGACTATACAATGGCACATGATGAGTTGCGTTATCAACATCGTACAGAGTTAATGCAAGATTTATCAAAAGAAACAATTACTTATCGTAGTTCTTTAAAACAAAAAGCACTTCCAATGCGTCATTACGGTACATTTATCGTTGGTGATGGAGTAGGTGGAGCAGGCTCTCACTGGAATGGACAAACATACCGTTTCTTACCGTATGATTTTGAAATTCGTTCTAAAACGGTTGATCGTTATGGGGAAGGGAAAATTCCAGATTGGATGACACTTCAAGACTGGGGTATTACTTATGACGAACTTGAGCCTTACTATGAAAAATTCGAATATATGGCTGGAATTTCAGGGGAAGAAGTTCCTGAATTATGGGGTAAACGTGCGAAACCATATCCAACTGGCCCATTAGTAAAAACGCCAATCATGAAAACTTTTGAAGAAGCTGCAACAAGCCTAGGATATAAACCGTTCGTAATTCCAGCAGCCAACCTTTCTGAATCTTATACAAATCCAGATGGTATTCAACGTGGTGCGTGTCAATACTGTGCATACTGTGAAAACTTCGGATGTGAATACGGAGCAAAAGGTGATCCTGCTGTAACAGTGATTCCTGTAGCAAAGCAAACGGGTAAACTGGACCTACGTACACACGCGAACGTATTAGAAATTACTTCTGCTAATGGTAAAGCAACGGGCGTACTTTACGTAGATATGTTAACGGGTGAAAAATTCGAACAACCTGCTGATGTCGTTGTTATCACTTCTTATGTATTTAATAACGCACGTTTATTATTAAACTCGAACTTAGGTACACCTTATGACCCGAAAACAGGTAAAGGTACGATTGGGAAAAACTATTGTTACCAAGTAACTGGTGGTACAACGCAATTATTCTTTGAAGATAAAGAGTTTAACTTATACGGCGGTGCTGGTGCATTAGGGATTGAAATTGCCGAATATATGGGTGATAATTTTGACCATTCCGATGTAAACTTTATTCATGGAGCTGGTATTCGCTCTACTCAATACGGTGATCGTCCGATTGCAACGAACCGTGTGCCAAAAGGTACACCTAACTGGGGTGCAGAATTTAAAAAGCAATCCATTAAATATGCGAACTCAAACTTCCCAGTAAAAACACAAGGTGCAAGTATGCCACACCGCGAAAACTACTTAGACCTTGATCCTGAATATAAAGATGCTTGGGGTTATCCTTTACTTCGTATGACATATGAATATACAGATAATGACCGTGAATTAGTGAAATTCATGGCAACAAAAACGCGTGAAATCGGCGAAAAAATTGGTGCCGATATTATCGAAACTTCAGAAGAACAAGGAAACTTCAGTGTGAATAAAGATACAAATACCCATAACACGGGCGGGGTAATTATGGGATCAGATCCAGAAACATCTGCCCTAAATAAATATCAACAAATGTGGGAAGTAGAAAACGTATTTGTAGTAGGTGCATCTTCGTTCCCACATAACTCTTGCTTCAATCCAACTGGTACAGTTGGTGCATTATCATACTTAGCTGCTGAAGGAATTCAAAATTACATTAAAAATGGCGGCGGATTATTAGTTTAATGTTATCGTAAGTTTTTCTACATCAAATATTAAGTTTTTAGTCAACGATGAATGGGCGATTCTTTATGGGTCGCCTATTTTTTTACTAAAAAAGTGTTACCATTTTTTCTAAAAATTATAAGGAAATATGAAATTTTTAGACTAAAAAGAAACCTTTAGTTTGTGCTCCTTCCTAGAGAGGCGTAAAATAAAGTGGAGATTATGAAAAGAAAAGGGAGTTTTTTCATGAACAGTCGTTTAGTAAATGAATTTTTAGAACTAGTTCAAATTGATTCGGAAACAAAACATGAAGAGGTCATTGCCCCTATTGTAGTAAAAAAGTTAGAAGATATGGGATTTGAAGTATATCAAGATGATGCCCATACTCGTAATGGTCATGGTGCTGGTAATATTATTGCAACATTACAAGGTACTGTTGAAGCCGATCCAATTTATTTTACTGTGCATATGGATACAGTAGTTCCAGGTACTGGCATTAAACCGGTAATCAAAGAAGATGGGTATATATACTCTGATGGAACAACGATTTTAGGTGCTGACGATAAAGCCGGTATGGCAGCGCTTTTCGAAATGGCAAAACGTTTAAAAGAGCAAAAAATTGACCATGGAACAATTCAATTGATTATTACCGCGGGAGAAGAAAGTGGTTTGGCAGGTGCAAAAGAATTGGACCCATCATTCATTCAAGCTAAATACGGATTTGCTGTAGATAGCGATGGGAAAGTAGGTGGAATTGTAACAGCAGCTCCATATCAAGCGAAAATTGAAACAAAGATTTATGGTAAAACTGCCCATGCAGGTGTGGCACCTGAAAAAGGAATTTCAGCGATTACGTTAGCTTCCAAAGCGATTGCAAAAATGAATCTCGGTCGAATCGATGAAGAAACAACGGCAAATATTGGGCGATTCGAAGGTGGGAAAGCTACAAACATCGTTTGTGATGAAGTGTATATTTTAGCTGAAGCTCGTTCGATTAATAAAGATAAATTAGATGCTCAAACGAAACATATGAAAGAAACTTTCGAGAATGTTTCCCAAAGTTTAGGGGGACGTGCTGAAGTTGAAGTTAAATTAATGTATCCAGGCTTTTCTGTTACAGAATCTGATCGTGTTGTACAAATTGCGATGGAAGCTGTCACAAAAGTTGGACGCAAACCATTATTAGGTACTTCAGGTGGGGGTAGCGATGCCAATGTTATCGCTGGTTTTGGTATTCCAACTGTAAATCTCTCTGTCGGCTATGAAGAAATTCATACGACAAAAGAGCGTATGCCTATTGAAGAATTGGAGAAATTAGCCGATTTATTAGTGGAGATTGTAAAATGCTCTGCAAAGTAGAGTAACGAGGTGATAGCAATGACATTTAATCAAGCACTTATTTTTGGTTGTGGTAATGAAGAATATGCTGTACCAGTTGAACAAGTAGTATCAATTGAAAAATTAAATAATATTACACCGATTCCACACCTACCGATTTATTTACTTGGTTTTACGAAAATTCGAGGAGAAATAATTCCAATTATTGATCTCAATCGTATTTTATATAATAGAGAAAGTTACGGGGAGTTATGTCGCATTATCGTAGTCAATACCGATATTGTTCATTTTGGTTTAGTTGTTAGTGAAGCAAAGGAAATAGTAGATTTTTCTGGAACGGATATTCATCAAGTAGGACTAGTAAATTATACAAAAACCCAATATTTCACGGCTGTAGCCAATTTGGAAGATCGGATGATAACGTGTGTTGATCCGAAAATATTAGTTAATTCTTTGGAAGGTATTCGAGAAATAATCGATTATTTAGAAAAAATGCGACAGGATGAAAGTGCGTTAAACACGTAAAAATTAAAATGCTAATAGGCGATGAAATTATTTAACCGTCATGTTTCAAAAAGAAACGTAAATGACAAGTTATAAAATCAGCCTATTAGCTATTTTTTTAGTTTTTATACTTCGGTATTTTCTGCAATGGTCGTATGTTTTTTCCGAAAGTGTGATATGAAACCAAATATACCCGGAATAAACATGATTACAGTAATAAGCATTAATGTGACAAATAAATTTTTTTCTACCCAAGGAATATTTCCTAGTGCAAAACCTGTACCAAGCCAAACTGTCGTCCAAATGAAAGCGCCGATGATATTGTAACGTACAAAATGATAGTACGGATGTCCAGTATATGCAGCGATAAATGGTGTCATCGTTCTCATCAAGGGAATAAACCTTGAAAATGTAATGGCAATTTTTCCATATTCATCTAGAAACTCTCTCGCTCGATCAATCGTAGATAGTGGAATAAACTTTATTTTTTCGGTTGGTATTTTAGCAAAATTTCGTCCGATAAAAAAATTGTTACTATCAGCTAAAGAGGTTGCGATAAAAAATAAAAGAAATAAAATCACTATATTTAATTCCCCTACTGCAGCAATTGTCCCACTAGCAAATACAAGGGAATCACCTGGTAAAAAAGTTAAAATAACAAAACCTGTCTTGCTAAATACGATTAGAAATAGGATAAAGTAAATGTATATCCCAAATTTATCTATATAATAGTAAAGTTCAGAATCAAGTTTATTTAGTAATTCAAAGATTTCAGACATACTCATGTAGTTAACTCCAATCGTTAAGTCTAATTTCTACCTTATTAAATTATATTCATAAATTAAAATAATTAACCTAATATTCAACTATGGTCAGTGAAACTTTTTTGTTATTGCCCCGTATAGAAAGAGGAAACAATCGATCTTGATAAAAAATCGTCATTTAAATAAGAGATTCTTACTTTTAAAAGGTTTGAAATAAGGACTCGGAACAGTGTATACTACTAAATAGGTAAATCTGGATAGATGGGGAAAATTAGGAAATAGGATGGTACTTCTTGTTAAAAACTCTATGTTAATAGAGTATTTCATTTTCATTGAAGTTCTAAAATACTATTTTTAACATTAAATTGTTTCATTTGGAGAGGTATTATTGAAAAATTTGTTTCAAGTCTTCTTAGGCGGTATGATTGGCTCTCTTTTACGTTTTATCGTCCAATCACTTACGAGTGTTTCGATTATGTTGTGGATTGTGAATGTATTGGGCAGTTTTGCTCTAGGGAGCTTAAACGGTTATTTTGAAAGGAAAGAAAATAAATTAAAACTTCTTTTCACAACTGGTATGCTAGGTGCTTTTACAACATTTTCAACCTTTTCTGAATATTGGTTCCATCAATTACAAGAAAATAGAATGGTTGGAATTCTTTATGGAATAGTAATGACAATTTGTTGTTTTGTAGCTGCTTTTATAGGGTATTTTTTGAATCGAGGGATGAATAAATGGAATGGATCTTAGTTGCCCTTGGTGGAGGAATAGGGGCTACGTTAAGATATAGCACCCAATTACTCATTCAACAAAAGAAATTTCCAACCTTTTGGGCTACAGCTATCGTCAATATAATAGGATCGTTTTTACTAGGTAAAACGGGCTCCTGGACATTGTTCGAAAGTACATTGTTATCGTTTCTTACGATTGGTGTATTAGGAGGATTTACAACCTTTTCGACCTTCGCATTTGATTTAGTTAAAATGATTGATTCAAAAAAGTGGGGAAAGGCCCTTTTCTTTACGGGAATTAATTTATTAGGAGGGATTTTATTCTTTTGGATAGGATGGAATCTTTAGTTATATAATAGTTAGTTTATACATACATTAAAGGCGGTAATGAACATGAAAGCTTACTTGGCAAATGGTTTATTTTCCATTGGAGACCGATTAGTAAATGAATTATTAGCAAAAGAAATACGAAAAGCAATTCCTGGTATTAATTTATATGTACCGCAAGAAAATGATGCAATTAACGATAAACAAAGCTTTGCAGATAGTCTAGCTATTGCTCGTGCGGATTTAGAAAAGTTACAAGAAAGTGATATTTTAATCGCTGTCTTAGATGGAATTGAAGTCGATTCCGGTGTTGCTGCTGAAATTGGTGTATTTTCCACATACAATCGACCAATCATCGCTCTTTTCTCCGATGTACGTCAACTTGGTCGGGATAATCAACAAAAAATTGATGCCCTCATCCAAGATGGGACTGAAAATCAATTCATCTATCGCAATTTATTTGTAATCGGAATTATTAAGCAACATGGTGTCATTGTGAGTACTGTGGAAGATGTTATTAAAAATATAGAAAAATTTAGTAAGGGAGAATGAAAATGAAAAGAACTGGTGAAAGAATATTAAGTATTGTGTCTGCTGTTTTAAATGTAATAGGTGTAGGGTTTTTAATTTTCATGTTATTTATAAGTAAAATGATTGTTGAGGATCCAGCTTTCCAAACTGAGTTTGAGAATTCGATTTATGAAGATGCAAGTATAAACGGATACGACCCAGTATATGGTATGGAAATTATGGATGATGTTATGGCTATTATGAATACGATTGGTTGGTTAGTAGTCGTAGTTATAATTATCGCAATTGTATTGGCAATTATTGGGGCTGTTAAAGTAAATCAAAATGCAAGACTGGCAGGAATTTTATTTATCATTGCAGCCGTTTTATCAGGTGTCGTTTCGATTTCAGGAATTTTATTAATTATTGCAGCGATTATGTGCTTTGTACGTAAGCCAAAAACATTTGATTATAATGAACAAAGAGATGAAAATGGATATATCATCGATTAGTCAAAAGCAGTGCAAGTTTGCACTGCTTTTTCTTTTTACAGAACGAAACTATGGCTTATAAGTGATTCCTTCAAGATTTAATAGTTTTTCTTTTATATCTAGCCCACCACTAAATCCGGTTAAAGTACCGTTTTTACCTAATACTCGGTGGCAGGGGATTACGATAGCTACAGGGTTTGATCCGATAGCAGTACCAACTGCTCGAACTGCCTTCGGATTACCAATTTTAAAGGCAATATCTGAATAACATCTGGATTGGCCAAAAGGGATTTCCTGTAATGCCTTCCAAACTGCCATTTGAAAAGTAGTACCTCTAATATCGAAGGGAAAGGAAAAGGAAGTTCTTTTGCCTTCGAAGTATTCAATCAGCTCATTTTTATATGGAGTTAACTTTTCTTCATTTTCAATAATGTCGCAATTCGGAAACTGTTTTCTACAACAAGAAACTAATTCGTTCATTGAAGAATGCTCAGTTCCTACGTAACAAAGCCCCTTAACGGTACAAGCTATGTACACTTTCCAGTCATGATGTTCTAGAAAATGATAATATATTTGTTTTACGTCCTGCATATATATACCTCCATTTTCTATATTCTATCATGAATTGCATAAGTTTTTACCGTCTTTTCTAATTGTATACAAATTGAAAGGTGAAGGAATTCATTGTGATATAATAAATAGTGTATCAATCGTTCCTCTATCAAAGTAGGAGCGATTTTTCTATTCATAATCGTCATCAGGTATTTAACCTGCTGATTATCTATTTATGGATTCGGGAAATATAATTTGTATGCTATTTTTAATGTAAGGAGAGAATTGTCATGGGGAACACGATCAATGGTCCTTCGATTTTTAAACAAGCTTTAACCGTTAATAAAAAACCGTTCCCATGGTTAAAGGCGTTTTTGGCGGGTTTGGCTGCAGGGTTGCCAATTGCAGTTGGGTTGTTATTTGGAAGTTTAGAGTATGGTTTACTCGCAGGGTTAGGTGGTTTCACTTATTTATATGTTTTTCCAATACCTTATGTCCAATTAGCAAAAAAACTAGCATGGTGTATTTTAGCGATTACGTTATGTGTATTTTTAGGGACGATTTTAGCTCCTTATCCAATTATTTCAGCTATTGTAATGGGGCTTATTGGGGCAACCGGATTATTTATATTTGGAGCATTTCGATTAATTGGTCCTTCAGCGATATTTTTTGTGCTCATATTTGCGATGACAACAGGGATGCCAATAGCACCTGATGAAGCATTTACGAGAGCTGGTTTATCCTTTTTAGGTGGCCTATTTTCATGGATCATTGCAATGAGCGGATGGTTTTTCAATCCCCACGGTCCAGAAAGAAGAATTGTGAAAAGATCCTATATTCAATTAGCTAACTTTTTAGATGCCATTGGTACACAAAAGGAAAATGATGCGCAACATACGGTTATGGCTACGTTAAAGGAAGCTAGTCAGACGCTGGCTTCGGGTTATATTCCTTGTGAAAGAACGAATGTTTTCAATCACCTTTTTGTTTTAAATAATTATGCAAATAAAATCTTTTTATTTGCAGTAGAACATTTTACTGATAAGGATGGAAAATTACCAACCGAATTTGGACAATCTTTACGTAACATTGCGAATATCGTAGATTCCAACAAATTTGAAGAAATAGAAACGATGATGTTACCTCATCCAGATCACATGACAGAGCATATGGCTCAATTATTTTTAGAAATTAATGAGGCTAAGAATAGTTTAACAATATCTAAAACAAAACTATTAGAACAAACGGAAATTTCAAAGCCATCAGCCAAAAGGGTATTATTAGGTGCTTTTGATAAAAATTCGATTATTTTCATTAATTCATTACGATTTGGCTTTTTTACGATGCTTGCCGCAATTATTGCCTATGAGTTTGATTTAAATCGCTCCTTTTGGGTCCCCCTTTCTTGTGTTGCCGTTATGAGCGGTGCCACAGTTGTCGCGACTCTTCATAGAGGGATACAAAGAAGTTTTGGAACGATTTTTGGTATCATCATTGCAAGTTTCATCCTCGCATTTCATCCAACCGGATATGTTATTGCCTTTCTCGTTTTTCTTTTAACATTTATTACTGAATTATTTATCGTCAAAAATTACGGTTTAGCTGCTTTATTTTTTACGCCAAATGCTTTAATTATGGCAGAAGCAGGTTCGAATGGGCATTATGCGTTTACATATTTTGCAACGGCTCGATTAATTGATGTAGTCATTGGGATTGCAATCGGTTTAATTGGCGTATGGTTAATAGGTAGAAAATCTGCATCAAGTAGACTCCCTCATTTAATTGCCAAAACGATTCGAAGTCAAGGACAAGTATTTTATGCATTATTTTCAGGTAAAGAGATTTATCAAATATATGGGAAAAATATAGAGTTTAATAAAATGGAAACGAATATTGGAAATTTGATTACCGTTTATGATACAGCAGCCGGGGAGATTCCGAAAGATAAGAGGGCGATTGAATATTATTGGCCGATTGTTTATTCGTTAGAGGAATTAGGATTTTTGTTAGATAAATATTCAAAATTAAATTCGCGACCTACATTAGATGATCAGACAATGGCTCGTTATTTATTAATATTTGAGAGTTTAGCAAATGCATCTGAACGAAAAGAGCACGTTATCGGAAAGGATATTCCTGAAATAAAAGGATATCAAAGTTTACTAGATACAATGGAAAACTTACAAAACAGCTTAATAAGTAAACTTTAAAACGATTAATTATTTGCTGAAACAAGTTATTACCTTCCATAGAAAAAATTAGTTATAATGCATAATAATAAGAATTTTATTTCAATTCAAAAAGTGATTACATTTCATTATTTTGGAGAAAATAACAGGGGAATTTTCTATCAAAGGATTTATTGTAGTTCATATGCAAAGTTATATTTGCTTACCGAATTGAGAAAAATCTTATTTAATTTAAATGAAAATGGAGGTAATGAAATGTTGAACATCGGTATTATTTTAGGAAGTACACGGGAAGGCCGAGTGAGTCCGCAAGTTGGTGAGTGGGTTAAGAAAATAGGTGATTCACGTGGTGATGCAACGTATGAAATTATCGATATTGCTGAATATAAATTACCGTTTTTAGGTGAACCAGGCGGTGATGCATCAGGTGCTGCCCAATGGTCTGCTAAAATTAGTGGTTGTGATGGCTTTGTATTTATCGTACAGGAGTATAATCATTCGATAACAGGTGCTTTAAAAAATGCCCTCGATTTTCTTCGAGATGAATGGAATAATAAGGCTGCAGGAATCGTAAGTTATGGTTCAGTAGGTGGAGCAAGAGCGGCAGAACATTTACGTGGCATTTGCGGTGAATTGTTAATTGCTGATGTTCGTGTTCATCCAGCATTATCTCTATTTACTGATTTTGAAAATGGATCGGTCTTTAAACCGAAAGAAGTACAAGTTCAATCTGTAAATGACATGTTAGATCAAGTCGTTGCGTGGAGTACTGCTCTTCAAACAGTTCGAAATAAATAATCTAACAATCCCTATTTACATGACGTAAATAGGGATTTAACAATTTCTTTTACATAATGGTTCATTATATTAGCATGAAAATAAATAAACTGTAGAAAATAATTTAGAACGTTACAATGGAGGGAAAAAGAATGAAAGTAGCAGCAATCGTTGGTAGTATTCGAAAAGATTCTTATAATAAAAAACTGGCACAATTTGTTCAAAAACGGTATGCAGAAAAGTTTGATTTGGAAATTTTAACATTAAATGATATTCCAATGTACAATCAAGATATTGAAGAAAATCCTCCACAAGAAGTCGTAGCATTTAAACAGAAAGTGAAGGATGCCGATGCTGTATTATGGATAACTCCAGAATATAATTCATCCATTCCTGGCGTTTTAGGAAATGCAATTGATTGGCTTTCGAGGGTAGATAAAGTGATGATCGGTAAACCTTCTTGGATCATGGGTGCGTCAATGGGGAATTTAGGTACTGCAAAAGCTCAAATGCACTTACGAGATATATTATTTGCCATCGGGCTTTCATCTCCAGTTTTAATTGGAAATGATGTATATATCGGGGCTGTTCATACGAAAATGGATGATGAAGGAAATATAACAGATGAAGGTACTGTACAATTTCTTGATTCAGTAGTTGAGAATTTTATGAAATGGATGCAATTGAATAAGTAATGAATAAAAATGGAGGGGAATGTAAGTATCTCCTTCATTTTTTATTTTTTTATGTTATTCAATGTTCGGAAGTATTAAAATAAATAGTTAGAAAATATGGATGCAACAAGTTTGAATACATATTTGTTTGGCTATTTTTTGAAAAGATGTACAACAAGAATTACTTTCATATACCAACGGTCAAAGAGCACCGATAATAAATTCAATGTACAACTTTAGTGATTAGGAGGATTTCATGATTCATTTAAAAGATGTCACTGTAATTAAAAATAAAAAGGTGATTTTGAAGGATGTATCTTGGGAAGTTCAAAAGGGGGAACATTGGTCTATTTTAGGTCTAAATGGTTCTGGAAAAACGACCTTACTAAATGTATTAAATGGTTACTTACATCCAACGACTGGGCAAGTTGAAGTGTTCGGTCAACTTTTTGGTAAAACGTATTTACCCGATTTACGGAAAGATATCGGACTTGTTAGTGCTTCATTACAACAACAAATTCAACCTTTTGAAAGTGTTTTAAGTGTTGTGTTAAGTGGCAAATTTGCATCTATAGGTTTATGGGAAGCGGTTGAAAAAAAGGATATTCAACTTGCGGAACATTATATGGAACTATTGCAATGCAATCATTTGCAAGAGGATGAATATGGAACATTATCACAAGGAGAACGTCAAAAAGTTTTAATCGCAAGAGCATTAATGGCTCAACCAAAACTTCTTATTTTCGATGAACCTTGTAATGGTTTGGATATTATAATGAGAGAACAACTTCTTCAATTAATTGAACATCTATCTACTCAAGAAGATTGTCCAACACTCATCTATGTGACACATCATGTAGAAGAAGTGTTACCATGCTTCTCCCATACATTGTTATTAAAACATGGAGAAGTGTTTGAGCAAGGTTTATCAGAAAATTTGTTAACGGAGGAGAATTTGTCAACATTTTATGATCGACCTGTGTCAATACAAAAAGAACAAAATCGTACATGGCTAGCATTAAAAGAAATCGTCCAACATACTTAAAACAAGTAAAAGCCATTTATCCTTTGAATGAGCAGATATTAGTAAGCATACATGTAAATAAATAAAGGGATTAGGTTCCGGGTGAACATATTTTAATATCCCATTTCAAAAATTAGATAGACTTTATTTAAGGAGGGGATATTGGGAATGAAGAAAGAAGAAAAGAATAAAAATGAGTTTATGTCTTGGCTAGTCGCAATATTATTCGGTATCGTTATTTCTTTTATTTGTAGAGAATTTCTTTTCTCCCCAATTGTTGTAAAAGGGGCATCTATGGTACCGACTTATGAAAATAAAGATGTTATTATTGTAAGTAAAATTAGCGAAATTAATCGATTCGATCACATCGTATTTAAATCTCCAGTAGAAGATGAATACTATATTAAACGAGTAATAGGTTTACCTGGGGATACGGTAGAAATGAAAGAAGATATTTTAATCGTAAACGGTGTTGAGTATGAAGAACCCTATGTGAATCGCGAAACTGATAATCCCTTTCAAAGAAGAGTAACTGAAAATTTTACTTTAGAAGATTATACCGGTGAAAAAACTGTACCAGAAGGGTATTTATTCGTTCTAGGTGACAATCGCTTAACAAGCTTTGATAGTAGACATTATGGATTAATATCCATTGATGCTGTATTGGGAGAGTCTAAAATGCGAATTTATCCTTTTAATCATTTCACTTTTTATTGGGGTGAGGAAGAAGTGGAAGTTAAATCTTAATCTCCCTTAAAGAATTTACTTGTAATTTCAATGATATAAAGAGTTAATAAATGGCTTTGAAATGTAAGTAGCCATTTTTTACTTTTATCCTAAAATTCAACTATTACCTAATAAGGAGGAGAATTTTTTGATAGCATCATTATATAAAAGTGAAAACGGTACGATAGCAGAATATGATAGAATCTTTTCATCATCACAAGAAGAGGTTTGGGATGTATTAACAAACAATGAAAAATTGAAATTATGGATGCATCATCTAGAAATAACGAACTTAGGTAAAGGTGGCCATATTAAATTTCATTTTCACGATGGGTCCGGAAATGTTGAAGATATTACGATTACCGATTTTGAAGAGGGCAGGGTTTTAGCCTTTGAATGGGGGGACGATATCGTACGCTTTGCAATACAACCGAAGAACAAAGGGACACAATTAATAATGAAACAAATCATTTCAGAGATCACGAATCATACGCCTAAGGATTTAGCAGGATGGCATGTTTGTTTACTACACTTTAGTGATGTCGTTAATAAGCAATTCATTCATTATCCAGAAAATGAGTGGGAAAAATGGTATGAAAAATATAAAGAACAAGTTGAAAAAATAATGAGTTAAAATGAAACTCGAAGAAATGATGTATTTCTTCGAGTTTTTTATTTACTATCTATTAATATACTTTATCTCCATTAAAGATGGAATTTTTCACGACTACATAATCAACTGTACGAATAGCATCAAGTTTGTTTCCACCAGCATAAGAAATCGATGATTGTAAATCCTGTTCCATTTCAACTAAAGTATCCATTAAAGAACCTTTATGTTCCACGTACATTTTTTTTCCTTCAACGTTTTTCTTTTCGCCTTTTTGGAACTCAGATGCTGAACCGAAATATTCTTTATACATTTTTCCGTCTTTTACGACTGTTTGACCAGGAGACTCTTCGTGACCTGCAAATAGGGAACCAATCATGACCATGGAAGCGCCAAAACGAACAGATTTCGCAATATCACCATGTGTTCGAATTCCGCCATCAGCAATAATTGGTTTTGTTGCAGCTTTTGCACACCAACGTAAAGCAGCTAATTGCCAACCACCTGTACCGAATCCAGTTTTAATTTTTGTAATACATACTTTACCTGGCCCGATACCGACTTTAGTAGCATCTGCACCAGCATTTTCAAGTTCACGGACTGCTTCAGGTGTTCCAACATTACCAGCAATAACAAAGCTTTGAGGTAAATGAGTTTTAATATGTTTAATCATTTCAATAACTGCGTTTGAATGTCCGTGGGCAATATCAATTGTAATAAATTCTGGAATTAAATCTTCTACCGCTAATTGTTCAATAAATGCATATTCTTCTGCTTTTACACCAACTGAAATAGATGCGATTAATTTACGAGAATGCATGTTTCGAATAAATTCGGCACGAGTTTCAGGATTAAAACGGTGCATAATATAAAAGTAGCCATTTTCTGCTAATTTAATTGCAATAGATTCATCGATGATCGTTTGCATATTTGCAGGAACTACAGGTAATTTAAATTTATATCCGCCAAACATAACAGAAGTATCACATTCTGAACGGCTGCTTACTATACATTTATTTGGTATTAGTTGAATATCTTCATAATCAAATACGTTATCCATTTTACACACACCCCTAAATCACGAATATTTTTTATTAATATAGGCAATAATGTTCGCCCTTTGGTAATTTACCTCATTTTTAGTAACATGTCAAAGCATTTATTAAAATATTTTTATTTTTTCCTTTTTATATTGGAAATATGATGAATGAATGTTGACATTTTTGTGTATCAATTGTTAGAAAAATAGAGAAAATCTTTGTTTTCTCGTATAAAACATCTCCTTTCTATTCATATTAAAGGAAACATCAAAGGAGATGACTAGAATGCCAAGAAATGATAATCAACATGTTGAATCAACGCCCCACTTTGATGGTGCAAAAGAAAGCATCATTAATGACCCTACTGCATCTGCGAGTGAAAAAATAAGTGTTTATACTCAAGCAAAACCAATTGAAGAGTTTGCTATAGAGAAAAATCCTTATAAATTTACTCCAAAAGTCGACCCGATGATGGAACGTTTCGAAAAATTAATGCGCGGAACGAAAAAGAAATAAATGATAATATCTCGTTCATTTAGAACGGGATTATTTTTTTAATAAGAACAATCGCACAAGGATGGGCTTCCCTTTTTTCATAATTTAGAAGAAGGAGGGGGCTAATCGATGCTTGATAAAATCAAACTATTAATTGGTCAGCCGATTGGCGTAGCATTTAAAAATGGGTTAAGTATTTCTGGAGTTTTATGTGGTGCCGATGAAAATGAAATTTGTCTGATGGAATATATGTACCAGGCAAAATTTGTTCAAAGATATTATAATTACGAATCTATTCAAGGTATTTATATTTTCCCTATTAGTGATACAGATTTACTAAATTAAGTAGTTTAAAATAAAGAGGCTGGGACAAAACCCACCTCTGAAATGAAAAGCCGGTGAAATTTTACGATAAGTAAAATTTCACCGGCTTTGATTATTTTAAATAAAAAATAAGGACCACTTCTGATAAAATTAAGTCACCACAACAAAATTATACAGAAAGAAGGATCCTTATGTTTAAAGATTATAACATGAATCAACTCGTTTTGCCTTTAGATTTAGAAGTAAAATTACAAAATAATGATATTGCTTTCCATATCCATCATCTAGTTGAAAGTATCCCTCATGAAGCGTTCGAACCATTTCTACGAAATGAGGGGTGTCCTGCCTATCATCCACGTATGATGCTTAAAATTATCTTATGTGCCTATACACAATCTATCTTCTCAGGACGGAAAATTGAAGCCCTATTAAAAGACAGTATCCGAATGATGTGGCTAGCCCAAGGATATGAACCAAGCTACCGTACAATCAACCGATTCCGTATTCAACCAGAAGTGAAAGATTTAATTCGTCAATGTTTCGTTCAATTCCGTTGCCAATTGATTGAAGAAAAGCTTATTGATCAAGAAGCGATTTTTATCGATGGTACAAAAATTGAAGCAAATGCGAATAAATTTACGTTTGTTTGGAAGAAAACCATTGAAAAATATCACCAAAATTTAATTGAAAAGTCAAACCAGCTATACAATGAGCTACTAGAGAGTGAAATCATACCTGAAATTCAACGTGAAAGCGATAAACAGTTATCATTGGAAGAACTCGCTCAATTAGTTCAAAAAGTGGACGATGTCGTAACTGAATATGATAAACAAATTGAAACATCATCAGATGTTCTAGAACGAAAAGCCTTAAGAAATAAACGTAAATACCCGAAACAATTACGCAAGCAGTTGATTGATTTTGTCCTACGTAAACAAAAATACGAAAGAGACTTTGAAATCTTTGGTACACGCAATAGCTATTCTAAGACAGATTCAGATGCGACGTTTATGCGAATGAAAGATGATTATATGCAAAACGGACAATTAAAAGCTGGATATAATGTACAAATCGCAACGGAAGGTCAATATACGCTTGCCTATAGTATATATACAAATCCAACAGATACACGTACGTTAATTCCATTTCTAGATGAGATTGAGCAGCATTATTTTGAGTTACCAAAACACATTGTTGCAGATGCAGGTTACGGTAGTGAACAAAACTTTCATGATATCCTTTCGAATAGAAAACGAGAAGCACTTATTACGTATAGTATGTATTTGAAAGAACAAAAGAAAAAGTATAAACAAAACATATTTAATCCCGATAACTGGACGTATGATGAAGAAACCGATACATATACATGTCCTAATCAAAAACGTCTTGAATTTCAATATTATTCTGTCCGTAATGACCACACAGGCTTCCAACGGAAGCTCAAAATTTACGAGTGTGAAGACTGTTCGGGATGCCCATTCCGTTCATCGTGTACCAAAGCTAAAGAAGGCAACAATCGAAAATTAATGGTAAATGAAAAATGGGAACAGCAAAAAGAATATGTAAGAGCAAAGCTTTCAGAAGAGAAAACAAGTGCCATTTATCGAAGACGCAAAATCGATGTGGAACCAGTTTTTGGATTCTTGAAGGCTAATTTGCGTTTCACTCGATTTTCTGTACGAGGAAAATCGAAGGTAGAAAACGAAATGGGCCTCGCGTTAATGGCTGTGAATTTAAGAAAATTCACGGCCATTAACTAAAGAAAAAAAGAATTTACACACCAAAATAGAGAAAGGTGAATTTGAGTTTCCTCAAATTCACCTTTCTCACTATTTGAAGCTAGTTATGTCCCAGCCTCTTTATCATACTTAAGTGTATTTTTGTCTTCTTTCAAGCAGACGGGGTAGACCTTTTAGTAAAGTTCTTAGAAAGCTTTAATTCCCCTCATTTTTTAACTTTCTCCATAAAGTTGCTCGATTAATTCCGAGGCGTTCTGCCGTCTTAGATTGATTAAAATTTTCTTCCTTTAACACAAGTTCGATAATTTCTCTTTCAATTTCTTTTAAAGTGCCTTTTAAAGAAATAGGTTTTAAACAATGACTTTGTTGTTTTAATATTCTTTCAACAGTTTCATGTTGTATTATATAGTCTTTTTCGTTTAGTACAATTTGTTTCATGATAGAGTGCAGATCATCTATATTAAATGGATAGTTCGTTTCTTCCAGTAAAGTAAGGGATTTGTTTTTAATTTTAACGGGAGTTGTCCCGTATTCTTCATGAAATTTGGATAAAAAATAGTGGATTAAAGGTACGATATCTTCTTTTCGCTCTTGAAGAGTAGGTAGTTGAATTTTATTACACTTTAACCATTCAAAGGATTCGAATTGATAATTATGTTCACATAATACAAACATATGAATATGTTTTTCTAGACAATTTTGAATGAATGCAGATAAAACTTCAACTTCTTCGATTAATTCACAATGTTTTAATTTAATCGTTCTTACATATTGTATTGGAAGTGTATTTAATTGATTGATATCAAAATATTTAAAATCGATCGTTAATAATAATCCATCTTCATGTTTTTCATGAATATAAGTTGAAATAAAGTCTTTTCCTGTACCTTGCTCTCCGACAAGTAAAATTGGTTCTTTATGTTTGAAAAGTAATTCTACCTGTTTGTACACATGTTGTATTGAACTCGATTCTTTAATGACAGGCTTATGAAGTGAATGGGTTTGAACAGTTAAACCGTGTTGATTGATAAGGTGATTATATTTTTTCAATACAAACAGTTTATATCCAAATTCTGAGACGTAATATCCTTTTATTTCAATTACATCATTATCTACTACTAGTAATTTTGAAGCCCTCGGTTTTGTATCATTCATGTCTGTATTCAATATGTATAAATGATCCTTTAAATCACGAGTAAAATTTAACGTAGAAAAATGTTCATAAATGATATGGTTTTCCTTACTAAGAACAACAATATTTTTATATTTACTTTGAACGATTTGCTCAAATATTTTACTTGGTACATCTGCATAATTTTTGTATTCATTGATCTGTTTGGCCCGTTCGAGTGCTTGTAAAATCGTTTCTTTACTTGATTGGATTAAAAATCCTTTCAGTCCATAGGTTTCGCTAATATGGGTTACAAGCCTATCGCCAATAATTTGTTTAAACCCTTTATTTTTTAATTCTAAAATTAAAGGGGGAATCTCTTCTAAATGTTCCACAGTGTAAATTGAAATAGGGATATCCATTAAACCGATAATCGCCTTTGCGACATGGGTAATGGATTGCATGCCAATAAGGGCAGATTTAGTCGTTAAATTCGATGCTAATGAAAGGGAACGAATTAAATCATATCCTGATATGTGCATATCAATTACTGGTTTTTTTACAGCATTTTTAATTAACTTTGCAGTTGTACCTCTACTTATAAAAATATCGGTCGTACACTCTTCTTTAATAGCGATATTTACCCCATCTTCTAAGCTGCCGACGGATGTGCGAATAATTAATTCTGGAAAGAGGGCGCAACATTCGCTAACGACAGGTACCATTGTGGCATAAGGGGCTATAACATGTACTCGACTCCTCATTTTCTTTACACCACTTTTCTTCAAGTTATAAAAATTGTGTTTTACTTATTTACCAATGTATTCATAAGAAGAAATATGGGTTTTTGTTAAATCGATAATATCGTTGATAAAATCTTCTTCAGATCGACTAAAACTACTTGTAATCCAATCCATTAGTAATCCATAAAAACCATAAGAAGTATATAATTTAAAGTAATCCATATTAACAGGTGTATTATTAATCGTTTTAAAGATAAATTGCTCTTTATATATTTTAGTAATCGTCAACGGAAACTGGGTATGTAGACCAGGTAACGTATTTTCATATTTGACAAGCTCAAAAAAGTTTCGATTTTCATAAATGAAATGGACGATATGAAAAGCCGGTTTCGTTAACTGGGATGTATTTACTCTTTGCCCATAAATATATGGTTGTCCGACAGCTTCTTCTAAACCTTTTAACATTGATTCTAATAATTCTTTTGCTAAATGTTCCTTGTCTTGAAAGTGAACATAAAAAGTACTTCGATTATAGTTCGCGTATTCGACGATATCTTTCACGGTAATCGAATGGTAGCCAATTTCTTTAGTCAAATCGATAAGTGCTTGTTTAAAATGGGTTTTTGTCCTATTTTGGCGTCTAGTTGTTTGGAGATCGTCTTTTGCCATTAGAATCCTCCTTATTTCAACACAAAGCATAAAAGTGTCTATGTAATCAACACATTGAATTATATTAATGATTGTACCATGAAGTGAGAAGAGTACAATGAAATTGTAAACAATATAGAACACTTTACATAGGGATAATTTACCATTAGTCAATGGGTTTTAGGTTCTATTTTGTAAAACTATTTGGGAGGTATATACATGGCTAAATTACAAAATAAAGTAGCGGTTATTACTGGTGGAGCTTCTGGTATTGGAGCGGCTACTGCTCGTCTTTTTGTAAAAGAAGGAGCGAAAGTAGTACTTGTTGATTTAAATGAAGAAAAAGGAAATGCTTTTGAGGCAGAATTAAAAGAACAAAACGCCGAAGCTTTATTTATAAAAGCAAATATTACAAGTGAAGAAGAAGTGGCAAACGTTTTTAAACAAACAATTGAAACTTTCGGAAAAGTAGATGTTGTTTTTAACAACGCAGGTATTGGTCGTGTTCATTCATCCCACGACTTAGAATATTCTGAGTGGAGAAATACAGTAAATGTAGATTTAGACGGGGTGTTCTTAGTTGCCCGTGAAGCAATTCGTGAATTTTTGAAAGCTGATGGTGGGGTAATTGTCAACACTGCTTCTATGTATGGTTGGGTAGGATCTCCAGGTTCAGCGGCATACAATGCAGCAAAAGGTGGAGTGATTAATTTAACTCGTTCATTAGCTTTAGAATATGCTGAACAAAATATTCGTATTAATGCATTATGTCCTGGTTTTATTGATACACCAATTATTCCTGAAGAAAGTAAAGAAGCATTACGCTCTATGACACCGATGAAACGTCTAGGTAAGGATGAAGAAATGGCTAAAGCTGTTTTATTTATGTCTTGTGATGATTCTTCATTTATGACTGGAAATACATTAACAGTTGACGGTGGATATACAGCTCAATAATTTTTTTATACAGAATTTCGTTCACACATTAAGAGACTGGTTTCGTAGTTGATTGCTATGAAATCAGTCTTTTTTTATTGCATAAACGAAGATTATGCAATTATTTCAAATGTTACAAATATTTCATTTTATTTCTATTTTTATATCAATATGTATAATCCTGTAAAACCCTGGAGAGTACTTAGTCCATAAATTTCATTACAAATTTCGAAAAAAATGTAAGGAGGACTAAGTATGAAGTCTAAAATCGCTTTACTAACTTTATTTCTAGTATTTTCGTTTACTACAAATTCTTTTGCTATGGACATAGATAAATCCGCAATGCACACGAATGGTGTCATTGAACAACTCATTATTACAGATGCGTTGGAAAATGTACTGTTTGATGATGTTTTAGAGAAAGACAAAGTGTTTTATAAGGCGGCACAACCAGAAACGTACAAAGTAAAGGAAGGGGACAACCTATTCCGGATTGCTTTGAATCATCAAATTGAATTAGAGGATTTAATGGAATGGAATAATTTAAAAGACTACACAATCCATCCTGGTGATGAACTGATTTTGTATAAGGATAATAGCAAAGAAGGTAAGAAAACAACTGTTGCAGATGCTTCTTCAACAACGACAAAAGTAAAACAAGAAAAAACAACAAAGGAAAAGAAGGCTCAAACAAATACAAAAACATCTAAAAGCACAAAGGTAAGTTCAAGTCCAGAACCATCAACAGGAAAAGAAATGACTGTGACAGCAACAGCTTATACAGCTTATTGTGAAGGATGTTCAGGAACAACCGCAATAGGAATTGATTTAAGAGCAAACCCAAACCAAAAAGTAATCGCAGTGGATCCTAATATTATTCCCCTCGGATCGAGAGTTTGGGTGGAAGGATATGGGGAAGCTATTGCAGGGGATACTGGTGGTGCCATTAAAGGAAATAAAATAGACGTCTTCATTCCTTCCCAAAATCAAGCTTTGGAATGGGGAAGAAAAAAAGTAAAAGTGAAAATTTTGAATTAATCATATGTTACAAATGTGAAGCAACCCTTAAAGATCATTCTTTAAGGGTTTTTTGTCGATTTATAACGGAAAAGTTTCAAAAGTGTCATTAATTAATAAATGAAAAAGGATAGCGTGATAGATAGTCATGATTTATTGATGTAAAGAAACGTTACATATAAGTATTATTTCATTACAAAGTATGATGTAGTTTGCTGTGGAACATTTTTCCTACTATCAACTAAAAAATATGTATTTAATATGAGTGAAAGGTTGTGTTTTTATGAAATCGCATACATAAATGATGATAGATCAATAACGATGAATTTCATTTTTCCTAGTTGTCTATTGTTTTTACTTAAATGTCACATTTTCTAACATCTATGAAAATAATTAATGAAAATTGTATTGACATTAATAAAATATAGGATAAAATAAACGTAATAAAACATGTTACATTTCCTAACATCATAGAATAACTTAAAGTAACGTAGAGTTTTGAAAGAAGGGAGAATGAGTTTATGGAAGCTGTTCAAGTATTAATGGATAACCTGTGGGTAGGGATTGGTGCCATTTTAGTTTTCTTCATGTTAGGTGGATTTATTTTACTCGAAGCAGGCTCGACTAGAATGAAAAATGCAGGTCATATTGCTGGGAAAACAATCTTTACAGCTGGGATTGGAACTTTAGTGTTCTGGGCAGTTGGTTATGGTTTTATTTATGGAGATGGGAATCCCTTTATCGGGTTATCAAATTTCTTCTATGGCGACGCATCTGCTCCAGAAGGTGGTTTAACGACTGCTGTAGATTTTTCTTTCCAAGTCATGTTCGCATTAGTTTCGTTAACAATCGCCTTTGGTGGCTTTGCTGAACGAGCAAAATTATCGGTATATGTTATTTTTGCCATCCTATTTAGTGCTTTCATTTATCCAGTTGTTGCCCATTGGATTTGGGGCGGTGGTTGGTTAGCAGAGCACGGGAAGCAAGATTTTGCTGGCTCAACGGTCGTCCATTTAACGGGGGCAATGGCTGCACTAGCTGCTACGATGATCTTGAAACCACGTATCGGTAAATACAATAAAGATGGTTCGTCGAATGTTCTTGCAGGACATAACCAGGTTTATACTACATTAGGTGTCCTTATTCTTTGGGTTGGTTGGTTTGGTTTCAACGGTGCTAGTACGTTTGGTGTTGCTGATGGTTTCTTTGGCTATGTTATTCTAAATACTCAATTAGCTGCTGGTGCGGGTGCTGTGGCAGCAATGTTTACAGCTTGGGCTAAAACAGGTAAAGCAGATGTTCCAACAACATTAAATGGTGCTCTTGCAGGTTTAGTAGCCATTACGGCTTCTTGTGGATTTGTAGCTCCCTGGGCTGCGGTTGTAATCGGATTGATCGGCGGTATTATGGTCGTATTCAGTATGCAATTATTTGAAAAACTTAAAATCGATGACCCAATTGCTGCGTTATCTGTGCACGGTACTGTGGGGGTTTGGGGCACACTTTCAAATGGTCTATTTGCATTACCAGCACTATCTACTGACATTGATTGGGGTCAAGCAGGATTATTCTACGGTGGTGGCTGGGAACAATTAGGCGTTCAAGCTTTAGGTGTTGTAGCATCTGGTGCTTATGCATTTGTTATCTCATTCATTATTCTTAAAATTATGGATAAAGTGATGGGTGGTCTTCGCGTTTCAGAAGAAGAGGAAATCATGGGCTTAGATATGTCTGAACACGGAAGCTACGGTTATCCTGAACAAATGGCGTTAGAAGAAGCGAAATTAACAACAGCTGCAACGAAGGAAAAATTTTCATGAATAAATAAGTGATATACTTTATACTTAATCAAAAAAGCCTCTGATTTTCAGAGGCTTTTTGTATAAAAGGGAAGTGTAGGAATGGAAACGTATGAGTCAATTAAAAAGTGGAAAGATGCGCATATTTCTTCCTACTTATTAAATAACGTTTCTCTCAACGAATTTCATGATCAAGTGATGTTGAAAGTGTTACATGTTGCGATGGGCAAAATTGAATGGTCAAAACCTCCATGTGAATTTATTTGGTTTATTACTGGTAGTGGGGGCCGTTTTGAACAAGGGTTGATTAGTGACCAAGATCATGGCATCGTATATGAAATTTCAAATGAAGAAAATGATCAGTATTTCAAAGTATTAGGGGAAGAGCTGTCTTATGGGATGGATTGTGTAGGTTATCCTTATTGTAATGGGAATATTATGAGTTCTAATCCAATTTGGTGTAAGTCACTAGAGCAATGGCGCACTCAAATTATCCATTGGATGGAAAACGAAAGTTGGGAATCTATTCGTTATTTACAAATTTTTTATGATGCTAGAGTTCTATATGGGAATACAAATTATATCCAACAATTAAAGTCCATTATATTAGAATATCAACTTGAACACCCTTCTCTATTAAGTAGATTTGTAGCAAACGTTAAACATATAAAGTCTGTAATTGGTCCGATGGGGCAAATTTTAGTTGAACAACATGGTGTTTATCAAGGTTGTATTAATTTAAAATACGCTGCCTTTTTACCATACGTAAATTCCATCAGACTTTTATCTATAAAAGAAGGGGTTTATAAAACTTCGACGTTAGAACGGATTGAACAACTTAAGAAAAAAGTGAGATATAAAGACTTGCTCCAATATAGCTTTGAAAACTTTTCAACGCTGATCACTTATCGAATGTCTTTATTTCATTCGAAAAATTATGATGATACCCATTACTTAAATATAAAAAAATTAAGTAAAGAACAACGGAAACAGTTGAAACGAATTTTAAAAGATGGCAAAAAGCTACATGATTCGGTAGTAGAGTTAACGTTTTTAAAAAGTTAAAAGCTTAAATTTTGTAATAGAGGGTGTTCCAAATGGCATTTGAACCATTTATGCAATTATTAAGAGGTATTCAAGGAAGACGCGCCCACGGTGGAATTGGTGGCATCCAAAATTCACAACAAATGGCTTATTTAAGACATTTACAAAAAGAGATGAATAAAGAAAATGCGATGAATGTGCCTTTGAACCAATTACCAGTCGTCGTTTTTGATATGGAGACTACCGGTTTTTCACCGGAAAAAGGTGATAGTATTTTATCGATTGGTGCAATTAAAATGCAGGGTTCGCGCATATTAGAAGGTCAAGAGTTTTATTCGCTTATCCACTTCGATCAAAAGATTCCAGAGGAAATTGTTCAATTAACGGGGATTACTAATGATGATGTAATATCGGCACCGCCATTAGCCGATGTATTCATTCGATTTTTTCAGTTCATAGAAGGTTCAACCCTTGTTGCCCATCATGCGAATCATGAAAGGAGTTTTATGCAATATACTAGTTCCAAATTGTTTAAAACCCCTTTTAAACACCGTATAGTGGATACATCCTTTCTTTATAAAATAATAGAACCAAATTTTCATCACGTATCACTAGAACAACTATGTGTTCATCATCAAATTCCTGTTATAAATCGACATAACGCTTTAGGAGATGCGAAAATGACAGCCAAACTGTGGAGTCTCTATGTTGAAAAGGTATTGGAAATTGGATGTGAAACATTAAATGACGTATATAATCATTTTGCCAAAATGTCATAAAATGAAAGCTCTAAATATTCATTTAGGGGCTTTTTTTATTTCTATAATTATAGTATCTTTCATTGAATTTAGTTTTTAAACAAAGATCTAGTCATAAGAATTTTTACATTCTTTTACTGGATCTTTGTGTGCATGCACCTTTTTTGATTTCATTTATTACATAAGCTATAGTTAAGTTGTGATTGATAGAAAGCTGATTAAACTACTAGGAATTTTAATTGACTTCTTTTACTTATTATTATAAACTAAGTTACGAAAAGTAACTTAACTTTGTATGCAGTCAAGATTAACTATAGATAGGTGAGATGAATGATGAAAAATCTTTCAAATACAAAAGAAATACTTATAAATAAAATGAATTTAGTACCATTTAATGATAAAGAGAATTTATGTATTGTAGGTCCAGTGCAATTGCCAATTAAACAGGGTGATTTTGAGACTACGTTTCAATGGTATACATGGTTAACTGTTAATAAAGAATTCGAAACGAAAGAAAAGGTATTGGAATATATTGTGGATGCAGATTTGGCATCAAAACAACAATCCTCCGTTTTAGTTTACGGAGACTTCTTCAATGGAGATGATGCGATTATTCGAATGCACAGTATTTGCCATACAGGTGATATTTTTGGAAGCCAACGTTGTGATTGTGGATACCAGCTCCATGAATCGATGAAAATGGTTGAAGAACATGGATGTGGAGCAATCTTCTATTTAGCAAACCATGAAGGACGTGGAATCGGTTTATTTTCTAAATCATTAGCCTATATATTACAAGAGGAAGGCTACGATACTGTAGAAGCGAATCATGCGTTAGGTTTTGAAGATGACTCCCGTAGTTATGAGGAAGCGATTCGAGTATTGGAAAGTTTAAGAGAAAAACCAGTAACGTTAATTACAAACAATCCAAAAAAACTTGCAGCTTTGCAATCCCATGGCCTCCTTGCCCATAAACATATTCCGTTATGGGGTGGATTAACTGAAACGAATCGTCATTATTTGGAAACAAAAATTAAAAAATCAGGTCATATTGCAGAAAAGCAATTAACGGTTTAAGGAGTATTTCCAATATGAAAACAGATTATGAGTATATGCAATTAGCTTTAGATTTAGCTGCTTCAGCAAAAGGGAACACAAATCCAAACCCAGTTGTAGGAGCAGTTCTCGTAAAAGATGGAGTAATTGTAGGGACAGGTCTTCACCGTAAAGCAGGAGAGCCCCATGCAGAAGTGCATGCCTTTCGGATGGCTGGTGAACATGCAAAGGACGCTACATTATATGTAACGTTAGAACCTTGTTCCCATTACGGAAAAACGCCACCTTGTGCAAAGTTAGTAAAAGAGTCGGAAGTAAGCCGTGTTGTTGTTGCGACAACGGATCCGAATCCAGCTGTTGCTGGACGTGGTATTAACATGTTAAGAGAAGCAGGCATTGAAGTAGAAGTAGGTTTACTGGAAAAAGAGGCAAGAAAGTTAAACGAACGTTTCATTCATAATATGTTAACAAGTAAACCTTTTGTTATTTCCAAATTTGCGATGACTTTAGATGGAAAGATTGCCACACGTAATGGCCAATCGAAATGGATTACAAGTGAGGAAGCGCGACTTCAAGTTCACGAATTGCGTCATGAGGTTGATGCGATTTTAGTTGGGATTGGCACAGTATTAGCAGATAATCCATCATTAACAACTAGACTTCCCCATCGCAACGGGAAAAATCCGATTCGAATTATTTTAGATAGTGAACTGAAAACGCCTCTAAATGCAAACGTAACGGATACAAGTGAAGCACCTACCATTATTGTTTGTAGTACGAATGTAGATGAGGCGAAAAAAAGTCAGTTCCTAGAAAAAGGTGTAAAAATTCTTTCTATCGAAAAGAATACTGATGGACTAAAGCTAGATGACATGCTGGATGAACTATACAAACTTGGGATTACTGATGTTCTAGTAGAAGGTGGGGCTGAAGTAAATGCCTCATTCCTAAGAGCAGGTTTCATTAACAAGTTTCTCGTTTACATTGCTCCGAAAATACTTGGTGGAAGAAATTCTAAAACACCATTTACTGGTTTAGATGTGGATACGATGGACGCGGCTTTACAGCTTGAATTCGATTCATTTGAAATGGTTGGACCGGATATATGTATTACAGCATATCCTAAGCTCGGTGAAACGAAATGAAATTGAAAAGGGATGTATGTATTGTTGGCGCTGGACCTGGTGGAGCTTTACTTGCATATTTATTGGCCAAACAAAATATATCTGTCATTCTTTTAGAACGTTTTAAAGAAATAGCAAAGGAATTTCGCGGGGAACATTTAAATGAAGAAGGCGAAGAAATACTAAAAAAGTACGGTTTATTTGAGAAAGTGGAAGAACTTGGGATGCTCCGAATGGAAAGATTGGAATATTGGGAAGATGGCAAACTGTTTAAAACGGTATTGCCTGATCCGGCTATTGGACATTTAGGTATCCATGTTCCACAATCTAACCTTCTAACGGTGCTTATCAATGAAGCGAAAACATTTGAGCAATTTTCATTAATGACTAGTACAACAGTAATCGATTTAATAAAAGATGAAGCAGGCGCCATTAAAGGAGTAAAAGCAAATCAGAATGGCAAAGAGATTTTAATCGAAAGTAACCTCGTAATTGGGGCAGATGGACGTTATTCAATCGTTCGCAAAAAGGCGGGCATTGATGTTACAGTTCGAAAGCATGGTTATGATTTATTATGGGCAAAAATTCCAGCACCTACCAATTGGGAGCCTACTATTAAAATGGCTTTAATCGATGGAATGCAGCTTTCTCTTTTTACCCAGACAAATGGTTTTATCCAAATCGGCTGGAACATCCAACAAGGTTCGTTTCCAATGCTAAGAAAACAACCCTTTACTCCATTTATCGAAAAATTAATCAAAGCATTCCCCCAATTAGAAAGAACTGTTCGGAGTCATATTCAATCGTGGAGCGATTTTGTATTACTTGATGTGTATAGTAATTATGCAGAACAGTGGGGAAAAAAGGGTGTTGCGTTAATTGGAGATGCGGTCCATACGATGACACCAACAGGGGCCTTTGGATTAAATAGTGCTATGAAAGATGCGGATACGTTAGCATCGATACTAACCGAGGAAACGATGTCTGAATTAGAATTAATCCAATGTTCAAAACAACGAAAAAAAGAAGTAGCGAGACTTCAAGAAATTCAAATTGAAAAAGAACAAACATTTGCGACGCAATTTGTTATTTATTCATAAGGAAAGTAGGAGCTTTTGTGAGATTTGGTTTTGATATAGATGATACACTGATTAATTTAAGGGAACATGCCTTTCATATTTATAATAGAAAATTAAATGTAAATGTTGGATTGGAAGTGTTCCGTGAATTAAAAACTGTAGAAATACACGAAGCCTTTGGTTTAGATAAAGAAACAGGCAGCCAAATGTGGGGGAGTCTTTTAGAAGAAATCTATTTTACCGATTGCCCTGCTTTTGAAGGTGCCATTGAATTATTAAATCAACTTGAACAAGAAGGGCATGAAATATTTTATATTACTTCTCGTCCGAAAGAATTTTGTTCCAGAACAAGACAGTGGGTCAAAGCAAAGGGATTCCCTGTACATGATGAAAATTTCTTCTGCGGCATGCAAGATCAAGAGAAAATTGACATTATAAAAGAATTGAACCTGGATTATTATTTTGATGATAAGCCAGCTGTACTTGACACGTTAAAGGATATTTCCACTAAAGTATTTGTAAAGGATCAATCTTACAATCAACATGTTAATATTCCAAGAGTTACAACATGGAAGGGATTTTCTTATTAAGCAAATAAAAAGTCGAGCTATTCGTCTATATGCGAATAGCTCGTTTTAAATAAAAAGAAGCGATTTTATAAAATGTTATGTAAGCTGTGGTAGAAGATGGGCACTTTCTAAACGTTTACGAACTAGTACCCCAAGCCAAGCTGCCATCAATGCTTTTATAATCCCTACAATGATAAATGGAGCTGCTCCTCCCATAAATGCTGCAGTCCAAGATAAATCACCGACAAATTTTAACCAAGAAGTACCGAAAGCTAACGTTATAACCATCCCAATAATATTCGAAATAATTGCATGAAGATAGGATGTTCCAAATTTGTCCATATATATTCCCATGATATAGGCTTGAACTAAGAAACCAATAATATAGCCTCCTGTAGGACCTACTAAAACGCCAAATCCACCGGAAAAACCTGAAAAAACAGGTAAACCGATTGCACCAAGTAAAATATATAACAATACGGATAGAGTGCCATATTTAGTACCTAGTATGGTCACAATCAGACCGACGGCTAGAGTTTGTCCTGTAATTGGAATAAGAGGCAGTGGAATTGTGATTTGAGCTAATACGGCAATAATTGCTGCACCAAATGCGGTGATAACGTAAGAATAGGTTTTTGATTTCAAATGGATACCCCCCTTTTTTGTGTTAACTTATTTTTAATTTTAGTTTACACAAAGAGATTAGTATACTATGCGATAAATGTCAACATAGTTCGTTTAAAAAAACTGAAAATAATAAACCTTAAGTTTGTGTAGACTTTCGTATGAGTTGAGAATATCACAATTCAGACTTATGTATGAGGAAATAACCATTACTTTTATGGTATATTATAAATTATGTGATTAATTATCATTTTTTACTTTATAAAAATCTTCTTTAGCGTTTTTGTTTGTTATAATCCGCCTAAAGGATGCAAGTTTAAAATGTTAACTGATTACTTAAACGAAAAAGATATACTATCAATATATCTTGCAAATATACATGATAGGTGGAAAAAAAGATGGATTACAGAGTATTACTTTATTATTATTACACAACGATTGAAGATCCAGCAGCATTTGCCGCTGAGCATTTAGCCGCTTGTAAAGAATTAAATTTAAAAGGTCGTATTTTAGTAGCAAATGAAGGAATTAACGGTACTGTTTCAGGTACTGTTGAAGATACGAATGCGTATATGGAAATGATGCAAAATTCTCCTTTATTTAAAGATATCGTCTTTAAAATTGATGAAGCAGAAGGTCATGTATTCAAAAAAATGCATGTACGCCCTCGTCCAGAGCTTGTAAATTTAAGCTTAGAAGACGATATAAACCCAAAAGAAATTACTGGTCGCTATCTTTCACCTGCTGAATTTATGGAAGAAATGCAACGGGAAGATACGGTTGTGTTAGATGTGCGTAACACTTATGAATACGATGTCGGTCATTTCCGTGGGGCGATTCGTCCTGAAGTCGAAACATTCCGGGACACTCCAGCATGGGTACGGGCAAATAAAGAATTATTCGAAGGAAAACGGGTATTAACTTATTGTACAGGCGGTATCCGTTGTGAAAAATTCTCCGGCTGGTTAAAACGAGAAGGAATCGGGGAAGATGTTGGTCAATTACATGGTGGTGTTGCAACATATAGTAAAGACCCTGTTGCAAAAGGCCAACTTTGGGACGGACAAATGTACGTTTTCGATGAACGTTTAACAGTTCCAATTAACCAAGTTGAACACAACATCGTTGGTAAAGACCATTTTGACGGAACACCATGTGAACGTTACATTAACTGTTCAAATCCAGAATGTAATAAACAAATTTTATGTTCAGAAGAAAATGAATTAAAACATTTAGGTGGTTGTACACTAGAATGTTCGAAACATGAACGTAATCGTTTTATTGAAAAACATGGATTGTCTGAAGAATTCGTTCAACAACAATTAAAATGGCTTGAAGAAATGTATGCATAATAATGAATTGGGAGAAGGAATAAATCATCCTTCTCCTTTTTTATTGCACTAAATAGGATAGAACAGTAAGAATATGATAATATTTTAATGAATTGATTTTATTGATGGAGGTGAGAGTATGACGAAGGGTAGAATTATTTTACATGTTGATATGAATAGTTTTTATGCATCGGTAGAACAGTCCGATCGACCAGAATTGAAGGGGAAAGCGATAGCTATTGCAGGAAATCCAAAAGAACGTCGTGGAATAATTGTCACAAGCTCTTATGAAGCGCGGGCAAAGGGTATTTATACAACGATGAATGTTGAGGAAGCTATGAGAAAATGTCCTGAGTTGATACTCTTACCGCCTGATTTTCCAAAATATCGAAATGCATCGAAGGCAATGTTTACCATTTTACGAAGTTATACATCACTAGTAGAACCAGTATCGATTGATGAAGGATATATAGATATAACTGAAATTTCTTCTGAACGGCATCCTTTGGAAATCGCTCAAGAAATACAAATGAGAATTTATAATGAACTGGATTTACCTTGTTCCATTGGTGTTGCCCCGAATAAATTTTTAGCAAAGACGGCATCGGATATGAAAAAACCGATGGGAATCACGATACTTAGAAAAAGAGATGTCCCTTCCAAACTATGGCCTCTGCCAGTCATTGAAATGCATGGTGTGGGGGAAAGTACGGCGAAAAAACTGGAATCGTTGAAAATATATACGATTGGTGACTTAGCCCATGTTGAAGAATATATGATTCGACAAGCTCTTGGTAAAAATGGAGTACGTTTAAGGGCACGTGCGAATGGGGAAGATGGTCGAAAGGTAGACCCAAATTCAATATATGAGACGAAGAGTGTAGGGAATTCCACAACTTTACCGATAGATGAAACGGATATTCAAGCTTTGGAAAAAACCTTTGAGATTATATGTGGAAAAGTGGCGGAACGTTTGGATGCGAAAAAATTATGTGGATCTACTTTAAGTATACAAATACGGGATGCAGATTGGCATAATCATTCAAAAAGTAAAACCTTCCAAAATCCAATCTATAATAAAAACGTGATTTATGAAGAAGCAATCAAATTATTTCATCAATTATGGGATGGTACACCAATTCGACTTCTTGGAGTGACCGTTTCCAATGTGTTTGATCGAAAACAATCGGTGGAACAGCTATCTATTTTTAATTTTGAACAATACGCAAAACAAGAACCGATTTATGAATTAATTGATAATATTGAACGGAAATTCGGTAAAGGAGCCATTCAAAAAGGGATGGAAGTGGGTAAACAAACCTACGCCTCCAAAACGAGTTTTAGTAAAGATTTTTTGGAAGATTTAAAGGATATCGACTCCATCGAGTAAAATGTCCCTGTAAATAAATAGGAAAAATGGAGGCTAGAAATGGAACTGCAATTTTTAGGAACTGGGGCAGGAATGCCTTCTAAGGAAAGAAATACAAGTTCCCTGGCATTAAAACTTTTAGAGGAGCGTGGAACAATCTGGCTTTTTGATTGCGGTGAGGCGACACAGCATCAAATTTTACATACAACAATTCGCCCTAGAAAAGTCGAAAAAATTTTTATTACCCATTTACACGGTGACCATATATTTGGGTTACCTGGGTTTTTAAGTTCGCGATCCTTTTTAGGTGGTGAAGATACATTAACGATTTACGGTCCTAAAGGTTTAAAGGAATGGATTAATAGTAGCTTTGAAGTTTCAAAAACCCACTTAACCTATCCGATTGAATTTGTTGAGGTAGAAGAAGGAGTCATATTTGAGGACGATCAATTCATAGTAACTGCAAAATTGTTGGAGCATGTTATACCTTGCTATGGTTTTCGTATTGAGCAAAAACCGTTGTTAGGAGAATTGTTAATGGAAAAAGCAAACCGATTAGGAGTTCCAAAAGGTCCTTTGTTAGGGAAACTAAAAAATGGTGAAGATGTAACATTAAATGATGGAACAACAGTTTTCAGTAAAGATGTAACGGCGCCTCCGAAAAAAGGTTTTATTGTTACCATTTTAGGCGATACAAAGTATTGTGAAAACGCAAAAATACTTAGTCAAGAGGCGGATATTATTGTGCATGAAGCAACCTTTGATCATACAACGGGACATTTAGCAGCAAGTTATGGCCACTCGACTAATGTGGAAGCTGCAAAAATTGCCCGAGAATCAAAGGGGAAAAATTTAATTTTGAATCATATAAGTGCTCGATTTTTACCCTATGATTTACAAAAAATATTAAGTGAAGCAAAAGAGATCTTTCCTAATGTATCTATAGCAAACGATTTTACCTTATACCAATGGAGAAACAATCAATTAACGTTGGAGTAAATCAGGAGACTAATTCTACTAAAATAAGAAAAAAGTAGAATAATCGAGATGATTTATGTATCATAGAGCGAGGAGGGGATGTTATGAATCAAACTAAAATTAATCCTGCTGTATTACGTTTACTTGTCATATTTCCAAACGTATTAAGCTACATGTTACTTTTAGGGGTCATTATTTACATCATTACAAATTTCGCAGCATTAAAAGCAGCAAATGGGTTAACATTTTGGGTCATTCTCGTTATAATCCTTGGCCCTATGGCGATTTATACAACGTATTCCATTGTTAAAAGAATAAAAGCAGGAGTTTTATAAAAAACGCGTACGCAAATTTCAACAATTGCGAACGCGTTTTTTCTCGAAATACATAAAGAATTGTAATAATATGATGAAGGAAATAGGAAAAATGGCACCTTTCGACAAATAGGAAATAGTAAAAAACAACATTTCCTAGGAAATATTACGATTAAAACAGGAATTTTTTAATAAATATTTACTATATACATTGGTAAAACTACTAAACGTTGATCTATTCAAAATGGAAAAAGGTAGAATTAAGATTATGTTATATTTCAAATGAGGTAATGAAGCTTTTCAAGAATTGGTGTGTTACATATTTTCAATAACGATCAAATAGAAGAATTAATCGCCTTTTGCTAATTCTCTAGAGCGGGCTTCTGCGCTTTTTATGCAGGCAAAAATTGCGTCATGAAAGTGAAAATTTTCGAGGGCGCGAATGCCTGCTTCCGTAGTCCCTCCTGGACTAGTAACTTTTTTCCGAAGTGTGTTTGGTTCTTCTTTTACAGATTGTAGCATTGCAGCTGAACCAGCAATAGTTTGTACCATGAGTTTACGAACTACTTCCTTTGATAATCCAAACTCAGTCCCCACATTTTCCCATGCCTCTAATAAATAATAAAGGTAGGCTGGACCGCTGCCGGAAAGCGCTGTAACTGCATGTAATTTATCTTCTTCTACTTCAATCACAATACCAACGGCTTCTAACAATTGTAAGTATATCGTTTTTTGCACTTCGGACACTTCCTTATTAAAGGCAATGCCACTGGCAGACATTCCGATTGTAGCAGAAGTATTTGGCATAACCCGAGCAATAGGACGACTTCCCAAGCCATCTTCGATTGTTTGAATAGATATGCCAGCTAATACTGAAAGAATGGCAGTAGTTGGAGCAATGAATGGTTGGAATTGTTCAATAACCGAATAGACATCCTTTGGTTTAGTGGCAAGTATAATTAAATCCATTTCTTTAATTTTCTCAGTATTTGTCAAAATTTGAACGCCATATTTTTTTTCTAATTCTTCCAAACGTTCATAATTTGAACGATTGGTGATATACAAAGAATCATTTGTTACAACGTTTTGCGTTATCCAACCGTGAATAAGGGCTTCTGACATCGAACCTGCACCGATAAATAGTATTTTTTGCATAAGTATCCCTCCATTTAATGATATTTATGTGAAAATAATGCTATTATTCAAAATACGAGTTGAAAACCATTAATTTGTTCTTCTAGTGAACCGTGAAGCTCATCGAAAATAAAAAAACGTTTTCGCCCTTATGAAGGACGAAAACGCTTGAATGCTTTTCCGCGGTACCACCTTAGTTTGTCTATAGACTAGACACAGCTTGAATCCCCATTATCGCAGAGGCTACGGTCATGTTTGCATGACTGCTCCGAAGTAGGTTCGATGAACATAGTGGGTTATGCTACTTGCACCGAATGTAGCACTCTCTTAAACCATAAATTCATCTACTTGTCTTCATCATCACATTTGATAATTTTAAATTATGAAAATTATAGGCACACTTTTAAAATATGTCAACTTACTTACGTGACGAAAAAGAAAAAAAGAGATAAAATGGGTGAATAGTGATTCATTATAGGGAGAAAATAATTTTGCTTGTAATGAGGTTAGAGGGGGATTTCCATGAACATACATAAGATTGTTATTCCAACACCATATCCAGAAGGCGATGTGAATGCTTTTTTAGTGAAGGGCGATGCATTAACCCTTTTTGATGCCGGACCAAAGACGAAAGAAGCATATGAAGCATTAAAATCGGGAATCCATGAAGCAGGGTATGAAATGAATGAAGTAGAACAAGTCGTGTTAACCCATCATCATCCTGATCATTGCGGGTGGGTTGATGCATTCCCAGAAGCAGAAATTATAGCTCATGAATATGTAGACCATTGGTTGAGAAAAACGGATGAATTTTTATCCTATCGCAGTGATTTCTATAGAGAGCAATTACAATTGCAAGGGGTTCCTGAAAGTTATATTGATAACATAGTTCGTAATAAAGGGGAGATGGAGTTATTCGGTTCAAGGCCGTTAACCCAATTGATTAATGATGGTGATGAGGTGCCAGGTCATCCGAATTTAAAAGCTTACTATACCCCGGGCCATGCTCAAAGTCATTTAATTTTTGTTGAGGAAAAAACAAAAGAAGTAATAGGCGGAGATTTATTATTAGAAAAAATCACTCCAAATCCATTAGTGGAACCTCCAATTGATTTATCCAATATTCGACCAAAATCATTAATTCAACAGCAACAATCATTAAAATTATTACGTGAATTAAATGTAGAGAAAGTATTTTCTGGTCATGGCCATGATATTGTAAAGGTAAACGAGTTAATTGATATTCGTTTAGAAAAAGATCAAATGCGTATGGAACAGCTATTACAATTAATGGATGGCCAACAAGCCGTAATTGAACTAACGATGCGCTTATATCCAACGGTTTATCAAAAACAAATGGGATTAACGTTATCAAAAACATTAGGCTATTTAGATTGTTTAGTTCGCGATGGATTAGTTCAAGTGGAATTAGTAAATGGTGTGCATTTTTATTCCCTTAAAACAAAGTAAATAAATCCCCCAAACAAAGGAAATCTTTCTCCTAATTTGGGGGATTTTTTTAATTTGCGTTTGCTAACGCTTCCAAAGACATAGCAGGACCAAAGAATTCAAAATGAATTTGTTCCCCAGGAACTCCTAAGTCTCGAGCAATGGAAATAACTGTTTCCATAAACGGTGCAGGACCACAAATATAAATTTCTGTATCTTTATTAATAAACGGTGCTAAATCTTCTTTTTTAACGTATCCAGTTTCTTCTGAATATAGGACACGATAAGAACCATTTAATTCTTCAACTTTTTTCTCAATTTTTTCTTTAAATGCAACCGATTGTTCGTTACGGGCACATTGTACAAAGGATACTTGTCGTCCGAGTTCCATCGTTTGTAGCATTGTATTTAATGGTGTTACACCAATACCACCACTCACAAATAACACTGGGTTGCCGCTTTCTTCTAAAGTAAATAAGCCAGCAGGAGCACTTACTTCAATTGTATCGCCTACGTTCACTTGCTTATGCAGATAATTCGAAACAACACCTTTTGGATCACATTCATCTTCTACTTTTACAGAAATACGGAATTCATTATTGTTAGAAGGCTGTGAAAGGGTATAATGACGATTTGATGTATATTCATCACCAGGAACTTTTACACGAACTGTAATATATTGACCTGGTTGAAACTCAGGCAGTTGTTCACCATCAACAGGTTCTAGATAAAATGAAGTAACAATGTCGTTTTCTGGCACTTTTTTTGCTACTATGAAGGTTTTAAATAAACGCCAACCTCCATCTTTTTCAGCTGCTTTATATAAATCTTCTTCTACGGAAATAAATACATCTGCAATTACACCATAGGCTTCTGCCCATGCATTAATAATGGCATCAGTTGCTGCATCACCTAATACTTCTTTAATAGCGGCCAATAAGTTTTCACCAACGATAGGGTAATGTTCAGGTAGAATTCCTAATCCACGGTGTTTGTGGGCAATTTGCATAACGGCAGGGACAATGGCTTGTAAATTATCAATATGGGCAGCCGCTGCATAAACAGTGTTTGCCAATGCTGTTTGTTGTCGTCCTCTTACTTGGTTTGCATGGTTAAAATAATTTAATAATTCAGGATGTTTTTCAAAAAGGTTTTTGTAAAAAGTTTTTGTAATGGTCACGCCATGTTGTTCTAATACTGGAACGGTTGATTTAATAATGTCAATTGTTTGTTGTGATAACATATTCTTCACGTCCTTTCAACGTCATCATACGCCTCGCCATATTTAAAAGCAATATATCAAATGTATGTTTAACAAATTAGACACATATGATGTATATAGAATACATCTTTAATTTAGGCAAAATTTTCATTGTATATAAATTTATAATGGTATAATACAGAAAGAGAAAGAGTGGTGTATAAACAGTGCGCTTAACTTTATATACAGATTATTCTTTAAGAGTTTTATTATATCTAGGTATAAAAGGGAAGGATCGTTTATCAACAATACAAGAAATAGCGGACAATTATCATATTTCGAAGAATCATTTAATGAAAGTAACTTATGATTTAGGACAATTAGGATTGATCGAAACGATACGCGGCCGTGGAGGCGGTATTCGATTACATATTGATCCAAAGGACATTAATATTGGACAAGTAGTACGTCATACAGAAGAAGACTTCCATCTCGTTGAATGTTTTGATGAGGAGAATAATATGTGTAAAATTTCACCAGCATGTCAATTGAAATTCGCTTTAAGAGAAGCTCTTAATGCTTACCTGGAAGTATTAGATAAATATACGTTAGCGGATTTTCTCCTATCGAAAGACGAAATGTATAGACTACTTGGAATCGATCAGTCTTAAAAGGGTATAGATGATGCATCTATACTCTTTTTAAATTTTCCTTCAATATACATTAAAGATAGTATGAGTTGATAGAAAGGAATTATACAAATTAATGAATAATAAAACGGTTTTTATTACTGGGGCAACAAGTGGAATTGGCCGACTTATTACAGAAAAATGTATAAAAAATGGATTTACAGTTTATGCAACCGGTCGGAATGAATCTTCCTTACAAACATTATTGGAACTTGGTGCAACTGTATTTCAAGCAGATATGACGAATCGACAAGATATTGAAAAAGTATGTAGTCAATTACCTTCTATCGATATTGCGATTATAAATGCGGGGGTAGGTATATTTGACAACGTGTTTGATTTATCTGATGAACAGATCGATGACATGATTGATGTAAATGTAAAAGCTCCGATATATTTGACGAAAAGGCTTGCAAAACAAATGGTTCATCGTAAATCTGGGCACTTTATTTTTATTGGATCACAGGCAGGAAAAGTGGCGACTAAAAAAGCGAGTGTTTATGCTGCATCTAAACATGCTATTACAGGGCTTGCTAATGGCATACGACTGGAACTTTCCCCATTTAATATACAAGTAACAGCTATTTTTCCTGGACCAATTGATACTCCCTTTTTACAAAAAGCTGATTCCACTAATAGTTATCGAAACTCTATTGAAAAGTATTTACTTAAGCCGGAGAAAGTAGCGATAGAAGTAATGAAAACGATAAATCGACCGGTTCGGGAAGTGAATTTGCCGCGTATTATGGCGTTAACGAGTAAACTTTATGCATTAGCTCCCACAATAGTGGAAAGATTGGGTAGTGGTTTTTTTAATAAAAAATAAGCTTAAATATAGAAAATGAGACGCCGAATGACTAGGCGTCTTTTTATTTCTATAAAAATATAAAAATTTATAAAAATACACTTGTATTTATTTTTATTCCGTGGTACCATTCGTGTATAAACTTTTATCTCAATGTATAAAAATACACAAATGAACTATCGGAGGCGCTAATTTATGGCAAATAAAAAAGTGGTTTTAGCTTATTCAGGTGGACTTGACACTTCTGTGGCAATTCCTTGGTTAAAGGAACAAGGTTGGGATGTCATCGCCGTTTGCTTAGATGTTGGGGAAGGAAAGGACCTTGAATTTATAAAAAACAAAGCACTTCAAGTAGGTGCTATTGAATCATATATGGTCGATGCTAAGGATGAATTCGCAGAAGAATACGCCCTTATTTCATTACAAGCCCATACATGGTATGAACAAAAATATCCATTATTATCTGCGCTATCCCGTCCGCTTATTTCAAAAAAATTGGTTGAGATTGCTAATAGTACAGGAGCAGATGCTGTTGCTCATGGATGTACAGGGAAAGGAAATGACCAAGTACGATTTGAAGTTTCAATTAAAGCGTTAAATCCTAATCTTGAAGTTTTAGCTCCTGTCCGTGAATGGGGATGGAGCCGTGACGAGGAGATTGAATATGCACAAAAGCATGGGGTACCTGTACCAGCAACTATTGATTCACCATTTTCAATAGATCAAAACCTGTGGGGACGTGCTAATGAAGCTGGAGTTATGGAAGACCCTTGGGTAGCTCCACCGGAAGAAGCATATGGTTTAACGGTTTCAATTGAAAACGCACCGGATACACCAGAATACGTTGAAATTGAATTCGTAGAAGGAAAACCGGTTGCATTAAATGGTAAGGAAATGAAGTTAGCTGATTTAATACAGACGTTAAATAAAATTGCTGGAGCCCACGGTGTTGGTCGAATTGACCATGTGGAAAATCGACTTGTCGGCATAAAATCCCGTGAAGTTTATGAAATTCCAGGTGCGAAAGTGTTGCTAACTGCCCATAAGGAATTAGAAGATATAACCCTTGTAAAAGAAATGGCCCATTTTAAACCGGTCATCGAGAAAAAACTATCAGAAATCATTTATGACGGTTTATGGTTTAACCCAGTCCGTCCTGCTTTAGAAGCATTTTTAAAAGAAACTCAAAAATTTGTAAACGGTACTGTCCGTGTAAAATTATTTAAAGGTCACGCTATTGTAGAAGGACGTAAATCTCCAAATTCACTTTATAGTGAAAAACTTGCGACATACTCAAAAGCAGATCAGTTTAATCATGCTTCTGCTGTTGGATTCATTGAACTTTGGGGACTTCCCACAGTAGTAGCTGCTGAAGTAAATAAAGAAAAAGAAGCTGTATTGAAACAGTAATTTTGTAAATTCGTAAGCGTTCGTCAAACGGCTCTTACAAAGTAGGTGAAATGATGACGAAATTATGGGGTGGACGTTTCCAAAAGTCCGCAGAAAGTTGGGTTGACGAATTTGGAGCTTCCATAGGCTTTGACCAACAGTTAGTTATGGAGGATATCGAAGGTAGTATTGCGCACGTAACAATGTTAGGTGATCAGGGAATTTTAGACTCTAAAGATGTAGAGCAAATTCTAGGTGGCTTAGCAGAGTTAAAATCAAAGGCAGAGGCTGGAGAACTCGAGTTTACGGTTGCAAACGAAGATATTCATTTAAATTTAGAGAAAATGTTAACGGACTTAATTGGGCCTGTTGGAGGTAAACTGCATACAGGGCGCAGTCGAAATGATCAAGTTGCGACAGATGTCCACTTGTTTTTGAAAAAAAGAGTAATAGAAGTTGTGGAGCTTATTGAAATTTTCCAAAAAACAATCGTCGAAAAAGCTGAAGAACATGTGGAAACAATAGCTCCGGGTTATACTCATTTACAACGGGCTCAACCTATAAGCTTTGCCCATCACTTAATGGCATATTTTTGGATGCTTGAGCGGGACAAAGAACGATTTACTGAATCGATGAAACGAATCGACATACTACCTTTAGGGGCAGGGGCGATGGCAGGAACTACTTTCCCAATTGACCGTGAAAAATCCGCTCAATTATTAGGCTTTAGTAATGTCTATGCCAATTCTATGGATGCGGTTAGCGATCGAGATTTTATAGTAGAGTTTTTAGCAAATGCCTCCTTATTAATGACCCACTTATCTCGTTTTGCTGAGGAGATTATTATATGGTCAACTGATGAATTTAAATTTATTGAATTAGATGATGCCTTTTCAACAGGTTCATCCATCATGCCTCAGAAGAAAAATCCTGATATGGCAGAACTTATACGAGGCAAGACAGGTCGTGTATATGGTAACCTAATCGGACTATTAACGGTGTTGAAGGGCACACCATTAACTTATAACAAAGATATGCAAGAAGATAAGGAAGGAATGTTTGACACAGTTCATACAATCCTTGGTGCATTGAAAATTTTCGAAGGTATGGTTCGCACAATGACTGTAAATACAGAAAGGCTTAATGCGGCAGTGCATAGTGATTTCTCCAATGCAACTGAATTGGCAGACTACTTGGCTACGAAGGGCATGCCATTCCGTGAAGCTCATGAAGTTACAGGAAAACTTGTCTTTACATGTATTCAAAAGGGAATATTTTTATTAGATTTACCTTTGGAAGAGATGAAATTAGAAAGCGATTTAATTGAAGAAGATGTTTATATCGTACTGAAGCCACACGCGGCAGTAAGTCGTCGTAACTCCCTTGGAGGTACTGGCTTTGACCAAGTTCGATTGCAACTTGAAAAGGCAAAAGCATGTTTAAATCATTTTTTCATGCAATCCTAATTTAAGGATTTAGCATATAGGTCTATTTATTAATGTTGTACAGAGATGCACAATAAATAGCCGACTTTTATCAAAGAAGCCAGAGGGCAACTTGATAGAAGGAAACTTTATAAGGAACGACTACTTTTATAAAGTAGGAGTGAACATATAAAGTTACATAAACCGTCTCGGAGTCGCGAGACGGTTTTTTTGATCTTTTATAAGGACTTATTTCATAATTTGTAATTTTGTATTCGGTATTATTAAAGATTATGTTGAAAGTACAGGTATATAGCGCTGTTTTTATAAAAGAGGAAGGTCTATCTCTATCTTTTACAGAATACTATTTTCATTTTACCTTAATGAAAATAAGAGGAGGGGATAGAAATTGCGCTTTTTCACTAGTAAAATTTTAAAAAGCGTGATCGGTTTTATTTCAATGGTAGCATTAATAGTGGGTTCTTTTGTTATTTTTCAATCGAACAATGAGCGAATTAGAGCTGCATCTAATTCAGAAGAACTTCAACAAGCTTTTAAAAAAGCTGCAGAAGAATTTGATGTTCCATTAGAAATTTTAATGGCAGTATCCTATCATCAATCCCGTTGGAATGAACATGATGGTCATAGTGAAGTCGGCGGCTACGGTGTTATGAATTTAATCGATTTGGATTTGAACAATGATGCAAAAGGAAAAAATGAGGCAAATTTACAATCTACAGCCGATCTCTCAAAGAACTCTTTAGGTATGGCAGCACAGTTGCTTGGTATTGATGAAAAAAAATTAAAAACGAATACCGAACAAAATATAAGGGGCGGAGCTGCTCTTTTGGCACAATATGCAACAGAAACAGTAGGGAAAATACCAGTTGAGATTGGTGATTGGTATGGTGCCGTTATGTTATTTAGTGGATCAAATATTAAAAGTATAGCAGAAGAATTTGCTGAAGGCGTTTTTACTACGATAGAAACGGGAGTCGAAAGAACAACTGTGAACGGACAAAAGGTAACTTTAAAAGGAATGGAAATTGAACCGAATAAACATACAGCTAAAAACATTAACTTAAGAAATCCAGAATCTTCAGGGGCAGATTGTCCCAATGGATTGGAATGTACGTTTATTCCTGCTACTTATGAACAATATTCAAGTAGTTCAAGGGATTACGGGAATTATGATTTGGCCGAAAGACCTGACGATGGGTTAGATATTCGTTACATTATTATTCATGATATCGAAGGTAGCAGTGAATCGGCAATTAATCATTTCCAAGCCCAATCATATGTAAGTGCCCACTACGTACTTGATTCGGATGATGGAACGATTACCCAAATGGTTCGACCGAAAGATGTTGCTTGGCATGCAGGAAACTGGTATTTTAATGCCCATTCCATTGGGTTTGAGCATGAAGGTTTTGCTGTTGAAGGCGCGGATTGGTATAGTGAACAAATGTACCGATCATCTGCTAAATTAGTAAAATATTTAGCAGAGACATATAATATCCCCCTTGATAGACAACATATTATTGGTCATGATGAAGTGCCAGGATTGACACCGGCAAGACAAGCGGCGATGCACTGGGATCCAGGAGCTTATTGGGATTGGTCCCATTTCTTTAATCTGTTAGGAGAACCAATTAATCCTTCAGATGGTGATCACAACAGCAATATGATAACGATTCGACCTAATTATCATACGAATAAGCCTATTTTTACTTACGGTTCTACTATTCTTGAACCGAAATCTTCTAGTTTGATCCCCCTTTATACGCAGCCTAGTTTTGAATCCCCCCTTGTAAAAGATCCTCTTTTAAGTAATGGGGGAACGAATCGGATTAATGATTGGGGAAATAAAGCGGCAATTGGTCAAACTTATTATAAGTTAGCTCAACAAAATGATTGGACTGCGATTTACTATGGAGGACAAGTCGCATGGTTTTATAATCCCCATGAAAAAAATTCGATACCGGGTAATGGAATTTTAATAACGCCTAAAGAAGGTAAAGAAAGTATCCCAGTATATGGAGCAGCATATCCAGAAGCTGCAGCATACGAAGGGACAGGGATTGGAGAAGGTTCAAGAGGAGTTACAACACCACTTTATCAATTACCAGCAGGAGATATGTACGTTGCAAGTGGTCCAATTGCATCTTCCTATTACTATGCGAAAGATTATAATGATCCAACATCTTATAAAGTAGTGATTGGAGAGGATAAATACTATCAAATTTACTTTAATCACCGTTTAGGTTTCGTAAAAAAAGAAGACGTTCAAATAGTTAATCTTCAGTAAATAGGAACAGCCACTAAAGAATGGATAGCCATTCTAATAGTGGCTTTTTTTACTTAAAACGGATATTCCCTTGGTTTTGTTTGTACGGAGATCCATTTTGTTACAGTGAATTCATCGACAATCCACGGATTACCAAAGCGTCCTACACCACTGTCACGCATACCTCCAAAGGGTGCTCTCGGTTCATCGTTTACCGTTTGGTCATTTAAATGGGTCATCCCAAACTCGATATCAAGGGCATATTCTCGTGCCCGATCCAAATCTCCTGCAAAAATGGCAGAACTTAACCCATAAATGGTATGGTTCGCAAATTCAATTGCCTCATCATCGGAAGAAGCTTTAATAATGGGAACGATGGGACCAAATAATTCTGTTTGAGCAAGTTCACTATCATTTCGTACGTTTCCAAAAATAGTAGGTGTTAACACATTACCGATTAACTGGCCGTCTAAAAGAACTTCTGTACCTTGTGCCTTTGCTTTTTCGATATTTTGTAAAGAAAAATCGATTTGTTTTTTATTTATGATAGGTCCGATAATGACTTCATGGTCTCTTGGGTCCCCGTATTTTAAACTTTTTACCCGTTCTACAAATTTTTGTACAAATGCGTCATATAGTTTTTCGTGAACAATGATACGATTTGTAATCATACAAATTTGTCCTTGGTGAAGGAACTTTCCGAAAACTGCTGCCTTAACTGCCTGTTCTAAATCAGCATCTGATAAGACGACAAAGGGAGCATTACCGCCAAGTTCTAATGCTACCCGTTTAAATAAGCCACCTGCTACTGTACCTATATGCCTTCCTACTTCTGTAGACCCAGTAAAACTTACTAAACGAGCGACAGGGTGTTCCACCATTAAATCTCCAATGATTGAAGTTTTAGTAAGTACACTTTGAAAGACTCCTGGAGGAATACCACCTTCCTCAAACGCTTTTGCTATTAATGAGCCGGAAGACAAACTCACTTGTAAATCCGCTTTGTGTACGACTGCATTCCCTAATGCAAGGGCAGGAGCAATTGTACGCATAGATAAATAAAGGGGGAAATTGAAGGGAGCGATGGATGATACGACACCTAAAGGTAATCGGTGGATTTCATTTATTTTATTTGGTACTACAGATTGCTCTGTACGCACTTCATAAACTTTATCAATTGTTGTTAATGCTTCTTTCATTACTGAAACGGTACTCCCATATTCGACCGTTGCTTTAATAAAGCTACTGCCTGATTCTATGATTAGTAAATCAATAATGGCCTCTTTATTTTTTTCAAAAAACGAAATGGCTTTTTCAATTACTTTTCGCCGTAGTTCACGGTTTTTTCCCCATTTTCTTTGAGCTTTATGGGCATCATAAAAGGCAAGGTCGACTTGCTCCTTTGAAGCCATTTGGACAGTAGCTAACACTTCATCATCAAAGGGATTCGTAATATCAAAACTGCTTCCTGAATCCCCATCTACCCATTTGCTGTTTAAATAACTTTGATTTAATGTTGTAAATTGGTTCAATGAATATTCCTCCGTAATTTTGAACGTCTGGATCGTTCAAATTAATTTTTCCTGTTTATTTTGCACCAAAAATTAAAATGATATTATTGTGCACATTGCTAATTAATACATACAAATTATAGGAATATGTTCATTCGATTAGAAAAGACTAACGAAAAGGAGGCGAGGAGCAGTTGAAAACAAAAATTGCGATTTCGGTATTCGTAATACTAAGTACGATTGCAATCGGAAAGATTTTGACAGTACCTCCAAATGACAATATGACGAGCGCAGAAGAAATAGTTCCTTCTTATGCCAAATGGGGAAGAATAGCGATGCAAAAAGTAATGGAGAAATATCCTTCTGCGGATGTAATTGACTATTTGCATATAGGTAAAGAAGTCGGAACGGTTCATTCTGTAGAGAAATTTAAACTTTGGTTAAGGGCGGTAGATAATCGTGAATTTGGAGTATTTGTTGACATATCGATAAATAATGAAACAGAAGAAATAGTTGACATTCAATTTACAGAAACGGATCGATAAAAAACGCAAGGCTTTTATGCCTTGCGTTTTATTTTACCTCCATTTTAAAAATGTATGAGCTATCACCACTTGAGTTTCTATTATCTTTTTCCCAAACACCATAGTAAGTTACGACATATGTACCTCGTACAATTGGGGCTGAAAAGGTGTCTTTATCCAGTTTCAACTGTTCCGTTTGTCCCGAGCTATCTGTTACGGTAACGTTTTGGGAACTAGGTTTACGTTCGATGTGTAACGTTATTTTTTCATTTCGTGAAACTTTTATACCCTTTATACCATCCATCATTTCAGTAGATGTGACCATATCTACACATTCGGATACTTTGTCTGTATTCCAACAGTAGGAGCCTTGGAAAGTTGGATAAATTTCATTATCGATTTCAATTTCAACTTTTGGAGGAGTAGTTAGTTTTGAACTGGATGTTGGCATCTCCAATTCGTATTCCGAATTCGAACAACCAATTAGAAAAAAGGGAAAAAGAAATATTAAAAAGGTAATATACTTTAAATTATTCAAAGCATTCCTCCATTACAAAGAAGTATATGTCTTACTATGTATATGGCAATTTTATGTTAATTATCATTTTTTTGTAGCCTACTGAGTCGTTTCACTATCATAATCGTCTATATAGGTGGAGGTGAGATTTTGACTTTCAATTTCGAAAAGGAATATGAGGTACATAGTGACCGTATTTATCAATACATATATTTTTTAGTCGGACATACCGAAACGGCTGAAGATTTAACGCAAGAAACCTTTATAAAAGCAATGCAATATTCTACTTCGTTTCGTCAAGAGGCTAGTACTTTCACTTGGTTAATGAAAATTGCGCGGAATTTAACTTATGACTATTTTCGTCGAAAACGTCTCATTCAGTTTTTACCTTTCCGAAAGGAGTATGACAATAGAGAAACTGTATTTACACCAGAAAAGTGGCTAGAAAATCATGAAGAATCCAAACGATTATACGAGGCATTACATCAATTGAAATTGGACTATCGAGAAGCCATTGTACTAAGAAAAATAGAAGGCTTTTCAATAAAGGAATCAGCAGAAATCCTTGGATGGAAAGAAGCGAAAGTTAAAAATTGTACAGAGCGAGGAATGAAGGCATTAAAACAAATTCTATTGAAAGGGGGAGAGGAGCATGAATCTTGATGATCAATTAAGGGAAATGGTTCGACCATATCGAGATGGGACAACGAAAGATAATTCAAAACAAGCTATTATGAAAAAAGTGAAAAAGGAAAGCATTCGAAATCGTTGGATATATCGATTGGTACTTGTCAGTACATGTGGGATTGCTATTTTATTATTTGCGTCATTCTTTGCTTCTACTTCGATTCAGCAAGATGTAACGGCGCCCCCTTTTGGAAACGTTAATGAACATACAAAAATAGAAAAAGTGATTATTTTAGAAAATGAAAATCCACAGCGTCAGTTAAACTTAAAGTCCATTTTCTATCCTTTCAAGGAATCTATCACAACAAGTGAAGTTTTTGATGACATTATTCCTATTTTATTGTCAGCGAGGGAACGGGCAATACCATGGGATGGAACTTTTGAAGAAGAAGTCATTGAAGATATTCATTTTACTTTTTCGAATGGGGAAGAACTTTATTTAAAGCAGTCTTTTGAAGGGGAAGTTTCTGAACATGTTAATTTTTTGTACGATCCAAATGCGAACATGAAATATGCCTTATCCAATGAAGAGTGGAGAACAATTACTGCACTAACCGATGAAATTCATAGTCAACATCAATTCACAAGATGGACATTTATCTGGAAATTTTTATTGGTGATTATCATTATAGGAATATCCATTGTCATTAATAAAAAGGAACAAAAGAAATTTAAGATTGAGCCTAAAAAGAAACAATCTTCTATCGTAAATATTCTACTTACATTAGTAAGTGTTTATATAATTAATAAAATAATTAATTATTTTGGAACGATTCATTTCGGAGTGGGTATTTTAATACTAATTTCTGTTTTTATCATTGAGGAACTAATAAGTTATAGTAGAACAAAACAACCGATTCATTGGAAATTTTTAAGTTTAAATTTGTTCATTGCTTTGATATTTTTAATATTATTAACTTATTTTTAAATGAGAAGGTACTTTAAACCGTAGTAGTTTAAAGTACCTTTATGTTTATTCCCTTACTTGACCATTTCCATAAACAAAGTATTTAGCTGAAGTAAGGGCAGGTAAACCCATTGGTCCTCTGGCATGAAGTTTTTGAGTACTAATGCCGATTTCAGCGCCATAGCCAAATTCAAATCCATCTGTAAAACGGGTAGAAGCATTATGATAAACAGCAGCTGAGTCAACACTAGTTAAAAAGGTTTGTGCTGCTATTGGATCTTCCGTAATAATGGATTCGGAATGATTTGTGCTGTACGTATTGACATGATTAATGGCTTCATACAAATTTTCAACTACTTTGACACTTATAGTTAAGCTTAAATACTCCGTTGCGTAATCCTCTTCTGATGCAACGGTTGCATGTGGGAATACTTCGCACACCTTTGAATCACCAATAATACGAATATTTGCTTCATGTAGATGTTGTAATAACTGTTTACCGTTTCGTTCAAACCAATCCTGTTGAATGAGCAAACTTTCTGCGGCATTACAAACAGAAGGGCGTTGGATTTTGGCATTTAGAATGATCTTTAATGCCATCGTATAATTAGCCGTCGTATCAACATACACATGACAATTACCAGCTCCTGTTTCTAAAACGGGAACAGTTGCTTCTTTCACAACTAAATCAATTAAATTTTTACCTCCACGCGGAATCAACACATCTAAATATTCCTTTAAATGGAATAGTTCCTTTGCAGTTTCGTGACGCGTATCTTCGATTAATTGTACAGCATCTAATGGAAGGGTGGTGTTATGTAATGCGCGGTGAATTGTATCCACAAGTACTTTATTTGAATGTTTAGCAGAAGAGCTTCCTCGTAATATAACGGCATTACCTGTTTTCAAACTAAGAGTGGCTGCATCAATTGTTACATTCGGACGAGCTTCATAAATCATGCCGATTACACCAAGGGGAACACGACGCTTTTCTATTAATAAACCATTTTCTTTCGTTGTTGATTCAAGAAGTTCACCAACTGGGTCATGTAATTGAACAAGGTCATGAATCGCTTTAGCTATTAGTTCGATACGACTTTCATTTAACATAATTCGATCTAATGTTGAGTCGGGAATATTATTTTGCTTTCCTACCACTAAATCTTGTTCATTTGCTGATAGGATGACATCTTTATCAATTATTAGCTGTTCGGCGATTTTTAATAATGCTTCATTTTTTTCAGCAGTTGTTTTAACATTCATTATATAACTTGCCTTTTTAGCTAATTTCCCTTTTGCTTGAACTTCACTGTCAATTATCGCTTTTGTCATGAATACTCCTCCTTACAAATAATTTAGCTATGTCGATTATGCTTTGATCCATTTATCCCGGTGAATGACCTCAGTGGAAGTTACATCAATTTCATTCGTTCTTTTTCCAAGTGCTTGTAACAATTCTTCACTAGAATAAAGGACTTCACCTCGACCTAACAAATTCGATTCACCATATACTTCGACAACATCCCCTTTACAAAATTCGCCTTCAATTTTATATACACCTGCGGGTAAAAGACTTTTGCCGTTCATTAGAATAGCTTTTTCTGCCCCTTTATCAATAAACAACTTTCCAGATACCTCTGTAATGGATAACCATTGCTTTTGATTAGCTAGGACAGTCAAATCCTTTCCAATATAAGTACCATCACCATACCCATTTAAAATTTCGAGTAACTTTGTTGGACCTTTTCCAGTTCCAATAAAAACTTGAACACCTGCTTGTAAGGCAGTACGAGCTGCCATTAGTTTCGATTGCATCCCGCCAGTACCAACCTTCGAACCACTATCCGTTGCTAAAGTTAGCATGTCATCTGTAATTTCATTTAAGTGATGAATACGATTAGCATTTGGATTTTTAAAAGGATTGTCATCATAAAAACCGTTGATGTCCGTTAAGATAATAAGGTGATCCGCATGGACAAGCCCACTTACTAGAGCAGATAACATATCATTATCTCCAAAAGTTAGTTCTGTTATGGATACTGTATCATTTTCATTAATAATGGGAAGGACGCCTCGTTGAAGTAACTCCGTAAAGGTGGCATAGGCGTTTTTATATCGTTCTTTCTTTGAGAAATCTGTTCGTGTTAATAAAATTTGCGCTGCTGTTATTTGATGATCGTGGAATGATTCTGAGTAGTATTGGATAAGTAAACTTTGACCAACAGCAGCCGCTGCTTGTTTTCCTTTTAAAGTAACTGGTCGAGAAGGGTAGCCCAACTTACGAAATCCAGCAGCAACTGCACCTGAGGAAACGAGTAATACATCATGACCTTCCTGTTTTAAAATTGCTAGTGCTCCGATATGATCTTGTAGTTTTTCGTGGTCAATTTCTCCTTTCGCATTTGTAAGGGAGCTACTTCCAATTTTCACAACAATTCTTTTTTTCTTCATCGATATACCTCCTTATCCTTTTGTATCTTTCAATAATAAAAAGCCTTTTTCACCCTGAAAATTAGGGCGAAAAAGGCTACTTTTCCGTGGTACCACCTAGCTTGGATTGCCATTGCAAATCCCACTTTGTGCTCATAACGCTAGAGTCTGCGTCTAGTTTTCTAGAAGCTGGCGAAGTAGGTTCCGTGATCCTTTTTGTACGATGTTTTGCAGCCGGTGAACATCGCTCTCTTTCCAATAGGGTTTCACATACTAGTCTTCGTTACGCTGATTTTTCTTTTTGAATAAATATGCAACAATTTAAAATATTTGTCAATAACATTGTATTTTTGAATTGATGAAATGGATAATGTTTCGCTTAAGGATTTCGACTCGTGGTGTTATTTATGCAACTAAAGTTAAATTCGTATATGAAAGGATAGCTGGTGATTTCATTTTTCCAAGTACTTGAACGGCTTCTTCCTTTGTTTCAAATTCAAAGATTCGGTAAGTGTTTTGTTCAAAAATTGTTAGAACCCACATTTTAGGGTCGCCTCCTAGAATTTTAATTTTTTATCCAAAATCAGGAACTTTATTTTCACAAAATTGATCGAGTTACTTTGTAAAGGAAAGAATGGCGGATTGTTGTTCCTTTAGTACAAGTTTTGCTTATACGAATTGTTTTCGAAGACTGTTAACACCCACATTCGAGGATCTCCTCCATTATGAAATTTTCTTGTTATAACACAATCCATTGACTTCTTGAATTATTGTTATACCAATTTGAGACCATTGTACATGGAAAATTAGTAAAAGAAAATGGATAGTGAACTATTTCACATATTGTTCATTTTGATTCCGGTTTCATAAAATTTTACAAAAATGTCATGCATATTTTAGTGACAATATATAAACTGAATGAAAGTTTTATATAATAAAAGAAATAGATTTTGTAATTTTCAATAATTATATTATGTAAACTAAATGTTATAAAGGGAAATTTGGAGGAGTAAAAATGGAAATTAAAAAGGCATACGGATATGTAATAAGAATGAAAGAAGGTGCCCCTCAAGTACTAGTATTTCAGCACATCAATTTGGAAGCGGGTATACAAATACCAAAAGGAACAGTTAATGCAAATGAAACACCCCTTGAAGGTGTAATTCGAGAAATGAAAGAAGAAACGGGTCTAACCGAATTTGTTGTTGATCGTATGGTAGCTGAAGATTTTTGGGAAAACGATGATGGGGTCATTCATCACCTACTTTTATAAAATTTTAGTAGAAGATGCTCCTGATGAGTGGGACTATCAGCCAACTGGTGGGGGAACAGAAGAGGGACTCACTTTTCATTTTTTCTGGATAAATGATCAACAGGAAGTTGAGTTAGTTAGGGGCCACGGAGACTATTTAGATTATATTTTTTAATATCGAAATAAAACCATAATTTGAGAGTTCAGACATAAATAAAGCGTGACGGCTCTACGTAGTATGCTTAAAGCAACATACTAGTTAACTGTCACGCAAGTACTAGTTTTCAAATATAAATTTTAACTTCTATTTTCCCATTCTTCTCGAAGCATCCCCATTCGAATGGAGTCATAATATACTCCATTATATAAACGAACTTTACGAATACGGGCTTCTAATTGCATACCAAGTTTTTCACCAACTCGAATCATTCTTTCATTTCCAGACCATGTTGTAAAGCCAACTCTTACGATGGGCAATGTTTGAAAGAGATGATGGATCCATAGTTTCATTGCTCGAGTACCAAGTCCTTTCCCCCAAGTTCCTGCTTCATGAAAAACAATCCCCATTTCAAGCCATTTAGAAGGCTCATGTTCCCAATAGTAACTAATGATCCCCTTTACTTCACAGTTCACTTCGATTACCCAAAAATCATGTCGATCAATCCATGACTTTCCTTTAGGTAAAAATTCTTCATAGCTCATTGAATGATGGGGGAAGTAAGGAGCATCCCATTTTTTCCATTCAGGTTGGTCCTCTTTGTAAATCAATTCCCATAATTTCGTTAAATCTTGTTCTTTAATAGGTCTTATTGTTAATTCATTATCGGTATACATATTTGTCCTCATTTCAAAGTTAATTTAGATTTTATTGATTGAAAAGAGACATAATTACACGCTACTTTTCAATCCCTCTATTTGTGTTTTTCATTTCAATCATTCCTTTCGATAGTGATAGTTTCATTATACATTTTATTCTGAATTTATCGTCATTTCATTTTGCTTGCATTCTGCAATTTTTCATCATATATTATGGAGGGCTCAATAATTGACAGCTCAAATATTGATGGGTCAAAGAAAATGGATGTTTATTTGTCATGAGCGTGACAATCAGGGAGGTGTACGAATGGGATATTCGGTTTCTGAACAAGAACAGTTGTTATTTTTATTCAAAACCGTTAGTAATCAACTAGGCCCAAAATTTGAAAAAAATACGCAGTTTAGTTTATCTCGTTTTGAACTTTTATATCAACTTGTTCAATTTGAAGAAATCTCCCAATCGGCTTTACAAAAAGTCGTGAATATTGACCATGCAGCAATTACACGTCATTTAAAGCAATTGGAGCTAGATGGTTATGTTGCGAGGAGAAAAAATCCAAATGATAACCGGGAAACCATTGTCCATTTAACGGAAGAAGGGCGAGAACAAATTTTCAATTGTCAAAAAGATAAACAAAGTTTTACAAATCAAATGTTTCATCATTTTAACGATAAGGAACTAAAATCGTTAATCGATATGTTGCAACGTATTCAAGAAAATATTAAAGATATATAAGGAGTTATATTAATATGAAAGATTATTTAGTAAGAGCTATTGCTTATAATGGTCAAGTACGTGCTTTTGCAGCACGTACAACAGATACTGTGGGAGAAGCACAACGACGCCACCATACATGGCCAGTAGTTTCCGCTGCCTTAGGCCGTACGATGACAGCGAGTGTTATAATGGGGGCTATGTTAAAAGGGGACGATAAAATTTCTGTTAAAGTGCAAGGGAATGGTCCTATTGGTGCAATCGTTGTAGATACAGACGCAAAGGGGAATGTACGTGGATTTGTATCAAATGGGCAAGTGCATTTTGATTTAAACGAACAAGGAAAATTAGATGTGCGTGCTGGAGTTGGTGAAGAGGGTACGTTAACCGTTGTAAAAGATTTAGGTATGAAAGAAATGTTCTCCAGTCAAGTACCAATCGTTTCAGGCGAAATTGCGGAAGATTTTACTTATTATTATGCAACAAGTGAGCAAGTACCTTCATCCGTAGGTTTAGGAGTTCTCGTAAATCCAGATAATACGATTTTAGCTGCTGGCGGATTTATTATTCAATTAATGCCTGGTTGTGAAGAGTCAACAATTGCTGCGTTAGAACAGCGTTTAACAACAATTGAACCGGTCTCTAAAATGATTGAAAAAGGGTTAACACCAGAAGAAATTTTAGAAGCAGTTTTAGGAAAAGAAAGTGATGTTCAAATTTTAAGCACAATGCCAGTTCAATTTCAATGTGACTGTTCAAAGGAACGCTATAGTCGTGCATTAGTAGGATTAGGAGCTAAAGAATTAGAAGAAATGATCGAAGAAGAAGGCCAAATTGAAACCCAATGTCATTTCTGCTTAGAAACATATGATTTTACACAAGAAGAATTACAAAGTTTAGTTGATGAAATTAAATCTTTTGTTCATTAATCACAAGCCTGTTTTGAACCAATATGTTCAAAGCAGGCTTTTTTCTTTTTTAATAAAGTTCAGTAAAAATTAATGGTAAAATATCACTAAAGTGATATCCTTTTTCTTTTCATTTCGTTGTATTATTAGATTTATTTTTTTACATAAGCAATTTCTTATACAAAGTGATTTCAGAGGTGAAATGATGGGTATTCCATTTTTAGAAAAGCAACTAAAAGCATTGGCCGATAAAAATCGGCTTGCCATTTTAAGTTGCTTAAAATCAGGCGAAGTATGTGTTTGTGATTTAGTGGAAGTATTAGGACTTTCCCAACCTGCCGTCAGTCAGCAGCTAAAAAAACTGGAGCAAGCAGATATCGTTACGTCACGAAAGGTTGGCACTTGGAAACATTATCGAATTGTAGATGAACCATCAGCTGTTTTGCTAGCGACATTATCCCAATTGGAAAGTAGATCGGTTTGTCACCGTCAAACTTGTCCTTAAAACATTATCATAATTTAACATTTTCTATTATTAAAATCCATTTTTTTGTTAAAACTTATAGTAGATTTGGAAATTTATTCATAATAGGAGTGTAACTGATTGAAAAAAATTATAACTGTTTATGTCATGATGATGATGGTTCTTGTTGGTTGCTCAATATTTAATGAATCGGAAATGAAGGAAAAACAAGATAATACCGTTCTTGAAGTTACGAACGTCTTGAATGACAATGCGACTGTCATAGCAGATCAATTAAATATTTCTTGGTCCATTGATAAGATAAACGATACTTTTTATTTGTCTGAACGAACGGGCAGTATAGTAAAAATTGAAAATGGGGAAGTTGAAAGGCAAAAGGTAGAATTAAAGAAGGACTTAGCTACAGCATCGGAAGCAGGCTTATTAGGTTTTGTTCTTGCACCCGATTTTCAACAATCTAACTTAGCATATGTTTACTATACGTATGAAGATCAATCGGGGCAATTTAATCGAATTGTTACGGTGCGTCAACAAGGAGATACTTGGCAGGAAGAACGTTTACTCTTAGACAAAATACCAAGCGGAGCTTATCATCATGGTGGTAGATTGGAGATTGGTCCTGATGGGAAACTTTTTGCAACAGCAGGGGATGCTGCTCAATCATCCATTGCCCAAGATGTAAACTCATTAGGTGGGAAAATTTTAAGGATGAATTTAGATGGTTCGATACCTGCTGACAACCCGTTTCCGAATTCTTATGTTTATAGTTATGGTCATCGAAACCCACAAGGTATTACTTGGTCGGCTGATGGAGAAATGTATGCAAGTGAACACGGGAACAATGCAAATGATGAAATTAATTTAATTGAGGCAGGACAAAATTATGGATGGCCAACAATCGAAGGAACACAGCAGCAACAGGGGTTAATAACTCCACTATTTACGTCTGGATCCGATACAACTTGGGCTCCATCTGGAATGGATTATATAGACGGGAAATTATATGTTGCGGCATTAAGGGGGCAAGCTGTTATTGAATTTAACTTATCAACAGGTTCCCATAGAAATGTTGTAACAGATATAGGAAGAATACGAGATGTTTTCATTGATGGCGATCAATTGTACTTTATTAGTAATAATACGGACGGTCGAGGAGATGCCCTTGAAAACGACGATAAACTATATCAATTAAATCTTTCCCAACTCCAATAAACCGCTTATTTACTTACGATAGAAAATGTCGTAAGTTTTTTTAATTTTTAAATCACCTATATGAAGGAAATGAACTACCTATCGTGGAAATAATGATTAGGAGGTGGATGGAAATGGACGCCGTTTTTAAAACTGAAAATATAATCTTTAATTATCGTGTAGCTGGAGTTTGGCTATACAAAAAACATGTCTTATTACATAGAGAGGCAAAAGATTTTCATTGGTCGTTACCTGGAGGAAGAGTGAAAGTTGGAGAAGATTCCCAAACTGCTATTCAAAGAGAGTTTGAAGAAGAATTAGGGTTAAAGGGAAATGTAGGGAAACTAATTTGGTCTGTTGAAAATTTTTTCGAATACAATAGGAATAAGTATCATGAAATTGGATTTTACTATTACATATTAAATGTTCCAGAAGTTTTTAACAGTACTGGTTTTTATGGAAAGGAAGGAGAGCGGCTAATTTATCAATGGACACCTATTGAAGAACTTCCTTCAATGGAACTTTATCCTGAAATTTTAAAAACGGAAATTAAAATCTTACCAAATGAAAGTAACCATTTCATTGTAAAGGACGTTTAAATCAATTTTAATTGCCCCCACCATCTACATAATGTGTTCCTATACGAACTACCCTCAAAAAAGTTTCACAATGAAATAATATAATTTTTGGATTATGAAATGTTTATGACATGGTATCTGATTAATAGAATATTCATTAAGAAGAGTGTATAATATAAACCATAACGTGATGGTTGGAGGGGAATAAATTGGGAACGAGAAATTAAAAATCGGAGAGTTAGCTAAAAAGACTGGGATTACAAAACGTACGATTGATTACTATACAAATCTTGGTTTGTTAAAAGCAGAACGTTCTACTTCGAATTATCGTTTCTATACTTCTGAAGCAATCGAACGAATTCATGAAATAGAAGCTATGAAAGCACAAGGAATGTGCTTACAAGATATTAAAAAATCATTGGACGATGAATGTAATCCTAAAGAAAACATACAAGAAATTTGTTTGCATATGCAAACATTACAATCTGAAGTGTCAACATTGATTGAAAGTATGAATCATCAAGAACAATCGACAAAAGAAACAATAAAAAATAAAGTGTTACCAGAAAGTGTTACATTAATTCAATCTTTATTAAGACTAATAACCTAGGAGGTGAAGTCTTACTTTTTTAAGTAAGACGATTTTTGACCGCATTAAATTTAACCATTTTTGCTATATTAATAGCTTTAACCGCATTTTTCGTGGCAACGGAATTTGCCATTGTAAAGGTGAGGCAATCGAGAATTGACCAATTGGTTGCTGAAGGAAAAAAAGGTGCTCTATCTGCCAAGCATGTAACGACCCACTTAGACGAATATTTATCCGCCTGTCAATTAGGTATTACCGTTACAGCCCTTGGTATTGGTATGGTTGGGGAATCAACCTTTGAATTTATTTTACATCCGATGTTCGAGTCAATCGGAATTGGTGAACAATATATTCATTTCTTCACTATCGGGGCAGCTTTTATTATTGCAACATTCTTACACGTTGTAGTAGGGGAATTGGCACCAAAAACAGCAGCGATTCAAAAGGCAGAAAATATTACCCTTTTATTTGCAAGACCAATTATGATTTTCTATAAAATTTTATATCCATTCATTTGGTTCTTAAATGGTTCAGCGCGTATTTTAGTCGGCATTTTCGGTATGAAACCTGCTTCTGAGCATGAACTTTCCCATACAGAAGAAGAGTTACGATTATTAATGACCGAGAGTTATAAAAACGGGGAAATTAATCAAACTGAATTAAAATACGTGAATAATGTATTTGAGTTTGATGATCGCATTGCCCGTGAAATTATGGTTCCTCGAACAGATATTATCGCCTTTGAGAAAAATACTACCTTTGAAGAAGTATTAAAAACGATTCAAGAGGAGCGCTATACACGATATCCAGTTTACGAAGAGGACCGGGATAACATCATTGGTTTTATTAATATAAAGGATTTCTTAACTCAAGGAATGAGCAATCGAATTACGGCTGAAAATTTCGCTTTAGAGCAATTTATTAACCCAGTTATTAATACAATTGACACGATACCGATTCAAGAATTATTAACGAAGATGCAAAAGCAACGGACACATATCGCCATTCTTTTAGATGAATATGGTGGTACGTCAGGTCTAGTTACGGTTGAAGACATTTTAGAAGAATTAGTTGGTGAAATTCGAGATGAGTTTGACGACGATGAAATTCCTGAAATCCGAAAGCTAAAAGAAGGTCACTACATTGTCTACTCTAAAATGTTATTAGAAGATGTAGCAAAACTTTTACAAATTGAAATGGATAATCCAGATGTCGATACCCTTGGTGGTTGGTACTATTCACAAGATATGGATTTAAAACGTGATCACAGTATAGAGCATGAAGGCTATACTTTCTCTATTCATGAAATTGATGGAGTTCAATTACGCTACATTGAAATTAAACAAACTTCAAACATAACTGTTTGATGATTCTAAACACTTCACCTTGTAATAGGTGGGGTGTTTTTTATTTGAGGAATTATAATCGGAATATAGGAAAATGGTGTGGTGATGGAGAAATAGTATTGGAAAACTTATTTTGGAGGGGAATAATATGGAGAAATTTAGTTTATTCGTTAAGTTTACAGTTCAAGAGGGAAAATTTAGTAGAAATATTGTTAGAGGCGGCAAAGTCAATGGTGCAATTAGAAGATTGTGAGATATATCTTGTGAATATTGTAGAAAAAGAACTGAACGCTGTTTATGTTTATGAAGTGTGGTGCAATGAACAAGCCCATCAAAATTCCCTTGTATTAGAAACAACACAAACTTTAATAAACAGGGCAAAAGCAATTATTACAGGAGCGGAGAAAATGGGGACGTTTATAACAAAAGGTGGCAAGGGGATTTCTTAGGAAATTTAAAATACAATTCAAATCTATTTAGTTAGGAGGGTAAATGACTATGTGGGAAAAGCATGTAATTGAAACAAGTAGAGGTCAATTTGAGTTGTTTAAAAAAGGGGAAGGGGAACCTCTTTGTGTTACCCATTTGTATAGTGAATTTAACCAAAATGGAAATTTATTTGCGAATAGTTTTAGTCATAAATATTCGGTTTATTTAATTAATCTAACTGGTTGTGGAAACTCAACAGAAGGTAAAGGAAACGATAAATATAGTATGGATGCTTCCGTAAAGGATTTGGAGGCGATTAGGGAATCATTAGGTTTTCAAGTTTGGAGTTTTGCTGGTCATTCAACAGGAGGAATGTTAGGTTTAAAATATGCCATACAATCACAGGCAAGTTTAAAAAGAATCGTTGTCGGTGGGTTATGTGCTTCAGCTGATTATATGAGGCATCCGGGAAGTATTTATTGTGTAGAAAATCCGAACAATAAGAGATTACGTGAAATATTTGCAGTTCTTAAAGATCCAAAGGCAACTATTGATGAACGTAAAACCGTTAGTAAAGAATGGACAATGATGTCTTTATATAATAAGGCAGCTTATGATGAAATGATTACCCGTCCAAATAGCGGAAAGACTGTATCGAAACGTTTAGATTATTATTCAAATAAAGAACTCCCCAATTATGATTTAAAGCCTTTATTAAGCTTTATAAAAGTACCAACATACATTTATGCAGGTTTTTATGATGTCCAATGTCCTTATGAATTCGGTGTTGAAGCAGCTGAATTAGTTAAGACATCGACATTTAAAGTTTTTCATCAAAGTAATCATTATCCGTTTATAGAAGAAGAAGAAGGATTTAAACATTTTGTTGATTCAATTGTTTAACAAAGTAAAAATGAGGTGTATTAAATGACAGTAAAAGGATTAAATCATTTATTATTTTCTGTTTCTAATTTAAAAAAATCCATCACATTTTATAAAAATGTCTTCGATGCAAAGTTGTTAGTAGAAGGAAAAACGACCGCCTACTTTGATTTAAATGGTATTTGGCTTGCCTTAAATGAGGAAAAGGAAATCCCTCGTACGGAAATTCATAAATCATATACCCATATCGCTTTTACAATCGAAGAAGCTGAATACGATCAAATGTACCGTAAACTTAAAAACTTAAATGTCAACATCTTAACAGGTCGTCCAAGGGATGAACAGGATAAAAAGTCGATTTATTTCACGGATCCGGATGGTCATAAATTTGAGTTTCATACAGGTACTTTACAAGATCGATTGGATTATTATAAAAAAGACAAAACACATATGCAGTTTTATATTTAAAAAAATTATCTACATATCTAATAAGAGCGCAATTCCATTCAATAATGAATGTGCGCCTAAGTACACTATTTTATTAGTTTTTTCATATCGAGGATCGTTTGTAAGTGTAAGCCTTCATGAAAAATTGTACGAATTAAAACTTGTTCGATTGTATTCATTCCCATTTCAGTAGGTGGAAATTCTTCTTCCAATCGTTCTCCATATCGTTCTTTAATAAGCTTTGGTTGGTTTTTTAATAATTCTTTTAGTTTTTCAAAGTTAGGAGTTTCATCGGTAAAATCCGATGGAGAAGTGCCAAATCCAAACCAATCATGAAATGTTTTTGGTACATTTTCTTTTTCTTTCGTCAAAGCTTCAATCCATAAATATTGATCTAAATAAATATGCCCCATATTCCATCGAATATTATTACGAAATCCTGTTGGAATCATTTCTGCTTTTTCTTCTGTAACATCCTTTAATACTTCCAATAACTCACTTCTATAACTTTCTAATTGGTTAAATAAAATTTCATGACGATATTTCATTCAAAATTCTCCTTTCTTTCAAATTTATGTATTTGACAAAGAAGACAATTTCTCCTTTTGATAAAATAGAAATATGGATTAAATTAGAATTTTTATTAAAAAAAGGTTTACAACAAAACTTGTTCCTTTATAGTAGAACTTAATCAATTTTTATGTGGAGGGGAGTATATGTTTAAGTACAAGTTAAATCATGAGTTGGAATTACGGTTGTTAGAAATTCAACATGCTGAAGAACTTTTTCATTTAACAAATCAATCGAGAACCTATCTTCGTGAATGGTTACCATGGGTTGATTTTACGAAAGACGTAGATGATTCAAAAGCTTTTATTGAAAGTACATTAAAGCAATTTGGCAATAATGATGGTTTCCAAGCGGGTATTTGGTATAAAGGGAACTTAGCAGGTGTAATAGGATTGCATCATATAAACTGGGCTAATCGCTCAACATCAATTGGCTACTGGTTAGGGGAAGGATTCCAAGGAAATGGCATTATGACAAATGCTTGTCAAGCTGTAATCGACTATTGTTTTAACGAATTGAATTTAAAGCGAATTGAAATCCGCGTTGCTACTGAAAATCATAAAAGTTTAGCGATACCAGAAAGACTAGGGTTTGAAAAAGAAGGGTGTCTTCGGAGCGTAGAATGGTTATACGATCATTTCGTTGATCATGTAGTATTCGGTCTAATTAATAATAACTGACTATTTTAAATAATGATTATAAATATGAAAAAATGAAAATGGGGGACAGTTTCATGAAATCCATTACAGTTCATCATTATGATGTATTTAGTAATCAACCGAACAAAGGAAATCCTGCTGGTGTTGTTTTAAACGGAAATGATCTAACCGATGAAGAAATGCAACAAATCGCCTATAAAGTAGGATTTAATGAAACTTCCTTTCCAATTAAGTCCAATATAGCAGATATAAAAATCCGCTTTTTTACGCCTGGTCATGAAATGAATTTATGTGGACACGCTACGATGGCAACGATTTATGCTTTAAAAACAAAAGGACTATTGGGAGACAAAAGTCAATTATCGATTGAAACGAAGGCAGGTGTTTTACCTGTATCGATTGAAACATCTGATGAAAATGAATTATTAATTACGATGAAACAGGCTACGCCAACATTTGAACCGTTTAACGGCTCAAGAGCACAATTAGCCCAATCAATTGGACTGGAAGAATCGGATCTCCATGAAACTTTACCGATTTTATATGGAAGTACGGGAATATGGACATTATTAATCCCGATAAAGAAGTTAAAAGCCTTTAAAAAAATGAAACCGAACACTAAAGAGTTTCCTGCTATATTAAAGGAAATGCCAAAAGCATCTATACATCCATTTTGTATGGAAACTTTTGATCCGAAAGCAACGATGCATGCCCGCCATTTCTCTTCTCCATTTTCTGGTACTATTGAAGATGCTGTAACAGGGACTGCTTCAGGAGTAATGGGAGCATATTATGGGAAGCATATAATGAAGAATGAGTGTGATTCGTTTCATCTCGTAGTTGAACAAGGGCAAGAGTTAGGAAAAGATGGTCGTGTTTTTGTGAAGGTTTCGAAACATAATGAAACCTGGGATGTGGAGATTACAGGAAATGCAGTACATGTTCAAGCTTTCCAAGTGTTGTTAGAAAAAGAAGAAGGTTTTCTAAAGGAATAGATTACATAGTTTGAATAGGAAAAAGGTGCTGTTCTATACGTTAATTAGTCTAGAATAGCACCTTTCGCTGTTTTAATGGAACATTTTGTCTACACGTTCACACACTTCATCAGCAGATAAGCCTCGAGCATCAATAACCGATCCTTTTGTTACGGTATCGCTGATTCCCATAACGTTTTCATCTTGGCCTGTGATCACACAACAATCACAATTTTTTGCATCTTCTTCACTGCGAAGTTGAATAACTTCATAACCCTTTGCTTTTAATGCAGCTTCAACATTCGATAAGGATTGTTCAACACCAATTATGTTAGGCATTTTCCTTCCACCTCCTATAAGTAATGTGTCATTTATGTCTGCTAATTATTCATAGTGGAAGTATTTTTGTAATGAATATATCCTTTAATGAAAGTTGAAGAAAAATTGGCCTTTGAAATTTTATGGTTAAGTAACTAATAAATTTGAAAATGTATATCACTGTCATTCGTGGAATGAATTTGTTATGATATGTAAACATTTTAATAACATTCAAACTTGGAGTGATAACAAATGAATTTATCAGGAAATACCATTTTAATAACTGGTGGAGCTTCTGGTATTGGGCTTGCCTTTGCAGAAAACTTTATGAAAGCAGGAAATAAAGTAATCATCGTAGGGCGAAGAGAAAATAAACTGACAGAAGCAAAGGAAAAGTTCCCTGAATTACATACGAGAGTTTGTGATGTATCGGTTGAAGAGGAACGAATTCAATTAATTGATTGGGTAACAGAAACATTCCCTGATCTTAATATGATAGTCAATAATGCGGGCATCCAGCAGAGAGTTAATTTGCTCAATGAAAAAAAAGAATGGAGCTATTATCAAAATGAAATTACGATTAATGTTGAAGCCCCAATTCATCTTTCTATGCTTTTAATTCCTCATTTCTTAAAGCAAAAACAGGCAACAATCCTTAACGTAACATCTGGACTCGCGATTCAACCAGGAGTTTGGGTACCGATTTATAGTGCCACAAAGGCAGCAATGCACTCATTTACAGTAACATTACGCCAACAATTAGAAAATACGAATGTAGAAGTAATAGAAGTATTACCTCCTGCCGTTAATACCGATTTAGGGGGTGCGGGTCTTCATACGTTTGGTGCTCCATTAAATGATTTTATAAATGCGATCTTTGAAGGTTTAAAAAACCAACAATTAGAAATTGGTTATGGCGGCACTGAAAAGCGGCTATTTGCTTCGAAAGAGGAGCTTGAACAAGGAATGAAAAATGCTTGGGAAAACTTCTTAAAAAGAAATCCTGATTTTCAAAATTAATTATAAAAACAAAAAGTCCGTCTCCAAATGGCGGACTTTTAATATATTTATTGTGCTGTATAGCCGCCATCAATAACAACGGCTTGTCCTGTTATACTTTTCCCTTTATCACTGGCAAGGAATAAGGCGTAATCGGCAATTTCACTTACGTCTAATAATTTCTTTTGAGGTACTTGAGCAAGGATAATGTCTTCAAGCGCCCGCTCTTCAGGGATATGACGCGTTTTTGCTAAGTCCGCAATTTGACCACGTACAAGGGGAGTATCAACGTATCCTGGACATAAAGCATTAACGGTAATACCGTCTAGAGCTCCTTCCAATGCGGCTACTTTTGTTAGTCCGATAACACCATGTTTTGCACTATTATAGGCAGCCTTACCAGCAAATCCGATTAACCCATTAATAGATGCGATATTAATTATGCGTCCCCATTTTTGCTTTTTCATAATAGGGAATACTTCTCTTGTAAGGATGAAAGGCGCAATCAACATTATTCTATTCATTAACTCAAACTTAGCAGTTGAAAATTCTTCAATTGGTGCGACATGTTGCATACCCGCATTATTAATGACGATGTCAATGGAACCAAATGTCTTCTGAGTTTCCGTAACTAAATTTTTCAAATCTTCTTCATTCGTAACGTCTGCTTTTACTCCAATTGCCTCATATCCAGCACCATTAAGGGATTGAACAGATTCTTGTAATAAATCGACATTAACATCAGATAAAACAACCTTTGCCCCTTCTTTTGCAAAGTGTTCTCCAATCTTAAATCCAATTCCTCGGGCAGAACCAGTCACAATCACCACTTTATCCTTTACCATACATAACGCCTCCATATTATAAAATTTTCCTCTTATTTTATTCTATTCTCTATCCGCTATAAAACATGTCTCATTTATTGTTCTAATCAGTTTAAAAGGTAAGTAGTTTCTAATATTGGAAAACGCTAAGGAGGAAAATAATTAGTTTTAAGGAATTAATGGTATAAGTAGACAAAGGAGGATAATAGATGAAAATAAATATTGTATCAACCAAAGGAGAAGATTTTAATGCGGTGAATGTGATTGTGAAAGAAGGACAAGATCAACATGCAGAAGCGCTTCCTAAAATTTTTAAAAAAGTGGAACAAGTGATGCTAGAAAGTTATTTTCAACAGTTGTTAGCAGAGTCGAATTGTGACATTTTAATTGCGAAAGAAAATCAAACTGTTATTGGTTTTGCTGTGGTGGAAATAAAAAAATCCCCTGCCTTCGAATCAATGGTCGAGAGAAAATATGCTTATATAAACGATTTTGGTGTGAAATCTAATTATAAAAGGGGAGGGGTTGGAACGGCATTATTTAATGCATGTGTAGAGTGGTCGAAAGAAAAAGGGGCACAATCATTGGAATTAAACGTTTGGGAATTCAACGAACAAGCCATTTCCTTTTATGAGCGTTTTGGAATGAAAACGATGAGCAGAAAAATGACCTTAAATTTATAAATTATAATGAGCCGTTATGTAGACATATGATTTTTCTAAAGAGCTAAGGAGATGTAGGATGATTTAAACGGGAGGGGTCCTTATGGGAATTGATTTTCACGAGAAGAAAAACCGTAATTCGTATACAACTCGAAAGGCTAACCAATCTTGGATTCAAATGGTGAAAGAACTCGTACCGATTAACAATACGACGCACGCGGTAGATATTGGATGCGGAGGAGGAATTTATTGTAAAGCACTAGCGGATATGGGAGTGGCAACTGTAACAGGTGTTGATTTTTCAGAAGTGATGATTGAGGGGGCAATTATTAATTGTGAGAACTATCCAAACATTTCTTTTCAAAAAGGAAATGCTTTTGAAACGGGTTTAAAGGGAAATTACTATGATTTATTGCTTGAAAGGGCATTAATCCATCATATCGAGGATTTAGAAAGCTGTTTTAAAGAAGCATATCGAGTGCTCAAAAAAGGCGGTTATTTAATTATTCAAGATCGTACGCCTGCTGATTGTCTTTTACCTGGTGATGAACAACATATTCGAGGATACTTTTTCGAACTTTTCCCAAAGTTAGGGGAAAAGGAAATTCAACGAAGACATTCAAGTAATTTGGTTATGGAAACTTTGACAAAGGCTGGATTTAAAGAAATAGAAGAAGTGAAATTGTGGGAAATTCGAAACATCTATAATAATAAAGTTCAGTTACTAGATGATTTGAAGGAAAGAACGGGTAGAAGTATTTTACATGAACTTGACGATAAAGAGTTAAACTTATTAATTCAATCTATCGATGATGCCGTATCAAAAAGGACAAACATCATAGAAAAAGATAGATGGACAATTTGGAAAGCGGTGAAACGATAGATGAATAAATTTAGTCGCTTTTTTGCTTATCCAGCGGTTGTCTTTTCACCCCCTTCTATATATTGTTTCCAAAAATTTTAAAAGGTCCTGTATAATATAGAGAAATAATTTGTTGGAGGCTTTATATGGAGTACATTACAAATAAAATCGTTGTGGTGGCAATATTTATATTAATCGTAACGATGATTGAGACGTTGGCTTATTCAACGAGAATATCTGGAGCAAGGGTGAAATTAATAGCTACTGCCTTATCTTTGTTTAGCACGTTAGTCATCGTTTCAAGATTTTCCACAATGATTCAACAGCCTCTTACTGCAAAACTGATTGCCGAAGCACCAGATAGTAATAAACTAAATTTTATAGAGGATCAATATCGAATATTAATTGGGGTTACTTCTGTTGGCGTATTACTTGGAATAATGCTTTTTCCAACTTTCATCAACATTTTTTCAAGAGCCATCATCCAATTATCAAATGAAAGAGGTTCGATTATCTCCACAATAGGAAAACAATTGAATCCAACAGGAATGAAGAAAATAATTTCTTGTTTTCGTGTCCCGAAGTTGAAATTTTTACAGGGGATTACATTCAAAACAATCCCTAAACGATTATTTGTAGTAAATGTGATTGTTTCTGCTGTATTTACCATCGGTGTATTATCCTCTTTATATGCTTCTATGTTAGTTCCAGAAGATTATGCTCAAGCGGCATTAATGTCATCGGGAGTCATTAATGGAATTGCGACGATTTTATTAACACTGTTTATCGATCCGAAAGCTTCCGTTTTAGCCGATCGAGTGGTGAAAAATCAATGTGATTACGTTTATTTAAAAAGTTACTCATTGACGATGATTAGCTCGAAATTTGTAGGTACTATAGTAGCACAACTATTGTTTATACCAGCTGCCTATTATGTTGCATGGTTTGCAGAATGGATTTAATTTAGAAAAAGCTTAGGGAATCTCCTTAAGCTTTTTTGCCGTTACTAAATTTCTGCTCGAAACGTTTTTCCAAGATGTTCCCCTAAACTAAAATAATGGCGGAAATTATAGATAAGCGGACTCCATTGGGTAGGATCGATATGGTTTTCGCCAATCAAAATGTCTTTATGGGCGTGTACTTGAATCGATTGGGTTTCTACAATGGCAAATTGGGGTGAATAATCTGGTATTCGAATATGTTTCACCTTCGCTTCAATTTGTATAGGACATTCCGAAATTCTTGTAGGTTTTACGAATGTTGATGCAATGGGCGTTAACCCACTCGCATGATATTTGTCTTTTTCATAACGAAATCCACTATTTATTTTATAATCCGGAACTGGATGTTTCCCTGTAAAATGAGCTAATCGTTCAACGTTTTCCCATAATGAAGGATCTGGGACGTTTATAACACATTCTGCATGTCTAGTTAAATTTTCTAATGCTTTGCCGTCAACTCCAAGGCCGAGGATGATACAATCTCCTAAAGCCCATGATGATGAGATGGGGCTTATATTCACCGTTTCATCTTCATTCAGTGTATTTAATAAAATAACTGGTGTTCCGTAGTATAAAATTTTTGGTTGAATTATTGCTGTATTTGTAGTTTCCGCAATCTTTTTCATATTATTTCCTCCTTGAGTCGTTTTCATCTCCCATTGTAGAACATAATTATTTCCACTATAATCGAAATATGGAATACATAGGAGATGATCGTAAAAATGAATGCAAATGCGAATCCGAACGTAGCAATCATCGCTTCCCTTGTTAGTGAACCTTCCCGCGCGGCAATTTTAACCGTTTTACTCGATGGTAGATTTCATACGGCAGGAGAATTAGCGTATGCGGCAGGAATTAAACCACAAACGGCAAGTTTTCATTTAGCCAAAATGGTAGATGCGAACGTTGTCTGTGTTAATAAACAAGGAAGACACCGATACTTTGGAATTCAGGATCAAGAAGTAGCACACACAATGGAAACGCTACTCTCGTTAGCACCACCTTTGAAAGTGAAATCGTTTAAACAATCTACAGAAGATAAGGCTTTACGGTTTGCAAGAACATGTTATGATCATATTGCGGGGAATTTAGGTGTTCAATTAGCAGATTCCTTAAAAAATTTGGGTATTCTGTCAGAAGAATTTATCGTTACGGAAGAAGGAGAGCATTTCTTTCAATTATTTGAAATAGATCTTAATCAAATTAAGAGAAAACGTCGATCATTTTGTCATAAATGTTTAGACTGGAGTGAAAGGCGTCATCACATTGGTGGCGCATTAGGGAATGCGTTGTTAGAAAGACTTTTAGAGTTAAATTGGATTGAACGGATTCCGAAAACTCGTGCGATTAAAATAACGCCAAAAGGAAAGCAAGGTTTTAAAGAAACGTTTTTAATTGATATTTAATATAGATTAATTTAAAGCCGTAATGATGAAACGGCTTTTTTTAATGGGAAATAATCGAAAAGATAACAAATGGACGAGGGGGAAGGTAATTGAGAGTTATCACTTTATAGAATGGAAAAAAGTGGAAGTATACTGTTTAAGTTGTGCTATTACAAGCGGGCTTATGGCGCCTGACGGAAGGATAGTATTTGAATCAGAACATTTCCATGTCCATCAAGATGTTGCTTACCCAATTAAAGGATTAATGATTGTAGTTTCTAAACGTCATGTGAAATGTTTAGATGAATTAACTGAAAGTGAAAAGTTCGATTATATAAATGTTATAACTAAAATAAGACAGGCTCAAAGAAAAGTTTTAGGAATAAAATATGTTTACTACTTCTACAATGAAGATGCAATCCATCATTTTCATACATGGATGGTACCAAGATATGACTGGATGTATGAAATTGGCCGTTCGGTAGAATCTGTTCGACCAATTTTACTCCATGCAAGACATCATATAAATACTAAAGAAAATATGCTAGAAGTGATAGCAGCAATCGACTCTCTAAAAAAAGAACTAAGCCGTTAAAATCCGTTGAAGGGAGATGAGAAAATGAAGTTTTCCCGTTTTAGCCCTTTGAAAAATATTTCCCTTTGGTTTTATTTATGTTCGTTGGTTCTTTATTTTATAAGTTTTATCGGTGCTTTTACAGTTGGATTATATATTATTTTTGGCGCAATCGTATCTTTATTATTTGGATTATCCGTTTCATTAAAAATTTTGACGAAGGAAAGAAATCCTTCTATGATCCTTACAATTTCCATTTTCATCGTTGCGATTTCTTTTATCCTTTGGTATTTGTTAGTCCATTATATAGATGATGTTTATATTTTCTATCCCTTTTCTTTGTTTAATGGGGTAAATTAACAAAGAAAGATTTCCTTGTTAAAATTATGATAAGAAGGATTACACGTGATGGGGGTAGAAAATTGGAACAGACATATCATAATCAGTTTGAATTTCTTGAATTTATTTCGATTGGAGAAGAAGCATTAACTCAATTTTATCCTTTGGCTGGTTCATATGCTGTAGTTAAGTGTGATAACAAACTTTTATTATGTTACAACATTTGGAGAAAACAATGGGAAATACCTGCAGGAAAAAGGGAAGCCAATGAAACTGCTAAGGAATGTGCAATAAGAGAACTTTTTGAAGAAACTGGTCAACTGGTTTATGATATGGAATTTAAAGGTTTATTAAAGGTGAAAAATAAAATGAATGATCATTTGAAGTATAATCCCGTATACATGGTAACAGTACAAACATTGCAACCATTTATTCCGAATAATGAAACCTCAGCTATTTTGTTATGGGATGTATCCAAAAAAATTGGTTCGGTTGACGAAGTGGATTTAAATGTAGTTAATTTTTTGATATGAAGTCTTTTTTATCTTGTGCATTTTTATAGATAGAATTCAAAATTTCTCGAAATAAAAACCCCTTCAAAATCAAATGGAATATCTATCTCTACATCGGAAAAACTGATAAAGACTAAAAAAGAGAGGAGTGTTCCATATGGGTAATGAAAAGGCGCCCCACGAACAGTTGACAACGAAAGATAACGGGCTAACATCGACTCAAGAAGTCCTATATCGAAAAGAATTTAAGCGGGCAGATAAAGCAAATGAAAAAAATAATAATAATCAATCGAAAAAGTTAAATTAATTTTAATTTTCCCCTGAGAGGTAACTTCTTTACTTCTTAGGGGATTATCATTGAAAGAGAAAATACAATCAATTCCTTCTTTACAAGTAATAAATAGTTGACATTTTTCTTTGTAGGTACTTACTTGTGCAATCGAAAAAAGTAATATAATATATCATTAAAGCTGCGTTGTACGTAAAATATTAAGTTTTAACCTTTGAACTGTAAAAGGGAGTTTTATATCGAAGATGGAATGGCGAGCATCACACTTTTAGTGAATGATGATATACAGGATATCTTTTGCGAACACCCACTTTGAGGAGTGGTGGTTTAAAACTTTCTAATCATTACGGCAAGGTGGCTTTGCATACATAAGTTGTATAGCAAGGCTCAAGAACACTCTTACATTTATTGTAAGAGTGTTTTTAAATTTTCATTTTCATTCATTTTACTTTTCCAAAAAATATTATCCAGTCAACTTATATGGATGCCTATGGGATGCATGCAGTCCCATGATGTGCTGTAAAGCCCAACACTGTCTTGAAACCTTATTATAGTGCTTCCATTTACTTTTAGCTATGAACTTTCTCGACTACAAAGATCCCCAATTACTTTAATTCCTTCTATAATTTGTTGTTCAGTTAGATTCCCAAATCCAAGCATAATGTAGGGGACAGTCTCATTGTTAAACCAATGTTGAAGCGGAGAATAGATACGAATTCCTTCTTTGGAAGCTTGTTGAATTACTTCCTCTGGAGTACTCCCTTTTAGGTGAAGCAAAATATGTAACCCAGCTTTTTGGCCAATTATTTCCACATTTTCTCCAATATAGTTGTTAACTGCTTCAATTAAAGCTTTATGTTTAGCTTGATATGCGACTTTCATTCGACGAACATGCTTTTCAAAAAATCCCTCTCTCATAAAGATAGCTAGAGCCCTTTGAATAATGGGAGAACAACTTTGACTCGACTGTTCTATCGTATTTTCCCCTTTTGAAACTAAATTTTCCGGGAGAATGATGTAGCTGCACCGAGCTGCCGGAAGAAAATTTTTAGAAAATGTACCGCAGTAAATGACTCTGTCAAATTCGTCTAAAGACTTTAATGATGGTATTAGTTGACCAATATAGCGGAATTCGCTGTCATAATCATCTTCCACGATAAAACTGGAATGTTCTTTCGCCCATGTTAAAAGTTTTAATCTTTTATTGATTGGGAGTACCATACCTAATGGAAATTGATGTGAAGGAGTCACATAAACTGCTTTTGCTTTACTTTTTTGCAATTCCTCAATTGATATTCCATCTTCCTCAAGGGAAATGGGAGTCAGTTGACAATTGTATTTTTCTAAAACCGAGCGAACTTCCGAATAACCAGGATTTTCTATCGCAACTTGTTGGTCATGTAGCTCTAGTATTTGGGAAATTAAATTGATTGACTGCTGCGTACCGCTACATATGAAAATTTGTTCAGTAGAACATTGAATTCCTCGAGCTTTTGAAACATATTTTCTAATTTCTTCACGTAATATGATATCGCCTTGACGATCTCCATAAAAATAAACCTCATTCAAAGAACTTTCCAATGCATCACTTATACACCGTTTCCATGTTTTCAGTGGAAATTTAGTTTTATCGATTGCTCCGTAATAAAAATCGACCAAGAATTTTGATTTGAAATCGGTTGTTATTCTAGATGAATGTGGGGCTGTTATGGTTTGAGAAATCTCTTCCATCGGTAAAAGGAAAAGTCCACTTCTTGGACGGCTCTCCACATAGCCTTCTGCTAATAACTGTTGATAGGCAGAGTCAATTGTTTGTTTACTAACCTTTAATTCAAATGCGAGGGAACGAATGGAAGGAAGCTTTTCTCCTACTTTTAACCGACCGGATTTAATTTCTAACTTTAAATACTCGTAAAGTTGGATGTAAAGCGCTTTTGATTCATCATTTTTAAAAAAGAATGCCAATGGAGATCCCTCTCTTCTGACCATGTATATTTTTTATAATCTGTCACTTATTGTTAGGACAGATTTTGTTTACGATCATTTTCACATGGTTTAGGAGGAATTAAGATGAGAATGAAACAAATGATTTGTCAAGACGAGGAAAAAATAAATACATTTCTATCTGAAGTAGAGACCGGTTATTTAGGATTATCGATACAAGACAATCCCTATATTGTCCCTTTAAATTATGTTTGGCATGAAGGTTGTATTTACTTCCACGGTGCAAGTGAAGGGAAAAAGATTGATATGATAAAGGAAAATTCGAACGCTACTTTTGTTGTGAGCGAAAATCATGGAACGATTGCCAACCCTATTCCTGCAAAAACAGATACAGCCTATTTAAGTGTTATGTTGTTTGGACATGTGGAGCTTGTCGATGACTTAACAGAAGCTACAACAGCAATGCAATATCTTTTAAATAAGTATGTACCAGGGTATTATCCGACAGCATTATCTCAAAACCATGTGGATCGATATCGATCTTCCATGGGAAGTAAAACGACTGTATTTAAATTAGTGGTAAAAACGATTACTGCGAAGGAAAATGTCATGGTAGAAGAGAAAAAGTATTATAAGGGAAGGGAAATGGCTATGGATATAAAAAAATGATGAAGTAATATGAAAATCTTTGAAACTTACTTGCTCGTTATCCCGTATATGAAGAATATGGAAGGATGTGTCAGTGTCATATGAATAAATATTCGATTGCTGAATTTATAAAGAATACAGAGCAGGAAGATAAAGGGGAAGGTTTTTTTGAATTAGAAACACCCCGTTTGCTCGAAGTAAATCTAGATGGTCTTGTTTGGGCAAAAGCTGGCTCAATGGTTGCTTATCATGGAAAGATTAAATTTGAGCGGGAAGGTATTTTAGAACATGGTATTGGAACGATGTTCAAAAAAGCCTTTACAGGTGAAGGGGCTTCCCTTATGAAAGCAAATGGACAAGGAAAGTTGTATTTAGCTGACAGTGGGAAGAAGATTATTATACTACACTTACAAAACGAAGCGATTTATGTAAATGGCAATGACCTCCTTGCCTTCGAACCTTCGATTAAGCATCAAATAAAATTAATGAGGAAAGTGGCAGGAATGATGGCAGGTGGATTGTTTAATATTCGATGCGAAGGAACAGGTATGATCGCCATCACCTCCCATTATGAACCGTTGACATTACGTGTAACACCAGGCAATCCTGTAGTAACGGATCCAAATGCAACAGTCGCCTGGTCAGGTAATCTTCAACCAGAGTTTCAAACAGATGTTACGCTAAAGACCTTCTTCGGAAGAGGGAGTGGTGAATCGATTCAAATGAGATTCGAAGGTGACGGTTTCGTTATCGTGCAGCCTTATGAAGAAATATATATGCAAGCGCAAAGTTAATAGCGGAAACCAATTGAAGGAGGCAACTCGAAAAGTAGCATTTTATGATTGGTTAAAAGAACGTGAATGGGAAATCCCAGAGGTGAATTGTAGGGAAGAATATACACCGAAACAAGCAGCAGATATTTTGGAGAGCGGGACGGAAACATTGAAAAAGTACGCCCTTTTACTGGAACATAACGGTCATCCCGTTCACCGTAACGCTCGAAATCATCGTGTTTATAACGGTATAGATATAGCCTTGATTAAAGCCATGATTAAGTTAAATCGCGAAAAATCAATGCCTTTAGAGGATGCAGCAAGTAAAGTGACCAGTTCCGATGTAGACTGAAAGTTATTTTAGGTAACGAGATACATAACGGTGATACCGTTACAGATACCGTTATGTATAACAATGTACGGACCGTTACAACGTTACAGGATAACGCTTGGATTGAATTTTATAACGGCTTCATAACGGAACTGAAAGGGCTGAAAGAAGAAAATCACGCCTTACAACCCATTGCTGAACTTCACAAGCGGTTAGATGAACTACCAGCAAAAAGCCGTCTTTATGGGCGAGACTATTTGGTAAATAAGACAGTTAGAGTTATTGTATTAGAACGATAATTTTATCGTTAAATTAAATTCAGAGAAATGATTATTTTCCATCGCCCTAAAACAAAGTTTTTGGGTGAAGGCAGAAGTTGATCATCGGCTGCTTTGCAGGCGGGGACAAGTAGTGCAGGATAAAGAGTGGATTCTATCCACTCAAAAAGCCCGCTGTTGGCGGGCTTATAGGTATTCCGATACTATTTTATTTGGATTCTATATTGAGAAAAAGCAATAATCACAGTATTTGAGAGGTATTCCGCCCTGAATAAACAATATGATTAAAATAATGATGAACGTGACAAAGTGCTTCATGCTTTAACAAGGTATTTTTTAGCTCCTGTTTAAAGAATTAAAAGCGCTTAAACCGAATGAGAACGATCTTAAATAAAGCTTAAAACTTAGTTTTCCCTGTTCCAAAATGAATGTATAGCTAAACCTAAAGTTATAACGGGTAATATGTACTATAAAGTATATTTCTCAAAAAATATATTTAAATTCAGGTATAAACACTAAATATTTATAAATAAACATAAACATAAACATAAAAAATGAACTAACCAATAAAATAGATTCGGAAACATTAATAATTTTTTTATTTTTCATTTGAATACCTAACCTCTCTTATAAATTTGGACAAAACCATTCATAGTATAATTCCTTTTCATTTTTTCTGATTATATAACATTATGAAAAAAACAACATAATTTCCAATTAATAGTTTATCTTATATTAATATTTGGTAAACGATTGTTAAATACAAAAAGGAGTGAAGCGAATGAAATTGAAAAGAATATTATTTTCACTGTTAACTGCTCTATTGTAATCAAAAAAAGAATAAATGCTTTTTTTATGGAAATTATAAAGTAAGTTCATATTCACAACATCTATGATGATTATAAGATTATAAAGTAAGGGAGATTCGTATTTTACAGAGAAAAATTATTACAGCATCGATTTCAGGATCTTTATTTGCAATTTTATTCGGTTTAACATTCCCTTATTTTTGTTGAAGACATCAATTCGGTAGTTGATTATATTTTCAGCTTTCATTTCCAATATGCCTCTTTATTTAATGTATAGTTTTCCAGTCATTTTAATCTATGGTGTCGTAACATCCATTTTAAGTGATAAAATCGGGGAATTATTATCTAAAAAAGAGAAATATCCAAAAGTTGAATGGATTGTATCGGGAATTTTCCATATCATGTTTGGCTTCATATTACTTTATATTAGTTTACTTGCCGCTATTCTCTTTTTTATAGTTGATAGAATACTAAAAAAATATAATAAAAGGTTTCATTGGAAACAAGCTGTTAAAAGTCTGGCTATTCCAGTTGGCCTTTGGATTATTTTTATGGGGAAATATTGGCTATAATTCGTTTTCAACTGATTCAAAATGATTGGAGTGATGGACAAGTGGCAGAAGAACGAAACATACATATGCAAAATATGGAACATTTGATAGCACTGGAAAATCGCAACGGTGTTGTCCATATTTGTACTTCAGAAGAGGTAGCTGGTGCTTTAAGATTTGCTCTTCAAAGTCCTAAGATTGTTATAGGATTTCCAGATTCTTTTTCGGTAGGACCGTTGTGGTCATTGAACGATAAAATCGGTCAAAATTTCCGAAAACAATGGCTATTCGATTGTTTTATTAATGAGGAAAAAGAGATTGACTATGAAAAAAATTTCACCAATACATTGTGTCAGATTAATTCCATACCAAAGCATGTTCCAATTTATATTTGGTACAGTAACAACGCTTGCGAACAAACGGGACTTCGTTATTATCTTTATTTAATGAGAGAAAAGCAAAATAAAGTCTTCCTGTTGAACTGTAGCGAACTAAATGATAATCCGAAACAAACTTTTCACTATACCGATAGACTAGATTCAATTGTATTGAAGGATATTTTTGAAAAGAGCAAAGAAATTGAAGCTTTATGTGACGAACAACACTATCAATTACAAAGAGAGTGGGAAAAGCTCTCCGAAACAAAAGAAGTTTTACGTATTTGGATAAATAATGGTATACAAAGTGTTCCAGAAAATTATTATGATTTACTAATCATTGAAACAATTGAAAAGCTCCATCAACAACAAAGGGTGAAAGATTATATTTTGTGTGGAATATTAGTCGGAGAAATATTATCAAAAATGGTCGAAACGGCGGATGGCACGATGGACGATCGTTTTTTAGAATATCGGATTCGACAACTAATAAACAATGGGGTATTTGAATCAAATGGAGATCCTAAATCAATGAGACATTACAGTGTTAAAATACGGTAATGTCTCTATGAGAAAGATAGTGTAACAAAGTGAAAAAATAATTTCACTCTGTTACATTTGTTTTGTAATTTCTAAGATATTAAACCAACGGCAATATAAATCGCGGTTCCCCAAATGAAGAGGGCAGAGCATTTGTTAAATAAATTCATTAGTCTCCCAGAATCGTCTAGCTTTTTTAATACTGAGCCTGCGAATGTTAAGCCAATGAACCATATCCAAGATACCGCAATACATGCTGCAGTAAATAAAATTTGATCTTTTCCGATATACGTTAAAGCACTTGTCCCAATCACCCCTACAATATCTAAAATAGCATGGGGATTTAAAAAGGAAACGGATAAAGCAAAAACAATTTGTTTATGTATTGGTAAAGCTTGCTTCCCTTCTGTTGGTGAAGATGGTTCAGTACGCCAAATGGAATAACCCATGTATAATAGAAAGACAACGCCAACAATAATTAGACTAAACCGCAACCATTCAAATTGTAAAACAATCACTGATAAACCGAAGATTGCTAATAAAATTAACAAAGTATCACAAACTGCAGCTGTAATAGTAGCTGGCAGTGCTCGAAGTAGATTTGGTTGAGTGGCCCCTTGGGAAAAGACAAATACGTTTTGTACGCCTAATGGTAAAATAAGACCAAATGCTAAAACAACTCCATGAAGAATGACTTCCATATAATCAACTCCTTTCCAACTCTATGATACTATGGTACAACTAAAAGAAAACAACCAATTGGATGGATTATTATCCACCCAATTTAAAAGGTGATGCAATGAAGTGGAAACCAAACCGTCATTCCCATTTAACGATTCATGAACAAATTGTTGATTGGATGAAAAGTCGTATAGAAAATGGAGATTGGTCTATCGGCACAAAAATACCAACCCAGCGGGAACTTGCGACCCAATTTCAAGTAAATCGAAGCACGATCCAACTGGCATTGGATGAATTGAAGGCTGATGGATTAATCGAATCAAGGGTCGGTTCAGGTATCTATGTGGCTAACAATTCTTGGAATGTATTACTAAACAATTCCCAACCCAATTGGCAACAACATATTGACGGTAGTATTCATAAACCAAACTACCATACGATTCAACTCATTAATGAATATGAGCAATTACATCATATCATCCGTCTTGGTACAGGGGAAATAGCCCCTGAATTACTTCCAACAAAACAGCTCGAACATTCATTAAAGGAACTGGCATTAGATGCAAGATCAATTGGTTATTCATCTCCCTTAGGAAATGAAACATTACGGGCTAATTTATGTGAATATTTAAAAAAACATGGAATTCAAACAAGTTCCGAAAATATTTTAATCGTATCAGGAGCACTTCAAGCGCTACAGCTTATTGCGGTAGGGTTATTGGAAGCAGGTTCAGTTGTTTTCCATGAACAACCGTCCTATTTAAATTCAGTACATCCTTTTCAATCAGCTGGAATGCGTATGATTGCTGTTTCGAAAAATAATCATCTGATACAACAATTAAAAGCATACAAGAGAAACAGACAATCCTTATTTTACACCGTTCCAACATTACATAATCCGACTGGATATAGTTTGTCTTTAAAAGAAAAAGAAGATTTATTTCATGTTTGTAAAGAACTTCAAATACCGATTATTGAAGATGATGTTTACCACGAATTATTATTTGAAACGACTTCACCTGCTATGAAATCCTTTGATAAAACGGGACAAGTATTGTATATCGGGAGTGTATCTAAAACATTAAGTCCTGGACTACGCATTGGATGGGTTGTAGGACCTTCAAAGGTTATTGAACGATTAGCTGATATAAAAATGCAGACGGATTATGGTTCAAGTGCCATTTCTCAATTAATCGTCTCCCATTGGATTGCTACTGGATTATATGAAAAACATTTAGTGGAACTTCGTCAACAATTAAAGTGGAGAGCAACATTTGTCGAACATATACTAAATCAACAATTTAAAGACATCGCGACATGGACAAAGCCAGAAGGTGGTTTTTATATATGGCTTAAATTCCATAAACCGATTGTCAATAAAGCATTGTTTCTAAGGTTATTGAAAGAAAATGTACTTATAAATCCAGGGTATATATATGATTCCAGTGATTTACATCATATTAGGCTTTCTTATGCCTATGCATCCTTTGAACAATTAAAAGTTGGATTAAATACACTATTTGAAATGATTCAACACAACAAGTAAAGAAAATGGGAAGGAGAATAATAATTGGTTTGGAATATAATATTTTTATTCCTTATGATTGCCCTAATCCTATCATCTGTTGTATTAATTAAAAAAAGGAAAAAGGGTAGGATTACTGGGGTTAAAAGTACATTACCTTCAATCTGTTTTATATTGATTGCCATATTAAACATAGTCGCCATTTGGTTTGATTGGTTAGGTTTAATAAGCTGGATGATTACTGTTATTTTGTTAATAGTTGGTGCATATTTCACGAAATATTTGACAATTAATAAAAAATTTATTTAGTTATGAGGACGTTAATCCATCATCGTTATGGATTAACGTTTTTTTAGGTAATGTATAAATTTTAGTTTCTAAAACAATATAAGATGTACAATTTCACTTTCCTTTTCGTCGTTTGTTGAGCTATGAAAGTAATGAAAATCTGACATCATTTAAACAGGAAGGTTTTGATCATGGATATTTTCTTAGCAGTTTTACCGGCCGTATTTTGGGGAAGTATCGTACTATTTAACGTAAAACTTGGGGGAGGACCTTATAGTCAAACCCTTGGTACAACGTTAGGTGCTTTAATTTTTTCCATTGGGGTTTTTATTTTTACACAACCTAGCATTACACCTTTTGTTTTTATCATTGGTGTTGTTTCGGGATTATTTTGGGCACTTGGTCAAGCAAATCAGCTAAAAAGTATTGATTTAATTGGCGTTTCGAAAACAATGCCTATCTCAACGGGGCTTCAATTAGTTTCCACTACTTTGTTTGGGGTAATTGTTTTTAAAGAATGGTCTACAACGACATCCATTATCCTAGGTGTTCTAGCTATTATTTTCATCATTATCGGGATTATTTTAACATCCCTTCAAAGTAAAGAAGAACAAGCCGCTGAAGAAACGAAAGGAAATTTTAAAAAAGGGATTGTCATTTTATTAATTTCTACTTTTGGTTACTTAGTTTATGTAGTCGTTATTCGTCTATTTAATGTGGACGGATGGACAGCTTTACTTCCTCAAGCGATTGGTATGGTCATCGGGGGGATATTGCTAACTTTTAAACATAAACCATTCAACAAATATGCAATCCGCAACATTATCCCAGGTCTTATTTGGGCTGCAGGGAATATGTTTTTATTCATTTCACAACCTCGAGTAGGTGTTGCGACAAGTTTTTCCCTTTCTCAAATGGGGATCGTCATTTCAACTTTAGGCGGTATTATCATTTTAGGTGAACGAAAAACGAAGCGTCAGCTAATAGGAATTGTTATTGGAATTATACTAATTATCATAGCTGGAGTTATGTTAGGTCTCGCAAAAGTTTAACTAGGAGGGTATTTCAAAATGTACAAAGATTTAGAAGGAAAAGTAGTTGTTATAACAGGTTCTTCTACAGGTTTAGGAAAAGCGATGGCAATTCGTTTTGCAATGGAAAAAGCAAAGGTAGTTGTCAATTATCGCTCTAAAGAAGATGAAGCTAACAGTGTTTTGGAAGAAATTAAAAACATCGGTGGAGAAGCAATTGCTGTAAAAGCTGATGTTACTGTAGAGTCTGAGGTAATCGATTTAGTTCAATCTGCTATACAACATTTTGGAAAACTTGATGTAATGATTAATAATGCGGGATTAGAAAATCCAGTTCCGTCCCATGAGATGACTTTAAGTGATTGGAATCGCGTAATTGATACGAACTTAACAGGAGCATTTATCGGAAGCCGGGAAGCGATTAAATATTTTGTTGAAAACAATGTAAAAGGAAACGTTATTAATATGTCGAGCGTTCATGAGAAAATTCCATGGCCTTTATTTGTTCACTATGCAGCAAGTAAAGGTGGGATCAAGTTAATGACTCAAACATTGGCTATGGAATATGCACCAAAAGGAATTCGAGTAAATAACATTGGACCAGGTGCGATTAATACGCCGATTAATGCAGAAAAATTTGCTGACCCAGTACAACGAGCTGATGTAGAAAGTATGATTCCAATGGGATACATCGGAAAGCCGGAGGAAATAGCAGCTGTCGCAGCATGGCTTGCTTCTTCTGAATCAAGCTATGTAACCGGAATAACGCTCTTTGCTGATGGTGGTATGACATTGTATCCATCATTCCAAGCGGGACGTGGATAATATAATTTAATGATAAAGATAAAACTAGTGGAGAAAAGAAATACTTTTTCTCCACTTTTTTTGTTTAAAGAAAAAAGGATAAGTACCATAAATTATCGAAATATATTCTTACATACGATACATATAAAATTTTACTCAAATGAAGGAGTATCATAAAATGGCCATTGAAATAAGAACAGTGATGCCTATAGATTATGAACAATTAGTCGAATTAATGGGGGATCTAGGTTATCCAACAACTTTTGAAAAACTAATGAAGCGATTTGAAGTTATAGAAAAACACGAAGATTATAAAGCGCTTGTTGCTGTTGAAGGAAATAACGTTGTAGGTTTTGCGGGGATGTGTAAAGCCCTTGCCTTTGAGTTTGATGGTATATATGTACGGTTGCTTGCCTTTGTTGTGAAGTCTAATCAACGGGAAAAAGGAGTAGGCAAAATGCTTCTAAACGCTTGTGAACAATGGGCAATTGAAATAGGTGCAAAAACAATCACTTTAAATAGCGGTAATCGGGAAGAACGGGAAGTAGCCCATTTATTTTATAAAAGAAATGGATTTGAAGGGAAAAGTACAGGTTTCATTAAAAAATTAAATTAGATGTATTTTCTGAATGGAGGAAACAATATTGACAATAGGAAACGAATATTTGAAAAGTGTCATTGGAAAATTTAACAGTGTAAAAAAATTAGGAGACGATACAATCCGACAACTGACTGAAGAAGACTTGCATTGGGCTTATAATACAGAATCTAATAGCATTGCTATCATTGTAAAACATATGAGCGGAAACATGGTATCTAGATGGACAGACTTTTTAACAACAGATGGAGAAAAGGATTATCGAAATCGTGATGACGAATTTACCGACGATATTTCTTCATTAGCTGAACTAAAATCAATTTGGGAAAAAGGGTGGAATACGTTACTCGATACATTAACAAGTTTAACTGAACAAGATCTATTGAGAACAATTTATATTCGTGGTGAAGGGCACACAGTGATTGATGCGATTGAAAGACAATTATCCCATTACTCTTATCACATCGGCCAAATTGTCTTTATTGGAAAACTGGTCAGAGGGGAGCAATGGAATAGTCTAAGCATACCTAAGGGAAAATCTAAGGAGTACTTAATGGAAATGCTTGAGAAACATCAAGGAAAGTAACAGTTTCATACGAAGCGGAGCGTTAATCTATAAAGATTAACGTTTTTTTATTGAAAAAATTAAGGTTGTCCCTTTTTCTATTCCATTTTATTGAAAGGGCAATAATAAAACTTATTGCATCATATGTTAAATTACACCTTAGAATGTGAAATTTACCATTATTTGATGTGGAGAGTGCTAGTAAAGAAAATTGAATGTATTCTGTTAAATAAAGTGCCCTATTAGTCAAATAAATGAGTTTTTAAAGGTAAAAAGGAGGAAATCCATTGAAACATCTTTTGAAACTTTTTTCTTTCATTTTGTTAGTGATGATTATAGTTGCCTGTTCCGATGATAGTCGTTATTTAATTCGGGCTGACGTACAAATTGTAAATGAAGATGAAAGCCTTGAAGAAGAGGAAATGATATTGGATATCATTACGTTAGATTCCATTAAAAGTATCATGCATGAGGTAGATTGGGAACAGGAATCCGATGAAGAGATGGTTCGAAAGGAAGATGTTTTAATTACCCTTTTTTATAAAGAAGATGAAGATTCTCCGGAACAACTTTTTCTTTACCGCATTTGGTTTCATGAAGATCAATCCGTTACAATTATTAGCAATAATGAAGAAGAGGGTTATGGAACATTAGATGAAGAATACGGTATTAAATTAAAAAATATATTAACGAACGGATAAAATAATTAAGAAAGTTAAGAAGAATAGTGTTGATTCTACTAAAACAATCATATATTGGTGAAACAAGAAACGGGTATAAAACATATCCGTTTTTTAATTTTTTCTATTAATGGTTATAACTAGTAATACCTTACAAAACTATTTACATTAAAGTTCGACATAGGGGTAGGTGTTCATAGTGAAAAAATTAATCCTTGATGAAGGACTATTGTTGACGGATATGGAATTAACCTATAAAGGAAAATCAATTCATCTTCAAAGAGTATTAGTTGATACTGGTTCTGCTACTACAATTATTTGTTCTGATTTTGCTGAAGAGATTGGAATTGTTGCGGAGGAAAATGATATGATTTATCGGATTTGCGGTGTAGGCGGTTCAGAACTAGTTTTCTCCAAAACAATCGATGGCATTAAAATAGGGAATATGATTGCGAAGTCTTTTCCTATAGAAATCGGCGCAATGAACTATGATTTTCAATTGGATGGCATTATTGGCTTAAATTTATTAAAAGAATTAAAGGCGATGATTAATATGGGAAATTTGTCATTGCAATTAGAAAACTCGGCGATTCTCGATTAGAAATAAAAGAGGAGGAGGTTATTTACTTGTGGGTTCGACAATTTATAGAAACAACTCGTGGAACTTTTGAGATTTTCGTAAAAGGTGAGGGAGAACCACTTGCTGTGACCCATTTGTATTCGGAGTATGATGAGAGAGGAACGATCGCTGCCAATCCTTATACAGATTATTATAAAGTATATTTAATTAATCTTCGTGGAGCAGGAAATTCAGTAAAAGCTTCCAATATACATCAATATAGTATGGAGGAGTCGGTTCTTGATTTAGAGTCAATAAGGGAGACTTTAAAATTACAAAGATGGGGATTTGCTGGCCATTCAACAGGAGGAATGCTCGCTTTAAAGTATGGTATTAACTTCCCGTCATCTTTAACAAAACTTATTGTTGGGGGAGCTGCTGCTAGTTATGAATACGCCCAGCATCCGAAGTGTATTTATTGTACCGAAAATGCGAATTATAAAAGAATAATAGAAATTATGGATCGATTAAATAGTAAGGAAACAACGATTGAGGAAAGAAAAAGTTTAAGCTATGAGTGGTCATTAATGTCATTTTATAAAGAAGAAAAATTAAAACAATTGTTGACCCAACCAAATAGCGGAAAAACAATTGGAGAAAGATTGCAATATTTTAGAAAATAGAATACCCTACATACGATGTTAGAGATGCATTAAAACTTGTGAATATACCTAGTTATATATATGTTGGATAATATGATAGCCAATGTCCTTTAAAATTTAGTGAAGAAATTGCAGCTCTAATTCCTCAAGCAAATTTAACGATATTCGAAGAAAGTAACCATTATCCATATTTTGAAGAAGCAGAGGAGTTTGAAGAATTTGTTATTAGCACTTTAAGTGAAATAAAAACGACATCTTCATAACAGAAATAAACACGATCATTCATTTACTATGAAAAGGAGAAGGAACATGGAATATATTCGAATCACAAACTTACATGACCCATTATTTAAAAAAATGCATACACTTTTAGGAGAAGTTTTCCCTCCCGAAGAAGTATTGGAGTTTAATCTTTGGAAAGAGCCATTGGAGGATCCAAGTATTCATGTATACGTTGCAGACCATGACGGGGAAGTAGTAGGCGCAACAGAATACCGTTATTATCCCCAATGGAATGTCGCAATGACAGATTTTACAATTATTGGACAACCTGGACTAGCTATTGGACGTTTCCTTGCTGAAAAACGACAAGAGGATTTACATAGGTTAGCCGAGGAAAATGGAAAAGTATTATATGGAGGATTTGCTGAAATTTATAATCCATATTTAAGGAAAGATGTTGAATTTGGTGGAGTCATCCCTATGAATCCTTATGTTCGAAGAGAAGTTTTATCACATCTTGGGTATAAGCGGCTCGATTTCCCTTATGTTCATCCTTCTTGGAAAAATGATGGAGAACCTGTACTTGGTCTAGATTTTTGCTTTATGCCAACGGACGATCATATTACAGAAATTTCTACGGATTTAGTTGTTGATTTTTTAATGGATTATTATTCCGTATTATCAAATAAGCCTAAAATGTGGTATGAGATGTTGGATTTTTTAAAAGCACAAAAAAAGGTAAAATTGCTTCCGTTGTAGAAGAAACGATTTACTTTTACTAGAATAATTAATTTTTTAAAAATTGTTGAGGAATAAATGAAAAAGTTTTACTAGATTGTTTATCAAAAAAGTGTAATATTAATATCTATAGAAGTTTTATAGTGTAAAATTTCGGAACATTCAATTTTCAATGGAGGCAATGACAATGTTAGACATCAAAATAGAATTAACAACAAAACCAAAGGAAAAACCGGCTCCAGACGAATTAGGATTCGGTCATTATTTTACGGACCATATGTTCGTCTTAGATTATACAGAAGGTATTGGATGGCACGATGGTCGCATTGTACCTTATCAACCCCTTTCTTTAGATCCATCTGCAATGATTTTCCATTATGGTCAATCAGTCTTTGAAGGATTAAAAGCATATGTAACGGTAAATAATGAGGCGCTTTTATTCCGTGCGGATCGTAATTTTAAACGTTTAAATAATTCAAATGCTCGTTTATGTATTCCTGAAATTGATGAACAGTATGCATTAGAGGCGTTAAAACAATTAGTATCTATTGATCGTGAATGGATTCCGAGCGCACCCGGAACGTCCCTTTATATTCGACCATTTATTATTGCAACGGAACCGAATTTAGGAGTTCACCCTTCGAAAAACTATCAATTTATTATCATCATGTCTCCATCGGGTTCGTACTATAAGGAAGGAATCAATCCAGTAAAAATTATGGTTGAAGAACAATTTGTTCGTGCTGTCAAAGGGGGTACTGGTGAAGCAAAAACCGGTGGTAACTATGCAAGTGCCTTAAAAGGACAACAAATTGCAGATAAAGAAGGATATTCCCAAACGCTTTGGTTAGATGGGAAGGAAAATAAATATGTAGAAGAAGTAGGAAGTATGAATATCTTCTTTAAAATTAATGGGACTGTCATTACTCCTGCCTTAAACGGTAGTATTTTACCTGGTATTACTCGAGACTCCATGATTCAAGTATTAAAATCGAAACAAATTCCGGTTGAAGAACGTCGCATATCTATTGATGAAGTAGTGGAAGCTGCCCATCAAGGAACGCTAGAAGAAGTATTTGGAACTGGTACTGCTGCCGTTATTTCTCCTGTAGGTGAGTTAAAGTATTTAGATGAAAAAATTGTTATCAATCATGGTGAAATCGGAGAAGTGTCCCAAATGCTTTATGATACATTAACTGGTATTCAAAACGGTTCAATTGAAGATGACTTTGGTTGGACAATTCGTTTATAAATTTCATAGATATTCCTGGATTTTATGGAAGGCTAGTTATTAGACACCCTAACAAATATTTGTTAGGGTTGTTTTATTGGATAGTCAATAAGTCATATCACTATCCAAAGTAAATTATGATTGTAAGAAATCTGTATATACTATGTATAATTTTATTTTTCACATTTGAATTACAGTATTTCATACGGTCTATTGGAGGAATTTTCTATGAGTAAAGTTGCGATTATTACTGGTGGAGGTAGCGGTTTAGGACAAGCTACTGCTGTTCGTTTAGCCCAAGAGGGTATTAATATTGTTGTAGTAGATGTAAGTGAAAAAGGTGGAAACGAAACGGTAGTAATGGTAAAAGAAATTGGCGTCGATTCAATTTTCGTTAAAGCAGATGTGTCAAAACCTGAAGACGTAAAAAATTATGTCGATCAAACAGTAAGCCATTTTGGTACAATTGATTACTTCTTTAATAACGCAGGAATTTCTGGTAGTGGTAAATTCTTTTTAGATACAACATTAGAGGAAATTAATCAAATTGTTGGCATTAATTTACTTGGTGCTCTTTACGGTGTTCGTTATGTTGCCGAAGTCATGTTAAAGAATGGTGGAGGTTCCATTGTTAACACGGCTTCAAGTGCAGGTGTCATTGGACAAGATTCTGTTGTAACGTATTCCGCTACAAAACATGGGATTGTGGGACTAACAAAAAGTATGGTGGCAGAATATGCGAAAGATGGCTTACGAGTAAACGCAATTGCTCCTGGACCAACTGAAACACCAATGGTAAAAACTTTTTATGAAGCAAATCCTGAAATGAAAAAAAATGCAACAGGTGGTATTCCTCAAAAACGTTTAGGTACTCCGGAAGAAGTAGCTGAACTTGTTACTTTCTTATTAACTTCAAAAGCTGAATATATTAATGGTGAAGTTATTCGAATTGATGGGGGCTTTACAAATACAAAATAAAGATATCTTTTTTAATATGGCAATTAGCTAAGTTTTGCATCTAGACAATTTTGTCTAGATGCTTTTTCCTTTTTATTGTTAAATTTTGTTATAATAAGAGAAACAAATGAACTAAAAAGGAATGATATAGTGATTGAATTAAAAAACTTTTCAATCGGTTTACCGAAACAGATGAAGTACGGAGATGACTTAGAAGTATCAACGGCCATTTGTAAAGAACAAGTTGAAGAAGCTTATTTAACTAAAAATGGTTTTAATGGAGATGGAGTTGCGGATTTAAAACATCATGGTGGACCTGATCGAGCAGTTTGTGTTTACCCTTTTGAACATTATAAACTTTGGGAAGAAGAGTTTGGTCACGTCCTTTCAGCTTCTACATTCGGAGAAAATATTACGGTAACAAATATGTTAGAAGCAGATGTTCATATTGGGGATATTTATCAACTTGGAGATGCGGTCATTCAAATAACTCAAGGTAGAGTTCCATGTAGTACGATTACAAAAAGAACAAATAATCCTCTTATTATGAAAAGGATGGTTGAAACGGGTTTCACAGGATACTTATGCCGAGTTTTAGAAGAAGGAAATGTATGCCAAAATTCCAAAATTCGGTTAATTGAAAAACACCCAAAACGAGTTTCCGTTTTATATGGTAACGATTTATATTTTCATCGTCCTAAGGACATAGAAGGGATAAAAAAGATGTTGGAAGTCAAGGAGCTTGCTGAGGAATGGAAAGCTTATTTAACTAAACGATTAAATAAATTAGTAAATTCAAATTAATCCTTTCATTTTCTAACTAAAAATGTTCATGCAGATTATTCATTTTGCCTAACCTGTAAAAAAATTTGGAAAATTTCTTTATAATATGTAACCTTTTTCTCCCTTTGACGGTCTAACATTTAGGAGATGTTTCTTACTATATTGATTTAATAAAAAGAAAAAAGGTAAAATTAACAACTTTTGGGGTGGTATCGATGGATCGTGACTTTATTATTCAAATTGCTTCTGAGAATTTGAAAACAATAAGGACAGAGCACAATTACACTCAAGATAAAATGGCAGAAATACTAGGAATATCCAAAAAAACATTAGTTCAAATTGAAAAAGAACGGACCCTTGCTGATTGGACGACAGCAATTGCCATATGTGCTCTGTTTCGGGAAAGCTGCATTTTACAAAAACAAATGGGTGGGGATCCGTTAGAAGTGATTGAATTAACAGTCCATGACGTAATTATTCGTCCTCAAGAAAAAACAATGGGCGGACATATTATGTGGAAGAATATTACAGAATATAAAGGCTTTAAACTTCAACGAAATTTATTAAGTAAACATTTTCGTATTTTAGATGATGAAAATTATCGATTAATTAGTACTTTTGATGAGCAAGTAGCAAAGGAAAAATGGAAAGATATTCAAAGAACAATATAAGTCTAAGTAAACTAGCCCTTACCGAAGAAACTACATAATAAATGTTTTAACATATAAAATAATGGGCTATAAATTGAATTCCATTTTATAAAAGTAAAAATCAATCACCTAATAAGAGGTGATTGATGTCTTTACCATTCCTATTCCAAACTACCCTTACATACTTTTCCCCTTATTTCTTCTGCATGTTTTTATTCCAATTTTCTAATAATAAATGATATGTATAAGTTATTTCCATTTTTATTTTTATCCAAATTTGAATTGATTCGGTATGGAGGGGTTTTATATGAGAATAGAAGTTGGAGAAGGGCTAGATATCGTAGGGGATATTCATGCTTGTTATGATGAATTCCTTATACTTCTTGAAAAACTAGGTTACAAACAAAAAGATAAAGGGTTTTTCTATCACCCAAATGGTAGGAAATTAGTTTCTTTAGGTGACGTTATGAGCAGAGGGCCAAAGTCCATTGTATTTGATAAGCTAAAACTGAGCCACCATCGCAGTTGAAAAGTGAGCCACTTTTATATGAAAATAATCCTAACTTCATAGAGTTAGGAGCGTATAGAGGTGATTTCTTTGGAGAAGAAACAAAAAGTTTTATTAGCCTTTCATAAAGAAAATAAGAGTCAACGTCAAATTGCGAAGGAGCTTGGGATTTCTCGGAATACTGTAAAAAAGTATATCGAAGAGGATCTTGAAAAAAGAAAGCAAGATATTCGAGAACTACCTATTACAGATAACTATGTAACGCCTCCGTCGTATAAAAAGCGAAAAGGCAATAAACGTGCATTAACACCTACGGTGATGAAACGTATTCGAAAAATGTTAAAAGATAATGAATTTAAACGGCAACATCAGATGCACAAGCAACAACTAAAAATGATTGATATTCATGAAAAGTTATTAGATGAAGGTTTTGAAATTAGTTATACCACTGTTAGAAATTTTGTAAATAGTGAGGAGAAACGTCAAAAAGAAGTGTTTATTCGTCAAAAGGCAACTGCTGGTCATGAGATTGAATTTGACTGGGGTGAAGTAAAATTAATCATTGATCAAACGTTACGTTCTCTTTCGATGGCGGTCTTTACCCTACCATATAGTAATGATCGATTTGCCTATTTGTATGAATCAGAAACAATGGTTTGTGTACAAGATGCACATGTAAAGTGTATTAACTATTTAGGCTTTGTACCAGAGGTATTTACATACGATAATATGCGAACTGTTGTAAAAAACTTTATTGGAACTGAGCGTGAGATTACCGATGGTATGAAAAATCTATCGATGCATTATCATTTTAAAATACGACTATGTGAACCGAGAAAAGGAAATCAGAAGGGGCATGTGGAGCGGAGTGTAGAATACATCCGTCGGAAAGCATTTGCCCATCGAGATACGTTTACAAGTTTAGAAGAAGCTCAGGCCTATCTAACAGAAATCATCATGAGATTAAACTCTCGTAAACATTATAAGAAAAATCAAACCCACCATGAATTAATGCTAGAAGAACGTGCAGCTCGGCAAGTAAGTGCAGATATTATTCCATTTGATGCCTCTGAGTTGTTTGAATTTAGAGTGGACAAATATAGCACGATTACTTATAGACAAAATCGTTATTCTGTTCCAGAAGGACATGTAGGAGAATGGGTGAAAGTAAAAGCGAGTGCGGAAAAAATTCTTATTTTTAGTGATAATGCCTGTATCGCAACACATAAGCGAAGTTGGCAGATCCATCAGTGGATTATGGATATCTATCATTACTTACGTACATTTGAAAAGAAAAAAGGTGCATTGGCTCAAAGTGAATGTTTGAGTCAAGCACCAACAAAAATAAAAAAATTATACAAAGATTATTATATTGGAAATGAGCGAGATTTTCTAGAGTTACTTATCTATCTAAAAGAACATAACAATCTAGAAAAAATCATAGTGGCAGTTGAACAACTTGAGAAGAACCCTATGGTTCAAATATCAACAGATAAGATTATTTTCTTAGCTAATCAATGCGAACACATTCATAAAACTGTACATTCCAAAAATGAGGTCACCACCCAATCTCTCGAAAATCTTTCAGCCATTACGGCATTATTCGAAACTAAAAAGACAGGGGTGCTTCATTAATGGATAAGCGACAAGAAATGATTGAAATGTGTAAAGAACTTCGACTACCAAGCATTCGAGGATTTATACAAGATGATGATATGTGGAAACAATATCAGACAGCAGAAGATTTCTTATATCACGCACTGGTCCAAGAGATGCAAGATCGAGAAGTGCGAGCAAAAGCGAATCGGATTCGTTCAGCGAATTTTCCAGAAAAGAAACTATTAACTGAATTAGAGACTGAGAGATTACCGCAAAATGCGGCCTCTCGTCTCTCTCATTTAAAGAAATTAGATTTTATTCAAGAAAAACAAAACGTTTTATTAATCGGATCACCAGGTACAGGTAAAACACATATAGCAATTGGTTTAGGAATTGAAGCTTGTTTAGCAGGTTATAAGGTGTATTTTACAACGGTGTCATCCCTTGTAAATCAGTTAAAAGAAAGCCGTTCTGAAAGAACGTTACGTTCATTTGAATTGAGGTTTGAAAAGTATGATTTAGTGATTATCGATGAGCTAGGTTACATTTCTTTTGATAAAGAAGGCGCAGAATTATTATTTACTCATCTTTCCCTACGGGCAGGACGAGCGTCAACGATAGTTACAAGTAATTTATCATTTGATCGCTGGGAAGAAGTTTTTCATGATCCAGTTTTAACAGCTGCTTTAACAGACCGATTAACACATAGAGCCTATATGATAGACATGGTTGGACCATCTTATCGAATATTAGATACAAAAGAATGGCTAGAAAATAGTTCGGTTTAAGTGGATCAGTTTTTAATTAATAAATGGCTCAATTTTTACTTGCGAAATACAGTCCATTTTAACGATGGTTTTTTTCTTGAAGCATGTTGAAGCAGGGCTAGCCTATATGATTGATAGTAATCATGGTTGGAAAATTGCGCGGTGGTTAGATGGGCGGAATGTTCAACTACGACATGGTGATGAAAAAGTTGCAGAGGAGTTTAGATTGTATGAAAAGGAATATGGATTGCAAAAGACGCAGGATTTAAAGGCCAAACTTAAGACATTGCTTTTGGAAGCCCCTTCCCATTATATTGTTACTGAAAATGGTAAGGAAAAACTTGTTTGTACCCATGCAGGAATTAAAGATGAATATATCGGAAAAGAAAATAATAAAATTAAAAATTTTTGTCGCTATGGGGATGTAGCAGGAATGGATGATAAAGGTAAACCGATTAGACGCGATTGGTTTGAAAAGCACGAAGGGGAATTAAAGATTGTATGGGGACATGACCCAAAACCAGAACCGTTTATGAAAAATAATACGATTAACATTGATCAAGGTGTTGTCTTTGGAGGAAAACTGACATGTTATCGTTATCCAGAAGAACAGTTTGTTTTTGTAGAAGCTTTGAAAAATCATTCAGGAAAAAATGATTTAGATAATCCTTTATATAGGTGTAAAGCAGATTAATAATATATATGAAAGGTTATTACAATTACGTAATACCTTTTTATTTTTTATACTTTTGTATATTTTTTAACAAATTAAGGAAAAGCAAATCAGTGATTAGTAAAATAATGGGAATTATGTTATATATATTGATAGTGAGAAAAGAGAGAGAAAAGGGGGAACATTGAGTGAGTTTAAATTTTTCAAAAGAACAGTATCAATTATTTTATGAGATTCAGAACTTTTTCTTTAATGAAATGACGGTAAATCTTTCGGATCAAGAAATAGAAAAGCTCCTATTGTTTATTCAAGAAACTGTATCACCCTACCTATATAACTCCATTTTATACGATGTGTACCGTATCATTGAAAAACAATGCGAGAACATTGAAGAAGAGGTGCTAAATTTAGAAAAATCAAAAAAAAATGTAAAATCCCTTTATAATTAATTTCGCTTTCTAAGAGGTGTTACATATTACTTTGTGAGTTTGCAATAAAGTTGACATCACTTTATTGCAAACTCTTTTAGTTTTACCTTTTAACTTCATCATACCCAATGTATTTTTCCTCACATATCTATTCCACAAATACACCAAATATAATGAGGTGGAGTTGAGAAAGGAAATATACTAGTAAAATTTTAAAAAAATCAAATTTTTTGTTTAACAGACGTTTCTTCGGGTAATTCAATAATAGTGAATAGTAAGTAATAAAATTAAGTAATCCTACAATAATAATGATAGTTTGTCAGTGAAAAATGGATGGATCAAACAGAAGAATATGTAACATGAGTAGCGAAATTAGAATGTGATATTCCAATCGTTGTTCATACATAATTATTTATGCAGCTACATATAATGTTGAAGATTGTAAGTAAGTGAAGGGTAATATACTTACACTTAAATGTAACGGCTAATTTCTCATAATTTGAAATTGAAAATCCCAGTTAAGCAGATTGACTCTAGCCTAACTGGGATAATATACAAATAAAAATTGTAATGTGATAATAAAAATTCCTCCTTTATGCAGCTTTATGTAAATAGATATTAAGTAAAGCATCTAATTCTTGGCTACATGTTACAGTTTCGGGGTGAGTAAAGCCTAAATTGTTTGCTTTTTTATACATATCCTTTCTTTTCATTTCAATAAGTAGTTTTAAAATTTGTCTATAAAATTTACTTCGCATTTAAATAATCCTCCAAGATTTAGTATTATATTAAAATTTAATAGATTTGTAATTTACTTTAGTAATTGTATATTACTTATCTTAAAAATTATGTCGGTTCATGGTTGAAAAAACGGAATTCACAAATATGTCACAATTAATCTTTTAAATAGACACATATTTTCATTTTAATCTTTGTAATAAATTTTTTTTTTGCGTAACGCTAGTAATCCCTAACAACCTCCGTATTTTAAAATAATCAAGACTTGTTTTAAAAAAATTAGTCCAATTAAGGTGAATTTGTCAAAATGCAAATTGTCGAAGTCGACACATACTCGAATAATGACGATTTTTTAAGAATACTTGTTGAAAAGAAAGAAAATAAATGAGTGATTAAATAGTTAGAAAATTTGAAATTTTTAATTGAAAAATATTATATTACAAAACTATTATTGGATCACTTTCAAAGTGAAAAATTTCACATTTTCTAATTTCTCCATGGAGCTTTTGTACTACTAATTTTCAAATTGTATAAAATAGTATACATGTATAAAATAGTTTACAAAAGATATTTTATATAATTACTAACAAATTTACAATATTTTTCTTTTTACAATATGCTGAACTTTATGTTACAAAATGATGTGGATTTGGATATATTTGTAACAAAATATAGGGGAGCTAAAATTTAAATTAGCTGCTTTTGAAAGAGAAATTAACGTAGGTCTTTTAAATTAATTTCCATTTTTTGAGTTTCTGCTATCCGTATAAAGTTACAAGTTATTGGTAAATTATAGTTGGAAAAGATAGTATAAGAGTAAGACATACTTTGGGGGGGAAAAGTGAAATCCTGGTCAAAAGAAATCGTAATTCATGCATCAATAGAAAAAATATGGAAGTTATTCGATGGTAATGTAGAAGAAATGCAAAAAATAATGCCTCAAGTTGTATCCCATGAACCGCTTAAGCTCACTTCCAATAAAGTTGGAAGTGTATATCTTCAAAAATATCGAGAAGGTAAACGAATCCAAGAGTATGAAGTAAAAACGTTAGAGTATGAGAATGAGTGCGATTATAAAAAACTAACGATAGGATTTAATCTTGCACAATGGTTTAATATATCAGCCCAATATGAATTGGAAAAAATAGATGATCAAAAAACGCTTTTTAAATACAAGACGACGAATCAACCTTTGAAATGGTTTTTAAAACCATTAGTAAAGTTTGCATCTGATAAACCTGTTATTCAATTTATGGGAAGGGTAAAAAAAGTAGCAGAAGCTGACTTAAAGGACAGATAAGTTTCTGTTCTTTTTTTGTTCCTTTACGTATATCATCCAAAGGTATAAATGGGTCTTCCAAATAAAATGAAACAAATCCCACTTATTTCTAAAAACATCCATAAATTTATTATTTTCACTAAAATGCTTGTTTTACTCCAATGTTCATTTATATTTTTTTATTTTTTGGACATTATAAAAGTTATAACAAGCGAGGTGTCTTCAAATGATTATTGAACGATCGACTAACTGGAGAGAGGACTTTTTTGAACGCTTTGAACAAGATGGTCCATGGGATAGTTGGACCCTTTATAAAATGAGTTATGAAATTGAGAAAATGAACTTAATACCTGAGTTTTCCGGATTGCAAGCTCCGAAATTTTTAACAAACTTACAATTATTACCTCATCAAGTAGAAGCAGCCCAAACCGTTATCGAAAAGATGAATGGAAAAGCGATTTTAGCAGATGAGGTAGGTCTAGGGAAAACCATAGAAGCCGGTTTGATTATGAAAGAATATATGATTCGTGGTTTAGTGAAGAAAGCCCTTATTTTAGTTCCCGCATCGTTGCAAAACCAATGGGTGACAGAGTTGAATGTACGTTTTTTCATACCAGCTATCTCCTATCGGAAAAATACACCTATTGATCATTATGATGTGGTAGTTATGAGTATGGATACTGCCAAAAAAAGTCCCCATCGAGAAAAAATTTATGAACAAGATTACGATATGATCATTATAGATGAAGCACATAAATTAAAAAATCATAAAACGCAAATCTATGAATTCGTACAAAGTTTAAAGAAAAAGTTTTGCCTGTTATTAACAGCAACACCGATTCAAAATGATGTATTTGAGATCTTTTACTTAGTTTCTTTATTAAAACCTGGTCATTTAGGTAACTATGAGGCATTTCAAAGTTCCTTTTCAGCTACAAAAAATAGTCTAGATGGAGAGAAATATTTAAGAGAGCTTGTGAATCAAGTAATGGTAAGGAACAGAAGACATGATACGGGAGTTGAGTGGACAAGAAGGAAAGTTCAAACGATAACAGTACAGTTCACTGAACAAGAAAAAGAAGTTTACGACATGATTAGTGAATTGAAATCAATATCCTCAATCTTTTCAAGCTCCTTTACAATGGTGACTTTACTGAAGGAAATGTGTAGCAGTAAAGAAGCGACCTTTTTAACGTTAAATAAAATGCTCCAAAAATGTGCTCAATCAGAAGAGAAGGAATATATAGAAGCAATAATGGAGAAGTTAATGAATCTAGAAATTAATGCAAAAGCGGAAAAGGTAATTGAAATTATAGAAAAAGCACAAGATAAAGTCATTATTTTTACTGAATATCGAGCAACACAAGCTTATTTACAATGGTATTTATACACAAAAGGAATTACTAGTGTATTATTTAACGGGAAATTTAGTAAAAGTAAACGGGATTGGATGAAACAATTATTCCGAGAACGTGCTCAAGTGCTTATAGCAACAGAGTCTGGAGGAGAGGGGATTAACCTTCAATTCTGTCATCATGTTATTAACTATGATTTACCGTGGAATCCGATGAAGTTGGAACAAAGAATAGGGCGTGTTCACCGTTTAGGACAAGAAGAAGATGTCCATATTTATAATTTAGCGATTGAACAGACGATTGAGCAGAAAATTTTAGATTTATTAAGTAGTAAAATTGATGTTTTTGAAAAAGTAGTAGGAGATTTAGACGACATTTTAACTCGAAAGGCGTAATTGTTGGATGATTAACTATAAAAAAATAGACCTTGGATGAAAAAGGGGTACTAATTTTATGTATGCTGAGGAAATTCATAATTATTTAAAAAGCTTTTTTAATGAAACAGGTTGCGAAGTTCTATCTGATGAAGGGCATTTATTAATGGTTCAATTAACAGTTGATATTGATAAAAAAATAATGAATCGCCCCTTCTACTGGCAATATATCGAGGCAACAAATAGTACGCCAAATCCAGCCAGACTTACATTAATTACGAATCGAACAAAAATAGATAATCCATTAATGGGTGAAATTATTCATTTCGGTTCTGGAAGATTAAATCAAATATTTAAAGCAACAAAGGACCTTGGTTCATTCGTAAAGATGTATCAACAATTTAGTAATGAGGAAGGGAAACAACAAACGTTAACACCATATTTTTGTGTTAATTATAAAGTTTCCTATTATTGTGATTACACAAAGGAAAAGCTTTATTCTTTAGGAATTAATTTAATAAATGGCGAGATTGAAGACCATTTTCATGAATTTGTTAGTCAATTAGATTTGGAACCTCTACCACCTAAAGATACTTTTTGTTTGCAATATATTATAAAGCCAACAAGAGCTTTGGAACGGTTAGATTTAATGATTCAAAATATTATCCAAAAGGATGATCATTCTTGGGCAGAAGAAGCAAAAAAACGATGGGTTAAAGAACAGGAAGTGTTAGATTACTTTTATGTTGGCGTAAAAGAAAAACCGGAAAGTTATGAAATTGAGAAAAGGGGATTGGAAGACCGGTTTAACCCTCGAATTAAAGTCGAAATCATCAACGGAGGTTTATTTTATATTAAATAATTTTTCCTTATAAAAATAAAAATTTTCTTATGTTGAATAGAAAGAATAGATTATTGGCTACCTTGATAAAAAGTATATGAAAAAGGAGAAAACACAAATGAAAAAAAGCTACATCTATGCTTTTTTATTAATTGCCATTGTTGTAGTCGCAGTAAGCTATATAGTAAATCCTCCAATTGAACAAGCCCCAGTTGAAAATAAACAACAATTAACAGCGAACAATGGGGCTTCTCCTAATGGGGAAACGAACAATTCAAATGAAATGTTGAATGTTAATTCCAATTATGAAGCTTGTGGCAAAGGTACATTACAATCGCCTATTAACATAGAAGTAAATGAAACGATTGACGAAGAGCAGGCAAAAAAATTAGCAGAACAAGTGTCATTAAATTACGATCAAGCGATATTTGCGGTGGAAAATATTGGACATACAATAGAAGCTAACTCAACTACATTAGATAATTCTCTTTTAATGAACGACAAGGAATTTAAATTAACAGGAATTCATTTCCATTCTCCGAGTGAGCACCAATTAAATGGCCAATACTTCGATATGGAAGCGCAACTTTTCCATGAATCAGAAGAGGGTGAGCTAGCCATTATCGGTTTATTCATTGAAAGTGGAAAAGAAAATGCCGTTTTAGCAGAAATGTGGGATGAAATACCAACTGATGGTGATGCGGCAGTGAAATTGTTAAAAAACCCTGTTGATTTACAACAGCTTTTACCTGAAAATAAAGAAGTATATCAATATGTGGGATCTTTAACAGCTCCTCCATGTACAGAAGGTGTTAACTGGTTAATCTTAGAGGAGCCAATTGAAATGTCGAATGAACAAATTAATCGTTTTAGCTCCATTTTTTTACAGAATAATCGGCCAATACAACAATTAAATGATCGAGATGTATATAAATTTAATTTAAATTAAAAGGAAATGCGATTGAGAAGTTTTTCTCAATCGCATTTGTTCATTTGAATTGATCTTGATTAAATATTTCTACATCGATTAGCCTTGCTCCTACTTTGTGAAGAAGTTCTTCTACTTCTTTAATGGTTTGGTTGTTTGCTCCTTTACCTAAAGTCACAATAATTCTTCTTAAATACCAATTGTCATCATCGATTGAAAATACACCCTTTATAGTAGATTTTTTCTTAATGAGAGTTAAAATTTTAGCTAAAATTCCTTCCGTATCAGGAAGGGCAATTGTTAATGCACAACTGCCTGTTTTATATCCCCAAGCTTCTTCCAACAATTCAAATACTTTCGAATGGGTAATAATGCCTACAAATTGTTGATGTTCATCAACTACAGCTAAATAGGGTAGTCGTTTTATTGAAAAGAACACTTTAAAAAAAGAGCTTTCTTCATAAATGCGTCCATCTACATCTTGAACAAGTTGTGATATCGGAATATCCATATTGGGTTGTTCCAATAAATGTTCCAAAATCGCTACTTTATATGCATTTCCAATAAATTTTTGCCCATGGTCATCAAGAATCGGAATGCAGCGGAAGCCAGATTCTTTCAGTTTTGCTAAAACAGAAGTACAACTTTCTGATTCTGTACACCATACAACATCACTTTTTTTCACATATCTTTGTTTTACGATCAATTTTTTTCTTCCCTTCTCGTTGAGCGATTCCAAATTTTCTTAATAAAAACTGGAAATTTGGGCAAATGATTTTCATCATATTTTAGAATATGACCGCATAATTCGTTATATTCAACGAATAACAGTATAAATTTATGCGGATTGCAAAAAATAAAGATGCACAATAAAAATTGATTGTAGGAGGTTCACATGGGTATTATATATCGAATTTCACTTGTTCTTGTCATTATTGGGGCAATTAACTGGGGATTAATCGGTTTATTTAATTTTGATTTAGTTGCAACACTGTTTGGAGGTCAAGAATCAGCATTATCAAGAATTGTGTATAGCCTAGTCGGATTAGCTGGTTTATTATGTATACCACTGTTGTTTAGAGAATTAAAAGATGACGAAGTGGTGCTTGAAGATAATCGTCATTCCAATGCATATACAAATATGAATTACCAAACAGAATTCGGTGATGAACCTGATTTTTCGAAGGAAGAAAGAGAACGGGCATTAAATCTTTACGAAAATGACGGAAAAGGCGACAAAGAAGATAAAAATAAAAATGATCTTGTTTAATAATGAAAAGCGTGTGATGAATTCACACGCTTTTTAATGTTTACTTTGTTAAGTAATCAAATTTCTTTGGAAATGTCACATCGATTTTTTTAAATTCTGCCTTTGCTTCCTCTACACGACTTTTTACTTTTTCTTTTGTTTTTTCGTCTAATTTTTCATAACTTTCATGCATTGGATGTTTAGGCATTTCAACTCCAAGAGCAGCTAATTTTTGATCTGCTTCTTTTTTTGTAATTGTCCCATCTTTCTTTTGCTTAAAGATTTCTTTTACTTTTGTTTTCGTTGTTTCATCTAAATTCTCAAATGCTAGACAATGCTTATGTTTTTCTGGGGGATTTACTCCAAGAGCTTTAAACTGCTGATTGGCCTCTTCTTTTGTAATTTCACCTGATTTTAATTGTTTGAAAATTTCCTTTATCTTTTTTTTCGTTTCATCGTCTAATTTATCAAATTGTTCGTATTTTTCTTTATGATCCGGTATTTCCAAACCAAGTTCCTTTAAGTCTGTTTTTAAAAAACTTAAAATATTGTCTACTTTTTCTTTTGTTTTAGGATCAAGTTGTTCATATTCATCGTGAAACTTATGATGGTTATTATGAGCGGAAACCGATGCTACAGAGCTAAAGGAAATTCCTACTGCTAGGAAAGTTGTTAAGACATAAATCCAATATTTATTTAATTGTTTCAATGTAGTCCCTCCTATTATTTTTTGATTTTCTCATTTATATTTTGCGTAAAAAGAAATGAATAATGTAACCATTTGTAGATTTTAAATTTGTACTTAAAAGTTACAAAAGGTTGTGGATTATTAAAGAAACGTTAATTTTCCATATATTGAATAACATCACCTAATTTATGGAATAATTGGTATATAATTATTCAAAAAGTAGGTGTTGAAGATGAATTATGTTTTCGTTTTAATTCTTTCTTTTGTTATGATGATTACAATTACCGCTACGAATGTGTATTTAGGTAAAAAAATATCTTACAATTACATACTTTATAATGCATCGATTACCTTTGGCAGTGGCGTAATTTTTTTTCTAGTAAAAATGATCGTAACGATAGATGTTGCTGGGAAAATAGAGCAACTTGCTGACATCGTCATAACGATGTTATTGATTTTAGTTTTCTTTATGTCATTAGTTGAAACGCTTGTGATTGAAGTAATGGAAAATGGAAAAGAGATAAAAGGGAATCTCCAAACATTTACAAATAAAGTAAAAGCAATAGACAGGGGAACGATTAAACAAATCCCTGGAATGTTCCATACGATTAAAAACAAAATGATCACGAAATCGAAATCCCTTTTCCCCGTATTTATTAGTTATATTAAAAAGGTAAAGTTAATTGATCATTTAATAAAAAATAAAGTTATAAATAAAAAGGTGTGAAGGAATGAATAGTGCTGTGTTTTTAGATCGGGATGGCGTTATTAATGAGGTTTTAACTAATCGAGTGAAGTTTGTAAATCAACCAAAGGATTTTTATTTTTTACCGGGTGTTCCAGAAGCCATTAAACAATTAAATCGCTATTTTGATTTTATTTTTGTAGTGACAAATCAAGGGGGAGTAGGACTTGGTTTTATGAAGGAGTCTCAACTTATTCAAATTCACGAACATATGGTGAAGGAATTAGCTAAATTTGGTGCAATCATACATGATGTGGCCTTTTGTCCTCATAAACCGAAAGCAGGATGTGAGTGCCGAAAACCAGGCAGTAAAATGCTAATCGATTTAAGTAGAAAATATCATGTGAATTTAGAGAACAGCTATATGGTAGGAGATACAGATACGGATATACAAGCGGGTAAAAAAGCAGGGACGAAAACGGTCTTCCTTGGTGAAAATGATCCATTAGCCGATGCTGTTTTTCCTGATTTACTTTCAGCATCTCAATGGATTATACAAGACGTACAAGCTCATTTAAAATGAAAAAACCACTTTGAAATGCTGTAGGAGCAAAAAAGTGGTACTGATAATCATAACAACTTTTATCTTCTTTTCTTCTTATCTACGTTATTGACTAAAGATTGTTTCTTTACTGTTTCTAATTCAAGCTGTACATGATATTTGTTAGGCTCAATTTCGGTTACACTTATTACTTTTCCTTTACGACCTTTCAGTTTAATTTCAGCACCTTCAGTTGGAATATGATTAAGTAATTGACTAATAAAAAGGTTATTTTTTTCATAAAAATGAACAGCAAACATGAGTCCATCTCCTTTTAAGAAATTTACTTCCATTCTATGAAGGGAATCAAAATATAGAAGGACTTATAAAGAAGAAGAGGAAATATTTTTAAGTTTTAATTAAAGAATGGCTAATTCATTTTGATGAATTAGCCATTTATAATGAGACAAAGGTTAATTGGACCTAGTGACGCTTTCCTTAAAATATTTATTTAAAGTCATTAAAGCACTCCCGATTCGTTCATCTTGAGGAATGAGCATTCTTTTAACTCCTTGTTCCTTTAAGGCATTACCTGTCACTTTTCCTATTGGAAGCGCTAAAACGTTTTCTTCCAATGCACTTAAAAGTTCAAAATGAAGATTGCGTTGTTTCGCATATTTAAAAACGTAATGTACTTGTTGAACGCTAGTAAAACTGACAGCATCCAATTGATTTGTTAGAATTTCATTCAATAGTTGTTCCAATATCTCCTTTTGAGGTGGGATATGTTGATATGGAATAATTTCCTGAAAGTTTGCTTGTTGCTCCTTTAACCAATTTATCAATTCAATTGAAGGGGATCCGTATAATTGAACGGCAACGGATTGATTCTTAAGATTATGGGAAGCAAATGCACGAATTAGTCCTGCAATACTTCCATCATCATCTCTAACAATCGGAAATAATCCTCTTTTCTTTAAGGAATTCGCACCTTTATACCCGCGAACGGCAATTTTCATAGTGGAAAGGGCTTGTTGAAGATTTTCTTCATAATCCATCTCCTTTGCAACCTCAAATAATTTATCAATTCCAATACCTGTTGTGAAAATAATCCATTGAAATTTACCGTTAATAATTTCTTTAATTTCACTACCTATAAAACTGGAGTCAAAAAATACAGTTCCTTGCGCTGGTCGGTGAACAGCAGAACCTCCAAGTTGCTTAATAATATTCATTTGTTCGTCTACTTTACGTGTGCCTAATAAGGCAATACATTTATCGTCTAATCCACCCATTGTTTCGCCCTCCTAAACTATTCTTTATTTCATATTAACAGAAAACCGATGATAAAATTCTAAATGTTAAAAAAACTTACATAAATTTTATGAAAACGTTTAAAAATCCGTCGAATTTGACTTCTTACTATAAAAATCAAGCAAAAAGAAAACGTTTTCTATGAAAAATTGGAAAAAAGATGCTTTACAAATACTTCTTATGTGATATTATCTGACATAGATATAGTTTAGAATTTTCTGTTAATTCAAAACGATAAGAGGAGGATTATAAATGGAAAAAAGACGATTAGTCCTTGTTGGAAATGGGATGGCGGGTGTAAAAACAATTGAAGAAATTTTAGCAATTTCAAAAGATCAATTTGAAATAACGATAATTGGTGAAGAACCTCATCCAAATTATAATCGAATTTTATTGTCTAAAGTATTACAAGGTGATACGACGTTAGATGATATCACATTAAATGATTGGGATTGGTATGAGGAGAACAATATTCAATTGTTAACGAATGAAAAGGTAATTTATATTGATAGAGAAGAAAAGATGATTACAACAAATGTGGGAACAACTTTAACCTATGATGAGCTTATATTAGCTACTGGATCAAAACCATTTATTTTACCGATACCTGGAACGGACTTAGAGGGAGTAACGACTTTCAGAGACATGAAAGATACCGATGAAATGCTTGCAGCCTCAAAAAAATATCGAAAAGCAGCTGTAATTGGAGGGGGACTTTTAGGATTAGAAGCGGCTAGAGGTTTATTAAATTTAGGAATGGATGTAACGGTTGTACACCTTGGAGAAAATTTAATGGATCGACAATTGGATGAAGCTGCAGCTACTTTATTAAAAAAAGAGTTGGAAAAACAAGGGATGCGTTTTTTACTACAAAAAAATACAACAGAAATAGTTGGTCAAAAAAGAGTGGAATTTTTAAAGTTTTCAGATGGAGAAACATTGATGTGCGACCTAGTTGTGATGGCAGTTGGGATTAAACCAAATATCGATTTAGCAAAAAGTGCGGGGCTTAAAACGAACCGTGGCATTATAGTCAATGACTTCTTGGAAACGAGTTTTCCTAACATATATGCTGTTGGAGAATGTGCAGAACATAATGGAATCGCATATGGATTAGTTGCTCCTCTTTTTGAACAAGGGAAAGTATTAGCTAAAAAGATTAGTGGATATGAAACAACTCCTTATAAAGGTTCAGTTGTATCTACCCAATTAAAAGTTTCTGGAGTGGAAGTTTTTTCTGCTGGAGATTTCATCGAAGGCGGAGAAAGAAAAGCTTTAAAGGTGTTTGACGAACAAGATGGTATTTATAAAAAAATGGTATTTGTCGGAAAGAAGTTAGTCGGTGCGGTACTGTTCGGTGATAGTAAAGAAGGAAATCGACTTTTTTCCATGATTAAAAAACAGGCTGATATTTCAGATACAGTAAAGGTAAGTTTATTGCAGCCGATTGGAGGTGATTCGGGCGAAAGTGTTGTTGCGTCAATGGCTTCCGATGAAATCATTTGTGGTTGTAATGGTGTATCTAAAGGAACAATCGTACAAGCGATTCATGAACAGGAGTGTACATCTGTTGATGGAATAAAAGCATGTACGAGTGCTTCAAGATCGTGCGGCGGCTGTAAATCAATGATCTCTGAATTACTTGAAATCACTTTAGGTGATCAATTTGTTGCAACAGCTTCGAAAGAAACTTTGTGTAGTTGTACGGATTTATCCCGTGACGAAGTTTTAGATGCAATTCGTAACAAAAAATTAATGCATACTCGGGAAGTGATGAATGTTTTAGGTTGGTCGACTAGTGAAGGCTGTTCAAAATGCCGTCCAGCTCTAAATTATTATTTAGGCATGATTTATCCACTTGACTATGAAGATGAAAATGAATCCCGTTATGTAAATGAACGCTTACATGCCAATATTCAAAAGGATGGTTCCTTTGGTGTTGTACCCCGTATGTATGGGGGTGTGACAAATTCAGATCAATTACGGAAAATCGCCGATGTGGCTGATAAATATAACGCAAAGTTATTGAAAATTACTGGTGGCCAACGAATTGATATTTTCGGTATCGAAAAAGAAGATTTACCTAAGGTTTGGGAAGAACTTGATATGCCTTCAGGTTATGCATATGGTAAAACTTTACGAACAGTGAAAACATGTGTTGGAGAAACGTTCTGTCGTTTTGGCACACAGGATTCTATGAGTTTAGGAATTGCTTTAGAGAAACGTTTAGAACGAGTAGGCAGTCCCCATAAATTTAAAATGGCCGTATCCGCTTGCCCGAGAAATTGTGCCGAATCAGGTATTAAAGATTTTGGTGTAGTTGGAGTAGAAGGTGGATTTGAAATGTATGTAGGGGGGAATGGAGGTACCCATCTACGAGCAGCTGACCTACTAGGAAAAGTAAAAACAGCGGACGAAGTAATTGAATACGCATCAGCTTACTTCCAATATTATCGCGAAACGGGAATTTATTTAGAACGGACATCTAAATGGTTAGAGCGAATGGGCTTAGACAATATTAAAGCCGTTATTGAAAATCCAAAACAACGAAAAGAATTAAATGAACGATTAGAAGTTGCTTTATCTGTTCAACAAGATCCTTGGAAGAAGATTATTCATAGTGAGAAGTTAAAAAGTGAGTTGTTTGAAAAAGTAAAAGTCTAATTATTCCAAACGGGAGGGAACAGGATGAAACAAGTAGTGGAACGTATAAAGGTATTAAAAATTGATGAAGTAGCAAAGGACTTCGGAAAAACGATTCGTGTAGGAGAAACAGAAATAGCTTTATTTCATTTGAAAAGTGGGGAATTTTATGCGATTGAAAATCGGTGTCCCCACAAAGGCGGTGTATTAGTAGAAGGTTTAATTAGTGGACAGCATGTTTTTTGCCCAATGCACGATTGGAAAATTGACGTTACGACAGGTAAAGTTCAAGAACCGGATCATGGATGTGTCAAAACTTATCAAGTAGAAGTCAAAGGGGACGATGTTTATATTCTTCTTTCTTAATCATTTAAGGAAGTATCCACTATTAAATAAAAAGGAGAATGCCTATGTCATATGTAAAACCGAAGCAAGTGATTGAAAATATGATTGAAGCAGGGACAGACAAAGCAAAACTATCGATTCATAATATGGTCTTACGGGGTATATTATCAGGTGCTTTATTAGGGTTTGGAACAACATTGGCTTTCTCAGCTGAAATGCAAACAAAATTAGGCATTGTAGGTGCGATTCTGTTTCCTGCTGCTTTTGTTATCATTATTTTACTTGGATTGGAATTGGTCACTGGGAATTTTGCTTTAATTCCATTGGCAGTACTCGAGAAAAAAGCAACAATCAAAGAAATGTTTTCGAATTGGTTTTGGGTTATTGTAGGGCATTTAATTGGCGGCTTTATTTATGCGGTATTATTCGTTGTTACAGTAACAAATTTTGGAACGACATCGGAGAATATGATAGCTGAAAAAATTATTCAAGTTGCTGAAGCAAAAACAATTGGCTATCAGGCCATTGGCGCAACAGGCATTATTGTAATTATAGTCAAAGCAGTTCTTTGTAATTGGATGGTCTCTCTAGGGGCTGTAATGGCAATGACTACTCAGTCTACTATTGGAAAAATTGTTGCGATGTGGCTACCTATTTTAATCTTCTTTGCTCAAGGATTCGAACATGCCGTAGTTAACATGTTTGTCATTCCAGCAGGTATGTTATTGGGTGCTGATGTTGGTTTTGGTGACTGGTGGGTTTGGAACCAAATTCCTGTGTTATTTGGGAATATAATAGGTGGTTTTATTTTTACAGGATTAGTCCTTTATGCAACTTACCATGGATTTTCAAAAAATGGAGTCAGCTTGTACAAAATAAAACAATCAAGTTCCATTAAAGAAGTAGAGGATTTATAAATGGGAACTGTATATATCGTAGGTGCTGGTCCAGGTGATGAAGAGTTGATTACAGTAAAAGGATTAAATTGTATAAAAAAAGCTGATGTTATTCTCTATGATCGATTGATTAATCCAAATTTATTGAAATATGCTAAAAAGGGAGCTGAAATCATTTCCTGTGGTAAGCTACCGAATTGTCATACGATGCAACAAAATACGATTAATCTTGAATTAGTAAAATACGCAAAGCAAGGAAAAATTGTTACTCGTTTAAAAGGTGGCGACCCATTTATATTTGGTCGAGGTGGTGAAGAAGCTGAAGCTTGTATTAATGCAGGAGTTCCTTTTGAAATTGTTCCTGGAATAACATCGAGTATTGCAACCGCTGCTTATGCAGGCATACCAGTAACTCACCGAAACTATAGTTCTTCTTTTGCGCTAATAACTGGCCATCGTAAACAAGGGGAAACGGATAATATGAATTGGTCCGCTTTAGCTTCAAGTATTGATACGTTAGCCATTTATATGGGAATGAGAAATTTAAAGCATATTACCGAACAACTAATTGCCAATGGTAAAAGTAAAGAAACACCCGTTGCCCTTATTCATAAAGGAACTACTGCTTTTCAGCGTACATTAGTAGGCACTTTAGATAATATTGAAGAAATGGCAAAGCAGGAGCAAATCACCAACCCTAGCATGATTATTGTTGGTGAAGTAGTTCGATTAAGAGAAAAATTAAACTGGTTTGAATCCAGTGTTCAACTTCTGGTTGTAAATGATATTCCTTAATTCTTAAAAAGGATAGCTTATCAATCTCCAATACCTAATTTCGTGAAACTTTTTATTTACGGAAGTCTCTTTTCCTCCTATCGGATAGTATTTAATAGAATAGAGAATTCTTTTTCAAATTTGAGGCAACTGTTCTAACCTCTATTTATTCTATGCATATACTATTTCCGAGGGTGATGAAAAATGATAAAAATAGGATATGGTGCCGGTCATGGATATCATACACCAGGAAAACGGTCACCAGACGGAGAAAGAGAGTGGTCTTTTAACAATAAAGTTGCCCGTGCTTTTGCGAATGAATTAGCCTTGTATAAAGGGGTTATTACGAAAAGATTTGATGATCCAACTGGAGAAACAGATGTTCCATTAATTGTACGGACAAACGGCGCAAATAGTTGGGGTGCAGATTATTATATTTCATTTCATCACAACGCCCTATCTGGTCGATGGGGGACTCATACAGGTGTAGAAACATACACTTTCACATACCCATCTCCTCAAAGTGTTGCATTAGCAAACGCCATTCATCCAGCAGTTGTTAAAGCTTATGGCTTAACAAATAGAGGAATAAAACGAGCGAACCTACACATTGTTCGTGAAACAGAAATGCCTTCTATTTTAATTGAAGGCGGTTTTATGGATAGTACGATTGATATCGTAAAATTACGTAATGATGAAATTCTAGCGAATGTTGGAAAATCTGTTGCCCAAAGTCTTGCTCGTTTTTTAGGGCTCAGTAAAGTAGCTGAATCTGAACAAGAAACACCGGTTTCAACACCTAGCCGACCTCCAGTAAATTCACTAACTCCAACACCAGTTCCAACACCAAGTGAAAAACCATCCCAGTCATCAACAAAACTTGCGGTAGATGGTTATTGGGGACCAGCAACAACAAGAGCATTGCAACGTCATTATGGTACAACAGTCGATGGCATTATTAGCGGCCAACCGAGAAATCCGTCGACTGTAAATATTCCATCAGCTCGCTTTGGTAGTGGCGGAAGCCAATTAATTCGTGCAATGCAGAAAGATTTAGGAACAACGGTTGATGGATTTATAAGTTATCCCTCACTCATGATTAGAGCATTACAAAGAAGATTCGGTACGACACAAGATGGTTTTATTAGTAAGCCATCCCAACTTGTAAAAGCAATGCAAAGAGCGTTAAATAATGGAACATTTTAACTTAAAAAACTGTACTCCCTAGTTGCTAGAAATAATCTAACATTACGGAGTATAGTTTTTTCTTTTTTTAAGCATGTTGAATGAACCTTTAAACCATAATAATAGAAATTCATTAAAAAGGTGTTTAATATGCTGCGTAAAATTTTATTTACAGTTGTTGGTATCATTGTCATTTTAGGAATATTTGTTTTATCGTTATCCATGTCAAAAACTAAGGATATAGATGATATTGAGATTCAAACGAATAAGAAACCCGTTATTTTTATTACAGTCGATTCTCTTATGACCGAATCGCTTCAAAAAGCAATTGATCAAGGAAAGGCACCAGCACTAGAATTTTTAATTAAAAATGGAACGTTTTATTCAGATTTTGTTAGTTCCTATCCAACGATGTCCGTAACGATTGATAGTACGATTTTAACAGGTACTTACGCTAACGAGCATCGTATTCCGGGTTTAATTTGGTTTAATCAAAAGGAAAATCGAATGATTAGTTATGGAAGTGGTTTAGCTGAAATCTGGAACAATGGTATTCGAAATGTCACGAAAGATAGTATTATTCATTTAAATAATGACCATTTAAATAAAGAGGTTTTAACGATTCATGAGGAGTTGGACAATAGAAATTTACAAAGTGCTTCTATTAACGGGCTTCTTTTTCGAGGAAACGAACGTCACCTATTAAATGTTCCGAAGATGGTTACGTGGCTTAATTTATTGCCAAAAAATGTTGAGGTAGTTGGTCCTACACTTTTGTCTTTAGGCGCTTTATCTCAATTGAATCCCCAAAATGATCGTCAAAAGTTTCTTTGGGATCGAATGGGTGTTAATAATGAATTTACGGTTAATGAATTGAACTATTTAATTGAACAACATAAATTACCTTCCTTTACCCTTGCTTATCTTCCTGATGCCGACGCGACTTTACATCGAAACGGTCCAGATGATTTATCGGCTATTGAAAAGGCAGATGAATCCCTTCAAAAACTGTTAAATAACTTCTCTTCATGGGATAAAGCAATTCAAGAAGTTACTTGGATTATAATGGGCGATAGTGCTCAATCTTTAGTGGAAAAGGATAAGAAAAAAGGTTTGATTGATTTAAATAAACTGTTAAATGGCTATAGCTTTTGGGATGGTGATAAACGGAATGGTCAAATTGCTATTGCCATTAATGAACGAATGGCTTACATCTATTTAAATGATGATAAATTATCGATAGATGAAATCGTTGGAAAGTTAAAGAAAGATGAACGGATTGGCTTTATAGCTTGGAAGGAAGCAGATCGTAATTATGTAATAAATCCTAATCAAAATGATTTACTCTCCTTTTATCCGGATGGATCATTTAAAGATAGTTATGGACAAAGTTGGCAGTTGGAAGGGGGTTTAACTGTATTAGATTTAAATTTTGATCATGAAGGAACTATTCAATTTAATGCGTATCCAGATGCTCTAGCTCGACTTCATGGTGCTCTACATTCAAATCCAGGTCGTTTTATTATTGTAGATGCCAAACCGTATTATGAATTTATCGAGGAACATAGTCATGATCATGCAGGAGGGGGAGCTCACGGTTCCCTTCATAAAATTGATTCACTCGTTCCGATGATAATTGTTGGAACAAATTCAAAGCCAGAAAGTCATCGCTTTGTAGAATTAAAAGAATGGTTAGTAGAAATAGTTGAAGAAGCAAATAATTCGTAATTGAAAATTGTAAGGTATATAATCGTAACACAATTATGGTAGAACATAATTGTGTTAAAAAGTAAAAAGTTATGGAGGTAATACACAATGAATAAGGAACCAATTACAGTTCATGCAATAATTAATGGGGAAAAAATTAAAACGGAAAAGACAATTCCGAGGGAAAACCCAACTCATCCAGATGAAATTGTAGGTTATGCTCCAAATAATACAAAAGAAGAAACGATTCAAGCAATCGATGCAGCATATAACGCCTTTAAAAATTGGGCTTGGACTGATGTAGATGATCGAATAGAACGAATGAAACGTGCTATTCAAAAATTAAAGGATTCGACAGATGAAATAGCCGAATTATTATCCCGTGAACATGGTAAAGCTCTTTATGATGCAAAAGGAGAAATTGCTATATCCATCATGTGGATGGAATTTGCTTGTGACCATGTGAAAAAGGTAGTAACGCCAGAAGTTAAGGAACATGAAAATGGTAGAACGATTATTACCTTTGATCCAATCGGTGTTGTATCTGCCATTACACCATGGAACTATCCAATTTCCTTATCAACGATTAAAATTGCACCAGCACTTTTAACAGGGAATACAATGGTTTTAAAACCAAGTCCTTTTGCTCCGTTAGCAGTTAGTCGTGTAACAGAAATAATTGCCAATGAATTCCCACCAGGTGTGTTAAATTTAGTTAACGGGGATGCGGAAGTAGGAATTGAGTTAACATCAAATCCGAAAGTAGCGAAAATCGCCTTTACAGGTGGGACAAACACTGCTAAGCACATAATGAAATCCGCTTCAGAAACAATCAAAAAAATGACATTAGAACTCGGTGGAAATGATGCTGCGATCGTGTTGGACGACTTTGATGTTAACGACGAACGTGCATTACGTCGAATGGTTATTTCGAATTTCTTAACTGCAGGACAAATTTGTATGATTGCAAAAAGAGTCTATGTGCACCGCTCCATTTATGATGCTTTTGTTGAAAAATATATTGAGGCGGCAAATAAATGGATTCGAGTAGGAGATCCTTTCCATCCAGACGTTACAGTAGGTCCGGTTAATAATAAAAATCAAGTGAAATACGTAAAAAGTTTAATTGAAGATGCAAAAAATAAAGGGGCTAAAATAATTCCGTTAGGGGAAGTATTAAATCCTGAATTAATGGATAATGGTTATTTCCTACAACCGACCCTTGTATTAGGTGCAGATTACCATGATCCGATTGTTGTAGAAGAACAATTTGGCCCAACTGTACCAATTCTTCCTTTCGATGATGAAGAACAAGTTATCGAGTTACACAATGAAAGTATTTATGGTTTAACAAGTTCGGTTTGGGGTGAGGAAGAACATGCTATTAAAGTAGCACGTCGCATTGAAGCTGGTACAACAATGATTAATACAGCTGCTGTTCAAGGGTTAGATGTTCGGTTCCCATTCGGAGGCGTAAAACAATCCGGAGTAGGAAGGGAATATGGGGAAGAAGGATTAAAATCTTATACTGAAACCCATGTCATTAATATTCCAAAAAATTTAGAATTACCATATATTCCTGAATAAAATAAAAACAGTTGGAGACCTGTTCTCCAACTGTTTTTTGTTAATAAACTTAATGCTGTAGCTTCTTGGGGGAATTGTTAATTCGATCTCTGCTTGTAAAATTCTTAAATTATGCATGTACTTTTTCAAGAGTTGCAAAATAAGGCTCCATTCCAGCGCGGAAGTAAGCGAGTAAATATCCTTCTTTCACTACAATTTGTCCATTTTTGAAAGCTTCATAATCTAGTGCAAAAGGAATCAATAAAGAATGTTTAAAGAATGCCTTTTCACTAAGGTCAAATTGGGTAAATTCTTCACCGGCAAGGGTTGGATTTTCCTTTAATATATTGTATATTTCTTTTTGTTCTTCCCGTGAAACCCGTTCATCCCACCATAATTTTCGCGGTTGGAATTGTTGTTTTGATAAATAATCAAGCTGCATTAAACTGCGAACGATATCAAGATTTACATTAGGTTGAGTAGCTAAAAACGCTTCTAACCTTTTAAACAAATCTTCGAGCTGGTGCCCAATTCGGGACCACCCTTTTTCTTCCCAATAAGTACCGAAGTTTTGGAAGAAATCAAAGGGAGTTTCAAAACTTTCCGTTACGAGGTATTCAATTGTATTATCCATTCGATGATCATTCCAATATTTCTCAAGTACATCTTCTGCCTGTTTAATTCGAACAATATCATCAAAAGTTAACACGTTATTAGAGAAAATTTCATAAGGTGCCACATCGACATACGTATAACCATATTTTTGTGCCTCTACACGCAGACCTGTCCCACGTAAAAGTTTTAAAAATCCAAGCTGTAACTCTTCAGGTCGCATCGCAAATACATCGTTAAAGGTTTGTCGGAAGCTATTATAGTCTTCTTCTGGGAGACCGGCGATTAAATCTAAATGTTGATCGATTTTGCCACCTTCTTTAACCATGGTTACTGTACGTTTCAGTTTTTCAAAGTTTTGACGACGTTTAACAAGTTCATTAGTTAAATCGTTTGTTGATTGAACACCAATTTCAAAGCGGAATAAACCTCTTGGTGCATTGTCATTTAAAAATTGAATTACTTCTGGACGCATAATGTCTGCTGTTATTTCAAATTGGAAAACGACACCAGGCACATGTTCATCGATTAAAAATTGGAACATTTCCATTGCATAACTACGACTAATGTTAAAGGTACGATCGACAAATTTAATCGTTTTTGCACCATGGGCCATTAAGTACCTTATATCCTCTTTAATTTTTTCCCGATTAAAGTAACGGACGCCTACTTCAATAGAAGATAAACAAAATTGACAAGAGAACGGACAGCCACGACTTGTTTCGATATATTGAATTCGCTTACCAAGATGGGGAAGATCTTCTTCGAAAAGGAATGGACTAGGAAGTTCACGTAGATCAACTTTTTTCGGTTGGGCATGGATTTTCATTTTGCCCTCTTGTAAATAACAAATTCCCGGTACATCTTCGATGGCGATTTCACCATTGAAATATTTTAATAATTGTTTAAAAGATACTTCACCTTCACCCAATACGATAAAGTCTACTTCTGGTAGTCGACGTATCCAATCATGGACATCATAGGAAACTTCAGGCCCACCTAAAACAATTTTTGTTTGTGGCGATACGGTTTTAAGCATTCGAATGACGCGAATTGTTTCTTCGATATTCCAAATATAACAGCTAAATCCAACAACATCCGGCTTGTATTGATAAAGATCGGACACGATGTTAAATGCAGGGTCTTTTATCGTATATTCAACAATTGTCGGATCAAATTCTGGTCTAGCTGATCCTTTCAAATATCGTAACGCCAAGTTGGTATGGATATATTTGGCGTTTAAAGTTGTTAATACTATATTCATCAATGAATACTCCTTTATATATACAGTTACTATATCTAACTATATGATTTTAGCAGTAATAATGGATTTATGCTACAAAGGTATTATAGAAATCAATAGAATAGGCTACACTTTGATTTGAGTCTAGAAATAATTACCAATCTTAAAGCGGTAATTCATTTCTACATTTTTACCATCTTATTTTAAATTGTTTACACACCTTTTGTTCCTATTATTTCCAACTTATGAAGGTTTTAAATCTTTAATTAACTATTTTTATATAATCGTCGCAGATTTAATCGTAAATGTACGATAGAATATGGTACTGTTGAAATAAATAAAATTTGTAAGTTATTTAAAGGTACACTTGGATTATAGTGAAATTAAGAAGTATGAAAAGACCTTAAACAATAGTCTAGTTGATTACAAAAGGAATCTATTAAAGGAGGAAATACAACGATGGATTTTGAAACCGTTATGATGGAACTAGAATCCCTAGGTAAAGAACGAACGAAGAAAATGTACATATCTAACGGTGCCCGTGAGCCTCTTTTTGGCGTCGCAACCGGTGCTATGAAACCTATTGCAAAGAAAATAAAAATAAATCAACCTTTAGCAGAACAACTATATGCAACGGGAAACTATGATGCAATGTATTTTGCCGGTATTATTGCAGACCCAAATGGTATGACGGAATTGGATTATGATCGTTGGATGGACGATGCCTATTTTTATATGTTGTCCGATTATGTAGTGGCAGTTACTTTATCAGAATCAGCCATTGCTCAAGACGTTGCTGATAAATGGATTACCAGTGGTGATGAGTTGAGAATGTCGGCAGGTTGGAGCTGTTACTGTTGGCTTTTAGGAAGTCTTAAAGACAATGAATTTTCCGAAAGTAAAATTTCTCGTATGCTTGATTTGGTAAAAAATACTATCCATCATTCACCAGAAAGAACGAAATCGGCAATGAATAATTTTTTATACACTGTAGGAACTTCCTATTTACCATTACATGAAAAAGCTCTTTTAATTGCTGAGGAAGTAGGAATTGTAGAAGTAAAAAGGGATAGCAAAAAATCTAGTTACTTAAATGCTTATGAAAATATTCAAAAACAAAAAGAAAAGGATAGACTTGGATTCAAACGGAAGTATGTTAGATGTTGATATTTTAATAAAGGACGCATTTCTAAAATAGAAATAGCGTTCTTTTTTATTTCCAGTCTTTATAAAGCCATCTTCATTTTCATGTGAAATGTAAATATGAGAATTGAAATTAGTAATAAACCTTAGATGTACTCTAGTTCGAATAAAAGAGGACATTTGAGTTACTTTGTAGAATAAGATGACATTGTATAGATATGTATGATACTAATTTAAAAGTAAGGGAGTGTTGGATATAGTTCATGCAAAAGATATTTTAACGGATCAATTATTAGCAAATGCAAATGACCCCAGTTGGTATGAACCTTTTTCAGTTGCTGTAGAAAATTTGTCTGAGGAGCAAGCCTTTTGGAAGCCAAACGAAGATAGTAATAGTATTGCTGAAATCGTGCAACATTTACTTTATTGGAATCAAACATGGCAAACAAGGTACGAAGCATCGCATGTTGATGCTGTTCCTTCAATAGGAAATAATGATAATAGTTTTATAATTCCTGAAAATTTTATTTTTAACGATTTAAAAAAACAACTATTAGAAGTACTTATACGGTGGGAAAAGTTATTAACTGATGAAAAGATTGAATCTGATGTGAAAGGTTTCCCAGAAGTTGTAAAGTGGTGGCAAGTGCTTGGGAATGTTTCAACTCATAATGCCTATCACATCGGTCAAATTATATATATTCGAAAGATGCTTAAAAACTGGAAATAGAGGAAATATAAGAGTGAAAAATTCTTTAAAGTTATTAATCGGGCGCTATTCGGTAGTGACCCCTTAAAGTTAGAGTTATTATTATGCAGCTAATTGGCTGGCATGTTTTCGGTAATTTACTGGACTCATGCCGGCCAATTTTTGTTTTATACGAACATTATTATAATAATTGATATATTCTTTTATTTTCTTTTGTAATGTTTCGTAAGAGATTAATTGTTCTCCATAATACATTTCCTGTTTTAATAAGCTAAAGAAGTTCTCCATGGCCGCGTTGTCTGCGCATGTTGCTTTACGAGACATGCTTTGAAAAATCCTGTTCTGCCTTAATGTTCTCACCCATGTATTATGTTGATAGTGCCATCCTTGATCTGAGTGAATAGTTGTCCGATATTCAGCACACTTTTGAATGATTGGAAGTACTTGTTTAAGTGAGTCTAAAACAAAATCTAGGCTTGGCCGTTTTGATATACTAAACCCAATAATTTCACCATTATATAAGTCCATGATTGGACTTAAATATAATTTTTCATCATCCGTACATTTAAATTCAGTTACATCAGTCACCAATTTTTGAAGGGCATATGGCGTTCTGAATCTACGATTCAAAAGGTTTTTAGCGACTTTTCCAACTGTTCCTTTGTAGGATTTATAGCGTGATTTACGTATGAATTTTACACATTTCAATCCTAGGTTTTTCATAATTCGTTGTACCTTTTTATGATTAATTATGTGTCCTTGCGCTCTTAATTCCCCATGAATTCGGCGGTAGCCATATCGCCCTTTATGTTGTTCGAAAGTCTCTAAAATCAAGGCTTTCCACTCTAAATCTGGATCTTCTTGCCTCATCAGTTTGATATGATAATGATACGTTGCTTCTGGAATATCCACTTGTTTTAAAATATCTTTTAATCGAAATCCTTCTTGTTTAAGTTCGAAGGCGATGGCGGCTTGTGCTTTTCGAGGAAGGCATCTGGATTCTCTCGAAAAGCCTTCAACTTTTTTAAATAAGCTACCTCTAAACGAAGCAGTTCATTTTCGCGTTCTAGTTGCTCCTCACGTGACATTGTTTTTTCTTGGCTATTCACTGTTGATTTTTGTTTCTTAGACATGGATGGGCGCCCCTTTGGTTTTCTTTGCAGGCCCTCTATCCCTTCTTTTAAAAACCGATGATACCAACTAGCAACTAAAGTGGGATCATTCAATTTAAAGTGAATTGCAGTATCTTGATGAGAAGCACCTGTTCGTTTCATATAGCTTAATACATCTAATTTAAATTGAACAGAATAAAACTGCTTCGTTTTCTTAACGGATAGCCCACTACATCCAAACTCTTGATAAGCACGTACCCATTTCCTTAACGGTGTAGCACCGACACCATATTTTTTCGCTATCGCTCTATATCCTAGTGAGCCACTTAAATATTCTTGAACCACCATCAATTTAAATTCTTCATTATATTTAGTCATAAAAAATCATCCCAAAAGTTAGTTTTTTTACTCTAACTTTTGGGGTGCAGTACCTTCTTTTATAAGAAGCGCCTTTTTCAATTTATTTCAGAATGACAGGAGCATTAAATTTTAATATGTGAGGATCATTGTGTTAAATTATATAAGGGCTATTGAGGTGTAACAGAGTGCGTGGGCAAGAGTTGAAAATCAGGAGATTTTTTTGATTATAAAAACCGATGAACTAATTATTTTCTTTGTTATGGTAAAAATAATATTTATGGTTGAGTTAAATTACGACAATTTATTTTTTTATGAAGTACTTGTAAAACTTGTTATTTTTTGTATACTTTTTTATTCCATACAAGTATAATCAACTCGGAGTATGGAAGAAAAGCACTACAATTATGCTTTATTTGACAGAAAACATCTACACTTTAGTTATTATGGGATGTATTAGCTATTTAGTAAAGATGGCGGAACTTTATGAAACACATAAGAAATAAAGGATTTGAAAGGTGTTTTACATATGATACAAGTAAAAAAGAAAATATATAGGCTTTAACCCTACACCAATAGCATTACTTTTAAGAACATGATTTTCATAACAATTAAAGGGGGTAAAAATGATGAACATAGACATGTCCGCAAACAATGGTTCGACCATTGCAAAAAATAATATTAGAACAGTACCTATTATCGTTTCGTTCCTAATCGCGGGCTTTATTGGACTTTTCAGTGAAACGGCATTGAATATGGCATTAAATAGTCTTATTACTGATTTTGGAATTAATGAAACTACTGTCCAGTGGTTAACAACTGGTTATTTATTAACGTTGGGGATATTAGTTCCCGTTTCAGGTCTAATTTTACAATGGTTTTCGACTAGACAATTATTTATCACTTCTCTTATTTTTTCGATTATTGGTACTTTTATTGCTGCTCTTGCACCAAGCTTTACGGTTTTAATGATCGCTCGTGTCATTCAGGCAGTAGGGACAGCACTATTATTACCTCTTATGTTTAATACCATCCTTGTCCTAATTCCACCGCAAAATCGTGGTAAAATTATGGGTTTAATGGGATTGGTGATTAGCTTTGCACCAGCTGTGGGGCCAACAATTTCAGGCTTAATTTTAAAATGGTTAACTTGGCATTGGATTTTCTGGATTTCATTACCGTTATTAATTGTAGCAATTGTATTTGGAAGTTTCTTTATGCAAAATGTTACAACACCAACTAAACCAAAAATTGATATTTTATCTATCCTATTATCCACAATTGCTTTTGGAGGAATTGTTTATGGATTTAGTAGTGCAGGAGAAGGTGGAGGTTGGGGCAGTTTAGAAGTAATCATTGCCTTAGTATCAGGTGTCCTAGGTTTATTATTATTTGCTATTCGTCAGTTAACAATGAAGCAGCCAATTATGAATTTAAGTGTATTTAAATATCCTATGTTTGTAATTGGTTTAATTCTTATAGTTATCGTTATGATGGTGATGCTTTCTTCTATGATCCTATTACCACTGTATTTACAGACTGTACTTGCACTTAGCACATTTACAGCAGGATTACTTTTACTGCCAGGTGGATTAATGAATGGATTGCTATCCCCATTAATGGGTGGACTTTTTGATCGATTTGGACCTAAGTGGCTAGTAATTCCCGGTTTCGTATTAGTAATGGCAACATTATTTGGTTTTTCTACAATTGACCTAGATACTTCCAAAGGTTTCATTATAGGTTTACTGATTGTTTTAATGATTGGTGTATCAATGATTATGATGCCAGCGCAAACGAATGGATTAAATCAATTGCCACCAGAGTTATATCCACATGGAACAGCTGTTATGAATACTTTGCAACAAGTAGCTGGAGCAATCGGTACAGCAATTGCAATTTCATTATTATCGTCAGGAACTAATGATTATTTAAGTAATCCTGTAGATGCAACGAATCCACTAAATCCTTTATTAGCATTTACAGAAGGTTTACACAGATCATTTACTTTTGCTATTATTGTGGCTGTAATTGGTTTAGTTATTTCTTTCTTTATTAAACGAGTGAAAGTAGAGCATAGTTAATTAATGGTCAGCCATGAAAAAAATGCTCCCTTGTTTAGCAATAATAATGTTTGATATGAGTTCAGTTTTATATTAACTCATGTCTTTTAATATAAAAGCCGGGATTATATATCCCGGCTTTTTCCTTTCCAAAAGAAATCTAGTACTATTCTTTCTTTAGATTATATCATTTTAAATTAATGATCCCATGTCAACTCACCTAATGTTAATAGGGATTCTATTAATAACAATAGATAGGAAGCTGTATGAAAGTCTTTTAAATTTTTACCTGTTAATTCTTCTATTTTTCTAATTCGATATTGGATTCCACCCATTGATAAGGATAAGTCTTTCATCGTTTTTTCAAGATGTCTTCCATTCACTAAATAAATATAAAGGGAATAAAGTAAATCTTTATTTTTATTATCTTCGCATATTAATTTCCCTAATTCATTTTGTGCAGTCTGTCGAATGCTTTCTATATTCGAATTGGATAGAAAATTACCAAGTAAACCAAGTTCCTCAAATTGAATAATATTTTGCGAACGGGGTAACAAAGCTGCTCGTTTTGATTGATGTAAATGATCGATAAAGTTTGTTAAATTGAAAATTGCCTACTTATACCTATTTTATATGGTACGTCGGGATTGTGGAAATAATTACCCGTGATCTATTGGCAATTGGAACCCATGTCACATCTTTATACGAAGATGCGATAGATGCTTATGGTAAGCATTTATTTGATTATCCTTCGCCAGTATTAGGGTAAGAATAACGAAAATAAAAAGTGAATCGTATTTTTAAGAAGGGTATCATACTTTTTCGATAGTAAGAATATTAAATATAAGATAGCAAAACTTTTTATTTAAAAGAAGGTCTTCATTTGTAATTAAACAAAGGTTTAACTAAAAGAGTGTTTCATGATAAGGAAGTTGTAAACATCTCGTTGTTTAGGGATATTTACAACTTCTTCTCATTGAACAAAAAGGATGTGTACCATGCCTGGTCACTATAAGTTTACTTTATATTTATTAATGTTTTGTATGTTTATTACGATGGGCGGATTAGGAATCATTGTCCCTGTAATGCCGGCATATTTAGAAATGTTTGATGCAGGGGGAAGGATATATGGTTTATTAATTGCCACCTTTTCTTTCGCACAGTTTGTTTTATCTCCTTTCATAGGTGAACTATCAGATAAATATGGTCGGAAAAATTTTATTATTATAGGTTTGATATTTTTCGGTAGTGCCCTCATATTGTTTGGACTTGCAAATTCTTTATGGTTACTTTTTGTTTCACGATTAATTTCAGGCATTGGCGCTGCGTTTGTGATGCCAACAATATTGGCCTATGTTGGTGATGTTACGCCGTTGGGAGAACGGGGAAAAGGTATGAGTTTAATCGGCGCAGCAATTAGTTTAGGGTTTACAGTAGGGCCTAGCATAGGGGGCGGTTTATCAGGAATTACTTTAGAATTCCCATTTTATTTTGCTGGTTCAATCGCATTAGTTGCGGCAGTTGTTTCTTATTTTGTTTTACCGAATGTTGAACAAAAATTGAATGTGCCAGCAGGTAGACCGAAGCAAAATACTTTTCATCAACTAATCTCTTCTTTTAAAGTTCCATATTTTGTTTTTTTAATCGTTGTATTTACATTCAGTTTTGGGATTGCCAATTATCAAGCTACTATGTCACTATATTTAGATGATAAATTTCAATATACACCTTTTTTAATTTCAGTCATTTTTACTGTTGGTGGATTTGCAGGTGTAATACTTCAATTGTTTTGGATGGATAAATTATTCCTTCGCTTTGGCGAAATGAAAATTATTTTATTTCATTTAGTGGTAGCCTCGATTACCCTTGTACTATTAATTTATGTAAATGGATTTTTCATAATATTAACTGTTGCCTCTTTAAACATGATTGCTGCTACTTTCATTCGTCCGGCAGTTAATACAGCAATTAGTAAAATGGCGGGGGATGAACAAGGATTTGCTGCTGGAATGAATAATGCATATATGAGTTTAGGGAACATGGTCGGTCCGATATGCGCGGGAATGTTATATGATTGGAAAATCGATTCACCCTATTTATTTGGAGCCTTTGTATTATTCAGTTGTTTCATTCTGACTTATTTTTGGTCGATGAAAAAATCTGCCCAACAAAAATTACAATCATCGAATCCATAATGGAGATAATAGGAATAAACTGATTTCTGTATGAAAGGGATCAGTTTTTATGTGGAATTTATTTAATTAGGAAAACAATAAATTTGTAGTTTTTTTCATATGATTGTATTTTTATTAGAAAGCTACACACTATTGGGTTATATAATCAAATTAAAATCTTTTCTCTAAAAATAATATCCTTCGAGAAAGGAGTCTATAGATGGGGATTGAAATAAAAGAGATTTTATCAAAGAAAATATTGACGGAAGCAAAAGGTTATCTAGATGTTGGATTTACCCATTCTCTTAATCCGTACAGTGGTTGCGCCTTTTCATGTAAATACTGTTATGTAAGGGAAATGCCCATTCAAAAATTCAACGAAATTCCATGGGGTGAATGGTTAAATATTAAATTAAATGCAGCGGAAAATTATCGTAAGGAAGTCATCAAAATTCGGAAGAAACAAGATCCTTTGAATATTTTTATGTCATCAGCAACAGATCCGTATCAGCCGATAGAACGCAAGGCACACATAACAAGAAGCATTTTAGAAGCAATGATTGAATTTCCACCCGATTTTCTTCAAATTCAAACTCGTAGCCCTTTAGTTACAAGGGATATGGACTTGTTACTAAAATTAAAAGAAAAATGTAAAGTTGTCGTATCTATGACAATTGAAACAGACCGAGATGACATTCGGAAATTATTTGCGCCATTTTCTCCTAGTATAAATTTACGTTTACGTGCTTTAGAAGAACTGCGTAAAGAGGGTATATCCACACAAGCTTCCATTTCACCTGTATTACCATTTACACTTGACTTCCCAAAGGTTCTAGAAATAAGACCGGATACTATTTGGATTGACACATTAAATATTGGGGATGGGGCGATGGGAAAACGTTCAGAAAGATTAGGGATGCCACAACTATTTGAAGAGTATGGTCTATCCAAGTGGTATCGAAAAGACATACACGAAATGGTTGCAAAATATTTTAAAAAATTCCTTCCAAAAGACATTATTCGAGTATCAAAAAATGATGCCTTCCCACGATGAAAAGCTTGTTTGTTCAAGCTTTTTTATTTTTCACTATAATTTAATGAAGGAGAAATCTTTTTGAATCTCTCTCTTTATATGTACCAATTGTTTATAGATTATAAATAGCAATCAATTGATAGAATATTTATATTCTTATAGAATTAACAATAAATGATTAAAAGAGGATGCGTTATATGAGGAGAGTATCAATCCAAACAAAGATTTTAGGATTAACATTATCATTAAGTTTTTTAATTATTCTCCTATTAACTTCTTATTTTACCTATATGCACGGTAAACAAATAGCAGAAGATCGAGGTCGCTTAGCATTAGAACTATCCAAATCCGTTTCAATGATGCCAACAATTATCGAGGCGTTTGAAAGTGAAAATCCATCGGAAATGATTCAACCCGTAGTAGAAAAAATTCGTCAAAAAACTGGAGCAGAGTTTATTGTAGTCGGTAATAAGGAAGGGATTCGTTACTCCCACCCACAAGAATCAGAAATTGGGAAGAAAATGGTAGGTGGGGACAGTAAACGGGCAATTGAAAAGGGTGAATATTATATTTCGGAAGCTCGTGGTTCCCTTGGTCTTTCAATGCGAGGTAAATCGCCTATTTTTAATCAAAATGGTGACATCATCGGAGTCGTATCAGTTGGATTTTTAGTAGAAGATATAGAAAAACAAATATTTAAAAATATATCAAAAGAATTGGTCATTTCGTTATCCGCTCTAATTGCATCTATTATAGGAAGTTTTTTACTTGCGAAAAGTATTCGAAAAGATACTTTAGGATTAGAGCCTTACGAAATTGTTAATTTATATAAAGTGAAAAACGCTGTATTACATTCCGTACAAGAAGGAATTTTGTCAATTGACAAAAATGGAATCATTACTTCCATGAATCAGCGAGCTAAAAGTTTACTTGGTATAAAAGGTTCTGTCCGTCACTTAAAAGTCGATGGTTTATTTCCATCAAATTATTTATATGATGTGTTAAATTCAGGAGAGCCCCAATTCGATAAAGAGTTAACATGGAAAAATAAAACGATAATCGTCAGTTGTACACCGATAAAAGATGAAAAAAGTGTGAATGGTGTCGTTGCTGTATTTCGTGAAAAAACAGAAATCGAGCAAATGATAAATACACTTTCTGAAATGAAAACCTACTCGGAAGAGTTAAGGGCGCAAACCCATGAATTTACGAATAAATTATATGTGCTATCAGGGCTTTTACAATTAGGTGAGTATGATGAAGCAATCGAAATGATTCAAGGGGAAACAACGGAGTTAGAGTTTCAGAACCAAATCGTGTTTGAACAAATTAGGGATACGAAAGTTCAAGTCATTTTATTAGGGAAAATAGGGAAGGCATCGGAGAAAAAAATACTATTTGAAATAGCTCCAGAAACTTATATCGACAAACTTCCTGATCATATTAGACTTTCTCAGTTGACCCTTATACTTGGAAATATAATAGATAATGCATTTGAAGCTGTTTCTGATGTAGAAAAACCAGTTATTAAATTTTTCGCGACAGATATTGGTGAGGATATTATTTTTGAAATAAGTGACAATGGAAAAGGAATAGCAGATGAAGATATGCCATCCCTTTTCGAAAGGGGCTTTAGTTCAAAAGAAGGGGAAGACCTAAGGGGATATGGATTGTCAAACGCTGACAAATCGGTAAAAGAACTAGGCGGTATTATTGAAGTCCAAAATGGCAAAGAGAACACGGTATTTACAGTGTATCTTCCGAAACAGCTGCAAGGAGGGGAAAAACAGTGAAATTAAAAGCAGTTATCGCAGAAGATGACTTTCGTGTAGCAGCTATTCATGAAAAGTTTTTAGGAAATTTTGAAGGAATTGAAGTTGTAGGGAAAGCACTTAATGGAAAAGAGACAATTGAAATATTAAAAAAAGAGAAGCCAGATTTACTTTTACTTGATGTATATATGCCCGACCAACTGGGAACGGATTTGCTACCTAACATTCGTAAACAATTTTCGAATTTAGATATTATTATGATTACAGCAGCAACCGATAAAGAGCTATTTACAAAGGCACTGCATTACGGAGTAGAATATTTTTTAATTAAACCGGTTAAGATGGAACGGTTTAATGAAACAATTGAAGAGTATTTGAATAAACATCAGCTTTTGCAATCAAAACAGGAAATAGATCAAGATTTTGTTGATCTCATATTAAAAAAATCTGCTCCCTCTACTACGACAAAGGAAACTGCATTACCGAAAGGGATTGATGAAATTACACTCGTAAAAGTGAGAAATGTTCTGGAGAATAGTAAAACGAGTTTATCGGCTGAGCAAGTAAGCGAACAAATTGGCGCTTCTCGAATTACTGCAAGACGTTATTTAGAATATTTAATCACTGTAAAGGAATGTAAAGCAGAAGTCGTCTATGGTGTAGTTGGAAGACCTGAACGAAGATATTGTAAAATTTAAAGATATTGTATTTTCTTCAATGGTGAAAGGGAGGATGAAAATGTTAGAAAATGGAGATTTACTTATTTGGGAACCATTTCAAGTGAATCCCTTTGATCGATTTCATGCACCAATGAATCTAGTATCTATGCATTTTGAAGGTGATTTTGTACTGAAATTTAATACGTTTAACAGTTCAATGGAGTATGTATTTACTTACAAACAAAGTCAATCCAATTATTACGCTATTCGTCATTTTCGTATTCTCGAAGAGTTTATAAGGCATGATGTTGAAATATTAATTGATCAATTTCGTTTAAAAAGGGAATCGCTAGGTCTACCTAAATTAACATATGACTCTACTTTTTTTAAAATAGAAAATTCTAGCTTTTTATCTTGGTATCGAAGCATAGATCCATCCTTCCCATTACAAGAAGATTGCTGTGTGGAACATCATTTATATATTACAACGGATTATTTTATTGATGTATTAAGTGAACAGCAACCTAATATTACGATATCTACTAAAAATGAAAGCGGTAATATATTAGAATAATATTCCCTTTTACATATTAGTGGGCACTTTTAATGGTGCCCACTTTTTATATTGTAATAAAGTTTCTGTATTTTCATGTTCGGACATAATATTCCGTTATTCCGTGAACACAATGAACAAAAGTTTCGTAATGTTCTTAAAAAACATTATTTTGCAATCGCTTACAAACTAACTTTTCTCCTCTACAATTTATTTAAAGGGAAAATAGTAGATTGTTATTTTACTTCATAAGGGGGAGAAGAAAAAATATGCTAGCTATATTAGGATTTTTAATGATTATTGTATTTATGGTTCTAATTATGACCGGACGACTTTCAGCAATGATTGCATTGATTATGATCCCAATCGTCTTTGCGTTAATTGGTGGGTTCGGTAGTGAAATGGGACCGATGATGTTAGACGGAATTAAAAGTGTAGCACCAACAGGGATCATGATTTTATTTGCCATTCTTTATTTTGGTACATTAATTGATGCCGGGGTTTTTGACCCGATCATTAATACGATTCTTAAAATTGTAAAAGGTGATCCTGTTAAAATTGCCATCGGTACAGCGATATTAGCCTTACTTATTTCATTAGATGGCGATGGCACTACTACATATATGATTACTATTTCAGCAATGCTTCCATTATATAAGAGAATTGGAATGAGACCGATACTATTAGCGGGTATTGCAGTTTCTGCTTCTGGGGTTATGAATTTATTACCTTGGGGTGGACCAACAGCACGTGTTATGTCCGCTTTAAATTTAGAAATGTCTGAAGTATTTACACCAGTTATTCCTGCAATGGTCGGCGGGGCTCTTTTTGTACTGTTTATGGCGTTTATTTTAGGTCGAAAGGAAAGAAAGAGAATTGGAGTGATTGAATTTGATTACCAAACAATCGCTCAACTAACGGCTACTGTAGATGAGAACAATTTAAAACGTCCAAAATTGATAATTTTTAATTATGCATTAACGATTGCTTTATTAGTTGCACTAATTATGGAGTTGTTACCACCAGTTGCATTGTTCATGCTTGGATTTGCAATTGCAATAACAGTTAACTATCCAAAAATGAAGGATCAAAAAGAACGTATAGCAAATTATGCGGATAATGCATTGTCTGTCGTATCGATGGTTTTTGCAGCAGGTATTTTTACAGGTATTCTTTCAGGTACAACAATGGTGGACGCCATGGCTAATTCGGTTATCCAATACATACCAGAATCTATGGGGTCCCATTTTGCTATCATCACAGCTATCCTTAGTGCTCCTTTTACTTTCTTTATGTCAAACGATGCTTTTTACTACGGTGTCCTACCGCTACTTGCTAAAGCAGGAGCTGTATATGGCATTGATCCGGCATTAATTGGTAGAGCTTCACTATTAGGTTTACCAGTACATTTATTAAGTCCATTAGTTCCGTCTACTTATTTATTAGTAGGGATGGTTGGAGAAGATTTCGGGAAATTCCAACGCATCTTCTTAAAATGGGCTTTCGGATCGACAATTGTTATGGTGATCGTTTGTCTTGTATTAGGTATCATTCCTTTTTAAAGTAAATTTTTTAAATAAAGTTCGTAAGATAACGGTAGTGAATACTATCGTTATCTTTTTTTTTTTATAGATTATCAATTGAATTTAATTACGAACACAACTTCTTGACTCAAAAACAATATAACACTACAATGTGTAATGTGAGGTGGTAAATCGTGTTGATTCGAAAATTTAAAATGAAGGAAAGTGGCTTAAACCGCTTTTTTGGACCGCTTGAAGCAAAAATTATGGACATATTATGGAATGTAGAAAAAGAAATGACCATTAAAGATGTTCAATTTGAGTTGGAAAAAGAGAAGTCTACTAATTTTAATACGGTAATGACCGTCATGAATCGTCTAGTTGAAAAGGGGATTCTTCGAAAAAAAACGGTAGGTCGTTCTTCTGTTTATGCCCCTGTTCAAACGAGAGAATCTTTTTTGAATGAACAATCGAAGGAAATGACTCATGAATTAATGGATGAATTCGGGACTGTTGTTGTCAGTCATATGTTAGATGCGCTTGAAGATGTTGATGAAGACCTTGTATCAAAACTTGAACAAAAAATTAAAGAATTAAAAAAGGAAAAATAACTATGTCAAAACGTCGCGCAACCATTACATATATAGTTCCATTAGCCATATCAAGTATTATTTTTGTTCAAATGGGATTATACATCCTTTCGATAATGGGTATTTGGAATTCAAAGTACAATTTAGTCGTTGCTTGTCATAGCCTTTTAAAAGCCATTGGTCTTTCGTCACTTCGATATGCATTAGATTTACTCGTTTTTTATACGGTACTTTATTTAATGTGGAAAATCGGCTCCCAACTGATCAATAGTTGGAATTTGAAGCGGAAATTTAAACAATATCAAGATATTACCCTCACAAATGACTTTAATTTAATGTATCAAAAGGAAAGGGACGATATTGTTGTTATATCGCACCCAGTTCCACTTGCTATTACAATGGGGTTTATTAAACCTAAAATTGTGATTTCAACAGGGGTAATTAATTTGTTAACGGAAGAAGAATTACGCTCGGTTATATCCCATGAATTTTATCATTATAGAAATCGTGACCCACTAAAAGTATTTTTAATCTCTTTATGTGCTTCTACAATGTGGTATATTCCGATTTTACAATGGTTTACCCAACAATACCGAATTATTCAAGAAATATTAGCAGATGATTACGCCATTAAAAGGCAAAATACACCGGTTTATTTAAGTAGTGCATTGTTGAAAATGATTAAAGTAGGTAAGCAACATAAAATGCCTTTTGCATACGTATCCTTTGCAGATACATCTGTAAATTATCGAATTGAGTATATTTTGAATCCATTAAAAAATATAGAATGGAAGATTCCTAAGAAAGAGTCCTATATTTCACTCTTTATCTTCCTATTAATTTGCATATTTTTTATTTACGCTTTAGCGTAAATTTTTTACCCCATTACACTACGTTATGTAGTTTGAATTAGGAGTGTTTCAAATGTCTAAAAAAATATTTTGGATTATCGGCATCATTGCTGTTTGTTTAATTGGTATTATCGTGTTAACAAATGTTCAAACCGAATCGGCTAAAATTGATTACGAAGGGCAGCCTTATTTAGGAGAAGAATCTGCACCAGTCGAAATTGTTGAATTTGGAGATTATAAATGTCCCCACTGTGGAGAATTTAACAGTTCATTTGTTCCGTTTATAAAAGAGGAATTTGTTGAAACGGGAAAAGCCAAATTTTACTTTATGAACTATTCATTTATTGCTTTTGATTCAACGATTTCTGCCCAATTTGCTGAAACAGTATATAAAGAACTTGGTAATGAAACATTTTGGGAATTCCATGATTTATTATTTGCAAACCAAACAAATGCGTCAGGAAAAGAGAATGTATTAACCGAAGAGTTTTTAAAAGCTATATTATTAGAAGTTGCTTCACTAGAAGAAACGGAGAAAGTAATAGAAGCGTTCAAAAATGATGGGGGAACAAAGGCACTAGATCATGACATGGGAATTGCAAAAGGCTTAGGTATTAACTCCACACCGACTATCTATATCGGGGGAGAAAAATTCACAGGACAAACTTTAGACGATTTTAGAGAAATGGTAGAGGAAGCGGCTAAAAATGATCAATAAGTCAATATTATTTGCATGGATTACCTCTATTATTGCGATGGGGGGAAGTTTATTTTTTAGTGAACAAATGGGTTTTATACCATGTACCCTCTGTTGGTATCAACGGATCTTAATGTATCCCCTTGTTATTCTATTAGGAATTGCGTTCTATAAGAGCGATAAGGAAATTTACAAATATATTTTACCTTTATCAATTATCGGAATGGCAATGTCAAGTTATCATTATACGATACAAAAAATTCCAGCCATGCAAGAATTTCATACATGTACAAGCGGTGTTCCATGTTCTGGCCAATATATTAATTGGTTTGGATTCGTTACCATACCGTTTTTAGCACTGATTGCATTTACAATCATTACGATTTCAATGATTGTCCTTTGGAAAAGAAAATAACGTATACTGAAAGGAAATTATGAACATGGATAAAAAGAAAAAACGTCGTTATTTACGAGCTGTTATTCTTGTCATTTTGTTTGGCGCCATTGTATTTACAATCTACTCAACTTTTACAAAAGAAAAAGTTGAAGTATTGCAAGAAGGGGATATGGCTCCTGATTTTGAATTAGTGGATATGAATGGTCATACCCATCGACTATCAGATTATAAAGGGCAAGGTGTTTTTCTCAACTTTTGGGGGACATGGTGTAAACCGTGTGAAAGAGAATTTCCAGTCATTGATCATTATTATAAAACATATCAAAACGATGGTATTCAAGTATTAGCTATTAATATTGCTGAAACTGATTTCACAGTCCAAAAGTATGTAGAAAATAAAGGGTTAACATTCCCAGTACTTATTGATAAATCGAAAAGTGTGATGTCAACGTATAATATCAATCCGTTACCACCCCTTTTTTAATAAACCCTGAAGGAGAGATTGAAAAAATTATTACTGGGGAAATGACGGATGAAATGATCTTAAACAACATGAAGCAAATTATGCCAAAGGATATTTAAAGGAAAAACTTTGAGAGGGAGACTTCTCGAAGTTTTTTCTTTTTCCTTGAAGATTGTTTGATTGTTTACAAAAAGAGATGTGTAGATATTAAAGACTTACTTACAAACAGGTATCATTATTATTTTATACGAATTTGTTCTGTAACCAAACCAACACTTTTTTAGCAATAATTACTATTGAAAATAGGGAACATTTGTTCTATCATTTAAATTAAACAAGAACGAGCTTCATGAAAAAGGAGTTGTATCAATGAAAGAACAGTTACTGAAGGCAATGAAACGTAATCAACTAGTTGAGATGATGTACATTTCCAAAGCAGGGGAAATTACAAAACGCCGTATTAAAGTTCTCAAAGTATCGAATGATACATTTGAATCGTACTGTTTTCTTAAGCAAAGTAAAAGAACGTTTATCATTCAGAATGTTCTTGCATTGATACCAATTATACGAAAAGAACGAGATGTTATCTGACTAAAAAATGATGAATTTTAAAGCTTTTAATTAATGTTTATTGTTACTTACTATGATTGTTTTTACACTTCTAATAATCAAGGAAGATGAAAAAACTATATTTTTCAATTCATTGGGCATATTACAATTTAGAGGTGATAAATAGTGAATAAGAAACAAGAACAAAACAAACAAAGGATGAACGTAGAATTAGGTGGAATGGATCTGTTTGGAACAACTTCCAATGCAGAAGTCGGTGGCTATAAAGCTTCTGGAGATATTGAAAATGCGGGAAGATTAGATAAAGGTTTTCAAAAAGTGGAAGATGATGATCTTACTCCAAACGCTTCTATTAAAGAAGGGAAACAAAAAGAGTATTAACTTTATTTCCCGTTGTAAAAATAGCTATTTCATTAGGCGGATTTTCCTAATGGGGTAGCTTTTTTTATTTAGATGTATGAATAAATAAAGTATAAGTACTAACCCTTATTATTAGTTTTTTATCTCTTATGTCTATATCATGAAAACAAATGAAGCTCGTTCATTAAGAAAGGGAGAGACAACACATGAATGTATTAGTCATAGGCGCAAATGGTCAAATTGGGCAACATGTAATCAGTAAGCTAAAAATATCAGAAAAACATAATCCAATTGCAATGGTACGTAAAAAGGACCAGCAACTAAAATTTGAAAAAGAAGGTGTTCAAACAGTTTTAGTAGATTTAGAAGGAAGTATTGATCATATTGTTGAAGCAGCAAAGGAAACAGATGCAATTGTATTTACTGCGGGATCAGGAGGACATACAGGTGCCGATAAAACAATGATGATTGACTTGGACGGAGCAATCAAATCCATGAAGGCTGCGAAACGTGCAGGCGTAAAACGTTTTATCATTGTTAGTGCAATCGGTATCCATAAATGGCACGAAAACAATCATCCTGGATGGATGGATCGTACACCTTATTACAGTGCGGCAAAATATTATGCAGATCTCTGGTTAGAGAATAGCGGACTCGATTATACAATCATTCGCCCTGGGGGATTAGTTAATGAGCAGGGAACTGGTAAAATACAATTGGGTAATGATCTTGAGATGGCTTCAATTCCTCGTGAAGATGTAGCAACTACAATCGTTGCAGCATTAGAACATGATAATACAATTGGTAAAGCATTTGATTTAACCAGTGGTCAAACTCAAATCGAAGAGGGAATTAAAAGCTTATAGTTTATGTAATAATCTGTTAAATCCATTGTTGTACTTACAATGGATTTTTTAAATATTTCTGAAAAAACACTTTCTAAAACTAATGGTATTAGTTATAATAAAACTAATACCATTAGTTTTTGGAGGTTAATGATGAAATTAACGAAAGCGAATCATATTTATCAACTTACGTTTTTCCCTAGTTTTTTCCCAGTTAACTGTTATTTTGTAGAAGAGGAAGAGTATTTTACTTTAATTGATGCAGGCCTACCTTTTAGTAAGAAAGATATATTGAAAACCGCTTCTCATTTAGGAAAGTCGATACGTAAAATTGTTTTAACCCATGTTCATAGTGATCATATTGGAGCCCTTGATGGGTTGAAAGAGGAACTTCCGGATGTGGAAGTTTTCATCCCGAAAAGGGAGTTAAAGATTTTAAACGGAGATCTGTCGTTAGAAAATGGGGAAGGGGAAATGCCCATTAAAGGAAGTATTCCAAAGAATATTAAAACAGTACCAGATCAATTAATAGAAGATGGAGATCAAATAGGTTCCATCAAAGCTATTCACTCACCCGGTCATACTCCGGGAATGATGTCGTTTTTAGATATTCGAGATAATACGTTAATTGTAGGAGATGCATTCCAATCAAGGGGAGGAATTGCTGTAGCAGGAGATATTCGTTGGAGTTTTCCATTCCCGAGCTTTGGGACATGGAACAAAAAAATCGCAATTGAATCTGCTGAAAAATTATTAACATATAATCCATCTGTACTTGCGGTAGGGCATGGAAATTTAATCTTTGACGCTGAAGAGAAAATGAAACAGGCAATTGAAAAGGCAAAAAAATCAATAAAGTAGGGAAAAACGATGTCACCACGTTCTGGAATAAATCAAGAAGTAATCATAAATAAAGCTGTAGAAATCGCTGAAAAAGAAGGGATGGAGGCAGTCACGATGGCAACATTGGCAAGGGAGTTGTCCATTAAATCACCATCCCTTTATAATCATTTCAAAGGTTTAAACGAAATAAAACTAGCTCTAGCTATGAAGTCATTAAACCTTTTTTATCAATATTTAAAAAATGCTACTTTAAATCAAAAGAATGGACCTGAAGCGATACGCGCAATTGGAAAAGCATATATAGAGTTTGCGTATCAGCATCCCGGATTATATGAAGCGCTAATATCATCACCAGATCCAACATGTAAAAACATCCAAATGGCTGAAGAAGCTATAGTAAATTTAATAAAGAAACCTATCGCTGTTTTTCCATTGGATGAAAAAGAACAAATTCATGCTGTTAGGGGATTAAGAAGTTTACTCCATGGATTAGTAGATTTAAAACGAAAAGGTGGGTTTAATCTGCCACTAGACTTCGAGGAATCTTTAGAAGTGAATCTCGAAATATTTATTAAAGGACTTAAGATTGATTAATAATGTGAGATGACATAACTTATAAGAAAGAATACCGATATTTCATTGAAAGTTGAAATATCGGCATCTAAATTAATCTGATTTTAGTTTAGAAAAGATGGTTAAATCGATCAATTGATCTTTTGACTTCTCTGCTTGTCTAAGTGTACCTTCCATTGTAAAGTTTAACTTTTGTAGCACTTTAATTGAATTAACGTTTTCTGGCTCAACCTTTGCTTCAACTCTATTGAAATGAAGAATGTGAAATGCATGTTCAACAAGGGCAGAGATTGCTTCTGGAGCGTAGCCTTTACCCCAATGTTCTTTAGCTATTTCGTAACCAATTTCCGTCTTTTCATTTTCAAAGTCGAATGAATTATAACCACAAGAACCAATGATTTCATTTGAATTTAATTCGATGATAGAAAAACGAATAGCTTGTTTCTTGTTTGCTAGTTTATCAAGATGATAGATCATTTCCATAGCTTGGCTTTTTTCTGTAAAACCGTCGATGTTCATAAATTTAGTTACTTCCGGATCAGACCAAATTTTAAATAAACTAGATGAATCGGAAGTCCTAACTTTTCTTAAAAGCAACTTATTTGTGTACAATTTAGTAATCAATACTCTTACCTCCATATAATATTTGACGAGTAAAAAATATTGATCTCTATCTGTGCATAGTTCAGTCCCTTCTATTCAATATGATTCTATTATAGAGGTAGAAATAGAATATGAACACATAAATGAATGTTCAAAACTATATATCAACAAATTTAATAGGAGAGTCCTCATGAAAGGAAATGTTTTTATGTCTATGAATTTTTTCATTATATTTGGTATTGGTATTGGTATTGGTATTTATTTAATGGTTTATAGCTTTATGGAAAATATAGAAGTAAGCACTGGAATTCCAGTTATATTAGGTACTTTAATAGGTTATTCTATCTATTCAACATATGAACCTACAAAAATGAGAAGGATTTTACTCGAACTTGTTTTCTAATAGAAGAATAGTTATTAAATTTTAATAGGAGATGTATAAATGACTATTAAGTGGTATAGTGAGAATTTAATATTTGATAGTTTACACGAAGCCGATGTATGGGCAGATTCAATAGCCAATGAAATTTGTGCAAGATTATATGATGGTTATATTACACCCGATTATAAAATAGCGTATGCTTTAGCTTTTCGATTAGCTGAATTCCAAGAATTAAGAGTAATCACTAAAGCTATGAAGGATGGGTATAAAGTTTGGGTAATTCCTTCTTAACACAAATATTCTACTTAATAATTAAGGATGGAAAGTATTTATAGTAAGAATTCAAATAGTTCATATTTTGGGGAGATTTAAGATGTATAAAAAGTTAAGTACGATTGATTTTCACTATTTTATTGGTCAAAAGATTACGGAAGTGAATACAGAAAAGAATGTGCCCTTTGGGATGGAATTTGAATCTGGGAGCTTAATTATTGAATGCCCTTGGAGGATACTAACTTCTAATGAAGTTGTAATTGGATACTCGGACTGTTTACAATCGCCTGATCAATACTCCTATAAAGAAGTAGAAAAAATACTGACAGGAAAAAGAATAGTAAATATTTTTCATTTTGAACATATATCTGATTTAGTGTTAGAGGCAGAAGGGAATATATATGTTGAGTTATTCCACGATAGTAATTATTTTGAAGGTTGGCAGTTACGAGGAGACAACGAATTTTATTTAGTATCCTTACCTGGAGGTTCTTATGCGGAATTTTAAACCGTTAAATTGACTGTCGTTAATAAACTTATTAACCGATATGTATCAATCTATATTATGGAATAAAACTATAAAAGTGTAAATTTATGTTAAAATTAAAACGATAATAATTTTATTCTTTAATATAGGGGTACAAACATGGGGTATGTAAAAATAGGAGTATTAGTCTTAATGGGAACATTATTTTTAACAGCTTGTACTGAAGAAAAACTTGTTCAAAAAAATGAAGATGAATTGTCTGTTAAAGAAGCAGCAATTAATGATATACCCATAGATGATGAGTTTACCCTATTTGAGTTGACGACTGAAGAAAGAGAGATCTACACTAATTTTCAAAAAGATTTAAATATTGAACATCTAAGTGGATTGGATTCTGTAAGTGTTGCCAAGTTATATGTTCAAGCTGTGGTAGATAAAAATTATGATGTTAAATACGCCTTATACACAGACAGGGAAGAATATATTCTATGATCAAAAGAGGAAGATCAAAATATTCCTGAATCTGATAGAGGTTCAAAAGAACAGCTTATAAAGCAGTTTAGTAATATTGACAATGGAACATTCTTCAAACTAGTGATTATGAAGGATATATTGAATATGACACAGGTGAAGGGATGAAGGGCTTCAAAAATGGTTAAAAATGTAGATGGAACTTGGCAAGTGTCATTTTTGCCTATTCAATAGCTAGAATAATTGTGGCCCATTAATAAAATTTTGAATAGTGTTAATGTTTGGAAGTTTCATACATAAAATTACTAAGGAATAGTAATAATAAATATTTTTGAAAAGGGGTATGAAACATTCGAAACTATTTAAAGCATTTTATCAATGGGGAATGGGTGGAATCTACTGGTTCAAAAACAGTTGATGTAATAAATCCAGCTACGGAAGAAGTCTTTGGTCGAATTAGTGATGGAACAATTGAAGATTTGAATAAAGCGGTTGCAGCAGCCAAAGCAGCATTTCCTTCATTTTCTCAAACATCGAAAGAAGAACGAATGGAATTGTTAAATCGAATTGCAGATGAATATGAGAAACGTAAAGACGATATCGTTGAAGTGATTACACAAGAATTAGGGGCACCCGTTACAATTAGTGAACATACACATTACAACATGGGCTTAGGTCATTTTCGTCAAGCAGCAAAAGAATTGGAAAGCTTCGAATTTACTGAAAGGCGAGGGGGTGCGTTAGTTCGTAAAGAACCAATCGGTGTTTGCGGACTTATTACACCTTGGAACTTCCCGACAAATCAGACATCTACAAAGCTTGCTAGTGCATTCGCTGCTGGTTGTACCGTAGTGTTAAAGCCTTCTGAACTAACACCATTTGCAGCGATTATTTTAGCTGAAATTTTCCAAGCTGCTGGCTTACCAAAAGGCGTCTTTAATTTAGTAAATGGTACGGGAGAAATTGTTGGTAACGGCATTAGTTCGCATCCAGATATTGATTTTGTATCCTTTACCGGTTCCGGAGCAGTTGGTCAAAAGATTTCAGAAAATGCTGCAAAAACTATTAAGAAAGTGGCTTTAGAACTTGGCGGTAAATCTCCCCTTGTTATTCTCGATGACTATGATATGAAGGAAGCTGCGCAAATTGCCATTTCGAATGTCGTTTTTAATACAGGTCAAGTTTGTGTTGCAGCTACACGTACCCTCGTTCCAAAATTAAAACATGATGAATTTGTTGAGGCAGTGAAGGAAATCTTGCCAACTATACCTTATGGTGATCCTCAAGATAAGAATAATATTTTCGGACCTCTTGTTTCTGAGAAACAGTTTAATCGTGTCCAAGGATATATAAAAAAAGGATTAGAAGAAGGGGCGACCCTTGTCACTGGAGGTCCAGGTAAACCAGGAGGATTAGAAAAAGGATATTTCGTAAAACCGACTGTGTTTACGAATGTAAAAAATGACATGGTGATTGCTCAAGAGGAAATTTTTGGGCCAGTGATGTCGATTATTACTTACGAAGACATTGATGAAGCAATTGAGATCGCCAATGATACGGTTTACGGATTAGCAGGTTATGTAGTGGGAGAGGACAAAGAAAAAGTAGAGAAAGTGGCATCTTCCATTCGAGCAGGCCATATTACCATTAATAATGCACCTATGGAACTGTCTGCTCCATTTGGAGGTTATAAACAATCCGGAGTCGGCCGTGAATGGGGCAGCTACGGTATTGAAGAATACTTGGAAGTAAAATCGATTCTCGGTATGCCGTCCTAATTATTATTGGAATTTAGTTATAGAACTGTATAAAATTCTTTTCAAAAACTGGCGCATTTCTTTTAGATGGAATGCGTCACTTTCTTTAAATCAGCCACCTATGCTTAACAACATCTATAGAGTTTACCGTTACCAGTTAAATGAAATGTGATAGATAAAAAATAGAAGGGTGTAATAAATATGTCTAAAATTGATAATATACTTGCAATTCTATGGATGTTTAGTTCGGGAAAAAAAAAACTGCAAAAGAAATTTCAGAAAAGTTAGAGATGAATTTAAGAACGGTGTATCTTATATAGATACACTTTCAATAAGTGGTGTACCTATCATTTCTGAACCTGGTTATAACGGTAATGACACTTTATCTCAATTATCTATAAAAAATAACTAAGCAAATATTCTCAACTTTAATTGATATTGCTTAATTGGGCGTAATAACAAAAAATTAGAATGTGGTTATTTTAAGGGGCAAATTGTAAAAAAATTTGGAGAAGGAAAGATGGATATTATAATAAAAAAATATGAAGCAAAAGAAGAAAAACAGTTAAAAAGTTTAGTCCAAGTATGTTTTGAAGACGAAGTATTACTGGAAATTATAAAATCTACTCAATTAATTTCTGCATACTCTGCTATTTTTGAAGATAAATTAGTTGGCATTATTTGTGCGTGGAAGAGTAAATTTCATCCTTTTTGCACTTATTTTCGAATTTTAATTAATCCCATCTATAATTCATTAAATATTGAAAAACATTTACTTTCAAAATTAGAGAATTTAAAAATTAAGAATTTACCTTTACAAACTTCAGTTTGGGAAACTTCGAATAAATTAGTAAAGTTTTATATAAATAATGGTTTTAGACAAATAAGAAGGACCTATTCGCCAATTTTAAAAGTTTCTGATGTTGCGGATTATCTTCCAAACATTCAAGGAAATTATCAAATCCTGACTTTGACAGAAGTCTTACCAAACATTATTTTAACGAATCAACTTATTCAACTTGTGAGAAGGATCTATATTAAAACACATGTAGCTAATCCAGTGGCAAATTTTGATGAGGAAAAATGGAGGAAAATGATTTTCGCAGACGATACAGTATATAATGGAAGTTATATTTACTTAGATACGAACGAGAATAGTATAGTTGCGTATGCATTCCTACACGAATCAGATAAAATAGATTCTTTAGAATTGGGTTGGTGTGGTGCTATTGATACCAAATATATACAATTGATTTCAGATTTGATTCACAATCAAGTAAATTATGCACTTAATCATAATATCCAATTTATAATAGGGGAATTCGATACGACTGATGATTATGCAATGGAGGTCTTAACCAATTTTCCTTTTGCTCCTAGTCCTACTTGGATTACTTTACAAAAAGATGTAACGTAAAAACTAATTTATTTAAAGTTATCCTATACCTCTTATCGATATAAAGAAGGGATTTAGAGTTATATATCCACATCAGCAATTTGATGCATTTCGATAATAAGAAATGTATCTTTTTTTATTTAGAATCGTCATTTTTAACAACAAATAAATAATTTGGATATTTGTGTTAAAATAGAACGAAAAGGGACGAAATGAATGGGGAGTTGCAAATGAAAAAAATAGTTTTCATCATTTTAGGTGTATTCATTTTAACTGGCTGTAATGGATTTCCGAACGATACAATCAGTCAACCAGAAGGTAAAGTTATTGTAGATGGAGAACGTTTTATAATGATTCCAGGTGATTACGAGTGGAAAGAAGATAACGTTGAAATTAGTTCAAAAACTAATCCCAATATCAACGAATTAGTCGAACCTTTCGAAACATTAGATGTCGCTAAAGGCGAAATTTTAAATTTTGAAATAGATGAAAACCCTTCTTCCGTCACGGTTTATAAAGTAGATGAAGAGGGGAAAAGTGAAATTGTTGATGTAGAAGATAACGAAATCACCATGCCATCTGAAAGTGGGTATTATATTTTTCAACTTGAAACGATATGGCCAAAAGGAAATCAAGAATTTGTGTTTGATGTAAATGTAAAATAAAAGCGTATGAACTACTAATAAAAATTTTATTTCCTTCATTTCTAACTAATTGGTTGCAATTTAATTGTTAAATCAAGAGTTGATTGTACAAAAAAGATTTCAATTAGTGACATGGGACTGAGAGGATAGGTGGCTAAATTTGAAAAAAGTCTTTAATACCTGCTAAATATGTTTTTATTTTATTGGCTCTTTTCCAAATTTATAACATATTTAAAAGTTGGGGACATGACAATTTGAAAGTTATCGTATCGGCTATCATTTTTATTGGATGTACATTTTTATTATTAGTAGAATGTTTTTTTTATGGAGATGAAAGAAAGACTTAAGTTCTCATTAAAATAAAAGTGCGATTTGTATATTTCTATGTTGAGTAGTACTGAATGAGAAAGGATCTCTGGTTTTATACTTCAAAAATTGATTAAAAATTAATAGCTGAAAGTGAATTGTCAAACAGAATATAATTTAAATACAAAACCGGTTCACTTCCTAACTGGTCTTTTTGATTTATTCGTTCTTCAGTTCTCTTCTCAATTAACAATTTCAACTCTTTTAATTCTTCTAATGCAACATATTATAAGTTTTAAAGGGAAATTTTGATTCAAAATTCGTCCAAAATCTTTAAGATAAATTGTACTATTTTATCAAATGGTCCAAATTGTTTACAGATGCTAATTAAGTGAATGGATATTTGTATTAAAATAAATTGAGATTTATACGGGAAATGATCTCTTGATTTTCTAGTGCTAACAATTCTTCGAAAAAATAATCCCAAACATGCTTCCGAAGTATTTCAAAAGCAAATTATCTTCGATTTAAAAATCGGACTTAGAGCGCGATCTAAATCATTTAAGTGATTTAAAGCTTAATCTACAATTAACTATGTGGATGAAACATGAAATAATTGTAGTTCAAATTGAATTAAGAGAAGTAAAATCAGAATAGGGGGAAGTGTGGAATTAAAGTACAAGCAGAAAATCGAATTTATAAGGGTATGACAGAATTTATTATTGAACTTAAAAATAAGGTTGATGATGAAAAAAGCGAATATGGAATGTGCATTAAAAAAGCCACTCAAAGAGTGACTTAAATGTTTATTCGATTTCTTTTAGTGCATCGTTCATTTGCTCTTCATTAGCTTTTACTGCTTCGCTTTCTGGAGAATCAACACCACGATAAGCATATTTTAAATTTTGATAATAATCAAAAGCGAAATCTTTAAGTGCACCTTCACTATTTTTTTCAACAAAATAAGATTTGAAGATGTTAGTTAACATTCGTTTGTGATTATCTAATTCACTAAGGTATGTTCCGGATTTATAATCCTCAACGATGTCAGATTTAAATTGTGCTATTTCTTCAGCTGAGGCTTGGTACTCCAATAAAAATGTTTCTAATTCATAAAATTTGTCTGAAGCTACACCAGCATTTGAAGCGATTGATTTAATTTTTTCTTCCCAATTAATAGCATCTGTTAAATTTTCTGTTCCGACTTCAGTTGTTTCTTCAACGTCAGAATTAATCTCTTCCGAATGATTAGTTTCAGTTTGTTCAACATCAGATGCTTTTTCTTCATTTTCTTTAACAACTTCAGCACTATCATCGTTTCCACAAGCGGCTAGTCCTAAAGTTAAAATAAGTGCTGCACTAAATACTAGTTTCTTCATATGTATGACCCCTTTCTATATTAATTTAGCAAATTGAGTATTAATTGTCATTAATTAGAATCTAATGAGAAGACTTTTAAATTCTAAAAAAAGGTATTTCATAAAAATTCGTCATACACTCGTAAAGTAAATAATAGAAAATCGATATTTTTATTTTTCATTTTTTACTTAAATAAAAATGCCAAAACACCCTAAAACCGGAAATTTATTAAATATTAAAGCCTACAGTGAATATGACGGTACAACAGAAATTGTCTTTCAAGGTGAGTTTGAAGATTTTCTTATAGCTTTCTTTAAAGAATATGAACGCTACTTTAAAGGAATTCTTCAAAAGGATTCAAATACCATTCAACACAAATCTGTTGAAATGATGGAGCGACAATTAAAAGTCTATAAGGCACTTGGTACTGACCATCATTTTTGAGACAATAAGAAAACACCCTACTTTACAGTTAGTTGACGGTATTTAACCGGCGATTGGCTGTTTAGTTTCGTTTGAATACGGATATTGTTATAATATTTTATATAGTTTTCGACGATTTGGATCACATGCGCATTCGTTGTGCGATTGATTCCGTCGAGATAGAACGTTTCAGACTTTAGCGAGGAGTGAAACGTTTCAATTGGAGAATTATCAGCGGGCGTGCCTTTACGAGACATGCTCATGGTAATTCTTTTTTCTTTTACTGCCTTTTGATAGTCATAGGACGTATATACAGAACCTTGATCGCTATGCAGGATACAGCCTTCAGGTAATTCTGGTAGCTGATTTAATGTATCTAAAACAAACTCTGTATCTTGAGTAAATCCGATTGTACGCGCTACAATCTCGCCATTAAAGACATCTAGAATACTTGAAAGATACATCATTGATTGACCAAAAGGCAAGTAGGTAATATCTGTTACTAACTTTTCAAATGGTGCTTCCGCTGTAAATTCACGATTTAATAAATTCGGTGCGACGTATGCTGGTTGTCCAGTGCGTTTACGTTTCTTCACTTTTACTCGACACTGCCAACCATATTTTTGCATTACTTTTTGTACTGTATTTTCACTTATCGGTTCTCCATAAATGCTTGTGATTTTTCGGTATCCGTATCGATATTTATGAAGTTTACACAACTCACCCATTCTCTTATCCCGAATGTCTTTCTTTGTTTCAACGTTATTATTCTTTTTCCAACGATAATAAGATGATCTACCTACCCCCAAGTGGTCACAGATTTCGCCAATTGTCATGACTTCTTTTAGTTCTTCTACCAATTGCACAACTATTCTTGGTACCACTTCCTTTCCCATTCTGCGTACTTTTTTAAAACTTGTATTTTGCAATAGAAAAGTGCAGAAAAATGCAATTAAAAATGCAGAAGTTTGCCACCCAATTAGTTTCTTTTTGACAGTGCGTGGGACAGTCTATAACTCTCACCATGAAATGAAATAATATGAGCGTGATGAATTAGTCTGTCCACTAACGCTGCTGTTAATCGAGAGTCTGTAAATATTTTGTTCCATTGACTAAATTCCAAGTTGGATGTAATAATCACGCTTTTTTGCTCGTAAAACTCCGAAATGATTTGAAATAATAATTCAGCTCCTTCTTTACTAAATGGTAAATAACCCATTTCATCTAAAATAACTAAATCTACCTTCTCCATGCGCTTTCTAAATACTGATAAACGGTGATTATGCAATGCTTGTTCTAATTCCTCAACCAAGTGTGCAATTCGATAAAAGCGGACCTCGTACCCTCGTTCACAAGCTTTTCTACCTAATCCTGTAGCTAAATGAGTCTTACCTGTTCCTGGTGAACCAACTAAAACTATATTTTGTCGGTTTTCAATAAATTTTAAACTACACAATTCCTCTTTAGTTAAATGGGGAGGGAACCGAATCTGTTCGGTCCACTCGTAAGTATGTAGGCTTTTTTTATCTAAGAATTTAGCTTTTTTCATTAACCGATTAATTTTGGCATTTTCTCTTAATTTTAATTCTTCATCAAGTACCCCATACAGGAATTGCTCTGGATTTTCAAAACTAATTTTTTCATATACATCCGCAACATAAGCTAGTCTTAAAGTTTTGCAGATTTCTCTAATATTTTGTTTCATTGGCGACCTCCTCTATAGGGGCTAATGAATCATATTTAATCCAATCTACCTCATATGGATCATTTTCACCAGGCAACTTTTCCTCCGCAATTAATTCATAAAAATTTTCATTAATACCCTTCATATCATGAGTAACTAATAAATTTGCTAAGCCATTTAATCTTTTTCGACGAATAATCAAGTTATCAACTAACAAAAACTCCTTAACTCTTCCTGGTAGATACTTAGTGTAGCGGGAATATTCCACTACTCGCGGTTTTTGAATCCATGTCTTAATGATGGATAGCCATGGTAAAGCTTTACGTTTTTTCATATATGGGCGATAGTCATCCAATAATATTTCACCGTTAGGTGAAACAATTTTTAATTGATCCCATGTGAGTATCATTTGTAACTGATTATAATTGGCACCCTTTGGTACATGAATTAACGACTGATCAACTTTTATTTCATTGTATTTATTAACTTTAACAAATTCCTCTTTAAACACAGGGTATGGCTTTTCAGGCAATGCGAGTAGATATTTCTTTTCTTCTTGCCATAAATCTTCTATCCGTACGTTTTTAGAGTAATGGATTCTATTACGATCAGCTTCCAATCTATGAAATAATTGATCTGTCAAACTTTCATAACTTTCCATGATTGGTGCCGAAGTAAAGAAATTATAACGTACATACCCTACCTTATTCTCTACATTTCCCTTCTCATGCCCACTGCGAGGATTACATACCTGAACGTCGAAGCCGTAATAGTTTTGAAATTGTATAAATTCATCGGTTAGTTGGGCTTCTTCAATTTTTGTTCTAGTTTTTTTGACTGCTGGAGTTAAGTTATCTATCCTTATCCTTTTTGGTACTCCTCCAACTTGTTTAAATAGAATGTTAAGGCCGTATAGAAAGCATTCTTGATTTTCAGAAGGTAAAGGCACTGAATAACCTGCATTACTATTCGGAAATGACATCACTAAAGCATGAATATCGACAATTTCTCCATCTTGAACTGCCTCCATAACTCCGAAATCCACTTGTGCTTCACCCGGAGGGTGTTCTAATCTTTCATAACCGTTGTCCTTTTCCTCTTGATGTGTATTTTTCCATTCAGAGATAAAGTAACAAACCGTTCGATAAGATCCCTGAAACCCTAAATCCTTTAATTCCTCAAACATTTGCTTCTTTGTCCTTCTGGACTTTTTCTTTAATTTTGAATCCTCAAATAGCCAATCTGATACAATCTCTCCCCATTTCTCTTCATACATCATTCCTTTCTTTTTAAATAATTTTTCCTGCGGTATTTGATCTTCATCCGCATACTTCTTAGCGGTTCTCCAATTTATTTTCATAGTTCTTTGAATCTCAGAGATTGAAAGACCTTTTTCATTTCTTAACTTTTTGATACAATTAATATCAGACATTGCTAGCATCCTTTCTTAACCTCCACTACAAAATTGCTTCGACACAATTAATGTAGCGGGGACTTGGGGTGACTGGCAAGTCTATTTTTTTTGCACAAAATTAGTGAAGGACTCTGCATTTTTCCTTTGCAAAGCTCTGCATTTTTATTTTGCCATACACAAAACTTCAATTTGTTGCTTTAAATAACGGTTCTCAGCCTTTAATTTAGCTGTTTCATTTTCATATTCTGGTCCTTTACCATAGGTATATTGCTTTCCAACTGGCTGTTCAAGGCGATGAAGTTCTCCATTTCGATACCACTTCATCCACGTTTTTAGTTGTGTATAATTTCGAATATTCAATTCTTCTAAAACTTGATTAACAGGTATTCCTGCTAATCTCATTTCGATTGCTTTCATTTTAATTTCTACTGGATAACTAACTCTTGTTCCCATAGAAAAAACACCTCCACGTTGGATTTATAGGTTTAATACCCGTTTTTCAACGAAAGGTGTTTTTATTTGTCTCATTTTTTTAGGTCAGTGCGCTTGAAAAAGAAAGTGCTTTTTTGTTTATCATTTTCCCCGATGCTTCATTGTTACCGACCAAGTTAGTAAACTATTCAGTGGCTTCAGTAAAATAACATTATAAATAAATAAAGGGGAAATGAAACTTTCTAATCGTTCAGTCGTTTATTATTAATGACTATTGTAGTATTTTGTAGAATTTAATCGAAATTTAGTGGTTTTCAAAGTATAATAACTTGGTCAAATTAGTTTATACAAAGGAGGTTTGAACAATGGAATGGACTTTAACTGGACTATTTATCGTGGCAATACTACTACTCATCTATTCTATGTACAAAAATAAGCAAGCTACAAAGATAGAACAACGCGAAATTGACACGGTGTATATGACGATAATGGAGGAGATTACTAAGCTTCAAAACGAAGTTCAAATTTTGAATTTAGAAAATGAAATCCTTTCACAAAAAGCTGGGCTTAGTAATGAGGAAAGAGAATTACAGCGAAAATTACTAGATTTATATAAGAGAAATTTTAAAGTGGAGGTTATGGCCGCTAAATTAAAGCTTGAACCATCAGAGGTGGAAAAGCTTCTAGCTCCATATGTGTCATTAAAAAAGGAAGGGAGAAAGGTAGCAAATGAAAGCTAATCTGATAAATAGCTTTGCTGCAGGTCTTCTCATCAGTGCAAGTGTTTGTGGAATTGTCTATTTTTCACAGTCTACACCGAAAGGACAAACGAATCAGGTGACAGCGAAGTCCCCAACGGAAGAGGAAATGAAAACGAGTCTCTCGAATGCTGGGTATGTTATTTTAACTAAAACAGAATGGGACGAACAACTAGCTGCTGCAGAAGAAGAGGCAAAAGGTCAACAAACTCAAAAAGAACAAACGGACCAATCGGAAAAGCAAGATAATGAGAAAGTCATTTATCGTACGGTTATCAATGTGGCATCAGGAATGACGAGTATCGAAGTTGGAGATGCATTAGTGCAGGGGGAAATCATTGATAATGCGATGACCTTTTTCAATGAAGTGGAAAAGAGAGGACTGGCAAATGATTTAAAGCCTGGTACCTACAAATTGGATAGTAATATGTCGTTAGATGAAGTCATCAATACGATTTTTCAGTAAGAATTACTCTTAATTAATTCTTTAGAAATATGCTGCGCTAGTACTTCTGAATTCTTCTAGTATTGTCTCCTCCTCCCAATGTTCACCAAAACAAACTCTTTTAAGAGATCAAGGTTATAAAGCATTGTAGTAGCTACCATTTATTCAATAACAACTTTTCATAAATTGGGAATGCTTCAAGTAAAAGACAAATCGGAGGAAACAATATCCTAGCGAAAAAAATTTTAATGAGTACAAGTAGTGCCTCCAATCAGCTTTACGCATTTAAAATTTCGATAAATTCAAATACATTAGAGAACAAAGACAAAGGTCGACAAACATTAATATCCCAGTGTTTGTCGACCTTTTAATTGAATAGTCTCGACAGGGTTCGAACCTGCGACCCCCACCTTGTCGAGGTGGTGCTCTCCCAGCTGAGCTACAAGACCTTGATTATTCTATTTACATATTACCATATGTAATAAAAAAATCTATTAAAATTTATAATGAAAACTAAAAAATGCTTTTCCCTCGTGAATAGATTTTAGTTTTTATGTTAAACGATAAATGACAAATCTTTCGTATGGATTTTTTTCATATAAAATAGGAAGCGTGATTTCCTTTATAAATTGAAAGGATAATTGGGTTTCTAAAAAATATTGATAATCATCTGAAGGGTAATAAAAAATTAAATCCATTTCTCGTTTAGTCTTCTCATAGGACAACATTATATTATCGAATACTTTCATAAAAACTTGTATGGAAAACGGATTAAAGAAATAAAATTTATTTTCATCAGGTTGAATTTCATATTTTTCTGCTAAACAACAGTGAAAATGAATGGATCCTTTATTTTTTCCCACATTTCTAAAATAACTTTTTTCATTTTTCATTGCTTCATCTAAAAAATGTTGATTCATATCGATTCCTACACAATTGGCATGAAACATATAATGAATGAAGAAATTTAACCTTCCTTTACCACAACCAAAATCGACTATTGTATCCTGGTCATTGACTTCATAATGTTTAAACAACTCTTCTAAAGCTGTATAGGGGGTTGGTTCATAAGGGTGATAATGGATGGAGTTATTAACTTCCATTTGTTTTGAACGTGTATTTATATGGAGCATTTTATCGTATTGATATTCTTTCAACATGTTGCCTCATTTCATTTTTCAATAACTACATAATCATAGCATTTCTTACACCAATTTTATAAAGTTTTTAATTTGTTTAAGTGACTAATGTTGGCGCCTTTCGTAAAAGATGTTACTACTAATGATTTGTAAGAAGGGTAGGAGCATTTTGATAAAAAGTAAATATAAAAGTTATAAAAGGGACTATCCGTCTTTACCATGGATAATGAAGCAAACATGGATTGATAATTTGTTTATCCATTATCCAGTTAAAAAGGAAGTTCTTCAAAAACTTGTACCGACTTCGTTAAAAGTGGATACATATGATGGATTTGGGTGGGTATCCGTTGTTCCTTATATCTTTACTGACATGCGCGGTAGAGGTCTTCCACCGTTACCAGGTATAAAAGAATATCCAGGATTTAATATCCGTACATATGTAATGGTGAATGATAAACCAGGTGTCTTTTTCTTTTATCTGGCAGCAGCCAACTGGTTTGCGGCTAAATGTGCGAAAACCTTTTTCGGACTGCCTTACTTTTTTGAGCCACTTAAGATGGAGCGGCACGATGAATCTGTATTTTTTGAAGGAAAAATGAGTAAAGGACAATTTAATTGTCAATATCACCCGATTTCTACTCCATATATGACATCAGCAGGTTCTTTAGATGAATGGTTATTGGAACGTTATTGTCTTTATACAATAAATAAGCAAGGTAAACCACTACAATGTAATATTTTACATCCATCTTGGATCGTATTTGATGGAGAGGCCAAGATACAGGAAAATATATTAAGACGGAATTTTAATATAGTTCCTGAAAGCGAAAAACCTATTTTACATGTTGCGAAAAGGGCAGATGTACGGATTTGGCCATTAGTAAAAGGGGAATAAAAATCAAGTCATATCTATTATTTCTTCCGAAAAAAAATAAAAATTTGAACAAATAGTGAAAAATATATGGCTATTTTGTGAACGATTGTTGTATACTATGTATATAGTAATACAACACAAGGGGGAGTGACGATAATGTTCAAATTATTTACAAATGTTTGTGCGCTACTTATCGTTTCTGGAATTATACTATTTGTCGCAAGCTTCTATACAAATATATCCATTTGGTACGGAATTGAAATAGCAAAATGTGGAGGATTTTTATTTATTATTGCCATATTTATGCAACTACTTTTTGAAAAAGAAACCGAAAAGAATCATTCAAAACAGCAGCTAGTTAAATAATGCAATAAAAATAAATGCGCATAATTGGAAAATCCCCAGTAAGTAGATTTAAAACGCTACTTACTGGGGATTTTATTTGTATTAAGATCTTCTATAAGTTGACATACTTTCGTTTGATGTTTAAGAAAGTACTTCTTGAGCAATCAATTTATATGAATTCGCCCGTTCTTCTGGAGAGTGGGTAATTGTTAGTATCATAAATTCGTCTACTTTATACTTAGCTTGTAATTGATGTAAAGCCTCTTGAACTTCTTTCGGGTTACCAATAATCATTTTCTTTTTTAAATGAGAAAGTTGCTCATTTTCTTTTTCACTTAATTTATATTTTTTAGCGACTTCGATGGATGGGATTGTTTGTGCTTTTCCTTTATCAATGAATAATTGCCAGATTAGCGTACTCAAAGCAATTTCTTCTGCTTTTTCTTTTGTTTCCGCACAAATGACAGGAACAGTTACTAATACTTGTGGCGGTTGATTTTGTATTTTCGGTTGAAAAGATTTACGATAAGACTCGATTATAGACGTACCATCTTGTTCACTCATAAATTGACCAAAAGCATAAGCTAATCCATTTTGTGCAGCAAGAATGGCACTTTTCTCACTAGTTCCTAACATCCATGGTTGAGGAGTCGTTTCAGGTATAGGAGAGGCGGATATTTTCGAGAATTGGTGATCCGACGGAAAATCTTGATGAAAAAAATGGAGTAATTCTTCTACTAATTCCGGCATTTGATAAACCTTTTGTAAAAAATTATCGTTCAAAGCATTCGTTGCTTCAGCAGATCCACCAGGAGAACGACCAATCCCGATATCAATTCGATTTGGAAATAATGTTTCGAGCATATTGTAAACCTCAGCTACTTTATATGGCTTATAATGTGGTAGCAAAACAGCTCCAGCACCAATTCGTATTCGATTCGTTTGTGCACCAATATATCCAAGCATTACTTCCGGCGCGGAACATGCAAGTCCAGGTAAATCATGATGTTCGGCAATCCAATAACGCGTATAGCCTAGTACATCTCCTAATTGAGCAAGTTTCATCGATTCAATTAAAGCATGTTGTGCTTTTTGATTGGATGAAATGGGGGATTGATCTAATATACTTAACTTCATCTTTTTCCTCTTTTCTAATTTCTTACTTCCACTAAAGTCAATTTATAAATACCCACTTCGCCTTCTTTGTATAAATTCGTAATGGATGTTGAATATTGTTCAATTGTCCCTCTAAAAGCTAAATTTTGTTCTGGAACTTTTACATCAAATGTTCCTTCATAAAGTAGTACGGCAATATCATGGTATTCTTCGCTCGTCACTTTGAACTCAATAAAAATTTTATGTAAACCTGAATTTATTTCTTCCTTGTAATTGTCTATATGAATAACTCGTTCATTTAACATAATTTTGTTTACCAAAAAAAATCATCTCCAATCTAAGTTTGTATGCAAATGATAGCACTGACAGGTGGGGGGAGTAAAATAAATTGTTTTAAAGAGGAATTGGATAATTGAATTGAAAAACTCAAAGATAAAAAAGAGCCCGACTATTATAAAATGTACCCTATAAGAAAGACACTTGAAAAAAGGTCTCTCTTATAGGGTACTTTTATTTATAATGAAATAAAATAAATGGTTGATGGAGCGGAAGAACATGTCGAAAAAGTTATTTACAGATCAAGAACAGAAATTACTCAAGAAACATCCTTATGTAAAAGCAGTGAGTGAAAAAGCAATAACATATACAGATGAATTTAAAGCAAGAGCCATTAAAGAATATGAGGAAGGGAAATTTCCACTTCAAATTTTTGAAGATGCAGGATTTGATATTGATATCGTAGGTAAAAAACGTGCAAAGTCTGCTTTAGAGCGATGGCGTGCTGCTTATCAAAAGAATGGTGTAGCTGGGCTTGTGGATACACGTAAACACTCTTCAGGACGTCCACTTGAGCGAGAATTAAGTATAGAAGAAAAGTACGCAAGGTTAGAGGCGCAAAATGCATTATTACGTGCAGAAAATGAACTACTAAAAAAGATCGATTTAGCAGAAAGGTTGTTGATAAAGAAAAAGAGAAATTAACAGCGGAACAAAAATTTCAGTTGATCCAGTATGTGATAGAAAAACACCGCTTAAAAAGAATGGTAAGCTACCTTTGTAAATTAGTTGGAGTCTCTCGATCGGGCTACTATCGTTATTTTTCAGAAGAAGCACAACTTAGTAGACAAGCTAGTGATCAGGCAGATGAGACAGTCAAAGAAATCATTTTAAAAGCGTTCAATTTCCGTGGTCGTAAGAAAGGTGCACGTCAAATTAAAATGACGTTAGAAAATCAGTATCAAATTACATATAACCTAAAGCGAATTCGTCGTATCATGAAAAAGTTTCAAATCATCTGCCCCATTCGAAAAGCAAATCCATATCGAAGAATGGCCAAAGCAACGAAAGAACATAGAACTTTACCAAATCTATTAAACCGTAAATTTAAGCAAGGAATCGCTAGAAAAGTATTATTAACAGACATTACATATTTGAGTTATGGAAAAGGAAAACGTGCCTACTTATCCGCTATAAAAGATGCCGAAACCAATGAAATTTTAGCATATGAGACATCGGATAAAATTACACTAGATATTGCATTAAATACATTAAAGATGTTGAAAAAGAATGGGATAAAATTGGCCGATGGCGCATTCATTCACTCTGATCAAGGGTTCCACTATACCAGCCCCCAATTTCAAAAGATGGTAAAGAAAATGGGACTAGAGCAATCTATGTCACGTCGTGGAAACTGTTGGGATAATGCCCCACAAGAATCGTTTTTTGGTCATTTTAAAGATGAAACAGACTTTAAATCGTGTGAAACATTAGAAGAAGTAAAAAGAGAGATTAAGAGTTATATGACTTATTACAATCATTACCGAGGTCAATGGAACTTAAAAAAGATGACGCCTGCACAATACAGTCACCATCTTCTTCAAGTTGCTTAAAAGCCTTTTTTAAAAATGTCCTTTACAAAGGGTACACTTTATTATAGTCGAGCTCCCATTTTTTACATATCCCATATTAAAATTAATAACGAACCAAATACGGTAATAACTGCAATAATGACACCATAAAGGATGTTCGTATAAATTGACTTACCATCTTCAGATTCACCAGCATGCATAAATACAACGAGTTGTAAAAAGGCTTGAATAAATGCTGTTACTAAAAGAATGGTCATACCTATATGAAATGACATATCTGTAAAGTAAACTAGCAAAGCCACAGCTGTTAGGATCAACGAAAAGACAAAGCCCATCACTTGTTTTACAGGAAATAATTCTTTCATATTACATCATTCCTTTCAAATAGATGAAGCTGAAAATGAAGATCCAAACAACATCTAAGAAATGCCAGTAAAGAGAGAAGATAAATGATTTATTAGCTGTTTCTGGAGTTAATCCACGTTTTTTCACTTGAATCATAATGAATAATCCCCAGAATAAACCTAACGTTACGTGTCCTCCATGGGTACCTAGTGTTGTTAATAACGCGGCTGTAAAGGCACTTGTTTGATAAGTAGCACCAACATGGTAGTAATGCGTAAACTCAAATATTTCTACTCCTAAGAAAACTAAACCAAGTAGTAGGGTAATGCCAAAGAATGTGAGCATCGCATTTTTACGACCGAGTCTCAATGCATGAACACCAAGTCCGATAGTAAAACTACTTGTTAATAAAACAATTGTTTCAATCAATACTGGAGTAATTTCAAAAATCTCACCAGGCGTTGGTCCAGAACCCGTACGACCTTGTAATGTGAAATAAGCTGTAAATAGGGTAGCAAAGAGCATAATTTCTGCTCCAAGGAAAATCCAAAACCCTAAAATGTTTAGCTTATTTTGATCTGTACTATATTCAAGAGGTTGCGAGTGATCAATTTTCATTATTTAGCACCTCCAATTTTAGCTTCAGTCTCTTTAATTTCTTCAACCGAAATATGACGTCCATGATCTTGTTCAAAGGAACGAAGAGCAAGACAAACAAAAATACCAATTAAAGCAATCACGGCTGGAACCCATAATGCAAAGACAAATGAGAATCCGGCGATGAAGAAAATAACACTCATAATGAATGGTACACCACTATTATTTGGCATATGGATTTCTTTCAATTCACCTTTAAATAATTGATGTCCATTTTTCTTTGAATCCCAGAAAGTTTCACTTGAACTAATTTGAGGAATTCTAGCAAAATTGTATTCTGGTACTGGTGTATGTGTAGCCCATTCTAATGAACGTGCATCCCATGGATCACTACCAATATTTCTTGGTGAATTTTTATAACTGTAGTATACATTGTATACGATTGTAATGAATCCAATCGCCATTAAAGCAGCACCGACAAATGACACCATATTTAATGGTCCGAAGCCAGTTGCTTCTGAATAAGTGTACATACGACGCGCTTGACCGTCTAAACCAGTGATATACATTGGGAAGAAGGCAAGAACGAAACCTACTGTTAATAACCAGAAAGTAGATTTACCGATTTTTTCATTTAACATGAAGCCAAAGAATTTTGGCCAGTAATAAGTTAACCCAGCTAGCATCGCGAAAACGACACCAGGAATAATCGTGTTATGGAAGTGGGCAACTAAGAACATTGTATTATGGTATTGGTAGTCTGCTGCAGACATTGCAAGCATAACCCCTGTAACACCACCGATAGTGAATAGTGGAATGAATGCTACTGAATAGAGCATTGGGACAGTAAAACGAATTTTCCCTTTCCACATTGTAAACAGCCAGTTAAAGATTTTAACCCCAGTAGGTACTGCAATTGCCATCGTCGTAATCGAGAAGATACTGTTTGTAAGTGCTCCTTGACCCATTGTAAAGAAGTGGTGAGTCCATACTAAGAATGATAGTAGGGAAATTAATACCATCGACGCTACCATGGATTTATAACCATATAAATTACGGCGAGAGAATGTTGAAATAATTTCACTGTAAATACCAAAGGCAGGTAAAATTAAGATATATACTTCAGGGTGTCCCCAAATCCAGAAGAAGTTCGCCCAAAGCATATCCATACCGCCATTAGTTGTAGCAAAGAAATGCGTACCAAATAATCGGTCAGTTGTTCCCATTAATAATGCAATTGTTAAAACAGGGAATGCGAAAACTATAATGATATTCGCAATGAAAGCAGACCATGTAAACATTGGCATTTTCATTAACGTCATGCCAGGTGCTCTCATTTTTAAAATTGTTGTACACATGTTAATCCCCGTCATTAAGGAACCGATACCTGAAATTTGAAGGGCTAACATATAATAGTTTGTTCCAACTGATTCACTGAAATCATTCCCAGCAAGAGGGAAGTAAGAAGTCCAACCAGCATCTGGTGAACCACCGATTACGAATGAAATATTAAATAACATTGCCCCTACAAAGAATAACCAGAAGCTAAGTGCATTCAAACGTGGGAACGCTACGTCACGCGCACCAATTTGTAAAGGCACAATTAAGTTCATAAACGCGAAGATAAATGGCATTGCCATAAACATGATCATGACAACCCCGTGTGTTGTGAAAATTTCATTATAGTGTTGTGCATCTAATAATTTTGCATCAGGTGTTGCAAGCTGAGCACGCATCATAATAGCGTCAGCGCCACCTCGGAATAACATTAGTAGGGCAGAAATTAAGTACATAATTCCGATTTTTTTATGGTCGACTGTAGTTAGCCATTCGCGCCATAAATAGCCCCATTTTTTGAAATATGTTAAGCCAACAACAATACCAATACTTACTACAGCAATGGCTACCATTGAGGCATAAATAGCTGGACTTGGATGAGGTATGGCAAATCGTTCAAAGAATTCCATCCTTTTTTCTCCTTTCAAGAGTAGAAACTAGTAAAAAACTAGTTTTTATTCATTTCAATATTAGTGACCACTATGGTCTGTGTGCTCCGATTCATCTGTATTCCCATGCATATGATGAGATGAATGATCTTCTGATTCTGTATCTGTATCAGATTCTGAATTTGTTCCATGGTTGTGTTCTGGAGCAGGACTAAATTCTAAATGAGTACCAGTAAAGGTCATTTGTCCTAGATGACCTGGTTCTAATAATTTTTGGAATTCACTTTCAGTTAGTGGCTCAGCAGTATCGTGTACTTCATCAACCCACTCATCAAATTCTTTTTGAGACATAGCTGTTACATTAAATGTATTTTCTGCGAAACCTTTACCACTGAAGTTTGCATTTCGTCCCATAAATTCTCCTGGACTATCTGCAGCTAAATGTAATGTTGTGACCATATCGGACATCGCATATTTTTGACCACCAAGTTGTGGAATCCAGAAACTTGTAATAGGTCCATATGAATAAAGTTTAAATTCAATTGGACGATCCGTCGGAATATAAAGGTAGTTAACTGTTTCTACCCCTTGTTCAGGATAACTAAAATGCCATTTCCAGTTAGAAGAAGAAGCGTAAATCACTAAAGGTTCTTGTTCTTCGTAACCTTCCGGTGCAGATTCTACTATATAGTTACTTTGTACGGAAACAAATGATAAGTAAGCAACAATCAATACAGGTATACCTACACAAATTGCTTCTACCCATTTATTCCCTTCAAGATGAGGTGGTTCATAATCCTCACTTTGTTTTGAAGCTCGGTACTTAATTAATATATAGCCTAACATCACCATGACAACAATGACGATAACTGCCATAATGCCAATTGACAACATAATGTCACTTGCTTGTCTCTCAGCCTGTGGTCCTTTAGGGTCTAAAACTAAAAGAGGTTCACAACCTGTAAGAATGAGAAGAAGTGCCATTACGGACGTTAGAAATGTCCATTTTTTTATCATTTCAATATTCACCTTCCCTTTATTGTTGTTAGAACAACACTGGTGTTACTTCCATCAACTCTATTACTATTCTAATAAAATTGATTAAAAAAGGAATCACTAAAACCCGTATTTCACGTAACGTTCATATTCCATTCAAAAGTTATTCACGAAAAGTTCACCAGTAGTACACCAGTTAGACACGGAAAGTTCACTATTTATCAAGTTCCCATCAAAAAAGGGGATATATGGTTAATTAGGATAAATAAAGGTTGTAAAACAGGAGAAAAGAGGGGAATAATTAAAAAAGATCTCTTTTATAGAGATCTTTAACGGTAAAAAACTTTTATTAGTATAATAATTTAGTCGTTTAAAATAACTTTTTAAACGACTAAAAACAAAATGTGCTACATTTTAATATGATTTAGCTGCTATAGTTTAATTTGTTATCATTTAATAAAAATAAGGATATTTTTCTATAATAAAGGTATTAAGAACTAGTCATTCGTTTTATTATTTTGAAATTCGATTTTCTTTAAAGCTCTTTCAAAATTTTGTTCTTGTGAAATTTCCTCGCGACTATTATGTTTCTTCGGTTTTTTTTCTTTTCGGAATGTTGTTTTTTCCTTCTTCGCCATCTATATCACCCCTTGTACTTATTTTGGTTCATTTCGAAATCGGAATACTAAGCAATAAATGGTTCTTATAAATCAAAATCATCTTTTTTAATTTATATGCCCTTGCAAGTCGTTCAGGTACGACATCTACTAGTATGGAAGGAGGGTGATAAAATGGGACCAGAGCGTAAAGCTAATTATGAAGGAAATGAAGAAGAACTATCTAATCGCATCGAAAGTGAAGTTATATTGGATCGGAATTCCCTTATTATAAGTCAAAATTTTTGTGTGGATGCAACTGTAGGAGCGGAAGAAAAGTTAATCATTGAGAAAGTTGTAATTACTGAAGAAGATGGTGAACCGATTGAATTAAACGAGTCCTCTTATTTCGAAGAAGAAGTGAAAGAAGAAATAAAAATTCGACAAGATTATACACTCATTTACGCAGCTCCTGCGACTCCCATGCGTTCACCATTATTAATGACCGTTATTGCTAAAAATTTATCTGACAACGATGTTTTAGTTTGTATGGAAGATGAAGCAGACATTTTAGTAGAAGAAATTGTTCCAGCTAAATCTGAATTAGCTTTGACGGCACAAAGTGCGTTATTTTTAAGAGCTTTGGCCCTTAGTCCAAGTCGTGTACAATTTTTTATAAGCGTATTCCACCCAACAACATTGTTTTAGCATGATGAGAAGCTATAGGGAACTAAGCACTTTTTTAGGTGCTTCCTTTATCTTTTTCTTTTTATAAAAATCAATTCAAAATAAATAAAGATTAACTAATTTGCTCATAATTTAGTTTAATACATAAGTTAGTTTTCAATCTTGAATACACACTTTATACCTATTACCTTTTACCCTTTATTCTCAAAGATGGATATCTTTACAAGGGCTATAAAGTAACTTAACAATGGAAAGTTACGATTTAGTTGCAAGAAAACAAATAGGTATAAGGAGTGTATAGAAATGATTAACTATTTATCTACTAAAGCAAAAAGAAAGGTAATGGCTGTTCTAGCAGCATCTGCCATTTTACTTCCCGCTTCTCTATCAACGAATGAGACATCAGTAGAAGCGGCGAAAGTAAACAACAGTACTTATGAAGTGACGGACATTGCCTTTTCTGTTGGAGCAGATGAATCACAACGTACATTCAATTGGTATACAGATTCGACATCAAAACCAGGTGTTATACAATTAGCAAAAGCGAATAACGGGAATGGACAACAGTTTCCAAAAGGGAAAACGATGACGATAGAAGCAACTTTAGAGGAAGCAACGAGTGGTGAATCGAGTCATGAAGTGACGATTACAGGATTAAAAGAAAATACAACTTACAACTATCGATTTGGTGACGGAAAAGGAAATTGGAGTGAAACTTATGCGTTTACTGTCGGAGGAGACAAAGATTTTAACTTCCTATTCTTCGGAGATCCCCAAATCGGATCTAGTGGCAACATTGAAGCAGATGGACAAGCTTGGCAAAAAACTTTAGATATCGCTTTGGACCAATTCCCTGCAACCGATTTTTTAGTATCAGCTGGTGACCAAGTAAATAAATCAAATAGTGAAGAAGAATATGAAGCCTATTTTTCACCAGATGAAATAAAACAATATGCAATTCAAACAACTGTTGGTAATCATGATAACTCAGCAACATATGCTAGTCACTTTAATGTTCCAAATGAATCTACTTTAGGAGCAACGAGTGCAGGTGGAGACTATTCTTATGTATATAATGATGCATTATTTATCGTATTAAATAGCAACAACCGAAATAATGAAGAGCATGCCCAATTTATTGAAGAAACGGTTGCTGAAAATTCTGATGTGAATTGGAAATTTGTTGTAATGCACCATTCGATTTATAGCGAAAATAGTCATAAATATGATCGTGACGTATTAGAACGTCGTGAAGAATTAGTACCTGTTTTTGATGAAAATGACATTGATGTCGTATTAATGGGACATGATCACGGATATGTTCGTACTTATCAAATGGAAGGCAACCAACCATTATTTGAACAAAACTTTGTAGCTGAAAACACAGTAAAAGATCCAACTGGTGTCCTTTATTTAACAAGTAATTCCTCTTCCGGAAGTAAATATTATCACTGGAGAGATGACGCTGCATTTTACACAGCTTTAAGAAGCCAAAATTATAATCCATCCTATTCAAATGTAGAAGTTACGGACAACACATTTACTTTTACAACTTATGATGTTGTAACAGGACAAGTTATTGATGAATATAAAATCATAAAGTAGAAATTAAAAATGAATGACAGTAGGTAAAACCTTTAAAACAGAGGTTTTACCTATTTTTTTATAAACATGACATCAAAACGTTTTGTAAAATTCCAACGAAATTTCTTACCTGACATTTTGAAAACGCTTTAATTTTTTTGCATATGTAAGGTGCTATACACATACCGTTAGATAACTGAGTATTCTAAATAATTGTGAACAATGATTGACAATTTTTAGACCAATTACTCAATTAAACAATAAGGAGTTGTCATGGATGGATTTTACTTTAACAGATGAACAAAAAATGATTCAAAAAACAGTGAGAGATTTTGTAAACAAGGAATTAAAACCGTTAGAACAAGAAGTTTTAAAAAACGAAAGGGAAGGCAAACCAGGAATTTCACGGGAGAAAGTACAAGAATTACGTGAAAAAGCTAAAGAGATTGGTTTCTGGGGCATTAATACACCTGAAGAATATGGTGGGGCGAATTTAGGACCAATTATGTCTGTGTTAATTGCGATGGAACTAGGAAGAACTTTTGTACCATTTAATTTCGGGGGTTCAGCAGACAACATTTTATATTTATGTAATGAAGAACAGAAACAAAAATATTTAATACCAACCATTAATGGTGAGAGACGTTCATGTTTTGCATTAACTGAGCCAGGAGCAGGATCAGATGCGAGAAGTATTCAGATGCAAGCTGTAAAGGACGGCGACCACTGGGTTTTAAATGGTGAAAAAGTATTTATTACAAATGGGAACGAAGCAGACTTTGCAATGGTATTTGCTGTAACAGATAAGGAAAAAGGAGCCAATGGAGGCGTAACTTGTTTCCTTGTGGACAGAGAAATGGGTTGGGAGTCTGAGCCAATTCATACAATGGGTGAATGGGGTCCAGCAACCCTAATATTTGATAATGTTAGAGTTCCAGAAGAAAACATTTTAGGCGAATTAGGTCAAGGATTCAACCTTGGTATGCAATGGATTGGTCAAGGACGTTATATGATTCCTGCAGGAGCAATCGGTGCAGCTGAACGATTACTTCAAATGGCCATTGATTATTCAAAAACGCGTGTTACATTCGGTAAACCAATTGCTGAACGACAAGCAATTCAATGGATGATTGCAGATTCAGCTGTTGAAATTGAAGCGGCGAAATGGATTGTATTTAGAGCTGCTTGGATGGCTGAAAATGGAATGGATGCTCGTCATCAATCTTCCATGGCAAAATTAAATGGAGCGGTTATGGCGAACCAAGTTGTAGATCGAGTATTACAAATTCATGGTGGTATGGGTTATACGAAGGAATTACCTATTGAACGTTGGTACCGTGAGCTAAGACTTCATCGCATCTTCGAAGGTACAGATGAAATTCAACGCCGTACAATTGCACGCAACTTATTAAAAGGTCATGTAAAAGTTGGGGAATTACTATAATTGTAGCGTTTTTCAAATGATTATCAGTAAAACATACTATCCAGTCAGTTTTTTAAAAGCCCCATCATACTAATCAGTCAGTTCTTATTTCACCATAAAATACTGGCCGGTTAGTTAATAGACTTTTAAATTGCTAGAATATTAGGCTCATTACAACCCTATCGAAAGGGGGAAATGTCTTTGAAATCAGAAAGAGTTGCGGCAATCGTTGGGGTTGCTGAATCCGATCTTGGAAAGACGCCAGGTAAAAATGTATTGCAATTACAAGCACAAGCTGCCAAGTTAGCGTTAGAAGATGCTGGATTAACAAAGCATGATGTGGATGCAATTTTTACTGCGGGCAATTGGGCATGGGCTCCTAATTTAATGTTAGCAGAATATTTGGGTATTCAACCAAAGTATACCGATTCAACTAATATAGGTGGTTCTTCTTTTGAAGCCCATGTTGGGCATGCGGCAGCTGGGATTAAAGCAGGTTTATTCGATGTTGCCCTTATCACGTACGGTAGCACCAATCGAACAAAACCAACAAACTCAAGTTTTCAATCTCCATTGACTGCCCAATATGAAATTCCATTTGGTCTTCCTACTCCAGTAGGGGCATATGCATTAGCGGCCACAAGACATATGCATCAATATGGAACAACATCTGAACAGCTTGCAGAAATTGCTGTTGCAACTAGAAAATGGGCCACATTAAATGAAAAGGCTTACATGAGAGAGCCAATTGAAATAGCAGATGTTCTTAATTCCCGTTTTATTGCAGAACCCCTTCATTTATTGGATTGTTGTTTAGTTTCTGACGGTGGAGGTGCCGTCATCGTTGCTTCTAACAAAGTAGCTTCAAAGTTAAAGAAGAAGCCTGTTTGGATATTAGGTCATGGGGAGTCCCACTCCCATAATACCATTACAAACATGCCCGATTTAACGATGACTAGTGCTCGTGAATCTGGTAAAGCGGCTTTTGAAATGGCGGGCATTTCCCACCACGAAATTGATGTTGCTGAAATTTACGATTCGTTCACGATTACAGTTTTATTAACTTTAGAAGCTTTAGGATTTTGTCAACCAGGAGAAGGTGGTGCCTTCGTAAGTGGACAACGGACTGCTCCGGGGGGAGATTTTCCGATGAATACAAATGGTGGCGGTTTGTCCTATTGTCATCCGGGGATGTATGGAATCTTTTTATTAATTGAGGCTGTTAGACAACTCCGAGGAGAATGTGATGTTCGTCAAGTAAGTGATGCAAATCTTGCATTAGTTCATGGAACAGGAGGAGTGCTTTCATCTACTTCTACAGTCATTTTAGGGAGGGATTAAATTGATAAAAGATTTAATAAAATCCGGGATCGACGAAGAATCTAAACCTTATTGGGACGGATTAAAAGATCACAAGCTATTGATACAACAATGTGAAGACTGTCAACAGTCTATTTTCTATCCACGTTCCATTTGCCCACATTGTTTTTCAGGTCAGCTATCTTGGTTTCAAGCAAATGGAACTGGAAGCATATACAGTTTTACTATTGTCCATCAAGGATACGGACCGTTCAAAGGCGAACCCCCTTATGTAGTAGGGATTGTTGAACTGGATGAAGGGGTTCGAATGATGACAAGAATCATAGGGGACAAAGACGAAATTTCAATAGGTAAAAGGGTGTCGGTCGTATATAAAGAAGTAGAAGAAGACTTCGTTCTACCTTATTTTCAACTAATTGCATAATGAATCCAGCCAAAACAATATAGGTTTAAATCAAATGTTATGAGAGTTTAAACGGAAGAATCCCTCCTTCCGTTTCCTTTTTATTAATTAGAAAGAAGATGAAAATTATGATGGATAGGAAGGCGTTCTTTTTACTAGGATTCATTATGTTTTTGACGATGACAGGTTATGGAATAGTACTTCCTACATTACCATTTTTAGCAGATGATCTACATCTCTCATCCGTTCAAATGTCATCCTTAATTATTATTTGGGCCATTTCCCAATTGATTACTGCTCCTTTATGGGGGCGTTTAGCGGATAAAATAGGGAGAAAACCTGTATTAATATTCGGTGTATTTGGATTTGGAATTGCTTTTTTACTATTAATCTTTGCTCAAAATTATTGGCAATTAGTATTCGTAAGATTGATTGGAGCCGCATTGTCATCGGGTGCCCAACCTGCAGCCTATTCCATGGTGGCTGATCAAACAGACAAAATGTATCGAAGTAAAGCAATCGCTAAAATGGGGGCCGTAAACGGTCTTGGATTTCTTTGTGGTCCTGCTATTGGAGGCGTATTTTCCCCTTTAGGAGTAATGGTACCATTTATCATTGCAGGCTCATTGGCACTTATTACTCTACCTTTTGCATGGTGGTTTATTAAAGAATCTGGTGTTGTAAACGAAGAAGAAGACAAATTGAAAGAGGAAAGAGAATCGCTGTCCCTGTGGAAATCGATAGGAATGATAACTAAAACAGGTTATTGGAATCATTATACGATTATTCTTGGATTATCCATTGCGGCATCGAGTTTTTTCGGACTGCTGGGCTATTTTATGATTGCGAAGTTTGATGCTACCTCACTATTTGTCAGTTTAGCTTTTAGTGCTCAAGCAGGTATGTCCGTAATCGTACAATTTTTTTTCCTAAATAAAATTTACGAGTACTTGGATGAAGAGAAAATTTGTAAAATTGGCCTCGTCATTGTTGTTGTTGGTTACAGTATTATCAGTTTTTCACCATACGTTTGGACTGTTATATTCGGTTGTACGTTAACCGGTTTAGGGCAGGCGTTAGTTCGCCCAACTACGACAGCTATGTTATCCAAACAAAATGAAATGGGGCAAGGGATCACCATGGGGTTACAGCATTCAATGGATAGTTTAGGAAGAATACTTGGTCCACTTTGGGGTGGATGGATATTTACTTTCTTTATATCGGGTCCTTTTGTTACTTCGGCGATTATTACTGCCTTACTTTTAGGGATAACATACATCAGTGCTCATCAACAATATCTTCAAACAAAAAAAGCATAACAATCAGGAATTTATGGCCCCATTCATCAATTGTTATGTTGTTTCGTTAAATAAAAATGAAAACGTTTTCTAGTTATGTTTAACTATGAAAAAAGTAAATCATCATTAGGAGGATAACATGCTACTAACTGAATTGTTGAAAGAAAATATTAATAAGTTTGGTGAGTATGATCTTCTATACTATCATGACAAAATTTATACAAATATTGATACAGAAATGATTTCATCAAAAGTTTCTAGTTTAATTCGTTCTCTTGGTATTGAAAAAGGTGATCGTGTTCTCATCTGTATTCCAAATTGCCCAGAAGTCATTTTTTCTTATCAAGGTGTACTAGGAGCAGGTGCAATTATCGTACCAGTCATGTATTTATTACATGAAAATGAAATCAATTTTATTTTAAAAAATTCAGAAGCAAAGGCTGTTATTACTTCATCTACCCTTTTACCGAAAATTATCAATGCATCAACTGATTTAGCTAATAAACCAAAAATTATTTGTATTGATCAGCCAAACACTAGTGAATTAGAACAAGTTGATATTGAAATTATTGAATGGGAAAAAGCGCTGGCAAATATTACAGCCATTGAAAAACACCCTTTAGATATGGAAGAAACGGACATTGCCGTCATTTTATATACTTCAGGTACTACAGGTGTGCCAAAAGGAGTTATGTTAACCCATAAAAATTTATATGCAAATTCAATGTCTGGCGTATCTCTTAGAGATGATGAGACAAGGGGCACGACAATTGGTGTACTTCCGTTAGCCCATATTTATGGATTTGGCATTATGAATAGTATGTTATTACTCGGCAGTTCAGTTGTCATTTTCTCGAAATTCGATGCGGAAGAAGTATTTAAAGTAATTGAAAAATATAAAGTAAAATCCTTTGCAGCAGTTCCAGCAATGGTGCACGCAATGGTATATCATCCAAATGCAGATCAATATGATTTATCAAGTTTGGAGACAGTTGGTTCAGGGTCCGCAGCTCTTGCCGTTAGCTTACGCCATAAATTTAAAGAGAAATTTGGAGCTGAAGTACGAGATGCCTACGGGTTATCAGAAGCTTCACCTGGTGTAGCATCACAACGAAATGATATGCCGATTAAAGAAGGGTCAGTTGGAATTCCGATGCCGGGTGTCAAAATAAAAATTGTCGATGAAGATGGAAAAGAATTACCTGCTGGGGAAGTTGGGGAATTGTTAGTACAGGGGGACAATGTAACACCGGGTTATTTCCGAAATGAAGAAGCTACTAAAAAAGCATTGCAAAATGGTTGGCTTCATACTGGAGATATGGCAAAAGTGGATGAAGAAGGCTATTTGTATATCGTCGACCGTAAAAAAGATTTAATTATTCGTGGAGGCTTCAATATTTACCCACGGGATTTAGAGGAACTACTTGTCAAACATGAAGCCGTTTTAGAAGCAGCCGTTATCGGTATCCCTTCTGAAAGAATGGGTGAAGAAATTCTTGCTTGTATCGTAAAAAAAGAAGGGGTATCGGTTGGAGAATCGGAGTTAATTGATTACTGTCAAAAAAATTTAGCAAAATATAAAACTCCTCGTCATGTAGTTTTTATTGATGAACTCCCACGTAATGGAGTCGGAAAAATATTAAAAACAAAGTTACGAGAACAATTTGCTGATTTTAATATAGAACAATAGTTATTTTTTAATATTAATGAAAGGAGGAAGAATGCCATTGGTCAATAACTCTCCATCTTTATTAAAAGTGGAAGAAATGAAAACGGTCTTTAAAACACGCGCAGGAAATTTGGAAGCCGTAGATGGAGTTTCCTTTAGTATTTCTAAAGGGGAAACCGTTGCTATCGTTGGAGAATCAGGTTCGGGAAAAAGCGTTTCCGCCTTATCCATTTTAAGATTGTTAGATAGTAACGGCGAAGTTACTTCTGGAAAGATATTATTTAACGATTTAAATTTAAAAGATTTAAGCAACGATGAAATCCGAAAGATTAGAGGAAATGAAATCGCCATGATTTTTCAAGATCCAATGACGTGCTTAGATCCGGTATATACGATTGGCGATCAAATAATCGAAACAATAAAAATTCATGAAGACTTAAGTAAAAAAGAATATAAAGATCGCGCCCTCGAACTATTAAAACTAGTTGGACTTCCTGATCCTGAAAGCCGAATTGATGCGTATCCCCATCAATTATCGGGGGGACAAAGACAGCGAGTCATGATTGCCATTGCCCTTGCTTGCCGTCCAAACTTAATCATCGCAGACGAACCGACAACAGCATTGGATGTTACGGTGCAAGCTCAAATCATGCAATTATTAAAAGATTTACAATCCCAATTTGGAACAGCAATTATTCTTGTAACCCATGATTTAGGTGTAGTAGCGGAAATGGCAGACAAAGTTGTCGTCGTTTATGCAGGTCAAGTAGTGGAACAATCGAAAGTGAAGGATTTATTTAATCATCCCGAACACCCTTATACTCAAGCTTTGTTACAAAGTATTCCGAAAATCGATACAGACCGAAACCGCCGATTACAAACGATAAAAGGAAATGTTCCGAGTTTAAGAGATATTCCATCTGGATGTCGATTCCATCCCCGTTGTCCTTTAGCAACGGATAAGTGTAAAAGTGAAGAACCACCTCTTTTTGAAATGAAGGAAGATCGGGTGAGTAAATGTTGGAAGGCAGATCCAACATCAGAAGGTAAGTGGGAGTTTCCAACAGTCGAAGAGAACGAAGCTATTTTTGAAGAAAATGAACATTTGAATAATAAACAAATTTTATTGCAAGTAAACAATTTAAAAAAACATTTTCCTATAACAAAAGGGATTTTATCTAGAACGGTCGGTCACGTGAAAGCGGTCGATGGTGTTTCAATCGAAATCTTCAAAGGAGAAGTTCTTGGACTTGTTGGAGAGTCAGGATGTGGAAAATCTACAGTTGGTCGTTTAATTACAGGGTTAATCGATTCAACAGAAGGTGAAGTAACATTTGATCAGAAAAAGTTAGCAACGGCTCATCGTAAGGAACGGAAAGGATTAAGAAAAAGAATCCAATTTGTCTTTCAAGACCCTTATAGTTCGTTAAATCCGAGGATGACAATATTAGATATTATAGGAGAGCCTTTGGAAGTTCATAACATAGCAAAAGGACATAAAAAACAGGAACGGGTAGCGGAGTTACTAGAAATTGTTGGGTTATCAAGGGAAGATATGCATAAATTTCCCCATCAATTTTCGGGAGGACAACGACAAAGAATTGGAATTGCTCGCGCTTTAGCGACAGAACCAGAGTTATTAATATGTGATGAAGCTGTTTCAGCACTAGATGTATCCGTTCAAGCTCAAATTTTAAATTTATTGAAAGATTTACAGCTGAAACTCGGATTATCCTACTTATTTATCTCCCACGATTTAAATGTGGTGAAATATATATCGGATCGGATAGCTGTTATGTATTTAGGTGAAATCGTTGAAGTAACGGATTCGGGTACACTATTTAAAGAACCATTGCATCCGTATGCAAAAGCACTTATTTCAGCAGTACCAATTCCAAATCCAAACATCGAACCTGAACGAATGATATTAAGTGGTGAAGTACCGAGCCCATCCAATCCACCAACTGGTTGTAAATTCCATACGAGATGTCCCGCTGCAATGGAAATTTGCAAACAGAAGAAGCCAGAATTGAAAACAATAGTAAAAGGACATACCGTTTCATGTCATCTTTACGGAAAGGAGCTAGAAAATGGTTGAGTATATCATTAGGAGGCTCGTTTTCGGAATATTCGTTCTATTTATTATGACGGCGTTCATCTTTATCGTAATGAGAGCTGTTCCAGGTGATGTCGTTACACTTCAGTTAGCGAATTCTGGTGCAACCCCTGAACAAATGGAAGCGATGAAAGCGGAGATGGGGTTAGATAAAAGTATACTAGGGCAGCTTACCGATTGGGTTACAAATGCTGTGCAAGGAGATTTAGGAAATTCCTTATGGTCCGGTCAGGAAGTTTCTCAAATTATAGTAGATCGTTTACCAGTTACGATTCAATTGGCGATTATGTCCATTATCCTTGCCATCTTAATTGGGATTCCAATTGGTGTCATTTCAGCGGTAAAACAAAATACATGGATGGATCATTTTTTAAAAATCTTTTCAGTAAGTGGTTTATCTATTCCAAACTTTTGGTTAGGACTCGTTCTACTTACTGTCCTTTCTTTAGCTTTAAATTGGATACCACCTTTAGGGTTTCAATCATTTGCAGAAAATCCATTAGTTAACTTTCAGCAAATGATTTTGCCGGCTATATGTTTAGCCATTACTTTAAGCGCTAGTATCGTTCGAATGACAAGGTCTGCCGTTTTAGAAGTGCTACATTCTGAGTTCATACGTACAGTTCGAGCAAAAGGTGCTAAAGAAAGAATCGTTATTTTTAAACATGCCCTTAGAAATTCTTTAGTTTCTGTCATTACATTAATTGGTTTACAAGTCGGTTACTTACTTGGAGGGACGGTTGTACTTGAATCAATTTTTGCACTTCCTGGATTAGGTAGTTTGATTTTTGAATCCGTGCTAGCAAGGGATTATCCGATTGTACAGTCAGCCGTATTGGTCTTTGGTGCGATGTTTTTACTAGTCAACTTAATTGTGGATGTTATGTATGGTTGGGTAGATCCACGTATTAGAACGAAATAACAATGGAAATTATTATTGTCTTTAGGAAAAGGAAGTGATTCGCATGTCCCAAGTTCAATTAGACTCTGAGTTGCTTAAAGGCAAGTTAAAAGCGGGTAGAAGTTTGAGTATTAAAAAATTTAAAGAGGACTGCAAACGCTTTATTTTTACACAAAAAATTGGATTTATCTCCCTTTTATTCATACTACTCGTCATCATAATTGCTCTTATTGCTCCAATAATTGCTCCCTTTGATCCAATTGCCCAAGATCGGGCCGCTTTTTTAGCCGCCCCCGATTCAGAGCATGTGATGGGAACAGATGATTTAGGTCGTGATGTTTTAAGTAGACTCGTATATGGCTCACGGATCTCGTTAATCGTTGGATTTTCAACCGTTATTATATCCATTATTTTAGGCACATTAATTGGAATGATATCGGGTTATTTTGGTGGAATTGTCGATATGATTATTCAACGGATAATGGATGCCATTATGTCCATTCCTGCTTTAATTTTAGCTTTGTTTATCGCTGCATTATTAGGACCTGCTATTCAAAATGTCATAATATCCCTTGTCATTATTGAAGTGCCTCGTTTTGCCCGAATTGTTCGAGGAGAGATGATGAGAATTCGTGAATCAAATTATGTGGAAGCATCTCGCTCAGTAGGAGCTAGCTCATTTCGAATTATACTGAAGCACGGATTACCTAATATGATGGCTCCGATAATTGTAATGGCAAGTTTGGCATTCGGTCAGACAATTATCGCTGAAGCTTCCTTAAGCTTTTTAGGAATTGGAACGCCTCCTCCTAATCCATCTTGGGGATTAATGTTAAGTGATGCAAGCAGATATATGGAAAGCGCACCATGGCTTGTTCTTTTCCCAGGTTTAGCTTTAAGTATTTTAGTTTTATCATTTAACTTATTTGGGGATGCTCTCCGTGATTTCCTCGATCCAAAAATGTCTTAACTATTGGAAGAATATATTTTCATAGGAGGAAACGGTTATGGATAAAAAGTGGAAATCAATATGTCACATATTGATTTTAGGAATAGTAGTACTAGTTATTGGTGCGTGTTCTTCGGAAACAAAAAATAATGAGTCGGGACAAAAAAATACAACGGAAGGCTCTTCGGAACCAAAAAGTGGAGGAACTTATACGATCCTTTCACCCGCGGATCCTGACATGCTAGATCCCCATCGTCAGTCATCGATTTATACCCATCAATTGGCTGGATTAGTTTACAACAAATTAGTTTCCTATGAAACAGGTCCTAACGTTGACTATACCGATTATAATGTTGTACCGGATTTAGCCGAGCGATGGGAAGTTTCCGAAGATGGAAAAGTTTATACCTTTTATTTAAGAGAAGCCTATTGGCATGATAAAGAACCGGTCAACGGTAGACAGGTCACAGCTGATGATGTCATCGCCACTATGGAAAGAATTATCAACTTACCAGGACATCAAGCTTCCCTTTTATCGGAAGTTGAAAGTATTACGGCAAAAGATCCTCAAACCGTTGTATTTACATTAAAACAACCTTTTGCCCCTTTTCTCAATTTCATGGCTAACCACTTCATGTGGATATTACCGAAAGAAGGGATGGAGGGCAAATATGACTTAGCAACAGATGCAATTGGTACGGGGCCTTTTGTATTGGAAAAATGGGAAGATAATGTGCAAGCGACTTTCAAAAAAAATCCAACTTATTATGAAGAAGGAAAACCATATTTAGATGAAGTGATTTTTAAAGTAGTACCTGATCAAGGTTCTCGTATTGCTGCATTTAGAACTGGCCAGGCAGATACAATCGGAAGTTTATCACCCGAAGAGCTGGATCAACTGATTAAAACAAATCCAGATATAACGGTCTTTGAAGCCTTATTCGCTACACAGGAACAACTGTATTTAAATATGGAAAAGGAACCATTTAATGATTTAAAAGTCCGTAAAGCAATTAGTATGGCCATTGACCGTCAATCGATGGTAAAGGCAATTTATGGTGGGGGAGAAACGAGCGGACCTGTTAATCCTTCTTTAGGTGATTGGTCTTTACCATTAGAAGAAAGGGAAAAACTACAACCTTACAATCCGGAAGAAGCAAAAAAACTATTAGAAGAAGCAGGTTATCCTGATGGCTTTGATACGACGTTAATGGTAACTAATGGTTACGGTGAACAATTAGTCCGTGTTGCCCAATGGATTTCAGAAGATTTAAGAAATATTGGCATTAATGCAGAAATTGAAGTGGTTGAATATGCTACTTACTTCTCTGAAAGATGGCCGAATGTTGATTATGATATGGGGGTTGGATATCAAACTTACTTCCAAGAACCAGATGAATGGTTAAGAACACAGTTACACACTAATGGAGCGCGAAATTGGTATAACATTAGTGACCCGGAACTAGATAAAATGCTCGATGAACAAAGACTTATTCTTGATGTAGATCAAAGAAGGGAATATGTACACGACATTCAACGATATGTTTTAGAAAATTTAGTGAACCCTATCGCTATTTCGACTTATTACACGAAAACACCGCGACAACCGTATATAAGAGATTCTTATCCACATGCTTCCTATGGATATGGATATTTAAAAGACGTTTGGTTAGATAAATAATTTGATGCTACAAGAAAGGAAAATTATTAGTATATAAATTCTATTAATTTTCCTTTTACGAATAAAGCGTTTCATGAAAGGTATGTGAGAACAGATTCTAATAAAAGGATTGAGTACTTTGCAAAAAATCGAAAAGATAGAACTATCAACGAACTTTCCTATAGGTCCAGTGAATGTTTATGTTCTATTTGGTGAAAAATTGACCCTTATAGATACAGGACTAAATCGTGAACTGGCATGGAAAGAGTTGAATAACGGTTTGCTGAAGCTAGGATTGAATTTAAATGATATTGAGCAAATCGTTTTAACGCATCATCATAATGATCATACAGCTATGATTGATTGGATTCTTGAGGAAAACCCATCGATACAAGTTTTTGCTCATCAAGATACGGAAATGATTTTAAAGGACGAAGACTATTTAGAATGGAGTTCCCAGTTTTTTGAGAAGTTATTTCTTGAGTTCGGATTGACAAAAGAAATGGCTTATAAATGGGCATATCGAAAAGGAGATCGTGATCGATATGATTATTTAAATGTCAATAGGACGTTATCAGATGGAGATTTTGTCCCAGGCTTACCTAATTGGCAAGTAATTGAAACGTTAGGTCATTCCCAAGATCACATTTCCCTTTATAACGAAAAGGAACAATTGTTTATATGTGGAGATAATATCATTCAAGGTATTCATGCAGGCATTTTTTTAGATGCGCCGAAAAGGGGAAAAGAACGGTCGAAGCCATTACTACAATACTTAGATAACTTAGAGAAATGTCGAAAGTTAAACGTTCAATTGACCTTCTCAGGTCATGGTCCTAATATTGAAAATTTAAACGAAGCAATTGATAGTCAATTAGGAAATATAGAAAATCGAGCACAACGGGTAATTCGTACATTAGAGAAAGCAAATGGTGTTGCTAGCGGGTTTGAAATTATTCAAGAGATGTATCGTGGTCGCTATGAGAATGCGGTTATTACCTTTGTGTTTGAAATTGTCGCGGTACTCGATCTATTACAAAAACGAAATGTTGTAGTCGCAGAGAAAGCAAATGGTGTTTATCAATATCGATTAGTTAATTATAAAACTACTTCAAATAAGATTGTTTAAAAAGTGAAAACGAATGACATCTATCATTGAATATTTATATAAATCAATTAATAGAAATATTATATTAAGTTATTTTTAACTACTAATTTATTTGGAGGGATTTCATTTGACTGGAAGATTCGATAATAGAGTTGCATTTATTACTGGTGGAAGCCGAGGCATTGGAAAAGGAATTGCTGAAACATTTGCGGAGGAAGGGGCAAAAATTGCAATTATTGATATTAATGAAGAAGCATTGAACGAAGTAGAAGCTGAATTCAAAGAAAAGGGCTATACAATTTTAACTATGCAAGCAAATGTCGTCAATGCGGAAGAAGTTGAAGCGGCAATGGAACAAGTCGTTTCTCAATTTGGTTCCTTAGATATTTTAGTGAATAATGCGGGAATAATTCGCGACAATTTGCTATTTAAAATGACGGATAGTGATTGGAATCAAGTTATTGATGTTCATTTAAAAGGAACATTTAATGCATCCCGTGCAGCCCAAAAATATATGGTGAAACAAAACTATGGAAGAATTATAAACATTTCTTCTACTTCAGCCCTTGGAAATCCTGGTCAGGCTAATTACGCAACTGTAAAGGCGGGAATTCAAGGATTTACAAAAACCCTAGCCAAAGAAATTGGTAAATTTGGCATTACAACAAATGCAGTAGCACCTGGTTTTATTGAAACGGATATGACGAAGGCAACAGCAGAAAGGGTTGGTATTCCGTTCGATGAATTCGTCAAAGGTGCAGCTAGTCGTATTCCGGTACGAAGATCTGGTCAACCTTCTGATATTGCCAATGCCGTTGCTTTTTTTGCAGATGAAAAATCTTCTTTCGTAAACGGTCAAGTTTTATATGTTGCAGGTGGACCTACTAACTAATAAAGGAGGGAGATAATAGAGATGATTACAGAATTCATAGGTGTTACGTCGGAAAAAGTGAAAAATGTGGTTGAAAAAGAACTAGTAAGGCGTTTTGCAGATTCAATTGGAGATTTGCATCCAATTTATATAGATGAAGAAACCGGAAAAAATTCTAGATATGGGAAAAATATTGCACCGGTTACGTTTCCTCGTGTTTTTCGATCAGGGGAAGTCGATGGATTAAATTTACCTAATAAAGGATTGATTCACGGTGAACAAATTTACCATTATAATCGACCACTCTTCGTAGGAGAAGAAGTGTATTGCTATTCCAAAATAGAAGATTACTTTGAAAAAGAAGGAAGTACTGGGAAAATGGGCTTCTTAAAAATGAAACGATATGGTGAAGACACTGAAGGCAATATCATTTTTACAGAAGAATCGATCATTATTATTACTGAGACAGTAAGGAGGTCGATGAACGTATGACGCATCTCAAAGAATTAGTTCAAGGGGAAACAATTAAAATGACCCTTGAACCTGTAACTAGAATGGATTTAATTAAATATTCCGGAGCATCTGGTGATTTTAATCCTATTCATACGATAGATGAGGAAGCAAAAAAGGCGGGTCTACCAGGCATTATTGCTCACGGAATGTGGACGATGGGGAATCTATCAAAATTATTTACCCCTTATTATGAAGAAGGCTACATTCAAGATTATTCAATCCGATTTGCAGGTATGGTATTTTTAAACGATGTATTAACATTAAATGCCCAATTAGTCGAACAAACAGATGAAGCATTACATTTTAAAGTGAATGTCACGAATCAACACGATAAAGAGGTTGTCAAGGGAAAAGTAAAATTTGCCCTATATTAAAGTGAAAGGATTTGTCTCGAATTTTAATAAAGAATGAGAGGCAAATCCTTCTTACTTAAAAAGATTGGAAAATGGGAGGGATATCGGAATGCACGTGAAAGAGCTATTTGATATTTCCGGAAAAACGGCCATTGTAACCGGAGGAGGACGAGGGCTGGGAGAGCAAATTGCCCAAGGGTTTGCCGAAGCTGGAGCCAATGTTGTCATTTGTTCGAGAAAGTTGAACAATTGTGAGGAAGTAGCTGAAAGATTAAAGGAATATGGAGTAAAAACTCTTGCCTTAAAATGTGATTTAACGAACAAAGACGAAATTGAAAATTTAGTTGAACGAACGTTAGAAGAATTTCCTTCGATTGATATTCTTGTTAATAATAGTGGTGCAACTTGGGGAGCTCCAATGGAAGAGATGCCTCTAGAAGCATTTTATAAAGTGATGAATGTAAATGTTACCGGAACTTTTTTAATGTCTCAAGCTGTTGGAAAAGTAATGTTGAAACAAGGTTATGGAAAAATTATTAATATTGCATCTGTTGCAGGTCTTAAAGGTTCCAACCCTGAAATAATGGATGCTATAGGGTATAACACGAGTAAAGGGGCAGTCATTACTTTTACAAAGGATTTAGCTGTGAAATGGGGACCGAGGGGAATTTATGTGAACGCTATTGCACCTGGTTTCTTCCCAACGAAAATGACGAAAGCATTGTTTGATCGTGGCGGTGATTCGGTGCAAAGCAAAAATCCATTACGCAAATTTGGTTCGGATACGGATTTAAAGGGAGTTGCTTTATTTTTAGCATCGAAAGCTTCAGATTTTATAACAGGCGAAACGATTGTAGTTGATGGTGGTACAAATGCAATGTAAAAAATCACGCATGGGGGCATGTTTAAATGAAAAGAGATGCAGTTATTGTATCTGCAGTTAGAACAGCAATTGGTAAACAAGGTGGAGCATTAGCAAGTATTCCAGCCCATCTTTATGGCGCTGAAGTAATAAAAGAAGCGATAAACCGAGTAAATATTTCAGCTGAACTGATCGATGATGTAATTATCGGTAATGTTTTAAGTGGTGGGGGAAATATAGCCAGATTATCTGCATTACAAACAGGGCTTTCAATACAAATACCTGGGTTAACCGTCGATCGCCAATGTGGTTCTGGCATAAACGCCGTTGCATTAGCAGCACAAGCAATTCAGTCAGGTGCCGGTGATATATATGTGGCTGGCGGTATCGAAAGTATGAGTCGGGCACCTTATCAATATGAACGACCTGAAAAAGCGTATAGTTCCATCCCACCGAAATATCGCACTACTTTACTTGCACCTGAAGAAATCGGCAATCCACCTATGGGGATTACTGCTGAGAATTTAGCAAAAAAATATAATATCTCGAGGGAAGAACAAGATGAGTTTTCCTATAAAAGTCAACAAAAGATGGCCATTGCAATGGAAGAAGGACGATTCGATGAGCAAATTGTTCCGATAAAAATTCCTGTTCGAAAAGGAGAACCAATTGTTTTTGATAAAGACGAACATCCACGTCCTAGTACAACTCTTTCAGCACTGGCTAAATTATATCCTGCCTTCGTAAAAGATGGTACTGTAACCGCTGGAAGTAGTTCAGGTTTAAATGATGCAGCATCAGCACTAGTCGTTATGTCTAGAGAAAAGGCTGAAGAATTAGGCATCCAACCGTTAGCAACGATAAAAGGTTCCGTAGTGGCTGGAGTTGATCCTAATATTATGGGAATTGGCCCTGTACCTGCAACGAAAAAGTTAATGGAGAAATTAGGACTTTCTTTAAACGATATGGATCTTGTTGAATTAAACGAAGCGTTTGCTGCCCAAGTAATTGCGTGTAACAGAGAATTAGACATCGATCCAGAAAAATTAAATGTTAATGGTGGTGCCATTGCCCACGGACATCCACTAGGAGCTACAGGAGCCATTTTAATTACAAAAGCAGTATATGAATTAAAAAGAACAAACAAAAACAAAGCCCTTATTACAGCATGTATCGGTGGTGGTCAAGGCATTTCCATGGTCATTGAAAGAGAAGTATATTAATTGTTATGATGTTTTGAAACTATCACTGATTGAAGGGAAATAACTTTGAGAAGAACAATCATAAAAGAAAGTATCGATTTGTTTGATAAAAAAGGATATAGTAAAACTTCAATTCAGGATATCGTCAATAGCATAGGTGCTACTAAGGGAACATTTTATTACTATTTTAATAGCAAACAAGAGCTGTTAAGGGATATTCATTTAAGCTATATCCAAGAACTTTTACAAGAACAAGAAGTCATTTTACACGATCAAAATTTAACTTCAAAAGATAAAATTAGAAAATTAATTTTATTAATTATTCGTAAGATTCGAACCCATGGTAAAAGTGCAAGAGTATTTACGAGGGAGATACGTCATCTTGAAGAGGAACATATCCAAAATGTCAATTCCATTAAGCGTGAATTTCGGTTAAACTTTCAAAAAGTTTTGGAAGATGGAATCGATAAAGGGGAATTTCGAAAAGATTTAAGGAGTGATATTGTCATTTTTGGAATACTTGGCATGGTGAATCGCTCGTATAATTGGTATAACCCTGATGGAGAGGTTTCAGAGGAAGAGCTTGTTGATATATATATGGATATTATTATTAACGGTTTGAAAAATAAATCAGAAATATAAAAGATAGATGATAAAAAGAATGTTGGCGTGCATATTTTTATGTATACGCTTACAAGAAGAAAATGATAAATCTAACGATATAAAATAGTACTTGTAGGTAAGACATTTACATATAGAGTGTTTTTCCTACAGGTATTTCTAGAATATCCCTAGACATAGGAAATCGATATTGACAACAAATTAAATTATTGTATAATTCCGAATAGGAGAAATATGGAAGGTGGAATTAGATTTGCCAACATACATGTAATGGTTAAGTAATTAAATAGTTCACTTCTTTTTGAACATGATTGTTCAACGACGGGAGGAGTGTGCCTATTTTTAGCCATTACAGGGAACGCAGGATAAACTGTTGAGTTAATTCCAAGCGGGATACCTATAAGGTATTCCGCTTTTTTGATGGGAAATCATTCTCCATTCAGCTATTATTTGGTGTTCCTCTGGATAAATTGGAGGAGAAGGTAATGAGTTTTAATAATATAATTACTTTTAAGGTTATTGCTCAGGAAAAACCTAACGTAATACGAAATTGTAGACACTGTAAAAGGAGTACCGAATACTTTGTAGTGATAAATTTAGAGTAAATGCAAATCAGAAGATGATTGATATTTGGCTTATTTATAAATGTTTACATTGTGAAAGTACATGGAATTATCCTATATTATCGAGAGTACATGTGAATCGAATTGATCCAATACTCCATCAAAAATTTATGAATAATGATCAAGAGACAATATGGTATTATGCTTTTCAAATTAACAAATTAAGAAAACTATGTGATGCTGTGAAAAAAGACATTCAATATGAGTTAATAAAAGAGAAGTCAAATCTAATATCTAGTGAAATGACAGTAAGAATTTGCTGTAAATATGATTTTGGTCTCAGAATCGATAAACTACTAGCTGAAATATTGAATATTTCAAGGTCCAAAGTAAATACAATGGCAAAGGAAAAAATGTTTTTACTAAACCCAAATGTTCCGATAAGCGACAAAGTTATAGATAATTTACAAGTAACAGTAAAAGGGAATTGGCATGAGTATGTTTCCCCATCTTTATTTTAAGGGCATAATGGAAATACCTATTTGTAAAAAGAAGGTGGAATGATTTTAAAAAACTAATTTCCAATTGAATTGAATGCTTATATTAAAGTAAATATCAAAATGCTTACCCCCGTCCTAAATTTAGAACGGGGGTATTTTCAATAAATGGTGACAAGCTTATTAGATTTATTTTATTTCTACTTTCATCCAATTTCGAACACTATTAATGAACCAGATTTGCGAACATGCATTAAGATGATCCAGTGTGAGAACTTTTTCATGAATTTTTCCTTCATTTAATAATTTTTCCCGGAAAGTACCAGCTAATAAACCGCATTCAATAGGGGGAGTCCAAAGTACCCCGTCTATTTCTAGAACAACATTCCCATTTGTGAATTCGGTTAGTTCTTTCTTTTCATTCCAAAGAAGGACATCAAAAACATCTTGGTGTTGCTGTTGAAAATATTCATAATGGTCTCGATTGGTCGTTTTATAATAATAGAAAACATTCTTCTTATCGATTGGTGTTTTTGCTAATGAAACAACTTGTAGAGGTTTTACAGGTTGTAATGTTTGAGTGTTAATCGAAACTTTTCCATTTTGTTCAAGTAAGAGACGTAATTTGTATTGTCCCGTTTTGTTTTCCTTTGCAACTTTGAATACACTGTCTTTTACTTCTTCCATATTGAAAGAATAGCCAAAATATTTCGCTGCACGTTGAAGTCGAGTTAAGTGCTCATCAAGCAAAACAAGTTCTCCATTTTGTAACAAGATACTTTCCAATAGTTCAAATTTAGGTCTTTGAACTTCTAAAAAGCATGCTTTTGCTAAAATTTCTTCATACTCTTCATCTGTTTTAGAGTCCCACGTAATACCACCACCAACTCCATAAGTGGCTTGCCCCGTTTTATTGTTAATAACGACTGTCCTTATTGGAACATTGAAGATAGCTTCTTTGTCCGGTGTAATGTAACCAATTGCCCCACAATACACGTCCCTCGGCGTTGATTCTAATGAAGCAATCATGTCCATCGTACTTATTTTCGGCGCTCCGGTTATGGAACCGCAAGGGAAGAGAGCTTTAAACAATTCAAAAAAGGTTGTATTCGGCTTTATCGTTGCTGTTACAGTAGAAGTCATTTGATGAACTGTTGGATATTGTTCAATTTGAAAAAGTTTTGGAACTTGTACTGTCATCGGTTCGGCTATCATACTTAAATCGTTCCGAAGTAAATCCACAATCATTACATTTTCTGCTCGATTTTTTTCTGAGTTATACAACCACTGCCGATTAGCGGCATCCTCTTCCACTGTTTTACCACGGGCGACCGTACCTTTCATCGGCCTTGTCGTAATTTGATTATCCTTTAAATGAAAAAATAGTTCTGGTGAGGCAGATAAAATACTGAAATCACCTGTATAAATATAACTACAATAATTGGACGATTGGGCGTTTTTAAGACGATTAAAATAGGCAATATCATCTCCTTGAAACTGGGATTGAAGACGAATTGTATAGTTTGTTTGATACGTATCACCATTTTTAATGGCATTTTGAATAGATGCAATAGACGACTGGTATTGATTCATCGTCTCTTTTGGCATCCATTTTGTATGTACATAAGACCCATCGCTATCTAAAGATTCATGAAGAGGTTCTTTAAAAATACCAAACCATAGTAAAGGCATTGTCGGATTGTTATGGACTTTCATCGCTTGATCAAAAGCTGGTGCACTTTCATAAGATACGTAGCCAGCTGCATATAATCCTTTTTCAATGGCTTCTTGAATTAATTGAAAGCATGGTAAAACTTCCTCAATTGTATAAGCTACAATTACTTTTAATGGATTTTTAAACGTTAATGGAGTTACATCTCCATTGGAAGATGCAAAATCAAAAGTTAAAATTGGTTGTCTTTTGTGATTAGTTTCCATGATGATAAAGTCCTTTTCATTTTATAAAGAAGTTCTGAACCATTTTTAAGCCCATGTTCGTTAAAATGGCTTCAGGATGAAATTGAACACCTTCTACTTTGTAAGTCTTATGACGTATGGCCATTATTTCTCCTTCGGTTGTTTTGGCAGTAATGTCAAAACAGTCCGGCAATGTAGCGTCATCAACAATAAGAGAATGATAGCGTGCTACTTCCGTTGGACAAGGGAGATTGTAAAAAATAGATTGTCCGTCATGTTCAATCTTAGAAGTTTTTCCGTGCATAGGTACTTTCGCTTTTTTTACAGTTCCACCTAATGCTTGCGCAATAATTTGATGACCAAGGCATACTCCTAAAATGGGAATATCCCGATAAAACTTTTTAACAAGTTCTAAGCAAATACCCGCTGTATTAGGATTCCCGGGACCAGGTGATAGAACGATATAGTCAGGAGCGAACTGTTTTATTTGTTCTATTGAAAATTGATCGTTTCGCCGGACGACTATTTCGTGTCCAACCGTTTGAATATATTGCACTAAATTATATGTAAAAGAATCGTAGTTATCGATAACTAATATCAAATTAAACTTCTCCATTTCTCGTTAGTGATCTGACATTTATTATAGAAGAAGTGGAACATCAATGGGAAGAATTTTATAAATGAAGTTTAAGGAGTATGTATAGTATCTTTTTAAATGAAAATACCTCGAAGGCTCTTTCGAGGTATTGTTCGAATTATTGTTTGTTGTTATCGAATAATTGCTCAACTTTTTTCATAATCGGGTTATTTTTAATTTTTTTCAGTAATGGATTTTTTTCTGCTCCGAATTCTTCCCGTTGTTTATTTGCGCTATTTGCACTAGGTTGAGAACTTTTCGCAGTTGCACTACTTTCATTTAATAAACCACGATCATCATAGTTTGAATAATCATCAAATTCTTTTTTATTAGTCATTATCTCAACTCCTTTCAGTTTTATTATGGGAATTTTCTTTTCGTTTATGTAATGAAAGCAGTAATGGTTGCTCATTTTCAGAAAATAATAGATAATAATAAAATTATGAAAGGCTAGGAGTGTAAGCAATGCAAGGAGTGCAGGGGAACAGAAATGAAATAAGTCAAAATCTAGAGAATAAAGCGCGGTTATTAGTAAAGTGTCCAGATAAACCTGGAATCGTATCAGTGTTGTCTACTTTTTTATTTAAGTACGAAGCAAATATTATTGAATCAAGCCAATATTCAAGTGATCCAGAAGAAGGAACGTTTTTTATACGCATTGAATTTCACTGTGAAAATTTACAACAAAAATCACCTATGATGGAACAGGAATTTACCCAAATCGCCAATGAGTACGAGATGAACTATCAGTTTTATTATTTAAATCGCCGACAACGTTCTGCCATTTTTGTTTCAAAGGAATTACATTGTTTATTGGAATTACTTTGGGAATGGCAAAATGGTGATTTGGAAACAGATATTGTTGCAGTTATTAGTAATCATGAAGATGCCCGGTCTATAGTCGAGTCTTATGGCATCCCATTCCATTACTTACCTGCAAACAAAGATATCCGTCAAGAAGTGGAAGCAAAACAAATCACATTAATGGAACAATATCATGTGGATTTATTAATTTTGGCCCGTTATATGCAAATATTAACACCTGATTTTGTCGATTATTTTGAAAACCGTATTATTAATATTCATCATTCATTTTTACCAGCATTTATCGGGGCAAATCCATATGACCGTGCTTATAAAAGAGGAGTTAAATTAATTGGAGCAACTTCTCATTATGTAACAAATGATTTAGATGAAGGACCGATTATTGAACAAGATGTAGAACGAGTAGATCATCGGGATGATGTTGCCACATTAAAAAAAATCGGACGAAAAATTGAACGTCGGGTTTTAACAAAAGCAGTGAAATGGCATTTGCAAAATCGAATTATTGTTGAGAATAACAAAACCATTGTATTCCACTAAATAGCTAAGAGATTAAATAAAGGATGTCCTATTTTGAAAAATGGGACATCCTTTTTAACTGATGGATATTATTCCATTGAACTACTTTCGATCTGATCAAGTTCATATAATCGTTCATTTATTCTTCTTTTTCGATAGAGCATCATGCCCGTCTCCGAAACATCCTCTATCATCCCTTTATTGACAAAAGCACCAAAAATCATTCCTGCAACGGGGACCATTTGTAGCAGCTTTTTCCATCCGAACTGATCGCGATAGGTGAAAAATACTTCTTGCCAACCTTTTAATTGGCTAATCATACTCTCTGGCCCTTGATTTTTAGAATGATGCATATTTGCCAATTCCTTTAAAATCGCTTCTTTTCCAACAATGTCCGCTGAGGCAAATTGTAAGCATTTTACGATAAAGACCCGCTCTTGTTTCTCATTCGGATCATACCCATGAATAATCGCGATTTCTTGTAGCGTTTTTAATGCCATTCCTAAAATTAATGGAATATCGATTACTAAAGTGAAAATTCCGCCAAATCCAGTAGATGCACCTTGTACAGTCGCTAATTTGCTTCGTTCACTTTGTAATTGGTGACTAATTTGAGTCATGTCCTGAATTGGCATTTTGGCTATATCATCAATTGTTTCAATTGGATGAGTAGTAGATTTTTTTATCTTTTTAATCATTCCATTTTCACTAATTAAATATTTACCACCTGTTTGAATATAACTTCCTAGTTCATTTACTAAAATGCCGATTTTCTCTTGTAAAAATTTAGGTGTTAGCTTATCAATTAATTTAAAAGGTAAACGACCAAGTTTTTCCCAAAAGAATAATCCTTTTTGATCTTCTTCCCATTTTTCAATTTCTGTTAAATAGGTTTGCAATTGTTCCTTCGATTCCAATGTGATTTCCCCAATCTATTGTCTTTTATTGTTTTACGTAATTTTAACTAAAATGTTTCATTCAAAGTATGTACAATAAATGAATATTCATTTTTTATAAAAATCTGACAATTAAGCGGTGAATTTTGGTAAACTAAGGCTAGAGAGAAGTAAGGGGGAAGTGGATGGCTGAACAAACAGTAAGTGGTGTGTATCTTCAGGAACATTTTCGAGATTCTTTAATCATTGACCGCTATGATCCACAATTGGAACTTTTACGAAAAAGAAAACAGGAACAATTAAGAAGTCAACATATTGAAGATGCAGTAGTATGGAATGTATTTCGGACGTTTAATCAAATCGATCGAGCCCTTTGGATAAAACCATTATTTCAAACTTCTTTTCATTTGAACTTCCCTTATTCAATGGACTCGATAAAAATCCAACTATGGAAAAGAATTAGACCACCAAAAAGTTACCCATTACCAGAAGGGCTGTCGGAAATTGATATTATTATTGAATCCGATGAATTCGTTTGGTTTTTAGAAGCAAAATATAAATCTGACATTAGTTTCAGTACTACGCATCATTCAAAAAGAGACCAAATACTACGAAATATTGATGTCGGAACAAATTATGCAAGGAAGAAAGATTTTTATTTTTCTTTAATCATAATGGATAAATATTATAGTCCATATGGTTATCGTATGACAACAGAGTACCGTGATTCTATAGAAGGAATAGTAGGTTTACTACCACATAGAAAAACCCTCTCTAATTTAAAAGGAATTGAAGTTTTCACTTGGAAAGATGTTCAATCCCTCTTTAAAACGGTTTACTTATATAGTAAAAATAAATACGAAAAATATATAGCTGACCAAGCCAACTATTGGTTGTTGAAAAAATTGAATGACGAAAACTAATTACTTTTAGGATATTCTTTTTGAAAAAGGAAGAAATAAATGTCCATTAATTATTCGACTACTATAGTAAAAGAAGTAATAAGTTGACCATAATAATAGGTAACTGGAACAAAATTAGGAGGACTTCGATGAAAATTACAATCGAATGGACATATAAAACAAATAATGGAGTAGAAACCGTTTTTCGATCCGATGAATTGCCGGTAGCCCATGCTTTAACTATAGGTGAGGATTTAGAGAAAACAGGTAGAGCGAAATCCATCACGTATATCGACCAACATGATAGTACATGGATGGTTAAAGAATTAAAAAAATATATACAAGAAATGGATACAGAACCCCACAACGTTCGTGTTTACTTTGATGGTGGATATGATATTCAAACAAGTCAAGCTGGTTTAGGTATCGTTATTTATTATGAACAAAATGGAAAGAACTATCGATTACGTCGTAATGCTCCAGCTGTGGGATTAAATTCGAATAATGAAGCTGAATATGCAGCATTGCACTTAGCAATTGTTGAACTTGATTTATTAGATGTTCATCATCAAACAGTACAATTTATTGGGGATTCACAAGTAGTCATTAATCAAATGAGTGGGGAATGGCCAGCCTATGAGAAAGAATTAGTTAGCTGGGCAGATCGAATTGACATTAAATTAAATGAGCTAGGTATTACGCCAGAATTTGAACTCGTTCCTCGAAAATTAAATACCGAAGCCGACCGACTTGCCACACAAGCTTTACAAGGTACAGATATAACCGGCCAGATTGAATTGCAATAAAGTGTAAAAAGACTTGTTAAATAAAACAAGTCTTTTTTAATACATAATATTATTATGTAAACTAATGATGTTATTCTTTTTCTAGTATTTTTCTACAATTTTGTTCTATTTTATTTGTTCTTAGCATAAATAAAATAGGTGAGAAGTTCTATTATTTTTATACCAAATAGATTAGGAGGAAACGAATTTGGAACAAGTAGTTGAAAAACGAATTGGTATTAGTAGTTTATTAAACAAAGTAATTTCAGCAGAAGAGGCAGCATCGTTTATCCAAGATGGCAATATAGTCGGGATGAGTGGTTTTACCCGGGCGGGAGATGCAAAAGTAGTGCCTTTAGCTTTAGCTGAACGGGCAAAAAATGAAAACTTGAAACTAGATGTTTATACAGGGGCATCCCTTGGTCCAGAAGTAGATAAAATTTTAGCTGAAGCAGGTGGAATACGTAAACGTGGACCATATCAAGGCGACGCAGCTATTCGAAATTTAATTAATACAGGGGAAGTGTTATATGTAGATGCACATCTTTCCCATAATGCTGAACTCGTTCGTCAAGGAATTATTGGACCAATTGACTATGCCATCATCGAAGCAACCGCTATAACAAAGGACGGCTATCTCGTTCCAACAACATCCGTAGGGAACTCTCCAATTTTCGCCCAATATGCAAATAATATTATTGTTGAGTTAAACTTAGCCCATTCCGAATCATTAATTGGTGTTCATGATATTTATATTCCAGAAGTACAAGGTAAACGACAACCCATTCCACTTTTAAGTGCTACAGATCGTATAGGTGAAATTGGCATTAAAATTAATCCGGAAAAAATAAAAGCTATTGTCATTTCCAACGAACAAGACGCTCCATCTTTAATTGTTGATCCGGATGATGAAACACAGGAAATGGCTAATCATTTAATAAACTTCCTTCGCAGTGAAATTGAAGCAGGGCGTTTAACAAATAAATTAGCTCCTTTGCAATCGGGGGTTGGTTCTGTTGCCAATGCGGTTTTAGAAGGATTTAAAGTTTCGGAGTTCGAAGATTTGATTATTTTCTCCGAAGTGTTACAAGATGCCGTATTTAATTTAATCGATGCTGGAAAAGTTTCCTTCGCATCTTGCACTTCTATTACGATATCCGAAGAATTACAGAAAAAGGTTTATGGAAATATTGAGAAGTATGCTGACAAAATTATCATTCGACCACAGGAAATATCAAATCACCCTGAAGTCATTCGTCGCTTAGGATTAATCGCCATTAATGCAGCCCTTGAAGTCGATATTTATGGTAACGTTAACTCAACTCATGTTGGCGGCACGAAAATGATGAATGGAATAGGCGGTTCAGGTGATTTTACTCGCAATTCTCGTTTAAGTATTTTTGTAACAAAGTCTTATGCGAAAGGTGGTAAACTTTCTTCAATCGTTCCAATGGTAGCCCATCATGATCATACAGAACATGATGTTCATGTCATTGTAACGGAACAGGGTGTTGCAGACTTAAGAGGATTAGCACCAAAAGAAAGGGTACCATTAATTATTGAAAACTGTGTACATCCTGACTTTAAACAACAGTTGTGGGATTATTATAACGAAGCTGTTGAATTAACTGGAAATGCCCAAACACCACACAATTTGGAAAAAGCGCTTTCTTGGCATGTGAATGCTGCAAAAACTGGTTCAATGAAACTTTCATAATAAATAAGTGCGTGTTCCCACTTTGAACACGCATTTTTTCATTCAGACGACTTTTCTAATTGCCATTTTATCATGTGATTCTGCAAACCAACTTTTTCCATATTTAACTTTTCTAATACTCGAATGGAAGAATCATTATCCTCTATACACTCTGCGACAATCTTTGTCACATTTGAATTGAAAAATGCCCAATTTAGTAGTTCTCTCACTGCTTCTGTTGCATAACCTTTATTTTGAAATGAAGGCAATATTCCATAACCTACTTCGACCGTATTTTCTAAATTTGGTTTACCTTTAAACCCAATATCCCCAACTATTTGATTTGTTTCTTTCTCTATTACAAACCAAACACCCCATCCTAATAGTGAGGGGTCCTTATTCAGTTCGTCCAGATAGTTTTTTATATGTTGACCTAATGGATAATTTGTTGAAACAGACGAAAGAAATTGTTTTGTACAAGGCAGGATTTTTAAATTTTTTGTATGTAATTCCAATATAATTCCTCCTTTTTATTTCAATTAAACAGCGTATTTTAATTATACAACTATTTATTGGAAATAAATGAGAATAAAATTGAAGTTCTTCGTAAATTTATCCAACTTTCCCCTTAAAACAGAGGAATTTAATAAAAGGCTGACAATTTGCTACAATAAAATTAATGAAACAACGAGAAATGAGGATTTTTATGTATAAAACAATTGGAGTACTGGCCCATGTAGATGCTGGAAAGACAACCTTTTCAGAGCAGCTCCTTTACCATACGTTAAGTATTAAAGAAAGAGGTAGAGTGGATCATCAAGATGCTTTTTTAGATAATCATTCCATTGAACGTAAAAGAGGCATCACCATCTTTGCTGAACAAGGACGGATTCATTATAACAATGATACCTATACATTAATTGATACACCCGGACATGTCGATTTTTCCCCTGAAATGGAGAGAGCCATCCGGGTAATGGATTATGCCATCCTTATTATAAGTGCGGTGGATGGCATTGAAGGTCATACAGAAACCGTTTGGCAATTATTAAAAAAATATGAAATCCCAACCTTTCTTTTTATTAATAAAATGGATAGGGAAGGGGCAGATTTACAGGCGATCATGGCTTCGATTCAAAAAGAATTGACTGACGATGTCTTATTGATAACAGAAAAAGTAACATCAGATTACATTTCTCAAGATGTAATAGAATGGCTCGCAGAAAGAGACGAAACTCTTTTGGAACAATATATGGAAGGAGTAATAGAATTTGAAAATTGCTTCCGCATTTTTTGTTCTATGATTCAGCATAGACAAGCCTTTGTTTGTATGGCTGGTTCAGCCCTGAAAGATATTGGAATTAAAGAATTTTTTGAGCAATTTGCATTATTAACAAAAACTTCATATCATACGGATGATCCTTTTAAAGGATTAGTATATAAAATTCGTCACGATGAAAAAAATCAACGGTTAACATTCTTGAAAGCATTACAAGGAACTTTACAGGTTCGCGATGAATTTTCCTTTGACGATGTTACTGAAAAAATAACAGAAATCCGTCTCTACAACGGACATCGCTTTGAAACAGTTCAAAGGGTAGAAGCTGGTGAAATCTTTGCAATTAAAGGCATTTCAAGAGCTCAAATAGGACAAGTAATTGGCAATAGTGTAGTGAATCAGGACGAATATGAACTTATACCAACCCTTCAGGCCAAAGTTGTGTATGAAGGTAGTGAGCATATAAAAGAAATATTAAGTTACTTCCGAATTCTTGAAGCTGAAGAACCAACGTTGAAAGTTGTTTGGAATGAAAAATTTCAAGATATAAACGTCCATGTGATGGGTGTTATCCAACTGGAAGTATTATTAGAAGTAATAGAATCCCGATTTGGTATTCAAGTTCAATTTGAAGAACCAAAAATTTTATATATGGAAACGATTCAACAACCAGTCATTGGCTATGGACATTTTGAACCATTGAAACATTATGCAGAAGTCCACTTAAAAATGGAACCCGCTCCACGAGGTTCAGGTATTCAATTTAAAAATGAGTGTCACGCAGACGATTTGTCCGTTGGTCATCAACGATTAATCGAAAAACATTTATTTGAACGGGAACATCACGGTTTACTAACGGGATATCCCATTACAGATATTTGTTTTACACTTTTAACGGGAAGAGCTCATCAAAAACATACAGATGGTGGAGATTTTCGAGAAGCAACTTTCCGTGCCCTTCGCCAAGGATTGGAGAAAGCTGACAACCTTTTATTAGAGCCTTACTACCGTTTTAAAATGAAAGCCTCCATTGATTTAATGGGGCGAATGATGACAGATATTCAACAAGGAAGTGGTACATTCGATCCCCCAATAATTAATGAAGATCAAGTTACCATTATTGGAAAAGTACCTGTATCCACTTTCATGAATTACAGTACAACTTTTGCGACCTATACAAATGGGAAAGGTTCACTATCCTTGCAATTTGCTGGTTATGATCTTTGCCATAATACAGATGAGGTTATCGAGCAAATAGGTTACGATAAAAACGCGGATCCAGAGTATTCCTCATCCAGTATTTTTTGTGCTAAAGGAAAAGGTTATTCGGTCCCTTGGTATGAAGCGGAAAAAGCGATGCATTGCTTAAAAAAAGGATAACATCACCATTTGATTATTCGTTTCATCGATTTAATTTGAGTATAAATGAATGAAAGAATACCAAACTAAATTGAAAATGAAATAACAAATGGAGGTTTTTTGGATGAAACAAAATCCACAACAAGTTCCTGGTAGACCGAAAAAATTTGTAAGTAAAGAGGAAATGATTCGTAATACGGAAGAAAATATACGCGAAGCTGAAATTAGTATGGAATTTGCTGGTGAAGAAGAGCTTGAACACCTTCAAGAAAAAAATGAACGTCGTAAACACGCAATAGAACGAATGAAAGATGAACCATTAAGTTAAAATAAGGGCAATTGCATTATATGCAATTGCTCTTTGTTACTTTTTTCACGTCCGGACCATATCTACGATAGTTGTTGCAATAAAATATGTAATGATAGAAATTAATGCCCCTTTCCAACCAAACAATATAAGAGCAAAAAGAAAGATAAAAAAATTGATAATAAGAATAGATTCACCAACAGAATAGGATGTTTTACTGGAAATAAGTAAAGCAAGTACGTCTGTCCCATCTAATGCTCCGCCATTACGTAAAACAATCCCAATACCTAATCCAAGTAAAATACCTCCAATAAAAATTAATAAAATGGGATTACCATTAAGGAAAGGTGGAAATATTTCCAGTAAACCCGTAGAAACGGTTAATGAAATGATGCCTAATGAAGTAGAAAAGGCAAAGCGTTTCCCTAAATAGTTATAGCCTAATAAAACAAAGGGGATATTTAATAAAAACAGTAAAAAGCTTAATGAAAATCCCATCATTTCAGATAGCATCATGGATATACCGGTAATACCTCCATCAATTAATCCATTAGGAATAAGAATTACCTCCAGGCTAATGGCTGCCATGAGTGCCCCTATAATAATCCAAGGTATTTTAAAGAGGAGATCTAATACATAAAATTTAAACGAATTTGTAGATTTCAAGTAAGTTCTCCTTATGTATTAAGAATAATATTAATAAAAATTAGTGAGCAAATGTAAGTGATACCCCTATCAAACTATGAATTTTTATATAAGATGATACACAGTTTTAATTTTTTATTTTTATATTTACAAATCTCAAATGGAGGAGTAGAATAATCCCGTATTTCAAAGTTTCATATTATCGGCCTAATCTCATATAGAGAACGGAGGACCCATTATTTTGGGGTTAATTCTGCCATTGCAGAAGGGATGAGATCACTCTTTCGCCATCCTACCCGTCAGCTAACTTCGTCGGCTAAAGCGAAGGAGGTCATAGGAACAGACCGCCTTATTCAAGTATTTTTTGTTTTTATACAAAGGAGCTTGTTTAAATCGGTCTTTTTTTGATGTCAAAAACGAGAACATTTAGATTAAAAGGATTATTTCCCTCAGGCAAAAGAGATAATTATTTAAGGTAAGAAACATTCAAAGTGAGGAAACGAAAATGAAAAACTTTAAAGACAATCTAAACCCTTCAAAGGTTCTAGTACTAGGTTTCGTTATTTTAATTTTATTCGGTGCTTTATTATTAAATCTTCCAATCGCAACGGAAACAGGAGAGAGTTTACCTTTTTTAGATGCCCTTTTTACCGCTACGTCTGCTGCCTGTGTGACGGGACTTGTTGTAGTAGATACGGGAGATACATTTTCCGTTTTTGGTGAACTTGTCATTCTATTTCTTATACAAATTGGCGGTTTAGGATTTATGACTTTTGCCACATTTTTATTTACTTTACTTGGGAAAAAAATTTCTTTAAAAGAAAGATTGTTATTAAAAGAAGCATTTAATGCTACATCAACAGCAGGAATGGTGAAATTAGTCAAAAGAATATTGATTTTTACGTTGGTAACAGAATTTATTGGAGCAGTTATATTGGCCATTCGCTTCTCCCTTGATATGCCAATTTCAAAAGCGATTTATTTCGGCTTCTTTCATTCTATTTCCATTTTTAACAATGCAGGTTTCGATTTAATGGGGCAATTTAAAAGTTTAACTGACTATGTAGATGATCCCTTTGTCGTCATTACAATCTGTAGCCTTATCATAATAGGTGGACTAGGGTTTATTGTTATTAATGAATTATATGAATATCGCGAAACGAAAACATTATCTGTTCATACAAAGGTTGTTTTAACGACAACATTTACTTTAATCGTAGGGGCAGCGATTTTAATTTTCCTTTTCGAATTTAGTAATGAAAAAACATTAGGTCCTTTATCAACAACTGGAAAAACGTTAGGTGCTTTGTTCCATAGTGTGACTCCAAGAACGGCTGGTGCGAATACATTGTCTATGGGAGATTTAACTCATGCTACTTTGTTTTTAACGATTATTCTTATGTTCATCGGAGGAGGTTCTGGTTCTACGGCTGGAGGAATTAAAGTTTCAACTTTTACCGTTTTAATTGCAACTGCCATTTCACAATTAAAGGGTAAAGAAGATGTTACTTTATTTAAACGTCGCATTGTGATTGAAAACATATTAAAAGCTTTTACAGTTGCCATGTGTGGCATGATCATTGTTGTGCTCGTCACTTTTTTATTAAGCATTACAGACAAAGGTCATGTGTTTATTATGTATTTATTTGAAGCAACTTCCGCCTTTGGAACAGTAGGCCTTTCTATGGGGTTAACGCCGGAACTTTCATCAGTTGGCCGTATTTTAATTATTTTAACAATGTTTGCAGGAAGATTAGGACCATTAACGATCGGTTTTGCTTTAACAAAAAAACGTAAACAAGAGGCTTATCATCATCCAAAAGGAAATATTATGATTGGGTAACAAAGGAGAGTAAAAAAATGAGTAGAAAACAATATGCCGTAATTGGATTAGGCCGTTTTGGTACGAGTATTGCTAGAAAATTGCATGAAGCAGGTCAAGAAGTACTAGGTATTGATTTAGATGAAGTAAGAGTAGAAGATGCAGAACCTTATATTACCCACGGATTAATCGCCGATTCTACAGATGAAAAAGCACTAACATCTATTGGAATTACAAACTTTGACTGTGTTATTGTCGCAATTGGGGACGATATTCAAGCAAGCATTCTAACCGTCATGCTTTTGAAGAACCTTGGTATGAAAAAGATTATTGCAAAAGCGGTAGGTAAACGTCACGGTCAAGTTTTAGAGGCAATTGGTACGAGTTGGATTATTTATCCTGAAAGGGATATGGGAGAAAGAGTGGCAAATCAACTTCTTTCACCAAACATGTTAAACTATATTGAACTTTCTAAGGATTATAATATAGAAGAAATTATGATTCCTTCTAGAATGGCTGGGAAAAATTTAAGAGAATTGGATATTCGGGCAAAATATAATGTGAGTGTTATTGCTATTTTAAGAGACGGTGAGATTATTGTTTCACCTTCTCCTGATGAATTACTTCAAATAGAAGATATTTTAGTAACGATCGGAAATCGAAAGGATTTAGCGAAATTCTCCAACTTAGAATAAAAAAATTCCTAATTTTCTCCCCATACAAGTTAGAAAAAAATCTAAATTGTATGGGCTTTTTTATGTTATTTTTAAATATAATTTACATTAAAAGCCAAATTGTTAGAAGGAAAAGAATCTATTATTTGGATAAAAAAATGAAGTATATTTTGAAAAGAAAAGTTTGATACTAAATATAGTAATTCACTAAAACAAAAAACTTGATTAATAGATTATTTATATTATAATTGACTAGTCAATGATTGATTAATCAATTGATAAGGAGGAATGAAATGGATCAATCTTGCGAAGATGTAAAAAATATGATGTTTATGTTCAAAAATATTGATAGACAAGTTACACAAAACTTTGAAAAGTGTACAGGGATTAGTCTAACTCGATATGAAATATTGTATACCTTATTGAATAGTGGACAACTTTCACAAATCGAATTACAGAAGAAGTTGAAGATAGATCAAGCTGCAATTACAAGACATTTAAAAATTCTTGAAGAGAAAAATTTGGTCTATCGAAATCGAAACAAACAAAATAATCGAGAAGTGATAGTAGAAATAACAAATAATGGCATGGCTATTTTGGAAAACTGTGATTCAAATAAAACACAATTTTTCGATGAATTATTTCACGACTTTACAACGAAGGAAAAACAACAGCTACAAATGATGTTAAAAAAACTAATGGTTAATTCCGGAAAACAAACTGGTTAGATTTTTAATAGTCATGATAAATGATACAGCTAATCCCATTGAACAAACAATTCCTATTAAAAATGATATTGACATATTGAAAGGGGTATAAAAATGCCAAACACAATTCAACAAATCATGCATGAAAGAAAATCCGTTCGTAAATATAAAGAGGATGTCGTGATCCCACGCGAAAAATTACAAGCTTTATTAGAAAATGCCATTTCAGCTCCATCTTCAAGTAATATGCAACCATGGCGTTTCATTGTAATTGATGATCAACAAGTGAAAAAAGAGTTGCGCCCAATTGCAAATGACCAAGAACAAGTTGAAACATCTTCAGCGATTATTGCCGTTCTTGGTGATTTGGAAATGTACAAAAACTCAGAACAAATTTATAATACCAATTATGAAAAAGGTTATATGCCAAGAGAATTAGCGGATTTAATGATAAAAAATTCCCTTTCGATGTATGGTAGTTTACCAGAAGATATTATTAAAAATATTGTTCATTTCGATGCTGGTTTAGTTTCAATGCAAATTATGCTGTTAGCTAAAGAAATGGGGTATGATACGGTACCGATGGGTGGTTTTGATAAAGCGAAATTTGCGGAAAAATTCAACTTACCAAAAAATGAAGTACCTATTATCCTAATTGCTATTGGTGAAGCAGCTGCTCCTGCTTATGGTTCATCCCGTCTGCCACTTGAACAAATTACAAAATTTATTTAATAAAATATTGGATAGACTTAGTTTATAAAATACAACTAAAAGTTTGTTTAGCGTTGATCGAAAAGGTCAACGCTATTTTTATGTTGAAATAAGGAAATGAAAGAATTTGAAAAGCAAACATAATAAATATTAATTTGTAAAGGATCGAAGAGTAGTGAATGTATTTGATTGTGTAGTTGTAGGGGCAGGTCCAGCGGGATTAAGTGCGAGCTTGACTTTAGGTAGGGCTAGAAGAAAAATTGCTCTTTTTGATGATGGAACAAATCGGAATCGAGTAGCAAATCAATCCAACGGTTTTCTTACCCGTGATGGCATCAAACCAGCGGAATTTAAAGAAATCGGAATGAGGGAGATAACCCGCTATCCATCCGTTCATTATTTCAAAACGACTGTTCAAGAACTTTCGAAGAATCAAAATGGTCAATTTATTGCCAAAACAAAAGATGGGCAGGAGTTTATTTCCGACAAACTTTTACTTGCAACCGGAATCCAAGAACATTTTTCTATACCGAGTATTAGGGATTATTATGGTAAAAGTTTATTTAATTGTCCCTATTGTGATGGTTGGGAATTAAGGGATAAGCAGCTCATTATTATTGCAGAAATGGAAGAACATGCCCTCCATATGGCGAAATTACTCTATAATTGGTCCAAGGATTTCGTTGTATTATCCAACGGTGGAGAATTTTCAAAAAGAGGAATTCGTGAACTAGAAAAAAGAAACATACTAGTAAAAATGGAACCTATTAGAAATTTAATCGGAGATCGTGGCTATATTGAACAAGTCGAATTAGCATCTGGAGAAAAAGTCAACTGTTCAGGTGGTTTTGTTGTACCAACCTTTTATCGTCCGAATCCTTTTCTAGTACAATTCAATTGTGACATAAACGAACACGGCGAGGTTATAACGGATGGACTTGGTCGTACGTCTTGTCAAAATGTTTATATTGCAGGTGAATTAAAGAGAATAAGCCCATCTTCACTAATTAATTCTGCTGCAGACGGTTATAAAGTGGCACTGTCTATTAATCAAGATTTGTCCGAAGAAAGATTTTAATGAATGGGATTCAATTCTTAATATCATTTTAAACAAGGAAAATATTCCCTTTTTGTCGAATGTAGAAGATAGGGGTGATACCAATGAATAATATTCGTTTTAAGAAATTTGAAAACGAACTAGATGATTTAGTTTCTTTTATGACAAAAAATACATGGGAATTCCATTCAATTCCCAATCCATCAAAAGAACAAATCATTGAAAATTATCATAATGGCTGTTATTTTCATAATCGAGAAACATTTTGGATTTTAAAGGGAGATAAAAAAATTGGTCTCATTGTAATCGATGATATAAATGATACGATACCATTGTTTGATATTCGGTTAGATAAAACGGTAAGGGGAAAAGGGTATGGGACACAAGCTGTCGATTGGATTGTTCAATATCTTTTTTCTTTACCGGATAAAAAAATTCGAATTGAGGCTCATACACGATGGGATAATTTGGCGATGAGAAAAACTCTCTATAATTGTCGGTTTGTGAAAGAAGGTTATTTCAGAAATGCATGGGAAAATGATAATGGTACGATTTACGACTCGTTATGCTATGCTTTCATCCGTGAAGATTGGGAAAAGGATCAAATAACTCCTATAAAACTTAACGAAATACCTTTTTAATCTAAAATTTTTTATAGGACTTAGTTCATTATTTAATTCTTGTTCCTAATTTAACTTGTAGAAAACTAGTTTTATGTTAATATGAAATCAATCAAATACTCTTGCAGGGGGACGCAATTTGCGTTGAGAAGGTTAAAACCTGACCCTTTGAACCTGACAGTTAAGACTGACGTAGGGAGCAAAGATTTTTTCGAGAATACATAATGATATCTTGGAATTTAAACGCTCTTTTGTCTTTGAACAAAAGGGCGTTTTTATTAATTCTTTTAAAACCACGTGCTCTGCACGTGTGAAAATATACTTTTAGGGTGGTAATGGAGATGGAATTAAAAACTCCTCTCGATATAATGAAAATGGCCGTCAAACCAAATTCAAATCGAGAGGAGTTTTGCTCAATGTCGAGCGACAATAGTTTATCACACACAAGATGGAATTGTAAGTATCACATAGTTTTTATACCAAAATACAGAAGGAAAGTAATCTACGGTGAATTAAGAAAAGACATCGGAGCGATTTTAAGACGTCTATGTGAAATGAAAGACGTAGAACTCATAGAAGGACATGCAATGCCAGATCATATACATATGCTGGTTAAAATTCCTCCAAAATTATCCGTATCACAATTCGTAGGCTATTTAAAAGGAAAGAGTTCTTTAATGATTCACGATAGACATGCAAATTTAAAATATAAACACGGAAATCGAACGTTTTGGGCAAAAGGATATTATGTCACTACAGTAGGTCTTAACGAAAAAGCGGTAGCAAAATACATTAGGGAACAAGAAGCTGAAGATCGATTACGTGATCAAATGACGAGTAGAGAATATATAGACCCATTTAAACGAGATTAAAGAACAAATACGGTTGACGGTCAATTAAAAAAGCCCCTTTAGGGGCAGTTAGTAAGGAGCCCTTATAGGGCGTTACTAAAACCGCCTGTTTTACAGGCGGATATTTATTTATAAAAATTAGCTATACAAAGGAATCGAAAAAAATACCGAGGTGAAAGTAATATGACGTTGTCGAGTATTCGAAAAAAAAATCCATTAGTTCATTGTATTACAAACTATGTTGTAGCTAATTTTACAGCAAACGGATTATTAGCTACAGGCGCATCACCAGTAATGGCAGATGAAATGGAAGAAGTAGAAGAAATGGTTTCTATAGCAAATGGCTTATTAATTAATTTAGGAACCGTAAATGTTCGAACGTTAGAATCTATGATGATTGCTGGAAAAAAAGCAAACGAGTTAAACATCCCAGTTGTACTAGATCCCGTCGGTGTTGGAGCTACAAAATATCGACAACGAGCGATTAAAGATATTCTAGAAAAAGTAAACGTTCAACTAATACGCTGTAATATGGGCGAATTAGCAACCATCGCAGAGGTAGAATGGCAAGGTAGAGGGGTGGATAGTGGTAACGGGGACATGGATCTACCAACTGTAGCAAAACAAGTTGCAATAAAATATAACTGTCTTGTTGCTGTTACAGGATCAAAGGATTTTCTAACAGATGGCTATCTAGAATATTGGACAGTTGGTGGACATGAATTAATGACCCAAGTTACTGGTACTGGATGTCTACTAAGTGCGTTAAGCGCTGCAGCTTTAACCCTTGAAGGGAACCCATTATCCAATTTATGTGAGTTATTCATGGATTATAAACGTGTAGCGGAGTTGGCGAGTGACCACCTTCTACTCGGTACATTTCAAGAAGAAATCATAAACAGTATTCATTTATTATCTAGAGGTGGTAAACAATGGACGTTGTCATGACAATTGCAGGTGCAGATAGTGGTGGTGGAGCAGGTATACAAGCAGATTTAAAAACCTTTCAAGAACTAAAAGTATTTGGTACAACCGTTATTACGGCCCTTACTGCTCAAAATACATTAGGTGTACAAGGGATTTTTCCTACTTCACCTGATTTCGTACTTCAACAATTAACTTCCGTTTTTTCTGACTTTCATGTAAAAGCGGTCAAAACAGGGATGCTTTTTTCAGCTGAAATTATTGAAGTCATCGCCAATTACTTACAACAGAAAGACGTTCAACTTGTAATTGATCCTGTGATGATTGCCAAAGGTGGAGAAAGTCTACTACAAAAAGAAGCGGTAGATGCATTAAAGAATACTTTGTTGCCCATCGCTACTGTGTTAACACCCAATATTCCTGAAGCAGAAGTAATAAGCGGCATTAAAATAGAAAACGAGGATCATATGACAAAGGCAGCCCATACAATGCTGCAATATGGAGTGCAGTGTGTTGTAATGAAAGGCGGTCATTCGAAGGAGCTAAATACAGCAACAGATAAAGTTTATTTAGCCGACGGAACATCTTTTTCCATGATAAGTAAAAGAATTCATACAAAACATACCCATGGAACAGGATGTACTTTTTCGGCAGCCATTACTTCCTTTTTAGGGAGAGGATTATCCCTTAAGGAAGCAATGATTGAAGCGAAAAAATTTGTTCAATTAGCGATTGAAAATCCGTTAAATATCGGACACGGGCATGGACCTACCAACCATTTTGCTTATCAACAAAGGAAAGGCCAATATGAGGTGATTGTAGATGAATCGTAGTGATTTAGCAGTTTATTTTATAATGGGAACGGAAAACTGTAAAGAGGAGCCTTTAAACGTATTAGAAGATGCTTTGCAGGCAGGAATTACAATGTTTCAATTTAGGGAAAAAGGTCCTCGTGCATTAAAAGGGGAGGAATATGTAGAGTTTGCTAGAGCATGTCAACGTTTATGCAACTATTATCATGTGCCATTTATAGTGAACGATGATGTGGAGCTAGCCTTGAAATTACAGGCAGACGGTATCCATGTGGGACAAAAAGATATGGCGTTAGTAAACATTCGTGAACAATTTAAAGGAAAAATAATTGGTGTTTCCGTCCATAATGAAGAGGAAATGTCAAAAGCCGTATTAAATGGAGCGGATTATGTTGGAATTGGACCTATTTTCAAGACAACTTCAAAACCAGATGCAGAACCTCCTACTGGTGTAAGTTTTATAAAGGAAATACGTAACAAGTATCCGAATTATCCAATAGTCGCGATAGGTGGCATCACAACGGAAAATTCTAACGAAGTTCTTCAAGCTGGTGCAGACGGAGTAGCAGTTATCTCCGCTATTTGTCAAAGTTCAAACCGAAGAGAGACTGTTAATAGATTTAAAACTAAAAATTACTAAAATCAATAGAAATCCTCCGTTGATTAGTAATGGAGGAGAAAGGATGTTGAGAAAATATAGCATATTAAGAGGTATAGACATATAAAGTCTATCAAATACCAATGACTACGATTTTCCGAGTATGGAAAAAATCTAGTAATGTTCTAGTATAATTAAAGAACATTTCACAAAATAGTAGTAGAATACAATATAATAGCATAAATAAAAAGTGTACCATCATTTTCCTATGATGCGTGCACTTCTTTTATTAGTAATAATGATAGATTTACTATAGGGGTGATACTTATTGATAGCATATCAATCAAACAATGTAACTGTTTTTCAAAGTTTAATTTACAAAACGACATCCCTTGTTATCCGAACCAATGATTGTATCATTATTGTGGATCCAAATTTGCTCCCTATCGAAGTAAATGAAATAAAAGAATATGTAGAAGAGATTAGAGGAAATCGCCCTATCTATTTAATTTTTACCCATTCCGATTGGGATCATATTGTTGGTTACGGTGCTTTTCAAGACGGAATTGTTATTGCAAGTGAGCGTTTCGAAAATCGACAGGATAAAGAAGCGATACTTCATCAAATTAGACAGTTTGATGATCAATATTATTTAGATCGAGATTATCCTATTCTTTATCCTCCTGTTAATATCCCAGTAACCTTTGATGGACAAGTATTAGAAGTAGGTGAAACGAAATTTACCTTTTATATGGCAGAAGGTCATACAAATGATGGGATTTTTATTGTAGTAGAACCTTTAGGTGTATGGATTGCTGGGGACTATTTGTCAAATGTTGAATTTCCCTTCATTTATTTTAATAGTGAAAAGTATGAAGAAACATTACGAAAAACCAATAAAATTTTAGACAATCATTCTTTTCACCTTCTAGTACCGGGACATGGTGATCCAACAAATATTAAAGAGGAAGTCATTTTCCGAAAAATAACTTCTTATCGTTATATCCAGGAATTACGAAATGCCATTAAAGAAAACAGAGATCATCGTTTTTTAATACAAGGTTATAAATATAAAGAAGAACAAATTAAAAGCCATGAAGAAAACTATCAATTAATTAAAAAAGAATTGCAAGTTGAAGCAACCTAGCATAGTAATGAAGTGAACAATCCATCATTGAACCCTCTAGACAATTGCCGCATAAACTAGGTGAGGCGAGCAAAAGGGGGTGTCCTCAAATGGGATTGTATATTAATAATAAAGAACACCCAAAAGTGTTTAGTCAGTCGAATCATTTAGTAGAGCCGAATCAAGTGGAATTTAAGCGAGATTACTTATCCGAGTTAATTGAACAACAAGTGAATGCAACTCGAAACTTACAATTTTCCTTAAATCAAATACACTATTCTCAAAATGATTGGAATGAGCATCAAACAAATCAATTGAGAAAATTAAATGGACGATTAGATGAACTAAGGGAATTCCAGCATCATCAAAAAACATTGGATCAACAAGTCGACATTCGATTGGAAAATATTGAAAATCAACATCGTACATTAAACGAATCAATCCTTCAGGAACAACATATCCATCAGGATCTATTTGATCAAGTAAATGCGATCAATTATTCTCAAAAAGAAATTGTAAGTCGAATTGATGTTTTAAATGATGAATATAAAGAGATTGTTACGATTTTAAAAGATTACTCAGCTATAAACGAAGCGTTAATTACCCGTTTAGAAACAGTTGCCATGACAAAAGAAAAGTTGGAAGAACGAATTCAAGCCCATAGTGAACATAATCAACAGTTAGTTCATCAAATGACCTTTATCGAAGAAGCTCAAAAAGATGTTTTAGATCGGGTTGATAATAATGAAGGATTAATCGAAAAAGTTATGCGACAAATTGATCATCTGCGGTCTATTTTATTTGAACGTACAAACGATTTAGAAGAAAAAATTGAGAAAGTATTACAAAATTCAGTAACATTTTTCAAAAAATAACTTTTCTCTTTTTTCATTATTCATTTTTTTAGAAAATATTACACTTAGATTGAATTAATTTCTTTTATTTGATACAGTATAAGAAATATGGAATCAATGAAGTGACCAAGTAAATAAGAATTGTGAAACAGAAAATATAGCATTTGCTGAGAGCTATATCACCGCTTCTTATTGAAACCTATCACGGAGATGCGAGTTAAAGCTTGCCGAGTCGTTATCGTTACAAACGCGTAGAGGGTAGAAGGGAGAATTTTTTCTTTTTACCGAACTAAGGTGGTACCACGTCTATTCAGCACAAAGACGTCCTTTTGATTAGGACTCTTTGTGCTTTTTATTGTTCAAAAAATACGAACGAGTCGGAACCATAAATTGTAGCGCTAGATAGGGAAAATGAAAATTGTAAAAAGTTTTAGGAGGAAATAACAATGTCACAACAAACGAATGATTTTTCTAAATGGTATATTGACACAATTCAAAAAGCAGATTTAATGGACTATACACCCGTTCGTGGCTGTATTGCATTTAAACCAGACGGTTATGAACTATGGGAACATATTCAATCGGAAATGGACCGTCGTTTTAAAGAAACAGGTCACCGTAATGCCTATTTCCCAATGTTAATTCCAGAATCTTTCTTCCAAAAAGAGAAGGATCACATTGAAGGATTTTCGCCAGAACTTCCATGGGTAACAGAAGCAGCAGGAGAAAAATTAGAAGAACGATTAGCTCTTCGTCCGACTTCTGAAACAATGATTGGCCACCTTTATTCTGATTGGATTAAAAGTTACCGTGATTTACCAGTTTTAATTAACCAATGGGCGAACGTCTTCCGTTGGGAAAAGAAAACTCTTCCTTTCATCCGTACTTCTGAGTTTTTATGGCAAGAAGGGCACACAGCTCACGTGGATGAAGAAGACGCTCGTAAAGAAACGATGCAAATGTTAAACATTTATAAAGAAGTTGTTGAAAACTTTTTAGCGATTCCTGTATATGATGGACAAAAAACGCCATCTGAACGTTTCGCGGGGGCTGTTGATACGTATTCGATCGAAGCAATGATGAAAGATGGTAAAGCAGTACAAGCTGGTACTTCACACTATTTAGGGACAAAATTTGCTGAAGCCTTTGATATTAAATATTTAAATAAAGAAAATAAACATGTTCATGTGCATACGACATCATGGGGTACGTCTACTCGTTTAATTGGTTCAGTCATTATGGTACACGGTGACGAGCAAGGTTTAGTCCTACCGCCAACAATTGCTCCAACACAAGTTGTATTAATTCCAGTAGGTCCATGGAAGAAGAACCCAGCTATTATCGAGAAATTAGATGAAATCTTCGCAGCACTTAAAGCAAAGGGTATTCGTGTCCGTCTTGATGATTCTGATCAATCACCAGGATATAAATTTAATGAATGGGAATTAAAAGGGGTACCAGCACGTATTGAACTAGGTCCTCGTGATTTAGAAAATAATCAAGTATTATTAAAAATGCGTGATGAATCCGATAAACAAACTGTAGATTTAAACTCTGTTGTCGAAGCAATTGAAAAAGAGTTGAAAGTGATGCAAACAAGACTTTATGACAAAGCAAAAGCATTCCGCGATGCGAATTCTCATACTCACATTGATTCTTTAGAGCAATTACAGCAACATTTATCTGATTCTGAGAAAAACGGAACGATTCCAGGTTGGATTTTAGCAGGATGGTGTGGTGACGATGCTTGTGAATCTAATGTAAAAGAACAAACGAAATTTACAACTCGTAACATACCGTTTAATCCACCAACTGAAAAACATACATGTATTAACTGTGGTAAAGAAGCGAAACATACAGTTTGGTTTGGCCGAGCTTATTAATTAAATGACAATCCACCTAAAAATCCTCCATGAAGAGAATTTTTAGGTGGATTTTATTATTTAGATGATTCGAACACTATTTCATACGATTTAGCACAGACTATAAAGTAGAGAAAGTAAGAAAGATTCTAACTTAGTATGTGACATTAAATCAGCTCCCTTGTTAGGAAAAAATGAAAAATAGTATCAATGATTAATTGTTCGAATCATTATTCAGTTTGGTTCTTTTAATAAATATCATACTTGTTTGCTAGTTTTTGCACTCAGTAGTTTTAAAATAAAAAAGACCCAATTATTAAAATTGGGCCATTTCATTTATTGATGTTTTTTCTGGAATTCAATCATAAAATTAGTAAGGGCTTGACATGCTTCAACCGGAACAGCATTGTAAGTTGATGCACGGCATCCTCCCACTGAACGGTGACCGTTCAAACCTACAAAGCCAGCTTCTTTTGCCTCAACAAGGAATTGTTTTTCTAGCTCTTCATCAGCAACACGGAATGTTATATTCATTAATGAACGTGATGATAACTCCGCATGTCCTTTATAAAAGCCATTACTTTGATCGATTACATCATAGATTAATTTTGCTTTGGCTTCATTGTTTTTCTCAATACCTTCGAGCCCACCTTGCGCTTCAACCCATTTAAGAACTTCCCCTAACATGTAAATACCAAAGGTTGGTGGAGTGTTATATAAAGAATTTGAATCTGCGTGTGTTGTGTATTTTAACATAGTAGGAATGTTCTTGTTCGCTTTTTCAAGTAGATCTTTTCGAATAATGACAACGGTAACACCTGATGGACCAAGGTTCTTTTGGGCACCAGCATAAATAAGACCGAATTTACTAATATCAACAGGCTTAGAAAGGATATCACTAGACATATCTGCTACTAAAGGTACTTCGCCGGTATGAGGGAATTCCTTCCATTGTGTGCCATAAATTGTGTTGTTAGAAGTAATGTGCACATACGCATCTGTTTGATCAAATTGAATTTCGTTTAAAGTGGGGATATTTCGATATTTATTTTCTTTTGAACTAGCAGCTTCTGCTGTTTTTCCAAAAAGTAATGCTTCTTTTAATGCTTTTTCAGACCATGAACCTGTCAATACATAACTCGCCCTTTGACCTTCTTTTAAAAAATTCATCGGTACCATCGTAAATTGAAGACTAGCACCACCTTGTAAAAAAAGAACTTCATAGTTATCAGGAATAGCATATAACGCTTTTAATCGAGCGATTGCTTCGTTATGTACTGCATCATAATCTTTACTACGATGACTCATTTCCATTATGGACATTCCAGCGTTGTTGTAATTGATCAGTTCTTGTTGAGCTTTTTCAAGTACTTCTAGTGGTAGAGCTGATGGACCTGCATTGAAATTAAAAGCACGTGTAATGGTTGAATTCAAATGAACCACTCCTTGAAGAAATTTAATTGATATAGTTGATTATATACTGAATTTTACGTAAGTGGTTTTGAATATTAGATAAAAGTAATAAAAATTTTGATTTTTCGAATTTTATCGTAAATAAATAATACATATTTATACTAAATTTTTTTACTCAAAATATTTTATATATAAGATTCTTTTGAAGTGATGATAGTTTTTCGATAAAAGATGTACAAAAACCTTTCGAAAAATAACGGATTCGAAATACAGTCTATTTCAGAAAAATATTTGATTCTTAAACGTATGTCTTGCTACTAGTTTTTTTCAAAGCATTTATTAATCTGAGGTTAAAAAAATCTACAGTTTTATAGCTTTTTATGAAAAAGAATCTATTTTTTCTTAAGAAGCTCCACACTTGTCCATAACCTTACATTCTTAAAGTCATAAAGTAGAAATAGAACTGAGGAAAGGAGGATATGGCATGGGTTACTCTAATGACGTAGGTGGTGTAGGCGACTACTGTAATAATGTAGGAGGAGTAGAAGACAATCATTGTAATGGTGGTTCCGGCGGATTCGGCGGCGGCTTTGCATTACTTGTAGTTCTATTCATTCTTCTTATTATCATCGGTACGCAATTCAATAAAAGATACTATTAGTATTTTTTATTGATCAAAAGAATGGGAGCGCTATCCCATTCTTTACTACATAAATTGTAAAATCCTTTTAAAACTAAACATTTGTCCCTAGTAATGCCGGGTATTAGTCATAAATTGTTAGTATCTTAGATAAAGGGGGAGAAATGTTATGCATTATAATTCATATGGTGATGGTGGTTACTCTAAAAATGGAAATGAATTTGTTCTACTCGTCGTTCTGTTTATTCTTTTAATTATCGTTGGAGCATTCTACTTCAACCACTAAAATATCATCGAACACCTTACGGGATTTTAAAGCTAGTTGGCTTTAAAATCCTTTTTATTTGTCTGTAATTAGAAAGGATTTCCAATTATAATTATAGAAAAGAGGAATACAGAGCTAAGACAGGAGTATATTTATAACATGCGTTTTCAGGATTTGGTTGGCCGTGTGAAAAGAAACATACATAAACGATTGAAATGATTAAGTAATAAATCAGTTTTGGAGGAACAAAAATGCAAAATGACACTGAAAAACGTATTGATTATCTTGAAAAAGAAGTACGTGAGTTGCGATTAGAACTAAATCAGTTAAAATCAGCTACAACGGGTTTTGAACAGCCATTACCAATTAAAGTAAAAAAGACAGTTGAAAAAGTACCGATGGAATTACAGAAAGCAAAAGTTAATCCAGTCAATTCAACTGAAAAAACTCGACCAAAGATTCAAACAGTCCCCCCTTCCAAGAAGCAAGCTTTACCACCAAAAAAACAAAAAAGCTTTGAAGAAATCATCGTTTGGTCTTTACCAAAAATATTTATGATTATTCTCGTTTTAGGTGTTTTATGGGGATTAAAACTAATTAGTGACTTTGGATTGCTTTCAACGGAAGTTAAACTCGTCTTAGCTTATGGATTATCAATCGCGTTATTTGTAATTGCGTACAGAATGGACAAAATGAAAAGGGATACTTCACAAGTTTTAACCGTTGTTTTATATGGTGGAACATTTTGTATCGGGATCTTAACAACAGCAGCTGGAGCAATAATTTATGAAGTTTTAGGACTTTATTTTGCTTTATTGATTGCCTTCGTTTACATTGCATATGGAGTAGCTATTTGCTATGTGAAGAAGAATGAAGTTCTTTCAATATTCGTCATGTTCACTTCGTTGCTTTTACCGTACTTGTTAGAATATATGGATTTTAACGGACCGTGGATATTACTGTACGTTTTGATTATTTTTATTGCCATGCAGTTTATATTGATTAAACATGTTCAAAAAATTGCCCTTTATATTACATACGGTTTTTCCATACTAGCAGTAATAATTATTTGGCTACTCAATCAAGAACATCACTGGTTTTATTTATCTAGTGTCATTATTTTAAATGGTTTATTGCTTTATGTTTGGTGGCATCAAAATAAAGTAAGAGGGAAATATATTGCGTTCCACGAAGGTTTATTGTTTAGCTTAAGCGGATTAACCGTTGCAATCGTAAATTTCATTACAAATGAACCGGAACTAGCTTTGTTCTTCTTAACGATTATTTATATACAATTTGCTTACCAAGCTTATCGAAATAAAATAAAACAACTCGTAGATGTTATTGGAACGTTATTAATACTTACCGTATTTAACATGTTACTTGCTTTGGATTTATCCAATACAATAGACATCGTATTATTTCCTTTCAGTGCTTTTTTATCAATCATGTTGGCTATTCGAATTGGCGCTACGATTATGAAAATAACGTATAGTATTTTAATGACGATTACCGTTTTCAATCATTTATTACTAAGTGATGTTAAACCTTTTTGGACGATTGAACACGCAAACTATTTATTCATTTTAGTTTATTTAATTGTTATTTTCTTATATGTACAAAAACAAAGAGCCGTTAAAGTTAATGATAATTCAAAAGCAACCATTTCTTTCTCAGGAGATCTATTGCCCATTATCATTACAAGCTTTTTCTTCTTTTATGTTAATCAATTTGACTATAGTTACATTTCAAACGATTACCCATATGCAACCTTTATATTAATAGCTGTTGCAACGTTTGGAAGTATCTTTATGCCAAAACGATTAACTGGGCGGGCATTAAAATATGTACTAATCTTCGCCTTTACTATTTCAACAATCAACTTACTACCGAGTCATTACGTATTTGGATTAGATATTTGGCTAAATATTTTTGCGCGGTTCATTTATATATGTTTCATCATATGGTTTATGGTGGATATTTTAATGAAAGGTACTCTCTATGAAACTTGGATTCGAAAAGTAAAAATCGATTTAGATGGACTTCATACGGTATGTATTTTGGCTGGGATGATGTTGTTGTATGGGCTACTCAATCAATTACAATTTGATCAATTGTTAAATCCGATATTTGTGATTGCTAGTAAAACAATACTTTTATTTATCGTTTCTAGCATTTCTTTATGGATCAGTACCACTTATCATTACAAGAAAGTAAAAGTAATGGGGTATGCCCTCATTGTTATCGCCATCTTTAAACTTGTATTTTTCGATTTAAGTTCTTTAAATCTATTTATTCGTGCCATTTTATTTATATCCATTGGAGGTCTTGGTTTATTTCTATCAAACAAATTATTATCAAAGAATGGTAAAGTGGAAGAAAAATAGAAAAATTCCCACAATTGAAATATTTTTTTATATAATTTAATTATCTTTCAAGAACAAAGGAGTTATCGAATATGGATTTAGGATTAAAAGATAAAGTAGCGATTATTACAGGAGCTAGTAAAGGAATTGGTTTATATACCGCTTTACAACTTGTCAAAGAAGGGGTGAAAGTAGTCATTGCTGCCCGTACGGCATCAACTTTAAATGAAGCAAAAGCATTTATCCAACAACATACTGGGCAGGAAATTTTAACGATCTCTTGTGATGTTTCAAAAGAAGAAGATTGTAAACGTCTAATTGAAGAAACAGTACAACATTATGGGAAATTAAATATTTTAATTAACAATGCCGGAACATCATCTGCCAACTCATTTGAAGATGTCGATACAGAACGATGGCATGCAGACTTAAATTTAAAATTATTCGGAGCAATCCATTGTTCGAAATATGCACTCCCATATTTAAAGGAACAAAAGGGTGGAGCGATTTTAAATTTAACAGCCGTACTGGCAAAAACGCCACCAGCTTCCAGCTTACCTTCTACAGTGAGTCGATCAGCTGGTCTTGCGTTAACGAAGGCAATGAGTAAAGATCTAGGAAAATATAATATCCGGGTAAATTCTGTTTGTATTGGCTTAATTCGCAGTCGCCAAATCGAAGAAATATGGCAAAAGGAAATGCCAGATCATACTTGGGAAGAATATTCAACAGAAGTAGGGAAATCTATTCCACTAGGACGTATTGGAGATACGGAAGAAGCTGCAAATGTCATAACATTTTTAGTTTCCGATGCGGCATCCTATGTAACGGGTACTGCCGTAAACATTGATGGTGGTTCTGGTGCAGCGTTATAATCCTGTTCAATCCTGGTTGTTTCGGCAATCAGGATTTTTTCTATTATGTTAGTTAAATTTTAAAGATATTATGAATATACATTGAGCCTATTTATGACTATTGTTTCTGTAGTTTTCAATCGAAAATGAAACTTTTTTGCCATGTAAATCGTATGTTTTATATAAACGAATATGGTAAATGATTAGAGAAGAGTATACTTACTATTTTAGATTCAATAGATACCATTTGTTAGAACGGAGGATAAAAGATGTCTGAAACAAAAAATCCATTATTCGAAGATTTAGATACGATGGCAAAAGGTTCTACTGCTGAAGTTAAGGAAACGCCACAAACACAGCTTGTGTCTGAGCAAGAAATGTCCCAAATAAAAAAACGACAACTCGCTCTAAAACAAGAACCTCAAGTTCAGTCCCTAGCTGAAAAAATCGATGTAAAAAATCAAATTGCCGTCTTAGAATTTGGGAAAGAGACTGCTACAGCGATTTCGAATTTTTCAGATAAGATGCTTGCTACGATTAAAACGAGTAAGTTAGAAAAATCGAGTGAGTTAATACAAAACTTAAATAAAATTATGGATCGGTTTGATCCGCAAGATTTTAAAGAAGAGAAAAAAGGGAACTTTATAAAACGTCTTCTCAATAAAGGGAAAGAACAATTTGAGAGATTATTATCCAAATACGATACGATGAATAAAGAAATCGATGTCATTTACAATCAAATCCAAAAATATGAAATCGAAATGAAACGAAATACAATGGAATTGGAACAGATGTATGATCAAAACTTACATTACTTTCAAAGTTTAAGTGAACATATCGCTGCCATCGAAGTAAAACTAGAACAACTACAACCCCAAATTCCTATACTTGAAGCACGTGCCAACGAAGGGGATCAAGAAGCGATAATGGAGTTAGATTCGTTAAATCGTTCCATAGAGCTCTTAGAACAGCGCAGATACGATTTGGAAATGGCACAGCAAGTTTCTTTTCAAGCTGCACCTCAAATTCGTATGATCCAGCAAGGGAATAATCATTTAATCGGAAAAATTAACTCTGCTTTCGTAACAACAATACCTATTTTTAAACAAGGATTAATCCACGCCGTTTCTATTCAACGACAAAAATTAGTAGCAGACTCGATGAATGAATTAGACAAACGGACAAATGAAATGTTAATCCGTAATGCGGAAAATATACGGTCAAATAGTGTCAACATTGCTCGCACAGCGGGTCAGCCAAGCATTAAAATTGAAACAATTGAAACAACATGGCAGACCATTATGGCGGGTATCGAAGAGACAAAACAAATTCAAGCTGAAACGGTGCGTAATCGAGAAGAAGGTAGAAAACGGATTGAACAATTACAACTTGAATATGAAAAATTAAAAAGAATGTAAAATGAAAAAGATTACCTTCCACTAAAGAAAGGTAATCTTTTTTATTCATTTAGAAACCAAATCTTCTTCTTCTGTTCATTCCGCCAATACCGCCTACTCCGCCTGTTCCACAAAATCCGGCATTTCCACCGAATCCGCCAGGTCCCATTGGGAATCTATCTGCCCCTCGAACGAATTGATTAACAACAGATTCTGTTCTTGGGAAGAAGTGTTCATTATGAATTACATGTCTATTTACTGTAGTAGTGTGAATAGGATGAACATGTGGAACAACAGTGTTGATAATATTTGTTTTTACAACCTCTTGAGTTGGTGATACTCGTGTAGGCGCAACTCGTGTTGGTAAAACGTTTGGTGGACAGCAAATTGGATTATTGCAACGACCACGATGATGTTTTCTATGCATAAATTTTCCCCTCCTCTTTTTAATATTTACTGCAATAATAATGTATTCAATTGTAAGTAAATGAACTAGATTTTTACCTATTATATTGAAAGTACTAGCATAACAATTTTCTAATTTTATTTTTTTGTGATAAATTACCTTATTTTTATGAAAAGAGCCGAAGTTAATGTTAAAGGAATCAAAAAGCTTAAACTGGCCGATTTTACGCATGATATTTAGGGAAAACAAAAGCTAAAGACAGATAAGAATTCTATTAAATTTTGATAAATCATAGCTTTTTGAAAAGAAAATTCACCCATTTTACTCTTAAAATTCATGGTCAGATTTAAAAGTAAAATAATTTATTGGTATTTCATATCAAAAAATTCTCACTTAAAAGGGAAATTTCTTTATAATTGGAAAAAAGTAAGCGGATTTTATAATTCATGGAACTTTTTTAATTGTTATCCGTATAACAAAAGACAGCTATTAGTACAATACTCTTAGCAATCTAAAGTTCAGGAAGGAGCTATACAATGACTTTAGCCTTAAAACATGTAGTGAAAAAATATAAAGATTTCACTGCGGTTAACGATTTAAATTTCACAATAGGAAAAGGTGAAATTTTTGGTTTAATCGGTCAAAACGGTGCTGGAAAAACGACTACTTTCCGTATGATTCTTGATTTGCAAGAACAAACAGCAGGTAGTATAACATGGGATGGTTCACCGATTAATAAAATTAACCGTGATTGGTTAGGATATTTACCAGAAGAACGGGGTATTTTCCCACAAATGAAAGTTGAAGACCAATTGATTTTCTTCGGTAAATTACGAGGCATGAACCGCGATAAATTGAAAAAAGAAATTGATTTTTGGATTCAACGATTTGAATTAGAAGAGAAAAGAAATGAAAAAGCAGAAACATTGTCTAAAGGAAACCAGCAAAAAGTACAATTAATAGCTAGTTTCATTCACAAACCGAAATTTCTAATTTTAGACGAACCTTTTAGTGGCCTTGATCCAGTAAACCGCGATCTTTTAAAAAATGCCATATTACTTTTAAAAGAAAGAGGTGTTACGATTCTTTTCTCTAGTCACCAAATGGACAATGTAGAAGAGTTGTGTGACCATCTTTGTATATTAAAACGAGGTGTTTCATTGTTCTCTGGTAGTTTATTAGATTTGAAAAAACAATACGGGAAAACAAAGTTAACCATCCGTACAACTGTACCGAAGGAAGAAATAGAAAAAATGGCAGGGGTTAAAGACGTAAAAGTAGTGCGGGATGAGTATGTCCTAACGTTAATGGATGAATCCTTTGCAAAACCTATTTTTGAGTTGATTTCAAACGGTCAATATATTGAAAAGTTTAGTCTTGATTATTTATCCCTTGATGAAATCTTCAAAGATAAGGTAGGTGGCAATAATGAGTAAATTATCCATACTCGTTAAGCAACTTTATAAAGAAAAGGTAAGAGGGAAATCCTTTATTTTAATGACCCTTTTATACTTAGCTATTATTACAGTAGTAATGTATTGGTCCGATATTAAAGCACTGTTTGTTAACGATGAAGCTCTTCAAATCGCTTTAGTAAATGAAACACCAGTGGAATTAGAACCAATTTTCGCCTCCAATGATGACATTACGTTTAGTTATCCGACCGAGTCAAAAGAAAATCTATATAAACAATTAGAAGATGAAAAATTAGATGCGGTTGTAATTGTTTCAGATGAAAATGAATCAATAAAAGCGGAAATTGCTACATACACTCCTTTAAAGTTAAATGATCAATCTACCATTTCATCTTTAATCCAATATGCAGGTAGTATTTATGGTATTCAACAACTAAATTTAACAGCTGAGGAAGCAGAGAAAATATTAAACTCTGAACCGATTATTACAACAACAAATATTAATGAAGAAAGTGGAAATGCAAAAAGTGAAGATCAAAAACAATCTGGATTATGGGTATCATATGGTGTCGGTATTGTTATTTATTTCTTTGTTATGAGCTTCTTATCTATCATAACAACAGATGTCGCTTCCGAAAAAGGATCCCGTGCTTTAGAAATGTTATTAGTTAGTGTGAAACCAGGAACACATTTCCAATCGAAAATATTAGGTACAATGTTAGTCGCATTAACTCAGTTTGGTGTTATTTTCGGATTCCTATTTGTGCTCCTACGATTTACGGATGGCGGTTCAAAATGGGAAATCGTTCAGTCTATATTAAGTGATATTTCCTATTCATACGTATTTTACGTTCTTGCATTCCTATTGTTAACGGTTGTTCTTTATTTAATTATCGGAGCTTTATTCGGTTCCCTTGTTTCGAAAGTAGAAGAAGCTTCCCAAGTAATGATGCCTGCCATGATGATTACCTTAATCGGTTTTTATGTAATGATTTCAGGTATAGGTAACCCTGATACGATATTAATCAAAATATTCTCCTATATCCCATTGACTTCAGGAATGGTTATGCCAATGCGGATTGGAGCAACTGACATTTCCATTATTGAGCCTATTATTTCTTTAGTTATTCTTATTGTGACAGTTGTTGCCGCTTATATTTTAAGTCTTTCATTCTATAAGCGAAGTGTATTAACTTATAGTACAGGTGGCGTTATTGAAAAAATTAAAACTGTATTAAAAGTGACAACTTAATTTGTTTCGTCTCTATAAATAAAAGATATATGTTCGTTTCTTCGAACATATATCTTTTTTATTGCTTATACAACTTTCGACCGAAATGTTTCGAATATTGAATTATTTTTAGAAATCATCTTCACGCATTATACATTATTTGCTAAAATAAGTTGGTCTCATTCAAAGAACTGAAAATTCTAGAAATTAAAAATTTAAACTGAGGTAAGAAGAAGGTGAATCGATGAAAGTCTTTTTGAAATTAGGTTGGTTTTTTAAAGAAAGGAAAAAAGAGTATCTTATTGGGCTAACGATGCTTGCTTTAGTAGCGGTATTAAATTTAATTCCGCCAAAGGTTATAGGTTATGTCATCGATGAAATCGGTAGTCGTAAACTTACACCTGGTTCCCTTGGGAAATGGGTTGGTCTTATTGTAATTGTAGCCATTTTAGCATATATGCTTCGCTACTATTGGCGACTAATGATCTTTGGTTCATCCAATTATCTTGCGAAAAATTTAAGGGAAAAACTTTTCCGTCATTTTAGTAAAATGAGTCCGTCCTTCTATCAACAACGTCGAGTTGGTGACTTAATGGCCCATGCAACAAACGACATATCTGCGGTACAACAAACTGCAGGAGGCGGAGTATTAACTTTATTTGACTCTGTGACGACTGGTGGATTTGTGATTATTGCGATGGCTTTTACGATCGACTGGCGATTAACTTTAATTGCTTTAATTCCAATGCCACTTATGGCCATATCTACTAGTTACTATGGTAAATTACTACATTTAAAGTTTCGTGATGCACAAGCTGCCTTTTCTGATCTAAACGATAAAACACAGGAAAGTATTTCAGGTATCAAGGTCATTAAAACTTTTGGTCAACAAAAGGAGGATACTGATGACTTTACCCGACTTTCCAATGATGTAGTAGAAAAAAATATGAAAGTAGCTAAAATTGATTCTTTATTCGATCCGACCATTAGTTTAATTATTGGATTTAGTTTCATGTTAAGTCTCGGTTTTGGAGCAAAATTTATTCATGAAGGTACAATGTCAATCGGAGACTTAGTTGCTTTTAACACATACTTAGGTTTACTTGTTTGGCCAATGCTTGCCTTTGGTATGTTGTTTAACATTATGGAACGGGGATCTGCTTCCTATGATCGAATTGAACAACTTTTATCTGTTCCAGTTCAAATCGATGATAAAGAACAGGCAATTGATACAAAACCGAACGGTGATATTTTATTTTCAGTCAATGATTTTAAATTTCCTGGTGATGAAGCTAGCGCATTATATAACGTACACTTTGAATTAAAACAAGGCCAAACATTAGGAATTGTCGGTAAAACTGGTTCTGGAAAGACGTCAATTTTAAAACTGTTACTCCGTGAATTTGAAGGTTTTGACGGTGTAATAAAATTTGGGGATCACTCTATCGATGAATATAAAAAAATTAAATTGAGAGAAGCCATTGGTTACGTTCCTCAAGACCATTTTCTATTTTCAGCATCCGTTTATGAAAATATCGCATTTATTAACCCTAAAGCGGACAAAGAAACAGTGGAACGAGTTGCAAAGCTTGCCCATATACATGTTGACATTTTACGTTTTACTGAAGGATACGACACAATTGTTGGTGAACGAGGAGTTTCGCTATCTGGTGGTCAAAAGCAGCGGATATCGATTGCTCGTGCTTTAATGATGCAACCTGAACTATTAATTTTAGATGATTCTTTATCTGCAGTAGATGCTAAAACGGAAGAATCCATTTTAAAATCTTTGAAAGAAGCAAGAGAAGATTCTACAACGATTATTACATCCCATCGTTTAAGTGCCATTGAACATGCTCATCTCATTATTGTGATGCATGAAGGAACAATTGTAGAAAAGGGTACCCACGAGGAATTAATGGAACTCCAAGGACGTTATTATGAAATGTATCAACTTCAACAATTGGAACAATTAGTAGAAAAGGGAGGGGAAGTCAAATGAATAAACAACCAGCCTTTTCTAGTAAAGAACAAAGACAAATTGTTATTAGACTTTTTAGTTACTTGAAACCTCATAAAAAAGCAGTTTCTTTCGCCCTATTTTTATTATTGTTGACGGTTATTGGCGACGTTTTAGGACCTTATATAATAAAAGTATTCCTAGATGATCACTTAGCAGTTGGGAATTTTGATTTCCAACCAATAATTCTTCTAGCCGTATCTTATTTTATCATCCAAGTGTTAAATGTCGTTATTTCCTATTTGCAGTTAGTAAAATTCCAAGAGATTGCTTTAAAGATTATACAGCAACTAAGAATCGATGTATTTAAGAAAATTCATCAACTAGGTATGCGCTATTTCGATGATACGCCGGCAGGGACGATTGTATCCCGGGCGACAAATGATACAGAGGCAATTAAAGATTTATTTGTTTCCGTTTTAAGTACTTTCGTCCAAGCTGCTTTCCTAATTGTAGGGATATATGTTGCGATGTTTTTATTAAATCCATTGTTAGCATTATTTACACTCATTTTACTCCCGCTTATTTTCTTAGTAGTTTATTTATATCGAAAATATAGTTCCGTTGTCTATATGACGATGAGGGAAAAGTTAAGTCAATTGAACGCTAAATTAGCGGAGAGTTTATCTGGCATGGGCATTATCCAAGCTTTTAGGCAGGAAAAACGATTTAATGACGAATTTGACGAAATTAATCATGAGCATTACATAGCGATGATGAATAATACAAAGTTGAATAGTATTTTACTTCGTCCCGTTATTGATCTAATCTATTTTACTGCCATTGTCATTTTATTAACCTATTTCGGAATTACGTCCTTTGAAACGGCCATTGAAGTCGGAACGGTATATGCGTTTATCACATATATCAATCGATTTTTTGAACCTGTTAATAATGTAATGGAACGATTAGCGATTTATCAACAAGCCATCGTTGCTGGATCCCGAGTGTTCACTTTACTTGATGAAGAAGAAATCGAACCAAAACAAGGGGAAAGCAATGAACTTATCACTGAAGGTTTGATTGAATTTAAAAATGTTACTTTTAGTTATGATGGCAAAACAAATGTATTAAAAAATATTTCCTTTACAGTGAAACCTGGTGAAACGATTGCTCTTGTTGGACATACTGGAAGCGGGAAAAGTTCGATTATTAATTTATTAATGCGCTTTTACGAATTTGAACAAGGTGATATTTTCATAGATGGAGTTTCGATTAAATCCTATAGTAAAAATGAGTTAAGAAGAAAAATTGGTTTAGTACTTCAAGATCCGTTTCTATTTTATGGAACGATAGAAAGTAACATTAAACTATTTAATGATGAATTGACCGAAGAAGATGTAGTCGATGCAGCGAAGTTTGTTCAAGCCGACATGTTTATCGAACAATTACCAAACGGATATAAGCAACGGGTAACGGAAAGAGGTTCGACATTCTCAAGTGGTCAGCGCCAACTTGTAGCCTTTGCCCGAACGATTGCAACCAATCCAAAAATATTAGTTTTAGATGAAGCAACAGCATCGATTGATACAGAAACGGAAGTAGCTATTCAATCTTCCTTAGAGAAGATGAGAAAAGGGAGAACAACCATTGCAATCGCCCATCGTCTCTCAACTATTCAAGATGCTGAACAAATTTTAGTTTTACATCAAGGGGAAATTATTGAAAAGGGTACCCATCAAGAATTGTTAGCACAACAAGGGCTTTACCATAAAATGTATTTATTACAAAACGGAATCGTACAATAAAGGGGAGTAGGGGATGTTTCAAATTGAAACATCCCTTTCTTTCCTATCAATATTGCGCATTTTTTCTATTCTAAAGGTTTTAAAGGAATGAATGAGGCATAGTCATTTACTTCATTATTTTCGAGGACTATAATTGGTGTATTCTACAGATATAAATTGAAGAAGGTGTCAAAATGAATGAAAATCAAAAAGGTATTTTTTATGCATTCGCAGCATATGGAATATGGGGGATCTTTCCCCTTTACTGGAAGCTACTAAATCATGTTGATAGTTTAGAAGTATTAGTTTCCAGAGTAATTTGGTCCTTTGTTTTTACGTTTATTTTTATTTTAATCATTAAACAAAGACATTTACTTATGGAAGATTTAAAATCTTTATGGAAAAATAAAAAACTATTTCTATCTCTTCTAGCAGCTTCCTTCGTCATTTCTTGCAACTGGTTTTTATATATTTATGCAGTTAATAATGACCATGTAGTAGATGCAAGTTTAGGTTATTATATTAACCCATTAATTACGGTTGTGTTTGGAATGATTTTCTTTAACGAAAAGTTATCGAAGCTTCAATTATGTTCAGTACTTGTCGCATTCATTGGTGTGCTATTTTTAACTTTCGGCTATGGAAAAATACCATGGATAGCCCTTTTAATTGCCTTTAGTTTTGCAATTTATAGTGCATTAAAGAAAAAAATTACCCTGAATGCTACGCGTGGATTAGTAATCGAAACGTTATTTATGCTACCTTTCGCTTTAGCTTACTATATTTATATTATGTCTACTAATAAGATGTCCTTTTTACATTTTAATTGGCAAACGGATCTTTATTTAATTTTAGGTGGGGTAGTAACTGCATACCCTCTTATATTATTTGCAAAAGGGGCGAAATTGCTACCGCAATACGTAATCGGTTTTATCCAATATATGACTCCTACCATTGTACTTATTTTAGGAATCGTTTTATATCACGAGCCCTTTACATCAACGGAATTAGTATCCTTTAGTTTCATTTGGTTAGCAATCCTGCTCTTTACGATATCAACGATTATAGAGTCGAGAAAGAAACATATTTTAAACCAACAAACCGTAAATAGTAAAGTGTAGTTATTTATTTTAATAATTTGATTTTTTTAGAACTTATAAGGGGAAGTATAAAGATACTTAACATATCATTATTAAGTGAACATCGTATTGTCTTCATAATGAATTGGACATGAAATTTTCACATTCCTTTAAAGGCATTTTGATGAAAAGTTTGGTACGATGAAGACATTAATTGTAAGGAGAGAACTACATGAACACAGATGTTAATGTCTTTTTAGCATTCGGTGCAGGGTTTTTAAGTTTTATTTCGCCCTGTACTTTGCCCCTTTATCCAGCTTTTTTATCCTACATAACGGGGATGAGTTATGATGAGCTGAAAAATGAAAAAGGGATGTTACAAAAGAGAGCCATTTTACATACGTTATTCTTTTTAATTGGTTTTTCCATCATTTTTATTGCCATCGGTTTTGGAACTTCGTTGGCAAGAGATTTTTTCATCTCGTATCAAGATTTATTAAGACAAATTGGTGCAATTCTAATTGTCATTTTCGGGTTAATGATTGTAGGGTTATTACAAATTGATTTTTTAATGAAAGATCATAAATTTCAATTTAAAAATAGACCGTCTGGATACTTAGGTTCATTATTAATTGGCCTTGCATTTGCTGCAGGTTGGACCCCTTGTACAGGTCCGATTTTAATGTCTATTATTACTTTAGCAGGAGCTAATCCACAATCTGGACTATGGTATATGTTAGCTTACTACTTTGGCTTTGCAATACCGTTCTTTATATTATCATTCTTCATTTCTAAACTTGGCTGGATTCGTAAACATAGCCAAAAAATCGTTAAAGTCGGTGGGGTTATTATGATTGCTGTCGGAGTTTTACTATTTTTCGACGGTTTAGATTATATTATTCGCCTGCTTTCTCCTTTCTTTGGAGGATTTACCGGTTTTTAATAAACTAAAAGAAAATTGCCTGTAATATAGAAAAAAGGGGAATATATTATGCCAACAGTATTAATAGTAGACGATACACTTTTTATGCGAGTAAAAGTTGGCAATATGTTGAAGGAATGGGGTTTCGAAATTGTTGGGGAAGCTTCAAACGGTAAAGAAGCTGTAGAATTGTATAAACAATTACAGCCTGATCTCGTCATAATGGATGTTACAATGCCGATTATGTCTGGATTAGATGCTGTAAAAGAAATACTGCCCCAATATCCTAATGCAAATATAATAATGCTATCAGCTCTCGATCAACAAAAAATAATAGTTGAAGCAATTGAAGCGGGTGCAAAGGATTTTATTACAAAACCTTTTGAACAAAACCATTTGAAAATGATCGTTGATAATATTTTTGATTAATAATGAACTATAAAGAATCCTGCTAATCTTTTAGCAGGATTTTAATTGAGCATATTGTGGAATTTATTTAGAAAATAAGGTATTATCAATACGTTATTTTATATAGAGATTGCAAGAGGAGGGAAGAGTTATGTTCGTTAATATACCTTCTCAATATTTAATAATCGGTTCAACAGTAATGGCAATATTTATGGGATTATTTGTAATGTTTGTTCGTATTCGATCTCAAAAAAAACCAGTTACTGCTAAGAAAATCTTAATTCCTCCCATCGCTATGTCATCAGGTGCTCTGATGTTTATTTTTGAGGAATTCCGTGTTACACCGTTACAAATATTAGAAGCTGTCGTAGTTGGAATTATCTTTTCAACCGTATTAATTGCCACATCTAAATTTGAAGTAAGGCAAGATGAAATTTACATGAAACGTTCAAAAGCTTTTTTCTTTATTTTAGGAGGATTACTCATTATTCGAGTGTTTATGAAAGTAATTCTTTCTAATTCCTTTAATATAGGTGAACTTGGCGGAATGTTTTGGATTTTAGCATTCTCTATGCTATGGCCTTGGCGAATCGCCATGTTTATACAATATAAAAAAATTGAAAAAAGTTTAATTACAGCTTAAACAAAAGGGATTGTCGATGGACAATCCCTTTTGTTCATATGTAAAAAGATCACTTATTCAAAATATTGTTCATAAGGCGATACATCAATTTTCATTTCATCTAATTTTTTTCTTAAAAACTTATGATCCCGTTTTGGTGTTGCTTGAATATAACCTTTAATAATCAAATCATGGGTTATAGATTTCGCTTTTTCTTTTAAAGCAATTTCTCCAATTTTCCCCGCGATTTTTTCCTTTGCTACTTGTCGAAACAACTCAGGAACAGGACTTACTAATTCATTTAATAATTCCTTGGACTCATCATTCCAAAGATGGATTGTTTTATCTAAATAATAATTTTGCCAATCCAAATCTGACTTTCCATCCTGTTTTGGCAATGCCTTCAAAAATTTTCGGAACATGAAAAATCCACCAATACCCATTAACGTAATGAGGACGAATACCCAAAATAATATAAACCATAAAAACCAACCTTCTAAATTCAAACCGTTCACCTCTTTAATTTCAATAATATCTATTATAAAAGGAACTTCAAAAGTTTTCACTAAATTTAATGTCTCTTTTTCCATCATTAGAAGGTATTTATATTAATGAAAGGGGGAATGAAAGATGGCAGCATATAATTTTGAAAATGCCACATTAAAATTATCATTTGAAACAGGGGTTGATGAGCAAGGCAAGCCAATTATAACTTCTAAGACGTACAGAAATGTCCGTGCTAATGTGGAAGCTTCACAAATTGCTGCAGTAGTTCAAGTGTTAGCAAGTCTTTCAAACTACACATTACAAAAAGCACAAAAAATCGAAACTGAATCTGTCGAACTATAATGCAATGAAAAAAGAAGGGAGTTTTTTAAATGGCACAAGTATTAGAGTTGAAATTTGATACAGCCAATGGCAAAACAATGACACTATCTGTAAATGAACCGAAACCAAACTTAACACCTACGGAAATCACAGCGGCGATGCAAACAATTATGACAGCTGATGTTTTTCATAATGAAGGACATAAATTAGTAGCGATAAATCAAGCCCGTATTATTGAACGCAATATTTCGGAATTTAATTTAACACAAAATAGTTAAAGAACATCAGATTAGAAGTCGGCAAAATCATCCATCAGATTTTGTCGGCTTTTTTATTCAAGTTATATCGAATGGAGGAAAAATTGATGCAAGAATGGGTCTCTTTAGTTCAAGAAATCGGTTTTCCAATACTCGTATCATTTTATTTGTTATACCGTATTGAAACGAAACTTGATGCAATTCACACTGCCATTATATCCATGCATCAAAATTAATTGTTAAAATAAAGTGGTAAAATTCACAAATTTGTTCGAGAACTATTAACTCGAATGGTTGTACTAAGTTTAGTATTTCGATAATATGAGAGAAGGACTAGAGGGAGTGAATACATTGAAAAAGAAATTAGTCGGACTTATCGGAATACTAACACTTATAACTATTTTAAGTGCATGTAGCAATTATAAATTTAAACCGGATATTGAATATGAAGTGGAAGATTTTACAGCTATGAATCATCGCGGTGAAGAAGTTTCGCTCGAGCAATTAAAAGGGAAACCTTGGTTAGCTATGTTTATATTTACAAATTGTACAACGATTTGTCAGCCAATGACTTTTAATATGACAACAATTCAAGAAGAATTAGAAAAACGTGGAGTGGAAGATTACAACATTGTCGGTTTCTCCGTAGACCCAGCCAATGATACACCGGAAGTACTTTCTGAGTATTTAAGTCATTACACATTAGCAGATGAATCGAAATGGAATTTACTAACGAATTATGATCAAAAATGGATTGAACAGTTCGCATTAAATTCATTTAAATCATTAGTGAAAATGCCGAAAGAAGGGGATCAAGTTATTCATGGTTCAACTTTTTACCTTGTAGATGAAAAAGGAACGGCAGTTAAAAGTTATACTGGTTATTCTGACAGTGCAGATGGTGTTCCATATGAGACGATTGCAATCGATATGGAAACTTTAATTAAAGAAAGATTAGATAAATAAAATTTTAAAAAGTCAGGTATAGTTGCCTGGCTTTTTTTATGTTTTTTCTTTCCATTCATCCTTTTAGGAATAATTTTATTGAAATAACAGAAAATAAAAGTGTAAATTTGAATGGAGGTAAGAAAATGAAAACTGTTTCTGAAATCATGACGAAAGATATTAAAGTATGTACCCCCCACGATTCTGTAACAGCTGCTGCCAAAATAATGCGCGATATTGAGTGTGGTTCCGTACCTGTTTGTGAAGGAAAGGAAGTAGTAGGGATTATTACTGACCGTGATATCGTAATCACTTGTGTAGCAGAAGGAAAAGATAGTAATTCTGTTCACTGTCATGACTGTATGTCAACTGATGTTGTTACGTGTACAGCGGATACTGATATTCATGAATGTGCACGAATGATGGCACAGCACCAAATCCGTCGTATTCCAGTTGTAGAAAATGGAGAAATTGTAGGTATAATTGCAATTGGTGACTTAGCAAGAGAGAATATTTATGTGAATGAAGCAGGGGATGCTTTAAGTGATATTTCTGAGCACTCTCGTTACGATCATTAAAATGAATTAACGGTTAAAAGACGAAATATAAAAATCTGCTATTTTCTATGAAGTGTGTCAAATGGTCAATACAGAAGTCATAGCATTTTTTATGCTATGACTATTTTGGTTGACGTCATTGTCTACGAACATTTCATTAAAAACGAGCAGATTTTTCTTATGTTATGTTTTAAAACTCTTGTCTTAATTGATCAAATACTTGTTTTAAATCAGCAATAATATCCTCAGCTTCTTCTACTCCAACAGAGAAACGTAACAAACGATCATCCACACCACGTGCAACTCGCTCTTCATATGGAATATCCGCATGGGTTTGGGTAGCTGGGTAAGTAATAAAACTTTCAACTCCTCCAAGACTCTCCGCAAAGGTAATTAATTGAATTTTTTGAAGGAAAGGATCTACCATTTCTGCTTTTTGAACTCTAAAGGATAACATACCACCTTTACCGGTATACAAAACATCGCTTACTAAAGGTTCAGATTCTAGATAAGCGGCTACTTTTTTACCGTTTTGATCATGTTGTTTTAAACGAAGGTGCATCGTTTTTAATCCTCTAATGACAAGCCAACTATCCATAGGGGAAAGTACTAATCCCATTCCATTATGGGCAAAGGCTAATTTTTCACATAAACTTTCTCCTTTAGCAACGACTAATCCTGCTAATACATCATTATGTCCTGCAATATATTTCGTTGCACTATGTAATACAATATCTGCACCATGTTCGATTGGACGCTGGAAGTATGGTGTATAGAAAGTATTGTCAACGATAAATAATAAATGATGCTTTTTACAAATTGCTGCAAATTGATCAAGATCAAATTCAATCATAAGTGGGTTTGTCGGTGTTTCAAGGAAAATTGCTTTCGTATTTTCGTTAACAAGACCTTCTATCTCTTCAATAGAAGAAAAATAGACAGGGTTTATATTATATGTTTCACTAAACGTTTTTAATAAGCGGTATGTACCACCGTAAATATCATCAGGTACGATAATTTCATCTCCTGGTTTAAACAAGGAAAGAACGAGCTGAACTGCTGCCATACCTGAACTACAAGCAAAACCAGCATCACCATTTTCTAAGTCAGCAATACCTTTTTCTAAAATTTCACGTGTTGGATTTTTCGTTCGAGTGTAATCATATCCAGTCGACTGTCCAATTCCATTATGTTTATAAGCCGTTGACATATAAATGGGAGGATTGACAGCACCCGTTTTAATATCACTTAAATTTCCTAATTGAACAAGCTTCGTTTCAATTGAACGCTTTGTCATATAAATCACTTCTTTCTCTTTCAAAGTTGTCACATTTTACGAAACATTAGCAATGAACCGATTATTAATATAATTTATCACGTTAAAGTAGTGAAAACAACACTCTCGTAATGAAAGATAATATTTACATGGAAAAAGAATGAAAAAAGGTATAAATAAAAAGTATTTAACCAATAATAGCTAAATACTTTTTGAATTAAGATTGTTTATTTTTTAATAAATCACGAATTTCCATCAGTAGCTCTTCTTTTACATCAACTTCAGGAGCTGAAGGCTCTTCTGCTGTTTCTTCTTTCTTTTTACGATTTAATTTCGTTAATAGTCGTAATACCATAAAGATAGAAAAGGCAATAATAATGAAGTCAATGATAGATTGGATAAATACACCGAGTTTAATTTCTGCTTCGCCAATACCGAAAATAAGGCTATTTGTTAAATTTATACCACCTGTAATCATACCGATAAGTGGGGTAATAATATTTTCTACTAATGATGAAACAATTTTACCGAAAGCAGCACCAATAACAACACCGATTGCTAGATCGATAACATTACCTCTCATAGCAAATTCTTTAAACTCTTTCCACATTTTATATCACTCCTTGTTGTATAATACATAAATAGTATAGAAAGCTATTTTACATAAAGCTACCTTTTATTACAATATTTAAAATAAATTTTATTTAATTAATAGTTTTGAATCATAAATATCTCTTTAAGGATGTGGCTAAAGTGGCAAATAAAACTTTTAAAAAAAAGCCAAAAAAACCATTGATTAGCCCTGCTAAAAAATTATTTCTTATCGTTTTATTAATTCCTGTTTCCGTAACAGTTTATTTTTGTGTTTTTTTAGTTTGGGATAATATAAAAAATTTCTCCTCGCTTCATCATGAGGAGAAAATTAACATTCAAGAACATTTTGATATTGAAATTCCAGAGGAGTATATCCCTATATATATTTCAGCAGGAGAAGCATATGGAGTACCATGGACATTATTAGCAGCACATCATCGTGTAGAAACAAAATTTTCAACTATGAAGGAATTAATATCTCCCGCTGGAGCTGAAGGACATATGCAATTTATGCCGTGTACCTTTGTCGGTTGGAATCATCCAACATGCAGTGGGTTAGGAGAAGGGGAAATTCCTGCAGTTGAAAAAACAAATCCTGAAATGATCGAAAAATACGGTGGATTTGGGGTTGATGCAAATGGCGATGGTATAGCCGACCCTTACGATATTGAAGATGCCATTTATAGTGCAGCAAATTACTTATCAAAATCAGGAGCTTCTGACGGAGAGTTGAGAAAGGCCATTTTTAATTATAACCATAGCGAAGAATATGTAGAAGATATATTGTATTATTATCATCTATATGAAGAAGTCGGCGAGGAACTTGTACAATTGAGTCGAAAAAATTAAATATCATTTATAAAAAACTGCCTTTTTTCTACGGCAAAAAAAGACGAAAGACTCATCATTCATCGATTTGGATACATCATATAGTTTGAATGAGTGGAGACTTTCGTCTTTATCCGTAGTTAAAAACAAATTTTATTCTTTTTAGACAAGAACATTGAATTAAGTCGCTTTTCTCATTGATCTCATAATGAGACTTACAATAAAGATTAAAACGATTGCACCAATTAGAGCAGGGAAAACGTAAAAATCAGAAACTTGCCATCCCCAATTTCCTAACACAGCACTGCCGATCCAGGAACCAACGATACCGGCTACAATGTTTCCGATAATTCCTCCAGGCACATCTCTACCGATAATGACTCCAGCAAGCCACCCAAGTACTCCGCCAATAACTAAATACCAAATGAAGCTCATCATTATTTAGTCAACTCCTTTTATTTATTAAAAGCGTGTACTTACCTATAGCCTAAAATTTGATCATTAAACTTGAATTAAAGTCTTACATCCTAGGTAATACAGCTCTTTAGTAAGTAATATGCACAATTATTAAAGAACAAATGCATCAATACATTCGAATTTAATTGGATCCGTAAATCATCCAACGGTTTTCATTGAAAATTTTTAAAAAACGTTCACAAAATATTCAAAAACTTTTGCTTTTTTAAAAAAGAGGGAGTATAATTTCAAAAAAGAAATAAAAAATAAAAAAATGAGGTGTTTAGTATGGATATGAAAATGATGAAAAAGTTAAATCGACGTGGAATACTTTTGGCCTTTTTGCACAGTGTCATACTATTGAACCTCTCATGGGATTTATTTCTAATAAAATAACAATGCATCAGCAAAAGCCTAGTAAATACTAGGCTTTTTATTTTTTCAAAAAAAGATTTTTAACATCCATATGATAAGAGCTCCTTCAAAGAAAATGAATCTGATTATCAAAATTAATTATTGGATTTTATTTAATAAATCATAAAATTTTGAAAAAATTTCAAAATTAATTAAAAAAACATAATGCTTGTTATAACGTGATTGTAAACGATTACAAATTATTAGAGTTTTTCAAATTGTGAAAATAATTAAAAAATCATATTGACCTAACAACGGTTTTTGTACTATGATAACAACAATTTAAAACGTTCGCTCTAGTAAAGCGAACACAATCATGTAACTTAAATCCAACATGATTGAACAATTTTTAAACTATTATTCTATTTAAAATTTCATAACAGAGTAGAAAACATGAGGGGCGTTTCAATAATGAGAAGTGACATGATTAAAGTAGGAGTTGATCGTGCTCCTCACCGTAGTCTTCTTTATGCTACTGGTAAAGTAAAAGCGAAAGATTTAGGGAAACCATTTATCGGTATATGTAATTCTTATATCGATATTATTCCCGGACACGTCCACTTACGTCAATTTGCGGACGTTGTAAAGGAAGCAATCATTGAAGCAGGTGGTATTCCATTCGAATTTAATACAATTGGTGTTGACGATGGAATTGCAATGGGGCACATTGGAATGCGTTATTCGTTACCAAGCCGTGAATTAATAGCTGACTCAGCAGAAACAGTTATTAATGCCCACTGGTTTGATGGTGTATTTTACATTCCTAACTGTGACAAAATTACACCAGGAATGTTAATGGCAGCTGTACGGACGAATGTACCTTCTATATTTGTCTCAGGTGGCCCAATGGAAGCTGGTAAATCATCTTCAGGAAAACAATTATCATTAACATCTGTCTTTGAAGGTGTTGGAGCACATAAATCAGGGAATATGTCCGCTGAACAACTATTAGATATCGAAAATAATGCTTGTCCAACATGCGGTTCATGTTCAGGAATGTTCACAGCAAATTCGATGAACTGTTTAATGGAAATGTTAGGTGTAGCCCTTCCTGGAAACGGTACGATTGTTGCGACGAGTGAACAACGACACGAACTTATAAAAGAAGCAGCTAAACATTTAATTCGAATGATTAAAGAGGATATTAAACCTCGGGATATTATTACTAAAGAAGCAATTGATGATGCATTTGCCCTTGATATGGCAATGGGTGGTTCAACGAATACAGTTCTTCATACCCTAGCTATTGCAAATGAAGCTGAAATTGACTATGACTTACAGGATATTAATAAAGTTGCAGCCCGCGTTCCATACTTAGCCAAAATAATGCCAGCATCTGATATTTCCATGGATGATATTAATAAAGCTGGTGGCGTAAGTGCCATTATTAATGAGTTAACAAAAATTCCAGGAGCTATTCATCCTAATCGCTTAACCGTTGCAGGTAAAACGATGGAGGAACTAGTGAAGGATTATCAAATTACCAATGATCAAGTCATTCGTACAAAAGATAATCCATATAGCCCTGTTGGCGGATTATCTATTTTATATGGTAACATTGCACCTGAAGGTTCTGTTATTAAAGTTGGTGCGGTGGACCCATCCATTCAAACCTTCGTCGGTGAAGCTATTGTTTTTGATTCCCAGGACGAAGCACAAGCAGCCATTGATAACGGAACTGTAAAAGAGGGACATGTTGTCGTTATTCGTTACGAAGGGCCAAAAGGTGGTCCGGGTATGCCAGAAATGCTTGCTCCTACATCAGCCATTATGGGGAGGGGGCTAGGAACAAAAGTAGCTTTAATTACAGATGGACGTTTTAGCGGTGCTTCAAGGGGAATATCGATTGGACATATTTCACCGGAAGCTGCTGAAGGAGGTCCAATCGCTTTAATTGAAAATGGTGATACCATTGTCATTGACTTACCAAACAGAACAATTCACCTTGAAGTTTCAGACGAAGTGTTAAATGAACGTCGTCAAAATTTAAAACCATTCGAACCTAAAATTAAAAAAGGATGGTTAGCAAGATATTCAAAACTTGTAACAAATGCTTCTAAAGGCGGCATTATGAAAATATAATTCATCAGACTGGTTTATTAAAGTGATAATGGAAAAGTAAATATGTAAATTCGATGATGAGGTTAAAGGTTATAGAGTCTTGTATTTACCAGAGAGTCGGTATTGCTGGAAGCCGATGATACAACTATAACTGACATCCCCTCGGAGTGAGCTATTAAACGCGATTAGCCATTAGATAGCTCCGGGCATATTTCGAAGTGCTCGTTATAAACGAATAGTGTTCCTGTCTAGTTGCACATAAAAAATTCTAAATATTTAGAATTTTATGTAGATAGGTTGTTAAAACTATTCACGAGGTAGCAATTTGCTACGAATAAGGGTGGTACCATGAAAGTCTTTTTCATCCCTACGCGAAAGGTTTCTTTTGCGTTGGAGAAAAAGGCTTTTTTATTTTTATTTTTTAAGTTAAAAGGAGGCGTCAACTAATGACTGCTAATGTATCAACAAGCGAAAAATTAGATGCAACTGCAAAAAGTCAATCACAACCTGAAGAAAAGTATAAACCAAGAAATGGTGCAGACTTACTAATTCAAGCACTCCATGATCAAGATGTTGAAATTGTTTTTGGTTACCCTGGTGGTGCTGTATTACATTTATATGATGCTATGTATAAAAATCCAATCCGACATATTTTAACAAGACATGAACAAGGTGCTATCCATGCAGCGGAAGGATATGCACGAGTTTTAAATAAACCAGGTGTTGTTATTGCAACAAGTGGTCCTGGTGCAACGAATTTAGTAACCGGAATTACAGATGCCATGATTGACTCCATCCCGTTAGTCATTTTCACAGGGCAAGTTGCCACTTCTGTCATTGGATCCGATGCTTTTCAAGAAGCTGATGTAATCGGCATTACTACACCTATTACAAAACATAACTATCAAGTACAAGATGTAAACGATATTCCGAGAATTGTAAAAGAAGCTTTCCATATTGCGAATACTGGTCGGAAAGGTCCTGTGTTAATTGACTTCCCTAAAAATATTTCTGCAGATGTTTTTGATGAAGCTTTAGCGGAGGCAAGTAGAGAAAAGGAAATATATTTACCAGGATATCAACCAAACTCAAAACCGAACTATTTACAAATTCAAAAGGCGATCCAAGCAATTAGTGAATCGAAAAAGCCATTAGTTTTGGCTGGGGCAGGTGTATTATTTGCCGATGCGCGGGAAGAACTGACGGCATTCGTAGAAAAATACAAAATTCCTGTAGTCAATACTTTATTAGGTTTAGGAAGTATTCACGGTAATCATGAATTGAATTATGGAATGGCTGGCATGCATGGGGCTGTCGTAGCCAACGATGCAATTCAAAACACTGATTTACTTATTAATATTGGCGCTCGCTTTGATGACCGTTTAACAGGAGACACAAAACGGTTTGCACCTAACGCAACGATTATCCATATCGATATCGACCCAGCTGAAATTGGTAAAAATATTCCAACGGATGTACCTATCGTCGCGGATGCAAAGGAAGCTTTAAAAGCGATCTTGAAACAGGATTTCCAAGCTCCAGATACAAATGGATGGATCGATTATTTAAATGAAAAGCAATTAAATTTCCCATATTGGTATGTTGAAGATGAGAAAGAAATATTACCTCAACAAGCTATTCAATTGATCCATTCTATTACAAATGGTGATGCGATTATTACGACTGATGTTGGTCAACATCAAATGTGGGTTGCCCAATATTATCGCCAAAATTATGGTCATCAATGGGTTACTTCGGGTGGCCTTGGCACAATGGGATTCGGATTCCCAGCTGCCATCGGTGCCCAATTTGCCAAACCGGATAAAAAGGTCATTGCAATTTGCGGTGATGCTGGCTTTCAAATGACCGCACAGGAACTTTCCTTATTAAAGGAATTCCATTTACCTGTAAAAATTGTTATTTTAAATAATTTTGCATTAGGTATGGTTCGACAATGGCAACAAACCTTCTATGAGGGGCGCTACTCCCAAAGTTTAATGCCCGTACAACCCAACTTTGTAAAACTAGCTGATGCGTATGGCATTAAAGGTTATCAAATCGACACATTAGATGAAGCCAGTGCAATTTTTGAAGAAGCATTAAATTCTGACGAACCCGTTTTAATCGATTGTCGGGTAAAGCAAGTAGAAAACGTATATCCAATGGTTGCACCAGGTAAAGCATTACATGAAATGATCGGGGTGAAGAAATTTTGAAACGCGTCATTACAGTATCCGTTATAAACCAAAGTGGTGTATTGAACCGTATTACCGGACTCATGATGAAAAGGCAATTTAATATTGAGTCCATAACGGTTGGTCATACAGAACAATTAAACATTTCAAAAATGACTTTTGTCGTCAATGTAGAAGATGAAGTAAAGTTAGAACAACTTATTAAACAATTGTCCAAACAGATTGATGTGTTGAAGGTAAACGATATTACAGAAAAATCGATTGTACTAAGGGAACTTGCCCTTATTAAAGTCGTATCTCCTGGAAATGTCCGGTTGGAAATGAATGCAATTGTTGAACCGTTCAGACCACAAATTATCGATACATCTAAAAATGTTGTGACATATCAAGTCGTTGGTCATCCAGACAAAATTGATGCCTTTATAGAGCTTATACGTCCCTATGGTATTAAAGAATTAACAAGAACTGGGGTTACAGCATCTGTCAGAGAAACACAACCGTCAGATCATACACCACAACTTTCCATATTGAAGTAATTATTTAAAGGTTAATCGTTTAAACGCCAATCATTACTTATGGTTGAGCTACTAAATTCAAATAAAATTGACTATTAGGAGGAAATGAAAATGACAAAAATGTATTACCAAAACGAAATTAACGAGGCTGTATTAAAAGAAAAGAAAATCGCCATTATCGGTTATGGTTCACAAGGTCATGCACATGCTCAAAATTTAAAAGACTCTGGTTTTAATGTAGTAGTTGGTGTACGTCCAGGTAAATCATTCGATCAAGCAAAGGAAGATGGGTTAGAAGTAAAAACAGTAGCAGAAGCTGCACGAGAAGCTGATATTATTCAAATCTTATTACCAGATGAAAGACAAAAACAAGTCTATGAAGAAGAAATTGCTCCGAATCTTGAGCCAGGAAATGCATTAATGTTCGCCCATGGATTTAACATCAATTTCGGTCAAATTGTACCTCCAGCAGATGTCGACGTATTTTTAGTAGCACCAAAAGGACCTGGTCACTTAGTTCGTCGTACTTATGTCCAAGGTGCTGGTGTTCCTGCATTGTTTGCTATTTATCAAGATGCAACAGGAGAAGCACGAAGCTTAGCATTAGCTTACGGCAAAGGAATCGGTGCTGCGCGTGCAGGAATGTTAGAAACAACATTTAAAGAAGAAACGGAAACAGATTTATTCGGAGAACAGGCTGTACTTTGTGGAGGTACTACTCAATTAGTGAAATACGGCTTTGAAACGTTAGTAGAAGCAGGATATCAACCAGAACTTGCTTACTTTGAAACTCTGCATGAACTAAAATTAATCGTTGATTTAATGTACGAAGGTGGTATGGAAACAATGCGATATTCCGTTTCAGATACTGCTGAATGGGGTGATTACGTTTCCGGACCACATATTATCGATGAATCCGTAAAAGCTCGAATGAAAGAAGTTTTAGCGGACATCCAAGATGGCACATTTGCGAAGGATTGGATTAAAGAAAATGAAACAAATCGTCCACGCTACAACGAATATAAAAAAGCTGGCGCACAACATCAAATTGAACAAGTAGGATCCAAATTACGTGAGATGATGCCTTTCATTAATGAAGGAAAGAAAAAAGTGGTGGTGAAGTAATGCGTAAAATCGATATTTTTGATACAACTCTTCGAGACGGTGAACAGTCCGCTGGGATTAATCTGAATACAGCAGAAAAAATTGAAATTGCAAAACAGTTAGAGCGTCTAGGCACAACAATCATTGAAGCAGGTTTTCCTGCTTCAAGTCCTGGAGATTTCGAAGCAGTAAATCGCATAGCTAGCACCGTTAAAAATTCTATTGTAACAGGCCTTGCCCGTTGTATCCAAAGTGATATTGATGCCACTTGGGAAGCGATTAAAGTAGCTGAGCAACCGCATATTCATGTATTTTTAGCAACAAGTCCAATTCATATGGAATATAAATTAAAGAAATCCGAAGAACAAGTCATTGAGCAAGCTGTTGAAGCAGTCAAATATGCAAAAAAATATTTCTCCCTCGTACAATGGTCTGCTGAAGATGGATTCCGCTCTGATCGCGATTTCCTTGTGCGTATTATTGAAAAAGTTATTGAGGTTGGAGCAACTACAATTAACGTTCCAGATACAGTTGGATACGCGTCTCCTCAAGAATATGGTGAGCTTTTCAAATTTTTACGTGAAAATGTGCGCGGAGCAGATAAAGTAAAATTCTCTGCCCATTGTCATGATGATTTAGGTATGGCGGTCGCTAACTCTATTGCTGCCATTCAAAATGGCGCAGATCAAGTAGAATGTACAATTAATGGGATCGGTGAGCGTGCCGGTAATGCTTCATTAGAAGAAATTGGTGTTGCAATGCATATCCGTAAAGATCTTTATCAAGTTGAAACAGGTTTAAACTTAAAAGAGATAAAAAGAACATCCCAGTTAGTTAGCCGCTTAACAGGCGTTGTTATTCAACCCAATAAAGCAGTAGTAGGGAAAAATGCCTTTGCCCACGAATCTGGGATTCATCAAGATGGCGTACTGAAACATAAAGAAACGTACGAAATTATTTCACCAGCTCTTATCGGTGAAGGTGAAGTTCCTTTAGTATTAGGAAAACATTCTGGTCGTGCGGCATTCCGCGATCGAGCTGTAAAAATGGGCTTTGACTTATCCGATGAAAAATTAAATAAAGCATTCCAAGAGTTCAAAAAATTAGCTGATCGGAAAAAAGAAATTACGGAAGAAGATTTAATAACACTTCTAACAGAACAACAAGTTTCAATGGAAGATGTACCATTATTTGAATTAAAATCCGTTCAAGTATCTTATGGAACAGAGAATATTCCAACAGCGACTGCTTCTGTCCTTACTCCTAGCGGGGAGTTAAAAACATTAGCTGCTACGGGAGCAGGATCAGTAGAAGCCATTTTCAATACATTAGAACAATTAGTTGAAGCAACGATAAACATACTAGATTTCCGAGTGAAATCCGTAGGCAAAGGACGCGATGCATTAGGAGAAGCTGTTGTTAATTTACGATACAACGGATTTACAACAACCGGTCGCGACGCTTCACAAGATGTTCTTGAAGCAGCTGCAAAAGCTTATTTAAACGCTATTAACCGTCATTTAATTCAAGCAAATGTGTTTTCAAAGCAAACTGCCGAAGTATAAATTTGTTTTGATATTATCATCGGGAGAAACGCCATCAAATGTTATACGTTTGATGGCATTTCTTTAAACTCTTTCTACCTAAAGGGAATAAACAAAAGAGAGGTGTGTTCAAATGGAAAAGAAAATTACAGTACTTCCTGGGGATGGCATTGGTCCCGAAGTGATTGCTGCTGCTGTACGTGTACTAAAAGTAATTGGGAAACGGTACAATCATGACTTTCAATTAGGGTATGCAGCAATAGGTGGTGCAGCCATTGATCAGTTTCATAATCCTCTACCAGAAAAAACGATTGAAATGTGTAAAGAAAGTGATGCGATTCTTTTAGGAGCTGTTGGTGGTCCGAAGTGGGATAACAACCCTGCTGAATTGAGACCGGAAAAAGGATTACTTACTATCCGAAAAACGTTCGACTTATTTGCCAATTTACGTCCTGTAAAAGCATTTCCGAGTTTGTTAAATGCTTCCCCTTTAAAAAGGGAAGTGGCAGAAAATGTAGATTTAATGATTGTTCGTGAATTAACTGGCGGTATTTATTTTGGTGAGAAACATCGAACGGAAGAAGAAGCAACGGATTTAAACATCTATTCTCGCCATGAAATTGAACGGATTGTTGATAAGGCATTCGAACTGGCAAAACTTCGAAAAGGAAGATTATGTTCTGTAGATAAAGCAAATGTACTTGAAACATCAAGATTATGGCGTCAAATCGTTGAAGAGAAAAAGGAACAATACCCAGATGTCACGGTAGAACATAACTTAGTCGACTCAGTAGCCATGAAGCTTATTACAAATCCTGGTCACTATGATGTAGTCGTAACAGACAATATGTTTGGCGATATTTTAAGCGATGAATCTTCAGTAATTACGGGATCCCTTGGTGTACTACCTTCTGCATCTATTCGTAGCGATCATTTCGGTCTGTATGAACCTGTCCATGGATCTGCTCCAGAAATTGCTGGTGAAGGAATTGCTAATCCAGCAGCAGCCATTCTTTCTGTCGCTATGATGCTTCGCTATTCATTCGGTATGACAGTAGAAGCAGAAGAAATTGAAAAAGCAGTTAATGACGTATTTAATGATGGTTATTATACTGCCGATTTAGTAAAAAATAATGAACACTTCTTAACAACAGATGAATGGACAGATAAAGTAATCGCCAAAATTGATTCGAATTTCGTTATCGACTGTATTATGGAATCTTATATTTAAAGGATTGGTGAAGATAATGGCAAAAAATATTATTGAAAAAATATGGGAATCCCATGTAGTTTATAAAGAATCCGGTAAACCAGATTTACTATACATCGATCTTCATTTAATTCATGAAGTGACTTCTCCTCAAGCCTTTGAAGGATTACGTTTAGCAGGAAGAAAAGTTCGACGTCCTGATCTTTGTTTTGCCACTATGGACCATAATGTTCCGACGAAGAACTTACCGATTATTAACGATCCTATTGCAAAAAAACAAATTACTACTTTAGCAGAAAATGCAAAGGAATTCGGCATTCAACTTGCTAATATTGGACATCCTGACCAAGGAATCGTCCATGTGATTGGACCAGAACTTGGATTAACTCAACCGGGAAAAACAATTGTATGTGGGGATTCCCATACATCTACTCATGGTGCGTTTGGTGCATTAGCCTTCGGGATTGGAACTTCTGAAGTGGAACACGTTCTATCTACCCAAACATTATGGCAATCTAAACCGCCAACTATGGAAATTCGTGTGAACGGAAAACTTGGAATTGGGGTAGCCGCAAAAGATATAATATTAGCCATTATTGCCAAATGGGGAATTGGTGTCGGAACTGGCCATATCGTAGAATATACAGGTGAAGCTATCCGTAGTCTATCAATGGAAGAACGAATGACGATTTGTAATATGTCAATTGAAGCTGGAGCGAAAGCGGGTCTTATTTCACCAGACGAAAAAACAGTGGAATATTTGCGTGGACGCCGTTTTGCTCCAAAGGGTGAGCAGTTCGAAAAAGCTGCCGAATATTGGTTAAGTTTAGCTTCAGATTCCGATTGTTCCTATGATGTTGTATTGGAAATCGATGCCGATGAAATCGAACCAATCGTTACTTGGGGAACTAATCCGTCTATGGGAACTGGCATTACAAAAAACGTTCCAACTATCGAAGATTTCGAAACAGAATCGGATAAAGCTGCTCTACAAAAAGCACTAGCTTATATGGGATTAGAAGAAGGTCAACCAATTTCTTCTATTGAAATACAACACGTATTTATCGGTTCATGTACAAACTCCCGTCTATCAGACTTACGAACGGCAGCTAGTATTGTAGAAGGAAAAACAATTCACCCAGGTGTTCGAGGAATTGTCGTTCCAGGATCCCATTCAACAAAATTATTAGCAGAGGCTGAAGGGTTAGATAAAATTTTCATCGAAGCTGGTTTCGAATGGCGTGAATCTGGTTGTTCCGCTTGTCTTGGTATGAATGAAGACATCATCCCTTCAGGAGAACGTTGTGCATCCACTTCAAACCGAAACTTTGAAGGACGTCAAGGGGCAGGTGCACGAACACATTTAGTTAGTCCGGCTATGGCTGCTGCAGCTGCTATCGAAGGTCACTTCGTAGATGTTCGTAAATATGTAAAGCAAGAAGTTTAACCCGAGGAGTGAAGAGCAATGGAACCTATTAATCAAGTAAAAAGTGTTATAACACCATTGGATCGCAAAAACGTCGATACTGACCAAATTATTTCAAAAGAGTTTTTAAAACGTATCGAACGAACTGGTTTCGGTCGCTATTTGTTCTATCATTGGCGATTTGATGAACAAGGTAACGAAATATCAGATTTTGTTTTAAATAAACCTGAATATAAAGGTTCGCAAATTTTAGTTGCACAAGATAATTTCGGTTGCGGATCTTCCCGGGAACATGCACCATGGGCCATTTTAGATTACGGTTTCCGGGTAGTCATTGCCCCAAGTTTTGCTGATATATTCCACAACAACTGTTTTAAAAATGGGATATTACCAATAAAATTAACGGAAGCAGCGTGCGATGAAATTTTAGCAAAAGGCATGCAAAGTCCGTATAATGTGGAAGTAAATTTAGAAGAACAAACTGTTAAAGGGGAAGATGGATCCATTTATTCCTTTTCAATTGATCCATACTATAAACAAATGCTACTAAATGGTTGGGATGAAATTTCTTTAACTTTCCAATACGAAGAGCATATTAAGGCTTACGAAGAAAAAAGAATCGTATTTTAACTGAAGAAATCGATAAAATCAGTCATTCCTGATTTTATCGATTTTTATTTTACGTATTTTTAAATAGTGGCTGTTCTAGCTCGCTTGTATTCTTTTTTAAATTTGGATATATGCTCATGATTAAAGACCTTGGAATAGCAACAAGTGTGATAATAATTAATGATGCACTACAAAATAGTAAAATAATTTGAGCGGGAAGTACATCATAGAGAATACCAAAAATTAATGAACCAATTGGCATTAATCCCATCGCCATCATTTCAAGTATTCCAAAGATTCTCCCTCTATAACTTTCATCTACATCCTTTTGCATCATGACCATAATTGGTGTATTCGTTAATACGGTTAAACAACCAAAGGAGAACATGACAGCTAAAAAATAAATAAATATTGCACTTGATGAAAAATGGAAAATTAATGGAATAGTCATTACACCTACTAATATCCCTAGCATAAAGAGGGCACGTTTTGAAAACTGAAGAGGGTATTTTACATTTGTCCTTGCTGCAAAATAAAGAGAAATAAACAACATCCCAATGGCTGCAGCAGCTTCAATGAATCCAATAAGTGAATATTCCACCTTTAAGATTTCAACTAAAATAAAGTTAATTCCAACACTTACAGAGGACAAAAACAAATTTAACCAAAGACTTACAATAAGAATTCTTAAAATAACTGGTTTTGTTTTTAAGTAGGTAAATCCTTCTTTAAAACTTTGCAACATTGATTCTTCAATGGAGGTTGGTTCTTCTAGCTGATTTGTATAAAGTTTAAAATTCATTGTTGCTTCTAATGAAAAGGCTATAATATATGAAAGGATATTAATGAATAAAAACCATTCCATTGAAACAAATCCGAACAGCATCCCACCGACAATTGGTCCACCGATTCCCGAAACGGAAATCGATAATTGATTGAAGGACATCGCTTTTTGGATTCTCTCTTCATCGACTAAGTTGGCGATTGATGCGGAAAAGGCAATACCTGAGAATGTGCTACAAATTGTATAAAAAAACGTTGTAATATAAATGGCCACTATGGAAATATCAAACAGTAAACTATATAGAAGTAAGCCACTAATTGTTAATACGGTACCACCTTGACCTACAAGAACCATTACTTTTTTCGGAATTCGATCAGCTAGAATTCCCGCAATCGGTGACAAAATAACTCGAGGAATAATGGAAAAAATTAAATTCGCAGCAAAACTTAATGCAGAACCGGTAATCGATAAAATGTACATACTAATTCCAAAGGAATAAACATTAGCTCCAAGAGCAGAAATCATTTTACTAAACAAAAACGTGTATAAATGATATGTTGCACGCCTCTTTTTTACAATTTCAACCATAATAACAACCCCTCAACTTAAAAGTTCAATTTAATTAAACTAATGATAAGCGAAATATTGGGAATTCGCAATAATTAAGTTTAATTTAATTTAACTTTCATTACATATAATACGAGTGACGTTTAAAATTTGTTTAATAAAACTAAAATATTTCCGATTGAATTGTTAATTGATACAATAGATGGAAATGGGGTGGTTGGAATTAATTCTTTAGGTGAACGTATTAAAAAATTTAGAAAAGAAAAGAAAATGACTTTAGCAGAAGTAGCTGGAGAACGATTAACAAAAGGTATGTTGAGTTTAATCGAAAATGGGAAAGCACAGCCTTCAATGGAAAGTTTACGATATATTGCTGAAAGAATCGGAGTAGAAGTTTCATCTCTACTCGACGAAGATCATCTAGAAGAACTTCGCACTTTACTATTTGAAATTGAGAAGGAGTATAACAATATCTTTTCTCCATTTGAATTGAGAGAAAAAGACGTTATGAATTCTTTACTTCAAAGGATTCTTTCGGTAAGAGAGAAATTACACGGGAAAAACTATGAAGAAATAAGATTATTGGATCTATACATTCGATTAAATACTGTTTTGAACTATCAAAAAGAGACGATCTCAATGTCTCACATCATTTCTTTTTACGAAAAAATTCATGCATATAGTCAAGTCATTAGTTGTTATTCTTTTTTATCAGGATTTTATTTCAATAAAAATGACTATGAACATGCTTTAAAGTGGATACAAGAAGCTGAAAAAAGAACAAAACCATACGAACATTTAATTGATAAATTATCTATTTTAGATATGCATTATATATTAACAGTCCTTTATGGTGCCATTGACGATCCTGAAAACTCTCAAAAGCATCTGAATATCGCTTTAAATATCGCCCACGAAAATCGAATCTATTATCGATTAGATGATTTTTATCGTTATTCATTCGTCTTAGCCATTCAACAAGGGGATGAGGAAAAAAGCGCCTATTATTTAACAAAGCTTAAACAACATGCTGATTTTACAGAGAATGAGTTCGCACATAATACACTCGTATTTTGCCAAGCCCACTATATGAATATGATTGATAAGGATTACGAAAAGGTTCCTAGTTTAAATGAGCATTTGAAAAAAAGCTCGTATGGTACAAAAGTGGACGAGCATATTTTTACGTTTTACCGAATGGAACAAGCCTATGCCTATTGGGCGCAAGGACTTTATAATGAAGCGCTTCAAACAAGTGAAGATTTATCAATACCATCTTTTACTCATCATCCAATTGATTTAGCGATAATGTATAGAAGCTTTGCAGTAAGGGCCCTTTGTTTTTTAGAATTAGGGGAGAAGGAATCGGCAAAACGGGAAATTTTATACGCTTATCATGGGGTCATGAATTTTACTAGTTCGATTTATAAAACATTCATCGTAGAAGCATATAAAAAAATTCAACATTAAAAAAGGTTAAGTAGGGAAGTGGAGTCCACAACTTTACTTAACCTTTTTCATTATTTTACTGAACCACTAATAAATTCAGCATCTTTATAATACATATTTTTAACTAATACGTTTGGTCCTAGGCATTTGACAGCAGGGCAGTGACAATTTAATGATTGGGCTAAATCGGTTGCTAACCATTTGTCAAAAACATTTGGTAAAGAATCCTTTTGAATATTACCAAGGGCTGGTGTATCCCCAAAATCGGTTACAATTACATCGCCTGTAAAAATATTAACGTTTAAACGGGATCGACCATCTGGATCATTACGTAACGTTACATTTTTTGCCTCACGTAATCGTTGAAGTAATTTTTGATCTTCTTCATTTTGACTACACGGATAAAAGGGAAGAGTTCCAAATAACATCCACGTATTTTCATCACGAATATCTAATATTTTATGAATAGCTTCCCGAGTTTCATCTAAAGTAAGGGAAGTTAAACTTGATGCAAAATCTGAAGGGTACATTGGATGCACTTCATGACGAGCACATTTCATTTCATGAACAATTTGATGATGAATATGTTCGATATAAGGAATCGTTTTTTTATTTAACATTGTTTCGGCCGATACCATTACTCCTTGTTCTGCAAGCATACGAGAGTTTTCAATCATTCTTTCGAAAAGACCGGCCCGCTGTTCAAAAGTCGGTTTTCTTTCCATCATGGCAAAACCAGTCTCCGCAAACTCTTCAATCGTTCCCCAGTTATGGGAAATATGCAATACATCTAAGTAAGGAGCAATCTCTAAATATCTTTCACCATCAATCGTTAAGTTAGAGTTCATTTGAGTACGAATACCACGTTCGTGGGCATATTGTAAAATCGGCTTAACATAATTTTTAACCGATTTTCTACTTAACATTGGTTCTCCACCTGTAATACTTAACGTTCTTAAATGGGGAATTTCATCTAAACGTTTCATTATTAAATCTATCGGAAGGGCTTCCGGGTCTTTCGTTTGAAGTGTATAGCCAACTGCGCAATGAGCGCATCTCATATTACATAAAGTTGTCGTTGTAAATTCTATGTTAGAGAGTGTTAATTTCCCGTATTGTTCCACATCTAAATAAGCTTCCCAAGGATCGAACTTTGGGGTAATTTTTTCTAATGTTCTCATAGTTTTCGATCTTCCTTTCCAAAAAACTATTTTCTCACACAAAATCCTTTTCGAAAACTAAAATTGCTTCATTTAGAACATTTAACCTATATCGGGATAATTCTCTCTATTTTCTAGCTTCAAAATCAAAAGTCTAATTGCTTAATAAAACTATTATTTTCACTATAATAAACATCGCCATAGCTATTTTCAACGACGGTTTTGATTAATTCAATTTTTGAAAAATTAACCGCTTGCACATTAAAGCGGGATTTATTATTCCGGATTATGCTATCGGAAACATACACAGAAGATTGATTTTGAGCAAAAATATCAGAATGAGCACCGTCCGTAATTTGTACACTTTTTAGTTCCACAGTCGATTCAAAATCAATCCACAATTGATGTTGCACGTGTTTTGAAATAAAACAATCTTGAATATAGACTTCGCTATGATTTTGAATAATTAACGCATTACGATTCCCATCAAACATTTCACTATTTTTCATAATTACCGAACTATCATTGACAACAATTTGTGCCAATTCATGATGGAAAATTTGGCTATCTAATAAATAAAGACTAGAATTTCTTAACACTTTCAATCCGTAAGATTTACCATTATAAATTTGACATTGCTCGAAGCGTCCCGTAGATAGATCACAAATTTCTATTTGTACATTATGACTATCATAAAATTGACATTGAGTAGCAGTTAATTCACATTCATTCACAATAAATAAACTTTTCCCATTATAAAGCTGACTTTGAAGTAACTCGATTTTCACATGGGATTTACAAGCGATATGGGGCATTTCATTGTCAAAAAACTTGCATAAATCTACTTCTACTTTAGAATGGGACATTGCTAATATGCCATTTCCAATGTTATCGGATAAGATCGATTTAATAATCGTTAACTCCGATTTGAAAATCGTAATTGCCGAGTTGGCATTATGGGTAATTTCACTATCAACAATTGTACAATTCCCTTTATCTTCAATACAAATTCCAACATGATATCCTTCTTTTACAACACATTGTTTCATCGAACAAATCGATTTATTGGAAATAGAAATTTGTGCAGAACGATGTCCATTTAGTTTCGATTCAAATAGGTTAACAATCGATTCATCAAGTATTTGCAAACCCGAACTTTCTCCACTATGGATATGGCAACATTCGATATTCATCTTTGAATTTTTCGAAACGATAACATTTGCCTTTTTGTTTTGAGCAATGACACAATGATAAGTTTGTACTTCACCGTGTTGAGCAACCGCTATTCCTGCTAAATCTCCTTGTAATACCGAGCAATGTCTTGCAGTTAAATAACCCTTTTGAACAGAAATTTGAGTTTTGCCATTGTATTGAAAAACCGTCGTTTGAAGGGACGCATCCCCCTCATGTAATAGTTGTAATCCTATACCATCACCAGATTCGATTAAACTTTCATGATCGATATATTTTGCATCTTCTACGATAATTTGTGTGTTTGTATGATGATGTAAATGGACATTTCTCGTTTGAATAAGGGAGCCATTTTTTATCCATATGCCATGTTTCCCATGGGAGAATTCACATTTTTCAATACAAGCTTGTGAGGATTCAGCTAATATGTGAACTTTCTCATTTTGAACAAACGTACAATTCTCAAATATCGCTTTACTGCCATTTAGTATTGAAACTGCCATCTCCTTCGCTTGTTCGAAATGGCAGTTATAAGCGTTTATTTTTCCGCCATCAATTGTTACATGTACATTGCTTTTCCCACCGACAAATCGACAATTTTGAAGTACAACTTCACCTTCTACATACATTTGTGCGGTAGGGGATACCGTTAGATTTTGCAAAGTTACTGAAATATTTTTCGGTACAATAATAAATCCTTCAATCATCGTTTCCTCATACATATCTCCTGCTAAAACCATGTTTTTATTAAAATGAATGGATTCTCTATACAGTTTCGGTTTTAGTTGTACAAAATTACCGGCTTTCGAATGTTGGATTGTATGTTGTATCGTTTTTACTTTTGATAATAAAGAAAATAATCGCTTAAAAACCATCAGGGTATTTCCTCCTCATAAACAATCAATACTCCTATTTTCACTAAAAATTCCTAATCTTAATCGTTTTCTTACAACAATTTGAAAAATTTGGGATAAACATCTCAATATTCGAAACCATACATTTAATCATCTAATGAAGACTATTTATCATTTTTGCCAAATAGCTTTTAGAAGTTTACAATAAATACAATTGTGCTCATCTGGCTAAGGAGGATATTCATTTTGAAAGAAACGTTGATTAAAATACTCGATATGAACCATACCGAAAGACAGCAGTATATGAATGAACAGGGCGATATACTCATCGAAAATATGTTAAATAACATCGGTTACCCTGAAGATGAATTAAGGGATAAATTAAATTATCGATTATTTATAGAATTACTTGCAGACAACTTATTAACTACTACACAAATGAAGCATTTGACTGAGACACTTAAAGGAGCTGATTTTTTATATGCTTCTATAGGAGAACGGGATAGCGACCTAGTATTCACCAGATCCTTTTCTGCTTTATGGTTATGTGGATTATTAAATGTTGATTCCCAAATTCGCTTTTTATCCGATGAGGAGGCCAAAGGAATTTTAGAGGAAGCCGTCCACTATTTATCGAAAGAAAACGATGTACGGGGATTCGTTCACGAAAAAGGTTGGGCTCATGCTATTGCCCATGGAGCTGATCTAGCTACTTCCATTGTTGCCCACCCATTATTTGAAATGCGTTTTGCGCCAATTCTTTTACAAGGAATTAAAAACAGCTTATGGAAAGATTCAGTCTATGTTGATGATGAGGATGAACGCCTCGTCACGATCATTGAAAAACTAATGGCAAAAGGGTATCCAGAAGAAATTTTAATCGAATGGGTAGAACAAGTATTTGATAAACTACAATTTTATTTAATGGAAGTAGGCTATACGCCACAATATTTCGCTGCACGTACAAATACATTACATTTTATGAAAACTTTATACTTCACATTAAAATTTTCTCAAAAATTGCCTTAGCTAAAAGGGGTAGTATCATTATTTATTGGAAAATGGATGAAACAATAACGATTTTCAAAAGATAATCGAGGTGAAAAGAATGCGAAATCGATTAACAAGAATTCTATTATTTGCTGGGTTAGTCATTGTACTTGCCTTTATTTTCAACATTTCTTTAACCGCGTTCACTGGGGATGGAAAAGATACCCCAGAGGAAGCTCTTCCTACCGATGCTAACTATGAATGGATTGAAGGACCAAAAAGTGACAAGGAACAACGCTATTTCTTCTTATCAAATGGGCAATATTTTGGAACTGGTTATGTGGAAAAAAACTTAAAAGGATGGAGCGCAGGAGAAGGGACCTATTCAAAACTACCGAATGCATTGACGGAAAATACAATTACGTCAGCCCATTCCGATAGTAAAATTTTATTTGGTTTAATAAAACCAAAAGGGAATATCCAAATTTCAGTAAATAATAAGCATGCTAAACTTATTCAATTAGATTTTTTATCTGATGACATACTATCCACCTATAATGTAGAAGGATACGCTATTTGGTACATAGATTTAGAGGAAATTGATAACGCTAAAAGTTTTACAATAAAAGTATTAGGGGAAAATGACTCCGTATTAAATGCGTTGTCTATATAATTTTATTTCTATTAAAATGGCATCGATACGATGCTCTTTTCTATTTTGACAAAGTAAGTTATAATGATTTTCGCAAAGTAAATTACTAGGTCATAAAAATAACTTATCACAAAAGATAAAATTAATGTAATTTACTTATGTATAAGAATCGTTTATGATAATTACTGGAGAAAAGCTTTGCAAGCCTTTTCAATATTAATTAGGGGGAGTAAAAAATGGCAAGCAATTTACACAACAGCCGTTCTTCATTCGAAGTAAATGGTAAAAAGTATAACTTCTACCGTTTAGCTGCAATCGAAGAAGCTGGTATCGCAAAAGTATCACGCCTTCCATACTCAATTAAAGTATTATTAGAATCTGTATTACGCCAATATGATGGCTACGTAATTAAAGAAGAACATGTAGACGAATTAGCTAAATGGGCTGAGGGTGCTAATCCGGAAGCGGAAGTACCATTCAAACCATCACGTGTAGTATTACAAGACTTCACAGGTGTTCCAGTAGTAGTTGACTTAGCCTCTTTACGTTCAGCTATGAAAGAATTAGGTGGAGATCCAAATAAAATTAACCCAGCTATTCCTGTTGACCTTGTAATTGACCACTCAGTACAAGTTGACAAATACGGTAATGCTTCAGCATTACAAGCGAACATGGATCTTGAGTTCGAACGTAACGCAGAACGTTACAACTTCTTAAAATGGGCTCAAACTGCATACGATAACTTCCGTGCTGTACCACCAGCAACTGGTATCGTGCACCAAGTAAACTTAGAATATTTAGCTCCAGTCGTTCACGTTAAAGAGAACGAAGATGGAACTTTTGAAACTTTCCCAGATTCAGTAGTAGGTACTGACTCTCATACAACAATGATCAACGGTATCGGTGTTCTTGGATGGGGTGTAGGTGGTATTGAAGCTGAAGCAGGTATGCTTGGACAACCTTCTTACTTCCCAATTCCAGAAGTTATCGGTGTAAAATTAACTGGTGAACTTCCAAACGGTGCTACTGCGACTGACTTAGCATTAAAAGTAACTCAAGTTTTACGTCAACGCGGCGTAGTTAACAAATTTGTAGAATTCTTCGGTCCTGGTGTATCTAAATTACCATTAGCTGACCGTGCTACAATTTCGAACATGGCTCCTGAATACGGTGCAACATGTGGTTACTTCGCAATTGACGAAGAATCATTAAACTATATGCGTTTAACTGGTCGTGACGAAGAGCATATCCAAGTTGTAGAAAGCTACTTAAAAGCGAACAACATGTTCTTTGATCCATCATTAGAACCAGTTTACACTGATGTATTAGAAATTAAATTAGACGAAATTGAACCAAACCTTTCTGGTCCAAAACGTCCACAAGATTTAATTCCTCTTTCAGAAATGAAAGCTCGTTACCATGAAGCAGTTACTGCTCCAATGGGCGTACAAGGTTTCGGTTTAACTGAAGATGAATTCTCTAAAACATCAACAATTAAATTTGCTGATGGCGATGTAGAAATGCCAACTGGTGCTGTAGCAATCGCTGCAATCACTTCTTGTACAAATACATCTAACCCATACGTTCTTTTAGCTGCTGGTTTAGTTGCGAAAAAAGCAGTTGAAAAAGGTATTCAACCACCAAAATGGGTTAAAACTTCTTTAGCACCAGGTTCTAAAGTTGTAACTGGCTATTTAGAAGAATCAGGTTTACAAAGCTACTTAGACCAAATCGGATTCAACACAGTTGGTTATGGTTGTACAACATGTATCGGTAACTCAGGTCCGTTATTACCTGAAATCGAAGAAGCAATTAAAGACAAAGATCTATTCGTAACTTCAGTACTTTCTGGTAACCGTAACTTCGAAGGTCGTGTACACCCATTAGTAAAAGCTAACTATTTAGCTTCACCACCACTTGTTGTTGCTTATGCTTTAGCAGGTACTGTAGATATCGATTTACAAAAAGATTCTTTAGGTAAAGACAAAGATGGTAACGATGTATTCTTCGCTGACATCTGGCCTTCAACTGAAGAAGTAAATGAAGTTTTAAACAAAGTTGTTACTCGTGAATTATTCCAAAAAGAATATGCAAAAGTATTCGATAGCAACGAAAAATGGAATGCAATTGAAACATCAACTGAGTCTTTATACACATTTGATGAAAAATCAACTTACATTCAAAACCCACCATTCTTCCAAGGATTATCTAAAACTCCAGAGCCAATCAAAGGCCTTGATGGTTTACGTGTAATCGCTAAGTTTGGTGACTCTATTACAACTGACCACATTTCACCAGCTGGTGCAATTGGTAAAGATACGCCTGCAGGTAAATACCTACAAGAAAATGGCGTAGCAATCCGCGACTTCAACTCTTATGGTTCTCGTCGTGGTAACCATGAAGTAATGATGCGTGGTACATTCGCAAACATCCGTATCCGTAACCAAATCGCTCCTGGTACAGAAGGTGGATTCACTACTTACTGGCCAACTGGAGAAGTTGAGTACATTTATGATGCAGCAATGAAATACCAAGAACAAGGTACTGGTTTAGTTGTTTTAGCTGGTAACGATTATGGTATGGGTTCTTCTCGTGACTGGGCAGCAAAAGGTACATTCTTACTAGGTATTAAAACAGTTATCGCACAAAGCTACGAACGTATTCACCGTTCAAACCTTGTAATGATGGGTGTTTTACCACTTCAATTCTTACCTGGCGAAAGCGCAGAAACTTTAGGCTTAACTGGTAAAGAAGAAATTTCTGTTAATATTACAGATGATGTTAAACCACGTGATATTTTAACAGTAACTGCAAAAGCTGAAGATGGAACGGTTAAAGAATTTAAAGCTCTAGCTCGTTTCGACTCAGAAGTAGAAGTAGACTACTACCGTCATGGTGGTATCTTACAAATGGTACTTCGTAATAAAGCAGCTCAATAATTGACTTTAAATAGAAACCGATAAGTTCCATTTGAACTTATCGGTTTTTTTATTATAATTAAAACTCTTTTATATAATAGGGAATGAAAAATTCAATTTACATACGATAGAAATTTTTATTGAAAAGGATACTTACTGTTAATAAAATAAAAGAAATAAAATATATTATTTTATAACGAAAAATAAGAGGGAGGAATTATGAATAATAGATATAGCATTCTTGCGAAGTTTCGAGATGGGCGTTATTTTTATTTAAACTTTAACAATCCGAACATATTGGATTGTTTAGAACAAATTCCTCCACCTCAAGGATTGCTAGCATTAGCAAAGTGGCCCGTATATAAACATGCAGAAATCGAATTTTTCGTAGAATTAATCAATGGGAATATTAAATATTATCATTTAAAAGATCGCAATACGAACGTTAGAAAAACCGTTACATTAGATAAAACCGAATTAGATTATTAAAAAAGAGGTGTCTACTAGGACACCTCTAATTTTTTACCATTCAATATGCGCAATGATTCCTTCTTCATCATGAAGATCTAACATAATTCGAGCGGCAATCGAATCACGGTGTAATTGTTCATCAAGATAAAGTCGAATAGCCGTAATAAAATTCACAGTATTATAGAAATCCATTTGCCCATTCACATAAGCTTCAGCAGTAAAACCAGCCGCATCATCATACATTAATTCAACTTCTACATCTGTCGGTTGAACATGCTTAAATTTTGCGTGGAAATAGCAAAGAGCGTTGATTACTTCTTGTTCAGATAATGTTATCTTTTCCAACTGTCCGTTACCTCTTTATCTTTTTTACGTTTCATCATTTGATATATTTTCATACAAATGAAAACAATCAAAAGAATGGCCGCTGCATTGATCGCAAATCCTAAAATGTTCCCGATCAATCCCATATCAGAGAAAAGGCTACCAAACAATAATCCAGCTAACCCACCAACGAATAATCCTTTCATAAGACCACCGCTAGTAAAGCCACCTTTCGTAGTAGTACTAGTTGATTTGTTTGTAGTAGAAGTTGATTTATTTACAGTAGAGTTTGTCCCTGTATTATTATCTTGGAAATTATTCGTTGTACCAGTATTATTATTGTAGCTTTTTTTACCAGACTTGTACGATTTTGCTTCAACTGTTTGAACATCATCAACAAGCATAACAGTTCCTACACTTGAGAAAGCTAAAGCAAAGGCCATTAAAATTGCAGAAAGTTTTTTCATAACGTAAATCCTCCATCCTAATTAACACACAATAACGTGTGAATACTCTATTATTATAACAAAATATGTTTGCGTAAAAAAACAATTTCCCTCTAGTAAAACGTTTTATTTCTCTTTCCTTCATATTTTGAATAATTAGATGATGAACTATACAAGAAAAATGGCTCATTAAAATCTTCCATTTCCATAAATGACAAAGTATGATAGAAAAGTATCCAAGTTTTTTTGATGAAAGGATGAATGATGTTGCAAGATAAGCGTTTTCAAATTGCAAATCGCGAGGCGTTAATTGGCGTAGCGCTTGTAATAATTAACTTTGCTATTTGGTTTGGATGTGCATATGGATTAGGTTCCGGTGATCCAACAGAATATCAATATATTTTAGGTTTTCCCACTTGGTTTTTCTTTAGCTGTATAGCTGGATCTATTTTTATGATTATTCTCATTTGGTTTACAATGAAAGTATTTTTCAAAGATGTACCCTTTGAAGATGGGGAGGGAGATCAATGATTCATTGGCAAGTAATTATTCCGCTCCTGCTCTTTTTAGCAATAATTTTTATTATCGGTTTTTGGGCCAATAAACAAGTTCGTACTTCTAATTCTTTCTTACAGGAATATTTCTTAGGTGGTCGTGAGATGGGAGGATTCCTACTTGCGATGACGATGATGGCTACTTACGGTAGTGCATCAAGTTTTATCGGTGGACCAGGGGTTTCATATAATTTAGGACTCGGTTGGGTTCTTCTTTCGATGGCTCAACTTCCAGCAGGCTATTTTGTTTTGATGATTTTAGGTAAGAAATTTGCCATTATTTCTAGACGTTATGAAGCCATTACATTAATTGACTTCTTAAAAAAACGATATGAAAGTAATATTGTTATTTTTATTTCAGCTATTAGCATCATTGTTTTCCTCTTTGCATCCATGACTGCCCAATGGGTAGGGGGAGCACGATTAATTGAATCATTAACGGGACTTAATTATACCGCCGCTTTACTCATATTTGCTGTGACAGTACTTGTCTATGTTATTATTGGTGGATTTCGTGCTGTTGCCTTAACAGATGCAATGCAAGGAACGGTAATGATTATTGGAACGGTTATTTTATTAATTGGGACGATCATGGCAGGTGGGGGATTGGATAATATTATGAACTCCCTTGTAACAGAGGATCCTGAAATGTTATCACCCTTTGGTTCTGATGGTTCTCTAACTCCTTTATATGTTTCAACCTTTTGGATTTTAATCGGATTAGGAGTAATTGGCCTACCTCAAATCGCTGTTCGTGCAATGAGCTATAAAGATTCCAAAAGCTTGCATCTAGCCATTTTAATCGGAACAATTGGTATTGGAACAATTATGTTCGGTATGCATTTAATCGGCGTACTTGCTCGACCTGTCGTACCAGGAATTGAAGTGGCAGACACAGTCATGCCAATATTGACACTAGAAGTACTTCATCCCGTTTTAGCTGGTATTGTGTTAGCAGCACCGATGGCAGCAATAATGTCGACGGTAAATGCTTTGTTGATTCTTGTAAGCTCAACGGTGGTGAAGGATATTTACCTTAATTTCATTAATCCGAAGGCATCAGATAAACAAATTAAAAATAGAAGCTTTCTCGTCACAACCGTAATTGGACTAGCAGTCGTTTTCTTTGCATTAAAGCCACCTGAATTTTTAATCACGTTGAATCTTTTTGCCTTTGGCGGTTTAGAATCTGCCTTTTTATGGTCTGTCGTGTTCGGACTATATTGGAAAAAAGCGAATAAATATGGGGTTATTTCTTCAATGATTACAGGTCTTTTTCTTTATATTTATATTACGCGTGAATTTCCGAACATTTTTGGGATGCACAGTGTAACAATTCCTGTGCTAGCATCCTTCATTGTATTTATCGTCGTAAGTTTATTAACCCAGCATAAGACAAAATTAACCTCAACGGATATTTAGAAAAGCTTTTAAATGACGTTGTCTATCTTTCTATGGTAATGTCATACATGATGATATAAGGGACTTTCTTTACGAAATGACCAAAACAAAAACGAAAGGGGTCATTTCATATGACAAATAAGGTAACAACACAATATAACGGTATGATTTTACTAACAGGTTATTTACAGCGATTATTCGTTGCTGAAACCATTTATCGAAGAGTAGGGGAAACATATGAGCAAGAGCGGTATGATAAAGTAAAGGCACTTTTAGATGAAGCCTATACGATTTTACCAGTATTTGAAGAAACCCATACTTTAACAGCTGCACAAAAAATCCAACTTCAGTTAATCGCACACCAAACAGAAGAATTAATGAAGACTTATTTTAAACAAATGCCGTTATCCTTTAATCAAAAGCTTGCTATTGTAGGTTCATCATTATACGCTGAACAACATGTAAACGCAGGAATTATTCGTTTAGGAAAAATGTTTAATGTGGAAATAAATAAAGATTTCCACCAACGTACTAAATTTTATGAAGAACGCACAAAAATGATTGATTACTTAGTTTTTGTTCTCCATCATGAAGAACAACCAGAGGAACAATTTAAAAAACCAATTGATCCATGGTTTAACGATGTAATAAAAAATAAAGATTTCGTATTAGAAGATTTTAAACAAATTGCTGAAATGCTAGAATTCAACTAAAAAGAAGCTGATTGGTGAGTTTCCCAATCAGCTTCTTTTATTAATAAAATACTTTCTCTACGTTATATTTTGCACGTAAAGTATTTATCGCATATGTTTCATAAATTTCCCGTTCCATTGGATCTTCGATTTCATATACTTCAATTTTATAAATTTCATCCCGATGATTTTTCATCGGAGAAACGTTATCTTCAAAATGTTTCTTAATGCGTTGACGAATTTTACGTGCTTTTCCTACAAATAATAACTCGTTTTCTTTATTGTAAAAGAAGAAAATTCCGCCTTTATCACGGGTAATTTTGTGAAAATCAATAAAGCCATGGTAAGGTGTAATCGGCACGTCCCCTTCCTTTAATTGTTGTTGTCGTTGATAAATGACAACATTCGGTTTTGGTAATTCAATTTTAATCAAAGTCATTTCACGTCCTTCATTTGTATAGAGTTTTATGCTACCATAAATGCCAAGCAATTGCTATAAAGGAAAATGTTCTTTCACTATATTTCAACATTATTATCACCCAATGTGTCAACTGTTATTATTGTTAAAAATAGAAGGAAATACGTTATAATAAATTTGAGGTGAAAGAAATGTTTGTAAGTGAAAAACAAATTGAAATACGGTATGCAGAAACAGATCAGATGGGTGTTGTATACCATGCAAATTATTTAGTTTGGATGGAAATCGGACGTACCCAATTAGTAAATGATATTGGCTTTAATTATGCCGGACTTGAAGAACAAGGATACATATCTCCTGTATTAGATTTATCCATTCAATATAAAAAAGCAATGCGTTATGGACAAGTTGCAACGGTTCGTACATGGGTTGAGTCCCATTCAAAATTAAAAACGATTTATGGCTATGAAATTTTGCATGAAGACGGTTCTGTTGCTGCAACGGCTACTTCACTTCATACATTAGTGAAAAAAGATAGTTTTAGACCTTATCCATTAAGTAAAGTAGACCCAGAGTGGGATACCAAATATTTAGAAATTGCCAAAGTAAATAATTAAATGGAAAAGATCAGGCTAGCCAAAAGCTAGTCTGTTTTATTTTTACCAAATTTCAAATTATTTTTGTCCGTCTACCACGATTCCTTGAATGTTGATATAATAATCTTTATGAGCAAAAAAAGAAAGACTGAAAGGAGGTGTGTTCATGGTACAACAAATGGGAGCAATGGAGACAATTAAATGTTTTATTTTGTTAACGAATACTGCCAGAGAAGCTTTGAAACAACATTTCCAGGATGAACACGCCTTCTTTAAATTGCAGCATGGCTTCGACGTATATATTGAAAAACAATCAGTGGAACAGACGACATTAAATTTAACTTTCTTTTTTGATAATAAACGGAACGAAAAATTAACAAAAAAATTTGGTGATCGTGTAGTTATCATCGACTGTGCCTTTGACTTAAAAAATGGGCTCGTTGCAAAAAGTTTTAGAACACGGGGAAGAAATACACCGGTTATAACGAATCGAAGACAAAAAATGCGCATTCATTTTGTGCCATCCCGTATTAGCGGTCATACATACTCCGATAAATTTATTTCGACAATTGCAGAACTTCCCGTTGCTCAAGAACGGTTTGATTATGTAAATAAACGAATTTCCAGTTGGGAAGGGTACTTAAAGGTTTTATATAAAAATGCTTCTATTGATGATATTGACGCTACCTTTCATTCCCTTCAATATAGTCAAGACTTTTCGAAAGTAACGATACGATGTAACGGCATTGACGATAAACAATGGAAACAACTAAAAGGCTTAAGTGCATATGTCAAAGGTTATCCTAGAGAAATTGGAGAAGTTATAAAAGTTCACCAACAATCGAGGACGATTGATATTGAATTAAACGCAAAAGTTGCTAAACTTGCCCGCACTAATGACTTTGACTTTACAAGTGAATACATTACATTTAGTAATGCTTCAACGAAATCCCAATTGAACCGACTTTTAAAAGGATTTGAACATTTAAAGGAAGGATTAGCCGCCAATCCAAATCTCGAAAATATTTTATTTGAAGATACTCCGAAAATCGCGGAACGTAAAAAAGATATTTCATTAGAATTCCATAATCCTTTAAATGAATATCAACGAGAAGCCGTTAGTGGAGCAATGTCAGCCGAAGACTTATATGTTATTCAAGGTCCTCCAGGAACAGGGAAGACGACGGTTATTTCAGAAATTTGCTATCAAAACGCAAAGGCTGGTTTAAAAACGTTAATTGCATCTCAGTCGAATCTAGCTGTTGATAATGCCCTTAGTCGATTATTAAACAATAAGGATATCCGTATTTTACGCTATGGCCGTACTGAAAGTATTGAAGAAGACGGTAAAAAATTTATAGAAGAAAATGTTGCTGATTATTGGAAAAAGCAAACTTACGAAGCTATTACGAAGGAAATTGAAGATCACCAACTAAAAGAAAAGCAATTGAAGAATGATATTACCCAATACGAGAAGGAAATTGAATCTTTAAAGCAAAAAGAGAGTCAATTACAAGAGGATATCGCAAAAAAGGAAGCTGCTGAAAAAGAGCTTAAAATTGTAACAGAAGAAATCGGTCAGCTGAAGAAACAAATTATCCCTCTGAAAAAAGAACGAGAAAAGACTGAACAAGCATTGGAAAAGCTTAGCGCTTCCAATGAACGCATTTCAGAAAAGATCAATGAACTAAATCATTCATTAGTTACCATTGGAACAAACGAATCGATTGATGAACAACTGTTTGAAGCGCAAGAAAAATTGAAAAAAAGTAAGCAACTTCTAGAATATATTCAAGTAACCCAACAACTCATGGAAATAGAGTTGCAGCTTGCAAATGTTCAGAAGGAATTGGAAGGTATTGAAAGCAGTTCCGATACGATTAATTCCATTATCGAATCCGTTGAATCGATGAAAAAAATACATGAAATTGAATCTTTCATTGAAGATCAAAACATTCACCGTGGATATGTATTAAATCAACTGTTTCATGACCTGGATAAAATTCATGAACAACTTTTACCTTTTAAATCTTTAAAGGAAATTACAATCCGTTTAGATAAGGCAATTGAATATAGTAAAACATCCCTCGGTATTGAAGGACAGATGAATCCTTTACCAAATAATCATCATTACTCCTTACAAGAAATCGAGGAGTTTTTAACGAAATTGAGCTATGCTTTTGCCCAAAAGAAAATAACGAGAGAAAATGGAGCCCGATCAATCCAAGGCCTCTATTTAAGAAAGCAATATTTAAATCAGTTAGTTCTTCGTTATAGAGCACTTGTAGATGAGTCCCTTCTAGTTTTTAGTAAAATAAAAGAAGAAGTATGTGATCAGCTTAAGCAAAGGGAAGGAGCAGATCAATCTTCTTTAAACCTTTTAAAAGCAAAAGAACAAAACTTATTACAATCTCAAGAGAAGTATAAAGAACAACTAAACACTTTCGAGTCTATCATTCAAGAGGATGACATTATCCCTTCTATCGAGGAAATTCATACGATTTGTGAAGCATTGGAAAATGAAATGCAAATATTATTGGAAAACAAAGAAAAAACATCCATTCTTGAAGAACAGTTATCAAAAAAACAACAGGAATTAGAAAGTGTTCAAAAGGAAATGACAAGTGGCCAAACATTATTAAAACAATTTATTTCCCAGTTAAAAGAACTAAACTCGAAGGGATTACAGCTTGAAAAGAAATATGAACAACTTGAACAATTGACAAAACAACATCCGGAACTTGAACTGGAAAAAACAAAATCCAAAATGGAGTCAATTACGGTAGAAATTGATAAAGTCCATAAGAAAATTGAGATGCTTCCGATTGCTCAAAAAATGCAGCTTCAATGGAAAACATTATTAGAGCAAGCTACGGAACATGACTTAGATGAAATACGAAAACTTTATGTTAAACATGCAAATGTCATTGGTACAACATGTGTTGCTTCTGCCAACAAAGAGTTTATGGACAATTATCCGATTTTCGATGTTGTGATTATCGATGAAGTATCAAAAGCAACTCCGCCAGAATTATTGTTACCGATGTTAAAAGGGAAAAAGGTGATTCTAGTAGGCGATCATCACCAGTTACCACCACTAATTGGGGATGATACATTTGAAGAGACATTAGAAACGGTTTTAAAAGAAAGCGACACCTTTGAGGAAAAACGAGAATTAGAAAAATTACTAGAGGAGTCTTTATTCGAACGTCTATATAAAAACTTGCCTGCAACGAATAAAAAAATGTTAGCCATTCAATACCGGATGCATGAAAATATTATGCAAACAATCGCTCCATTTTATAAAAATGGCAATGATTCATTGAAATGCGGGCTATCTGATTCAGATGTATTACGGGATCATAAATTGGAAGGTCCATCTATAAAACGAACGGATCATTTACTATGGATTGATATTCCGAATAGACATCCGTATTTTGAAGAACGGATGAAGGAAGGTTCAAGTCTATATAATGAAGCTGAATTAGAAGTTGTTCGTACTATGTTGCTTGAACTAAATGAAGCGACTGCAAAAGCTAAATCGGAAGAATTAATAGCCCAAGATGAATTAAAATCTGTAGGGGTAATTAGTTTTTATGCTGAACAAGTAAAGCGGATTAACCGACTCATTGAACATGAGTTGAACATTCCTCATTTACATATTCGTACAGGTTCAGTCGATAAATTCCAAGGTATGGAAATGGACGTCATTTTAGTAAGCATGGTTCGTAACAACGATCATAAACACGGCGATATTGGATTTGCGAAGGACTACCGGCGACTGAACGTAGCCCTTTCCCGAGCTCGTGAGTTACTCGTATTAATCGGTAGTATAGAGATGTTTACGAATCGTCCTAAAAAGGAAGAAACGAGAAGCATGTACCGAAACTTGCATCAAATTGTCCAATCACAAAATGGTTACCGAAATCATAACGAATTACTAATTACAACGTAGTAAGGTGGATTTATGGAATTACTTTCATTACAACAATCATTATCTACTCAACTTTTAAAGAAATCGAATATCTCCATTTTGAAGACGGATACTTGGAGTGTACCTGTTCACAGTGTAAATATTACATATAAACCGATATCCCGTACAAAAATGGATATTTTAATGAAAATGATTCTTCAATCCGTTGCGAACAACGCCTTTGAAAATGCAGAACAGCTAAGTGAAATTCTTCTTGTAGAACAACTCTTCATACAAGATTTGTTATCTAAAATGCAAAAAACTGGATTAATTACGAAGGTGGATTCCCATTATCAACAAACGGAAAAGGGACAAAAACAATTACAAAGCGGTGTTTTTGAAGAAGAACAGGATATAAAAACGATAGAATTGCTTTATAGCCCATCCCACCATTTATTTTTAAATGGAGATATTGAAGAAGTACTAGAATATGAAGATTTTCCAGAGCAACTGTATCGATATCATAAACAAGAAGAGGAATTATCGATACAAAACGAACAGGTGATAAAGGAAATTCAAGCATTTGAACAACCCGATTTAGACGATAATGGGGAAAATTTGTCCGTAACCCCATCGATTGATTCTATCGAAGATATCCAAATTAATGATATTCCCTGTATTGAGTTTATTTTATACGACGAAGAACAGGATCATTTCACCGTACGCGTTTGGAATACATTAATTGATAATTGGGATGAAAAGCTCGAACAGGTAATATTCCAAAAAGAACAATCAACTTGGCGGGAAAATTATTTACAGAAAAATAATTAATGAATATTGCAAATATTAGCTTTACGTGATAGTATTATTTTAATTTCATCAATCTTATCAAGAGAAGCAGAGGGACATGGCCCAATGAAGCTTCAGCAACCTCTAACAACGGGTTAGAAAGGTGCTAATTCCAGCAAGACAATTTGTCTTGGGAGATAAGAGTGCGCGTATATAAAATTGTACCCTCTCATTCTCACGCTGGAATGAGGGGGTTTTTATTTATCTTCTCTTTTTAAGATGAAATGAAAGTTAAGAAATGGGGGAACAAAAAATGCCTATTAATATACCAAAGAGTTTGCCTGCTGGAGAAATATTGCGCAAAGAGAAAATTTTCGTTATGGAAGAAGACCGCGCACAAACACAACAAATTCGACCTTTGAACATTTTAGTTTGTAACTTGATGCCAGAAAAAGAGAAAACGGAGTTACAACTATTACGTTTACTCGGAAATACACCTTTACAAACAAATGTTACTTTTCTCAATACCGCTACATACTTATCTAAAAATGTTTCAAAATCTCATTTAGATACTTTCTACAAAACATTCAACGAGATTAAACATCGTCGTTTTGACGGGATGATTATTACGGGAGCACCCGTCGAACGAATGGAATTTGAAGATGTACACTATTGGAATGAAATAACAGAAATAATGGATTGGGCAAAAATCAATGTAACGTCTTGTATGTATATTTGTTGGGGAGCCCAAGCAGCACTTTATCACCATTTTGGTATCGGAAAATTCGAACTTCCTAAAAAATGTTCAGGAATTTATTCCCATGTCATTACCGATTTAACAGTAGATTTAGTGCGAGGGTTTAGTGACGAATATGTAGCGCCCCATTCCCGACACACTTCCGTATCCATCGAGGATGTACGCAACTGTCCTGAACTTCGGTTATTAAGCTTTTCGGAGGAAGCAGGTCCATTTATTATCCAATCTAAGGATACAAAACACATCATGATTACTGGCCACTTAGAATATGATGCTACTACTTTAGCAGATGAATATAAGCGAGATGTGGAGAAAGGTGAACCGGTAGAATTACCGGTCAATTACTTCCCAAATAACGATCCAAATAAAACACCAAAAAATACTTGGCGTGCCCATTCCCATTTACTTTTCTATAACTGGTTAAACTATTACGTTTACCAAGAAACTCCATATGATTGGCATTTTGTTGATGATATGATTGAATTTCACATTTAATAAGATAATGAAAACGGATGTTATGAAACCGATAAAAGGTTTACATCCGTTTTTTTATTTTGACTTAAAATTCAACAATTGAAAAATTTTCAATCATTTTAGTGAACGATTTCTCGTTTCAAAATGTCTAATAAGTATAGGGGGGAAATGAATGGAACAAATCGAATTGGCGAAAAAAGCAATCGCTGGAGATGAAACGGCCTTACTTCAAATTTTAAAACAAGAAGAAAGCACCCATTACCGAATCGCTTTTAGTTATTTAAAAAATGAACATGACTCCCTTGAAGCCATCCAAGAATTTACATTTTGCTGTTTTCGTAAAATACATACAGTAAAGCAAGCAGAATTTCTAAACACATGGCTCATTCGAGTGTTATTAAATGTATGTTCAGATATTCAAAAGAAAAAAAGGCGCTATGAATTAAGAAACGATGTAGCGGAAGGGACTTTCCAAAATGATGATAATCATCTTGAACTTTCTGAAGCTATTTCAAAACTAACTCCAAAACAGCAACAACTCATTTATTTAAAATATTATTGTGATTTAAAAAATAAAGAGATTGCAAAGGAAATGCACATTTCTGAAGGAACTGTAAAATCGAGGCTACATACTGCATTAAAAAAACTACGATTTTTATTTAGTGAGGGGGGACAGTCATGAACGAAAAGGATTTCGACAAGTTAAAGGAAGAGTTAACGAATATTGTAGTACCTACAGAAAAATTAGCTTCTATGCGACATAACGGATATGCAAAATATAAAAAAAGACAAAAACGAAATCGTCTCTTCTTCAAACAAGTTGCTTTAATAGCCGTTGTAGTCATTATATTTGTTAGTTCCATACGTGTCTCACCAGCTTTTGCAAATGCTGTTGCTAAAATTCCTGGCTTTGCACCCCTTGTTGAAATGCTAACAAAAGATAAAGGTTTAAAAGATATTGTGGATAACGAATACTTTGAAGAACTAAATATTGTACAAACGAAAAACAACATTACACTCACGATTCTCGGTACAATTGCTGATGAAACAGGTATTGTTATTTTTTACGAATTGGAAGCACCTTTTAATATTTCAAATTTAGAGACAAAAGAATTTCAATTAAGTCAAAATGGGGAAGTAATCAATAGTTCCTCGACTTCTGGCTGGCCTTATACAGAACCTACTAAAACCATTCAAGGAAAACTTGAAGTTATTGCAACATCGAAAATCGATTATTCCAAGCCGGATTTTGAAATTTATTTGAAATTTGATGATACAAAGGAAACTTCTTTCACGATCCCATTCACGTTAACAAAACCAATTCAACCGTCTAAAGTTTACGATGTGAACAAACCGTTAAAGATCGACGGTCAAACCATCTATGTACAATCATTAACGATTTCCCCATTAAGAGCAGAATTGAAATTAAAGGTGAACAGCCAAAATACAATGCAAATTTTACAAATCGATCATTTGAAAGTATTAGATGAAAAGGGCGAAGAGTGGGGTAAAGTTCAAGATGGACTTGTCGGACTTGGAAGTTTTCGAGAAGAAACCAATAGTATCTTTATTCAAAGTAACTACTTTAGAAAACCAAACAAAATAACCCTAGTATTAGATCAAATTGAAGCTTTACCAAAGGGAGAAGACTATGTTGAAATTGATTTCCTTCGTCAAAAAATAGTAAAAGTCCCGCCAATTGATGATTTCGATTTAAAGATTCTTGATTCAAACTCCATTGAAGTCACTTATAAATCAAAAGAAGACCATCATGTTCAACTGTTTAGTGACGTGATAGATGCTGAAGGTAATCAATTTTATCATAACAGTTTTAGCGTTTATGAAAATCATAATCGTTTTACAGAAAGTTCCTATCATTTCGATTTAAAAGGTGCTGTTAATCCTGTACAAATTTATTTCTTTAGTTATCCTCACTATTTGGAAGGTTCAACCAAAGTAGAAATTCCATTAACAGAATAATTTTAAAACCCACCGAGCAGTGGGTTTTTCTTTTACATAAATGAATAGGTTAGAATTTTTAAGAAAAAATAGTAGAGAAGGAAGGTGGAACTTTGAGTGAACAAATGAATTATGGAGAAGATTATAAATTCATCCCTGTAACTTCTGTAATGAGTGGATTGGGACAAGAAGTAACTCCAGATATCTACTCTTTAACAATCCAAGTCGTTAATCTTTGTATGGTCGGTAACACAAACCATTCCCAAGCATGGACGTTAATCGATGCGGGAATGCCTAAGTCAGCTGAAAAGATTATTCATGAAGCAGAAAATCGATTTGGTGCTGATGCCCGTCCAAATGCTATTGTTTTAACTCATGGTCATTTTGATCACGTCGGGGCCATTATTGAATTGATTGAACATTGGGATGTACCCGTATATGCCCATGAACTGGAAATTCCCTATTTAACAGGGGTTAAAAGCTACCCTGAACCTGATTCAACGGTAGAGGGTGGATTGGTTGCAAAAATGTCTCCTTATTTCCCTAATGAACCGATTAATTTAGGAAGCCATGTTAAGCCCTTGCCTTCAGATGGTACCGTTCCATCCATGTTAGAATGGCAATGGATTCATACACCTGGCCATTCACCAGGGCATGTATCGTTTTATCGACAATCTGATGGTGCATTAATTGCTGGTGATGCATTTGTCACAGTGAAACAGGAATCCTTATTTAAAACCCTCGTTCAAGATCAAGAAATAAGCGGACCTCCCCGATATTTTACGACCGATTGGCAACAAGCTTGGGATTCTGTGAAAACATTAAGTGATTTAAAACCTCAAATTGCCATTACCGGTCATGGCATGCCTATGAAAGGTCAAGAATTAACAGAAAATTTAACGAAGTTAGCTATCGATTTCGATGTCATCGCTATCCCCAAACATGGCCGTTATGTGGACGGCTCCCAAAATTAACTAATTTTAATTCAGGATGTTTGTTTTCATAACAAACATCCTTTTATTCTTTTCATGAATGAATATAACAACTGCTCGTCTAATATTATGAGTTAAATAATAAAAGGGAGGTTCCATTCGTATATCCATTCTCTTACTGAACTTTAATTGTGAATGATCAATGAAAGGATTAAGTTCTCACATTAAAATTTTAAGCGCTTTCAAAATTATTACCTAGTTGAAGGAAAGGAGTTGGATTTAATTAACTTAACGTTATCGAATTGAAGACAAGTGTATTGAGAAAGATGAGGTGAATAGTTATGTGGAGTTTAATTATTATTATCCTTTCGTTAATTTTATTAGTCGTTCTGGCAATGCGCGGATTTACTATTATTATCATTGCACCTGTTGTTAGTTTATTTGTCATGATTATGAATAATATGCCGATATTAGAAACTTTCCAAAACGCCTACATGAGCGGCTTTACAAATTATGTGAAAAATTACTTCCTAATTTTCTTATTTGCTGCGATGTTCGGTAAGTTTATGGAAGAGTCGGGTGCAGCTCGAACAATTGCTGAATATTTACTTAAACTGTCAGGGCGAAAAAGTAAGTTACGAGTTTTAGTGACAATTATGTTCATTTGCTCTCTTTTAACTTACGGTGGGGTTAGCTTATTCGTAGTTATCTTTGCAATTTTACCAATTGCTAAACCTATTTTTAAAGAAATGGATATTCCATGGCACTTATTTATTGCTGCCTTCTTCCCAGGAATAGCAACTTTCACAATGACGATGCTACCTGGAACGCCCGCTATTCAAAATATTATTCCAATCTCTTATTTAAATACTACCGTTACTTCCGGTGCTTTAATCGGGATTGTTACAACTATTGTCATTATCCCAATCCTTATCTGGTACTTAAATTTCGCATTAAAACGGGCCGAAAAACGCGGTGAAACTTATTTAAATATGAAAAACCTTGAAGAAGCTGAAAATGAACTGGCAAAAGATAAGTATGCCAATAAAAAACTACCAAATATCGTGTTAAGTTTAATTCCACCAGCTTTATTACTTATCCTTTTAAATTTATTTAAACTTGAAGTGCTTTACACATTAATGATTACGGTTGTTGCAAGCGCCATCATCTTTTGGAAGTATATTGACAAGAAAAAACAGGTGGTTAACATTGGCGCAACAAATGCTGTCTTACCTATTATTAACACATCTGCTGATGTAGGGTATGGGGCAGTAATTGCAGCTACTTCCGGTTTTGTTGTTTTTCAAGATATTGTGACAAATATTCCTGGTAATCCTTTAATCTCTTTATTTATTTCCACTAACTTATTAGCTGGTATTACTGGTTCTAGCTCAGGCGGTTTAGCGATTGCGATGGAAACTTTAACGGATCTTTATTTAAAATTAGGGGTTAATCCTGATGCCTTCCATCGAATTAGCGCAATTGCTTCTGGTGGATTAGATGCACTTCCGCATAACGGAGTTGTTATTACCACTTTAATTGTAGCTGGTTTAACCCATAAAGATGCTTATAAACATATTTTTGCAACTTCTGTCGTTATACCTTTAATTGCTGCAATCCCTGGTCTACTTGTCGCTATTATGTTCTATTAAGATCGTTGGAGGTTTGTAGAATGAAGAATATCGGTGTAATTGGTGCAGGTACGATGGGTTTTGGAATATCCTTTTATTTCGCTATTCATGGTATTCCTACACACGTTGTTGATATATCAAATATAGAATTAGAAAATGCAAAAGAAAAATTGAAAACCTATTATCGACTTTTTAAAGAAAATGGATTTCCTCTTCCATTTAGCGAAAAGGAAACGACATCTTTCTTATCCTTTTCTACTGAACTAAATCATCTAAAAGATGCGGATGTAATTATTGAAAGTGCATCAGAAAATCTATCATTAAAACAAGAATTATTTAAACAATTAGATAGTATCGCAAAAGAAGAAGCTATATTAGCTTCAAATACTTCCAGTTTGAAATTATCCGATATCGCCATATACGTAGAAAAACATCGTAACCGATTATTGTTAACCCATTTCTTTAACCCAGCACAGATTGTCCCATTAGTAGAACTACTCCCATTAGAAGAAACGTCCACACAGGTCGTAAATGACATGAAAACATTTTTTGAATCCATCAATAAAACACCTATTATCATCAAGTGCGAAGTACCTGGTCTAGCTGCCAATCGAATGCAAGTCGCTCTAGCTCGTGAAGCGTTATCCCTGTTAGAAGATGGTGTCCTGTCAAAGGAAGATTTAGAGAAAACTTTATATGATGGTCCAGGTTTTCGGTTTGCTGCAAGTGGACTACTAAAAATTATCGATTTTGGTGGATTAGACGTTTGGTCATCAGTGTTACAAAACCTGCAAAAAGAAATCGAATCTAAAGTAAGGGAATTTACCATTATAAAAGATTTAGTGGAAAATAACGCGCTAGGTGTTAAAAGGGGAAAAGGATTTTTTGAATATCCGAACAAAGGATTTGACGAATTTGTCCTTCAACGTGACTCAGAATTATTAAAACATTTGATCAATACTCATTATAACCGATGAAATAGGGAATGTGACCCGTTATAAATTAATAGGACAAGCCCATCTATTAAGAAAAGCAATTTTCCTTAATTTTATTAACCGATTAGCCGATTGTCTCAGTCGGCTCTTTTCATATGTTAATTATTATTTTACGAGTGGAAGAGGGGAAACGATGAAACAAAAAAGTTTTAGTAGATCCACGTCATTTAATCTCGCTATTTAAAGACGGTCAAAAAATTTTAGCAGGCGGATTTGGTATTTCCGGCACTCCTTTAACGATTATCGATATGATTGCAGAATCAAAGGTAAAAGGATTACATGTTGTCAGCAATAATTTAGGGGACTATGGAATGGGGCTTCACCAACTATTTATTCGAGGCCAAATTGAAAAGGCAATTGGATCCTTTTTTACGATCAATCGTGAGGCAGTAGTTGCTTGGTCAAAAGGGGAATTAGCTATCGACTTGTTACCTCAAGGAACTTTAGCAGAAGCCATTCGTTGTGGTGGGGCAGGGATTGGTGGATTTTATACGAAAACAGGGGTTGGAACAGAATTAGCAAAGGGAAAAGAAGAGCGAGTTATTGATGGGGAACGTTATATTTTTGAAAAAGCAATAAAGGGTGATATCGCGATTATCCGTGCCAAAAAAGCAGACAAATTAGGCAACCTCGTTTATCATATGACAGCCCGAAACTTTAACCCTATGATGGCTACTGCAGCAAATATTGTCATAGCAGAAGTCGATGAAATTGTAGAAATAGGTGAAATTGATCCGGAACAGATTGTTACACCCCATGTATACGTTGATTATATTATCCAAACCGCTTACAAGAAGGAAGGAAATCAATATGTCAAACAATGATGTACGTTACAAAATCGCAAAACGTATTGCACAAGAATTAGAAGATGGGCAAGTTGTCAACTTAGGAGTTGGTATTCCAACATTAGTCAACGCTTTTATCGAAAAGAAAGAAGTCTATTTACAAGCTGAAAATGGTCTATTAGGAATTGGGCCACCACCAACTATTGATCAATTAGACATCGATTTAATTAATGCGAGCAAAGAACCTGTAACGATTGCAAAAGGTGCTTCTTTTTTTAACAGTGCTGATTCCTTCGCTATGATTCGTGGCGGACATGTGGACGTTGCGGTTTTAGGAATTTTACAAGTTGACACTACTGGTCAAATTGCGAATTGGGCAGTACCGAACCAGCCCATCCTTGGTGTAGGAGGCGCTATGGATTTAGTAATTGGCGCTAAAAAAGTAATTGGAGCAGCAACGTTGTTTACGAAAGATGGTAATTCCAAGCTTGTTAATACATTAACTTATCCGATTAGCGGAATACGAACCATTGATCTGCTTGTTACTGATTACGCTGTTTTTTCCTTTGAAAATGGTGAAGTCTTCGTCAATGAAATATTTATTGATATGCCCATTGAAAAATTAAGTGAAAAGATTGGCATCACATTAAAATGGAGGGAACTAATTGACAAATGATGCTATTATTAAATCCATTACACGGAAGCGCAACATAAGAATTTTACCTTTTATATTACTCTTATATATCGTCGCTTATTTGGATCGTGTCAATATGGGATTTGCCGCATTGGAAATGAATGCGGAATTAGCATTAACAGCTGAAGTGTTTGGCCTTCTTTCAGGTATTTTCTTTATCGGTTACTTTTTCTTTGAAGTGCCAAGTAATATGATTATGCATAAAGTTGGTGCCCGTGTTTGGATTGCTCGTATTATGATTTCTTGGGGCATCATCGTCATTTTAACTGGATTTATTCAAAATGCTACCCATCTTTATATTCTTCGCTTTTTACTAGGCGTTGCAGAAGCAGGTTTCTTTCCAGGAATCATTCTATACCTTACTTACTGGTTTTTAGAAAGGGAACGTTCCAAGGCAACGGCAGTATTAATTTTAACGCTTCCTATTGGGGGGCTAATCGGTGCCCCTGTTTCAACTTGGATTATCGACCATATAACATGGGCAAATTTATCAGGCTGGCGTTGGATGTTTATTTTAGAAGGAATCCCCGCATTAATACTTGGGGTGATAGTGTTATTTTATTTAACAAACCGTCCTCGTGAAGCTAAGTGGTTAACAGAAGAAGAAAAAAATTGGATTGAACAACAATTAGAGATCGAAAGAATCGCTAGTAGTAAAATGAATAAACCGACGAAATGGACAATGCTAAAAGATTTAACTGTTTGGAAACTATCTGCCTTTTACTTTGCAGCCTATACAGCCATTTATGGCTTATCTTTTTGGATTCCTACTATCATTAAATCATTATCAGAAGTGCATACTACTAATTTAGAAATCGGTTGGTTATCCATGTTACCTTCATTAGTCGCAATTCCTTCTGCATTATTTGTTGGTTGGAATGCAGATCGAACAGGAAATTTAAAAAAGCATTTAATTATCTGTTTAATCATTGCTATGGTTGGATTTATCGGCTGTGCCATCGTCACATCCGTGACACCTATGGTTATTTTATTATCCCTTACATCCATCGGTTTATATGGATTTACAGGATGTTTCTTTGCCTACTTAACCTTTTTCTTTACGGAATCAACTGCCCCTGTCGGAATCGCTTTAGTGAATTCATTCGCTGCTCTAGGAGGTTTTGTCGGTCCGACGATTCTAGGTATGTTTACTTTAACTTCTGGCATGTTCCTTTTAGCGGGTATATTATTAGTAGGCATTTTCATTTTACTTACAATGAAACGAACTCGTGAAATTAGTACGTAATTAAAAAGGGAAAACAATTTAAAGGTGGGCTTTTATAAAAGAGGCCCACCTTTTTATTTAAATTAAAAACATCGCTACAATTGTTGTTACTACTAATCCGACAATAACAGGAATAAGATTTCTTCGGGCAAGTTCAAAGGGACTTACATTACATATTGCAGCAGCTGGAATTAAAGCCCAAGGTACAAGGGTACCACCGCCTACAAAAATAGCAGCTATTTGACCTAAAGCAGTTAATGTAGCAGTGCCATCACCAATGGCAGTGCCAAATAAACTACCGATTGAACCTGCCAACGTTATTCCTGAAAAACCAGAACCGTCTAATCCGGTAATCGCACCTACTGCTGTTAGTGTTACGGCTGCTATTTCTCCTGTTAACGGGACAACTGAAGCTAGGGCAATACCTAAATCATTTACAATCCCTTGGGAATCATTTGGTAAATACTCGCCAATAATCGTTAAAAACCCGGAGTCTCCTAAATAGAAGAAAGCCGCAATTGGGATGACCGGACCAAATACTTTAAAACCAAATTGAAAACCTTCTATTAAGTAGCTCGTTGTTTTCTCCAACCCTTCATTTTTATGGGCAAAGAGAGCTAATAATATAAGAATAAAGACTGTCGTACCACCAATAAGTGCTGTTGCATCCCCGCCAGAAAGATTAAAAAGGGACATTGCCACGACATCTAATATGAAAGCAAGTGGGATTAATAAAGCAAAAAATTTTCGTTGTCCAATCGTTAATAAATTTTCATTCACTTTTTCATCCTGTTTTTCCTTATCAAATGTACCAACCATTTCAATTTTTCCGCGCTTCATATCCCGACGCAACATTATAAAGGCAACAACGGTCGTTACTAACCCCATGACGATCACTAACGGAATACTTGCTGACACGACGTCGGATACAGGTATTCCTGCTGCATCAGCGGTTAATTTCGGAGCACCTTGGATAATAAAGTCACTGGAAAGGGCAATTCCATGACCAAATAAATTCATTGCCACCGCTATTCCTAATGCTGGTAACCCAGCGCGTATAGCAACAGGAAGTAAGACTGCTCCAAGAAGTGCAACAGCTGGGGATGGCCAGAAGAACCATGAAATGATCATCATTAATATCCCAATCGTCCAAAAACCGACGGTCGGATTTTTAATGACTTTTGTAAACGGGGCAACCATCACTTCGTTAATGCCGGTTTTCATTAATACCCTGCTCATTGCGACGATAATCGAGATAATCAAAATCGTCGATAACAGTTCTTGTATTGCAAAAATAAAGCTGTTAAAAACACCACTAATGGATGCCGTAAAATCTCCAGTCGCAACAATCGCAAGAATAAAAATGCCTATAATACATATTAGCGTTGTATCGCGACGTTTTACCATAAATCCGATAATCAATACGATAAATACAACATAAATCCAATGAAGTGCGGACAATTCTACATTCATTCGCATATCCCCTCAATTCGTTTAACTTAGAATATGAGGTAAACGTCTAATGGGTGAGCGTACAACTTCATTGGAAGGGAAAATAAATTAAACAACCAACTCTGAACAAAGAATCAAAATTCATGAGCACCCTTCAAATATTTGTAAAAAAATAAAAATGATAATATTTGGTTATTCTATAGTTAAAGTTTCGTATTCTATTTAAATGGGAGGTATCATCTATTTTTAAAAGATATTTTTTATTTATATTCATATTACTTTTAGTTTCTTGTGCCGAAAACAACATATCGAAACAACCTATAGAAAAACAAGAACAAGTTACACCTCCAATTCAAAAAGAACCTGAAATTTATACTGCTACTATTAACGCAATAGGAGATATTTTAATACATGAGCCAATTTACCAAGAAGCCTACATTGGTAATAATCAATACAATTTTTCTGACATGTTTGCACAAGTAAAACCATATTTAGAGAAAGCAGATATTACGATAGCAAATAGTGAAAGTATTATTGGTGGCCAAGAAATTGGGCTTTCAAGCTACCCACAATTTAATAGTCCATACGAAATAGGGGATGTTTTAAAGGAGGTAGGTGTTGATGTAGTCAACATGGCTAACAATCATACATTAGATCGTGGGGAAGAAGCTATTCAAAACGCTACAAATTATTGGAACAAACTTGGAATTACTTATATTGGAGCTTCGACAAGTTATGATGAAGCGGAGCAAATCAAAACATTAACGGTTAATCAAATTACATTTTCCTTTTTAGGTTACACTTATGGTACTAATGGACTCCAAGTACCTGAAGGAAAAGACTATTTAGTCAATTATATTGATGAAGAAAAAATGAAAAAGGATATAGAAAAAGCAAAGGAAATTTCGGATATTATCGTCCTAAATTTACATATGGGAGATGAATATAGCCGAAATCAAAATGAAGATCAAGAAAAAATAGCCCAGTTAGCAGCTGATTTAGGTGTCCATATTATTTTGTTCCATCATTCCCATGTACTACAACCGGTGAAATGGTACATAGGAAATACCGGAAATCAAACGTTTGCCATTCATTCTCTAGGCAACTTTTTATCTTCTCAAGACGAACTTTATCGACAAATTGGTGCTTTACTCGAATTAGATGTGAAGAAAACAATTACTTATGATAAAGAGGGAAAACCAAATACAACTGTTGAAATCAATCATCCTAAATTGCTGCCTACTTATGTTAAGTTTCAAAACTGGAGGAATTATGAGATTATACCATTATATTTAGTAACAGAAGAGCAATTGCCGAATGCGAAAATGATTTATGATGAAATAAAAACCCATATGTCTCAATACGTAACTAATCTCCAATTTATTGAATATGCATCGAAATAAACAAATACAACCAAGTCCAAAAGAAGTGATTCTTTTGAACTTGGTTTTTCTATGTGTAGAGATCTCATCATTGGATAACATAATGAATAAGAAATGATGAAGGTGGTTAAGATGAAGGAATTTAAAGTGACATATTTTTTTGATGAACAACATTATATTAGAAGATTTATACATGTGGAATCCCAAGAAATGGCCGAACAACTCATCCAAAGTGAACGGGATCAATATATTTCCTTTACTGATAGTAGAGGCATTTATCATGAATTAAATACAAAAAATGTCCGTGTCATACAAATTTCTGAATACCATCGTAAGAAGTAATTTAAACTTATCTGGTTATAAAAATACATAGGAAAAAGCTGAAGGGAGTTAAATTATGCCGTTACATCATTATATTGAACAATATTTCCAGCAACATCCAGAAGCAAGACAAAAGGGTATTCAAATTAAGTCTAACGAAAGAAAACCAAGCGTATTGAAAGTGGAAGAATCTTTTATTCAAGCGATGGCCAATCACATTCCAATTCGAATATATACGCCAGATGAAGAAGATGATTATTATCCACTTTTCTTATTTTTTCCGGGAGGTGGATTTATTAATGGTGATATAAATAGCTATGATACGTCTTGTCGATTGTTATCATCCCTTTCCGGATACAAAGTCATCGTTATTGATTATCGTTTTTCTCCAGAATACCCCGCACCTGCTGCTTTTCAAGATTGTTATGTTGCAACGAAATGGGTTGTAAACCATGCAGAAGATTTTGCAGGACGGTCCAACGATATTGTGGTTGGAGGTCCTAGTGCGGGAGCTAACCTTGCTACGATGGTCGCTTTAAAATCGATCATTACAGGAGAATTTCAACTTGCGAAACAAGTACTGCAATATCCAATTACCGATCTTGACATTCAAATAAAAGGAAGCGAATATCAATCAAGGGAACTGTATAATGGAAAATACGGAGTGGATATTACGAAAAGCAATGCCCATTTCATACAACATCAACAATCCGATATTCCTTGGGATTCGCCTATTTTTGTAGAAAAAAAATATTTAGCTCAAATGCCGAAAACGTTAATCTTTACTGCAGAATATGACCCCCTTTGTGATGAAGGGGAATTATATGCAGATAAGCTCAAAGAAGCGGGCGTTCAAGTAAGACTCGTTCGATTTGACGGAAATATACACGGATTTATGCAAAGCTTCCCAGGTTCACCTGACTATATGCGCGGTTATGATATTACTGCTGAATTTTTAAATAGTGATTAATTGGAGTAGTACGAAACCTGGAATGAGGATTCGTGCTACTTTTTTAGTTATATGAATAACCTACGGATGCCTTCATGAATACACTAGGGAGATATTTCGGTGTAATGAAGGGGATGGGTGTGAAAAGATTATTTATAATGGTTATTATATGTTCCCTTGCTTTAGTTGGATGTAGTGAAACTTTTACGAGTAAGGAACAGTTAAAAGAACGAATCGTTGAACTAGAACAAGAAATAGAAGAGTTGGAAAGGGAAAAGGAACAGGGAGATGCTGCTGAAGAGATAATAGAAAAAGGAACTTCTACAATTCAGTTAGTCGACCCATCATCAAAGGAAATCATTTATTCTTTTACACCTAAAGAACTCGGATATAATACAAATAAAAATTCCGAAAGATATAAAAAGGAAATTGAACAGTTAGCAAAGGAATTAGCTCGTGGTACCGACAATAAACGAGGATATGACCAAAGAATGGTACTGGATAAATTGAATGAAAATGGGGAACTCGTGAAAGGAAAACCACAAGTCATTTTAAAGGAAAAGGAACTTGTGGAAAAAATATTAGCTGCATCTAATACAGGTGGGAATGTTGAACTTCCAATTTATATTACCGAATCAGGTTATAGTCAAACCGAAATCGCGGATTTAGATAACGTTGTGATTGCTTCTTATACGACTTATTTTAATTCATCTGATGTAGGACGATCATCTAACATCAAACTTTCAGCGAATGCGATATCTCATGTAATTGTCGGAGTAGAAGATATTTTTTCCTTCAACATAACCGTTGGCCCTAGAACAAAGGAAACAGGCTATCAACCAGCATTAGAAATTGTTAACGGTGAGTTTGAGATGGGGATTGGGGGAGGTATTTGCCAAACCTCTTCAACACTTTTTAATGCGGTGGATCAATTGGGGGTACATTACGTTGAACGACATCATCATTCAATTGATATTGGGTATGTTCCTAAAGGAAGGGATGCGACCGTGTCGTACGATTCATTAGATTTTCGCTTCCAAAATACAACGGGAGTTCCCTTTATGATTCAAGCTACTACTACTAAAGATTCTATTACGATAAAGCTTACCACTTCAGAAAAGTATGCTGATCTTTTAAAAAACTAAAAAATGAAATCGATAGACACTACTATAATTTAGTGTCTATTTTTATTGGGTTAGAACTATAGTCCTTCATTTTCCATTCATTTTAATTTTCGATTTAGTATGAATGCTCTAATAATATCTTTAATTCCTACTATTTTCATTATATAATGTATTTGGATAATTAGTAGGAGAAAGGATGGGTTTCCAAATATTTTTTCCTATTCATACAGGTTATCTAATAAATCATGATGATCACAAAGGGGGAAAAGCTTTGAAAAAAAAGAAAAAACTAAGAAAAGGTACAGCGAGTATACGTATTAAATTTATTAGTGCATTTTTACTGATATCGATTGTTCCTTTATTAGCAGTTGCTTTCTTTATACAAAGCAACAATAGTTCAATTCTCATCGATGAAGAAAAAGATGCTATGCACAATCTTGTATTAAATAAAGCTCAATTCATTGATGATTGGTTTAAGTCCCAAATGTCAGAAATGGAGATTGCAGCTTCTACTGATGTTATGAAGTCAATGGATCCGGAACGACTCATTCCCTATATTACGTTTTTAGAAGATCGTTCTGATATTTTTGAAACGATGTATGTCATAAATCGAGATGGTACTGTGATTGCCCATACAATGAAAGATAGTATCGGTCAAGATTATAGCGATCGTAGCTATGTACCTACTGCATTTGGTGGAAAATCGGTTTATTCAGAAGTATTGACATCAAAAGTGACAGGGAATCGAATTGTAGTTTCTGCAACTCCGATTAAAGATGATCGAGGAGTCATTGTTGGTATATTAGCCGGTTCAGCAAACTTTGACTTATTAGTAGATACATACTTAAACAATGAAGAAACATCCAATATGATTACCTTAGTAGATCAACAAGGATTTATACAAGTTTCTCCAGAAAAGGATTTTGTCGGTAAGAATATAAAAGAACTAAAAGTGGATGGCTTTAATAATATTTTAGAAAACAGTAGGTCGGATACAGGGATATCGAGTTTTTCCTATGACGGTGAACAATTTATTGGTACATATGCACCAATCAAGACTACTGGCTATGGATTAACAATTTATACACCAGAAAATAAAGTTTTAGCCGTTTCTAATTCTGTAAAAAACGTTAGCTTATTGATGATTGGAGCAGCTGCCATAATCATTATTCTCATTTCCATTCTGATTGTAAGAAGCATTACGAAGCCTATCCTGACAATTGCTTCTCGAATGGATAAGGTTGCTTCTGGAGATTTAACTGTCCAAGAGGTGGATTTAAAAAGGCGTGATGAATTTGGTCAACTTGCCAATAACTTTAACGTAATGATTCAAAATATTAAACATTTAGTTTCTGAAATAAATATTGCTTCCAATAAAGTTCTTTCATCATCCGAGGAATTATCTGCTAGTTCGGAGGAAACCGTTCGAGCAACTGAACAAATTGCAGCTTCTATTCAAACGATTGCATCGACTACCGAAACACAAGCTAATTTCACTGAAGATGCAAAATCCGTTGTGACGAATATTTCAAACGGTATTTTAACGATTACCGATAATATTCAACGAACAAATGCACTTTCAAATGAAGCAGTTTCTGCTGCAAATTCGGGTACAAATGTAATTGCGAATACGGTTAGCCATATGACAACAATTGAAAATAAAACAAATACAGCTTCAACAACAATCAATGGTTTAGGAAAAAAATCATCCGAAATCAACGATATTATTTCAGTTATAACTGGTATAGCAGATCAAACGAATTTACTTGCTTTAAATGCAGCTATTGAGGCTGCAAGGGCAGGGGAATATGGAAAAGGTTTTTCTGTTGTGGCAGACGAGGTTCGAAAATTGGCGGAACAATCTAGTCAAGCATCCGGACAAATTAGCCAATTGATTAAAGAAATTCAACAAGAAATCGCACTTTCGATTTCAGCTATGAATGAAGGGAATATCGCTGTAAAAGATGGTAAGAAGCAAGTTGAACGAGCTGGAATTGAATTTGAACATATTGCTCAATCGGTTCATAAAGTATCCGACCATATGAAAGAAATATTGGAAGAAAGCGAACAAATTAAAAGCGTCTCAGAAAAAATGGTCAAAGATATAAAACATATTTCTGAAATTTCAATGGAGGCATCAAGTAATACACAGGAAATCGCCTCTGCATCGGAACAACAAAACAGTTCTATGGAGGAAATTGCTGCATCTGCTGAAAGCTTAGCCTCTATGGCAGAAGAATTAAAAAACATAGTAAAAACATTTAAAATTTAATAAAAAAAACGAAGCAACCTTTTCGTACAAAACACGAAAAGGTTGTTTTTTAATTACGGTGGAATAAAGGAAAAATAGTATATTTTAACACTTTAAGGACAATTCTATTTATAAGATAGAAATTGGAGAGAATGTTATGTTTAAAAAGATACAGCAAAAAATCCTACCAAATGAAGAAAAACCTGAATATAATCCACCAAAGATTCCTGTTCCACCGTTAAAAAATGATTTTATCAATGAATTAAAAAAAATTATTCATTCACCTGCTGATTTAGTTATTCGGTTTGTCACAAACAATATTACCATTGCATTTATCGATGGGTTAATTGAAACTCAATCATTAGATGACAATATTCTAGCGCGATTTGAAGATACAACGGATGAAACACCCAGTACCCTTCGAGAAAGAATTTCGATTCCAGAGGTAAACGTATTTGACGAAATGATCCAATGTATCGATGAAATGTTAATCGGTGGTGTTTTAATTCATATAAATGGACATCCGCAAGTTGTCCTTGCCAAAATTCCTTCTTACGAAAAGCGTGGTTTAGAAGCCCCAGAAAATGAATCACAAGTAATTGGGACACAAGTCGGTTTTAATGAGAGTCTTAATACAAATATAACGCTAATTCGAAGATTTATTACAAATCCAAATTTATGTAATGAGCACTTTACCCTTGGAAAAGAAACAAGAACTTCTGTTTCTGTTCTATACATTCATGGCATTGTAGATGAAAAACATGTCAATACGGTTCGTCAAAGAATTAAAGATCTTGATATTGTGGATTTAATTGATAGTGCGATATTAGCGGAATTAATCGATGACAGTTCCAGCTCTATCTTTCCACAAACCCTTTTAACTGAACGCCCTGACCGTTTTTGTGATGGCTTATTAACAGGGAAAGTTGGAATTATTGTAAACGGGAGTTCCATGGGAATTATTTGTCCATTTAGCTTTTTAGAATTTTTCCAAAGTAGGGAAGACCAAAACTTACGTTGGCCAATCGCTTCCTTTATACGATTACTCAGATTTGCCGCTATCATCGTTTCGATTTTTTTCACACCCATTTATGTGGCTTCTTTAACATTTCATTATGAAGTTATACCACAACCAATGTTAGTTCCTTTAAGTGAATCGAGGGCAATTGTTCCGTTTCCGCCCATTATAGAAGCACTATTTTTAGAATTAGTTATAGAACTATTAAGGGAAGCTGGAGCTCGACTTCCAACTAAAGTCGGACAAACAATCGGTATCGTAGGCGGTATTGTTATTGGAACAGCAGCAGTTCAAGCCGGTATTACAAGTAATATTTTAATTATTTTTGTAGCACTAGGAGCTTTAGCTTCCTTTACAACGCCAAACTATATGATGGGTAACGTAATTCGAATTATACGATTCCCAATCATTGTGTTGGCAGGTTTTTGGGGATATTACGGAATTATGCTTGCGTTCTGTTTTTTACTCATCCATTTATTAAAACAATCAAGCCTAGGAGCACCTTACTTAGCACCATTTTATCCGCCTAGATTAAAGGATTGGCCGGATAGTATTGTTCGATTGCCTTTGCCCTTTATCAGTCGTCACTCGGTGAATTCTAGAAGTCGGAAAGAGATTGAAAAAAACAAAAAAAAGAAGAATACAAAAAAACAAAGTCAAAATTCAAATTTAACCCCTGAAAACAAAGAGAAGGTGATAGAGTGAAAAAAACTCTTTCGATAAGTGAAAGTGAATTAATTAATGCACCCCTTCTCTTTTTTATTATCAATGCCTGTCAAATTGGGGTTGGAATTCACGGATTTCAAAGACTGATTTACCAAGATGCAAAGCAGGATGCTTGGATATCCGTCATCATTAGTTTTATTTTTGCCCATTTTATAGTATTCATCATGATTAAAACTCTTGAAATGTTTCCGTCGAATGACTTATACGGGATCCATCAGGAAGTCTTTGGAAAATTTATAGGGAATTTTTTTAATCTTATTTATATTTTCTACTCCAGTTTCGCCTTTTTAGTTGTTTTGAAAAATTACATTGAAGTGATTAATGTTTGGATATTTCCCAACTTATCAGCGACTTTTTTAGGTGCTTCACTACTTATGATTGTTATTTATGCTTTTAACGGTGGTTTTCGAGTGTTAGTAGGAATCTGTTTTTTTAGTTTCATCTGTACGTTATGGGTACCTTCCATCCTATTTATCCCGATGGAGTATTCTGAAATTAGTCAACTTCTTCCATTATTTGATAATCATCTAAAGGACATTATTAAAGGGGCGTACGCGATGACCTTTACGATTATTGGATTTGAAATTATTAATATTGTTTATCCCTATGTGAAAGAAAAAAACAAAGTCCAAAGGTATGTTCATCTTGGTTTATTTGCGACATTACTTCTTTATCTTTCCATTATGTTAATCTCCCTTACTTATTTTAGTGGCCCCCAATTGGAAAAAACAATTTGGGCTACATTAAATTTATTTAGTATTATAAAATTCCCCTTTATCGAAAGGGTCGAGATTATCACGATTTGTTTATGGATGATTATCATATTGCCTAATTTATGTCTATTTGCATGGTCTGCACACCGTGGCGTTATTCGTATGGTGAACATTAGTTCGAAAAAATTCATATGGATTTTTTCAATCATTATTTTAATTCTCACTGTATTTATTAAGTCCCGTAATCAAATAAATGAGATCAACAATATTTTTTCGAAATTTGGGTTTATTATTGTATTTGTTTACCCTTTGTTCATTTATTTGATGGCATTAATACGAAATAGTTTCTTAAAAAGGAAGCGACCGAATTGAAAAAGAAGAAATGGTTTTTACTGTTCGTCATTGCATGCTTAATTCTTACTGCTTGTACTGAGTACCGAGTTCTTGAAAGAATTAGTTTAGTAACACTTATTGGTTATGACGTCGAAGATGGTGATGTGACGGCAACCTCAGTTGTTCGTCAAATTAATCCAGAATTTGAAAGTAGTATCGAAATACATTCGGAAACAGCCGAAACGAGTAAAGGAACAAGGGTTATGACTGATTTACAATCAGCAAAAAAGCTAATGGCAGGACAACTGCGGGTTACTTTGTTTGGTGATGATTTAGCAAAGGAAGGCATTGAGGAAGCGATTCATACCTTTGCCATGAATTCCGAAATCACTACAAGTATTTATTTAGCGGTTGTAGATGGTAAATCAAAAACTTTATTGGAAGGACAATATCCAAACATTGCAGATGTAGGGCAACATATATTTAATTTAATTGATCATAATATTAATCAACAACAAATGATTTCTTCCACTTTACACGAAGTAGTACGAGATATATATGCTTCATTTCGTGACTTTGCCTTACCAAAAGTAAAAAAATCTGGTGAATATATTGATATTAGTGGAATTGCTTTATTTAAAGATGGGAAGATGGTAGGTTCACTCCCAGCTTCCGATTCCTTTTATGTATTATTAATTCGAGAAAATATTAATGACGGGACCCTTCAACTCGTTTTACCTGGAGAATTAGCAGAAAGTTCTAAAAACCCACCAAATTATCAACCGGAAGAACTCCCAATAGCTATCGATGCAATTAAAACAAAAAGAGACTTAAAAATAATTAATGAAAATGAAATCGATTTAAGCATTTCGTTAGATTGCCGACTATTGGAAATTCACTCCAGTTTGGCGATCAGTGATAAAAAAATTACAGAAAAAATTGAAAAGGAAATTAATAAAAAAATCGAATCAGAAATAGAAAGAATTATTAAATATAGCCAAGAAGTAAATTCAGACATTTTTGGTTTTGGTGAACATTTCTATGCCTTTACAAGAAACTCCAAACTTACAGAAGAAAAATGGAGGGAAATATATCCGAATTTAAAAGTAAATGTAAAAATAGATACAGAAATTATCCGAAGCGGTGTATTTGAGTAATAAAACATCTGATAAATGGCATTATCCATTTATCGGGTGTTTTTTCATTTCATATTCAAAGTTATTTTGGGAACGATAAATAAAGATACATATTTTAAATAATGGTGAGGTTGGGTTTTATCATATGAAAAAACAAAACGTTTGTTTAATCATTCTATTTACACTTTTGTTTTGCTTTAGTGACATGAAAGTATTAAAGGCAAATGAATTCGATTTATTTCAAGATGAATTAACAGATGGAAAGACAATAACGGTTATTGATCCAGATACGAAAATCGAAGTAAAAAAATTTACACCAGATATTTATCAAATCGTAACCAATTTAGAATCCTACCGTAAAGAAATTGAAAGGTGGGTTCATGAATTTGCCCATGGAACTCAAAGTCAAATCGGTTATAATAAGCCGATGATATTAGATCGAATCGATGAAAAAGGGAACATTATAAAAGGCAGACCGCTAACAACCGTTAATGAAAAGGAACTTATTGAAAAAATTTTACACCTTTCATTTTCTGGAGGTATTGTAGAAGTCCCTATCATTTATACAGAGAGTGATTATAGTGAATCGGACGTTCCCCATTTAAATGAGGTAGTACTCGCTTCTTATACGACCTATTTTAAAGCTTATAATTCCGGTCGAAGTAAAAATATCGAGCTCTCTTCAATGGCAATTAATAATGTTATTTTAGGACACGGTGATATTTTTTCTTTTAACTCTGTCGTCGGTCCAAGAGATGTCGCATCAGGCTATCAAATGGCACCAGAAATTATAAGAGGGAAAATGGTCATGGGAATTGGTGGAGGGATATGTCAAACATCTTCTACTTTATTTAATGCCATCGACCAATTGGAAATGAAAATCCTTGAACGCCACCACCATTCTAGAGATGTTGGTTATGTACCGAAGGGAAGGGACGCTACCGTCTCTTTTGGGGGACTGGATTTTCAATTTCAAAATACTACAGGGATTCCACTTATCATTAAAAGTTATTATCAAAAAGGAGCAATTACCGTTCAAATTAAAACTTCAAAGGAATATGAACAAATTTTAAAAAACGAATTTAGCTAAATGAATTTTTATTAATACCATTTATAACTGTGGGCTTCCATCGATGTCATGGAAGAACCCACAGTTTTTTAATTATTCATTATTATTTTTATATTAAAACGAAAATCCTATTGTAAAATAGTAGTTTTTCGTAATAGAATGAATTCAAATAAATAGAGAGAAGGATTAACATGTGGATTGTTGCAGCATTTATTACGATGATCTGTTTTGGTACGAATAACATGATTTTTAAATGGAGTACGACGAACGGCTTATCTAAAGTACATATTCAATTTATTTTTTATTTAATAGCTTTTATCATAACCGCTTCCTATGCGTTCATTACCGGAATCCATCAAATGAATATAATTACAGTTGTATTAGGAGTAATCATTGGAATTTTAAATGCAAATGGTAATATTCAAATGTCGAAAGCATTCGAAAAGGGACCTGCAAGTCTTACTTCTCCTTTAGTTAGTGTTAATACGATTATCCCAATATTAAGCGCGGCCATCATTTTTAACGAACATATTACGATTTTACAATGGGTTGGCATTATCATCATGCTTGGATCCGCAGTATTAATCCAATATTCGCCCCAATCGAATGGAAACAATAGTATACAGTACATGCCGTGGTTATCTCGAATTTTATTAGCCATTTTCTCATTTGGAATTTTAGGAATTTTAATGAGAACCTCTTCTTATTTACATATCGATTCATTAAATACGTTAATTTGCATGTATGGCGGAGGCGCCCTCTATTTGTGCATCAATAGCTTATTCGCGAAGGAAAATTGGCAAAAAGCAGAATTTAAATTCGGAACAATAGTCGGCTTACTTAGTATATTCGGTTATAGTTGTTATTTTTTTGCATTAAATACTGGAACGGCAAGTATTGTTTTTCCGATTGTTAGTTTAAGTTGTTTAGTCGTAGTATTAGGAGATTGTTGGCTCTTTAAGGAACGATTGCGCTCCTACCAAGTAATCGGCGTATTATCAGCTGTGTTAGGTATCATTTTGACAAAAATTTAAATAATCCCTCTCATAAGTAACATCTTCATATTTTTGAAGGTGTTTTTTTATTGAAATCAAACAGAATAAAATCGAAATTAACTTGAGCATTCCCACATTCAATTGCATAATAAAATTAGAAAGAAAAGGAAAAAACAATAAATGGTTAGAATAGGAGGTCGTGATAAAAATGAAAAAGCTTTGGTATGGTGGTACTATCTATACGATGGAAAGAGAAGGGGAAACCGTTGAAGCAGTACTTGTAGAAGATGACAAAATCGTTGCCGTTGGAACAATGGATGAACTAAAAAATCAGGCAGACGAACAGATTGATTTGCAAGGTGCTGCTATGTATCCGGGATTTGTCGATAGTCACTTACATATTTTATTTCAAGGAGAAAAGCTCCTTCGTTTAGATTTGTCAAAGGCAACATCTGCAGAGGAAATGCTGGAATTAGTGAAAGCGGCTGCACAAACTACCCCTCCTGACAAATGGTTATTTGGGGAAGGTTGGAATGAAAATAATTTCGTAGATAAGCGAATTCCTACGATAGAAGAATTAGATGAAATTCGAAAAGAACCGATTCTTTTAACCCGTGTATGCCACCATGTAGCATTAGGAAATACTGCCGCACTTAGAGCTGGAGGAATCGATCAAACAACACCTTCCCCATCTGGTGGTGAAATTGGTCGAGATGAAAATGGCAATTTGAACGGCCTCCTTTATGATCAAGCAACGAACCTTGTTTCAAATGCTATTCCAAAAGAAGGAGATAGCTATATTCAATATTTAGTCGATGCGTTAAATTTATCCATTGATGATATGTTATCGAAAGGGTTAACGGGTGGTCATAGTGAAGATATGAGCTACTTTGGAAAATTTACGAACCCTTTAACTGCTTATGAAAAAGTAGTGGGTGAGAAACATCATTTTCGTGTAAACCTATTACGACATCATGCGGTTTTTGAAGAAATGATGGAGTCAAATGTACAATTTGATGATCCATTTATTGAACCCGGGGCAATGAAAATTTTTGTAGACGGAGCGTTAGGTGGTTCAACAGCTGCATTAATCGAACCTTATGCAGATAATCCGAATAATAAAGGACTATTTATTCATACCGATGACCAATTAGAAAGTTTAGTGAAACTTGCACGAAAATATAATGAAGCCATTGCGGTTCATATTATAGGAGATGCTGCTGCTCAACAGGTATTGAATGTAATCGAAAAATACCCTGCTCCAAAAGGAAAACGGGACCGATTAATTCATTGTTGTATTTTAAACGAACAATTAATTCATCGTATGACCAAATTGCCTGTAATTTTAGATTTACAGCCCGCATTTGTACCTTCTGATTTCCCATGGGCAATCGACCGACTCGGTGGAGAAAGATTAAAATATGCTTACGCATGGAAGACATTAATGAACCGAGGTTTAATGTGTGCAGCAGGGACAGATGCACCGGTTGAAGATATCGATCCAATCGCTACAATTTATGCTGCGGTCGAACGAAAAAAACCAACTGATGACCATGATGGATACCTTCCTCATGAAAAATTAACACGATTTGAAGCAATACGGGCTTATACAGTTGGCAGCGCACAAGCAATCGGTAAAGAAGAAGTGCGCGGGTTAATTAAAGCAGGATTTGATGCAGACTTTTCTATATTTGACCGGGATTTATTGAAAGGAACTTCGGAAGAGATGTTAAAAGCAAAAGCAGTCCAAACGGTTGTTGCTGGTCGAATTGTATTTAAACTTCCTCTATAACAGGTAAAATCTCCTCTGTGTTTCGCGGCAGAGGAGATTTTTTATGTTTAAAATAAATATTTCACTCCTGTTAAACTTTCAGAAAGTAACCATAAATTTGATGATACATTTTCATCAAATAACTCATCTAATATATTTAGTTCCGTCGGATAACCTTTTATTCCTTTTTTACCATCTGGTCCAATATATTCTCCGCCCCTTACAGAAGGTTCAGTAGCTGCATATAAAATAGGGTAAGCCCCAGCTTCCGCGCTCTGTCCAATTAATTTCAAAGAAGCTCGTGTTAATCTTCTCGTTAATTTACGTGATCCTTTACCAAATAAATACGTTTGGGCAATACCTGGATGACAAGCTATACTTTTTGAGTCTATATTTCGGGATCGGAAACGATATTGAAGTTCTTTTGCAAAAAACATACAAGCAAGTTTACTTTGTCCATAACTTTTAAATTTTTTATATTTCGTTTTCGTTCCGGTAAACTCTTTAAACTCTGGTTTTTGTTTATGGGCTGCTAAACTACCTAATGAAATGACCCTCGAATCCGGAGTAGCGATGATTCGATCTAATAGCAACCCTGTTAAGGCAAAATGACCGAGGTAATTTACCCCAAATTGGGATTCGAATCCATCCTTCGTCACACGATAAGGAGGAACCATAATTCCTGCATTATTAATTAACATAGATAAAGAACGAAATTTTTGTTTAAATTGTTGTGAAAATTCTCGTATACTAGCTAAATCATTTAAATCGAGTTGTAAAACATGTACATCAGCATTAGGGAATTCTCTTTTAATTTTATCGACCGCCTCAAAGCCTTTGTTTACGTTACGAACAGCGAGAACTACCGTGGCATAATTTTCAGCCAAAGCTAAACACGTTTCATAACCAATCCCACTGTTAGCTCCAGTGACAATTGCTACTTTTCCTGATAAGTCACGAATATTTGATTTTGTCCATTCCCTAGTCATTTATCACACACTCCTTACCTGTTTCATATAATTAGATGGAGATAAAATTACTGGTCAAATGTCTAGTAAATTATGTTCTATTATATGTTCTAAATAAAAAAACAGAAGAAATCTCGGCATTGTTTTGTAGGGAAGGTAAGTTTTATGGAAAATTATTAGAAAAGAGGTACGCAAATGGTTAATTATCATTGGGGTGTAGACTCTTCTCAACCAGTTACGAATGAGTTATATAATTCCGTTCTATCAACATTTGGAAAACCGGAATTCTGGGGAAGATACTTAACGAGGGTAGAGGGTTCAGTAGAAGGTTTAACTGAGGAAGAAATTGAACTCCTTCACAATAATGGTACAAAATTGCTTCCGATATATAACGATTTCCGTCAGGCAGTTGGGGAAAGTCATGCGAAAGTTGTAGGGATGAACGTTGCATACCAAGCGAAACGGTTAGGACTTAAAAAAGGAACGATGATATTTGCTAGTATGGAAAATGTTGAAGTAGATAGTCGTTGGATTAAAGGATATATCGACTATTTATATAATACGGATTATAAACCAGGTTTTTATTACAACCCTACAGAAGGAAAATTTGAAGAGGCATATTGTGAAGCTGTTGATCAAGACCCTCGCGTTGCTAATCAAGCAGTATTATGGAGTTCAGAGCCACATATTGGTGTAACAAATGAAAAAGATGCTCCGAAATTTGAGCCAACAACACCAAATTGTGATGCTAATGTTTGGGCTTGGCAATATGGTAGGGATACAGAAGAATTAGCAATAAATACGAATTTAATAGATAGCAGATTATTACCGATGCTTTACTAAAATAAGGGCGACACTCATTCTACATGTGTCGCCCTTACTATTTAACTTTCTAGAAAACCAGGTTGCAAGTAACTTGGATCAGGATATGAGTAAAAACCTTGTTTTGTTTCAGCTCCGAGTTTTCCTTTTTCGATATACTCAGATTTCAAATAATTTGCCAGCTTTTTAAATTCTTCATTTCCAGCCTCACCTTTAGCATTAGCAATATTATATGCTGTATTAATGCCTACTATATCTAAAATAGCAAAGGGACCTTTAGGGGCGCCCGTAGCAATCATCCAAGTTTTATCTATCGTTTCAACATCAGCAATTTTCTTTACTAATAACATTTGGGCTGCCTCTAAAAAAGGTACTAATAATGAATTCAAAATATAACCTGGCTGCTCTCGTTGTAATGGGAGTGCCACCATGCCAATTGCCTTTGCGAAGTCAATAACAAGTTCAAACACCGATTTTTCCGTATTCGGATGTTTCATTATTTCTGCAGTGTTGTTTAACCAAATTTCATTTGCAAAGTGAAGGGCTAAAAATTTGTGAGGTCTGCCCGTAGCTTCTGCGAATTGACTTGGCAACATGGTCGATGAATTGGTTGCGAAAATAGTTTTGTCCGGTGCTACTTGACTCAATTGTTCATAAAATTTCATTTTCACATCGACAATTTCAGGTACAGCTTCAATGACAAGATCAGCATCCTTTACTGCTTCTGCTAAATCCGTATGGAAGGACATACGGTTGTAAGCCAAGTTTACTTCTTCTTCTGTTGCCTTTAAATCTTCTTGATAGCGCACTTTTAAGTTCATCATACGATTTTTCGCCCGATCAATCGCTTCTTCATTTATATCGTATACGGCAACTTGAAATCCTTTAAAAGCTGTCTGAAAGGCAATTTGACTTCCTAAAACGCCACTTCCTGCTACAGTTATATGTTCAAAATTCATACCTTGACCCCCAACTTAATTATTTTTCGAAAACTTTAGTTCATTTTCATGATTGACATGTTACTATTTTTTAAACAGAATTCGAATTGTCTTTTCAAACTATTCCGTTCTATAAAGATTCGAAATTTGAAGTTCTTTCGTTCAGTTTATGGGAATATGATTCTACTAAAGGAGAGAGTGAATGTATGTCTATTGCGGTTATATACGGAAGTACTAGGGAAAAGGGAAATACAGAATGGTTAACGGAGTATGTGATCAGTGGCCTTCCTGTTGAGAAAATTTATTTGAGGGATTATAACATCCTACCAATTAAAGATGAACGACATACAGAAGCGGGATTTCAACCAGTGTTGGATGATTATCAAGTCGTCATTGAACAGGTTTTAAAGCATGAAATTCTTATATTCGCTACCCCAATTTATTGGTACAGTATGAGTGGAACGATGAAGTTATTTATTGATCGTTGGTCTCAATCATTACGGGATAAACATTTACCCGATTTTAGAGAAGGCTTATCGAAAAAGAAAGCGTATGTTATTGCAGTTGGAGGAGATAATCCTTCCATTAAAGCACTTCCTTTACTTCAACAATTTCAATACATTTTTGACTTCTTTGGCACGGCCTTCGAAGGTTATGTAATTGGTAAAGCAAGTAAACCAGGGGATATTCAAAAAGATAATAAAGCAATTGCCAATGCCATCCTTATGCAAAAGGTATTAGCAGAACAATTAAAGTCTTTAGAAAAAGAAAAGAGTTGAGCATTGATTCAACTCTTTTTAATATCACTTTTATCAATGTCTCCATACAACATCAGTTTCCTATTTATCTAATTCGAAAAAATTTTAAGTGTTAATTAAGTTCCTTCAACACTTCACTTTAAGCCATTTGCTTTGAACGATTTCCTAAATTCATTTATCCACTTCTAATTCCATCTCCAAATCTGTTTTTCCTTTGTTTAATGAAAATGAGAAAGCCAAAACTAGCTACTCTTGATAATTAGCTGGCCATGTAACAGATCATTTTTCAGCTCACTTATTAGTATTCAAATCCAATTTTTTCAGCCATGCTTTGCTTTTATATTTTATGGGTAAAGTAATAGTAAAACTTATAAAGAGGTGATCCGATGCCAACAAATAAGAAAGCAAATCGATTAATTCATGAAAAATCACCTTATTTGCTTCAACATGCATATAACCCTGTAGACTGGTTTCCATGGGGTGAGGAAGCATTTGAAAAAGCAAAACGTGAGGATAAACCTATCTTTTTAAGTATTGGCTATAGTACTTGTCATTGGTGTCACGTTATGGAGAAAGAAAGTTTTGAAGACATGGAAGTGGCAGAGTTAATCAACGAACGCTTTATTGCGATTAAAGTTGATCGTGAAGAGCGACCGGATATTGATTCTGTTTATATGACGGTTTGTCAGTTAATGAACGGTCATGGAGGTTGGCCACTAAATTTATTTTTAACTCCTGACAAAGTTCCATTTTATGCAGGTACTTATTTCCCAAAAAAAAGTAGACCGAGAATGCCTGGTATTAAGGAGATAATAACCAAGTTATATACTATTTATAAAAAGGATAAGAAACAAATTCAAGATGTCACCAAACAGGTGCAAACAGCTCTTCAACAGACCATTCAACTAAATACCGATGAAACAGTTTCCGAAATAGCAGTGGAGAATGGTTTTCGTTCATTTTTAAGTACTTTTGATGAAACGTTCGGAGGCTTCGGAACTGCTCCGAAGTTTCCAACACCCCATCAACATATGTTTTTACTTCGTTATTATTACTATACAAAAGATGAAAGAGCATTGAACATGGTTGTGAAAACATTAGATGGGTTAGAACGAGGGGGTATCTATGACCATATCGGTTTTGGTTTCGCAAGATATTCTACCGACGAAGAATTTTTAGTCCCCCATTTTGAGAAAATGTTATATGATAATGCCCTGCTAACAATCGCTTATACTGAATGTTATCAAGTGACTAAATCGGAGGACGCTAAAAAAGTTGCGAAAGATACGATTCGATATGTGCTAAGGGATTTAACCTCTCCAGAAGGTGGCTTTTATTCTGCTGAAGATGCAGATTCAGAAGGAGAAGAAGGTAAATATTATGTGTGGAGTTATGAAGAAATCTTAACTCTATTAGGGGGTCAGCTTGGTACATTATATTGTGCAGCCTATGGTATTACCGAAGATGGCAACTTTGAAGGTAAAAACATTCCAAATTTAATTGAAGTGTCTTTACCCCAGTTAGCTGAACAAAATGGTATGAATATAGAAGAATTGTTAGCACGTTTAGAAAAAGCGCGGACAATCCTATTTGAACATCGAAAAAAACGAATTCCTCCACATAAGGATGATAAAATCATTACTTCTTGGAACGGGCTAATGATCGCTGCATTAGCGAAGGCTTCTCGTGTTTTTCAAGAAAAGGAATATTTAACGAAAGCTATAAAAGCTATTGATTTTATTGAATCAAATTTATTCCTTTCTGGCCGATTAATGATTCGGTACCGGGATGGAGAAGTGAAAGAACTTGGTGTTATTGATGACTATGCTTATTTATTGTGGGCTTATATTGAACTTTACGAGGCAACATTCGATGTAAATTATTTATTGAAAGCTCAAAGGGTAACTAATCAAATGATTGAACTATTTTGGGATGATGAAAAGGGCGGCTTTTTCTTTTATGGAAAGGATGCAGAAGATTTATTAATTCGTCAAAAAGAAGTATATGACTCGGCATTACCTTCCGGAAACAGTGTAGCTGCTTTGCAAATGTTAAAACTTGCGCGGTTTACAGGAAATGCCCATTTGGAAGACAGAGTAAATAAAATATTTTCTGCCTTTTCTTATTCGATTCAGAATTATCCGATGGGTCATACCTATATGTTAATGGCTTTTTTAACAACGCTAATGAAAAGGAAGGAAATCGTTATTTTAGGGGAGATATCCGATGATCAACTACTATTTGTCGACGAATTATTGCAGGAGTTTTATCCGGAAATTACTTATTTAGTAAATAAGAAAACCGATGAATTGGCGTCGATTGCTCCCTTTATTAACAATTATAAAAGGGGAGAGGACAAGGCTTGGATCTATATTTGTGAAAACTATTCTTGTCATAAACCCGTTAAAGACATACAAGAAGCAAGAAACATGTTGCATGAATAATATTTTTTAACCCTTACGAACAATCCGTAAGGGTTTATTTTTTTGAGGACTCTAACGTATCTTTTAGAAAAGATGATAAAATGGAAGGGAAATAGTCAGTAAAATCTTAAAACTAAATTACTTTTTCCGTGAACAAATCGATTTAGAAAGTTTCGAAGGAAGGTGGGCTTATGGAAATCAAATTTCGTATGATTTTTTTGTCGTTTTTTGTTTGATTTCTATTAATTAGCTGTGACAATTCCCGTAGTCCGGAATCGGGGATTAATAGTGAAGAGATTGTACTAAATAGTACTAGTGAAGAAGGAATCATTCTATTTGAAAAAAATTCAGGAAAAAACTTATTAATTCAAGATTCAAATTTTCAATACGAAGATAAAGAATTATCTTTAAATGAATTATTAAATAAATATGATGAAGTATTATTTTTAAGTTTTAAAAATAAATCGATTGTTAAACAGGTTCAGTCCAGCCAAAAAGTAAAAATTTGGTATAGTGAAATTTTAGAATCGAACCCTCCTATCTACAAAGTAGAACAACTAGAAGTTTCTGAAGGGCAATAAAAGACCATGAGTGATTTTTTACCCATGGTCCAAAATTTGTGTACTTATAATCGAATGGCAATTTTCACTTCAAATAACTATATTGTAATTCTTCCAATTCTTTATTGACTTCAACAAATAGGTCATGTTCATTAAAGAACCATAGATCATCCTTTTCGATATAGAAATGAATGCCTTGTACAATCACTTCTGCTCCAATATCATGAGGCTCCTCACGATTCATTCCAATGGAAAAACCTTCGTGGAATGGGGAAGAACCTCCATATCTTGAATAAAAACGAATATAGTCCCCCTCTTTTGCTTCCATTTCTTCTTGAAACCACTGTAATGCATCTTCAGAAATTTTAATATTCATCTTCTTTATCCTTTCAGATAAGGTAAAAAGCTAATTAAATCCATTTTACTTTTGGCTCAGTACCTTCTTTAATCCGTTTAATATTGGCACGATGACGGTAGAAAATAAATGCTGTTAAAATGATGACTAAAATCAGTAAGGATACATCTCCTGTAACAATCACATAAATAATGCTATAAATAAGCGCAATGATTGATACGAGCATTGAAGAGAGGCTAACAATCTTTGTAATTTTTAATGCAATTAAAAAACCTAACACTAAAATGATAAACAACGGCCAAGCATAGCCTAATAAAACACCACCAGATGTTGCAACCGCTTTTCCTCCACGGAATCCTGCAAAGAGTGGGAACATATGTCCTACAACTGCAATAGCTCCTAAAATTAAAGGATGAATCGTCGAATCATTAAAGTAAGGGATAAGTGGAAGTAATGTTGCCGCAGTACCTTTTAATATATCAAGGATTGTTACAACGGTTCCTGCTTTCTTACCTAATACTCGAAAAGAGTTGGTTGCTCCTAAATTTCCACTACCATGTTCTCTTATATCTGTTTTATAAAAAATTTTGCCAATCCATAGGCCAGAAGGAATTGACCCGATTACATAAGCACAAATTAAAATAATTGCATTAATCATAGCTTGTTCCTTTCAAAATTAATAGTTGGTACTAATAGTTGTAATCATAATATTACACCTTTTTTATTATATGCGGAAGATATATTTCCAAGTTATATAAAAGGGATTATACTTAATCATAACAAAATATTTTGAAAGAAAATGGATTTATAAGAAGGAAAAAGAAAATTTATCATGAATAGTTTTACTCTATAGATTTTTCTTTACTCATTTGTCAAAATATCGTTAAAATAATTTCAATTGAAGTTTGTTTGTATAGATTGATAGTAGTTTGATACAATAAATAAGCTTATGACATTTGACATAATTTGCTTTTGTCAGTACGATTGAAAAAAGATAGAGAACGGATGTTTGTATTTTGGAGGGGATTTGATTTGGCAATAAATCAGCCAGGGATCGCATATGATGACGATGCCATTCAAGTATTAGAAGGATTAGAAGCGGTTCGTAAAAGACCAGGGATGTATATTGGATCCACAGATGGTCGAGGCCTTCATCACTTAGTATATGAAATAGTCGATAACGCAGTGGATGAAGCACTCGCTGGATTTGGATCACATATCATCGTAAAAATCCATGAAGATGGATCTATAAGTGTTCGAGATTTCGGTCGAGGAATGCCTACAGGTATGCACAAGATGGGCAAACCTACGCCTGAAGTTATTTTTACGATACTACACGCTGGAGGTAAGTTTGGACAAGGTGGTTACAAAACAAGTGGTGGTTTACACGGAGTAGGTTCTTCCGTTGTAAATGCTCTATCTGCCTATTTAGAAGTAACAATCTACCGTGATGGTCAAATTTATCGTCAACGATTCGAAAATGGAGGGAAACCGGTTACAACCCTTGAAGTAATTGGGAAGACAAAAGAAACAGGAACGAATGTTCATTTCTTACCGGATAAAGAGATTTTCTCTGTTACGAAATATAATTACGATACGTTAGCAGAACGTCTACGTGAGTCAGCCTTTTTATTAAAAGGATTAAAAATTGAATTGATTGACGAACGTGGTGAAGGGAAATCGGACGTTTATTTTTACGAAAACGGGATTGAAGCCTTTGTTTCTTATTTAAATGAAGAAAAGGATGTGTTACATCCTGTTAAATACGTAGAAGGTACACAGGATGATATAGAAGTCGAATTTGCGTTTCAGTTCAATGATGGCTATACAGAAACGATTTTATCCTTTGTAAACAACGTGCGAACTCGTGATGGCGGTACCCATGAAACAGGGGCAAAATCTGCAATGACACGTGTATTTAATGAATACGCACGAAAAGTAGGATTACTAAAGGAAAAGGAAAAAAATCTTGAAGGTACGGATATCCGAGAAGGTCTTTCTGCGGTTGTTTCAGTTCGTATCCCAGAGCATCTATTACAATTTGAAGGTCAAACGAAAAGTAAACTCGGTACGATGGAAGCACGTTCCGCTGTTGAAAGTGTTGTATCTGAAAAAATGCTCTACGTGTTAGAAGAAAATGCAGAATTATCCGCTTCCCTTGTTCGTAAAGCTATCCGCGCTCAACAAGCACGTGAAGCTGCTCGTAAAGCTAGAGAAGATGCACGTACAGGTAAAAAGAAAAAGTCCAGTACAATCTTATCTGGAAAGTTAACACCTGCCCAATCACGTAATGCTAAAAGAAATGAATTATACCTTGTGGAAGGTGACTCTGCAGGAGGTTCTGCGAAACAAGGACGTGACCGCTCATTTCAAGCGATATTACCTTTACGAGGAAAAGTTATTAACACTGAAAAAGCAAAACTATCCGATATTATGAAAAACGAAGAAATTTCAACAATAATCCATACAATAGGCGCTGGTGTTGGGGCAGATTTTAATGTAGAAGATGCTGCTTACGACAAAATTATTATTATGACCGATGCCGATACGGATGGAGCACATATCCAAGTACTGCTTTTAACTTTCTTTTATAAATATATGAGACCGTTAATCGATGCTGGAAAAGTGTATATTGCTTTACCACCACTTTATAAAGTATCAAAAGGAACTGGCAAAAAAGAAGTCATTGAATATGCATGGACAGAAAAAGAGTTACAATCTGCCATTGATAAAGTAGGAAAAGGGTACATGCTACAACGATATAAAGGACTAGGGGAAATGAATGCAGACCAATTATGGGATACAACAATGAACCCTGAAACAAGAACATTAATCCGAGTAACAATTGACGATGCAGCAAGGGCTGAACGTCGTGTGACTACATTAATGGGAGATAAAGTTGAACCACGTCGTAAGTGGATTGAAACAAATGTAGATTTTGGTATGGAGGATGATTTGAATATTTTAGATAGTGAATTCATCCAACATGAGGAGGAACTAGAAGTATGACGGCAACCGAACGATTTCAAGAATTACCGCTAGAGGAAGTGATGGGCGATCGGTTCGGTCGTTATAGTAAATATATTATCCAAGACCGCGCATTACCTGATGCTCGGGACGGACTGAAACCGGTACAGCGCCGTATTTTATTTGCGATGTTTAATGAAGGAAATACGAATGATAAACCGTTTAGAAAATCAGCAAAAACGGTCGGTCATGTTATTGGTAATTTCCATCCCCACGGTGATTCTTCCGTATATGATGCCATGGTGCGTTTAAGTCAAGATTGGAAAATGCGCCATATGTTAATTGAAATGCATGGGAATAACGGTTCCGTTGATGGTGACCCACCTGCTGCCATGCGTTATACTGAAGCTCGTTTATCAGCAATAGCTGCAGAAATGCTTCGAGATATTAATAAACAAACGGTTGAATTTATTCCAAATTTTGATGATCAAGATATGGAACCGACCGTTTTACCTGCAAGATTTCCAAACCTTCTTGTAAACGGCTCAACTGGGATTTCCGCCGGTTATGCAACGGATATCCCGCCCCATAACTTAACAGAATCCTTAGATGCTGTTTTGATGCGACTTGATAAGCCTAACTGTACTGTAGATGATCTAATGACTGTTATTAAAGGTCCTGATTTCCCTACAGGAGGTATCATCCAAGGGGTTGAAGGTATTAAAAAGGCCTATGAAACAGGAAAGGGCAAAATTATTGTTCGTGCTAAAGCAACTGTTGAGCCTATTAAAGGCGGTAAAGAACAAATCGTCATTACAGAACTGCCTTATGAAGTAAATAAAGCGAATTTAGTGAAAAAAATAGATGAGCAGCGAATCGATAAACGTTTAGAAGGTATTGCAGATATTCGAGATGAGTCTGATCGTACTGGACTTCGTATTGTCATTGAACTGAAAAAGGATGTACAAGGTCAAGGTATATTAAACTATTTATATAAATCGACTGAACTGCAAATAAATTATAATTTTAATATGATTGCAATTCATAATCGTCGTCCAACGATGATGACTTTACCTTTAATGTTAGATTCTTATATCGCGCACCAAAAGGATGTAGTGATCAAGCGTTCCAAATTCGACCTTCAAAAAGCAAAAGATCGTTTACATATTGTTGAAGGTTTAATTAAAGCGATTTCTATTTTGGATGAAGTCATTGCGACAATCCGTTCTTCGAAAGATAAACGGGATGCGAAAACGAATTTAGAAAAACAATTCGGATTTACAGAAGTACAATCAGAGGCTATCGTTAGTTTGCAGCTTTATCGCTTAACAAATACTGACATTACAGACCTTCGTGCCGAACAAGAAACACTGCAAAAATCAATTACAGAATTGAATGATATTTTGAATAACGATAAACAATTAATCAAAGTCATCAAATCGGAGTTAACCGAAATTCGTAAAAAATTTAAGGAACCTCGTCGTTCTAGTATTCAAGCTGAAATCGAAGAAATTAAGCTTACATTGGATGTGTTAGTTCCAAGTGAAGAAGTAGTTGTTACGGTAACGAAAGACGGTTATGTGAAACGTACAAGTACCCGTTCCCACGCCGCTTCCAACGGTCAAGATTTTGCAATGAAAGACTCTGACTACTTATTGTTTGAACAAACTTTAAATACTCAGCATCATCTATTGTTATTCACAAACAAAGGGAATTACATTTATCAGCCTGTTCATGAATTACCAGACATTCGTTGGAAGGATCTAGGACAACATATTTCAAGTATTGTTCCTATTGATAAAGACGAAGAAATTATTGAAGCAATTGGTATTGAGAAGTTTGAACAAGAAAACGCCTTTATTCTTACTGCCACTAAAGAAGGCCAAATTAAACGCTCTGCTTTAGCTGATTATTCCGTTACACGTTATTCTAAACCGATAAAAACGATGAACATTAAAGATAACGATGAAATGATTTTTGCTAGTCTAGTGACAACTGAAACTGAGCTATTACTTACAAGTTATTTAAGTTATAGCTTACGATTTGATATTGAGGAAATCCCAGTTACCGGTGTCAAAACGGGTGGTGTAAAAGGTATTAACTTAAAAGATGAAGATATCCTTATTTCGGTAAATCCATTAGAATCAGAAGATAAACAAGACGTTATCATCGTCACACATCGCGGAGCAGTCAAACGTATGAGCGTTTCAGAAGTAGAGAAAAGTTCAAGAGCAAAACGGGGAGTTGTCGTTTTAAAAGAATTAAAAGCAAATCCTCATCGTATTTATACTGTTAAAGTCGTGAAAAACGACGATTCAATATTATTGGAAACTAACAATAATGTTCAAGAAACGATTGAAGTTAAATCATTAACAAGAGCCGATCGCTATTCAAACGGCTCCTTGAAGATCGACGTTTCAAATGATGGTGAATTAACGCTTGTAAAAGTCATTCCCCATGAAACGAAAGAAAATAATTAATCACTCAAAAGGATATGTGAAAGTTCAATGCTTTCACATATCCTTTTTATTAATAAATAGGAAAATTTCTTAGCACGATCTAAATAAAAAACATAAAAGACATTTCCATTTGCTGATCTTGCTCTTCACGGAAATGCCTTTTATGTTTTTTAAATCCTTTTTCTAACGTTTCTAGTTTTGTTTTAGTCTTTCGTTCATGGGTACTAAAGTACGATTGTCCTCTTAACATCGTCACATCTTTACCATGTTGACGCATCATTTTCAATCGTTTTTTCTTTGCCTTTGATATAGCCAATTAATTCACCTCATATTCATTTTGTTAACTATTATTTTATCTAAAAGAACAATGAAAGGAAAGGGGAGGAAAAGAAAAACCTCGAGTCTTGAAAACTCGAGGTTTAGATTATTAGTGTGATACATCATGAACGGAAATACCAGTTTGAGCTTTTACCTCTACTTCACGGTATTTCGCTTCATCTGTCTCTTTCGATAATAGAGTTCCAATCCATCCACCTAAGAAACCTAGAGGAACAGATACAATCGCTGGGTTCGTTAAGAATATTAATGGATCTCCAACGAAAATTGCTTTTCCTGCTTCAGGACTCCAAACGTTTGGAGATACCGCTACTAGAACTAAGGCTGAAATTAAACCCGTTAACATTGCCGTTACTGCACCAGTTGTATTGAAACGTTTCCAATAAATTGTATAAATAATTACTGGTAAGTTTGCAGATGCGGCAATACAGAACGCTAAAGATACTAAGAATGCTACGTTTAACGTTTGTGCTCCTAGTGCTAAAACAATAGAAACAACAGAAATAATAATAGATCCTACACGAGCAGCAATAACTTGCTCTTTTTCCGTAACTTTACCTTTTTTAATAATTTGACCGTAAATATCATGGGATAGGGCAGAGGCACCTGATAATACTAATCCCGCTACTACGGCTAAAATTGTCGCAAAGGCAACCGCACATACAAAGGAGAATAAAATATCTCCACCTAATGCTTGAGCAAGAAGTGGGGCCGCCATGTTACCAGCAGCATTTGCTTCTACAATTGTTTCTTTCCCAACGAATGCAGCAGCACCAAATCCTAAGAAAATTGTTAACACATAGAAAATACCTACAATCCAAGTAGCCCAAATAACAGATGAACGGGCAGTTTGAGCATCTTTTACAGTGAAGAAACGCATTAAAATATGCGGTAATCCAGCTGTACCTAATACTAAAGCGACTAACATGGAAATTGTATCAATCCCGTTAGTATATTTTAAACCTGGATTTAAATAAGCTTGTCCAGCATCCGTCGCCGTCGTCATTTCTGAGAACATCGTTAAGATGTTGAAATCAAATTTTGCTAATACTAAGAATGAAATAATAACTGTACCTAACATTAATAAACATGCTTTAATAATCTGTACCCAAGAAGTTGCAGTCATTCCACCAAATAGAACGTAGATTGTCATCATAAATCCTACAAGTAGTACTGCCATCCAATAATCAATACCTAATAATAATTGAATAAGTGCACCTGCACCAACAAGTTGTGCGATCATATAAAATAATACGATAACAATTGAACTTAAAGCAGCAGTTCCACGAACCTTTTTCGCATCAAAACGAGCAGAAATCATATCTGCCAAAGTAAATTTACCAAGGTTACGTAATGGTTCTGCTACGATGTATAAAACAACTAAGTAAGCTACTAAATAACCTAATGAGAAGAAGAAACCATCAAAACCTGTTAAAGCAATCGATCCAGCAATACCAAGGAAAGAGGCAGCAGATAAATAGTCTCCTGAAATAGCTAACCCGTTTTGCCATCCTTTTAGGCCCCCACCAGCAGTATAGAAATCGCTAGCAGTACTCGTTCTTCTTGAAGCCCACCAAGTAATAGCTAATGTTAACCCGACAATCGCTAAGAACATGATAACAGCAGTTGCACTCATTTATTGACACCTCTTTCGTACTCCTCGATAATTGCTTTCGCTTCTTTATCGTAAGAGTTTGCTTTCGATACATACAAGTGTGCTAGTCCCCACGTCATAACAAATAGACCAGCAGAGTAAATCCATACCCAAGTAATTTCACCAATGGCTTTTTGATGTAAAATTTCAGTGAATGATGTCAAAATTGGCAATAGCAAGTAAATAATTAGGAAAATAGCTGTAAGAGTCCATAAAAATTTATTTTTCCTCTTTGATAATTGCTTAAACGATTGCAATTCCGCAATTTTGTCATAATCAATTGGTGTCTGATTTTGATTTCCTGCCATAAACATCCTCCTTTTTGTCCTTTTTTACTACATCATGTTCGTAAAATTCTATTTTCATAGTTTTTACAAGTTTCATTGTATTTACTCGTTCACAAAATTGCAATACTTTTTGCTCAAAAAAATTTTATATTTTCAAAAAGATTTGAGAATAATAGAGAAATTATAGTGCAAAACGATAAAATTAAGCTACAAAATGCCTAACAAATAGGTTTCCATCGATATGAATAAAGTAGAATTTTTTTAAATTATTAAGTATTGACAAATGATTAAGGAGTAAAATAACGAGTCAGATATAAGAATATATATAAAATTTAATATTTTAAGATAAATATTAATGTATATATTAAACACCGAACAATAGGAGAAACGTGTCAAAAGGGTGGTAGGAAATTTCTAAATTGATAGCGACATAATTAATTAAAATATACTAATTTTATTGACTACATGAAGATAAAGAATTCCTACGAAATATACGGAAACAATCGATTAGGTTTTGGATTAAATAATACAATTCGAATAATAAATATAATACATGGAAAAACTTATTTATCTAAGAAGATGGTATAAAATTGCATTTTGCAGTACTTTGAATGACTTATTCAACTAATAGCAAAACTAATATATTAACCATACTTACGTTTCATTATTTCCAACCATTTGTTAGACCCAAAATAGGAATTACTATAAAAACAATTGAATCTTACGAACAACCAATGGGAAAAATAATTTTGGGAAATTACTATAGGAGTGAACAAATATGGCCAAAAAACAATATGCTGTAATTGGATTAGGGAGATTTGGAACGAGTATTGCTAGAAGGTTATATGAAGCTGGCCAAGAAGTTTTAGGTATTGATCTAAATGAAGAGAGAGTTGAAGATGCTGAAAAATACATTACACATGGTATCATTGCAGATTCTACTGAAGAAAAAGCCCTTAATTCCGTTGGCATATCTAATTTTGATTGTGTGATTGTCGCCATTGGTGATGATATTCAAGCTAGCATATTAACAGCTATGCTTCTTAAAAATCTTGGTGTCAAAAAGGTGATTGCTAAAGCTATAAGTAAACGACACGGTCAAGTTTTAGAGGCGATAGGCACAAACTGGATCATCTATCCTGAACGGGATATGGGTGAGCGCGTAGCAAACCAACTTCTTTCCCCAAATATGCTGAATTATATTGAATTATCAAAGGAATATAATATAGAAGAATTAATGATCCCTAATAAAATGGCTGGTAAAAGTTTGAAGGAGCTTGATTTACGTGCCAAGTTCAATATAAGTGTCATTGCAATTTTACGAAATGGAGAAATCATTATAACACCTTCACCAGAAGAATCGATTCATAGAGGAGATATCCTGGTATCGATAGGGAACCGAAATGATCTAGCAAGATTTTCTAATATCGAGTGAGTTGCACAATAATACGCTTACAATAAAAATTTTGCCCCTGTAAAAAAACATAAACGTGCAGGGGCAAAATTAAATCGTATAGAAAAGGATAAATATATTGCGATTTTGATATGAAAATACTGCAGCAGAATTTAAGTAGAGATTTTGTAAAAGAAATAGTAAAATTTTGTACATTTAAGGAATAGTAAATGTTAAAAATGAAAATAGTAATACAAAAATAAAAAGTAAAAAGTAATATTTTAATAGTAAGCTTTAAATTTAGCGATTTATAAATTCATAAAAGTGTTATAAATCGGATATAAAATCTTCTAAGTCAGTTTAAACCGAATTAAGATAAATTTTATTAAAAGCAGCTTAGATAATTTAAAAACTTGAGTTTTGAACAAAATTTTTGATTCCGTCTCACTATTATAAGTATACTTTTGAAATGATACACAACTTCATATAATTCATATTATGTAAACTAAAATTATTTAAAATAAAAAGAATCCACTTAAGGATCCTCCTCTTACTTGATTTTTTAAGTAATTCAACATACTTTGTTCAACAATATCACTAATGGTCATATTGTTCATTTTAGCCCACTGTTTTATTTGATTGATAAGATCCTCGTTAAATGTTGTTCTAAATTCAACGCGTTCCTTTTTTTGTTTTTATTATCGTATTGACTTTATTCTTCAGGATTTTAATAATTTCAGGTTCTATTAAATCATTTATAAATATTTGTTTTTCTTTAGCTAGCTTTTTAATTTACTTAATATATCCCTATTAATTCTAATTTTAATGCTACGCTTGCTTGAATTGTTAATATGTACAATTTGAGTGCCTGCAATTTCCCAAGCTTTCTTCTGTCTATTATCTTCAATAATAAACGGATTTTTAGAATGTTGTGATAAATATACTCTTTTATAAAAAAATAAAATCATCATGCTGACAAACAAAAGATGTTAATTTAATTATACGAACTTTTGTTCCTGTATTCAATTGTTAACAAAGATAGAAATGTATAAACATTAACTAATCAGCCTATCACATTAGTTTTCCTGTCATGCTGTTTGATGCCGCGCAGCTTGTCAACACCGAATAAAAATCAAATAATTTACTGGATTTTAAAGTTTGTTTGGCCCATACTTATTACCTTACCATAATCTAGGTTTTACTGGCGTGGTGCGAATAACATGACTGAAACACCAACTAAGCATATACCTGCACCAATAAAATCATATAAATCAGGTGTTTTTTTATCGATGCCCCAACCCCATAAAACAGATAATACGATAAATACTCCTCCATAAGCTGCATAAACTCGACCGAACGACGAAAAAGCTTGAAATGTAGCGATAACACCATAAATAACCAAAGCTAATCCTCCAAAGATCCCCCAATAAAATGCTCGACCTTCTCTTAACCATAGCCAGATTAAATATCCACCACCGATTTCTGCTAACCCTGCTAGTACAAACAAAACAATTGAATACATCATTATAAATTAACTCCTTAGATTCTATTAACATAATTTTAATTATCCCTATTTTACAATTTACCTATATTCGTATACTGTAAAAACTCTTTCTAAATTTTATAAAACCAATAACAAGCATCCACCGTTAGGATAATGGCAAAATAAATTAGAAAAGAAGCTTTCCTTATTGAAAAGCCTCGGATATGTGAAGGACATTAATTTTTCGATTTTACAAACGTCATAAGTTACTTCAATCATAAAGTTCCATAAAGATAGGCGCTACCTTGCAAGGCTTTATCTCTATTTTCTGCCACACATTCGCCACAACGTAAGGCTCGACCCTCAACCAATTTTCCAACTCCTCTCTTGATGGAAAATCGACTACTATCATCGATCCTCTCATTTTTCCATTATCATCAAGAATTGCGGCACCATATAAATGCTGACCTTCTTTTACTCTTTCTTCAACTGATTTTAAATGTGCTTCTCTAGCCATTAATCTTCTTTCGATTGCTTTCTCATCCGCGCCATCATAAGCTGTTATTATATACTGCATTTCTTCCCTATCTCCTTTTCTAATTTCCATTTACTACTATACTAAATGAAAACAACAAAATATTAAATCATTGGGAAAAGATCAGTTAAAGAACCCATTCATTCCTTTTGTACATATACTATCTAAGAAAATAACGATTTGGGATGTATTACATGGAAGTAACCAACTCTTAAAAGAACAAACATTCCCCCGCCTTTCATATTAAAAGCAGTAACCTATTCCATCTAGTTGGCTAAAACCAGAATTACTCCCACAATTTTGGAGGTATAAAATGACAAATTTTTATTCATTTCATGGAACGGTTACGGCCATTAGTGATTTTTTTACAGGGCAAAATGGAGAAAATGAAGGTTGTACTAAATTATTTACTGTTCAAAATGAGATGGGTGCAGTAGTAAACTTTGTTGTTACTCCCTCAACTTATTTCGTAGAGCATGAAATGATTGTTGAAGGTGACCGCGTAACAGGCTATTATGATGGAGACTTACCTACTATCCTTATTTATCCTCCCCAATATCACGCACTTGTAATGGTAAAGGATAACCCAAATCAAAATGTGAAAGTAGATTATTTTAATAACCAATTGATCAGTAGCGATGGACAATTACAATTAAATTTATCCAGCTTTACGCAAATGTTATTAACAAATGGACAATTCTTTTCGAAATATCCAGCAAACCGCGATTTAATTGTTATCTATGGACCTTCCACAAGAAGTATCCCAGCTCAAACAACACCTTATCAAATAATCATTTTATGCTAAGTGTATTCGTTTTTTATTTTTCCCAATTGAATGCATCGGAGATTCAATTAGCTTTGTAAGTTCCTATCACTAACATATAAAATCCGGGAGTTCTTGTCCTAAAACTTAGACAAAACTACCGGATAAAATTACGTCCCCAGTTTATTCATTTATTATAAAATATCCACCCATAATTTAATTGCTGTCCCTAAAACTAAAACTGCTAACATTCCTTGTAATGTCTTTGTATTCACCTTTTTGCTGATTTTCGCCCCAAGAGGAGCTGCTAAATTCCAGCGATAATCACTATAGAAGCAATTAAATATTATACTTGTCCTGTTGATATTTTTCCAATGGATCCTGCTATATAAGATATAAAGGTAATGGCTAAGCAGATGCAATTGTCATTCGTGTAGGAATTTTAAGAATTAATAACATAATCGGAACCAACAAAAATCCTCCACCCGCTCCTACTACACCAGAACCAATTCCAACAATAAATGCTAAACTAGCTGCTAACGGCTTACTAAAGCTCACTTCATCTAATGGTATATCATCAATTTGTTTTTTAGGAATAAAAAGTAATGCTAATATCCCGTAAACAATGTTTATTTGAACTTCGCTTAATTGTAATGACCCAAAACTACCAATCAATGTACCAATCGTGACTGATATAGCCATCCTTACACATTTTCTTAATCCATGCAGGAATATGCTAATGCTCATCGATTAACTAACATGAACTTCTATAATGTCAATCGAACATAAAGTATCCACTGCTTTTTTGCAAGGAAAATGGACATTGGAAAAACATAACTTTATTGATAGATTTCATTTTAAACTTTCTTTTTTAACTTCACTTTAATATTTTGTAAAGGAAATGAAAAACCCCGATTCCAATCAATAACAGTTATAATATTCCTAGTTTATTTACTAAGGAGTTTTGATTGGTGATTCATTATAGACGTTTAATTAGAATGGAAAATATAGAAATATTCAGGATTGTTAAAAACAGTGTTTCAATGGGATACCTTATCATTGAAGACTTAAGAAGAAATTTAAATGATACCGAAAAACAACTACTCCCCTTTAGAATAATGGAAGAAGAAGAACTGGCAGAGTACAAAAATCTAATTAAGATTTATATTCTTTCAGATGAGGAGTTAGCAGAGGAAGATAGAACGATATTTGAGGAATTTGCTATGGATTTAGTAGATTTAAAAGATGGCTGTTTATATATTCTTGAATCTTATGTACACGAGCAATTATTTATAGAGACTCCTCTAGATTTACGAGTTGAAGATTATCAAAAAATGTTACATTTAGTTCAGTCGAGTTATGATATATCAAAATTAGATTTGAGAAAAACAATGTATTTATCACAAGAATAACCGTGTATCTAAGTTCATGATGCAAAGTATTCCCTCTAGAATCTCTAGCCTATATTTTCCTTCAAAAATGGATATAAGACATCATAACCTGTCTTTGACATTAAGATAGTAGCCTGATACAATCTTTAAACAAGATAGAGTTAACTCGAAGTCTATCAACGTAGAAAGGGAATAGCAAAATGAATACCTATACAATAAGCGAAGTTGCAAAACAATTGAATCTTACCGTATATACATTACGTTATTACGATAAAGAGGGACTTTTGCCTTTTGTGGAACGGACATCTAGCGGCATAAGGATGTTTAAAGAATCCGATATCGAAGCTTTAAAAGTGATAGAATGTCTAAAATCAACAGGTATGCCGATTAAGGAGATTAAAAACTTCATTGATTGGTGTTCTGATGGGGATTCAACATTGCAACAAAGATATGACATGTTTATAGAAAGAAAAGCTAGTGTTGAGGCACAAATGGAAGAATTGAAAAAAACATTAGAACTCATTGACCATAAATGTAACTATTACAAAACTGCATTAGAAGCTGGCACGGAGGATGTTCATAAATCGAATAAAATAGAGATCCCCCATTCATAGACTTGTATTATGGATTTATAATCAAAAATGTCACCTTTCAATTCACTTCAGCACTCAATTTGCTGTACACCATCTACAATAACATTAAAGGTACATATTTTGTCACAGCAACAGCAACAATATTGATTTATACGAAAAAACGGATTTAATTCCATTTGACAAGTTGGAAACGTTCTTTACTGAAAATTTAAAGTAACAATTATTTAAATATATGAATTTAAAAGCTCCCGTTATTACGGGAGCTTTTAATATGTTTAGTTAACTAATTCATAAGTATAATTACTTATTTAGTCTAGAGATATAGATTAACATATCGGTATTGTTGAGAATAACTATTGTTTTACGTGTTCGCATTTCAATATTTCAATAGTAAATCCATGATTACATTTTTGCTTATTTATTTTGTCACTATCACAAGATGGGGAAATTTTAACCTGAACAATATCTTCTTTAAAATCTTCAATTTTATTCGAAGGAATTTCTATTTTTATAGTAACATCATACGAATGATCTTCTTCATAAGAGATATCAACAATTCCCTTCCACTGCCAATCAAAAAGAGAATTCTTACCATATTCCCTTAATACTCTTTTATCAACAGTTGGAAATATTATATCTAAGATAATATCCTCTGTAGTAACATATAGTTTTTCTACTTCATTTGACTTAACAATTTGCGTAGGTGTAAAAACGCTAAAAAGTATACCGAATAAGAATAATAGTGGCTTAATCATTTACATACACACCTTTAAATTATATTTATTCTTATTCTTTACATATTGTATCTATTTATTTCTAAACTGCTCTAAATGAATAATGTGGATGTAGTATTAACTATTTTACTTTTTTGTAAAATCTAGCTATTCCTTGATTTTCGTTACTTATATTACATTGACAAGAGTAGCAAAATTTTGTATATTAAATTTAATCAATATGAATAGTTCTCCTAAAGGGGAGTAGCTTTAACAGCGAAGTCGTCATTACGGAAGATTTAGTTCTTCTCGGCTTTGTTGGCAACGAACTTGTTGTTAGCAAGACCTTTACCTCTGTAACGGTAAAGGTCTTTTATTTTTTTAAAACCTTTATCTAACGAGATAAAGGTTTTTTGTTTTTTAAAGTAAACATTCTCAAATGAACGGAGTTGGAATGGATGAAGCTTAATGTTAATTGGTAATCACTTATGTTTTTTATAAATAGTTGGATTATAAATTAAGGGGGAATTAAAATTGGATATATCTTTATTATTGGAATACGGTTGGGTATTACTACTTTTAGTTGGACTTGAAGGGTTACTAGCAGCGGATAATGCACTCGTTTTAGCCATTATGGTGAAACATCTTCCAGAAAAGGAAAGGAAAAAGGCCCTATTTTATGGGTTAGCCGGTGCTTTTATTTTCCGCTTTGCTTCATTATTTATCATTTCTTTTCTTGTCGATGTATGGCAAATTCAAGCACTCGGAGCATTATATCTTTTATTCATCGCCATTAACCACATTGTAAGGAAAATTTTCTTTAAAAAGAAAGAAGAAGAAACTGAAGAAAAAGAAAAGAAAAAATCTGGTTTTTGGGGAACAGTTATAAAAGTCGAGTTAGCTGATATCGCTTTTGCGATCGACTCCATTTTAGCAGCAGTTGCTCTAGCGATGACGCTTCCAAATACAACTCTACCTCAAATTGGTGGAATGGACGGAGGAAAATTCCTCGTTATCTTTATAGGTGGTTTTATAGGGTTAATCATAATGCGATTCGCTGCAAACCTTTTTGTAAAACTACTCCATTCAAGACCTGGACTTGAAATAGCTGCCTTTGCCATCGTTGGTTGGGTTGGTGTCAAACTTGCAGTATTAACATTAGGCCATCCAGAAATCGGAGTTATATCTCATGATTTTGCCCATTCAACGGAATGGAAACTAATCTTCTACGCTGTATTAATCTCCATTGCAGTAGCCGGTTGGTTTTTATCAAAGGATAAAAAAGAAGAAGTCGCTACAGAAGAAGAACCTACAGCCGAATAATGTCCTTTTACCGAGGCTGGGACATAACTCGAATTTTTGAGGAAATCTAAAAGTCGGGCATTAACTTTCTGATTTAAAACTTCGATTATGCCTTTATACCGCAAAAAAATGTTAGACCATTTACAATTTTGGTCTAACATTTTTCTTTTGTCCCAGCCTCTTTTACTTTTCATTTATTTCTTTTACTTAAATTGATGTTCTTAATATTAATTTAGACCTTTAAATTGCATTTGAATCGGTTGATTTTCTTCCATAGTTGCTCGATATAAAATAATTTCATTTGTTGGAAATTTTGAAGAATCGGATTCCACTTTAAAATTTGTATCCAAAGCAATTGTCCAAACAGGTTCATTATTTTTCATTAACACAATAGCCAAAGTGCCAAACTGTACAATATGATCCCAATCATACCGCTCTGTAATACCCTTTTTTTCTATAACCGTTATACCATCCGTATCACTTATCATTTCTAAGTCTCCACCTTGCCATTTCCCTTGAATTTCCGGACCTACATTATAATAAGATAAACCGCTATTTCGATCACCATAAGTAGCAATAAATTGATGAACGGTTTGGTTCTTTGCTTTGTATGTAAAAGCCGCAATATCATTAGCCAACCATTCCACTTTAAATTCTCCATTCATTTCATACGGTAACTTTTCCGTTGGCCGCGCAAAAATAAGAAAAGATGACCGATAATAAATCGACTCCCCTTCTTTTCGATCTTCTTTAATGGATAGTACATGTTTAAAATCCGGTGATATACTGACTATATTTCGAACTTGTTGGTTATTCGAAATACATAATCCGATATTCACAGCAATCAACACAATCCCGATAATGAAAGTAAACCAAAGTGATATTTTATTAAGTCGAAGAAGCAATACAACAGCAAAAAATAAGCATATAACAAAACAAATGTTGATTATGTAAAATAAACGATTATCAATATATTCAATTTGATATTTTTCATGGCCTAAAAAGTAACCTACTTGCAAGCAAAAGAAACCTATTGCCAAAAAGAATAGTACCCATGCTATAACGTCAATGCTTTTCCCTTTGTTATTCACAAGGTACTACCTCCTTTTGAAATGTCCAATTTAGACCATTATCTGTTGAGATAAATTTTCCTTTTACTTTCCCACCTTGAAAATCACCATTCGGTCCTTGATTGATAAGTACAGCTAAATGGTCATCTTCTTTAAAAGGAATTTCCGCGGTAACGAAAATTTGTTTGAATTCTGTTGGAATTTGAATGTTCGATTTCGTCCATGACTCGCCACTATTTTGTGTAACATAAAAGTCTGGTTCTTCAGGATTAATCGTTCCAAAGGATAAAAAACCAGTTGTTTCATCGATAAATCCACCATCTGAAATTAAGCGCGTTACACCAGAGTCATTCGTTTCTTTCCACGTTACTCCTCCATCATTCGTTATAAAAACGACGGAATATTCTTGTGACATAGTCCGGTCTCCTGATAAAATGACATAGCCAAATTGATCATTCAAAAAAGCTACTTTCCGAAAACGTAACACTGGAAACTGTTCCGAAACGACTCCATCTTGCCATGTATTTCCCTGATTCATGGAATATTTTAATACAACCCGTTGACTCGCCAAATTTTGTCCATCGGTATATAAAAAAGCAGCCCTTTCTTTGTTAAGAACAAAACTATTTTCGATCAGTTCTTGCTGATTCCCATTATATTCTCCTGAAAATAAATCGCTTATTGCAACAGGAACGGTAGTCCAACTCTTCCCATTATTATAAGTTATGTTTAGTTCGTCACTTTGTAATGAATAACCAATTGAATCCTCAGTCAAAATGGGGTGTAATGGGTTCAACTCCAACTCGGCTGATGGATTTTCTGTTTCCTTTTGTTCTTCAAAAATTTGTTCTGGTGTCGATAAAGTAGTTTGACCGTCTTCTTGAAAAGCAACTATGGCGATACAAATGACCAAAACCATTAATATAGCGACCGTAATGATTAATTTTTTCAAACTCAACAATCCCTCCTCTTTGTTTTCAAATTATGGAAATATCAAATTTTGTACTATGACGTTCAAAAATATAAAAAAGTTCTAGAATAGCGTGTTCATGATAAAAAAGAGGCAAGCTCAATTGCTTCCCTCTTACATACTACTCCTTTTTTCTCTATTTTCGATATATAAAACCGTTTCTTTATCTGAATGAGTAGGTATACGAAATGATTGTTTGTACTGTTCATGTCCTTTTCCAGTAATGATAATCCAATCACCTTGTTCACTATTTTCAATAGCCCACTTGATTGCTTCCGTTCGATCGGGTAATACAATCCCTTTATTGTTCCCATAATCGTTATTTAGTTGATTTAAGATGTCCATCATTTCATTTAAAGGAACTGTATTCAAATCATCTACAGTTAAAATAAATTGGTCACTTAGTTCAGTGGAAACTTTTATAATCCCTTCTCTCTTACTTTCATCCCGATCTCCACGAAAGCCAAAAATATGGATAATCCGTTTTGCACCATATTTTTTGGCAGTCGTTAAACAATGATAGATTGCATCCGCTGTATGAGCATAATCCACTATCACAGTAGCTCGATTATGTAAGGATATAATTTCAAATCTCCCTTTGACTCCTTTAAATTGTTGAATGGCTTGAATAATGAACTCCTTTTTAATTCCTAACAATTTAGCTGTGATATACGCCATTATCGTATTATACATATTGTGGACACCTATCATAGGAGATGAAATTTCAATTATTTCCTTTTCTTCTGCTACATGGACAAGGGTGGCACTTTTAATATTTAAATCGAGTATTTGAAATTGATTGCTTTCAGATTGTCCCAACGTATGCACAAGGATTTTTTTTTCCTTTAATTTGCCAACTAACTTTTTACCCCAATCATTATCAGTATTCACAATGGCATGTCCATTTTCTCTTAAATAGTCGAATAACATTAACTTTGTTTGAAAGTAATCTTCCATCGATTCATGATAATCCAAATGTTCATGGTCAAGATTTGTAAAAAGACAAATATCAAAGGTAATCCCTTCAGTTCGAAATTGGGATAAGCCATGGGATGAAACTTCCATTATGACGATTTCATCATTACTTTCTGATAAAAGCCTTTGCAACACTAAAGAACCAGGAGTGGTATTTCTACTGTCCAACACTTCACCGTTTATCATATTTTGAATCGTACCGAATAAAGAACATGTGTAACCGTTACTTTCTAAAATATGTTTGATCATAAAACTAGTGGTCGTTTTTCCATTTGTGCCTGTTATTCCAATCATTATTTTATTTTTTGATGGGTCTTGATAAAATTGACTTGCAATAATTCCTAACGCCTTCCGACTATTGGCGACTTTTATATAAGGTACCGGTAAAGAATGAAAATCCTTTTCACCTACAATGACAGAAGCCCCCCGCTTAACGGCATCATCAATATAATCATGGCCATTCGATATAAAACCACTAATAGCGACAAATAGGTAATCCTTTGACACGTCTCCAGAATTATCTGCCACTCCTTTAATTGGGAAATCTGCTATATCAGGTTTTATATCAACTTCAAGAGCATTAATTAAATGTTTTAATTTCATTCATGTTTACTCCTATCAATTGGGTTTGACCATAGGGTGAATTATTGGAGGATAGCAATGATGGTTTAAAATGGTGAATGTCCGAGCTTCGTTTACTTTTTATTAATTTGCTCATTCAGTAAAGAAATATAATAAAAAATAGTACAAACCAATAATTGGACTTGTACTATTTTTACATATTCAATTTGCGAGTTCTAACAGCTCCAATATTAGGATAATCATTAAGAAGCTAAATTCTTCAATAATCAAAGTTCTCTTAAGTTTATTTTATTGCTATAGCTAATCCGTAAAAAAGGTGTTAGAATAAAAAATCAAATTCATCTAGAAGGAGCACAAGTATGCAACAAAAATTATCATTTTCTACATACGCTATTATCGGCACGATGTTGTTCGGTATGTTCTTTGGTGCGGGAAATTTAATTTTTCCGATCCAAATGGGCCAACTAGCTGGCACGAATTTTTGGCCGGCATTAATTGGGTTTCTTATAACCGCAATCGGATTACCTTTTATGGGGATATTAGCAATAGGTTTATCCGGGAGTAACGGGCTACGAGATATAGCTAGTCGGGTACATCCGTTATTTGGAGTCGTATTCGCTGTGGCACTTTACTTAACCATTGGGCCGTTTTTTGCAATCCCACGAACAGCAACAGTCCCATTTGTGGTTGGTTTTGAACCATATATTAATCCAGTACATAGTAGTTTATATCTTGGGTTATTTAGCTTTGTATTTTTTGCAATTGTCTATTACTTTTCGTTAAATCCAGCAAAAATTCTCGATTATATCGGCAAATATTTAACCCCTGCCTTTTTACTATTTTTATTCATGTTAATTGTCATAGCCATTGTCAAACCAATGGGTCACTTCAATAATCCAACTGGTGATTATAGTGACTTGGCATTTATAACAGGCTTTAAGGAAGGGTATAACACGATGGATGCTCTTGCATCACTCGCATTCGGTATTGTTGTTATAAATGCAATAAAGGGACAAGGCATCACCGATTCAAAGGAGATTGCGAAAGCAACTTGGAAATCAGGGATATTCGCCATGTTGCTAATGGTGCTTATTTACGGACTCATTACCTATATGGGGGCATCAAGCGTGTCTGCTATCGGAACATATGATAATGGAGGCTTGATTTTTTCTGCCGTGGCTCAACATTATTTCGGATCACTTGGCTCTATTTTATTAGCTGTCATTATTGTACTCGCTTGTTTGAAAACGAGTATCGGATTAATCACATCTTGCAGCGAGTTTTTTAATCAGATTTGTCCTAAAGTAAGTTATAAACTATTTGTTCTAATCTTATGTCTCATGTCATTTCTAATTGCTAACTTCGGTCTAAACAATATTATTCAATATGCGGTTCCCGTATTAATGTTATTGTATCCTTTAGCGATTGTTCTAATCTTATTAACCCTTTGTTCTTCTTTATTCGGCAATAAGCAAAGTGTTTACGCAACCGCCATGTTCTTTACTTTTTGTGTAAGCTTTTTCGATGGTTACACGACGTTAATCGACAGTTTACCAAGTGCATCAATCCCTTTATTTGATTCGATTAAATCATTCTACATGGATAACTTACCATTTTACGATATTGGGCTTGGATGGATATTACCAGCCCTAGTCGGTATCTTTATTGGTTTTTTGTGGCCAAAAAGCGCTAAAAAAGCATCCATTCTATAACGCTAATGGAAGAACCGCTTAGGAGAAATCCTAACTCAGTTCTTTTATCCTTCTTTAAATTTCAAAATAGTTGTATACACATGCAAAAGGAACAGACAATACTTGTCTGTTCCTTTCAATTTTCCTTCTTCGCTTGTTTAGAAAAGATTTTAATTAATCTATAGTAGTGGTAAATAGCATAAATGATGTACTAGATATTCTAATTCGTACTGGCCCATCTAGGTTTCATATACATAGCATCCTCACTTTTATAATTCCTCTATTCCCTTCTGCTTCCCTTTACCGATTAATTTCTACTCATTACAAATGCTAAGCCGGATATTTTATATCTTTTAACAAAAACATTTTCAAATCAACGTGCGTGTGAAATTAATCTTTAAAGAAATAGTCCAACAATTGTTCCAGTTAATATAGATCCCATTGTTGCTACTAACAATACTTTTAGTCCAACTTTGGAAAGCTGGCTAGCTTGGTCATGATTTATTGCTTGAACAGTTCCTAAAATAATTCCAATAGAAGAAAAGTTAGCAAATGAAATTAAGTATGCAGAAACAATTCCTACTGCTTTTGTAGACATATCAGGGAAAATTTTCACAAAGTCAAGCATTGCTACAAATTCATTAGCAGCTACTTTAGTACCCATAATTGAACCAGCTTCAACAATTTCAGACGTTGGTATACCCATAATAAAGGCAATCGGTGCGAAAATATAACCTACAATTTCTTGGAAAGTCATACCTACTATTCCATCTAAAACAAAGTTGATCAATGCCAATAATGCCATATACGTAATTAACATTGCACCTACAATAAGAGCTGTTCTACCACCAATAATCGTACCATTACCAATCGCTTCAAATAATGACTTTTCAGGAATCATTTCTTTTACATCAATATCGTAATCTTCTTCTTTTGTAACTGGACATACGATGGAAGATAAAATTAAACCTGAAAAAACATTGATCGGTAGAGCGACCAATACATACTCAGCAGGTATCATTTGCAAGTAAGCTCCAAGTGTCGAACATGATACCGCTACAAGTGACGAGGTTGCAACGATAAACAAACGATTTGGACTAAGTTTGTGTATTTGTGACTGTACAGAAAGAATGGCTGTTGTATCTCCGAATACCATCGAATTAACCGCTACGAATGATTCAACCTTTGGTAGTCCAGTAATCTTTGCCACAAAACCACCAATATATTTAATAGCTAACGGTAAAATTCTTGTATAAGTTAAAATTGAAAGTAACGCAGAGATAAAAATAATCATCATGAGAACATCAAGGAAAAAATAACCTTTTTGTGACAAGTCACCAAATACAAATGAAATGCCCTCATGTCCAAATGATAGGATTTTGTTAAATACATCTACAATTTTTTGTATAATCGTTTTTCCAATTGTAGTATTCAGCATAAACCAAGCTAAAAAAAGTTGTACAGCTAACATGATGCCAACTGCGCGATAATTGATATTCTTTTTATCATTAGACATCACCCACGAAATACCGATTAAAACAAGGATGCCTAAAATTCCTATAATAATTGTCAAGTTTTTTCCTCCAAATCAAAATAGTGGTCTTATATTGTTCATCAAAATAATTCTTTATTATAAAAAGAATTATGAAACCGCTACCACTTTTGCGAAAATTAATGCTAGAAATCATAATTTCAGCTATTTCCGCAAGTTAATGGTGTTAAACGCTGATTGATAACCAACATAATTTAACTAAACGATCGTTTTAAACTAAACTTCCTTAAAAACTAAATCCGCATGATGATTTAAAAGCATAGAAAACATTCTCTATATTATTATAATTTTATGGACGATGCAACTATTATTTAATTACTTAATATGTTTAACTAATATTCAGATAAGTGAACATTCTAATTACTATTACATCGATTTATTTCCAAAACACCCTATACTTTACAACTAGTAATGATGTTTAAAAATTCAAATTTCAATGACTTTAAAAAGTATTTTGAAATAATAATACCTCTTCCATTCTATGTAATTATTAAGCCATATAAAAACTGTACCTCCAACTGTCTAACAATTGGGATTCAGTTCACAATATACAGGATTTTTAATATTTCATAAACTAGTGACGTATTTATACTAACTAGATTTCCGATTCGTGCAATTTAAAAAAAACCTTTATATTGAATATTTGGTATACTTTCTCCAAATCCAATATAAAGGCATTATTTCCTTTTAGAAATTTAATTATTTACTAAAGTTTTGCCACCTGCAATACCAGGATGGGTCATTTCATAAGGATCTAATATCATATCAAGTTGTTCAGCTGTTAATGCACCAGATTTTAAGCAAAGTTCACGTACAGAAGCACCTGTTGCAATCGCTTCTTTTGCAATTTGAGCAGCAAGTTCATATCCAATATGAGGATTTACTGCCGTAATAATGCCGACACTTTTTTCAACATATTCTTTTAAATGTTCTTCGTTCGCTTTAATACCATCTAAACATTTTTCAGTAAAGACAGTAAAGACGTTACTCATAATTGAAATCGATTGAATTAAATTGAAGAATAGCACTGGTTCCATTACATTTAATTCAAATTGGCCTGCTTCAGATGCCGCTGAGATTGTTAAATCGTTCCCCATAACTTGGAATGCCACTTGGTTAACTACTTCCGCCATTACAGGATTTACTTTACCTGGCATAATCGATGAACCTGGTTGACGAGCTGGTAATTCGATTTCAAATAAACCATCTCTTGGACCAGAAGCCATTAAACGTAAGTCATTTGCAATTTTAGACATATTAATCATGCACACTTTTAATGTAGCGGATACTTCTGTGTAACAATCCGTATTTTGTGTCGCATCGACTAAATGTTCAGCACCTTTTAATGGGAATCCACTTAGTTCACTAAGATTTCGAACGACTGCTTCAATATAAGTTGGATCCGCATTTAACCCTGTTCCAACGGCTGTTGCTCCCATATTCACTTCATATAAATGATGTCTTGAAAGAGACATTCGTTCAATGTCACGGGCAATAACACGACTATATGCTTCAAATTCTTGTCCTAATAGAATTGGCACTGCATCTTGTAAATGAGTTCGTCCCATTTTAATGACACCTGCAAATTCCTTCGATTTAGCAACGAATGATTTTTGCATTTTTTTAGTAGCTTCTAATAATTGGTCCATTAAGCTTAATATGGCGATATGTGTTGCAGTTGGGAAAGCATCATTTGTCGATTGAGACATATTAATATGACTATTTGGACTGATTAATTTATAGTTTCCTTTTTCTTCTCCCATTAATTCTAACGCGCGGTTTGCAATTACTTCGTTTGCATTCATATTGATGGACGTACCTGCTCCACCTTGAATTGGATCTACAATAAATTGGCCATTCCATTTCCCTTCAATCACTTCATCACAAGCTTGAATAATGTATTGCCCAATTTCTTTACTTAACATACCCACTTCAATATTAGCTAGTGCAGCAGCTTTTTTTACGATACCTAAAGATTTAATAAGTTCCGGATGAATTCGATAACCCGTAATTGGAAAGTTTTCGACTGCTCTCATCGTTTGAACACCATAATAAGCATCCTTCGGTATTTCCTTTTCACCTAGAAAATCTTTTTCAATACGAAATTCTGTCGTCATCATAATATGATACTCCTTTTAAGACCTCATTAATTAATCTATTTTTTCGATAAAACCTATCTATATATTAGATAATATAATAGTTTTCAAAAGAAAGAAACATATTATTTACCATTAGCAAAATTTTTATTATAAAAAGTGCTAATGAATTGAAACTATTATTCTAAATTTTGTCCATTAAAAAATCAGCAACTGTATTGAACAGTTACTGATTCCTTTTAACCGAATAGGATGTTAATTAATTCATTCGCACCCAAATAGACAAACATTGCAACGCAGGCAACTAAAATGATATTTGGTAATGCTTTATTACGTAATGGTTCATCGATTTTTTTAGAATTTAATAAGATTAATAGAGAAATAGCTAAAAACGGCATAAATAACGAGCCTAGCGCACCGTATATAATAACAAGTTCTACTGGTTTACCAAAGAAGTAAAGAATCATTGGTGGGAATGTTAACCAGAATAAGAAGAAACGATAAGCTTTATCCGTCTCATGTACTTGCTTACGTGGTGCATCTTTCTTTTGACGAATTGTTTGAACAAAATCAGCAAATAAATATGGAACACCATGCCAAACTCCTAATAAGGAAGAAAAGGCTGCAGACCAAAAGGCACCTAGGAATACCCACTTCATCGGTTCTCCAAACTCTTGACCTAACAATCCTGCTAAATCAATAAGCCCTTGATCTCCCCGTAAATTAACATCTGTCCCAAATAAAAATTCAGCACCAATGATTAAGCCAGCAATTGTAAAGATCCCAGTTAAAGTATAAGCAACTTTCGAATCAAGGCGCATTGTTGAAACCCATTTTGGCCCTGTCCATTTCTTTTCAGCTAACCAATAACCATAGGAAGCCATTGTAATTGTACCACCTACACCACCTATTAAGCCCATCATTAACATAAATGATCCATCCGGAACGCGCGGAACGAAACCGCTTATAAAATCTCCGAAACTTGGTAGGAACAACAAAGCAGTACCGATAATTGTAAGGAACATGATACCGATTAATACCGTCATCACTTTTTCGACTACTTGGTACTTACCAAACCAAACGAGTAAAAATCCAGCAACAGCATGAAGTGCTGCCCAAGCCCATAATGGTATGCTTGGGAAAATGGCGTGCATGGCCATTCCAGAAGTCGAGGCAGCAGTTGCTCCGTAAACAAATCCCCAAAAGATAGAATAAATTCCAAAATAACCAGTAGCCCATTTACCAAGTTGATGCCATCCTTGTACCATCGTGCGTTCGGATGCTAGATGCCACCTTCCTACTCCTTCATTTAAGAAGTATTTTAAAATGGAGCCAACTAATATTGCCCATATAAAAGTTGTACCAAATTGAGTGCCGATAACAATTGAAGTAACTAAATCAGCAGTACCCACCCCGGTTGCTGCTACAACAATTCCCGGTCCAACTTGTTTCATTTTTTGTCCTAAAGTTTCTGGGGGCGTTAATAAATTTGGTACTGCTTCTACTGTAGTCGCCGCCACCTTATCCTTTGTATGCGCTTCCATATAAACCCTCCCTTATGTACGTATTGCGTACATAAGTACGAAATACGATTAAAGTAATTTAAAGATAACAAGTATAAGCTTAGAAAACAATATTTTTCTGAAAATTTTTTCATTACTTTTTATTAAAAATTTAAAAATAATTCTAACGTTCTATCTGAAATTGATATTAAGTTATTTATACTTATTGATTATGATATGAATTCATACTGCTGTAGTATTCTTTTTATCGATGTTTTTCCTTTGTAGCTTCCCAACATTTCCTGATACCCAATAACTAAAAAATGGGGTATATTATTTCACACGACTATAATATAATTAACTTTAAAAAACGGAGGGATAAATATGGACATTGTAACAGTATTATCCTTTTTAGGTGCTGCAATTGTTCTTACATTAATGCCTGGCCCAGATAACCTGTTTACTTTGGCACAGAGTATTGCAAAAGGCAAAAATGCAGGAATTTTTACTACACTAGGACTTTGCACAGGATTGTTGGTCCATATTACAGCTGCAACCATTGGAATATCGGCTGTCATTTATCAATCTGCATTTGCTTTTACGGTAGTGAAATATGCAGGCGCAGCATATTTATTATATTTAGCATTTAAGTCATTTCGAGAAAAAAGTTCGAATTTTAATCTTCATAACGAAGATAATTTAAACTACAAATCCTTATATAAAAAAGGAATTATAATGAACGTATTAAACCCAAAAGTTTCATTGTTTTTCCTAGCCTTTTTCCCACAATTTATTCACTATGAAAATGGTAATGTTCCGATTCAAATGCTTATCTTAGGAATCATTTTTTTAATCCAATCTTTAGTAATCTTCTCTTTAATAAGCATCTTTGCAGGTAAAGTCGGAAATTTCCTTCGTAAAAACAATTCTATAGCTAAAAAAATTAACATTATTCAAGGATCTTTATTTACACTAATCGGTTTAAAAATTGCTTTTAGTCAAAAATAATAGTAATTAAGTAAAACATGAATATTTTCGGTTCTTTACATAAAAAAGAGGCTGGGACAAACCCCTCCTCTAAATAAAAAGCCGGTGAAATTTTACGAGGAGTAAAATTTCACCGGCTTTGAATTTTTTACAATAAAATAAGGATCCTCTTCTGATAAAATTAAGTTACCACACAAAACCATATCGAAAAGAAGAATCCTTATGCTTATAGATTATAACATGAATCAACTCATTTTGCCTTTAGATTTTAGAAGTAAAATTACAAAATAATGATATTGCTTTCCATATCCATCCTCTAGTTGAAAGTATATATATTGTTGATCTAATTTTAACCCAGATTTTTATTATTCTCTTCGTTCAGATTGAAATGAATTTACAGTTAAACTTCCTCATAAACCTAATCATCCTCCGTAAAAGTTTTTACAAAGACAATAGTATCCGATATCAGATGATGGAAATAAAGAAAACCTTCAAATCTAAAAAAATCAAAACATAAATAATAAAATATAAAGATGAAGAAAATATTCTTAAAGCCACTAAGTTATTTTTAACAAAAGGAAAATTATTAGCTGAAATGTCTTCATGTATCACTTTAGGCGCTTTCTTACAAGGTACTATCAAATTGAATCCTAGTGATAAAGTAGTTCTTTTCATTTCGGGCGGTAATATTGGAATGGATCAATTTAGTAAATTTCGGGAGATAGCCATATAAAAGCGCAATTGCTGAAACTTGTAAATTATTAGTTTATGATAAATTCCAAATTCTTTTATTATTAAGTATTCCAAAAATAAAACCTCCAAATGTTAAACAAAAATCTAAACATCTGGAGGTTTTTTATGGGAAATATTATTTTAAACAAATTAGATACGAACTATCCTTTTGAAAATATTCTAGAAAGTCATACTTCAATTATTATTCAAGAAGGATTTAAAAAGCTGTGGTCATTATAATTCGTTCGCGGTTTTTTAAAAATGTGTCTCTACAAATTTGCTTAATGCTAGAATAATTCTGTGAACAAATAGCGTCATAAATTGACTTATTTAATTGATTTCCTGAATAATGCTTTTGATTAGGTGTCAATTTCCAATTAACCATAGCCATTCGAATCCATTTATCTTTCAACGAATCTATGAATTCTAGCATAATTTTATTGTTTGCAGATAAAATCATACATCGAGTAAAAAGAATAGAGCATTGAACATACTGATAATAGTCATCATTTTTTTCTGCTTCCAGTTGCATGTCTAAATACATTTTCAAATTTTCAAGATCGAAGCAAAGCCCCCTTGCCTCAACTTCATCTACAGTAAACTCTTGTAAAAAAAGGATTACTTGCGTGATGTCTAACAATTCTTTCATAGAGATTTCCTTCACAAAAATCCCACGATTTTTAATAGATGTGACAAATCCCTCAGACTCTAAACGTGAGATCGCACCTCTTATTGGGGTTCGGCTCATATTTAGTTCTTTTGCTAATGCATTTTCTGATAATAGTGTACCTGGCATATAATTTGCAGTAATTAAAATTTCACGAATTTTCGTATAAGCTATGTCAACAAGAGAGTGTTGGGTCATTTTTACAATTCCTTTCAACTGATATACACAATAATTCTTACAGTTTTCGGCAAGGATATGTTCCCTTCCATCCAATTCAAATCGGAAGTAACACAAATAACACAAATAACACAAATAACACAAATCTATTATATAATAATTGATTTATAAAAGTTAGATTGTTTAAACCATAATATGGTTATTTATAAATTATTAATTTGTTGTTTTTGATATCTATAAAGAAAAAAGAAGTGCTTAACACTTCTTTCACTAATCTTTTAAACTTTTCTATAATGCAACAGTTTCCTCTAAACCTATTAAACGTTTTTTCACTCGACTAATCACAGCCTGTTCCACACCTTTTTCCATTAAAAATTGATCAATACTTTGATAAGTATGTAGAATATACTCATAGGCTCTTAGAATGTAGTCTCGATTAGAATACATGAACTCCCTTGGAATCTTTCCAAATTGATTATCTTTTTGTTGAATGGACTCTAAATTAGAGTAAGTTACTTCATAATTTGAAACGATATCCTTCTTTTCTACTCCTGCTATGCCTAATAGCAACATGGCCAAGATACCTGTTCGATCTTTACCTGCCGCGCAATGAAAGACGATACAGCCCTCTTCTGCCTGATCAATCGTATTAAAAATTTCCTTCAATGAAGTGTTTTTTTGCTCTAATAAATCAACATAAAAATCTCCCATTGAAACCTTCTCTGTAGATATCGTAATATCCGATACCCTTTCAGTAATAAAGGGGATATTATAATAATGGCAAAAGTCTGCATTTGCAAGTGGATTTTTATGCAACTCAACTTCATCTTCCCCACGAAGATCAATGACGGTTTTAACCCCATATTCTTTTAAAAAAGTTATTTCCTCTTGAGTAAGCTTACTCATTTCACTTGATCTAATAAAAGAATGCCATTTTGTTTGTTGCCCAAATTTTGTGCTATAGCCACCTAGCTCTCTACAGTTTTCTAGACTAGCGATGGGCAATCGAACCCAATTTAATTTTGCATTTTTCATCATATTAGTCTCCTTCAACAATCAACTGTTTCCAAATTTTATATTATTTTTTATTTTCGTCATTACTAGTTCTAGTACAACCATGAGTAAACAAATCATTATTACAATAGTAGTTGTTTGCGCATAGTTATATGTATTAATGGCTTGTGTCAATAAAAGTCCAATCCCGCCTACCCCAATAATTCCTAAACCAATTGATTCAGAAACATTGGATTCAAAGCAGACAGTGATCCAAGAAATAAAAGCAGTAATACAAAGCGGAATCAATCCGTGATAAACAATTTTGAACCATGAAGCTCCTGTAGATTTCATAGCTTCAATAATTTCGCTACCCGTCTCTTCAATACTCCCTGTAAAAGTTTTCGTTAAATAGCCGACCGCAGAAATCAAAATTGTAACAAAGCCTGATACATTACCAAAACCTAGACTCGCAATCACCATTAAACCCCATACTAATGAAGGAACAGAACGAACAATCGCAAAAAAGGATTTTATAAATACGGCTACAAATCGGTTCGGTGCAATATTCGATGCCGCTAAAAAACTTAAAAACATGGCTATAAAAACAGCTACAACCAATGTTAACAAAGCCAATGCTAAGCTAGTTACAATATTCAAAAGTGCATCAGGAACAATTGTAAAATCAACCGCCATCATTCTACTTAATACATCGGGAACATTGTGTAACCGTTCAAAAAACTTTTGAATATCTAAGTTGATAAGCATTAAAGCTGCAATAAACACAGCACCCAATATAAGAACAAGAAGAATCGACTTACCAACACTTCCTTTTGAAGTGACTCGAATGTGCTCCATTGTGTTTTCAATCTCCTAACTTTATTTAAACGAATCGTTTACGAATTGAATTAGTTACGAACTCTGTTAATAAAATAATTATGACGATTACAGCAATAATGGTAATTGCTTCGCCGTATTTAAACAAATTAATATTTGTATCAATTAAAACCCCAATACCACCTGCTCCAACAATACCTAAAACTGCAGACGCTCGGACATTAATTTCAAAAGCAAATAACGTCCAATTAATCCAAGAAGGAACAAACTGTGGAATCACACCATGAAACAAGATTTGAAAATAAGATGAACCATTAGCACGTAATGCCTCAAGCTTATCTCCAGAAATTTCATCGATTGATTCAGCATAACTTTTACTTAAAAACCCAATTGTTACTAGAATCAACGCCAAAACCCCAACAATCCCACCTATACCAAAAATATAAACTAATAAAGCTCCCCAAATAATGAAAGGGATATTTCGTAAAATCGAAACAAAACCACGGGTAATTACTCGTAATGATTTAATTTTATTGGTATTCTCCGAGATTAATATTCCAAAAACAAACGCAATAATCGTAGAAATGTATGTTGATATTACCGCATAACCAAGCGTTTCGACCATCGCTGGAATATATTGTTGTAGATTCTCCACACTTGGAGGAAAGAAGTTTTCAAAGAAAAACATTACAAAGCTTGGTAAACCCACAAGCATCTCTATAAATGAAATCTCTAAATATACAAGGGAAAATATCAATAGAGCAAAAAAAACTACTACAAATACAAAGATTTTTTTAGAATCTCTTTGATCGAGAGGGATGTTATGAATTAATTGCTTATTCATTGTTCTGCCCCACCGCCAATTGTTTTGGTTGTCTTTTTTCAACAAAATGGGTTTCGCTTTCTCCCTTTAGCTTCATTTGTGATTCTTTTCCTTCATAGATATCTTTAATGATTGAATCCGTTAATTGGGATGGTGCTCCATCAAATACAACTAATCCTTTTTTTATCCCAATAATTCGTGTGGCATATTTTTTGGCATAGTCTACTTGATGAAGATTCACAATACATGTCAATTTCTTTTCTTGAGAAATTGTATGAAGCTGCTGCATCACTATATTAGCTGAGAGCGGGTCTAATGATGCAATCGGTTCATCAGCAAGTAATAACTTAGGTCTCTGTAAAATCGCTCGACAAATTCCAACCCGCTGCATTTGACCACCGGAAAGCTCATCCGCCCGTTTATAAATTTGGTCTTCTAATCCCACTTTTTTTAAAAGCTCAACTGCTTCTTTCTTATCTTCATGGTGATAAAGCCCTAACAAACTCTTATATAAAGGAATATTACTTAATTGGCCATGAAGAACATTTTTTATTACATTTGTTCTGCCAACTAAATTATAATGTTGAAAAATCATCCCTATTTTAGAACGTTCTTTTCTTAATTTTCGCCCACTCTGCCCATCGAAAATAATTTCCCCTTTGGTAGGATCTACAAGTCGATTGATACTGCGGATAAACGTGGATTTTCCTGCCCCTGACGGACCGATAATAACAATAAATTCACCCGGGAAAAAATCTAAAGTAATTCCATTCAAGGCACGAGTTTCTTTACCATAGACCTTAACTAAATTTTTTATCGATAGTAATGGTTTCATTATTTCTCATCCTCTAACGCATTAATGGCATCAAGCATTACAATTGTAGGAACATAATAAGTTTGTTCAGTCTCTACAAAGCGAGCATTTGGATCATTATGAACTGCTTCAAAATATTGTTCATCTTCAAAAGAAACAAACGCCTCTCTTATAGCCTCTTTAAAATCTTCAGGTAAATCCCCGCGTATAATATAAGAAGCATCTGGAATATTCTGTGTTCGCCCAATAATTTTAAAGTCGTCTTCCTTAATTGTACCTGCCTGAATCATACTATCCATTTGACCAATCGCTACTGCCGCTGCGTCAAAGTCCCCCATCAGTACACCCATTACGCTATTCGCGTGGGATTCTGAAAAAGTAACATTCTCAAAAAAGTAGCCAGATTGTTCTAATAGATCTGGATCTAAATCAAACTCTTGAACTAGCGTTCCTTTTGGATACAAGTAACCTGACGAAGAAGCCGCATTTACGAATGCAAAGTTCTTTCCTTTTAAATCCTCCATATTGTTAATTTCTTCATTATCCTTCTTTGTAATAAACGCTGTATAATATTCATAACCCTCTACCTGAGGAGTTACTAACAACTCCGCTCCAGCTTTTTGGTTGGCTTGGTAATAACTCATCGGACTAGCTAGCATAATATCTAAATTTCCACTTGCTAGTGCTTCAATTCCAACAGCGTAACTACCACCTTCAAACTCTTTCACTTCAATTCCTAATTCTTCGGAAAGATGATCTCTCAATGCTGTATGCATGGAAGCTGCATTTGGATTGTTTTCATTTGGCATTTGAACTAATGTCAGTTCTTCAGGCCAACCCTTGTTTGCTTTATCATCCAATGCAGATGATGATGATGAACTTCCTCCATTCCCACACGCTGCCAAAGTGGTTACAAGTCCTACTGTTAAAAAGAATTTTGATAAGCTTTTCATCTTTTCGTTTATCTCCTTTTTAGAAATGTTTTAACAATTATTAATGGAATCCTTAGAATTTGTTAGAACTTTAAAAATTTTTAAACTCCACTCATTAAACCTTTAACACCCTACTAAATTCCTTTTAGTCTACTTAAAAGTATGATTAATAATTATTTTCACCCCTTCTTGTATTTAAGTTGTATACAACTAATAATTTACGAATATATTTTTAAGTGTGTTTGTTCTTCGTGTAAAGAACAGATAAATAATTGTAAAGAAGAACTATCGTAGATTCTCCATAATGAAAGAAAAACTCTAAAAGGAAACTCGTTCTATACATTTTTTCATAATCTTTACTAGATACTTTAAGTTATATACAATATAATTTTTGGAGTTATTTTATAATCTGGTTCTTAAACGGAAAAAGACGCATTTCTAAAAGAAATGCGCCAATTGTGGCTAAATAAACCTTAGTAGAAACTATATACACAATCATAAAAATAGTACTAAGTTATTTTAACTGTAATACACGCCCTGTAACAAATTGTAACCATGCATAAACACCGGTCTTAACTGTTTCAGCAACTACTGAATCTTTGCTAGGATCTAAACAAACAAAATCAACATGTTGAACAGAAGGATGTTTTCCGATTTCAAGTAAACTATCAAACAGTTCAACAGATGTCATACCTCCTGGAGTGGAGGCTGGTACACCTGGAGCAACTGATATATCTAGTACGTCCATATCAACTGTTACGTAAATTCGATCTACTTTCACTGATAATTGCTCGAGGGCTTCTTGAAGTATATTGATTAGCCCTCGTTTGCGAGCTTGGTTTAATGTCACCATTTGAATATTGTGTAAGTTTGCATAATCAATCAATGGCTTTGCATTGAAATAGCCATGTAAACCAATGTTAATGATATTTTCTCCTTTAACAACATTTCCATCTATTAATTGCCTAATTGGCGTTCCGTTTGCTGGTCCCAATTCTTTCGGATCCCTTACATCTAAATGGGTATCAAGCTGTAAAATTCCAATTGTTTCATTTAAAAAAGCTTCCTTAAGCCCACGAACCGCACATGCCGTTGTTGAATGATCACCACCAATCATACATGTTGTTGTACTTGAATAATGTTTTGCTAAGTAAGTAGTGGCATCCTGAATCCGTTGATGAGACAAAGGTATATCAGTCATATGCATTGCTACATCTCCAGCATCTGCAATCAGGTAATCAGTTAAATCCACATTTTCGTCCAAATTGTATGTGGCAAATCCTTTCCATGCCCGGCGAAACTCTGACGGGTATAATGAAGCCCCAGATACACTAATGGAAGATCTCGAAATAGGTGCACCGTAGAGAATCATATCGGGTGTTTGTTTTATGTTTTTAAGCTGCTGAACCCAGTGATGTACAAACGTTGGTTGATTTTCCACTGGGTGATTCCATGACCATTCAGGTTCTTGAAGCCAATGCTTGCTCATCTTAAACCACCTTCACACCTTTTTTCCATACAGACTTCACATGGTTTACACCAAATAAATATTGAAGTTCCTGATAACTTTTCGTTTTCCATAACACGATATCTGCTTGCTTTCCAACCTCAAGGGATCCAACTTGTTCTTGCCTGTTGATTGCACAAGCTGCATTATAAGTTGCTGCTGTTAACGCTTCGGCAGGTGTAAGACGCATAGAAATACAAGCCAAATTCATAACAAGTGGCATTGAGGTTGTTGGTGACGACCCTGGATTGCAGTCAGTAGAAATCGCCACTGCCACTCCTTCGTCAATCATTTTTCTTCCTAAAGCTGCCTCTTCACGTAAATACAAAGCTGTCGCTGGAAGTAGACAAGCGATAGTTCCAGACTTCGCCATCGCTTTTATCCCTTCTTCTGATGCTTTTAACAAATGCTCTGCTGAAATAGCCCCTATTTTTGCAGCTAATTCTGCTCCTCCATAAGGCTCGATTTCATCTGCATGGATTTTCGGAATTAAACCATACCGTTTTCCTGCTTCTAAAATCCGCTCTGATTGTTCTGGTATATAAACACCTTTTTCACAAAACACATCATTAAATTCGGCCAGCTTTTGCTCCGCAACGACAGGCAACATGTCATGGATCAAATAATCGACAAATTCATCTTCCCTCCCTTTATATTCAGGCGGTACCGCATGAGCACCCATAAAAGTAGGAACGATATCAATAACATGCTGCTCCTGAAGCCTTTTCATTACTCGCAATTGTTTAAGCTCTGTTTCTAAATTCATCCCGTAACCGCTTTTCCCTTCAACTGTTGTTACACCATGGGCTAAAAAGGAGTCGAGACGACATGTTGTTTGTTCAATTAGTTCCTCTTCTGACGCTTCTCTTGTCATACGGGTTGTTGCGTGGATTCCTCCACCAGCGTTCATAATATCCATATACGTTGCACCTTGAAGACGCATTTCAAATTCATGTTCACGACTTCCCCCATAAACAACATGGGTATGGGGGTCCACTAATCCAGGAGTGACTAAATGGTTCGTGGCATCAACAATTTCTGCTTCATGAATTCTTTCCGAATAATGTTTTTCAAGTTCTTTCGTTGACCCCACAGCTTGAATGATTCCATCCTCAATCCACAAGCTACCGTCTTCGATTAAACCTAAGTCAGACATCGCTTCTTTCGTGCGCGGTCCCTTTTCATCAGAAGCAAGTGTCGCTAATTGTGCTGCATGCTTAATCCAAATAGGTCGTGTCATTACTGATCGTCCCCTTTATCAAGCATCGGCATCTTAATACCATTCTCACGGGCTGTTTTCTTTGCAAGTTCATATCCAGCATCCGCATGACGTACGACACCCATACCCGGGTCTGTTGTTAATACTCGTTCAATGCGTGCCTCTGCCTCTTTCGTTCCATCTGCTACAATTACAACTCCCGCATGTAAAGAGTATCCCATTCCTACACCACCACCGTGATGGACGGAAACCCAAGTAGCTCCGCCAACTGCGTTTAACATTGCATTTAAAATTGGCCAATCTGCTACAACATCCGAACCGTCTTTCATCGCTTCTGTTTCACGATTTGGTGACGCAACAGAGCCAGAATCTAAATGGTCACGACCGATCACAACAGGTGCTTTTAGCTCACCGCTGGCAACCATGTCGTTAATAATTTTTCCAAAACGGGCACGTTCGCCATATCCTAACCAACAAATTCGTGAAGGCAGGCCTTGGAACTGTATTTTTTCTTGTGCCATACGAATCCAGTTACATAAATGCTTGTTATCACTAAACTCACGTAAAATAGCTTCATCTGTTTTATAAATATCTTCCGGATCTCCTGACAATGCTACCCAGCGGAACGGTCCTTTTCCTTCACAAAATTGTGGTCGAATATAGGCTGGAACAAATCCAGGGAAATCAAATGCATTCTCTACCCCTTCATCTTTCGCAACTTGACGAATATTGTTTCCGTAGTCAAAGGTAATTGCTCCCTTTTCCATCATTTCAAGCATCGCTTTTACATGGGTTGCCATCGATGCTTTCGATAGTTTTATATATTGTTCTGGGTTCGAGCTTCGTAAAGCAGCCGCTTCATCAAGGGTCATTCCTGATGGAACATAACCATTTAGCGGATCATGGGCGGAAGTTTGATCTGTTAATGCATCAGGGATAAAGTTTCTCGCAATCATCTCAGGTAAAATTTCTGAAGCGTTACCTAATAAACCGATTGATAATGGTTTCCCCTCTTTTTTTGCTTGTTCAGCCAACTGAATCGCTTCTTCTAAGTTATACGCTTTAACATCTGTGTAGCGAGTTTCAATTCGTCTGTCAATTCTTGTTTCATCTACTTCAATCGCTATACATACACCACCATTCATTGTTACAGCTAGCGGCTGTGCACCCCCCATTCCGCCTAAACCTGCAGTAACTGTAATAGTACCTTTAAGTGTATTATTGAAATGTTGCTTCGCTAGCTCCGCAAATGTTTCATACGTTCCTTGGACGATTCCTTGCGATCCGATATAAATCCAGCTACCTGCCGTCATTTGTCCATACATCATCAATCCTTTTTGATCTAGCGCATGGAACGTTTCCCAATTTGCATAAGCAGGTACAATATTAGAATTTGCCAGGAGAACACGCGGTGCATCCGTATGGGTTTTAAAGATTGCCACTGGTTTGCCAGATTGTATAAGCAACGTTTCATTATTCTCAAGAACTTTGATTGATTTCACAATCGCATCAAAAGACTCCCAATTTCGCGCGGCTTTTCCGATTCCTCCATATACAACTAAATCTTCCGGTCTTTCTGCCACATCTGGATCTAAATTATTCATTAACATACGAAGTACTGCTTCTTGTTGCCAACCTTTCGTATTTAATTTTTCACCTCTAAAACGTGTAATTCTGTTTGTTGTCTCGCTCATAGTATTTCCCTCCTATTAATTGTGATCTTAATAACCCATCCTGAACTTAATCTATCTAAATCAATGCTTTACTTCTCTTAAATTGAAAGGAACCATTTTTTAACCAGTCATTCATTCCTTCAATATCTTTCGAAAATACTCGGTCTGCATTAATATACGGAACAATTTTTCTAGCATTCTCTAACACTTCTCGGGTAGCAGAAGCCATCTGATCTTTCCCACGAATTTCTGCAGCCTGTAAACCGCAAATAGCTTCAATTGCTAACACGCGACGAGTATTTGTAATGACTTGATAGGCATGGCGTGCTCCAATTGTCCCCATACTTACATGATCCTCTTGATTTGCTGATGAAGGAATTGAATCAACACTTGCTGGGTGTGCCAATGTTTTATTTTCAGAGACAAGGGAGGCTGCGACATACTGCATAATCATTGCACCTGATTGTAATCCTGGTTCAGGACTTAAAAACGGCGGTAAATCATTTAATTGAGGATTTACCAGTCGTTCGATTCGGCGTTCTGAAATATTCGCAAGTTCCGCGATGGCAATTGCTAAAAAATCCATCGCAAATGCAATTGGCTGACCGTGGAAATTACCTCCTGATAACACTTTTTCTCCGTTATCAAAAATTAATGGATTATCCGTTGCAGCATTCATTTCTATTTCTAATTTTTCTTTCACATAGTTTAATGTTTGCCATGTAGCCCCATGTACTTGAGGAATACAACGGATTGAATATGCATCCTGAACACGAAGTTCTCCCTGCTTTGTTATTAAAGAGCTATTTGATAAATAACCACGAATGCGCTCTGCCACCTCTACTTGCTCTCTATAGCCACGTGCTAAATGAATATCTTCATCAAAGGCATCAATAATTCCCCGTAAGCCTTCGATTGTAATGGATGCAATAAGTTCCGATTGATAAGCTAGTTTTTCTGCTTCCAAGTATGCAACAACTCCCATTGCAGTCATTGCTTGAGTACCATTAATAAGTGCTAAACCTTCTTTAGCCGTTAAAGTGATCGGCAAAATAGTTTCTTTCTTTAATGCCTCGATTGCAGATATTCTCTCGCCTTTATAAAAGACTTCTCCTTCACCGATTAACACTAAGGCCAAATGTGAAAGCGGCGCTAAATCACCACTAGCACCTAATGATCCTTGCTGAGGTATTACTGGATGAATTCCAGCGTTTAATAACTCTAGCAATCTTTCAATGACAACAGGTCGTACACCTGAAAAACCTTTTAATAATGCATTTGCTCGAAGGAGAATCATCGCACGCGATACAACCTCTGGAAACGGTTCTCCTACCCCGCAAGCGTGGGAACGAATTAAATTGAGCTGTAGCGCTTCAACATCCTTTTTATCTATCAGTACATCACTGAATTTCCCAAAACCTGTTGTAATACCGTAAACAACCCGCTCTTCAGAAACGATTTTTTCAACCGCTTTACGACTCTCCTGAACCTTTCTCATGCTCTCTTCCGAATAAACCACTTTTTCTCCTTCAAATAAAACCTTTCGTACCTCAGAAAAAGTAAGTGTTTGACCATTTAATGTAACCATTTATTTTTCTCCCTTCGATCACTGTTGTAACAATAGAAAAGGGGACTATATCAAAGAAATCACTAAAAATGATTTCTTGATATAGCCCCCTATTAACTAAATACTATGGGCAAATTATATGTGATTAATGCCTAAACCAATTGTTTCATGTTCGGAGCCTTTAACCGGCGCTCCAATTGTTCCATATAAAGAAACGGCAACCCATTCTCCCTCTTGCTCATTTTCATATGGGTTTCCACGTAAAACAGCAAATGATAAACCAACTGTTCTAAGGACAGATCCTATCTGTACTTGACCTCTCGTTATCCCATTTAACGCTTCAATTATCGCATGATATAATGCGTGTGATTCCCGATAAAGGTCCGGATTAATCACTCCATTTTTCTTTGCCGCTGTTTCAATTGCAGCAACGACTTTATGCGTATCCATTGCTCCAACTTTTCCCGTACAACTCTTCCAATTCAACTGCTCGAGCATTGCCACATGTTCACTTGAATCTTCAGAGAGCAAAAGTAAGATGGCGTGTTTCCCAATACGGCGATCTTTACTTAGTGCCATATGAACAACTCTTTTCATTTTTCTAAATAACGTCTAATAACTAATTTTCTAATGTCTAATAACTATTTTCATAGTAAGCGCTTCAAAAAAAAATGTCAAATAAATTTTTGAAGATTTAGAAAAAATATTAATCTAATTATTAATAACAACAATACAAATGAATTGGTACTTAAAAATTCGAGTATTCTTGCTTCAAATCGTTATATACTTGCATAGCTAATTCATATATCTCATTATTTGGATCAATTTGATAATTTCCAACACTATCATTTAGGTGAAAAATCCCCTTATCATCAATCACTAAAGTTCCTGATATCTGATCATTAAGAACAAATGTGATAGTTATTGCTTTTCTAAAATTAATTTGTTCGTTGGTTTGTCCAATATATTCTATGCTATTGTATGCATCAACTAATGACTGAACAGTTTCATTCTCTACTTTTTTATCTCCACTGTATAAACTCTGCCCCAAACTAATATCGAAAGAATCCACTTTAATTTTATCTACGGAATTATGATTACATCCAGTTAATACTAAAAATACTATGAGAATGATAGAAATAGAGAGACAATTTCTCACATTTCTCCCCCACTCTTCAATTGGAATGGCTACTCAATCGGCTTAAACTTTAACATATATTTCCAAATAATTGTCATCATTATTTGATGTTAAATATTTACAAAAAATTTACTTTTCTATTTCTTAATAATGGTAGAATAAAAAATATTCAGACAAAAATCACTATTTAAAAAGGAGTGTACCAGTGGAATATTATTTAGACTTTGTTTTAGCAATAGTATTGACTTCTTTATCTTACTTAATCGGTAGCTTATTACTTAAGAATAGATTATCAGTTTTTCATGCTTTTATTATTGGTACCTCGGTAGTATCATTAGGTGCAATTACTGAAGCCTTAAAGGCACCTATGTGGCTTATTATCTTAGTACCTTTCCCAGTTGGAATGATATTGCTTTTTGTATTCTTGAGAGAATCTGTGAAAACATGGTTAAAGACATATTTGTTAACGTTAGCTATTTATTCAATATTACATGTTATTATGAGCTTCTTTTTTAATTTCCACTCTTTAATACCCGCATGGAAACTATCTTAATTAAAATAATTTAAGTGAATTCGAATTAAACAACACCCGAATAGGTACTTTTTTAAGTATCTACTATTCGGGTATCACTTTGTAAGAGAAAGCGCCCGTTTGTTTTAATACATTTCTAATGTCTCGTTCTCATTACAACTGTGAGACTACAGTTATGTAGAAAATAATACTTGCTGTTCCTTTTTAAACACTAAAGCAGCGAAAATGATCCCCCCAATGAATCCGCCAAGATGACCTGAAAAACTTACGGATGGTATTAATAAGGTCATCATAAAACCAATGGCTACGAACATAAAGATAAACTGCCTATCCCTCTTATAAAATTGATTTCTAAACTTTAGAGATAAATAAATGTACATACCCAATAAGCCATAACCGAATCCAGAAGAGCCTGCAACATAATCAATATTAGAGAAAAAATGTATGAAGATGGTGGTAAATATACTCGTAAATAGATAACATAGTACGAATTTCACTTTGCCTAAAGTTCGTTCAAGCGGCCATGAAAACAGTATAATAGAAACAATATTAAGAAAAAAATGCGGATAACTCATATGACCAACTGAACATGTAAGAAGCCGCCAAAATTGTCCGTTATGGATTAAATCTCTATCGTATGCTCCTAAAAGCACTACATTTTTTTCTGTATAGCCCCCCATCATTGTAATAAGAATAGTTAAAAGAGAACAAACTCCAACTATTAGTACTGTTATGGGATACTTTTTAATAAATGTCCTAAAATCCTCTTTAATGATTGTATTTCGCAAGTAAAAATTGAGCCATTTATTAATTAAAAACTGATCCACTTAAACCGAACTATTTTCTAGCCATTCTTTTGTATCTAATATTCGATAAGATGGTCCAACCATGTCTATCATATAGGCTCTATGTGTTAATCGGTCTGTTAAAGCAGCTGTTAAAACTGGATCATGAAAAACTTCTTCCCAGCGATCAAATGATAAATTACTTGTAACTATCGTTGACGCTCGTCCTGCCCGTAGGGAAAGATGAGTAAATAATAATTCTGCGCCTTCTTTATCAAAAGAAATGTAACCTAGCTCATCGATAATCACTAAATCATACTTTTCAAACCTCAATTCAAATGAACGTAACGTTCTTTCAGAACGGCTTTCTTTTAACTGATTTACAAGGGATGACACCGTTGTAAAATACACCTTATAACCTGCTAAACAAGCTTCAATTCCTAAACCAATTGCTATATGTGTTTTACCTGTACCTGGTGATCCGATTAATAAAACGTTTTGTTTTTCTTGAATAAAATCTAATTTCTTTAAATGAGAGAGACGAGAGGCCGCATTTTGCGGTAATCTCTCAGTCTCTAATTCAGTTAATAGTTTCTTTTCTGGAAAATTCGCTGAACGAATCCGATTCGCTTTTGCTCGCACTTCTCGATCTTGCATCTCTTGGACCAGTGCGTGATATAAGAAATCTTCTGCTGTCTGATATTGTTTCCACATATCATCATCTTGTATAAATCCTCGAATGCTTGGTAGTCGAAGTTCTTTACACATTTCAATCATTTCTTGTCGCTTATCCATTAATGAAGCACCCCTGTCTTTTTAGTTTCGAATAATGCCGTAATGGCTGAAAGATTTTCGAGAGATTGGGTGGTGACCTCATTTTTGGAATGTACAGTTTTATGAATGTGTTCGCATTGATTAGCTAAGAAAATAATCTTATCTGTTGATATTTGAACCATAGGGTTCTTCTCAAGTTGTTCAACTGCCACTATGATTTTTTCTAGATTGTTATGTTCTTTTAGATAGATAAGTAACTCTAGAAAATCTCGCTCATTTCCAATATAATAATCTTTGTATAATTTTTTTATTTTTGTTGGTGCTTGACTCAAACATTCACTTTGAGCCAATGCACCTTTTTTCTTTTCAAATGTACGTAAGTAATGATAGATATCCATAATCCACTGATGGATCTGCCAACTTCGCTTATGTGTTGCGATACAGGCATTATCACTAAAAATAAGAATTTTTTCCGCACTCGCTTTTACTTTCACCCATTCTCCTACATGTCCTTCTGGAACAGAATAACGATTTTGTCTATAAGTAATCGTGCTATATTTGTCCACTCTAAATTCAAACAACTCAGAGGCATCAAATGGAATAATATCTGCACTTACTTGCCGAGCTGCACGTTCTTCTAGCATTAATTCATGGTGGGTTTGATTTTTCTTATAATGTTTACGAGAGTTTAATCTCATGATGATTTCTGTTAGATAGGCCTGAGCTTCTTCTAAACTTGTAAACGTATCTCGATGGGCAAATGCTTTCCGACGGATGTATTCTACACTCCGCTCCACATGCCCCTTCTGATTTCCTTTTCTCGGTTCACATAGTCGTATTTTAAAATGATAATGCATCGATAGATTTTTCATACCATCGGTAATCTCACGCTCAGTTCCAATAAAGTTTTTTACAACAGTTCGCATATTATCGTATGTAAATACCTCTGGTACAAAGCCTAAATAGTTAATACACTTTACATGTGCATCTTGTACACAAACCATTGTTTCTGATTCATACAAATAGGCAAATCGATCATTACTATATGGTAGGGTAAAGACCGCCATCGAAAGAGAACGTAACGTTTGATCAATGATTAATTTTACTTCACCCCAGTCAAATTCAATCTCATGACCAGCAGTTGCCTTTTGACGAATAAACACTTCTTTTTGACGTTTCTCCTCACTATTTACAAAATTTCTAACAGTGGTATAACTAATTTCAAAACCTTCATCTAATAACTTTTCATGAATATCAATCATTTTTAGTTGTTGCTTGTGCATCTGATGTTGCCGTTTAAATTCATTATCTTTTAACATTTTTCGAATACGTTTCATCACCGTAGGTGTTAATGCACGTTTATTGCCTTTTCGCTTTTTATACGACGGAGGCGTTACATAGTTATCTGTAATAGGTAGTTCTCGAATATCTTGCTTTCTTTTTTCAAGATCCTCTTCGATATACTTTTTTACAGTATTCCGAGAAATCCCAAGCTCCTTCGCAATTTGACGTTGACTCTTATTTTCTTTATGAAAGGCTAATAAAACTTTTTGTTTCTTCTCCAAAGAAATCACCTCTATACGCTCCTAACTCTATGAAGTTAGGATTATTTTCATATAAAAGTGGCTCACTTTTCAACTGCGATGGTGGCTCAGTTTTAGCTTATCAAATACAAATGATAAACAAATTATCTCAACACCTTCTTTATACTATATTTTTACATGCTATTTGGATCAAGATATAATATACCGCTTATAAAAGAACCGAATTTCCACAATTTTAACATAAATTTCCAATAAGCTCCAAAAAATCATCCTATTCGGAGAGGATGATTTTTTGGAGCTTATTAAAAGTTATGGTTTAGCATGCAAATCCCAACCGCTAAAAGTTTCTAGTAGTTTTTCGTGTATATTTTTATCAGCGTTAATCATTTCACATCCTCTATCATCATAAAGGTGGAAAATACACTTCGTTTGAACATTTATTAAAAAAACATCAGGCGCGAAAACGCAATGAGTTCTTCTTAATCGAGGTTGTAGAGATTGGAAATCCTCATGAATTATTGTTTTCAAAAGGTATTCTAGCTTTAAATCGGATACTTTACAGTACAATGTCATTTGCTGAACAAATAAATGATCTTCATCATATTGCGATTGGAATTCATGTAACCGTAAAGAATACTTTAATTTTTGTTCCTTTACAAAACGTTTGAAAAAATTAGGATAAACTACTTTGTTTGTTTCTTTTGGATATGCATTTACTACCAATAAGACGTCATCTGTTTTGCTGAAAAGTATAGGAACAATCTCAGATACTTGTTTATACACCGCATGAAACATGTCGATGTTAATACGATTATTATCATCAAACTGATAAATATCATTTCCTAACTCAAGATGTATTCCCATATTCCATTGACGGTAAAAATCTGGTGTTAAAGAAAGACTGCTATAATGTTTATCCATAATTTGTTTTAGTTCCATTTATATCCACCTATTTACTTCTATCTTATTTATCTATAACATTTTCTAAAAAATCCTTCGATTTGAAATTGTGGAGATCATTCTAATTATCGAACAGACCTCTTCCTCTCAGATTGGCGGAAACTGGGTCTTTTCCTATTTCACGTGCCCATATGGATAACTGACCAATATGATGAATTTCGTGGACAATGACATGACGTATGATTTCTCCATGTGTACATTCGATGACTCGACGTCTGATTGGTGCATCTCTAGAGCTAATGGGTGCTACACTAAAATCGGCTTCTGAAAGTTTATAAGATTCCATTTCATTTGTCCAAGATGTCACAAATGGTTTTACTTGCTCGTGGTACTGGGTTGAAAGGTTTTTCACTTTTTGTAGGCTAGCATATTCCTCAAACAAGGGCTCCTCAGGTACTGGTATACCTCGCAAACCTAAAATCCACATATATTCCACATCCACAATGTGAAATAGGGTATGTAGAATACTTCCGAATCCGCCGATCCGTTTCTTTAATAGTTCTTCCTGAGGTATATCCTCACACCATTTAAACCAATCATCACGGACTTGCCAGTTGTATTGAAACAGTTTCAACATTACAATACCTCCAATTCTCTATAGATTAAATAGTAAATTCCATCAAAATACTTTCAAATCCTTTTTATTTAACCCTTACTAAGATTCACCACAATTTTGGTCAAATGTGAAAGACGCATTCTTATAAAAAAATGCGCCTGATTTATCCATTCTTTATATCGTCAGTCCTTTAACTCAAATCCATTATCATGTTGTTTTCAAGTAATCTACTTGTATTACAAATTTTGCAACTTTTTAGATAAGAACTCCACTCAATAAAAATGCATGTTCAAAAGTATAATTACAACCTTTTATTATTCTTATAATTTTTTGTATATAGGTATACCTTATTATCAGTTGCTGCCCGGTTACCTATGAAACTCATGATTGCCAGTAAAATCCCAAAGAAAACAAAAGCAGCAACGTAATAACCTTGAAACATAGAGACAAAGGACGCTACCATCAGTAAAATCATCATAACAATTATTATTATCTGTCCTTTTCCTTTTCTTTTACCTTTCATATCTCAACCCCCAATTCGCTCCGCTTTATTTTCTTATATGTTAATACGGCACTTTGCAAGAGAAAGTTTCCTTTTACTGTTTAAGTTTATTACTTCTCAATTTCGCCTAAATGTTAAATTTAATTTTTTCAAAAAAACGTTGATCTATCTAAGATATTAATAAATCGTATTCTTACCTTTCCCCAATCTCAGCATGAGAGGGTAATTTCTTATCAAAAAAAGTAAAAGTTGGTTCATGGCTTAATGTTAATTCAATGCCTTGTTGCATCTCGGAGGGTAAAATACATATCCTTGTGATTTCTTCACTATAGATAACCCTATCTTCATCTATAATTTCTCCGTTTTTCTCAAGAACCTTTACTTTAAAACTTTTATGTTGATTAATAGAATTCCCAATTACCTTTAACAACAAAATAGCATCATCGGTTGTTTTAACATAAATAATTTGTCCTGTATAATTTACAATGTCCATATTTCACCTCGTTTTTATATTGGCGCTTATAAAAAAGTACGATATTTAATGGAAAAAAGTTTCAAATTAGGAGATCTAATAGAATGCCCAGTTTATTTAACACGATTCACAAATTATATAATGTTTTTTCTCTTCGTAATACTTCCTATACAGCCAATAATAAACATAAGGATTGCAATTATTTCAAGAGGTATGAATAAAAATAGAAGGCCAATTCCTACAAATCCTTCATGTGTTATGTCTCTATAAATGATTGAACCAGCAACAGTAAATATAGGTGTGAAAATTATCGCTAAGTAGACGCTCCATATTATAAAATTATGTATCCAAGAACGTTTAGAAGTAAGAATGAAAGCCATTATAAAAAAATGATAAGAACTGCGAATAACGAGGCTATCATTTGGAACCACTCCTTTATAATATTACCTAAATTTTAACATTAAAATCCAAAGATTTCTTGTTTACTGATAAAAATGAGCGCATATTCTTATTCAAACAATAGCACCCAATTGCAGAATATTAGAGATCGTAATTCATTATTAAGCACAAAACTTGTAAACTAACCTCACACTTAAATGTCTAATGCAACCACATAACTACCTGTACCTTCTTCCCAAGTAGCTAGTATTTCATATTTTGCTTTGCCTTTTTCCTCTACATCCTTAAAGTTAAAGTACGTAGCAATCATCTTATCAATGTTATCGTAAACCCTTATTTCGTAATTTAGTGGTTCTTTTTCGAAGTTTAGAATGATAGGTTCATTAAGACTAACATTCACAGCATCTTCTATGTTAACTAATTCTGTTGATGGCATGAAATCTGCCTGTATATCTACCGTTTGTCCTGTTTTCGAATCTAAATAACTCCAACTGTAACCACCTTGGATTGTTCTAATTTCTTTTTTTCCAAAAGTAATTGTAAGTGAAGGTGGTTTCTCCCAGTGAGTCAAGTTAACTTCTTGGGTTATTTCTTTATCACCTGAAGTAACATTTTGCTCTGACTCAACCACATTCAATCTACTCCACCCTACTAAAGCACAAAGTGTACATATGACACCACTAATAAAAAAAATTTTATTCAAAATATCCCCCCTTTAAATTAGACAATCATTTTAAAATTAAGTTTCAAAATTCTTGTTACTCAAATCTAGTTTAAGTAGATTCCTTATCGACTCTTTTTTCAATTAAATTTAAATAATCCTCAGAACCTAAAAAGGACACCTTCTTATGAAAGAAAGCGCCCGATGCTCAAAATTGCTATTCAATTCAAGAGCCCAATAGTTGAATCATCAAAAGGCAGTTCCTTTTGAAAGTTTCTTTTTAAAAATAAAGTATGTTAATACACCTAAGCCAATATATATAATCAACATACCACTCCCCATTATTGCTGAGAATTTAAATACAATAGTTAGTGAGTATAAATTTAGTAATATGTAGAGTGTTAAAAATAAAATTCCTTTTTTTCTGCTTTTCAAAAGGACAGAAGTAATAATGGCCAATGCTAAACTAGCGCATATTAATTGACCTAAAAAAAGCATTATATACATCAAAATATCATATTCCATAAAAAATCCCCCTTTTCTATATAAATTCTCCAAATAGAAGTAATTTTCCTGTTCTACTATCTGCCCTATTGATGAAAACAGCACAATCCTCTTAAGAATTGCGCCGTTGTTTAAGAACCATTAATTGATTGTTGTTTTTGTAACCATAAAAATAAGTTGGTAATCAATTTAGATACAATGAATAACGCTATATAAGACAGGAATAAATAAATATAATTTATACCCTTAAACATATGGAAAAAGTGGAAATTGACCATTATTGGTTTTAATACGAAAGCAAAAAAGGCTGATAATAAAACTGAATATAGGTATATGTTTTTTTGTCGGTTCAATGTCCACTGATATAACAACATAAAACTTACCGGTACTAAGGAAGCATCTAGAGCAAAACTTGGTAAAAAGGGAACGAGTTCATATGGATATTCCCATAGCCCCATACTAATACCAATTTTATTAATATATGCGAACCAAACATGATAATTAAGTCCAAAAAAACCTAAAAGTAACGTTTTCCTTTTATCTATTGTAAAAAGTAATACTATAATTGGGACAATTAATGCTAAAACTACTATCCAAAATTGCCATGTATGAAAATAGGAAAATGATTTCCAATATTCTAATTGAAGTTGGTTTAACTCTTCTAACATTTCCCTTATTTGATTTAACAATTCTGATTGCTTTTCCTTCATATAAAAATCTCCCTAATAATATCTCTATTATTAAGTAATCTAACCGTATTCTTGTTTAACTATTCTTCTTCCATTACAAAGGGACGATTATATTCAAGAATTACGCTCCATTATTGAATAAGTCTTTTCCAAATGGATATTTTAACTCATACTCGATTATTTTTTAAAATTCTCATCTACCAATGAATGGGTTTCCTACTTGATCAATCATAACGGTTATTCCACTTTCGGCAGCAGTAAAATTCAACATGTTAGAACTCCGGTCTGATTTAGTTATCACGATTAAACTTAAAAATCCCAACTTACCTTGAGTATAAATAATTTCAAAACGTTTGTTTTCCAGTTTAGTTAAATTAAAAATAAAAATTATGGATTCCCCGTTTCAAAAATAAGTACTGAAACTCCCCCATTCAATTGGAATTACTTTTAGTTCAATACATCAATAGATGGTAATGGAGGGTCAGGAGTAAAAGTATCAATTGCAACAACAATAATGATTGCAGTCCATATAATCATATCCATTACACTTCCAATTCTAATTAACTTAATCTGTATATCCGATAATTCTGGAACCTCTTTATATCTCCATCGATCTAAAAAGAAATAACTTTCTTCTGGTTCATAAAGACTCCAAATACCATAACCATATACAGGTATCGAAAAGACTATCATAATGAATAACATAACCCTTTCCCCTTTTCTTTTTATTATTTATACGATCCTTCTTTTAAAGAAGATTCAGTTTTTTCTAGCAACCCCATTCATAACTAATACTTCCAGCGATAGGTTAATTTTAATGAAATGTTTGACAAACCAATCAAGCTACTTTACCCGTTTAGAATGTCAATCTGATTTATGATTTGGTTTATAATCCCTTAATGAATGAAAAAAGACGCATTCTTATTTAAAGAAATGCGCCAGATAGTTGAAGATCGTTATTGAAAGAAACTAGACAAATTTTATTGATGATATCCCACTAGGAAACTGTTCTTTCATTCATTTTAGCCTCAAAGAACTTAAGAACTTACTCACCTACCATACCGTCATTATCATTATCTTGCATATATTGGTATAACCAATGATCACTTGTTATTGGCATACTAAAACCTGCTGCTTTTGCTTCTTTAATCGTTACCTGTCCATTACCGTTTGTATCAATACTAGAAATATCACCGGTTGTGTTTGAACTAGTTGAATCAGAAGGCTCACTACCTGTTAAACCAAGTGATTCGTTTACTTCGTCAGGGTTCACATTGTCAAATGAATCAACAATCTCATTACCCATTAACGTATAAGTATACTGATAATGGGAAGGAATCTGTGTTTCCGTATTTGGATATGTAATAATTGCTTCAAAATTAGTAGCTCCACCTGCGCTACGGATGGCATCCTCCATATAAGCTTGATCACCATGTCGGTTGAGCGTACTATCTTGTGGGGTAATATTATAAGCGTTCGATACCCCGCCGAGAGAATCAGCAATGATATGTCCTTCATCTAAATCGTCACGTTCAACGCCAGGAACCTTTGCCTCATCAGGATAGTATCTGCCAGAGGATAATACAGGTTCGTTCCGATCATCTTGTAAAATGATTTCGTCAGCAATAACACGTACTAGTTGCCCATATTCATTGGTAAATGCCCAATATTCACGGTCCCCATAACCTATGTTAACGACGACGTTCGATTCTCGATATCCAGACAAGTCACCTCCATCAACTTCAATAAATTTGTATCCTGAGAACAGTTCATCATTTGATTGGGCCGGTGTTTCCTCATCAACTGTTTCATCAACAATCGTAGGGATCGTTTCTTCCTTTTCGTTCTTTTTATTTGTTTCAACTGTAGTTTCTTCTTGTTGGTCTGTTTCGACATCTGCAACGGATGAACCTTCTCCGTTAGTACAACCAACGATAAAGATGGTCATTACAAATAAGATTAAATAGTTCATGTTCTTTTTCATTTTAGGGCTCCTTATAGTATTTTATTACTGAATATTCAAGAAAACTTTGAATAAATCACTAGTTAACAATGTTAACCTAACTATAATTTTACAATATTATTTTATTACATGTGCCAGATTGTTAAACGATTGTCTCTGTCAAACTTTTACCCCATATTATTAAAGTTTCTATCTCAATAATTCTGACTTCGACATAAAATAAGCGCTTATCCTTTTATCAAATGCCCGATGTTGAAGACTTTTCTTTTTTTTAAAAATTAAGTCTCAACTATGAAAAAAGTTAAGAGTTTCCTATGTAGACAACCTCTTTTTCACTCAAAAATATTAGAATTTATCATTAGTTTTCAAACCCAGATTAGTACGTTTTCTTATAAGATAAAAGTAACGATTTACTTTACTATAATGTAAATCAAAGTAAGCTTCAGGATAAGCACCCTTTATCTATCCCTTCTTATAAGCATGAGCATCTTTATATCCATTATTTTTGTAATTTTATTTTTACATAACATTCCTACTGTTACAAAAAATGTAAAGTATGAGATAATATTTTTCAACTACTTTTATTATAAATAACAGGAAGGTGAAAAAATGAAAGAAGTGGAAACTACTATAAGCGTCTACTATAGTATATCTGGTGACGATTTCCCCTTAGAGGAATTCACTAAAAAAGTGGGAATCACTCCTACAGATGCTTTTAGAAAAGGTGAAACAATTGTCATCGGCAAAAATAAACATATAAAGTCTAAAACAACCTGGGAATTTGGTTCCGAACTAGAACTTACAGATGAACCTTTAAAGCAAATACGTTCTATAGTAGATCCCTTACAAAACTCCGTTGATATTATTAATCAATTTAAAGTTGAGTTTAATTTAACTAATCGGTTAGTTATTGTTATTTATATGGGAGATACTCCACCTGGATTAATTTTTGATAGTAAAGTGATTGAATTCGTTCATAATGTGGGGGCTCAAATTGAATGTGACATTTATAAAGAAAATTTCTATAGTGATATTTAAAAATGAAACATCTTAGTTATTAAACACTTTTCTTTTTCGTAAAAAGGATACAAAACGATTCTTTGAACTGAACCCTATAAAGTAGACAGTTTAATTAAAAGGGAGTTCGCCACCTATTTTAAGCGGCGATTAGATGGCTTCGGTATGCTACCGGAGTCATCTTCTTTAATGTCCATTGTTTTCTTGCAGTATTGTAGTAATCCATATAATTTTCTACTATGTATTTCAAATCTTTTAAGCTCTCAGCTTCTTTGTAATCAACTTCATCTTTAAAGTGCCCGAAGAATGATTCCATCGGTGCGTTATCGAGACAGTTTCCTCGTCGTGACATGGATTGAAGGAGACCCATTTCTTTCACACGCTGTTGGAAATCAGGGTGTGTATAATGAAAGCCTTGATCGGAATGTATCATCGCCTCTGGATGTAGGTTATCATTTATAAATTCTTCTAACTTTTTTAATGTACGGCTGACAATATCCATCTTTAGACTCGTAGATAATTCATATGCCACAATCTCTCTTGTAGCTACATCTTTAACACATGATAAATAGGCAGTTTGTCCACTTCCATATTGTAGATAGGTGATATCAGTTAAGAATACTTTACCAGGCTCATCTTGTTTAAACTGGCGATTTAAATGATTAGGTACTTGGCGATGCACTTCAGTTGCCTTCGCTAATGTACGATAAGGATTGGCACGTCTCACTTTTGAATACAAATTGAATTTGCTCATTAAACGTAATATCTTCTTGTGATTCATTGGGGTTACTAGTAATTCTGTTAAAGTCATATAAAATCCACGATAACCTATTTTTCCATTTGAGGCTTCATAAATATCCTTCAATAATAAATAATCTTGATAGTCTGCTTCATCATGTATTTCGCAAGTAAAAATTGAGCCATTTATTAATTAAAAACTGATCCACTTAAACCGAACTATTTTCTAGCCATTCTTTTGTATCTAATATTCGATAAGATGGTCCAACCATGTCTATCATATAGGCTCTATGTGTTAATCGGTCTGTTAAAGCAGCTGTTAAAACTGGATCATGAAAAACTTCTTCCCAGCGATCAAATGATAAATTACTTGTAACTATCGTTGACGCTCGTCCTGCCCGTAGGGAAAGATGAGTAAATAATAATTCTGCGCCTTCTTTATCAAAAGAAATGTAACCTAGCTCATCGATAATCACTAAATCATACTTTTCAAACCTCAATTCAAATGAACGTAACGTTCTTTCAGAACGGCTTTCTTTTAACTGATTTACAAGGGATGACACCGTTGTAAAATACACCTTATAACCTGCTAAACAAGCTTCAATTCCTAAACCAATTGCTATATGTGTTTTACCTGTACCTGGTGATCCGATTAATAAAACGTTTTGTTTTTCTTGAATAAAATCTAATTTCTTTAAATGAGAGAGACGAGAGGCCGCATTTTGCGGTAATCTCTCAGTCTCTAATTCAGTTAATAGTTTCTTTTCTGGAAAATTCGCTGAACGAATCCGATTCGCTTTTGCTCGCACTTCTCGATCTTGCATCTCTTGGACCAGTGCGTGATATAAGAAATCTTCTGCTGTCTGATATTGTTTCCACATATCATCATCTTGTATAAATCCTCGAATGCTTGGTAGTCGAAGTTCTTTACACATTTCAATCATTTCTTGTCGCTTATCCATTAATGAAGCACCCCTGTCTTTTTAGTTTCGAATAATGCCGTAATGGCTGAAAGATTTTCGAGAGATTGGGTGGTGACCTCATTTTTGGAATGTACAGTTTTATGAATGTGTTCGCATTGATTAGCTAAGAAAATAATCTTATCTGTTGATATTTGAACCATAGGGTTCTTCTCAAGTTGTTCAACTGCCACTATGATTTTTTCTAGATTGTTATGTTCTTTTAGATAGATAAGTAACTCTAGAAAATCTCGCTCATTTCCAATATAATAATCTTTGTATAATTTTTTTATTTTTGTTGGTGCTTGACTCAAACATTCACTTTGAGCCAATGCACCTTTTTTCTTTTCAAATGTACGTAAGTAATGATAGATATCCATAATCCACTGATGGATCTGCCAACTTCGCTTATGTGTTGCGATACAGGCATTATCACTAAAAATAAGAATTTTTTCCGCACTCGCTTTTACTTTCACCCATTCTCCTACATGTCCTTCTGGAACAGAATAACGATTTTGTCTATAAGTAATCGTGCTATATTTGTCCACTCTAAATTCAAACAACTCAGAGGCATCAAATGGAATAATATCTGCACTTACTTGCCGAGCTGCACGTTCTTCTAGCATTAATTCATGGTGGGTTTGATTTTTCTTATAATGTTTACGAGAGTTTAATCTCATGATGATTTCTGTTAGATAGGCCTGAGCTTCTTCTAAACTTGTAAACGTATCTCGATGGGCAAATGCTTTCCGACGGATGTATTCTACACTCCGCTCCACATGCCCCTTCTGATTTCCTTTTCTCGGTTCACATAGTCGTATTTTAAAATGATAATGCATCGATAGATTTTTCATACCATCGGTAATCTCACGCTCAGTTCCAATAAAGTTTTTTACAACAGTTCGCATATTATCGTATGTAAATACCTCTGGTACAAAGCCTAAATAGTTAATACACTTTACATGTGCATCTTGTACACAAACCATTGTTTCTGATTCATACAAATAGGCAAATCGATCATTACTATATGGTAGGGTAAAGACCGCCATCGAAAGAGAACGTAACGTTTGATCAATGATTAATTTTACTTCACCCCAGTCAAATTCAATCTCATGACCAGCAGTTGCCTTTTGACGAATAAACACTTCTTTTTGACGTTTCTCCTCACTATTTACAAAATTTCTAACAGTGGTATAACTAATTTCAAAACCTTCATCTAATAACTTTTCATGAATATCAATCATTTTTAGTTGTTGCTTGTGCATCTGATGTTGCCGTTTAAATTCATTATCTTTTAACATTTTTCGAATACGTTTCATCACCGTAGGTGTTAATGCACGTTTATTGCCTTTTCGCTTTTTATACGACGGAGGCGTTACATAGTTATCTGTAATAGGTAGTTCTCGAATATCTTGCTTTCTTTTTTCAAGATCCTCTTCGATATACTTTTTTACAGTATTCCGAGAAATCCCAAGCTCCTTCGCAATTTGACGTTGACTCTTATTTTCTTTATGAAAGGCTAATAAAACTTTTTGTTTCTTCTCCAAAGAAATCACCTCTATACGCTCCTAACTCTATGAAGTTAGGATTATTTTCATATAAAAGTGGCTCACTTTTCAACTGCGATGGTGGCTCAGTTTTAGCTTATCAAATACATCATCACGTAGTACTTGCTTTCCATTGTTCTGAAGCCATTTATAATAGCCACTTGGACTAACATTCGCTATTTTACAAAGATAACGAGTCATATTTTTTAATTGATACAGACGAATCGTTTCATTAATTGCCTGATATTTCTCGCTTGGCTTTAGATTCGTTTCTTCTTCGCCTGCCTTTCCATTTCTTCGAGCTTTTTTAGGAGCGTAAGCTCCGCCTCTAATAATCGAATACGCGCTTCTGCTTTTTCTAATTTCTTTTCAGCTGACAAGTGTTCAGCCTTTGGCCGACCAGAACTTGCTTTTCCTCGTCGTTCCTCTAAAAATCCTGATTCTCCAAGTGTTTGATAGGTTTTACGCCAGCGTGCAAGGGAACTTTGAGCTTTCTTTAGACCAATAATTTCTAAATCAAACCCAGCTTCATTGAAGATCTGAGCTGGTCCTTTTCCTAATTGATTTTCCTTAACCGCTTTTATTTTAAATTCGGCTGTATATTGGATGGCGCGATCTGATACTGATGCAACATTTTGGTTTGTTTCTAATAGTCTACGTTGATGTTCATTAAAAATTATCTTACTCATAAAAATTCTCCCGTTCATAAATAGTATGTTAAGTATAACGGGGTAGTTCATTGAAGAAAATAGAAAAACCCCGAATAGGTCCACTTTTTTTAAAGTGTCCACTATTCGGGGTTCAGTTCACTTCGTTTTAACATCCTTTTTTTATTTAGTTAATTTTTATAAAAGTATCCTCAAATGTAAACCTATGATCGTAATTCACCGCCATCAATTGTTAATGATGCTTCAAACTGTGAATTAACTCATTTGAAGCAATATTATTGGTACTACCTTAGTATTACACTAATAACTTTATGCTTCATGAAGTACAATACTGCTGTATAAAAAAAGACTGTGCCAAACATCCAGTTTGAGCTTAGTCTAGTTAATATTTCTTTAATCGTCTAGTACTTTGCGTTAGCCTTCACTATTATCTTATGCCTATTAAAATCGCTTATTTTCATACCCCATCAAATTACAGGCGTTTTATTGTAAATATAAAAAGAAGTGTTTCAATTGGAAGAGTATTGTACGAAAACAAGAGTTATTTCACTTTATTTGGGGATGATTTTGAATTAGAGGAAAAGTTTTATAAATTTTTCAATACTTTTCTTCTTTTTTTCAATCCAATAAATAATAGTATTAAAATTAAAATAAGAAATGGGAAAGGATTTGTAAATAAATTCATCCAATGAAAAGGAGCTTTATTAACATAGACAGCTTTTATGCATTTTCCTTTTTCATTTTTGACAGCAATAGCGTTATCAGTAGATATACCCCTTATTTCAAAGTATTCCGTTCCCTTTGGATAATAATTAGATGCATTACCAAAGTAGTTCCCCATGTCATTAGGCTTTGTGTTGACCTCTCCTATACGCTTGTCAATTAGACTAATAATTACCTCTTCATCAGTGACTTTATAAACATTTCCACTCCAAACTACGAACGGATAGGCCCAACTTAAAGCATGCACAGTTGAATTAGTTATAAGTACTAAAATTAATAAGAACATAGTAATTTTTTTCATACTATACCTTCCTAAAATTATCTTTTTAATACTAATTCTTCTAAATATACGGTTTTACCTTGTTTAAGTATTCTTCTAATTTATTGCACTAATTTCATTTAAAGAAATGCGTTACATATAAGATGCCAAGAAAATGGTTCAATATTTAACACTTTAGTTTATAAATGCTGTATGCATGTTCACATGCTAATGTCATTTCTTATTAAACAAATAAAAAGACCATTAAAAATGGTCCTGCCTCAACAAACGCACCCTTTAATATTTAAAAGGAAAGTTCTTTATTAATTCATTTAATTTATTTTCCCATAGTAAAAAGTCCCCAATAGGCAATTTACCCCAAAACTGTAGTCCTGACATTTCCATTGAAGCTGAAATAAAGTATCTGTCTCCGTTTTCCTCATCACCAAACCAGCAAGGAAGAGTTGTTTTACTTCGTATGTAAGATGGCAATAATTCATATACCTTCCATAAAGCTTCATATGTTTTATTATTAAATTTATATTCATCAATCATATATACTCTTTCAAACTCTACTATGTCGTTCACTACAACATACCTATTATTATAATAATGTTCGTCTTCTACAACCATATCCACAAAAATCCCCCTTGTCACAATTACTGAATATGATGTTATATACAAGTTTTTGCTCCTGCTTGTTCAACTAAACTGCCCTGTTAGCTTAAGTACATTTCTTCATACTCTTCTATGTATTGTGGCCCGTTTCATGAATAAGGTATTTTTTTATTCATGAAACGCGCCCCTTTATGGAATCGACTAGCTAGTTACGGAAGAAAAAATTGATCATACTCATTTAACTCTACCCTGATTAGTTCAATCTTAATAAATCCTTTTAATCATTTTTTACCTTTCTCCAATCTCGACATGAGAGGGTATGTTCTTACTTTCATTAAAATTAAAAGTTGGTATATGATTTATCGTTAACTCAATACCCTGTTGAATCTCAGAGGGCAAAATACACATCCTTGTGATTTCTTCATTATAGATAACCATATCTTCATCCATAATCTCTCCGTTCATTTCAAGAACCTTTACTTTATAACTTTGTTCATTATTTTTTCCCATTACTTTTAGCAACAAAATATCATGATTGGTAGTTTTAACATAAATCATTTGTCCTGAATAAGTTAAGATGTCCATGCTTCACCTCATTAATAATCGTTTTATAAAAAAATACGATCATTAATGGAAAAAGTTTCAAATTTTATCTAATAGTTCAAACCTTGTTATTCTAATTATTATGAAACATCATATATTTTTTTCTTTTTCCTCTAATCCCTCCTATACAACCGATAGCAAACATAAGGATTGCAATGATTTCAAGAGGTATGAATAATAACAGAAAACCAATTCCTGCAAATCCATCCTGGGTTATGTCTCTATAAATGAATGAAGCAGCAATAGTGGATAGAGGTGTGAAAATTATTCCCAAATACACGCTCCATATTATAAAATTAAGCATCCAAGAACGTTTAAAAGTAAGAATGAAAGCCATTAGAATTGCAGATTTAGAGGCTATCATTTGACATTTCCTCCCTTTTTTTAGTTACGTCATTAATATTTTCTCTGCGTCTACAGTTATGTAAGTATTGCTATAAAAAAGCGTAAAAACCGTCTTTACATTCCATAGTTTTTTAAATTCATTAATCGGAACTTTTCGATTATAGTTCTTGTTTTCATCATCACAATTTACCAAATGCCTTAATGATTCTGAAAGGTAAAAATACTCCTCGTCATAACCTACAACAGGGACAAAATGCAAATGATTACGATTCTTCTGTACTTTAATAAAAACAATGACGGGAGCTCCTTTACTAACCTCGTACTTTAATGTATTTATATTTCCTTTATAATAGTTTGTTTTAAAGCCTTTTTTTCTTAATACCGTCCGAATTCCCTTTGGGTATACAGTACCCGACTTCGTTTTACTAGGAAAATGGGGATACAACGCTTCACCGCTATCATCTATGCCAAAATGCCGTAACAGATACGCTGTTGAAAATGCTGCACATTCGGTATTATTTTGAAAATCAATTCGATTGTTTTGTTGAATAAGAAAGTTAGCTGGATAATTTCTTTTCCGTAAAACAGGAATGGGAAATGTCATCAAATATACATTAATGATCGTGGAAATCATAATCCATAAAATAACTGATCTAACGATAAACATAAACATACTACATCCCCCTTACTAAGCGTCCATATCGAATATTTTATTTCTTCACAATCCCTACTTCATTTTAACATAATTATCCAATTTTAGTTTTCTATAACGACCCTTTTCAAAAATAAAGACGGATTTCTTATTTTAGAAACGCGCCGATTCTTAAATATAAACACAGGTTCTATTCAGATGTAACATTTTTACAAAATATTTTGGGGACTCCCAAAAAGGAGACGAAGTTGTTTTGCCTTAATTCAAACACCGAAGCTAATTCCTATATCATATTAGGATTTGGGAGGATTAGCAATTGAAGAGATTGAAAAAGGAATCAGTTTACTCGCTAGCTACCTTCCATGATTTGAAGAGATAATTTTATGATAAAATGGAGAATTTCATTAGGTTCAATTTTGTCAGTAATCTTTGGAGTCAAAACAAATTAAAGAGGCTGTCTGAAACAAGACAGCCTCCCTTTGTACAATAGATTAGCATCACCATAACCACCAAAATTAAGGACTAAAAATGACAAAATTTCTAGTACAAAAATTACGCCTCTTGTTGTTTAAGAACAATTATCAATTTTCTTGTTTTTGTAGCCATAAAAACAAGTTTGTGATCAATTTAGATACAATGAATGACGCTATATAGGACAAGAACAAATAAATATAATTTACTCCCTTAAACATATGGAAGAAGTGGAAATTCACCATAATTGGTTTTAATACGAAAGCAAAAAGGGCTGATAATAAAACTGAATATAGGTATATATTTTTTTGCCGGTTCAATGTCCATTGATATAACAACATAAAACTTACCGGTACTAAAGAAGCGTCTAAAGCAAAACTTGGTAAAAAGGGAAGGAGTTCATATGGATATTCCCATAGACCCATATTAATACCGATTTTATTTACATATGCGAACCAAACATGATAATTAAGTCCAAAAAAACCTAAAAGTAACATTTTCCTTTTATCTATTGAAAAGAATAATATTATAATTGGTAAAATTAACGCTATAACTACTATCCAAAATTGCCATGTATCAAAATAGGAAAATGATTTCCAGTATTCTAATTGGAGTTGGTTTACCTCTTCTAACATTGACCTTATTTGATTTAACAATTATGATTGTTTTTCCTTCATATATATATCTCCCTAATAACATTTCTATTATTAAGTAATTTAACCTTATTCTTGTTCAACTATTCTCCCTCAATAACAAAGGGTTGATTATATTCATTCTAATTCAGGAAACTTTTTCATTTATCATTTAATCCCCTGTATGCTATAAAAGTTTTTCAAATATTTCTTAGTTCGAACTATTGATAGACTAAATTAATAGCAAGCGCTTCATAATAACCTCGTTTCGTTTGAATGGTATGGGATGCATAGAATGTCTCGAATAATAGTGCTCATCTAACAGTTCGAAAAAGATAGAAATTCTCATATATCAAGGAAAAAACTATAGTAAAAAAAGAGGTTAAAGTGAACACTTTAACCTCTTTACTATGTTATTAATTATTCTTCATCCATGAACGGATAAGCAATATCTGTAGTTGGTGCAAAGTTTTCTTTGATTACACGAGGAGTTGTCCAACGAATCATGTTAAATACAGAACCTGCTTTATCGTTTGTACCAGAACCACGAGAACCACCAAATGGTTGTTGGTTAATCATTGCACCAGTTGGTTTGTCATTGATATAGAAGTTACCAGCTGCGCCTGATAAACGATTTTCTAAATGAAGAATTGCTTGGCGATCTTGTGCAAAAATAGCACCTGTCAATGCGTACATAGAAGCTGTATCAACTGCTTTTAATGTTTCTTCTAATTTATCATTTTCATATACATAGATTGTTAACACTGGTCCAAAGATTTCTTCAACCATTGTTTTGAAATTTGGATTTGTTGTTACAATAATTGTCGGTTGGATGAAATATCCAACAGAATCATCATAAGTACCACCAGCAATAATTTCTGCTTCTTCAGAAGCTGCCGCATAATCGATATAGCTTGTTATTGAATCAAACGCAGGTTTATCGATGACTGCTCCCATAAAATTACGGAAGTCTCGTACATCCCCGACTTTCAATTTAGCAGTTTCTTCAACTAAACCTTTCTTTACTTCTTCCCATAAGCTTTGTGGAATGTAAGCACGTGAAGCCGCAGAACATTTTTGACCTTGGTATTCAAATGCTCCACGAACAAGGTTAGCTACTAATTTGTCAACTTGTGCAGTTTCGTGTGCAAATACAAAGTCTTTACCACCAGTTTCCCCAACTAAACGAGGGTATGATTGATAATTTGCAATGTTTTCCCCTACTGTTTTCCAAATTGTTTGGAAAGTACTTGTTGAACCAGTAAAGTGGAAACCAGACATACGTGGATCTGTTAATACTATTTCCGAAACTTGTGAACCACGAGATGGTACAAAGTTGATAACGCCTTTTGGTAATCCTGCTTCTTCTAAAATACGCATGAAGTAATAGTTTGCTAGTAATGAAGTTGTTGCAGGTTTCCAAACGACTACGTTCCCCATCATTGCAGGAGCTGATGGCAAGTTACCACCAATAGCAGTGAAGTTAAATGGAGAGATTGCTAATACAAAACCATCTAATGGACGGTAATCTAAACGATTCCAAACGTTTTTCATACTATCAGGTTGAATTTGATATACTTGGTTTGCATAATCAACCCCGAAGCGCAAGAAATCTGCTAATTCTTGTGCAGAGTCTATCTCAGCTTGAATTACAGTTTTAGATTGTCCTAACATTGTTGCAGCATTCATTACATCACGGTATGGACCAGAAATTAAATCAGCAGCTTTTAAGAAAATAGCAGCACGATGTTCCCATGGCATATTTGCCCATGATTCTTTCGCAGCCATTGCAGCTTCAATAGCATCACGTAATTCTTTCTCACCAGCTTCTGAGTAGTTTGCTAAAATATGTTGGTGATTATGTGGCATAACTACTTTCTTAACTATATCTGTTTTAATATTTTGACCGTTAATAATAATAGGGATATCTACTACTATTTCGGATTGGCGTTTTAATTCCGCTTTTAATGTTTCTCTTTCTTTTGTACCCGGTGCATATGTATTACCAGGCTCATTTTTAGGTGTTGGTATTTTAAAAATTCCGTTACTCATGCTTTAACTTCCTTCCTGTTGTAAAAATTTTTCTCTCTTCTTGCATTCAATAAATTATAAAATACTTGTAATTACTAGTGCAAGTTAGCAGGCTCAAGTAATCTATGATTTTCCCAAACTAGAGAGGGGTTAGAGATATACTTCTTAATTTGTGTTTTCTCCATGGGGCTGATCTCTATTTAGAGAATTAATTTCAGTCTCCCTAGAATATTGAGTTCCCACTAAATCACTAAAAACAGTCGTATTTCTCTTAATTTGAGAAACAGCTGCAATGATTGGAATGGTTGAAAGAGAAGATCCTAATATAGAAAGTAGTAAGGATGCTGTCACGACATCTGTACCTTTAACTCCTGCACATCCCACTGTAAGAATAACACCTAATAAAGGAGTCTGTAAATTCATTTTAAAAATAATTGGAATTCTTATATAAATTAGCTATAAACACTGATAAAACACCTAATGTTGATGCAAAACCGTTCATATTAAAGTTCGGGGATAGCGGCAATGTCAAATTATAAATATTTTTTGACTACTAACTTCATTACTCTCTAATATAATTTTTTTCTTATTGAGTGTTAATGGTCCGATTACTAAAAAAGGCACAATTCCTTTTTTCAAGAATTGTGCCCTAAAGTGGATTAACTGAAATGCTAATAAAGTTGATTAAAAGCTGCGTCTCTTTGCCCAAGCTCCTTGCATTTTGCTTAGAAATACAATTTGCCCAATATGATATGCGTTATGCATTGCTAAACTCTTTAGTTCAATTACTAATGAATGATCTTCCCCTGGAACCTGTCTATACAAATCTTCAAGTTCTGATGTTGCTAGTAGTTTTTCAAGTTCGCGATGGACATAAAAGTATTCTTGTTTTGTTTTCTCCCAATTTTCTAACGTCTCAGTTGGTAATCGAAATGTAGAATCATTATTTTCTGCCTTTGGTTCATTCGCTGTTTCACCAAGAAATCGCATAAGGAATCTCTTTTCATAGAAAAGTAAATGACAAACTATTTCCCAAATAGAATTCATTTCCCCATTAGATGTTTTCCATTTTGCCTGTTCAAAAGTGATATTCTCTAGTACTTTTTCAAGCGGTGGAAACCAATCTTCTTTATCTAAGCAGCTTGCCCATTGCTGTAACAAAAGTGTCCTTACATCCATTTTCCATCCCCCCCAATTTCATCCTGATAATCGTTCATCCATTTGCCTAAATCTTCATTTACTAAAAGTTGATCTGGCATGACTATAAATTTCGAGGTATACCATCAGATTACCTTCCTTATTCCACAATTTGACCCATAAATGAAAAAAGAGACGATTCTACTAAAGAATCTACGATAAAATTATTAAGTCACATACACCTCAAGACGTATGAATATGTATCGGAATAATAGGTACATTAAATACTTCTGTACAAACTACTCATGCTGTAATTGGAAATAACAATATTTGTCTCTTATTATTTCTTGTAAAAATGTTTAGAACATTATTAGAAGCATTCACCATTATCATTGCATTATTTAATAATTGCTCTAGACTATTATATATGCATGTGCATACATTTTTTTAGGAGGGATACTAATAATGAAAACAATTGATTCACCTTTTAAACTTAAAGGATTACAACTTAAAAATCGGATTGTCATGGCACCTATGTGCCAATATTCTGTAGATAAAGAAGATGGAATACCGAACGATTGGCATTTTGTTCATTATGTATCTAGAGCTATAGGCGGTACAGGGTTAATTATTATGGAAATGACGGGTGTAACTCCTGAAGGAAGAATTACGAATCAAGATTTAGGATTATGGGATGATGCACAGATTCCTGCATATAAGCGTATTGTATCCGAGGTTCATAAGTATGGTTCAAAAATTGGGATACAAATAGGTCATGCTGGTAGAAAGGCCGAAGATGCAATCCAACCTGTTGCACCATCTGCTATACAAGGTGACGCTTTACCTGAGGAAACAAAATATGGTGGACTTACACAACCACGTGCTTTAACCATTCAGGAAATTGAACAAACAATTGAGCAGTTTAGGAATGCTGCAAGAAGAGCAGTTGAAGTGGGCTTTGATACAATCGAACTTCATGGAGCACATGGATATCTTCTCCATCAGTTCATGTCCCCTAGTATTAATAAACGGAACGATGAATATGGTAAGGATTTATCAAAATTCGGTGTAGAGATCATTCGCTCAGTGAAATCGGTCATGCCAGAGGATATGCCACTAATTATACGAATGTCTGCTATTGAATATATCGACGGAGGATATGGGTTGGAACATTCACTTCGTATTGCAGAGAAGTTCAAAGAAGCTGGTGTAGATATTTTCCACGTCTCCTCTGGAGGTGAAGGCGTTCCTGGCAAGTTAAAGCCTGGGAATTATCCTGGTTATCAAGTACCATTTGCCCGAGCTTTCAAAGAGAAACTAGGAATCCCAGTAATAGCGGTTGGCATGTTAGATAATCCACAAGTAGCAGAGGCAACCTTGTCCAATCATGATGCCGATTTAATTGCCGTTGCTAGAGGAATGTTAAATGATCCATATTGGAGTATACATGCAATTAAAGAAATAACAGGAAGTGTCAATCCACCATCTCAATATAGTAGAGGAATTCGATAACAGTGAATGATATAATTGGGACAGTATTTTTCGAAAGGCGATGGCTATGAATCAACCTGACCAATTAATCCATACTTGGGTAAATTTCTCAAAATTTCATAATAGAATTACACACTCATTAGATTATTTTCTTCAACAAAAATACCATTTATGTTTGAATGAGTTTTATTTAATGATGTTTATCAATGAAAGCCGTGAAAAGAAACTCCGGTTACTGCAGCTACAGAATATGATTGGTCTTAGCCAAAGTGCTTTATCCCGTTTGGTTTCAAGACTTGAACAACATGATCTTCATCCAGTAGAACGAGCATGTTATGTTGAGGATAAGCGTAGTGTTTATGTTGTACTAACTCCGAGTGGCCAACAGCATATTGTTGACATTTTAAATGAGGTTAATCGGATCTTACAACAGTCGCTCTCAGAAAAAGATATTAAAAACATAAGATTATTTGCTGAATAGAATCCTATAAAATGCATTACTAAGTCTCTTCTATGAAGTTACCTTGGTAATGCATTTTTTCAAGAAGTTGCTGAAATCATCAGGTACTGTCCTTTTAATATCACTCTTCCAATTTTCTTTATAGGGATTGCCCCACAATAGAATTAGCTAACGAATTCAATAATGAAAGCGAGCGTTGATTCTTATTACAGAACCGCGCTCGCTTGTTGAAGATCCCGCTACATTAGGATACAAAAAACACTAACTGTAGTAAACTTATTATCATTTTTCCATTATCTGTTACGAGTGAGGTACGCTTTTATTTGACTACATATAAGATTACAAGCTGATTGGCTCGCCACCTGTCACCCCATAAATCTGACCTGTAATATAACTCCCTTCATCAGAGGCTAGAAGAACATATACCGGCGCAAGCTCTACCGGCTGTCCCGCACGACCAAGAGGAGTATTTTGGCCAAACTCAGGAATTTTCCCTTCCAATTGTCCGTTATCCAACTGCAACGGTGTCCAAATTGGCCCTGGTGCAACCCCATTAACACGCACCCCTTTAGAAGCAAAGTACGAGGAAAGATTTATCGTAAAATTGCTGATTGCACCTTGTGTAGCAGCATAGTCCATTAAAGAGGCGGATGGATTGAAAGATTGAACCGATGTGGTAGTAATAATCGCACTTCCTGGTTCCAGATGCTCTTCAGCAGCTTTTACGGTCTCAAACATGCTGATGATGTTTACTTTGAAAGTATCATGCACTTGTTTGAGTGTTAAATCTTTTAAGGTTGGCTGTGCAATTTGTTGCGCAGCATTCAATACGAGCGTATCCAAACCGCCAAAAGCTTCCACCGTTTTTGTAACAATCTCTGTCGCTGTGCCATCTTCCCGCAAATCATACGGCAACAGTAATGCTTTTCTGCCTGCTTTTTCAATTAAATCTTTGACTTCGTTCGCATCTTCTTCTTCACCAGGGAAGAATTGGATGGCCACATTTGCACCTTCACGTGCATAGGCAATGGCGGCGGCACGTCCAATTCCGGAATCGCCACCGGTAATCAAAGCATTGCGCTCTTCCAGACGATTGTATCCTTTATATGATTCTTCTCCGCAGTAAGGTTTAGGAATCATTTTACTCTGCAGCGCTGGAGTGTTCTGCTCTTGATCTGGGAATTTTTCTGTATAAAATTTTTTACGTGGATCGGTTAGATGTTGGTTTTTCATTATAACCATCTCCTGTCTTGTAAATATTTAAACCTAGAGATTAAAAAGTTCAAAAAGCTTCACACTTTACAAACTTTCTCAAACTAATCTCTCGTACATTTTTTACCCTATGATCATCATTTTAAACAGCTTCGTTTTTTACCCTTTTCAAAATCACTAATTAATAAGAGCTACTGTGTTAACACCATTACCAAACTCAAAAGAAAGACGCTCTCCTTATTCAAGGAAAGCGTAATTGAATAGTGTTTAGCTTTAATACATATTATTATTTTTATTCGGAAGTGTTTTCCAAAAGTCTACTAAACATATAACACCTATTATTTTAAATATGCTATTACCTATTATAGAATTATGAATAGTAATTCCCCCGATAAAAAAACTACTCAATAATAACAGGAAAAAACCAACTAGAGTTTTCATAATTCCTCCAAACTTATTAAATTTACCCATAATATACCATATACCCGAATTACAGCGCGGTAAAATAAATTTTATTTATAGAGCCCTATATATAAATTAACATAGTTATCCATGTACATTGATAATGAGTTACTTCATTATATGGCCCTTTAATTGAATAAAGCACATTCCTTATTCAAGGAAAGCGCCAAATTGTTGAATAACCGTATTATTTATGGTTCTAAAACTTCTAATAGTGCCTTTATAAAACCTTACTTAAAATTCTCCATGTAAACCATCTACTTCACCAATCTTTTCTATGTAAATCCCTGTTTAGTTATAGTTTTTAGAGCATATATTCTCTCGGTCAATAATGGCTTTTAGTTTGTTTAAATAAGGGGTGAAGTTGATCTTTTTAAATTATAAATTCTAAATAATCCTAGCTGCAAATCGGCTTTCCATCGCTTCTTCTATAAAAAAGTAGTACAAACCATGGCCTTGGTTTGTACTACGAATGTTAATTTGTTTCGTTTTTTGATATTGTCAGATTTAACCATCCAAATATGATGGTAAGAACTGGGCTTAATAGGCAAAAGAAAGCATAAGGCAAATAGTCGATCACAGAAACGTTAAGCATTGAGGCAATAAATAAACCACAAACACTCCAAGGAACAAGCGGATTAACGACTGTACCCGCATCTTCCATTACCCGGCTTAAATTTTTCGGATGTAAGCCTAGTTCTCTATATTGTTTCTTAAAGGCTTCCCCTGTTAATAAAATGGATAAATACTGTTCTCCTACTACTATATTAATACCAATTGCAGTAAAGGCCGTCCCTGTAATCAATGCACCAACTGATTTTAATAAATTTTCAATTTTGTTTAGCAATGTTTGAATAATACCTAAAGCAAACAATAATCCACCCATGCTGAGGCTTAGCACCACAAGCATAATTGTAAAGAACATACTACTGATACCACCACGAGTTAAGAGTGAATCAATTACTTCAACCCCTGTTTCAGAAACATATCCGCTAAATAAAATTGCACAGTAATCACTAACTGATAAAGAAGTATGAAAAATTGATAAGAAAAGTGCTACAAGGGAACTAACAATAAGGGTTAAAAATGCCGGCACTTTTTTGAATGTGCAAACAATCAAGACGAGCAGTGGTACAATGGCATACCAATGCACAAAATTTGCATCTTGTAAACTAGCCTTATAGAACACAATTGTCGTGTTATCTACTCCTTCTACTGAAGGGGATAAAGTTGCATATAGGACACCGCTAATGAAAAACGCAGGAATCGTTGTCCAACTCATATTTTTAATATGTTCAAATAAATCAATATTGACAATGCTTGCAGCTAAATTGGTTGTATCTGACAATGGAGACATTTTATCGCCAAAAAACGCTCCAGATACAATAGCGCCAGCCGTCAAGACAAGCGATGCATCAATGGCTCCTGCAATACTTACAAAAGCAACCCCAATCGTCGCTACAGTCGTCAATGAACTACCAATTGCTGTACCAATAATCGCAGTAATGATAAATACAATCGCATAGAAGAAACTTGCCGATACGAGAGAAAAACCTATATATATAAGCGTTGGTATTGTACCGCTTAAAATCCAGCTACTAATTAGTATACCTATTAAAAGGAAAATATAAATAGCTCCTATTCCTGAAATGGCTCCAGATCTCATACTTTCTTCCAACACTTTAAATGGCACGCGTTTTAGCAAACCGTAAAAAATGAGAAGAATAATAGATAATAGAATAGGGATATGTGGTGTAGCACCAAACTTTCCTATCGAAATAGAAATGATTGAAATAACGATTATTAAAATGAATAATGATTCGAATACTGACGGTTTAGTTTTTGCCTCAATAGAAAACATTTGCTTACTCCTAGATGATATAATTTCACGCTTTAAACTTCAACGCTTCAACGCGGTAAAGTCATATATCATTCTAGCACGGATTTGCTAAATGTCAATAGAAGAAGAGATTTTAAGAAATAAAAAGATATCGGACCTTGATAGTATTCTATAGACGGATTTTACTTTGTAGTAGAGAAACTAAAATCCGGTTCATAAACTTTTATATTTTTTTCTATATGGAAAAAAGAAAAATAATAATATGAATCCGACTATTAAAGTTAAAAATGGAAATATGAAAGGGAAAAATAACGTAGGAATACCTTCCCAAGCATCTGTATAATAACCAACTGTATGAGGACCCACATTCCCTGCATTTAGTAGTTCTGTTTGTAACGCATTACGTTTTGTAAAACTAAAAGAATCATGGCTTAATGACCCACCTTCATCTAATGCATAGAGACTGTACATTAATTTTTCATCTGAAACCGAGCCAACAATATCTCCATTCGGCATTTCTTTTTTCAATTCTCTTGTTTTCTTCAAAAGCACAATAAATTGAGTTTTATCCTTCTTTTTATCTTCTAAAGTTAAATAAGCAAGCTCACCATAGTATCGATTTAACCCTTCTTCTTCTATCCTTATTGGATATTCTTTTAATGTATCTATTACCTTTCCATCTACTTTTACAGATAAATCTGCAATGCCAATTTTAAATTTATAGGGGTCTATATAACTTTTGCTTTCCTTTATCGTTTCCTCTATTTCTACAGTATGATCGTTGAAATAAAAAGTCGTATCCGTAGGAGGAAACCCTTTGCTTACATTTGTAATCGTGTAGAGTCCAACCATTCTTTGATTATGTATAAGCTCCATTATCATTTTTGATCCAATTGGCAAAGAAGTTAAAAATAATATCAGTCCCAATAAAAATAACATTAATCGTTTCATTGTTTATATTCACCTCTAGTTTTAACACCACTTTACACTTTCTTATATTGTTCCTATCCCCCACATTTACTAATTATATTTTCAACATATCATTATCTTAATCTTTAATAGAAAATCACCTTCTTATTAAAGAATTGCTCCCTCTAGTTAGTTATATAACTAATTTTGTTTACCTATTACCGGAAACATATAACTAATATCCTCTAACTCTTTTATGAAGCTTTCTAAATATGATTGGTCTGATACAAACTCGAAGGTAAGTACCGCACCACTTCCTACTGGATAGCATGTCTCTCCAGACCAACTTATATGACCTAATTTATTCATTTCACCTTCAAAATGTATAAAACCATCTAAGTTTTTCAATATTGCTTTTCCTGATAAATTCTTTTTCATCAACTTCAATTCATTTACAAAATCTCTAATATCATCTGTTCTTAAACTAGCATTAAAATCAACATAATAACCTGGAATTTCAACCTTTACTTTTGAATTAACCCAATTTCCATCCCAGTAATCCGTACTATTCGGATATTCCCTAGAAATGATATCGATTTCTACTTTCGTACTTTCACCTAATAAACGGAATTTCATTTTATCACCTTTATTTCTCTTTTTTAGTTAACTTCATTCCACTCCACTTTCTAAAATGGTGAAAGTCCTCTTATTACAATTAATTTCTGCCAATGCACCATATGGCAAAATACATTTCGGTTCAGTATGTCCGAAATTCAAATTATAAAGAACAGGCAAATCTACCAAATCATTTTCCTTCATGACAATTTGAATGACTTCCTTATATTCATCATAGTACTTCTCATCCTGCGGCTTTCCAAATATGATTCCGTTTGTTTTTTGTAAAATACCTTGTGCAGCATAATTTCGCAACCAATATTTTATAAGATGCGGTTCCGGTTTTTCTTCAGATGTTTCAAAGAAAAGGATGCTATTTTCCCAATACTTTTTCTCCGGCCAAATTTCTGTTCCTTTTGCAAACTCTAAAACTTCAATACAACCACCTATCAAACGTCCTCGTGCTACACCTGATCCTTGTAGTACTTCGTAACCTAAGTTTTTCTTTGTTGTACGGCGACGGTTTTTATTTTCTTCTATCCATTCTAAATGCTCACTTGTCCAATGGTTCGCTGGTTGAATTTCACCAATAACGTCATTTGAGAAGAGAGTTCGATTTACCATCTCAACCGTATAAGGATCCATGTCCACATTTTCAGCAAAATCGGTTAAGATTGCGGGACCATAAAAAGAAGATATTCCCCCTTTGTAACAAAATAAATGTGAGATGGTCACATCCGAGTAACCCATCAAAATTTTCGGGTTTTCACGTATAACATTAAAATCAATATAGGGTAGTAAACGAATGCTATCTTCTCCACCAATATTTGCAATGATACCTCGTATACTTTTATCCTTAAACGCCGTCATTAAATCTTCAGCACGAGCTTGCGGATGTTTATAAAGATAGTCTCCTCCCTTCAAACTATTGGGCATTGGTATAACCTTTAATCTAAAAACTTCCTCTAACCTCTTAACACCTTGTTCATATCGCCATCTTAGTGCTGGTTCACCTGCGCCACCCCAAGAAGGACTAACCGTCGCAATTTTGTCTCCCGGCTGCAATTTTTTTGGCTTAATTAACACATGAACCCCTCCTATTTATGTTTAATTTTAATTTCTATATATTTATTAAATTACCTGCTCTGATTCAACTATTTTGAACGAATATGAAATAAGTATAATTAATGGTTTTCCCTATTTAATTTTTTAAAAGATAAAATGCACCTTGAAAAATAGATCAAGGTACATTTCAAATCGATTATTAAATTGGTGATAGTTCGCTTTCTGTTACCCATTTATGGTTCTTTACTTCTTCACCTGTTGTAGAAGTGTAATCGACCATATAGACAGTCGTTTGTTCAGCGGAATCAATTGTTGCTGTAGCTCCGTCCATCCCTTCCATATGCTTAGCTTTAATCTTTGCTTGTACACCTGGTTCTAACGGAGATTCTCCAGCTCCTTCTAGCTCTTCATGAATGACCCATTTATGATTATTTACCGGCTCACCACCATTTGTCGGAGTGAAAGATACTGTATATACCGTAGTATTAAAAGCACCAACTATCGTTGCTTCAGCTCCTTCCATCCCAGCCATATGATCTGCTTTAATCATTGCTTTACTTCCTATTGGAAAAGTTGGTGTTGTTGCTTCTTGTAATCCTTCAGGAATTTCACCATCACTAGAATGATTCATTGTGGAATGGTCCATCCCTTCCATATCATGGTTTTCTGTTTCAGTTGTTTCTGTATTTTCATGGGAATTATGCTTTTCAGTAGATTCTTCATTATTATCTCCAGCACATGCAGAAAGTGTTAATGCTGCTGTTAAAGAAATGATACCCATCATCAATTTATTTGCCATTCTACTTCCCCCTACTTTTTTAATCATTTATACAACTCGTTTTATTCCATTTTCAATAGATAGTTGTTTTAACTTATTAATTGATCTCTACCTATTCGCTTTAAAAATTTATAAAACGTTTCCCGTTTTTTTCCCTTCTCTGAATAAATAGCGATAATCTTTTCTACTGCTTTATATAATTCGTCGGGTGTTATATTTTCTAAAAGTAAAGAACCAACCTCAGCGTCTTTCCCTTTGGCTTTTCCTCCAACATATAAATTGTAACGGTTTCTTATTTTCATTACACCAATGTCGCTTAACATAGGTTCGCCACAACCAATCGGACAACCCGTATAGGCAACTTTTAAAGTAAAAGGTACAGCCATTCCAGCAATACGTCGATTTAACTCTTTTGCTACAGGCATTCCTTCTTCTTCTTCTCCCTTGCAAAAGTTACAAGTTCTTAAGCTCTTTACAAAGTTGCCAACCGGATAACAAACTAACCCAACACGTTGAAATTCTTCGATAATTTCTTCTTTTTTATTTTCAGGTATTTCAATATAAAGTTGCTGGAAAGTAGTTAACTCTATTTCTTCGCTTTCGTCCATATAACTTGAAATCATTGCAAGTTGTTTGGCGTTTAGTTTTGCTCCGAAGCCGATTCCCCCATTAATAGCAATTTTGATTTTCTCGCCCTCCACATAACCCCTCCTTCCTTTTTCTACCATACATTGGTAAGGTATATAATTTTGCTGACACTAGACGCATTAATAAGTGTTATTTCCCATTTTATTTTTTTAATTTCACTCTTTGTAAACGTAATGCATTTAAAACTACCGACACGGAACTGAACGCCATCGCCGCTCCAGCAACCCAAGGGGCAAGAAATCCTGCTGCAGCAATTGGAATTCCAATCGTATTATAAGCAAAAGCCCAGAATAAGTTTTGCTTTATATTTTTCATCGTTTTACGACTCATTAAAATTGCATCAGCAATACTATTTAAGTCCCCTCGAATAAGTGTAATATCTGCTGCTTCCATTGCCACATCTGTACCTGTACCGATAGCCATCCCAATATTAGCTGTAGCTAATGCCGGAGCGTCATTAATACCATCACCAACCATTGCCACCTTTTTCCCCTGCTGTTGAAGTTTTTTCACTTCATTTGCTTTACCTTCAGGAAGCACTTCGGCAATGACTGCATCGACACCTACTTCTTTACCGATTGCTTGGGCAGTTCGTTCATTGTCACCTGTCATCATGATGACATTAATACCCATTTCTTGTAATCGACGTACAGCTTCACGAGAGGTTTCTTTAATCGTATCTGCGACAGCAACTAAGCCAGCGTACTGACCATTAATACCAGCTAGCATTGCTGTCTTACCGTTCTTCTCCAATTCCTCCATTGCTGGTAGAACAGACGTAACATTAATTCCGTATTGTTCCATAAGTTTACGTGTACCAATAACAACTCCTTGACCCGAGACTGTTGCTTGCACACCGAAACCAGGAATCACTTCAAAAAACTGAATGTTCCCAAGTTCTATCTCTTTCTCTTGAATACCTTGAAGGATCGCTTGTGCTAATGGGTGCTCCGATTGTTTTTCAGCTGCACCAATCAATGATAAAAATGTTTCTTCGTCTTGACCTTTTGCTACTAATACATCTGTTAACACCGGTTTACCATGTGTAACAGTACCTGTTTTATCGACTACTACTGTATCGATGCCTTGTGTTTGTTCTAGATGCTCCCCACCTTTAAACAAAATACCAAATTCTGCCGCCCGACCTGAACCTGCCATAATGGAAGTTGGTGTTGCTAATCCAAGGGCACATGGACATGCAATAACTAATACTGCAATTAATACTTCAAGTGCTGGTGTAAACTCACCTGGTTGAACCCAAATCATCCAAACTAGGAATGTAAGGATAGCAATCCCCACTACGATTGGTACAAAAATTCCTGAAATTTTGTCGGCTAAACGTTGGATTGGCGCTTTAGACCCTTGTGCATCTTCAACAACTTTAATAATTTGTGCTAGAGCCGTGTCACGTCCAACTTTTGTTGCTGTCATTTTAATAAAACCATTTTTGTTAATTGTTGAGCCGTATAATAGGTCACCTGCTGCTTTATCCACTGGTAAACTTTCGCCTGTTAACATCGATTCATCAACGGCTGTTGTTCCTTCTACTACTTCACCATCAACTGGAATTTTTTCACCTGGTTTCACTAAAATTGTATCACCTATTACAACTTCTTCTAACGGAACTTCTTTTTCTATTCCATCACGAATAACGATGGCTGTTTTCGCTTGAAGCCCCATTAATTTTTTAATCGCTTCCGATGAACGACCTTTTGCTTTTGCTTCAAACAATTTCCCTAACAATATTAATGTAATTAATACCGCGCTTGTTTCAAAATATAGATGTGGGTCGTGATGTTCTCCTGCTGTAATAATAGCTTGATAGACACTATAAAAATAAGCTGCTGAAGTACCCATAACAACGAGTACATCCATATTGGCGCTGCCATTACGAAGTGCTTTATAAGCACCAACATAAAACTGTTTACCTATTATAAATTGTACGGGGGTTGCTAAAATAAGTTGAACCCATGGATTCATTAAGAAATTAGGTACATATAAGAACTCTGTAAAGGAAAAGTGACCGACCATCGTCCATAATAATGGTAAAGATAAAATCGCTGAAATGACGAATTTACGTTGTTGATCTTTAATATGCTTTTCACGGTGATCTATCTGTTCCTTTTCATCTTGCTTTTGGTGTGCACCATAACCAAGTTTTTCGACCTTTGCAACGATATCCGCAATAGTTACTTCTGAAGGATTAAATTCAATCGTTGCTTTTTCAAGGGCTAAATTGACATTTGCTCTTGCAACGCCATCCAATTTATTTAGTCCCTTTTCAATGCGTGTTGCACACGCTGCACAAGTCATTCCTGTAATTTCAAACTCCGCTTTTTGTTTCACAACACCGTATCCAAGTGATTCGATTTTCCTTTCAAAATCAGCTTCACTCAATTTTGTCGGATCATATTTAATGGATGACTTCTCAAGAGCTAAATTGACCGATGCTTGTTCAACACCTTCCATTTTATTTAACCCTTTTTCAATACGTGTCGCACACGCTGCACAAGTCATACCTGTAATTTGGATATTCGCTTCTTTTACTTTACTTGCTTCAGTACTCATAACTTTTACACCTCTCTTTATACCTATATAGGGTATAATTTAATGAAAATGAGAGAGTGCTACGAAAGCACTCTTACTCTACATCATATCCTTGTTCTTCAATTGTTTCTTTAATTTGCTCTAATGAAACTTGAGATTCATTAAAGGAAACATCCACTAAAGCTTCGTCAAGGTTCACACTTACTTGGTCAACACCTTCTAATTTACCAACGCTTCCCTCTATAGCTTTAACACAATGTCCACATGACATACCTTGCACGTTTAATGTTACATTTTTCATAGTATCTTCTCCTTTTCATGTCTTTTGAATACACCATAGGGGTATGTTTCGTTTAAAAAAATTTATTTTTTCATTAACTTTTGTATCGTTACAACTAACTCGTCGATTACTTCATTATCACCTTCTGAAAGCCGATCTACTACACAACCCTTTATATGTCCTTCTAAAAGAATTTTTGCTACACTATTTAATGCAGATTGTGTGGCGGAAAGTTGAGTAATCACATCATCACAGTATACGTCCTTTTCTATCATACCTTTAATGCCTCGAATTTGACCTTCTATACGATTTAATCGAGTTGTCAAATCCTTTTTCACACGTTCTGGATGATGACTTTTTCGACAAGAGGTACTATTATCATCAGTATGACAAGCTTCTGCTTTCACTGAGTTATCCATCTATTCACCCTCCTAACTTGCATTCATCATAACATACCCGCAGAGGGTATGTAAAGTGATAAATATTTTATACTTATTCTCCCCCTCTCTATAAGCTTTATGGAACAGTTTAATAACCAGTTATTCCCCATCATTTTCTAAAAACAAAACGAGCACCGTTTTGACAATATGGTGCCCGATTTACGAAAAGTTTTAGTCCATAATTTTTACGAAGTATTCATGGTTGAATCGAATAAAATCACTTATTCTCTTTATCGTAAGATTAGCTATTTCATTAAATTTGGAATACAAAGGTTGAATCGATTTCGAAAGTTCCTTATTATTGTTCAGGTCCTCCCGATTAACAACAAACTTTTCCAGACTGCTAGGCCCGCTATATCTTTTAAGAACCGATTCCGTTTCTTCTAGAAGTTGGTACATGGTCCCTTCCCCAAAAAACTGTAGTCCAGTTTTAATTGCAGACCAAATTTTTGGTTGAGCTATAAAATAAGCACTCCACCAATAGAACTCAATTACAGATTCAATTGCATGATCATAATATATATGAAAAACAAACAACGCTTTTTGCCCAGACGTTAGTTCTTTATAAAAATGTACTTTTTCCATCGTGCTATTTTCTTGAGCCATTCTTTTTTTATACTCCAATATTAATGGTTTAAAGCAAGCATGAAATAAAGCTTCATCGGCTAAAGAATCGAACTCTTCTCTTTTCATTATAACGAGCATTCAAATATCACTCCCTTCCAATTATTATAAAGTAATTGAAAGGTAAATTGATAATGTTAACCATAATTTCACAGTTTTCTTTCAAATTGATAATTTGAAGGTATTGTTGAAATGAACAAGATTTGTTTTTAGTACTCAGAAAAGATGTCTGTGACTAGTCATGAAAACGTCAAAAAATCAGATACTCGTAAGTTATTGATTAGGAGCAAATTGTTGTAACTCGACTTGAAGAAGTAATCGGATTTGAGCTCTCTCCTATTATTATGTTGTGTACCAATGTGTTGCAGTCATTTGAAAGCTATTCGTTCTCAATGGACACCACCTTTGGCAAACTAGTTCTATCATTATTTTCCAAATGAGTAGACTTATAACATTTAGATGCTATTTGAGGTGTTAACATGAATATAGAAAAAAGATTATATGAAGAAGCAGTAGCACTAATAGAGAAAAGATACCCATTAGGTTGGGGCGGAGCTGCGGCAATGTACACAACAGACGGAAAAATCTTAACAAGTGTCGCTCCTGAAATTATTAATGCTTCAACAGAATTATGGTTGAAACAGGAGCTATATTAGAAGCTCATAAACTTGATACTCAAATTACCCATTCTATTTGTGTAGTAAGAGATAATGAAAAATCTGAATTTAAAATTCTAACATCTTGTGGGATATGTCAAGAAAGACTTTTCTATTGGGGACCAAACGTAAAAGTGGCTGTTTACACTCCTGAAAGAGATATTCTTTTTAAAACATTGGAGGAAGTTCAGCCTTTCCATTAGTATAAAGCGTATAGTTAATAGGTGAAAAAACTTAAATCGGAACAAGGGAACCCAAACAATTATGGAGTTCTTTTTCATTCATCTAATTATAAATAATAATAAAAAGATGGTTCAATTCGACCATCTTTTTAAATGATAAACGTATCCACTTTTAAATAGCTTTGTTTCTATTTTTTAAAGAATAATCTATGAAGCTGAATAATTATTAATGGTACAATTGCTAGCCCATAAATGGTTAACAATTGCAGTTGGTCTAGCATTGCTACATCGAATAATCCTACTATTAACACAACATTCAATAGTACAAACCCGATAAGAAAGGCAATCCACACCGAAAGATTCGAGAATAGGCCAATTTTAAATAGCGATTCTCTTGAACGACAGTTAAAGCCATGGAACAATCTTGATAAACATAATGTGGCAAAGGCCATCGTGCTGGCAACCATCGTATCACCTGTTGCTAACCCTCTTTGAAAAGCGATAATCGTGACAGCAGCAATAAGTAATCCTTCTAATCCTATTTGAGTAACAAAGCTTTTATTTAATAAAGGTTCATGTATTTTTCGAGGTTTTTCTTCCATCACCTTCTTACTATGGGGTTCTAAACCGATTGCGATCGCTGGTAAACTATCTGTTAGTAGGTTAATAAATAATAAGTGTACCGGTGCAAATGGAGAAGGTAATGCAAAAAGTGTTGCGTATAAAACTACTAATATCGCTCCTGCATTTCCAGACAATAAAAACTTAATGGCATTTTTAATATTTTCGTAAAGACTACGACCGTTGGAAATAGCTTTAACAATCGTTGAGAAATTGTCATCGCTTAATATCATCGATGAGGCATCTTTGGCAACTTCTGTGCCCATTATTCCCATTGCTACCCCGATATCAGCTTGTTTTAATGCTGGACCATCATTGACACCATCGCCAGTCATTGCCACGACATTCCCTTTTTCCTGCCAAGCTTTAACAATACGTATTTTATGTTCCGGTGATACTCGTGCGTAAACGGAGTAGTTTTCAACTTGTTCTCTTAATTCTTTATCTGATAAATTTTCAATTTCTTTACCTTCAATTGCTTCAGAAGGGTCTTTTAAAATGCCGATTTGTTTTGCAATGGCAGCTGCCGTTATTTTATGATCTCCCGTAATCATCACCGGTTTGATTCCTGCTTTAATACAATCTGCAACAGCTTGTTTTGATTCCTCTCGCGGCGGGTCCATCATTGCGACTAAACCAATAAAAATTAATCCATTTTCGTCTTTTTTGCCAATTTTAGTTGAATTCACTTCTTTATAAGCTAATGCGAGTACTCGTAACCCTTCGTTAGAAAAATTACTATTGATTTGTTTAATAATTTCTAGTTGTTTGAAAGTAATATTGGATACTCCTTGAGAAGTTCTAATTTTCACCAAACGGGGAAGCAGTACATCTACAGCTCCCTTTGTAATCATAATAGTTCGGTTGCCAACTCGATTAACAGTACTCATTAACTTACGGTTCGAATCAAAAGGTATTTCATCAAAACGTTCAAACTGCTTGCGAATATGAAGTTCATCGATGTTATATTCATTTCCTAAATGTACTAGAGCTATTTCTGTTGGATCTCCAATTTCCCGATCGCTAAACGTAACGGAATTATTACATAATAAAGCCATATGCAGAAATGTATGATGAAGTTCGTTACTAATTTGTAATTGGTCATGTTGAATAACTTCATCGTTAATTAATACCTTTTGGACTGTCATTTTATTTTGAGTCAATGTCCCCGTTTTATCTGAACAGATTACTGAAATGCTACCAAGACTTTCAACCGCATGGAGTTTACGGACAATGGCATTTTCCTTTGCCATTTTTTGAGTTCCAAATGCCAACACAATGGTTACAATCGAACTTAATGCCTCCGGAATAGCCGCAACTGCTAAGGAAACTGCGAACATAAATGAATCAACAAGCTCGCGACCACGTAAAATATCCAAGCCAAAAATAATTAAACAGATGATAATAATTCCAATGGCAAGACGCTTTCCAAATTGTTCAAGACTTACTTGAAGGGGTGTTTTCTTTTCTTTAGCACTATCTAGTAAATTTGCTATCTTACCAATTTCAGTATTCATACCAATTGACGTTACAATTGCTTTACCGCGGCCATTTGTAACAAAACTACCTGAGAAAACCATATTTATTTTATCCCCAAGTGCTACTTCTCTTTCATTAATAACTTGTGTCATTTTTTCGATTGGCAGTGATTCGCCTGTTAAAGAACTTTCGTTAATTTGTAAACTATGGCTTTCAATAATTCGACCATCTGCACTAATATAATCACCGGCATCTAAAACAAGAATATCCCCAACGACAACCTCCTTTGAAGGGATTTCAGTAACTTGTCCATTTCGAAGTACTTTTGCAACAGGGGCTGCCATTTCTTTTAAACTATCTAATGATTTTTCCGCTTTAATTTGTTGAACAGTGCCAAGTATAGCATTTAAAATGACAACAACTAAAATGACAATGGAACTTTGTACTTCCCCTAAAAATACAGAAATAACAGCGGCAACCATTAAAATAATGACTAAAAAGTCTTTAAACTGTTCTAGAAAAATTTGAATTGCACTTTTTCGTTCGCTCTCTTCAATTTCATTGTATCCATATTGTTTCTGTCTTGTTCGCACTTCATAATCCGTTAATCCTAGATGGTTTACTTCTAGTTCATTCATTACTTTTTGAACAGGTTCTCGGTAAAATTCTGTTGCATTCATAAAAATATCCCCCATATCCATGTATTTCGTTTTATCTCATGGCAAATGAAACTATTCTGTTAACATTTTATGATTTCTAGTAAGACAGAAGGATGCTATCCTTTCACTCAAATTTCCCTTAAAAAAATGACTTTCTGATTCCTAACTATTTTCAAAATGACTAGTTACTTTTATATCTATCTTTCATTTATCGCAACCATCTTTCTGTAACGTACAATAAATTATATGTATGAGAAAGATAAATATGTGAGATTATTTTCAAATGGAATATAGAATAAATGCCTAGTATAGAAGTACATTTTCTCTACTTAGAAAGGAACAATATGTTTTACATAGTAATAAAGGCTGCTCTAGAAGATTGAATACTAGCTTCTAAAACAGCACTTTTTAAAACATATAGTTTCTTCTATTACATTTTAAACAACCCGATTAATATAAGGGCAATACCTGGTAAAAACGAAAGTTTTTTAACCCAATTCATCTTTCTAAAGATTAAACCGATGTTGATGCCTACTATGACAAAAATGACACTTGAAACTGTTACAACAATCGAAAATAAAATCGGAGGTAAATCAATCAACGCCGCGCCAATACCAGCACCGAAAGAATCTAATGACAATGCTAGCCCTAAAAACAACGCTTCGATACTACTAATACTTCCCGAACGATCAAAATCTGCTTCTGTCGGCTTTTTTAATATTTTTATCATTAGTCCTAATCGTTTCATTTCAAATTCAATAACTTTTATTTCCTTTTTACTTAATTTTGAAGTACTGTCGGACGTGAAAAATTGATATAGAACCCATATCCCAATAACTACTAAAATAATCCCGCCTACTCTTTCTGCAGCTTCATAGGATATAAACAATTCGATTATCGAACCGATTCCCATAGCCAATAATAAAATGATGAAAGTGCAAGAAAAGATGATAAAAAACGATTTTAACGGTATTTTAACCTTTCGCATTCCGTATGTTAACCCAACTGTAAAACTATCAAGACTAACTGCAAAGCCTAATAGCAGTAAAGATAATACGTCACCCATGTTTTACTCCTTTCATACGCCATTACCTATTTATCGTATGAACTGGCTTATTAAAGTGATAATGATTAGGTTTACTGATTTGAATACATAAGTACTTTAAGCCACAAAAAAGGCGAACAACCTGTTAAAGTTATTCGCCTAAATTTTAACCCCAAATCTCTTTCGAAATATCGACAATATACTTCAGCTTTGCCCATTGTTCATCCTCAGTCAGAATATTTCCGTGATGAGTAGAGGCAAATCCACATTGTGGACTAATACATAATTGCTCTAATGGTACATATTTTGTTGCTTCTTCTATTCGCGCTTTAATATTTTCCTTATCTTCTAATTCTCCGTGTTTTGATGTGAACACGCCAAGTACTACTTGCGGTCCACCATTCGGGATATATTTTAACGGGTCGAAATCTCCAGAACGGTCATCATCATATTCCAAGAAAAATCCGTTTACTTTTTCTTTTGCAAATAAAGTTGGGGCAATTTTCGCATAACTTCCTTCAAACGCCCATTTAGAACGGTAGTTTCCTCGACATAGGTGAGTCGTTATAATAAGATCTTCTGGTTTATCTTCTAGTACTCCATTTACAACACGAAGAGCTAAGTCGATTAATTCTTCACGAGAATAGCCGCTATCATTAAATGGAATTTCAGGCGCGTTCAACCCTGCAATATATACATCATCTAATTGTAAATAACGGCAACCTGCATCATAAAAAGCTTTAATCGCATCGCGGTATGTTTGGATAATATCCTTTGTATATTCTTCAATATCTGGATAAATTTCTACATTTCGAATACCGGCATTAAACAATTGGTTTGGGCTAGGGATTGTTTGTTTTGCAACTGCTCGATCACCGACAATGTCTTTAAACTCAATAAAATCTTTTATATGTGGGTGATCCGGGTTAAAGGAAATTTTGCCGATTACCCGCACATCGTATCTTTCCGTTTCCTCCCCTTTAAAGGCGAAACCATGAGCTGGAACATATCCTTCTACTCCATTTAAATGTTCGAGAAAATCCGTATGCCAAAATCTTCGGCGAAATTCTCCATCTGTAACAGCTTGTAGGCCGACTTCAATTTGCTTATCGACGATTTTTTTAATTTCTTCTGTTTCAATTGCATGTAATTCTTGCTTTGTAATATTGCCTTCTTGAAAATTCTTTCTTGCCTTATGAATTCTTTCTGGGCGTAATAAACTGCCGACATGATCTGCTCTAAATGGAGCCTTTATAAGTGTTTTTGTCATAATGTAATCTCCCTCTTTCCTTTTATTCGCTTGATGTAAAGTAAGTGTAGCATAGGGAAATTATTATAACGTAACACATAAAATCTATTTCTTGCTATAGCTTTTAACTATAACTACTGCAGCTCTTCTTCGATCGATTCTTTTAAATATTGAATATACGTATGAGCCAACGTACTATTTGTGACGTTTTTATGGGTAATATAGCCAACATGGATTTGCTCATCCACCTTTAAAGGTACAGCGATAATGTCTTTACTATTTAATTTGTGACTAATCACCCCAGTTGAAATGGTATAACCATTTAAACCGATTAGTAAGTTAAATAAAGTTGCCCGATCCGTCACCCGGATATTTTTCGGTCGAGAAAGGGTGCTAAGAATCTCCTCTGAAAAATAAAAAGAATTGTAATCTCCCTGCTCATAGGATAAATACGGATAAGGGTCTAAATCGGATAATGTTACATAGTCTTTTCTAGATAGCGGATTTGCTGAACTAATAAACACATGGGGATTTGCTGTAAATAGCTCATGGAATTGTAAATTTCCTTCCCGTAAAAACTTGTGAATAACCTTTTTATTAAATTCATTCACATATAAAATACCAATTTCACTTCGTAGATTCTTGACATCATCAATGATTTCATATGTCTTCGTTTCTCGTAAACTAAATTCATACTCCTCTGGGCTATATTCTTTTAATAAACGTACAAAGGCACTTACCGCAAATGCATAATGTTGAGCAGATACTGAAAAGTGTTGTTGCGGAGATCTTGTATTCGTATATCGATTTTCAAGAAGTTCTGCTTGCTCAACGACTTGCCTAGCGTACCCTAAAAATTCTGACCCTTCAGGCGTAATCAAAATCCCTTTATTTGATCGCAAAAAGATTGTTATCCCTACTTCCTCCTCCAACTCTTTTATAGCATTGGAAAGGCTAGGTTGACTAATAAACAAATTTTGCGCTGCTTTGTTAATTGAACGACTTCGAGCTACTTCTATCACATATTTTAATTGTTGTAACGTCATATTCCATCCCTTTTCTTTCCTATTTATGTAACTAATAAAATTATACTTTAAATGCAAATAATAGAATACCTTATCAAATTATTCATTCTCCCAAAATGAAAATAGATATAAGAACTGTGGTAATTTCATAAAAATCGAACCACGCTATTCCAAATTTTCTACAAAAAAAAGAGCTCAATTTCACCTGTGGAATTGGGCTCTTTAACCGTAGCATATAATCATAATCGAATTTCTAAAAACAACGATTAATAATTAAAATAGTCTATTAATATTCCCCTTTAATGACAAAAAACGATCCTCGAATCGTTCCAGCTAATTTGGACTTTTGTCTGGCAAATTTAAACTTTCCTTCTAACTCCTTCGGTATTTCCATCCCTTCCGAAAGCTTAAATTCAACGGCCCGTTTCTTAGGATCATCTACCGTATACATAACGTTGATCGCAAGACCATCTTCATAGAAGACGTAGGCAAATTGAATATTTTCCACTTGAAATCGTGATGTTTCTAATGGATTCGCTGCAAACTCGATATCCCGCTCTTCTTTTAAAATTCGATTCACATAATCAAGGGTTTCTTGGCTTTCACTAGCTGGAACAACCGTAAATTCATGCTTGTATTTGTTCATAAAGTAACGGGCTTCATTAGCACGTAAACCAGCTAATGATTCTACTACAGGTGAAGATTCTAATCCAATTGTAGACACATTTTTAAAATCAACAATAGAAGTCATTTCCATCCCTCCGGTAATTTTATCGTCTGACGACAGGAATCCAAATTTCGCCAAAAACAATTTCATCGCACTGTCCCATCTCAACCGTTGCATTTGGTCCACCGACATAGGCAAAATCCTTTGCTTCTGGCAAGACTTGACCAAAGGCAATGCCTGTCAGTTGGTTATTCAATTCATTAATAGACGTTCCTTCGCCTTTTACAACGAGGTATTCCCCTTTAGGGAATTGAATTAATCTCGATTCGCCTAATTCCGGTGCCTCCTCTTCTGTTATAACGCCAGCATAATACATCATCTTGTTATTGACCGCCTCATTCACTGCAAAAATGTAATCATTCGTAGCGATGGCTTTTAATGCATCGAGTTTTCCATCTTCGCTGAAATTTTTCCAAAAATCTGCTTTTTCTTTGTTTAAACCGGCAAAATCTGTGTAATTGCTTTTTAACTCAGTTCCAAAACCTAAAACGATAAAACTTTCTTTTTCTTCTAATTTGTAATTTTCCATTTTCATAACCTTCCTTTTTTTAAAATTAATCAAATGATTTTGACTCATTCACTTGATACGTTTATGATAAGCTTAAATCATGTCAAAAAATGATACTGTTTAGGAGCCGAAATGAAAAAAGTTGAACGAATTAATATTATTATGCGGTATATAAACAACCGCGCCCATTTTACAATTTCTGAACTCATACAAGAATTCAACATCTCTCGTTCGACGGCTATTCGAGATATTCGAGAAATTGAGGCGATGGGGATGCCACTTGTTGCTGAAGTTGGCAGGGATGGGGGCTATTTTGTCATGCACAATTCTGTCCTTCCCGAAGTTCGGTTTACAGATAATGAAGTGAAAGCCCTTTTTATTGCCTTTATGGCCACAAGAAATCAACAACTTCCCTATCTAACAAGCCGACAATCTTTAGCTGAAAAATTACTCGGCTTAATTTCAAAAAATCAACAAGATGATCTTGTTCTGTTAAATCAAATTTTACTATTTGAAGGAACCAATCCAAATAATCCTGATTTACTGGAGCTATCTGATCTCCCCCACCCTATGTTGGAAAAACTCATTCAAATCTTACTTTTGGATAACTATTTACAGATTACCATGAATGAAGAGGATGGCGTGAAAACTTATCCAATTTATCTTTTGCACCTTTATAAAGAAAAAAGCGTTTGGATGATTGAAGGCTTTAACTTAAAGGAAGAAAGAAAACAAATTTTTCCTGTCGACAATCTCACCGATGTCATTGTCTATCCTTCGAAAAAAAGAGTAAGTAGGAAAAAGATTTTAGAAAAATTAAGGCATCAGGAAGAAGTATTCAACCTTGTCCTTGAAATAGGCCCTAAAGCAATCTCCCAGTACAAAAAGTATCATCCTTTTAAAGTTTCAATTTCCTATACGAATCCTTACCAAACGACAGCAATTTTAAAAACTTTTATTAATGTAAATAAAACAGAAGACCTGATTGAATTCACAAATTGGTTACTTTTCCTTGGCACAGATATTAAAATTAGAGAAATGCCAGAAGAAGTGTTAGAGCTTATAAAAGAAAGATACTGCTTATTCTTTCCATAAGTACTGGCTTTGCTATTTCCAATTTATTACTCTATTATTAATCGGAAGAGCTAAAAAATGAATCGGTTACACTAAGTTGGACAGATACTATAAGGGCTAGTAGACTTAACATACTAACCTAAAGGGAGCCTGCTATTATGCCACGTCAACGTCGAACTTTTACAACAAAATTCAAATTACAACTAGTAAAGCTTTATGAAAATGGAAAGTCTCGTGCAGATATCTGTCGAGAATATGAAATAACGCCTTCTGCGTTAGATCGCTGGATTAAAAACCATCAAGAGACTGGCTCATTTACTGCAGAAGACAATCGTACTGAAGAAGAAAAGGAATTAATTAGATTACGAAAAGAAAACCAACGTTTAATGATGGAGAATGACATTTTAAAGCAAGCAGCGCTGATCATGGGACGAAAATAGATGTGATTCGAAACAACGCTCACAAATATTCAGTATCAGCAATGTGTAACGTCCTCAACATCGCCAAAAGCACCTATTACTATCACGCCAATCTGCGTGAAAAAGAAGCACATGACAAAGAAGAAGTTGAGCTTTCCAACGATATTCAACGCCTTTTTAAGGAAAGTCGTAGTAACTATGGTACTCGTAAACTTAAAGTAGAATTAGAGAAACAAGGTAAGATTGTTTCCCGTCGTCGAATCGGTCGAATCATGAAACAATTAGGACTGGTATCAAATTATACTGTGGCCCAATACAAGCTGCATAAGCAAACCTGTAATGAAGCACCAATCAAAAATGAGTTAGATCGGCAGTTTAAAACAGAAGAACAATTCGCAATAGTTGTCAGTGATTTAACATACGTCCGTGTTGAGAAAAAATGGCACTATGTATGCTTATTTGTCGACCTTTTCAATCGAGAAATTATTGGTCACAGTACCGGTCCAAATAAGACAGCAGACCTTGTATATCAAGCATTAGCTAGCATAAAAGGGAATTTACATAACATGAAGATGTTCCACACAGACCGTGGGAAAGAGTTTGATAACAAACTCATTTCAGGGGTCTTAGAGACATTTGGGATTCAGAAGTATGAAGGCTGCCCTTATGATAATGAAATGGCCGAAGCGATGTTCAAAGTATTTAAAACCGAATTCGCAAATGGCGCACACTTCGCTTCTCTTGAACAGCTATCTCTTGAACTTAATGATTATGTTCATTGGTTCAATAACATTCGAATTCACGGAACACTAGGCTATTTAACGCCTGTGGAATTCAAGAATAGGTCCTTATAAAGGTTGTCCAGTTTTGTGTTGACATTCCACGGTTAACCCTTTTACCAATTGACATATCGAAAAATCCAGATATATAATTACTCCTATGGAACTTATTGATGTATTCAAAGCGTTATCAAACGAAACAAGACTCAATATCCTAGAGTGGTTAAAGGAACCCGAGAAACATTTCCCAAAACAAGGCGCTCACCTACCAAAGGAGGTAAGTTATAAAGGGGGAGTTTGTGTTGGGGATATTCAAGAAAAGGCTAAAGTTTCTCAATCTACGGTTTCTAGCTACTTAAATATGATGCAAAAAGCTGGTCTACTTGAATCAATTCGACATGGTCAATGGACTTACTACAGACGAAATGAAGAATTTATTCAACAATTAGCTAATTATTTTAAAACAGAGATCTAGTAAATGTTGATTTCTGTTTTTTTATCAACTTATATATCTATATATCTAGATATACAATTATATGAAAAAGGAGATATATCCCTATGCGATTTATATCTTATATACTTGCACTATTGGCAGGGGCAGCCCTTAGCTTTGAAGGAGCTATCTATGCAGAATTAGGAAAAACAATTGGACAAATCGAAACAAGTTTTTATAACTTCTTTATGGGTTCGATAATCATGGGATTATTGTTACTCTTTTTTGGGAAAGGGAAGCTTTCCTATACATTTGAAGCACCTAAATGGTCATTACTTGGAGGAGCATTAGGTGTTGTTTATTTAACATCAATCGTTGTCAGTGTCCCATTCGTTGGTGTCGGTATAACAATGGTTGCTGTCATTATCGGACAACTAATAATGAGTATGGTGATTGAACATTTCGGTTGGTTAGGCAGCAAAAAAACAATGATTAATAAAGAAAAGATATTTGCGGTTATATCAATGATTATTGCACTTATTTTAATCAACTAGGAGGACTAATGATGGGGATATTTATGATTTTATTTACATTGATTGGCGGAATCACATTAAGTGCCCAATCGTCTATCAACGGGACATTTAGTCGGAAAGCTGGGACAATTGAAACAACATTTCTAACCTTTTTAACGGGAACAATGTTTCTTACGATTTTCATTTTATTTTTCGGTGGCGGAAATGTGCTTGCACTTTTTGATGTGCCAAAATGGCAATTAAGTGCCGCATTATTAGGCACTATGTATCTACTATTAACGGTTATGGCAGTCCCTAGAATTGGCGTTATTGCAACGAATATTGCTGGAATAGCTGGTCAACTTGTGATTGGCGTAGTCATTGATCATTTTGGATGGTTTAATAGTTTAGTCATTGAATTTGATACGAAACGTATTTTTGCATTATTATTTATGATTCTTTCTCTTTATTTTATCTATAAAGGGAATAAACGCTCAAAGGAAATACTGAATACACAATAATACTATTCACTTTTTGGCAATCCTCCCTTTAAGAGGATTGCTGATTAAGTACCTCACACTTAACATTTACCAGAGCGGTTGTTTTAAAAAAGTTTCTAAATCCAATTTTAAATTTTCCTTTACTTCTTCATTTTCACAGTATGTTGCAAAGGTTAAATATCCAATTCGAATATATAAAAAGAACACAATTCATTTTTAGAATTGCGCTCAATGGTTAGTTGATTCTTCTACTATAAAATACTTTTTCTCTACTCTATTTTCCGTTATCTCCAAAAGGTTGAACAATCTGCTTTATCTAAAATATTAAAATCAATCATTTTTTCAAGTAATGCGTAATCAATTGGGCTATTCCACGGGAATCGAACGAGACCTTTCGTATGACTATATCCAGCCTGCACAATCTCATTAGTAAAATGAGTAATCCCTGCCTCTTCAGGGGCAACAGCTAAATGATGTTTCGCTACACTAAAGCCAATAATATATGTACCATGGTCGGTAAACATAGGCTGCTTCCATTTAACTACTGGCGTTAAATTTGGATATTTCTCACTTACCCAGCTTAAAACTTCTTCTGTTCGTTCCCGATGTTGCATATTTTCGATTTTCTCTAAAAATTCTGCGAATACTTCCATATTTTCTCCTCCTAGAATAGAAATAATATATTTTAAGCTTATACTGAAAAATTAAAATTTCCTATAAGTTTAATACAATAACCCTCATTTTAGATATTTATTATTTTATTTAACCCCTTATTAATGGAGTGATATGTAGTTTACTTCCTATATCTTTTATAATTGCCGTTTACATCAGAGCAATTTTAAACCAAACCTATTTTTTCACTGCTCAACATTTCTATCATTTTCTCGAGGGAAGTAGACGAATATTTATCTTTCCGGTAAATAAAAATCGTTTTCACTTTTCCAAATTGTTCAGGGATATCGTGTTGGACAAGCACTCCTTCATTCACATGTTTAGCTACTACACTACGAGGAAGTAAACTGATACCTAGCCCTGCAGATACACAACCAATTATTCCATCAAGAGTTCCAAACTCCATTATTTTTTCTGGTATCACCCCTTCATGGTGTAACCATTTTTCAAATCTTGCTCTGTAAGAACAACCATTTCGAAATACTAATATCGTTCTATTTTGTATCTCTTTTAACGAAGTTAAAGGTTGATGGAACGTATCCGTTACAAGGACCAACTCTTCTTCTATAAAAGTTTGACAAGAAAGTTCCGGATGTTCAATAGGACCTGCAACAAAGGCGCCATCCAATTCATATTGTAAAACACTTTGTACATTTTGCTCTGTTGGACCAGTTTTTAATGTAAGATCAACATCCGGATACTCACGATGAAACTTTGAAAGCAAAGCAGGTAAACGAACTGCCGCAGTTGTTTCCATTGAACCGATCGCTAAAGGTCCCTTTGGTACTCCATTATCATTCATTACTTCTTTTACCTCTGCTAAAAGTTGAAAGATTTTATCTGTATAAACAAGTAATACTTTCCCTTTATCCGTAAGAGTCGTTCCTCGATTGTGTCGATAAAATAACGTCGTTTGAAGATCACCTTCCAATTGTTGAATTTTTGCTGTGAGATTGGACTGGGCATAATTTAGTTCCTTCGCCGCCTTTGATATACTACCTGACGCTGCAACAGCTCGAAAAAATTTTAACGATTGGATATCCATCGTCATCCCCCTTTTTTGATATATAAATTAATGATGACTTCATATCAATTTTATGTATTATACCATATATCAAAAAACAGATATGATAATGATAGAAATAAAAAACAAAACGAGGGGGTGAAACATTTGAAGAAGCATCTAATTTTATTTTTAGTTGGCGGAATTTTCTCACTTATGATTGCAATGGGAATTGGAAGATTCGCTTATACACCTATCCTACCACTCATGCAAAAAGACCTTTCGTTTTCTGACACAGTAGCAGGTTACCTTGCTTCGAGTAATTATGCTGGATATTTGGCTGGTGCAATAGTAGCAGGATTACTTCCGTTGAAAAAGCATAAAACTAATTTTTTAAGAGTTAGTCTTATCATCAGTGTGTTGACCACCTTCGTTATGGGACTTTCCCACTCTTATGTTTTAATGCTTATCCTTCGTTTCGTTTCAGGAATCGCCAGTTCATTCATTTTTGTTATCGCTTCTAGTATTGTATTAGATAAATTATCTTCTGCCGGTAAAACAAATTGGTCAGGCATTTTTTATTCTGGCGTTGGGTTTGGGATCTTTTTTTCAACCCTTTTCATTCCAAGTTCTAACGATTTGTTTGGATGGGAAGGAGTATGGATAGGATTAGCGATTGTAAGCATAGTTCTTACGATCTTTGTATGGATGTGGCTAAAAGATTCCCTAAACACATTGACAAAAACGGAAAAACAAGATGAAAAAATTCAAGTACCTCCCCCAAAATGGCTAACATGGTTAATGATTGCCTATGGGTTAGAAGGCTTAGGTTATATTGTAACAGGAACATTCATCGTATCGATTGCAGAAAATTCACCAACATTTAGAATGGACTCATCCTTTGTTTGGATTGTTGTTGGGTTAGGTGCAATTCCTTCCTGTATACTTTGGTCAACATTAGCAAAAAAGCAAGGTTTTGTAATATCATTAGTTTTATCAATGATTTTACAAGCTATCGGAATTGCTCTACCTGTTTTCTGGACATCTCAAATAAGTCTTATTATTTCTGCACTATTATTTGGCGCAACTTTTATGGGAATCACTACCCTTGCTACTACATTAGCCCGTCAAATGAACCCGGCGAATAGTAGTCGAGTCATTAGTTATCTTACGGCTATCTATGCCATTGGCCAAATGATTGGTCCGACTATCGCTGGCGTTTTAACATCCTTCACTCAAAGTTATAACGCTGCTTTGATAGGAGCAGCTGGCGTTGTCTTTATTGGCGCATTGTTTCTTATAAGCGGGATTCGATTTGAACGAAGACCACCATTAGAAACTTCAGCCATAAAATAAAAAAGAAAAGAGGGAAATATTAATGCCATACGTAAATATTAAAATTACCAACGAAAACGTTACACCCGAAAAAAAAGCAGCCCTTATTAAAGGAGCGACTCAATTACTTGTTGATGTTTTAGATAAAAATCCGAACACAACGGTCGTTGTCATTGATGAAGTTGATACGGATAATTGGGGAATCGCAGGAGAATCGATAACGGTTCGAAGAAAAAACGGTCAGTAAATAAAAGGATAACAACGAATTGAAATCCAATGTTAAAGCAAAAAGGAAGACTCTCCTATTCATCTTCCCTTTTTGCTTTTTTCATTGTCTTCTTTTAATCATTTTTTCTACCAAACCGTATTGCTCGACATTTACACCCATAGTTTATTCGACCGTATAACAAAATAATTTGTGAATTTTTAAAAATTTGGATGGAATAAAGTTATTAATCCCGATTCCGACGTTGACTTTCCTTTATTGTTTTAACCATAGCTAAAAAGAAAATAATTACAAATATCCATAAATTCGATGATGGATAACATTTTTTTCCATACTCTTCATTTTCATTCAATTATATAATAAATTTTCAAATTATTTTTAAAATTAATCGAAATATTTTTTTATAACATGTTACATTCGAAATGTACCAAAGAATATGGATAGAAGGGATGGAACGTAATGAAATATAAAATCGAAACTTTTCCAAACTATCGTATTGCTTATATGCGACGTGTTGGTCAATACGGTCCTGCTAATATGGAAGTAATGGAGAAGTTAAAAAAATGGGCGAAGGAGAATAATCTTCTTAATTCTGCAATTTTGTTTGCAATTCCACTAGATAACCCAGAAACAACACCACCTAATCAGTGCAGATTCGATGCTTGCATTGTCATTCCAAATGATTTTCAAGTAGATAATTCAGTTCTTGAAAGGGAACTTTCTGGGGGTGAGTATTATGTTTATGAAGTAAAACATACAACAGAAGAAATACAAAAAGCATATCCGGCTATTTTTCAACATTTACAAAATAACAATTTCCAAATCGATCATAAACCAATTATGGAAAAGTACATTAGTGATATGATTAGTCACCCTTATTGTGAAATATGTGTACCTATTAAACAGTGATATAGTTTAATTTGTTGATAAGGTTATTTCTACATTACTTCAATTACAAACGAATAAAAGAAAAATAAAAAGGATTGAGTCCGGTTTAATACCGAATTCAATCCTCTAAACTCTACTTATAGAATGTTCTCATTTATTTGAATACTTCAATTTAAGGAAGCTTTTATGGAAAATATATTAAGATCATCAAGTTATTTAATTTTCCAAAAGTGATAGACATTAAGAGAGTTAATTTTTACAACAATCCAAGTCGTATTAGACTTAGTAATACATTACAATTAAACTAATCCTCCCAATAAAAAATCGCATCCATCACTAAATATTCTCTAGGTTCCCGATAAATTGTTGCTATTTCCGTTTGAAAAGATAAAGGTTGATTTAATTCTTTAGCCTCTAAAAGCTCATAATCAAACTCTTCCAAAACTTGTTTCAAGTTTTCTGCAATTGTTTGGAAATCTTTACTTATTTTTAATCGATGTGGACCACTAAGTAACGTCCCATGTGCTCCACCAACTACTTCGTTTGTTTCGGTACGTATTGTTTTATATCTGTCATCTTCACCCATAATTGCAACAGGTGCTAAACGACAAATATCAATAATGATCCCATCTGTCCTTATCTCTCGACGCCCATATTTCTCTTCAACAACTTTAACATCCTCTTTCCGATAACAAAATAATTCAACAAAGGAAGCGTATCCACTGCCAAAATGATTCCACTCTGCTTCACATACTAAATTTGGAATACGGTTTATTCGATGAAATAATCGCCGAATATGTGCTTCTATTTCTTGGTCATCATTTATACTATAGGGGAACTTATTCCCAACACTTTTCCCAGCAATTAAGTCTTGTAATTGTTCATTATTAAACATACATAAAACTCCTCTCCCTTTTAGTTTAAATGGAAATTAAATCTAAAATCCCCTTAAGTCTCCTACGTTTGATATTTAATAAACAACTTTAAACAATACTCGTATTTTTTTTAGATATAAATTTCACATTTTCCAAGACCATCTCTGGATGAAGTTCTGGAATCATATGTCCGATGTCTGGAATGATATTTAAAGTGGCATGGGGAATATCCTCTTTTAATCGCCGCGCTTGATCAATCACCCCAAATGGATCATTTTCTCCCACTGCAATTACTGTAGGAACTGTAATTTTTTTATATTCTTCACATAAGATTTTAGAGGTTTCAGGGAATACAAGCACATCCTCCCTATTTGCTCTAAAATGACTTGAACGGAATCCGATTGCATATAGCTCTTTTGCATACTTTTCTGGTACCTGCTCCGGAGCAAAAGTTTGCTTGGCCATTGAGAAAGCCATACTTTTTGCTAAAGGTGTTTTAAGTAATAAATTTAAAATCATTCCAGCAACTTCCTTTGGAAATTGTAGAGCATAGGAAAGGGTCATCGTACCGCTCCAAGAATGGCCAACTAATATGATTGGTTCATTGATTCCAAGTTCTTTTAACGCTTTATGAATAATAGAAGCTTGCGTAATGGGAGTAATTTTTCTTTTTTTAGGCCTTTCACTATATCCATAACCAGGTCTATCAAAGGCAATTGCATGATAACCTTGCTGAGCTGCCATTTGAACGGTTTCTTTATAATCACTGCTAGAGAGTATTCCCCCATGTAGAAATACAACTGGTTGACCGGTACCTTCTGAAATATAATGTAACTTTATATCATCATCTACTATTATAAATTTCCCAACCGGCTCATATAATTTTTCTGCCTTTTTAAATTGCCACTGATTATAAATGAACAGTAAACCATTTCCAACAATCACCATCAATATTATCGAGACAGCCATCAATTCATCCTTTCTTTTTACTTTTTTACGTTGATTTCAAATAAAAGTTGCATTATTTCATATAAAAATCAATAAAAAATAGACTAAGAACGTCTTACCTATAAAAATATTCCTTAAAAAATAAAACCTTAATTTTTCCCGCTATGAGGAAAAACTAAGGTTTTGTAAGTTGAAATAATTTTTATTTATGAAGATACCAATTCTCCCCATTTTGAAAGAATATTCTATCCTGCGCTTCCTTACCGACAGTTTCTTTAATTAATTGTATATCATCATATGAAAATCGATAATTCGCTCGAGTTGATGGTAAATCACTACCAAATATAAGAGAGTTTGGATTTTCTCTATATAATATTGTAATTAATTCTCTAATTTCATCTCGTTCATAACCTACCCGACCAAAACCCGTTAATCGAATCGGAACGTCTGCGTTCACAATTTTTTTCAACTTATCCATTGAACATTTTTGCATCCCTAAATGATCGATGGATACTTTTGGCAAGGTGAAAATTAATTCTTCTAGATCTTTATCAATCGTTTGTAAATTAAGATAGAGTTCTGTCTTCCAATTACATATCTTATATACTCGCTCTGAAAGCTCTTTAATTTCTTTCGGTGATGCAGATAACCCTCTATATAAGTTAAATCTTATTCCCTTTATTCCGATGTCATTTAATTTTAAAATCTCTTCATTGGTCGTATCAAATGGTAGTTGTGTAATACCTACAAAATGATTTCCTAATTCTGAAATGGCATCCGTAAAATAATCTTGATGATATCCTTGAAAGGAGCCTGATACAATGGCTCCTCCAGTTACTTCAATCGACAATTCTTGTAATTCATTTAAATAATCATTCACCGTATAAAAATCTGGGACAAATCCTTGATTTTCTACAAGTGGAAATTTTGGATCAATAATATGAAAATGTGAGTCAAATATTTTTTGCATAGCTACCCCCTATAATATAAACATTAAAATTACCGTTGCAACAATGGCAAACCCTAATCCGAAAGGCGTTGCTTTATAAAGTAAGTCATTATAAAATTTCTTAGATTCTTCTTCGCTCAACCCACTATTCCCAAGGATCAAACTACCACCTGTAGAGAATGGTGCTAAAGCTGTTGATTGGGCACCGATAATAATTGCCACTGCAATTAGCGAAGCACTGTAACCAGTAGGAGCGATGATTCCTGCAATCATTGGGAACATAAGCGGCGCAACAACACCTAACGTACTACTAAAGATTGACATAATTCCCGCAATAATTGTGACAGCAATAGGAACAATAAAGGACGGCATATTATTAATCATAGAAGCTAATAAATCAATGGTACCTGCTTCTACCGCCACATCAATTAACATTCCTACCCCAGAAACTAGCCATAACGTACTCCAAGGGATTCTCGTCAGTACCTCTTTCGATTGATTTCCAGCTAATTTTAAAATGTATGCTACGATTGCGAACACAACTGCCAGCAAAGTAATATCCGTACGTGAGTTAATAAACTGAATTGTTTCGTTTTCTGGCATAAAAGTGGCGAGCATCGGTATTCCAAGTACAATTACCATAAGTAGCACTATAAGAGAAATATTAACTTTTTGCTTTTTTGAAAACCTTTCTGGCTTTTCAATATTCAGTTCAGCAATTTTGCCATTTTTTCTATCAAAAAACATAAGGATTAACATGATAAATATTGGATAAATAAATGAAACAACAAAAATATCCCTTGTTAGTAAATTCGCCTGTTCAGCAAGAGCGGTTTCACTAATCAATGAATTAAAGAGTACGCCATGGGCACTATACATAAAATTCGCACCAGAAAGGGACCCTAATGAGACTGCAAAGGAAGCATGTAATTTATTCATTCCTGATGATTTACATAAGGCCATCGCAATCGCACCCATTACTGCCACAGAAGTAAAGAAACCAGCACCCATTCCAGAAACTAATGCCGTCACAAAATACAAAATTAATGGCAGCCATTGAGTATGTTTTTGAAATTTATAAAGTAATAAATGGGCAATTTTTTCTAAAGTACCATTTACAACTGCAAAATTAAAGAATAGCGCTAAAGTAAAAATAACTAAAAATAATTTTGTTGGGAACGTTGCCAATAAATCATTTATAGACATTCCTAAAACAAAACAACCAATAATATAAGCAAACGCTAAAGCTACTAATCCCGTATTTATATCAAGCTTTTCACCTAAATAAATCGCAATGATAATTGCTAGTATAATTAAAATAGAATAGAACATAGTTACCTCCTTCGTATATATCGCATATATGTAGTTTATGGATTTTTTTACTATGAAAAATGGTATTTAATATTGAGTTATAAATTTTTAAATAGATTCGTCCATATGCAATATTGATATTCGGCTTGTATAAACATCAATGGAAGCACTTACAAAATAGAATAAACTAAAAAACACCACCTCTTAACAATTCATTTTTTTATTCTAAACTTAAGACTGATTTGTATTTGTACATGTCTCCACGATAGGAAGAAGCACCAGTTAAAACACACTCATCTTTTACTTTTAAATCAACACTTCTATATAAAATTGGAGAGCCAACGGAAACACCAAGGACGGTTGAAATCTCTTCATTAGCAAGAACTGCTTCGATTTCAATTTCCCCTTCGGTAAGAGACATATCAAACTTATTTAAAAATAAATGGGAAAAAGAATAATTCACATACTCTTCATCGGTAATCTGTTCACCATACTTTTTTAAAAGATACCGATTATCGATAACAATCGGAATACCTTCTGAAAGTCGTAACCTTTTTACTTGATAAACTTCCTCTCCAGGTTTCACCCCCAGTTTCACATCGATACCTTCTGGACATGGTACGGATCCACGAAACAGCAACTTGACATGAAAATTTTTTAAATACCAACCTCGAAAAAAAGTATCCAATTTGGCAATATCTGTTTTTAATTTGTCCTTTCGAACAATAAAAGTACCTTTCCCTTGAATGCGTTGCAAAAGACCTTCCTCTACAAGTAATTGAACTGCCTGACGAATTGTCATACGAGAGACATTAAACATATTGATGAGTTCATCATCACTTAAAAATCTTTCTTTCCCAGCTTTGTGCAATTCATCTACTTTTTCTCTTAAACTATCTGCAATTTGAACGTACTTTGGAATATGAGGATTATAATTACTCATGCACACCCTCCTATGGATTTTCTAAATAAACATATACCTAATTTCATCTATACATCTAGATGACTTGTTTTACTATTTTATAGTACCAATACTTTAACGTCAACTTTGTTTTCTGAATTTTCAATTCCCCTTAGCATGAAGATTAATTTTTGAGCTTAAGATAGAAGGGAGATTCTTCTATTGAAAGAACCACCTTAAATAAATATGTAATACAACTATTGTCTATTTCCGGAACAACGAGCAATAGCTTGAACAGCGAGTTTCAACGCTTTAATTCGTCTTTCTAAAAGTGTTCTTTGGGGACTACCAATTTTAGATTTAGTATAAATTTTCTCCATTGATGGAAATAAACTAATCAGAACATTGTAAGCTTCAACTAAATCTTTCTGGGAATAAGAATGATTTCTTTCATTCCAAACGTTCTCTAGCATTGCTAAACCTTTTAACAGCTTTTAGTCGTTTTTTTACTAAGGTAATTTTTTTGCCATTTTGGCTCATTTGGGATAAGGCATTTTCGAGTTTACCGATTGACGATTGTAAAGATTTGATTGATTCTATTTGATCAACATTCGATACATTTTCCATAATAGCAATGTCCTTTCCTGTTTTAAAATATGGTGAACATCATTAACCTTAACTTGACTTAATTATTGAATCGACTTTTAAAAATCTAAAATTTATTTTAATTTTTAAAATTTTTTATTAAAATGATTTATATTGAATAATAAAAAGGAGAGAAACCATGAAGAAAATATTGAATATTTCATTAGCCCTTTTGCTAGTATCTGTATTTTGTTCAACTTCCACTCCTCATGCAAAAACAAAGGATAATAATAGTGATATTGATTTGTCCATTATTCCATATGTAAAAATCTTAGAAAAGCTTAATAATGAATATGGAATAAAAATGTATGTTTCAGATGAAGATAAAGTAAAATTTTATAAAAGTATATCAAATATGACTCCAAAACAATTTGAAAAGCTGCAAAGAAAACAATATAAAGAAGCACTAAAGTATATCCATGAAACAACACCTTCTTATGATAGTGCTGATGTTGGTAATCCTTATCCTACTCCAATTCCTAGGGCAGATAAAATAATTCCAGCCGTTCCGGTAGAGTAATTATTATTTAGCGTAACCGAAAAATGAAACAATTGAAAATAAATAGACCTCACATATTAGTCTTTATAAAATGTGTGGTCTATTTTTATAGCCTCTAAAAATTTCCTTTTATTAAAAAATATAAAAATTGAACCCCATCCTATTTTAGAACGAGGTTAGTAAATAAGTTATAAATTTACAACATCAATTTTATACGTTTTTTACAAGGTTAACTATATTACTGCTGGATGATTTGAATGAAATTTCCGCATGTATCATCAAAAATTGCTATTGTCATATCACCCATTTTTGTCGGCTCCATGATAAATTTTACGCCTAAATTCAGTAATCTTTCGTACTCCTTTTGAATATCGTCTACACCAAACATAGTTACTGGTATACCATCTTCATATAGCTTCTTTTGGTATTCTTTAGCAGCTGGATGTTGATTTGGTTCAAGTAATAGTTCTGTACCTTCTTGTCCTTCAGGAGAAACAAGTGTAATCCATCGATATTCTCCAGTTGGAACATCATGCTTTTTGATAAAGCCTAGCGTCTCCGAATAAAAATTTAACGCCTTCTCTTGATCATCTACAAATATACTTGTAACAATGATTTTCATATTATTTGTTTCCTCCTCGAATAATAGTGTGTTTTGTATGCTCCAAACAATATGGTTATCTACTAAACTATTTCGACTCGTTCATCCCATAAAATTATCTTTATTCTATCCATCCTTTTAACAAGTCTTTGAGAGGCTCATTATTGAACAGAAGTTCTCGATATTTCCCCTTTCGTTTTGAGAATACAAGACCTGCATCTTCCAATATAGATAGATGTTTTGCTATTCCTTGACGCGAAATGCTAAGGTTATGCTTCATTATGAGACGAGCGGTCAGTTCATACAATGTCATCTCGTTACGTTCCGATAATTCATCTAATATAAGCCGACGAGTCGAATCAGCCAGTGCTTTAAATATTGTGTCTGTATTACTATTCATATTTCAATAATACGCAACTAAATGGTTGCGCGTCAAGTTTGAGCAACTATTTAGTTGCTTGGAAATATATAAAAGGCTAGCAAAATTATTTCTAGCCTGTTCTACTTCTGATTTAATTAATCCAATGAGTGATAATTGATATCGGTCAAAATTGAATTTATCTTATCCAGTCGTTTTTTTGTTTGATCTGGATAATTAATTGCAAGAGCACTCATTATATAATCTACAATAAATATTGAAGATACAACGGAATTATGAAATGCGATACTACTAGCGTTACATGGTAAAACTAAGTCTGAATATGTGGTAATGGGTGCTGAATAGCTGTCTGTAATAGAAATAATTTTCACACCATTTTTTTTCGCTGTCCGTGAAAGATCAATAATTCTCCTTGCATAACGAGGAAAACTTATAGTAATTACTAAATCATTCTCATTCATATTAACAACGTTATCTACCCAATCACTAACATCAGCCACAACAAGACTTGTATTACCAAACAATCTATTTAGCCCATGAGTCAAGTATTGTGCAACCGGTAATCCACTCCTAACACTCGTACAAATAATCCGGTTAGCGGACAAAATCATTTTTTGGGTTTCTTCAAGGGTTTCATGTGAAATCATCTCAATCGTGTTTTGAATATTGTTAATTTGTTTCTCTGCATATCGACCCCAAAGATCGTCTTCTTCCATTCCTTTAATATTGGCTTCAAATCTTGTTTGGGGTGCAGCTTGGTTCCTTAAATTTTCTTGTAGTCCCTTTTGAAATTCAGAATAACCTGAATAGCCAAGGTTAAATGTTAACCTCATAATCGTTGTCGTACTTGTTTTTACTACACCTGCAAGTTGATCGACCGTTAAGAAGGCTACATCAAGTGGATGTTTAATGATATAGTCTGCCACTCTTCGTTGTGTTTCTGTTAATTCTCCAATTTTATGTTGTAATTTTTCGATTGGATTTTCCATATTATCTCTCCAGACAGGTGGTTATTGTAGTAAATATTCCACCTTGTTTCATTTGAGAAAATATTATCACGATTTCTCTATCTTGTAAAAATGAAATTTGTCAGCAGAAAGAGAACAGTTCAATCATTTCTCTCACTCATTAAAAATTAATAGAATTCACTACTTCAGGAAAAGTATCCTATATAGGACCATAGTCAAAAATCTAAATTTATGAACAATTTTACCGTAAAACAAACCTATCGTTGTAACAATAAAAAAAGCAGACTTATCCATTTGGAATTCATCTGCTCCGTTTATATTAACGAACAAGCTCAAACTCTTCACTCATTTTATTTGAAGAACTTTCTTCGACTTCATTTACTTCATTCACTTCCTTTTTTGGATAATAACCGAGAATGAAGCCAAATATACCAGCAATTGCACTAATCATAAATGTTGGTTCTGCAAACAATTCCCAAGTTTTCACAATCCACTCACCTTTTTGAAACAGAAGACCAGCTAACTGACCAAAGACAAGACATGTTCCACCGAATAAAAACAATAAAAGACAAGTTTTAAATAAAAAGGTAATATACTTTTTCATTTTTTCTACTCTCCCTTAGAATAAAACTGGCAAGAATCCCATTGCTATGAAATAGCCAATCAATAAAATTGGAACAACATAATATATGACTAACGGTATAAATGTTTTTTCAGGACTTGCACCAGCAAGTGAAGCGGCAATAAAAATTGATCCGGAAGCAGGAGGTGAAGCACCTTCAGTTGAGGCAAAAACGAGAATTGCTACTACTGCAAGTAACGGATCGACGCCTGCTGACACCATTGCTGTAAATGCAACCATACCAATCGCAGTTAAAGTTGCCGTTGATGATAATGGTCCGGCAACAATTGCAACTAGTAGTGAAATTATAAGTATCATTAACCACTTAGAAATATCGATAGAGCCCATTAATGTTGTTAAATCTTCAGGAAGTCCAAGATCTGTTAAAACTTGACTAGCTGCATAAGCAAATACAAGCAAAGCACCAATCGTTGAAAAACGAGGAATCGCATTATTTAAAAAATCAGACCAGCCCGCTACTGTTTTTGGTAGTTTTGTCCAGCCAACCATCATGCTAATCAAAATAATTAAAATCGGTATCCACGTAATAAGTGAGATACTCCCCATTGCATCTTCACCAATATTAGGATTTTCCATAAAACTTTCAGCAAGAGGACCAATCGTAACGACAATCGGAATTAATGCTCCAAAGAAAATCAATGTTGACTTCCATCCTGTTCTTAAGGCTTCTTTCAGTGGCTGAATAAACTCCGGTGAGATCGGTTTAATATTATCCCGCTTAACGAAATACATGATAAGGAATACACGATAAATGACTTGATAAATTCCTGAAATAAATAGAGCTACATACAAATCACCTTCTGAAACAACAGCTGCAATGGGTGCAAATCCAAGCATAATAAACATTGAAGCACTAGGAGGTAATGCTGCCCCTAGACCTCCATTACCAGCTACAATAGTAGCTGCCCGTTCACGTGTGAAATTGGACTGAACCATCCACGGTGCTGTTATGGAGCCAGTCGTAGCTGTATTTCCCGAGTTCGATCCTGCAAGCGTTCCCATTATTGCGGATGCAATTGTATCAACATATGCAGCTCCCCCAGGAAGCCGACCTAACAAGGAATTTAATATTTTCACTAAACTTGAAATGATTGCAGTATGATCGATAACATAAGCCATAAACACAAACGCAACAGAAGCATATAATACATCATTTGTTCCGGCAAACAAGAGACCGTTCCACATTAAATCTAAAAATTTTGAACCTCCAAATAAAGAAGTTGCAATAAAACCTACCAGCATTGCTTCTGCAATATTTCGTTTTAGAACTACATTCCAAAAAACAATAATGCCAATAAATACAAGTAATGCCCAGATTCCAACCCCCATACATACACCCTCTTTTTCATTTTTAGCTTTGTAGTAGTAACAACAACATTCATTGCCATTGTTTAAGTTGTAACTTTAAATTCCTCAATTACCTGTCTCCAATGTTTTGGCTTTTCACCATGATACTTCTCTTTTAAATTTAATGAAGCAAGTTTTTCAATTTTACTTTTTGCTGCTTTTGTCATCGATGAATCAATTTTGGCTGATTCTAGCATATTAATTGTGCCTCCAAGTTCAATAGAACGACGAGCTGCATGTAGTGCTGTTCCTGTTACCAAACGATTCATTGTTTCTTCGAATGTTCTGCCATTGATTGTTTCACTAAGTGAATCAATGACAAGTTTTTCTACATTAAAATGTTGAGCAGCTTCCAACATTTCAAGGTAGAGTCCAACAACTCCTTTCATATAAATACTTCGTATTAATTTTGCGGCTGTTGCTTCACCAGGTATTTCACTAACTTTCTCGATATTCATACCATATACAGTCATCATTTCAATAAATCGATCTGTTCCATTACCACTCGCAAGAATAGGAACCCTATGTTTATAAACTGGTAGAGGTCCCATCATCGCAGCATCGACAAATTTCCAACCAGAATTACTTATATTTAATCCTATCTGCTTTTTGATATTGGGAGATGCTGCCGAAACATCAATATAAACGCTTTCATTTGTAACTAGAGACTTCAATTTTTCACTAACTTCAAGTGCCTTATCTGCAGGTACAGCAACAATAATAGCCTTTACGTCTTTAATTGCTGCCTCCATAGAATGAACTATTGTAACGTTAGACTCCATAGCTCGACTTCTAATAAGTTCGCTATATTTCGGTTCATCCCAAAGCGGATCATATGCCTTCATTTTTTGTATTCCTTGCTCCTTTAAACCTGACGCTAACTCAAAAGCAGCCTCACCAAATCCTATAAATCCTAAATGCATATTCGTTTCTCCTTTTAATTACCAAATTCTCTCATTTTTTCAGCTAGCCATACTGGAGCTATACTGAATTTATCTGTATTCCCTACTTTTCGATTTTCCTCATAGCTTACAATTGTCTGTAGACGTTTTTCCTCATATTTAAATTTTGCTTCTGCTTTTTCCAGTACTTGTTCAATTTTTTCTTTTGATACAACAACAACTCCGTCATCATCACCGACAATTAAATCACCTGGAAAAACGGTAACTCCAGCGCAAGATATTGGTATATTGATAGCACCGGGGCCATCCTTAAATGGACCATTCGGAATGAATCCTTTTGCAAAAATAGGTAACCCAATTTCAATAAGACTTTCTTTATCACGGACAAGTCCATCTATAACAATTCCTTCAATACCAATTGCTTTTGCCGCTTTAGCCATTAATTCACCGAGATAAGCATTTTCTGTATGACCTTTTCCATCCGCGACAAGTACAAATCCTTCTCCCCCGCAGTAAATACCCTGGTGTAAGAAAAGATTATCTCCTGCTCTCATATCTACAGTTAAAGCAGTACCAACTACTTTCATTCCTGATGAAACTGGCTTTACTTTATAATCCATCGAACCAGTACATCCTAGAGCATCAGAAATAAGTGTTGTATTAAGTTTTTTAGCCCTTTCTATAATTTCCTTTGATAAAAGCGATGTTGTATAGCTCAATTGAATACTCCCCCTATTTTTGAAAAATGTTTAAATCTCTAACTTTATTTTTCTTTTAATCAAGCTGATAACGCTTTCAAAGATGGCATAACAGCTGACCATATGTAGTAAAAATAACAACTTAAAAATATTTTGTAATATTTATTACTACTTAATTGGAATAATATCATCGTTATTTATCGATGTAAATATTTTTTTGAACATTCAAACTTTAATTTTCTAAATCATATAAACTATTTTCTTGTACTGTTCGGAAAAAGACCGAAATACTTACCTTGTAAACGAAAAAAGAGTGCATTTTCCTTCTGGAAATGCACTCTTTAATCAATCGCTATCTATCTTTTATTTTTAACTGTATACATTACTCTATCAAATTTAGTTTCACCTTGCGATAAATGGCACCAATTTTTTTCATCGATAGGTTGAATTTTAAACTTTGATCCAACTTTTTCTAACATTCTTTGATAAGATTTAATATCCCAAGAATCATCGACATGTTCATATAAGTCTTTTTGTACAAATTCTTGGATAATAAAATTAGTAATAGAACTATTGTCCACTAAATTTCCAAAAAACTTCTTAACATAATCGATTCTTCTCTTCCTAACGGTTCATCGGTTAAGATATAAATTTTAAATACATTAACAATGTCATGTATATCTTCTTTCATCTAAAAAGCAAAGTGGTTCTAACCTTTTATCCTCTTCTGTAAAAGGTCCTCTCGTATCTTCGATAATGACATACGCTAACATTTTATTTTCTTTATAGAAACGAAAAATTTCTAAATCTCGTAATCTTAATTTTCTATCGATTGAAATCATTTTTCACCTATCCTAACAAATTAACATTTTCTGGAATATCTACTTTTACTACGGTTCTCTCTTATGAAAAGTTTTACTTTCCCGAGACCTATTTCAGTTTGATTAATGTTATTAAAAAATTTGCATGACTCCCCGGGAAGAATCGTGCAGATTTTTACGTTGAAGTTGGAAATTGTTACGGTTAAGATACTTTAACGAATACTTACTATTTTCTCAATTAACCGTGCCATTTCTTTAAGCTTCGGTAAAAATTCTTCTAACAACTGTTGTTTGGAAACACGACCTGCATGAACAGAACAGTTAATGGCAGCAATCACTTGACCATTTAATTTACGAATAGGTACAGCTATGGAACGAACACCTTCCTCCAACTGCTGGTCAACTCCTCCCCAGCCCTTTCTTCGAATGTCCATTAATATCTCGTACAATTCATCTTTATCAACAATCGTATTTTCAGTAAATTTTTTAAACTGAAACTTATTTAAACGTTCCTTTAACTCATCATCGGGTAAATAGGCAAGCAATACTTGGCCCATGGAAGTTGAAACCGCCGGCAAACGAGATCCGACTTCTAAATTAATCGACATTATTCTTTTTTCCGAAACTCTTGCCACATATAAAATATTATCATCATCTAAAATCGAAATAGAACTTGATTCACCGGTTTCTCTAACAAAAGATTCCATAACAGGTTGAGCCATCTGCCAGACGGATGTTTGAGAAGAAAGATAAACCGAACTTAACTCGATAATTTTCATAGTTAGTGAAAAATTTGCATGATCTGATTTTACATACCCTAAATATTCCAATGTAAGTAAAATTCTGCGTACTGTTGGTCGACTTAAACCGGTCATTTGGGCAATTTCACTTGTTGTTAATGAAGGATTTTCTACGCTAAACGTATTTAACACTTGAAACATCCGGTCAATTGATTGGATATAATCTTTACTTTCTTTAAAATCGTCCCTATTCATGTTCGATATCATACGATTGCCTCCACAAGTAAAAAATGTACGTTATGTGAAAATGTGTACACATAACGTACATCAACCGAAGGAAATATGCAATCAATTTATCCCATTAATTAAAGTTAACCAATAAAGAAAATTAGTATCTTTTTAGTAATTAAAAGAAACTTTATTTAGTACTGTTAAAGTACTTATTAATAATTTGTTAAACAGGAATAGCCAATTTAGCAGAAGGAACTAAATTCTGTTAATGTATTATTATAGAAAAAATTAGCATCGAACAAAAACTTTACCAAGCAATCGATTTGATAGAAAAGAGATATCCATCAGGCTGGGGTGGAGCCGCAGCCATGTATACGGAAAATGGTCAAATCTTAACCAGTGTAGCACCAGACGTTATCAATGCTTCGACTGAATTATGTATTGAAACGGGTGCCATTCTTGAAGCACATAAACTAAATACAAAAGTCACTCATACGATTTGTGTAGTAAGGGAAGATGAAAATTCCGAATTTACCGTTTTATCTCCCTGTGGTGTATGTCAAGAAAGACTTTTTTACTGGGGAGAAAATGTAAAAGCGGCTGTGACTAATCCAAATGGTAAATTGGAATATAAATCATTAAAAGAAATACAACCATATCATTGGTATAAAGCCTATCAAGGTTCATTTTAAATAGTGATATTGTTTAAGTTGTAGAAGACAAAAATAGGAACTTTCAGTTAGATGGAAGTTCCTATCTTTATTTAAATAAAGAATATTCAATTGTAAGACTTAAGCATTCCATCTAAAGATTTCCCTTTTATTTAAGTTCAATTTTATCTGTATGTTCATTCCCACTTTGATCAACCCATACGATTTCAATGGTGTAATCCACATTATCCTTTGGAGCATCTCCAAAATATAAATTTGGATAAGAAAAAGGATGTAAAGAGTATTTTGTACCATCAATATCTATGCCATTTTGGAACTTTATTTGTTCGAATATTTTTTTATCATCTTCTAAAAATAGCAATTTTTTAACTGTCAACTCTTCTTTATTTCGTTGTTGAACGGATACTTTCCATCCGATAGAGCTACCTCCAATTTTTTCATTTTTATATTCGGCTTCCCATATTTCATTTTCGGAAGTTCCTTGTAATTTGTTTTGAGAATTAGTCCAAAATACGAAACATCCTATAGCTATAATAATCGTTAAAACTAAAACACCGTAAAATTTCATCATTTTTCTTCTTCCTTTATTTTCAACTTTTCATCTCCTTCATATTATTATACACATTTTTCCAAATCCCTTTAAATTGAATGTTTTTTTATCACATATAGGAAAGAGCATGTAATTTGATCCAACTAATTATATTGAATCAAAACCATGCTCTTAAAATCTTTTTATTCCTTCATTCCCATAAGACGTAGACTATTTAATGAGACGAGTAAAGTAGCACCCATATCGGATAAAATAGCAATCCATAACGTTAACCATCCTGGAACGACTAGTAGCAATGCTAAAACTTTAATTCCTATCGCAAAAATAATGTTCATTTTAATAATATTTAACGACTTGCGACTTAACTTTACTGTAAATGGTAGTTTTCTTAAATCATCGGCCATTAAAGCTATATCTGCAGTTTCTAAAGCCGTATCCGTTCCAGCTCCTCCCATTGCGATTCCAACAGTCGAAGCAGCCAATGCAGGTGCATCATTGACACCATCCCCTACCATAGCGACCTTTCCAAATTGAGATTTTAATTGTCTTATCGAATTTAGTTTATCTTCCGGCATCAATTCTGCATTAACAGTTGATACCCCAACGTAACGTCCAATCGCATTCGCAGTACTTTGATTATCTCCTGTAAGCATTATTGTTTTATCAATTCCAAGTTGATGTAATTGTTGAATTACATCCTTACTCGATTCACGCACTTCATCCGCAACAGCAATGACACCTAGAAGTTCCTTTTCTGTACCGATGATCATGATGGTTTTCCCTTCGTTTTGAAGGTCTATGAATAACCGTTCTAAACTTTCGTCAATCGTTAAAAGTTCTTTAAATAGTTTCGTGCTGCCGACATAAACTGTTTTGCCTTGTACAGTTCCTTTAATCCCTTTGCCAGTTAAAGAAGCAAAATCTTCAACCACAATATTTTGATAAACGATAGATGCTTCTTTTGCTTTATTCATGATTGCTGAAGCAAGCGGATGACCAGAACGTGATTCTAATGCTGCTAAGAGGGCTAATAAGTTCTTTTCCTCCATATTTTCGTTCAATACATGAAAATCCGTTACAACTGGAACCCCTTTTGTTAACGTACCTGTTTTATCAAAAGAAATTGCTTTAATAGAGCCCATTTCTTCTAAATAAATGCCACCTTTAATTAAAACGCCTTTTTTTGCTGCATTTCCTATGGCAGAAACAATAGATATAGGAGTTGAAATGACCAAAGCACAAGGACAACCAACGACTAAAACTGATAACCCTTGATAAACCCACGTCGACCAACTTCCACCAAAAAGTAAAGGAGGAATAGCGGCCACAATAACCGCAATCACTATAATGATTGGCGTATAATATCTCGCAAATGTATCTATGAATGCTTGGGATGGGGCCCGTTCTGCTTGGGCTTCTTCAACAAGTTCAATGATTTTCGAAATCGTCGTATCCTCGACTAATTTTGTTATTCGAACTTCAAGTAACCCTTCTTCATTTAAGGTACCTGCAAATACTTCATCGTCTTCCTTTTTATACACAGGAACGGACTCACCTGTAATGGCTGCTTGATTTACGGTTGAATTACCTTTTACGATAATGCCATCCATTGGGATTTTCTGACCTGGTTTCACAATCATCATGTCACCAATTAAAATATCCTCTACAGGTACCAACATTTCTTGATGATTCCTTTTAATAAGAGCTTCTTTTGGAGCAATATCCATTAGTGAGCGAATGGATTGTCTGGCTTTATCCATGGAAAATCGTTCAAGCGCTTCACTTATTGCAAATAAGATGACTACGACCGAAGCTTCCGCCCATTCTCCAATAATCGCTGCACCAATTACTGCAATTGTCATTAATGTTTTCATATCAAAATCAAAACGACGTAAGTTTTGTAAACCTACAATAAAAAGGGAATAACCGCCAATGACAATGGATGTTAAAAATAATAATGAAGTGAGGATGTTTCCTTCCCCATTCACGAACATCGAGAGGTATCCAAAAACAATGAAGAGAGTTGCATAAAGTAAAGTATTGTATTTTTGATAAAATGCTTCATTTTTTACTTTAGAAATTTCCTTTTCTTCCCCGCTTCGGGAACTAATTTTATCAGGAAACACTTGAAGATTCTCAAATGAACCGGCTTTCGTTAGTTCTTCGATGGAAACTTCCCCTACAACACTAATTTTTGATGCGCCAAAATTCACTTTTGCATCATGTACACCTGGAAGTTCTTTTACATTTCTTTCAAACTTTCCTGCACAATTTGCACAGGAAAAACCTTCTACACGGTATACCTTTTTTTCTTCTATTTCTTTTGTAACATCATTCATTTCGAACTCCCTCCCTTTGATGGGCGAAAGCAACTTCAATTAGTTGTTTGACATGATCATCATCTAATGAATAATAAACCAATTTACCTTCTTTTCGGTATTTTGCTATTCCTAAATTTTTCAACAACCTTAAATGATGGGATGCAGTAGCTGTAGTTGCTCCTACAATGTTTGCCACATCACAGACACATAACTCTCCACCTAAAAGTGTAAAGGCAATTTTAATTCTTGTCTCATCAGATAAAGCTTTAAAAATTTTTGCCACTTCGAAGGGATTTTCCTTCGATAATTTATTTTGAATTGAAACGACTTTCTCCTCATTTATACACGTAATTTCACATACATCTTTTTCTTTATTCACTCTAGACACCCCATTTATTCAAATGAATATTTGATTGTTAAAACTAATATATTCAATAACATTCAAATAGTCAAATGATTGTTTGAATATTTTGTATAAATTTGTTCTCATTCAATTTTTTATTGTTCCCTACTTCCCATTTATTACGTCCACCAATACTATCCTGTATAAATTTTTTATAGAAATATTTTGTTATCCGCTTTTCCCCATTCGCCCCCCACAATCCTTGAGGAAATATTTATAGATTTTTCGTAAATATCTAAATCCATTTTGAAGGTGATCGAATGAAATTTAAATCAATTAAATAGCGACCTCAAAGTTGATATCGAATTAATAGATAACATTCTCCTTCGTTACATTCCCTTATACGAAAAGTTTCTACAATTTCATCAGTGAATAGAAGGATTGATGTTCCATTTTCCCTCACAATTTTTCTATAATTTAGTTCTAGATTTCAAGATAAAGAAATATGATAGTAAAGTGGTCATATTTTGCTCCCAACAGATTACGAAAAATGAATAAATTTTTATTTATTCTAGTCGATATTTAATCCATCTACTCCAGACACTTTTTACTGCTGTTTTCGTCTAGGAAGTATATAATAGTTTTAACGGAGGTACAGCATGTTAAAAATTAAAAGTATAGATTTTATTAAAACTGTTTATGATGAATCTCTTTCGCATAATATTTTTTCTATAGCAAATATACATTTTTCCAACTATCCACCGATTAACGGAGCCCTTCTATATTGGAAAAAGAATTTGTCCCGTTCGGAATTTACTCCTGAAGGTGATTATAAATTTTTCTATGATTTGGCCAATATAACTTATTACGCCTCTGTTAAGTTTCCGAAAAACATCAAATTAACGAGGGATCAAAAACAGGAATTGGCTTATATTTTATTAGACGAGCGCGGTTCAATCGGAACATATAGTTTAAAAACACATCCAAGTCGAAGAAAAAAATTCAATCCGAAATTATCTTTGGCAAAACTAGATTTCCCAAAAAACTTTGATATTAAATCCATTCCTTCATATGTTGGTCCAATTATCGATGAAATTGATATGACTCACATTCTAGATAATAATCCGGAGATGTCCAAACAATTTATTCATGATTATTGTTTTTGGAGATATAATCTAGTCAAATTGCATCCAACCGAATTTGAAGAATATCTAGATTACGTTGATTTTTCATATATTTGCTATGCTTGTGACCAATTAAATGAACAATATTTAATTGAACATCTAGATCAAGTGGATGTATCAACCCTTCAATACAATTATCCAGTTTTATCTAGACTATCAGCGTCTTTTAAAAACTACATAGTTGAACAACTTAGACGGCAAAAAATAAAAATCAACGAACATTTTGAAGGTGAAATCGAATTATTTATTGAAGATGAAACATATTTTAGCGAATATAGTACAATCCATCTTCTAGATGAAGACGAATTAATAGACGAAGACGAGGAAAAATTTGATTTCCACTTTTTTGAATATGATCGTGGACAATATAAGTGGCCTGGTAGCGAGCATATGGTCAAAGGTATCCCTTCATTAGCTTGTCAAATTTATGATGATATGGGCTATAAAAAACGGTCAAATAAGGAAATGGATAAGATTTTTAATGCCTATTCAAAAAAACAAATGGATTTAATGTGTGCGGTTTTTGAACCTCATTGGTTACATCGTTACCGGGAGCATTTAGATTGGCGTATTGTTTGTCAATATAACGGGTATTTGTCTGAAGACTTTTTAAATGCTCATTTATCTTATATTGATTTTGAAGCACTAGGAAACAATTTATGGTGTGAACTATCGGAAGCATTTATCGAGAAACATATTCATCACTTTAATCATAATCAACCCGTTCCAATAATTATCCGTCATCTTACAGAGGAACTATATTTAAATTATAGAGATAAAATTAAAGTAGATTCTGATTTGTTATATCAATATTACGGTGCTATCGGCAACGATGAATATGAACGTCTACAAGAATTATTAAGTGAATAGAACAATCGGTTATTAGAGGGCAGTGAAAGCTGCTCTTTTTTATTAATATTAGTGCAAACAAAAACAACCTTACTCTTTTCTTTTTATAAGTAAGATTGTTTATGGGATATTTTGAATGATTTGATAAACGTTCAAGTTTAATACCTCGTTTAATTTTCCTTTTGTATTTAATGTCATTTCAACGAATTTTTCTTCAAACTCCCCTTTAGGCACTTCCTTCTAACTTTTTTGCTTGTTCATTGAAAGCTAGTAGCTGCTCCTCAGAAAGTTGGAGCACATAATAATAAAAATTAATCGGCTCTAAACCAAAATCCATACATTTTGAAACATAATAATCATATCCTTCTCGATAAACAGACATATTTATTCCTCCTTTATTTGTTATATAACAGAATATTATAATTGAAGTTAATATATAACAGAAAAATCTACTTGTCAATATGTTTTCTACACAATAAAAAAACTCGCTCAAAAAGGCGAGTTCAAAATAAATTTTATGAAATTAAATTTTTCACTACTTTCGAAATCGTAGCTCCATCAGCTTTACCAGCAAGTAAAGGTTTAGCAATCTTCATTGCTTCCCCCATATTTAAACCTGTTTTGACTCCTGCTTCAGTTAGTACAGCTGTAATTTCTTCTTCAGATAATTGTTTCGGTAAGAAACTTTTTAACAATGCTAATTTTACTTCTTCTTTTTCAATTAAATCTTCACGATTTGCTTGTTTTGCCCCATCTAACGATTGGTTCGTTTGCTTAATTTCACGATTAACAACCGCAACTTCCTCTTCTGTTGTTAAAGCTGATCCCTTTTCTTTTTCTGCTTTATCTAATGCCGATTTTAAAAGCGTTAAGACACCCTTTGCAATCACATTTTTTTCTTTCATTGCTACTTTTAATTGCTCGAACACTATTTCTTTTAACATGTAGTTCTTCCTTTCGTTATATATACTTTTCCATTCATTAGGAATGGTTGAATACTATTACTATACACCGAATCCCTTCATGATACCAAGGCTAAGAAAAATCGTTTCCATTTTTCTAAAATACCTTTTAAAATTCGCAAAACTCTACTTGATGCAACGATAAAGATATTTTCATTTATATGATATATTTCTACAAAAAATCGTTTTCATTCTGTATTACGATTGTTATCTTACATAACTGTGTTATATTCAGAAAATTTAGTATTGAAATAATCTTCCTAACTTATATAATAGTCTTACCATTAAAGAGTGACACCTAGAGAGGATTTGAATGAGTTATGAAAGAGTTTTTTAATAAGCTATTAACTGGAATGAGTTTAGGAATTGTTGTTTGTTTAATCCCCAACGCCCTTGTTGGTGAAATATTAAAACTTCTCATTCCCTATGCACCATTTCTAGAAACGATATTAAATGTTTCTATCATCGTCATGAGTCTATTACCAGTCATTATTGGCGTAATGATCGGTATACAATTTAAATTAACGCCTATTCAAACATGTTCCGTAGGATTAGCTGCATTCATTGGAAGTGGAGTTACTACAGTAGCGACAGATGGAACGATGACAATCGCAGGTATTGGTACGGTTATTAATATTGGTTTAACAGCAGCGCTAGCCGTATTATTTGTGCAATGGTTAGGAACGAGATTAAAAGACTGGACATTGCTAGCAATGCCAGCGTTAACGATTTTTCTTCCTGGGATTATTGGATTATCAATCTTACCTTATGTAAAAAATAGTTCATTGATAATTGGTGAAGGGATTATGTATGTCACAAGCCTTCAACCAATCGTAATGGGGGCAATCATAGCCATGATTTTCTCCGTTTTAATTTTATCACCAATTTCAACGATTGGGGTTGCAACGGTTATTATGCTTTCAGGTATTGGTGCTGGAGCAGCAAACCTTGGTGTTTGTGCATCAGGTGTTGGTATGTGTATCGCAAGTTACCGTGCTAACAATTTTGGTACAGCGATTGCCCATATTGCTTCTGCTAAAATTCAAATGCGTAACTTCTTTATGAAACCAAAAATTGCCTTTCCAATGATTTTAACGGCAGGAATACTAGGAGGACTTGGAGGGCTATTCCAAGTAATCGGTACTCCATACAGCGCTGGATTTGGACTAGCAGGATTCGTTGGACCTTTAAAATATTTAAACTTAGTTGGCTGGAATACTGAAAGCATCATTATTTCAATTACATTATTTATTGCATTACCGATTATATTAAACTTAGTTTTCTTAAAACTTTTCGAAGCGAAATTAAAATGGTTAAAATATGAAGATTATAAAGTAACTTACGAATAAGGGAAAACACCATTTCTTAAGAAATGGTGTTTTCTTTATGGCGTTTGTAAAAAAGCAGTCAATTTTTCCATTTGACTATTTGCTAAGTTATATCCCATTTCATAACTTTGACGCATCACCTTTACATCTTTCTCCATACTTTTCATCGGATATTCCGGTCTAAAAATAAAGGCTTTTCCTTCTTCTTCTAATCTTTCACATAATGATAAAGTTTCATTATATTTATCAATACGAACTTGCATAAGTTCTACAAGTTTCGGATATTTCCTTTTCAATAATTTCATAGCCCATTTACTTTGGGAGTCCAATTGTTTACGATACCCCTTTGGTCGGGTTAGTACGAGAACATGTTTATTATAACCATCGTCTATCGCTTTTTGAATAGGAATGGGGTCAGCTAACCCTCCATCAAAGTACGGAATGTCATTTATTTTAATTTCGGGAAAAAGAATAGGAATAGCGCAAGTTGCTCTTAACATCATACATTTTCTATCCATTTCTAATGCATTCATATATTCTACTTCGCCTGTCATTGCATTTGTTACCCCAAACAATAAAGTGCCATCATATTTTTGATATGTATCCCAATCAAATGGATCTAATTGGTTTGGAATTAAATCATAGGCATAATCCAACCCAAATATGCTTTTTTCTTTAAAGAAGTTTCGAAAACCCATATAACGTTTATCATGACGGAAATTAATGAGCACTCGTAATGTACGTTCCTTTTGTTTAGAAATATAGGAACAAGCATTCATTGCACCAGCTGATATACCAATAATGTATGGCATCATTATCTGTTGATCTAAAAAAGCATCTAAAATACCGGCTGTATAAACGGTACGAAAAGTCCCTCCTTCTAATATTAAACTTGTATTATTTCGATATAATTCGTCCATCTTACCCCTCTTAACTTGTCATTTAGTTAAATCGTTTCATTCGATCAACAAGAACACTTTTTCTTGCATAACCGAATCGTTCATAAATTTGTTTTAATTGTTCATTATATCCTTGTTGCACATGATGATGAATCGTTGTGTAACGTAACATCGTAGCAGTTACTTTAAATCCAACATTTTTTGAAATTGTTTGAAAGATCCGTTCAATTGTTTTTACCGTAATTGGTTCATATTGCTTATTCCCAAGTCCTATCCATATGTAATCAATGTTTTTATAAAATGGGAAACAATTTTCAGTTTCTATTTTTAATAAGGATAACCAAGCCATTTGACTTTCTGATAATGGAAGTTTTCTATTTTTTGATCTCTGGATAATCGTAATATAATGATCATCCATATGACTCCATCTCATAGCTACAACTTCAAAGGGTTTTAAACCAAGTTCAAGTATAATATTCACAATGCAAAAGTTACGCAATGCGAGCCATTTGTATTCTGCTTCTTCACTATGTTTATACAAATGAAGCCAATAATTTAATACTTTTTCTAATTGATTAGTTGTTAATATTTTAAATGTACTTAAACTACTATTAACAGGCTTTAATAGTTCAACAGGATATGTATCAATGATATCCCGATCCTTTAAATACGATAAAAAGAATTTTAAAGATGATAGTTTTCGATTGATGCTTGCAACTGAATTATATGTTTTCAATAAATGCTCTTTATAAAATGATATAAACTTTTTTAAATCATTATCCAATGATACATCATTGTCGTTTATAAACTTTAAAAATTGCTCTGCATCGATACAATACTGCTTGATTGTATGGGGTGATTTCTTTAATGATTCTAAATAAGTTTTATAATAGTCGACTTGTTGGATCATTATTCCCCCTCCTTATTTACGTAAAGCGTGGATAATATGAATGTTACAGCTTAGTCATTGTGCGTGCGTATATAGTTTAAAGTATATAATAAGTGTCGGATAATATGCAAATACAAAAGTGACAAAACAAACAAGATATGATTAAAGCAAATTTGCCGTTAATTTATAGAGGGAAAATCTTTTTTTGTCAAAAATATATCCATTGTTAGAAGTTACTTTTTTATTAAATATTCTAAATTTAGTTCGATAAAAAGTGCTTGTTGTATATAATGGGGGTATCTAAGTTAGGAGGTTGTTTCCGATGCAAGTACGAACAACTCGATTGGAAGAAGAGGATGCGAAAATTATTTATCAAGAAACTGCTGGATTAGCGATTATTACAATTCATCGTCCCCAATTAAAAAACGCTTTAACGGCGAATATGTGGGAACAATTGGCAAAAATCGCCTTACAATCACTTGATAATCCGAAAAATAAAGTGTTATTGCTTCGTGGATCTGGAGAAAATTTTACAGCAGGATCAGATATTAAAGAATTTAACTCCATTTCTTTAGAAAAAGCAGAAGAGGCATTTGTTTTAATGGAAAAAACGATATCTACTATCGAACAATTACCCCTTCCTGTCATTGGTGTCATTAATGGTCCTGCAATGGGGGCAGGGTTGGAATTAGCATTAGCCTGTGATATTCGGATTGGTTCAGATAAGTCCCGTTTAGGTATTCCGGTCGGTAAATTAGGAATTACGATTAATAATAAATTTGCTAAACGTCTTGTCGATTTAGTAGGACCCTCGGCAACAAAGGATTTTGTTTTTACTGGTCGTATGTACAAAGCTGAGGAGGCCTATAGAGCAGGGTTACTAAACTATTTAGTACCCGAAAAGGATTTAAATAAATTTGCGATTCGTATGGGGAAATTAGTGGCAGGCATGTCACCAGCCTCCCTTCTTGCAATTAAACGGTCCGTACAAGAATGTATCGATTCAGTACCGGTATTATGGAATTCATCCACAACCTTTGTTGATCATAACGATTTTCCTGAAGGTGTCCGCGCATTTGTTGAAAAAAGGCAACCACGTTTTTCCCGTTATTAAAAAGAGAAAGGTCCGTTCCAAATCAATATGAAACACTGCCCATCCCTTATTTAATCCCTTTTATAAAAAGTCGAATATGGGACGGTTCAAATTCAAAATGGCGATTAAATTGCTCTGAAATCATACGCTGTATATTGGCCATTTCTTCCACTACACTATAGTTGATCGGTGATGATATATAAATGGAAAGATAAATAATCGGTTGTTTCTTCATAACAAATTGAACCGAATTCACTTTTGTAACAACTTTATTTTGACGAATAATATGTTGTATCAATTCTGAATAAACATTTCGGGAAATGGCGACTACTTGACGATGGAAATCTGGTTGAACAATTGTCGTTTCCCCTACTTTCACTTTATTTTTTGAAACAATATCAAATCCTTTCTGAACTAACCGTTTAAAAAAGTTTTGCCCTACTTGTTTATATGGGATAGGCATTACATGTTTCCCTTGGGTCACCCTTACAAACTTAGCCATTTGGATTTCCCTTTGGGACCTAATGTCTTCAATGCGGTAAAATACTTTAATAGGTGGTAAATGAAGACGTTCAGCAATCTTTTTGGTCATTTTATCTGAAGTTCCTATAATGAGAATCGATTGCACATGATGTTCACGAATTGCATCGACAACTTCCCTTTTATGTTCTTCATCCTGGAAAATAGCACGGCGAACAGCTGTAACCGTATTTTTCTCAAATTTCGCCGAAGTTCCAGCTTTTTTCTCCCCATTCATGATGAGGAGACCGTCATCGATAATCGCTTCTATTTGATGTTCATAAGCAAATTGAAGGGCACTTGTACTTTTCCCTGTGCCACTCGGACCACTTAATGAATAGACGATCATCTATCTCCCTCCAACCTATTTTTTACTAGTGTAATGGATGAACAAAAAATTAGCTATTCTTTAAAATCATGTATCCATTTCCACCGTTATATCCCTAAAGATTCTCTATAAAATATGTATTTTTTATCTTTTCTGATTTTATGGCGAATTATCAACCGTCCTATGTTAAAATGTGATTTATATTTGTTTGATTATAAGGAGTGTTACATCTTGAATATTATCCCCTCTAAGAAAATGTCATTATTTGAACCTGCCATTTTTGGTGATTTAAAAAATTACGCGAAACAACAAGAAGCAAAAGGAATGCATTTAATCGATTTAAGTTTAGGGAGCCCCGACATTCCCCCGCATGAAATGTTACGGAATCATATGTCTGAATTAAGCAAACGTTCTTCTTCCTACGGATATACGTTATCCGGTTCAAAGGAATTTTTAGAAGCAGTTGCCAATTATTATAAACGTGTTAATAAAGTAGATTTAGTGCCGGAAACAGAAATCGTACAAACAATTGGTTCACAAGAAGGCTTAGTCCATTTGCCAGTTGCATTTTGTGATCCTGAGGATATCGTATTAACAACAAATCCTGGTTACGTTGCCTATGCAGCCGGTATTAATTTAGCTGGTGCCAAGCCCTATTACATACCCCTTGATGAAAATAGAGGATTTCTACCAAATTTAAAGGCTATTCCAGATGACGTTGCCGAAAAGGCAAAATTATTGATTCTCAATATGCCAGGAAATCCTGTTCCAATGTCTCCTTCAATTGAATATTTCACTGAAGTAGTCGAATTTGCAAAAAAATATAATGTTATCGTTTTACACGATGCCGCTTACTCGGAATTTTACTTTACAGGTGATGCACCAATTAGCTTCTTAGCAACTCCTGGTGCAAAAGAAGTCGGTTTAGAGATTAACTCCTTATCAAAAAGCTTTAGTTTAGCTGGTGCCCGTGTAGCTTATATCGTCGGAAACGCAGAAATGATTTCGATTATAAAACAATTAAAATCCAATTTAGATTTCGGTATTTTCGACCCTATTCAATCAACAGCTGCCCTTGCCCTAGATCATGCAGAAGAAATTACAGCAACTTTACGTTCTACTTTTTCCGAACGCCATATTACTTTAATGAATGGATTAAAGGAATTAGGATGGGAAGTAGCTCCTTCTAACGGTGGAATGTTTGTATGGGCTAAATATCCTTATGAAATTGACAGTGTCTCCTTTGCTTTTAAAGCCATTGAACAAACGGGTGTATTAATGGTGCCAGGAACTACGTTTGGTTCCGAAGGTGAAGGATATATGCGTCTTGCATTAGTGCAAGAAAAAGAATTATTAGAAGAAGCTGTAAAACGATTAAAAAACTTATCAATTTAATCCACATAAAAAGTCCTTAAAGTACATTTTGTCACTTTAAGGACTTTCTTTATAGAAAAAAATGTCTCTTACAATAAGAGACATTTTTTGTTTAACTTTCATATTTGTTTTCTGGATCCTGTTCAAAACGGTTATATCGTCTTTTCAACAGACTAAATAAATGGCTTACTAACACTTTAAATAAGGCATAACCAGGTATACCTAAAATTACCCCTGCAACTCCAAATAAGGATCCTGCTGTTAATAGTACGAAGATAATTGTAATTGGATGAACGGAAAGGGATTTCCCCATAATATTAGGCGTAATAAATTTCCCTTCAACTAATTGGACAATCGTCCATACGATAATTAATTTCACTAACATAAATGGTGAGTTAACAATCGCAATGACAAGGGCTGGTGTAATGGCAATAGCAGGACCTAAATAAGGTACGACACTTGTAATCATCGCTAAAATACCTAATAAGAAGGCGTAATCTAATCCGATGATTAAAAATCCGATGGTCATCATCACACCGATACAAATGGAAACGAGTATTTGTCCTAATATATAAGAACTTACTTGCTTATCCATTTCTTTCATTACTTGTCCAACTTCATTTCGAGCTCGAGGTGGGAACAAACGTAAAATAAATTTCGGTAGCTTTTCACCTTCATAAAGTAAATAAAATAATATGAACGGAACTGTAACTAGTGATAATAAAATCCCTGTTAATGTTGATACAAATCCTGTTATCCCTGAAGCAAGTGTTGAAGCAACATTTGCAAAAGTATCTTTCATTGTAGAAACAAGATCATTTGTCACATTCATTAAAACAGCATCGTAATCGAAATTGAATCTTGTGAACAGTTCATCAAATTTCGAATTATTTAAATACGTCACAATATTTTCGATTAACGCCATAAAATAAATTGGAAATTCTTGAATTAAATTCATAAATTGATCTCGTAAAAATGGATATACGATAAGAGCTAGTAATGTCATGAGTGCTGCCACAATGACATACAGTATTAATATAACAAGGCCACGAGGAACTTTTCCTTTACCGCTTTTTTCTGCTAAACGTACAAAAGGTCTTAATAAATAATACCCAATAATCGCTAGCACACCCGGTAAGATAACAACTTCAAATAATACTTGAAGGGGGTAAAAAATAAACGAAACTTTATCAAATATAAATACGATACAACCAACTAATAGTAATGAAATAAGAAGGAATAATAGATTCTTTCCACCTAAAAAACGAATAAATCTTGATTGGAAGAAAGATGTTTTATTCCGTAATAAACGATCCTCATAACCTTTTTCTCTTTCCAAAAAACCACCCCGTCAACCTATGAAAATTTATAATTACTTTTATTTTATCATTTATAATATTTTTTGGAAGAATTTACTCCTATTCCAGCTTTAAAAAATCATGTAGCAATTGTTTATTTTCTTCCGTATCAATTTCTATCACATCGCCAGCATCGCTATAGGAATTATAGCTATAAGTTCCTTCTACTGGGATTGTCATCTTTTCTATTTCTAACCCTCCACCTGCAACAATAGATAGAACCGTTTTTAACTCCTCTCCCGTTGTTAAATCAGTTGTCACATAGCCTTTCGCAGCTCCTACTAATTTCGGTATGTTACCAACATTTTTCGGTGATAGAAATTCTTCTTTTAACGCTTCAATCACTTTTTGTTGGCGCTCTACACGTCCAAAATCCCCTTCCGCATCATGTCGGAACCGCGCATAGCCAAGTAGTTCTTTACCATTTAGCTTTTGGATACCTTTTGTTAAAGTTACCCCAATATGAGCAGACATGTCTTTTTCAACATCCATTTTAATTCCATCGGGAGCTAAAATATCAATCATTGCTTCGAAACTTTTAAAATCAATTAACGCATAATGGTGAATTGGTACATCAAACATAGAGTTTAATGTATCTTTTAATAGTTGGACACCACCTAAATAATAGGCCGTATTTAATTTATAAGATTTATAACCTGGTATATCTGCATAAATATCCCGCATAAAGGATACTAATTTTAAATCATTTGTATCCTTGTTCCAAGAAAGGACCATCATCGTATCGGAACGGGACTTTTCTTCCCCTCTACTGTCAACACCAACGATTAAATAATTTTCAATGTTTTCCATTGCCTCATCGGGTACAAATTCCTCTTCCGGTAGTTTCGTTTCGCCAGCCAACTTAAGGCCACTTCGATACTGGAAAATAGAGTATGCTGCTATAACGATTAATAGTAATAATATGAATGTAAAGAAAACTCGTCCCTTTCGTAGTTTTCTTTTTTTATATCGAGTTTGTCTTGTTTCATGTGTTTGTTGCTCATCCATCTTATTTACACTCCCCTTCAAAAACGCAATAAATAAACAGTATGTTCAAAAAAAGATTTGTTTTTACCATATTATACTATGACCAAAAAAAGAAATCTTAAATTTAACCATATTTATTAGTCAAAGCTAGTCGTTTGTGAGATTGATTGAATAATGTTAAAATTGTTTCATTCTATCTATCATGGTACAATACTATTTATTTTAAGCATTGGAGGCGTCATTTTATGGAAAAAGCAACATTTGCAGGTGGTTGTTTTTGGTGTATGGTGAAACCATTTGTAGAATGGGATGGCATACATAAAGTAACTTCTGGTTATATGGGTGGCACAGTAGAAAACCCTACATACGAACAAGTTAAGAAAGGTGATACGGGGCATTTAGAAGTTGTTCAAATTGAATTTGACCCTGTTGTTTTTCCATATGAAAAACTTCTTGAAATCTATTGGATGCAAATCGATCCAACAGATGACGGTGGACAGTTCCATGATCGAGGAGAGTCTTATAAAACAGCGATATTCTATCATTCAGAAGAACAGCAAAAATTGGCAGAAATTTCAAAACAACAATTAGCTGACAGCGGTCGCTTTAAAAAACCAATTGTAACGAAAATTTTAGAAGCTTCCACGTTTTATGAAGCGGAAGATTATCATCAAGATTATTATAAAAAAGAGCCTAATCATTATAAAGAAGACCGGGAAAAATCAGGTCGGGATGAATTTATTAATCAACATTGGAAATAGTAAAAAAACCGGCAAATTTAACATTTGTCGGTTTTTTGTTTAGTGAAATTCTTTAATTGCATTAATAAATATTGTGCCATAACGTTCCAGCTTGTTTTGACCTACTCCACTTACCTCTAAGAACGTTTGTTCATCGATTGGTTTCTTATCACACATATCTTTTAATGTTTTATCTGAGAATACGACAAATGGAGGAACCCCTTCTTGTTCTGCTATTTCTTTTCGAACAGCGCGCAAATGTTCAAACAACGGATCATCTCTTTTAATAACCGTTTGTTCAATTTTCACCCGACGCCAAACCTTTCTTTTGCCGAGCAATACTTCTTTCCCCTCATCGGATACATAAATAGTCGGATATTGACCCGGTTGAACTAACAACAATCTTTCAGAAATTAAAAACTCTATGAAATTTGAAATTTCCTTGGCATTCATATTTTTTAAAATACCAAAGGTAGACAATCCTTTAAAGTTTTCGATTTTTTTATTGCGGGAACCTGCTAAAACTTGAGCAGTAATTGTTTTCCCAAATTTTTGACCCATTCGAACGACACAAGAAAGGACCTTTTGTGCATCCTTCGTAACATCTGTTTTTGGACGTTCATCGGTACAATGGCTACATTGTCCACAATCTTTCGATTCCTTCTCTCCGAAATATTGCATAATGTAGGACTGTAAACAATTTTCAGTATGACAGTAATCCACCATACTTTGAAGTTTCTCAAGTTCTAATGGAATGCGTGACCGATCTTGGGATTGGTCAATTAAAAACCGTTGTGTTTGTTCATCTGACGAGCTATATAATAAAATACATTCACTTGGTAAACCATCGCGCCCCGCTCGCCCCGCTTCTTGATAATAACTTTCCATGTTTCGAGGCATTTGATAATGAATAACAAAACGAACATTCGTTTTATTAATCCCCATTCCAAAGGCATTCGTCGCAACCATTACTTGCACTTCATCTTGTAAAAACCGATTTTGCTCTACCGTTCTTTCCTTCTCTCCCATACCACCATGATATTTTGCGACCCGTATTCCTAACTTTAATAACGAATCATATACTGCTTCAACGGATTTTCTCGTAGCGGCATAAATAATTCCTACCTCGTTTGAATTATTTTTCACATATTGTTTGATGAAGCGTTCTCTATTTTCCCCTACGAGTACTTTAAATGATAAATTATCCCTTTCAAAACCAGTGATGAATGTATCATCCTGTTTTATGTTTAATAAAGAACAAATGTCCTGACTAACAGTAGGAGTAGCCGTTGCCGTTAAAGCAATGACTGTCGGTTTAACTTCCCATAGGTTTAAAAGGGATGCAATCGTTCGATAACTTGGACGAAAATCATGACCCCATTGGGAAATACAGTGGGCTTCATCTATCGCTATAAAAGGAACTGAAAGTCTAGCTAATTTTTGACGAAAAGATTCATTTTCTAAACGTTCTGGAGCAATATACAGCAGCTTGACGAGTCCCTTTTCTACGTCTTCCATCACTTGATCCATCTGACTAAACGTTAAAGAACTATTTATATAGGCTGCTTGTATGCCATTACTATGTAATAAATCGACCTGGTCTTTCATTAAAGAAATAAGTGGTGATATGACGATCGTCGTTCCTTCAAAACAAAGGGCAGGAACCTGATAACAAAGGGACTTACCCCCACCTGTTGGCATAACACATAATGTATCACGCTTATTTAAAACATTTTCGATTACTTGTTGTTGACCGATACGAAAGGAATCATATCCGAAATAATTTTTTAATACTTGAACTGCTTGCTGCAACATGTCATACCCCTCTTTTTACATCATAAAGAACAGTATACTATTGATAGATGGCGCTGACAAAAAACGAAAACGATATGTAAAATAAAAAAACTACTGTCCTAATAGGTTTAACAGTAGTTTTAATCGATTTTTTTCCTATTAGTAAAATGTTAGTCCATTTTTATTATAATTCGAGATGAATCCCCTGTAGCAAGCAAATCGAAACCTTCATTAATTTCTTCTAGTGAAATAATATTGGATACTAAACGATCCACGGGTAATCGACCTTGCTTCATCATTTGAATGAAACGTGGTATATCCCGTTTCGGAACACAACTGCCAACATAAGAACCTTTAATAGTCTTTTCTTCAGCTGTTAACGATACATAAGGAAAAGCAAATTTATGCTCCGGATGGGGTAATCCCGTCGTTGTTGTTGTGCCTCCTCGTTTTGTAACAGCATAGGCAACGTCCATTGCTGCTACTACCCCAGCTGTTTCAAAGGCATAATCGACTCCCCCATTCGAATAGTTTTTTACCTTTTCACTGATATTTTCATCCTTTGAATTAAATACAGCGGTTGCACCAAATTTCAATGCTTGTTTTAGCTTATTTTCATTAATATCAATCGCAATAATTTCTCTGGCACCGGAAGCAATTGCTCCAATTAATGCACTTAAACCAATTCCACCTAATCCAACAATCGCAACAGTACTGCCAAGTTTAATATTCGCTGTATTCACAACTGCACCGACACCCGTAATAACTGCACAACCGAATAAGGCTAATTTTTCAAATGGTAAATCCTCTTCTATTTTAACTAAGGAGTTTTCCGATACAACGACATATTCCGAAAAGGCGGATACTCCAATATGGTGAGCAATATCCTCTGTTTCAGTATGAATACGAATGCCTCCGCCAATTAACGTGCCTCTTCCATTTGCCGCAGCACCTGGCTCACAAAGGGCAGGTCTTCCTTCTGAACAAGGGATACAATGACCACAACTAGGAACAAAAATGCAAATCACTTTATCTCCAGGTGAAAAATTCGTTACCCCTTCTCCTACTTGCTCCACTATACCTGAAGCTTCATGACCGAGTGCCATTGGCAATGGACGTGGTCTACTACCGTTGATTACTGACAAATCAGAATGGCACAAACTTGCCGCTTTTATTTTTACTAGCACTTCCCCTTTTTCAGGAGGATCAAGTTCAACCGTTTCAATTTGGATTGGTTTACTTTTCGTATAAGGTTGTGCTACACCGGAAGATCTTAGTATAGCTGATTTAATTTTCAAATGACCTCTCCCCTTTTGACTATTATTTAGTTATTCATAATAACCTTCCGTCGATTTAATCAATGTTTTAAATTGATTTGCATCGTGACCAAACCAAATCGTTGAATTATATTCATTTGCATATTTCCGAATGTATTCTACTGTTGCGTTGTAGCCGACGGAATCATATAAAATTCCAGGGGGTTTAACAGGAGGGCCAAAACTTTCAGCCGTATAAAGGGCGTCAGAAGCAAGCAATAAATTACCCGCGCCAGGCAGCTCGATATGAAGCCCTAATAACCCATAAGCATGTCCAGGTCCAAAATTAATGATTTTAATCCCCTCTACAAGGGTCACTTCTTTTTCATATGGTTTAATCGTACGCCAACGTAAATCATGTTGAATCCATGCCATTACATCTCCCCATATATAGGCACCCATATCCCGTGACATCGCAAACATTTTCATCACGTTGGATAATTCTGAATCATGTACGATAATTTCTGCATTTGTAAATAGTTCTAAACAACCCGCATGATCCAAATGAAGGTGGGAAGCAACGACATATTTAATATCTTTCGGACTCACTTTTAATTGCTCTAAACGGTTAATTAAATAACATTCCTCGCTAGCAAAAGTAGGGAATAATTTTTGAACCCCTTCTGGCCAACGTCCATTTTCCCCCATGCCATCAGGATTGCATCCAGTATCAAAAAGAATTTTCCCTTCTGGGTGATCTATTAACACCGCATAAATTGGAAATTCAACAAACTCAGCTGGCGGGTTTGGATTGTCAATACTTGCAGGATTATGCATCGCAATCATATAGTTTTTATCCATCTTCATCGTACCTGTATCCAGCACATACACTTTTTTGTTACACATTCTCCATTCCTCCAATTCTTTTCCTCATCTAGTTAGAAAGCAAATCTATATGACTTTGTTTTTAAGACTAGAACAACCTATCAACATAAAATCATATGCGGAACAGTATAACGGATAGTACTCCCTATTCGTTTAGAAAATGGAAAGTAAATAATTTATTCTAAACACGTTCATTGTTTAAAATATTCATACTACGTGTTATAATAGAAACATTGTGTACAAAAGAGAAAATAGAACATCACTTTTAAAAACAATTTGAAACTGAATAACAATAAAAGGAGGAGCTTACATGATCCAAGTTAGTAATGTAGGTCTTCGTTATGGCGATCGTAAACTATTTGAAGACGTAAATATTAAATTCACACCTGGAAACTGTTATGGTTTAATCGGTGCAAATGGTGCTGGTAAATCAACATTTCTTAAAATCTTATCTGGGGATATTGAACCCCAAGAAGGTCATGTTTCAATGGGGAAAGATGAACGTCTTTCCGTCCTTAAACAAAATCACTTCGAATACGATGAATTCAACGTCCTTGATACAGTTATCATGGGGAATAAACGTCTTTGGGAAGTGAAAGTTGAAAAAGATGCGATTTATATGAAAGAAGATTTCTCTGATGAAGACGGTATGCGTGCTGCTGAATTAGAAGGAGAATTCGCAGACTTAAACGGTTGGGAAGCAGATTCAGAAGCTGCCACATTATTAAACGGTTTAGGTATTGGTGATGATCTTCATTACATGAAGATGGCTGAACTAGAAGGTTCGGATAAAGTAAAAGTATTACTTGCCCAAGCTTTATTCGGTAAGCCAGATGTCTTATTACTAGATGAGCCTACTAACCATTTAGATTTAAAAGCAATTAAATGGTTAGAAGAGTTTTTAATTAACTTTGAAAATACAGTTATTGTCGTTTCCCATGACCGTCACTTCTTAAATAAAGTGTGTACGCACATCGCAGATCTTGACTTTGGGAAAATCCAACTTTACGTTGGTAACTATGATTTCTGGTATGAATCTAGTCAATTAGCACTTAAAATGGCACAAGACCAAAATAAGAAAAAAGAAGAAAAAATTAAAGAATTACAAGCCTTCGTTGCTCGATTCTCTGCTAATGCTTCGAAATCTAGCCAAGCAACTTCACGTAAAAAAATGTTAGAGAAAATTGAACTAGAAGATATTAAACCTTCTAGCCGTAAATATCCTTTCATTAACTTCCAAATTGGGCGTGAAATCGGTAATGACGTATTAACTGTTGATGGCTTAACAGCGACGCAAGATGGGGAAACGTTATTTAAAGATGTACGTTTTACAATGAATAAAGAAGATAAAATTATTTTAATTGGGAATCCAATTGCAAAAACGGCATTAATGGACATTTTAATGGAACGTCGCCCTGCTGATAGTGGTTCGTTCAAATGGGGTGTCACAACTACTCAAAGTTATTTTGAACTTGATCACGATCAATACTTCCAAGGAACAGAAAAATCACTTGTAGAATGGTTACGTCAATATTCACCTGACGATGAGACTGAATCATTTTTACGTGGCTTCTTAGGTCGTATGTTGTTCTCTGGTGAAGAAGTGAAAAAATCCCCTTCTGTCCTTTCAGGGGGAGAAAAAGTGCGTTGTATGTTATCTAAAATGATGCTTTCCAATGCGAATGTACTTCTTTTAGATGAACCTACAAACCACCTTGACCTTGAATCGATTCAAGCTTTAAATGAAGGATTAATTCGTTTCAAAGGTGCGATGATTTTCACATCCCATGACCATCAATTTATTCAAACCATCGCCAACCGCGTTATTGAAATTCAAGAAGATGGTTCAATTTTAGATAAACAGCTAACTTACGATGAGTTCTTAGAGTGGAAAGAAGCTCAAGGAATTAATTAATTTTTACTAATAGACCACAAACTTCCCTTTAGTTTGTGGTCTATTTTTATGTAATAAGTTTACATAATAAAATTATTGTTATTTTAATAGCGTGATAAGTTCTCACGAAATCCAGTTAAATATTTGGTTAACATAATATAATTATTGTTAAAAAGAAAATATTGAGCCCTACTCTTCCTTCTTTTAAAACAAAATAAAGAGGCATCCCTAAATTTAGGGATGCCTCAGATTAACGGTCTCATTTAATTAGTAATAATTAAAGTTTTACAACGTTAGCAGCTTGTGGTCCGCGGTTACCATCAACAACCTCGAATTCCACTTTTTGACCTTCGTCAAGTGTTTTGAAACCTTCACCTTGAATAGCTGAGAAGTGTACGAATACGTCGTTTTCACCTTCAACTTCGATGAATCCAAAACCTTTTTCTGAGTTAAACCATTTTACTGTACCTTGTTTCATTTAAGAAAACCTCCAAAAAATAAATGTTAACAATATGTGATTGTTTTACCGAAATAAAAAATTCACATATTACGAAGAGTACCGACTTTACACCGATCACTCTTTGTAATATGTGAATCATTTGTACCCGGCCTAGCAATTTTATTGTTACTTAAAGTATACCATCATATTACAATTTGTCAAACATTAAATGCACTTTTTTTCGCATTTTTCTTTTATTTCTGTCAATTGATCGGTTATACAATATTTTAAACCGATTTTTCCACAATTATACCATGATAAATTTGTATATCATCATCACAAGCATCACAATATTCCCGCTCTTCATCTGTCCAAAAGGCATAATATACGCCTTCTTTATTTGCTTCATGTTCATATCGACTTCTGAAATCTTGTAACATTTCTTGTAATCCCTTTTTCAATTCAGCTTCTGTTTGAAATTGTTTTGTTAATACAATATTGGATTCCCAACCTTCAAATTTCCACCATGGTTCATAATCTGCCTTCATATAAATGAGTTGATACACTGCACGACGATCCTTTCCTTCTATTAGTATGTATTTTAGTGAATGCAATGGAAAATGTCTACCGGAAGCGTTTAGAAGATACAAAATTTGTATAAAAAAGAAATTTTATTGTTCTGAAAGTTGAAGTCTCGACTTTATTGTTTGCTTTTCACTATTTAGAATATCCATACTTCAATTCTCCATTAAGCTATGGACAACTGATAATTCGTATTCGTTGTTCTATCTTTTGTAAAGTTTAAAATGGTTATACTATAATAAAAAGTATAAAATATTCTTTTACTTTTTTAGCAATGTGGAAACTTTAAAATGAATCTATTTCAAAACAAAATACACTTACTTTGAAACTTTATACAAACCATTTACGTAATACATTTATAAGATGAAGGAGGTACGACTATGCTTGGTGCTATGAATTTTATAACTAGACATGCATTCAACTTTTTATCTAGTTTTACAGTATTTATTATAACCGTAGTTAATTTTGATTTGGGCATGTTGTTCGTGCCAATTATTACAATAGCTGCCTATTATTTAAGTAATAAAGGGATCAAATCCTTTCAAATTAGAAAAAAATGCAAAGAGCTCGGTATTTCCCGCTCTGAATATAAACAAATTGCTATGCAAATTAAAAAGGCAAAATCACATCTTCATTCTTTAACACAACAGTTTATTCAAGTTCGGTCAGTACGTTCATTTAAATTGTTAAATGAAATGACAAAAATATCGAAACGAATCATAAATATCGTGCAAATGAACCCGAGGAAATTTTATTCTGTAGAAGATTTCTTCTACTCCCATTTACCATCTGCTGTACAGTTAACTGAAAACTATTCCATGTTATCTCAGCAACAAGTAAAAGATTCTGAAATACACCTTACTTTAGAAGATACACGTCGAACATTAAAGGGCTTACATGAAACAATGGAAAACGATTTAAAATCTGCCCTTGAATCGGATTTAGAAAACTTAAAAATCGAACTAGATTATGTAAAGTTTGAAAATGCAAAACAGCAAAGGCAAATAGAACTTAGAGGTGACAAATAGTGTCGGAAAAAAAGAGCGCCATTAATCCATTTGAAGAGTTTTCAAAGAATGGAAGCTCTTTTTTTGATGTGACGATTCGTCATGATTATTCGGTTGATACACCCACTTTTAATACCTTAAATAGGGACCAGCAATCGGAAGCATTGTTAATAGCAAGCCAATTGGACGTTTCACAATATGAAAATGTCCTTCGTTTTGGTGAGGAAGTTCAACAAAAACTAAAAAACTTCACCCATAATATGTTAGTTTCTGTTCAACGGAATGATACCTCACCTATTCGGGAAATTTTATTTAAATTAATGCAACATTTAGAGAAAGTGAATCCAGATGATTTAATTGAAAAAAACAAAGGCTTCTTCAGAAAATTATTTAATCAGCCAAAAACTTCGTTACAAGAAATTGCGACCCAATATAATCGGTTAAGTAAACAAATTGATCGTTTAAGTATTCAATTGCAACATGCTCAAAAGGGTTTGTTGGCAGATATGAAATTGTTAAATGACTTGTTTGATTTAAATGAAGATTATTTTCACCGGATAAATCTGTTTATTGCAGCTGGAGAAATGAAAAAAAAGGATTTACTAAATCACGATTTACCTCAATTAGAGAAAAAAGCAAGTACTTCCGCTAACCCAATGGATCAACAGCTTTTAAATGATTTAAAAAGTTCGATTGAATGGTTGGATAAAAAAATATATGATTTACAAATTTCTAGAGAAATTGCTATACAAACAGCACCTCAAATTCGTTTAATCCAACAAACGAACCAAATGTTAATGGAAAAAATTCAAGCATCGGTCATGACGACGATTCCTTTATGGCAAACACAAATTGCAATGTTGATTAGTTTAAGTCGACAGCAGCGTGCTGAATCTGCTAGTCGCAGATTAATGGATACTTCAGAACAAATGTTACGGAAAAATGCTAAAATAATTGAAGCATCTGGCCAAAACAAAGAGAAACCAATTACCCATGAAGAAATTGATTCCTTTAAACAAACACAATACCAATTAATCGAATCTATCGAAGAAACATTACGGGTACAAGCGATTAGCAATGAACAAAAGGCGACAATCGAAGCAAAACTTCCGGACATTCATTCATAATACTAAGATTCTTCTCCCCTTTATATAATAAAGCACGATTGTTTCGTTAAAAAAACAATCGTGCTTTTGTAATGTACATTATTCAAAATAATCTTTATAATAGCCACCAACATTACCAGTGTTATCGATGACAAAGATAAATTCCTCAGTTTCATTTTTCACTTCGTACTCTTTCCCTACTGTTAACACATTGGATACTAAGTATTTTTCAGCATTTGTATTGACGCATTTTACTTTGCGAATTGTTGGTGCATCTTTCCATTTTAAATTTAACATCATTTTACCTCACTTTAAACTGACCTACTTTTATTTTCTTTTCTATTTTAAACGATTTCGATTCATTTGTGGAATTTTTCGTTCTCCATTGTATGAAAATCATGAAAAATGTTACATTATTTGAAGAGGTGATCGATTTGTCTTTCAGTGGTGTTCCAAGTTGGTTTTTTATGATTGTTATTATTTTTGCCATTGTCTTTATTATTATTTCTGAATGGAATTCTAGAAGTTAATATTATTTAATCTATTCATTTACTTTCAAGTTTATTTAGAAATAATGAATTTACGTCTACCATTGGAGGTTATGAATGGACAATTTGTATGATTATAAAACCGAACAATTAATGAAGGCATTTCTCGCATTACGAACAATGGAAGAATGCGAAGATTTTTTTAACGATTTATGTACACAAAAAGAAATTCTAGCCTTTGCACAAAGGTTGGAAGTCGCTCGTTTGTTATTAAACGGACATACTTACGAAGAAATAGAAGAATTAACATATGCAACTTATAATACGATTTCTCGAGTTAGAAAAGTTTTACATAACCAGCATTTGAAATGTATATTAAATCGAATAAATAGTTCAGCCCAATGAAGAGTTCTAATCTAGGACTCTTTTTGTTTTGAAGCTATAAATCACTTTAGCCATTTAAAGTTTCAACGCGTTACATGGAACGATTGCAGCTTAAATTTTTTTATAATACGATTTATACGATAAGTTACAAAGTTTGACAAAAAACATCATTTAGAGAGGAAACATCTATGCGATTTTTACAACTTTTTTTAGGCTGCTTTATAGTGAACATTGGCGTTTTTATTTTACATAGTGCTCATGTTGGCACAGGAGGATCGATTGGTTTAGCACTAAGCATTTCCTATTGGATTGATCTAATCTTTCCCATTACCTATATGATAGTGAACATCCCTTTTTTTATCCTATCTATTAAAAAACTAGGTTTACAGTTTACGTTATCCACTGTCCTTGCATTGCCATCCTTAGTATATTGTCCTATATAACTGAGATGGTAATGCCTGAAATCTCAATTCCTACTTGGATTGGCGTTATTGTTGGTAGTGTCATCGTCGGTTGCGGGGTACTCCTTTTGTTCCTTAATAAATCATCCCTTGGTGGAACAAGTATTTTATCACTCTATTTACAAAGAAAATTTCAATGGGATCCAGGAAAGACATTATTCATTTCTGACCTTTTCATCATTTTAACAACTTTATATTCAATAGGATGGATTGGTTTCATTTATTCTTCCGTTTCCGCATTTATTGTGTCAGTTATCGTTTCCATATTTAAAAAGCGGATAGATGAAAAAATGAATAGAGATGAAGTTAAAGAACAGTTAACAAAGGAAAATGAATTAACTGAAATGCCAGTACTACAACAATAAAGGGGCAATCCATTTTGGATCGCCCCGCATCGATTATTTTAATGTTCGTTTTAAAAATTCTTTCGTTCTTTCTTGAGATGGGTTAACTAATACTTGTTCAGGAGGACCTTCTTCCACAATAACCCCTTTATCCATAAAAACAATCCGGTCCGATACTTCTCGAGCAAACTCCATTTCATGGGTTACGATAAGCATCGTTCTACCTTCATCTGCTAATTTACGCATTACCTTTAAAACTTCTCCTACCATTTCAGGATCTAGCGCAGATGTTGGTTCATCGAATAACATTACTTCCGGATCCATCGATAGCGCTCGAGCAATTGCTACCCGTTGCTTTTGTCCACCAGATAATTGTCGCGGTTTCGCATTAACATATTTCTCCATTCCAACAACAGATAAATAATTTAAAGCGTTTCTTTTTGCTTCTTCTTTTGTTCGTTTTAATACTTTTTGTTGTCCAATAATACAATTGCTTAAAACATTATGATTATCAAAAAGATTAAATTGTTGGAATACCATTCCTAAATGGGTACGGTAGCGTTTAATGTCATGTTGATCATTTAAAATATTCGTACCATTATATATAATATCGCCAGCCGTTGGCGTTTCTAATAAATTAATACAACGAAGTAGCGTGGATTTTCCAGAACCTGATGAACCGATTAAACAGACCACTTCACCTTTCGAAACTGAAAAGTTCACATCGCGTAAAACTTCATTGTTACCAAATGATTTATTTAGATGTTTGATTTCAATTACTTTTTCCATCTTGTTTACTCCTTACGCGATAAGATTTTAAATCGTTTGTTTTTGTTCTACTTTATAGGCATTTTTGCCATCCATTTTTCGTTCGATATAACGTAATATAAATGTAGCGGTTAATGTCATGATTAAATAGATGACACATGTTATAACGTAAGATTCTGCAAAGCGGAAGTTTGCACCGGCAATCGATTTTGTCGTAAAAAATAGTTCCGTTACACTAATTACACTTAATACCGCAGAGTCTTTAATATTCATAATGAATTGGTTACCCGTTGCAGGTAAAATATTTCGGAAAACTTGGGGTAAAATAACATGAAGCATCGTTTGAAAATGACTCATTCCAATCGATTCAGCTGCTTCATATTGACCTTTATCAATTGATGCAATCCCACCACGAACATATTCAGCCATGTAAGCACCTGTATTTAATCCGACAACGACAAGGGCAGCAACAAAGCGATCCAATTCTAATCCGTAAGCAGCTAAACCATAGAAAACAACCATTGCTTGTACAATCATTGGTGTACCACGGAAAATTTCCACATAAACTGTTAATATGAAATTGAATACTTTTAAAATAACAGATTTTATCGATTTCTTACGAAGGGGTATCGTATGCATAACACCGATAAACAATCCGATAAGAGCACCAATAATTGTACTAATAATAGCAATGACTAACGTCATATATGCGCCACGTAAATAACTTGGCCAATTCTCTTCTAGAATTGAGAGTAAAATATCTAAACTCATAAATATCCTCCTAAATATTTTAGAAAATCGAACATATCATAATTGAAGTTTCGATAGTAAAATCATCTTGCCTTATCTATTTCTCTGTTTGAAAAAATAGAGCCACTGGCCGGATAATTCGACCAGTGCTACTATGTGAAAATTATTTTGCTGCAGGTTGATTTGCAATTGCTTCATCCATTAACTGTTTGCGTTCTTCTTCAGAAATGGATTTTAATGTTTCATTAATTGCTTCTAAATTTTCATCGCCTTTTTTAAGACCAATTGCAACGGCTGTATCCTCTTCTTTCGTTTCAAAACCATCTTCCAACTCTACATATACAAAGTTTTCATTTGCAGCAGTCGAAGATACTGCCTCTGGTCTTTCAGCAACATAGCCGTCAATTACTCCAGATTCCAATGCAACTCGCATATGAGAGAAACTTTCCATCGCTGTTTCTTTTTGTACATCTGGAATTTGATCGATTACTTCATAATTTGTTGTGTTTAACTGAGAAGTGATTTTAGCACCTGCAAAATCCGCTAATGTTTTCGCATTGGCATATTTTCCACCAGCTTTTGTAACGATAACGAGTTCACTAGTGTAATAGTTTTCTGTAAAATCAATGACTTTTTTACGTTCATCGGTTGGACTCATACCTGCGATAATGGCATCAATTACACCTGATTCTAATGCTGGAAGTAGACCATCCCATTCTGTTTTAACAATCACTAATTTTTTCCCTAATGCATCGGCAACACGTTTTGCAATTTCTACATCATAGCCACCAGCATATTCTTCAGAACCTTCAATTTTAACTGCTCCGTTTGAATCATCCTGTTGTGTCCAGTTAAACGGTGCATAACCAGCTTCTAAACCTACTTTTAATACATCGCTATCTTCCTTTGAAGAGGATGATGAAGTACCTTCCTCAGAACTGCCACATGCAGCAAGTAAAATGACTGCTAATAAAGTCGTCATTAATAATGTGATTTTTTTCGACATCTTTCTCTCTCCTTTTACTTTTTTCGAGCTTATAACGCAAAAAGCGACCTAAGATGAACTTAGGTCGCTTGAATAGAAAAGCCCAAATCCTCTTACGCTCCCGATTGAGATAGCACCCCTCAGATGGTTGGGAAACTCCATCTGAGACAGTCCTGCAATTATTCACTGCAGACCCAGCATGAAGTAGAGAGCCTACTTACACACTTCGGCGACATTTCCTATTTTCCATATCATTGCTTTGCTCTAAGCTCCATGAAAAACTAATAAATATCGCGCCTCTACCCCACTCGTAACGTGAGGTTTTAATATTAAATTACTATTAATATGTTACTATATTAACATCTTTGTGTCAACATTGATTATTCTGATTAATAAAATATTCATATAGTTATATATTCCATTTTAAAGGTCGAAATATAAAAAACCTCTAGCAAAATAATTTCGCTAGAGGCTTCCTTATAATTAAGAATTTAAAAGTAAATCTTCAGGATTTTCAATTAACTCTTTAACTGTTTTTAAGAATCCAACAGAATCTTTACCATCGATAATACGGTGGTCATAAGAAAGAGCTACATACATCATTGGGCGGATTTCCACTTCCCCGTTAACAGCCACTGGACGGTTAACGATAGAGTGCATACCTAAAATACCAGCTTGAGTACCGTTCATAATAGGAGTAGACATTAATGAACCGAATACACCACCGTTTGTAATTGTAAATGATCCACCAGCCATGTCGTTTAGGCCTAATTTTTTGTCGCGAGCTTTTTTCGCTAATTCTGCGATATCTTTTTCGATTTCAGCAAAGTTTTTGCTATTTGCATCACGGACTACTGGTACAACTAAACCTTCTTCAGTTGAAACCGCAATACCGATATCAAAGAAGTTATTTAAATGGATTTCATCTCCAACGATTTGTGCATTAACGTATGGATATTTTTTAAGCGCCGCAACAACTGCTTTTGTGAAAAATGACATAAATCCAAGTTTGATATCGTTTGCTTTTACGAACTCTTCTTGTTTGCGTTTACGTAAAGCCATGATGTTTGTCATGTCAATTTCATTGAATGTTGTTAACATTGCAGTTGATTGTTTAACTTCTAATAAACGTTTTGCAATCGTTTGACGACGACGGCTCATTTTTTCAATTGTTACACGGTCAGATTCAGCTGCTGGTGTGAAAACAATCGGACCATTTGTAGATACAACTGGTGCTGCTGGTGCTGCTACAGGTGCTGTACCATGAGCAGCTACGTCTTGTACACGTACGCGACCTTGTGGATCTACTGGTGAAATTGATGCTAAATCAATGCCTTTTTCACGTGCTAATTTACGTGCTGCTGGAGAAGCAACAACGCGTTCGTTTGAAGTTTCTTCTACTACTGGAGTTGCAGCTGGTGCTGGTGTTGGTGCAGCTGCTACTGGTGTAGCTTCAGCTTTTGGAGCTTCTTCAGCTGGTGCTGGCGCTGCGCCTTCTCCAGCTTCAACAACAGCGATTACTTGACCTACAAGAACTGTATCGCCTTCTTCAGCTAGGATTTGAGTTAAAACGCCAGCTTCTTCAGAAATAATTTCAGCATTAACTTTATCAGTTTCTAATTCAACGATAAATTCGCCTTTTTCAACATGATCTCCAACTTTTTTTACCCACTGGGCAATTGTACCTTCTGTAATCGATTCTGCTAATTCAGGGACTTTAATTTCAGCCACTTTGATATCCTCCTTTGAATAAACATGTGTACCTTTGAAATAGAAGGCACAAATGCATCTACTAACATGTAATAGCCTATTTGAATATTAACATCAAAAGTTTATTTAGAAAGAGCTTCGTCAATAACTTTTGCTTGTGCAATTTTATGAGAATCCATGTCTCCTTCAGAAGTTGAAGACATTTCAGGACGACCAACATATTTCACTTTTTTACCATCAGCAAGGTCTAGCAAATATTCAAGTGCATATTTCCAAGGACCTTGGTTTTTAGGTTCTTCTTGTACCCAAACGATTTCTTTTGCATTTGGATATTTCGCAATAATTTCAGATATTTTTTGTGTTGGGAAAGGATATAGTTGTTCCACACGAATAATGTGTATGTTTTCATACCCTTTACCATCTTGAATACGATCTGCTAAATCAATTGTTACTTTACCTGAAGCAAGGATAATACGTTCTACTTTTTTCGCATTTCCACCTAAACCTGGTTGTTCAATTACTTCTTGGAATTTCCCTTCAGATAACTGCTCTAAAGATGCTGCAGCTAACGGATGGCGAAGTAATGATTTTGGTGAAACAATAACTAATGGACGGATTGCTTCAGTTCCAAGCATTTTCGCTTGTCGGCGAAGTAAGTGGAAGTAGTTACCTGCATTTGAACAGTTCGCTACAATCCAGTTATTCTCAGCTGATAATTGTAAATATCTTTCAATACGAGCTGATGAATGTTCCGGACCTTGTCCTTCAATTCCGTTTGGTAATAAAAGAACTAATCCTGATTTTTGACCCCATTTAGAGCGGGCAGATGAAATAAAGTTATCAAACATAATTTGGGCCATATTCGCAAAGTCACCGAACTGAGCTTCCCAAATTGTTAAAGCATTTTCATTTTCTAAATTATAACCATATTCAAAGCCAACAATTGCCGCCTCTGTTAATGGAGAATTATAAACAGTAAATGATGCTTTTGAATCCGATACGTTGTGTAATGGAACGAATTCTGCGCCATTATTTTTGTCATGAAGTACTAAATGGCGTTGAGAGAACGTACCACGTTGAGCATCTTGACCACTAATACGAATTGGGTTACCATCGCGTAAAATTGCAGCAAATGCTAATGTTTCTGCGTGACCCCAATCAATTTTATCCGTTTCTAATGCTTCTACACGTTTATTTAATATTTTTGCTAACTTGTTTTGAGGTTCAAAGCTTTCAGGCCAAGCAAGAAGATCTTCATTTATTTGTTTTAAATCTACTTTTGAAACGCTTGTTTCAACTTCTGGATATTCATTTTTCACTTCTTCTGGCATTTCGATTTCGAAGTGGCCTTTAGTAGCACCTACTTCTTTTACGTGATCATAAGAAGCTTGCATTTCTGCGTAAATTTCTTCATCCAGTTTTTTCACTTGTTCTAAAGAAAGAATTCCTTCATTAGCTAATTTTTCTCCATAAAGAACACGTACTGTTGGATGAGTTGAAACAATTTTATATGTTAAAGGATTGGTTACTGTTGGGTCATCCGTTTCGTTGTGACCGAATCGACGATATCCAATTAAGTCTATTAAAATATCTTTGCCAAAGGTTTGACGATATTCAAACGCTAAGTGGGCTACTTGTACAACTGCTTCAGGATCGTCAGCATTAACGTGAATTACTGGAATACCGTAACCTTTTGCCACGTCTGAAGAATAGCGAGTTGAACGAGAATCAAAATGTTCTGTTGTAAAACCAATCATATTATTTGAAATAATATGGATTGAACCACCCGTTGAGAAACCAGTTGTTTCCGCGTAGTTAAATGTTTCTTGAACGATTCCTTCCCCGGCAAATGCTGCATCACCATGTACAAGTACCGCTAATGCTTTTGATGCATCGTGAACAGGTGCACCTGGCTTTGTAGTATCTTCTTGAGCAGCACGAGTTGAACCTGTAATAATTGGACTTACAACTTCTAAGTGTGATGGGTTATAAGCTAATTTCACTTTCATTCCTGAGTCTTTTGTGTAAGTAGCTCCCATATGGTATTTCACATCACCAGTCCAACCTTTAGAAATTTCTAAAGTACCATCTTCAGGGAAGAAATAGTCATTTGGCACATGGGCAAAGTCTGCAAACATCATGTCATAAGGTTTATTTACTACATGTGTTAATACATTTAAACGGCCTCGGTGAGCCATACCGATTTGTAAAAATTTCATTTTCTCGTCATCGGCTTTTTTAACAATTTCGTCTAACAATACAACTAATGTATCTAAACCTTCAATTGAGAAGCGTTTTTGACCTACGAACGTTTTATGAATAAATCTTTCGAAATCTTCAACGCGTGTTAATCTTTCTAATAACTCTTTTTTCTGTTCAGTAGTTAAGCTTACAGTTGTTTTACCTGATTCAATTTTATCTTGAATCCATTGACGTTCTGCATCATCAACATGAGCATATTCATAAGCAATTTTTCCAGTATAAATTGCACGTAAATAGTCAATTGCTTGCTTTCCGTTGGTAACGCTTCCAGGGACATTATGAAAGAATAATGAAGCTGGCATTGCAGTTAGATCGGCTTCACTTAATCCGTAAGCGGATAATTCGATGCGTGAAGAATCTAATTGACGGTCTTTTAAAGGGTAAATATCCGCAGCTAAATGCCCGTGGGAACGTAGAGCATCAGCTAATTTAACCGCAGCAAATATTTTTTGAATATTGCCTGTTTCGTGTGCTACGCCTTCAACAGCAACTTGCTCTCCACCAAGAACTGGCGCACCAAATTGTTGGAAAAGGGTAACGAGTTCTGGTTCTACTTGTTCTGGAGACTGTAAATATAAATCATATTGCTCCATTACATAACCTAAGTTAGGACCAGAGAATGCTGACCAAGGGGAACCAGCAAATAATACATTGTTCGACATGAGAATAACCTCCAAATTTCGCCCTAAGGCAGTTCCATTGTTTTACCTAGAATATTATTTCATATTTTACCATTCTTCTACAATACAAATTATCTATTGCTATTTATCGAAGAACGTTTTTTTTCCATTTCAATCTTACTACTCTTCACAAAAAATACAACTATTTTTCTCAAAATGAGCAATTTTTTTGGCAAATAACCGTTTTAAGTAGGAATTTATGAAAAAATTTCATTAAATTTTAAAACTTAATGTAAAAGTTGTACCTTTTTCTACTTCACTTACCACATCCATTTCAATGTGATATTTTTCAGCTAACATCTTCGTAATACTTAATCCAAGACCTGTACCACCACCGATATTTTCCCTTGAAGTATCCACTCGATAAAAACGATCAAAAATATATGGTAAATGTTCCTTTGCAATTCCAATCCCATTGTCTTTTATCGTCATAAAAAGACTTTCAGATAAATAATGGACTTCAATGTTAATAACCGGATTTTTATCATTATATCTTATTCCGTTTTCTACAATGTTGCGTATGATTTGTGCCAATGCATTTTCAGAAACATTTGGCTGCTTTGGTTCACCGTTTTCTTTAATGCGAATCGTTGTTTGGGGATAAATCATTATTAGCTCATCTTTCACAGATGTGAGAACTTTTCCGATATTAGCATATGAATGTTCGTCTCTCTTTTCTTTTCTCGCTAAATCTAATAACTCCTCAATCATTTTCTTCATTCGAACAACTTCTTCTAGTGAAGAAGTTAATGATTCTTCCAAAATATCCGGATCGTTTTTACCCCATCTTTTAATTAATGATAAATGTCCTTCGATAGCCTGAATCGGTGTTCTTAATTCATGGGATGCATCAGAAACAAATTGTTGTTGTTTTGCAAAGGAAATTTGCAATTCGTTCATCATCGACTCATAAATATTCAGTAAGTCGCCTATTTCATCATCTGCATTATAGGCTAAGTGAATTTTTTCTTCAAAACCTTTATCTCGAATGGATAACATGGAGTCCCTCAAATCTTGTATAGGTCGAATTAAAACATTGGCTAAATAATATCCAATAGCACCTGCAATGAGCAATGCTCCTAACCCTGCGATTAACATAGTTGTTAAAACGTATTGCATCATCGATTGAAACGTTTCAAGAGGATGGATGAGTTGTATGATGCCTGTAAAAGGTCCAATGGTCACCATTTTGTTTACAACAAATACATCTCGATTATCAATTACTTCCTTTGACACAATCGTTTTTCTTATTTTCTCATAATCTAATTCAATTGGAGCTGCAGAAGATTCGTCATTGATCCGTAATACTTCATAACCATCCTTATTAAAAATTCTTACCGTTTGATTTTGATTTACTATCGCTTTAAATAATCCTGTATTTCCTTGAAACTCTTGAATCGAAATAGAGCCATTTTGAGAATTAAAGAAGGATGTTAAGTCATCTACGGTACGTATCGCATTATTTTCTTCATTTTGCAAAAGCCATGAATATAGGGCAAAATAAATAACTGTACAAATGGCAGCATAGCTTATAAAAATGACAATGGACGTTGATAAAATCCACTTCTTTTTTAATGATTGATTTTTAAAAATGGCGTTCTTCAGTTTATTCATTCCCTCACCACATATCCTACTCCGCGCACAGTTTCAATATATGGATTTGAATCTGTCTTTAGTTTAGATCGCAAATGGCGAATGTAAACATCTACCACATTCGTTTCTACCTCCGTATTGTAGCCCCAAATCGATTGTAGAATCATTTCCCTTTCACAAACACGATTTTTATTTTCACATAATAGTTTTAATAAATCATACTCTGTTTTCGTCAATTCAAGTTTTTTATTTTCAAAGAAAACTTCATAGGATTGTGGCTTAATTACTAATTCTCGAACGCAAATTTCTTCATCTTTCTCCAGTTCTTTTTCTCCGATACTTTGAGTTCTTCTTAAGACAGAACGTATTCGAGCAAGCAATTCTTCAATGGCAAATGGCTTCACAATATAATCATCTGCTCCAGAATCTAACCCTGCCACCCGATCCATTACCGCATCCCTTGCCGTAATTAAAATAATCGGTACATCGGATTTCGCTCGGACGCGGCGACAAATTTCAATTCCATTTAGACCTGGCAGCATGACATCAAGCAAGAGACAATCGAACTGTTGTTCTAACGCTTTATTTAAACCATCTCTCCCATCATGGGTTACTGTTACGTCAAAATATTCATGCTCTAATTCCAATTCCATAAATCGAGCTATATTTTTTTCATCTTCCACTATTAAAATTCTTTTTCTCATTGAATCATCCCTCGAAAATTGTATAAAAAATCCTCGTCTTAAGTTTAACTTAAAACGAGGACTTAATAAAACTACTATGACTTTTCTTTGAAATGGTGGAACTAGTTCCCAAAGTATCTTACAAAAAATTAACAATGGGTTCATTTGCAGTTCATTAAAACCTATTATTATTGTAATGTATTAAATTTGATCATTAATTTGCAAAAGAAGCTGTTTCTTTTTTTACTAACTCAATGCTTTTTTCATACTGTTTCTGTTCATCCGTTTCGTTATAGTTTAAAAATGTTAAGTTATGGATGTCGAAAGTGTATTCGGCAGTAACCGTTGCGTTTCCAATTAACGTTAATTCATAACGATCGCCATTTGTTTTCACTTCACATTTTACAAAACCGCCCGGATTGAATACGGTAATGACATCATTATGAACGAAGCCGTTTAATTTCGACACAAGGGCTGAAGCGGTCATTGCAGTACCACATGCATTCGTAAAACCTACTCCTCGTTCAAAAGTTCGAACAAAAATTGTGTCATTTTTCATTGGATAAACATAACTTACGTTTACGCCATCAACACAATACTCGTTTTCACCGTTTAATAACTCAGCTAACGATTTTTGATGCGTATTGTTTTCAATATAAGTTTGGTCCACGATTCCAATCAAATGGGGATTCGGAACAGAAACAGCCGTAAAAGGAATGGTTGTTGAAAATTCTTGGATAATTTGATGACGAATTTCCTCTTGACCTTTATAGCTCATAGGTAAACTACTTAGAGCAAAGGACACTGGTGATATTTCAACGGCATATGTTGGAATATCTTCTAATAGAGGTGACTCTTTTCGCACCTTCAAATTGGCTTTCATCGTTTCAATGATCGCTTCTTCCTTTTCAAGTTGTTCGCATACGAATCTAGCAACACAACGTAAACCATTTCCACACATGGAAGCTTCAGAACCGTCAGCATTTATGACTCTCATTTTGGCGTCGGCAATAGTTGATGGTAAAACTAGCAATAAACCATCAGCTCCACCGTTGTTTTCTTTTTGACATAACCAAGTTGTTAACTTAGTCCAATCAACTTCATTTTCATTGTTAGTTTGATATAAATAAAATGTATTGCCTGATCCATGAACTTTTAATAAAGTTCTTTCCATCAGCTCACCCGCTCTCTTTCTATTTACTACTATAATAAGTGTTTATATAGGTTGAATCAACTTAATAAAAGGAACACTTTTTTATACTTTTTTAATATTTTCGCCACAAATTAGTCATAGCGAATTGCGTAATAAAAAGTTTAAATTTTTGTATAGAATAGAATATTTATAATATGATATTATCATCTCAACTATTTTTTTAAAGTTGATTTTGAGAAACGAAAAAATCTAAAATTTTTTGTTTGACGTCTTGTTCCTTTCGTTATATTATTTTGTTCTGTTGCCTTGTGACAAAGTAATTTTCGGATTTGCAACTATCCAAAAAAGGAGGCGTTTCATTTGTTAAAATATCGAGATCTTTCTGAAACAAATGAGTTATACCAATTAATGATACATCCAACCGTTTTCCCTTTTGTTCGTCATAAAGCATATTCTCCTGAAGAATATTTATTTATAACAAAACAGTTATTGGAAGAGGAACAACTAGGAAAGACGATTTCACGAACGATAACCGATGACTGGGGTCAACCAATTGGTACCATTAATCTATATGACGTTCAAGATGGCGCTGGCTTCCTTGGGACTTGGATAGGTGCACCTTATCAGGGTAAAGGATACAACCAAGCTGCAAAACATGAGTTTTTAACAGAGCTATTTTTTGAAAAGGATTTCCATACCGTATTTTTACGAATCCGAAAAGAAAACGAAAAATCGAAACGTGCCTCCCAAAAATTACCGTATGTCGTTTGTGCGAAAGAATCCCATCCGGCATTATATGAAGAAATTAATAGTGGTGAGGTAAAATTCGACTTATATAAAATCCCAAAAGACTTATTCTACATCGTAACAGCAAAGGAACAAGCAAACGAAGAACAAGCAATGTAACATTCTTTTTCAATGCTTATACTTTAATAAAAGAATACAATAGTAAAAGTAGGTGATTCATTGAATGAACCACCTACTTTTTTACGCTATTCATATCATAATCAATAAATATTTATTTTTCGTATTGAAGAATAAGGCTAACCATTTCATCAGGAGTTTTCGGGCTTTCAGCTTTTTCCATCGCATCAATCATCTCATCTTTTCTTGTACTCAAAGCCTCAATCGCCTTCATGAATGTATTTTTCGTTAATAGTTCTTCTTCTAATACGTGGGCAAAACCTTGACGTTCAAAAATATTGGCATTTAAAATTTGATCTCCACGACTTTTAGATGCTGAAAGAGGTACTAATAACATCGGTTTTTTTAATGCTAAAAATTCGAATATTGAATTAGAACCAGCTCTAGAGACAATAAAATCCGCAGCATAAAGTAAGTCGGGCAGTTCCGTTGTCACATAGTCGAATTGTTTATAGCCTTTTAAGCGATCTAAAGTAGTATCTACATTCCCTTTTCCGCATAAATGGATAATATTAAATTCTTTTAATAGTTCCGGTAAATTATTTCGTAATGCGTCATTTAAAACAGCCGAACCTAAACTTCCTCCCATGACAAGAAGCACTTTTTTCCGCTCTTCAAACCCACATCGTTTTTTTCCTACAGATGCATTACCCGTAAATAATTGTTCACGAACAATAGAACCGGTACATGTTGCTTTATCGCTTGGTAAATACTTTAATGTATCTTGAAAAATCGTAAATACATGGGAAGCAAACGGTAAAGCAATTTTGTTAGCTAGACCTGGTGTAACATCTGATTCATGAATCACTACAGGAATCTTTGCTAACTTTGCCGCGATGACAACAGGTACTGATACAAACCCACCTTTGGAAAAGATGATAGATGGCTTAACCTTACGAATAATCCTAAATGCTTGCCCAACGCCAGCTAAAACTTTAAATGGATCTGAAAAGTTCTTCATTGAAAAATATCGACGTAATTTACCACTTGCAATACTGTGATAAGGTACTTCGGGAAAACTTTCGGTAATTAACTCTTTCTCAATTCCATCATAAGAACCGATATAATGTACATCATATCCTTCCTTTTGTAAGGAAGGGATAATTGCTTGATTTAAAGAAACGTGACCGGCTGTGCCGCCACCAGTTAAAATAATTGATTTTTGTTTCACAGAAATCTCCTATCTAAATACAATAATTTGTATTTCATTTAAATATATATGATTGCAAAAAATATAAATGAAAAAACAATAGTAAGCCTTGCTTTAGTCATCCTTTTTCAGTCAATATTGTACCATAATTTATGGACCAAACCCATTTTAAATAAGATTGACGGGGAAAATCAAGATTCATATAAAATAATTCAAAATAAAAAAATACCGGGCAAGAATGAATTCTTGTCCCGGTATTTTAACCAACTATTATAGTTGAATAAATTGTTGTGTCCAGTGATTTCCATCTGCCACATAACCTACACCAATGTGTGTAAAGTTAGCGTTCATAATATTTGCACGGTGACCTTCAGAATTCATCCAAGCTTGTACGACTTCTTCTGGTGTTCTTTGACCTTGTGCAATATTTTCACCTGCTGCTTTATATGAAATACCTGCAGCCTTCATTTGATCAAATGGGCTTCCGTAAGTAGGACTTGTATGGGAGAAATAATTATTTTTCGCCATATCAGCAGATTTTTCACGAGCAACTGACATTAATGGTGCATACATTTCTAAAGGTTTTAAACCTTGTTTAGCACGCTCAGCATTTGTTAATTCGATAACTTTTTCTTCAAATGCAGAAACAGAACCGTTTTCTGCAGCTGGTGCTGCTGGTTTTTGAGCTGCTTCATTATTTGTAGTTGGTGCTGGTGTGTTATTGTTTGTTACAGGTTTTGCTTCAGGAGCTGTAACTTCTTTTTGTTCCTCAGCTGGTGCTGGTGTTTTCACTACTTCTTTATTAGTAGTTTCATTTTTTGATGGAACTGTTACTTCCTTCGCTTGTTCTGGATTATGCTTTGCTTCTTCTTGTACTTTAGAAGCTAGTAATTCTTCTAATTTAGTTGTAGAGATTGATAATTTATTCGCAAGGTCTTTAATGCTTGCCTCATCAGTTAAAGAACAGTTGTTTAAAAAGTTGTTTAAAGCATTTTCGAATTGATCTGGATTAACAACTTTCACCATGCTTTGAACTGATATATTTTGACCTTCCTCATTATTAGACGCAGCATCTGCTGTCGGAACTTGTGTTGAGATTAAACCTAGTGCACAAAATGTGATAAACCATTTTTTCATTTTGTATTCCTCCTCTCGCAACTAATCATATACGAGAAAAGTTGAAAAATATGGACCATAACTTGGTAACAGTACCAAGCAAATGATTGAACCTCATAAACTATGACTTTATTTATCTATTTTTCTAATAAAATTTTCCTATTATCAAAGAACTTACCTGCGAAATGCTATTGACAAATTTTTGAGTTCGTTTTATAATGCAAATTCATTTCTTATATTACAACAATATTACACTATTTCTCATTTAAAACTTCTATTTCTTGAATATTTTCTCCAATCATAACGATTTTAGAAGGCATATGAATATATTCTGGCAACCATTGAACTAAACCATATGCATATTGGAATAACATCGGATTTTTAATTCCTTCTATCGGAACATATCCTTTTATTCTATATACAGTTGAAGGCAATGAGCGTACCCATTCTTCAAATTGTTCCTGCGTATAACTTGTCTTTAACTCTACTAATCGTGAACTTAAATATAATTGAGTGCCGATTCTAGCGATTTCAATGTCCTCTTTCGACTTGTGTGCTGTTGCCTTTAATTTCTCTAATAGTGAAAGCGGCACTTTACCGTTTGTCGTCTGTAAAATAAAAGCGTTTGGATTCACATTTTGCATTTCAAAAACAACTTTTGCTTGTTCTACTTCCGTTAATAAATCCATCTTGTTTGCTAATAAAAGATGGGCATGACGAATTTGTTCTAAATAGAGACTTCGAACTTGAGGTGTTAACGTTTCCCGTTCTAACCATAGCTTACTATCTGCTACCGTTACGATTCCCTTAATATTCAACTGCTCTGCAAAAAGAGGTGAATATACCGCATCCAACGCTTCCACGGGATGGGCAGCCCCCGTTGTTTCAATAATAAGGACATCGAATTCGGAATCCATAAGCAAAGATTGAATTTGAGCTTCCGTTTTTTCAGCACCTGAACAACAAATACACCCCTCTAACATTTCCTTTAGAGGGACATCTTCATCAACTGCTCGGGAGTCAAAGGGCAACTTCCCTAATTCATTCATTATAACAGCAGGCTTTAACCCCTTTTCCTTCAATTGTCGTAATACATCCGTTAACATGGACGTTTTTCCACTACCTAAAAATCCACTAAATAAATAGACATCTTTCATTTTGACACATCCTTCTATTATGGAAGAAAGAGCTGTTCATTGCTCGATACTCGAACAAAAACAGCCCTTTCTACATCATTTTATAATTGTTCTACATCATTGAATTGATCCGAAATTTTTAATTTCCTGCTAAAATTTCTTTTCCTTTCAATACATGTGGATCTTCTTTCTCTATTTTTTCTCGAATAGTATCCATCAAAGCATAAGTCGTTTCTCCAACAATAACTCCAGTTGGATCTAATTTTTGATCTTCTTGGAATTGCTCAACAGCTTCTTTCGTTGCTTCGTCAAACTGATCGTCAACTGTTCCAACATCATAACCTAACGCATTTAAAATTTGCTCTGCAGAGTTAACAGATTCGGATACATTGCCAACAGTAAATTCTGTTTCTGGATTAATATAAGTAACTGTCGCATAAGCAGGGTATTCTACAACTTCGTCTGGTTCAATCCCTTTTTCATTAATCCAGTTACCATTAGGTGTTAACCATTTACCAGTTGTGTATTTTAAATTAGAGCCGTCCGGCAATGTACTTACTGTTTGGACTGTTCCTTTACCGAAGCTTGTAAGACCAACAATTTTCGCTCCTGCTGATTCCCTTAAAGCACCAGCTAAAATTTCAGAAGCAGATGCACTACCGTTATCAATTAAAACGACAACAGGAAGATTATATTTCTTACCGCCTTCTGCTAGTATCACTTCTGGATCTGCTTCCCCTTCACGACCTTCTAGTTGTACAATCGGTTTTCCTTCGTCAATAAATAAATTGGCAATTTCAATCGCTGAATTTAAATAACCACCTGGATTTTGTCGAACATCTAATAAAACGCTCTTCATTCCATTCTTTTCATACTCTTCTAAAATGGCCGTTAATTCATCATAAGTTTGTTCACTGAAAGATGTAATTTGGATATGGGCAATTTTATCGTCTCCCATTTCTCCGTAAACTGTTTCAATTGGAATCTCATCTCGAACAATCGTTACTTCCATTAATTCGTCCGAGTCACCCCGTTGGATTGTAAGCTTAACAGGTGTACCTTTTTCACCACGAATTAATAAAACCGCTTCTGAAGCACTCATGCCTTGAATACTTTCCCCGTCTACCGTCAAAATAATATCTTCAGGTAATAGCCCAGCTTTTTCAGCAGGTGAGTTTTTAATTGGTGATACGATGACAATATTGCCGTTCCGTTCTTGAATCTCCGCTCCAATTCCTTGGAAACTTGATGAAAGATCACTATTGAACTGTTCTGCTTCTGTCTCATCCATAAAATCAGAATATGGATCATCTAAAGCATCAAACATACCGTTAATAGCACCAGTAATGACAGCTTTCTCATCTATATCGACATAATAATTTTGCTTTAACTCATCATAAGCTTCATATAATTTTGAAAACTCTTTTCTTTCTTCTGGTACTGTCACTTCTACTACTTTCTTATCTCCGAAAGTTAAAGTAAAGATTGTTATACCCGCTGTAACTATTATGGTGAAGAACATCAGCATAATAAAAGTAAACGGTTTAATGCGAATAAATTTTTTTGCAGGCTTTAATTGTTCCTCTTGTTCAATATTGTCCGTTTGTTCTTTTTGTTCCATTTCTTGTTGATTTTGATCATCCATCTAGTTCACCACTCTCATTTTACACTTAAAAGTCGTTACTACCATCATAACAGTTTCACATCTTTACGAAAAGAAAGACTGTCAAAAGACAGCCTTACGAAATGAAATATGCAAAGCATCAGATGATTATTACTCTTGAATTGCAGCTTCAAGGGCAACGACAATCATATCGTTAAATGTTGTTTGACGTTCTTCAGATGTTGTTACTTCACCTGTTAGAATATGATCAGAAACCGTCAATACAGATAGCGCTTTACGTCCAAATTTAGCAGCTAGTGTATAAAGGGCAGCTGATTCCATTTCTACCGCTAGTACACCATATTGAGCTAATTTTTCGTTTTGATTTTCATCTGAATAAAACATATCAGCAGTAAAGATATTACCTACTTTTAAATTTAATCCAGCAGCTACACCAGCATTGTAAGCTTTTAATAATAGATCAAAATCTGCAGTAGGAGCAAAATCAATGCCGTTGAAAATAATTTCATTCATTTTTGAATCTGTTGAGGCAGATTGAGCGATAATCACGTCGCGTACTTTAACATCCTTTTGAATTGCTCCACAAGTACCAACACGGATTAATTTTTGCACACCGTATTCTTGCATTAACTCTGTTGTATAAATAGAAATTGACGGCACACCCATTCCTGTACCTTGTACAGAAATACGTTTTCCTTTGTATGTACCTGTATAGCCAAACATATTTCGAACTTCATTATAACAAGTTACATCTTCTAAAAATGTTTCAGCAATATATTTCGCACGTAATGGATCTCCTGGTAATAATATCGTATCTGCGATTTCACCTTGTTTTGCATTAATATGGACACTCATGAATAATCCCTCTTTCCAATATTCTCAAATTAAAATATACTTGCTTTTCTAACATTGTGCAATGATTTACCTTCTTATACAAATTTTTCACGATAAAATTGACGAAAAATTGTCGATTATCCGAACTTCGTTTCGTATAAGTCCCATAGTTCATCAAAGGCTTGGGTCGTTAAATGTTCATCCGCCATTGTTTCGATATAGCTGGATAGTTCTTCAAAGGAAGAGCTAGCAATTGGAAAACTATGATCTAAAAAAGCCCTTTCCGCAAATCGAGTTTTCGGATCATTCCAATCTCCCCCTCTAAAAGAAAGAACATATAAGTAAAAACTAGTTTTCACATGGACACTCCTTACTTAAAAGCGAATAAAAAGTAGAGATTTTATTTTCCATTATATAACGAAAGAATAGTAAAACAAATCGTTTGAATAGATAAAAATCGCGGGGAAGAAATCATTCCCCACGATTCATTAAGAAGTTTTAATATATAAGGAAATCCGTCTATAAGTTATACGTTATTTTTCAAAAAGCTTTAAGTATTCCCCGTATCCTTCTTCTTCTAATTTCTCTTTCGGTACAAACCGTAGAGCTGCGGAGTTAATACAATACCGTAAACCGCCCAACTCCTGTGGACCATCAGGAAATACATGTCCTAAATGGGAATCTGCTGTTTTACTTCTAACTTCCACACGTCTCATCCCATGGGAAGTATCAAAATGCTCCGTTATTTCTTGCTCTTCAATCGGTTTCGAAAAACTTGGCCAGCCACAACCCGCATCATATTTATCTTTCGAACTAAATAATGGTTTACCAGATACAATATCGACGTAAATTCCTTCTTCAAAATGTTGATCATACTCATTTTGATATGGTGGCTCTGTACCTTGTTGTTGTGTTACATAATATTGCATTTCAGTTAATTGTTTAAGTCTCTCTTCTTTATTCATGTTTATTCCCCCAATTTTGTTGAATAAATGCTGCTCTTCCTGAACCGATATGGTATCGTTCATAATGCATTGGATTTTTTTTATAGTAATATTGATGATAATCTTCTGCAGGGTAGAAAGTTTTTGCAGGTAAAATTTTCACTGCAATTGGCTTATTAAATTTTCCCGACTTCTCCAGTTGTTCCTTTGACTCTTCTGCAATTCTTTTTTGCTCTTCATTATGATAAAAAATTGCCGTTGTATAGGATTCTCCCCGATCGTAAAATTGACCTCCTGGGTCAGTCGGATCGATTAATGTCCAGTAAGTCTCCACTAATTTTTTATATGGATATACTTCCGGGTCAAAGGTGATTTGGACAGCTTCCAAATGACCGGTTGTTTCCGAACACACCTGTTCATAAGTAGGATTTTCAACATGTCCACCTGTATAACCTGATACTACTTCCTCAATTCCCGGTTGTTGATCAAAGGGTTTCACCATACACCAAAAGCAACCACCTGCAAACGTAGCAATTTCTTTTTTCAAAAGACAACCCTCCTTATTTATTTGGTACGATCACTTCTAACAAAATATAGTTATTTTCTAAATCGATTTCTTTCGCTTTTATATGGGCTCCAGAAGGTAAAGATAAATTCGACAAATCAACAAAAATTTCTTCTTCATTTGGTCGTACGACAATCCATTGAGGAAATTCGACTGCATCATTCATTAATTTTAAAACAGTAACAGGTGGTATATTTAGTTTACCAACATTTACAGAAGTTTGCTTTAATTGAACATTGCCATCTTCATTTACAATAGGGTCAAATTCCATTGAAAAGGGTACCGTAACGCCAAATACGGTCAATTCACTTTTTAAAATGATTGCATCACCTACAACAATATCGACTGGAAGAGACGTACTTTTCAACTCATTTTCCAAAAATTTTAATACAATTTTTTCAAAATCTTCAGCTGTTGTTTCAACTAACAATACACTATCAGTCGGTTGAGCCGTTATACTTTCCCTTCCAATTTGAACATCTTCCCCTGGAGAAGCCGCCCAAAATATGAAAATTGCAACTAATATAATGATTGTCCCTATTAAAAGAAAAAAGGCGACTTTCCATTTATTCACCATCGTCCACTCCTTAACATCAAGATCTGTTTCCATTTTAACTATGTATGCTACTATTTTTTCTAAAGTGACGTCAAAACAGAAGTAGAGGTAATCTATAGAGTATTTTTAATCAAATAAAAACAAGCCATTTGATTGCTCTTCTACTTGACAAGATTTCATCATTGATACAATTCGCTCTGTCATAATTGTATATCCGTAGCCATTCGGATGAAAGAAATCTGTATGATAAACTAAATTTGCATTGGAATCAAATAAATCTTCCACATCCACAAAACAAGCATTATCATATTTTTTTGAAATATCCTCAATCGTTTGGTTCCATTCAGAAATGATTGACTCCAGATCTGTTATTTCATCGGTAATCAGTGAAAAGGGATTGTATAAACCAATTAAAATAATTGGTACATCGGGATTTCTCATTCGAATTTCTTCCATAATTTGATCGTACCGCTCACGAAATTTTACCAATTCTTTATCAAATGCTTCTTTTTTTAGTTCAAATAAATCTTGTTTGACGACTTTCATAATATCGTTACCGCCAATGGTCATTGTAATTAATTCAGAGTTTCTAATTTCCGAATCGTAATGCCCTTTTTCAAGTAACGAAAGTAACTGGTCACTTCTGCGCCCTCGTTTGCCTCTATTGTCCAGTACGACTTCAGAGATTTCTGTCCATTGTTCAAGCTTCTCCGCTAATCTTTTAGTATACCCATTTTTGTGTTCTTCATCCCCAACTCCACGGGTTAATGAATCCCCTAATGCTAAATAATATATTTTTTTATCTTCTACTTGAACCGCCTCAGGCTTTGAGAAATCATCAAAAATATAATCTTCTATCGTAAATGGCAATGTATTTTTTGAAGTATCCTTTGTTTCCTCTGTTGAATCCATAGTTTCGGTAAGGGACTTTAAATCATTTATTTCATTTGTTGTGACATTTGCTGCACAACCAAAAAGAAAAAAACATATGACCAATAGAATGGTTATAATTTTCAGTATGATGACTCCTTTCACAAAATTTTCATGTTTCCTAATTAAAATGTGGGCATTTTTTCAATAAAAAAAGCTATCAATCACCTCATGAATAGTATATGAGCGAATGATAGCGAGTTTTCTTGTTATTCTGCAAAATAAATAAATCCGATAGCTCCAGGTCCTGTATGGGTACTTATAATCGGAGAAGTAAATTTTGTCTCTATATGATGGAATCCTGTTGATTCAATTAATTGTTTTAACGGATTGCCTAAAGTCATTAAACCATCCGCATGGGATATCCCCACTGCTTTTACCGTCTTCCCTTTTGTATCTTCTTCATATTGTTTAAACAAGAAGTTGACAACTTGTTTATGACTTCTTACTTTCGCAACTGGCGTATATGAACCATCATCCAAAGTGGCAATCGGTTTAATATTTAATAAAGAGCCAATCATACCTGTCCCTTTCCCAATTCGACCACCTTTAATTAAGTTTTCTAACGTATCAACGACAACAAATAATCTTGTATTTTTTCTAACTTCATCAAGTCTAGATAATATTTCTTCAACGGTTGCCCCAGCATCCCGTAATCGAATCGCTTCTCGAATTTGAATAGCTAGTCCAATGGCAATATATCTAGAGTCAACAACTGTTACATCGGATTTTGACAATTCAGCCGCTTGTCTAGCAGAATCAACGGTACCACTCATAGAACCTGTCATATGAATGGAAATAATTTGATCTCCATCTTTTCCAAGTTCATCATAAAGTTCTTTAAACTTGCCTGGAGCGGGCTGAGAGCTTTTTGGTAATTCCTTTGCATTTTTCATTAACTCTAAAAATGATTCAGGCTCGATGTCTTCTCCATCAACATATGTTTTCCCTTCGATTTGAATCGATAAAGGTACCACTTTTACGTCATGTTCTAATAATTCTTGTTTTGTTAAATCACAAGTTGAATCAGTTACAATATGAATTCGTCCCAAAATGACACATCCTTTTATAGCATAACTTCATTATAATGAGAATGTTTTATGACTGTAAACATGACAAATGTAATTACATTAAGGATAAACTTCGTACTCTGTTATAGTTATATCCATCCCACGATAGTGAAACAATATGACAAATGATAGTGTTAGAACAATCCGATTCGCAGTATAGTGAACAGGATAGGAGTGAGTTCAATGAATCATGAAGAAGCATTTGATTATAAAAATTGGAAAGAAGAATTATGGAATGCCATTACCCATGGCATTGGATTGCTAATCAGCATTCCAGCATGTGTCATCTTAATCCTAATAGGTGTACAATCGGGACATGCAATCGAGATTACTGCCTATTCCATTTTTGGAGCATCACTCGTTCTGCTGTTTTTAATGTCCACTTTATTGCATAGTATGCCCGAAAAATATAAAAGATTTTTCTCTATTTTAGATCATTCATCCATTTATGTTTTAATTGCAGGGACGTATACCCCCTTTTTATTAATTGCAATCGGTGGTGTGCTCGGAATCGTCCTTTTAAGTATCGTTTGGTCCATTGCACTATTTGGCATCGTCTTTAAATGTTTGTTTATTCATAAGTTTGAGACCTTTTCTTTATTGCTTTACATTGCAATGGGCTGGTTAATCATATTTGCTATTAAGCCTCTATATGAATTTTTACAATTCGATGGCTTTACCTTCTTATTAATAGGTGGGTTATTGTTTACGTTTGGAGCTATATTTTATGCTTGGAGAAAGCTACCTTATAACCATGCGATTTGGCATTTATTTGTCATAGCAGGTTGTGCTTGTATGGTAATTTGTGTTGCCATTTACTTATAAAATTAATACTTATGAATTCAATGTATTTAAAAAAATCTGCCCTTTAAAAGGAGCAGATTTTTCACTTCTTACAAAAAATCTTTTTTATTCCGTTAGTTTATTCACGATATCGTATTCACCCATTTTTTCTGTTAGCCACGTTGCATATTGTTCATTTGCCTTCGATTCTAATAAGTCTTGATAAACAGTATCTTTCACTTCTTCATATACCGCTTCTTTTTCCTCCACTTTATCCGTTACTTTTATAACATGGAACCCATATTCCGTTTCCACTGGTTCACTACTAATGTCACCAACTTCCATTGCAAAAGCTGCCGTTTCAAAAGCTTCTGCCATTTCCCCTGTACCGAAGTATCCAAGGTTTCCACCATCTTCATTCGTTGCCGTATCAGTAGAATATTCTTTCGCTAGCTCAGCAAAATCTTCTCCTGCATTTAATTTTCCGATTACCTCTTGTGCAATTGTTTCATCCTCCACTAAAATATGGCTAGCTTCCACTTCAGCAGCTTGTCCATAGGTTTCTTTATTTTCTTCAAAAAAGGTCTGTATTTCATCATCTGTAATGCCTAAATCATCTTCCATTACTTTAAAAGTTAACAAATACGTTTCCATATCCTTCTTTATATCTTCCACATCCATCCCATAGGAATCGAGCATTTCAAGTAACGTTTCTTCCCCTCCATACTGGGAAGCATACTCTTCATATTCCGCTTGAAGTTCCTCCTCCGAAACTGAAACGCCTAATTCTTTTGCTTCAAGCTCAATGATTTTGTCCGTAATTAATGAATCTAACACTTCTGATCCATATTGGGCTGTTAACGTTTCATTTAATTCCTCTTCCGTAATTTCTTCACCATTTACTGAGGCAATCAAAGTTGATTTACTTGAGCATCCTACTAACCATATACTTGCAACAATTGGAAGGGTCATCACTTTTAACGTTTTTTTCAAATCATTTCGTTTCATCATTTTAATTCCTCCGTTTTTATCTCTTTTAGTACATGTTCAACTTTAATTGGCGAATGTGTCAGCAAGATGTCAAAGATTAAATAAATCGAATATGAAAAAACGTAGCGATCAATCTTCGCTACGTTTCACTTTTTTCAATAGGAGTTCAAAACAAGTACCGCTTTGGTTACTTTCTTTTAACTGAAGGTCCCCTCCGATTGATTGGGCCATCATTTTACTAAGAGGTAACCCTAAACCGAGACCGCGCACAGTATATTTTTTATTTTCCCCTCTAAAAAATCGTTCGAAAATAAAAGGTTGATCTTCCTTATTTATACCGGAACCTGTATCTTTTACAAATACTGTGACATCATGCTCCCTTTCCTCTAATGTAATCGTAATTTTCCCATCATCAATCATCGATTGGCTTGCGTTTGTTAATAGGTTCGTTACAATTTGTTGGATTCGAACTAAATCAGCTAATACAAATACTTCCCTTTCTAAACAATGGTAATCGAAGTCGATTTGCCGATCAGGTAAAGTTGCCTTCCATTGGGAAAAGATATCAGCTATCAATCGATTAATTTCATAATGGTTTATTTTCACTGGTACTGCATCAACCGCAAAGGAATTAAAAGCCAATAAATCTCCAACCATTGTTTTCATTTTTGTTGTTTCCACTAAGGCCATTTTTATAAATTCTTCCGCCTCATCTCCCGTGACAACACCATCTTTAACAGCTTGTAGGAGCCCACTTATGGATGTAACCGGTGTCTTTAATTCATGAGTAACTCCTGCTAATAACTCCGTTCTCGTTTTCTCCAACTGTTGCAGACGACTTGCCATATCCTTAAAGGATGATACAAGCTCATATACTTCATTTTCTTTTATAGAAGAGGATAATTGAATATGATAATTTCCCGATTGCACTTGTTTCGCAGCTTCTGCTACTTTCATAATCGGTCGGGATAGTCTGCGGGATAAAAAATAAATGGCAACCCAACCTAATATTCCAAGGGCAATAATAAATATCGCCAATTGACCATACTGTTGCTTTACTTCAGTTAAATGTTGTTTCGTTTCCAGTACAAAAACCCAGCCGACGACTTCGTTTTCCATTTCAATTTCTTTCTTTACTACATAATATGTTTCATTCGTAGAAGGACTTTTTATTTTACTTAACTCTTTATTTTGTAACAATTCATTAAAATCAATATCAACGAGTGGGTTAAAAGGTCTATTGACAGAAACCAACTCTCCCGTTTGATCAACGATGTAAACAATTGGATCGATGTCTCGAAAGTTAAACCAATCTCTTTCTTCAATCGATTTAGGCAACTCTTTTGGTGTATCCGTAATTCTTTTCACTGTATCTTCTGCCATAAACGTCATCATTTCAAGACGATATTCTAATGTTGTATGACGTATCCACATCGCGAAAATAAGCGATATAATGAGCAAGCCAATACATAATGTTAATACATATCTACTCGTCCAATAAGTTAATAAGGAAACTCGTTTATTTTTTATAGACATGGAATTGATAACCTAACCCTCTTAAAGTTTTAATTTCCCCTTGCTCTGGTGGCCAATGGGCAAGGGCTTTTCTAAGCCGCTTAATGGCTAAGTCTACCGCCCGATCACTGCCATCATATTCCCACCCCCACACTTGTTCAATAAGCTGGTCCCGTGTAAATGTTTGATTTGGGTGTTCTGCTAGAAACAATAGTACTGATAAATCTCGTGGCGTTAACACGACCTCTTCTCCGTTTAAATAAACCGAATGCCCTTTAAAATCTATTTCTAATTGGCCAAATTTCACTGTATCCATTTGGATGAAGGAGGATCTTTTTAATACTGCCTTTACACGGGCTACCACTTCATCTGCATTAAACGGTTTTGCGATATAATCATCTGCTCCTTCATGGAATCCTTCTAATTTATAATGGACATCACCTAAAGCCGTTAACATAATGACTGGACAGTTGCCGTTTTGACGAATTTCTTTTAATATCGTCCAACCATCTTTTCCAGGCAACATCACATCTAATAATACTAAATCAGGATTTTCATTTATAAAATTAGTCATAGCATCTAGCCCTGTAAACACTTGTATAACGTCATATCCTTCCTTTACTAAGTAGGCTTTTAACACTTTATTGATGGCCAGTTCATCTTCAACAATCATTACTTTGCTCACTAGAGAATCACCCTTTTCGATACGCATCTCTTTTTTTCAACATATTATAACATCCTTATATGTCAACAAGATGTCAAAAAAAGAAGTCCTAGTTCTCTCCAACTTAGGACTTCTTTTATCATTTTTTGTTTGGTAATGTTTTTGTTTTCAACTGAGTCGGCACTTCAGTCTCATCAATGTGTATATTTTTATTTAAGCGGTATTTTCTTTTCGGAGACTCTTTAATCATCGAACGACCTAATGTCAAAAGTAACGCAAACATTAAACCGGTACCTATAATTAAATACAAAATCGTAAACAGTTTTGTTCCACTTGTCGAAGGGGTAAGGTTCGTATTCACTCCTGTAGGAATTAAACTGACGACTGCAAAATAGGCAGCATCAAGATAAGACCAACCTTCAAATTTAGAATAAAACAAAGTACCAGATAAAACGATGAAAGCAACTGTTGTTAAAATGCTAACAAATTTAGGCTCTTTCACTGCATGAAACAACGCTTTCATCAATCTTCCAAAACTTATAATGACAGAAACCATATGATAACTCCTTTTTTTATACAACTACTAAAGTATTTTTGCATTATACTATAAATTTTAGTCGTTATCATATGATTAATCGCTTTGTTCATTACGATAACATATTTATACTAAATGTTTCTCTTCTTCCTTTTCATCTAGTTGTTGAATCGGTTGATCGAATGTTCTTTTACCTGAAAAATTTTCGATGAGTTCTTTTACATCAATCCCGGAAGAAGCTTTTAACGTTTCTTGGAGTGAGGACATTAAGTTCGTTGCATAAGATGTAATGCGGTTTGCACCGCCACCTTCCCCATTTCCTGTGTCAACCACTGTAATTTTATCGATGTTAGATAACGGACTTGCTACTTCTTTTGCATACTCTGGCATCATACGAATAATCATATCAAGTACTGCCGCTTGACCGAATTGTTCGAAGGCTTCAGCAATTTTTCGTTTCGCTTCAGCTTCAGCTAAACCTTTTAATCGAATAATTTCTGCTTCCGTTTCACCTTGTGCACGTTCCGAATCAGCTTTTGCTAACCCGTCCAAACGAATTTTTTCCGCCTCAGCTTTAGCTAGCGATTCAATACGATATTTTTCAGCATCTGCTTGTGCCAATTCTCTCATTTTTTGAGCGGCAGCATTTTGTTCAATCGCATAACGATCCGCATCCGCTTTTTTCTTCACTTCGGAATCGTATTGTTTCTCTCGACGTAGTATTTCTTTTTCTTCCAACTCAATTTGCTTTTGACGTTCAATAATTTTAATTTGCATTTCTTGTTCTGTTACTTGTTGTTTTGCCTTGGCTGATTCCAACTCATAAGCTTGGTCCGCATGGGCTTTCGCCACATCTTGTTCACGTCGGAATTCTGCAACTTTTAATTGATTTTCCTTTTCTGCCTCTGCAATTTCTGTCGCCCGTAACAATTCAGCTTTTTGGGCTTCTTTTTCTGCTTCCGCTTTCTTAATACGTGTCTCTTTTTCAGCCTCGGCTGTTGCTATATCGGCATCCCGTTTTACTTGGGCAATTCTCGGCTTCCCTAAAGAATCTAAATAACCATTTTTATCGCGAACATCCTTAATTGTAAAGGATACGATGACTAACCCCATTTTCGCTAAATCTTGCGTTGCAACTCGTTGCACTTCTTGGGAGAATTTATCTCGATTTTTATAAATTTCTTCCACTGTCATTGACCCTAAAATGGAGCGGAGATGACCTTCTAAAACTTCTTTCGCCTCATTTTCTCGATCTTGTTTACTTTTCCCTAAAAATTGTTCTGCTGCTGTGGCGATTTCTGAAATAGATCCTCCAATTTTTATAATAGCCGTACCGTCGGCCATTACAGGAACTCCTTGTTCTGTATAAACTTCGGGAGTTGTTACTTCTAGTTTACTAGATAATAAACTAAGTGGTTCAGATTGTTGGAATACCGGGAAAACGAATGTTCCTCCACCACGAATAATTTTAATGCGGTTACCCGAGTCATCTGTGTGGACATTTTTTGATCCTAAAAAACTACCTGTTACAATCAATGCTTCATCTGGTCCCACTGTTTTGTATTTTGTAATATAAACCGCAACGATGGCCACAATGATAAACAATGCGACCCCAATAATAATCATTGTACTTAGCATCATAATAATTCCCCCTTAATTATTTAAATTGAAAAGTTGATTCGTATTTCTTTACATAAACGGTGCCCTCCTTTGCTTCGATGACGAGAACTTCCTCATCATAATCAATCGCTTCGTTATCAAATCCTGTCGCCCGTTTCGATATGACTCCATTGACCGTTTCGATTACGATTTCACCAAATCCATCTACTGGAATTGGAACAATCACTTTTCCCACTTGACCACCAAGGGATTCTTCCGTGTAAGCTAAAGAAACTTCTGCACTTTTTAATGGGACAAGTATGAAATAATAAATAATGGCACTAACAATAGCAGAAAGAATACAAGATATTATAAGGATTATTAAACTTGTCATAGAACTATATTTTTCTAATAAAAAACCTGCTGCAGATGTAATGGTAATGAAGGATAAAATGACAGCTGGATCAATAAACGGAATGCCTTCAAACACACCATCAAAAACTTCGGAGAACAATAGGTAAACAATCGTGATGCAACCTACAATAATTAAAGTAAATAGGTAAATCGTATGGAGTTCTAAACCGCCCAATCAATATCACCTCATCTTCCAAAATAATCCTATAACTTATGTACGTTTAATTCGTCATTAAGTTTCAAATTATTTAGAAAAATTTAAATAAAATAAAAAAGTTTTCACCCTTTTTACAGTTGGCGAAAACTTTTGTAAGATGGTTATTTTTTTCTATCATAAATATAGTAAGTATATGCATACCCATCCGGCACTTCGATCGGTTCACTTTTGGAAACTATCGTCCATTCCTCCCCATCATACTCTGGGAAAAACGTATCTCCTTGAAATTCATAGTCGATTTTCGTTATATAAAGACGGTCTGCTATCGGAAGGGCCAATTTAAAAATTTGTTCACCACCGATAATCATTATTTCGTCTTCGTTCGAAACAAGCTTTAATGCTTCCTCCAGGCTTGAAACGACCTCGATCCCTTCTGCCGTATAGTTTTCATTTCTTGTAATGACAATATTTCTTCTGCCAGGTAATGGTCTACCGATCGATTCAAAAGTTTTTCTTCCCATTATCATCGGTTTACCCATCGTTTGTTCTTTGAAATATTTTAACTCTCCAGGTAAATGCCAAGGCATTTTCTTTTCGTATCCAATAACTCGATTTTTGTCATGGGCGACAATTAATGAAATCATATTTTCTCTCCTACTTTTTTAGACATTTTCCTATTCTATTTTATACGTTTTTATTCATATTTTTACAAAAATTTTAATATAAATAAATGATAGACATTTTTCATTGCTAATAGTTTTCATAATAAAAAGATAAAGGAAGTGATTTTTTGATTACGTTAATGAAACAAAAATCATCCATTCAATTAGAAGGATATCCCATTAACACAGAAATTAGCGAGACAGTTTATGACGATTTAGTTAAAAGTAATAGTAAATATTTGAATGTGGATAAAGAGAAACAAGTGATTACCCTTAAACGCTCCTTTTTTAAAAAGAATAAGCAAGTTCAAAATGTTACTCGATTTTTTGTTGAGTTAAACGATGATAAAATACTAATTGAAACACCTCAAATGAAAAATAGTCTTGTTTCCAATTCCAACTTTGAAGATGATTTAATTACTAGTAATTATAAAAACAAAACGATTGCAATTATTTTAGAATCCCCTCATATTGACGAGTATGAACAAAATAAAGAAAAACTAACACCTATTGGAGCTGCTCAAGGACTAACAGGGAAAAAAATAGAAAAGAACATGAATCAATTAATTCGCACTTTAAACGAATATCAGGTTATAGAGGAGCAACATAAATACCGAGTGATTATTATAAATGCGGTTCATTATCAAACTTCTTTACATTTTATCCATGAAAAAGCAATGAATAATAATTATCGTGAGTTACGGGATAAAATTTGGGTTAAAATGTGGACAGAAATGCCCCAAATAAAAAATGACTTTTTAAAACAAATTGAAACATTAAAAAAAGATTCCATTTTAATTAATGCGTGCCCAAAATCATTAAAACCTTTCATTAATCAAGAGTTCATTCCATACGCTTCAAAATTTCATCTATTTGAAAGCAATCATCCTACATCAACAGAAATCTGGACGAAAAGTTTATTTAAGTTAAATTAATTGTTGGTATTTTAACATTTACCGAAAATTATGGTACACTTGTATAAACAATAACGTTACAGAAGACAGCTAAAAGGCTGTCTATTTTTGTGAAAAAACATACTACAAAAAATTAGGAGGTTTCCCTCAGATGAAGCTTACAGAAGTTTACATTGAACGTTGTGATAAAGACAGTGAAGAATTAATTTCAAAAGAAAATTATTCCTTTCTTACTTCCTCAATTCAACATTTGAAACAAAATATGAACGAATTCCTTTATATTGAATCCCCTTCCTTTGAAAATATTAAGACGGATGCCTTATCCTTTGAAGTCGATGACGTATTTAAAACTTATATGGTTTTGCTTGGGTTTAAAGTGCAAAAAAAACATGCAGATGGGATTAAATCCTATTTAGCTGAACATTTACATGGTGAAAATGCTTTTTATAGTTGTAGTTTTTCTGGTGAAGAAGGTTTATGGGAACTAAATATCCCAATCGATTTTATGGAAGGTTTCCACGAAGAACAATCAATAGAACAAGTTTTATCGATTACTTATCACTTTTTAGATCAATTAACAAAATCAATTGAATATCAATAGAATGAAGGATGATTATTTGAATAACCTACAAGATTACGACACTTATATTTACACTTACGTTCACCATAAAGATGAATTCGATCTTTGTCGAATGGAGATGCGTTCCTTTTTTGGTACCGATACAACTTCAAATTATATGATTAGCGATGTTAAAGTAGACCCAAGTCGTAGCCCATTTATTGAAGAGCGACTACAAGTCATCTTTCAAGCCCACCATTTATCTGAGATAAAAGATTCTTTGAAAGAGATGCAAGAAACAGCTACTACCTTTAAAGTCGTTTGTTTAAACAAGATGGATATCGGGGAAACAAAAAAAATTCCCCATCCAGAGCGCCGGGCCATTGAACGTGAAGTTGGATTATGTATTGACGGAGAGCCAGATTTAGATCATCCTGAAATAATTTTCGGATTAATTTCGATTGAAAATAACTGGTATTTCGGAAAATACGAAAAAAGTATTTCCGTCTGGCGTGAACACTTACATAAACCAAACAGTTATTCTACTGCTTTAAACACGAGAGTGGCTCGAGCTATTGCCAATATTGCCGTTCCTAAACCAGCTGGTATTTCTGTCATTGATCCATGCTGCGGAATTGGAACAGTAGTGATTGAAGCTCTATCAATGGGGATTGATATTGTCGGAAGGGATATTAACCCCCTCGTATGTATAGGAGCAAGGGAAAATATCGCTTATTTTGGACTAGAAGGTACAATTACGAAGGGACCGATTTCGGAAGTTAACGAGCATTATGATGTAGCGATAATCGATTTACCATACAATCTTTATACGCATATAACACGTGAACAACAATATGAAATTATTCAAAACGCAAGACGAATTGCAGATAAAGCGGTCATCGTAACCGTCGATACGATTGATCATTTAATTGAAAAATCCGGTTTTACAATTAGCGATCGTTGTGTTGCGAAGAAACATTTATTTGTTAGACAAATTCTGTTATGTGAATAATTTATCCATTGGAAAATCCATTAAAAAAGAGGCTGGGACAAAACCCACCTCTGAAATGAAAAGCCGGTGAAATTTTACGATAAGTAAAATTTCACCGGCTTTGATTATTTTAAATAAAAAATAAGGACCACTTCTGATAAAATTAAGTCACCACAACAAAATTATACAGAAAGAAGGATCCTTATGTTTAAAGATTATAACATGAATCAACTCGTTTTGCCTTTAGATTTAGAAGTAAAATTACAAAATAATGATATTGCTTTCCATATCCATCATCTAGTTGAAAGTATCCCTCATGAAGCGTTCGAACCATTTCTACGAAATGAGGGGTGTCCTGCCTATCATCCACGTATGATGCTTAAAATTATCTTATGTGCCTATACACAATCTATCTTCTCAGGACGGAAAATTGAAGCCCTATTAAAAGACAGTATCCGAATGATGTGGCTAGCCCAAGGATATGAACCAAGCTACCGTACAATCAACCGATTCCGTATTCAACCAGAAGTGAAAGATTTAATTCGTCAATGTTTCGTTCAATTCCGTTGCCAATTGATTGAAGAAAAGCTTATTGATCAAGAAGCGATTTTTATCGATGGTACAAAAATTGAAGCAAATGCGAATAAATTTACGTTTGTTTGGAAGAAAACCATTGAAAAATATCACCAAAATTTAATTGAAAAGTCAAACCAGCTATACAATGAGCTACTAGAGAGTGAAATCATACCTGAAATTCAACGTGAAAGCGATAAACAGTTATCATTGGAAGAACTCGCTCAATTAGTTCAAAAAGTGGACGATGTCGTAACTGAATATGATAAACAAATTGAAACATCATCAGATGTTCTAGAACGAAAAGCCTTAAGAAATAAACGTAAATACCCGAAACAATTACGCAAGCAGTTGATTGATTTTGTCCTACGTAAACAAAAATACGAAAGAGACTTTGAAATCTTTGGTACACGCAATAGCTATTCTAAGACAGATTCAGATGCGACGTTTATGCGAATGAAAGATGATTATATGCAAAACGGACAATTAAAAGCTGGATATAATGTACAAATCGCAACGGAAGGTCAATATACGCTTGCCTATAGTATATATACAAATCCAACAGATACACGTACGTTAATTCCATTTCTAGATGAGATTGAGCAGCATTATTTTGAGTTACCAAAACACATTGTTGCAGATGCAGGTTACGGTAGTGAACAAAACTTTCATGATATCCTTTCGAATAGAAAACGAGAAGCACTTATTACGTATAGTATGTATTTGAAAGAACAAAAGAAAAAGTATAAACAAAACATATTTAATCCCGATAACTGGACGTATGATGAAGAAACCGATACATATACATGTCCTAATCAAAAACGTCTTGAATTTCAATATTATTCTGTCCGTAATGACCACACAGGCTTCCAACGGAAGCTCAAAATTTACGAGTGTGAAGACTGTTCGGGATGCCCATTCCGTTCATCGTGTACCAAAGCTAAAGAAGGCAACAATCGAAAATTAATGGTAAATGAAAAATGGGAACAGCAAAAAGAATATGTAAGAGCAAAGCTTTCAGAAGAGAAAACAAGTGCCATTTATCGAAGACGCAAAATCGATGTGGAACCAGTTTTTGGATTCTTGAAGGCTAATTTGCGTTTCACTCGATTTTCTGTACGAGGAAAATCGAAGGTAGAAAACGAAATGGGCCTCGCATTAATGGCTGTGAATTTAAGAAAATTCATGGCCATTAACTAAAGAAAAAAAGAATTTACATACAAAAATAGAGAAAGGTGAATTTGAGTTTCCTCAAATTCACCTTTCCCACTATTTGAAGCTAGTTATGTCCCAGCCTCTTTTTTGTTGTAACAGATGCTTAATTCGTTGTTTTTTGACCATCCACTACTGATAAGCACCATGAGAAATTATCCCAAGCCGAATACCAACCACTAAAAACTTCTGAAGAATCATCCCAACGGACATCAAATTTTTTCTGACCATCCACGTCTATTAAATATAGTGCAAGGGTATCATCCGCTCTAGATACCGCTAATTTCATACCGTTTTCAAGTTCTTCTTCTGTAAATGGAACGTCGGAAACCGAACGTAATTGTGCTTGTTCAAATACTTGTTTGTTAATAATTTTGTAATTCATCGTAATCCTCCAATAAATCTTTAGTTAACGTTTAGGAGATGTTTCGTTAAAACATAACTTTAAAAGTATATTCTATTATCATCTTACACTTAAACAATAACTTCATATTTTATTTTTCTATTTGTTCTATGAATTCGTTCAAAAAACCTTTCAGTTTCTCAAAAAGTCTTCCATTTAGAACAATTATTTTCATATTGCAGCTCCCTTAAATAAGGCATAAATGATTACAATACGTATTTTGATAATAACATAGATAGCCGATAAAAAAAATCACCTCTTGATCATCAAAGGTGATTTACTAGATGATTGTTCACTAGTTGATAATTTTTCAAAATAGTAAGGGAATTGACATATTTTCCAATAGTGAATATACTATATGTAATTAACTTGAACGGAGGTGAAGAGAATGAATCAATTAGCTGTGACGACATGTGTGGAAATGAATTGTTACCACTATTTTGCACGTGTCATTACTTTCGATTTTGCCATTAACGGGATTAGTCTGCCCTTTTTTAATGAAATAAATCGAAAACACAGCTGATTAGCCATTCTTTTCACAATTAGGAAGAGACTGCTTGTTAATCGAGCAGTCTTTTTTGTTTGGCTTCACTGTGTATAAAATGGAGGAAATCACAGTGTCGATAAAAGCGGAAAACATAACAAAAATTTACGGTGGATCAATTATTTTTGAAAATTTAACGATTGATATTCATGAACGAGAACGAGTAGCTATTGTTGGACGAAACGGTTGTGGTAAAACAACGATTTTAAAAATGCTCGCAAATATAGAAACCCCTGACGCAGGACGAATCATTAAAAAGAAAGGGGCAACAATTGGTTATTTACATCAAATACCACCCTATGAAAATAGTTTCGTTTATGACGTATTGAAAGAAGCCTTTTCCCCTTTACTTCATATGCAACATCAAATGGAACAATTAGAAGGACAAATGGGAAATAGTAACAATTTACAAAAGTTATTAAAACAATACGGTGAAATACAGGAACAATTTATCGCCCAAGGCGGTTATGAAATGGATGCTCAAATTCAAATGATTGCAAATGGTCTTTCCATTAAAACCCTACTTAATACACCATTCCATTTACTAAGTGGTGGCGAAAAAACAAAAGTAATGCTCGGACAAATTTTATTAACAAATCCTGACATTTTACTTTTAGATGAACCAACGAACCATTTAGACATGGAAGCGATCGAATGGTTAGAAAGTTACTTGAGTCATTATTCAGGAACGTTAATTGTTGTTAGCCATGATCGACAATTTATGAATGAAGTCGTCACGAAAGTAATTGAAATTGATAATGGAGTTGCCTACCCTTATATAGGAAATTATGATGCCTTTATAAAAGAACGGGAAGCACGTATATTAAGCGAGTTTACACAATACGAAGAACAACAAAAGAAAATTACGAAGATGAAAGAAACCATTAAAAGGCTCAAACAGTGGGCAAATGAAGCGAATCCCCCAAACGCTTCCCTCCATCGACGAGCAAAAAGTATGGAAAAGGCGTTGGCGAGGATTGAGCTAGTGAAAAAACCTTCGATTGGGAAAAAAATGCAGCTTAAGTTACAAGTAAATGATCGTAGCGGAAAAGATGTCGTTCTATTCGAAAACGTTAGTAAAACCTTTGATAAATTGCTATTTCAAAATGTTTCATTCCAACTCAATTGGCAAGATCGTTTTGCAATTGTAGGTTCCAATGGCACTGGTAAATCTACATTATTAAAAATGATTACTGGTGATGTTATTCAAGATGAAGGGAAATGTCGAATCGGCAGTAATGTGAAAATAGGTTACCTTTCCCAACAGTTTTTATATAACGATGTAAACGCCCGATTAATTGATGTGTTTCGAGAGAATATATCTATGAACGAAGGCGATGCCCGACATATTTTAGCCAAGTTTTTATTTTATGGCTATGATGTATTTAAAAAGGTAAAGAACTTAAGCGGAGGCGAGAAAATGCGGCTTCGTTTAGCCCAATTAATGCAACAAGACATTAATTTGCTAATATTAGATGAACCAACGAATCATTTGGATATCGAATCCCGGGAAGTATTAGAGGAAACGATTCAACAGTTTGAAGGGACCGTTGTCGCAGTTTCCCACGACCGGTATTTTATCAATCAGCTGTTCCATCGAATCGCCTGGTTAGAAGCTCAACAACTGTTTTTATACGAAGGAAACTATAGTTGGGCTCGTCAAAAGCATAGTGAGCGTACAACCGTTCAAAAAGTTGATCGTCCATCTGAAGAAAAACAAGAAAAGACTATTTCAATTGAACAACAAATTGAACAGCTGGAACAAAAAATAGAAAAGAAAAAACAGCAATTTACTCAAACAAATAATATCACCTATCAAAAGGAATTAGAAAAATTAGAACATCGATTGGATGAACTATTAACCCTTTGGATTAGTGAATAACAAATAAGCACACTGTTATTGTTTAATAAATAGCAGTGTGCTTCGTTTTTCACACCGCAATCGGTGCTTTAATTGTTGGATGTGGATTGTAATTTTCAATTGTTATATCTTCTAATTCCATATCAAAAATCGATGTTTTATTTTTATTAATGTTCAACGTCGGCAACTCTTTCGGTTCTCTTTGTAGCTGTTCCTTTACTTGTTCCAAATGGTTTAAATAAATATGCGTATCCCCTAAACTATGAACAAATTCTCCTACTTCCAGTCCACATTCGTGGGCGATGAGATGGGTTAACAATGCATACGATGCAATGTTAAACGGAACACCTAAAAATACATCAGCGCTTCGTTGATATAACTGGCACGAAAGCTTACCATTTGCCACATAAAATTGGAAAAAAGCGTGACAAGGCGGTAATGCCATATCATCGACTTCAGAAGGATTCCAGGCAGTTACGATTAGTCTTCTTGAATCAGGATTATTTTTAATTTGGTCGATGACTTTTTTCAACTGATCGATCGTCTCACCGTTTGAAGTTGGCCATGAACGCCACTGTTTACCGTAAACAGGCCCTAATTCCCCATACTTTTCGGCAAATACATCGTCCTCTAAAACTTTATTGTTAAAAATAGACATCTGTTCCTCTAAAACTTTAGCAAACTCGGTATCCTTTGCTGCTCTCAAACCAAAGTTTGTCATATCTGGACCTTGATAATCCTCTGATTCTACCCATTTTTTAAAAGCCCATTCGTCCCAAATATGATTTTTATTTTGTAATAAATAACGAATGTTTGTATCTCCTTTTATAAACCATAACAATTCACTTGCAACTAGCTTAAAAGGCACCCGTTTTGTCGTTAATAACGGAAACCCCTTCGATAAATCAAACCGCATTTGATGCCCAAATACACTCATTGTGCCGGTCCCTGTTCTGTCTTCCTTTGTTACACCGTTGTCTAAAATATGTTGTAATAAATTTAAATAAGTAGTATCTGGATGTTCCATTTCTACCACACTCCTTGCTCTAATTTTTTCATTATAACAGATAATGTGGCCTTTAAAAATATGAGGGTAAAATACTTTCATAGATTTATGGTACATGTATAAGAGAACGATGTTCATAGTTATTCCGACCATGTTGTTTAATATAGTAGAGGGCAGCATCTGCTTCGTTTATACAATGAGTGATTTCCTCTTTTTTATAAATTCTCTTTGTACAAGCACCTATACTTACCGTTACTGTCGAAGAAATCGTAGATGAACGGTGATGAATATTTAAATTTGAAACTCCATCTTGTATTTTTTGACAAATATTGTCTACCTGTTGCTCTGAAACGTCCGTTAATAATAATATAAACTCTTCCCCACCCCATCGTGTAGTAAAACAATTCCATTGTTCGGATAGCTCTTTTAATAATATTCCGATTTGAATTAATACATTGTCACCTTCCATATGACCATATGTATCGTTGTACAATTTAAAACAATCGACATCAATCATCACGACTGAAAGTAAAATCGGTGATTGTAACGTTTGTAATTGCAACTTTTCCAAATATTCATTATAAGCCCTTCGATTATATAAATTCGTAAGTGGATCAAGTAAAGTTTGTAATTCTAGCTGATCATTTGCTTCTTTCAACTTCTCGGTTAAACTTCGAGTATGATTTCTTTCTTTTAACATTTCCAATTGACGATAAAAGTTTTTCTCAAAGGATACATAATGAGAACGGGAAAGTAAAAAGGAAGTCGGAAGCAGAATGGCGATATAAACCCATTGTAAATAAGAAACAGAGAACTCACCATGCTCACTATATAGGCCTATAAGTAAAATAAAACTTGAAATGATTAGCGGAAGTAGAAATTGTTTCGCTTTTAAAATTAAAAAGGAGCTACAAGTAAATAAAATAAATGTATAAATAAGAAAAGGATTATATAGAGTTAAATCTTTTATCGAAACGAGTACTGCTAAAGATAATGAAAACGTAACATAGAAGTTAATAAAAAACGCCATTTTTTTATTATTCAATGGAGTTAAATGTATTTTACGGTATCGAAATATAGAATAAATGACTAAATGAAAAACAAGTAATAGGATATACCCCAAATGACTACCTGCATTTTGAGGAAATTGTAAAGAAGGAAATAAGGATAAAAAATTGATGACGAGCATGATTATCACAATGACAATAGTAAAAATCTGATTCATAACCTTCATTTTCCGAATGTTATGTTTTAATATTTCAACTTCTAAATCTTTAGTTTCATATTCACTATTCATCATCTCTTCACCCTCTTCATTTCTAGTTATCCATACTAAAAATGTATTATCCTCTATATTAGCACCAACCATTTTACTGACAACTGTTGCCTTCAAACGCCTTCCATTTCCTTTAGAAAGTTAATTTCATTTCTATTCTTTTTTCTTAATTAAACATATGTATAAAATATGAAAAATAGACCAATGATAATTTTTCTAAGCACAACTAAAGACTCCTATAGAGGGAAAGAAATTAGCAAATAGACTTAATGAAAAATTTGTGATATTCATCATTTTACTTATTACCATTAAAGTACTAACTGGGTTAGGCAATCATTTTATCTATTTCAAAACATTGTACCTTGCCACTATTCCCTTTTAAATATTGATGGGAATAGAATAAACATTAATAATGAAGTTTGCAGATATTTTTAAAGGAACTTGTAAAAGTGAATTTCATAACAAGAACATTTACAATTTTAGAGGAAGACTTCTTGTTAAAGAACAGGGTTTTAAACGATTCTTAAGTATCAAGTGCTAACCTAGATAAGGAATAATTTGTTTATTGCCCAAAAGGAAGCGGGTGCTGTAAGGTAGTCAATAGAGACTAGCTCTTATCCACTCTTCGGTCCGCACAGCTACTTTCCACTGACTATCGCCATATTCAAATTCATTCTACGTAAAAAAGGAGTAGACAAATTTTTGTCTATCCCATAATACAAACAAATAGATTACTCACTTTTTTCATCTAATCGCCGACGAGCTATTAAAGCTAAGATAGCAAAAATAACGAAAGCTATTGTTGAAGAACCAGTAACCATCTGCAACATATTTCCTATTGGGGATTTGAACAACAAAGGGATCGATATAATTAAAACGGCACCAGTTAAACCCATTCCTAAAATCGAGATTGCCAAAACTTTATTCATCTAATCACCTCACAGCTAATTGAAACGAACTACCACCACTACTAATAACTGTTTGCGCTGCATCCGAAAACCAACAAGCAGCAAATTCAATAATTCTAAATCTAATGGCGGATAGTTGTTATTAAATGTTTTCTCTGAAAATCAATTTGAGCAGTGAAAACGAACAAAATACAGAATTATCAGTCATTTAAAGTTGAATTTACAAAATGGACTATTTTCTTTTCATTTTTAATTTCGATACAATGAAGTCCTACATCTGAAGTTGGAAAAATAACCTGCTCATTTATAGAATGGTTAAGTAATATGTTCATAATGTGCGAAATAGTCCCACCATGACTTACAATTAATATCCGATGGCAATCTTTATGTTTTTCAAGCATCTCAAATATGACTTCTTCAACACGATGGCGAAAAGCCAATTCTGATTCACCTTCTTCAATTGCTTCTGTTAATGGGCGACCGTTTCGTGGCAACGGAAATTTCTCCATCACTTCTGCTCGTTTCATTCCAGCAAGTACACCATTATTCCACTCCATCAGTCTCTCATCAAACTCAACATACGTATCACAATATCTTAAAATATGCTCAGTTGTTTGTCTTGTTCTCGTCATCGGACTAGAAATAATGACGTCAGGTTGATAATGATTTGTAATGTATTTCGCTATTTTACTTGCTTGAAGGTAACCTTTTTTAGTTAATTGAAAATCTGCTCGTCCTTCATGAACATCGAGTAGATCTGCTTCTGTTTCACCATGTCTTAAAATAAATATGTACAAAACTAAACTCCCAATTGTGAATTTTATGTAATTATATTAGATTTGGATAAATAAACCAATAGGCATAAAACAAAAACAGGCGCTGCTCTTATTCCTTATGCTGAGCAGCGCCTTTAATCAAATGTGTCTAAATCATCATACAATTCAATTTGTTTTTCCAATTGTTATGTTGCCTCCCGTAAAATCTGTTTATTGTTTTCAATAATTTGAATAATTTGTTGAAGAATTTTATCTTCTACTTTCGGAGTTGAATTAACCTCCTTCATAATAATTTTGTTTAGTTCCAAAATTGTACTTACGTCGAGTTTATGTTTCTCTGCTAATTGAAACGCTCGCTCTAACTGACCGGTTATCATCGGCATCCTCCTCATTGTTTTAATATTCTTATTTTACCTTGTAATTAGAAATTTTTCACTATTTAAGCGTGAAATTAGTTTATTTATTTGTAATTTACTCATTTTATGCGACAGTTATTCGTTTTGTCTTTACTCTTTCACCCATTAATTATTTGCTCGTTTGTCACTTTTCAAAGTAGCAATTTTCATTAAAAAAACACCGCCTATGATGGGCAGCGTTTTAAGATAACCATTTTGGTGGAGTATTTTTCGAATAAAAAATATCACCTAATGAATGGTGGGCAACAAATTTATCTTTTGAAGTGTGGTAATGGAAATTGTAGTAATAACCGTCTTGTGGGCGTTTTTCAGTTCGCACATGGAAACGGATTAAATCTTTACCGCTTGTCCCATCGGAAATATGGAAAATTTTTTCTCCATATTGGCCACTTGGTCGATCTGTAATTGCTAAATATTTTATTGAGTCTTCGTCCAAACTAGATAATGTCATCGTAATGACTTCTTCTAATTTCGGGAAAATTTTTTCTTCAAATTCTTGACCAATAACTGGTGCGATTCTAGGTCCAAACTTTATGTATGATTGTTCTTTCGCTGCGAATAGGATGGAATCCAAATCTTGTTTATCTTCAGACTGTTCAATAGCATAACCATCTTCAACAACAGTTGTAACTTGTTCGTTTGAGGCATTACTTTGAATAGTACTATCTGAAGAACCGTTATTACCGTGTCCATTTTCTAATGCATCCCATATCTCATGGTTAGGCGTTATCAACCCAAACGTTAGTAATGCTACGGTTATAACAAGCGTTTTTTGTAGCCATTTTTTCATGGAATCACCTTCAATTTCGCACAATATTGTAAAAAGCTTCTATTAATATATACGTTTTACACATTAAAAGGTTTCAACTTTTTCTAATTCATTGTACAATAAGTAAGTAAATAAAGCTTGTTTTTTTCACAAGGGAGGTTCAACTGAATGACTGCTGCTATCGGAATTGGCTTATTTGTATTATTAGGTTATTTAACTTCAATGTGCTTTACCGACTAATAAAGGTAAATCCTAAGCTACTGTTTAGTAGCTTTTTTCATTCTGAAAATTAGACAAGGGGTGCCTGATTTATCAGGCACCCCTTTAGCATTCAAAGGTAACATATAAATAAATTAAATCTCAACCCTATCATCAGGGGAATTTTATAAATAGATGCACAACATGCATCGTTCTTAACCGCGGTAAAATTCCACTAAACGCCTTCTAACTTAAGCAACGCAAACCCTACCTACTTTCGCGTCCTTGCAAGCCTATACTTGCGCCAGTGTGAATAAGTATCTTCAAAAACTCTAGCGAAACGCCAAATTTATTTACCTGCTACCCTAAAATAGCATATAGACATTATAACATCATTTCACTGTAAAGTAAAATCCATTGATACTACAGCCGTTTAACACAATATTTCACTTATCTATTACGCCATAATGGAATTTCGAAGTAAATCGGATTTCCCTTTGAAAATGAAAGCGATCAAATAACTTTGATTTATAGTGGGCCTTTAAAACAATTCGTTTTTTAGCCACCCTTATCGCTTCCATCACCCATTCATCTGAAAGCTCAATATGACGTCCCGCTTCCCTTAATGCTTCGAAATTATTTGCTTCTTCAATAACTTCTTCAAACATTGGATCCATGTAGACAACGTCAAAGGAATCGTTTTTTTGATGTTTTAAAAAGGCAACTGCTTCACTTTGAACGACTTCAATATGACGCATACAGTTTGTTAATGGTAGTTCGGATGTATCGTAGGTTTTCATTCCATTACGCACAATGAAAGCTACATTCGGATCAGCTTCTAAGCCGACAACTCGCCCCTTTTCTCCTACCGCATACGCAGCTAACATGGCATCCGAACCCATTCCTAAAGTACAGTCTAAAAAAGAATGACCTTCTGCAAGTTGACAGCTTTGTAAAAAAGGTTCCTTTTCCCCACGGGCAACCCGCTTTAAACGAAAGGCTGCTGAATTAGGATGAAAAAAGAAAGGTGTTTGAGCACCTTTCGGATAATATTCATATCGATTTTTTCCTGCTACGATTACATTGGCGTCTAATAGTTGGCTTATTTTCGTAACAGATCGCTTTTTCCTTGGTTCGAAGGGTACATTTAATTCCTCACATGCTTTTTTAGCAAGCATCATGGATAACTCATCTGGTCTCCCAGCTGTTGTCACGACAGTTACTTGGCACATGCTTGTTTCAGAACACCAGCAAGATGATCCGTAATTTGCTCTACTGGATATCCTTCAATTTGTTCACGTGGAATAAAATACTCTAATTGACCGTCCCGTAAAATTGCAATAGACGGTGAACTTGGAGGAATTTCCTCAAAAAATCCGCGCATAGCAGCTGTCGCTTCACGATCTTGACCTGCAAATACCGTTACTAAATGATCGGGTTTTACTTCTTCAATAGCTTGGCGAACTGCTGGACGTGCTAACCCTGCTGCACAACCACATACTGAGTTAATAACTACTAAAGAAACTCCTTTTGTTGTCGCCATAAATTCATTTACTTCATCGGCAGTTGTTAATTCTGTGAAACCTGCATCTACTAATTCTTGGCGCATTGGTTGCACAATGCCTTTCATATATTCATCATAAGCGTTCATCATATATCGCCCTCTTTCTTTTTTATTACCAATTTCATTATAACAACTGTTTACTTTCATTTACACAAAGTTTGCTTACGATTCAACTTCCCATTTAATTTCTAAATGGTTTTAAAATAAATCCGTCACCAATTCGGACATTCGAATGATGAGTAAACTAATAAAAGTAGCTATAGTACGTAAAAGACCTGTTTTTATTAGTACAAACAGTCCAAAACCAATGACAATAACCATATTTATGACAGATAAAATACGAGTTAGTCCATTAAAAATATTTAGTTTTGCTAATAGAAACAAAAAAAGATAACATACAATTCCAATAAAAAATAGTTGAACCACTATTTAGCCTCACTTTTCATGACGTTCAAACTGTTGTTTCAGGGATGACAGTCAATTGATTGTCTTCTTCTTTTAAATAAATAACGAGTTCTTGTCGATAAACTCCATTTTCTAAATAATGGTCTAATGTATGAAAATCATATTGATAACTACCGAAGGGAAATGTTACACTATCCCCTTTTACTGCTGCAAGAAGACCAGCTACATCATTGGACACCATTTCCAAAATTTCTTCTCCCGTTTTCGTAATGACAAAAACAACGTTCATAAATTACACTCCTTCATTATGCGCCAACAAATAAAGTTGCTTGGCAAATTGCGATGAAAAATTCCGGTTTTTGGATTGGACTTTGATCATGAATATGTAGCACCATATGGAATTGATCTTCCATATACTCTGCTTTCCACTCAGCTATCACTTGATCATTATAAATAAACTTTGACCAGTCTTCCATTTCCTTTTCCAATTGAATTTTTATGTCTCCATCAGTTATATAAAGGGTTGGAATGCCAATTCGCCAATTTTCATAAGAAATAACATATTTTTTGTTTAATTGGATATCGTATCCTTCAAACCAAAGCTTTCCTCTTCTACTGATTTTTTTCACTGTGAATAGTTGTTTCCCCTCTGTATCCACAACATCGTATTTTAAAAAATAGCGATAATCAAATATAGAGTCAATGATCCGTTGAAAAAAATGTTTGTAAACCCGTCTTGAATGGGCTATTGTTTCTCCCTTGTCTTCTCTTATTGCCACTTCTCCCGTATATTCAATATTTTCCGGGTGTATGTATTCATATGTTTTCATTATTTCTTCACCAATATTTCAAATTATTTTCCACTATACAATACTAGATGAAAATGATGGTTTAAGAAAGTAAAAAGGTTCTACAGTATGTCTGTAGAACCTTCCTTATTTACGGCTAGTCATTTCCTAGCCGACTGTTATGGGAGCAAAAAATTCGTCGTAAAGGGCACGTAAAATTTGATTTTCCGTTTGCTGTAATACACCAAACACAAGACTCACTTCTGAAGAACCTTGATTAATCATTTCGATATTTGCTCCAGTTCTTGAAATGGCCGAAGTAGCACGAGCCGCAAGACCTGTATTGTTACGCATACCTTCTCCAACAATTACAATTAACGACAATCCATGACGGAAATAAACGTCATCCGCATGTAATTCCTCTTTTACCCGCTTAACAATACGTTCTTCCGCTTCATCTGTTAATTGTTTTGAACGAATGACAACAGAAATATCGTCTAATCCTGAAGGTGTATGTTCATAAGAAATATTTTCTTCCTCGATAATTTGAAGAAGTTTACGTCCAAATCCAATTTCACGATTCATTAAATATTTCGATACATATAAAATAGAAAATCCGCTATCCGCCGATATCCCAGTTACAGGACGCCCTGTTAAGGCACGTGTTGGCACAATTTTTGTTCCAGGGGCAGATGGGTTATTTGTATTTTTCACAGTAACTGGAATACCTAATTTATAGACAGGCATTAATGCTTCATCATGGAAAACGGTAAATCCAGAATAAGATAATTCACGCATTTCACGATACGTAATTTCAGAAATACCAACTGGATTATTAACAACTTTAGGATTGGCAGAAAATACACAATCAACATCTGTAAAGTTTTCGTACAAATCCGCTTTAACCGCTGCCGCAAGAATAGACCCTGTAATGTCTGAGCCTCCACGATCGAAAGTACGTAAAATACCTTCCCTTGTATAACCAAAGAATCCTGGGAAGACAATTACTTCATCGCCTTTACCTAGGTCTTTTAAGTTTTCATATGCTTCAGGAAGTGCAATTGTACGCTCTGGATAATCGTTTAATATTAATTTATTTTTGGGGCTAACATATTTTGCACGTAAACCAATGGCATTGAAATATTCCGCAATCAATTTTGCGTTATTGTCTTCTCCACTAGCTTTAATATTATCTATAAATAAAAATTCATTTGTTTTATCTAAAGCGACCCGTTCTTGCAAATCCTTTGCAATAACATCGCAAATTGAATCATCTATTCCAAGTTCTTCGGTAATTTCTTTAAATCGATCTACTACGATTTGTAATTTCCCCGAAACATCCCCATTATTTAAGGCTGCATCAGCTAGTTCGATTAAAAGATCCGTTACTTTAATATCATCGCCAAAACGTTTACCAGGTGCTGATACTGCAACAATCTTTCTCTCAGGATTGGCTCTCACAATATTCGCCACTTTTTTAATTTGTTCTGCGTTCGCAACGGAAGTACCACCAAATTTACATACTATCAATATCACCAAATCCTTACTATTAAAAATTGTATTTTCTGAAAAAACATTTGATTGTTCACAGTGTACAAATTTTATAAACTTGCGTCAAGCTTATTTAATGAAAAGGAACATAATGGACCTGAAAGAAGCCAAAATTGCAACTATATTATGGGAAAATTGGCCTTCAGTTACTCAGGTCAGTTTATTATATGTCATTTTCTATTGGATGGTAGCATACTTGCCTAAAACCAATAGAAATCAAAACAGCACCCGAAAATAAAAGATGCACACCGCTCCTAGACGATGCACAAAAGGATAATATCGTTGTACCAAGTAATAAACTAAAATAATTTCGTCAATTAATTATATACTATGTTGACGGTTTAGCAAGATAGAAATAATTGTTATATCCATACAAATTTTCTTATAAGACAACCATTCTAATCTTCCTATCCTATTAATAGGAGGATTTATGTTAATAGTCTTTAACGACAACACAAAAACTGAAAAATTTCTCCTTTATAACAATTCTTTCCGCTCTTTTATAACTTTTAAAAAGAATCCTAAATAGAAAATCCTTACTTTTTTTCAAAAATAAAACCTCTTCATCGTTAAAGAAATCATTACATTCATGTGTAATTTCTTAACTTAGAGAGGAAATATTTCATTCAATTTTTATTTAGTTCGGGATGGCGCGCTAAAAACAAATTCTAATTTTTCGCCATTTAGTTTTAATCGGGCTTTCCCCTTTTTACCACTTTTCCAAGTAAATCGGATTTCCCTTGTTTCCTTACCACTTAATAATTTTTTCGCATCGACAGGAGTAATTTTCCCCTTCATAATCGATTTACTGATGAAAAATTTACACCCTTTCTTCGTGCAACTATACCCTTTAAAACCTTCGACTACTGGACTGCCACATTGAATACAGTTCCCTACCACCTCAATGGTTTTTTCTGCAACATTCATATTTAAATTAATAAAACCTTGGGTCGTATTTTTTACGTATTGCAACATTTCTTTGTAAAACTGGCTTGAGCTAAGTTGACCATCAACAATATCTTTCAGTTTTTTACTCCATATCGCTGTTAATTCCGGTGAAACGATATCATGCTCCCCAATACTCGTAATCACATCAATTCCAAATTGAGTAGCCATAAAGGATTTCCCATTTCTTGCAATCATTCCAATAGAAATGAGCTTTTCAATGATTTCCGCCCGCGTTGCTGAAGTTCCAATTCCTTCTGCATCCTTTAATATTCTTTGCAGTTCCTTATCTTCAATAAATCTACCTGCGTGAAACATCGCATCTAATAAGGTACTATCCGTATATCGAGCGGGTGGTTCTGTCATTTTAGACAATAATTTTTTCTCAAAAATCCTTATTTCTTCATTAATTCGTAGTGTTGGTAGAGGCTCCTCCTGCTTCTTTTTAAATACTTCATAAAGAATCGTATATCCTTTATCAATGACTACATTACCGTTTGCTTTAAAGAAGTTTTCCTCAGACTGTAAAAGGATTTCCGATTTATCGATTACATATGGGGGCAAAAAGATTGCCAATAATCTTCTCGCAATAAGATGATAAATCTTTAACTCTGATGGAGAGAGTTTTTTCTTTCCAATCGGTACTTCTGTTACTGTAATCGCATGGTGATCTGTTAACTTTTTATCGTCAACATATTTTTTAGAACGGATCGTTTTTTGCATTTGCCCTGGATTTTGTACAATTTGTTGAACAATTGCTTCATATTCCTCTAATGACCTTAAGGATTGTAAGTTCGTTTGAATATTTTGAGCAAAAGCTGTTGGTAAATGTTTTGACTCGGTCCTAGGATATGTAATCAGTTTCTTTTCATATAAACTTTGCGCAATTTTTAATGTTTCCGATGAAGTAAATCCAAAGAACTTATTCGCTTCCTTTTGCAACTCTAATAGTGAATGGAGTGGCGGAGCAGTCATTATTTTTCGTTCAGTTTTCATATCACGAACAATTACTGTTGATCCAATGTTAGAAAGAATTTGTTCCGCCTCTATTTTTGATTTCAATTTATTTTCATTTTTATCCGGATTAAACCATAGAGCTTTAAATTGCCCTAATTCAATTTCAATTTGAAAGTAAGGTTCCGGTTGAAATTGTTGAATTTCTAGTTCTCTTTTAACGACAATCGCTAGAGTCGGTGTCATCACCCGCCCAATTTTAATGACCCTTCCACCTTTTACAGTAGCCGCCCTCGTTAAGTTTAAACCAATTAACCAGTCAAAAATGGAGCGATACATGGCGGCATTTCGTAAGTTACGAATCAGTCCATCTTGTTCGTCGATTAGATGTAACAACGCTTTTTGGATAGCTCCATCTGTCGTTTGGGACGTCCAAAACCGTTTCACCGGAAGCTTGCAACCAACTTTTTTATAGAAGGAATAAAAAATGTTTTCTCCTTCCATACCGGCATCGCATGCATTAATAATAAAGTCATAATGATTCGTTTTTAATAATTGTTCAATCTCTTTATATACTTTATAAGCTGATTTTTTCACGCGAAATTCATATCGTTCTGGTATCATTGGCAAAACATTTAAATCCCACTTTTTCCATTCCGGTTTATATTCATGAGGTTCTTTCAATTCCACTACGTGACCGACAAAGGATGCAAAGTCGATTTCGAAAGGCAGCTGCAACTTTTTATATACTTTTTGTATATCACGCATAAGAGACGGTTTTTCTGCGATTAATAATGCTTTTGTCATTGACAGAATACCCCCTTCTTAATGATTAGTATAAAGTAGAATCCTATATTTTTAAAATCTTTCATTTAACGAAATAACTATTTAAAACTTAAATTTATTTTATACAAAATAATATACTAAGTGCTCGAAGTAGAAGATTTCAACATTTTATAGAAATAGTATACATAGATTGCTATAATATTTTTACATCAATAGGGGGGATAGTTTTGCAAAATGTTTCGAAACGTACCATTTTATGGATCGTACCAATTCTCATCATCGCAATCTTTTGGTATTTTTACGGACCGCAGGAAGAAATTACCGATAATGAGTACATTACGTACATTAAAGAAAAAACGATTAACGAAACTAGTAATCAAACATTTGACCAAGCTTTTTCTAATCATTGTAAAGAAGGAAAATGGGTTTATTTTAAAACCCAACGAAATCAACATGTCGTAGAATATAAAGGATCTTGTGATGTAGAAGGTAAATTATCCGAAGTCAACCTACAATACGTAGTTGAAGATGATCAAAAGGACTATCAAATCGGCGTTCTTCTTTTAGATGGCGAACAACAATCCGAAAAGATCCGTGATGACTTTATCCAGCACATGGCAATTCAATAACAAAAAATAACTTACATAAGTAACGAAAAGGATTAAGTTTTCATCAGCAAACTTAATCCTAATCTTTTTATATCATAATATTTTTACTCTCCAATTCTACACTCAAAAACTTTGCCACTTACAACCATCCAGTATTTTTATACCATTTCCCCTATAACCATAGACTTTTCTATTTTTTTAAAAGAATAATCAAAAAAATTTGAAATTATATTATCTTTTTATGGTATTTTGCTATAGTGGTTAATGATTGAGGGTGAAAGTAGGGATTAAAATGAATATAGGTGCAGCCATTAAACTGGCAATTGCCATGGCCATCTTTGGCTCTATCGGTTTTTTTACGATTAATACTGGTATTCCAGCAGTAGAACTCGTTTTCATCCGTTGTATTTGTGCCACACTATTTTTAAGTATTTTATGGTACTTTACCGGTGGTCATAAAACGGAACAATGGAATAAAAGAGAAGTACTCCAAACGTGTCTTTGTGGGATATTTCTAGTATTAAACTGGGTATTTTTATTTAAAGCATTTAACGAAATGTCAATTTCTATAACCATTTCTATTTACAATTTAGCTCCAATAATAGTCCTTATTCTTGGAACAATATTTTTAAAGGAACGGATGACCGTAAAAGCTATACTCGCGACTGTCGTCTGCTTTATCGGTAGTATTTTGATAGTTGGAATAGATAATTTCCAATCAATAAATTCATTGATGAATTCTGGCTTTGTTTGGGCATTGTTATCTGCTATTTGTTATGCACTTACAATGCTTACAAGTAAAACGATTCACAATTTATCAGCCTATTCGATGACATACATTCAGACAACTGTCGGAATTGTTATACTTCTGCCCCTCTGTGATTTCACAGTTTTTAATGGGCTAACCGTTTCAAATTGGCTATACATTCTCGGAACAGGAATTATCCACACCGGTTTTGTTTATTATTTGTTTTTTGATAGTATACGAAATTTACCTACAATGGTCGTATCGGTCTTAACCTTTGTCGATCCTGTAGTGGCTATTTTACTTGATGTACTCGTTTTATCATTTATCCCTTCATTATTACAAACCTTTGGGATTATATTAATTTTTGGAAGCATTTTATATATCATATTTAAACCAACAACGACAATCGAAACAAATCCTTCTGAAGAAAAACAAGCAAGTACTTCGTAAAGGTATAGTTTTATAGCATCTAATTTAACCATTTAAAAACCGCTTGATGGATTCATCAAGCGGTCTTTCATATTATTCAGTTACATTTCTTTCTGTCATTTGCTTCCAAACAGAACCTTTTGCTTCTTCCCCTTGCTCGATACGCGCAATGGCCATTTTCACTTGGAGTTTCACTTCGAATTCCGGATCATTTTCAGCTTCATGCAGTGCAGGTAAACATTGTTCTGTACCTGTTTCAAATAGAAACATGGCCGCGCGCCAACGTACAAGTTTGTTTCGATCTTTTAACGCTTCAATCATGAATGGTTCAAACTCAGAAAAGCCTAAATCACTCATACAATCCCCAGCTGTACGGCGAACAGAAGAACTTTTATCCTTTAAAGCACGACTTAAATATGGTACAACCGCCACATCTTCAATCATTCCTAGATAAACCGTTGCTAGCCGCCGAATGGACATTTGGTCATCTTCTAATGCTTTTTCTAGAAGGGGTAAATCCTCTACTTCCGGATCTGGCATTTGATCTAATAATTGATAACGTTTTTGCCAATCACTAGCTGCGATAAACTGTTCCAACGTTACTTTTTCCCGTTCTAATGTAACGGTATTTTTCTTACTTGCGGCATCAACAATTTGAGCAATACGCTCTTCTGGATATGTCGCATAAATTTCTTCTACAATTTGATTAGCAATGTCTTCTTTGTCACCGTAACGTACTCCGAAATCTACCCATTTTCTTTCTAAAATATAGTTATCATCAAATTTATCTACTTCAATCGATTGGAACGCTTGTACAAATCGGTCACCGGTAGAAACTCGATGTTCTGATGAAGAATCAAACACTTTTACTTGAAGGGGTAGTCCTCTAAACATTTGAACATGGACAAATACTTCACCAAAATGATCGGCAGCTTGCACTTCTTGTTGCGTTGCTTCACCTTTTTCACCTAATGCTACCCGGACACCAGATAAGATAGATTCCCAATTATATTTTGCGTTACGTTCGACCGCTAAAAAATCGGCTACATGGTAGACACCTTTTACACCTTCAATTGCTAAAATCGAACGAATCGCTTCAGGAGCATCACTAACGTTTTCTTTTGTGTAATTATAGCTTTTACCAAAGGGTAGTTCTTCATCTACAATAACTTTCATTGAATTGGGGCTTGGTGTTGGTTCAATTGTTACAATTTTCATATATGATCTCTCCTATCCATTTACTATGTCGTCTAAGTAAGTCCATCTTTCAATTAAACGTTCATATTCTTTATTTAACTCATCAAGTGCTTCTGTAAGTTGCTGCAACTTTGTATAGTCAGCGCCAGCATTCGAAATATCCTCTTCTGTCTGAAGGATTTGTTCCTCCACTTTAGCGATATCATCTGAAATAGTTTCCCATTCCTTTTGCTCTTTAAAAGAAAGTTTTTTCTTTTCACTTTTGACTTTTTGTTGCTTAGGCTTTTCCTCTTTCACTTCTTTTAACTCTTTTGCTTCTACTTTTTGTGCCAATGCTTGTTTTTCCAAATAATCACTATAGATGTCAAGATTTACTTCAACATTCCCTTGGCCGTTGAGAACCCAAAGTTTTTTAGCTATTCGGTCAAGGAAAAAGCGGTCATGGGAAATCGTAATGACAACACCTGGAAAATGTTCAATAAAATCTTCTAACACACCTAACGTTTCAATATCTAAATCATTTGTCGGTTCGTCAAGTAGTAAAACATTTGGTTGTTCCATAAGTAAGCGTAATAAATGAAGTCTTTTTCGCTCCCCACCAGATAATTTTCCAATTGGTGTACCGTGGGTATGTAGTGGGAATAAAAATCTTTCAAGCATTTGAGCAGCAGAATATCTTACCCCTTCTGCATCTGTTATGTCATTGGAAGCTTCCCGAATATATTCAATCATTCGTTGATTTTCATTCATGCTAGGTAATACTTGTTTAAAATGAACTCTTTTAACCGTAGAACCAACAATTACTTCTCCACTATCTGGTTCAAGTTCTCCAGCTAAAATATTTAGCAAAGTCGATTTTCCATATCCGTTCGCACCGATAATACCGATACGGTCACCTGATTGTAATAAAAAATCAAAGTCCTTTAAAATGATTTTATTACCGAAAGCCTTTGATAATTTTTCACCCTCGATTACTTTTTTTCCAAGGCGGGTTGTCGCAAGGGATAATTCTAAATTCGCATCATTTGATCCCCGTTCAATTTTCGAATCCAATTCATCAAAGCGTTGAATTCTCGCCTTTTGTTTTGTTGTTCGAGCCTTAGCACCCCGGCGAATCCACTTTAACTCGGAACGATATCGGTTTCGTAATTTTTCTTGACTTGCTGCATGCATTTCCTCGCGAATAGCACGGGCTTCTAAATAATCTGCGTAATTCCCCGTATGGCGAAACAATGTTTGATTCGCCAATTCATAAATATGGGTAGAAATTTCATCTAAAAAGTAACGATCATGGGTAATGAAAATGACTGCTCCTTTAAGACGTAACACCATTTCTTGTAACCATTCCGTCGATTGAACATCTAAATGGTTCGTCGGCTCATCTAATAAATATAAATCGGCCGGTTCAATTAATACTTTTGCTAATGCAACACGTTTTTGTTGACCGCCAGAAAGTTTTGTAACTTGTTGGTCATACATATCAATTCCAAGTTTTGTTAATGCTTGTTTTGCTAGAGCATTAACATCCCATGCTTTCTCACTATCCATTTGCTGTTGCAATCGGAACAACTTATTTTGAAGTTCTTCTGATTGAGGATTCTCAGATAGTAAAGAGACCGTATCTTCATATTCTCTATTTAATTGTAAAATAGGGGAATCACCAGAGAATACAGCTTGTAATACCGTTTCCCCTTCTTGAAATTGGGGCTCTTGAGGTAAATAGGCAATCCGATACTTATTGGGATGGTCTAGTTCAATCACATCTGCCTCTTGTTCACCAGCGAGAATAGATAAAAGTGTTGACTTTCCCGTCCCATTAATTCCAATTAATCCGGCACGTTCCCCTTCATAAATGGTAAATTCGATATTTTTAAATAACGTCTTATCGCCTACTGTTTTTGTTAAATTCGATACAATTAAATGACTCATATTATTCCTTCTCTTCTGTTTTTTACAAATGAATATTGTAAAATTCCATTTTATTAAGCAATTTTATAGGTCAACCTTTTAGACTATATAGTTATTGTTTCATTATAATGGATTTTCTATTGAATTGCATTGCTTACGGTTTCCCAATGACACGTTGAACTATAAAACTACTACCTATATATGTATAAATAAAATGGAGAAATTATAATATTTCTAAATAATATGTAACAAATGTAATATTCAAGTTACACAAAAGAAAAGTAAATGAAATATAAATGACCTTGAGTGACAGTACGCTAATTGTTAAAGTTATAACTAGATTAAATTAGAAAATAAAGGTACATTTCATAAAAATTAAATATGGATAAAGGAGCTGGAAGTAATGAAAATTCACTCGAAAATGGGTGGAGTGCTTACTTTAAGTGCTTTAATAACATTCGGATCTACTTTCACAATGACATCAATCAACGCTCATGCTGAAACAGTTCAACAATTAGAAGCTGAAAAAGCGAGTGTTGATCAAAAAATACAACAATTAAATGATCAAATTGCATCTTTACAAAAAACTTTAGCCGTTAAATCGGAAGAATTTAATGCAACAACTAAAAAAATTGCAGAAATTAATGCTTCAATCGAAGAAACACAAAAACGAATCGAAGAACGTTCAACAATTATTTCTGACCGTTTAGTAGCGTATCAAAACCAAGATTCCGTTTTAGATACGTATATTGAAGTAATTTTTAGTTCTGATAGTATTGCAGATTTAGTTGACCGCGTATCTTCTGTTAAAACAATTGTAGACGCTGACCAACAATTAATTGCTCAACATGAAGCAGATAATAAAAAATTAGCTGATCAAAAAGAAGAACTTAAAAAAGTAGAAGAACAACAACGCGTTCAATTCCAACAATTACAAGAACAAGAAGCTGAATTAGATACAATTATTGCTGAAAATAAAGCTGAATCTTTACGTTTAAAATTAGAGATCGCTGATCAAAAGGAAAAAGAACGTTTAGAAGCTGAACAACGTCAAGCAGAACAAGAAGCGTTAGCTTTACGTCAATTACAAAACACTTCCTTTGTAGCAAATGCTCAAGGTCAAGGAACACAAAACTCTGCAAATACTGAAAGTCAAGGAACGAACAGTACGACAGAGACTAAAGCGAAAACAGAAACAAAACAAAAAGCTACAGAATCTTCTAAACCAGTTGCATCTGGTCTTTCAGGAGCTATCGCTGAAGCGAAAAAATACATCGGTATGTCTTATGTATATGGCGGAAGCAGCCCATCTACTGGATTTGATTGCTCAGGTCTTATCTATTGGTCATACAAACAAGCAGGTATTAGCTTACCAAGATCTTCTGGAGCACAATATTTAGCAACAACTCGCATTAGCCAAAGTGAAGCTACTGCAGGAGATTTAGTATTCTTTAGCTATGGTTCTGGTATTGCCCACGTTGGTATTTACTTAGGAAATGGCCAAATGTTAAATGCTCAAAATCGTGGTGTAAAAATCGAATCAATCAACGCAGCTTGGTGGAAACCATACTTAGTAGGTTTCGGACGAGTTTAATTCACTTATAGTTATTAGCCTTCTAAATGATCATTTAGAAGGCTATTTTTATGGCTCTATAATATTTGTTGGGGTTTGAAAAAATTTCATAAATAAAAAAGCACGTAATCACCGATTTCTATATACTTGAATTGTCGAGAAACAAGCAATGAAAGGTGATACGTGCAAATGAATTTTAACATGAATATTCCAGGATTAAAAGGTGTAACTGTTCATAAGGTGGAGGAGATGGGGGAACGTATTGTTCTACACGTTTCCATACCAAAAAAAGAACATCAATGTCCAGCATGCAAGAATATAACATCAAAAGTCCATGATTATCGAATTCAAAAAATTAATCATTTAAAATGGTTTGAACGATTAACCGTCCTTTTTTATAAACGTCGTCGTTATGTATGCCAATGTGGGAAACGTTTTTCAGAAAAATCCCCTTTCGTGGATAAATATCAACGTTTCTCGAAAGAATGGAATCAAGTTGTACGAATCCGTTCAATAAAGGCAAAAACATTTAAAGAAGCAGCTGAAGTACTTGGTACATCAAGCTCAACAGTGATTCGTCGCTTTAAAGAAGTAGTAAAGGAACAATTAAATGAAGGGGTTCATTTACCAAAATGTATCGCGATTGATGAATATAAAGCAGATACCGATGCGGGAACTTATCAATTAATTATTGCCAATGCGGAAACACATGAACCAATTGATATTTTACCAAATCGTAGAAAAGAAACCATTAAGGATTACTTGATGAAATACGGTGCAGATGTAGAAATTGTGGTTATGGACATGAATCCAAGCTTTAAAGCAGCAGTTAGGAAGGCGTTAAATCGCCCGATTATTATTGCGGATCGCTTTCATTATTGTCGTTATATTTACTGGGCACTAGATGAAGTACGTCGAAATGTTCAAAAAGAATGGCATGCATATGATCGAAAGAAATGTAAGAAAATGCGTCATGTACTATATAAACGATTTGATAAGTTAACAGAAACGAATCGTTGGTACTTAAATCGTTACATAGGAATGTCGAAGGAACTAAAGCAAGCCTATGAATTAAAAGAAGCTTACTGCGAATGGTTTGATTGGGCAAAAACTTCAAATGATTTGATAGAAATAAAAAAAAGATTAGAAGCCTTTTACCGAAAGGTAGAAAAAGCAAATATTCCGGCATTTTTAAAGGCCATTCAAACGCTAAAAAATTGGCAAGTTGAAATTTTAAATAGTTTAAGTTTTGGATATTCAAATGGTTTTTTAGAAGGAATTAATAATAAATCAAAAGTTTTGAAGCGTAATGCTTATGGTTTTAGAAGCTATGAACACTTTAAAGCGAAAATTTTATTAAATAATTTATCTAAGAAAATTGGGATTCATTTAGGATAATCGGGGTGCCGTGTAATATCACTTCACCCCAACATTTGACATAGAACCATTTTTATTTATCTACAAATAGTCCCCTATTTACTATTTGCCGCTAAAAGTTTATTTCTTTTAATTAATCGATATTCACCCAAATGTTTTTAATTTCTGTATAGGCATCAATAGAGGCAAAACCATTCTCTCGACCTAATCCACTTTGTTTATATCCGCCAAATGGTGAACCTGGCTCTGTAATGTTGTACGTATTAATCCAAACATTTCCCGTTTTCAGAGCGTGGGCTACTTTATGCGCCTTACTTAAGTTTGTCGTACATATCCCCCCACCTAATCCATAGTCTGTATCATTTGCTAAATGGATTACTTCCTCCGTATCTTTAAATGGAATTCCTGATACGACCGGACCGAAAATTTCTTCCCGTGCAACAGTCATTGTATTATTGACATTTGCCAACACAGTTGGACGTACAAAGTGACCTTTGGCTAACGCGCCTTCTTTAACTTCCCCACCAACAATTAGTTCAGCCCCTTCTTGTTGGCCAATATCAATATAATTTAAAACCCGTTCTTTTTGTTTCGCTGAAATAACAGGTCCAATGACAGTTGTTGGATCAAAACCATTTCCTACTTTGTATTTCTTAGAGTAATCTGCTAAATCGGTTAAAAACTTATCATAAATTTTATCTTCAATAAATAGTCGCGAACCTGCAAAACATACTTGTCCAGTATTCCAGAACACTGCATTAGCAGCATTTTGTAAAGCTAATTCATAATCTGCATCTGCAAAAATGATATGAGCAGATTTGCCACCTAATTCCAGAGTAACTTTTTTAATGTTCGTCGCACTATTTTGAAGTATTTTTTTACCTACTGCAGTAGAGCCTGTAAACGCAACTTTATCTACATCAAGATGTGTGGCAATTGCTTCTCCTGCCGTTGGACCATAACCTGTTACGATATTCACAACACCATTAGGGAAGCCTGCCTCTTGAATTAATTCCCCTACCCTTAATAAACTGAGCGGTGTTTCTTCAGATGGTTTAATGACAACTGTATTCCCTACAGCTAAAGGAGCTGATAATTTCATCATCGCATTCATAAATGGAGCGTTCCATGGAACTATTGCACCACATACCCCTAACGGTTCACGACGTGTATAGTTGAATATATTACCCGGTTGACTTGATGGTATCGTTTCACCATTTAAACGGGTCGTCCATCCTGCATAGTAACGGAAATTATCCGCTGCTGCTCTAGCAAAATTTAACGTCGTTGATAATGGTTGACCATAATCCAATGTATCTAAATGAGCCATTTCTTCTCCATTTTCTTCAATCAAATCGGCTAACTTTAAAAGAAGCTTTGCCCGTTCATTTGGCTTCGTTGCAGGCCATGGACCTGTTTCAAATGCCTTTCTAGCAGCAGCAACTGCTAAGTCAACATCTTGTTTATCCGCCTCTGGAACAGTTGTGATTAAGGAACCATCTGCCGGATTTCGCACTTCTATTCTTTTCCCTGACTGTGCCTCTATCCATTCCCCACCAATGAACATTTTTAACGGCTTCGAAATAAACTGTGCAGCCTTTGAATTTAACTGAACTACTGTTGACATATTATTCTCTCCCATCTAAATAGTTTCTGTTTCCATCATGGCACTATCTAAAGTCTATGTTGACTATAATAGTATTATCATTATTTTTAATAGATTTTTATAAAAATTGATTCCGAAAAGCTTCATTATCAATTGCATCAAAAAATGCTGATGGAAATCTCCATCAGCATTTTTCATAATCCGAATATAATTTAATTTATTTTATACTACTTAAATGTTCATGAACTAACTTCCAATGTTGCTCATGATCTTTTACGAACACATTGGTCGCACGTCCACTTCCAGTTATAAAACTTCCATTAAATTGTCCTTCATAGTTGAAATTGTAAATACATGTTGCCGTATTTTCCTCAACTACTAACCATTGTATATTGGAAGCAGCGTATTTTTCTTCTTTTATTGTATTCCATGCATCTTCAAAATAATGTTGAATTTCTTCTAATGTGGTACAAGTTTTATCAGAGAACCAATAAATAGCTTTAGGGTGTAGTAATGGTTTAACATTTTCAAAATCATGGGTATTTGTTGCGGTAATATACTGCTCCAATGCATTCATAGCACTCATTGAATCCATTTCTCCTTCGTAATTTTAAAATTGTAAACTTAAAACTACTTTTATAATAGAAGAAGTTTGCTATTAAGCTTTTCCTGCCCTTTCCTTCTTCAACTGTTCTAAAAATCCTTCCATAAAGGCATGGCGATCCTGTGCCATTTGCTTCCCTTTCTCCGTTGTCATTAAGTCTTTTAGAAGTAATAGTTTTTCATAGAAATGGGTTACGGAAGCCGTATTTTTAGAATGGTATTCCTCTTCCGTCATTTGCACCCTCACTTCTTCTGCGTCGTCATATAATTTCCGCCCCTTTGCTCCACCATAGGCAAACGTACGTGCAATACCTACTGCTCCTATGGCATCTAAACGGTCCGCATCTCTCACAATTTTTGCTTCAATTGTCTTTGCTTCTACTTCATTTCCACCATTAAACGAAACACTTTCAATAATATCTTTTATATGTTGTTTCTTTTCTTCAGACAGATTTAAAAGGTTTAAAAGTTTTTCTTCAGTTTCTTTACTATCGCTATATTTTTTATCACTCACGTCATGTAATAAGACGGCAATTCGAACAATCTCCCCATCAGCATCAGGCTCCGTTGCAAGGATTGCCTCGGCATTTTGTAAAACCCGCTCGATATGCTGAAAATCATGACTAGCATCAAATTGGTCATAAATCTCTTGAACCGCAACTTTTAGTTCCTTTAACACAAAAATCATCTCCTCTTCCCATTATTATAATGGATGAAACTACTATATATATAGAAATGATTTCAACTAAATGAAGAACTATTTCCCTTAATCAGTATTATATTGGGACTAGCCACAATAAGATAATACAAAGAAGATTACGAGAGGGGAAAAAATATGTACAAAAATGAGGTTGGTGGATTGTTTTTAAGAATTGTGCTAGGAGGTATTTTTCTTCTACACGGTTTGACGAAGTTCCAAGAAGGAATCGCTGAAACGATTAGTAGATTTCAAGGCTATCAAATTCCTTATGCTGAAATTGTGGGATTTGGTGTAACTAGTATTGAATTAATTGGTGGATTCTTTTTAATTATCGGATTTTCAGTTCGTTTTGTTTCTATACTTATGATTGGTATTATGGTAGGAGCTATTGTTACTGTGAAATTTGAACAAGGTTTCTTTGATGGCTATGAATATAATGTTGCATTAATTGCAATGGCTCTTTATTTATTATTTTCCGGAAGCAAATTAATGTCTTTAGATCAACTATTTACGACAAAAGAAAAGAATAGTAAAGGGAAAATTCAATTCCGTAATTGAAGGAAATTAATAAAACTGCAGTAGTCATTGCTAAAAAAACAATGGTACTGCAGTTTTTGTTATTTTACTAATTCTAATTCAACGGGAACAAATTCTTCTACTTTTTCCCCATTTAAGTAAGCTACAGCAGTTTTAATAGCCGCTTTACCTATTTCTTCCGGTTTTTGAGCTACGGACGCTGCAAGTTTTCCTTCTTTAATTTTCGCAAGGGCATCATCTGTTGCATCAAAACCGATAACAACAATATTTTTACCGGCAGCTTCAATTGCTTCCAATGCACCTAATGCCATTTCATCATTTTGAGCGAACACTGCTTCAATTTCTGGATTTGCTTGAAGCATGTTTTCCATTACCGTTAAGCCTTCTCCACGGTCAAAATTAGCCGTTAAGCTTTTTACGATATCGACTTTCCCTTCCACTGCTTGAAGGAAACCTGCCCCACGATCACGGGCTGCCGATGAACCGGCAGTACCTTCCAGCATCGCTACTTTTGCCCCTTCACCCGCTAATTCAAGTAAATATTCTCCTGCTAATACACCACCGGCCACATTATCAGAAGCGATGTGCGATACAACTTCTCCGCTTTCTGCTGAACGGTCAACTGTAATGACTGGAATTCCAGCAGCATTGGCAGATTCAACAGCAGAACCTACTGCAGAAGAGTCAACCGGATTAATTAAAATTAAATCAACCCCTTGTTGAATTAAATCTTCCACGTCAGACGCTTGTTTCGAAGCATCATCTTGGGCATCGACGATTGAAATATCTGCCCCTTGCTCTTTTGCGTTTGCCTCTGCCCCTTCGCTTAATGTAACGAAGAATGGGTTATTTAACGTAGAAATCGAAAAACCGATTTTAAAGTTTTCATTTGTTGTACTTTCTTCCGCATTTTCTAAAAACGGTGATTCCATGGAACAGGCAGTGAGAACTAGTAACATTAACGTTGCAAATAATAATTTAAACTTTTTCATGTTTCGAAAACTCCTAAACAGTTTTTTTACGATCCATTAATACTGCAATTAAAATAACGATCCCTTTGACAACTTGTTGCCAGAAGGAAGAGACACCGATTAAGTTCATCCCATTATTTAATACACCGATAATTAATGCACCAATTAATGTTCCGAAAATCCAACCTTTACCACCGTTTAAGCTCGTACCACCTAATACAACCGCAGCAATTGCATCCAATTCATAGGATTCCCCAGCTGTTGGTTGAGCTGAATTTAAACGGGATGTAAGGATTAAAGCAGCTAATGCAGCTAAGAAACCAGTAATAGCATAAACTGCAATTTTCACTTTATCTGTATGAATCCCAGATAACTTTGCAGCCTCTTCGTTACCACCGACTGCATAAACACGGCGACCGAAAGTCGTTTTCTGTAATATAAAATACAAAATAACGAAGGCAATAACCATTGTGACTACCGGTACAGGGAAACCTAAAAAGTAACCTTTACCGAATAATTGGAATGAATAATGATCCCCTAAACCAGAAATAGGTCGACCATCTGTATATACTAAAGTTAATCCACGGTAAATTGTCATTGTTGCAAGGGTTGCAATAAATGGCGCCACTTTCCCTTTCGTTATAATAACACCGTTAATTGCTCCTAAAATTAAACCAATAATTAAAGCAATACCCATTGTTAAAAATGGATCTGTCCCACTTGCAAGAAGACTTGCAGCGATTGCACCGGTTAAAGCTAATGTGGACCCAACGGATAAATCAATACCGCCTGTCAAAATAACGAAGGTCATACCAAATGCGATAATAGCACTAATAGAAACTTGACGTAAAACGTTGAAAATATTTGCGATTGATAAAAAACTTGGATTTAAAATCGATACGACGATTATTAATAAAATTAACCCGAATAGTGGTCCAAGTTTTGATAACATTTCTTTCGATTTATGATTGGACAACTTTTTCTCCTCCTGTTGCGTACTGCATAATGATCTCTTGTGTCATTTGTTCTTTCTTAACTTCACCAGTTAACTTTCCTTCTTGCATAACAATAACGCGATCCGCCATACCGATAACTTCCGGTAATTCAGAAGAAATCATCAAAATAGCTACTCCCGCTTCTGCTAATTGATTAATAATATGATAGATTTCTTTTCTTGCACCGATATCTACTCCGCGAGTCGGTTCATCTAATATTAAAATATCTGGTTCTGTACCGAGCCATTTAGCAAGTACTACCTTTTGTTGATTCCCACCGCTCAAAGACTTCACCCTTTGATCTGGACCAGAAGTTCGAATTTTTAATTCTTCGATATATTTTGCAACCATCGAATTTTCTTTCGTTTGATTGACAATGCCTGATGAAGCACATTTATTAAGGTTTGTTAGCGTAATATTTTCTTTAATCGAAAAATCTAAAACTAATCCTTGTGTTTTACGATCTTCTGTTACAAACCCGATACCATGTTTCATAGCATCGATGGGCGACTTTATATTCACTTTTTTTCCATCAATTAAAATATCCCCACTACTAGCCTTTCGATAACCAAATAGAGTTTGAGCTACTTCTGTGCGACCAGCTCCCATTAAGCCAGCAACACCAAGTACTTCACCTTTTCGTAATTCGAAGGAAAGGTTGTGGAATAAACCATTGACAGTTAAGTTTCGTACTTCTAATTTCGTATCACCGATGACACTTTTTCTTACCGGGAAGCGTTCCCCAAGCTGACGACCTACCATCATAGCCACAATTTCATCAAAATTCGTTTCAGGAATATTCCGAACCCCAACATATTGACCATCACGTAAAATCGTAATTCGATCGCAAATGGCAAAAATCTCTTCCATACGGTGGGAAATATAAACAAAGGAAATCCCTTTCGCTTTTAACTCACGAATCGTTTGAAATAAAGTTTCAATTTCCCGATCCGTTAGTGCGGCAGTCGGCTCATCCATGACAATTACTTTCGCATTACTTGCAATTGCTTTTGCGATTTCTATAATTTGTTGTTTCCCAACGGATAAGTCTCCAGTTCGAGTTTTCGGATTTATGTTCAATCCTAATTTTGAAAGTAATTGAGTTGCCTCTTTTTCCATTTGACGAGTTTTTAAAATACCGGTTTTCCCGTATGTTAATTCTTTTCCAAGAAATAAATTTTGTGCCACTGTTAAATCGGGCAACATATTTAGTTCTTGATGGATAACAATAATTCCAAGCTTTTCTGCATCTTTAGGTGATTTAAAATTGACTACTTGTCCATCTACTTTGATTTCACCGGCATCCTTTGTATAAATACCGCTTAAAATCTTCATCATCGTTGATTTCCCAGCACCGTTTTCACCCATCAATGCATGAATTTCGCCATCCGCTAATTCAAATTGCACATTATTTAAAACAACGTTTCCACTGAATGCTTTTGTAATGCCAGACATTTCAATCATGCAAAATCACCTACTTTTATTTTTTAACTTTTATTGTGTCCTTTAAAAAATAACGCCACATTGTAAAATCACATTGGCATACGGAGTTGTTTCTCCTGTCCGAATGATTAATTTCGCCTCTTTAGTTAGCTCTTTGAACTCTTCATGGGTTACATAGGAAATATTTGATAAGCTACTTGCTACTTCTTTTGCAACCTTTTCATTATTCCTTTGAATCTCTTCCGCCAATACCGCTGCTTCAACAATCAAGTCATCTAAAACGACTTCTAAAATGGAGAGGAATGTTGGTTCGCCTAATTTATAAGCCAAATCGATACACGGTACCTCTTTCGGTATTGGCAATCCACAATCGGCGATAACAATTCGATCAGTATGACCTAATTTAGCAAAATGTCCAGCTAATTCTCGATTTAAAATGCCATGTCTTTTCATTTCATTTCCTCCAAACGGATCATTACATCCTCTATTCGAGGCATACCACCTTGAGCTCCAAACTTTTCAACTGAAAGGGATGCAGTTATGTTTGCAAATCGTACGGCTTCTTCAATTGATTTTCCTTCTATAATGGCATGGGCAAAGGCACCGTTAAATGTATCTCCAGCGCCTGTTGTATCAACGGCCTTCGTTTTATAACCAGCTATTCGAATAATTTGATTCCCATCAAAGTAGGCTGCCCCTTCTCCACCTAACGTGACGATTATTTTATTTGGGTATTGTTTTAAAACGGTTTCATAATCTTCGCCAAACATAACTTCACACTCAGTTTCATTCGGTGTTAAGTAGGAAACTTTATCGATCCACTCTTGTTTAAAATTAGCGGCAGGTGCTGGGTTTAATAAAACAGGAATAGCCAAATCCTCACAAACTTTCAGCACGTACTCAATCGTTTCAACAGGAATTTCTAACTGCAACATGACTAAGGCACTTTGTTTAATTAACTCCAAATTGGCATCGATCATCTTTTGATCCACATCAAAATTGGCACCTGGAACGACAATGATACGATTATCATTGTTATGCAATAATATATTGGCAATCCCCGTTGAATTGTCCGTTTTTTGAATGCCGTCAACATGAACATTTTCATTTTTTAAATTCATATAAAGTTCTTTACCAAAGGCATCTTTACCTACCGCTCCAATGATTTGTACATCACTTCCAAGTCTAGCAGCCGCCACTGCTTGATTCGCACCTTTTCCACCTGGAATCGTTGTAAATAAATTTCCTAATACCGTTTCACCTTGTTTTGGAAAAATAGTTGTCTGGATAGCAATATCCATATTGATGCTACCAATTATTGTAATCATTTACGTTCTTTCCTTTCGAGTTGTTTCTCGCTCTATAAGCTTCGGATTAATACATACGGATGTATTTTCCAATGGTTTACCTTCTATTTGATGAATTAACATTTTCGCTGCAGCTTGACCTAATTGATAAATATTTTGTGCAACCGTTGTTAAACTCGGAGATACAACTTTCCCCATTTGTATCCCATCAAAACCTACAATTTGAATATCTTCAGGTACGGATAAATTTAATTTATGAATCGCTTTTAACGCACCTATTGCTGATGCATCACTACAGGCAAAAATACCATCGATAGTCGGATTATGTTTTAAATAATCGAAAATAATTGTTTCGGCTGTTTCAAAATCATAGGGACTTTCAATAATATGTGAATCAATTGGGTATTCTTTAATTATTTCTTGAAACCCTTCAACTCGTAATTTAGAAGAGCGAATTTCCTTTGGACCGCCAACACATAACAATGAAGTCGCACCTTTATCAATTAAAAATTGTGTAGCTAGCTTTGCACCTTCTATATTATTCGTTGTAACAGTCGGTATATTGATTTCTAATGGTCTATCTAAAGCAACCATTGGAATTTTTAATTTTTTAAAGTTCGTTCCTTGATCAAAAATAGAAGTCAGTATAATTCCTGCTACATATTTATTTGTCAAAGTTTGAAAATAATGTTTTTCCTTTAATTCATTTTCATCCGAATTACACAATATGACAGTATAACCATATTCAAAGGCAGTATCTTCTACTGCTCTAGCTAACTCGGGGAAAAAGGGATTTTTAATATCTGGAATAATAAGTCCGATAATATCCGATTGTTTTGTTGAAAGCGACCGTGCTACTTCACTAGGGACATAGTCTAATTCTTGAATCGCTTTTTTTATCGCTTCTCTTGATTTTTTCCCTACGTATCCGCTGTCATTTAAAAATCTAGAAACCGTCGCAACCGATACTTTGGCAAGTTTTGCAACATCACTAATCGTCGGCACTCATCATCACCCATTTCAAAAAAGTAAAACACAATATGGTATCGGTTACATATTTCATAAAAAGAAAAAACCATATGTAATCGGTTCCATCTTTTATTTTATCGTAAACCATTCCATATAAAATATCATTTAAAACTTTTTATAGTATGTCACATTTGAACCGTTTAAGCTATACTAAAATTTCAAATTCAACAAAATGTCATATTTTAATAGTGTAAAAAACCCTTTATAAACGTGATAAAATCAATATTTATTGATATCTAGAATGAGAAAAATATTTTTATAAAAAATCCGTACAATTGAAGAGATTTAAGTTGCATACAAAAAGAGGAGCACCTTTATAGATGACTCCCCACTATATTATTTGGAATTTTTCCTTTTATTTGTAATGAAATATGTTATAAAAATAATCATTAATGCACCTAATGATAAACCGATAATGATTGAAGTGGCTGTTATTCCCCCGTCTCTATCGTTTTCATTCAGGTTTACAATTTTTGCAGGTTTTTCCCCTTCACCTAGTTCATGAATGTCAGCTGATGCATCAACTAAAGGAGTTGTTCTTGAACAACTAATTACTTTCTTTTTTCCATTCTCATTATCACCATATACTAAATAGTCTTCATTGGCTGTAAATGAAAAACCGCAACTCGCTGATTCCCGCTCCGTAAAGACGATTACTTCCGTTTCATCTATCCCTTTCCACGTCTCATTCACTTTGAGATGAATTTCTAGTAAATCGGCAGACGATTTTATAATAGCGTGTTCATTTGGATCCATAATACTCTTTACCTTTCCTGAAAAAACAAAGTCCCGTCCATTTAATTCCTTTTGTGGAGACTCTGGTTGTACACAGGAACATGCATAACTTGACGTTCTCGTTAAATTGAATAGAAACGAAATGGCTAATAATGAACAAATGAATATTTTAAACTTCATCAATATGGACCCCTTTTTACCATTTGACTTAAAAATTAGTTGGAAGTTACATGAAAATTTAGATTTCGTTTAAAAAAACATGGTATATTGGAATAAAATTTCCAACGAGTGAGGATCTAACATTATATATTTTAATTAGTATAACTCTATTATTTGGCTTCTATTTGTACATTTACTTTACACAGAAGAAAAAGATTAAAAAATGATTGAAGCGGAGTGGAAAGAAAAAAGGATACTTTCTTCTCAAGACAATATAAAATCTATTGCTACTTATTGGATGATGCGTAGTAAAAATTCAAACTATATTGGAGTAGTTACGTGGCGAGACTTATCAATGGACGATGTTTTCTATAAAATCAACTATACCCAAACCTATGTAGTTCTATAAAGTGAAGAAAATCATGGAAATCATTTGTTTTCTTCACTTTTACTATTTTAGGAATTATAAATCCTTTGATAATCGAATCATATCTTTACATTGAATTCCATTTTCATAGATTTCTTCTTCATAATGTTTAACAAAAAAATCTATCTCTATATTAACGATTCGAAAACCACATTTTTGATAAAGGGCTAATTGATTAATACTTGAATTTCCTGTACCAAGTTCAATTGTTTGATAACCCATTGATTTGGCCACCTGTATGGCATTTAATACTAATTGTTTTCCTATTCCTTTACCTTGTTGTTCTTCAGAAACGGCAACATTAACTAATTCTACCGTTTTAGGTCTTGTTGGGAGTAATACATAAACACCTATAATCTTTTCCCCACTGTCCGCTACGAAACAATATCCCCGTTTTACATAATCATGAACTAGCTCTTCAGAAGGATCGGCTAAAAGCAACAATTCCATAGGTGCCTGTTCTCTTTCATTCAATTGCCTAATCTTCATGTCATCACCTTTATTATTATGAATAAAAAATTTTTATTAAATAACCTATTATCTTATTATACAAAATAGTATTTTCTTTAATAGCAGTTTGAATGAAAAAATGACTCCCAATGGAAGTCATTTTTTCAAACTATCCCTACTATTTCGTTAGTGATGTTACAATATCATCTACAATTTGTGAATTCGCAATTGGTCCTGTATATAACCAAGCTGTTTCTGCTGAGAAGGAGAAAACATTACCTTCTTTAACCGCCGGGATTGTATTCCATAAAGCATCACTTACCGCGTTTGGATTTTCAGTATTATCACTATTGATTAAGAATAGGTAATCCGCATCTAATTCTACTAATTTCTCTAAAGAAACGGCATTCCAACTTGCTGTTCCGCTAGCAGAAATTTCTTCTACTACAGGAGGCACTTCTAAGCCTAGATCTTCATACATTACTGCACCACTAGATAATTTGTCAGAAACGATATAGTAGCTTCCCCCTACTAACCAAATAGCCGCTACTGAAGGTTTCCCTACTGCTTTTTCTATTTCAGCTTTAGCAGTTGCTACTTTTTGATCATATTCTTCTAAAACTGCTTGAGCTTCTTTCTCTTTACCAAAAACTTCACCAACGACTTTCAATTCATCGCGCCAGTTATTATCATTTTCTTTACCAACTACATATGTAGGGGCAATTTTATTATATTGGGCGTATTTATCTCCTTCTACCATAGAAGCAGAATCCATTAAAATTAAATCTGGTTCGAAGCTTTGTACTGATTCAAAAGGTAAATCGTGAGGAATCGTAGGAATATCCTTTAACTTATCTTGTAAATAATTTTGGATGCTTGCTCCATCTCCTACACTCCATTGGGCTACTGGCGTTATACCTAAAGCGACTAAATAATCTTCTAAATAAGAAGCAATGACACGTTTTGGTTCATTCGGAATGGAAACCTCGTTTCCTAACGCGTCTGTAACGGTTCTTGTTTCGGATCCGGTTGTTTCAGTCTGCTCCGTTTTTTTTGTCGTTGTATTGTCTTCTGAACTTGAAGAGTCATTTCCACATGCTGCTAATGATAATGCTAATAAGCTAGCACAAATTAACCCTACTTTTTTCTTATTAAATAAGTGAATTGACATTTTCATCCTCCTAAAAATGTGATATAATTCGACATTGATAATCATTCTCATTAAAATTACAGTAATCAAGAACGATTGTCAATATGATTATGTAGGAGTTTTTTTGAAATGGCTGAAAGAAATCTATTTATTAAAATTGGAAGTTTTTTAATCGGACTTATCATCATTCTATTAGCAGTCATTCTTTCCATTCGTTTCGGTGCTAATGACATCACCTATTCTACAATTTGGAAATCTATATTTCAGTATGATGCTTCCGATTCAAATCATATATTGATTCATCAACTAAGAATTCCAAGGGCAATTGCTGCCATTTTTGTAGGGGCTGCCCTTGCAGTTTCAGGTGCGATTATGCAAGGAGTTACTCGTAACGCTTTAGCTTCCCCTTCTATTATGGGCGTTACTGCCGGAGCAACATTTTTTGTTGCGATCGTTTTTGCCATTTTCCGTGACCCTTCTTATTCGGCCATTGTTATCGGTGCTTTAGTAGGTGCAGGTTTAGGTGTTGGTCTTGTATTTCTATTTACTTCTATTGCAAAAGGGGGCATAACCCCTGTTAAATTAGCATTAGCTGGGTCAGCCATTACATCCCTATTAAGTGCCTTATCTACCGCTATAGGTTTGAAATTTGATATATCAAAAGATATGAGTTATTGGTATGCTGGTGGACTTAGTAGTATTCAACCGATTCATGTTCAAATTGCTGTTCCGCTCATTTCCGGAGGGATTATTCTTGCAATCCTTCTTTCTCGTTCTATTTCTGTTGCAAGTTTAGGGGATGAAGTAGCAAAAGGACTTGGGTTAAAAACGAACTTTGTTCGAATACTCAGTACGATTGCCGTACTCATTTTAACAGGAACAGCCGTATCAATTGCAGGAATGATTGGATTTGTCGGATTAATTGTTCCCCATATCGTTCGAATCATTGTCGGTGTTGATTATCGATGGATTATCCCTATGTCCGCAATCTTTGGAGGCGCACTTTTACTTGTAGCTGATATTGTAGGTAGGGTTATTAATGATCCCTTTGAAACGCCTGCAGGAGCTGTCACTGCACTAATAGGAGTTCCATTTTTCTTATATTTAGCCCGGAAAGATGGGAGAGGTTTATAATGCAAATATTAAAGAAAAAAATCCCTTTCACCCTTTATATCAGCAGCTTAGTCGTACTTATTCTTGTCATGATATTTATTAGTATCAACGCCGGATACATAGAAGTTCCTTTTCAAAATGTACTAAAAACCTTCATTGGACAAGGAACCGATTCTGATGAGTTAACAATAGTTAATTTTCGATTACCTCGTATTATAATGGCCATATTAGTCGGAGCTGGTATTTCGGTTTCTGGTGCTATATTACAAAGCATTTCAAGAAATCCTTTAGCTGACCCAGGAATTCTTGGCATTAATTCCGGTGCAGGATTTATGGTTGTGTTCTATATGTTTTTCATTCAAGGAAACGTATTTTATCAATCTTGGGTTTCGGTGTTTTTAATGCCCTTAATTGCACTCTTTGGTGCTTTTAGCGCTGCGCTCATTATTTATTTGCTAGCGTGGAAAAAAGGGACAATAAAACCAACGCGAATGATCCTTGTCGGCATAGGTGTTAATGCAGCTTTTAGTGCCGGATTAACCATCTTTCAATTGAAAATGGAACCAGCCGATTTTACAAAAGCGCTCATTTGGATATCAGGAACGATTTGGGGGTCTACTTGGACCTATGTATGGGCCATCATTCCATGGTTAATGATTCTTATACCATTTGTAATTTATAAATCTCGTACTTTAGATTTGTTAACATTAGGTGAAGTGCCTTCCATTGCGGTCGGTATATCCGTAGAAAAGGAACGACGACTACTGCTATTTGTTTCCGTAGCGTTAGCAGGCGCTTGTGTAGCGGTTGGTGGTGGTATAACGTTCGTTGGACTAATCGCTCCCCATATGGCACGAAAACTTGTTGGAGCAAGCCATCGTCGAATTATTCCGATTAGTTTATGTCTAGGAGCATTATTAGTTTTAGTAGCAGATACAATCGGACGGGTACTATTAGCCCCTGTTGAATTGCCAGTAGGTATTGTTATTTCAGTTATTGGTGCCCCTTATTTTATTTATTTGCTGTTATTTAAACAATAAGAAGGTAAAAGCCGCTTATACCTTTTTTGGAGTAAGCGGCTTTCATTTTCATAAATGATTATATCAATAGATTTGTTGAGTAATCGGTTTTCCCACTTTAAATAGAACAGGAATGAGACTTAGCAATACGATACCAACAATGATTGTTGATAAAATTAAACCGGTAATCGTTATTTCGTTTCCTTGAATAAATCGAAGGATAATCAAACTATTGATGGGTATGTTCAATAATACTCCAGTTACAACACCAGGTGCATATCGTTTTAATAAAATTGTCGCAAGCAAATGAGGAAAAATAGCATTCACTACCATAGAACCGAGGAAACCAATTAAAATATATTTAATGAAAGTCAAATTTGGGTAACACAGATAAAGGAAAGAAGACAAATATGCTAATGAAGTTATGACAATTACTGCAAAATGAAATTCATTTTTCCCAACTGGTCTATGAAATTTAGAACTATGCTGGGACCAAGTTGGTAACCATAATGCTTCTTCTAAATTATGTAATGTAATGGCAAATAAAAATAAAATGATAAAATCTTCCAACATACCCCTCCTTTCTATCTACTTACAACTTAAGTATTTTCTATCCTGAAAACTGCTTAAAAATAGAGATTATTGAATATCCTAAAAGAAAGTTGAAAGAATTTATACAATATATTTTTACGAATTGTACAGTTCTATTCCTCATTTTTCCATTTCATTTATTTACGAAAATGTCAAAATGTTGACACTATTTTTATAATAATGTATATTTTAATTCGTAACAAGCTTCATAATAAAGATGCCATTACTATGGAATAGGAGGAGAACGCCTCTATGCACCAAGGAAAAGTGAAATGGTTCAATAACGAAAAAGGTTACGGTTTTATTGAGTGTAACGATGGTGAAGACGTTTTCGTTCACTTCACTGGCATTAAAGAAGAAGGATTTCGTACATTGGAAGAAGGGCAAGCGGTATCATTCGATATCGTAGAAGGTAACCGAGGCCCCCAAGCTTCAAATGTTGTTAAATTATAGAGAGATGGGTACCAGTCAAAATATGTTGACTGGTTTTTTATAATTTTTCATTAAAAGAGCTGGTTTAGTATTCTTAACTAAACCAGCTCTTTTCCCATTTATTAACCGTACATATTTGGTACAATTTCTTTTGGTATCGGGTTAATATATGTATCTTTTACTTGTTCTTGTAGCTCTTTTTTCGCTTGCTCAATTAATTCAGGGTTTTGTAAAAGCTCTAAACCAGTTAGTGCCATTACTTTACTTGCATAAATCATCCCTTTATGGGCAAGACCCGTTTTACCTTGAGAGACAAGCTGCCAACTATGAAGCGGTGTCCCTAGTACAAAACAAGTTGCAAAAAATTGGGCAGTTGGTACGACCCAACTTACATCTGCTACATCGGTAGAACCTGCCATTGACGCCTTTGACTTTTGGTAAGGAACCACCACAGGATAAAATACGGATTCGCTCCCCTTTTCCTTTACCACTGGGTTATCTTCAGACATCGTTTTAATTTCATCCAAGGCACTAGAAAATTCAGCTGGACTAATCGTTTCAGCCATTTTCCTCGCATACTCCAATTCAGCCTCATTATACGTAGGTAACCCTACTAACTGTAATTTTTTATAAATAATTTGGTTGATCGTATCATTAGGGATATAATTCGAACATGCTTTATCAAATTTTACTTTTACTTTCGTTTCAGTCATTAATGCAGCGCCCTCTGCAATTTTCACAATTCGTTTATAAATCTCATCTACTTCTTGAATTGTATTAGCACGGATTAAATATAAAACTTCAGCTTCCGCTTGAACGACATTTGGGGACATCCCACCAGAGTTCGTAATCGCATAATGGACTTTTGCATCCTTCGAAATATGTTCCCGTAAATAGTTCACCCCAACATTCATTAATTCAACCGCATCTAATGCACTTCTTCCTAAATGGGGAGAATTTGCTGCATGGGAAGCGATCCCTTCAAACTCAAAATATACTTGATAGTTTGCAAGGGAAGAAAAATTAAATACACTTGTAAAAGAGTTCGGATGCCAAGTTAATGCCACATCGACATAATCAAATACCCCTTCACGGACCATAAAGGTTTTACCTGAGCCACCTTCTTCGGCAGGGCATCCGAAGTAGTGAATTTGACCTTCGACTTCTCCTTTGTCAATTAACTCCTTTAATACGACAACCGCTCCTATGCCAGCTGTGCCAAGTAGATTATGACCGCAACCGTGACCATTTCCACCTTCAACTAGCGGTTCTCTTATCGGACTGCCCGCTTTTTGACTTAACCCAGGGAGGGCATCATATTCACCTAATATTCCAATAACCGGACCTTCTGTACCATATTTTGCAACAAAGGCCGTGTCGATGCCACCTACACCCATTTCAATTTCGAATCCGATTTGACGTAAATAGTTGGTGAATACTTTAACAGATTCTGTTTCTTTAAAACGGGTTTCAGGATGTTCCCAAATACGATCAGAAAGATGAATCAATTCCTTTTCATATTGGTCATATAGATTTTCAACCTCTTCTACTATGTTAGCCATTCTCTTTCATCTCCTCATAAATTTTGAATGGCACGTTTAACCAAATTTCAAGGGCTGCAAGCATATCATCTTCTTCAATATCAAATTTTTCGTGATGATGATCTGCAGCTAACGTTGTCCCAATAATGGAGTAACATGCTAATCCACCTTGTTCTTGTACATGCTTCATTAAAAACGTTGCATCTTCAGAACCGGAATTAAATTCTTTATACTCGACAATCTCATGAATCGCCGATTGGAATTTAGCCGTTTCCTTTAACGTTTTGGCCAATTTTTGATCTGAAGGAATATTTAACGCATATCCTACTTTTTCTACTTGAATGTCAACATCATACATTGCTCGTATCCCATTGAAAATCTCTTGAACACGTTTTTCATAAAAGTCATGAATCGCTGTTGTTTCTCCGCGAATTTCCAATTCCATTTTTGCTAAAGACGGGATAATATTACGTCCACTTCCAGCTTGTAACGTTCCGACGTTCACACGTGCTACCCCTTCACTATGGGGAGGCAAACTATGTAATGCGAGTGTTGCTTGAGCACTGGCTAACAAAGCATTTTTTCCTCTTTCAGCATTAATTCCCGAATGGGCGGCAACACCTTTAATCGTTACATCAAATTTCGATGTCGCTAAAAAACCATCTACTCCTGCAACAAATGTCCCTTTTGGTACACCCGTTCCAATATGGAGGGCAAATAAATAATCAATATTTTCTAACAATGGAGAAGAAACGATAGCACTTCCTCCCCTTACACCTTCCTCTGCAGGTTGGAAAATAATAATGAACTTTCCACGAAGCATTGCTTTTCTTTCCATTAATTGTTGTGCCAACCCTAATCCAATTGTTGCATGACTATCATGACCACAAGCATGCATAAACCCTTCATTTTCAGAACGGAAATTTAATTTTTCAGGCATGTGATCTTCATCTGCTGATTCAAGAATAGGAAGCGCATCTATATCGACACGATAAGCAATCGTCGGTCCTTCAATACCTGTGTCGAAGGTAGCTATCACACCGGTTTTACCAGCCTCCATTTTTTCTAACCATTTTGATGAAACATTACTTTGTACCGCTTTTTGATAAAATGCCTGTTCTAATGATTGATTTGGTACACCTAATGAAATACCGTTAACAATCTCTTTCCCTACATATACATCATATCCCCAAGATTTGAGTTTTTCGGCGATTATTGCAGAAGTGCGGAACTCTAACCAACCTGGTTCAGGAAATTTGTGAAAATCCCTTCTCCATTCTTTTAAAACTTGTAAATAATCCTTTTCTAACGTAAGAAAATTCATGAACGTCATCTCCTATTTTAATAAGTAGTGAACACCCGGACCAATTGGAATATTAAACATTACAAACACTAACATTAAAAGAATCCATGCAATTAAAAAGATAATTGTGTATGGAATCATCAATGACATCAATGTACCTATTCCTGCTCTTTTGTTATAAATAAGCATGAAACCTAGTATTATCGCAAAATATTGATTTAATGGTGTTACCATATTTGTAGATGATTCCCCAATACGATATGCTAATTGAACGAAGGCAGGATGATAACCTAATAACATAAAAGTCGGTACGAAAATTGGAGCCACAAGGGACCATAGGGCAGATCCACTAATAATAAATAAACTTAATACAGCTACAAGCAATGTGAATAACACGATTGCAAAGACATTTGTTAAATTAATAGCCGTTAGAATGTTAGCTAAATGGACTGCCATCCACGTAGCGATATTCGTCCAGTTAAAATATCCGATAAATTGGCCAATCATAAAAATTAAAACGATATAGCTTGAAAGATCGCGAATCGCCTCTGCCATTAAATTCGGAACATCAGCTATTTTCTCAATTTTTTTAACTGACATACCGTATGTAATACCTGTTACTAAGAAAAATGCAAAAAGAATTGGTACTATACCTGATAAAAATGGTGAGCGTAATAGTGTACCGTCATCGTTTAATAACGGTGAATTCGGAATAAACATTAAAACTAATATGAACCCGATAAATAATAAAGCAGCGATTCCTGTATTACGAAGAGCTTTGTTTTCTAATGGTGTCAATTCATGTAAATCGGCTTTCTTTTCTCCATTATATGTACCTAAACGGGGTTCCACTATTTTATCCGTAACGATCGCACCTAAAAAAGCTAATAAAAATGTAGATGCGCTCATAAAGAACCAGTTATCTAATGGTGAAACGACCATCTCACTATCAATTGACTTAGCGATTTCTGTAGTAATACCCGAAAGTAAAGCATCTGTGCCGGCAACTAAAATATTTGCTGTAAAACCGATTCCGGCTCCAGCTAGTCCAGCTGCTAAACCTGCTAACGGATGTCTTCCTAGTGATAAAAAGACTAAAGCAGCTAAAGGAGGAATGACTACAAAGGCTGCATCAGAAGCAATATTTCCTAAAATACCGATGAATACGACCATAAAGGTTACGATTCGTTTAGGGGTTTTGATAATTGCCTTTGTCATTAATGCAGAAAATAGTCCTACTCGTTCAGATAAACCAATACCAAGCATCATTGTTAACACTAAACCTAATGGTGCAAAACCGGTAAAGTTTGTTAGCGTATTACCTAAAATATAGCGAACGCCTTCTTTTGAGAGCAAATTGTTAACCGCTACCGTTTCACCCGTATTAGGATGAATAACAGAGGCATTCATAACGCCTAAAATAAATGAAATTGCAACGAGAATAAGTGTAAGATAGAAGAAAAGCATAAATGGATGGGGTAATTTATTACCGATTTTTTCAACAGTGTTTAAAAATTTGTTGAAAGCACCATTTTTGGCAGTTTCTATTTCCTGATGATTGTTCATATTTTTACTTCCCCCTTTTTATTTTTGGACTATTTTTTACAATGTCTTTAAATTAGGTTAAAATATTTTGAAAATTACCACAATAGTGACAACGGAGGATATTAAATGTATAACGTATGCGTCTTTTCGACTAAATATTCATACAGATGGTTAAAAAATTGTGAAACGATTCAAATTGATAATATTAATCTGCAAATCTTCTTTTATGAAAATTTAGTTGATTTAGAAATGGCATTTTTAGAAAAAGTGAAAACCTTTGATGGAGTTATTTTCAGTGGTCAAATTCCTTACTTACATATCCAAAGAAACCTTCCTGACCATTTTTCTAAAGTACCATGTGCCTATTTTGACATTTCTGAACGAGATTTTTATTTTAAAATCGCAGAAATCCAATATAAATATCCGGATTTCTCTTTTAAACATTGCATCATTGATTTTTTATATAAAGAGAATAATTATTTAAGATTAAAGGAAATTATATCGCCAGAAGATTTCCCCTACTTACTTGGGGATACGGTGGAAGTTTTTGGACATCCGAATGCGTACGATGTCGTCTATGAAGCCCATTCAAAACTTTGGGAGGAACAAAAAATTCGTTTCTCTTTGACTCGGTTAACGAATTTACATTCCTTTTTTGATGATCAAAATATAAATCTTATTCTTGTCACACCTACTTTAGAAAGTATGAAGTCGACCATTTTAGAATTGTTAAAAGAAATAGAAGTAGCAGATTTAATGAACAGTCAAGTCGTTGCAGGATTTTTAGAATTTTCCATGTCTCAAAATGATCCTACTGAAATTGAATACAGGCAAATTGCTCTTTACAAAGCGATTTTAGACTTTAATCGAAAATTAGGAATTTCATTAATTACATATAGAAGTGCTATCCACTACGAATTAATAACGAACTACAAAGACTTTTTATTGATAACAAATCATCAAGAAATGTGTTCCCTTGTTGAGTTTTTAAGAAATCAATTGTCCTTCAAAGTAAAAATTGGTTGGGGAATCGGTAAAACATTACAAGAGGCAAGAATACAAGCAGAGAAGGCAGCAACCTATTGTACTGGTTCACTTACAGAGGCTTATATTTTAACGAAAGAAAATCAACTAATCGGACCACTGGATGGCAACGCTACTGCTACGATGAACGATTTTGATAACGAAAAATTAGTAAAAATTGCGGAAGATACGAATATATCCCTTCTCCATTTACAAAAAATTTATAGTTTAGTTTACAAGCTGAAACGCGAGGCGATAACAGCTGAAGATTTGAGTATCCATTTATCTGTTTCCATTCGCACTGCCAATCGATTGTTAAAACGACTAGAAGAAACGAACTATGCGACTTCCATAACAAATAAAGTTACAAAAGCAAAAGGACGGCCAAGCAAAATTTATCAATTGAATTTTTAATTAGTAAAAGAGCATGGATACCCATGCTCTTCTCACCAATTTTATTTTAATTCAACTCTACGCTTCACTTTAACGTACAGGCACAAACCCAGTTTTTTCTAAAATTTCTTGTCCCTGTGAGGATAAAATCCATTCAATAAATGGTTCTACATTTGGATTATCAGTACCAGCTGTTACAATATAAAATTCTGTTGAAAGGGGATAAGTTCCATTTTGAATCGTTTCTTTTGTCGGTGCTATGCCATCAATTTCTAACAATTTAATTTGGTCATTCTTAACCATTTCCTTCACATAAAAACGGAAAGTATAGCCAATTGCATTATCATAATTTCTATAGTTAGCAACCTCTTCAATAATGTCTCCCATGCCAGAAGCAACATTTTCTGTTGGTGCCTCCATAATGGCCTTATCACCCATTAAACGTTGCAACGCCGATTGGGAACCACTATCTTCAGGACGTTGAAATGCTCGTATCGAATCATTCTTTCCTCCAACATCTTCCCAATTTTTCACTTTACCCGAATAAATATCTTTTATTTGATCTATAGACAATCCGTTGATTTGATTCTTTTGATTCACAAAAAACACAAACGCTTCGCGACCAATTGGCGTCATTTCAAGTTCAAGTCCCTTATTCTTCGCTACTTTTTTCTGGGAATCAGATGGAGCAGCGACAAAAATCATGTCTACTTCTCCATTAAATAATTTCTCGTAAGCATTAGGGGTTTGATTGACCATCACTTCACTGAAATAAGGGTCATAGTCTTTTTTAGGAAATGTAGCTTGTACGAAGGCAGAATACAAAGGATAAAGAGCAGTAGCTCCATCAATTTTCGGTAAGTCATCTGTTACTTTGAAAGATGATTCTTCCTCTAACGTTGCTATTCTTCCGTTTTCAGAGAACGGTATATATTGATAGATATCAACTTCCATATTTCCAATGATTTTTGAACTATCATATGCACGGTAGATTGGTTGAATAGATGCAATGATAATAGCGATTATTGAAATCGATATAAATACCCTTTTCCTTTTTTTCGTCTTAAAAAAATGAGACATTAAAAAAACAAACAGTAAGTAAAGTATACAAGCAACAACAACAATCAATCCTATATAATATATTTCACCTGATAATAAAGTAAAAATTACTACGATAAACGTAACAAAAACCATGCAAATAAACAAAAAAATAGCGTTAATCATGACACATAACCCCTTTTAATAAACACCTGCTATAAGTGAAGCCCTCATACTCACTTCGTAAATTTGTACAACCCGCACTCTAATTGAACCATCTTTTCTTCTATAGCACCTGAAATGACAACTTGATCAATATTGTTGCGTTCCCCTTCTTCCTGGAGGTTTCCATAAAAAGTAAAGTTACAATTAGACGTTCGTAATGTAATGCATGAATCATTTTTTTCGATAGCAAATCCGAAAACGTCCGCCCATTTTTGTGGGATTTGTAAATCTTCCACCTGATAGACTACTTCTGATATGCGAAGATCGCCTAAAGGGTGGTTTCCGATAGTACCCCTTTTAACTAAATCATCCAAACGAGCCTCATCCGTTTCTTCCCATTGGATTAAAAACGGCCATTCTACTTTCGTGTTTTCTTCACCTATATGTAATAGTTTCCAAGTTAAAACCGAACCATCAGGACGTGTCCTTGAGAAGGTTTCCGGTCCATAAACGACTAACCCTACTTGTCTTAACCGAAGAGCGTCTTCTTCAATGGAATTTGTTCGTAGCGCCATACGTGTGAAGCCATTGCTCCTATTACTCTTTTTATAAGTTTCATGTAATGTGTAAGGTTCTTTCGCCGCCCTCTCAAATAACTCGTTATTAAAGATCCCGATGAATTCTATGTACGTTAACCCAAAGTAACATAACGTGTTATAAGTTCCCCACATTTCATGTTTACCGCCATTAACTGTATAAAGCCCGATTTCCTTCGTTTGATCGATAAGATGTTCAGGTTTTTCTACAAAATGTACAATATGATCTAATAAGTACATAACGAACTCCTTTCCATATCAATAAAATGAAATTGACGTCTTTTCCTCAGTACCGGCCTCACTTACGTCTTGATCCCACCCTTTACTTACATCTACCCAAGCAATAGCGCTCGAATATTCTTCTAATTCATGGCAAGTTAACTCGATTGCGGAATGATCATGACCACATGCTGGGAAAACCGTAGAAAATCGTTGTAAAGATTGATCTAAATACACTTTCAAATCCTTAGCCAATCCAAAAGGACATACACCGCCAACCGGATGTCCCGTTTGCTCCTCTACTTCATCGGCATTCAACATTTTAGCCTTCATATTAAATTGATTCCGAAATTTTTGATTATCAATCTTCGCATCGCCTGCAGTAACAATTAATAAGCCATTTCCCTCTTTATCTTTAAAAGATAATGTTTTGGCGATTCTGGCAGGATGAACATTTAATGCTTCGGCAGCCTGTTCCACCGTCGCACTAATTTTATCAAATACTAAAATATCTTGTGCACGATGAAATTTCTCTAAATGTTCTTTTACGCTTTGTAATGACATTGTATCCGTCCTTTCAAAGATTTTATTTTAGAATATACACAGAAATTTCTGAAATCAAATGATAAAATAGACTAGAAATACTAGTCTATAAAAGTTAATTGTCCGCTAATAATTCAATTAGCTTTTTAGCTGTTTTTTCTTTTCCCTCAACTTTTAATACTTCCCCCTCTTTTGAGATGATAAAGTGGGGTTCTTCTACTCCATAAAGAGAGTTAGAACTGTTGGCAACCATATATTCTGCATTGGAAGATTCCATTCTTAACTTAGCTCGCTCGATTAAATAATCAACATCATCCGTTGCCTCTAATTTAAAACCAATTAATGTTGTGTTCGGCGACCAACCTTTAATTTGACCTAATACTTTTGGTGCTTTTTTAAAATGAATAATTGGTGGTTCATCTGAGGGCATTTTCCCCTTTTCTTCTAACAAATTGCCGGATTGGTCATATACTTTATCGATTACCCAATCGGAACCAGCAGCAGCCATAATAACGAAATCAATGACTTCCCCTTGAACAATTGATTTTATTTTTTCAGCTAAATCTTCTATCCCTTTAAATAAAACTGTTCTCATTTCCGATACATGTTGGGGGAGATTAGCAAAATAGCCGTGCATATAAATAACTTCTGCCCCTGCCGCTAAAGCTTCTTCTGCAAGAAAACAACCCATCGTTCCTTTGGATAAATTTGTATGTCCACGCACCCGATCCCATTTTTCTAATGTACCACCACTTGTAATTAACACTTTCTTACCTTGTAATGTTTTCAACCGTATCACCTAATTTTATTGTAGTTATTATATTGATTTTATCATTTACTATATTGCCATTATATATGAATCGTTGCCTATAAGATATATTTCGGGTTTATATTAATAAACACAAAGAAAATCTATTATTTGATTCAATTTAATAGATTTTAATTCTATTTTTTCCATATAAAACATATAAATAATAATAAGTCCGATATTTCAAATAGTTTAAAATAAACTTTCATTTTTCATCGGATAGTAATTTTCGATATTATTATGAATGCATAGTAATAAATATAAAATTACTAAACCATGTAACTATTCAACTAGATTTTAAGAAAAGGAAGTGTTCGTATGGTAGGACGTAACGACCCATGTCCATGTGGAAGTGGAAAAAAATACAAAAAGTGTTGTGAAGGTAAAGAACAAGTTACTACCGAACAAGTGTTTTTAGAAGAAATAGAACAAGTTCTTCAAACTTTTTATAACATATATCCCGAAAGAAAAGATGTAAAAGATTACTTAGATATTGTAAAAGAATGGTCGCCCCAATTAGAAACCCACCTACAGCGTGAGTTAATCGAAGCGGTCGCCCTTGACGACTTTTTCTTCCATAAACGATTAGATATTTGGACAAATTATATTAAACGTACGATGAAGAAAACGATTCGTCCAGCGATTGTGGAGTTATTGAATCAATGGCAACAGCCGAAAATGTTTATCGGAGAAGTAGAAGCTGTAGAGGAACGATATTTTAAAGCGGTAGGATCGATTACAAATGAACCTATTTTTATTCGTCGTGAATCAAACCGCGTTATACCGGAAGGAATGCAAGTTTTCGCCTTTTTACTACCAGATGGTTCAAAAAAAGAGAACCATTACTTAGCGGTGTCGACATTGATTTTCTTCCCAACAAATTATAAACAAGCCTTTGAAAGCTTTGCAAAAACATATGATCAATCGAACGGAACAGTTGAGCAATTTTTACAAAATAACCATCTACAATTTTGGACGAATCTCGTTGCTTCAGGGTATAGCGGCGAAGAATATACTTCTTTCGAAATCGAAGTCGTGGAACAAGCGAAACAATTTTTAGAGGAACGTCAAATTGAAGCGAACCAATTATTAGAACAATTGGAGGATTATTTAGTTGTTAAAAAACCAAAAGCTAGAAAAGCTGCGGCAATTGCAGCGGGTGCTATTCGCTTCGGACAAGAAAAGGATCTTTTCCATGGCACAACATTTACGATAAAAGAAATTGCTGAATACTTCGGCGTATCTTCCTCTTCATTAAATAAATATTATCAAGAACTTCTTGAATATAATACAGTGCTCATTTAATTCGAGACGAATTGGTCCTATAGGATGGATAGAAACCTATAGGACTTTTTTGTATCTCGATCCCAACCATCAACAAAAAATCGTCACCAATTTTCGGAGACGACCTCTAATTGAAAAATTTATTTACATGTATATAAATGAAAAGAAAGTTTCATTATTGTTCCCCAACTTTACTTCTTCTCATAAATTTTCATTAATTCATTCCCTAAAAATTGTAATTGTTCCCCAACAGAACATTGTTCAATACAAAAACGATGTGCACCTGATTTTCCCCTCTTATTGCGTAAATCCCGTTTAATTGGACAATCGTTGCAATAAGTATCGGTTAATTCATCAATATCTTTTATTACAGTATTTTTATTCACAATACTCCCCCTTTACACAACGTTTTCCTATTTTACTACTATCATTTTTCATTTGTCAAAGTGAAGGCTACTTTCATCATTACTAATAATTTTTTAAAATTCCCTAAAAGTAAGTTATAATATGTTCAAAATAATGATGAAAAAGTAGGGATAGTTTGTTAGAAGTTTATATCGACGGTGCTAGTGCTGGAAATCCGGGACCAAGTGGCATTGGCATCTTTATAAAAGGTGAAGGTCATCACATTAAAATAAGTGAATACATCGGTGAAACAAATAATCACATTGCTGAATTTACTGCCTTACAACGTGGGTTAGAAGAAGCATTGAAATTAGGTTCTTCCTTTATTTCCGTTCGGTCCGATTCAAAAATTGTTGTATCTTCTATTGAAAAACAATATGTGAAAAATGAGCAATATAAACCATTTTTAGAAAAATCCCTTCAGCTATCAGAACAATTTGACTTATTTTTTATCAAATGGATTCCAGATAACGAAAATAAAGCAGCAGATGCTTTAGCCCGCGAAGCCATTTTAAAGGCAAAATAATTGTCATCTTATTATGTTCAATTTTCCACCTTCAATAAACGATTCATGAAAAACTGTTTTTTGTATATGCTATGCAAATCAAGCTAAAATGAACAGGTTAAAAGGCTTTCAAGCAAGTAAAAGTTGCTTAAAAGCCTTTTCAATTAAGGTTGTGTAATATGGGACTGTTCTACTTTGTTTAATAAAGCACCAATAGCACCTGTAAAACCACAATCATCTAAAAAAACAGGTTTATGTTTTTTCAATATTGTATAGTTGGAAATAACTTCTTTTAAATGATCATTATTCGTTAAAGTTGACCCGATATAAATAATTTCATTTGCTTTTTTCTCTTCAGCAAATTGAATGCTCAACGTCGTAATCACTTCTCCGACTAACCCTTGAATAGTCGCTAATAAGTCATTTGTTTCATATTTCGTATCTTTTAAAATACTAACATTCCCAAAATTACTTGCTGTTAAATGTCCTTCAATAGGGGGCTCCATTCCTTGGAAAATATCTTTTACAAACAAATCAATATTTTCCCGACTACCTAAAGCTGCATTTGAAGTAATTTCATTGAAATCCGAAACACCGGTCATAATCGTTGAAAGGCCCGTTAATGTACCTCCACCAATGCCCGTACCTCCGACTCGAATATGGCTATAACCTTCCATATAGTGAATAGAAGTACCTGTGCCAATGTTTGAAATAATGGCATTTTCAATGTCATACCCATTTTTATTTAATAAATATTTAACACCTTTGAAAGTAGCTTCAAACTCAACTAAATATTGAATGGATTTCATTGTTTTTAACACGTTCAATAATTGTTTTGTACGGCCACCCGTTAACCCAATTTCTTCTATATGAGGATGATTTTCAAGCCAATTTTTTACTTTTGAAAAATCATTGGACGGAAATATTTCAAAATCCATTTCATTTTGCTCATTAATATAAGCTAATTTTGTTAAAGTTCCCCCTGCATCAATACCAATTACATTTTGCATAAAAGTTCTCCTTTATTTTCTCCCTTTTTAAACTTTAACTGTCTTATTACTATTGTGCAATGATTTTATCTTATTTCAATTCAATGATTTTACAAAATTGGATTTTTAAGAAAAAACCTCTAGGCACTAGTTTATATATCCACTTTTTCTTTTACAAATAAATTTCTTTTCTCAAATTCTGCTATAATTTCTTTTTCATATTTCCCTATCAACTGTTGAAGTTTCATTTCATAAGTTGTAACCGTTAACTGACTAATCGTAAATTCATTTACAGCCTCTTCTTTTTGAAGTAAATGTTGTAACGTCATAACTTCTGTTTTTGGAAATACAGCATGATGTAGCCGATTAATTTTCCCTAGTTGTTTTAAACCACTGCGAGTAATTAATACTTTATCCTGTATATCTTCCATAACCATTTTTAAAAAAGTTTCGACCTCAGCATTTGGTTGGATAATTGTACGATGAATCGTTTCGATTTCCCCGTCTTCCAATTCCCTTCGTTCTTCTTTTATATCAAAAAATAGTTGTTTATGAATTGTTTTAACAGATTGCACATCTATAAAAGTTGGCCATACTCGACCTGAGATATATGAAAGATAAAGTTCATACATTTCTTCCTGTTGTCGAAATTCACTTAATATTAAACCAAACTCATCGGTTTTATGTTTTTCAATTAGTTCTTCACCATTTACCTCTTTAAAAACTTGAAATAAACTAATCGCATCAGCTAAAGCACGATGGTTTATATCTGAAGTGATGTCATATGTCTCTAATAATTTTTTAAGACTTGGTTGCTCCTTCAGTTGAAATTCAATCATATATTTTTGTTGAAAATCAACAATTGGATATAAAAAACGAACATCCATATGATTTCGTATTAGCTCCTCCTCTAAAACTTTTCGATCAAATTCACCGAAGGTTACGATAACCGAATTTCCTTCACACCACTGGATGAATTTAGGCATGACCTTTTTAAATGAGGGAGCATTTAATATTTGTCCCGTCGTAATGCCTGTTAGTTTTTGAATATGGGAGTTTAACTTTTTAAATTTATACGGTTGAATTAGCTGCGAAAAACGTTCAATCGTTCCATCTGGCAACCATTTAATTGCACCGATTTCAATAATGTGTTGTTTGCCACGGATTAATGTAGCCTCTACATCGACAAAAATGTAAGTATTTTTACGCACCATCATTCCACCTTTAACTGTTAGAGAAACACAATTGAGCACATATGGAAAGATAAATAACGATGTTATACTATATTGATATATTTAAAATCCCATTATCTATTTCAATATTAATATTGCTTCTCTCTTGTAATTTCTATTATTTATTGTAACGAAATTTTATAATACTGACATAACAATGTCACAAAGACATTATAACACCTATAAAAGTAGAATATAATAACTTTTAATTGGAGAAACGTTATCATACAAAATTAATTTCATGTAAAAAATTAGAGTTTCTATTTTTCAATTGAAGAAATTTAATGTAACATAATATAGATGTATGTGATGAACGGAGGAACATGTGAATGAATGACAAAGAACTCCTAAAAGATGCAATGCGAGTATTAAAGGAAACGAGTCGGACTTTTTATATTCCAATTACATTTTTACAAAAAGAGTTGAAAACGGCTGTTGCTACTGCTTATTTAATGATGCGTGCAATCGATGAAATTGAAGATAATGAACATGCAGAAGTATCAAACGAATTAAAATACGCCATGTTGGCAGATGTTAGTGTCTTGTTAAAAGAGAAAACTTTTAATGAGGAAAAATATTTAGAAATTCTTCGTCCTGTAAAAGATTTTATGCCCGAGGTTACTTTACGACTTGCCGATTGGATTCGTTTAATTCCCGCAGGAGCTGAACAAATCGTAAAAGATGCAACGAGTGAAATGGCAGATGGCATGGGGAAATGGTCTAAATCTAATTTCCAAGTTCGTACGAAAGAAGACTTAGATGAATATACATATTATGTAGCTGGACTAGTAGGCGTCATGCTTTCAGAACTTTGGGAATGGAATGCAGGGATAAAAACGGATCGGGAATTAGCTATTGGATACGGTCGCGGTCTACAATTAGTAAACATTTTACGTAACCAACAGGAAGATATGGAAGAGCGGGGTGTAAGCTTCGTTCCAGAAGGTTGGACACGTAATGATTTATTTGCATATGCTGAAGAAAATTTAGAAAAAGCCGATTTATATATGAAAGATATTCATAAACGATCTATTCTTTTGTTCTGCCGACTGCCCCTTGCATTAGCCCATAAAACGTTAAAGGCAATGAAAAATGGCCAAGAAAAAATGACAAGAGAAGAAGTAGAACGAACTGTAAAAGAAGTTCAAGCTGACTAATTAAAATGCCCTAGACGTAAACGTTTAGGGCATTTTTTTAATTGCTGTTTTGTAAATATTGTTGTCTTTGATCTATCGGCACCATATTACCACCAGTTGACCAAATAAGATGGGTCGCTTGTTCCATTTTATCGGATAATTGATTACGTTCGATATATTGCTGCCCATTTTTAAATAAGGCGATGGGACCGTAAATCCCTGCATGGGCAGAAGGTTCTGCAAAAATTTGTTCCATTTCATTTAACCGTCGTAAGCTTTGAAATAAGAAAGATTCATCCACAGTATAGCAACCGCTAATGATTGGCTCCATTACTTTCCCAACAAATTTCGAAGCCCTTCCTACTGCTAATCCATCTGCTTCGGTTTTATTCGTTAGACCAATGTCAACAACAGAGATTTCATCATGTAAACCTGTCATCATACCGATTAACATACAAGGAGATTGCAGTGGTTCACCAAAAAATATATGTACATGTTCCCCATAAAGTTGCTTTAATCCATAGGCAACTCCACCAGGACCTCCCCCTACTCCACAAGGTATATAAACAAATAGGGGATGATTTGCATCGACTTTAATATTAGCATCCGCTAATTGTTTTTCTAACCTTAAGGCTGCAACGGCATAACCAGCAAATAAATCCTGTGAATTTTCATCGTCGATAAAATGACACTTTAGATCTAGCTCTGCTTGTTTTCTACCTTGTTCCACTGCTTTACTATAATCAGACATATATTCAATGACTTCTACACCTTTTTGACGAAGTAATTGTTTTTTCCATTCCTTCGCATCAGCAGACATATGTACGGTTACTTGGAAGCCTAGCTTCGCTCCTATAATACCGATGCTTAACCCTAAGTTCCCAGTTGAACCGACTGCGATTTTATACTGGTTAAAAAATGTTCGGAAAGATTCAGAATGAAAAATGGAATAATCATCTTCTAGACGAATCATTTGATTTTCTAAAGCAAGTTGTTCGGCAAATTTTAATACTTCGTAAATACCACCTCTCGCTTTAATCGAGCCAGAAATAGGTAAGGCATGGTCACACTTTAACAATAGTTTCCCCTGTATGCTAACATCACCACTCTTTTGTAACCAATGTCTAAAATTCGATATGTTTTTAATATCCGATTCAATAATACCGTTACAGTATTCAGTTTCAGGAAAGGCTATTTTTAAATAAGACGAAAAGCGTTTAAGCCTTTGTTCTGCATCTAATACTTTATGAAAAGAAAAAGATTCTACTTTTTTATCACGGGCTTCAAACGGATTAAGCCACAAAACCTTTTTCAGAGAAGCGATTTTCTTCAGTAAAGGATGTTGTTGATATAATTGATTTATTTGTTTATTTTCCCTCACCGATTTCCTTCCCCCTTTACTAATACAGCTTTTTCACATATTCGTTGAAAGGAATTTTTAAAGTTTAAATTATTTTGTTCTGTCCTTTTTTTCGGTCCTTTTGTTCTTCCACCTGCACGCCTTAATTTTGCATTTTCATAACGGATAGCAAGCAACTGATCAATATTTTCTGACGTCATTTCTCGACCGTTTTGATCAACAACAAAGGCACCCTTAGCTATACACATTGCTGCAAGGCCATAGTCTTGAGTAATAACAATATCATGTTTATTGATTGCGTTTACCAATTTAAAGTCTACGGAATCCGGTCCTTTTGGTACTATAATTGTCATCGCATTTTCCCTTTCAATCCGATGGGAAGTATCACAGAATAAAATCGGTTTAATATCGTATTGAGATGCGACAGTTAGCGCTAAATCAATAACTGGACATGCATCAGCATCAATTAGTAATTGTAAAATCTCTAATCCCCTCCTATAATAAATCATTTTACATTGATTCCTTACATTATATTCTATCTAAATTAACAAATTAAATGTTCGAATTTTCGCTCAATAGATATTCATATTGAAAAGTTTATGGTACAATTTATTTCGACTACCGGAATAAGGGAGGAAAAGGAATGTTAAAAAGAAGCGAAGTTAAATTAGAAGAAACTTGGGATCTATCCCATCTTTTCGAAACAGAACAAGCCTTTGAAGAAGCAATGAAAAACGTTCTAAAAGTATCCAATCAAATTGAAGAAGAATTTAAAGGGAAAATCGATAGTGCAAAAAAAGTTACCTTAGTTCTAACAGCTTACCAAAATTTATATGAAAAAATGGTCCCTATTTCAACCTATGCAAGTCTTTCATTAAGTGAAGATCAAACAAATGATGAAGCACAAATGCGTTCAGCTAAAGTAGGGCAAAATTATTCAAAAGTTCGCGCTCAACTTTCTTTCATTACAAGTGAACTTCTTCAATTGAATGAAGACGTTTTAATGGAGGCTAAAAAGTTAGCACCTCAATTTGAACATTACATTGATGACGTGTTACGTCAAAAACCTTATCAATTGCATCCAGAAGCAGAAAAAGCTTTAGCGGCTTTCGGTTCTACCTTTGACGGACCTTATGAACTATATAATACGACGAAATTAGTAGATATGAAGTTTGATAATTTCGAAGTAAATGGGGAAAGTTATCCACTTAGCTACAATTCCTTTGAAGGAGATTGGGAATTAGAAAGTGATACAGCCATTCGCCGCGCTGCATTTGAAGCCTTCTCTACTAAGTTACGTGATTATCAACATACGACAGCTAAAACGTATGACAACCATTTAAAAATTGAAAAAACAGATGCTGATTTGCGTGGTTTCGATTCCGTTTTTGATGCCCTCCTTTTTGATCAAAAGGTTGACCGCGAACTTTATAATCGCCAAATTGATTTAATTACAACAGAGTTAGCTCCACATATGCGTCGTTATGCAAAGCTATTACAAAAAGTACATGGATTAGAGAAAATGACGTTTGCAGATTTAAAAATTTCTTTAGACCCGACATATGAACCAAAAATTTCAATTGAAGAATCGCGCCAATATATGCTCGACGGTTTAGCCGTTATGGGGGAAGATTATCAAAACATGTTAAACCGTGCCTTTGATGAGCGTTGGATTGACTTTGCTCAAAATCAAGGAAAGTCAACGGGTGCCTTCTGTTCAAGCCCATATGGGTATCATCCATACATTTTAATTTCATGGACGAGCCGTATGAACGAAGTGTTTGTCTTAGCCCACGAATTAGGTCATGCGGGCCATTTCTATTTAGCCCATGGCGAACAAAACATTTTCAATTCAAGACCATCTTTATACTTTATCGAAGCACCATCTACAATGAATGAAATGTTAATGGCCAATCATTTACTTGCAAATTCAAATGATCCTCGCTTTAAACGTTGGGTTATTTCAACAATTATTGCCCGTACTTACTATCATAATTTCGTTACCCATTTACTTGAGGCTGCTTACCAACGTAAAGTTTACGAAATCATCGATGAAGGTGGTAGTGTAAATGCATCGATTTTAAATCAAATTAAACGCAACGTATTAGAAGATTTCTGGGGAGACGCTGTTGAAATTACTGAAGGTGCAGAGCTTACTTGGATGCGCCAACCACATTATTATATGGGCTTATATCCATACACTTACTCAGCTGGACTAACTATCGCTACTCAAGTTTCTCAGCGCATTCTTCAAGAAGGAGAGACAGCTGTACAAGATTGGATCAATGTATTGAAAACTGGTGGAACAAAAACTCCAGTAGAACTTGCTAAAATGGCAGGAGTCGATATTACGACAGATCAACCATTAAAAGATACAATCGCATTTATCGGTTCTTTAATAGACCAGCTTGAACAATTAACAAATGAAATAGTAGAAGAAACAAAGGCATAAGAGGAAAAGGACTACACTGATCTATTTGAAAAAATAGATCATGTAGCCCTTTTTTTAAATTACTAATTCGCTATTTAATGACTGTTTATATAAAATAGATACACCGGTTTGAATAGCTGTTTTTCCAACCGCTTTTGCTACCACTTGAGCTACCCGTTCATCCATCGATTTTGGAATAATAAAGTCTTCACTTAACTCTTCATCTGATACTAATGAAGCAATTGCTTCTACTGCAGCTAACTTCATTTCTTCATTAATCGCCGTAGCTCTTACATCTAAAGCACCTCTAAATATTCCTGGGAAAGCTAACATATTATTTACTTGATTTGGATAATCTGAACGTCCTGTTCCAATAACACGAACCCCCCAAGCCTTTGCATTTTCATAGGTGATTTCTGGATTTGGATTTGCCAAGGCAAATACGATGGAATCAGACTTCATTGATTGTATATGCTCTTTCGTCAATAAATTAGCTACAGAAACACCAATAAATACATCCGCTCCAATTAATGCATCACTAAGACTACCTTGTAAATTTTCAGGATTTGTTAAATGGGCAATTTTATCTTTCATTGGATTCATTCCAGTTGGTCGACCACTATAAATAATACCCTTCGTATCACAAATAACAACATTGTTAAATCCTAAATGTAATAAAATACGTAAAATAGCAATTCCAGCAGCTCCTGCCCCATTAATGACAATTTTCATATGATCCATTTTTTTGCCCACTAACTTCATTGCATTCAACAAACCAGCACCTACCACGATTGCTGTTCCGTGTTGATCATCATGGAATACTGGAATATTACATTCATTCCGTAACCGTTCTTCAATTTCAAAACAGCGAGGAGCTGAAATATCTTCTAAGTTAATTGCACCAAAAGTTGGAGCAATTAATTTTACCGTTTGAACAATTTCATCAACATCCTTTGTATTTAAGCAAATTGGTACTGCATCTACATTACTAAACCTTTTTAGCAACAATGCTTTTCCTTCCATAACCGGTAATGCAGCCTCTGGTCCGATATCACCTAATCCTAATACTGCTGTACCATCTGTTACAACCGCTACAAGATTTCCTTTCATTGTGTAGTCATATACAGTGGACGGATCTTGTTGGATTGCTAAACATGGTGCTGCAACCCCTGGTGAATAAGCTAAACTTAAATCGTACGTATCCTTCAAAGGTACTTTCGAAACAATCTCCATTTTCCCCTTATGTTGACCGTGCATTTCAATTGATTTTTTCATTAAATCCAAAATACCCACCCTTTCCAAATTCCAATTTGGTTTATATAGTTTTGAATAATATCGCTTTAACAAAACAGAGTCAACAAAAAATAGCGAAAAATTACAAATCAAATTGACAAAACGTTATTATTGCAACATTTATGCCATTTACTCATTTTTTCACAACCACAATTTCAAACGTATTTTTCAATATTTTTATTTTATTAATATAATATTTGCAACCCCTTACTTTTTATAAAACTCTATTTCGTTGAATGCCATTGTGTGAAATAAAACACGTATTACTTTTTCAATCGTAATATGAAATCTTTCACAATGTCTTCTGTTCAAAATTTCACAAAAGCAACCCATCAGTTCACAATTTCGTCACATATTACAGTCAGACTTCATGCCTATTATTTATTTAGAATGATGCATTTTCTCCATTTAATCCAAAATGTTGTGGTCATTTTATTTAAATAACCATAAAAAACAGCACTCTTTAACAAAGAGTGCTGTTGAATAAAAATTGTGCTATTCATTTACACGTTCGATAACCTACTGAATAAAAGGCGCCATGATAAATAGGAAAACAGAAAGGGAGATAAGAGAACAACTTACCTTTTTGGAAAGTTTTATTTTCCCTTCCCCATCATAAAAACCTGAAAATTGAAGTTTATTTCTATACAATACGAAGAGCAATATGAAAATGGCTATTCCGACTAAAAAAACACCATTTGTATTCGTAATATCTACAGAAAATAATCGATAAATAATAGTCATCATGGCACTCATTATACTTCCGAGAATGAATGATATCACTAAAATTCGAATTAATTCTAAAATTACTTTCAAAATGTCATTTCTCCTTTTTAATAAGCGACATAATTGTACAACGCTTCATAAAGATGATTTGTCCAATAAGAACTTAGTTATTGTCACCCGTTTCAATATCGTATTGTGTAATCCAGTCACTGTAACTACCGACATATAACTTTAAGTCATCGTATCCTAAATCAGCTAACACGGCATATAAAGGTGATGCCGTTACCCCCGAACCACAATAAACTACAATTTGTTCATCCTTTTGTACTTGCTGTTGTAATAATTCGTTCCCACGAAGGAATGTTCCTTCTTTCAACTGTTCCCAGTCAAAATTTTTCGCAGTCGGAATATGGCCAGCTACTTTATCAATCGTCTCTGTTTCGCCTAAATAACGCACCCTCGCCCGCGCGTCTAAAAGAATCGCTTTGTCAACACCATCTACGATCCTTTTCACATCTTGTCTTGTTGCATAGATGGAATCGTTCCAAGTAATTGAAAGCTGCGTCGGTGGAAAAACAGAAACTTCCGCTGATGATTGCCAACCTGCTTCAATTAAGGCATCATAGCCCCCATTTACAATAAAAACATTTGGGAAATTTGCATATTTTAACATCCACCATGCCCGGGCAGCAAAGGGAGCACCGCCTTGGTCATAAACATAAATGGTATCTTCATAATTTAACCCAGATGTTTCAAATAAATTTTGTAGTTTTTCTTTTGACGGCATCGGATGACGCCCTTCTGTTTTTATCATATCGGATAAATCCCGTTCTAAATCCCAGAAAAGCGCCCCCTCTATATGAGCCTGTTCAAACACCTTTTGCCCCCAAAGTTTATCTTGCAAATTAAAACGCGTATCGATAAATCGTCCCTTTGTAACCTTTGAAGCATCAATAAACACATTCCCCATCTACTTTACCTCCGTCTTTTGTAATTCCGAATAAATCGTTTTCCAAGACGCTAATCGGCTTTCTTCTTGTAGTAATAGACGTTCTGTTTCAATTTGATTTAACGCTTGTTTCAATAAATGATCGTTTAATTCCTTCGTTTTTAAATCAATTAATTGGGCAGCCCATTGCAAAATTTGTTCTTTTTCATAATCTAAGTAACTTTGCGCATCTGGTTTCGTTAACTCCTCTAAAGCTGCTTTCAATTGTTCCTTCTCATTTTTCTCAAAGAAGGATTTTGCATTTTTAAAGTAAGATTTTACCGATGCATATTTTTTCTCGTCGTCAAACGGTCCTTTAAAATCTAACAAACTTGGTTCTTCGGACTCAAAGGAAATAAAGGAGAAGCTTGGGTTTAACTCTTTTAATGACCTTACTTCATCTTTGAATCGTTCTTGAATACGTTTTTGTATAAATTGGGCTAAACGGAAATTTGTCACCCGTAGTTCTTGGGCAAAATCAAATCTTAGAGCATGGATCGTCTCCTTTAACGCTTGTTCTAGCGCAGCTTGTGCTGGTTTAGATGAAAATGCTGAAGGATTGTACGCTTCTCTAAAGAAATCAGGATATCGATAATAAACGCGTTGCATAACGTAGTAAAGAAGTTCATCCAACTCTTGCTTCATATCGCTTTTTAACATGCTAGTAGAAGCACTACTATACGTTTTTTCTATATGCTGTTCCAGCTCTTCTAATTCTTTTAATCGCTCATCTTTTCGCTTTAAATTTTCTTCCGTCTGAGCAATTAAGTCAAATAGTCGTTGCTGTGTTTTTTCAACTTCCTCGTGCAATGCTTGTACCGCAATAGAGGCCAATTCTTCATTTAAGAAGTGATGGAACGATTCTTCAAACGGTTCCATACCTGAATGGAGATCGGTACCTTCCACTTTTTCCTTTAAGGCAAGTAAACTTGAAACACCAAATAATTTAGGGAATCGAATGCCAAATCGTTGAAGTTCTGTTTTAACATAATTTTTTACGTCCTCTTCTTCTTCTTTCGTAGAAGCAAGATCAATGGCGTTTACAATAAAGAACATTTTATCTAATTCAAAGGCATCCTTCACACGACCTAATTGAATTAAAAACTCCCGATCAGCTTTTGCAAAGGCATGATTGTAATACGTAATGAACAAAATAGCATCTGCATTACGAATATAGTCAAAGGCTACTCCCGTATGGCGAGCATTTATCGAGTCTGCTCCTGGTGTATCAACAAGGGTAACACCCATACGAGTTAATGGACTATCATAATAAAAATCAATATTATCAACAAAGCATGAACGACTCTCTTCCGCAACAAAACGCTCGAACTCTTCCCGGTCTACACGTAAAGTTTGACCTAATTGGGATTCGTACGTTTTGAAACCGTGGGCAAAAGCACGGATAAAAGATTTGTGTACATTAAGACGTTCATCGGTTAATTGTACTGCAACGCCTTCTTCTGCCCGTTCAAATGCTTCTTGTAAAGAATGAATCGACATACCGATAGCTTCATAAGAACTACGGATATCTTCTAGTAACTGTTCTGCTGTTTTCAATTGAACATCTGCCGTTTCATGAAGATGTTCATTCGTTACAGGGCGAATTTTATTAATCGCCGCTGTCGTTGGATTTGGTGACACAGGTAATACTTTAGCCCCCATTAACGCATTGGAGAAACTCGATTTACCCGCACTAAATGCACCGAATAAGGCGATTGTAAAATCCTTTTTCTCTAAACGTTCAACCTTCTTCATTAAAAATTGAGCAACTTCTTCAAAGCCGTCAACTTTTTTCACTGCATTGGCTGTTCGAATCGCAGCTTGAATGACTTCACCGCTTTTTTCATTATAATGGGCTGTTTGTTGTACTGAATCCGTTTCTTCTTCCGTTTTGGACTCCTTAACAACGAGCATTGAAGGATCGAATGGTCGAATGTCTTTCAATGACTGCTCATAACTCTCCTGCCATGCTTTGTATTGGTTTGATGCTCCATTACGCGTATCTTTCGTTGCAGTTTTAATTTCTTTTTCAGCAAACTGTTTTTGTTCATCAACTTTTATTATCGATTGAATCGCTTCTACTTTTTCTTCTAACACTTTTAACTTTGCCTTTACTGGGGCAGAAAGTTGTTTAGAGGCATCTGCCAATACATCCTTTTGTTGATCTCTCCAAATTTCCGTTGCTTCAATGAAATATCTTTTCGTTGCTTCCGCTACTCGGTTAGCAAAGTTTAGAACGGCATCACCAGTTACTAACGAATCCTTTTTAACCTGTTGTTCAATTAAAGAAAATGGAACATCAAAGGACATCGAATCGATGTTGCTAGCCCGTTCATCTGTCAATACGCCAACATCTTTTAATGATTGTTTCATTAAATTTTTTAAATGGCCAATAATTTGGGATTGTAAAATGACTTTATATTGCTCGTATACGTCTTGAATTCGGCGATTTCGTTCTTCTTCCGTTTTCTTCTTGGCAGAAAATAGACCACCCACTTTAAATCCTTGTTGAGTACTTTCAAGATACAACCGTAATTTCTCGCGGAAGTCAGCTGGGATAATAGCCGCATTCGAAAGTAATTCTTTACTTTTCTCTTTAAAGGATTCGTTCCAATTTTCAATGGAAAATAATTCTGTTTGAAGCTTTAATTTTTCGTATTGTTCCAAAATATCCTGATGATTTTCCCATTCTTCATCACTTAAAACATTTTCAGATTCGGTCAATAACTGTTGTTTTTCTTCCTCTAAATAATAGATATGTTCATTTTGTAATTTTAATAAAGTATTTTCCGCGGTAACAATCAACTGTTCTTTCCAATCTTTCATCGAATCTATCACGATTTTTTTCACCGTTTCAAAATCGTTATGAGGATGTTCAAAATCCCGCAATGAAGTGAAAAAGATCCCTTTAGGTTCAACGCCCCACGCTGCAAAGGATTGATGAACGGACTGTTTAAAGTCTTCAAAGGAAAGTTCATAATCTTTATGTTTATCTATTTGGTTAACAATTAAATATACATTTGGATTGTATTTCATTAATTGCTTTGTAAATTGGAAATTCAACTCGGATTGAACATGGTTATAATCCATCGTATAGAAAACGACATCGGCAATATGGAGTGCTGACTCTGTCGACATGGCATGGGCATCATCGGTAGAGTCGACTCCTGGGGTGTCCATTACAGTGACCCCTAAAGGTAATGTGGAATCACGATGGCCAATTTCAATTTGGGATACGAGCTCACCGTTTTTACTTAACTCTTTAACCGTTTTAAAGTCATAACCTGCTTCAAATTTCACCGGTTTTTCATGATGCATATATACAATGGCATAATCTTCTTCCGATTTATGCACTTTGACGATATTTGCACTAGTAGGAATAGGACTTGCTGCTAATATGTCTTCACCTGATAACGCATTGATCATACTGGATTTCCCTGCTGAAAAATGACCAGCAAATCCAATAACATATTCCTTTTGTAACAGTTTACGGGCGAATAAATGAAGTTTTTCCATCCGTTCTGTATCTTCATTTTTTTTATAAATTATGTATTGTACAGCGGATTGCTGTAATAAATTTTCAATTTTTTCATCAAAAGAACTCATGCAAATAAATGCCCCTTTGTCTCATTTTTGTCACAATTATATACTATCATAATAAAAAAGACAAAATTCGCTAAAGAAATGAACAGAAAGGGAATTTTTTTGACATAAAAGGGAAGGAATTAAAAAATAATGATGATTGTTGGGGAATTAATAGGTAAAAAAGAATGTTTTATGATTTAATCGTTCTTTTTAGTACATAAGTACCAACTCCAACATAAATGACAATTGTTGCTGCAACAAATAAATAAACCACTCTTTCCTACCTCCTATAATGAGAATCATTTTCACTAATTATAATAAAAATTTTGTAAAAACGTCAAGTTCATACTACTTCCGACTTAAAAAGAATGTAAATTATAATAATTTTCATATACTATTATACTAGAACAATGGTAAGATAGGGAAAAATAGAAAAAAGGATGGATGATTTTATTGAATAATTCAAAACATATACAAACCGTTTTAAATGGATCCATTCATTCATTAAAAACGATTCTACCAATGGAAATGAATATTCAACCCCCTTCTGTATTAAATCAACCATACATACAAGAAGAAATGGGCGTTTTAATCGGTCTGATTGGAGATATTAAAGGAAGACTTGTTATTAATAGCAGTTCATCCACCATCAGCGCTATTGGTACTAAAATGTTTGGAATTCCAATCGAAGGAGAAATGTTAGAGTCTTTTACAGGAGAGTTTGGAAATATGTTTGCCGGAAACCTTTGTACCCATGTTGGTCAACAATCATTAAATGTTGATATTACACCACCAACGGTTATGGTCGGTACAACTAAACTATGTGGATTTGAAAAAGCATTTAAATTACCTGCCATGTTAGAAAATATCGGTCCCCTTACCATTCTATTTACGATCGACGAAGAGTAATAGATTGTTCCATTCTTTATTAAAACAACAAAAAGGATGACTTTTTAAGAGATTGATTTAAGGAGTCATTCTTGTTGTTGTTTTAATTGAAAATAAAAATCCTTCGCCTTTTTATCTTATTAAACGACAAATAAATGTATTCATAGGTCATAAAAATTTTAACAATTTTCCTTTCAACAGTAGTTCAATTATGTGAAATTTCGTCATAAACTCCTTTTTAGAGTGAAACTTTCCCTTTTTCCTTCCGTATAAATGTTAAGGAGGTAATAGGATGGAGTTTCGTTCGAAAGTAGATAACTTTTTTGTTGTTGTTATATCCATTACGTTATTTATCATAATGGCTGTCTTGTTAATTCCTCTCATTTTAGATAATGACAAAACGTTAGTAGATGTAATCATTGTCCTCTCTTTATGTTTCTTATCTATTGCCTTTATTTTATGGACGTCCTTTTCTATTAAATACATTTTTAATCCAGATACGTTACTCGTAAAAGGCGGACTTTTTAAAACTTGTATCCCTTATGAAGACATAACAAAACTAACAGAGACAACAGAAATCTTTACAGGTTATCGGGTGTTGGCATCAAAAGATAGCCTTGAGATCTTTTATAAAAAAGGTATTTTAGGGAGCGTTAAAATTTCACCTACAGATAAAAAACGTTTCGTTTCTGAATTAAAAAAACGATGTCCTAATTTATAGCATAAAGAAGAACCTTTTCTATGAAAAAAGCAAAAGTCCCATAATGGAACTTTTGCTTTTAAACTTTCACATCGGATTTACTGGTAAAATGTTTATAAACTCTGAACGATATATACTCTCCTCTTCGTTCAATAATAGGTGAATATCACCATAGTCATTAGATGTACGAATCAATCTTCCAATTCCTTGTTGGAGTCGTAATTGCATAAATGGTAATTCCACTTCTTCGAAAGGATTTTCGGCAAAGGCACGTTTCGCATCAAATAATGGATCTTGAGGTGGGAATGGTAAATCAAATATAATCACACGGGTTAATGCTTCCTCTGGTAAATCTAACCCTTCCCATAAATGGTATGAACATAATGTTTTTACTGTTCCCTCTTGGAAATCACGAATAATAGCCGATAATTCCCGATCACCTTCAAAGGCAACTGTTAACTTTGTCATCATAGATAATTTCGACTTAAAGGACAACATTGACTGTTTTGATTTAAATAATATTAATGTCTTTTGTCCATCCTGTAATAACTTTTCAACTTTCGATACTTTCTCCTCTTGCTTCAAGTCATGTAAATATACTTTCATCACTTCTTCATAATCAAATGGAGAAGGCACGCTAAAGGATTGATATTTTTTAATGCCTAAGCTATACGCAATATAAGAGAAATCTTTATTTACCGATAAAGTAGCCGATGAGAAAACAATCGGTATTTTTTTAGAGAATAATTTCTCTTCCAGAACATCTGTTATTAAACGAGGCATGATGACTAATGTTTCTTCCCCATCGGTTTCCTCTAACCAATCGACCGCATCTCCTTGAGCAATAAAAATACGGATTGCTGCTTCATATTGTTCTAGAAATTCTTCAGCCATATTTAATTCGTATTCTGGAATCATATATAATTCAGATTCAAATACAAACTCTTCTAATAATTTTTCAACATCAACGATTAATTGTTTCCCTAGTTGAAGTAAACGTTCTGACTTTCGAATTGATTTTCTGTCCTCTTCTGATGGTACTACATCGTCTCGTAATTGATCGAAAAATAATTCGTGATCATCTTGTAATTTCTCCATTGCATATAAAGTTTTTTCACGAACACCATCTACCATCAAACGTTCCAATAAGTTGACAATCGTATAACTTTGTACTTTAACCGTCATTGCATTTTGAGCTGCATATTCTAATAAATGTCCCTCATCTAAAACGATCATCGATACTTCAGGTAGCAATGGTAATTGACCTTCCCGTTCCCGTGATTCTTTCGTTGCTAAATGTTCCATTAGAAAATCTTGAGAACAAATAATTAAATCACTAGATTCACGATAATGGGCTCGGTGTAAAGTTTGACCGCATCGGTTTCTCATGTCGCAAACTGAACATTGCATAATTGAGTTATAATTAACCTTTTGCCAATCTTCATCACTAACCGATGGATAGTCACTTCTCGCCCCAAAGGGACTCACCGTTAACATAGAACCTTGGGCATACACACCATCAGGAATAGACATGGCAATATCATCGATCCATTCTTCTGTTACTACTTTTTCAGTCTCTTCAAATCTTTTTAAACATAAATATTGATTGCGAGACTTTGCTAACCGAACATCAATCGTTAAACCGAGGTGTTCGGTTAATTTATAAATATCTCCACCCTCTTTAACAAGCTGGTCAATTAAAGTTTCATCTGCACACGCAATTAATGCTGGACGACCAGTATAACGGGCGTAGGAAATTGCCGGTAATAGATAGGCAATCGTTTTACCAGTACCAACACCGGCTTCTGCGAATAAAACATTTTTTTCTTTTAATGCCTGTTCAATTTGATATGCCATAAAAATTTGTTCATCACGACATTCAAATCCTTTTTCAGGCAATTCATCATATAAAACATCTCCCATCCAATCTCCAAGGGAGTCGAAAAAGGAACGATCTTTTGATAATTCAAACGGTAAAGACTGTCTCATTCTTTTATCTCCTTCATACTCACGTCTATTATAAAGACATGGAAACGGAAGGAGTATTTCTCCTTCCGTTCAATTTCCAATTTAATTTACTTTAAATATTATCACGTTTTGACTTTTGACCCCAGTATTGATATAAATCCGTACGAATAAATCCATTAAATAATTTACGTTTTTTTGTAGCCTTCTTGCCATAAAGCTCTTCAAAATTTTCCATTGAGGAAAGCATATATACGGACCAAGTTGGATAGTTTTTCATTATTTGTCCTAATGTACGAATAACGTTTTCAATTTCTTCCTTTTCTCCAATACGTTCCCCATACGGTGGATTGGAAATAATAACGCCATCTAACAGTTTTGTTGTAAAATCCGTTGCCTGCATTTGTTTAAACGTAATTAAATCACCAAAGCCTGCCTCAAGCGCATTACTTTGCGCAATCGTTACCATGCGATGATCAATATCCGAACCAATAATTTCGAGAGGTTGATCGTAGTTTGCTAAATCGTCCGCCTCATTTCGAGCATCTTCCCATATTTTTTCTTTCATCCAATTCCATTCTTCTGAAATGAATTCACGATTATAACCAGGTGCAATATTTTGCCCAATCATCGCAGCTTCCAACGGAATTGTACCGGAACCACAAAATAGATCAACAAAAGGTCTACTTGGACTCCATCTGGAAATTTTCACAAGGGCAGCAGCTAACGTTTCTTTTAACGGCGCTTCCCCTTGGGATTGTCTATAGCCACGTTTATGTAGGCCAGCTCCCGATGTATCAATCGTTAAAGTAGCTACATCTTTCAAAATAGAAACTTCAATTTTATATGTCGCTCCCGACTCATCTAAAAAGCCCAATCGTTTATAATGAAATTTCATTCGTTCGACAATTGCTTTTTTCACGATCGATTGGCAATCCGGAACGCTAAATAATTTCGATTTGACCGACTTACCTGATACTGGGAATGCCGCATCAACAGGTAAAAATTTCTCCCATTCAATTGCTTTTGTATTCTCAAATAATTGATCAAATGTGTGGGCTGGGAATTCTGCTACTACAATTTTCACACGGTCTGCTACACGTAACCAAAGATTACATCGAGCAATGGCGGTTTCATCGCCTTCAAAATATACTTTTCCATTTTCCACACGTGTTTCATAGCCTAAATCTTGAACTTCTTGGGCAACAATCGATTCTAACCCCATTGCCGCAGTCGCTACTAATTGAAATTTTGTCATTCTACAATTTCTCCTTGGTGTTGTTATTACGGTTGTGAAAAAAGTTCACGTAAATTGTAATTCTTTTAGTTAAAACATCTTATTATATGCCAACCTCACCTTCAGAATAAAAGGATATTCTTAAATGAGAAAATTACGTTATTTATTAACTTTTGGGACCGATAATGTAATACGTATTGGAAAAATCAAATTCCATTTTATGTATTTAAACGATACCATTAGCATATTACCCTAAATTTTACTCTCCCATACACTAAAAGAAAAGCTCTCCAATAGGATGGAGAGCCTCTTATGTGAGTAAAAACTCTTAAATACATAATGAATACTTGTTCAAATAATCAATTTCAAGGTGATTTTTGAACAAGTATTTCTTAAATTTCTATCATTTCGCATTTAAATTGAATAGTTATCATAGAAATTCATAAGCCATGTTTTGTTCCCGGGTACTCAAACAGCCGAAGCCTCGTACGAATCGGGTAGTAATCATCTATCTACGAAAGAATACTCTTTCGTCCCTCCATCTGTTCATTTCCTTCAGGAGAGTGCCCCTACCATAATTTGGGTTTCTCACTCGTGGGGTTTACCTCGTTCCACCTTTATTGTTTCCAATAAAGCTACGTCACTGTGGCACTTTCAGGAAGTGTCAACCATATCATAAGACTTAGGTTTTCCTTCCGCCGTCAAGCTATAGCTTGCCTTACCTTATTTTTTCAGTAAGCACGAACACTACGGTCATCTCAGAGCCGTGTGAGCATGGACTTTCCTCTACAATTTAACATTGCAGCGATTACTCGAATTTGACTATGATAAAAGAATTATACTAAAAAATTATCACAAAAACAAGATGTTTAGTAAATTTATTCGTACAACTTACTGCCAAACACATGCTTTTCTAAATTTGAAAGACGTTTTAAAATATCAAAATTTGTATTTCCTGCTGGTGGTTGAACTTGTGATCGGCGAGATGCACTGTTTTCAAGTTCTTCTTTTAAACGTCTATTTTCAGCACGAAGCTCTTCTAGTTCTTCTACAACCTTTTCAAATACGTCATAATCTTCCATAATTTGATCTAAAAATTGATCGACTTGGTCAACACTATAACCTTTCATCGCCTTTTTAAATTCTTTTTCTAATATTATTTTTGAATTTAATTTAATTTCCATTCACATCGCCCTTCCATCCGATACGGTACATGATTCAATTATATCATATGAATATAATAAAAGGGATTCAAAGAAACTGTTTTAACAAAATTAACGGTAACTTTTTGAAAAAATTTGATAGAAGTATACCATAGAAGAAAAATGTCAGATTATGCGCTTACCCGGGAAATTATTTTTAAAATATTCAGGAAATAACTCCCCATTATTCCCATAATTGCTTGTACATTGTTTATAACCAACAATGTTAAAGGACATTCAAATAATGTTCTATTATAATTTACTTTTTAGTTTCTTTTCAACCCTTTGCAATCTTCTTGTCCAATTGATGACATACTTCATTTGTTGATCCTTTTTTATAAAAGATTGGCTCTCTAAAAGTTGCAATCCTTCATTTGTGTAATGTAATGCCCGTTCGTATTCTTTTAATTGATGTTCATATAAAATGGCAAGTTGCTCCAATACTTTTAGCTTTTCTCTATTGTTAACAAATGAAAGTGCATTTTGAAAAGACTTGATAGCCTCTTCAACCATTCCATTGCGCTTTTGTTGAAAGGCTAAATAATAATGGGCAAGACCAGCCTCTTCTGTTTGATAATTTTCCGTTACAGTCGTTAACACTTGTTCACTTTGTATAGGTTGTTTTAAATCACCATACCATTTTCCTATGTTTGTATACGTAGTAGCAGACTCTTCCCATTCTCCTTCAAGCAATAGGTTTGTGGAATGGATATAGAGTGTCACTAAAGATAAAAGGTCCCATTCATTGTGATATAGTACCTTCATTAAAGCAGATGCATTTCCGCTTTTGATAGCGTCTGTATAAATAATCGGTGCTAAAAATCCCGGAATGTCACCATTTCTTCTAAATCCGAGTTTTTCTTCCTCGACTTTTGTTAATTTCATTCTTTCCAAATTATTTTTCCATATTCGTTTCGAACTGTGTAATAAATCGATTTGTCGAGGATTTCGTAATTTCGGTAAAACATTTTGGTTTAATGTCCATCTTGTTTCTAATTGGGGCCAATCAAAACTTTTCCCATTATAAGATACAATCGTTTTTGACTGTTGCCAAAATTTAGATTCGAATAAAAACGCTGCTTCATTTGCAGGATCTGCTAATACATACTGGGTAAGGACAAATTGATCCTCTTCTACACTTAATAAGCCTAATAAGAATATGTTTGTCCCTACCCCTTTTAAACCCGTCGTTTCTGTATCAAAAAATAGGACTGGTTCATCTATATGAATAGCATAAGGATGTTCAACAGTCGCCTTCTGCCATTTTTCAACAGCATCAAAAAATAAGCCTAACTTATAAAAACCGTGTTGAAACGTAAAGGGATACGTCACTTCCCTTTTAAATAAAACGCCAAAATCATTTTCAACTAATGCAAGTCCAGCTTTTTGCCATTCATTTATATAGAAAGGTTTTTCTGGTTTTTGAAAAGTAGGTTTATTTTTAGGCTGTTCTTTCTTTTTCCCAAGCATTTGTTTTAATTGCATCATTTTATTTTCGTATGACATGGAGCTCATCCTATTTCATTTAATAAAATTGATAGTATTTTGATGACTTTTTGTTTACTTTCACTAAAGCTATCTTGTGCGCCAATACAAGAAGGACATCCGTTTTGACAAGGACAATTTTGCACATGACCAATCGTTTGCTCAATTATCGGTACTAAAATGTCGTACACCCTTTCGCTTAACCCGATGCCTCCAGGATAACTATCATAGATAAATAGTGTAGGTTTATCATTATGAACGGATTTCACTTGAGGTACAACCGTTAAATCGTTCCGATCGCACTGAATATACAGAGGAATAAAAGACCCAATTGCATAACTAGCGCCAGTTAAAGCATCCGTTAACATTTCCTCTGACCAATTTTCTGGTAAGTTAAAGGACAGCCACGTAGCATTTGTATGCATCTCAAGGGGTGGAATATGAATTTTCCCTGAGCCAATATTTTCGTGGGTTTGGAAACGGATTTTTTTAAAGATTGTTGGAATCGCTAGTAAACTAATATCTCCATAACTAACTGACGCGGTTTTATGCTGACTTGTTTTATCTTCATTTAAAACTTTTAACTCAACAGCTAAATTCGCATCAGTAAAGTAATCCACATCTACTTCACGAACATAGGCTTTTTTCTCTTCCCAGTCGAGCATTTCTACCTGGAATTGTGTTCCTTGGTGAAGATAGATTGCTTCTTCATGTAGAAGGGTCATAGCGCTATACGTATCCATTTCACCGATAACCTTCGTTCCTGCTGGCACCGTTTGATCAATAATGACTACATTTTCTTGGGAAGCAGAGCGCAAACTAATTTCATGGGCTGGGAAACGTTCACTCATCCAATACCAGTTTGAACTAGTTTTCACTAATACACCTTCATCTTGTAAAAACTCAAGTAATTCTTGTACTTCAAATTCCCCGTAGCTATCTGTAATAGAAAATGGTAATTCAAAAGCGGCACATTTTAAATGATCCATTAAAATAAGAATATTATCTGGATTTATTAACGCCTCTTCTGGTGAACTACCTAATAGATAGGTAGGGTTGTTTACGACATATTGGTCTAATGCAGTGGAATTTGCCACATAAATAATTAAAGCCGAATCTTGTCTACGCCCTGCCCGTCCAGCTTGTTGCCACGCACTAGCGATGTTACCCGGATAGCCTGTCATAATACATGCTTGTAATTGTCCGATATCTACCCCCAATTCCAATGCATTTGTACTTACTACAATTTGGATTGTACCGTCCCTTAATCCTTTTTCAATCGCCCTGCGTTCCGTTGGTAAATAGCCTCCACGATAGCCGCGAATAGATTCATCTTGAATTTTATTTTTCGTTAAACTTTTTAAATAAGTTACGAGCATTTCGACTCGAACTCTGGATTTGGCAAAAACAATTGTTTGAATACCTGCTTCAAATAATCTGGTCGCCAAATCACGGACTTCTAATACACTGCTTCGTCTAACACCAAAGGTCGGATGCACAATTGGAGGATTATAAAATAAAAATGTTTTTTTACCGACTGGTGCACCAGATTTGGCGATTAGTTCATGATTGGTATTTGTTAATTTTTCAGCCAATTCTTTCGGATTTTTAATCGTAGCGGATGTACAAATAAAAATTGGGTCACTTCCATAAAAAGCACAAATACGTTTTAAACGTCGGATAACATGGGCTACATGACTTCCAAATACCCCTTTATATGTATGTAACTCATCAATGACAATATACTTTAAGTTTTCAAATAAGGAGACCCATTTCGTATGATGGGGTAAAATTCCCGAATGTAACATATCAGGGTTTGTCATAACAATATGGCCTGCTTTTCTAATTTTTTGTCGAATTGCAGGTGCTGTATCACCATCGTACGTATAACTTAAAATTTCCTCTTCCATATCCTCGATTAAATCATTTAAATCGGCCTTCTGATCTTGAGCTAATGCCTTTGTAGGAAATAAATAAATGGCCCTACTCGATTGATCTTCTAAAATTTTTTGCAAAACTGGTAAATGATAGCAAAGTGATTTTCCAGAGGCAGTTGGTGTAACAGCAGTAAAGGATTTACCATTGACTGCATAATCAAAGGCTTCCCGCTGGTGAGTATATAATTGCTCTATTCCTCTTTTATTTAATGCTTTTTTTATAGAGGGATGAAGTTCGTTCGGAAATTTGGAATAACGTGCCGGAGTTGCTTCAATTGTTTGCCAATGGACGATATTTTGTTTTAATTGTTCGTCATATTGCCATTCGATTAATAAATCATCGATCGTCCGTTTTTTACTAAACATCCTTTTCACTCTCCCCTTCTAAATAACGTAAAAAGAAAGATAACGTGTAATGGACGGATTGGACAGACTGGATAAATCGTTTTTTACTTGTCTCCTTATAAAAAGATTGTACGACAAATTGATTCATTGCATCGACAACGTTTTGTATTTGCGACTCATGCATATATTTCGGTCTGTTTTCTTTAATCCAATTTAACGCATTTTGTTGCCACTCTATTAATAAAGATTGTATGTTATCTGCAAAAGGTTTTACTTCTTCAAAAAATTGAGGTGTTGCGTCAAGTTCCCGCTGTTTATAAAAACGGTTTATTGACGCATCACACTCGTATATTAACTGTTTCGTTTGTTCGATTAATTCCATTTTTAGTACCCTCTTAAGATTCCTATTTTGTTTCTTAAGTGTACCAAAAACTAAGCTAATTCTCTAGCAATAGGGGAACAAGTATTCTTTACATGATAATGCTTTTCTGCTAAGCTTACTTTTTGATAAGTGCTTCCTAGTTGAGAGAAAAATTGGTTATGAATGTATGCCCGTTCGTTTTCAATTTTAGCTGTCATCATTTGGTCGATGTAGTCAATTTGCGAAATGAGTAGTTGAATTCTATTCATTGTCATTCCTCCTTTGACAAATAGAATTCATTGAAAGCATTCAAAACCCTTTCCACTTGTCAAAACTAGACATAGGTTGCTAAAACAACATATTTTTCGATATAAAGTTTCTCTTAAACTTTATCGTAAATTTATTTAGCATCTATTTCTCCATAAACTATTTCATATAATAGTAAAAGTCTAGTCATATATTGATTATAGTTACCTCCGATAGTCTATCCTAATAGAAGAGGTACTTAGCTTAACTTTGATAAAATTATGTTAAACTTGTTGGTAGAAATGATCTTTCAAAAAGGAGTGCTTTTCGTGATACATTATCCAAATGGCAAACTATATCAGCCGAGTGAACCCCTTTCGAAACCGGCAAAACCAGTTAAAAAAAAGGAGCTTTCATTTAGTAATCGCGGAAAAACTCTTGAAGATGAAATTAATGAAACGAATACCTACTATTTAAATCAACAAATTGCAATCATTCATAAGAAACCTGTTCCGGTTCAAATCGTCAAAGTAGAGTACCCGTCACGGAGTGCAGCAGTTATTCGTGAAGCCTACTTTCGAACGCCATCTACAACTGATTACAACGGTGTTTGGAACGGATATTATATAGATTTTGAAGCGAAGGAAACCGAGAGTAAAACGTCCTTTCCTTTAAAAAACGTCCATCAACATCAAGTTCTGCATATGAAAGATGTGACAAATCAAAAAGGAATTGCCTTTACTATCGTAAAATTTTCAACTTTAGATCGTTATTTCGTGGTTCCTTTTTCTGTACTTCATGATGCTTGGAGGCAAATGGAAAAAGGTGGGAGAAAATCTATACCATTATCAATATTCGAAACACAAACTATTGAAATTAGGCCTGGATATAATCCACGAATAGATTACTTATCCGCAATAAAAAAACTGATTACAAACGAAGAATAATAGATTGTTAAAGCGAGGAGATTATTTTGACTGAGAAAAGACGCACTCGTGAAGAGTTAAAACGAGAACGCGAACTACAAAAGAAAAAACAAAAAAAACCAGCAAGTTCTTGGATAAAACGAATTATCATTACAATTCTTATCATTGGTGTTGTCGGATTATTAGGTGGTGCTGGGTTATTTGCCTATTATGCTAGTTCAGCTCCCGAGTTGGATGAAGAACTTTTAAAAGATCCGATTTCTTCCGAGTTTTATGATAAGAATGGTGAGCTATTTGCAAAAATTGGTGCAGAAGACCGTAAATATGTAGAATACGATGATATTCCTCAAGAAATGATTGACGCTATTTTAGCAACCGAAGACTCACGATTCTTTGACCATTTCGGTCTTGATATATGGCGTTTAGGTAGTGCCGTCATTGCAAACGTTACGCAAGGTTTCGGTGCACAAGGGGCAAGTACGATTACCCAACAAGTTGTAAAAAATTCATTTTTAAGTAATGACAAAAAGTTAAAACGTAAAGCACAGGAAGCATGGCTTGCGATTCAACTAGAAAAACATTATTCAAAAGAAGAGATTTTTGAAATGTACTTTAACAAAGTACTTATGTCTGGAAGGGTTTATGGATTTGGAACTGCTGCTGAATATTTCTTTGGTAAAGAATTAGATGAATTAGAATTGGATGAAATGGCTTTACTTGCAGGTATCCCTCAAAGTCCGAACAATTATAATCCATTCAAAAATCCTGACCGAGCGAAAGCACGACGGGATTTAGTACTTGATTTAATGGTTCAACACGAAAAAATTACAGAAGAACAAGCTGCTGAAGCGAAAAAAGTTGAAATTGCTTCCCGCGTTTTACCGGAAGAAGAACGTCAAACTGTAACAGGCACAAAATATGATGCCTTCTTAGATGTTGTATTAGAAGAACTTGAAGAAAACGGAGATGGAGAAGCATTAGCTGAAGGAATAAAAGTTTATACTACTCTTGACCCTAATGCTCAATCGGTTGTAGAAAATATTATGAACGATTCTGAAAACTTCCCTACTGAGGATATTCAATCTGGTGTATCTGTTATTGATACAAAAACGGGTGAGATTCGTGCAATTGGTGGCGGAAGAAATTACGGAGCAGAGAGAGGTTGGAACTATGCAGATGATTTAAAAGATCGTCAACCAGGTTCAACAATGAAACCTTTACTTGATTACGGTCCTGCCATTGAAAACTTAAAATGGTCAACTGGTCAAACGATTGTGGATGAAAAAATGACTTATTCTAATTCAGATAAAGTCATTACGAACTGGGATAATAAATATTTGGGCACAATGACCGTACGTGAAGCATTATACCAATCACGTAACGTACCAGCCGTTAAAACATTACAAGAGGTTGGAACAGATGCAGCAAAAGAATTTATTAGTAAATTAGGTATCGAAACTGAAGATGTATATGAGTCTGATGCAATTGGTGGCGGAGCGATTTATATGTCCCCTATCCAAATGGCTGCTGCCTATGCTGCATTTGGTAATAATGGTATTTATAACGAACCAACTACGATTAAAGAAGTTGAGTACCGTGACGGTTCAAAAAAATCTTATAAATCACAACCAGAAGTGGCGATGAGCGACTATACAGCCTATATGGTAACAGATATTTTACGCGATGTCTTAAGTGATAAACCGGGAGCTTCAGGTTCCGCTGCTGCAGTACCTGGATTAGATATTGCAGGTAAAACGGGTACAACCAATTACTCCCCTGAAGACTTTGATAAATTCAATTTACCAAGTAGCAGTGTACCTGATTCATGGTTTGCAGGCTATACAACAAATTATTCAATAGCCATTTGGAGTGGTTACTCTCAACGTTCCGAACCGATTACTACTTGGGATGAACGTCGTTTACCACAAAGATTGTTTAAATCAATTATGAGCCAAATATCTGATGATGTTGAAACATCAGACTTTAAAAAGCCAAATTCTGTTGTAGAAGCAACAATTGAAGTCGGAACAAATCCATTACAATTAGCAAGTGAATATACACCAAATGAATTACGAAGAACAGAATTGTTTGTTAAAGGGACTGAACCATCTCAAGTATCAGAGAAATACGAAGAGATTGAATTAGATGCCCCTACTAAATTACAAGCGAAGTACAATGAAGAAGGAAGTACTGTTGACTTAACTTGGGACTTTAAAGCGCCTAAAGGGAATGAAGATTTGGATGTTTCCTTTGAAGTATCGATGACTGTTGATCAAGAACAACCTGTAGTCGTGAATACAACGTCCGATAAACAATTACAAATTCCGAATATCGAACCTGGACGTAATTACACATTCTCTGTAGTCGCCGTTTCTGATGATATCCGAAGTGAACCAGCAACCGTTTCAATTTTCATTGAAAATAAAATAGAAGAACCGGAAGTTGAAAAACCAGAAAACCCGAATAATGGAAATAACGGGGATGGAAATGAAAACAACGGGAATGGTAGTGGAAATGGGAATGGTAACGGGAATGGTAATGGTAACGGTAATGGTAATGGTAACGGAGACGATGGTAATTTAGATGACTGGTTTGGACCAGGAGAAGATGGTGAAAACAACGGGGATAATGGCGGAGAAGACGTCAGTGAGGATGGTAATGGCGAAATAGAAGCTCCTACTGTACCGACTGACCCGACTGAAACACCAGAATAATAAAAAGGAACATCAATCAGTAAAATGTACCCTATAAGAAAGACACTTGAAAAAAGGTCTCTCTTATAGGGTACTTTTATTTATAATGAAATAAAATAAATGGTTGATGGAGCGGAAGAACATGTCGAAAAAGTTATTTACAGATCAAGAACAGAAATTACTCAAGAAACATCCTTATGTAAAAGCAGTGAGTGAAAAAGCAATAACATATACAGATGAATTTAAAGCAAGAGCCATTAAAGAATATGAGGAAGGGAAATTTCCACTTCAAATTTTTGAAGATGCAGGATTTGATATTGATATCGTAGGTAAAAAACGTGCAAAGTCTGCTTTAGAGCGATGGCGTGCTGCTTATCAAAAGAATGGTGTAGCTGGGCTTGTGGATACACGTAAACACTCTTCAGGACGTCCACTTGAGCGAGAATTAAGTATAGAAGAAAAGTACGCAAGGTTAGAGGCGCAAAATGCATTATTACGTGCAGAAAATGAACTACTAAAAAAGATCGATTTAGCAGAAAGGTTGTTGATAAAGAAAAAGAGAAATTAACAGCGGAACAAAAATTTCAGTTGATCCAGTATGTGATAGAAAAACACCGCTTAAAAAGAATGGTAAGCTACCTTTGTAAATTAGTTGGAGTCTCTCGATCGGGCTACTATCGTTATTTTTCAGAAGAAGCACAACTTAGTAGACAAGCTAGTGATCAGGCAGATGAGACAGTCAAAGAAATCATTTTAAAAGCGTTCAATTTCCGTGGTCGTAAGAAAGGTGCACGTCAAATTAAAATGACGTTAGAAAATCAGTATCAAATTACATATAACCTAAAGCGAATTCGTCGTATCATGAAAAAGTTTCAAATCATCTGCCCCATTCGAAAAGCAAATCCATATCGAAGAATGGCCAAAGCAACGAAAGAACATAGAACTTTACCAAATCTATTAAACCGTAAATTTAAGCAAGGAATCGCTAGAAAAGTATTATTAACAGACATTACATATTTGAGTTATGGAAAAGGAAAACGTGCCTACTTATCCGCTATAAAAGATGCCGAAACCAATGAAATTTTAGCATATGAGACATCGGATAAAATTACACTAGATATTGCATTAAATACATTAAAGATGTTGAAAAAGAATGGGATAAAATTGGCCGATGGCGCATTCATTCACTCTGATCAAGGGTTCCACTATACCAGCCCCCAATTTCAAAAGATGGTAAAGAAAATGGGACTAGAGCAATCTATGTCACGTCGTGGAAACTGTTGGGATAATGCCCCACAAGAATCGTTTTTTGGTCATTTTAAAGATGAAACAGACTTTAAATCGTGTGAAACATTAGAAGAAGTAAAAAGAGAGATTAAGAGTTATATGACTTATTACAATCATTACCGAGGTCAATGGAACTTAAAAAAGATGACGCCTGCACAATACAGTCACCATCTTCTTCAAGTTGCTTAAAAGCCTTTTTTAAAAATGTCCTTTACAAAGGGTACACTTTACAGATGAAAATGATTGATGTTCCTTTTTTCTTATGATTTAATTCTTAGACGAGCTAATCGCTTCTTTAATTCTTTAAATAATTCATCCAATTGACGGTAGCAAGCATATTGACCTGGTCTTGCTTTAATAAACAAAAGCCGTTCCATTCCGTTGATTGGAAGAACTTCATACTCTTCCTTTTCATCCAATGTTGGTTCACTACTTTGTGAGCTGTTCAATACACAAGCTTCAAATAGCACAATTCCTTTATCCATTAATGATTTCGCTTCGCCACTACGTTGATCGTGGGCTTGATGAATAAGCTGACTTAGTTCCTCCCATTGTGCAAAATAAGGTTCAACCTTCTCCTTTTGAATTGCTTCAGGTCTTACTTTAATCAACGTTTTTCACCAAACCTTTTTTCAAACGTTTCTGCCCTTCTCTACAAATGTCTAATAACGGGCACGTATGACATTGGGGATTTTGAGCTTTACAATGATAACGACCAAAGAAAATTAACTGATGATGGGTTTTAGACCAATTTTCCTTTGGTGTTTTTTTCATTATCGTTTCTTCAACTTCCAACACCGTATCTTTTAAACGACATAACCCTAAACGTTTCGAAACACGTTCTACATGTGTATCTACTGCAAGGGCTGGTATATTAAACGCAACTGACAAAACAACATTTGCAGTTTTACGTCCAACACCGGGTAATGTAACGAGTTGTTCACGACTTTGTGGAATTTCTCCATTAAAATCGGTAATTACTTTTTCACATAAAGCTTGAATATTTTTAGCTTTATTACGATAGAGACCAATCGAACGGATATCATTTTGTAATTCTTCCAATGGTACAGCTAAATAATCTTCAGCCGTTTTATACTTTTGAAATAAAGTCTTCGTTACTTTATTGACAAGTACATCTGTACATTGGGCAGACAATAATGTAGCAATTGTTAACTCAAACGGGTTATCGTGTACGAGCTCACAATGTGCATCTGGAAACATTTCGTCCATCACGTTTAAACAATGCTCCCACTGTTTTTTCGTAAGCATAATGTACCCCCTATTCTCTTTCTTCTAACCAGTTATAAAAGGAAACTTTATTTTGATTTTCTTGCGTCGTCGACTTTTGCTTTTGTTGCACGACGGTTGTTTTTTGATGAAATTGTTCTGTATGATTTTCAACTTGTTTGAGTGAAGTAATATTTTTCTTTTTCCATTCAAATAAAATCCGATCAATATATCGTAAGGAAAGTTTTCCAGCTAGAACTGCTTCTTTTAATGCTGCTTTAATAATTGCTGGGGAGTGACGATCTGCGTCTAACCACATCGAAATCGTTTCAATTTCCATTGGTGATAGAAGGCGCCCAAATTCTTGTTCAAATACTGAAAAAATTTCCCCTTCTTCATTTTTCACTTTTTGAGATTCTTTCTGCATCGCTTGTGATTCGATATAATCCAAAATTCTTTCCCATAATGGGAAAACCGAATATTTTTCAAATAATCTTCCACTGCCATCGATTCCTTGGCTAATTTCTAAAAAGCCCTTTTGTAAAAGACGCTGCAGTTTTAATGAAATATCATTTTCGTTAACATGAAAACGTTTCGCAATATCCGTTGGGGTTGGAAAATCATTGCCCTCAGAGTGAAAAGCTAATAAATGCAATAAAAGTAATGCTTCATCATCAGTTATCTTTAAATCTTTATAGTGTTGAAAAAAAAATTGAGGAACTGTTACATTCCCCTGCTCTGTCCACGTACGGAGTCGCTGTCCTTTATCGTTCATAAGAAGACTCCTTTCTATTCTTATAGTAAGGAAAGCGCCCGTATATACGGACGCTTTTTATGTTAGGAAAAAATCTTCCTTATTTATTATGGATATAAACGATTTAAAAGTCTTGGGAATGGAATACATTCACGTACGTGTTCTGCACCACTAATCCACGCTACAGTTCGTTCTAATCCTAAACCAAAACCGGAGTGTGGTACAGACCCTTGTTTACGTAAATCTAAATACCAAGCATAGGCAGATTCATCTAAGTTATGTTCTGCAATGCGTTGTTTTAACAATTCATAATCATGAATACGTTCAGATCCACCAATAATTTCACCGTAACCTTCTGGTGCAATTAAGTCTGCACATAATACAACATCATCTCTTTCAGGATGGGGCTGCATATAGAATGGTTTAATTCCTACTGGGTAGCAAGTGATAAATACTGGTTTATCGAAATGCTCGGCTATTGCCGTTTCATGAGGTGCTCCAAAGTCATCTCCCCATTGGATATCTGTAAATCCTTGTTCATGTAGGAACTTAATCGCATCATCATAAGTAATGCGTGGGAATGGTGCTTGAATGTTTTCCAATTTAGAAGTATCGCGTCCTAATCGTTCTAATTCCAATTTGCAATTTTCAAGTACGGATTGAACAATATAAGATACATATTGTTCTTGTACTTCTAGATTTTCTTCAAATTCAACAAATGCCATTTCCGGCTCAATCATCCAGAACTCAATTAAATGACGGCGAGTTTTGGACTTTTCTGCACGGAATGTAGGACCGAAGGAGAATACTTTTCCTAAAGCCATAGCCGCTGCTTCCATATACAATTGACCAGATTGAGAAAGATACGCATCTTCATCAAAGTACTTTGTATGGAATAGTTCTGACGTTCCTTCAGGAGCAGAACCTGTTAAAATAGGCGGATCGATTTTAACGAAACCGTTGTTATTGAAAAATTCATATGTAGCTCGGATAACTTCATTACGAATTTTCATGATGGCATGTTGTTTTCGTGAACGTAGCCATAAATGACGATTGTCCATTAAAAATTCGACACCATGTTCTTTTGGTGTAATAGGATAATCCACTGCAGCATGAATCACTTCAATATCCGTTACGGCAAGTTCACATCCAAAACTAGAACGAGTATCTTCCTTAACTTGTCCAGTAATATACATAGATGTTTCTTGAGTTAAACCTTTTGCTGTCGCAAATAGTTCTTCCCCTACTTCCTCTTTTACGATAACTCCTTGAACAAAGCCTGAGCCGTCACGTAATTGTAGAAAGGCAATTTTTCCACTTGAACGTTTGTTCGATAACCAAACGCCTAATTTTACAGTTTCGCCAATATGATTTGGCATGTCTTGAATCATAATTTTCTTCATATTGTTCCTCCACAAAGGACTAATTTTATCAAATTGTCGTTTCGTACTTCCAACTTGTTTACAAAATTAGTCTTGCCATTTTGATTTTACGAAATGATCGATACGTCGAACTGCTTCTTCAAGTAACTCTAAAGAAGTTGCATAACTTAAACGTACAGTTGTTGGTACGCCGAAACCTGAACCAGGTACTACGGCAACATTCGCTTCAGTTAGAAGTGCAGTCGCGAATTCATCTACGGACCCGTATCCAGTTTTTTCAGCTGCTTTTGCTACATCTGGTAAGAAGTAAAATGCACCTTGGGGCTTCACTACACGGAAACCAGGAATCGCATTTAATTTCGGATAGATTGTTTCTAATCGTGTTTCAAATGCTTTTCTCATTTCTTCAACGGAATCTTGTGAGCCATTATAAGCCTCAATTGTTGCATATTGAGAAGTAGTAGTTGGATTCGATGTTGAATGGGATGCCAAATCAGCCATCGAATTAATAATTTGAGCATTTCCAGCAGCATATCCAATTCTCCACCCAGTCATAGAATGGGATTTCGCTACCCCATTGATGACAATCGTGCGTGACTTCACTTCCTCAGAAAGTTGGGCAATTGAAAAATGTTCAAGTCCATTGTATAGAAGTTTTTCATAAATTTCATCCGATACGATTATAATATCTTTTTCCACTGCAACTGCAGCTAATTGTGCTAATTCTTCACGAGTATAAACCATACCAGAAGGATTGCTTGGTGAATTAATGATGACGGCTTTTGTTTTGTCAGTTATTGCTTCACGTAATTGAGATGCTGTAATTTTATAATTTTGTTCACTAGTACTTTCAACGTAAACCGGTACTCCACCCGCTAATTTCACTTGTTCAGGATAAGATACCCAATATGGAATTGGAATAATGACTTCATCGCCTTCATTCAAGATGACTTGGAATAAAGTATAAAGAACATGTTTTGCCCCAACACCAACAAGAATCTCATTCGGTTTGTATTCTAAATTGTTGTCTCGTGCTAATTTTTCAATGATTGCTTGTTTTAACGCAGGAAGTCCACCAGCTGGAGTATATTTCGTATGTCCGTCATACATCGATTTTGCAGCGGCATCCAGAATATTCTTTGGTGTATTAAAGTCAGGTTCTCCTGCTCCTAACCCAATTACATCAATTCCTTGTGCTTTTAATTCTTTTGCCTTTGCCGTAATCGCTAAAGTTGCTGATGGTGTTAAAGTTTTTACACGATTGGCTAATAATTCTTTCATCAAAAATCTTCTCCTCTACAAGTTCAAAATACGTTTCCACCATTGTCCGTCTTCAAATAAAATGTAGACATAGTTCAGTTTGTCTGAGTTGTTTTTATAAGTAATTTCCCAAACTGGACCAACTTCTTCATAGCCCAATTTTGTATGAAGGATTTCTTTTACTTCCTCTTCTTTACTTAAAACAGACAACGCTTGCTTTTCAGTAATACCATCTTTTAAATTTACTTCCTGAATTGCTTTCTCTTCTAAATTGATTGGAACAAATAGTGCCTTTTTGTTACCGTCCTTATCTTCACCGAATACGGTAACGTATGGTTTATTACCATTATAAACATATGAGTCCGATACAGCAGCTAGTGAGTCAGAAGATAATGCCAATTCTTCTGCTTTCGTTTCAATTTCATCAAATGGTGCATCAGATTTCCAAATTACGAGAACCGAAATGACAAGTGCCAAAGATAGAATAAAAACGGAAATGAAAATTATCCAGTTCTTCATCGGATCACCTTCGAAATTTGTACAGTTTTATTATTCATTTTTGTCAACCTGCTTTCTTTTCCCATCTTTGTTATTATACCAATGTTCTATCTCTAAAACCATATCTTGTAGAGGTAGTTTATTAACAGAAATTTGCGGTAATGCACGTAAAAATTCTACTCCATACGATTTTGTGTCAATTCTTCTATCTAACACAACAAATACGCCCTTATCTTGCGACGCTCTTATTAATCTACCGAAACCTTGTTTAAATCGTAATATCGCTTCCGGCAATGATAATTCAGTAAAAGCATTTCGACCTTGTTGTTGTAGACTAATCGATTTCGCTTTAAAAGTTGGTTCCTCTGGTGCTGAAAAAGGTAAGCGGACAATAACAACGGACGATAGACCATCCCCTGGAACATCTACACCTTCCCAAAAGCTATTTGTTCCAAATAACACCGAATGGCTGAACTTTTGGAACGACTTTAATAAGCGCATACGGCTACCACTTGTTACGCCTTGGGCAAACAGCATATAGTCATAGAGCAATTCACTTTCTTGAATTAGCTCTACCGTCTTTTTTAACATATCTTGTGATGTGAAAAGAACAAAACATCTTCCTTCTGTAGCTCGGACAATTCTCGTAATAGCTAGAGCTACCGATTCAATATAATCCGTTTGGGACACCGATTGAATATCTGGCATATCGTTTACAACATATGCTTTTGCCCCTTTATAATAAGAGGCTGGTGCCTGCAAAACGATCATTGGTACCCTTTCATCAATTCCTAATTGATTCGCAATAAAACGTTCGTTTTTTGGAACAGTTAAAGTTCCAGAAGTCCAAATAACAGCAGAAGTCTTTCGTATAGACTCAAATAATTGTTGAATGGTTGCAGTTATACTAATAGGTTTTTTGAGCACACGAATACTACCAGGTAAATTTCTTCGATCAATTTCAATCCAAGCCGTATAATCGTTATCAGTTTGTAGGAAAATTTCATCCCATTCCGTTGCCTTCATTTTATATTCGCGAACGAAAAAGTCCCACTGCTCTAATATTAATTGATGTTCTGGAGCAATTTGTTCGATATCCTTTTTGAACATGACAGATATTTGCTCAGCTAAATCAACCCAACCTTGCAAGGCAATCGAAAAGTTATTCATCGTTTCACGATTTGTTAAGACATTGTGTACAAAGGCAATTTGTTTTGATTCAAACTTGGAAGGTAATGACGTTTTTTGCATATGATATAGAATTTCTTGTATTGTTTTATCAAATAATTCAACCATCTGCATAAATTTCTTCTCTAATTGTTGGAAATAAGTTAACGGAACCCTTTGTTTTTTCAATGCAATTTTTTGAAAGATAGAAAATAACTGATGATCAGAAGCATAACCGATTTGACCAAATAAATATTTCCAATTCGTATAGGAAAAGATTGCTTGATCCCGTTGTATAGCAGCTTGCACAAATTGATGGGCTTCATCGATTATCCAAGCATCAATTTGATTAAAAACTGGTTCATGACGTACAAGATCTGCTAATAACATCGAATGGTTTGTAATAATTAAATCTGCATGTTCGCTTTCTTGAATCGCTCGATCATAATAATCAAAAAGCTGTTTTTTCTTTCCATATTCTGCATTTTTACGAATTTTATCGATGAACAGTTGACCTCCACCGGAACAATTTAATTCGGATAAATCTCCTGTTTCGGTCTTTGATAACCATACAAGTACTTGAAGGGTTGTTAATGTTTCGTCGTAAGATAAATCATTACTTTTCATTAATTGTTCAAACACAACAACATCTACATAATTTCTCCGCCCCTTTAATAACGTTACGTTAATTGGACAGCCTAGAATTTTTTCTACCTTTGGAATTTCACTACTTAATAATTGTTCAAGTAAGTAGGTCGTGTACGTACTAATACATACTTTTCGATTGTTTTGTTTAGCATAGATGATTGAAGGAATTAAATAACCAATCGTTTTCCCAATACCTGTTGATGCTTCAATCATCACTTCAGATTTGTTATTTAAATGTTCCCAAATGATATCCATCATTTGATATTGTTTCGGTCGTTCTTCAAAATGCGACAGCGCTTTTTTAAATAATGTACTTTTTTCCGCGCTCGTGGCAGGAAAATCAATTTGATGGCGTATCTTCTTATTAGTGGCGTACGGTTTCTTTAAAGCCAATTTTTTATAATAAATAAAGTCATCTTCGTTCGAGACAGTACTTCGACGGATTTGCAATGCTTCAAAAAACAATTGGGATAAATTCGATTTTAATCGAAAGGACTTTTTATGCATTTGTTCTAAAGTCGAAAGAGGCAAAACTAAAAGTTCTTCCCAACATGTTTTTAACAGAAAGGCACATGCCTTAGCATCATCATCTGCCCGATGTGCATTAGTTAAAGGAATATTTAATTCTGCTGCTAAATCTCCTAGTTTGTAGCTTAAAGCCGAGGGAAATAAAATTTTTGCCAGCTCAACCGTATCAATTTTCTTTCCATTCCATTTCGGCAATCCGACTCGTTTAAACTCCCCTTGTAAAAAGGAAAGATCAAAATCGGTATTATGGGCAACAAAAATAGCATCTTGTATCAATTCATATATCGTATCTGCATGAGCCTCAAAAGGTAATGCATCTTTTACGTCATCATCTGTTATGTTTGTTAAATCTTGAATAAATAGTGGGATTGACTTCCCAGGATGAATGAATGATGTAAAAGTCTTCTCAATACACCAATCTTTCATAATGACAATTGCTATTTGAATCATTCGGTCCCCATTTGCTTGGGAATGTCCAGTTGTCTCGATATCAACAATTGCATATTTCTGACTTTCCATCATTTTCTCAACTCACAATTTAAATAATTATAAGCGAATTTTATCATATGTACTGTCAACCGGTCATGTTATTGTAATACAGAAACGAAAAAAATCTCAAAAGTCACATGGACCTTTGAGACAAATTGTTCATTTTTATCTTTTATTGGAAATGAAAAAGAGCAGGGGCTCATCTCCCTGCTCATAAAAACAAAGTACTCCGACAAATCCGTGTCGTAATGAGTACTTTGGTTGTAAAGTATATACTTTACTAGGTTTGGCACCTTCTATATATATTATATGGTATTAAAGAGAATAACAAGTAAAATTTTATTTTATTGTCGCTTCTGGTTCATAGGAAATCATTTCTTTTATCGTATTATTATCGCCCATAATCGCCACTGTTGGCTGGTGATCCTTTGCTTCTTCATCTGTCACAAAAACATAAGAAATGATAATGACAATATCACCCTTTTGAACGAGTCTTGCGGCTGCTCCGTTCACGCAAATAACCCCGCTTCCACGCTCTCCTGCAATAATATAAGTTTCAAAACGGGCTCCGTTATTATTATTCACTACATGAACCTTTTCATTTGGAAGCATGCCAACCGCATCAAGAATGTCCTCGTCAATTGTAATAGAGCCGACATAATTCAAATCTGCTTGTGTTACTTGTGCCCGATGGATTTTACTATTCATCATCATTCTAAACATTTGCTGTTTCCCCTTCTATAGAAAAAATAATATTGTCAATGAGTCTTGTTTTACCAATATAGACAGCTGTAGCTAGTAAAAACTGCTTTGTGTCTTCAGTAACTGGCTGTAAATCTGGATAAGATAATAGCTCTAAGTAATCGATTTCCCCGGTTGTTTTACTTAAAATGTATGCTTTAGCTTCATCTAAGGCCATTTTCACATGATAAGAAGAAAGAAATGTTTCTTTTGCTATTTGCAATGCTTCATAAATAGCTGGTGCTTCTTCTCTCTCTAATTTTGATAAATAAACATTACGAGAAGATTTTGCCAATCCGTCTTCTTCCCTTACAATTGGAACAGTCCGAATTTCTAAAGGAAAATTATAATCCCTTACTAACGTTTGAACGATCGCGACTTGTTGGGCATCCTTTTGTCCAAAGTATGCTCGATTTGGTTCTGCTAAATGGAACAACTTCGTTACAACTTGCAGTACACCATCAAAATGCCCTGGTCGGGATGCTCCACATAAAATTTCCGATTGTCTACCAGCATGGATAGAAATCCCTCCATTTGTCGGATACATTTCTTCTACCGACGGAGCAAAAATGACATCCACACTAGCTGACTCTGCTAATCTTTTATCGCGTTCTAAATCTCTAGGATAAGATAGAAAATCTTCGTTTGGACCAAATTGGGTTGGATTAACAAAAATGCTCATAACGACAAAATCATTTTCTTTTCTAGCTTCTTTTGCCAAAGTTAGATGGCCTTCATGCAAGTAACCCATTGTTGGTACAAGACCAATCGTTTTTCCTTCCCCTTTTACCCGACTCACAATGGATTTTAACTGGACAATTTTCGTTACAACTTCCATTACTTGACGCCCCCATAAATTTGCGATAATTCTTCTTCCTTCATCGTAAAACTATGGGCAACGGTCGGAAACGAACCTTCTTTTACAGCTTTTTTATAGCCTTTTATTCCTTTTTCGACTTCATCTCCTACGAAGGCAAAACTTTCAACAAATTTAGGAATATGATGTTTTCCATAACATAATAAATCATGATGAACGAGCACTTGACCGTCAGCAGTTGGACCTGCTCCAATACCAATCGTAGGAATGCTTAATTCCTTTGAAACTTCCTCTGTTAATTGATAAGGGATACATTCAAGAACAACCGCACATGCACCAGCAGCCTCGCATTCTTTCGCTTCTTTCATTAATTTTAACGCCTGTTCCGCTGATTTCCCTTGTACTTTATAGCCGCCAAGTACGCCTACAAGTTGAGGTTGCAATCCTAAATGGGCAACTACTGGTATCCCTACACTTGTTAATTTCCCAATAGCTTTGGCTACGTCACCAGCGCCCTCTAGCTTTAATGCATCTGCTCCCGTTTCTTGCATCATTCTCACGGCTGTTTTTAACGTTTCATTTACATCACCATGGTAAGAACCAAAGGGCATATCGACTACAACAAAGGTATTTGGAGCACCTCGTCGCACCGCCTTTGCATGATGAATCATATCTTCCACTGTCACAGGAATGGTAGAATCATAACCGAGAACAACCATCCCTAAAGAGTCACCAACTAAAATCATATCGACTTCAGCTTCTTCTGAAAATTTGGCAGATGGGTAGTCATACGCCGTAATCATCACAATTTTTTCACCTTGTGACTTCATCTTCAAAAAATCATTTGTACTTTTCATTACTTTTTCTCCTCCTTTTTTAAAAGAAGAAAACAAGTCGAAAAACACTTTTGAACGCCATTAATGACGATACGATGTTTTTCTTATGCTGATAATTGAGTCAACGAATCTTTTATCAACATAAAAATATCCTTCTGTCTAAAAATGGACAGAAGGATAGCGTTATCGATCAAATACATCTACTTCAGATGCATTTTTTATACTGATTTGTGTGAATTTATACCTAAATCAGTATAATTCAATAATTCAACGCATTGTTTTCTTCCGTCCCTGTCTTTCCAGATCAAGGCAGATCTTTTTTAGTATTTAAACATGTTTTAAGGTACAGTTCTATATCGATACTGTCCTTACCGCTACTATAACAAGTTTTGACGAAAAGGTATAGCAAAAATTCCATTTGTAAGAAAAATAAAACCCTCATTCATAGTTGAAGTAATCCACTACAAATAAGGGTAAAATTTTTTATGGAGAAGGAAAACATTCTCTTTAAAAAGGTTATTTTAATTCAATGTCTGCTGAATAAACGTTTTTAATTTCCCCGTTATCCAATTGAATTTCTAATACACCCGATTCCGTAATACCAATCGCTTTACCTTCAATAACTTCTGTTAACGTTGTTGCTCTAATTCTTTTACCGATTGTTCCAGAAGCTTCTTCCCATAATAGTTTAATTGGGGCAAATCCATCTTTCACATAAAGGTCACAATACTTCTCTAAATAATTTAATATAGTTCCAACAAGTTCAGCCCGGTTCAAAGGTTTCTTTTCTTCAATTCTCAAAGATGTGGCGATTGGATGAAGCTCCTCCGGAAAATCAGAAAGTTCTTGATTTACATTAATGCCCATCCCTATTAAAAGGCATTGAACTCGATCCATTTCAGCAATCATTTCCGTTAATATTCCTGTACATTTACGTCCATTGATTAAAATATCATTTGGCCATTTAATATAAGGACTAAATTGATGACAAAGGGATTTCATCGCATTGACAATGGAAACTGCAGCCACCAATGTAAACTGGGGAGCTTGATGAGGTAAAATATCTGGACGAATAATAATCGTCATCCAAATCCCTTTTCCTTTCGTCGACTCCCAAGGACGGCTCATTCGCCCTTTCCCCATTGTTTGCGTCTCTGCGATTACTAATGTTCCATCCTTTGCCCCATTCCGCGCTAATTCATAGGCAATTGTTTGGGTTGACGTACATTCTTCTAAATAATGAATGGTTTGACCGAAGCGTTCAGTCTTTAAAAACGCTGTTACTCTTGGTGCTTCCACTTTGTCTGGCTTTGTCATTAAAACGTATCCCTTTTTCTTTATCGTTTCAAATGTATAGCCTTCCTCTTGTAACGTCTGTAAATGTTTCCATATTGCCGTTCGAGAAATACCTAAATCATCTGCTAATCGTTGCCCACTAATGGGCTCACCATTAGCAGATAAAAAACGTTTTAATATTTCATCTTTCATCGATAAAGTCATTTAAGAACCATTCCTTCAGTTTCTCTTCTTCATTTTCCACATATCTATTTAAAACCGCTATTAGTGCTGCATCAAGTGCCACTTTAATCCATGGTCCTCTTTTTTTATCGGTCCAATTGATAAGATGGTTTCCGTTGATTGCCAGTTCATCCACTTTTTGAATTGGCAAGTTTTCTTTTACTTTTGCAATATCCTCTTTTGAAAAGGGAACGGAATGATGTTGCCATATAGCGAAATCGTAGGCAGTTTCTAAAACTAATAGTTCATTTGAAAAATAATCCATTAATGTCCACTTTTGTAACAATGCGTCATATAAATTTAAAACATCTCGAATAAATGTTTTTTCTTTTTTCGACAATCGGTAAAAATCAAAAATATGTTGAATGTCCTTTCGATTTAACAAACACAAATAAGCCCAACCAACTTCCGGCTTATTCGATCGAAATTCCTTCCAACTTTTCAGTTGATTTTTAAAATTTCCAACTAAATAGTGGGCTAATTTACTTACAACGAGCCATTTTAATCCTTCATATACATAGTCACTTTTCCATATTTTTGCCATTTCCATTGTAATTCGTTCTTTGGCAATAAAATCAATTAAATCACTATCAATTTGAATTGCTTTTAATGTTTTTTCCTCAATCGTAAATCCGAGTTGAGCGCTAAATCGAATCGCTCTTAACATTCTCAAAGCATCTTCTCGAAATCGTACATTCGGATCTCCTACTGCTCGAATAACTTTCTTTTCAATATCCTCTTGACCGCCGAATAAATCAATAATCGTACCATTTTTTAATATGGCCATTGCATTAATGGTAAAGTCGCGTCGTTCGAGATCCTCTTGTAAAGTACGTACAAATGTTACTTCTTCTGGTCTTCTGTAGTCTGTGTATGTACCTTCAGTACGAAATGTAGTTACTTCAACAGGTTGCCCTTCATCTAGAACTAAAACCGTACCATGATCAATTCCAACATCAACGGTAGATGAAAAAATTTCCTTTACTTCAGAAGGTAATGCACTTGTTGCCACATCTACATCATTAACACTTTTATTTAGTAAGTAGTCTCGTACGGCTCCACCTACAATGACCGCATCAAATCCAGCCTTCTCAATTTTGTCAATGACCTTTAAAGCAACAAGCCATTCCTCACTTTTTTTCATACTCTTAGTGCCACCAATCGTTCATATAATTGTTCATAATGATCAATAATCGGTTTAGCTAAAAATTTTGTTTGTACCGTATTAATTGCTGCTTGACGGAACTTAATCAGCTCTTCTTCGTCTTGTAATAACTCGATTGCATACTGGGCAGCTTGGTGAACGTCCCCTAGTTCTACAAGGTAACCATTTTCTCCATGGTCGATTACTTCTGGAATTCCACCAATATTCGTGCCAATACCAGGTACACCACAAGCCATTGCTTCTAAAAGAACTAAACCAAAGGATTCTTTTTCAGACATTAATAATTTTAAATCACTAATACCAAATAACTCTGCAACATTTTCTTGTTTTCCTAAAAATAAAACATCTTGTTTATAAGGTGATAACTTCACTAAATCCATCACCCGTTGTTTTTCCGGTCCATCACCAACAAGAAGTAACTTTGCAGGCATTTGTTCACGTACTTTATAAAATACATTGACGATATCTGGTAAGTTTTTAATTTTCCGGAAGTTAGATACATGTATCATAACCCGTTCATCTGGCCGAATGCCAAATTGTTCTTTTAAATGACTTGAATCAATAGGTTTAAATACCGATTCATCGACAAAATTATAAACAGTTTCAATTTCTTTTGTCGAATCAATTAATTCATAAGTTTGTTCTTTTAACGAATTTGAAACAGCCGTTACAATGTCGGATTTATTAATACCGTATCGAATCGCTTGTGCCATGGTCGAATCTTGACCTAAAACAGAAATGTCAGTTCCATGTAATGTTGTTACAATTCCTATATTTTCACCGCTCATTTCACGGGCTAGAACTGCACATACGGCATGGGGTATCGCATAATGAACGTGCAATACATCTAACTTTTCCTCTTTTATAACATCGGCCATTTTACTCGCTAAAGCTATGTCATATGGAGAATATTGAAATACTGAATAATTACTCACTTCTACCTCATGGAAAAATACGTTCGGATAAATTTTCTTCAGTCGAAATGGCACACTGGAAGTAATGAAATGAATTTCATGACCTCTTTCTGCAAGCATTTTACCTAGTTCTGTTGCAAGTACACCCGAACCTCCAACTGTTGGATAACATGTAATACCAATTTTTAATTTTCTCATCCGACGTTCATCCTCTCTAACCAAAATATTTAATTACTTTAATCTAAAACAAATTAATTAATCAAATATGAGTAGATTCATTAATGCGCATCATTGTTCGTTTCATAAACATAGAGTCGCATCCGCCAGAAGTTCACTATATATTCAGCTAATTAACAACCATTTTAAAGATAAATTTTAGAATCAGTAACTTAATATGAATTTATTTACGTCTCTCTTGAATTAATCGCCAATCTACAAAGCCTTCTTGTAATCCTTTTAGTAAAATTTCAGCTGTTCCCATATTCGTTGCTAACGGAATGTGGTAAACATCACATAAACGTACAAGAGCCGTCACATCTGGTTCATGGGGCTGTGCAGTTAAAGGATCTCGGAAAAAAAATACCATATCCATATCATTATTAGCAATCATCGCACCAATTTGTTGATCGCCTCCTAATGGACCTGAACGAAATCTTGTCACTTTTAAACCAACTTCATCATGAATTCGCTGTCCCGTTGTCCCAGTTGCAAAAAGGTCATGATGTTGTAATATCTCTTTATATGCAATAGCAAACTCAACTAGACTATCTTTTTTTCGATCGTGCGCAATAAGGGCAATTTTCATTTCAAATCTCCATTCTATAGGATGTTTTCTAATCCATAAACTAATTCTTCTAACGTCATCACAGTTTCAACACAATAAACGACTCCACCCATGAATGATTCCCGGTTATACGAATCATGACGGATCGTCAGCATTTGCCCTTCTCCACCAAATAGTACTTCTTGATGGGCAACTAATCCAGGTAAACGAACAGAGTGAATTCTCATCCCTTCAAAATCTGCACCTCTTGCACCAGGCATCGTTTCAGTTTCGAATTCGTGCCCCTGTCTTCTAGCCTCTCGTACTTCCGAAATCATTTGAGCTGTTTTCTTACCTGTCCCTGAAGGCGCGTCGAGTTTTCGGTCATGGTGTAATTCAATAATTTCAACATGGGGTAAGTATTTTGCTGCTTCCTTTGCAAATTTCATCATTAAAACAGCACCGATAGCAAAATTAGGAGCAATAATACAGCCAACTTTGTTCGTTTTCGCTAAGCTTGTTAATTCCTCCAATTGTTCATCAGTAAAGCCTGTCGTACCAACAACCGTTCGTACATTATGTAACATTGCTTCTTTTGTATGTTCATACACAGAGTCCGGATTTGTTAAATCAATTAATACATCTGGCATTGTTTCACTGATTAATTGAGTTAAGTTTGTATATATCGGAACATCCAAATTTGGAGGGAAGATTTCTAGTTCAGATAAACTCTCTCCAACATGTTTATAATCTAAGGCAGCCACTAGTTCTAGCCCATCCCGTTTATATACGGTCTTCACTGCTTCTGAGCCCATTTTTCCTCTTGCTCCAGCAATTGCTACTCGAATCGTCATTGTTACTCTTCCTTTCGTGTCCAACGATCTTTATCTCTCGTTTCAAATTTATGTAATACTTTTAATAACGCATCATCTAATTGGATACCTTGTGCGTTTGCAAAACATACTAATACAAAGAAAAAGTCTCCTAATTCTTCTTCAATACTATTTTTTGATTCAGTACTCTTTTTCTTTTTATGACCATAAACATCTTGAACTTCTCGCGATAATTCGCCTAACTCTTCTGTTAATCTTGCTATCATTTCAAAGGGAGGAAAATATCCTTCCTTAAATTGACTTATGTAATCATCTACTTTTTTCTGTAATTGTTGCAAAGAAAGCTCACTCGTCATCATAACACGCTCCTACTAACATCGTAAATAATTTAAGGCTCGGTTGTCAAAAGATGAAAAATACAACATAATAAGGTGAAACTATCAATCAGTGGAAAATTCATTTATCACACTTATTGGTCGTTATCCAATCATGCTTTTCTTGTAGAAACTATATTACACCTTTTTAATTTTTCATTCACAATATTGAAGGGTGTACCACTTTTGCAAGTTCATGCAAATACATCGTACAGCATGTTACTAGAAATGAAAATTTATTTGGCTTACAGTAGGAGGTTTACATTTGAAAGGGTTAAATATTCGAAACATTATCGGAATTATAATTGGTGCAGCCATTTATAGTTTTGGTTTTGTCCATTTTAATATGCAAAATGAGCTTGGTGAAGGCGGATTTAGTGGAATTACGTTAATATTATACTTCACTTTAAATTTGGATCCAGCAATTATGAACTTAATTCTAAATATACCAATGTTTATAATAGGATGGAAATTGTTCCGCAGAATCGAATTTATTTATACAATTATTGGTACCGTAGCTGTTTCCATCTTTTTAAGACTGTTTCAAGTATATCAGTTTAAACTAAATTTACAGGATGATTTATTATTAGCTTCTTTATTTGCCGGTGTTTTTGTCGGTATAGGTTTAGGAATTATCTTCCGATGTGGTGGTACTACAGGAGGAGTAGACATCATTGCACGAATTGCCAACAAGTATCTAGGATGGAGCATGGGCCGTACGATGTTCCTATTTGACGCCTTTGTAATTCTTGCATCTTGGGCTACTTTCTTAGATGCTCGCTCTATGATGTACACATTAGTCGCTGTGTATGTCGGAGCAAGGGTGATTGATATGGTACAAGAAGGAGCTTATTCAGCAAAGGCCGCATTAATCATATCAAACCATCCAGAGGAAATTGCCAACTTCATTTCTGAAAAAATGGAAAGAGGGATTACAGTGTTTCACGGATACGGTCATTATACAAAACAATCGAAAGATGTGCTGTATTGTATCGTTGCGACAAGAGAAATTGTGCGCCTAAAATCCATTGTACGAAGTATTGATCCGAATGCCTTTGTTTCAATTATTGATGTTAGAGATGTAACGGGTGAAGGTTTTAAAATAGATGATTAAACGTATCACTACAAGCTCAACGAAAAGTGGGATGGCTGTCATACTAGCCACCCCATTTATTTTTTATTCGTCTGCTTTTGTTAATACTTCATTTACATATTTAGCTACTGCTTCAATTTCTTCTTCAGTTAAATTTTCTCCAAAAGCAGGCATTACCTCTCCTCCATTTTTAACCTTTTCCACTACATTTTCATAGTTTTCGGCAAACTCACTTAGTTGTAAGTTCGGACCATTATGGCCATTTTCCCCCATATTCCCATGGCAAGATAAACAATTTCCTTCATATACTGAAAGGCCTAATTCATAAGGATCTGTTGTATCACCTGTTGTATCGGATTGTTCTGTTTCTTTAGGTTGTTCCGTCGTTACAACTTTCTCACCAGAACTTTTTTCAGAAGCATCAATCGGCGTTCCGTTCCATTTTCCATCTATTTTAAACGTATATACTTTATCACCGTGAACAGAACCGGCTAATGAGTTTCCTGCCGCAAAAATGGATAAATATTGTTCCCCATCAATTTCATATGTGACTGAAGGTGCATTTGCCCCTGCATCCATTTTATAGCTCCATACTTCTTCTCCAGTTTTAGCATTGTAGGCAATGAGTCGACCGTCATTATGTCCAACAAAAATGAGATCACCTGCTGTTGCAAGCACTCCAGAATAGGCATTGTCATCCCAAACAACTTGCCAAGCAATTTTATTTGTTTTTACATCCATTGCCGTAACGGTACCTCTTTGCGGAGCATCTGAAACAGGTACCATAATACTGCCAATGTACATACCACCCTCTTCGTATATATCTTCATCCATTCTTGATAAAGCAATATATCCATCCGTTCCTAAAACATAAAAATATTCCGTTTCAGGTGAATAAGCTGAAGGTGGCCAATTGGCACCACCAAATGCTGAAGGTTTTAACGTTACTGGTTCATCCCAGAACGGTGTGAAAATGGATCCAATTTTCCCTTCGAAATCATCAGCTAAATCCCTTTCTACATCTTCCTCCGTTACTTCCTGTGGAACGAAAGAGTCTCCAATCGGGAATGGCTGTGTCGGTGATGTTTTTTGTTCCGCCAACTGGGGTACTTCCTTTTCTTCAATTCCAATTAATGGTGTTCCATCTGTTCGATCTAAGAAGTAAATCCATCCTGTTTTCCCAGCTTCACCTAATGCTTTTCTCTTTTCACCATTGATTTCTACATCAAATAAAATAACCGGGTTCGTGGGATCTAAATCCCATATATCATGATGGACTTGTTGAAAATGCCAAATGTATTCTCCTGTTTCTGCATTTAATGCAATAATCGAATTGGCGTATAAATTATCTCCTTCCCTTTTACTTCCATCTAAGTCTGGTGATGTATTTCCGGTTACAAAGTAAATATAGCCAAGTTCAGGATCCACTGCTGGTGTATTCCATATTGGTGCTCCACCATGTAGCCAGTTTTTATCTTCATCGTCTGGCCATGTATCACCATTTTCTTCATATGGTGAAGGAATGGAATACCATCTCCAAACTTCGTGGCCATATTCTGCATCATAGGCCATTATCCGTCCACGAATTCCATATTCCCCACCAGCAACACCTGTATAAATTTTGCCGTTGTAATATAGAGGTGCACTTGTAATCGTATATCCTTCTTCCCAGTCAGCTACTTCTGTCTCCCAAAGAAGTTCTCCAGTTTTTTGGTCTAAAGCTATTAATCTAGCATCTAATAGGCCAGCATAAACTTTTCCATCTGCTACAGCTACTCCCCGAGTCGTCCAACCACAACAAACCGTGTCTAATTTCTGTTCAATTTCAGGGCGATATTCCCAAATTTTCCCACCCGTTTTAGCATCAAGGGCTAAAATATCATTTTCTGCCGTCGCAATGTACATTACACCATCGATTACGATAGGTGTTGCTTCACCTGAATATTTCATATCAAGACTTGCTCCAAGACTTGTTACCCATTCAGGCTTTAAATTTCCAATTGTTTCAAGATTAATTTGATCTAATTGTGAAAAACGGCGATTGTAATAATCACCCCCATGAGTCAGCCATTCATCCTCTGCGTAACTAACTTTAATATTCGGCTGACCCGGATCCCTTCCACTGCTTTCTTTATCATCTGAAGAGTCAATAATAAATCCACTTTCCTCTTCTTTACCATCCTCTACAATTTGTTTTGATAACACCCCTGCCCAATAAGCTAACCCGATAATAACAATAAATGTTATAAACCCAAACAAAATCATTTTCGTCCCACTAATTTTCATTGTTCTCCCCCCTTTATTTTCCTTTATGCAAAGCACTTGGTTGCGCTTTCATAACATCCAACGATTTCTATATTCTATTAATCTAGGTCTATAGATATTATTTGTTATAAAATATTTTGTAAAATAAATAAAAAAACCGACCTATAATAGGTCGGTTACATTTTGGATTAAAGTTATATTTAATCTTCTGATTTCATGTTTGTATATATTAACACTAAACGAAGTAACTCAAGTACTGCAACTGCTGCTGCAGCAACATATGTCATGGCAGCTGCACTTAATACTTTTTTCGCACTACGTTCTTCATTGTTTGAAATGATTCCTAGTGAAACCACTTCATTCATTGCTCGTCTAGAAGCATCAAATTCAACAGGTAAAGTAACAATTTGGAATAATACACCTGCTGCTAATAACACAATACCTAACAACAACATATTTGTACTTGCAGCAAAAATACCGATCATAACAAAAATCCATGATGCATTAGAAGAAATATTTGCTACTGGTACAAGTTTTGAGCGTAAAGTCAGGAAAGAATAGGCTTCCTTATGTTGAATTGCGTGTCCAACTTCATGGGCTGCAACTGCTGTTCCTGCGATTGATGAATTGTAGTAATTATCTTCAGAAAGGGCAACCGTTTTTGTCGCCGGGTTATAATGGTCTGCCAAAACACCTTGCGTTGGTACTACCCGTACATCAAATAATCCATGATGGTCTAAAATCATACGAGCAACCTGTGCACCAGTCATACCTTTCGTTGCAGGTACTTGAGAAAACTTTCTATAGGCGTTTTTTACTTTAATTTGTGCATAAATTGGTAAAATTAATATAATCAGAAAGTAAATTATATACATCCCTGTTGTCAATTACCCTCGTCCTTTCTTTAACTTACTATATTTATAATTTTAATGATTTACTATAACTTATGCAAATATTCACGCTTATTATATACAGAATAAGCAATGATAATGCAGACAATAGATAACCAAAAAGTAAAATAGCCAATATGATTTGAATATTGTTCTAATATTCGATAAATCGGCATTTGCCCATATACATAGTCAATTACGTCATTATGCAATGTCCAAATAGCAGCTATTGCAATATGAATCATCGTAAAACGATATTTCGCCATATACAGTAATCCTTCAACAGCCATTAAACCATGGGAAACAACAAGCATCCAACCAGCTAAACCGATGGATCCCGTTTCTCCTAAAGTTAGTAAATTCATGACCACTGCCCAAACTCCATATTTCACTAACGTAATGAGTGCTAATGCTTCAATTAATTTAAAATGTTTTCCAAAAATCCATCCAATGATTGCTATACAAAAAAATAAACTCGCTGTTGGACTATCTGGTACAAATATTAAAAATTGAGGCTCCGTTACAGATAATTGCCACCCATACCATATATAACCGTAAATTGTTCCAAAAAGGTTTATAAAGAATAATAATGTTAAAAATGAGCGATGAGTTAATAGAAACCAAGCTTGCGTTAACAATGACTTCATACCTTATCCCCTTTTGTCTGACAAATTTTATGTATTTTTTTCATGGAAGCTTATATGTAAAAAAGATAAAAGAGAAGAGAGTCAGTTTCCCGACTCTCTTTATAAATACAAATATTATTCTTCAGCTTTTAAGCTTGCGATAAATTCAGCTAAAACTTGAAGTTCTTCATCCGTACCTGCAAATTGACCAGCTGGCATTGCACCACGACCATTTTTAATTACTTCTGCAACTTCTTCAGCAGTTAATTCGTTACCTACTAAAGGAGGCGCAGCTCCTCCACCTTGCATGTCAGCTCCGTGACAAGCGATACAAGATTTACCTTGTTCACCAGTGAAGATTAAGTAACCTTCTGCAGTTTCATCGATTTCGATATCTACTTCTTCTTTAATTTCACCTTGTTTTGCTGCAGCTTCCCAGTCATGGTTAACTACAGATTCCCAAGTTAAGTAAACCATTGAAGCAAGCGCTAATAACATAAATGCTGTTGGCAATGGACGTTTAGATGGTCGACGTTCAGGACCTTTGTCTAAGAACGGCATTAATAATAACGCGCCAATAGTTAAACCAGGAATAATAATTGCTCCAACAATATTGTAAGGACCAGAAGCATAAGTATATTTTAATAATTGGTATAAGAATAAGAAATACCAGTCTGGTAATGGAATATATGAAGCGTTAGTTGGATCTGCCGGACCTTCAAGTGGTGAAGGGTGTGCGACAGTTAATAATAAATATCCAATTAAGAAAACGGCACCAACCATCCATTCTTTTAATAAGAAATCAGGCCAGAACGCTTCAGTTTTACCTGGATATTCGGAATAATCTTTAGGCATATTGACCATACGGTTATTAGCTTTAACGCGCGAGTCACCTACGAATTTCATCCCTTTTCCGCGATGCATAGTGTCCCCTCCTTTAAAAAATCATAGACCTTTCAAATGAACTAAATCATAGAGGTCCTGAAATACCTTGACGACGAATCATGATAAAGTGTGCTGCAAGCAATGCAAATAATGCTGCTGGTAAGAAGAATACATGAATAGCGAAGAAACGTGTTAACGTTTGTGCACCAATTATTGTTGCATCCCCTGCAAGTAAAACTTTAATCAGCTCACCAATAAACGGAACAGAAGCTGCAATCTCGATACCAACTTTTGTAGCGAATAGCGCTTTCATATCCCAAGGTAATAAGTATCCTGTGAAACCTAAACCTAACATTACACAGAAGATTAATACGCCTACAATCCAGTTTAACTCACGAGGTTTTTTATAAGAACCTGTGAAGAATACACGAAGTGTATGTAAGAACATCATTACGATAACTAATGAAGCTCCCCAGTGGTGCATACCACGTACAATTTCACCAAAGGCTACTTCGTTTTGTAAATAATAAACTGATTTCCATGCATTTTCTACGTCTGGCACATAGTACATTGTTAAGAACATACCGGATAAGATCTGGATAACAGTAACAAAGAATGTTAAACCGCCGAAACAGTATACAAATGCTGAAAAGTGATGTGCAGGGTTAACGTGCTCTGGCACTTCGTGGTCGGCAATATCACGCCAAATTGGAGTAATATCTAGTCGCTCATCGACCCAATCATAAATTTTATTTAGCACTCTTGTCTACCCCCTAACTAATTAAACTAAAGTATTTGCCATTTTTTTCCCAAGCAATAAGAAGCCATCTTTTTCTGATACTTCATACTCGTCCAACGGACCTAATGGTGGTGTACCCGGAACATTTTTACCAGTTTTCTCATAACGTCCACCGTGACATGCACAGAAGAATTGATTTGGGTGTGCTGAATCACTGTTCCAGTTTACAGTACATCCTAAATGTTTACACACCGGTGAAAGAGCGATAATTTTATCTCCTTCTTTATACACCCAAGCAGTATCAGTAACCTCTGATTTGTACCAAGCATCAACTTGTTCATATGAAAAGTCAACTTTTACTGGCTCTTCTGTAAGATCTGCAACTTTTGTACTTGTTTGTACAAAATCACCATCTGCATGTGTTTGTAGCGCTGGATCAATTGCAAAACGTACCATTGGCATTAAAATGCCCGCCGCCATAAATCCACCAACACCAGTTAAAGTGTAGTTAAGAAATTGACGTCTTGAAACTCGATTGTTACTCATCCTTTTCCCCCCTCTAACTAAAAGGTCAGTCCAACGGACATACTTTTACAAATAGTAATACTAGGACATATCTATGATATATCAAGAAAATAGGTTGGTCAATAATGCATTCAGTAGATTCGACAAGATTGTGAACATTTAATGAAACAATTTACTAACTTTGAGACCATTTGGTAGAAAGTATTGGGATGACTTGTTTAAGTTGCTCTTCAAGCACCGATTTTTTTACCCCACTATCCATAAATTCCAATGGAATTGAAGGTAACCATAGAATATCCATTTGCTCATTTAAGCTTGTCCATGAATGGTCTGTTGTAATAAAGAGGACATGTTTAAAACCTGCTTGATTCAGTTCCTCTTTTAATAACGAAACATTCAACCCACTTTTCGTTTGCTCTGTATAAGAAAATGGCGGGATTAGCATTAAACGCCCTTTAAATTGTTGTTCAATAAAAGAAGTAAGGGACATTAAAAATTCTGCTGCCGAACTACTTTGCTTCATCTTTCCTTCTTCAAAATCTAGAGATAATAATGGTACGAGAGCCGTATCGATAAAATCCTTTTGGCTTTGAAACTGTTGCACATCATTTACATTAAAAAACATTGCTTCTCCTCCATCTATATCAATATTTACTATTGCCAAAAATAATAAAAAATTATCATCTAAAAATAAAAACTATCTCTCTTTTATGTATGTATTCGTTTTACTAAAATAATATTAATCGAATTATCCAAACTTATCCAAACAATTTAATTCCCATTCAGCCGATTTTCCACGGCTGAATGGGAGAAATTAAAAGTTTTTTGATGTTTGTTTTAATGCTTGGAGTAAATTGGATAGCGAATAAAATCTTTCTTTATCCCCTTTATCTAATGCATCGTCAATTTCTTTTAACAGCTTTTCTTCTTGGAAAGCCAACAAGCTATTATTTAACATTTCTTCTGCAATGAGTCGATCCTTTTCACTAATGTGTAAAAATTTTGGCATATAAGGATTTTCCTCTAATACAGCTAAATACTGGCCACTTGGTGGTATGTTAGGAAAATTCAATTGGATATACATGCTTTCATTTGGATGTAATCGTAAATCATGAAAAGACTTCTCTGCATCACTTGTCATAATATTCCCTTTGTAGAAACGAAACGGTACCCCATTTGAATCAACAGATGACATAACGATTGCACGAGGACAATAATGGGCTTCTTCAACAAAGTGGATATTTTCCAACAAGTTATCATTACTTAATAAGTAATTTAAAATCCAAACACATTCTCTTCTTTTCAATTGGAAATTTTTCAGAAACCAACGAACAAAAGTTTTTTTATCTATAATCGGAACGGAAGAAGTCATTTTGCTATCCCTCCTTTTATTCAAGAGTGTAAAGCAGATCAATCCATTGTTGCTCAGTAGGTTCTAAAGCAATTAATTGATTAACAATATCACGTGCCTCGTCTCTTTTTCCTTCTTCTATCAAGAAATAACAATATTTTTCTAAAAACGACGGTTCGTCTTTAAAATCATTATATGCTACCTTGTAAATTTCGTATGCGCGTTCATACTGCTCATCTTTTGCATAAGCATCTGCAACTATTGGATATAAAGCGCTCCAGTCAAAATCATCGTTTTTTAATTCTTCATATAAATCGATAATTTCCCCGAAGCGTTCTTGATTTGCATAAATCGACATTAGCACTAAAATGGCTTCCATATATTCTGTATCTAAAGCAATCGCTTGCTGTAAATATTGAATTGCTTTATCTGGAAGATTATTTTTCAGCGCCATCTTGCCGGCAAATAAATAAAAGGATTTTTCATACTCATCCCGTTTTAAACCTTCTTCAATTATTTTCAGTGCTTTTTTGTTATCTTCTATCATCGCATAACTTTCTGCTAATAATAAGTAGGCACTAAAGTAATCGATATCCAATTCCTTCAAATCTTCTAATTGTTTAATGGCAAGTTCATATTTTTCTGATTGAAAAGCGGCATAGGCAGATCCGAATAATAAATCGGGAGTTACAGACTTTTCTAATGCTTCCATGTAATAGTCAAGGGCTGTTTCATATCCCCCACCAGAACGATAAACCTCCGCCAGTCGTTCAGCAAGTACTACCCCAGCTATTTCGCTCTGTTTTCCATGTAATTCTTCATAAATACGAGCCGCTTCGGTAAAACGTCCCGTTTCAAATAATAATTCCGCTTTAGCAAATTGTAATAATGGTTCGTTTGGCAATAACTCTAATGCCTCATTAATCCGTGTTTCAGCTACTTCATATAATCCTTGCATTTGATAATAGTCTGCTAGTAGTAATAAACTTTGAGGATATTCGGGAGACTCTGAGTCAATACCCATCAATAATTGCAGCGCTTCATCTTCTTCCCCTAATTCAATTAAGACGGAAGCTCGATCAATGGCCACTTGTGCTTCATCCGGAAATAAAAACTGTAAATGTTCATATACTCGATTTGCTTCCGGTAAATAGCCAAATTGCATAAGTAAATCTGCTATTTCATACTGAACCTCTGGATTTTCATTTAACAAAAACGTCTCTAAATACGTATTAACTTGTTGTAAATCACCATTTTGTATTGCTTGAATCATTTCATTCGTTGTATTTGTCAAATTTACTCACCTTTTTATTCATAGTCAATATACTATGCTACCGCACTCAATTAATAGAAACAAGAAAAAGGACCTGTCCCTTTTCGGGAAGATCCTACCTACTATAAATAGTAATCATCCAGTGATCAAGTGGACTAATTTTAGTATATTTCATTTTTTAGCTCACGAACATGGTCAAAGAACGAAGGATATGACACTGCGATACAATCTGTGTCATCTATTTGAATTGGTGACGAAGAAATGAAAGATGCGACCACCGACATCATACCAATACGGTGGTCTCCATAGGACTGTAATTGGCCTCCGCCAAGAGCCGTTGGTCCATGGATAACCATGCCATCATCTGTCGCTTCAATATTAGCTCCAAGTTTTTTTAGCTCTGTTACAACTGCTGTAATCCGATCTGTTTCCTTTACTTTTAGCTCTTCAGCATTACGAATAACTGTTGTTCCTTGTGCTTGCGTAGCTAATAAGGCAATGATTGGGATTTCATCGATTAGTCGTGGAATAATCTCTCCTTCAATCGTTGTAGCTTGAAGAGACGATGATCGTATCGTAATCGTTGCAGTCGGTTCAGCAGCATGCTCATCTTCTATCGTTACCGTTATATCTGCGCCCATTTTTTCTAAAACTTCTAAAATACCTGCTCTAGTAGGATTTACTCCCACATTTTCCATTGTAATTTCACTATTCGGTGTAATTGCTCCTGCAACTAAAAAGAAAGCAGCAGATGAAATGTCCCCTGGCACATTCACATGGGTTGCTTGTAATTGTTGCCCTCCTTGGAAGGATATAATCCCTTCCTGAACTTCAATGTTAGCGCCAAATTGCTTTAACATTCGTTCAGTATGATCCCGGGAAATCTCTTTTTCTCGGACAATCGTTGTCCCTTCTGCACGAAGTCCAGCTAAAAGAATGGCTGATTTCACTTGTGCACTAGCTACTGGCATCGTATAATCAATCGCTTTAAGTTTTGTTCCTTGAATAGCTAAAGGAGTATATTGTCCATTTTCACGACCGGCAATTTTCGCCCCCATTAAACGGAGTGGGTCCGTTACCCGTCGCATCGGACGTTTACCAATGGAAGCATCTCCAGTCATGACGGTATGCAAATGCGTACCAGACAAAATGCCCAGCATTAATCTTGTCGTTGTACCTGAGTTCCCAGTATAAAGCACTTCTTTTGGCTCTTTCCAATTGTCCATACCATCACTTTGAATGGTTACATCCGTGCCGTTCACTTCAATGTTCACACCTAGTTTACGGAAACAATCAATCGTACTTAAACAATCTTCACCAAGAAGAAAGCCGCTAACCGTTGTCTTCCCCTTCGCAATGGCTCCAAACATAATTGAACGGTGGGAAATTGATTTATCACCTGGTACAACAATCGATCCTTGAAGACGAATGTTTTGATTATCTAAAACTTTTGTAGAAGACATGTAAGTACTCCTTTCAGAAACAAATGTGCCGATTACGAAACATACATTTCATAATTTGTTTTTTTACTAATACATTTTTCAGCTTTATCACGATCATCTGCATTTTGGAAACTAATGACTAAAATACCGAAAAGGTCTTCCCGCGCTTCCACAACTCGAATGTTCGTTATACTAATTTTTTCTTCAGCTAAATATCCAGTTAACTCTGATATAACACCTGGATAGTCAGGGATATCGACATATAAATCGTAAGTTGAATAGAATACACCTGTTGAAATGGGTAACTGATCCCTTACTTCTTTTGCAGTTGCAAAATATTCTTCAATTGCCGATTGATCCAGACCAATCAATAAAGATTTTACCCGGTTCATTTCAGCTAACCATAAATTTAATTGGGATAGTAATTCCTCACGATTTTGAAGTACAATATCTTTCCACATTAGTGGGTTAGAAGAAGCGATGCGCGTAATATCACGAAAACCACCAGCAGCGAGTAAACTTGTCATCGGGTAACGTTTTTGTTCTGCATCTAATTGATGAACAAGGGAAGCTGCCACGAGATGTGGAAAGTGACTAACAACTGCTGTCATATGATCATGTTCATGGGCATCTACTCTAACTAATTTCGCTAAAGTAAATTTTAATAATTGTTCTAATGCATTGATGTTATCTTCTTTTTCATTGTGTAAAGGTGTTAACATGTAATATGCATTTTCAAATAAATGGGCTTTTGCAGCTTGAACACCACTTTTATGGGAACCAGCCATAGGATGTCCCCCTATAAAGGTAATCCCACATTCACGAAGCTCTGCCCCTTTTTCCATTATTAACCCTTTTGTACTTCCTGTGTCCGTTACAATGACATTTTTCTTTAACGGCCATTTTTTTAATTGTTCTAACCATTCAATAGTCGCATTGACAGGTGTTCCGAAAATAATAATATCTGCCATGCTCGCAGCTTTTAACACATCATCCACTACTTCATGGACAATTTTTAACTTTGCAGCTTGGGCTCTTGTCTTTTCATTGTAATCGTAACCAAATACTTTTGTATAGGGGGCTTTTTGACAAGACAAAGCAATAGAGCCCCCAATTAACCCTAATCCAATTACTAAGACATTACGTGTCATGCAAAAACCCCTTGTTCTGTCAGCACTTCTTCAAGTAAAGATAAAAACTTTTCATTTTGTTCTTCTGTACCAATTGTTACACGAATATATCCAGGGGCTTCTAACGCATTACCGCTTCGAATAATAAAACCGCGTTTCATCATTTCATTGAATACAACATCACTATCAGCTTTTACTTCAAATAATATAAAGTTTGTTTGGGATGGGTAGTAATGGAAATGATGTTTTTCACAGAAACGAACAAATTGCTTTTTCCCATTTTCATTTTTTTCTTTACAAGAACGGATAAATTCTTGATCTTCTAAAGCTACAATCGCTACTTTATGGCTTAATATTGTATTATTAAATGGCGCACGAACTGGATCAAGTTTTGCAATAACTTCTTCGTTGGCGATGGCATAGCCTACGCGGAAAGAGGCTAAACCGTAAGCTTTTGAGAATGTACGTAAAATAATAATATTAGGATATTCATGTATAAAAGGAATGGAATTTTGATAATCCGGTGAATCAACATATTCAAAATAAGCCTCATCGAGAACGACTAATACATCTTGAGGAACATTTTGTAAAAATGTTTGTAATTCATGATGATGAACAATCGTACCTGTTGGATTGTTAGGATTACATACCCAAACGACGGAAGTATTTTCATCAATTGCTTCAAGCATCGCCTTTAAATCATGTTTGCCATCTTTTAAAGGTACTTTTCTTACTTCTGCGCCTTCAATTTCAGCATTATGACTATATTGGGAGAAGGAAGGGGTTGCCATTACCGTGTTTACTCCCGGATATAGAAGGGCACGGGTAATAATTGCTATTATATCGTCTGAACCATTTCCAAATAGTAATTCCGTTTCTTTAACTCCTAAATGATTTGCAACAGCCGTACGTAAATTTTGTGCATATCCATCCGGATATATCGCATGATTTGTATTTTCATTATTTAAAAATGCCTTTACTTTCGGTGAAAAACCATAAGGATTTTCATTTGAGGCAAGCTTTACTACTTCATCTAAGCCAAACTCTTTTTTCACTTCTTCCATCGGTTTACCGGGTTGGTAAGCTTTCATTCCGAAAATTTGTTGTTTCCACTTCATATAAACGTCTCCTCTACCTATTTGTTTGTCTCTTGTACTAAATCAGGTCTCAGCACGACTGCATTATTTAAATAAACATGACGAATTTCCTTTTGGCTTAGATCCGTATTGACATGCACTAATACACGAATACACATTGGAAGAGCATTTGGGACATTCATCTCATGAGTACACATTGTCGGAACGTATTGCCACCCTTCAATGGAGCGAACCGCCTTAGCTGGAAATCCTGAAACTAAATCCGTCGTAGTAGAGATGAAGACCGAAATAATATCTTCCGGTTGTAATTGATTAAGTCTTACAATCTCCTTCATCAAAATTTCAGTTTCGTTATAAATTAATTCTGGTTGATCCGCTGTTACCGTCGTTGCCCCTCTAACTCCTCTAATCATTTACATACCTCCATAACTAACGCTCGGAACTCGCTATCTACGTTTCTACATTCAGCTAGTTCAATTGGTTGCATAAAAGGCGTTCCAATTTTACTAAGTAAAACGAACTTTAACTCACCATATTCCGCCTTTTTATCTTTAACGATAAATGGTTGTAATGTTTCAAACGGATATTTTACTACTTGTTCAAACGGATACCCATTGTGATAAGCGTATTGTAAAAATGATTTCGTAAATGAACGATTAATTTGACCATAACGCTCACTTAATAGTAACGCATAAACCATCCCTATCATGACCGCTTCACCATGGGCAAGTCCCCCATATCCTGCTGCCGCTTCTAAGGCATGACCATATGTATGACCAAAGTTCAAATACTTTCGAACAGATTGTTCTGTTTCATCTTCAGTTACAATTTTCGCTTTTACTTCAATTCCTGATTTCAAATGAAAAGCTAATTCATCCTGTGCCATTTTATTTAGGGAAGGACAAGCCATTAATTTTTCTAGCCATTTTGCATCGGAAATCATCGCATGTTTTACGACTTCAGCCATTCCAGAACGAACTTCCCGCTCATTTAACGACTGTAAAAAATGAATATCATAAACAACCCCTTCAGGCTGATAAAAAGCACCAACTAAATTTTTCCCTTGAGGATGATTGATAGCCGTTTTTCCACCTACTGCAGAATCATGAGCTAATATAGTCGTTGGAATTTGAATAAAAGGGATTCCACGCATAAATGTTGCTGCAACAAATCCGGTTAAATCGCCAACTGCTCCGCCACCAAATGCAAATAAAATTGATTTCCGAGTACCATTTTTTTCAATTAAAAACGTATGGGCCCTTTTAAAATTATCAAAGCTTTTACACTCTTCCCCTGCAGGCATTACAAAAACTTCAAAAGGGTATGGAAAATGATCTTTAAAATAAGTGCCTTGATTATTCCATACATTTTCATCTGTCAATACGAATAGTTTATCTGCCTTATTTATTATATCTTTATAGGATTCCATTGCAGTCGTTAGTATTTCATTACCAATTGTAACGTCGTACTGATGGGAAGCTGTATTAACGGGGATTTTCATCAACTAAAACTCCTTCGCAACTTTTCTCATCTCGTCAATTTGAGCTTTTAATTGGGGCAATTGATCACTATGGAATTGATCCACAATAACACTTGCAATTTCCCAAGCAATGACATTCTCGGCAACAATAGAAGCAGCTGGTACTGCACAACTATCAGAACGTTCCACACTTGCTTTAAATGGTTCCTTCGTTTCGATATCTACACTTTGAAGCGGTTTATAAAGAGTAGGGATTGGTTTCATTACGCCTCGAACGACAATCGGCATACCCGTGGACATACCACCTTCTAACCCACCTAAACGATTTGTTCTCCGTGTATATCCCATTTCTTCATCCCATAAAATTTCATCATGAACTTCTGACCCTTTTCGGCGGGCCATTTCAAAACCAATGCCAAATTCTACTCCTTTAAATGCATTAATCGAAAGCATCGCTTGTGCTAGTCTACCGTCTAATTTCCGGTCGTAATGTACATAAGAACCAATCCCAGCAGGAAGACCTTCCACAATAACTTCAACTACTCCACCGATGGAATCTCCTGCTTTTTTCGTTTCGTCAATCATTTGTACCATTTTTGCAGAAGCTTCCCCGTCAACACAATAGCATGGATCTTGTTCTACGATCTCACGTATTTCGTCTACAGATTTCCCTTCAATTTTCGACGTATCAGCTTTAATACCTGCAATTTCCGTAACATGACTTACAATTGAAATTCCTAATTCATTTAGCAATGCCTTTGCAACGGATCCGACAGCTACACGAACCGTCGTTTCCCGTGCACTAGAACGTTCTAATACATTTCGCAAATCACGATGTCCATATTTAATACCACCAACTAAATCAGCATGTCCAGGACGAGGACGGGAAATTTGGCGTTTAATCTCGTTAGGATTTATATCTTCTGGTAAAGGATCTGCTCCCATAATTTTTGTCCAATGCTTCCAGTCATCATTTTTCACTACTAATGCAACAGGCGAACCTAATGTTTGTCCATGGCGAACACCACCAACGATTTCAACTGTGTCCGTTTCAATTTGCATCCGTCTACCACGTCCATGACCACCTTGGCGACGTTTTAAATCATAATTTATTTTTTCTGACGTAATTGGTAAAAGGGATGGTAACCCCTCGATAATAGTTGTTAATTGGGGTCCATGAGACTCTCCTGCAGTAAGATAACGCATAAAACACTTTCTCCCTTCAACTCGCTAAAGTATGTATTTTTTACTATAACATATTATACATTAAAAATCAGTGGCAAATTTGAATCGAAACATAAATAGTACCGAATATTCAGAAATACGTATATAACGGTGCATTTTTTCATGTTAAGTCGACAATAGTAAAAATACGCTTTCCGTTTATACGAAAAGCGTCATTCCATTTCAAAAAAGTTTTAAAGTCATATTCACTTAACACTTTCTTTTCACAAACGATTTTATTTATATTTTTCGATAGAAAAATGTATCCACTACTTCAAATCCATAACGGCTAGGATTAAAAATTTGTTCCGTTGAACCTACAAATAATACCCCACCAGGACGTAACGATTGACTGAACTTTTGATAGATTTGATCTTTTGCTTCCTCTGTAAAATAAATCATTACATTTCGGCATACAATTAAATCTAAATTTGAATCGTATGTATCCTTCAGTAAATTATGTTTTTTAAAAGTGACTGTACGTTTAATTTCATCCTTCACCTTGAAGAATGGCCCTTCTTGAATAAAGTATTTATGTTTCACATCATTCGGCACTTCATCAAGGGAACGTTCAGGATATAGTCCAAGTTTTGCCTTTTGAATGACATTTTCATCGATATCAGTTGCTAAAACTTGAATTTGTGATAATGGTATATGATGGGATAATACCATACTAATTGTATAAGGCTCCTCACCAGTTGAACAAGCGGCACTCCAAATTTTCAATCGCTTATTATGATTTAATAATAACGGAAAAATTTTGTTTTGCAGCACATCCCAACGTTTGCCATTACGATAAAATTCCGAAACATTAATCGTCATGCGATCTAAAAATTCATTCATTAAATCCCGATCTTTTTCGAGGGCATGTAAAAATTCAACAAAGTTTTGATAACCCTTTTTTTCGTAAAGAGATGTTAAACGTCGCTTCATCTGAGCTTCTTTATATAGGGCAAGGTCAATCCCTGTCTTATTTTTTATACCGGCAATAAATTGTTCATAATCTGACATCGATCCATCTATCCCCTCATTATTCGTAAATTTATTATAGCGAAATTTTGTAAAATCTGAAATATATATCATTCCAACTATATTGATATCGTCATGGGGATGGAAAATATAACAGTTCTATTATTGTTTTTCTTGTAACAAAGGTTGTTTAGTAGTATCCAATGCCAATTGCTGTCTCGTTTTTTCTATTTCTAAACGAAGCTTTTCTGTTTCAACAAGGAAGCTTTCTTGTCTTAATTTTTCTAATTTAACCTCTTGTTTCATCGCTTCTATTCTATACTTGGATTGTTTATTTAAGTAATCCGTAACAATCCCAGCAGTTGATACGGTCGTTATAAATAAAAAAGTGCAAATTACGATAATCGTTCCCATTAGAAACCTCCACTTTATTTTTCCATATTTCGCTAATTATTCTGTTAATTTACACTAAAAAAACAACTATCGCAAGTAAACGACAGTTGTTTTTTGTTTTGTATAAAATTAAGCTAAGCCTTCACTGAACCATAAGCTAATTTCACGTTCAGCAGATTCTACTGAATCTGAACCGTGGATAATGTTTTCAGCAACTGATACAGCGAAGTCACCACGGATAGTACCTGGTTGAGAATCAGCTGGGTTTGTTTTACCCATCATTGTACGAGCTAATGAAATAACATTTTCACCTTCCCATACCATTGCGAATACTGGACCAGAAGTGATGAAATCAACTAATTCACCGAAGAAAGGTTTGTCCGCATGTTCTGCATAGTGAGCTTCTGCGATTTCACGGCTAGCTACCATTAGTTTAGCACCTTTTAATTCAAATCCGCGACGTTCAAAACGATTCACGATATCTCCAATTACTTGACGTTTAACACCGTCTGGTTTAATCATTAAAAATGTTTTTTCAATTGCCATGTTTATTTACACTCCTTAAATTCTAATAAGGCATTTACACCTACCGATAAATATTACCAAAATAACTTAGATACATCAACTAAAACCAATATATACCGAATTTTTAATGAGCTATTTTAAAATTTTCGTTTACCAATAAATAAGGCGATATCCCGCAATTTCTTTTTCATAGGATGATTTGGTAAAGCCTCTACTTCCTTCAAGGCTTTTCTTAAATATTGATTGCTGATTGTAATAGACTGTTTGATGGAATCGGAATTTCGAACAACCTTTAACATTTCCAGGCGACCGCTCTCTGTAACCTCTCCTACAGAAGCTTGGTCTATAAATTGATCAATTGTTGGATTTCCTTTTAATAAAAGAATCGGCAATGTAATATTTCCTTGCAATAAATCACTACCTGCAGGTTTACCAAGCTCTTTGTCAGTAGCCGTAAAATCTAAAATATCATCTACGATTTGATAGCTCATCCCTACAAAATAACCAAATCGTCTCAAGTGACCGATGCTTTTATCATCTAATCCACCAACGACCGCACCTAACTCACAACTAGACTCGATGAGTAATGCAGTTTTACGTTTAATACGACGAAAATAATCTTTTAAGTTTTGATCTTTACGAAACTTATCTTCTATTTGTATAACTTCACCATTACAAATTTCAACCATTGTTTTAGCTAAAATCTGATGAACTCTTTTATTTTCGATAGATGTCACATACTCCAATGCCCGCGCAAAAATAAAGTCACCTGTATACATGGCAACCCGATTATTCCATTGGGCTTTAACAGTATGTGTACCCCTTCTCAAATCCGAATTATCAATAACATCATCATGGACAAGAGATGCCATATGAATTAACTCTAACGGCACTGCTATGTTTTTCACCTTATCAATGTTATATTGCCCAAACTTAGCACTAACTAAAACAAATACAGGGCGAATTCGCTTACCACCAGATTGTAGTAGATGGAGAGAGGCATCATTTATCAAGTGCGAAGACGAGTTTAACGCTTTTTCCAATTCTTTTTCGATGATGTCTATATCCGATTTCAAATCGGAATAGAGTATTTTTAACTTCATCTTTTCCACGCGTGAAACCTTCTCCCCCTAATGTTCTTTTTTAAATCCCATATGCATAGCAGCTGCCCCACCGCTATAACCTTTATAAGTTACCTTTTCAAAACCAGCATCTTGAAACATTTTGGCAAGTTTTTTCATGCCTGGGAAATCACTTGCAGATTCTTGTAACCAAGAATATTCTTTATAGCTTTTAGCAAATAGCTTACCGAATAAAGGCATAATATGATTAAAGTAAAAACGAAATAGTTGTCTATATACAGGAATTTCAGATTGTGACGTTTCAAGACAAACAGCCATTCCACCCGGCTTAAGAACTCGATTCAATTCCCGTAACACTTGCATATAGTCCGGAACGTTACGAAGACCAAAACCGATTGTCACATAGTCAAAAGTGTTATCTTCAAAGGGAAGTTCCATTGCATTTCCATGAATTAATTCAACCTGTGGATAAGGAACAACCTTTTGTTCTCCTACTTTCAACATATTTTGACTAAAGTCCAATCCTTTTACAACACCGTTTTCTCCTACCGCTTTCGCTAAAGCGACGGTCCAGTCCGCTGTTCCACAACAAACGTCTAAACATTTAGAGCCCGGTTTTACATTCATACGCTTCATCGTATCTTCACGCCATTTGACATGTAATTTAAAACTAATGACGGAATTCATTTTATCGTAGCTTTCGGAAATGCTTTCGAAAACTTCGTGTACATGTTGTTCTTTCGATTTTGCCATTTTTTCAAAACCTTTCTAGCGCTAAATTAATTCAGCGCAATTTGTTGCTTTATGTATAACTTTAAATCGTCTTTTAATACAGTAGACGATTGAAGATATTCGTTTAATAAATTTTTAAGAGATGAAATTTGTTTCTCGATCATACTCTCAAATATTTTTTCATCCTCAGCACTTTCAATCATTTTTTTAAATAAAATAGATGGTTTGCCTTGTTGGAGATGACGATATTCCTCAAGTAGTTGAAGCAACAATAATCCTGTATGCATAAATGTACTATATTGTTCAAATTGATAAACTTGATAAAATCTTTTAATTAGCTCAGTTTGTATGACTGAAATCGTTTCATACCATTGGTCCATTGTATATTGATTGGATTCATATACTTTCATTTGATGTTCACAACGACTTACAATACCTTCAGAAAGCTGTCGAATTAATGGAATGTTTCCAGAACGAGCTAAAATTTCATAATAACGTCCACTATAAAAATCCCCCGACAGAACTGTCAGCTGCTGCTCTTTATCTAATGCATGTTTTTCGTTTATTTTCTCATGTTCATAAAGAGAGGCATGGACGATCCCTACTGTAATAGCGCTTTCGTCTATTTGTTTACTCCATTTTTCCCCATTCAAAAATGGTAATAATAAATAAAACAATTGATTTTCATTCACCACTGGTGTTCCAGTATACTGCAGTAAAGTTCTATGACGAACATGCATGAAAATATTTGTTTTTAATTGTTCTATTGATTGTTGAATGTATGTTGCATCCATAGATATTACTCCATTCTACTTAAAGTGCAACTGTTTAAACAATTGCATTGGTTCGATTGGTTCACCAATCAAATGAATTTTACTTTTTTGAGCCGCTTTCTACTATACCATGGGCAGAAATAATTTTTGCTTTCCCGCGAATTTTCATCGCAGATGTATGTTCTGTAAATTGCGCAATCATTACTTCTCCAGCATCTAATTTTTCAGAATGATGGAATTTTGTATCTGTACCACGTGTTAAACCGATTACATGTACGCCATCTTCTTGTGCTTCAATGATTATATAATCTGGTTGTGTCATAGTATCGTTTCTCCTCAAATAAACATATTCTTGTACATCATATCACAATAAAACACTATATTTAAGACATTTGAATAAATGAAATTACTTCTCTGCGTAAAACTTCGTCTTCCTCATATACTCCCCGGGCTACGGAAGTAACTGTTTTAGACCCTGGTTTTTTTAACCCTCGCATTGTCATGCACATATGTTCGGCTTCTACAACGACATATACTCCTTGTGGTTGTAACATTTCCATGATGGAATCTGCAACTGTAGACGTAATACGTTCTTGTAATTGGGGTCTGCGGGCAACAGATTCGACACAACGACCTAATTTACTTAAACCCGCGACACGTCCATCCTTTGGTAAATAGGCAATATGAGCTTTTCCGTAGAATGGAACTAAATGATGCTCGCACATAGAGTAAAATGGAATATCTTTTACTAACACTAAATCCTCATGATCTTCATGAAAAACGGTGCTAAAAAATTCTCTAGGATCTTCATTGATACCGCTAAACATTTCTTCGTACATTTTGGAAACGCGTTTCGGTGTATCTAGTAAACCTTCCCGATCTACATTTTCACCCACTGCTTCTAATATCATTTTTACGGCTTCTTCTATTTTTTGTAAGTTCACTTTCGACATCTTTCTTCCTCCTAAACCGATGCAACGTTGCACTGTCAAAATGAATCGTAGCACATACTGACTTTATTCGCAAAAAGGGTTTCTCTTCTTTTTTAAAAAAATATTAGTAAATGTTATGTATGGAAATATTAAAAAGAGCAGCCATCATGCTTGTCCATGACGACTGCTCTATGTAACTGCTGGATGCTATTATTTCACAGCATCTTTAAGCGCTTTCCCTGGTTTGAAAGCAGGTACTTTGCTAGCAGCGATTTCGATTTCTTTACCTGTTTGTGGGTTACGCCCTTTACGAGCGGCACGTTCACGTACTTCGAAGTTACCAAAACCAATTAATTGTACTTTGTCACCCTTTGCAAGAGCATCTTGAATTGTATCAAATACAGCTTCAACTGCTTTAGAAGCATCTTTTTTTGAAAGACCTGCAGCTTCAGCAACAGAGTTTACTAATTCTGTTTTATTCACACCATTCACCTCCTCTCAAAGGGTCATGAACCTAAATCATGTAAAAAGAGTAACATATAGAAAATCGCGACGCAACAATATTTATCCATGTTTTTCTATAATAAATTGTCTTTTTTAAAAAAAAACACAAATAACAGGACTTTTCTCCTAAAAAAGGGAAAGGTCCTGTTACTAATTTGTGCCAAATTTTATGAAATTATACAATGTTAAATAATAAAGGTTACTAAACCGCGTTCACCCTCATTGACCATTCTTTCGATCGTTTGACGCATTCTTTTCTTCGCACTCAATGGTACTGCATTCATTTTGTAACGAATTCCTTCTTTTAACACTTCATGTAATGTCGTACCAAATAGTTGGGTTTTCCATAATTGCTCTCGATCATGCTTATAGGCATACTGTAAATCTTTTAACAGCTGTTGGCTATAAAATTCTGTACCGATTAATGGAGCAAATTCTGTTTCCATATCTACACGAATAATGTGATAAGATGGCGCAGAAGCCTTCATACGAACTCCGTAGAAATTATTTTGTTTAATAATTTCTGGTTCACTTGGTTCAAATTCTTCCATTGTAGGAAGGGTTACACCATAGCCATGTTCACTAGCCTCTTCAATCGCCTCACGGAATCGTCTATGCGCTTGTTTTGCCTCTGCTGCTTCTTTTATAAAGAGCAGCCAATCTTTTTTCGTCGCAATCGGTGAATCCAACCACTCATTACAAACAGCTTTATAAATTTCAGGCTTTAACGTAATACGAACCGTTGCCAAACCAAGACCAGCATCCACTCGTTCAATTTCACTTTCTTCTACAAAGTCAATTTCTCGTAATTGGGAAGCAGCTTGGGATACGTCTCGAATTTTAGTAACTGAATTTAATACGTTTCCAACAGCGTCAGAAAGCGTCACATTCAACGGATGAGTATAATCTAATACATCTAACCAATCTGGCTTTTCAACCTCAATATCTTCAATTGGAAACTCATATAAAGCTTCTTGAAGAATATACTCCATATCCTTCACTGTCATTTGATCAATAGCCACAGGGATTACAGGTACCCCATACTTCTCAAGAAGCTCATTTCGAAGGGCCATTGTATTGTTATGAGTAGGCATTTGACAGTTTAGGACAATGACAAATGGTTTGCCAATCGCCTTAAGTTGATCAACAATTTGTTCTTCCGCAACTTCTGCAGCAATACGGTTAATACCATTAACTGTACCGTCCGTAGTCACAACAACGCCTATGTTGGCATGATCACGAATTACTTTGTCAGTACCGATTTTAGCCGCTTCCTCAAAGGGAATTGCTTCAGAATGCCATGGAGTATGAACATATTTCGGGCCTTCATCATCCTCATAACCTTTTACACCGTCAATAATGTAACCAACACAGTCTGCAAATCGAATTCGGAATGGGATTTCGCTTTCTCCAATATTAATCTCTGTTCCTTGGGCAGGAACAAATTTTGGTTCAGCTGTCATGATGACAGGACCTGGTGAACTTTGAGGCAGCTCGTCCAGTGCTCTTTTGCGATCTTCTTCATTTACGATATTCGGGAGCACAATTGACTCCATCATTTTTTTCACAAAAGTAGACTTACCAACTCTAACAGGCCCTACAACACCAATATATACGTCCCCATTCGTTCTTTCTGCTATTTGATGAAAAATTTCTTCGCCTATTGTAGCTCCTCCTTTACGTAATTCAGTTTATGATTGCCTTACCTCAATTATGAAACAACCATGTATAATTTCAGAAAAATAAATAGATTATTTTTTCCTCTAGTTCATTTAGTGAGTGACCTCTACTAGAATGCATGGACTAATTTTCCATTGTTTAAAAATATGAAAAGGTGTCCTTAAATATGACAACATTTAAGGACACCTTGTTTTATAGTTTATTTTTCTTCAGTTGTTGGATCATACATAAATACTGGTTCGTTGTTCTCATTTACTGTATACGGCAATGAATAAGCTGGTACAACTGGATAAGCTTCTACTAACAACATTCGAATATCTTCTCCTGGAGTAGGCTTTAAATTATTTTCTTTTATGAAAGTATTTAAGTCCATCGAATAATCTACATAAAGATCCCCTTCCGTTGTTACAATAATCGGTAGTTGATTATTCGTATACGGGCTAGGAACAGTCAATTCTTCTTTATATCCAATTTTTTTAAAATCAATTGTATAAATGTAATCGGTAATTTTATCTTTAAACGTTGGGTATTGGGAACCCATAAAACGAATATTTAACTCGCGCATACGTTCTGCAGCTCGCAAATCTACTAATTTAACAGTCGGGTTTTTTTCTGGATCCCAAATAATATATTGGAAAATGCCACCTTTTTCATAGGAATTTGCCGGAGCATTTGCTAAATATTTGGGTGCTAACTTTTCAAAATCAATCGGATATTTGATAAACATATCCGTATCCATATCACGATTTTTAATTGGAAGTACTCCTGTATCCGCTTGGTATTCCTCCACTGCCTTTTGAACAGAGGCTAATTGTATGTCATCAGGCACTTGATTTTCCACTTTTTCCTCTTCAGGAAATAGACAGCCTGATAATAACACGGTTGTTAATGCGAGCATCAAAAATAAGCTCCATTTTCTTATCATTTTTTCTCACCTCAAATGTTATTCCCGATTATCGACCTATTTGTATATGTCATTAGTTAGGCCATGTAAAAACAACGAGTATCATTAAAATGGAACCGATTGCAAAAATTACGAAAGCAATTAATCGTAAAAGAAGAGATAAACATCCATTATTAACCCATTTTCTTGTTATAGAAACGATGAGTACGGATAATAACATGGCTCCTATCGAGTAAAAAGAAACCCACATAACATCTAATGAATGCATACTAGCAAGGGGTCCCCTTGCTGTTAAGAATGTTAAAGAATTCATTGATAACAAGTTTTGCAAGTAAAAAACCACCTTTCGAACTACTTCTATGTATAAAAAATACTTTTAGACGATACCAAAAGAATAGGAGGTATCTTAAACATACCTCCTATTTCACAATATAACAAATGAAGAAATTATGAAATCTTCCTTATAAAATATCAATTTCTCGCTTTTTCATTCGAATCATTAACTCATCGACAGCTTCTTTAGGTTCTTTGTCGTTGAATAACACATCATAAAGTGCAGTCGTAAGCGGCATTGGCACATCGTATTCTTGAGATAATTGATAGGCAGCCTTTGTCGTTCTTACCCCTTCTACAACCATCCCAATATTGTCTAATACTTCATCTAATTTCATGCCTTTCCCAAGCATGTTACCAGCTCTCCAGTTTCGAGAATGGACACTTGTACACGTAGCGATTAAATCACCCATTCCAGTTAATCCGGCAAAAGTGAAAGGATTACCACCCATTTTTACACCTAGTCGAGTAATTTCTGCTAATCCTCGTGTAATTAACGCAGCTTTAGCATTATCACCATAATTTAAACCATCAGAAACACCAGCTGCTAAGGCAATCACATTTTTCAATGCACCACCAATTTCAACACCAACGACATCTTCGTTCGTATAGACACGGAAATATTGGTTCATAAACAGATCTTGAACTTTTTCTGCCATTTCTAAATTTCCGCATGCCGCTGTAATCGTTGTAGGATGGTGTAATACCACTTCTTCCGCATGACTAGGACCAGATAGTACGACAATTTCTTCTATTACATCTGGTGATAAATTTTCCTTCAACATTTCAGAAATGCGTTTTAATGTATCTGGTTCAATCCCTTTTGAAACATGGACAAATAATTTTTTATCGTTCAAGAAGGTCATCATTGAATGACATACTTCTCGAATAGCCTTTGTCGGAACAGCAACAACAATAATGTTTGAATGGTTTACCGCTTCTTGTAAATCTGCTGTAGCCGTTAGTTTTGTCGGCAATTGTATATTAGGTAAATATTTTTCATTTGTATGTTGTTCATTAATTTCATTTGCTTGTTCTATACGATGGGTCCATAAAAGGGTATTGTGGCCATTTTCAGCTAACACGATGGCTAGAGCAGTCCCCCAAGAACCAGCACCTAATATCGTTACATTTTCCATTTGTTTATCCCCCTCTAATACGGTTATTCGCGAGCACGTGCAATTAAGCGAATAGGCGTACCTTCAAAATCAAACGTCTCACGAATTCGATTTTCAAGGAAACGTTCATAAGAGAAATGCATCAGTTCAGGATCGTTTACAAATGTAACAAATGTCGGTGGCTTTACTGCAACCTGAGTCGTATAGTAAATTCGTAAACGGCGCCCTTTATCCCTTGGAGCTGGATTTCGAGCTACTGCATCCTCAATCACTTCGTTTAAAATGGATGATTGAATACGCATCGCGTGATTTTCACTTACTCGTTGTACAATATTTAAAATTTGATGCACCCGTTGTTTCGTTTTAGCGGAAACGAAAATGATTGGTGCGTAATGTAAATAGAGGAAGTGTTCTCTAATTTGTTGTGTATAGAGATTCATCGTTTTCTCATCTTTTTCAACTGCATCCCATTTATTCACAACAATAATGACCGCTTTTCCAGCTTCGTGGGCATAACCTGCAATTTTTTTATCTTGCTCTTGTATCCCCTCTTCCCCATTTAATACAACTAAGACAACGTCGGATCGTTCAATAGCTCGCAACGCTCTTAGTACAGAATACTTTTCTGTCGTTTCATATACTTTCCCTTTTTTACGCATCCCAGCTGTATCGATGATGACATAGTCTTGTCCATCGTAAGAGTACGGCGTATCGATAGCATCTCGAGTTGTACCAGCTATATCACTAACAATTACCCGTTCTTGCCCAAGGAAAGCATTAACTAATGAAGATTTCCCAACATTCGGACGACCAATTAAACTGAACTTAATTGTATCATCTGGATATTGTTCTTCATCTTCTTTCGGGAAATGTTTTGCACATTCATCTAATAAATCCCCGATACCTAAACCGTGGGAACCGGAAATCGGGAATGGTTCACCAAATCCTAAGGAGTAGAAATCATAAATCATTTCACGCATGTCTGGATTATCAATTTTGTTGACTGCCAAAACAACTGGTTTTTTTGTTTTATATAAAATTTTCGCTACTTGTTCGTCAGCTAATGTCACACCTTCGCGGCCATTCGTCATAAAAATAATGACATCTGCTTCTTGTATAGCAATTTCTGCTTGAGAACGAATTTGATCTAAAAAAGGTTCGTCTCCTATTTCAATTCCACCTGTATCAATAATGTTAAATTCATGGGTTAACCAATCTGCCGAACTATAGATGCGGTCACGTGTTACACCTGGAATATCTTCCACGATTGATACGCGTTCTCCAACAATACGATTAAATATTGTAGACTTCCCAACGTTCGGACGACCTACGATGGCGATTACTGGTTTTGTCATCTGTACTTCATCCTTCCAAATTCTTATCTTTAGTATTATACACGAAAATGTAAATTATATCATTTTTTGACTACAAATCAATAATATCTGTCATATTTTGTTAATGAAAATAAAAAATACAGACATGCATTTATTATGCACGCCTGTATAATAAACAATCTTATTTATTCGTAAAACCTTTTAATTTATCTCCGATCACATCACTGAAGGAGAAACCAGTGTTTTCCTCCGGTAGTTCATAATCAAACTCTTCTTCTTTTACCGGGTTCGTTTGAAGCTCTTTAATACTTAGAGATAAACGTTTTTCAGCTTCATTTACATCTAATACTTTTACGTCAACCTCTTGACTTTCTTTTAGTTCTTCGTGTGGAGTATTAATATGTTTATGTGAAATTTGTGAAATGTGTACGAGTCCTTCAACTCCAGGGAACACTTCTACAAAAGCTCCAAAGGATACTAAACGTTTAACTGTTCCTGTTAAAACACTTCCCTTTGATACTCGTTCTTCAATATTTGACCAAGGTCCAGGTAAAGTATCCTTTATAGATAAGGAAATTCGTTCATTTTCCGGATCAACTGATAACACTTTCACTTTTACTGCTTGGCCTTCAGATAAAACTGTACTCACATCGTCCACATGTTCATGAGAAACTTGTGAAATGTGTACTAAACCATCAACACCGCCAATATCAACAAAAGCTCCAAACGGTGCTAATCGTTGTACAGTTCCATCTAACACATCACCAGCATGAATTTCTTCAAATACTCGTTTCTTCTTATTCGCTTTTTGATCTTCAAGAACAGCGCGATGGGATAAAATTAATCTCCCTTTTTCTTTATCTAACTCTGTAATTTTAAACGATAACGTTTTCCCTTTATAATCTTCGAAGTCTTCAACGAAATAATCTTCAACTAGAGATGCAGGAACGAAGCCACGTACGCCCAAATCAACAACTAGGCCACCTTTCACAACATCCTTCACTTCTGCTTCAAAAATTTGCCCTGATGCAAATTGTGCTTCAAGCTTATCCCAAGCTTTTAGCGCATCTACTTTGCGTTTTGATAATACAAAGTTTTCCTCTTCCACTTTGGTAATCATCAGCTCTAGCTCATCTCCGACCGCTACTACATCAGAAGCTTTTTCGATATGCAAGCTTGAAAGTTCACTGATTGGTAATATACCATCGAAAGGAGCACCTTCAATCGAGACTGTTACTGCTTTATCTTCCACTTGTGCAGCAACACCTTTCACAATATCTCCTTCACGAAATTCTTGGTTTGATCCTAAGTTCATTTCTTCAGACATATGTAACCCTCCTTCGCATCTTCCAATTTCTATTTTATTCGAAATTGTCCATAAAAACAAAAAATTTTCCTTTATTATCAAAAATTTCACGAAAAAAATTTTTTATACCTATTAAAAAAATAAAGTTTATTCCATTTTTTGCTTTGCTAAATTTAATATTTCGTTGGCAGCTTCTTCAATAGATAATTCCGTTGTATCCAAATAAATTGCGTCTTCAGCTTGGATTAAAGGTGAAGCTTCACGCTCACTATCTAATTTATCCCGTAAAGCAATTTCTTCCTTCAATTTTTCAATTGTAGATGGAATACCCCGTTTTTCATTATCAATAAAACGTCTTCTCGCTCTTTCCTCAACAGAAGCTGACATAAAGATTTTTAATTCAGCATCCTTTAATACATGGGTTGCAATATCTCGTCCATCCATTACAATTCCGCCATTCGCTGCAAGTTCCTGCTGTTTTGCTACGAGTATTTCACGAATATTTGCATGGGCAGCCACTTCACTGACGTTTGCGGTTACTTCATTGGAACGGATTAATTGAGTCACATCTTCTCCATCTACGAAAACAAGTTGTCCCTTTGAAGATGGCTTTAGAACAATGCTTGTTTTTAATAACATTGCTTCTAAAGAGTTTGCATCACTTAATTCTATGTTTTGTTTTAATGCTTTATACGTAACTGCACGATACATAGCTCCCGTGTCAATATACGTATAGCCTAAGTTTTCTGCTACAATTTTTGCAATCGTACTCTTGCCAGCACCTGCTGGACCATCGATTGCAATTTGAATTTTCTTAACCATAATATCCCTACTTTCCCTGTACATTGTACCATATTTACTTAGTAATTACTTTCTCAAATCCACCTCGGAAATGAAAATATCCGCTAAAAGAAAAAAGCCACTATTAAGAAATAGGGCTTTTTAAAATCGGGCTCGATTCTTTTTTTCGTATCATCAATTGACGTTCAAAACAAAATCGAACAATATATTGCTTATCTACTTCGTCCGTTTCTACAAGTTGTAGTGATGCTAGACGAATTGTATCCCTTTCAAAAATTCGAATAACTTCTGCATTTGTACGGACATATCGCATATCCCCATTTGCAAAAGGTAAAACAATAGTTAATGGAACGATTTCACCTTCATTAAAGGGTACATCCGACTTAAGTCGAATTAGTAAACCTCCGGCACTTATATCTTCCGTAACAAATTGAAAATATCCATCGTTATATTCAATTGCTACATCAATAGACGTTTGAACTCTTACAAATTCCCGTCTTTGGATTTTCATAATTTCTTCTTGCTCAGGAAGCGATAACATTATTGTCGGAATTGTACCCATTTTTCTTCCGATTACTTTCGTTTTAAAAGCAAAACTAACATTACCTTCAGAAATAAATGTTCCATAATATTCGGAACCATCCACTAAAAAAGCGGTTTTTTTTGTTAGTGAACTTTTTGGATAGTCAATATAAACGATATTGTCTTTTATTTCGACAATTTTACAATGGAATTTTTCTTCTTTTTCAGTTATTTTCTGCTCTAAAGTTAAGACAGTACCAACTTTTAGATCCATAGTAATCCCCTCGCACAATAATAATAACTAATTATTGCACGAAAACCCGTTTTTTTCTAGGGCGTTTAGTATTTTTTTACTATGGCATATATTCGACTTTTAAAACATCGTGATTTTCAGTATCCACGACAATTCTAAAGGTTTCATTTTGTTTACTATCAAACCTTGCGATGACTTCATAACATTTTCTAAGTTGGAATGCTTCATTTTCTGTGTAAATTAACTTTTCTTCTTCTACATGAGTACCCGGGCGGAAGAACGTTTTCCAATTAATCGGAACAACTTTTTGATCCTCGTTAATTTCTTCCCTTTGAACATATTCCATCGCATTTAATCCTAATAATTCGCCGCTATCCTTTGATATTTTCAATTGAATACCATCTGGATATACAAATGCCTTATCTTTTCCAACAACTCGAGCTAAAGCAATGTGCCATGCTTGATGATTTTCACGCATTTCAACTATTTGCACATCATTATAGCCAGCACGTTTTAAAAATTCATTTGTTAAATCCCTCACTTGTTGTTGGCTAACACCTTTTTGTTCCTGGATCGGTCGTTCTGATAAGAAGGATAAAATATGCCCACCTTTTACGGTAATATCGGCATATCCAATGCGACTACCTTTTACAAATTGAATATGGTAGAACGGGTAAGGTGCATCTTCTTTACTTTTCGTTACAGTATAAGTAGCATCCTTGATTCCTGGAATAAGTATTTCTAATCGTTCGATTGCTTGTTCTTTTGTAATTTCTTTATCATCTAAATTTTGTAAATCCCTTTTCTTTAACCAATCCGATTCACTTGCTGTTAAAGGGAAATCTGTTTCCGAATAAGTTTTTAAATTGGAAGCAACATTTTTAAATGGTGATTGCTCCGTTTCTTTTTCAGCTACGTTTGTCCATTGGGATAAATCAGCATCATTTTGATAGAAATTGGATGTGGCTACAGTCCATTCATCGGATAATGACTGTAAGTTTTGATTGACAACTTGCATTCTATCATGCCAACCTTCAAAATCACGGTTATCTGAAGCATATTTAGCCTCTTCACCGATATTTCCAACATATCGTAGCCATTCATTTGCTACTTCCCTACTTAAAGGTAAACTACTGATCGTAGATCGAAACTCGTTACTTATTCGCCATATATTATCCAGCTCAGCCTCTAATGCATGTTGGTCTTGAAATAGTAATGATTGAGAGACAGAACGTTGAAGTGTAGATAGTTTTTCAGAGGCATTTGTTAATGCATTTGTATATTGGGCTTGCACTGTTTGCTCAAGTTGCGTATTTTGTTGTCTTACTTCAAATGAATATAACCCTAGCGCTAACACGGCAATAGAAAGTAAATAAATAGCACTTTTCATGTTGTCCCTCCTTTAATAACAGAATATATGTTCACCGATTTTTTTAATTTGCGGTCTCGACCAAATCCAATCACTTGTTGCTGTTTCTGGGTTAAAGTAATAAAGAGCATTTTCAGTAGGATCCCAACCATTCATAGCATCTAGAACGGCTTCTCGGGCTCTTTCATTAGGTGTTAACCAAATTTGACCATCAGCTACTGCTGTAAAGGCACCAGGTTGGAAAATAATTTCCGAAATCGTATTTGGAAAATCTGGTGATTCTAATCGGTTTAAAATAACGGCTGCAACGGCAACTTGCCCTTCATAAGGTTCACCACGGGCTTCACCATATACAGCATTTGCCATTAATTGCAAATCACGTTCTGTATATTTTGCTGGAAGTTGCACGTCGGTACTTTCAGATGAACCTGCCCCTCCAGTAGTTTGTTCTGCTAAAGGAACTCCTCCATAGTGGGTAAAACGATTACCTTTTTCAATTTGTTCATGCACCCAATCTCTATGATATTCACTAACAGAAACTAACTGTTCCTTTGTTTTAGCTCCTGCAATACCATCTATATCAAGTTCGTATTGTTCTTGGAAATTTCGAAGAGCCCAATATGTCCCATAACCGAATATCCCATCAATTTTCCCATTATAAAATCCTAAGTATTGTAACCTTGCCTGTAATTCAATCACATCATCTCCAAAAGCTCCACGTTCGACTACTTGACCTGAAAATGCGAATGTTTGATTTGGATTTACTACAGCTAATGTGCCAAATATTAAAATGACAGACATAAAGATACTTCTTACCATGTATTTCACTCCTTTCTCATAGCATGTAAAAATCATTTCGTTTTATACGTTTTACCAAATAAAAAAGGTTGATTCATTTTTGTTTGAATCAACCAATTGTTATAAAACAAATGCGATCGTTCATTCTACTCGCCATTTGTTTTCTTATTAAATTTTATTTTGTTCAAATAAATGTTGTACTAAATGTTGATGGGCTAATTTTACTTTTTTCAATGCTAACCACCACAAATAAAACATAAACGGAGCAATCAAATATACCCAATAGCCTTTAAAGGATAAAATAGAATTATAAATGATATGTAGTAAAAATGGCGTTAAAATAGAAAGAATTAAGTACTCTGTTTTTTTATCATTATTAGCAAACTTACTTTTACCAAAGTAGTAGCCCATTACGACTCCAAATAATGCATGGCTCGATACTGGTAAAATCGCCCTCATTAGAGCCGTATTTATTCCAAAGGATATTAAATAGAGAACATTTTCAACCGTTGCAAATCCGAGGGAAACACTTGCACCGTAAAGAATGCCATCATATGGATCGTCAAATTCAATATGTCTAAGAATAACGGTAAAGATGACGAGCCATTTAAAAAACTCCTCGAGTCCACTTGAAAATAATACTTCAGTGATAAAACGGTTGGAAAAAGTATCTTCTGTTTTTACTACATATTGTATAAACATAATCGGGAAAGTAATTAACGTCCCGAAAAGAAAAGCTTGTAACAACGTTTTTCTCGGCTCGGTCGCCATCTGATTTCTTAAATAAAAATAACTAAGCAGCGCTAACCCAGGAGCAATCGCAGCAGAAAACAATATGAACATTTTTTGGCTACGCTCCTTTCAAAACTCATTAATGTTATTATATCATTATTAGCTCACGAAAAAATGAATTAGAGGGGAAATTTTTATGGCAAAAAATATTTTATTGCTACATACAGGTGGTACCATTTCAATGAAGATGAATGAAAAGGGGGCAGTTCTCCCTAACGACAAAAATCCACTTTTAGGTGTAAGTGAACAGCTTTCCAAATATGCGAATATCCGTGAAATGGAAGTATTTAATTATCCTTCACCCCATATTACGCCCAAAGAAATGCTTTATTTACGAGATACGATCGTTCAATACACTCAAGAACATGTGGTTGATGGAATCGTTATTACCCACGGGACAGACACGTTAGAAGAAACTGCTTACTTTTTAGATTTAACAACTCAATTTGAATTTCCGATAGTGTTAACTGGTGCTATGCGTTCATCCAATGAACTCGGTGCAGACGGAGTATATAACTTAGTAGAAGCAATACAAGTTGCTTGCAGTGATGACGCAAGAAACAAAGGAGTACTCGTTGTGATGAACGATGAAATTCATCAAGCCTTTAACATTACAAAAACTTCCACATCTAGCGTCAACACGTTCCAAAGCCCACAATACGGTCCTATCGGGTTAGTAACGAAAAAAATGGTACACATTCACCAAGCACCGATTAAACGAAGATATGTAGAAGTAAACTCCATTGAAAAACGGGTTGCTTTATTAAAGGTATATGCAGGAATGGAAAGGGATTTAATCGAAGCCATATTAGATTTGAAGTATGACGGTGTTGTACTCGAAGGGTTAGGACAAGGTAATGTCCCTCCTGATGTTGCAGTCGGTATACAAAAATTACTACAGGCAAATATCCCTGTTATATTAGTATCCCGTTGCTTTAACGGAATTGCTGAAGGAGTTTATGGATACGAAGGTGGCGGAAAAAGTCTAGAAAACCTAGGTGTCATATTTGCCACTGGAATCAACGGCCAAAAAGCTCGTTTAAAACTTTTAATCGGATTAAATCAACATAATAATCCGATTGATTTAAAGGAATTTTTTAATTAACTAATCAAAAAGGTGTCTCAAAAACTGAGACACCTTTTCGTTTTTACTTTGAATTATTCATTTTCTGTTCAATGTGCTTCGCGATAAATCCTCCATGAAACTTTCCATTTTCAATAAAAATTTCATTCGCATTATTTCCAGCAGCAAGAACACCTGCAATATATAAATTTTCTATATTCGTTTCCATTGTTTCTACATCATACAATGGTCTACCAGTTTCAGCGTCGATTTCAACACCCATCGCACGGATAAAGTCATGATCAGGATGATAACCTGTCATAGCAAAAACATAATCATTTTTAATGACCTTCTCAATGCCGTTTGTTGAAAGGACAACTTCTGTTTCCCGAATTTCTTTAACAATCGTATTAAAATGCATCGTAATTTCTTCGTTTCGAACAAGGGATGCAAATTCCGGTAAAATCCAAGGTTTAACACTTGGAGAATAATCACTACCTCGATACGCAACAGTAACTCTAGCTTTTGCTTTATGTAATTCCAGGGCAGCATCCACCGCAGAATTTTTCCCACCAATTACGAGTACATCTGTATCAAAAAATGGATGGGCTTCTTTAAAATAATGAAAAACTTTTGGTAAATTTTCACCTGGAATATCCATATAATTCGGCTGATCATAATAACCTGTTGCCAGAATAACGTATGGTGTTTCGTATACTTCTTTATCGGTTTTTACCGTAAATTGATTTTCACCTTTTACAACTGATTCCACTTTTTCGAAGGCATTAACTTGAATGTTTTTCATTTTCACTACTTCACGATAATAAACAAGCGCCTGATTTCGATGGGGTTTTCGTTCCTCTATTATAAAAGGCACATCACCAATAGCTAATTTTTCACTTGTACTAAAAAAGGTTTGATGAGTTGGATAATGATAAATAGCATTTACCACATTCCCTTTTTCAATGACAATTGGCTTTAATCCGATATTTTGTAATTCTATTGCAGCAGATAAACCGCAAGGACCTCCCCCTACGATTATAGCGTCTACAGTTTGCATCTTAACCTCTCCTTAAAACAACTTACCAACTATATAAATTTATTTTACTACTTTATTGTATCATGAAAATGCAAGTCAATAATGTGACACTGGGGTTTTGCTCCTAAACGGAATGGTACCATCGTCGTACCATATCCATTACTAATGAGCGTAAATACACCATCTCTAATAGAAAATGAACCATGGGGTAACATTCCTATCGAACCAAATCGAATTTGGCCACCATGGAAGTGTCCACCTAACATTAATTTTGTATGGAAGTTATGGCGTACTTCACGAAATACTTCCGGGTTATGGGAAATAAAAATAACATTTTCCTCTCCCCTGCATTTTTCAAACGCAAGATCGAAATCTTCATTTTCCGTAGACGTATCATCGATGGCACTTATCCAACATCGATTTTTCATATTCGGAAGTATAATTGCGTCATTTTCTATTATGTGGACACCCGTCTCCTTAAAAATGTTCCGCAATGTTACTTCGCCAACTTCACGATCATTATTTCCCCAAACAAAATAGAGCGGACCTAACCTTTGAAGCAGTTCAATGTTTTGATAGATTCGTTCAATGGGTGTTCGTTTATCGGCAAAATCTCCACCAATAATGACCGCATCAAATCGTTTAGAAATTTGTTCAATCATTGGGACATGAATTTTCCTTAAATGGACATCCGAGATGAAAAAAAGGGAAACTTGTTCCGGTTCACCAAGTAAAGAAATTTCATGATGTAATACATTGTTTTCATTGGCCTGTTTATACATAAAGAGTAAAAACACGACGATTACCATTATTAGGACAAACAAAAAAATTATAAACCCTCCGTTTCAAAAACAAAAAGACGAGGTAAGTTACCATCGTCTTTTTAGTATATTCGGCTCCAACCGAATATGTAATCTTTATACAGTTGAGATTAATCCAAAATCATTAATCTGTCCAGAAAAAGCAAAGATAGCCATGGATTCATCAAACGGATAGAAAATCTTAGTTACGGTATAATTAAAGTTTGCCCTACGTAAACGTCATTAGAAGATAAATTATTAGCTTGTTTAATTTTCTCTACACCACTTGCATCATTATAATACTTTAATGCAATACGGAATAAATTTTCATTTGGTTGGACTGTATGTACCTTACCGCTCGATTGTTTTTCAGCCTCTTGTTTTTTCGCTTCCGCTTCTTTTTGCGCTGCAGCCTGTTTTTCGGCTTCTGCTTTTTTCGCTGCTTCCTCAGCAGCTTGTTTTTCGGCTTCCGCTTTTTTCGCCGCTTCTTCAGCGGCTTGTTTTTCAGCTTCTGCTTTCTTCGCAGCCTCTGCTTCAGCAGCCTCTTTTTCGGCATCTTGCTCTTGCGCTACTTCAGGTTCCTTTTCCTTCGCACTTGCAGATACGGTATTATTTGTTTGAAACTCAACGAGTGTATCGTTATTTTTTTCTACTTCTGCTACTTCATGTTTACCTGGATCATAAAAAGCAGATACGTATATAAGTAACAATAATGGAATTCCAAGTAGTAAAATAACTAGTGCATTCATTAATGAAAATTTTCTTTTTTTCTTTATTTTATTTCGATTAGATCGTGACATTCTAGATTTTTTTTCTTCCATTTCGATTGTTTGACGATGCTCTTCGATTTTTTCTCTGTAATCTTCATTACTCATCAGTGCCACCTCCAAAACTATCTTTCTCTAATTATGACGAAATTTCTTTAAAATGTAAATAATCGAGGTGAATATTTTAATAGATTTTTGTCGACAAATCGATATTTTTAACATATATTTACGAAAAACCTAAAAGAATCGTTTCGAGTCTTTTTTTCCAAGAAACCGCCGTTTCATCCTGTTCGAAACTTTCCCGTTTTTGAATAATATTGTGATAATCTAACCCACAACATTCACAACAATCTGATGGTTTTTCCATTAAATTTTGTCCAAAATAGTGGACAAGCTTTTCTCTCATGCAACTTTTTGTTCGAATTAAATTGACTACTTCTTCAACAGCTCTTATTTTATCAGTTTTCATCGTTAATAATTGATGTTTCACTTCATTTGGATGGATTTGGTGCATCCAATAATCTAACACTCGATATGCCGTCTCAGAAATTTCCCCATTTTGAATCATAGTTGAAGGGGATTCATTCCTCCTACGATACTCTAGATAAAGATCTACGTGTACTTCATTTGGAAAATCATCGATTCCGACAAATTTCGCAAACTCATCGTCTCCATCCGCAAAAAGAAGAATTGCAAGAGCATCCTTTCCATCTCGGCCTGCTCGTCCTATTTCTTGCATATAATTGGCAACATTCGATGGGATTGATTCATGGATAATTTGCCGAACATTTTGTTTATGTACGCCCATTCCAAAAGCATTCGTCGCAACAATCCATTCTAAGGAACCGTCGATAAACTGTTGTTGAATGAATTGTCGATCTAACGTATCTTTCCCACCATGATAGGCAGCCGTTGAAATTCCCATTTGAAGCAATCTTTCACTTATACTTTCAGTTTTTGATCTAGATTGGGTATAAATAATTCCCGGACCTGCTGTTTCCAACACGTGTTCCAAAATCCAATCCAATTTTTCCTCTCTGTTTTGAAACAATACTCTACCCATATGAATATTCGGACGATCAACGGAATGAATAAATGTAAATGGTTCATTCATCTTTAAATAAGATTCGATATCACCTAACACTTTTTGTGTAGCAGTTGCCGATAAAGCTAAAATTGGTGGCCGATTCGCTTTATCCATCACTTCACCAACTCGTAAATAATCTGGTCTAAAATCAAATCCCCATTGGGAAATACAGTGAGCTTCATCAACAACAATCAATGATAACTCCATTGAATTTAACTTCTGTTGGACTTGGGGTTGCAATAACATTTCAGGTGAAATAAATATAAACCGATATTGGTGTAAATGTTGTATCGTTACTTTTTTCTGAGTGGCGTTCAAAAAAGAATTTAAGGCCACTACCCTTTTTTCCTTCAGTTGTTTAATTTGATCAACTTGATCTTGCATTAACGATAATAATGGAGAAATGATTAAAACCGGTTTGTTAAATATATATCCCGGAAGCTGATAACATAATGACTTCCCCATTCCCGTAGGCAACAACGCAATGACATCCTTACCTTTTACAATTTGCTCAATAACTTCTTTCTGGCCGGGACGGAAGGATGTATAGCCAAAATGATGTTGTAAAACTTTCTCAAGTTCCATCGTTATTCCCCCCTCGCCAATACAAGTCGTATTTGAAAATAGGATAAATGAGGAACCACTTCATGTAAAATCTTTAGTTTTCTCGTATTATAATCATCGACTGCCGTCATTACTTTTTTAATATCTTCTTTCGAAATAAATTGTTCGATAGAAAAATCGGGATCATTCATCGCAATTTCAACGATATGGTCTTCAATCGTGCTAACCTTTAACCGGCGGATATGACTAATTTCTTCTATTAAATACCCTTTACGGAAGAGTTCGGCTGTTTGATGAGCAGAACCACTTAAAGGAATAACGACTCGAATATCTTTTGCAAGTTGATTTAGTAATAAATATTGCTCCGGATGATTTGAAATTTGGGTAATCCAACTATGTAAAGTAGAAATATAAATTAATTGAACATCCATTTCAGATAAATTTTCTTGATAACTGATTTGCTGCCATGTAAGGCCAGCCGTTTGAAAACCTGCCAAGCGGTTAATGACAATCGATTTTGCCCGTTCTTCTACTTTTGAACTTTCAAGACTCCCCACTATTTCGTCTAATAACGTTTTTTGTAAATTACCTTCTTTATATTGATTTATAAGTAAAAACTGTCGAACCCAATGTTGAATATGATCGTCCTTTTGAATAGGGGTAAAAGACATTCGACCTGCCCCATGGTGAGAGAGGGATTGCACAATCAATGAAAGTCTAGCAAAAAAAATATGCTCATTCCCTCTATAATACCACCCATTAAAATAATACTTTTCCCTATCCTTTACAAATTCTCTTGCACTATCTGTCAGCTCATAGCTACCTTCATCATGGACGATTAAATAATGTTCTTCTATTAATGAATTCAGTTTCTCGTCGTAATGAGGTCTTGACAATTTCGGTAAAATACTAAAAAACTTATGTAAATGATATATTCCCACATCTTGTATTGTTTGGCCTGAACGTTTACCTTTTAGTAAATGGAAAGGTGCGGAAATCGTTCGTTCTTGATTGAAATTGTGGAAAATTTGTAAAAGAATTTGTTCAAATATCAAAAATCAACCCCTCCATTTCGTAGTATTATGTTGAAAAGTCGATTAAACAGTTTTAGAATAGAAAAGAAGCTTGATTGGAGCGCACGTTAAAAAGGAGAGAATACTATGCCAAAATATACAATTGTTGATAAAGATACATGTATTGCTTGTGGCGCTTGTGGTGCTGCAGCCCCAGATATTTATGATTATGATGATGAAGGAATTGCCTTCGTTATTTTAGATGATAACATGGGTACAGCTGAAGTACCAGAAGATCTACTAGAGGATATGCAAGATGCATTTGAAGGCTGTCCGACAGATTCTATCAAAGTAGCAGACGAATCATTTGAGGGCGATCCTTTAAAATACGAATAATTCATTCATATAAAAAGGTAGGAAAGGGATTTACCCTTGCCTACCTTTTTGTTTATTTTGCTTCACGGGTTTTTTTAAATAAATAGGATGCTAATATTAAGAAACAGCCAAGTCCGAAGGCAGTATAATAATGTATATCAATAGCCGGTCCAAAAGGTTTAACAAAAATATTTAAAAGTATAACACCTGCCCAAACTAAACTAAATAGTATGCCTAAACCCCAAGTAACTTTGTTTTTCTTTTTCTTGCTCGTAAATGCATTCTTTTTTAATACAGCAAATATAAAATAAATGAGACCGACTAAGCTTCCAATAATTAACACGATAGAGACTGAAGCCGTACCTAAATAAATTGTAGAGCCTTCCTTTAAAATTAAATCCGGAGCACCCCAAGCCACTAAATACCAACCAAATAATGTTAATATGATTTCCAAACTAAATCCCATTATTTTTTTTACCGATTCATTCGGAAGGGATTCGATAATATCTTGAGCGAGTTGTTGAGGTGCCTTTCCAAACACTTCCTCTGCCTTTTTCCCTTCTTTTTGTGCCTCGAGTAAGTGGTCTAACATTTCCAGCAACACTTCTTCCGTCGCCTTTTCATCTTTAAATGCATTTGTTCGAATATACAGAAGCATATTTTCATAATACGTTTTATTTTCGGGTGTTAATAAATTGCGTTTTTCATTATTTTGTTTCACCATTTTTTTAATTGTTAACGTCATTCTCATCACCTCTTAATATATTTGTAATAGGCCTACTTAATAGCTCCCATTCCTTACGAATTGATTCAAGGGCCACCTTTCCTTTATCGGTTAAAGAATAATATTTCCGATTTGGGCCAGTATCGGATGGTCGCATTTTTCCGTTAATCCACTGACTTTTTTGCAAACGTAATAATACGGGATAAATCGTACCTTCACTTATATCCTTTAAACCAAGCTGCTGCAGTTTTTGTGACAATTCATAGCCGTATACTTCTTCTTTTTCAATAACCGATAAAACACAACCATCTAAAATACCTTTTAACAACTGACTTCGTATGGACAAAGCGATTCTCACCTCACTATTTTGCTTTACAAGATACCCTCTGTTTAATACTATATTGCATAACAAAATAGCAGTCAACTATTTTGTTATGCAAGTTACTTAAATAGCATTGATTTTTAATGATAGAACTGTTAAACTGAAATTAGTAGTTGGTACTAATAACTGATATAACATTATTCGATAAAGGGGTACATTGGATGGACATTTTACAGTTAAAAGATAAAAATATTGTCGTAATGGGTGTTGCAAACGAGCGTAGTATCGCTTGGGGAATTGCAAAGAAGCTTTTAGAAGTAGGAGCAAACGTAATCTTTACTTATCGAAAAGAACGTTCAAAAGGAAAAATTGAAAAAGTTTTAGCTGATTATACAGAACATAAAACAGCTGTTATCGAATGTGATGTAAATAGTGATGAAAGCATTTCAAAAGCCTTTACTCAAATTGGTGAACAATTCGGTGTCATTCATGGAATTGTGCATTCCGTTGCCTTTGCCCATGCAGAAGATTTAAAAAATCGTTTTGTTGAAACATCTCGTGAAGGATATGCCTTTGCTCAAGATACAAGCGCATATTCGTTAATTGCAGTGGCAAAAGCGGCCCTACCATATATGACAGAAGGTGCTTCCATCGTCACAATGAGTTATTTAGGTGGACAACGAGTGCTTGAAGGATATAATGTAATGGGTGTTGCAAAAGCTGCATTAGAATCTGCAATGAAATATCTTGCATCAGATCTTGGTTCCGAAGGTATACGTGTAAACGCAATATCTGCAGGTGCTATTCGTACGTTAGCAGCCAAAGGTGTACCAAGCTTTAACACAGCATTACACAAAATCGAAGAACTATCTCCATTGAAACGTAATACAAATCAAGAAGAAGTAGCAGATATGACTCTTGTTATGTTAAGTAACTTGTCACGCGGTGTTACGGGAGAAACGATTTACGTTGATTCTGGATATAATATTATGGGATAAAATTTAGGACTTCACTATGCATACTTTGCATAAAGAAGTCCTATTTTTCATTTACTTACTTAATTTCTCTAATAATAGCTCTTCTGTAACCGGACCAATAATTTGTTCTACAATAATTCCCTCTTCATTCACAATAATACTCGTTGGGATTGTAAGAACTTCATAAGCAATGGATGTATTCCCGCCTTCATCTAATAAAATAGGAAAGGTAATACCATGTTTGTTTGCAAATTGTTTCACTTTCTCTTTGTTCGTTTCTAAATCTGTCGCATTAACGGATAAAATTTCTACATTATGTTCTTTAGCATAACTTTCATAAAAATGTTGGATTGTAGGCATTTCTTCTACACACGGAGGACACCACGTTGCCCAAAAGTTAATGAATATTTTTTTTCCCTTTAAATTTGAAAGTTTCACTGTGTCACCAGCTAATGTTTTCAATTCAAAATCAGGCGCTTTCGTATTCATCGTTCGAACTTCTGGTTGTATACTTCCCTCTTCATGAGCATCATTATGGTCATGAGCATGGGCATGTCCTTCTTCTCCATGGGTATCACCGATAACCGGTTCTTCAATGATTCGATAAGAAATAGTAGGATTATCTCCTCTAGACCCTTCGTCTTCACTTGGAAGTTCTTGCAAAAGATTCGATTGGATTGCCTCATCAATAGTTAGTGGAGTACCTTTCGATTCAGCCATATTTGTATATATTGTAATGAAAAGAACAATGACAATGAGCCCCGTTAAAACAGCAGATAATAATTGTTTTCTCAATCAATAACTCTCCTATTTCATGCATGATTATCATTAGTATATGAACTTTATTAAATATCATGTAAAGTTCTTAAAATATAAAAAACCCCATTAACTAATACTCCAAAATAGGTGGAGTATTAGCAATGGGGCATTTACAACAATAAATTAATACATTTTTAAATATTGGTCACGTTCCCAAGGATGTACAACTGTACGGAACATATCATATTCAATTTCTTTCGCCTCTTTAAAGTTCGAATAAATATGTTCGCCTAGAGCACCTTTAATCACTTCATCTTTTTCTAATTCTTGTAAAGCTTCTAGTAGTGATCCCGGTAAACTTTCAATACCAGTTTCTTTCAACTCAGCCGCATTCATCACATAAATATTACGATCTACTGGAGGAGGAGGTGTTAAACCGTTACGGATTCCATCTAAACCAGCTTCTAAAAGCACTGCTAAAGCTAAGTAAGGATTCGCTGCTGGGTCAACTGAACGTAATTCAACACGAGTAGATAATCCACGAGATGCAGGAATACGAATTAACGGTGAACGGTTACGAGCAGACCAAGCAATATAACATGGTGCTTCATAGCCTGGTACTAAACGTTTGTAAGAGTTTACTAATGGGTTTGTTACAGCTGTGAATGCTTTCGCATGTTTCATAATACCTGCCATGAATGCACGAGCAGTATCAGATAGCTCTAATTCTGCATTTTCATCCCAAAATACATTTTGGTTTCCTTTGAACAATGATAAGTTCGAGTGCATACCAGAACCGTTTACGCCGAATAGTGGTTTTGGCATAAATGACGCATGTAAACCGTGTTTACGAGCGATTGTTTTAACTACTAATTTGAAAGTTTGAATATTATCACACGCTTCTATAGCATTTGCATATTTAAAATCAATTTCGTGTTGTCCAGGAGCTACCTCGTGGTGAGAAGCTTCAATTTCAAAGCCCATTTCTTCCAATTCTAACACGATATCACGACGGCAGTTTTCACCAAGGTCAGTTGGTGCTAAGTCGAAGTATCCTCCATCATCATTTAATTCAAGAGTTGGGTTACCTTTTTCATCTAATTTAAATAAGAAGAATTCTGGCTCTGGTCCTAAGTTGAAACTTGTAAATCCTAGTTCTTCCATGTTACCTAATACACGTTTTAAGTTTGAGCGTGGGTCACCAGCAAATGGTGTACCATCCGGATTTACAATATCACAAATTAATCGGGCTACTTTCCCTTTTTCCGCTGTCCAAGGGAAGATAACAAAAGTATCTAAATCCGGTTGTAAGTACATATCTGATTCCTCAATACGTACAAAACCTTCAATGGAAGATCCGTCAAACATCATTTTGTTATCTAAAGCCTTATCTAATTGGCTTAAAGGAATTTCTACGTTTTTAATCGTACCTAAAATGTCTGTAAATTGTAGGCGAATATATTTTACGCCTTTATCTTTCACAATTTGTTTAATGTCTTCTTTTGTGTACTTAGCCATCTTTTTCCACACTCCTAAAATTTTAAATTAAAAAATATAATTTACTCACCCTTTACTTGAAAAAAGCGAGATAAATCCCCTTGCCTTAATGATGCCTTTTGCATAATTTGTGCCTGTTGCATTTCCTCACGTAAAATCGCGCGGAGTTCTGCGTCAGAAATAGATAGTTTGTTAGAAGATTTCACATTGTTGTTTTTTCTCATATCAAAAACTTTTTTAATTCCTGCCATGTTAATCCCTTGATCGAGAAGTTCACGAATTTCTAATAATGCATCTACATCATCTAATGAGAACATTCTACGATTGCCTTCTGACCTTGCAGGCTCAATTAATTTATGTTCCTCGTAATATCGAATTTGTCTCGCAGTTAACTCCGTTAATTGCATTACCATGCTAATAGGGAGTAACGGCATTGCTCTTCGAAACTCTCGACTCATCGACATCTCCTCCCTTTCATAGCATTATTTTAAACTATGTTATGTATAATAGCAATACTATGTTAGAAAAAATAACATATGAAATTTAGATTTTTTTTATCGCAATTTTAGATGGAACGAATTCCCTATATAATCAAGGGCTTACGACATAAAAAACGAAAAAACCCAACGCTTTCACGTTGGGCCATTCTGTATCAATTTTTTCAAATAAAAAAGCTGTTCATTATCGTCATAGTTTATGACATGAATGAACAACTTTTGATTTATAGTAAATATTGTGCTCGTTGATTTTCGATCCAAACTTTCATTGTACGGAATAATAAAACCGTTACAATCATGAGCATAATTCCTTTTATAAAGTTAAATGGTAAAATACCTAACACAATCGTTTCTTTCATATCAAAAGTACCCCATCCAAGGAAGTAAGAATACATAGGTAAAAAGGCTACATAGTTTAATAGACTCATTCCTACTGACATAATGACTGTACCTGCGGCTAACCCTAAAATTAATCCTTCTAGTTTAGGTATCTTTTTATAAAGATAGTAGACAGGTAAAATAAATAAAATACCTGTAACAAAGTTGGCCATATGACCTACCGGAACCCCTGTTGGTGTCCCTGAGAAAATCCAATCTAATACATTTTTAAACAGTTCGACTAAAATTCCAGCTAACGGTCCCATTGTAATTGCTGCGATTAAAGCTGGTGTATCACTAAAGTCGATTTGTAAAAATACCGGGAAGCCCGGTAAAGGGAAGTTTATTAGCATCAGAATAAAAGAAATACTACTTAACATGGCAATCGTTACAAAAGAACGTAACTTAAGGTTTTGATTTTTCATTTACTTTCTCTCCTCTTTGCTGATTCAACCCGCAAGAAGAAAGGACAGCCTTCATCTATATTCGCCTTCTCCATGAAAAATCCCTTATGCAAAATTGCATAAGGGAGAAATAGGCACATTAAAAATAAGAAAATAAGTATGCGAAAACAAGCGTATTATAAAGGGTACGCTAAATAAAAGTAAAGTTATACGACAATGTACAAACGATACTTCCACATACAGTTTCCTATCCACAAACGAATATAGAGACCGTACCTTCACCTTCTCCCATCCAGACTATACTGTCGGCTTTGGAATCACACCAAATCCTGCTCTAAGTTGAGCTCGCGGGCTTAAGAAACTATATTGCAATCCTCCGATGTAAAAGAGAATGAGTTTCTATTACCGCCGATCGGGAATTTCACCCTGCCCCGAAGATGAATCAATATTATTTTTTAACATTATATCTCGAAATTGAAATATTGTAAAGATAGTTCAATAGGAAAAACTTTTCCTTTTATTTCCTATTTTCAAACGCTATTTATTGAAAAACTGTTGAATATGGTATTTCATTTGCACCGACCGGCATTGGTAATGTTGTAGTAAAATCAAAACCTTGCCATTCGGTTTGGGTTACATTTTTAAATTGTACGTTCATATTGAAATTTGCTGCGGTTAATAAAATTCCTTCAATCATTTTCATCGCTTGTTGTTGATCAAGAGTCATTAAATCCAATTGTTCAGTGAATGTTACAGTAACCACATCCTGTTCAACCGTTACATCGTAATCAACATCCGGAACAATAACGGATTGATAAACATCATTTGTGTTTTCTTTCATTGTAAGAATCGCTTCTTCTACGGTTGAATAAAAAGCTCTAAAGTTAGGCACTAAATAGCTCTGACCATCTGGCTGTGTAAATTGATAATAGTTGTATTGAGTCGTTTCACCATTCAATGGAATTGGTGATGATTCTCCTACTTCACTGAATATAAAGGGTGAACCAGTTTCATCTAATTGAACAACTTCATCATAATGATCTCCAAATGTATCTACTAGTGATGCTGTATAAGTTGTAAGTGAACCAGTTCCAACATCATATAATTGATCACTTGGTAATGTGTGAACAACTTGATTATCCCGTTCAGTAATTTCCCCGTCATACGGATGATAATTATGAAATCCAATAGCCTCTTCGTTAAACAATGGTGCATATTTGTTATATAGCTCAACCCCTGTAGGTTGACTATTACCAAAATCCTCCTGAATTCTTTCATTTGGAATTAAAACGGTTACAGGGATACTATCTGCAGCATCACTAGCTAATCCTAATTTAAATATCGTATTTCCTTCAATTTGATCAGGATAAACAGCTGTACGAAGATCAGCCATCTCAGTTCCCATTATATTCATTTCTTCACTAGATTTCGATTCCTCTGATTCAATCATAGAGTTCTTAGAAACACTAGAGGAATCGTCTGCTCGATCCATTACGGTAGTTTCTTCAGAAGTATGTTGGTTCATCATTGACGGAACTAATATAGCGATTAAACAGACTGCAGCTATTGAAATGGCCATCGGTATCCAATTAAATTTCTTTCTAGTTTTCTTCAAAGGCTCCTCATCAAAAAGTCCATCTTCCTTTAGTCGTTGGAGGACTTCATCTTTTGAACGTTGATCATGAATTTTCGGTACATTGGATAATAGATTTTCAATTTTGTCGTCATCCCATTGGTCATGAGTCATGTTGATTCGCCTCCTTTTTGGATGTTGTTAATAACTCACGAAGTTGTTTAATGGCCCGATGTTGTGTTGTTTTAACTTTTCCTTCCGTCCAATTTAAAACCGCTGCTGTTTCCGATATAGATAATTCTTGGAAATATCTCATAATGATGACCATCTTTTGATCACCAGTACATTTTTCTAAAGCGGTTAATAACTGCTGCATTTCGTCATTGAGCTCGGTAAAACTTTCAGGAGATTTAGTTGGTGATACGAGTTGTTCTGTTTCCCAATTAAAAGCATTAAAACTGTGGGAAGAACGAACAGTATTTTTTCTAAAATAGTCGATGGCTACATTTTTTGCAATGGCAAATAGCCATGTTTTCTCTGAGCTTCTCCCCTGAAATCGCTCGTAGGATTTTAATACTCTTACATATACTTCATGGGATAAATCTTCTGCAATGGTTCGATTTTTAACTAAATAAATTAAAAATTGAAAGACATCTTGATGATACAATTCATACAAACGATGGAATATGGACTCTTTCAAACTATCAGTCCTCCGTTCCTATTAATTTTGTCGTATACAACATAGAAAAGTTTCATTAATTCAAGATATTTTATAATTTCTATTAAAATTATTCTATATGGTCATTATAAGTGCAAATATCGATGATATACATAAAATAAAGGAAAAGGTTGTCCATTTCACTACAATCTTTAAGGACAACCTTTATTTTAACGGTTTTACATTTAATGGTACAACTAAAATAAAGAACAATTTTTATTTGACGATAAACAGTCCACGAAACTGACTATTCCTTTTGCTCAAATTGTTTTGCTACTGTTTCAATTACATTGACTCTTCTTACTAAATCTCGATAACGCATTTGTTGTTGCGCTTTTTCTTTTGTAACTCTCTGTTGTTCTATATATACCTTTTGAATTTCCGAATGAAAGTATTCAATATCTGATTGATTACTCGATAAATTAGCTGCACTTTGAAGTACCAGCTTTTTAGTCTTTAAATCCGATTCTAAAGAATTAAGTTTGTGAATTTCTTCTTGTACACTCGTACATTCATTTATCAAATCTTGAAATAGATCGAGAACATGCCCCATTTCAACTATTCCCCTTTCCACACAATTTGGTTTTCTACGATATCTCTTTATCTTATGAATATTATTTCCGAAAAAACTTCTAAATAATGATGTTTTTTAACAATTGGAAAAAGGGGCTATTTAATGTCGTTCTTCCAATATAAAAAAGGCTAGAAACATTGACGTTTCTAGCCTTATCACTTTTCTTATAATGGTAAAAAGAAGGTGAAAGTAGTTCCTTCTCCAACTACACTATCTACATGAATATTCCCTTTATGGGCTTCGACGATGTTTTTCGCAATGGCAAGACCTAACCCTGTTCCCCCTTTAGAACGTGTTCGAGCTTTGTCCGCTTTATAAAAACGTTCAAAAACATAAGGTAGATCGTCTTGTGGAATTCCCTCTCCAGTATCCGAAACTTGGATTTTTGCATAGGATAATTCTTGCGTTAAGGAAACCGTTACACTTCCCTGTTCGGAAGTATGTCGAATCGCATTATCAATTAAATTCGTTAACACCTGTTCAATTCGATCTTCATCCATACTTATTTGAACATCCTCAGACAACTCTGTCTTAAATTGAAGATGAACTTTCCTTTCCTTTGCAACCTGGGTAAATTTTTGCGTAATTCTTTCAATAGCATGCACAATCGGAACTTCGTCTTTAAATAAATTTGTATATCCCGATTCCATGCGAGCTAAATCTAACAAGTCATTAACTAAACGTCCCATTCGCTGAGATTCATCATAAATGATGCGAGTCATTTCACTCCGTTCTTCTTCGTTGGACACTACATCATCTAATAACGCTTCAGAATACCCTTGCAACATCGCAATAGGTGTTCGAAGTTCATGGGACACATTCGCAATAAAATCGGAACGTAATTTTTCAAGACGGGATTGTTCGGTCATATCGCGAATGACCGCAATGGCCCCACGAATGGATAGTTCACTATTTTTTAATGGACTAATCGTAATTCGATAGTAGGAACCACCTATTTCAAGGTCTTCTTCTAGCTTATCTTCAAAATTTAATACATGATCTAGCATTTCAAAAATTTCCTTAGGAATAGGACTGTCATTTTGCCCTTTTTTCCCTATAAACCATTTTTGAAGTAATTTATCAGCAGGAGGGTTACTTAATAATATCGTACGATCCCGGTTAAATGTAATCACACTATCGGTCATTGAAGTTAAAACACTTGCTAACTGTTCTTTCTCCTGGTTAATCACTTCTAAATGATGCTTTAATTGTCTACCCATTTGATTAAAAGCAACGGCTAATTGGCCAATTTCATCATTTTGAGTAGTAGGCAACGTTTCATCAAATCTCCCTTTTGCCAATTCAAAGGCGTGTTCACGCATTTTACGTAATGGCCATGTAATACGGGAAGATAGGAAGAAGGCAAAAAACGTTGTTAAAACAAAGGCAATAAAAGCTGAAAGGAAAACGATTTTCGTCGTTTCCTGGGATGTTTCATGCAATGCCTTTGGATTTTGATAGATGAAAATTGCCCCGTGAACTTCATCATCACTTTTTAATGGATAACTTAATACAACATAAGTTTCCATTTTCTCTTCATCCGTTTGAGAAGGTAAAATCATTTCATCGATAATTGGTTTATCCGATTCATAAATTTTATCGAAGGCTTTGTTTTTTATAATACTATTTTGAATTACTTCTTCGTTTGTTGCTGTTTGAAAGGATGAAACGACTTTTCTTTCATTTGAAGCAAGGAAAGCATTGGTATCCTCCGTTAACATTTCTTCGATAATTTCATCTGTTAACTGCTCTAAATCATAATTATCAACGATACTAGCAATCGTAGAGGCTGTTTGGCTTAAAGATTTTTCTGCTTGTTCACGATGATAATCTTCTAAAAACTCCAACATTAAAACCGTAAATACGAACAATACAAATGAAACGAGAAGCAATATGGTAATCCATAGCTTCCCGACAATACTTCTCCATATTTTAATCATTGATTACCTCAAATTTATAACCTACGCCCCAAACCGTTACAATCATCTTCGCTGCATTCTCCGATACTCGATTTAGTTTTTCGCGTAAACGTTTTACATGGGTATCGACTGTTCGTAAATCACCAAAGAAATCGTAATGCCAAACTTCTTTTAATAATTGTTCTCGGTCAAATACTTTATCTGGAGATTTAGCTAAAAAATATAACAGCTCGTATTCTTTTGGCGTTAAGTTTACTTCCGTACCATCGGCAGTAACACGATGTGCATCATGATCGATAGTTAAATGTGGGAAAACCACTAGATCCTTTGAAGTAGACGGACTTGAAACGGGTGAAAACACAGCTGAACGACGTAAAATTGCTTTAACACGTAATACAACTTCACGAGGACTAAATGGTTTTACAATATAATCATCTGCACCTAGTTCGAAACCTTGTACTCTGTTAGCTTCTTCACCTTTAGCAGTTAATAATATGATAGGTGTTGTTTTCTTTTCTCGTAATTCTGAACATACTTGTAGTCCATCTTTTTCAGGCATCATAATGTCCAATAGTATACAATGATAGTCTTTCTCTAAAGCCATTGTAAGGGCGATTTCACCATTTTCAGCTTCATCTACTTCATACCCTTCACGTTCTAAATACATTTTTAATAAACGTCGAATACGGTCTTCATCATCTACTACTAATACAGAAATATTTTCAGACATAGGTTTTACCCCTCTCATTCTTTCTCTTTACTATTGTACATTTTCATATTAAAAATTTAAAGGAGATATAACAAAACTTCCACAGTTATGTCGTTTTGAAAGATTTTTGAAAATAGATTAGAGAAAAATTGTATGATTATTTGAAAAACTAAATTCTATAAAGAAAGTTCTTCCCATTAATGAGAAGAACTTTCATCCATTAACTTACTCTTAAGCGTAAGAATGTAAACCTGCAATTACTAAGTTTACAACTATTAAGTTGAAAAGAATGATGGCAAAGCCGATACATGCAAGCCATGCGGATTTTTTACCTTCCCAACCTTTAGATAAACGTAAATGTAAGTATGCCGCATAGAATAACCATGTGATAAGCGCCCATACTTCTTTTGGATCCCATCCCCAGAAACGGCCCCACGCTTCTTGCGCCCAAATCATGGCAAATACAAGGGCACCTAAACTGAATATAGGGAAACCAATTAATACAGAACGATAACCAATTTCATCTAATAAATTTAAATTTACTTTTTTAACTAATGGATGAAGCATACTTAAAATACTTCGACGAGTAATTAATCGGATTAAAATATAAAGAATTGAACCGAACACAAATGACCAAAATACAGTTGTTAATTTTTGCGCATTAATAACTGGCGCTGTTTCAACAAACGGTTCCATCACGTCATCCGTTAATAGTACGTATTCATTCATTCCGAAAACAGCTGGCATATTGTATGTGATTTCTTGTTGTGCTCCTTCTTTATCCACATAAGTAAACGCTGCTTCATAACCAATACTTTTGAAAATCACTGTTGCTAAAATAAATCCAATTACTAAAACCATAAAATAAAGAACAGCTTCTAACCAGAAACGGCCTTTTGATTTCACTTGAGGATCGGTATCTTTTAGTAAGTACAACAATCCTGCAACTGCACTAATTGCTAGAACCGATTGACCAAGGGCAGCCGTAATAACGTGAATCGTTAACCAATGACTTTGTAAAGATGGCACTAATGGATCCACATCATTCGGGAACATAGCCGCATAACCGATAATTAATAGCGCAATCGGTAATGCTATAAGCCCAAGGGCAGTTAAACGATACATATAGTAAATAAGAATGAAAGCAGCAATGATAAACATACCAAATGCAGTCGTAAATTCAAACATGTTACTTACAGGTGCATGTCCTGTATAAATCCATCGCGTAATAAAGTAACTTAAGTGGGCTAAAAATCCGATAATCGTTACGATCATCGCTAATTTGCCCCATTTATCAGCACGTTTTGCTGCACCATCCGGTTTTGAACTTTTAATCGCTCCACCGAAGAAAAATGTTCCGACTAAATAAGCAACAAATGCAACAAATAACAGATTTCCACTTATATCAATTAAACTCATAAAGTGCTGTCACCTTCCTTTTCTTTTCCTTCACCTTCGCCATCTTTATCCTCTTCTCCTTGATCAATGTATGGAGGCAAGTGGGCAAAATCTGATAAAGCATTTAAATCTTTCTTTATACTAAACCAGTTTTTGTTTGTATGGGCTGCAAGGCGAATTGTACCATCTTCCAATTGTTCCACCCAAACACGTCGGTGATTCCAATAAGAACCGATGACTACACCTAACATAAAAATAACGCCACCAATTGCTAAAATTGGAATGGTACTATCTTTATGTACAGTTAAACCAGACATATCTCTAGTTTCAACACTTTGGAATTCCATTTTATACGTGTTATTACCATTTGGTTCAATTGTTTGCTGAATCGCTACAAAGCTTACTTCCCCTTCTGGTTTATCAGGTGTTACCATTTTAAATATAAATGCTGGATTATTAGGGGTTGGTGTAGCTGTTTGCGGTTCTCCATTTTCAAATCCTGAGAAGTCAGGATAGAAACCTAATAATTCTACTTTTGTTTGATCATTCAATACATATTCTTTTTGAGGATTTGTTAGATCGATACTAACAGCACCTAAAGATTCGCCTGTTTCCTTATTTGTTAGCTCGAAGTTCATCGTTTTCAGTTCATTTAAACGGAAATCCATTTGATAAAAGGAAAATCCATCATGTTGTAAAGGATGATTGACTCGAATGGAGTATTCTTCTACTAACTCTAAATTTTCAGCTTGACCCGGAATTGCATCTTCAGACTGTTTATATAATTTCACATCAGTTTGATAGTTTTTCGCTACGACATTAACACCTTGCAACTCTTGGTTTTCTGTCTTTTCATTATCGTGCATTTCTAAAATGAAATCTTCATTTTCGATAAAGTAACCATCCATTCCTGGAACTGCCCGAGTTTCTCCTTCTCGAATCCACATCGATTCGTCCACATAAAAACCAGGTACAAGTCGAAGCATCACACCAAACAAGAATATGATCAAACCAACATGGTTTATGTAAGGGCCATAACGGGCAAAACGACCACGTTCAGCTAAAAGCGCATTGCCATCTCGGCGAACTTTATATTTTAACGCTTTCATTTTTTCTTCTATTAAATTTAAAGTTTTGGATGAATCCCCTTCTGTAACAGGACCTTCCGCAATGATACGTTGTCGCTTCATAAAACTAACATGTCGTTTAACACGTTGATTTTTTAAAGAGCGATGTAATGGTAGACCTCTATCGATACTGGCAACAATAATCGAAATCGCCAGCATTCCCACTAATATTTGGAACCACCATGAACTATAAACATTGGATAGCCCTAATTCATAATAAAGCTTCCCAAGGGAGCCGTAAGTTTCTTCATAATATGCAGCCTTTTGCTCCTCCGTTGAAACACTAACATAAAATTCTTGTGGGAAAATCGTTCCAATCGAAGCAGCAACGAGGTTAATAATAATTAAAGTTACCCCTACTTTTACACTTGAAAAGAAATTCCAAATTTTATCGACAATCGATTTATTTCTCGTTTTCGATCGAATTGCGATACCATCATATCGCATATTTAAAATTTTACTCTTTTTACCTTCTTCAGTTAAAGGTTGGCCACACTTTTCACAAAGCAAAGTACCTTCTGGGTTTTCATGACCGCAAGCACAAATAATTTTTCCCATTTGAATTACTCCTGTTCTGGCTTAATTGATTCCATATAGGAAGCGATTTGTTGTTCGTTCATTTCACCAGTAATAATTTTCTCAACTTCACCTTCTGGATTAATTAAGATAGTCGCTGGCAACAAATCAACATTATAAGCCGTCATTACACTCTTCGTAGGGTCAATTGCAACTGGAAAGTGTACATCTAAACTTTCAATAAAGTTTTTCACTTCAAATTCAGTTTGGGCAATGTTTACTGCTAATACTTCAACGCCTTGTTCTTTATAAATGGCATATTGATTTGACATAGCAGGCATCTCTTTCTTACATGGCTTACACCAAGTTCCCCAGAAATTTAAGAAGACTCCTTTTCCTTCATAATCTGAAAGTCGATGTTTTAAATCGCCATTATATAAATCAACAAGTTCAAAATCTGGCGCTTTGTCCCCTACTTGTAAAACTTCTACCTTTTCCTTAGTTGCTGTACTATAAACTGTATAGACGATTGCAGCTAAAAGAACAACGAGGATAACACCGCGATATATAGAACGTTTTCTTTTTTTATCCATTTACAGGTTCCTCCCCAGAAAACTATACAATCTTCTTTATTATAGCAAACTTCATTTTTGCATTATCTTCTGATTTTGACTGATTTATGAAACTTTCTTTCCTAATATCAGTCAATTTTACCTGTTTCTGCTAAAACTCGAAGCAATTTTACCTCATGTTTTGACAATTCCCGATATTCTCCAGGTTTTAATCCAGCTAAATCTAAAAATGCAAACCGTTCACGTTTTAATTTGACAACTGGTGTCCCTATCGCTTCAAACATTCGACGAACTTGTCGGTTGCGCCCTTCGTGAATCGTAATTTCACAAATTGCTTTCCCTGCTTTTTCATCAAAGGATGTCATACTTACTTTTGCGGGTGCCGTTTTACCATCTTCTAATTTAATACCGCGCTGTAATTTCTTTAAGCCGTCAATGGTAGGTACTCCCTTTACACGAGCGACATAGGTTTTATCGATTTTAAACTTTGGATGGGTCATTTGGTAAGCGAATTCGCCATCATTCGTTAATAAAAGTAAACCTGATGTATCATAATCAAGACGTCCAACTGGGAAAATACGTTGATGTACATGCTTTTTGAAAATATCCGTCACCGTTTTTCGACCTTTATCGTCTGTTACAGCTGATATTACGCCTCTTGGTTTATATAACAAAAAGTAAACTTTATCTTCTTTTTCAAGTTTGATACCATTTACTTCGATTGTGTCAGAGCTTGAAACCTTTGTCCCTAACTCCTTGACAACTTTTCCATTGACTTTCACTTTACCTTCTAAAATTAATTGTTCTGCTTTTCGCCTTGATGCTACGCCAGCATACGCAATCACTTTCTGTAATCTTTCCAATTTGTCCACCCCGTTCATTCGTGTCAGCACATTTAATCTGTTGAAAATTATGTCATATTCTGTTTCATTATTAAAGAAAAATAGCTTATTTCGAAAGTTGTTTGATTATTTCGAAAGGAGCCATGTAAAAAACATATAAAATTGCTTCTTTCTTAAGCTATATGTAGTTTATGGATACTTTAAACTGTTAAAAATCCCTATATCCAAAACACAAAAAATAAGACTGCTCGAATTGCAGTCCTTAAAGAATGATCATCTTTATTCGTACTGTTCATTATTGGAACGACTTTATTTGATATTAACTCTAGTTGAATAAATACTTTCATTATTTAAAAATACATGCCAAATTCCAAAGTTGTCTTGCTTTCTAGATAAGTGTAACACGTTTTGAATTTGTTTTTCTTCTTCTTTGTTAACTAATAGTTTAATCGGTTTACTTAATTCTACCGTTTTTGTTTCTGTTGCTTGATATTCTCCTTTATCTGCAATTGTAACATAGTCATAGTTGGAAAATATTTTATTCGCAAGTGATGTATGTACTTGCCAATCATTTGACTCGCTTAACGTAACAACAATAACCTTTTTATTATCTTTTTCAAAATAAGTTGCCAACGTTCTTCCTGCCACTTTTGTAAACCCTGTTTTTCCTGCTACGGCATCTACTTGTTGACGTAAAAGGCGATGTTTATTTTGCCAAGTGACACCATTTTTAGTTGGACTTTTATAATTAATCGTCGAAGCAATTTTTTTAAATGTATCGTTCTGTAAAGCAATACGTAACATTTGAGCTGTATCATATGCGGATGAAAGATGTAATTCATTGTGTAAACCAGAAGGGTTTGTAAAATACGTATCATTTAATCCGTATAGATAAGCTTTTTCATTCATTAAATCAACGAAACCTTCTAAGGAGCTTCCTGCATGTTCTGCTAAGGCGTATGCAGCGTCATTCCCGGAACGTAACATTAAGCCATACAATAACGTTTCCACCGTAACTTTTTCACCAGGCTCTAAATAAATCGATGAGCCTTCACTTAATGCTGCTTGGCGAGAAATGGTCACTTCATCGTCTAATTGACTATTTTCAATAGCTATTAATGCTGTCCAAATTTTTGTTAAACTAGCTATAGGCATTCTAGAATGGACATCACTGCCTTCCAATAATCTACCTGTTTCTGCATCAATTACGGCATACGAAGCATTTGCTGCGGTTGTAACCGAGAAAAAAAATACGATGGAACAAAGAAACGCAAAAAAGATTTTTGCAATTTTTTTCAACAAGCCACTCCTTTTTTCACTTTACTCTTCACTAAAAGCTTCTTGGAATTTCGTCATAAATAAATCTGTTTCTTCATTTTCATCCACTTGATCGCCTTCAAGTAATGGAGGAAGTTCTTTTATATCTTTCAAACCGAAATAGTTCAAAAACTCCTTTGTCGTACCATAAAGTATCGCTCGTCCTGTTCCTTCTGCCCTTCCGACTTCTTGTATTAATGCACGGGAAACGAGCGTTTGGATAGGACGTTCACTTTTCACTCCACGTAAATCTTCAATTTCCGTTCTCGTAATGGGTTGCTTGTACGCAATAATAGCTAACACTTCTAATGATGCCGTAGATAACACATGGCTATTCGGATTTTCTACAAGTTTTTTTATACAATCCGCCATCTCAGGTTTTGTCGTTATTTGATATGTACCTGCTAATGTTTTTAATGTGATTCCTCGTTCTTCAGATTCATTATAATTTGTTTCTAGCTCACTTAAAGCGGCCTCAATCTCCATTTCATCGACTTCTAGTAATTGGGATAGCTGCTTTAAAGTTAAGCCATCGTCGCCCACTACAAAAAGAAGTGCCTCAATCTTGCTCATCAAATTGTTTAAGTTCATCGCCAATATCCTCCTTTTGTAAAATAACAGTTAAGTCTTCGAAGTTATTTTCTTGCTCTACAAAAACGACATGGCGTTTCATTAGCTCTAATAATGATAAAAACGTTACAATAATTGTTGATTTATCTTCGTATGGGAAAAGTTCAGAAAAGGAAGATCGACCCCCGCTTAACTTTAACGAATCAATCACAGCAATCATTTGATCTTTAACCGATATTTCTTGTCTAGCAACTCTTGTAGATAAAGGTCTTTTAAGCTGCTTCCGACGTAGCAATTTTTGGAAAGCACTTAACATATCATAAACATTGACATTCATATCGAAAAGTGCAAGCTGTTCATCTGGCAGAAATCCTGATAAATCGCTAGGTGGTCGTGTGAAAACTTGTGCACGATCAGCTTCTAAATCCTTTAATTCGTTCGCAGCTTCTTTATATTTCTTATATTCTATTAATTTTGTTACGAGCTCTTCCCGTGGGTCAGGTCCTTCAACTTCAAATTCAGCATCTTCTATTTCACCTTCGTGAATGGGAAGGAGCATACGACTTTTAATCGCAAGTAATGTTGCTGCCATGACAAGATACTCACTTGCTTCATTTAATTCTAGCTCTTTCATCGCATGAATATGGTCAATATATTGTGCGGTTAACTCAGCCATTGGAATATCATAAATATCAATTTCCAAACGATGAATTAAATGCAATAATAAGTCAAGAGGACCTGTAAAGGCTTCTAATTTTACTTCATACATGTGTCAACCACCTGACATTTTGTTCGTTAACTTTATAGTTCGTCCTAATTTTAATCATATGGATACTTAACTATTGTAATTCAAATTTTAGTATAGAGGAAAGAGGATTGTAATGCATCCACTGTTTCATCCATTGTTTATAGATTATTGTACATATTTTAATGGCAATCAAGATTATTTTGAATGTCACGAAGTTCTTGAAGAATATTGGAAAGAAATTGCACCTGGTAAGAAAAATCATCCATTGGTAGGATATGTCCAACTTGCAACAGGCATGTATCATTGGCGTCGAAACAACACAATCGGTGCTATGAAAATATTAAAAAAGGCTATGAACAATTTCTCTATCAATCAATCATCGCCCTTTTTCGATTTCATCGAGTTCGATGAATTATGTAAAAACTGCGAAATGAGTATGGAAGCTATAAAAAATGGTGAATCCTTTAAACCTTTTTCTTTAACTTTGACTCATGCTAAGTTTGCTTCAATCGTGGATAGAAAAATAGAAGAACTACCCAATGTTTCAAAAGAATTTCTTCTCCATAAACATATGCTACGCGATCGTACAGATATTCTTGAAGCTCGGAACAATAAACTTGGCTTATCGCAAAAACATTCTAATAAAGAGGATTAATTACAGCTTTTGCAAATATATTTGTAAAAACAAGAAGAAGAGGCTGACGTCACTCGTTGTCGTCCGCCTCTTCTACTATTGGTAAACATTTTTCTATAAAAGGTTGTGTTTCTTCATTCGCTTTCAACTCTTTAAATTGCCCTGTCTTTAAAAGTGCTTTCAACATGGCAATTGCGACACCTTCACCTCGATAAGAAGGCACTACCGTAATATGTTGAATGATAGCAACAGAATCTTTTTCGAGCACTCCTACAATTCCTATATATTCTTCATCTTTTTTCCACAAATACAAATGCCAATTTTCTTCTTCTTCATAAGCATGTATTGTTTCCATCAAACGCTTTACGTCCTTTTCTTGAGGCATGAACGAAAGCAGACCCATTGCTATTTTTTCAAAAGATTTTTTATAGCGTATTAACATGAATAACATTCCCTCATTTTCTATCAGTACAACATCTTTAAATATACTACATGATTTAAGACAAGTAATCAACTAAATTTCCATGAATTTACAATTGTCATAACCAATACTATTCTAAAGATGCATTTGGAAGGATAATAAATAGATCAATTAACGCCCAAATCAGGCATACTGCTAATAGAATCCCAAAAAGCAACCATTTCGATATTTTCATCAATATTCACCCTTTTTTAAAGATAGCGGGAGATCATTTTGAATAATATTTTCATAACTTTCTCTGTTTATAGCCAATTGGTGTTGACCCGATTCTACAAACACAACTGCTGGTCTAGGAATACGATTATAATTTGACGCCATCGAATAACCGTATGCACCAGTACAGAAAACAGCTAAAATATCACCTGATTCAACTTGTTGCAAAGGTGCATCTACTATTAATTTATCACCTGATTCACAAAGTTTACCTGCAACAGTGTATGTACTTAATCGTTCTTCGTTTGCCTTATTGGCAACAACCGCTTCATATTTTGCATCATAAAGGGCTGGACGAATATTATCGCTCATACCGCCATCCACAGCGATGTAATCACGAATATTGGGAACATTTTTTCGTGAACCAACTGTATATAAAGATGTACCAGCGTCACCAACAAGGGATCGACCAGGCTCAATCCAAATCTCCGGCATTGTTAATTTTAGCTTAGCGGCATATTCTTGTACAGTTTTGATCATACCTTCAACATACACATGGGGCTCTAAAGGAGTATCTTCTTCCGTATAACGAATACCAAATCCTCCACCTAAATTTAAAACCGTACTTTCGAATTGATATTGTTCTTTCCATTCACCTTGTTTTTTCATTAACTTTTCAGCAGCTAGGCCGAATCCATCTGTCTCAAAAATTTGGGAACCGATATGACAGTGCAAACCTAACAGTTCAAGATATTCATGATCTTTCACTTCTAAAAAGGCACGATCTGCTTGACCATTATTTAAATCAAATCCAAATTTTGAATCAGCTTGTCCAGTCGTAATGAAGTCATGGGTATGAGCTTCAACTCCAGGGGTTACACGTAATAAAATACGCATCTTTTGTTTTCTTTCTTCAGAAATTTCTTTTAAAAGCTCAATTTCATAAAAGTTATCTACAACGATACAGCCTATTTTTGAATCAAAGGCAAATTCCAATTCCGAATAGGATTTATTGTTGCCATGGAAATGAATTCGTTCTGAAGGGAAACCTGCTTGGATCGCAGTAAACAGTTCTCCACCAGATACTACATCTAAAGATAAGTTTTCTTCTTTAGCAAGTTGATAAATGGCAATACATGAAAAAGCTTTCGAAGCATAAGCGACTTCTGCTTTTACACCAAGTTTCTTAAATGTTTCGATAAATCCGCGGGCACGGTCTCTAATTAGTTGTAAATCATAAACGAAAAGTGGAGTGCCGTATTTTTTCGCAAGTTCAACTGAATCCACTCCACCTATCGTTAAATGTCCATTTTCATTAATTTGTTGTGTTCCATAAAGATGCATAGTCTCTCCTCCGCTCGATAGGAAAAGGTCAACCCTTCTCCAATTAAAAATTACCTTAGATGAACTTTAACATAGGTAATTTTCTTTCGCAACGGATGATTTTAAATACGTTTTCTTTGCTTCGCTCCCACAATATATGGTCTGAGCGCATCGTCAGCCATAGGAAAACGAATGAATACACGTAAAAAGGCTTTTGGGAAAAAAGGAACAAGAGGCCACATGTATGGAACTGTCATCGGCTTGAGAGAACATAAATAGGAGAACACAATGAAAATACCAATAAAGAACCCACTTGGACCAGCTATAACCGTACCAAGCAAAATGACAAATTGAAAATATTTAACCGCACTACTTAATTCATATGTTGGAATTGTGAAAGTAAAGATTGCTGTAATGGCGGAATAGAGCACAATTTCAGCAGAGAATAATCCAACATCAATCGCAATCTGACCGATGATAATTCCCGCAACTAATCCCATTGCCGTAGAAAGCGGTGTTGGAGTATGAATAGCCGCAATCCTTAAATATTCCAACCCTAAGTTAGCGATTATAATTTGTAAAAATAATGGTACGGACGAGTCTTCCTTCGTACCGATGAAATCAATAGCATCAGGTAAATATTGATCATGGGTGGCCAGTAAATACCAAATTGGTAGTAACGTTAAACTAAAGAATGCCGCTAAATACCTTAACAAACGGGTAAAGGATCCGATAAACGGTGCCTGTCGATATTCCTCGGCATGTTGTAATAAGTGGAATAAAGAAATCGGCACAACAATAACAGAAGGGGACGTATCAACAATAATCGCGATATGTCCCTCTAATAAATGGGCCGCTACAATATCCGGTCTTTCAGAATAGCGGACAAAGGGTAAAGGATGGAATTTTTGTTTAAACAGCCATTCCTCGAGGGATTTATCCGCCATCGTAAGACCGTCGTGTTTAATTTCCTCTAACCTTTTCTGTACCCATTTTAAATGTTTCTTATTTACAATATCCTTCATGTAACAGATGGCCACATCGGTATGACCTAATGTGGTAATTTTATGCAACTCAAACCGTAATTGAGGGTCGCGAATCCGTCTGCGAATTAAAGCAGAGTTTAACATGATATTTTCTGCAAATCCGTCTCGGGAACCACGAATGACTTTTTCATTATCCGGTTCATCCGGCTGACGGCCAGGATAGCTTCTAAGCTCCAATAAATAGCCGTAACCATGTAACGTAATAATCCCTACTTGTCCTGCTAAAACACCAATCATGAATTCTTCCCGATCTTTTGGTATTGATTTTCCGTAGAAATTAAAATGATCATCAAAATACTTATCTTCATGTTCAATTTCAATATCTAACTCAGAAAACTTTTCGTCTTCGTCATAATCAAAAAATAATGGTGTCAACTGAACTGTTGTGGCAGTTCCGTCGACAAGTCCACTAATATAAACCATTAAAATCGGCAAACTTTTTACATGAAGGTCTTTAATACAGACATCATAGGATTCATCTTTACCAAATTGACTATACAAATAATCTTTTGCTTCATCTATAGATGCAAAAACTCGATTACTCATTTATTCACCGTCTTTTTTGTAGTTCGTGATGTATTCGTTTCCATCCACGTTTTAAGTTGTGCTAAAATCTTCTTTTCTAAACGTGAAACTTGAACTTGTGATATCCCTAACCTTTCTGCAATATCCGTTTGGGTCAAATCTAAGTAGTAGCGTAAATAAATAATCGCTTGTTCTCGCTTATCCAATTTTGCTAAAACTTCTTTTAAAGGAATATATTGAAATGGAAGTTCAGACTTCTCATCTTTCATTTGATCCATTAAAGTAATGGAATCTCCTTCACTTTCAAAAAGCTGTTCATGTAAAGAAGCTGGGTCTCGCATTGCATCGGTTGCAACAAGCACCTCATCCTTTGTTACACCTAAAATATCAGCAAGCTCTGAGATGGATGGCGGCTTTTCATTGGTTTTTAAAAATTCATCTGTTGCATGACGAATTTTATAATTCAACTCCCGAATGGAACGACTCACTTTTACCATACCATCGTCCCTTAAAAAACGTTGAATTTCACCAATAATCATCGGGACAGCATAGGTTGAAAACTTCACATCGTAGGATAAGTCAAATTTATCAACCGATTTCATCAATCCGATACAACCGATTTGAAATAGATCTTCAAGCTCTACTCCCCGGGAAGCAAAGCGTTGAACAATCGACCAAACGAGCCGCGTATTGCCCTCAATCATTTGCTTTCTTGCATCAATGTCACCAGCTTGCGCTTTTTCAATTAGACCGCGCATTTCTTCCTGCGTTAACAAAATATTGGACGGCTGTTCGATTGTCCTCATCCCCCTTACTTCTATCAAATACGACCGTATTTTCGTCCACATAAAATTGATCGTTAAAACAAATTGTTAAAAACAATTAGGTGCTAAACACCATTCACGTGACGACTAGTTTCGCAATAATAAAAGCTACTTTAAGAGATTTGAGGCATCTTTACCGAGTAAAATTTTTTTGAAAAGGTAACAACCGTTCCAACATTCGGTTCAGATTCAACTTGAAGGTCATCTGCAAAGCTTTCCATAATCGTAAAGCCCATGCCAGAACGTTCCATTTCAGCTTTCGAAGTAAACAATGGTTCCATTGCTTTCTTCACATCAAAAATCCCTTTTCCATTATCTTTAACCGCTACAGATATAACATCCCCATCACGAACAGCGTGAACAGTCACGATGCCCTTTCCATCTTCGTCATATCCATGAATAATCGCATTGGATACAGCTTCTGAAACGATTGTTTTAAACTCTGAAAGTTCGTCAATGGTTGGATCAAGTTGAGCAATAAAACTTGTAATTGCCATCCTTGCCAAACTTTCATTCTCACTAATTGCTACAAATGAAAGTGTCATTTCGTTATCCATTCACAATCCCCCTTGCGTGTAAAATTGCATCTGCTTCTGTACCCTCCATAATGAATGAAGCAAGTCCCGAAAATTGAAAGATTTTTTTCATCGTATTTGAAGGGTTTAAAATAACCGTTTGACCATTTACGGCACTAAGTTCCTTCATACGACCTAAAATCAGCCCAATTCCGGAACTATCCATAAAGTTCAATCTTTCTAAATTCCAAATAATTGTGTTCAAATTTCCTTGTAAAATCGTTTTGGAAATATGCGTGCGAATTTTTTCTGTTTCGTGATGGTCTAATTCACCATATAGCCTGATGACTGCTATATCATTTAAGTGCATGTTAATTTCATAGTTCATTTTGTTAATTCGCCTCCTCTTAGTTCGCTAATTCAACATTTTATTATCAGATTCCTTTTTACTGACAATAGTAGAAGAAATTCGCTGAAACTAGTGAAAATACGACAAAAGGAAAAGTGGATAGAATTATCAATTCATATAAAAAAATGATTGTATTACCAAAATAAGTATGGAAAAAAACTTTCCATTTTAAACATTTGAAAATAGGATTTAAGAAATTATTGTTTTGACCTCCATTAAAAAAGAACATCCTTTGCAAAATCAAAGCATGCCCTTTTTTAAAGTCATTATTAATCTTTTTACCTTTCCACTTCATATTTATAAGTATTGAAGTGGATTATATTTACATCAACCTTGACATTTTTTAAAGAGTTATTGTTTAAATAAAAGGTATAAGATTGTTCCAATTTTTTGTATGCCTTTGGGTGTATTCTGTACCATTTTTCACCTATATTCAGTACATCTAATTGATTTTCCACCCCCTTTTGATAGAGGGATATAAATTTTTCTTTTAAGTCTTCCTCAATCAGTTTAATTACCTCATCAATCGGAATATCTTTTAGTTTCTCCAACAAATCGACATTGGCGGAAAGTTCGACAGAAAATTGTGGAGAGTCCGTTCCTTTTTCATAATGAATGTTCATTTTTGAATCTAAGAACTCTACATTTGCTACAAGCTCCTCACCATTTTTTACTTTATAATTTAACGTCACTTTATCTTCAGTTAACCAAGTAAGAAATAGTGCATCATTAAATTCAATTTCTTGTACATATTTTTCATTTTGAAAAACAGAATATCCGTTAAAATAAAGGGCTGTGTAATTTCCTTCAGACATCCAATTCGTATCATCCAGTTTTACGGAAGGTATTTTTGCCATCCCCATCGGCTCATAATAAGTTTTTAAAAACTCCATTAATGTCACTGGCTTAAGTTCATCTCTTGCAGTTTCATAGGCAAATTTTTTAAACAGGATTGTATAAATAGGTGGAAAGTTAAATAATGCTTCCACATTTAAAACATCTTCAATCTCCTCTTCTGTTGTCACAATTTGAAGGGTAGAACTAAGGGAACGGTTGCGATTAATTTCTTCTATTACTTCATTAAATTTATGGGTGACAATTTTATCACTTAATACGAGGGCACTTACATGCCCTAAAAACAAATCGTTTTCTGTTTTGTTATATAGTTCACTTATAGCTAAATTCAACGTTTCTCCTTCTGCTCTCCCAACAAAAATAGGTACCTTTTCAGTCGGTCTCGCTCCTTCTTGTTTTGCGACATTGGCGAAATTTAACCCTTGAAGATAAACAATATATTCATTTTTTTCTTGATCGTAATCCATACCAATGGCGACAATATAAGTTAAGTCTTGAATATTTTTCACACCGCCACATCCCGATAAGAACACAACAATGAATAAGAAAAGTGAAAAGAGCATCATTCGTTTCATTCCTTTCCACTCCTCGTAGCATCTTCAGGACTAGTTATAGTTGTTCTGGATTTATAAAATGAGCGTGGAGGTTTTAAAAAAGTTTTTATTGCTTCTTTAAAACTAAATGGTGCCAATGAACTTATATAGGAAACTCCAAAAGAAGTAATGGTTGAAAAATATATTATTGTAAGAATAAATCCTAAAATTGTTCCAAATAGACCGAAGATTGAACTTAGCAGCGTAATAATTAGTCGAAGAACGGAAAACGCAGTACTTAAAGCTGGATTGACGACTGTAAAGGAACAAATATAAGTAATCGCTACAATAACTAACATAGTAGGAGAAGTAAGACCTGCCCGAATCGCTGCGTCCCCTATTATTAAACCTCCCAATACAGTTACACTTTGACCAATAGCCCGGGGAAGTCGAGCACCGGCTTCATTAAATAAATCAAATAAAAATAAGATAAGGAACATTTCGATTCCTGTGGCAAAAGGGATTCCTAAACGGGAAACTGAAATGGTCGCTACTAATAAATAAGGAATTTGTTCGATATTGTAACTAGTAAACGCAACCCATATTCCTGGTAAAAATATGGAAATCAACGCTCCTACCGATCTTAATAACCTTTCCATCGATACAAAAAAATAGTTAAGATAGGAATCTTCTGGCGACTTCGTTTCTAACAGCATCGCTATCGGCGCGAAAGAAACGGTTGGATTTCCATCCACTAAAAGGGCAAATCTCCCTTGATTTAATGCTTGTACTAAAAAATCCGGTCTACCTGTATACGACAACGTAGGAACAAGCGACTTTGGTCTATCCCTAATACAATCTTCAAGCTCATTTATACTTACTAAAATATCTAGCTCTACTTGATTTAACCGCTTTTGTATTTCCTTTAGCACTCTTGGATCAATAATATCTTCCATATACATGAGCGCTACCTTTGTTTTACTTCTTTTTCCAATTGTATATTTTTCGAGACATAAAGTAGATGACTGAATCCTTCTTCTAATTAAAGATATATTCGTTTTTATATCCTCTACAAATCCATCCCTTGGACCCCTTAAAGATGTTTCAAGGGCGGATTCTTCTGGAATACGCTTTGGAAAATCCCCCATTTGCATACTTAAAAGACAATTATCGGCTAGAAATAAAATGTTTCCTTGAAAAAGCAAATCGGACAACTCTTCTTCTGACTTGAAAGAAACGTCCTCTGCGTAAAACAAGGAAATTAACCGGTCCTTTATTAAATCATCTTCATAGATACTCAATTTAGGTAAAATGTTTTTATCCAAATATTGATTATCAACTAAGCTTTCAAAAAACATAAACTCAAAGGTTTTAGACTGAATTTGATGGGTTTTATAAAGGAAATCTTGACTAAACTTAAATTGATTTTTCAAATTTTGTACTTTTTCATTTATTTTGTTGGAACTTGATGTGTTTGTCATGTTGCTCAACTCTTTTCTTCGTTACAAAAATATAAAAGGCTGAAAAAAGTATTTGAAACGTAAAAAATATAAAACAAATCGGGAAGTAGTACTTATATACAAATTCAAAAAAGTGTTGGGATTGAACTTTAATCATCATAACGGCAAATAGAACAATATATAGAACAAGAACAGGTTTGTAATTTAAACGATAATGTCGAGTTTTTGCGAAAAATGTGCATAGGAGATACATATGTAATCCAATGCGAATAACGGCTCCACTTAGCCATTGATATAACGCAAAAAAATCTAAATGGGAAATATACTCACCGATTCTTAATATACGCCATTGTTCATAAGCCGGATAACGAAAATTAACGGATTCCGTTAAGCCGAATTCCATTAATGAAGCAGTAAGAGGACCAAAAATAAGAATGGTAAATATCGTAATAAGTACAAATAAATGTTTGAATTTAATAGGTGCCTGTACATAAGGTTGTAATAAAACGATGACATAAACTTCCAGCAGTGCTGATAATACATATATACTCCCCTTTATAATAGGTGAAACACCATCCGTAAAAATCGGAAACAATAAACTTGGATCTTTAGAAGGGGTATTCGTAATTGAGATAAATATTCCAAATATAATTACGAGTGGCAATAATAGACCGCTTGTAATCGACATATTTTTAATACCTACTAGGGTAACAATACAACATGCAATGATTAAAAGGACGGTAATCATTAAAAAGGAAGATTCAGCAAGAAAATAGGCATTTATCCAGATAACTAAGTCACGAAAAGTTACATAGGTGCTAAAAAATAAATACAACACAACAGGAATGGAAAGAAATATCGAAAAGGTTTTACCCATCCGCTTCTTTATTAATGAAAAGAATCCATCCTGCGGACTGTTGTTTAAAATATAAGTAATAAGTATAAGGAATAGAATACAAATGGGATAGGTGATGATGACACTTACCCAACTATCTCTACCAGCTGCTGAAAGCAAATTAGGAATTAAAATGACATGGTTTAATAAACCTGTCGAAAGGATTAACATTAGCAACAATTGTCTAGGGAGTAACACTTTTGTTAAGCTTTGCATACAATCACCTATTTTTCCTAGGATAGCAGTATTATTCCCTATTCATATGCAAATAATACATCCACACATCATTAACATTAAAAATACTAAATGAAGTTTATTTCGGAAAATCTTCGAAAAAGCAAAAAAGTTAGTAACGTTCTTACTTAACGTTACTAACTTTTAACTTAAGATTATTTTGTAATGACTTCTTTAATTAATGTTGGAGCTTCCACTTTTTCTGGCACAATTTCAATATGTTTGTAAAGTTTCTCCATCACTTCTGAAACATCTTCACTGTTCGAATGAATTGTTACAAGCGACTCTCCTTTTTGAACAGCATCGCCTACTTTTTTATGTAGGACAAGTCCAACAGATAAATCAATTGTTGACTCTTTAGTTGCACGACCTGCACCTAATAACATTGCTGCTACACCGACATCATCTGCTTCAATTTTCGTTACATAGCCCGTTTCCTTTGCAGGTAACTCCATTTGATATTTTGCCTGAGGCAATAGAGAAGGATCGTCAACGACAGAAGCATCTCCCCCTTGAGCAGCGACAAACTTCTTAAACACCTCTAATGCTTGGCCATTAGCGATTACAGTTTGCAGTTGAGTGCGAGCTTCTTCAATACTATTAGCTTTTCCGCCTAATACGACCATTTGGGATCCTAATGTATAGCACAATTCCATTAAATCTTCAGGACCGTTACCTTTTAATGTATCAATGGCTTCTTTTACTTCTAATGCATTTCCGATGGCAAAACCTAATGGTTGACTCATATCAGAAATAATCGCCATTGTATTACGACCAACGCTATTGCCAATTTGCACCATTGCATGGGCTAAACTTTTCGCATCTTCAAACGTTTTCATAAATGCACCTTCGCCTGTTTTCACGTCTAAAACAATGGCATCTGCACCAGCTGCAATTTTTTTAGACATGATCGAACTTGCGATTAATGGGATGCTTGGTACCGTACCTGTCACATCACGCAATGCATATAACTTTTTATCGGCAGGAGTTAAGTTTCCACTTTGACCGATAACAGCAGTTCCAATGTCATTTACTTGTTTCATAAATTGTTCATTGGAAAGCTCTACATGAAATCCTTTTATTGACTCCAACTTATCGATTGTTCCGCCAGTATGGCCAAGGCCGCGACCACTCATTTTGGCAACAGGAACACCACATGCAGCAACCATTGCTGCTAAAGATAACGTAGTCGTATCCCCTACTCCACCTGTTGAATGTTTATCAACTTTTATTCCTTCAATCCCGGATAAATCGATTTGGTCACCTGATTCAACCATTGCCATCGTTAAATCAGCCCGTTCCCGATCATTCATATCTTGGAAATAAATAGCCATCATTAAACTACTTACTTGGTAATCTGGAATTGATCCATCTGTATAACCTTGTACGAAAAAACGAATTTCTTCGGTTGTTAATTCTTCACCATTACGTTTTTTCTCAATAACATCAACCATTCTCATGTGGAGAACCTCCTACTTTAAATTCGTTAAGAAACTTGAACCAAATTGTGGTGCTTTTACATTAAAGTTTTCAGCTATCGTTGCTGCGATATCTGCGAAAGTTTCACGAAGAGGTATTTCATCCCCTTGTTCAAATCTTGGCGAATATACTAATAATGGCACATATTCTCGCGTATGATCTGTTCCAGGGAAAGTCGGATCATTCCCGTGATCCGCTGTAATGATTAATAAATCGTCTTCTTTCATTTCATTAAAAACTTCCGGTAATCGACGATCAAATTCCTCTAAAGCGTTTCCATATCCAATTGGATCTCGGCGATGACCGTAATTCGCATCAAAGTCAACTAAATTTAAGAAGCTAATGCCATGGAAATCTTTTTTAACAACGTCAATGAATTTATCCATTCCATCTGTATTATCTTTTGTACGAATTGCCTCTGTAACGCCTTCACCATTATATATGTCAGAAATTTTCCCAATAGCAATCACGTCAAATCCTGAGTCCTTTAATTCATTCATTGTTGTGCGACCAAAAGGTTTTAACGCATAATCATGACGATTGGCTGTACGGGTAAAGTTCCCTAGTGTTCCAACGAACGGACGAGCAATAACTCGACCGACTAAAAATTCTGGATCTAAAGTAAGCTCTCTTGCGATTTCGCAAATTTTGTATAGTTCCTCTAATGGAATAATGTCTTCATGGGCTGCAATTTGTAAAACAGGATCTGCCGATGTATAAACGATCATGGCACCTGTTTCCATATGATCCGGTCCTAGCTCATCAATAATTCCTGTACCACTAGCCGGTTTATTGCCAATAACTTTACGACCTGTTTTCATTTCCAATTGTTCAATAAGTTCCTTAGGGAAGCCTTCTGGATAAACTTTAAATGGTTTATCAATGTTTAAACCCATAATTTCCCAATGTCCTGTCATCGTATCTTTCCCGACAGATGCCTCTTGCATCATCCCAAAATACGCTTTTGGTTGTTCTACTTTTTTAATACCTTTTATTTCACGAATATTTGATAGTCCTAATGATTCCATATTGGGCATTGTTAATCCATTCATTTTATCAGCAATATGCCCTAATGTATCAGCACCAGTGTCTCCAAAACGGTCGGCATCAGGTGCTTCTCCGATTCCAACTGAATCCATTACGATTACATGTATTTTTTTAAACGGTTTCATAAATGTGTCCTCCTCTTCCATTTTCTATATTAAACAAAGGTCAGACATCTTACAAATAATTTTATATGTAATATTTGTCATCCTTTAGTGAAACTTTTATTTTAACCGTTCATATTCCGTTCCAAATCCTTTATGCCCTTGGATGGAATTGTTTATATACTTCCGAAAGTCGCGTTTTACTTATATGGGTATAGATTTGAGTTGTTGATATATCCGCATGTCCTAACATTTCTTGAACCGCACGAAGATCAGCACCATTTTCAATTAAATGGGTTGCAAAACTATGTCTTAACGTATGGGGTGTTATTTCCTTTTCAATATGGGCATTTTTAGCATGCTCCTTTAATAATTTCCAACAACCTTGTCGTGTTAAACGTTTTCCCCGCTGATTTATGAAAAAAGCATCTGTTTTCGGATATTTCCCCTGTAATTTGAATCGGGCAATTTGTAAATACTGATCTAATGTATGAATGGCACTTTTCCCCAATGGAACAATTCGTTCTTTTCCACCTTTACCAAAAACACGAACAAAGCCCATTGTTAAATGAACATCGTCTAAATTTAAACCAATCAGCTCACTTATACGCATACCTGTCCCATATAACAGCTCTAACATCGCTATATCCCTAATTCCCTGCGGCTTTTCCCGATTAGGTGCTGAAATTAACCTTTCAATTTCCTCGATTGATAAAACTTTTGGAAGCTTTTGTTCAATTTGGGGCATTTCTAAATGAACTGTCGGATCAGTATCGGTCATTTTTTCTCGTAATAAAAATTGATGGAAAGAACGGATAGATGAAATATGTCTCGCTACCGTTCTTGCTGAAATACCTTCGCTTCTTAATGTCTCTAAATGTATTAATATATGGGATCGGTTAATATCTTTTAATGATTGTATAGCTTGTACTTTATATATATGCTCTATATAGCTCTCAAGATCACGCCGATATGAAGATAATGTATTCGTAGATAGTTGTCGTTCAACTTGTAAAAAATGGAGATAATCTAATATCGCTTCTTTAGCTTCTTTCATTGTTCATCACCTATCCTTCTTATTCCTACTATAGATTTTTTCGAAATTGTCTACAAGTATAGAAGTTACTTAATAGAAAAGGATGTACATCCGTCATAAACGAAATGTACATCCTTTTTCATTGTTCTTCATTTTGGCCATGACATCTGTGGCAAATACCGTGGAATGTTAATCGATGATCTTTAATAATAAAGTTCCAACGTTTTTCAACAATCGCCTCGACATCTTCTAGTAAATCCTCTTGGATTTCATCTACTGCACCACATTCAATACAAACTAAATGATGGTGGAAGTGTTTTGCGCCTTCTTGTCGAAGATCGTAGCGAGATACGCCATCGCCAAAGTTAATTTTGTCAACAATTTTCAATTCAGTTAATAATTCTAATGTCCGATAAACAGTAGCTAAACCAATTTCAGGTGCTTTATCCTTTACTAATAAGTAAACGTCTTCAGCACTTAAATGGTCTTCCTCATGTTCTAATAGCACTGCAACTGTCGCTTCACGCTGTGGCGTCAGTTTATAGCCAGCACTATGCAATTGCTTTTTTATACGGTCAATACGGCTTTCCATAAGACGCCCTCCTAAACTCATTCTATTATACCAAATGAGTAAAAGCTATTACAAGAGAGGGATGAATTATAAAATGTAAGAAATTGCAACAATCTCCCCTACGCAAATAATGGTTAACGTAACGATGATTGTAACAAAGAGTCGTTGAGAAAAGAAATGCTTTCGGTTAGGCCCCATTTTCTTCGTTGTATAAACCGAACAAAGGACAAATAATAGTACACAATAAATGAGTTGGAATGGGAACCACCATATACTGTAAACTAACAAAGATTCTTGTTGTGTTAATAGAAACACCGAACTAAATCCAAAAAATGTAATTTTAACAGCCACAACGAATTTTGATAAAACATGTAAATATGGATGGGTTGCAAAGAGCAAGACGAGTACTATCCAAGCAACTAACGGTATAATGGTATTCCAAATGGAAACATCGGTTAAATCTAAAACTCTCGGATCTACATAGCTTATTAATTTCATAGACTTGTCCAAAGAAAACACTTGAAAACAGACGACACCGCTTATAAAACTAATTGCTAATATAACAGCATATTGAATAAATAATACAGAACGAAACATAAGCATTCTCCTTTCGTTGGTATAGCTTATGCTCGTCCTCTATCAATATGTCCTAAAACTATGTTCAAATTTCAAAGAAATCTATTAAAATTTCGTCATACATTTTATAATTCAGTGGGATAGTTAGAGATTCAGTAAAAGGATGAATCCTTTTCAAAATGAATTTTATTTGTTCATTTTCATCCAAAGTACAGCATAAGCTGTTTTCGCATCATAAATTTGCTGATTGACTACCATTTGTTCCGCTTCTTCAACAGTAACTTCTAAAAGTTCTACAAATTCATCCTCATCTAAGTCCGCTTTTTCTTCTATTTTGTATAAATCTTTTGCAACAAACAAATGAATTACTTCATCAGCAAAGCCGGGAGAAGTGGCAAAGGTTTGCAAATAAATTAGTTCATTACATCCATATCCCGTTTCTTCCTCCAGCTCTCTTCTAGCTGTAACAGCTGGTTCTTCCCCAGGCTCCAACTTCCCTGCTGGAATTTCAACAATCGAACGTTCCAATGCTTTTCGATATTGTTCTACTAAAACTAATTTCCCTTCTTTTGTTATAGCTATAATCGCAACCGCTCCTGGATGGTTCACTATTTCCCTCTTTGATTGCTTTCCATTTGGTAAAGTAACGTCATCTACTTTTAATGAAATCACTTTCCCTTTAAAAATTGGAGTTGAATCAATTGTTTTTTCTTCGAATTTTTTCATTTCAAACGCCCTCACTTGTCCTGTTGATTCATTTCATTGTACCATTAGTGAAAGAATTTGTTTGGGGGAAAGAGGTTAAAACATGAAAAAAAGAAAAGTTGGAAATAGTTCTATTGAAATTTCGGAAATTAGTTTCGGTTGTATGTCTTTACCGACAACGATTCATGAAGCAAAGCCAATTGTAGATAGCGCCCTTGAAAATGGTATTAACTATTTTGATACTGCTGACCTGTATGATAAAGGGGTTAATGAAGAGATTATCGGGGAACTTTTAAAACCCCATCGTCATGATATTATCCTTGCTACAAAGGTCGGTAATCGATGGAATGAGGGGGAAGAAGGTTGGCATTGGGATCCATCCCCTGCAATAATCGAACAAGGTGTAAAAGATAGTTTACGTCGCTTAAAAACGGATTATATTGATATTTATCAATTACACGGCGGAACAATTGATGATCCGTGGGATGATATTATTGAAACCTTTGAAAAACTTAAAAAAGAAGGTTACATTCGAGAATATGGTATTTCCTCTATTAGACCTAATGTATTCAAGCCGTTTTTACAAAAAAGCAATGCTATATCAAACATGATGCAATATAGTATTTTAGATCGTCGTCCTGAAGAATGGTTTGAAGAGATTACAAAAACAGGTGCTTCAGTCGTAACCCGCGGTTCCATTGCAAAAGGTTTACTTACGAAAGAATGGCCAACGAGATTAGAAAAATCAAAGGGTTATCTATCTTATACGAAGGATGAATTGATGGAAGTGTTAACAAATCTTCAAAAGGAATATGAAGACATCCATGCATTAGCATTAGCCTATAATCTTAGTCATCCAGTTATCGCTTCTACAGTGCTTGGAGCTAGTTCTAAAAAGCAATTACTTGATACAATAGCAGCCTATGAGAAAGCCCAATCCATCCAAAATTTATCCATCGTTTCTGAATTAACGAAAAAAGAGGTCTATACGGAGCATCGATGAAGAAATATATTTTTTTAATTGTCGGTATTTTGATAATGTTGTTTTGTATTTCGAGTATGACCTATGAACAACAAACTATTGTACCTACATTGCAAGAAACATTAGAAAACAAACCGTTTTACAATTTATTAAGCAAATTGGAACTAACCTATTGGGACCAAACTATTTCCGTTGAAAGCCGTGGATATTATTATTTTGTGGAATTTTTAATTCGTAAAGGGTTACATTTTGCGGGTTATGGTATCATTGCCATTTTAATTTATCGGATATATCGAAAATTCCAATTTCAACTAGCCGGTATTTGTGCCGTGTTATCGATATTTGTCATTGCTTCATTGGATGAATATCGTCAAACATTTGTAGAAGGTAGAACAGGGATTTTTGATGACGTTCTTTTAGACACATATGGTGCCATCACCTTTGTCATTCTATTTAAGCTATTCAGTGCCTTATATCAAAAAATAAAGCAGAGAAATAGTGTTGAATGATCATATCTCTTTGATCCCTTTTTACTTTCTTTTGAAAAACTATTCTAGAAAATAACAAATTTTTATCATTTTTCATTAGTTCACTGTTCAATCGTATTGAATATTTTTATAAACATTGATAACATTACTAAATGTATACAAAATTGAACTCCACCCTTTTATGGATGTTCTTTTGTTACAAAATTAAATAGCGGTGATTGCTATGGGATGACTATAGCAGGAGCAATTTCTGGAGAGATCGCATCTTTGCGACGCCGAAGGGTTCACAATCTCAGGCAAAAGGACAGAAAAAGTAACAAATAATCGCGAAATAGCGATTTATGATGGTAATTTTGACTTTTTTATTCATGAAAGGCTTCTTTCTTAATAAAAAGTTTATTCTTTTATCTTTTGTTATTTTTAAATGTCGAATGAGATAGGGTATCCTATCTCATTTTTATTTTCCCCTTTGTTACTGTTTGTTTCTGAATGAATAGAGGGATTCAGTTAAAAAGGATATTCCTTTTTAACTGTCCTTAAGAAAAAGTTCATTACAAGAGCAATGCCGCTATAGTTGGGGGCATATGGATGAATCAACAAGAATTAAAACGAGAATTAAAAAACCGGCACGTACAATTAATCGCCATTGGAGGAACGATTGGAACTGGATTATTTTTAGGATCTGGTGCGGCGATTGAAAAAGCAGGTCCGTCTATACTGCTCGTTTATATGATTATCGGAGCAGCCGTCTTTTTCGTTATGCGGGCTCTAGGAGAACTATTATTATCAAATAAAGGCTATCAATCTTTTAACGATTTTGCAGTAGATTATATCGGTCCTTGGGCTGGCTATATAACAGGTTGGACTTATTGGTTCTGTTGGATTATGACAGCAATGGCCGATATTATTGCCGTAGGGGTTTATGTTCGATATTGGTTCGATATACCCCAATGGATTCCGGCTATTATATGTCTCGTATTATTACTTGGATTTAATTTGTTGACTGTTAAACTATTTGGAGAATTAGAATTTTGGTTTGCCTTAATTAAAGTCGTTACAATTATTGCTTTAATCGTTATCGGTATGGTAATGATTGTCACTGGTTTTGAAACAAATAGTGGTACGGTTTCAATCTCAAACTTATGGGAACATGGCGGAGTATTCCCGAATGGCGTTACTGGATTTTTACTTGCCTTTCAAATGGTTCTATTCTCCTTTGTAGGAGTGGAATTAGTAGGTGTTTCTGCAGCGGAAACTTCTAATCCTGTTAAGAATATTCCATCGGCAATAAATAAAATTCCATTACGCATTTTGCTCTTTTATGTTGGAGCTATTTTCGTCATTCTTTGTATTAATCCTTGGACAGAACTGAATGCAGAAAGCAGTCCCTTTGTACAAGTATTTAGTTTAGTCGGTATTCCGATAGCAGCGGGCATTATTAATTTTGTTGTTTTAACATCTGCCGCATCTGCTTGTAATAGTGGGTTATTTTCAACAAGCCGTATTATGTATAACTTAAGTAAAAATAAACAAGGTGCAAAACATTTAAGTAATTTAAATAAACATGCTGTACCAGCAAATGCCCTTTTCATATCATCCGTTGTTTTATCCATTGGGGCATTATTAAGTTATGTCATTCCAGATGCTGCTTTTAGTATCGTCACAACAATTAGTGCCATTTGTTTTATTTGGGTGTGGAGTATCATTTTAATATCCCATATACGTTATAAAAAAACTCGACGGGATTTACATAGAAAGTCTACTTTTAAGGCGCCCTTTACACCCTTTATAAACTATGTAGTATTGGTGCTTTTTGTTTGTATTTTACTTATAATGTTCATGGCTGAAGAAACGAGAACGGCATTATTATTAACACCTCTTTGGTTTATTCTTTTATTTATTTCTTATGCTTTTAGAAAGAAAAAACAATCAAGGGATTATTGAACAAATAGAAAAAAGTAGTATTAGTTATGTTGAACTGAACCCCGAATAGGTCCACTTTTTTTAAAGTGTCCACTATTCGGGATTCAGTTCATGTTTCCTAATACTACTTTTTTCTTTTGAGTATGTAGTTTGAATGGAAAATACCTTCTTTTCGAACGACAACATCGATTAAAACTTCGATCCTTGATCGCCGTATTTCTCAAGTAGCTCTTCAAAAGACATATTTTTCTCCCGTTGCTTTCTTTCAAAGGCTAACCGCGCTTGACGCTCTTCTTCTTTCGCCTGCTCTTCTTCTACTAAATTTTTCTTCGCAGCTTTTAATTTTGCTAATACATCACCGTTTAGTTGGTCTTGTAATGTTAATGTATCTTCACTTTTGGACGTTTTTACCGAAGTGAATGGTTTTTTCTTTTTCGCCATACTATTCACCTACTTACCATTTCGTATTTCCTTTTTAGTTTATCATGAAATTGAAAAAATCTCTTTCATCTAAAACATTCTCCCATTTGTCACGAACTCAAACAAATACTGTTGCGTAGTATAGTAATAAGTATATTTTTCGTACATTGAATACTATCCAATCGTTAGAGCTAATATAAATTTATTTACAATTCATAATAGAACAGTGAATAGCGACAAAAGAAAGAATAATACTACTATTAATGAATCGAGGTGTTTTTAATGAAACGAAAATTCTTTTGGGTTTCAAGTATTATCACCACTATTCTTTCTGCTGCAACTACCGTCTTCGGCTTCGTTGCTTCGAATCGATTGATGTATATTAAAAATAAAGATGCAACGTTTATATATGATCGTGAATTAAAAGCACAACGCTTTGATGAAAAATGGTTCAATCAATGTCCAAAGGATGAATTAAGTATCGATTCTCCTAATGGCTATTCAATAAAGGGCATTTTCTTCCAACCCCTTAACACAAAAAATACGATTATCATCTGTCATGGTGTTACAGAAAACAAAATTAATTCTGTAAAATATGCTCGTATGTTTGAACGACTTGGTTATAATTCCTTCGTATTCGACCATCGACGTCACGGTGATTCTGGGGGAAAAACAACAAGTTATGGCTATTATGAAAAATTTGATATCGCTGCAGTCGTCCAAACGATGAAATCGATTGTTGGTGAAGATGCCATTATTGGCATACATGGAGAGTCGATGGGAGCTGCAAGCATGATCTTATATGCGGGTTTAGTTGAAGACGGAGCAGACTTTTATATAGCGGATTGTGGGTTTTCAAATTTCTCGGAACTTATCTCTTATATATTAAAAAAAGAAACGATTTTACGGACGAAAATCCCCATCCATTTAGCAAACATATTTTTAAAAATGCGTGATGGCTATACATTTAAAAGTATCACGCCGAAGGAAGCAGTTAAAACTATTCAATCCCCGGTATTATTTATCCATAGTCTTGAAGATGATTTTATTTTGCCTTATATGACAGAAGAAATGTATGAAGAAAAAGAAGAACCAAAGATGTTAAAGCTCTTTGAAAAAGGAGCCCACGCCCAATCCTTTAATCAAAATCCCGAAGAATATGAAGAAACGGTATTGGAGTTTTTACAAAAGTACGTTTATGGAAATGTGGAACAAGTTGAAAAAGACATATCCTAAACCTAGATAGACTTCCTAACTACTTCCATCATAGTGAATTAAAATCTGCTCTTTCTAAAAGAATGGGCAGATTTTGTTTTTGCATGTTATCACGATTACTTTTTTACATACCTACCTTGTATTATCGATTATCATCCGATATATTCCGTATATAAAATATCGAGTCAATCCTAAATATGAACGATAAGATGTACTTGTAAAGGAGGGAAAATGGATGATCGAAAAATTTAATCATTTAATGGACTACATTGAAACACATTTGACGGAAGAGATTTCCGGAGAAGAGATGTCAAAAATTGTAGGTCTATCTGATTATCATTTTAAAAGAATGTTCTCTTATATGGCTGGCATGTCATTAAAAGACTATATAAAAAATAGGAGATTTTCCGTTGCAAATGTTGAATTAATTAACGGAGCAAAGGTGACGGATATTGCCTATAAATATGGTTTTCAATCGATAGAAGGATTTTCAAGAGCCTTCCGTGAATGGAGTGGATTTTTACCTTCAGAAGTAATAAAGAACAAAATTCAAAAATCCTTTCCTAAATTTACATTCGTTATCGATATAAAGGGAGGTATTTCAATGGAATTTAAAATTGAAAAGAAAGAGAAATTCAATATAGTAGGCGTATCAAAAAGCGTGCCCATTCAATTCGAAGGCGAAAATAATGCAATCTTAGAACTAGCCCAGTCAATTACCGAACAACAACGAAATGAAATGCATCAATTAGCTGACTTATATCCTCATCAAGTGTTGAATGATTTTGATGATGGTTTTTTAGAGGAAAAAGGCTATTTAACCCATATGATCGGATTCGCAACAACAAAAGAAAATCCATTCGATGATTTAGAGCAAATTTCTATCGATGAAAGCCTATGGGCAATTTTCCCAAATCAAGGACCTTTTCCATCTATGTTCCAAGAGACCCATGCAAAAATTTATTCTGAATGGTTACCAACTTCAGGATATGAAGTAGCAAATATTCCAGGGATTTCTTTTATAAAGCATAATAATTCTTCCGAAAATGTATATAGTGAAATATGGATGCCAGTAAAAGAGAAGAAATAGCGAGAAAAAAGAAAATTATTAAATTCATAAAAATTTAGGTAAACCAGTTAGAATCTAACTGGTTTTTAAAATATCAAATAAATTATTTGTTTAACGCCAGATTTATTTCGGTAAAAATACGAATTTACTGTTTCTTATTAGTTTTCTCGACTGATTCATATTGAAAATTTTAACTAATTAGGATAATTTATGATAAATTAAGAAGAAAGTCGAATCAAAAAGGAGCGCTACATTGAAAAAGTTTAAAGGGTTAGCTTTTTTCTGGAAGTTACTTTGGGTTATTGGATTGATTATTTTATCATCTTTATTTTTATATTTAGAGACCCAAGTCCGAAATTATGTAGACTCAACATATATTTTTAGTCTAATTTTTTGGGTTAACTTAATGAATTCGATTATATTAGGAATCTATATTTCCCTTATTTTCGTAAAGAAATGGTCACTGAATATAAATCCAACTTTATTATGGGGTGTGTCGTTTCCTTGTTTATTCATTTCAATTTTTATCCCCATCATGATTACTTTAGGAAAATCAATTCATTATTGGATCATACAAATCTCTACTTTCGAAGTGTTCGGCATTGTTTCAGGAATGACATTTATTTTAAGTTTTTTTAATAATCAATCAAAAATTGAACATCAATAATAAGATTTTATTCTAAGTAGCGTCATAACATTTGAGAGTTTCTGATTTGAAAGAACCTTTAAAAAGGGTTAAAAATAAAAGCACTTAACGGGTTTGTATTTGATAAGCTAAAACTGAGCCACCATCGCAGTTGAAAAGTGAGCCACTTTTATATGAAAATAATCCTAACTTCATAGAGTTAGGAGCGTATAGAGGTGATTTCTTTGGAGAAGAAACAAAAAGTTTTATTAGCCTTTCATAAAGAAAATAAGAGTCAACGTCAAATTGCGAAGGAGCTTGGGATTTCTCGGAATACTGTAAAAAAGTATATCGAAGAGGATCTTGAAAAAAGAAAGCAAGATATTCGAGAACTACCTATTACAGATAACTATGTAACGCCTCCGTCGTATAAAAAGCGAAAAGGCAATAAACGTGCATTAACACCTACGGTGATGAAACGTATTCGAAAAATGTTAAAAGATAATGAATTTAAACGGCAACATCAGATGCACAAGCAACAACTAAAAATGATTGATATTCATGAAAAGTTATTAGATGAAGGTTTTGAAATTAGTTATACCACTGTTAGAAATTTTGTAAATAGTGAGGAGAAACGTCAAAAAGAAGTGTTTATTCGTCAAAAGGCAACTGCTGGTCATGAGATTGAATTTGACTGGGGTGAAGTAAAATTAATCATTGATCAAACGTTACGTTCTCTTTCGATGGCGGTCTTTACCCTACCATATAGTAATGATCGATTTGCCTATTTGTATGAATCAGAAACAATGGTTTGTGTACAAGATGCACATGTAAAGTGTATTAACTATTTAGGCTTTGTACCAGAGGTATTTACATACGATAATATGCGAACTGTTGTAAAAAACTTTATTGGAACTGAGCGTGAGATTACCGATGGTATGAAAAATCTATCGATGCATTATCATTTTAAAATACGACTATGTGAACCGAGAAAAGGAAATCAGAAGGGGCATGTGGAGCGGAGTGTAGAATACATCCGTCGGAAAGCATTTGCCCATCGAGATACGTTTACAAGTTTAGAAGAAGCTCAGGCCTATCTAACAGAAATCATCATGAGATTAAACTCTCGTAAACATTATAAGAAAAATCAAACCCACCATGAATTAATGCTAGAAGAACGTGCAGCTCGGCAAGTAAGTGCAGATATTATTCCATTTGATGCCTCTGAGTTGTTTGAATTTAGAGTGGACAAATATAGCACGATTACTTATAGACAAAATCGTTATTCTGTTCCAGAAGGACATGTAGGAGAATGGGTGAAAGTAAAAGCGAGTGCGGAAAAAATTCTTATTTTTAGTGATAATGCCTGTATCGCAACACATAAGCGAAGTTGGCAGATCCATCAGTGGATTATGGATATCTATCATTACTTACGTACATTTGAAAAGAAAAAAGGTGCATTGGCTCAAAGTGAATGTTTGAGTCAAGCACCAACAAAAATAAAAAAATTATACAAAGATTATTATATTGGAAATGAGCGAGATTTTCTAGAGTTACTTATCTATCTAAAAGAACATAACAATCTAGAAAAAATCATAGTGGCAGTTGAACAACTTGAGAAGAACCCTATGGTTCAAATATCAACAGATAAGATTATTTTCTTAGCTAATCAATGCGAACACATTCATAAAACTGTACATTCCAAAAATGAGGTCACCACCCAATCTCTCGAAAATCTTTCAGCCATTACGGCATTATTCGAAACTAAAAAGACAGGGGTGCTTCATTAATGGATAAGCGACAAGAAATGATTGAAATGTGTAAAGAACTTCGACTACCAAGCATTCGAGGATTTATACAAGATGATGATATGTGGAAACAATATCAGACAGCAGAAGATTTCTTATATCACGCACTGGTCCAAGAGATGCAAGATCGAGAAGTGCGAGCAAAAGCGAATCGGATTCGTTCAGCGAATTTTCCAGAAAAGAAACTATTAACTGAATTAGAGACTGAGAGATTACCGCAAAATGCGGCCTCTCGTCTCTCTCATTTAAAGAAATTAGATTTTATTCAAGAAAAACAAAACGTTTTATTAATCGGATCACCAGGTACAGGTAAAACACATATAGCAATTGGTTTAGGAATTGAAGCTTGTTTAGCAGGTTATAAGGTGTATTTTACAACGGTGTCATCCCTTGTAAATCAGTTAAAAGAAAGCCGTTCTGAAAGAACGTTACGTTCATTTGAATTGAGGTTTGAAAAGTATGATTTAGTGATTATCGATGAGCTAGGTTACATTTCTTTTGATAAAGAAGGCGCAGAATTATTATTTACTCATCTTTCCCTACGGGCAGGACGAGCGTCAACGATAGTTACAAGTAATTTATCATTTGATCGCTGGGAAGAAGTTTTTCATGATCCAGTTTTAACAGCTGCTTTAACAGACCGATTAACACATAGAGCCTATATGATAGACATGGTTGGACCATCTTATCGAATATTAGATACAAAAGAATGGCTAGAAAATAGTTCGGTTTAAGTGGATCAGTTTTTAATTAATAAATGGCTCAATTTTTACTTGCGAAATACACGGGTTAAAATGTTTAAGTGCTTTTACTCATTTTCCCTCTATTTTGTTTCATATTCTATGGTTAACCTTTTATTTAAATCAATATTTAACAAATGTTGTGACTCCTTGATGGGTTATGTAATTAAGATGGCTTAGTTCTTCTATCCATTTTTTAGGGTTTAGTTGAAACAAACCGTATACATTTTTATAAGTATATCTTTCTACATTGACCTCTATCGGCTCAGGGTGTTCTTCCATATCACGTCGATACTGTTCAAAATCATTTTGGCTTGGAACATAATAGATTTCGATTACATCCCCTATTTCCATATACTTTGCTAAATAGGTAAGAAATAATTGATTCCCCACTCCATTTGCTTCATAAATATAAGACAACGAGAATAGCCCCTCAATTGACTTTTTCCATTCATTATCTATTTCTTGAACAGAAAAAAAGAAAACGTCTTCCTCTCGTTCAAATACAGTACGATGATTATATTCTTCAATTTCCTCGGGAATTTTAAACGGTTTCGAAGAAGCTAAAAAGGTAATTTCAGTCAATGATTCATCACATCCTAAAAATGATTTATTGTACTAGTTACCTCCCTTTGGTAACCCTCTATCTCCTCTGACTTATTCAGTACTTAGCGGAAGATTCCTCTCAAGATCTTATTCCGTAATCCTTATTCGATAGCTTAATCACTATCACTTTTTCCGCTATGAAAAATACTTAGCATGAATGTTAACCCTGCAACAATTTCAATCATGCCAGAATGTATCACTTTTAGAAACCATACCCCTAGAAACGGTATAGAAATCGAAAAAGACGCTGATATTGGTACAATTAACGAAAAGGTAAAACAAGGAACAAATATGCAAATAAATAAGGGGAAATTAAATTTAATGGACCGTTTTTTAATCAAAATGAGTGAAAGGTACATACCCCAAATAAAATAAATGATAAATTTAGACCAATATACAGGTGTAAAATTAAATTGTGAACTATCTTTAATTTGATTTTCAATATCAAAACTAATCATTGTTAATAGTAACAAGCCGATAACCCAAATAATTTTCCAAAAATAAATAGACGATTTTTTCATACATTAAAACCTCCCCTTTTTTCATACGTTTCAAAAGAAGATTAGTTCCAAAATTTTACTTACAAAATACATAAAACAGAGCGTTGACTTATAGATCAACGCCCTGCTAATGAATTATTATCCTATATTATGATGAAATGTATAGCAGTATTTCCTCAATAGAACTAGTACGTTTCAACTTCTGTAGTATAATCAATCGAATTGGCGATTTGAACAAGAACTTCTGGCGGTACTTTATCACCTACATCTGAATCAATACTTAATACATATTGCCAACCATCTCTTTCAAAAACGAATAAATTAAACCCAATACCTAGGCCCACAACATATGAAGCTTCACTTCCATTTTTCAACTTAAAGACTTCTGAAATATGTTTTACAAAAGGAATTTTATACTTGATTGGCCGAACTTCAATTTTGTAATGATGTTGGGGGGATTGATCACTGATCATCGTTAATTCAAAATGGTCGTTCATTTCACCATTCATATTTGAAAATCTTCCAAATTGATGGGTAAAACTAATTGGCGGTACTCTAAGGGGAAGCTTCAGTTCTTTTTTAAAATGTTTCTCAAAATCCTTTGTAGCAGCTTCTACTGTTTTGTACCCTATCTCAGGATAAAACTCTTCCATCGGTTGAGGAGAATATACATTTTCATATTTCATTCCAAAAAAGAAGGCACCTAATAACAATATAAGAGGAATCGTTTTTCGCAAATTGTATCGCTCCTAAATGATATTATTTAGGAATATTTTCTCCAAAATGGCTCTAACTATCCTCTTAAACTAAGAATATTGTGCAGAGATGGCGTGATCCATTTATTACAGTTATTTATTTCATTTGCCTTCCATCTAACATTTGAAAAAGTAAGTTATTAAATGAAGAATCTTCTTGCGGTTTTAATTTCATTATTGCGCCAAAATATTGCTGTGCTGTTGTAAAAGTAATAAATGCACATAGTTCGCTAATTTCCTCTTCTGTAAAATATTCCTTCAATATATTAAAGTGGGCATCGGAAATATCACTTTTTTGTTTTAAAAATACTTCAGCAAACCCTACCGCGACCGATGTTTTTTCGTCAAACAAGTGGGGATCAGGTTTTCCTTTCGCTTTGCAATATTCACAGCCATTACTTTGAGCCAATGTTCTTCTAACTTGTTCTTTTAAATTTGCAGATAACAATCCATCCTTTTCTAAAACATCTCCTAATAGAGACCATTTTTCCATCACTTGTTGGTTATGTCCTAAAAGCTTTTGAAATGGGGTTTCCCCAAATTGGGACTCCATAATCCTTGTCATATAACGACCTCCTTGTTATATTAAATATGATTTAATTATAATGAAGAAAAAAATTAAATCACATTCAATTCAAAACAAAAAACAGAAAGGTTTTTTAAAAAATTAATTAATTTTGGAGGTTTTTCTTTAAAAATGAAAATTGATGATATGGATAAAAAAATTTTAGATGAATTACTTCAAAACAGTCGTTTATCCATGAGTGAGCTTGGAAGAAGAGTGAATTTGTCTTCCCCATCTGTAACAGAACGAGTTAGACAAATGGAGTCATTCGGAATTATAAAGAAATATACGTTAGAAGTAGACTATGAAAAAATCGGCTTACCGATCCAATGTTTAATAGAAGCAACGATAAAAAATGGTGAATATCAATCTTTTAAACAATATATCGCTTCCCTCTCAAACGTAGAGTTTTGTTATCGGATTGCAGGAAGTGCCTGTTTTATGCTTAAAATGCAATTTGATACTCTTGCGAAAGCAGAAGAATTCATTGATGCAGTCGGTCCCTATGCCCAAACTGTAACCCACTTTATTTTTTCCAACGTTCCAACAAATTTAAAATTTAACTTGAACGAATAGAGCTTATTTGAATACAATGGATACATTGCCTATTAAAGGAGGCGTATATTGTCACCCTTGTTTAATCCTTCTTACCCCTTAGAAGATAAACAGCTATTAAAAGAAGGAGGAACATCAACATGAATAAACCCGCACATCTGATGGGTGGCTTAACAGCAGGAGTAGCTGTTTCAAAATACTTAGAGCCAACAATAATAAATAGTGGAGCAGTAGATAGTATCGTAAATATTGGGGTAGTGCTTTGTGGAGCTCTACTAGGTTCCCTTTTGCCAGATATCGATCATCGAAATAGCTATATTGGAAGAAAGCTTAGAGTTGCCTCTTTTATTATTAGTAAAACCTTAGGTCATCGAAGTATCGTACATACACCTATCGTCATTTTTGCATTTTCCGCATTACTTTACTCCCTTACAACCCAATTCACAGGTATTATTCATAGCTTGTCACGGTTATTTGTTATTGGAATGAGTTATGGGATGTTTAGTCATTTACTTTTGGATATGTTAACTAGAAGAGGCATTCCCTTACTTTATCCTTTCAGTTCGAAAAGTTTTCGTATTGCCAATTTTAAAGGGGGAGGCATCGGCGATTCCCTAACAATGATCATTGGTCCAATTTTAATTGGTTTAATGGTACTAGATTCTATCATTCCTTTTCTTTTCAGAACGTAACTTCAAAAAAGACGTTACATATTTTCTCAGAAATATGTAATGTCCTTTTTCCACTATATTAATTCCTTTTAAAGGATATTATGGCAAAAGAAACTAAAGTTGAATATCATGCCAGTAGTTTACATCACATTGACCATATTCATTATCACCTACAGCAACAACCGTGCCGTCCGATTTCAGTCCAACAGTATGGGCACAACCCGCCGATACTGCCACAATATCAATCCAATCACTTACATTACATTGGCCATACCCATTCCAACCTATAGCTACTACAGTACCATCCGATTTAAGCCCGACCGTATGATTACTTCCTACCGCAATTGACACAATATCACGCCAGCCATTTACTTCGCATTGTTCATGTTTATTGAAACCTACAGCCATCACCGTTCCATTTGATTTAAGAGCGATTGTATGAAGATAACCTGTTGCGACGGCTACGATATCATTCCAGTCGTTAACATTGCATTGGCGATAACGATTATTTCCTGTAGCCAATACGGTTCCGTCATTTTTAAGGCCGATTGTATGCCAGTCACCTGCAGAAACCGCCACTATATCATGCCAAGCATTTACATTGCATTCGCCTTCATTTTTTCGACCTACCGCTACTACCGTACCATCTGATTTCAGTCCAACGCTATGACGCCAACCCGCCGCAATCGCCACAATATCATCCCAACTGTTTACATTGCATTGATCATACGTATTCCAACCCACAGCCAACACGGTTCCGTCTGCTTTAAGACCAACTGTATGAACATTTCCCGTGTTCGTCGCCATATGAACATTACCAGCAGCAACCGCCACTATATCGGTCCATTCATTTACATCACATTGGCCCAATTTATTATCACCAACAGCTATTACCGTACCGTTTGATTTCAGTCCAACGGTATGCCGACGCCCTGCCGCAACGGTATCTTTTGGCCATCTTTTCATCTTTAAGATCACCTCTGTTTATGAAGTTACTTTTTTATCTCACCTTTTCCGCTATTCTCTCAAAATTATATAAAAAGCAGCCATCTCCTCAAATGACTGCTCTCCTAATAGATTAAATTAATTCAACTATTTTGGCTAAGTGCTTTATTTATAAGAATGGATTATTTTGTTTAGATAACTTTTTAATTTCTTCTTCAGTTAATTTTCTAACTGTACCAGGTTGAGATGCCATTTTATCTATTAAATCCATTAATGATTCTTCATCCATTTTTTCCTCATTAATTTTTTCATCACGCATGACACCCTCTTAGATAAATAGTACTTTATGTAATAAATCAAAATTATTTCATTGCTTATACAAGAATATATAATATTATTGTAGAATTTTAAGTAAATTGTTATAAATTGTGTTATCGTATGATAACGAATATTCAATAACGAAATTTGCCTCTCCTTCTACATCAAGTAAGTTAGTGTCATCAATACTAATAATACTTTCATTGTTAATTCTACTTTCTTCAAGTGCATCTTCACTATCTTGAATAGCATAATCAATATCATTACCTTTTAAATAATCAAGTACTATTGAAATAGACTTACCGGGAAAAAGATTTCGATTTTTTAGTTCTCCATTCCTAAAAACATTAATAGTTACAGACATATATATCCCCCTTTATTACTATAATAAGTAAATTTCTATGATTTGTCTGTAATATATTTTTGATATAAAAACGCACAACTCAATCGAATCATAACTTATTACATTATCTCAATTTACTACGTTTGTTTGTGAACTCGTCGCGACAATATAAACCGTCTGTAGTATCTTCCCACGATTAAACATTAGGTTAATAAATCAAAAAGGCACGAAAAAATTCTCCGTGCCTTCAAAACATCTAGTTACCCCTGGATACTGGGCAAATGGTGCAGTTACCCTAGCTGACGTTTAAATGCTCTATTTGCAAAAAAGTAAGCGATGATCATGATACCGACGCACCATGCAAGTGCAATCCAAATATCGTTGCCGACAGGGCCTTCATACAAGAGGGCACGAATCGCATTTACGATTGACGTTACCGGCTGGTTTTCAGCGAAAAGGCGGATAAGTTTTGGCATTGTTTCCGTCGGGACAAAAGCTGAACTGATAAACGGTAGGAAAATTAGCGGGTACGAGTAAGCTGTAGCTCCTTCCATCGACTTTGCTGTCAACCCTGGTATAACCGCCAACCATGTCAGTGCTAGCGTGAACAGACCGATTATTCCTGCTACAGCAAGCCAATCCAAGAAATTAGCGCTAGAACGAAAACCCATTAAAAGGGCTACAAGAATAACTACCACAAGCGTTAACCCATTGGAAACAAGAGAGGTCAAGACGTGAGCCCACATAATCGAGGAACGTTTAATGGGCATCGTAATGAAACGGGCCATTAATCCACTCTTTACATCTGTAAATAACCGCAAGGATGTGTAAGCGACACCGGATGCGATTCCCATCAATAAAATTCCCGGTAATAAATAATTAACGTAATTATCTGTCCCTGTTTCTATTGCGCCACCAAAAACGTAGACAAATAACAGCATCATCATAATCGGTGTAATTGCCACCGTAATAATCGTATCTGGACTACGCATGATATTACGCATTAAACGACCAAGTAATACCCCTGTTCTATTTTTCATTTACATTTCCTCCTTTTTACCTATAATCGCGAGGAAAATATCCTCTAACGTCGGTTGTTTTTCGATGTACTCAACTTTTGCTGGTGGGAACATCTCTTTCAATTCCGTTAGGGTACCTGTTGTGATGATTTTCCCTTCATGTAAAATGGCGATTCGGTCCGCCAGTTGTTCAGCTTCTTCTAAATATTGAGTCGTCAATAAAATCGTCGTACCACCATCTGCAAGCTCTTTAACGGTTTCCCACACTTCAATCCGTGCCTCTGGATCTAACCCTGTCGTTGGTTCATCGAGAAAAATGACTGCTGGAGTACCAATTAGACTCATGGCAATATCAAGCCGACGCTTCATCCCACCTGAATATTGGTCTGCCCGACGATTGGCCGCATCCGTCAAACTAAACCTTGTCAGTAGATTGTCAGCGACTTGAGTAGGATTGGAAACTCCCCGTAACTTGGCAATCATGATCAGATTTTCTCTACCAGTGAGCATGCCATCTAAAGCTGCGAACTGTCCTGTCAGACTAATGCTCTCGCGAACATAATCTGGTTGATGTTGAACGTCAAAGCCACAAATATTTACTTTACCACCATCAGATTTCATCAATGTCGAGAGGATGTTGATTGTCGTCGTCTTGCCTGCTCCATTTGAACCTAGCAAAGCGAAAATTTCACCACGCCGTACATCAAAATCCACTCCCTTTAATACTTCCTTGTCTTTATAAGATTTCTTTAACCCTTTTACTGATATCGCTACATTGCCCATATTTTTTCCTCCTTATATTAAGTATAGAAAGATTGCTTTCGAAATCGAAAATTTCCTAGCTTAGTCTGAAAAGAGAGGTAGATACTCGTATACAGACAAAGCAGTATAAATATCCGATTAACGGCCTTAATTCTAGATTGCCAATACTCCCCTATTAAGTCTGACTTATAATAAGTATTGCTTAGTACCGAGTCAAAAAATAACTGAATAGTGAAGGTGATAATTCACATTGGTTACCCACTATTCAGAACGGGATTATTGCTTCTACTTAATCGATTCTTGAACCTCTTATCCATCCTCAATATACTCGCTTTACCTCATATACATTTTCCTTCTCGGTACCTTTTTTTACTTCTTTTTATCTGTAATCTTTTTCATTGCCTTAGCAACTTCTTTGTCTACAGATTCTTGGTAGATGTCAGCGTATGTTTTCGAATCTTTGATTAAATCGTCGCAGAAAGCTGCCACGTCATTACCTGTCACTTCGAGTACACCTTTCCCGGAGGCAGCACCTTCTTCAAAAAGATCAATAATTCCCGAAAGTAAACCAGTCCCTTCGGTTAACTCGACAGGGCCGACCTTAAAAAGATATTTTTGAATCTCCTTATAAACAACACGATAATCTTGTGGGAGGGCTTTGACACGCGCCATGTGTGCTCTCCACTCTTTTTTACCTTCAATAATGTCTTGTATGCTCATTTTTATCCTCCTTATTTACCCAGTTTTTTAGCAACATTTCTGTTTAGTTGCTCACGCCACTTATCGCGATAAGATTTTGCTTCCTCTTCACCGCACAATGCCGAACAGAAGCCTTGAATATCATCGCCCAAAACCTCTTGAACACGCTGACCTTCCGCTGCCGTTTCTTCAAGTAGACCAAGTACACCGTCAAGAATTGGCATGAGGTTGCGACCAGTGAAATCTGAGTGCGACCAAAGATTAGCTTTAATTTTTTCCCATGCCGTTTGATAATCAGATGGCAATTTTTTGGCACGGAATTCAAAATTTTTCATTTCTTTCGTCATGTCACTGCCTGTAATTTTTTCCCAAAACCTCATTACTTTTCCTCCTTTTTTTATAAAGCTGAACCAAAACCACTGGACGATACAATTTATGAAACTAGATTGACTTTAAAGCATTAATTTTTGAAGATAAAAAATCCCATTTTTCCCAAAACAATTCAAGTTCCTGGCGCCCAGCTTCATTAAGTGTGTAAAACTTGCGGGGTGGACCCATATCTGACGGTTTCTTTTCTACATTAACTAGTTTTTTCTTTTCTAATCGTACTAGGATAGTGTATACAGTTCCTTCCACAACTTCAGTAAACCCAAGTTGGTTTAGGCGACGGGTAATTTCATAGCCATAGGTTTCATGACGACTAATAATTTCCAACACACACCCTTCCAGCGAACCCTTCAGCATCTCAGTTAAATTTTCCATGTTCAGCGCCTCCCCTATTCTGTCTGACTTATATTCTGTATTACTTAGTACCGAGAAAAAATTTTACTTAATAGCTTTGTGTAAAAAAGCTATTAAGTAATACTAACTACATCTATAATGTAGCACTAAGTAGTGAGCGTGTCAATTAAAATTTAGAAACTTTTTCAAAATTCACTACTAAGCACTACAAGTATCAAGTAACGCTTACTACAAGTACATCGTAACACTAAGTAGATTGACTGTCAATTGGAATTTATAATTTTTTTTAATTCTTTTAATTCTGCTCATTATTTTTGAAATTATTAATTGTCCATATTTTATCCTTTGGATTACACACATAAAGAAAGAGCACAACTTCTACTCTGAATTGTGCTCGATTGTGGAAATATAAAAAATTTATTGTTAGCCTATTTCTATAACATCATTTATTCTTTTGGTAAAATTCCATTTGTAATTTTCAGTAACAATTTGTTTAAAATGGTTACACATAAATTGAGGATAATCAAGACGAAGGCAAGAAAAACTATATATTTAAAGATTATATTCGAAATTGATCCTACAATCCAATTCCCTCCAAAGTATATAAAAATAAAGCCCATTAATGTTGCTAAAAGATAGGATATCCCAACCCCTAAAATTTGGCGTTTTGTCAGTTCCTTTAACGTTCCTCTATTTTTCATAATCCTGTAAATGATGATTACAATAGATATAGCAATAAATAAATACTCCATTATATAACCACTCCTACTTTTCATTCTTGACATAATGACGATAAAATTCTTTATGCTTTTACCGTATCTAAATAGGAATCAACGTTTTTTTGAAAGTAAATGATAAATTCGGTATAAACATTCACTTGTAATTGACAAGTAAATAATATCCCAGTTTATTTTGATAATATCATTTTGTTTTATAATAAAACATACCCCCTTCTTGAATATTAAAAGGGGGTTATTTTTACATCTCCTTAGGTGCTTTAATTCCTAATAATCGTAAAGATTCTTGCAAAAGTATCGAAACCGCATAAGCAACTTTCAAACGTTCTCTTTGTAATTCATCATTCGTTAAAAACTTCGTATTAGCATAATATTTATTAAAGCTTCTTGCTAGTTGCAAACTAAATTTCGCAATTGTTGAAGGATTTGCTTGAACAAAAGCCGTTTCGATTACATGAGGAAAAGTTTCAATAAGTTTTATTACTTCCCACGCTTCCCCATCTAAATAATTTAAATGCGATTCCGTAAATGAAAATTTGCCTTTGTTGAGTAAAGTTTGAATCCGCGCATTCGTATATTGAACATACGGTCCCGTTTCTCCTTCAAAAGTCACCATCTTTTCAATAGAAAATTCGATATCATTCATTCGTTCATTTTTTAAGTCGTTGAAAATAACTGCTCCAATTCCGACCTCATTTGCTACTTTTTCTTTATTTTTAAGTTGGGGATTTTTTTCTTCAATATTTTTTCTCGCAGCTTGCATCGTTTCTGCTAACACATCGGCTAGTAAAACGACCTTCCCTTTACGAGTAGACATTTTTTTCCCGTCCTTTAACATCATGCCAAATGGAACATGCATTAAATTTTCGGACCATTGATACCCCATTTTCTTCAACACTGCAAACAACTGTTTAAAATGGAGCGACTGTTCATGGCCGACCACATAAAAAATTTTAGCTGGTTCATATAAATTGTATCGATACATGGCCGCTGCTAAATCACGGGTCGCATATAAAGTGGCCCCATCTTTTTTCATCATTAAACAAGGTGGCATCTCTTCTAATTGAACGACCATCGCACCGTCGGATTCTTCAAGTAATCCTTTATTTATTAATTCTTCTACAACAGAACCCATTTTATCGTTATAAAAGGCTTCACCGTGATAGGAATTAAAGGAAACACCTAACATTTGATAAATGTCTTCAAACTCCTTTAACGAAGCATCTCGGAACCATTTCCATAATGCGTGAGCTTCCTCATTTCCATCTTCAAGGGCTTTAAAAGCTTCTCTTGCTTTGTCGTTTAACGACTCTTCTTTTTCTGCTTCTTCATGAAACTTTACATAAATTTTTAATAGCTCTTCAATAGGATTTTGTTCAATAGCCTGTAGATTGCCCCACAATTGGTAGGCAACGATCAATTTCCCAAATTGGGTACCCCAATCTCCTAGATGATTAATACGGATAGCTTCATAACCTAACTTCTCAGAAATGTTTGCTAACGCATTGCCAATTACCGTGGAACGAAGATGTCCCATCGAAAAGGGCTTCGCAATATTTGGTGATGAAAAATCTAAAACAACCTTTTGACCGTTTTTCTCTTTTGTTCCAAAATGATGTTTTTCCAATAAAACCTTTTCAATTACATTATTGGCCACTTGTAATTGATGAAAAAATACATTGACATAGGCCTGTTCTGCACGCACTTCTTGTATAAAATCACCTTGAATTTTTTCGGCTATTTCCTTCGCAATTAATTGAGGAGATTTTTTCAACTTTTTTGCTAGTGTAAAACAAGGAAAAGAAATATCTCCTAAGTGGGCATATTTAGGTATTTCCAACAATGATTCTATTTCCTCAACTGATAAACTTTCATTTAATGCCTTCGAAATAAGGAACGCTAATTTCGTTTTCATTTTTCATCCTCCTCTAAACAAAAAAGCTCCCGTCTCTATAAAAAAGAGACGAGAGCATAAATTCCCGTGGTACCACTCTAGTTGCCACAAATGTGACCGCTTTTTTCGTTCATAACGGGGTGCCTTCCCCGATCTTCTCTACTAAGTTTCAAGAAGTTTCTCCAAAGTGCGTTTCACTAATATTTTCAGTATTAGGCTCCCACCACCCCTAATTCGCTTACCCTTCCATATTAGCTACTGTCTTTTTCATCGAATTTCCCATTCATTAAATTAAAATTGATTCTACATAATCGTAAATTGAAATGCAAGAAAATTTTAATAAAACAGTTCAATGATTAAAACATAGTTTATTCAGCTAACGTTAATACCGGATAAACATATGGTTCAGTCGGCTCGTCTATTACTTTCCAGCCAGTTGCTTTAATAACTGGAATTTCATATCCCCCGTAATTTGTCACATCTAATACGCCTTCAATTTCAAGCCAAGTATCCTCTTTTAAAGTATTTGCCCCTTCAAATTCCGTTAAAATCCCTAAAATACTAGCGTCAGCTATACAATGGGTAATCATAAAACGAGATAATACGAGTTGATTGGAATTAAAGCCATCTTCTTTAAAAACAAACCCGCTCATTTGAATGGTTCTTCCTACATATTCCGTTGGATTTTCATTTAACGCTTCGTAATAAGAACCAAAAATATCATCCTGCATTTGAATCGTCTCGGATTGCTCAAGTAACGATAACTTTTTCTCATATTCTTCATTTGATAAATAATTGTTATTCACTAATGGAACGTGGTCACTTGAATAAATATCAATATTTTCTTTATCTGTAAGGGTTGTTTCATTCAAAGGGGAAGTTTCCTTTTGATTTACTTGGGAAAAAATCGATCCTTTATTTGAAGCAATGGTGGAATTTAAAGTAGCTGGTTCAAAAGCAAATCCCGTAATAATAGGAAAAACCATCACACTGTAACTGAATAATCTTGATAAATTAAATTGTTCATTGCCATGGTCATGACCGTGATGACAACTTGGACCACAATGATGATGTCCTTTCCCTTTCCTTTGAAAAATACGAAACAGCTGTATAAAGAACAACAGGATAAAAATACCCGCTGCTAACTTACTAATATTTTCATATTTCGGGTTAATATATTTCATGATCGTCCCTGTCGAATGTAAATCAATGAAAAACAACACGAATACGCCTAAAATGACAGCTTTGATAAAATGTTGCAAGTGAAACTTCATGGAAACACCCCTATAGGAAACTAGTTAAACTTACAAATAAAAAGACAATCGTTGTAATTAGAAGGAATAATACGAATACAAACTTCGCCTTAAAGACACTTAGTAACATGATCGTATTTTTCAAATCAATCATAGGTCCATACACTAAAAAGGCAAGGATGGAAGTTGTGGGAAACAAGTTTCTAAAGGAAGCACCAATGAAGGCATCTGCCTCTGAACATAGGGATAAGAAGAATGCTAATGCCATCATTACAATCGTCGAATGGTAAACACTATCTCCGAAAGCTAGCAACGATTGGGCAGCTACAAAGGTTTGTAACCCAGCTGCGACAAAGGCACCAATAATTAAATATTTACTCATATCAAAAAATTCATCGATTGAATGTTCGAACATTCCTTTTACTCTTTGATATAAAGGGGGTTGTTTTCCTTTTGATTTTGTGACGCTATGTTCCTTATGTTTTAATTGATTTGATTTAAATAAAAAGCTTATCACTAGTGCAATGGCTAATGCTGCGACAAACCCAACGCCCATTCGTAACAAAGCCATCCTTAAATCATTTCCAAAGGCCATATACGTTGAAAGGATAACAATTGGATTAATTAATGGACCGGTTAATAAAAAACCAACTCCTGCATATAAAGGAACGCCTTTATCAATTAATTTTCGAACAATAGGAACGATTCCACATTCACATGCTGGAAATAAAGCACCGACTATACAACTCATGAACACGGCTTTTACTTTACTTTTCGGAATCCATGACTTGATATGTTCTTCCGTAATAAATATTTGAATAAATCCAGCAATTAGGACACCTATTAAAACAAATGGAATGGCTTCGATTAAAATACTAAGGAAAATGGTATTTAACTGGGGTAAAGAACTCCATTCTTCCGTAACGAAAAATGGACTAAAAAAAATGAAACCAACGACTAAAAGGAGGAAAATGATTGTAGAAAGATTAAATGAAGATTTTTGGCTATAGGACATTGAAACTCACTCCTTCTCCATATTTTCATAGAACTACTTGTTCGATAACATTTCTATCTACCTTGTTCTAAATTTTCTATTATCAACAATACAAAATACTATTTTTTAAATCTCCTATAGTAATTTTAGTAAAGGAAGCATTAAAACATGCTAAAAAAATGATTATTTTTCAAACCATTACTTATAAAAAAGAAAAAGTGTAATTTCAGCTTAAAGCTAAAATTACACCTTTCGAAAAGTTTACTTAACCATAGAAAGTAAAACAACAGTTTAACGTATGCAAACTGTTGTTGAGATTACAATTATTTACTTTGTAATTTGTTCATTTGTGCCATCATTTGACGAACTTGCTTTTCAGATGGTTTACGTCCCATTTGAGCCATCATGACACGAATCATTTGTTCATTGATTGGTGGGTTTTCTTTTAAATATTTCATCATATATTGACGTGCTAAAAAGAAACCTAGTGCAACGCCCCCTACTAGAGCGATAATTACGATAAGAATCCAAGCCCATGTAGCCATTTTGTGCCAACCTCCTCCACTGCCGTTAATACCATGAATCAAACTTTGTTCAACCACTTTATACGAATGGAAAATCAAGTTTCACAATCATATAAAGAAAACAAAGATAAACTCTCCATGAAGGATTATACACTATAAACTATTTAGATACTAGCTTTTCAATTGTTTTTTCTATAATCGTATCCCAAACCTACAATCCGTAAAACTATTCATTTCTAGTAAGAAGCATGTTTAATCGGTTTTAACCATCCACATTCCGATTCTTCTGTATTAAAAGCAATAAAAGAATCATTCATTTGGCTCAAACTATGGAATAAATCCAAATCTAACATACGAGATCCCTCACAAATGGCCTCTATATGATAATTACATACTTTTATTTTTAAACCACCTTTAAGTTGGTGTTCAAATTTCAAATAATCATCTACCCATTGAATTGTCGGGAAACTCTTTTTTAAATGCTCGTAAATTACACCTTGTACCATTCTTCCTTCAATCGGTTCACAGAGATAGCTTAGCTGCTTATCCGCAGAGGACTCGAGAGCTTGCTCTTTAGTCGATACCATTTCAAGAAGCATTCTTTCCCTTCCAAATACAAAAGACTGGTACTGTTTTTTTATATGAAATATTGAATATGTTCTCATGTTACGTCCTCCTCTCATTACCAACATTATAAAGAATAGATTCTGAATATTTTGTCAAAGGGTGTCACGACTTTCCTTCTATTTTTGTCAAAATAGCATGAATGACTAATTTCGTTCACTTTTCCTAGATTCCCTCAGCCTCAAGACCTAGTGAAAAATGCAATCGGAGTCCGTTTTAGGAAATATCGTTAAGAGATAACATAAAGGTACAACAGAAAGGAGCAAGAGAAATGAAAAAATTATTTCTATTATTAGTCGGAGGTATTACTGCAATCGTCGCCCTTTGTATGGTTGGGCCACTACTTGGCTTTGCTTTTTCTGCATTACTAGTCTTCTTAGGTATGCATTATTACGTAAAAACAACATCAACAATGATGAAAGTAGTATGGGTTGCAATTGGTTTAATGGGAGTGTTTTCAGCCATTTCAAACGTGCCAGCAATTATCGGCTTAGCAGCATTAGTTGTTCTATATATCATTTATAAAAAATGGAACAATGAAGAAGTTTCTTTTAAACAAATTAAAGAAGATTCGAGCGATCCATTTACAAACTTTGAAAAAGAATGGGCAAAATTAACAAAATAAAGGAGAGATAGGAAATGGTAAGTTTATTAAAACGATTTAAATATACAGTAGAGGCAGATTTACACGAACTTTTCGATAAAAAGGAAAGAAAAAATCCTTTAGCCATGTTAAATCAATATATTCGAGAAGCTGAAAAACAAACTGAACAAACAGGTAAATTACTACAAAGACAGGAAAAATTAAAAGAGCAACTTGAAAGTGAATTAAAAGAAGCAAATGACATGCTAGAAAAACGTACTGCACAGCTACAATTAGCTGAACAAGCAATGGAAGAAGATTTAATCACCTTTGCCCGCTCTGAAGTTGAAACATATAAAACGCGTCAAATGACCTTATTACAAAGTCTTGAAACAACAAATAAGGAATTTATTGCACTGGAACAAAAATTTGAAACGATGAAGCACAAAATTAAAGATATGAAAGTACGTCAGCTTCAATTGATGGGAAAAGAAAACGTTACCCGTGCCCATCACAAAATGAATGCGGTCATCGAATCAAACAATGAATCGGACTTTGATGATTTATCTTCTTACATTGACAATCTTGCAAATAAAATCGAAAAGGATTATGAACGAACTCAATTGGAGGCGCGTTTAGCTGGGCTTGAAAAAACTCATCATAATAGCAATGTAAAAGAAATTGAAGAGAACACATCTAGTACAATCGACTAAACATGTTATAATAACCAATATTAGGAGAAGGCTTTTTCGAGTCTTCTCCTTACATTCTGTATAAAAGACTCATTTATTAAGGATTAGCAACTTAAATCGTAAAAAGGAGGAACCATCTTGAACAGATTAAGTACGGACCTATTAACGTTTATCACGATTACCGTGTTATTAATTGTGTTCGTTGAGCTAACGATTTTTAATAATGGTGGCGCCTTTTTACTTATTATTGGGGCTCTCCTACTCTATTATAGCTTTTCAAAAAATAAAAAACTGTTTTTCTGGATTGGTTGTTTATTTATCTTTTTTGCTATCTTATCCGTTTGGAGTTTACGACTACTCATCGTTGGGATATTAATCTATCTCTTATATAAACATATTACAAAGGAACAAAAAACGGTTACAATCGATTCCCAACTAGATCCAACTGCTCTAAAGAAAAACGATCTTTTTGGCAGTACTTCTTCTCCCCTCGAACAATATAAGTGGGAAGATGTCCATATCCAAAAATTAATTGGGGATATAACAATTGATGCGACGGAAACGATATTACCGACTGGCACTTCTGTCATTTCAATTCGGCAGTCCATCGGGAAAGTAACGATTGTATTACCATATGAAATTCCTTTCCGCATACAATATTCCACTATATTAGGGGAAGCGAAATTTTTAGGAAAATCAAAAAGGCTTATAAATGAAAAGCTTATTTTTGAAGATGGTCAACCTGAAGACGCTAAGCGTAAACTAATTATCCATGTGGCAACTTGGTTAGGAGATGTGGAGGTGATTCGAAAATGATATCGTTTGTTTTTCGCATCATCACCTTATTTTTATTATTAAGTAGTATGACGTTTGGCTTTATTTATTTATTCCTAGGCTCCCCCGATGAAGATTGGAGCTTTTTATGGGAGCAAGATGTTGAAAATTTCCCGATTCTTGCCATTATACTGATTGCTCTATCTATTATTAGTTTTATCATTAGCATATGGATAAGTGCCGTTGCAAAATCGAGGGAAGTATCTGCCACCCGGTATGTAAAACAATTAGTAGAACCTGATTTTTCATTAAAGAAAAAGAGAAATATTTCATATACATTAAAAAAGGCGTTAACCCAAGCAAATGAATTAATCGAAACTCAAAGAACAAGCTTACAACGGTTATCCAATGAAAAAGCAGAAGCAAATGATAAAATTATTCAAGAACGGATCATTGCAGAAAGGCAGCGATTAGCTCGAGAGTTACATGATTCTGTCTCACAGCAACTGTTTGCTGCATCTATGCTATTATCTTCTATTACAGAACGGGATGAAGATTTCGGTGCTTCGAAAACGACTTTAACTCAAGTGGAGAAAATTGTTCAGCAAGCCCAATTGGAAATGAGAGCATTATTACTTCATTTACGTCCGATTGCCCTAAGAAACAATACACTTGCTCAAGGGCTAACTGAATTAATTCAAGAACTTCAACAAAAAGTTTATTTCAACATCGTATACCAAATTGAAGAAATTGTTCTTTCAAAGGCGGAGGAAGATCATTTATTCCGTATTGCCCAAGAGGCATTATCCAATACATTACGTCATGCAAAAGCAACTGAAGTAGAACTACTATTAATTGCTAGAGATAACGTGGGTATTTTACGTATTCAAGATAATGGTCAAGGTTTTAATATGGAAGAAGATAAAAACACTTCTTATGGATTGAAAAATATCGCAGAACGGGCAGTGGAAATCGGCTGTACTTATAAAATCGTTTCTGTTCCAGGGGAAGGAACGATTGTGGAAGTAAAGGTACCGATTAAGCATAAAGAACAAATCGAAGGAACGGAAAAAAGTTCTTCTAAAATGGAGCTAACAGAAGATGACGGAAATCAATAAAATTGAAAGTTTGAAATGGGAGATGGAAAAATGATAAGAATATTAATTGCCGATGATCATGAAATGGTACGGATTGGTGTATCGGCCTATCTTTCAGCACAACAGGATATGACCGTTGTCGGCGAGGCGTCAAATGGGGCAGAAGCGGTTGAGAAAGCCCTCGAACTAAAGCCTGATATTATTTTAATGGATAATGTTATGCCTGTTTTAACTGGTGCTGAGGCAACCGCTCAAATTTTACAAAAGTGGCCGACTGCAAAAATTATGATGGTAACAAGTTTCTTAGATGACGATAAAGTTTATCCGGCATTGGAAGCTGGTGCAGTCAGTTACATATTAAAAACATCCAACGCAAAACAAATTGCTGAAGCGATTCGTAAAACGATGAATGGTGAAACCGTATTAGAACCAGAAGTCACAACGAAAATGATGTCACGAATGCGAAGTAACGCCTCCTCTCCCCTTTATGAACAACTGACGGAACGGGAAATGGAAGTATTACTCCTCGTAGCCCAAGGCAAAACAAACCAAGACATTGCCGATGAATTATTTATCGCTTTAAAAACGGTTAAAACCCATGTGAGTAACATTTTGGCGAAATTAGAAGTACAAGACCGTACACAAGCAGTTGTCTATGCATTTCAAAATGGATTAGTAAAATAATAACATAACATTACATTTGTAGATGAAAAGGACTATTGTATGAACCCACTTTTCATCTTTTTATTTTGTTTTGCGGTTAGTGATTATTAACAATGCGACCGTAAAAAAACTACTACAAAAATCCTTGTAGTAGTTAAAAATTAAAAGTTTACCTAACTCCCCAAGAAATCCTTCCCGAAAAGTAATATAGTTTATGAAAATGGGAATGATTTCATACTAACCTTCTCTATTATTTTTAACATTTTTAGTAGATAATCTTATCAGTTCTGTTCCAATTTCATATCGTTTTGTCTGTTCATCGACAGATAATATATTTTCATCTCGTAAAACAGTTAATATACGATGTAATGTACTAGGTGGTATTTGTAAATATCGGGCTAATTCATTGACTCCCCACTGAGGTTGTTCATCGATGAAGGCACGGAGAACAGCAAAAGCTTTTGAGATTGAATTATTGTTCATAGATTACTCCTCAAGTGAAAAAGTAACAACAAAAACTTCGACAAATTTCTCCCTTATTTAAGTATTAATCGGCAAGTTTAACGAACTTCCATTTCAGCTAAATCTTTAGCAATCAAAAAGGATGCTTCAGTGTTATTTTTTATTTCTTCCACCGTTACACCAGGAGCAGTTTCTACTAAGACCATTCCTTCCTCCGTAAAATCAAACACTCCTAAATCTGTAATTAAACGATCTACTACCCCTTGACCAGTTAAAGGTAGCGTACAATCCTTTTTTACTTTCGATTCCCCATTTTTTGAAACATGTTCCATAATAACAACGACTCGTTTAGCACCATGTACTAAATCCATTGCACCGCCCATGCCTTTTACCATTTTCCCAGGAATCATCCAGTTCGCTAAATCACCCGTTTCCGAAACTTCCATTCCACCTAAAATCGCTATATCAACATGACCGCCCCGAATCATTGCAAAGCTTTCGGCAGAATCAAAAAAGGAGGCACCTTTTACAATCGTAACGGTTTCTTTTCCTGCGTTAATTAAATCTGGGTCTACCTCTTCCTCTGTCGGGTAGGCACCAATTCCTAATAACCCGTTTTCGGATTGTAAAAGCACTTGGTAATCAGATGGAATTTCATTTGCCACAAGTGTTGGCATCCCAATTCCTAAATTAACGACCATTCCATTTTGAATCTCTTTTACGGCCCTTTGTACAATTAATAGACGATTTGACATTAAACATTCACCTCTTTACGAGTGATTTTTCGTTCAATACGTTTTTCAAAGTTGGATCCGAGGAATACATGTTGAACGTAAACAGCAGGTGTATGAATATGATCAGGATCGAGACTACCTGCTTCCACAATTTCCTCTACTTCAGCAATCGTAATTTTCCCTGCCGTTGCAACAATCGGGTTAAAATTCCGTGCCGTTTTCCGATAGACAAGATTCCCTAAAGTATCAGCTTTCCACGCTTTAACAAACGCGAAATCTCCGACTATAGCCCTCTCTTCTATATAAGTTTTTCCGTCAAAAACTTTCGTCTCTTTTCCTTCAGCTACGAGTGTCCCTACCCCCGTAGCAGTATAAAAAGCAGGTATGCCAGCACCACCTGCACGAATTCGTTCCGCTAATGTTCCTTGTGGTGTTAATTCTACTTCCAGTTCCCCTTTTAATAGCTGTTGCTCAAAAATTTTGTTTTCGCCTACGTAGGAGCCGATCATTTTTTTTATTTGCTTATTTTTTAATAGTAAGCCTAATCCCCAATCATCGACACCACAATTGTTACTGACAACGGTTAAGTTTTTAACTCCCATCTTGGCAATTGTTTGGATTGCATGTTCAGGTATGCCACACAAACCAAAGCCGCCTACTAAAATCGTATCGTTATCTTTTAATCCTTCTAATGCTTTTTCCATTGATTCAATTACTTTTGACATTTTTCCACACCTCCTTTATCTATATATGATAGAAATAAAGCTATCATTCCACTATGTCGAATAGTTTTTCAATTTTTTTCATAAAAAAAGGTTCTATGTCAAATGTTGGGGTGAAGTGATATTACACGGCACCCCGATTATCCTAAATGAATCCCAATTTTCTTAGATAAATTATTTAATAAAATTTTCGCTTTAAAGTGTTCATAGCTTCTAAAACCATAAGCATTACGCTTCAAAACTTTTGATTTATTATTAATTCCTTCTAAAAAACCATTTGAATATCCAAAACTTAAACTATTTAAAATTTCAACTTGCCAATTTTTTAGCGTTTGAATGGCCTTTAAAAATGCCGGAATATTTGCTTTTTCTACCTTTCGGTAAAAGGCTTCTAATCTTTTTTTTATTTCTATCAAATCATTTGAAGTTTTTGCCCAATCAAACCATTCGCAGTAAGCTTCTTTTAATTCATAGGCTTGCTTTAGTTCCTTCGACATTCCTATGTAACGATTTAAGTACCAACGATTCGTTTCTGTTAACTTATCAAATCGTTTATATAGTACATGACGCATTTTCTTACATTTCTTTCGATCATATGCATGCCATTCTTTTTGAACATTTCGACGTACTTCATCTAGTGCCCAGTAAATATAACGACAATAATGAAAGCGATCCGCAATAATAATCGGGCGATTTAACGCCTTCCTAACTGCTGCTTTAAAGCTTGGATTCATGTCCATAACCACAATTTCTACATCTGCACCGTATTTCATCAAGTAATCCTTAATGGTTTCTTTTCTACGATTTGGTAAAATATCAATTGGTTCATGTGTTTCCGCATTGGCAATAATTAATTGATAAGTTCCCGCATCGGTATCTGCTTTATATTCATCAATCGCGATACATTTTGGTAAATGAACCCCTTCATTTAATTGTTCCTTTACTACTTCTTTAAAGCGACGAATCACTGTTGAGCTTGATGTACCAAGTACTTCAGCTGCTTCTTTAAATGTTTTTGCCTTTATTGAACGGATTCGTACAACTTGATTCCATTCTTTCGAGAAACGTTGATATTTATCCACGAAAGGGGATTTTTCTGAAAAACGTTTCCCACATTGGCATACATAACGACGACGTTTATAAAAAAGGACGGTTAATCGTTCAAACCATTTTAAATGATTAATTTTTTGAATTCGATAATCATGGACTTTTGATGTTATATTCTTGCATGCTGGACATTGATGTTCTTTTTTTGGTATGGAAACGTGTAGAACAATACGTTCCCCCATCTCCTCCACCTTATGAACAGTTACACCTTTTAATCCTGGAATATTCATGTTAAAATTCATTTGCACGTATCACCTTTCATTGCTTGTTTCTCGACAATTCAAGTATATAGAAATCGGTGATTACGTGCTTTTTTATTTATGAAATTTTTTTAAACCCCAACAAATATTATAGAGCCAGAAAAAAAGAATTTACACACCAAAATAGAGAAAGGTGAATTTGAGTTTCCTCAAATTCACCTTTCTCACTATTTGAAGCTAGTTATGTCCCAGCCTCGAATTTTTGATTATAATGCTTTTACTCTTGCGACAACATTGTCGACTGTAAAGCCGTATTTCTCCATAATGATTTCCCCAGGAGCACTTGCACCAAATTGATCAATGGCAAGGATATCTCCTTCGAAACCAGTATATTTATGCCAACCGAATGAAGAACCCATTTCAATTGCTAAACGTTTTGTTACTGCTTTTGGCAGTACGGACTCTTTATATTCAGCTGATTGTTGTTCGAAACGATCCATAGACGGCATCGAAACAACCGACACGTCCATTCCATCAGCTAACAATTGTTTTTGTGCCTCTACTGCTAAAGATACTTCTGAACCAGTTGCAATTAAAATAGCATCTGGCGTTTCTTTAGTTGCTGGAGAAACAACATATGCCCCTTTAGCAACACCATCTTTTGCTAGGGTAGCTGTCGTTTCTAGCACCGGTAAGTTTTGACGAGAAAGAACAAGCGCTGTTGGTACATTTTTAGATGAAACAGCTAATTTCCATGCTTCTGCAGATTCGTTAGCATCAGCTGGACGAATTACAGAAAGATTTGGCATAGCTCGTAAAGAAGCTAAATGTTCTACTGGTTCGTGCGTTGGTCCATCTTCCCCAACTGCAATCGAATCATGAGTAAATACATAAGTCACCGGTAATCCCATTAATGCAGATAAACGTACAGCTGGACGAACATAGTCAGAGAATACAAAGAATGTTCCACCAAATACATTTAATCCGCCATGTAATGCCATACCGTTTAAAGCTGCACCCATTGCAAATTCACGAACACCAAACCAAATATTGCGGCCTTCTGGTGTATCAGGGAAGAAATCGCCTGCACCTTTAATCGTTGTTTTGTTGGATCCCGCAAGGTCCGCACTACCACCGAAGAAGGAAGGAACTTTTTTCGCCAATGCATTGATCACTTCCCCTGATGATGAACGAGTAGCGATTGATTTTCCTGTTTCATAAACAGGAACTTCAGCATCAAAGTCTTCAGGTAGTTCATTGTTCATCGCTTTAATGAATTGTTCTGCTAACTCAGGGTATTCCGCTTTGTAGCTTTCAAATTTTGCATTCCATTCAGCTTCTGGTTGAACCCCTTGTTTGTCAGCTGCTTCTTTGAAAATGGAATATACTTCCTCAGGAATTTGAAATGGTTCATGTTCCCAACCGTAAGTAGCTTTTGTTAAAGCAACTTCGTCTGTACCAAGTGGTGCACCGTGGGAATCTGCTTTACCTGATTTGTTAGGAGAACCATAACCAATGACCGTTTTTACCTCTATTAATGTTGGTTTACCTTTTGATTGTTTCGCTTTTTCAATTGCTTCATTGACTGCATCTACATCCGTACCGTCAGCAACATGTATATAGTTCCAACCATAAGATTCGAAGCGTTTTTGTACATTTTCAGAGAATGATTTCGCTAAATCACCATCTAAAGAAATATCATTGGAATCGTATAAAACGATTAATTTATCTAATTGTAAGTGTCCAGCTAAAGAAATCGCTTCAGCAGCTACCCCTTCCATTAAATCGCCATCACCACATAATGCATACGTATAATGATCTACGATTTCATGACCTGGTTTATTATATGTAGCAGCTAAATGACGTTCAGCCATAGCCATCCCTACTGACATTGCAATACCTTGTCCAAGGGGACCTGTCGTTGCCTCAACACCTACTGTATGACCGTATTCAGGATGTCCTGGAGTTTTAGAACCCCATTGACGGAAATTTTTAATTTCCTCCATGTCTAAACCATATCCACCAAGGTGTAATAAGCTATATAGTAACATTGATCCGTGACCAGCTGATAAAACAAAACGGTCGCGATTATACCATTTCGGATTTTGAGGATTATGACGCAATTGTTTTGTCCAAAGTGTGTATGCCATTGGAGCCGCACCCATTGGTAAACCTGGATGACCAGAGTTTGCTTTTTCGATTGCATCAATAGATAAAGTTCGGATTGCATTAATTGCTAATAGATCCGCGTTTTGTGCCATTATTTGACATCCTTTCTCGTGCTAATTATTGTTCTTATACAGTTTAGACAAGATTTTCTAATAAAACAATCCTATTCATAGACATTTTAGAATTATGTCATACTTTATTTAAATATGTCACATTAGTATCTTCTTTAATTCAGTTTATTTCGTTGAATTTCTTTAATTTTATCTGGTGTAACGTCATTTCCATCCGCATCATAGATTTGTACATTTTCGATTGTATTACGGAAAGAAGAACGGAATGATTCTAAATACTCTTTTCTAAGGGAAGTACGCTCTTTTGCCTCAGCTTCCGTTAATTTACCCTCTTTCGCCTTTTTTGACAGCTCATTAATACGAGCAATTTTTTCTTTTGATAACATCCTTTTCTCACCTTTCTATCTCAACCATTTAGCAATATGAAATATAAATCATCATAATAAATACTTACTATTATTTTAAACGCTAAACGAAGATATTCAATACTTCAAAGGTAAGGAAAAATGGAGAGAAGCGCAAGTAAAACACCTTTGCAAAATAATAACTATTTGTTAATCAAACATTTTATATTCCCTAACTTTGTTTCATTTAATACAAAAAAGTAAGCACCCTTTTAAGATGCTTAGATTGTCTATTCTATATTAAATTACTAATTAAAACTTGAGACCGTATCCCCTTGTATCGGTTCTTTCCCATCATGAAAACGAATTCGAATAGACTTCCCTTTTGTGAAATCTACAGTATCCATCACTTGGAAGTGTAAATGGGGTTCAGAAGAATTTCCTGAATTTCCACATAAACCGATAAATTGCCCAGCAGAGACAATTTCTCCTTCTTGAACTTGAATAGAGTGTTGTTTTAAGTGAGCAAGCATACTATATTCTTTATGTTTGTGTTCGATAATGACACAATTACCTTCCGGAACATCCGGATTCATTTCCCCAGGGACATTATCTTCTATACCATTTATAATTTTCACGACTTTCCCATCAGCTGGAGCAAGTATTTCTTGATTAAAAGCGTAATAATTTTCATTTTTCGATGGGTTCTCTTTATAAGTTTTGTTATTTTGAACTTGAACTAAATCGTAAGCATATCGTTGGCTCTCATAGACATAATGATAATTGATAAACTCATTTAAACCACCCCAAAAAACAAACCATTCCCCTTTAATCGGCATATCGTAACGATTCTTTGTTAATCGTTTATCTGTTTTCGGATAGATGACGTATGGTTTCAAAATAAGTCTTTGAATTATACCCGTTTCATCGAAGGAAACGGAAATTGCTTTTTCCTCTCGCTCATCTAACCAAACATAATGAATGGAATCTAACATATTGGTACGAAACTCAATGTGGTAACTAGTTACACCTTCATTAAATGAACGGGCTAATTCTGTAAACTGCTCAATGGAAATTAAGTTTTGAAATTCCTCAGTCGTTTGTCGATAAATCGTTTCATATTCTCCTGAGTGAAAATAAGTACCAAACTCCTCGGGCGTAATAACTTTAAACATTTCCACCACTCCACCTCCGTCATTTTGTTAGAACTTTCTATATTAATAGATACGAACAAATTGTAAAAACGTTTCAATTTCTTCTGTTTATAAACATTCATTTACTGCAGTTAGACTTCTAGATTTAAATATAAAATGGGACAAGTTCCACAGAACATGCCCCACCTATTATTTAACTAGTCCTCAAGTTCTTCCATATACTCAGTATATCGTCGGTGCACTGTCGCTTTACTTACTTGGAAGCCTAATCCTCTTAGCGTTGATGCAATTTCATGAAATGTTAGCCCCTTATTTCGTAGGTTAACAATTTCTTCGATTGGTACATCGATCCGTTCTCGTCCTTCGTGTAAATGACGATTTTTAATATTTTTTTCTGGTCGATATCCATTTTCAACCGCCCGTTTCATTCCTCTTTTAATTTTAGCGTTATGTATTTTCCGTTGATATTCCTCTACAATCGCTAAAATTTCTAGCAACATCGTATCCATTTCATTTAAAGAAAGGGGCCCGGCATTATTTAATGAATAAACGATTGTCCCATTTTTTTGAAGCAAATGTAAAACTGCCATTCGTGCATTACCACGTCCTAAACGTGTTTCGTCTTGAACAAATAAAGCAGGTACATTGTTTTCTTTTATATAGTTTAACATTTCAAGAAGCCCTTCCCGTTCTACTTCATATCCACTATGCTGATCTTGAAATGCTCGCAATACTTGATAATTCATTTTTTCAGCATAGTTGCGTAATTCTTCTTCTTGACGAACCAAGGACGTTTCTTGCGTATTTTTTTCTGTACTTACCCGTGTATAGATGACGGCTTTGTTATTTTTACTCATTTATTTTTAATCGCTACCTCTACTGAATGAAGATCGTCTTCATTCTCTATTTTTGCCATATAAACGCTATCTTCATTAACCAATATCGTTAAATCATGGCCTGCAACAATGTTTTCTCCAATAAGATTGTTTTCATTTTTAACTTTTTGGATCCACTCTTGTTTAGTCATTTTACCACGATATTGTTCTGCTAACGTCCATAGAGTATCACCGTGTTGAATTTCAATTTGTTCGTATGTTATATCGCCATTGTCTGTAATCAATAAAATTGCTCCCATAACGAAGAAAGCGACGAATAATACTACAATATAGCTGTTTTTTTGTAACCATTTCATAACTCTCAACCTCTTTTCGAATGTTTGTTCGGAATGTATGTTCTTAATTTAATACGAACACATGTTTTTGTCAACACTATTTTCGAACCTATGTTTGCTTTTTTGTTCTATCACTGATATACTATATGTAATTAATAGAGATACATATTCACTTAAAGAGGTGAGAGAATTGAAAAAAATATCAAAAAGACAGGAAGATATTTTAGCATTCATAAAAGAAGAAGTTCGCACGAAAGGATATCCACCATCGGTTCGTGAAATTGGCGAAGCGGTAGGTCTAGCATCCAGTTCCACTGTGCATGGGCATTTAGCTCGTTTAGAAAGTAAAGGACTTATCCGACGCGACCCTACAAAACCGCGCGCTATTGAAATTTTAGATGGGGAAACGGATACCGTTCAAAAACAATCCGTCGTACATGTTCCTCTTGTAGGGAAAGTAACAGCTGGTTTGCCAATAACTGCAATTGAAAATATTGAAGAATATTTCCCACTACCAGATACTTATGGTACGAGCGAAGAAAAATTATTTATGTTAGAAGTAATGGGTGAATCCATGATTGAAGCAGGTATTTTAGATGGAGATTACGTAGTCGTAAAACAAACTTCTACTGCGAATAATGGAGATATCGTCGTTGCTATGACAGAAGATGATGAAGCAACTGTAAAACGCTTCTTTAAAGAAAAAACTCATTTCCGCTTACAGCCTGAAAATTCTAGCATGGATCCAATTCTAGTGAACCAAGTGAGCATATTAGGTAAAGTAGTAGGCTTATATCGTCGAATTCATTAAAAAAGGTTGTCTCGTAGTCTAATCGACTGAGGGACAACCTTGTTTCGTATATTGATTATAGTTTCATTAATACGAACACGAACAATTAATTTGTTTTACTACTCGCATCAATAAAGGCTTTAAATAATTTTTGAGAATGTTCTTCTTGTGTAACTGCCATTTCTTCAGGGTGCCACTGAACCCCTATACAAAATGGATAATCTTTTAACTCTATCGCTTCAATAATTCCATCCGTTGCCTTTGCGGAAATCGAAAAAGAATCTGGAACATTTTTAACTGACTGGTGATGGAAAGAGTTTACGGCAATTTTTTCTTTACCTATGATTTGGTGCAAATGACTATTTGACTTTATTTCAATATAGTGGGATGGTACATATCTACTTGCCTTTTGTTGATGAAGGATGGGCGTAGATTCATATTGGGAATTGATATCTTGATAAAGATTTCCTCCCATTGCGATATTCAACAATTGGATTCCACGACAAATACCGAAAATCGGTATTTTTCTTTCTAAAGCGACTTTAGTAAGTGCCATCTCCATTTGATCCCTTTCTAACATCACATGCCCTAAGTTTAAATGAGGCTCTTCATGAAAATAATGAGGGTGAACATCTACCCCACCTGTTAGTAATAAGCCATCGATTTTTGTAATAAATTGGACCGCATCTTTTTCTACACCAAAGGGTAGCACAAATGGAATGCCACCTGCGTTTAAAATCGACTTCACATACGCTTCATTTATACAATACTGTCCATTGCTCTCCGTCATTGTCACACCAATAATCGGTTTCATCTAAGCACCTCCAGAATCAATCTATTACAAATAAAACTGTTATAGAATATTCTAGATAGGGTTAATTATCTCCTTTAAAAGGATTTATCTTTTCTGTTAAAGTACCTTCAAAATAAATAGATTAATTTACATTTAGACTTTGAACGAACATATAAATAGCGCCTACAAAAACACGCGGGCGCTATTAGATGATTAAGTAAAAGTGTAGCTATCAGCTATGTTTTAAACTATTAAAAAATCTAAGTTAAACTCTTAATATAATGGATTTTTTAAAAAAGTTTCTAAATCCATTTTTAAATTTTGCTTTACATCTTCATTTTCACAGTAGGTCGCATATGTTTTATAATATTTTATTAGCCCTTCATACATGGCTTTCATAAATGCTTTCTTTGGTAAGATAAAATCTTTACGAAATTCTAAGTCGTTAGGAAAAACTGATAATTCAAGTTGGGAGGGATTTTTTTTATCAGTGTTTAAAGAGATTGCTATTATTTCACCTTCAGGATGAAATACGTTAGCATATCCTTTTTCAAATGTTTCTTTTAATAAACTTTGGTAAGTTGCCCAAACATGGTCAATTAAAGAAAATATTGTTTGGCCAAAAATTTCACGACCGTTATATGTTACTTGAACGAACCCTCTAAATGGATATGGTGATTCTTCTATACTTGGGTTCATTAGCTTTCGAAGAATTTCTTCATTCTCCGGTTCATCAAATACATAGAAATTTTTCTCAATTTCATTTATTGGTTGTGGATCACTAAGCCAAGTGTCATAGCTTACCCAGGTTTTTACATTAAACAAGCATAATTCTCCTTCCTAATAAGGATTAACATAAGTTTTTTTAGGATAAATCTGTGTAACCCTTTTTGTGGTTCCATTAACCCTAATAACATAAGTTATATTATTATAAGTATAGTTAAATTGTTTAAATCCACTAGATGGTAACTTACTAGCATTTTGTTTTAAACCATTTAAAATAATTGTATCTAAACGTTGTATTGTCATTCCTTGATAAAAAAATGTTTGACTTGTTTTTCCCGGTGCCCAACTTCCATTCCAATGATTCATTGAATGGCGTTCTAAAAAATGTTTCATATCTGTTTTGGTAACACTGTAAGTTCTACCATTTGCTTTCACACTCTTTGTAGTATAATTCTTAACTGCATTTGCCGCAGCATTTTTAGGAGCAGGTACTAAAGTTTTAATAGTATTACCTGCTGAATTTTTTAAAATTGCTCTTGATACACCACTTATTATAGCTCTTGTAGCAATAACAGCAATTAATCCACATGGAGGTCCACACATAGGTTGAATGTCTGGGATATAAGAAAATTCCGTTTCTTCTAATGCTAGTTCAGGATATATAATGTTATGTTTTGGTTTTTGTACCTCTAATTCTGATTCGACAAACTTAGTATTAATATCAATTGCTTTAATAGAATTATCCTTTATTTCTCCATCTGAAAATGTATTTGCACTGGAGTGGATAGGTTCGATTAAACTAAATATAAGGGTTATTACAGTTAATATGGAAATACTTTTTTTAAAGTTCATTTCATTAATCTCCCATTGATTATTAGTAGTATTAATGACATGTCAATTTTTTACACTCGAGCTATTTTTAGTCTAACATCCATTTACTGACATTATAACATTTATACAAAATTTACCATTAAATTATATCAAATTAGAACACGTTCTCATGGTTCCAATTTATATTTAAGTTAAAGAACTAAAGTATATTAAGCTGTTTCTTTTAAACTATAAAACCAGATTTTCAGAGCAAGCTTTAGTTTGGAGTAATCTTTAACTATAGTGGAACTAACTAACAATTATATTTTATTAACCGTACTAAATTCAAAATTGAACTATTATAATTCTTTATTTTAAATTTAACCATTATTCTTTCAAAAGGAGAATAATATACCACTTAACAATCAAGTCCCCATAGAAATAAACAGTAATAGCGGAAATAGCAATTGCCGGACCAAAAGGAAACGGAGTCTTTTTACCCTCTGCTCTTACTTTTAACGTTATAATCCCTATAATTAGTCCAATTATTGAAGCTAAAAACAATGTTAAAATCGTATTCTTCCATCCTAGAACAAGTCCAATTAAAAAGAAAAGTTTAATATCTCCCCCACCTATACCACCTTTTGACACAAATGCGATGAAGTAAAGCATCCCAAAACCTATAATGGCACCTACAACACTATCCCACCATGGATCAAGAGGCACTAATATTCTGCCTAAAATTAAAAAAGGTAAAAAGAAAAGGAGTATTTTATCAGGGATAATCATGTAAACAATGTCGGAAACAACAATAATGATTAATAGAGAGATAAATAGGAGAACTACTGCTAATTCCGAAGTAAAACCGATTTTGTATGTAGCCATCGTGAAGAGAATGCCAGTTAAAAGTTCAATCCATAAATAGAGCGGAGAAATTTTCGTACCACATGTCCGACATCTCCCTCTTAAACATAAGTATGAAACTACAGGTATTAAGTCGAGGGGTGTTAATCGCCGTTTACATTTTGAACAATGGGAAGGTGGTTCGACGATTGATTCATTTTTCGGGACTCTTAATCCTACTACATTGAAAAAGGAACCTAAAACAAGCCCGATGATGAATGGGAATACTACAAAACTAATTTCCATTTACAACACCTCTAAAACTTGTTGAATCAATATATGTTATAGCTGTTAATAATTTTAAAGTATATTTCATAAAATTGGAATTTTTGTTAATATGAAGATGAGTCGGAAGGAGGTAATTTTAATGCTAGTAGAAGTGGAATTTCCAAGCTTATTAACTATTGGTTTTACCTTTGTTCTATTCATTTTTGCATTATCTACTATCATGTTGTGGGTTAAAAACAGAAAAAATAGTATAGCATATGCTTTTATTTTATTACACTTATTGTTATTATCAATTAGTTTTTATTTCTTTATGAATGGCTTTAATTTAGAAATCGATCAATATCATCCAATGGCTTCAGAAGAAAACTCTGCTCAAATTGGAATGGCAAGTATCTTTTGGGCGATCAGTATGATTAGCCTATTAATCGCCATATTTCAATTTACACGTTATACGAAAAATCGTTAATTGAAACCAAAAACTTTCCCCTCTGTGACCACCCTTTACGAAGAAATTTTATATTAATTTCCTTCATAATTCAAAAACCCGGTATACATCAATGCATACCGGGTAGAGAAAATGACGATTAGTACATTTTCATATATTGTTCGCGTTCCCAAGGGTGAACAGCTGTACGGAACATATCAAATTCGATTTCTTTTGCTTCTCTAAAGTTCGCATAAATATGTTCACCTAGTGCACGTTTCACAACTTCATCGTTTTCTAATGCAACAAGTGCATCACTTAGTGAAGCTGGTAAGTTGTCAATACCATTTGCTTTACGCTCTTCTTCACTCATAATATAGATGTTACGGTTGATTGCAGCTGGTGGTGTCATTTTTTGACGAATACCTTCTAAACCAGATTCTAAAATTACAGCTAATGCTAAATAAGGGTTAGCAGAAGGGTCTACTGAACGTAATTCGATACGAGTCGATAAACCACGAGAAGCTGGTACACGAATTAAAGGTGAACGGTTTTGAGCTGACCAAGCTACGTAACATGGTGCTTCATAACCAGGTACTAAACGTTTATAAGAGTTTACAGTTGGATTTGTAATCGCTGTAAATCCTTGTACGTGAGCTAATACACCTGCCATGAATTGCATCGCCGTTTCAGATAAACCGATTTCAGCTTTTTCATCGAAGAACGCGTTTTCTTTTCCTCTGAATAAAGAAACGTTACAGTGCATACCAGAACCGTTTACACCGTAAAGTGGTTTTGGCATAAATGTCGCATGTAAACCGTGTTTACGAGCGATTGTTTTTACAACCAATTTGAATGTTTGGATGTTATCACATGCTTCTACAACATTTGCATATTTGAAGTCAATTTCGTGTTGTCCTGGAGCCACTTCATGGTGAGAAGCTTCAATTTCAAAGCCCATTTCTTCTAATTCTAATACGATATCACGACGGCAGTTCTCACCAAGGTCTGTTGGTGCTAAGTCGAAGTATCCACCATCATCATTTAATTCTAATGTTGGTTCACCTTTTTGATCTAATTTGAATAGGAAGAATTCTGGTTCTGGCCCTAAGTTAAAGCTAGTGAATCCTAGCTCTTCCATATTCGCTAATACACGTTTTAAGTTTGAACGTGGGTCACCAGCAAATGGTGTTCCATCTGGATTTACGATATCACAGATGAATCGTGCCACTTTCCCTTTTTCAGCAGTCCATGGGAATACCATGAATGTATCAAGATCAGGATATAAATACATATCTGATTCTTCAATTCGAACAAAACCTTCAATAGAAGAACCATCAAACATCATTTTGTTATCTAATGCTTTGTCTAATTGACTTACTGGAATTTCAACGTTTTTAATTGTTCCTAGAATGTCCGTAAATTGTAGACGAATATATTTTACTTCTTTTTCTTCTACAAGACGCTTAATATCATCTCTTGTATATTTTGCCACAGTATTCCACACTCCTACTTTTCCCTTATTTAGCAATTTTATTTTTTATAATTCACGCGTTTTTTTATTGATAGAAACGCGATAAATCCCCTTGTCGTAAAGAAGTTTTTTGATGACGTCCTGCCATACGCATTTCTTCGCGTAATATACGACGTAACTCTGAATCTGAAATTTCTTCTTTTGCTTTTACAGCTTGAACCGCAGGATTATTTTTCATTTCAAATACTTTCTTAATACCTGCCATGTTCACGCCTTGCTCTAACATATCTTTTATATCTAGAAGCGTATCGACATCATTTAAAGAAAACATTCTTCGATTCCCTTCCGTACGGTGTGGCTGAATTAAATCGTGTTCTTCATAGTAGCGAATTTGACGCGCTGACAGTTCGGTTAACTGCATAACCGTACCAATCGGTAAAAGCGGCATCGATCTTCGTAATTCACTTGATCTTCTTTCACTTCCCATTTAATTCACCTCCCTTACTACATATCATACCTTCAGTAAGGTAGCTTGTCAATTCTACGTTAGAAAAACTAACATTATAGAGAAAACAGGCAAAACTTCTTTCATTTTAGTTAGAATTTGCTTAAAATTGATTATTTTTAGTTTCTTTATAATGACACGAACTGTTAAAAAGAATGAAAAAATAGGTTAAAATACATAAAAATTTTTTTCATCATGTAAGTCATTTTAAAAAAATAGCCATAAAAAAAATGCAGAAACTATTGATATCAACGGTTTCTGCAGAATAACGTACCATTCTACATAAAAATGTGAGGTTTTTCTTAATAGCGGAATTTTTTAGAGGATAGTCCGATTTCAATGACAACATAAAGTAAATTTAAATATAACCTAAGGGCGAATAGAATAATTTCACTTTCCCGAATATAATGACTGCGCATTACATCAATTTCGTACACTGTGTAAAGTGCGAAAGCTAATACAAAAATACCCGCAACGACAAGGAAGAACGTACTGCTTACTGGAATGAATATATATATAAATCCAAAGACTACGAACACAATGAGAACAGTAAAAAAGTAAATTAGCACATCGGAAATAACGATGACAAATCGCATTCCGATTAAAGCAATTAATAAAAAAATAAGAATAGTACCTATAAATACCGAGACGACAAGTGCTGCACCAAGCCATTCAATTAAAATCACAAGAAATAAGAAATGGAGAACCCCCATTAAAAAGGGAATAATAAAAATAATGACACTCCCAAGCCGCATTATAAACGTAAAAACAATCATTCCAATACAAATAATTGATAAAAGAATAACGACTGATATCGGTAATAAAAGAGCAAACAATACGCCGACGACGGTAAGAATCCACATCAATATAAAAAGTTTTAAAATGAGGTCGTAGTTCCGATTTCTACTAATTTGCCCCATACACAACCCCAATCATGGAAAGTTTTATTAACACTATATTTTTCAAACGGAAAGTATATTAATAAATTCCTTAAAGTTTTCTCCTTATTTTAAGTGTTAAAATCAAAAAAATATCATCTACAGAATACTTCCTCTATTTCCAACTAAAAAAGACGACTTAAAATAAGCCGCCTTTCATTTATTATTTTAATTTTTGTACCGCACTACAAACAGCATATTTCACATGTTCGTAAGTAAGTCCACCTTGAATATAAGCTGTATATGGCGGTCGAATGGGTCCGTCTGCTGTTAACTCAATACTGGACCCTTGTACAAAGGTACCGGCTGCCATAATGACATCATCTTCATATCCTGGCATATAAGCTGGAACTGGTGCAAAGTGGGCATTAATTGGTGAAGCTGCTTGAATCTCCTGACAAAACGCTACCATTTGATCGGCCGTTTGGAAGGAAACTGATTGAATTAAATCCGTACGTTTCGCTGTAAAGTGAGGATACGTCGTCATGCCAATTTCCTCTAGCATTGCTGAAGTAAAGACAGCTCCTTTTAAACTTTGTGCTACTACATGGGGCGCTAAAAAGAATCCTTGGTAAAAGTCAGCTAACGTATTTAAAGAAGCACCTGCTTCTGCTCCAATACCTGGTGAAGTCATTCGATAAGCACATTTCTCTACTAAATCTGCACGACCTGCAATATACCCACCAATTTTTGCAAGACCGCCACCTGGATTTTTAATTAATGATCCTGCCATTAAATCCGCTCCTACTTCCGTAGGCTCCATTGCTTCTACAAATTCTCCATAGCAGTTGTCCACAAAAATGACCACATCAGACTTGATTTCGCGAATTTTTTGACACATTTCTTGAATTTCTTCTATTGTAAAGGAAGGACGTGTAGCATAACCTTTCGAACGTTGAATCGCGACCATTTTTGTTTTGTCACCAATCGCAACTCCCACTCCTTCCCAATCGATAAATTGATCCTCAATTAAATCAACATGGGAATAACCGATGCCAAAATCCTTAAGGGAGCCTGTGTCTTTGTCTCCCCCATCGACAATCGATTGAAGGGTATCATACGGTTTTCCTGTAATGTAGACTAATTCATCTCCAGGTCTTAACACACCAAATAAACTTAACGTAATGGCGTGAGTACCTGAAATAATTTGACTCCGAACAATGGCAGCTTCTGCTCCAAATGTTTCTGCATAGACCCTTTCTAAATTATCCCGGCCTTCATCGTCATAGCCATAACCAGTCGATGGATGCAAATGAAAGTCACTTACTTGATGTTTTCGAAAAGCGGCCAATACTTTTTGTTGGTTATAAAATGCCATTTCATCGATTTTTTTATGAAATGGCTGTATTTTATCTTCCACTTTTTTTGCTAATTGCAACGTCTCTGGCTGCAATGTTGAAATAAATGCCATGTTTAAAACTCCGTTTCTTTTTACTGCAATAACTAAATATCCTATATCATCTTATCAATTCTCGGAAGCATTTCAACTATTTTAGAACGGATAGTAGAAAGAAACGTTCAATAACATCCTTTATAAAGTTTGTTTTCTATTAACCAAAAAATAAATCGAGGATATTGGAAGTAGTAGAAACCTGTTTATTATAAAATTCCGAATATCCACAGTTATTACAATAAACAACGATAAATTCATTCTTTTGGACATCAAACATTTTCGATAATCCTGTTCCCGTCATTGCTACTTCCTTTTTCCCTGCATCTTGACTACCACATTTTATACATCCATTTTTAGTCATGTATCGATTCCCCTTTCAAATTTAATTGATATACGACAATAAATGGAAATGGTTTCATATGTACTTTTATTTTACCTTTAAAAGGCTGGTTTCATGCTATCTCCATCCCAATTAATCATCCTATAATTCGAGGAAAAAAGATTTTCTTTAAATTAAAAATTTTCCCTTTACTATCCTCTATGAAACTGCTATTCTCAATGTTGCATGTTAAGTTAAGGAGGCAATTTTATGGCATGGGAAGTATTTAGTATCATTGGGACCATTGCCTTTGCAATTTCTGGTGCGATTGTAGCCATGGAAGAAGAATATGATCTTTTTGGTGTGTATTTACTAGGGATTGTCACAGCATTTGGTGGAGGAGCTGTTCGAAATTTATTAATTGGTTTGCCAGTTTCTACCCTTTGGAGCCAAGAAATGATGTTTCAAATTGCCATTGCAGCAATTACTATCTTTTTCCTTGTTCCACATCATTTAATTAAACATTGGAATCGTTGGGGCAATTTTACGGATGCAATCGGGTTGTCTGCCTTTGCCATTCAAGGCGCAATTTATGCCGTATCATTAGAACTTCCGATTAGTGCCGTCATTGTTGCAGCCGTTTTAACTGGTTCCGGTGGTGGAATTATTCGTGATTTATTAGCACGGAGAAAACCATTAGTACTTCGTGATGAAATATACGCTGTATGGGCAGCAGGTGCAGGTTTAATGATCGGGTTAGAATTAGTTGAAGGAGATCTTTTCCTATACGCTTTATTTGTCGTCATTACAACTTTACGTATACTATCTTATATGAAGCATTGGAGACTTCCAGTAAGGACTTTAAAAAAGACTGAAGAAAGCCCAACTTTTAAACTTTCAACAAATAACAAAGCACATAGATAATCTATTTAAATAAACGACCCCGTAAACTCAAGTGCACAGTTTACGGGGTTTATTTATTTATCATTGAAAAATTGGAATACCTATTATTTAAATTCTAATTCACCATCGTAGGCCATCATACCGCCTTCTAAGTTAACCACTTTGAAACCTTGGGATTCTAAATACTCCCCAGCATTGGCACTACGGACGCCACCTTTACAAACCATAATATATTCCTTTGATTTATCTAATTCAGGTGCACGTTCTGGAATAAAGCCTAGTGGAATATGAATTGCCCCTGGAATCATTCCATGTTCTACTTCAAAATCTTCGCGTACATCGATAATATTTAAATTTTCATTTGCATCTAATAAATCGATTAACTCATCCGTTGTCATTGTTTTCATCATTGAAACCTCCAAATTTAAAACTATTGTCATTATAATGAAAAATTAGGTTCCCCGCAATTTACTGGATTGTGATATGTAACTTGAATAAGAAAAAAACCGGCAAGTAATTAACTGCCGATTTTGTTACGATTGTCCTTCTCCTTCTGGCGTAAGTGAAACATGCTTAGAAGGTGTGAAAGTTGATATTGCGTGTTTATAAATTAGATGTTGTTTTCCGTCCACTTCTAATAAAACGGTAAAATTATCATAAGACTTCACTAACCCTTTTAGTTGGAAGCCATTTAATAAAAATACTGTAACAAATGTGTTGTTTTTCCGTAAATTATTTAGAAAAGTATCTTGAAGATTGATTGATTTCACGCCCAATACACCTCATCTATTTCTATTTTGGATAGTCATATAGTAATGTATTCGGCAACTCGACATTATTTTCCTTCTTCATTATTGAAAAATTTAGAATATTTTTCAATGGCATGCCAATCTGTTCCAATCCATTGAACATCCATTTTATTTCGGAAGTATGTTAATTGACGTTTGGCGTAGCGTCTCGAATTTTGTTTTAATTGTTCGATTGCCTCTGTTAACGTTGTTCGCCCGTCCAAATAATCATAGAGCTCTTTATATCCAATAGCCTGAACAGATTGTACATTTCGGATTCCACGTTCCCACAATCCACGAACCTCTTCAAGCAACCCATTTTCCATCATAAGGTCAACCCTTAAATTAATGCGTTCATATAATTTTTCTCGATCCATGTCTATTCCAATGATTAAATGATTGTATAAAGGAATTGTCCCCCGATTATGTTCTTCGCTTGCCTTAGAAACACCGTGAAGTTCGATCATTTCTAATGCTCGAATAACACGGCGAGTGTTATTCGGATGGATTGTTTTCGCTGTTTCTGGATCTAGCTCGGCTAACTTAGCATGCATAGCATCGGGTCCAATTTCCATCAACTGATCATAATATTTTTTCCGCGCTTCTTCATCGATTTCTTCTTTCGTAAATTGAAAATCGTAAAGAACCGCTTGTACATAAAGGCCTGTTCCACCAACGATAATCGGTAACTTTCCACGCCCTTGTATTTCAGCGATTTTTTCTCGAACTAACGATTGATATTCCGCAACGGAAAAACTTTCTGTCGGCTCTTTAAAGCTCAATAAATGATGGGGAACACCTTCCATCTCTTCTTCCGTAACTTTGGCCGTCCCAATATCGAGTCCTTTATATATTTGCATCGAATCGCCGTTTATAATTTCGCCATTAAATGCCTTTGCCATTTTAATACTTAAAGCTGTTTTTCCTGAAGCAGTTGGGCCAACAATGGCCACTACTTCGATTGTGTCTTCCTTCATCTACTTAACCACCGTGTTATCACATGAAACACATGTTCATTATTTTTTTCCTTTAAAATTTCATGTCGCATCCCCTCAAAGAGATAGACGACAACATCCGTTAAACCAGCATTTTTAAGTTCCTTAGCAACTTTGAATACACCAGAACCACTACTACCAACGGGATCTTCACTTCCGCTTATTAAAAGTATCGGTAAGTCCTTTCGGATGTTCATGAGTTCCTTTTTCCGATGAATTAACAATAATCCATCGGTTAAGTCTACAAAAAATTGATTGGTCGGCACAAAGCCACAGTACGGGTCTTGAATATATTTTTCTACTTCCTCATCATTATTACAAAGCCAATCATAAAGAGTTTTCGCATTCAATACATTCCGATTAAAACTACCGAAACTTAAATCATTCATTAATTGACTAGGCATATTTTTTCCCTTTACGACACAAAGGGATTTCGCAAGGGCATTTCCCAGTTTATGCACCGTAGTCGTCATTCCGGTACCACATAAAATGCATTTATCAATCATGCCGCTATAGAGCTGAATAAAACGACGAGCGATAAAAGACCCCATACTATGTCCAAAAAGTATCGTTTCTTGAACATTTTGGCCAACACTATAATGCTGAATGACTTCGAATACATCTTCGACTACACGATTGAACCCATTATCATCGCCAAAATAGCCAAGTTGTCCATTTAATTCAGCCGTTTGCCCATGACCGCGATGATCATGGGCTGTAACGAAATAACCTTGAGCTGCTAATGCTAAAGCAAAGGATTCATATCGACCTCCATGCTCTGCCATTCCATGCAAAATATGAAAATGTCCCTTCGGTTTGTTCTTCGGTTCAAAAATACGGACAAAAATTTTATGTCCATCATCCATTTGAAGAACTTCTGTTAGCTTTTCCAATCAAGTTTCACCCTATTTCATTGGATTTTTCGCATCTTCAATATATTGTTCTAGTTGCATTTTATAAAAGACTTTTTCACTGTCCGAATAGCCTATAATGTTGCTCATAATTTCAATAATTTGTTCCCGATATTGCTCCACTAATTCAATATTGAAGAATAGATAGCCCGTTCTACGAATAAAGAAATCACTTGGTGTCATCGCCATTTCATAATAGATAGAATAAAGCAGTTCCGCATAGAGAGAAAGGGGAATTGTTATTTCACTCGTATTGACAGATTTCGCATATTGGAACACTTCATCGACATTTGTACCGTATCTTTCAACTAACTTTTTCGCTTCATCAAAAGGAATACCTAACTCAATGCCTGTTCTCGATTTGTTCGCTACATAATCTTTGAAATTGAAAGAATTTAAACCTTTTGCTCCCGATATTGATAATTCCTTCGTAACACATTCGGATGCATGTTTAAATTTATGGATTTTCACGATTTTATCGACAATTGTTTCGGCCATTTGTCGATAGCCCGTTAATTTCCCTCCCGCAACAGTTAAAAGACCACTTGGTGCGACCCAAATTTCATCTTTACGGGAAATTTCAGACGGATCCTTTCCTTCTTGGGAAATTAAAGGACGTACTCCAGCCCAAGTCGATTCGATGTCACTTGTATTAATTGTTACTTTCGGGAATATATAATGAATGGACTTAATTAAATACTCAATATCTTCTTTCGTTGCAACTGGCTGTACTAAATCATCTTCGAAAAATGTATCCGTCGTTCCTACATAAGTCTTACCATCTCGAGGAATGGCAAAAACCATACGGCCATCTTCTGTATCAAAATATACTGCTTGTTGTAATGGCAGTTTAGATTGATCGATTACAATATGAACCCCTTTAGTATGACGAATATTTTTCTTATTATGGATTTTATCCATTTTTCGCACTTCGTCTACCCATGGACCTGTCGCATTTACAATTTGGTGAGCATGGATTGTAATGCGTTCGCCCGTTATTTCATCTCGTACATTTGCCCCAACTATTTTTTTCTTTTTATATTCAAAATCCGTTACCCGTGCGTAGTTAAGACATACACATTGGTATTCTACTGCTTTTTTCAATACTTCCATCGTTAGTCGGGCATCATCTGTTTTATACTCAACGTAATATCCTGCACCGAGTAATCCTTCCGTTTTCAATAAAGGTACTTTATCAAGGGCTTCTTTTGATGAAAGCATTTTGCGGCGTTCTTCTTTACGTACTTGGGCTAACCGATCGTAAAGGGTAAGGGCAGCTCTAGTCGTCATTTTCCCTAAAGTTCCTTCTTTATAAAGCGGAAGCAACATCCACTCTGGACGTGTAACATGGACTCCATTTTCATAAACGATTTCCCGCTCACGGCCCACTTCCGCCACAAGTCCGACTTCCAATTGTTTTAAATATCTTAATCCTCCATGGACAAGCTTTGTAGAACGACTGGAAGTACCTGCTGCAAAATCTTGCATCTCTACAAGGGCAACAGACAGTCCACGGGAAGCAGCATCTAAGGCGATGCCTGCTCCTGTAATGCCACCGCCAATAACAAGAACATCAAAAGAATAACGATTTAATGTATTTAATATGTTCGAACGCTCTTTAAATGAAAACATGATGAATTCCCCTTTACAAAAGATTTGTTGATAAAACATATTTAATGATTTATAAAACTTGTATTTTATTCGATTATAACTAAATAGTATCCAATGTGAAATAACGCCTATTCACTATCTTGAAATAATCCGTTACTACATAACCCGTTTAAACATTTTCTCGACTTCATAAGTAGAAAAATGAATCATAACCGGTCGACCGTGGGGACATGTAAAAGGATTATCGGCTTTCCGTAAATCATTTAATAATACGACCATTTGCTCTTTCGTCAAATAGTAATTGGCTTTAATAGACTTCTTACAGCTCATCATAATGGCCGCATCTTCCCGAAGTTTTTTCACATCAGCTTTCCGTGTTTTTAACACTTGTTCAATCAATTCTTCAATAATTTCCTGCTCAAAGCCCTTTGGGAACCAAGTTGGGTGCTCCCGTACGACAAAGGAAGACTGTCCAAAGTCTTCTAAAAAGACACCGACTTCTTGCAAGGCTTGTAAATTTTCTTTTAAAATGATTGCTTCGTCTGCTGAATAATGGAAAGTTAAAGGAAGTAACAAAGATTGTCGTTCGTTTGGATTCACTTCCCCAACCTTTTCCCGGAAATATTCATATTTAATTCGCTCTTGGGCTGCATGCTGATCAATTAAATAAAAGCCATCTTCCATTTGGGCAACAATATAAGTACCGTGAATTTGCCCGACGATTTCCAGCTCTGGGAATGGTTCTTTCTTTTCCACTACTTCCTCATTAGAAGGTGGAGCTGATAGTTGTTCCTCTTGTTGAATCGGTGGTACTTCCCATTGTTCCTCAATTTCCGTCGGCTTCTCTACGAACAAGTCCTCTTCCGATTCTTCTTCATTTTGAAGAGGTTGTGTACTTTCTTTGACAATTGATTGTTCCCCATTCAGTTTGTCCACAATCGCGTTGATTTTAGCCTCATCAAAGGTAGGAGAAGGAGCCGGTTTCCAAAGATTCATTTGCTCAGTATGAATGCGTACTGGTTTTTCTTTCTTTTCAGCAACCGGTACATGAATAGCCGAACGAATCGCTTTATTAATCGCCTCTTGAATGAGTGGTAGTAGCTCTTGTTCTTTACTTAATCGGATTTGTAATTTCGCCGGATGAACATTGACGTCCGTTAAATAGGGATCCCCTTCAATGTACAATACAACTAGCGGATAACGTTCAATCGGTAAATACGTATGATAGGCATCAACAATCGTTTTTTGCACTAAATAATGTTTTACCCATCTGCCGTTTACAAAGATGGACATATAATTTTTATTTGCCCGTGTCACTTCTGGTAAACTAGCGAATCCATGTACTTTATAGTCTTTCGATTCCGCGCTAAAGGGAATCATTTTTTTCGCATTTTGAACTCCATAAATTGCCGCAATGACTTGTTGAACATTTCCCCTACCATTCGTTTGAAGGAGCGTTCCACCATTATGTACAAGTTTAAAGGCAATTTCCGGATAGGCGAGGGCTAACCGGTTCATAAAATCAATGGAATGACCTAGCTCGGTTTGAATCGTTTTTAAATACTTTAATCGAGCTGGGGTATTATAAAATAATTGAGCTATCGTAATATCTGTACCTCTTCGGAAAGCGGTTGGTTTTTTGGAAACGACGTGGCCACCTTCCAATTGAATTTCTAACCCATTGTGTTCTCCATCGGATGTTTTCAACGTTACTTTCGACACAGAAGCAATGGATGCCAAAGCCTCTCCACGGAAACCTAACGTACGAATACGAAACAAATCTTGTTCCTTCGAAATTTTTGAAGTTGCATGGCGTGAGAAGGATTTTAATGCATCCTCCTCATCCATACCACTTCCATTATCCGTAACTTGAATGGAGGTTAACCCGGCTTCTTCAAGAAAAACTTCAATTGATGTACTTCCTGCATCAATGGCATTCTCGACTAATTCCTTTACAACAGACGACGGACGTTCTACTACTTCACCTGCCGCTATTTTATTCGATAACCATTCATCCATTATTTGAATTTTTCCCATGTTGAAGTACCTCCTTTTATTGCTTTCATCCGCATTAAAAAGAGTGCGAATTGATTTTATTTTTTACTTAATAACATTTGTTGTAATTCATATAGAACATTCATTGCTTGAATTGGTGATGTTCCCATAATGTTCATTTTCTCAAGACGTTCCAAAACTTCTTGTTCCGCTTGCGTTAAAGAGTGACTTTCTTCCTTGTTGCCTGCATTCCCTTTCTCTTCTTCAAATAATGACAACTGAAGTCCATCTTCTGCTGGCACGTCTTCGAAAGATGCTACCACTTCTTGCCCCGAGTCTTTCGATTCGAATTGTTGGAGCAACACTCTTGCCCTTTCGATAATATCCTCTGGCATTTCAGCAAGTTGGGCTACGTGAACGCCATAACTTTTATCTGCAGCACCTTGTCGCACTTTATGTAAAAAGACTACTTTGCCGTCTTTTTCTGTAGCACTAACATGAACATTTTGAAGTCGTTGTAATTGTTGTTCAAGAGCCGTCAATTCATGATAATGGGTAGAAAATAACGTATTGGCACCAATTTTATCGTGAATATATTCCATCATCGATTGGGCTAAAGCCATTCCATCGTAGGTAGATGTTCCACGGCCAATTTCATCGAATAATAGTAAACTGTTCGCTGTTGCATTCGTGATGGCATGTTGCGATTCCAACATCTCCACCATAAAGGTTGATTGACCCGCAACTAAATCATCCGCTGCACCAATACGTGTGAAAATTTGATCCGTTATTGGCAAGTAAGCTTCATCAGCTGGAACATAACAACCCATTTGGGCTAATACAACGATTAACGCCACTTGACGCATAAAGGTACTTTTACCGGACATATTTGGCCCAGTAATTAACATCATGTTTTTATCCTCTGTTAAAATGCAATCGTTCGGTACATACATTTGTTTATTTAACATTTTTTCCACGACCGGATGACGACCACCAACAATTTTTAATGCCCGACCTTCATGGAAAGCAGGTTTGACAAATCGGTACTTTTCAGAAACGACAGCGAAACTTATATAAACATCTAATTCACTTATGCTAGAAGCTAAAGCTTGTACTCGAGGAATAAAGGATTTTAATTGCTCCCGTAGTTCTACAAATAAATCATATTCCAATGCTAAACTTTGTTCTTCTGCATTTAAAATGATTGCTTCTTTTTCTTTTAACTCTTCCGTAATATAACGTTCCGCATTCGCTAACGTCTGTTTTCTTTCATAACGGGATAAATCCGCATTCGCCACATTTGATTTTGTAATTTCAATATAATAACCAAAAACACGATTATATCCAATTTTCAAGTTTTTAATGCCGGTGATTTCCCGTTCTTTTTGTTCTAGTTGGGCAATCCAATCTTTTCCGTTGCGAGCAGCAAAACGTAACTCATCGAGCTTATCATTATAGCCTTCCCGAATGACGTCCCCTTCTTTAATGGCAATCGGCGGATGATCGGTAATCGCTTTTGATAAAAGCTGTTCCACATCGGTACATTCATCAAGCTTTTCACCTAAACTGCTTAATGTTTCTTTTCCAGACTGAAGAAGTTGTTCTTTAATGAAGGGCACTTGGCGCAATGATTCACGAAGTTGTGCTAAATCTCGCCCCCCCACATTTCCAAAGGCAACCCGGCCAGCTAAACGTTCTAAATCATAGACTTTTTTCAACAATTCTCGAAGTTCATTACGAACAAAAAACTCATCTAGAAAATCTGTCACAATCGCTAGACGTCGTTCAATCCCATTACGATTCGCTAAAGGTTGGTGAAGCCATTGTTTTAACTTACGTCCCCCCATCGCTGTGACTGTTTCATCTAATAACCAAAGAAGTGTTCCCTTTTCGTCGCCACCACGAATTGATTGGAGGAGTTCTAAATTTCGTTGGGAATTTGTATCAATTCGTAAATGTTGCTTAGTCTCGGTATATGTAAATGGTTGAATATGGGATAAAGAACGCATTTGAGTACGTTCTACATATTGCAATAAACTTTTTGCTACACCATGTAAGTCTTTTGGCAAGTTAACAATGTATTTTCCGGACTTTTCCTCTGGCATTTCTTGTTTTTCTAATGAAAGAACAATCCCTAAGTTACTCGCTTGTTCAGCTAATAAAATTTGTAATTGCTCAGTCACAACAAGTTCACGAATATGTAAGGCCATTAATTGTTGAAGTAAAGCTTTTGAGCCGCCTTCTATAATAGCTGTGGCCGCTTCCCCAGTCGAAATATCTAAATAAGCAAGGGCAAATTGATTCTCTCCCAGTTGTTCCGCGCTTGCAATGAAATGATTAGACTTTCCGTCAATCGTTTTCCCTTCCATTAACGTACCTGGCGTAATCAGTTGAACAACTTCCCGCTTCACTACACCTTTCGCCTGTTTAGGATCCTCCGTTTGCTCACAGATGGCTACTTTATAACCTTTTGATACTAAAGTTTCAATATATCCTTTTGCCGAATGATGGGGTACACCACACATCGGAATTCGCTCTTTTGTTCCCGCATCTCTACTCGTTAACGTAATTTCTAAAATTTGCGATGCTTTAACGGCATCCTCAAAGAACATTTCATAAAAGTCACCGAGTCTATAAAAAAGAAAAGCATCTTCATATTCTGACTTGATTAATAAATATTGTTGGATCATTGGAGTATATGTCGTCATTTTGTTACCTCTCTATACTACTGTTTACTCTTAATGATTGGAAAAACATCTTGTTTTACTAGAAATAGCGAAAACGACATCTTTCCCATTCTAATTTTGTTTAAAATTTATTTTCTCCTTTAGTATAACAAAAATCTACTAACAATTAACGTTTCCCAATTTTAATTAAAGGAAACTTTATATTTGAAACATTAGAGGATACAAAACTTACGGCATTTTATATTGCTTGAAAATAAAGAAGAGCGCCGATGGGTTCTACTATTATTTAGTAGATGGCGCTCTCACTTTATTAATGAAATGATGACGATTCGTCACTTATTTTGTAGCCACTGCTAGAAGAAGACGAGGATGAAGATGAACTGCTTGAGCTAGAACTTGAGCTGGAAGAAGAGCTTTCTTCTTCAAATGTCCATTCTTCTTCAACTTCAGTTGTATGAACAGAGACAACAACTTTTGTTTCACCGATCACTTCTACTAGGAATTCACGTTCAATGACGACATTGAAGCAATCACCATTTGGTGTAATGACCGCTTCGATACAGTTAGGTTGTTGTAATACACGTACATGACAGTCGTTTGAATCGATTACTTCTTCATCGCGGTAATGAAGTTTGATGCGATCTTTGTATTGAACTGTTTCAGTGTGTACAGCTGTTTTAGAGTGATTATTGTACGCGTACCACACGTTTACATCGAACTTACCTGAAACCTCTACATATTTCCCAACTTTCTTTGCATTGTAGTGGTGGTTAATAACCCAGCACCCTAAAATGCTTGTTGGAGTAAATGAAGGACGTAACACTTCACTACTTTCAACTCGTTTTTTACCTTTAGCGACAACCGCTTTTGTCACAATTTGACGCAAACGTTTCAACGCATTTTTCCTCCTTTACATCTTGTCGAACTATAGTATGCGGCTTCTGCCTAATTGGTGAAATGTCACGGATTCGTTTTACGATTATTTTTGAAGTAACGTTTTCTTGTCACATGTTACTGATCCTTAGAAGTGCCGAAAAAAGTATTAAAGACTAGAGCTATCGCTTTTCTCAACAAACAGTGGGATATCTAAGGTATGCAATATTAGAAAACGTAAGTGTTATTGTACTTTGAACTTTCGAATCTTTTGCTGCTGACAATTTATAGTATTAAAGATGGGCAAATAGTGTTCCTAAAAAATTGGGTTGCCTAGGAAAGTTTTGGTGAGTAGTAAAAAAATGTGGTATGGACATCATGCATAAGAAAAACGCCTCAAAAATTGAGGCGTTTACTAAAAATATTATGAACAACTACCAGGTGTACTGTTGCGAACTTTTGAACCAGTTTCACCACGTAATAGATCTCCACCCGTTGATTCGATAATTTCGTTTGTTACGTTGTTAGCAATGGCATTTGATACTAATTGTAGTAAGCCGTTTACATCCATTTGGGATTGCTTAAACTGTTGAACAATTGGAAGCTCATCGATTTCTTCTTCGATTTTCGCAATTTTTTCTTCGATTAGTTTTAATGCTTTTTCTTTTCCTAAGTGCTGGAAATTAACCGCTTGTTTTTGTAATGTTTTTAAGCTCGCAATTTTTTCACGAACATGTTGATTTTCGTTAATTTGCTCTTCAGCCTTTTTGAAAAATTCCACTTCTTCCGTGTTGGCAATCATATGGGCAATTTCTTTTGCTTTTTCTACGATTTCATCTTTTGTATAAAGCTTTGTTGTCATTATACTTCCACCTCATGTCGATTAACTACTTCTACAAACTCACCGCGTAGGGAGTAAGATTTCGCCTCGAGTATTTTTACTTTCACAATATGGCCAACTAATTCCTTTGGACCAGCAAAGTTTACCAATTTATTTCTTCTTGTATAACCGGCTAAAACGTCATCTCGTTTTTTACTGCTACCTTCAACTAACACTTCGACCGTTTGACCTTCGTATTTTTTTAATGCTGCAGAGGAAAATTCTTCAACAACTGCATTCAAACGTTGTAATCGTTCCTTTTTTACTTCTTGTGGAACGTTGTCGTTCATTTTAGCAGCTGGTGTCCCTTCCCGTGGAGAGTAAATATACGTAAAGGCTGTTTCAAATCCAACTTCACGATATAAATCGAGCGTTTCTTGGAATTGTTCTTCCGTTTCGTTTGGATAACCGACAATAATGTCTGTTGTAAGAGCAACATCTGGAATGGCAGCTTTAATTTTTTGTACTAATTGTAAGAAATGTTCACGAGTATATTTACGTGCCATAATTTTTAAAATTTCATTAGAACCCGATTGAACCGGTAAATGAATATGTTCTACTAAGTTCCCTTTTTTCGCTAATACTTCGATTAAATGATCATCAAAGTCTCGTGGATGACTCGTTGTGAAACGGATACGTGGAATATCAATTTTACGTAACTCGTCCATTAAATCACCAAGACCGTACTCTATATCTGTAAAGTCTTTTCCGTATGCATTTACGTTTTGACCTAACAACATGATTTCTTGATAGCCTTGGGCAGCTAACTCACGTACTTCTTGGATAATTTCTTCGGGACGACGACTACGTTCTTTCCCGCGGGTATAAGGAACGATACAATATGTACAGAACTTATCACAACCGTACATAATGTTAACCCAAGCTTTAATGGCACCGTTACGTTGTTTTGGAAGGTTTTCAATTACGTCCCCTTCTTTTGACCAAACTTCAATCACCATTTCCTTCGACATGTACGCTTCTTTTAAAATGTTTGGTAAACGGTGAATATTATGTGTTCCGAATACCATATCGACATGTTGATATGTTGTTAAAATTTTATTTACAACCGACTCTTCTTGTGACATACAACCACATACGCCGATTAACATTTCTGGATTTTGTCGTTTATATTTTACTAAGAAACCAAGTTCTCCAAATACTTTATTTTCAGCATTTTCACGGATTGCACAAGTGTTTAATAATACGACATCTGCTTCTTCAATTTTATCAGTTGGGTCATACCCTAGCTGCATGAAGATACCAGCCATTACTTCTGAGTCATGTTCGTTCATTTGGCATCCGTACGTACGAATAAAAAATTTACGACCTTCGCCCATTTTTAAGAACTCTTCATCAATGGCGAAATCTTTATGGTATTTAACTTCTTCTTTCCCACGTTTTTTCGCATCTTTTAATGAAGGTGCCGTAATGACACGTTCGAAATATTTACTATAATCCTTTTCGGGCTTAGCATTTGTAGGTTTTGGTTGATTAACTTGCTGACTAGCTAGTCGTTGTTCCTCATTCATTGAATCTAGAAACTCCTTTCAAGATTGGTTTCGCACATTCGAATCCCATTTTAATATTATAACGAATTATAGCGAGAAAGAACAATATGGCGTATTAAAAGTTTTGAAATATTTTGATGAAGATAAAGTTAAAAAGATGCATTTCTTCGGCTATAATTGAAGTTTTCAATTTCAAAATATCATTTGTCCAAACTTGCCTTAATTCGATTGAATAAAATCAATATATTGTTCCGGATTATTTTCTTTTAAAATGGCAAGGAAGGTAAAGCACAATTGGACCACGGACTGCCAATTCATTCGATAGCGCTCTTCAAATTGATGTTTCGGTAGTTGTAAAACATCTTTAAAAACCGTTTCAGGGTTCATATCTTTTCCTTCTAAATATTTTAAAAATGCTAAGAAAAGTTTATGATCCTGCAAAACAAGGGTTTTATCAGTTACTAATTTGTCAATTTTCTCAGCATCTTGCAAGGAATTGGCCTTACGAAACATCCTATGTAATTTCTCATTGTCCTTCTTTTGTTTAATAGAAATGAAATCGATAATATCATGCAATGGAAAGACCCTCTTTCCTCATAGGATAACTTTCATAATAGTTATGATAACTCATCTTTAACTTAACGTCATAGTGAAAGCATAAAAAAAGAGACTGATCAAATGTCATCAGTCTCTTTTACATTTAAGGTTTTATCACTTCATCTACAACTCGTTTGGAAGCATGGCCATCTTCCCATTCACAAAAACGGTTATAAAACTCATCAAAATTCGGTGGTAAGGCAAATCCATTAGCATCGAATTTTTGAATTTCTGAGATAACTTCTTCAGTCGTTTTCACGAGTGGACCTGGCGCCTTTTTCTCAAAATCGAAATAGAAACCGCGCAAACGATCTCGATAATCGTCTATATCATATACAAAGAAAATCATCGGTCGTTTCAAGTTCGCAAAGTCAAAGAAAACCGAAGAATAATCGGTAATTAATAAATCCGACATCATATAAAGCTCTCGAATATCTTCATGTTGTGAAAAATCATATACGAATCCTTCATAACCTGATAGTTCCAATTTCGATGCAACTAAATAATGGAGACGTAGTAAGATAATGTACTCATCACCTAACGCTTCTTTTAAACGGGCTAAATCTAATTCTAACTCGAATTTGTATTTTCCCTTTTCATAAAATTGATCATCCCGCCACGTAGGTGCATATAATATGATCTTTTTAGCAGTTGGTAAGCCATAACGTTTCTTCAAATCCCAAATATCTTTTTCATTGTTTGCTGTATATAAAAAGTCATTTCGCGGATATCCCGATTCTACCATCTTCCCTTTAAAAGCAAATGCGCGACGGAAAATTTCAGTCGAATACCGATTTGGTGAGATTAAATAATCCCAATTGGCACTTTCGTTTGTAAAGTTTTGTTTATACTTCTCTGTATCAGTACCAGGCATATGTACTTCTTCAATATCAACACCTAGTTTTTTTAATGGCGTCCCATGCCACGTTTGTAAATAGGTCGTATGTTTTGGTTTTGGAATCCAAGCAGGCATCCGGCTATTAGAAATCCAATATTTTGCCGTAGCCATCACTAAAAGCCATTTTACTGAAAACCGAGGGACTATTGTGACATCTTTCTCTCGGAAATTATGCATAAATCTTGGATCAACACTCCAGTACAATTCATAATCAGGATACGTTTCTTTAATATACTCATAGATAGCTCGTGGATTATCACTGTATTGTTTACCTAAAAAACTTTCAAAAATAATTCTTTTTTTCTTTGCAGGTAACAACCCGACAAATTGGAAAACTAACTTATATAAACTTTTAATTAATGATGAACCTTTGACTTTTTTTAAAAGTTGCTTCATAAAAAAACCTTCTTTTTACTAAACTCTCGTTTCAACATTGCTACGAGGTAATCTAGATATGCCTTTGCAATATATACTGCACTAATTTTTGTGTAGAAATTCCATCTGAATATTCATTCCATTTCTCATTAAATGCCTCATACATCCCTTCGTGGAAAGGATACGATTCGATTAATTCAATAATTTCTTTTGTATTATAAGCAATTGGTCCAGGTACAATATTTTCATACTTGTCCCACAATCCTGGATTTTCCATATAATTTTGCAAATCATAAGGATAGAAAATCATCGGTTTTTTCAAAAATGCAAATTCGAAAGGAATGGAAGAATAATCAGTAATTAAATAATCAGCTACTATTAATAATTGATTAATTGTTGCCTCTCTTGAAAAATCATGCACAAAATTTTCCCGTCCAATTGTATCAAGCACTGTTAAATTTACTGACGGATGCATGCGAATCAATAAAACATAATCTTCCTGTAATTGACTTGCAAGCTTCTTAATATCTAGCTTCAACTGATTTGCCTCCGCATTTGGACGGTATGTTGGAGCATATAAAATAATTTTTTTCCCTTTAAAATGTGGGTACTTAGCATAAAACTTTTCACTTACCCTTTTATGCCGAGCCTTCTGAAAGAAGAAATCAGTACGCGGATACCCTAATGGTAAGAACTGATCCCCCTTCAACTGAAACGCTTCTTTAAAAATGTCAGCGAATTTTTGTGAATTCACAACAACTTTATGGAATCTTTTGTATACTGATAAAATCCGTTTCTTTTCACGATCACTACGGTTTTGTACGGTTGGATCAAGGAAGCCAAAGTTTTTTACTGCACCCGCAGCATGCCATATTTGAATACATTCTACATTATCACGGAAATCAGCCACGGCTAAAAAGCCATAATAATTATCTACAACGACGGTTTTAGCTGTCATTAAATGATAAGCGGCTTTTAACTCGTGGAGTACTTTCCCTGATTCAATCAAATAAACAGGTCCATTTGTAGAAGTCATTAAACTTTCGTAACAGCTTTTTTTACAAAGAAATATGATTTCCCCTGAAAACCCTACCCTTTTCAACTCTTTATAAATATACTGATGATTATCTTTAAAGCTTGCAATTAACACAATTTTATTCTTTTGGCGGCAAAGTTTAAAAATCGCAAAACTACATTTATAGAAAAACAAATATATTGAAATTATTAATTCTCTCATCATTTATCGTCAAATCACTTTTTATATTTTTCATTACTTTTTCATAAAACGAAGTACTTTTTTAACCGATTCCTTTAGGAAGGAATTTTTATTGACTGTTAGACTTAAGTTTCCTTGAACTGTTCGATATAAAGTAAAGTTTTTACCATTCATGACAACACTAGAACTGTTGTTAACTGTATGGATTATTCGAATTCTTGCAGGTTTTTGAACTTTCTCGTTCCCATCTAATTTAAAATAAAAATCGTAAGTATCTTCCCCAGCGAATTCATCCGAATTCAGTTGGAACATAAAACGTTGCTCCTCAAAGGGATAAACATTATGACGATCAGAATCCGGTAAATATTTTAATTGACCAACAACGGATTCCCTTTTACTTTTTCTTCCTAATGCATAAACATGACCTTGAATTTCACTAGATGCCTTTGGAATCATTAATTTCCCTTCCATATTCCATTGGTTTGCATAATTTATTGATGTCACAATCATTGTTGGTTTAAGCTCCGATGTAATATCATATTTCGTATTACCAATCGAAACAATAAAAGTATTGTTGATTTGCTTTACAAGTGGATTTGTTTCGCTATTTGTGAAAACTTGTGAAAACAATTCTAGTTCCTTAAACGACTTACTCATAATCATATCATAAATAATTTTTTCTTTTTTTGGTAACCGATTAGCAATTTTCGGTGGAATTTTATGAAGAAACGAATAAACCCTTTCTTCCCACTGTTTTCTTTCAGCGTAATCAGTCAATGTATATTTTATGGCATGTAATCTTACGACATCTAATAAACTTTTTAAATGATTCTCTTCAACAATGGACTGTGCTGCATTGATTTTTTCTAACCATAAGCGGTTTTCCTCCAATGCATCAAGGCGGTCCAATGTATTTTTTAATTTCATTTGCTGTTGCGTAATGGATGAAGCACTTTCCTCATTTCGAACACGCCAATAATAGACATTTTCCGTAGTAATAGCTATTTTATTCGCTAACACAGCTGCTTTAAGAGTAAAATTTAAATCTTCATAATATTTCCCTACCGAAAATAACAATTGATGCGCTACTAAAAAATCTTTTTTCCAAAGCTTATTACAAGCAATGCTGTCTTGTAAAAGTTCAGGTTTATCTTTTAAATTCGTTACCTCTTTTGAATGATATAAGTTAAATTCTAAATGACGTATTGGTACATATTTTCGTTCTTCATTATAACGAAGCACTTTTCCTACTGCGAACTCAGCATCATACTTAACGATTTCATCTATCAATGACTGTAACGCATTTTTAGGAAGCTCATCATCAGAATCTAAAAAATAAATATATTTTCCGGTACTTAAAGAAATCCCTCTATTCCTTGTATACCCTAACCCATGATTTTCTTGATTATATAAAAGGAAGCGGGAATCCTCTTGGGCATATTTCGATAATATGAATTCACTTTCATCAGTTGAGCCATCATTTATCATGATAACTTCAAAAGATGGATAAGTTTGTTTTTTTATCGACTGTAAGCAACTATGTAAAAAAGGTGCTGCGTTATAAACCGGAACAACGATCGAAATTAATTCAGCCATATAATCACCCTATTTTTAAATGTAAATTCATAAGAAGAGGGTGTTCAATAATCGAAACACCCTCTTCAAGATTGTTTTATTTAAATACTTGTTCAATTACCCTTTTCGATGCCTGTCCATCTTCGATACCGCAATATGTTTTAGAGAACTGTTCTAATTTATTTTTATACGCATCCAACTGTTCTGGTTGGCGAATAAACTGAAGCACTTCCTCTAAATTCGTGCAAATAGGTCCAGGTGCATCTTCTTTCAGGTCGAAATACATTCCTCTATAGTATAAATACTCATCTAAATCGTAGCAATAGAAGATAATTGGTCGTTTTAGTACAGCATAGTCAAACATAACAGATGAATAATCAGTAATTAAAATATCAGTTATTAAATATAACTCCTGAATGTCTGAATAGGAAGATGCATTAATAATATGACCTGGCAATTGAATTTGTGAAATTTTTGAAGCAAGTAAGTAATGAAGTCGAAGTAAAACTATTGTATCGTCATTAATTTCTTTGCTTAATTTGTTAATATCACGCAATGTATCAAAATAAGAATTTTCATTCCAGTCTCTGAATGTTGGTGCATATAAAATGACTTTCTTCCCTTCTGGAATATTAAAGTGATTCTTTACCTTTTTCTTAATTTGTTCTGGTTGCTGAACTAATAGATCATTTCTTGGATATCCCGTTTCTAATACATTCCCCGTATATTTAAATGCTTTTTTAAATATTTTCGTACTATATGGGTTTGGTGAAATAAAGTAATTCCAATTTTTCGTTTGAGATTGTAATTTTTTCATTTCGGCAGGTGTTGCATTATCTTTATCGGCACCCATTTTCTTTAATGGTGTACCATGCCAAGTTTGTAAATAAATTTGCTCCTTTTTCTTCGGAGCAAGGTGCGATATCCCTTGATTATCAACCCAATATTTTGAACGGGTCATATAATAATAATGTTTTAAACTGCCCCGTTTTACCTTTGTGACATTCCCTTCAACTGGAAACTCATTTACGTTTTCACAAGACCAAATATATTTATAATTTTTATTTGAATTTTTAAGTTCCTCATAAATATATTTCGGATTATCACTAAATTGTTTCCCCATTTGGCTTTCAAATAGTACCCAATTTTTCTTCACAGGTAATTTGTACAGTAATTTTTTTACGGCACGAGTTAATAATCCATTATTCTTTTTGTTCTTATTTCGTTTACTTCTAAACTTTCTTAGTCTCTTCCTCGTCTTCCAGTATATATCCGTTAATTCGGAGTGAGGACGATTTTTAATGCCAATCATATTTTTTTCATTAACAAAAGTTGAAATAGAATACTTGTTTGATTCAACCTTTATGTATTCCATTTTATTTAACATATCGTATTTCACTAATACTTCTTTTGCTTTTCCTAAAAAATTGATTGTTAAGTAGAAGTAATAATTCCCTGGAAGAAGATTATGCAAATCAAATTCAATTCGACCATCTTTATTTTTTCCAAAGATTGAATGCTTTAATGATTTATTACGAAGTTCCCACTGATACAATACAACTTCTTTATCTTCAAAGGATTTTAAATCGACATTTGAATTGAACTTCAAGTTATTTTCTGATAGTTGCAAATCGTCAATTCCAATTTCAAATTTCGGGTTAGTCACCTTTAAAAACTTTTGATCTTCTTTAGGTACCATGTCCGATTTAAAATAATAAAAATCACCATTATGAGTAATTCTTAATTCTTTCGTTGGTAGATCGTGCAAATAATGAATGTAGTCTTCAAAGGCTGCTTGATCCCCTAAATATAATAAGTAGCATATGATTCTTAAATCTTCAGCCAACTTAATGAATTCATATTTATTAATATTTTCATGTAAATACTCTTGAATAAGTTGATGGAATTGTGCTTTGTAATCTTCATCAACATCAAGATAATCATTCACATATAACCGTAAATCATGTCTAAAGAATTTGTTGTTTTTATGGGATAAATAAATCGCATCGCCATTATCAATCATAAATTTATCTAAAAATCGATGGGAATTAATTCGATTAATAAAATTTTTAATATCCTGTCGTTGATTTGTGATGGATTTCACTTTTGCATTTTCAACAACACGCCAATAGTAAATTGGAACAGGAATAATGCTAATTGAATTTGCTAAAAAGTACGCCTGTCCTGTAAACAATACATCTTCATAATGTAAGCCTTCCTGGAATCGTAAATTGTTACGGTCTAAAAATTCACGTTTATAAATTTTGTTTACAGATAAACTGTCAAAAATAAGCTCTGGAAATTCCCTAACATTAATGTTCGTTCTTTCTCGAGAGTATATTTGGTTTTTATACCAAGTTTCATAATTGTTCGTACGAATTACTTGACCAGCAACGATATCCGAACCTGTTCTTTTTGCAGCATTTAGCATCACTTCACAAGCATTAGACGTGTACCAATCATCACCATCTAAAAACATGACATACTTCGAATCAGAATGAAGAATTCCTGTATTCCGTGGAACACTACATCCCCCACTGTTTGTTTCTAAATGAACCACTCTAAAATTCGGTTTATCTGCAATGTACTCTTCAATGATTTCACCAGTTCGATCTTTAGAACAATCGTTTACCACAACTACTTCGATGTCTTTTAAAGTCTGATGATATAAAGATTCTAAAGCTTCTTCTACATATAATTCATTATTATAAGCGATAACTACAACGGTTAATTCTGGTGTTTGTTTCTGTTCAAAATTACTCATGCTCAACACCTACTTCATCAAATAGTGCATACCACTGTTGTTTAATATAATTCCGTTCAAACTTTTGACTCTCAATGTAAGCATTTTTGGAATAGGCTTCATATTTATTAAAATCTTTTGCTAAACGAACCATATGGCGTGAAAATTGATCTGCATCTCCAACAGTAGCAAGTAAACCCGTTTCATATTCATTAATAATTTCCTTGATTCCAGGTGCGCAATCCGTCGAAATACAAGGCAAACTACATGATTGGGCTTCAATTAAAGTCATAGGTAAGCCTTCCGCTTTTGAACCAAGCAACAATATACTTGCTCGTTCGTAAACTTCTAAAGCATTTTCTGTACGCCCTTTTAGGAAAACTCGATCATGAAGGTTATAAATATCAATTAAAAGCTTTAAATTTTTATGATCAGGACCATCACCGTAAATTTCCAATTTCCATCCAGGCAGTTGATCCTTCACTTTATTAAAAGCTTCGATTAATAAATCATTTCCTTTATCTTCAATTAGTCGTCCTACAGAAATAAATGTTTTATTTTCCCACAGTTTTTTAGCATCTTGATTTTTTCTATATGTTGTAGGATTATGTAATACTCCAACATTGGTAAATCCAAGACTTTCAAATTTAGCTGCATCCTTTTCCGTTAATAAAAGGAATTTTGCAGTTTGTTTATAATATTTTAGTATTCTTTTAAAACGATGGGAATTATAGGCTGCAGCAAAACTTTCATGGCTTTGACCAATGATTTTTATGTTCTTTCTATACATTAAGTTTTCTAACCATTGCATTCCCCAAACTTGAATGACAATAACATAGACCATTTCATCACCAAACTGGTCAAAAAACTTTTCTACTTTCAATCTAGATTTTATCAATTGTCTTCTTCGTTTCAGTTCTTTCGAAACTACTTTGAATTTAAATGATTTTAAATGGGGAAATAGTGCTTTTTCCATAGGCGCTCTATAGCCATCTTCATGTAATACGTTCACTTCTACTTGGTCATTAAAATAACTAGGTTGATTTTGTTGTTCATTGATAGATAAAATTTTCACATTATGACCATCTGCAACAAAATCATTCGCTAGTATTGAAGCGACACGTTGAGCACCACCATGCCCGTTATATTCATTTAAAACAAAGACGATATTTTTCTTTTGCAAAATTAAACACTCCTGAATAATGCTATGTTCCATTACACCATTAGGCTGAAACAATTATATATAAATGTTTTGATTTAGTTACAATTTGAATAGATTTATCGTTTACCTGATATTCATTTAAATCATATTGGTCATTTTTCGAAGCCCAAACTTGATTTATGATTACATGTAATGGATCCCGATTCATTGAATATCGAATTTTACATTCATACTCCCCTTCAGACAATTCCGATAGATCAACCTTCGAAATAAATCGTGAATAGGTATAATTTTTCCCCAATGGATTAAATGATTGGTTTTCCGTTATTTCTTCTGTTGCTTTAAAAGTGATTGGGAAGTTTTTATATTCAAAAGTCTCTTTATGAACGAGATAAAGTTCTCCATCCACCTCATTACCTGACGGAGTTTCATAACCCCTAACAAAAGCGACACCATCAATCATTAAATAATTTCCTTCAAAATAGATTCGATTTACTTGTTCTTCAAGCTTATCAATATTGAAAATTTTCATTATTAATGATTGGTTATAATTTAGTAATTCATATTTGAATTGATGATTTATTTCTGGTTCAGATATAAAGTCTACATTTTCTGACCAAATTGGGAAACTAACTAATTTCCCGTCGTTATTTAGATGTCCCACTTCAAAAGTGAACTGTCCAGGTGAATAGAAAAGTAAATCTTCAAATATAGGGAGGGAAATGGTAAACTTCCCTTTTACTTGTCCATCAGCCATTCGATTTAAAAGGTATTTTTTCTTTTCTTTCGTACGTTCATTTTGGGTAACAAAATACCAATCTTTAATTTGATTCTCTTCATCATTATAAACATAGCCTGATAATTCGATGGAAAGTTGCCCCGCGTTATTCTTTAATTCAGCTGTTTCAAGGGAATGATGATAATTTAACTCCATTTTAATTTCTTCCATTGTTTTTCTACCAGACATAAACGAATGATAGTAAGAGGAAACTTGTTTGGATTCTCCGTAAGTAATTAAATTCCCTTCATGAATCCAAGCAGCTTTTGAACAGAAGGATTCCACTGCGTTATGGTCATGACTGACAAAAATGATCGTTTTCCCTAAGTCTTTAAACTCATTCATTTTATCCATACATTTTTGTCTAAACATCGAGTCCCCAACAGCTAATGCTTCATCAACGATTAAAATATCTGGATCAACGTTAACAGAAATAGCAAATCCGAGTTTAGAACGCATACCAGACGAATAATTTTTTACTGGTTGATTGATAAATTCTCCAAGTTCTGAAAACTCGATAATATCATCAACTTTACTCATCATTTCTTCTTTAGTGTATCCAAGTAAGGTTCCTTTCATAAAAATGTTTTCATATCCACTAAGCTCTGGGTCAATACCTGAGCTTACATCTAGAAAAACTAGAGAACCATTTACTTCAACAGAACCAGAAGTTGGATCCGTAATGCCAGTAATTATTTTTAATAATGTAGATTTACCGGAGCCATTTTTCCCAAGAACCCCGATAGACTCTCCTTTCGGAAAGTCTAAAGATACATTGTTTAAAGCTAAAAATTCTTTATGAAGATTTTTTTTCAAAAGGATTTCCTTCACAGGACCCCATTTATCTTCATATAATTTATATTTTTTTATTATATTTTTCACACTTACTGCGATTTCCACAAAAATCCACCTCTCGAAGGAGAAAGTTACATTAAATCCAAGAATATTGGTTTCATTCGTTTATACAAATAGTTACCTAAAACAAAAGAAACAAAAACAAATACCCAAAAATACAACGTATAACCTGGGTACTCCCAAAAACCAGTACTAAAGAAAATAGAGTCTCTATATCCCTGTACAATGTAGTGGAAAGGATTTAATTGGACTAAAAATTTTAAAGGACCTTCAATATTATCAACAGACCAAAGGATTGGAGTCATCCAAAATAAAAATACTAGGACTGTATCAATTAACTTACCAAAATCTTTACTTACCGCTACTAATGGCGCTGTAACAGATCCTATTCCGATTAATAACATAAAGGCTGCAAAATCAAAGTAAAGGATTTGTAGCCAATAAACAGAAATCGTTTTCAAGTAAAACACCATTACTACAAGAATAGTAGCCAATAAAATGAGGTGGATATAGTAAGAGTATAGGACATTAACAGCAGGCAAAACGGCTATAGGAAATGGCGTATTTTTTATAAGCCCTCGCTTTGAACGGAAGGAATTTTTTGATAACCGAAAGGCATCATTAATAAAAAACCAAGCAACTAATCCACAAGCAAGCCATGCGATAAAAGGTGCACCATCTACATTTTTCCCTACTTTTGCACCGATAGAAAATACAAACCAATACACAGCAATACGCAAAAGGGGATTAACTAATCCCCATAGAACTCCTAATAATGTTCCTGCGTATTCTTTCTTCATTTCTTGAAGTGCTAATGTGTGAACCAGGTTTCGTTTTCCCCACATTAGTTTATATATATCGAACATAAGACTTCTCCTTTAAAGGGCAACTTCTTTCCAGTTAATTATTTATCTTCATAGCCAACTGGATTATTCACTTGCCATCTCCAAGAATCTTCACACATTTGTTGTAAAGTCTTCTCTGCTTTCCAGCCTAGTAATTTTTCGGCTTTAGCAGGATTAGCATAACATATAGCTACATCCCCCGCTCGACGATCAACAATTTCATAAGGGATGTCCTTTCCAGTTGCTGCTTCAAATGCATGAACTAATTCAAGTACACTATATCCAGTTCCAGTACCAAGATTAAATGTTTCAATACCATCGTTTTTATCTAGATATTCTAACGCTTTAATATGACCTAACACTAAATCCACTACATGAATATAATCACGAACGCCAGTACCATCGGAAGTATTATAGTCATTTCCATACACATTTAACTTTTCTCTTCTTCCGATAGCTACTTGGGTAATATAAGGCATTAAATTATTAGGGATACCAACAGGACTTTCTCCAATTCGACCACTTACATGGGCACCAATTGGATTAAAGTATCGAAGTAATGCGATTTTCCATGTTGAATCCGATTGATGTAAATCCCTTAAAATATCTTCTACCATTAATTTTGTACGACCATATGGATTTGTAACAGATAACGGGAATGACTCATCAATTGGAACTGTTTCAGGATAACCGTAAACTGTTGCCGACGAACTGAAAACTAGTTTTTTCACGTCGTTTTCCGCCATTACTTCCACTAAGTTAAGTGTTCCAGTTATATTATTTTGGTAATATTTCAATGGAATTTGAACTGATTCGCCTACAGCTTTTAATCCTGCAAAATGCATGACAGCTTCAAACTGATGTTTCTTAAATACTTCATCTAAAGATGCTCTATCCATTAAATCAATTTGATAAAAAGGAAATTCCTTCCCAGATAGTTCTTTTATACGATTTACCGCCTCTATATGACTATTTGATAAGTTGTCCACTATAACAATTTCATATCCGTGTCCTAATAGTTCTACAGCTGCATGACTTCCAATATAGCCTGCGCCACCTGTAACTAAGATTGTCATAAAAGATTCCCCTCACTTTTTATGTATTTATTATACCCAATAGTCAATTGCAGGTATAAGTTAAATAACAATAGATACTTTCAACAATATAAGCATTAATATGGAAATCCTCTTAAATTTCCTTGAACCTATCTATAATACCTTTTTTAAAAGGCTGATTCAACCCATCTTATATTAGTTCCTAAACGAAAAGTATGTATGAAAAGTTTCATCTGAAACTCACATATTATATTACTCTAAAATACAATATTTCTATTATGTTACTTTTATTTGACAGTATTATTAAACTATTACAAATGATACTGTTGCATGATATTATAGTTAAATAGTGAGGTGATGTTGTAAAAATTAAAATAGTAAAAAATATCTAGTAATTTGATGTAGGAGGACTTAAATGAGGAAGGTATTAACTATACTTACGACACTATTATTACTTGGATTTCCTTTTAATAATGTGCTCGCTTCCGAAACACTATCATCTAATACAGAATCAAGTAATAGTATTAGTGACCAAAATAGCGATGTAAGTATTGAAGATGTGGCGGATGTTTCTGAATCCGATGGTTCTGATACAACGGTAGAACCTAAAAATGATGTTGAAAAAGTTGAGGAAGAACCTAAAACAGAACCAACAACCGAAATAGAAAATCCTCAAACAGAAAATCAGGAGATTAATAATCCAACGACTCCCGAAACTACTAATGACGAAACTACAAACAATGTAGAAGCCCCAGTAGTAGAAGAACCTACTAAAGAAGAGACAACTAAAGAGATTGAGAGTAAAACGGATGTTAATTCAACCATTCAATCAACCAGTATTCAAACTTTTAGTGCTTCTCAAGTAACTGAAAGTACTACAAGTAAACTAGGTCGTATTTTAACGACTACTGCAAAAATTTATCCTACAATCGGTAACGATCAAACAGCTTTTGCAGCTGGATCTAAATACACGGATAAAGTTTTCTATATTAAAAAGCAAGCTACATATAATAAGACACTTTACTATTTAATTAGTACAGTTGCTAGTAGCACGACAGGTGTTATCGGATGGGTAAAAGCTAGTGACATGTGGGCACAAAACCATGTGGCTGTCGATCACAAATCCAAAACCTTTTACTTAAAAGGATCTGGTTGGGCTTATGCCCATGCTTGGGGTGCTGGCCAAGATACCATTTATAAAGATTTATCGGATTTTAAAAACCAAAAGTTCACCGTTAATTTAACTGAAAAAGTTGGTGATGCTATTTGGTACCGTGGTTATTTAGAAAATGGTCAAAAGGTTTGGATTCAAGCCTATAATGTAACAACTAAAGTTACGAATAGTGAAAGTGCCACTAGTAAATTAGGGCGTATTTTAACAACTACCGCAAAAATTTATCCATCATTAGGTAATGGGGATACAGCTTTTGCAGCTGGAACTAAATACACCGATAAAATTTTCTATATTAAAAAGCAAGCTACATATAATGGAACACTTTACTATTTAATTAGCACGGTTGCTAGTAGCACAAACGGTGTTATTGGATGGGTAAAAGCAAATGACATGTGGGCTCAAAATCATGTAGCGGTAGATCACAATTCCAAAACTTTTTACTTAAAGGGATCCGGATGGGCTTATGCCCACGCCTGGGGTGCTGGTCAAGATACGATTTATAAAGATTTAACACAATTCACAAATCAAAAATTCTCTGTTAATTTAACTGAAAAAGTTGGAAATGCCATTTGGTATCGTGGATATTTAGAAAACGGTCAAAAAGTTTGGATTCAAGCCTACAATGTCTCAACTACACCAGTTATTACCGAAAGTAATACAAGTAAACTTGGGCGTATTTTAACAACAACTGCAAATATTTACCCAACACTTGGTAACGGAAAAACAGCTATTGTTGCTGGTACTAAGTATACAGATAAAGTTTTCTATATTAAAAAACAAGCTACCTATAATGGAACGCTTTACTATTTAATTAGTACAGTTGCTAGTAGCACGACAGGTGTTATCGGATGGGTAAAAGCTAGTGATATGTGGGCTCAAAATCATGTAGCAGTTGATCACAACGTTAAAAACTTCTACTTAAAAGGTACAGGGTGGGCATATGCCCACGCTTGGGGTGCTGGTCAAGATGCCATTTATAAAGACCTTTCTTCCTTTAAAGGACAACTATTTGAAGTAAACTTAACGGAAAAAGTCGGCGATGCTATTTGGTATCGCGGTTATTTAGAAAATGGCCAAAAAGTTTGGATTCAAGCTTATAATGTTAATACAACGTATCAAAATAATACAAATTATTCTTTAACATTATCTGAAGCATTAGCTATTCAAATGAAAGCAAATCCTCAAACTGATAAGTATCGTAACGAACCTGCCTATGTAAGTACAGATTCTGTAAATATTACCGGCACGGTAAATGCAAATGTAAACTTAAGAACATCCACAAGTTTAAAAGATAATTCAAACGTTAGTACAACAATTAGTAGTGGAACAACATTTAGAATTATCGGAACTGTTCAAGGTGATTCTTTCAACGGCAGTACTAAATGGTACAAAATTCAATACAATAGTAAAACATTGTATGTTCATAGTACTTTAGTAAATATCACATCTGCTGTGACAGAAAGTGCATTATATGTACGTGATGCAGAAAGCTATGAAAGCCATATCTATGATACGGTAAGTAAAGGTACTAGTTTAATTGTGTTAGATGTTGGCAATGAATGGTTAAAAATTCAATATACTACTTGGCGAAATGCAACAAGTTCAGATGTAAGTTATTATTTAAATCCGAAGAACTTTGTTAACGATGAAAAGCTAAGATTCCAATTTTTAGATTTATCCAAATCAAGTAGTGTTTCAGCATCCGTATTAAATACATTCCTTTCCGGTAAGGGAACGCTTAATAATATGGGGCAAGCATTTATTGATGCGGGTAAAAAATACAATGTAAATGAAATTTATTTACTATCCCATGCGTTGTTAGAAACAGGTCAAGGTACATCTCCATTAGCGAAAGGTTATAGTTATAATGGTGTTACTGTTTATAACATGTATGGAATCGGTGCATATGATGGTACCGCCCTTACTTCAGGTGCAAAATATGCATATGAGCATGGATGGACAACTCCTTATATAGCAATCGTAGAAGGAGCAAAATTCATTGCAGAACAGTATATTCACAGTTCAAATAATCAAAATACCCTATATAAAATGCGATGGAATCCAGAATACATGGCCCGCTACGGTGGTGCTAGCCATCAATATGCAACAGATATTGGTTGGGCAGTAAAACAAATTGACTCGATCTATAATATTTATAGACAATTAGATTCATATACTTTATACTTCGACATTCCAACGTATAAATAAAATTAAAAACACTTTGAAAAGATGAACTTCATCCTTTCAAAGTGTTTTCTATTTTCAAATGAAAATAAACCATTCAAATCTTCATACTGCCATTTTCATTTTACCCTTTATAAATAACAAAACTTTGTCTATGTTACTCATAATAAATGAGAATACTTTACTAATAATATACGAACCTAACCAACAACTTACGAAAACTATAATACTATATCCTAAAGTATAAATTATAAACATGTAATTATTTAAATTTATTATTTTCTCAACTACCCCCGAATCAATCCATAAAAAACTTCTCATATTCGTATGCTCGTGCAATAAATAAATACCAAATACATATTTAGAAATAGAGTTGATTACAGTTGATTTAATGTGTATTTTCCTAAAGTATTGGAATAAAGCATAAGACATGATTAAAACAATCGGTGAATTATAATTATACCATCTCCCAATATCTCCTCCATTATTTGCAGCACTCATTACAATCATTGTATTAACAATAGCTAGTACTAAATAGGATATTAAATACAAATTTTTATTGAAATCTTTTAAAATAAATTGATATTTTCTAATGTAAGCACCCACAATATAAAGATAAATAAAAAACGGTACACCATATCCCTTCCCTATTCCTACAGAGGAGTTAGCATAGTAGAATTGCCAAGCACAACAAATTAATGTTGTTATAATAATAAATTTAAAATGTTCTCTTTTATTAAGGGCATTCAATAATTTGTTTAAATATGGGGATAAGGCAAAAAGAACAAAATAGGCTGTAACAAACCAGTACTTACCAAATATTACTGCAAAAAGGGATTCTTTTAAACTAGTCATATTAAAGTCTGGGTAACCAAAAATACTTGTTATTGCAAAAATTAACGTAAAGAAAAAGCTTGTTTCAACAAACAACAATACAAGTTTTTTCAACTTAAAAGTTGATTGTGATAGAAAATACGCACTAATTAAGACATAAATATTAACAGCAATAATCGATAGTGAGCGTAAAAAATGGTATAACATTTCATTAAAACTAGATAACGTTGACGTATCTATATATTTTTGAATACCATGGGTTCCAATGTGTAAGATCATAATCATAAACATGGATACAATTCTTAATAATTCAAAATTCGATTCTCTTATAGGTTTGTTTTCGTTTTTCATTGTAAATTTCCTCCAAGGAAGAATTATATCAGAAAATTAAAAATGTACAATACAAAAATTATTTTTAAGCCATGAATACATTTTTTTCTGCATACTTATCCTTTTTTTCTAATAAAAAAACGTATTTTATACTTTTTGTATAAAATACGCTAAAACTTAATATTATTTTCTTTCAAATATGACTTTAAACAAAAATTGGGGTAATACTAACATTCTTTTAAAACGTGAAGGTTGTTGAATTAGTCGATACAACCATTCTAAATGGAGATCAATCCATGTTTGAGGGGCTCGTTTCACTTCCCCAGCCCAAACATCAAAACTTCCGCCAACCCCCATAAATAAACCTTTTTTAAATTTATCGATATGTTTCTCTATCCAAAACTCTTGTTTAGGGAAACCTAGTCCAACAAACACTAAATCAGGTTCAAGTTCCACCATTTTGTTGACGATTTCTTCGTCATTAATATCAATAAAACCATGTTGTTTTCCGACAATATTCAAATTAGGATGTTTCTTTTGAATATTCACATACGCTTTTTCAATTGTTGTATCCTTTGCTCCAAGTAAGAAAACTTTTAAATTTTCTTTTTCTGCCTTTTTTAATAGTTCGCCCATGATATCGAAACCTGCTACTCTTTCCTTTAAAGGCTCATTAATAATTTTTGAAGCAATCACTACACCGATTCCATCAGCTAATACAAAGTCAGCATGATTTAACGTTCTATAATATTTAGGATCTTTATTTGCTAATGAAACAAGTTCTGGATTAGCTGTTACAACAAATGTTTTCTCCTGTTCTTGTATTCTATTATCAAAAATATCGATGAATTCACCCATACTATTATTATGGAAATTTACATTTTGTATTTTTACAGTTGACATAATTGTCCTCCCATTTTCTAAATAACAGTCCAAAACGAATTTTCAATTGAAAATGGATTCATTATTAATCACTTACATTAGTAAATGAATGATTAAATTGTGTATTTAATGTAAAATTAATTATAACAAATTATTAGTTGTTAGTGAACAAATTTACGTTTCCATAATATCCCACATTACGACATTGGGGTTATATTTTGAAATAATCTCTTTATACTGAGGAATAATTTTGCAATTTACAGATTTAAAAGATACATAATTAACCTATATATGATAATATTACGTTATTTGAAATATTACCGATAAGTATTATAATAAAAAGGATAGTAATTTGTAAATGTATTATTATATCAGAAAATTTTCACATAGTAATCATTCATTAATTTTCGTAATTCAAATATATATTTCTTGTTAATGTGTTACACTTTATTTATGATATTATAAGATTATGTAAATTTGATTGTATATTAATTTAGCAAAATTGTAGAACCTAAAAATAGATGGAGGAACTTTCATGAAACGAGTAATTACTTACGGTACATTCGATCTTCTACATTCAGGACATATAAATATTCTTCGTCGAGCAAAGGAACAAGGCGATTATTTAATCGTTGCGATTTCAACGGACGAGTTCAATGCATTAAAAGGGAAAAAAGCTTATTATACATTTGAACAACGAAAAATGATTTTAGAAGCGATTCGATATGTAGATTTAGTAATTCCTGAAAATACATGGGAACAAAAAATTGAGGACGTCCAAAAATACGATGTGGATGTATTCGTAATGGGCGATGATTGGGAAGGAAAATTCGACTTCCTAAAAGACTATTGTGAAGTTGTTTATTTACCAAGAACAGTTGGTATCTCAACTACGAAAATAAAAAAAGATCTAAAAGAAGTAGCAGGTAAAAAATAACAAAAAAGTTCCTAATCACTCGAATGATTAGGAGCTTTTTTTCATATAAATCTTACAAATTAAAATTTGAACCAAATGGGATCGATTTTGAATTATTGAAGAACCTTTGATTTATTTAAATAGGAAAGTAAGTGTTCCACAATTCTTTTCGATGCAAAACCATCCCCATAAGGATTAGAAGCTTGAGCCATTTCGTTATATGCGTTTTCATCCGTCAGTAATTCAGTAGCTAAACGGTAAATTGTTTCTTCATCTGTACCGGCTAGTTTTAATGTCCCTGCTGCTATTCCTTCTGGACGCTCAGTTGTATCACGTAACACGAGAACAGGCTTCCCTAAAGACGGAGCTTCTTCTTGCACACCACCAGAGTCGGTTAAAATCATATAGGATTGGGCAGCGAAATTATGGAAATCAAAAACTTCTAACGGCTCAATTAAATGAACTCGGGAATTGTCTCCTAAAATTTCTTTAGCAATTTCTCGCACAACGGGATTCATATGAACCGGATAAACAACTTGTACATCATCCTGTTCTTCTAAAATTCGAACAATCGCTCGGAACATATTACGCATAGGTTCCCCTAGATTTTCCCGACGGTGCGCGGTTAATAAAATCATACGATCGTTTCCGATTTTTTCTAAAACCGGGTGAGTGTATTCAGGACGAACGGTTGTTTTAAGAGCATCAATAGCTGTATTCCCTGTTACAAAGATGGATTCTTCAGGTTTGTTTTCCAGTAAGAGATTATGCTTTGATACTTCGGTAGGAGCAAAATGCAGATCCGCCATTACACCTGTTAACTGTCGATTCATTTCTTCAGGATATGGAGAATATTTATTACCAGTCCGTAACCCTGCTTCAACATGGCCAATGGCAATTTGGTTGTAAAAGGCTGCTAAACTGCCTACAAAAGTCGTTGCAGTATCTCCATGCACTAACACAACATCTGGTTTCGCTTCCTTCATAACGGCATCTAAACCTTGTAGAGCGTTTACGGCAACGTCTACTAACGTTTGTCGATCCTTCATAATATTTAAATCATAATCCGGGTTAATTTGAAAGGTCTCAAGTACTTTGTCAAGCATTTGACGATGTTGGGCAGTAACCGTTACGATAGAGTCAATTTGTTCGGGATGTTTTTGGAGTTCTAATACAAGGGGTGCCATTTTAATAGCCTCTGGACGGGTACCGAAAATAGTCATTACTTTATATTTTTTAGACATTATGTATCAACCTTTCAAAAGATGTTTTTTCAGATGACAGAAGAGAAATTTAAAAATTTGCAAAAACTGCATCCATAAATTGATTTACACTATGGATGCAGCCAACTAAATAAAAGTTATTTTAGAGAGAATGTAATTTTACTTATATCTTCATTTATAAATACTTCATATGTTTCATTTTGTAAATAATACGTAGAATCACTGATTTTCGAATTTGTTAAATCTACATTCTCAATTACATCTAAGTTAATATTATTTATGACAATTTCATATGCATTACCTTGATCATCAAAATGATATTCAACGAAATAAGCAGGATAGGAAAGGATACTCCCACCTAAGCCATTTTCCAATTCAACAGGGTCAGTACTAATTGAAGATTTAATTTGATCATAACTTCCACCTAAAAAGGCAAAGAAATACATATATGAATCTGAGAATTCTGAAGGAAATGCAGAAACAAAATTATCGATTTGGAAGTTAGATTCTTCAATACTATCCTCCAATAAAATAATATCACTCTGATTAACATATATTTCTTGATCGCTAGACAAAATTTTATAACGGTCATCAATTTGTTCGGTAACATATACTTTATTCCCGAAATTTAAAAATGAAGATGATACCGTTGAATCATATGAATTATATATATTGGTCTCTTCGACTGCTATAAAACCCTCTTTATTAATAGAAGTAATTTCTGTTTTCTTCTCTGATTCTTTATCTTCTAAGTCCTCTTGCTTACTATGAACTAGTTGTGTTTCTTCTTTTGAAAAGCCATTTATGATATTTGTAAAAGGTAAACGAAACATAAATACAACGGTTATAAGTAGAGCAATTAATAAAACAGAAAATTGTACTGTAAAAGATAAAGACCATAATTTACCTTTATTTTTGTTAGATTTACGAGATAATCTAGATCTAGATCTGTGTGCAATCGTTATTTCTTCATATTTGTATTGAGATTGTAATTTTTCATCTCTGTATTGTTTTTTTTCGGTTTCAGATAAATTATTAAACCATTTAACAAATTGTTGATATTTTTCAATTACAATATCAGAATTATCATACATTTCAATTTGACCATAATTCATCCAAATAACTTTATTACAAAAAGTCTTTACTTGTGATATAGAATGACTAATAAATATAATCGTTTTCCCTTGTTTTTTAAATTCATTCATTTTATCAATACACTTTTGATAAAAAGTTTGATCTCCAACCGATAGTGCCTCATCTATAATTAAAATATCAGGGTTTGTATGTACTGAAATAGCAAAACCAAGTTTAGCCTTCATTCCACTAGAATAGTTTTTTACCGGCTGGTCAATAAACTTACCAATATCAGCAAATGAAATAATATCAGGTAATAGTAACTTAATTTGTGACTGACTCATACCATGCATTAAACATTTCAATCGAATATTCTCTAATCCAGAAAGTTGATTATTTAACCCTACTGAAATAGCAATTAGAGAAGTCTCCCCATTAATTTTAATTGAGCCTGAACTAGGAGGAACTATTTGAGCAATCAAATTTGATAGCGTAGACTTTCCCGCTCCATTTAACCCAACTATTCCTACAACGTCACCTTCATTTATCGAAAAACTGACATTTTTTATTGCCTGAAAATCATCAGTTTTATTCTTTGAAGAAAAAATTTCAGCAATTTTATCCGATTGCTTGTTATAAAGATTATAACTTTTTGAAACATTTTCGAATATTACTTTAGGCCTCATCTTAAGACCTCCAATTATAAATAATCTACAAATTTATTTCTAAACTTTAAATGAACAGTACATCCTATTAATAAAATTACTAGTGTTAAAAGCCAGAAATAAATTGTATATATAATATCATCATAAAACCAATTCCCACCAATTAATGAATATCTAAATCCTTCAATTATATAGTAAAATGGATTTAATTTTAATAAAGTTACTAAATAATCTGGTAAAGATTCAATATTCCAAACAATTGGTAGTACAAAAAACATAATTCGCAAAGCCGCTTGGATTATATTTTGTACATCTCTAACAATGATGGCTAAGGAAGAAGTTAAAATGGTAATAGCATAAATTAAAATATAGAGACTAATTAAGTAATATGGTAACTGAATAAGGTATATCCCCGAAAAATCACCATAAACAATTGAAATAAAAACTGTAATAGTTATTAGAATAAAGAAACTAAAGGAATTAGTAAACATTTTAATTGTTGGTAAAATACTTACAGGGAAATTCATTTTAGAAACCATAGCAATTTTAGAATATATACTGTTAGTTGCCTGACCAATAGTCGGTGATATATATAACCAAGGAACTAGACCGGTTAATAACCAAAGGAAAAATGAAGTTTCTCCTATTGGAGAACCTCCTCTTATTCCAAGACCAAAAACAAACCAATAGACCGCTATTAAAACTATGGGGTTAAGAAATTTCCATAACGACCCTAAGTAGTGCATTTTATATTGACTTCTAGTTTCATATAAACTAAGTCTAAAAATTAATAGTATATGTTGTAATTGTTCCAGTGTTATTTTTCTAATTGAATTCATTTAAATATTGCTACCTTTTTTAAAGCTTTATATAAATTACCATAATTAAAATAATTAATATCATCAGAAACATTAATTACTACATTTTTGGTATCAAAAATAATTTTATCCCTCATATTATTTAAATCATCAGAATTAAACTCTTTAAATTCATCGTGATCTGTTAAAATTAATAATAATGATGAATCCTTTAATGCGGTATCCATATCTTTATAAACCCAGTCATAAGTAACATGAGGATCGTATGCTCTTATTTCGAAATTCCCCTGTTCCTTTAAAGATTTATAAATTTCTATTGCTGGACTTTCTCTAATATCATCAACATTACCTTTGTATGTTAATCCAAAAACAGTGATTATTTCTCCCTCACATGTTGTCATTAAATTATTAACATTCTCAATAACAAAGCTTGGCATAGATTCATTAATTTTACGTGAAAGATTGATTAATTTCGCTTCTTCTGGTACATGTGCGACGATAAAATAAGGATCAACAGCTAAACAATGGCCACCAACACCAGGACCAGGCGAATGTAAATTAACTCTTGGGTGCTTATTTGCTATTTCAATTACGTCTAGAGCATTTATTTCAAGTTCAGTGCAAATTTTAACTAATTCATTTGCTAATGCAATGTTTACATCACGATAAGTATTTTCCATTAATTTAGACATTTCAGCTATTTTAGCACTAGTTTTAATAATTTCACCCTTTACAAAAATTTCATACACTCGCGCTCCAGCTTCTGTACAAGCAGGGGTAATTCCTCCAACTATACGATTATTATAAATCAATTCATGTAATATTCTCCCAGGTAAAACTCGTTCAGGGCAATGGACTAGAAAAACATCCTCTCCTACACTAAAACCAGCTTCTTCAATTAGAGGTTTTAAAATATCATCCATACTACGTGGACCAATTGTAGATTCTACAATAATCACATTACCTTTTTCAATAAAAGGTAATATACTATTTATCGCATCTATTACATAAGATAAATCACAAGATTTATACCAATCATTATTATTTGGAGTCGGTACTGAAATAATAAATGCATCTGCTTTTTCAGGTGCCATCGATGGTTTAAATGTCCCTTTTAAAATAACTTCTTCTAATGCTTCTTGTAAACCAGGCTCTTCGATATGAATTTTTCCATCATTTAAAGAATTTATTATAGATTGTTGCACATCAACCCCTGTAACATTTACATTATGTTTTGCAAACATAATAGAGGTAGGTAGTCCAATATAACCCAGTCCGATTGTACAGATTTTCACAAAATTACACCTCATTTTTAGCAATTGACAATTTTATAAAGATAACATAATAGTCGCACTACTTTTTTTAAGTATTAAATAAAATTAATAACTACCGATAATAATATCGTATTTTTATATAAATTAATTAATTTTAACAAATTCTTTACTATCTTTTAGTAAATCTTTAATTGCATTATAAACAGATTCAGCATGATTTAATTCTAAATAATCTTTCCCAAAGAATTTTTGAATTCGTTTTTTATACTTTAATGAATTTTTAAAATCATTCTTATTTATTTTCATGATTGCGCTTATAACATCATTTACTGAAGAACATACGGGTCCAAAACCATCTTCTCTAAAGTTGAAAATACCCGGACGATAATGTTTTGAATAAAATTCATCGTAATCGAATTGAAAATAACATAAAGGCTTATTCATATAAGCAACATCAAAGAAAACCGATGAATAGTCTGTAATCATAGCATCACAATCAATCAACAGTTCTTGGACACTTAAAGTATCATCTAAAACCTTTATATTAGGATGGCTAATTTTAAAACAGTCTAAAAATTGACGCACCTCATAATGAGGATAAAATTGAAATTCGATATTCTTTCTCTCTAAGAAAGATTGTAACTCTTTATTTTTCATTAAATCTATTAAATTTCGATAATAACTAGATGAGAGAAACAACCTTTTTTTCTCCATAATAATGTTTTCATCTAAACTTTCTCCATAAGACTTCGGTAAGATATATTGCCGCCAAGTTGGCATAAATAAAATCTTTTTCTTCTGATTAATTTTATGTTTAAAAGAATCATTTCTTACGTGTCTTTTTAAGTTATCAAATCTAACTAAACCTATGTTTCTAACTTGTTCTTCAGAATAATTCATAGTACGAAGACTGTTTTGTTTCTCAATAATTGATTGACTTGTAATAAATAAATCAGCTAATAATCGATTATTATTTAAAGGTATTGACTGATCATTATAATTAATACCGTGGCTTAAAAAAACACGCTTATATTTTATTAAATCACCAAATAATTGATAAAATTTATTTTTCTCAAACTTACTTGGAATCATATAAGAATCAATGTCATAAGAATTTACTACAACACTAGCATTTAATAAATATCCTAAATGCTGTTCAGAATCAAAATCTATTACATTTCCTAAAGTCTTAACTTTTTCATATTGATCACTATCTTTTTTAATTAAATAATAAACATCTTCTCTTGGATAATTTTCCCTAATCCATTTAAAAAGGAAGTATGAATTATCTTGTGCTGTATCAAAACGTTCAGCTATTAACCAAACTTTTTTATTTTTTAACTTACGTTTATACTTTTCATAAATTTCTTTAGCATTTTTAAAATCCTGTGAACTTTCTTCCATTCGTTTCATATATTTTCTTATTCTAAATGCATTTACAAAAAGTCTTTTTCTATATTTAAAGATAACAAATTCTTTAGATTTTATATTTATGGCAAAATGCAAAGTACAATATGAATATTGATACCAACCCTTTCTTTTAAATAAGGTCTTCTGATATCCTATCGGAAATTCAATATATTTATTAAGTTTTACATCAAAAAATTTAAATTTAAATGTTATTCTGGCATCATAGGGTAATTTATTTATGTCTATATAAAATTCAAACCCATTCATTGTACCATTTTCTTCAAATAAATTACTTAAATCCTTTCGAAATATATTTCGAACTGGTACTAATAAAGTTGGCTTACCATCTACATATACTTGAACCTTAATTTGAGTAAAATCTTTTGTAAACTTAGCACAATGAACACGGAACTGCCCATTAAATTTTAGTTTACCGCCCTCAACTATATCAATATTTTCTAAATTTCCATAAAAACCTCTTGCTAATAAAAACCATCTTCTTATAGATGAATCTTTTTGAGACAAATCAAAAAACATGTTGTTATCAACAATGTTAATTACAGGATCTTCAAAAAAAGGATTTAAAAATAAGTCAAAGTTATTTGTTCGAATAGCATAATACATAATACGTATTTTATTATTTGTTCCCATCTCTAAAAAATACTCTTCAGGGTACTTATTATACATATATGATAATCGATTAAAAATCTCATATTTCTCTTCAATTGTAAATAAATCATTATTTACAAGCCTTACCATAAAAGCATTATAGCTGCGTAATATAAACCGGGAAATACTTTTTTGTACTTTTTCATCTTCTTTTAATGCCATACGGAATAAATGTTCATTGACATTCAAATGATCATAATAATTTTTCTTTTTAGAATAAAGATTATCCATAATAGAATTAGTGTTTACTATCCTTTTACGGTAAAAATAAACTATTGAATCAAGTAGATAAATCGATTTACTTTTTATCATTAAGGGTATTATTGTATAAGCATCTTCAAAAACCATTCCTTCTGGAAATGTGATGCCTTCAAATAATTCTCTTTTAAAAAGTTTATTACAAGGAGAGGGATTAAAGAGTAAATCTTGATGTTTTGTGATATCAGTAATTTTTTTATTACCCTTTCCAAATTCATTTTTCCATGCTCCATATGCTTCTTTTTGTTTTGGGAATATTTTCAAATCACCATGAACAATATCGGCATTATTATTTTTTGCAGCTTTAAGCATAGTTTCTATAGCTGTAGGTGAGAATTTGTCATCTGAGTCTAGGAAAATAACATAATTACCCTTTACATAAGAAAGCCCCGCATTCCTAGCTGAAGATATACCACCATTTTCCTTATAAAAATATTTTATATTGGAATATTTTTTAACATACTTCTCACATATCTCAGCACTACTATCTGTTGAACCATCATCAATTAATATTATATAGAGTGACTTAAAGTTTGATTGATTAATAACCGAATTAATACACTCTTCCAAATAATCTTCCACATTATAAAATGGGATAATTACACTAACTTCATAAGACGACATAAAAAAACTTCCTTTCACAGTGTTAAGATATATAGGATATCTTTTAATTTACCAAATATAATTTACTATGAGATATGTAAATTAATACTTTAATAATTTATCTATTTCGGAGTAAACACGGTGACAGTGTTGTTTTAAATTTGGTTCTATAAATAATTTAGCTTTGTTAATATACTCTTCTCCGTTTCCATGTATTAGAAAATTATCCAAATTAACAATAACTTCCCTCTCATTTTCAACTACCGGTCCAAACAATTGCTGTTTGTGATTTATAGGTCCTTCATTATAATGTTTAGAATAAAACTCAGTATAATCAAATTGATAGAATATTACTGGTTTTTCTAAATAAGCTACATCAAACGAAACAGTTGAATAATCCGTTATTAATACCAAACATTCATTTAATAAATCTTGAACCGGACGTTCACCTTGTTTTACAACTCTTATGCGAGTATCCAAGTTTATTTTTTCTTCGGATAATAGTTTTTGCATTTGATAATGTGGGAAAAAAACCAGTTCACAATCATGTTTTTTTAATGTTTCAACTAACTTAGGATTCTTTAACAGCTGAATATATGTCCTAAAATATTCTGATGTCAACAATTCTTCAGAACTTTGAATCCACGACCTCCACGTTGGCATAAGAAGCACTTTTTTTTGTATTTTCTTTGAATCAAGATTGTCCCATCGTGGTAAACCAGTTACAATAACTTCATTTTCATTATATCCAAACTCAGATATAATATGTTTTTTTTCATAATTCGAACTTGTAATAAATAAGTCATAATCCAACTTATTTTTATGTAATACATGATTAACTCGACTAACACCAATAACTCCGTGCTGGAGGAAAACCTTCTTATTTTTAGCAAATTCCGGGTAATACTTCAAAATATCTACATACTCAGGAGTATACATATTCGGCCTTTCTACATAACTATTAATAGTTACATCTGAACACAATAAATATAAAGTATGTTTAATACTCCCAAACCTAACGATATTTTTATATCTTTTTATCAAATGATAATCCTTTGAAGAAAAATCAATCACATAATATGCATTAACATTTTTATGATTCAATCTTATATATTTAAATAAATGTGAAGAATTATCTTGAGCTGTATCTTTTCTTTCCCCTATTAACCAGATATGCTTACTTCTGAAAAATTTTCTAAATAGTTTATATAATATTATTGCTATAAATGATTTGAATTTTCCTTTTTTTATCAAACTTAAATCATATCGAATATTTCTTTTAACCTTTCGTATCTTTGATTTTATATAAGAAATTGGAGTTAAAGGGTTTGATAGGTGAATTTTAATAAATTTACTTTCATCATAATATGTCGTAATTCTTTGGATTTTTTTATTTATTCTTACATATTGTTCTTTTGCACGATTTTTCACTTCAGCAAGTGGTACACATAGTCGATTTTGTACAGTATATTGATCATCTATTAATACATTTATATAAACTTCCCATAGACCTGGTCCAATAACCTCACTTATATTAAGGTTTATATCTGAGAATCCTGCAGAATCATAGCATACATTATCTTTACTATTTAAATAAGTTATATCTGTTCTTAATGCATTTGATAGATTGAAAACCCTTTGTTCATCAGTGTTAACATTTCTTAATATTAATTGTTTACTCTGTTGATTAGTATTGAAACCTCTAACAAATGCATATCCTTTTATAGTTAAGTGATTTCCATCAAGTTTTAGATATTCTACTTTACTTAAAACTTTTGGGTTAATTACAAGTTTTTCATGGTAATTAGGAAAATAATTTATTAAATAGCTATAAAAAATATTCTTCTTTATTTTATTATGCTTACTAACTGAATTGTTTAATAGCAAATTAAAATATTTTAGAAGCCCAACAAAATCATTTCTTTTAAGGAGCTCAACTAAAAAGTTCTTTTCTATATTATCTTCATAAATAGGTAAATCTATATATTTATATATTAGATTATAAAATTCCATCGTAATGTTTGCTAAACTGTTTATGTTTGCTACTACACCTTTGCATTTTAAAAAGATAGAATCTATGAAAAACTTTATTTGCCGATTGCAGATTACTTTCAATTCTTGAGAATGTTGTAAAGGAGAAAAAAGTTTAAGAATTTTTTGTTGAACATTCAATAATTCTTCAAAAAATGAGATTGATGTTTTTTTACTAAGACTATCTAATCTAGCAACTCGATATTTATAAACAATTATATCCGCTATTGCAATTACTTTTGCTTTAATTAGACATTGTTCATTAAATAATAAATCTTCACCTATAGTTAGTTCGGTATCAAAATTTAAATTTCCAACTAACGATCTCTTGTACCATTTATTACACACTGAAGGTGAATATTGAATATCGGGGGTTTCTTTTAACGTAGTAACAAACATCCGTTTATTTTTAAATACCTCTTTCATGTAAGATAATTTCCATGTACGGACATCATTAAAACATTCTATATTACCAATAAAAATATCTGCTTGTTTTTGAATAATGTAATCATATATTTTATTGAAAATATTTTCAGGATAAAAATCATCAGCATCTAAAAATGTAATAAATTGACCAGTTGCAAGATTAATTCCTTTATTTCTACTTGCACTAACACCTTGATTTGAATGTTCATTGATTAGATAAATATTGGAATATTTTTTTTGAAGTGTTTCTACAATAATTTGTGTCCTATCAGTAGAACCATCGTTAACAACAATAATTTGTACATTTTCAAAATCTTGTTTTATAACAGATTCAATTGCTCTTTCTATAGTTTTTTCCGCATTATATGCTGGAATCACTATACTCACTTTATAATCCAACTTAACTAAACCTCCAATAACAATTCCTTTTCCTTGAGCAATGAATTATAGACTTTTAATAAAATCAGCTTTTCTTCTTCCCAGTTATACTTAGTACTTGCTTTTTTACAATTTTCACTAAATAAAAGTCTTAATTTTTCATCAGCTAAAATTTGATTCACTGCTCTAGCAATCTCTTCTGGCTTATGTGAATCTATACAAATACCTATTTGCTCTTCTTCGACAACTTTTTTTATTTCCGGAAAATCACAAGCTACAACTGGTACGCCAGCCATCATATATTCAAATAATTTATTTGAAGAGGCAGAATAGTGATTAAAACAAATATTATTTAATACTTGAAAACCTAAATAAGCATTTCTTGTGTATTTGGGTAATTCCTTTAAAGGTATTTTAGGAATGAATTTCACTTTTCCTTCTAAATCCATTTCCTTGACCATTTCTATTAGTGTCGGTTTAATTTTACCATCGCCAATGAAGACTACCGTTCCTTCATTAAACAACGGAACAGCTTGGACTAACTTATCTAACCCTCGACCAATTTGAATACCACCTTGATACAATAATATTTTTTCATTTTTAGGTAAATCAAGTAATTTATGTAAATTTATTTTTTCATTATTCTCATCTAGATTTATAAATGGATAATTATGAAGTACATGTGGATAAAAACCATATAACTTTTCATTAAATTCTGCTCTTGTATTATTTTCAACTATCATTGTATCTATTTTCTTTATGAAGAAACTTTCTACTAATTTAATCGTCTTAGGATTATATCCTGTTCTACTTGTTTGAACTTCGTGTGAATCATACACTAGTTTTTTTCTACGCAACCGCAATTTTGATGCAATATACGCTTGAGGCAAAGTGTTCAAGTCATTTGCATGGTAAATGTCATATTTCGAACTATAAGCTTTTGCAATCATACGTAAAATGATATTCCCTTTAATAATAATTCCTTTAAACTTTGTTTTTAAAAAAAATACAACAATAAATGTTAAACAAATAATAAAAATCGGAATATTTATTAGTAAGTACAACAAAATAACTGCCGAAATTAATAATAGAAATTTGTTATCTAATATTTTTTTATAGACTTTTTGAAGTGCTATTAATGTAGTTGGATACCGTTTTACTCGATTAACAGTGAACCTTGGATTTACCTGTTCAAACAAAGGTAGTTCTTTATCGTTTGGGTCTTCAATACAGATTAAATCCACATGATAACCATCTTCTGATAGAGCAGTACATTCACGTAAAACCCTAGCATCGTTGGTGAAGTGATTCCATACAAACATACATACATTCTTACTCATACATTTCCACCTTAGTAACCTTGGATTTCATTTTTTTAGAACTATTTTCTAATCGGCCAAATAGTTTAATTAAATCAAAAATATTTTTTTCCCAATAGAAATGATTTTTCACCAAACTAATACTATTAAATTTCATTTCCAAATGGATATTAGGATGATTTTTTAGATAAAGTATATGATTTACGATTTCTTTAGGGTTTCGACTTTCTGAAATAAAACCTACATTATTATTTTCGATCAACTGTTTGGAAAAACCCGATACAGAAGCAATTAATGGTAAGCCACTTGTCATATAATCTATTAATTTGCCTGGCAAAACTGTTTCAAAAACTTCTTTCTTATTTAAAGCCAATATTCCAACATCATGCTGCCTATTTAACGTAAGACATTCTTGTCTAGTAGTTGGTGAAATAAAGGATATATAGTTAAGTTTATGTTCTGTAACATATTGTTTCAATTCTTCCCTTTTCATACCATAACCTACAATACTTAAATGTACTTTTTCCTTATTCAATTCACTAGCTAATGACTTTAAAAAATCAACATCTTGAGCTAATCCGATATTTCCTGTATATATAGCCCTAAATTGCTTATCTTGATGAATATCCTCATTAATTTCTTTGTCCCTAGCTGCATTAGGTAAAAAAATTATATCTTCACTTCGAATATTAGCAACGTTTTTAACATGATCTGCGAATATTGGACTATTAACAACAATTGCATCTGATTTTAAGTATAGTAGTTTCTCTACTTTTGCAAAAAACCAGAGAATAGGAGGGTGATTGAAAACACCAACTCCTTTAAGTGAATCTGGCCATAAATCTCGTATATCTAAAACCATTTTGGCCCGATATCGAAACTTTGCAATAATACCCGCCAAACCTATAAAAATTGGTGGACTAGAAACAAATATAAGATCATATTTTCCCCTATTAAATAGTACAAAGAAAATCATTTTTAATGTAAATTCTAAATAAAACAAAAGACGACTGATCATATTTAAAGAATATTTTCGTTTTTTTACAGTGACACGATGTATATGTTGGGCTTCATTTAAATCTTTATCATTCCAAAACTCTTTATTATTATACAAGTTTTTATTAGGATAAGATGCTTCTGTAGTTAACACTGTAACCTCATATCCATTTTCTTGTAACAGTTGATAAATGTTTTTCATTCGGTTGCTAGCACTACCAATCTCTGGATAAAAGTTTTGTGTTATCATTAACACTTTTGTAGCCACATGAGACATCCTTCCGTTTTGGCAAATTAAACATTTAGTTTGAGCCCTATTAGCTTCTCAACTTGATGTTAAGCCAGTATTTATCTTCTCTATTATATCATAGAGTCCCATATTATTAAGTAATTGTTATATTTTCTTATTATTTGTAAATCAGTACTCAATTTAACAATAATTGTAGGTAATTACAATAAACTTCAAAAAGTTTTAAAAACATTTTCAAAATGTCTCACCTTTATTTACTCAATATTTATTAAATTCATAAAAATTAATTAATAAAACTGCTGTCTATAAATTATTCTTTAATGTTAAAGTTTAACTTAAAGTTTAATAGAATTGGCCGATATAATTCTAGAATGCTGACCAAATTACTAAAATCACAAATTTTCCGCTTTAAAAATCACACCAATTTAAAGGAGAGTGTATGATGGAGAAATATAACAAAACCCTTATAAAGACAGGCGTGTCGAGTGTTTTACTTTCATCCGGTATATTGTTAGGGTCTAGTTTTGCTTCTGACCTTCCATTTTCATCAATTGAAGTAGAAGCTGCATCAACGACAACTTATACAACAACAGCTAACTTAAACTTACGATCTACAAATTCTACTAAAGGAAAAATTTTATTAACGATTCCGAAGGGGAAAGCTGTTAATTATATCTCGAAATCTGGAACTTGGTACAAAGTTTCATATAATGGAAAAACCGGTTGGGTTAGTTCGGAATATATTAAAATAACAAATTCTGTCGCTACTACTAAAACAACTTATACAACAACAGCTAATTTAAATTTACGTTCGACTAACTCTACTAAAGGAAGTATTTTATTAACGATTCCGAAAGGGAAAGCCGTTAATTATATCTCCAAATCTGGTGATTGGTATAAAGTCACATACAACGGGAAAACAGGTTGGGTTAGTTCCGAGTATATAAAAGTTACAACAACTAGCACTGGGACAACAGCTAAACCTACTACTCCGTCTAAGCCAAGCACTAGTGTATCAACAACGAAATCAACTTATACTACTACAGCTAATTTAAATTTACGTTCGACTAACTCTACTAAAGGAAGTATTTTATTAACGATTCCAAAGGGGAAAGCCATTAACTATATTTCTAAGTCTGGTGATTGGTATAAAGTTACTTACAATGGGAAAACGGGCTGGGTTAGCTCGGAGTACGTGAAAGTCGCAACTACTAATACTGGAACGTCGACTAAACCAACTACACCTTCTAAGCCAAGTACTGGTGAAACAGTAACGAAATCAACTTATACTACCACTGCTAATTTAAATTTACGTTCGACTAACTCTACTAAAGGAAGTATTTTATTAACGATTCCGAAAGGGAAATCCGTTAATTATATCTCCAAATCTGGTAGCTGGTATAAGGTTTCTTACAATGGTAAAACTGGCTGGGTTAGCTCGGAATACGTGAAAGTCGCAACTACTAATACTGGAACGTCGACTAAACCAACTACGCCTTCTAAGCCAAGTACGAGTGAAACAGTAACGAAATCAACTTATACTACCACTGCTAATTTAAATTTACGTTCGACTAACTCTACTAAAGGAAGTATTTTATTAACGATTCCGAAAGGGAAATCTGTTAACTATATCTCGAAGTCAGGTGACTGGTATAAAGTTACTTATAATGGCAAAACAGGCTGGGTTAGCTCAGAGTATATTAAAGTTACGACTACTAACAGTGGGACTACGACTAAACCAACTACGCCTTCTAAGCCAAGTACCGAACCATCAAAACCAGGTACTGACGATACAGTAGTAAATAAAATTTATAGTACAACTGCTAACTTAAACTTACGTTCAACGAATTCGACTGCTGGAAAAATTTTATTAACTATTCCGAATGGATCTACTATTACGTACATCTCAACTTCTGGTAATTGGTATAAGGTTACTTATAATGGTGTAACTGGTTGGGTAAGCTCAGATTATGTTAAAGTTTCAACAAACAACGGGACAAGTCCTACGAATCCGTCCACAGGTTCAGGTTCATCTAATCTACCTCCTGGACAAACGATTAATTCGATGGTCGTCTATACAACGAATTCTTTAAATTTAAGAACATCTAATTCAACATCATCTTCATCGCTAGGTACAATTCCAGCGAATACGAAGCTTACAACAGCTTATAAAGCTTCAAATGGATGGTACAAAGTTTCTTACAACGGAAAAACTGGTTTTGTATCAGGTAGCTATTTAATTAGTCAATCAACGAAAGCACGCATTGACTCATTAGAAGCAAACAAAAATAGTTACTTGTTTATGGATTTACGAACCGTTTCTTCTGTTACTGCAAATCAAATTAACGCTTATATTAAAGATCGCGTTGGTAATAACCGAAGCGTATTACTTAATTCAGGTGACATCTTCGTAGAGGTTGGAAAAAAATATGGTGTCAACGCCCTCTATTTAGCAGCCCATGCGATTCATGAAAGTAATTTTGGTAAATCCACAATTGCCCTTGATCGCTACAATTTATTCGGTTATGGCGCCTATGATTTAGTTCCTTACCTTGGTGCCGTTAAATTCGATTCCATTAAACAAAACATTGAATTTATCGCCCAAAAAATTAAAGCAACGTATTTAGGAAATAGTTGGCATAACCAAGGAACTTATTTAGGATATTCCGTTAAAAGTATTGCAGGTAGCCGTGTTGATTCCTTAAGTAAAGGGATGAACTTCTACTATGCAACGGATGAAAAATGGGGCGAATTAATTGCTCATCATATGACAAATATTATGGAATATTCTAAAGAAAGTGCTGCTGGAAGTAGTCCAAATACGACTCCAGTATCCAACCCAAGCTATCCTGACTTATCGGATGTCTTCCCAACAAATACGTTAGCTGTTGCGAAAACAACATTTAACCTATATGATAAAAAATCTGGTAAAGTTGTTGGGACAATGCCAAAAGGCGCAAAATTCAACCTACTTGAAAAGGATAATAATTATTGGTTAACCGTAAAATATAACAACCGAACTTATTATGCTAACGTATCCTTTAGTTCGTACAATAAATACTTTACTGTGAAAAACTTAGGACGCGTCGATACAGGTGGTTCTGCTTTAAATGTCCGAGCAGATGCTTCAACAAGTGCTCAAGTTATTACAACTATTAATCATAAAGACTATGTGGAACTTGCATTAGATTCAAAAGATGTTCCTATTACGAAAAATGGTTGGTATAAAGTGAAAGTAAATGGTCATTACGGTTGGGCTTCTGGCGGCTATATCGTTCGTGAATTAAACCGCTAAAATTAGAATATGTAAAGAAAGTAAAAAGTAGCCACAAATTTTTCCATATGTGGCTACTTTTCTTTTAACGATAAACTGGTACATCCATAATCATATTGTTTATACCAAGGGTTTGATAAAGATTGTATAACGAATTAATTTGTTTATATGCCCATCCAATATCCGTTGCATATTGATGGCTAGCCCCGTTATAACGGTCCATCGCTTCAGGATTCCAACGCATTTTGTATAAAGTGTTTTGAATCGTACCAGTATGGTTCTTCCCTTTAATATAATCATTGGCAATATATTTTGCCCCGCCAATAATTGCTTTTTCAGGAGTTGTCCACCCTTCCTCAAATGCCTTTTTTGCTCCACATTCATTTGGACAGTGGTCAAAGGCTTCAATCCCATACATGTTATACACAACCGTACCGTTATATTGAATACCTTGGGCTAATTCTGAAGTACCATGTCCCGTTTCAAGTAACGCATGGGATACAAGATACAATTCATTTATTCCATTCTCGGCACCAGCTTGAACAAACGCTTCACCAAGATTATGGAAAATTCCTCTATTCTTCAAATAATTATCTAATACAGTGACAGATACCCCACTCGATTTAGATAAATCGAGAAATTGGAATTTTTGTTTTGGATCATTAACAAAATGCTTCGGATTTAAATATTCACTCACATCGGATTGGGTAGCATTTCGCCATACTCCAAGGGCAATTTGAGCCCAATGGGAATCCGTTGAATAAATCGTCACGAATGTTCCAGTTATTAACTTCCCATATATATGGCTTTGTTCTGATGCTTCTGAACGGATATTGACAGTACTCTTCACCTTACCTAGATTGGAACTGATTCGAACTAGTGAACGATGAACATATAACTCTTTCCCGTTATATTGAATTTTATACCATCTAGTAGAACCAGCTGTAGCTTCTCCTATGATGTTATCATCTAAAATTGTAAAGGCAGTACCTATTGGAACCGTTTCATATACATTGTTATTTGTATCTAGTTTTGGAGATGTTCTGAGACGTACACCCGAACTTGTCGTTGAACCTCCCATTACAATTTCCACAAAATTTCGGCTCACATATCCTGGTAAATTTCGATATTTATCGGTCTGTGGAGTAGCTTTCATTTGTAAGGCTAAAGCTTCACTCAAAGATAAATCATATTTTGTATAGTTTATGATCGTTTTATTTACAAACTCATCAGAAATCCAGACCGTTTTCCCTGCTAAAGTACCACGATACCATACATCAGATCCCACGGATTCTGTAAGGTTAACTTGAAAACTTTCCTTCGAAAATTGACTCAAATCACTGTAGATAATATCTTTCGTTCCACCCCAAGGGTTTTGATAAGCAGTACCTGTCCCTTTTAAATAAAAGCTTTTTCCTTGATGATCAACCGTTTTATGCACTTTTTCTGTCATGTTAGTTGAACTTATCCAACCGATGATTCCTTCTGTTCCAGCTGTTTTACTAATTAAATAATATACTTCTCCATTAAAATTACCTTGAGTTTTAATATAGTACACAGCATGAAAATAAGAAGTGGCATCCAATGTAGATGAAATGTTTCCGTCCCTTCGATAAATCGTCGTCGCATTACCATTAATATGACCTAATAAACTTGTTGCAGTGGGTATAACGACATCATTTTCGTGTAACCAAATCGTCTTCCCATTTAAAATACCCCGATACCATGTTGTATTGCCAACAGTTTCCGTTAAATTGACGGTAATTGTTAAAAATTGATAATCGGACATATCAGAAAAAACAATATCTTTCGTTCCACCCCATGCCTTACTATAGGCTTTTCCTGTACCATGAATGTACAAAGTTTTCGCCTTAGAGCTGATGGTTTTATGGGCTTGTGTATTCAAATCTGTTGATTTCACCCATCCGACTGTACCCTGTTCACTACTTGGTTTCATACTAATTAAATAGTATAAAATACCATTCACTTTCACCTGTTTTTTAATGTAGTAAACCGTATTCGTATAAGGAGCAGCAACAGTTGAAGTCGATTGACCAATTAATTTATAAATCGTTGCATTACTCTTTAAATGGCCTAGTAAACTTGTTTTACTTATTTCCACTTTTGATATCGTAGTTAAAACATCGTTAGCATGAAGCCAAATCGTTTTACCGTTCAACGTCCCTCTATACCAAGTATTTGCGCCAACCGTTTCTGTAAGGTTAACTTGAAAACTTTCATAACTATAGGGTGACAGGTTATCAAAAACTAAATCTTTTGAACCGCCCCACGCCTTACTATACGCTTTTCCAGTTCCTTTAAAATAGAAGGTCTGCCGTTTTCCGGTTACTGTTTTATGGGCATAAGTTGTTATATCTTTTGCCTTTATCCAGCCTACGACTCCCCTTTCACTGCTCGGTTCAGTGCTAATTATGTAATGGAGTTCGTTGTTAATATAAGCAAAACTTTTAATATAGTAAACTGCGTTAAAGAATTGTTTCGCTTCTATTGTTGGAGTTGTTGCACCTTTTACGGGATATATTGTCGTGGCAGATCCATTAATATGTCCTAATAAACTGATTGAATTCGGAATAATCACTTGATTCGACTGCAACCACATTTTTACACCATTAACAGTCCCTCTATACCATGTCATTTTTCCAACCGTTTCAGTTAAATCTACTTTAAATTCTAAATTAGAATATTTAGACATTTCATTATAGATTACATCCTTTGTGCCACCCCATGCTTTACGATACGCCCTTCCATTTCCTTTAACATACAACGTTTTCTTTTGCCCACTGATTGTTGCATGGGCCAACACTTGTACGTTAGATGATTTCACCCATCCAACAACACCTAAAGTACTGCTCGGTTGGGTACTCATTAAATAAAAAGTATCCCCATTATGAATTGCTTGTTTCTTAATATAATAAACCACATTCATATATTGGGAACCCGCTTTAAATGATGAACTAGCCTTTGTGTAATCTTTATAAATCAAAACATCTGCATTGTTTAAATGTCCAAGTTTACTAGTAGAATATTCACTAGTAGCCTCAACACTCCTAACATTTTGATCTAGAAAAAGAAATACGAAAACAGAAACTAAAATTAGTATGATATTCAGTTTTTTCATCGTCCAATATAGGATTTAACCTATCATCCTCCGCCTCTCACAATTAAAAATTAATAGAAAAATGAATCTATTAACTTCATAATAGTTTGAGCATTCAGATGTGTAAACACATTTTTGATAATTACCAATATTTTATAATAAAAATTTGATATTTTATCCAACACCTTTTCTCTCCAATAAAAAAACCCCCAAAATATGGGGGCTTACATATTACATAAACTCTTTTACTAATTCATTAAATTGATCTTCACTTAAGTTCATATCAAGGTCAGCTAATGGTTGTTCAGCGTATCCAGGTACTTTTTCTTGATAAGATTTTGTTTCAGTATCTTGGTAAATGATCCCTGTTACTAATCCTTCTTTTTCCATTACTGTTTGCATCGCTAACTCACGATTAGAAGAATCATAATCTTCAATGTCAGCTAATTTTGTTAAATGTTCTTTGAACCATTCATAAGTGTTCACTTTATTATAAGTAACACATGGGCTAAAGACATTAATGAAAGAGAACCCTTTATGTTGAATACCAGCTTCGATAAGGGCTGTTAACTCTTTAATGTCTGTCGAGAATCCTTGGGCTACAAACGTTGCTCCTGCAGATAATGCCACTTCCAACGGTTTTAATGATGGCTCGATTGCTCCACCTGGTGTTGATTTCGTAATGAAACCTTGAGCTGAACGAGGTGAAGTTTGCCCTTTCGTTAAACCGTAAATTTGGTTATCCATTACAACGTAAGTAATATCCATGTTACGACGAATTGCGTGAACTGTATGAGCCATACCGATGGCAAATCCGTCCCCGTCACCACCAGAAGCGATAACATTTAAGTTACGGTTCGCCATTTTTAAGCCTTGCGCGATCGGTAATGCACGACCATGAATACCATGGAATCCGTATGAATTGATATATCCAGCTATACGACCAGAACAGCCAATCCCAGCTACTACAGCTAATTCATGGGGTTCGATGCCGACATTTGCTGCTGCACGTTGAATCGCTGCTTGTACGGAGAAGTCACCGCAGCCTGGGCACCAGTTTGGTTTCACAGAGTTACGAAAATCTTTAAATGTTGCCATTAGTCAAGCAGCTCCTTTACTTTATTTTCAAGCTCACGAGGTAAGAACGGTGTACCGTCATATTTCGTAATGCTGTATGTTTTATCGTGACCGCCAATATTCATTTTTAAAATATTTGCTAATTGGGAAGTTTTATTGTTTTCCACTACAATCACTTTTTTCGCATTGGCTACTAATGGAGCCATTTCTTTACTTGGGAATGGGAATAGTAAACGAATATGGGCATGGTTTACTTTTACCCCTTCTTCTGCTAAACGTACTTGAACTTCTTCAATCGCACCGCGCGTTGAATTAAATCCTACTAATAATACATCTGCTTCTTCATGAGGTGCATTGACATGGACTGGCGTATCAAATGTTAACTTCTCAAGTTTGCGGAAACGCTTGTCCATTTGTGTTCCACGGTTTCCTGGTGCTTCATTTGGTTTACCCGTTTCATCGTGTTCTACCCCTGTAACATGGTGAATACCATTTGGAGTTCCTGGGAAGACACGAGGAGAAATACCGTCTTCTGTATTTTCATAACGTTTGAAGTAATCTTTGTTGTCATTTGCTTCAATTTCATCTTCGACAATTTTTCCACGGCGAATTTCAATTTTACTGTAGTCAAACGGATCTGTCGTTTGTTTCCCTAAGGACAATTGTAAATCCGTCATAATAATTACAGGAATTTGTAATTCTTCTGCGATATTAAATGCTTGGATTGTATCAAAGAATGCTTCTTCTAAAGTAGAAGGTGCAATAACAACTTTCGGAATTTCACCATGTGTACCATAGAACATGGCCATTAAGTCCGATTGTTCTTGTTTAGTTGGAAGACCTGTCGATGGACCACCACGTTGCGTATCGACAATCACTAATGGTTGTTCTGTCATACCAGATAAGCCGATGGATTCCATCATTAATGATAAACCAGGACCAGCTGATGCTGTGAAGGAACGAACACCACCGTAGTTAGCACCGATAGCCATTGTCGCCGCTGCGATTTCATCTTCAGTTTGAATGACCGCGCCACCTAATTTTGGAAGTTTTTTAATTAAATATTCCATGATTTCGGAAGCTGGTGTAATCGGATAAGCAGCCATAAAACGGGCACCTGCTGCAATGGCACCTAAAGCAACTGCATCATTCCCGATCATATACATACGTCGTTTTCCGTCAGCAGGAGCTAGTTCCCACTCACCGACACGGTCACCTAAAAGTTCCGTCATGACGTCATACCCTTTTTGAATTGCTTCCATATTCTTTTTAACGACTTCTTCCCCTTTACGTCCGAATATTTCATCGACAACGCTTTGGAACACTTCTTTATTTAAATTTAAAAGGGCTGAAGTAGCACCAATCGCCACCATGTTTTTCATTAATGAAGTACCTAGTTCTGTCGCAATTTCAGTAAATGGCACGATAAATAATGGCGCTTTTGAATCTTCAGGTTTTGTTGGGTTAAATTTAGCATCAGCTAAAATAATACTTTTTTCAGTTAGCTCTTTATAGTTCACTTCGATTGTTTCTTGGTCAAAAGCAACTAATATATCTAAATCGTCTGCAATAGAACGAACTTCTGTTGGACGAACGGTAATTTTATTATTCGTATGGCCACCTTTAATACGTGAAGAGAAATGACGGTAACCGTAAAGGTGATAGCCTAAACGGTTCATGGCCATTGAGAAAATTTCACCTGTACTCTCAATACCTTCACCTTGCTGCCCACCGACTTTCCAAGAAAGCTGATGTAACATGTTAACAACTCCTTAAAAAACTGTTTTTATATATTTTTTTCCTTCATTAGTTTAACACGAACAAAATGCATAAACTATCCGAAAAACACCAAAATCATGAAATTCAGACCTTTGACTGAAAGTTAACAGACAAGGATTTGCAGTATGTTTATCTTTCCTTTAGATTACTTCAAGAAAAGGAAGCCATACTATATTACAGTAATTTTTTATTACCATTAAAAGACGGAATTGTTAAGAAGTAAGTTGCAAATAAATAGCCCCATGAAAAAAGCCCTTAATGATCAGCACATGCCAATCACTAAGGGCTTAAAAATGTGATGTCTTAATGTTATCGAGTTCTCCCATTCGTCAATACCAATACATCACTTATTAGTATGACATTTTTACTAATGAATAATTATTTTCATTAAATCTACTCAAAATTCAGTTATTTATACAAAATAATTATAATTTGTAAGTTCTGTATTGTAATTATATATAAGTAAATAGTATTATATCAAAAGAACGATTTCATAATTTACCAATTAATTAGTGAAAAATGAATATAAAAATTAATTTTACTACTATTTTTTGGTTCATTTTTATTAGAAAAGGAGAAAAGTTATATGAAAAAATGCTTATCGTGTAACAATGTCCAGGAAACTGGAAACTTCTGTGGAAAATGTGGAGGTAATCAGTTTGAATTAATTCAGAATGATGATAATACTTCTAATGTTTCAACGAACTCAGAATTGTATAAAGCTAATAAAGAAAGTGCAGTAACATCAGTAAACAATGAACAAAATTACCATTCAAAAAATCCTAGTCAACCTAACATTCAAGTTGAAAAGGTAAAAGAGAAGTCTAGAGCTTATTTTAGTCATTTTGTTAGTTATTTGAAAAAACCTTCATTAATTTTCTCAAACGGACAGCAAGAGTTTGTAAATAGCATGATTACTATAGTTACATTCTCGCTTATATTATCGCTTTCAATTTATTTACTTATAAATAATATTACAAAATCCATTTTTGGTGATTATAGGAGTATGTTTGATACTTCCATTGTGAGTCCACCCTTCTTTTCTATCTTCTTCAGTGCATTTATTTTTTGTTTAATTTCGATTGCAATCGTTATTCTATCTTTATTTATCATATTAAAAATATTTGGACCAGAAAAATCAGTGAAGGAGATAGTTAGTTATCTAGGTGTTCATAGTATTCCAGCAGCAATTCTAGTAATTATTGGCTTACTTCTAGTACTTATTAAATCTTTAGTTGCAGGTTATATCTTTTTAGCACTATCTTTTACTTTAATTATTTTAATAATCCCGCTTTATATTATTTCTCGTTTAATTGTTAGCAAAGTAAAATCGATTGATTCTTATTATGGCTATTTATTGTATATCATATTATTTTCAATTTTATATGCAATTGTCATCGCAATAATTGGAGATGCAACAATCGGACAATTTATTGATCAACTAGATATGTATTAATTACAAACAGTATTGGAGGAGATAAAGTGTCTACTATGAAAAGATTTTGCCAAGAGTGCGGACATGAATCATCTATAGATGATCTTATTTGTATAAATTGCGGTAAAAAACTTCCAGAGTTTCAAAATAAAGAATCTATAAATCAAGTTACAAAAAAAAATTGGACAAAAAAGAAAAAGATTACTTTTAGCATTATTGGTATCTTAATTCTATTAATTGTATGCTCTTCAATATTTACATCAAGTTATTTTTCTGAGCAAGCTACAATGGAAAGGTTTAATGAAGCCTTATCTAATAAAGATTCAAAAAAACTTGCTAATATACTCGTTCATGAAGATGGTTCATCTATTAATCTACAGGAAGCAGACGCCTTTATTGATTTAGAAAAAGAATTTGGAAAAGAATACATAGAGGATTTCATTTCCATTCAACCTTCAGAAAAATTTTTAGGTTTATTTCAAACATTTAAAGTATATGCTATCAATCAATATGCTTATTTCAATGGTTCCTCTGAAGGTATTGAATTCAAATTTAATAATCAATCAGCAAAAGAAGAACAATTTGAGGATACTATTATATTCGGCCCTCTTTTACCAGGTAACTACACAGTAAGTCTAAATCTAAATAATGATTTTGGAAATGCCACTATAGAACAAGAATTAAGTTTAAATAGTAAATCTTATGATCAAATTGAGATTGAAGTACCAATCTCTGAGGCGACTATCTATATTGATAATTTTCATGAAGAAATGATGTCTGATATTTACGTCCTTATCAACGATCAAAAAGTTCCAGTAACAGATGGAGAATCTGAAACTTTTGGACCTATTTTCTTAAACGGTTCCACAACTGCAACTGTAGTCGCTCAATATCCTTGGGGTGAAGTTAGATCAGAAGAATATAAACTAGAAGATAGTTCTGTTGATTTAAATGCCCCAATCCTTTCTGAAGAAGAATATACTAAAATATCTACTCTGTTATTAGATTTCGGTGAACAATTTGCACACGCAAAAGCATCAAAAGATCTCTCGAAATTTAATCAAGTAACAAACAATCTTAAAGAGGAATTTGAATATGATGCTCTCTCATATTTAAGTGAAGATTCCTTTTACACAGGACAATTAGATAAATTAGAACTTGATCGTAATTCAATCTATTTAACTAATGACAATAATGTTAGTATCGAAGCGACATATTATTATACAGAAGCTCTTTATTTTAGTGATGAGAAGCCTGAGACTGAAAGCGTAGATTATGATTTAACATTAAGTCTTTTATATAATAAAGAAACAAAAAATTGGTTAGTGGATTCTTATGATTACTTATTTTGGAGTAATTCTGAACCAACAGATACTTTTGAAGGCTCAAAAACTCTTTATTCTCCTAACAAATGATTTAAATCCGAATAAAAGGATAAAACTATGAATATGAACTTCATTTAATGATATTTCAAGTATTATAAATACTTTATTTTAAATGAAAAAAGCCCTTAATGATCAGCGCATGCCAATCATTAAGGGCGTAAAAATGTGATGTCTCTACGTTATCGCGTTCTTTTTTCTACGACTAATTTTAAAGCTGTACGATCTTCACCAGCAATTGTAATATCCGCAAAAGCTGGTGCACAAATTAAGTCCGTGCCACTTGGTGCGACAAAACCGCGTGCAATTGCGACTGCCTTTACTGCCTGATTTAATGCACCTGCACCTACAGCTTGCATTTCCGCATATCCTTGCTCACGAATAACGGCAACGAGCGCACCTGCGACAGAATTTGGATTAGAGCGAGATGATACTTTTAATGAATCCACATTTATTCCTCCCCATGTAGCTTTAGTAAATGTTGAATGAAGCATTCGATTTAGTGGGCATTCATTCAAAGGACTTTAACTTAGTGTCCGTAAGACATTTTATGATGTTAAAGACTAAATTAGAATCGAATGAAAACCAAATTGGCACTTAAAACCATTTATTTTTTCACTATCGATTAGACACAAGGAAGGTTAAAAAAACTTGTTTCATCTTTCAAAGTTAAATATCAAGGGATAACAGTCCGTAATTGTATTAAACAGCCTCTTTAAAGTTAAAAAATGATCCTACCAACAATATTGGCAGGATCATTTTTTAAGTTTCTATTTTATCCTTGAAACGGATAGTCTTCATTTATATATATGCGTTCGCAATGTAGTGCTTTACCCGTTTGGTCATCGATTTCAACGTAAAATCCACTTAACACTTCACGTCCATCCTTCGGCACTTCAAATCTTGACGGTAAGTTTGTTTTAAACTTGTAAATAACACTTTCTTTTTTCATTCCTAAAATTTCATCGTACGGACCTGTCATCCCTACATCGGTAATGTAGGCAGTCCCACCAGGATAAATTCTACTATCCGCCGTTTGTACATGGGTATGAGTACCAACAACTGCTGAAACCCTTCCATCTAAATGCCAACCTAAGGCAATTTTTTCACTTGTTACTTCCGCATGGAAATCAACAAATACGAGTGGAGATGTTTTGTGTGCTTCAGCAACTAATGCATCCGCCATCGCAAAAGGATCCGCGTGGGGTGGCAAGAAAACACGGCCATGCAAATTAATGACCGTTAATGTAACACCATTTTTCGTAATTTGAACCATTCCTTTTCCAGGAGCTTCTTCAGAAAAGTTTGCTGGGCGAATTAAATATTCCGCATCATCAATAAACTCGTAAATATCTTTATTATCCCAAGTGTGATTCCCCATTGTAATGACATCAACGCCAACTTGTAATAGCTGTTGATAAATTTTTTGTGTTATACCTCTACCAGCAGCAGCGTTTTCACCATTTGCTATTACCACATCAGGTGTATATTTTTTCTTTAGTCGGGGCAAGTACTTTTCAACTGCTTCTCGACCAATCGATCCTACGATATCTCCAATAAAAATTACTTTCATGAATAGTATCACTCTCTCTAACAAATTCAAACATGTCCTACCATTTTAACACTTTCATGATGGATTAGGCAAAAATACAAAAAATTGTTTTTCACTTTGAATAACCATTCCTCCTTTTCCCCTTTAATATGTAAAATATTTATCCGAATGCAACTTGAAGTTGATTAAATTTAAATCATGTAAAGGGACTTTCGTATATAGCAGATGTAGCGCTTTTTCTCTTCGATATCTAACTGCCGCTTCTTTGAGAGCGACTTTTATCGTTACACCGTTATTAAAAATCAGTAAACTATACGCCCCACATTCTTCAATTGTAAAACTTAGATCAAACACCCACGTTTTACCTAAAGTATTATAAGTAGGCAATTCCATCCCCACAATACCTAATCGTTCCGATATTAGAATCGGTGGTGTTTTCGTAATACTTAATAGCTTACGAGAAGCCATTTGCCTCCCTTCTAAGCTTGCACCGAAATTTAAACAATATTGTCGGATGATTTCATCTGTTGTTCCTTTTGACTTTAAACTCCCTAAATTAGTGTAAATGATTGACGAATGTTCTCCATCAAAATGAGGAGTAACTGCGATGCTAGAATGAGATGATATTAAAAAATGGATCTCTTTTTCTAATCCCATAGAAATCTCCCCCTTAATAGAAATTATTCAACAAACATTTTCAAATAAATACCAAAAACTAGTACCTATGGATTAATATAAAAAATTCTATAAATATTGTCAATATTCGGAAATAAAGTCATTTTCAAATAGTTAATTGCTTATTTTCAACTATGATTGACTGTCTAGAAATTGAAAAACTACTTATCTTTCTAATTTACTATCGTTATTTCTTATATTTTCTTAGAAAATTTTCGTAATAGCTTTAGACAATCCATTCTATAGCCCTTTCGATTCATTTCAAAAGTTCGGTTACGATGAAAACACCTAGGAATAATCGACTTTGCGCGCAAGTCAAAGGAAGATTGAAATGGAAGAGTTTAATACGATATGCGAACTTTATGAACCGATGATTACGAAAGTGTTAAAAAAAGCAAAGGTGTATAAAGATCACGAGCATTACCGTCAATGTGCAAGGATTGCCTTATGGCATGCATGGAAAAACTACGATCAAAAACGAGGTGATTTTGCCCCTTATGCTTATTGGACGATGTTAACATCCATCTACAAAGAAATCGAAAAGGATAATCAATATAAAGAGCGGAACATCGCCTATGATAAGGATAAATTAATTAACCTTTCCCACTATGTTCAAGTCAAAACAGAAACAATCAATGAATTTGAAAATTTAAAAGATATATTATCGAGTTTAGCCGAAATAGATTATAATTTAATTAAAACTCTATATGTATTTGGGGCGACCTATGATGAGATTGCCGCTACGAATAAAATGTCAGCAAGCTCCCTAAGGAAAAGACGGCAAAGAGTCGTTGAAAAAGTCCGCAAAATGTTAGAATCATACGAGTAAATGAAAAATCACTGGATGTGTCTTTTTACATCCAGTGATTCCTTTTGTTTCCTAATTATTTCCATTTTATATTTGTTTTGATCACTTTAGCTGGAACACCACCAACTATACTATTTGGAGGTACATCTTTTGTAACCACTGAACCAGCAGCAATAACCGCACCATCTCCAATCGTAACACCTTTTAAAATCGTCGCGTTTAAACCAATCCATACGTGATCTCCTATTACAATAGGTTCCGTCATTTTATAACCATCATATATTAACTCATGATTGTCCGAATCACGAATCGTAACACCTTCAGAAATTGTCACATCTTTTCCCATTTTAATATAATCAAAACATGAAATATTTGATTTATAGCTAATGTAACCCGAGTCAATTTCTAATGTGGCGTTTTCATTAATCGATAGGAAAAATCCTGAATATAATTTAAAATCTCCATTTACTATCAACCTTCCACCCTTTTTAATCGTAAGACTGGAATCAAAATAACCGCATCCGTTAAAGCTACACCCTAAACTTAAACTACCTTTATTTATAATAGCGTCGCGGTTCGATATATTCATATAGACTTTTTTATATACTTTCGCTCTATGCATGATGCTTCGATATGGATTTAGCACCGTTAGTTTCTTTACTTTGCCCACCTTCTGCATCTCCATTGTCCTTCCCCCAAAAGCCATACTTTGATTTCCCTTTTAACGTTAATATAATGTGAATCATTTGAATTGTCCTATGGAATCCGAAAGTTTTACTACACATTGCTGCAAAGGAATGAAATAAAGTGAATTTATATTGTAATAATGCTCGATTCTTTTTTAATAAAGAAATGATTTTCTTTCTTTCGTCTCTCTTTAAAAAACAAGCAAATTTCATACTGTAATAATATCTTTCAACAAAATTGTTCATCAATTTTTCAACTAAACTTTCTTCAATCGATAATGTGGTTAAAACTTTATGCCAATAAGTTGCGACGAACATACTGTCTTCCAATGTAGAATAAGAATGATTCAACGTGATTTGACCTATCCGTTCATTTCTATATACATAAATCGGGTTATCGTAATAGTCAATACAAGTTGCTTTTAAGAAAAGATAAGGTGTCCATAGAGCATCCTCATATTTTCTTCCTTTCATAAAAAATAACTCATGTTTTAATAGAAACGATTTTTTGACAATCCCACTCCAAGCAAACCATTTAAAATCTCCGTTATGTTTTAATATATAGTTTAAACATTCTACCCCATTTTTCCCTATTAACTCACTTCGCTCAATAGATAAAGTGGCCTTCACATAAATCTTTCTTTGTTGATAGTAATACTGATATGGGAAAAAAATATATTCTACTTTGTTATTTTGATGGATGATTTCCACTAAATCGGATAAGAAATCCGTCTGCCAATAATCATCCGAATCCAAAAACATGACATAATCCCCTGTTGCGTGTAAAATACCAACATTTCTAGCTTCTGATAATCCCCCATTTTCTTTATTGATTAATCGGATAAAGGGATACCGCCTGACATATTCTTCACATATTTCTTGACTACAATCTGTTGAACCGTCATTTATTAAAATGATTTCTTTATTTAAGTAGGACTGGAAAACAACACTTTCTAAGCAATGGCGCAAATATTGGTCCACATTATAAACTGGAATGATTACACTAACTTTCAAAAGTCAAACACCCGATTCTACCGTTATTAGCAGTTATTTTGGATGAAACCATTAATTTAAGATAAGACCTTCAAGTACTTCTTCATAACTGTTACATCTTGCACTCCAAGAATTGTCCTTTGCCAGAAGAATTCTTTCCTCTCTTTTTTGGAAATTATCATTTTGTAAGGAAACTAATACCTTTTCGGTAAAATCTTCTTTGCTTTCACCAATTTCCATTACATCTTTGAACAACACTAAATCCGGTAAAGCTGTCGCAACAATCGGCTTCCCTGTGGCAAAACATTCAAACAGCTTGGCTGGAAAAGTCCCCTTTGTAAAATCATTTATTTGATAAGGTAAAATAAGCGTGTCACAATTCTTTAAAACACTAGGGAGCGACTGATGAGATACTGTATCTTGATGTATAAGATGGTTATGACGTAAAGGAATCCCTTCTGGTGCAGGTCCGATTAATTCGACGTAAATTCCTTTTTCCAACAACTGTTCAATAATGGACCAATCGATACGATAATGATCAATCCCACCAAAATACGTTACTTTATTGACCTTTTTCCTCATTATTTGTTGCTCATAAATTTCATAAAACATTTCAAAATTCACTGCAGCGGGAATTTGAGCAATTTGCTCTTTTTTATGTCTATGCCTTTCTTTCAAATGAACCGAATCAACAATTAACATATCAGCCATTTGGATTAATTCATTTTCGGTTATGACAATATCTTTAGGAATTCCCGGAAAATTTTCAAAATTTAAAACACAATCATAGATTGTTTTTTCAGGTTTTAGTTCGTCAATGAGGTAAAGGGACGTAGAGGTAGGAACATAGGTGATCAATAAAATCGGTTTAGTAGAATGTTGCCTGATGTTCTTCGCTAATTTTGGGACAAATACGTTTTTATTAAACTGTCTAAATAGTGAATGGGTCGGTGGCAAGATGAATGGTGGTAATATTTTCAAATTTTTTATAGGTGTTTTCCGTTGAATTTGTTTCTTTGAAACGAGTACTCTTGTTAATCTTTCAATAGATTTGGATAGGCCAGGATTTCTCAATCCCGTCGTCTCAACGAATGTGACATCAGTCTTCGTTGAAAAGTACTCTGCGATAATTTGATGCCTTTGCCATAAAAAGTCCCATTTAATGCTAGATAGTATGACGATATGGAAATTGTTTAACTTCATTAACTTCATATGATCCCCCATAATTTCAAATCATTTTACTAATTTTAAGGTGAGAACCTTTAATATATATTTGATGTTTCCAAACAAGTATCTTTTATACAATCGTTTTGGTTCTTGTAATAGTCGATATAACCATTCAAAACCAATCTTTTGCATGGCAATCGGTGCCCTTTTCACATGATTTGAATAATAATCAAAGAGCCCTCCACAAGTTAGAACTGTACTAGCTTCTATAAGATGAAAATGTTCGTCTACCCATTTCTCTTGAAGGGGATTTCCGAATCCAACAAATAAAATATCCACTTCCAAATCGTTTATGTGAGAAATGACCTTCTTACTTTCTTCTTTTTTATCGAAATAACCATTATAGGCCCCTACAATTTCCACATTCGGATACTTTTTCGAAAAATTTTTTCTTACCTTTTCTGCCGTATCATCTTTTCCACCTAGTAAAAAGATTTTAAAGGGACTTTTCCGTTCATTTAATTCGGCCATTAACGCGGGAAATAAATCAGTTGTGGCAATTCGTTCAGCAGCAGTTGGAATGTTTAAAAACCTTTGGGCATAAATGACACCCATTCCATCTACATAAATTAAATTTTCCCTTTGGTTAATAATGTTTCGATAAGCTTCATCGTTCCAATAGTGAAGCATACAATCCGCATTAATAGCATAATAAGCCTTTTTCTTTTTGTCCCTTGTATGATTAATAATGATTTGAAGCAGTTCCCTTTGACTTCCTAAAAACACTTCATTGTCTATAAACGTTTTTATACGACTCATCCTTTTTATCCTTCGTTATTGTTAAATCGGTACTCATGCGATACTAGAGGTTTTGGAGAATGATGGAATTTATCATTTCGATTAAAAAGTATAGAAACAAATATGAAATAAACGACAATTAGCCAATTGGATCCATCAATATCTTCTACTACAAATAAAATCGACATGAGTAAAAGGGAAACTTTTAATATCGTTTTATAAATCATGTCCTTCAAAAATATTAGTTTTAAGTTAATTACTAGAAAAATAAGACTTCCGATCATAAACCCTATAATTCCCGTTTTATAAATGAAACCTACAAAGGTTGAATGGGATCCAAGGGGATAACCTAAAACCGATCGATCTTTAATACCTAGTCCAATAATCGGTGAATTTTCTAGTGCTACTTTAATACTTTCCTGCATTAAAAAAGTTCGACTATCGTTACTTCCTTCCCGCGCGTGAACTAATTCATACATTGTCATAACGACAATTTGTGATAAATCGGTATACATGAAAATAGCAATCATGGTTGATAGAACTACTAGAGTTAGAAAAATAAATAGATTTTTATTCAATTGTTTGGACAGATATTTCACTACAAAGAACAAGATCCCTATTAATATGACAATATAGCCGCTACGCGAATACGTACTAATGATAGGCATAACCCCTAATAAAATGTAAAGCCAGCGCAGAAACTTCCCTTTGTTTTCGATTACATACCAACAAAATAGAGGGTAGAAAAACAGACAAAACATAATGACAAGATTTGTATAATCCATTATCCCAACAAATCGCATTACTTCCCTTTGATTGAACCATTCAGAATAATAAAGGACTTTCCCTAAAATAGTTACATCTTTCATTCCTATACCGTAGTACATGCCTATACTTACGAACCAAAGGCCAATTAACAACAAATAATTATAAAAAGTAATCTTTTTTATCTTTTCAATGTCGATGTTATTATTTTTAAAATGTAGATAAAAAAATAACGCCATGATCCAAATGCTAAAAGTGTTGACCGTAGCAAAAATTCGTTCGCTATTATAGGAATAAACGAATAAATTATAGAGAATCGAACATCCATAGACAAACAGATACAATACAACTAGTAAACTTAGCTTGTCAAAATAGAGCTTCTTTCTTTGACATAGAAATAAAAATAAAATGAGGGCGATCAATATAAATTGTACTTCCTTTGGAACGACGATGATGGGCCAAAGCAAATAGTACAATAAGTATTGGTTGTTAAGAATTTTCTTCAATTTATCACCATTTTATTGTGTCTTAGAAAAATCATTGAACAGTTTGATAGGATTTATTCAATATGGGCCCCCACCAATCTTCGTTGTTTAAATACCACTGAATTGTTTCAGAGATTCCTTTATCAAAGGTATATTTTGGTTTCCAACCTAATCGCTGTAACTTTGTTGCATCGATCCCATACCGTTTATCGTGGCCTAACCGATCCCTTACAAACGTAATTAGTTCTTCCGACTTACCTAAGGATTGTAAGATGATCTTGACAATCTCAATATTTTGCCATTCGTTATTCCCTCCAACATTATAAATTTCTCCGCTTATTCCTTCATGAACAACTAAGTCGATCGCTTTGCAATGGTCCATCACATGTAACCAATCTCGAATATTTTCCCCATTTCCGTAAACCGAAATTTTTTCGTCCTTTAATGCCCGTAAAATAGTTAAAGGAATTAGCTTTTCGGGAAATTGAAACGGTCCATAATTATTCGAACACCGCGTAATATTAATCGGCATGCCGTACGTTTTAAAATAGGCAAGAACGAGTAAATCAGAAGAAGCTTTACTCGCACTATATGGACTATTTGGTTGGAGCGGTGTTTCTTCTGTAAATAAAGTAGGCTCATCCCATTCTAGTTCTCCATAGACTTCATCCGTTGAGATATGAATAAACTTTTCAATCCCTACTTGTTTAGCTGCTTCTAGTAATACTTGAGTGCCTAATACATTCGTATGGGTGAAAATCGGCGGATTTTGAATCGAACGATCCACATGACTTTCAGCAGCAAAGTGAACAACAAAATCAAATTGTTCTTTTTTAAACAACGAATAGATCGTTGTAAAATCGGTAATATCCCCATGGATAAAAAAGTAATTTGGTTTTGTTTCAATCGCTTTATGTTTTCTTAAATCAGCGGCATAAGTGAGCACATCTAAATTGTAAATGTCATAGTTTGGATAATGTTGAACCATGTATTGAACAAAATTTCCTCCAATAAAACCAGAACCACCTGTTACTAACATTTTCTTTCTACTCATCATAATTCTAAAACCCTTTTTTCCAACATGTTCATAAAGTATCCTTTTATCGCCAAAACAATTACTTCAACGGTCGATAAGTCAAAATATAAAGGTAATCTGAGTAGTCGTTCGCTCTCTACTGTTGTATAAATATCTTCTCCATGGAACGTTGTATACCGTTTTCCTGCAGGTGAAGAATGAAGTGGAACAAAGTGAAACATACTTTGAATTCCCTGTGCTTTTAAATAATTTATTAAACTTGTTCTTATATCACCGTTTTTCACTTTAATATAAAATATATGCCCATTATGTTGACAATTATTTGGAATAACCGGTAAATCAATTAAATGATGTTCTTCCAAAGATTGAAGATGAGTATAATATTCATTCCAAAGGGATAAACGGCTTTCTAATATTAGCTCAGTTTGCTCCAATTGGGCATATAAATAGGCAGCATTTAGTTCACTTGGTAAATAGGAGGAACCGATATCTTGCCAACAATATTTATCTACTTGTCCTCTGAAAAATTGGGAACGATCCGTCCCTTTTTCTCGGATGATTTCAGCTCGTTCGATAAAACGCTCATCATTAATAAGCAAAGCACCGCCCTCACCAGAAACGAAATTTTTTGTTTCATGAAAGCTGTATGTTCCTATATGGCCAATGGTTCCTAACATCCGTCCTTTATATGTCCCCATTAATCCTTGAGCGGCATCTTCGATTACATATAATTGGTAACGGTGCGCAATATCCATGATCGTATCCATTTCACAGCTCACACCAGCGTAATGGACTGGTACGATTGCTTTAGTTCGCTTCGTAATAGCAGCCTCTATTTTGTTCTCATCAATATTCATCGTATCGGGCCGAATATCAACAAAAACAATTTTCGCCCCTCTTAAAACGAATGCATTTGCTGTAGAAGTAAAAGTGTAGGATGGCATAATCACTTCATCCCCTGGTTGAATGTTAATAAGGAAAGCGGCCATTTCAAGGGCATGGGTACAGCTAGTCGTTAACAATCAGGGGGTGAAATTCCATCCATATAAAATTTAACTACCTTTCCATTAGTTATTCCTCTTCCTCTTATCACTTAATTTTTAAGAAGTATTAAGTAAAGTACAAATTGTTTCCTGTAATCGTTTGTATAAATCCTCAATTTCTATTCTACTCATAATTAAAGAGACTTCTTCAAATCTTCTTCTTTTGCAAATTAATGATTCAATTTTTTCTTAATCTTCTAATTTTAATAAGTGCGATTAAGTTATACAAAATAATCAATATTATTACCAACCAATAACACGCTTTAATCACATTTCCTAACTTCATAAATGGAGCATATATCCCATTTGGTTCTAAGAATCTAAAACTAAGTAAAAAATTAATAGCATTTATACTCGCATATTCTGTCTGCATATCTATTAGGGTATTCAATAATGAAAATGCTATTAAAATTAATAAAAATAATATTAAATTCAATCTTTCTTTAATTTCCTTTTTTGCCTTTTCTATAGAATCCATTATTATTCTCCTTTCAAATAAGCTTTAATCAAATAGTTATCCAATAATAATATCTCCTTTTATTTTCACTTATTTTGCAGGTTATTCAGCTTCTTAATATCTTATTCGGAAAATATTTTTTCTTCAATTTTAAATGGAATAAGAAAAGATAAAATAAAGGCCAATAATACTAGAGAAATAAAAAAAGATTTAGAAAAGGTAGGATAAGATAGACCCGTTAAATTATGGATACCGACTAAAATTAGTCCTAATACTATTAATAGAAAGAGTGTTATAAAAAATACCTTAAATACAAAATAAACCATTAATAGAGTAGAAAGGTAAACGAAAGAGAGTATTCTCACGATTTTCACCACACTTTTTTAATTTAATAGAGGGTAATATCATAATTAAATTTTATTTATCAAATCCCGTTTGAACAGTAGCACCACATTTACACTCACGTTTAAAAGTTTTTTCCGTTAATTCAAATTTCCCTTCTCCATTACCCACATGTGTATTTCCGCAACTATGACATTTTCTATGACGTAGAATATAGAAAAATATTTTAAATGGTGATATTTTATTAAATAATAATTTCATATATATCCTCACTTTAATAACTAAAATTTAGTATTGTTTTTGTTTGATATTTATTTATTAAATCCATCATCATCTTTTCTAGTAATAGTATTAATTATTACCTTATCAAAATCATATACCACATAGGGAAGATCATTCCACAACCACTGTTCACTTGCTTCTTGAATTTTAATTACTTTACTAACTACATTAGATAAAATAACTTTAATAAAGGTTTCAATAGGAGTTTTATTAAAATTCTTTTCATCTGCATAATTTTTTAAGCAAGTTATAAATGTCCATTCTAATCCTTTCAATTTCGTATAATATGTATTATCCTCTTCCCAATCTTCCGGATCATAAGGTAAAAAAAGTTTTCCCCCTTCTTCTTCTAATAGTTCGTTAATTTGGAATGTCAACACAAAACCGGACAACCTTTATAAGGACCTATTCTTGAATTCCACAGGCGTTAAATAGCCTAGTGTTCCGTGAATTCGAATGTTATTGAACCAATGAACATAATCATTAAGTTCAAGAGATAGCTGTTCAAGAGAAGCGAAGTGTGCGCCATTTGCGAATTCGGTTTTAAATACTTTGAACATCGCTTCGGCCATTTCATTATCATAAGGGCAGCCTTCATACTTCTGAATCCCAAATGTCTCTAAGACCCCTGAAATGAGTTTGTTATCAAACTCTTTCCCACGGTCTGTGTGGAACATCTTCATGTTATGTAAATTCCCTTTTATGCTAGCTAATGCTTGATATACAAGGTCTGCTGTCTTATTTGGACCGGTACTGTGACCAATAATTTCTCGATTGAAAAGGTCGACAAATAAGCATACATAGTGCCATTTTTTCTCAACACGGACGTATGTTAAATCACTGACAACTATTGCGAATTGTTCTTCTGTTTTAAACTGCCGATCTAACTCATTTTTGATTGGTGCTTCATTACAGGTTTGCTTATGCAGCTTGTATTGGGCCACAGTATAATTTGATACCAGTCCTAATTGTTTCATGATTCGACCGATTCGACGACGGGAAACAATCTTACCTTGTTTCTCTAATTCTACTTTAAGTTTACGAGTACCATAGTTACTACGACTTTCCTTAAAAAGGCGTTGAATATCGTTGGAAAGCTCAACTTCTTCTTTGTCATGTGCTTCTTTTTCACGCAGATTGGCGTGATAGTAATAGGTGCTTTTGGCGATGTTGAGGACGTTACACATTGCTGATACTGAATATTTGTGAGCGTTGTTTCGAATCACATCTATTTTCGTCCCATGATCAGCGCTGCTTGCTTTAAAATGTCATTCTCCATCATTAAACGTTGGTTTTCTTTTCGTAATCTAATTAATTCCTTTTCTTCTTCAGTACGATTGTCTTCTGCAGTAAATGAGCCAGTCTCTTGATGGTTTTTAATCCAGCGATCTAACGCAGAAGGCGTTATTTCATATTCTCGACAGATATCTGCACGAGACTTTCCATTTTCATAAAGCTTTACTAGTTGTAATTTGAATTCTGTTGTAAAAGTTCGACGTTGACGTGGCATAATAGCAGGCTCCCTTTAGGTTAGTATGTTAAGTCTACTAGCCCTTATAGTATCTGTCCAACTTAGTGTAACCGATTCACTTTTATTATTTACAGCTTAGAATTTTAAGCATTTTTTCTTAAAATTGGACATATATTTTATTAGAATAGAGGAGGAACAGACACGAAGAGGTTAATTTTTATTTTTGGATTATTATTGATTTTAGGTGGTATTTTCGCTTTCACTATTCATCCTTACGCCAAAAAAAGTATTCCTTCAGCTACTGACACAAATAAATTATTCGAAAATATTCAAAATGAATTACAATACAAATATGATATAGGAGCATCTAGTATAGCTTCAAATCCCGACTATACATCAAACGAGATCATTATTCCCATTAATGGTAGTAAACGATACTATGACTCAGTTAAAGATGAAGTTAAATCAATTGTTAAAAATATAATTAAATCAACTCCATTTGAAAATTATTCAATTAAAATTGAAAAAAATAAAATTGAACAATTCTTAAATGAAGAAGACAAAGAAAAACAAGGTTCATTATTCGAAATTACCAAAACAATACACGAAAGTTTATCTGAGTCCTATCCAAATCAAATTGGGGACATAAATATAACTGAATCAACTCCAAATCTAATAATAGAAGTACACACTTTAATAAAAGAACAAGAGATAAGCTTGAGTAAGGAAATTGAAAGTAAAATAAATAGGATTTTAAACGAAAAGTTATCTTCAAATTTACTTGTAAAAGAAAGTTCTGTTAACATCCATATTTATAATAATGAGGAAAAAAGGATAAACTAAACATCTATTTCGATAGATGTTTTTTATTTCTAATTAATCATAAAATTTTAATTGTAGAGAATCGTGATTTTGGACATTTATTATAAACCATACTTTAGCACCTACTGGAATATTATTAAATTCAATAGTACCAGTACCATCCCAATACATAGCTCCCTTTTTAGTTGTAGACACCTGCCCATTAATAACAATTCTTGCTTCTACATAATTTTCTAATCGGTTAGTACCAGTTATATCTATCTTAAAATTGCCACCGTCAGTTGCAGTATAAGTATTTGTTGATGCTGAACTAACATACAATAAGTTAAGTGTTTGCGAACCTTTGTAATCCCATGTACCCGCTACATATGGTATTACAACACTATCAGACTCTTCGGCAAACGCATATAAAGGAACCACTATAATAAATACTAAGAGAAATAAAAAAGTTAAACATCTATACAATTTACCCAAAATAACATCTCCCCTTTACTATTTTCTTAAATAAATAGTTCTATTTTACCCCTTAAAAATCCTCTTTGATTTTAAAGAAAAGGATATTTTAGGAAATTATAATAGATTGTGTAAATAACTAAAAATCCCCTCACTCATGAAAGTTAAAAGCGCACTGACTTAAAAAAATGAGACAAATAAAAACACCTTTCGTTGAAAAACGGGTATTCGCACTGACCTAAAAAAATGAGACAAATAAAAACACCTTTCGTTGAAAAACGGGTATTAAACCTATAAATCCAACGTGGAGGTGTTTTTTCTATGGGAACAAGAGTTAGTTATCCAGTAGAAATTAAAATGAAAGCAATCGAAATGAGATTAGCAGGAATACCTGTTAATCAAGTTTTAGAAGAATTGAATATTCGAAATTATACACAACTAAAAACGTGGATGAAGTGGTATCGAAATGGAGAACTTCATCGCCTTGAACAGCCAGTTGGAAAGCAATATACCTATGGTAAAGGACCAGAATATGAAAATGAAACAGCTAAATTAAAGGCTGAGAACCGTTATTTAAAGCAACAAATTGAAGTTTTAAAAAAGTACGCAGAATGGGAAAGGAAGTGGTACCAAGAATAGTTGTGCAATTGGTAGAAGAACTAAAAGAAGTCATGACAATTGGCGAAATCTGTGACCACTTGGGGGTAGGTAGATCATCTTATTATCGTTGGAAAAAGAATAATAACGTTGAAACAAAGAAAGACATTCGGGATAAGAGAATGGGTGAGTTGTGTAAACTTCATAAATATCGATACGGATACCGAAAAATCACAAGCATTTATGGAGAACCGATAAGTGAAAATACAGTACAAAAAGTAATGCAAAAATATGGTTGGCAGTGTCGAGTAAAAGTGAAGAAACGTAAACGCACTGGACAACCAGCATACGTCGCACCGAATTTATTAAATCGTGAATTTACAGCGGAAGCACCATTTGAAAAGTTAGTAACAGATATTACCTACTTGCCTTTTGGTCAATCAATGATGTATCTTTCAAGTATTCTAGATGTCTTTAATGGCGAGATTGTAGCGCGTACAATCGGATTTACTCAAGATACAGAGTTTGTTTTAGATACATTAAATCAGCTACCAGAATTACCTGAAGGCTGTATCCTGCATAGCGATCAAGGTTCTGTATATACGTCCTATGACTATCAAAAGGCAGTAAAAGAAAAAAGAATTACCATGAGCATGTCTCGTAAAGGCACGCCCGCTGATAATTCTCCAATTGAAACGTTTCACTCCTCGCTAAAGTCTGAAACGTTCTATCTCGACGGAATCAATCGCACAACGAATGCGCATGTGATCCAAATCGTCGAAAACTATATAAAATATTATAACAATATCCGTATTCAAACGAAACTAAACAGCCAATCGCCGGTTAAATACCGTCAACTAACTGTAAAGTAGGGTGTTTTCTTATTGTCTCAAAAATGATGGTCAGTACCACAACCATCAAGAGTTTTTAATTTTCAGCAATCTCATTTATAATTTCTTTCTATTTATCTATCTTAATAATCTTCTTCCCATGCTTCTTTTGCATCCAACAACCTTTGTGATAAAAACTCATAAAAATCCTTTGCTGTATTGTAGTCATCAAGTCCCCCTGGTCTATTCCACGCTATTACCGGGCACTCATTATTCTCCATTTCACTGATATATAGACAATAAGCATATTCTCCAGCATCTTCAATAACTACTAAATCCTTGTCCATTCCTAAATCTCTATATCTCTTTGTATTAACAACAACAGGAGCTCTATTTGACTTAGCCACTCCTAAAATATCAACTCCAAATAACCCACCAGAACCATAGGTAGTTAAAAACCACTTATAACTTTCTGGTAATTCCACCCCTAGCTCATTTTGGATTGAATTAATTTGACTTTCATCTACTCCACCTGTAAAGTCATCTGGTTCCTTATGTTCATTAATAAAGTTTATTAATTCCTCTTTATCCAATCAAGGTTCCTCCTTTTACAATTCACTTTTATCTATTTGCTTAGCTCTCCATCTCCAATATTTACTTCTAAAGTTGTCATATTGCTTTTTTAATACAGGGTCATTTCTAAAGCTCCCACCATTCTCCACCAAACCATGCAAAATTTTATTATATTCATCATGCATACTTGCAGGAATTTCTACCATTGATCCTGGCTCTCTTTGGATTAAATGATGAAGCTCTATAACCGTTCCATCTTTCCAAATTGGTGCTCTTCCTTTTTTCATTAATTGAAAATTTGTCATGCCAGTATCAGGATCGATTCTCTTATAATCGATATCAATCCTTTGAAAAACCCGTCTGCTAATATCTCTTTCTTCTCCATTAACCTTTGTTGTTCCAGTATATTCCACAGCTTTATAGTTTTTATACTCTTCACCCGTCCCCTTATCTACCTGCTTCTTCTCAAGATCCTTTATGTATTCCCCTAGTTGTTTTACTTCTAAATCAGAAATTGTTTTATCTTGTATCTCTTTCGTCTTATCTACAGATTTTGAGAGGTTCTTAATATTTTCTGCTTTATCCACAGTTTTTGCAATGTCTTCTGAATTATCGAGCACATCCTTCGCGACTTTTGCTCCTTTTATAACTTTTATCGCTTTACCCAGCGGAGTCATAGAAGCTCTTGCTATGGCTCTTTCAGAATCTGAAGCGCTTGGGTCAAAAAGAGTAACTATATCACTTAGAAAGATTTCATATAATAAATCATCTACTGAATTTACTAATTGAGAAATAGCATCTGGTGTACCAGAACTATTTCCCCCCAATACTTGCCTTTGACCTTCATATGTAAATAAATATTCACCGGTATTTGGATCAATGGCTCTATTAGTATTAAATTGGGCGTATTCATCCATCACTTGTATTTTACCATTTGCATCAATAGTTATGTTATTTTTTCCTATCACATTAGGTAACATAGGAACTTGCCTAGCAATTTTCTCTTCAGCAGCTGCATACTTATCCATCGAATTTTGAAGGAAGGATACTAACTTCTTCATATTCTTTTCAATCGTTTGTAATTCATTCGATATTTTGTACAATTGATCACCGATGCCATGTCGTGCTTTAATACGGTAATCGATTTGAGATCGGATGGATGCAACATTGTCTGTAGTATTCGATACTTTTGTGGCAACTTGTGAAAAGCTAGGGGTCAAATCATTAACTCTATCAATATCGACTTTTATCTTTGACATGAATGTTCTCCACTAAACTCATTCCCTTATTATTTTCATTAATAATGTTCCCATGTTCATCCGTTAATCATGGGAAACAAAAAGGATGATTTTAAAATATGTTACTCTACAATTATAGTAAATTAAGGTAATTATACTATATAGCAAAAGTATTTTCCATAATTTAACTACATTCAGTTGTGCTAGATTACTTGTTTAATTGAGCCCTATCATCACAAAAAAAGACACCTAACGAATCTATTAGGTGTCCTCACTCTTATCATTTTGCTACTACGTAATTATTTAAACTCTTCTCTTATTCTCCAAATCAGTTCTAAAATATTTAAGAATAGGTTAATGAAATCTAAATATAAATCTAATGCCGAGCTTACAACATCCTCTTCTGAAACATGCCCTTTTGCAATTCGATTAAAATCGTAAATTGTATATAAGACGAAAATTAAAATAATGACTGCTGCTAAAAGCAATAATATGAAGTTAGACGGCGTAAAGAAGAAGAAAACGATGGAAACTAAAATCGCAACTAATAGAATTCCAAATAGATATCCACCCCACCCAGACAAATCGGATTTTGTAACACTACCAATAAACCCTAGAATGGCGAAGATTACTATTGTACCAATTAGAGTAATAAGTACGGTTTCCATACCTAATTGATCGATGTAGAATTGCGTACTCCAGAAAAACGTAATCCCTACTAAAAATGGGATACAATATAGAATTGTATTCATCATTCGAATGTTTCGAACAAAGATTGCGATAATTAATAGTAAAATGGTAATGATGGATACAGGTAATAGAACAGTTGGTGGTAACACACTACCAACAAAGAATCCAACCCCTGTTAAAAGCCACATAATAGCAAAATGCTTCAAGACTTTACGTAAAATATTTGTGTTTTTCAATTTACTTGCCTCCTATTTTCTAAACCAATTATATATACTTTATAACCAATAATAAAGTTTCATTTTTTTATTGATTACACCTCCAAATTAGTTCGATGTAACCTATTCATCCTATGTTCATATTATTCGATTATTAAAGGAAAACAGAAGCAAAAATAAAAAGCCTTCCTAAATTGGAAGGCGTGATGTTGTAAAGAATTTTTTTAATTGGTCTAACTGTTTTTCCGCTTCCATTTTAGAAGTGGCCACAACACCGAAGTAAAACTTACACTTAGGTTCTGTCCCGGAAGGACGGATAGCAACCCATGAATCATTGTTTAATACAAACTTTAATACATTTTCCTTCGGTAAAAGAATATCTTCAATGGACCCATCTGCATTTATCGTAACACTAGTTAAATAATCTTCTACTCTTATAACAGGTATCCCGCCAATTTCAGTAGGTGGATATTTTCGAAAGTCATTTAAAATAGCTTTCATTTTTTCTTGACCGTCTTTTCCTTCGAACACTTTGGATACAAGGGCTTCTTGATGATATCCGAATTGTTTAAACAAGTCATTTAAAACATCCAACAACGTCTTTCCGTGCAATTCATAATAAGCAGCCATTTCCGCAACTTTCAATGCGATTTGAACCGCGTCCTTATCTCGAACAAAAGTTTTCATTAAATAGCCATAACTTTCTTCATAACCAAATAAATAAGTATGTTGTTTCGTTTGTTCAAATTCTTCTATTTTTTCAGCAATAAATTTGAAGCCAGTTAATGTATTAATCGTATTGATGTGATATTTTGATGCAATTTTAGCGCCAAGTTCTGACGTTACAATGGTTTTAATGATAGCTCCATTAGAAGGCAGCGTTCTATTTTCAAATTGGTTTTGTAAAATATAATGTAATAGCAGTGCCCCTAATTGATTGCCAGTTAATAGTTCATATTGTTCCCCGTTACGAACAGCAACCCCGATTCGGTCCGCATCCGGATCTGTTGCGAATAAAATTGTTGCCCCAACTTTTTCTCCTAATTGCATCGCCAAGTCAAATGCAGCCGGTTCTTCTGGATTCGGGTATTCTAACGTTGGGAAGTGACCATCTGGAGAGGCTTGCTGTTCTACTACATGGACATTATGAAATCCAAGCTGTTTCAATCCTTCTATAACAGGGACTAATCCCGTTCCATGCAACGGGCTATAAACAATGTTTATATTTCGATCAATATTGTCCCGATCTTTTACCGTTAATAGCTTTTCAATATATTTTGCATCAAAGTCTTCTAATATCCATTGGACTAACCCTTCCATTTCTAATAACTTCAAGTCCCAAACTGCGATGTCAAAAATATCTTCAATTTGCTCCATCGATTTAATGATGGCTTCGGCACCTGATGGTACAAGTTGAGCACCGTCTTCTCCGTACACTTTGAAACCATTGTATTGTTTCGGATTATGACTGGCTGTAATGACTACTCCTGCAAAGGCGTTCAATTCCCGAACCGTAAAGGAAAGCTGTGGTGTTGGTCTTGGTTCCTTATAAATATAGGAATTTATCCCATGGGCGCCCAGTACACAAGCTGTTTCGATGGCAAATTCTTTTGAAAAAAGACGCGTATCATAGGCTATTACTACACCACGTTTTTTTGCCTCATTTCCTTTGGATTCAATATAACGGGCCAATCCATCCGACACGCGACGTATCGTATAAATATTTATGCGATTCGTTCCAGCACCAATTAAACCGCGCATGCCTCCTGTACCAAAGGAAACATATTGATAGAAACGATCTTCCATTTTTTTCTCATCTTCAGAAATCGCATTCAATTCTTCCCACAAATCGTTTGGTAATTTTTGAGACTTCCATTTCGTAAAGATTACTTTCATTGAGATACCTTCCTTTTATCATGTTGAATGATAGTATAAAAAGTCTTCTTTACTATACTTATAAAGAAGACTCGGCCACATTCTTAGCCGAGTTCGTAAATGTTTAATACTTTGGATGTTGATGCCATTTCCAAGCACTTTGAATAATTTGTTCTAAATTTCTCTCTGCTTTCCAACCGAGCTCTTCATAAATTTTATTTGAAGAGGCAACTAATCGTGCTGGATCACCCCTTCTCCGTTTTGTCATTTCCACGTTTGCTTTCAACCCTGTCACATATTCACAAATTTCAATCACTTCTTTTACCGAGTAACCTAATCCATTCCCTAGATTGTAGGTCGCCGTTTTATTTTTCCATCTATTAATGATTGAAGAGCTACTATATGAGCTTTTGCAAGGTCTGTAACATGTATATAATCACGAATACATGTCCCATCTGGTGTGTCATAATCATTACCAAAAATTGATACTTGCTCTCTTAATCCAGCTAAATGTTGCAACACGATCGGAATAAGATGGGTTTCTGGATTATGACTTTCACCAATTTCTGCAGTTTCATCTGCACCGGCTGCATTAAAATACCTCAATGTAACATAATTTAACCCATAGGCCGCAGCATAATCTTCTAGAATTTGTTCCACCATAAGTTTGGATTTCCCATAAGGATTGATTGGATTTGTTTCGACCGATTCATTAATTATTTCCACTTTCGGAATACCATAGGTAGCAGCTGTGGAAGAAAAAATAAAATTGTTCACGTTATTATCGAGCATAACTTCCAGCAGAGTAAGGGTAGATACAATATTATTAGCGTAATATTTTTGGGGATTACTAACCGATTCTCCTACTAAACTATTTGCCGCAAAATGCATTACTCCATTAAAAGCATATTCGGAAAAAAGAGTACGTAAATCCGCTTCATTTCCTAAATCCCCGTGGATAAAAGTTACCTTTTCGTCAACCGCTTCGATATGACCGGTTGAAAGGTTATCTAAAACAACAACTTGTTCTTCTTTCACTAATTCTTTTACAACATGACTACCAATATAACCTGCGCCACCTACGATTAAAATCATTTCCTAATCCCTTTTAATTCGATATCATTATTACTTAATTGCGGTTAAAGCTACTAGCGAAAAAATACATTGCTTTCGTATATGTATTTTTAGAAAAACGCCTATTCCTTTGTACAATAAAGTGGATTACCCTTTAGTACGCATCCTTTGATCCTAATAAAACGAATACGGTTTTGAATATTAATTTTAGATCAATGATCATATTTCGTTCTTCCATATATTTCAAATCCAGTCGAACCCATTCATCAAAGCCGATATTACTTCTACCACTCACTTGCCAATAACACGTTAATCCTGGAGTTACCTTTAGCCTTTGTTTTTCATAGTTAGAATATTGGGCTACTTCCTCTGGAAGGGGGGGCCTTGGTCCGACTAGACTCATATCCCCTTTTAGCACATTGATTAATTGGGGAAGTTCATCAAGACTTGTTTTCCGAATAAACTTCCCAATCCTCGTAACCCTTGGATCCTCTTTCATTTTAAATACAGGTCCATCCTTTATATCGTTTTGTTCTAGTAATAACATTTTTAACTCTTCTGCATTGGAGATCATGGAACGAAATTTGTAAATTGTAAATTCCTTTCCGTTTCTACCGACACGAACTTGCTTAAAGAAAACTGGACCATTTCGATTTTCTAATTTAATAAGTACCGTAATAAGTATAAAAACAGGAATTAGTATAATCATTCCAAGTAAGGAACCAATAATATCCATAATTCGCTTACTGATTAAATATCCTTTATGTTCTTTCAATATAACCGGACTATTCTGCTCCCTTCCCTTTTTTCTTGTAGCCTGTTCATTTGTAGTTGTGACAGACAATATGATTCACCATCTCTCAATCATAAATTAGCGCATTTAGTTTTAAAGGTTTTACTACTATCTATTTTTCCTATTACTAGATGTTCATTAAACGTCCTAATCTATTGAACTTGTGTATAGAATCTTTTCATTAATATTTCTTTTAATAATTGTTCTACCTGTGGTCCAATCTCTTTACTGTTCAATGCAAATTCCAAAGTTGTACGAATAAATCCAAGTTTTTCTCCAACATCATAACGGACACCATCAAACTCATAACCATAAACAGGTTGAATTTCATTTAATTTTTGAATAGCATCCGTTAATTGAATTTCCCCACCTGTACCAGCTTCTTGATTTTCTAAAAATTGGAAAATTTCAGGAGTTAAAATATATCTTCCCATAATGGCTAAGTTGGAAGGCGCTGTACCTAGTGGCGGTTTTTCAACAAATTGATTTACTTTATATAATCGATCGAATTGACTAATTGGATCAATAATTCCGTAACGATTCGTTTCTTTATCGGAAACTTGTTGAATACCAATCACAGATGATTGAATTTGTTCGTATTGGGCTATTAACTGTTTTGTACAAGGAATATCCCATTGTACAATGTCATCCCCAAGTAGTATTGCGAAAGGTTCGTTCCCTATAAATTTCCGAGCACACCAAATGGCATGTCCAAGTCCTTTTGGCTCTTTTTGTCGTATATAATGAATTTCAATTTGGGAGGACTGATTCACTTTTTCTAAAACATCTACTTTCCCTTTTTTTAAAAGGTTTTCTTCTAATTCCATATTTCGATCGAAATGGTCCTCAATTGCCCGTTTCCCTTTACCTGTCACAATAATAATTTCCTCAATCCCCGATTGAATCGCTTCTTCCACGATAAACTCAATCGTTGGTCGGTCTACAATCGGAAGCATTTCCTTTGGCATCGCTTTTGTCGCTGGTAAAAAACGTGTACCTAAGCCGGCAGCAGGTATAATAGCTTTTTTAACTTTTTTCATTCGTAGGTCTCCCCTTCAGTAAAAAATAAAGTTAATGGATAATGCTTTCTTCGATTAAGAGCTGGGTAATTTTTTTCTTATAAGCTTCTACACCTGGTTGATCGAATGGATAAACATCTAATAAATAAGCACTCATCGCACATGCCTTCATAAAAAAGTAAATAACATACCCCACGTGAAAAGCATCAAGACGATCTACTTCTATTTGTATGATTGGTACGCCCCCTTCTGCATGGGCAAGGACTGTACCTTGTTTTGAAATTGAATTGATTTCATTAAATGTACGGTTACTTAAAAAATTTAAATAGTCATCATTTAATGTCTTATACGGGATGTAGTAATCATCTGAAATCTCTTTAAAATGAAGAAATGTTTCAAAAAGTAATGGACTGCCATCTTGAACAAATTGACCTAATGAATGTAAATCCGTTGAATAATTTACCGAAGCAGGAAATAATCCTTTTTTATTTTTCCCTTCACTTTCTCCAAATAATTGCTTCCACCATTCATGTATCGAAGTAAGAGCTGGTTCGAAGGATGCTAATAACTCAATGCGATAACCTTTGGTGTATAAAGCATGACGAATAACGGCATAACGGTATGCCTCATTTTTTTCTGGGCTACTATCTTTCAAATCAATTGCCGCCTTTTTTGCTCCTTCTAGTAGTTCGCAAATATTTATTCCTGCAACTGCAATAGGTAATAACCCTACAGAAGTTAAGAGTGAGTAACGTCCACCTACATTGGAAGGGATATCAAACTTACGATAACCATTGTTTTCAGCTATCACTTTTAGTAGACTATTTTCCGGATCTGTTGTGACAATAATTCGGTTTTTTGCCTCCTCTTTATAACGCTCTTCTGCATATTGACGAAGAACTCGGAAAGCAAGGGAAGATTCCATCGTAGACCCTGACTTTGAAATGACATTAATATAAAATTCTTTGTCATATAGACTTTCAATTAATTGATTCATATAAGCCCCGCTTAAGTTAAATCCTACATATATGACGTCAATTCCCTTTTCGTGATGTTTAAAATAAGGAGAAAGCGCTTCTTGCACTGCCTTAGCCCCTAAATAAGAACCACCAATCCCAATTACTACTAATACATCTGCCCGTTTTTTAATTTCATCTGAAACCGTTAAAATGGAATTTAAATACTCCTCATCCATGAGTAACGGTCCATTTAACCAACCTATTGGTTCGTTATCAGCTTCTTCTAAATGTTGATGTATCACGGAAACTGATGAAGCATAATGAGATACATCTAAATTTAAAAATCGTTCATTGATAATTGTCGTTAATAGTAATTGAGCCAATCTAATCCATCCCCTATCTGGAAATAAACATCCTTATATAGAAAAAATTAACAATTTCTATTAAAAAAAGAGAAAGCAGAATGTCAATTTCTACTGTCTATTAAAATTTCACCAAAGCTTCAACCATTTTTTAAGACTATCTTCCTACATCCACTAGAAGTTCAGAACAGGTATTACTTCTAGGAAAGTGATTTCCTATACTTTATATGAAATTTATAAGTACAATATACCATCTAAAATAATAACAAAGAGTATTTTTGAAATAAATTGTACCGTTCAATTTATAAAATTAAATATTTCATTCAATCACTCTGAACAAATAGACTTATTTAATTATGTTTTTTGAATTAATGAAAATTAACAATAAGACAATATATCTAGTTAAAAGGTAAAAAGACTCCGCTTTTTCTTCGAAGAAACGTCTGGTTCATACATAATTAACGAGTCATTTCCTATAATTCTTTTGTTATTTTCCATAAAAAGGTCTACTAAATCTAAAAGTTTATGCTTTTCTAAATAAAAAAGACCTTGTTTAAAAAGAAACGGTCTCCTTTTTACATGATGAGCATCTGAACCATAAGTATGAACTAAATTTGCTTTCATAAGCTCCATTGATAATTTTTGAATGGTACGTCCAAAATGACCGACAATACTTCCAGCCGTTATTTGAGCTGCTGCACCCTCTCGAATTAATCGCTCAAGTCGTTCAGGCTTTTGTGCGATAGCTTTATTCCGTTCTGGATGAGCAATGATAGGTATAATCCCTATTTTGTGTAATTCGTGAATGATATTTTTTGTATAGTGGGGGATATGATTGGATGGTAATTCTAGAAGTAAATAGTTCGAATCGGCCAAAGATAAAATTTCCTTCTCCTTTACTAAATTAATGATATCTTCACATAAACGAACTTCGTGACCGAGGTGGATTGAAAGGGGGATATGGCGTCGATGTAATTCGTTTTGTAGTTCATGTACTTGCAGTTTAACTAGTTCAGCAGAAACATGATATTGGGGATGACACGTATGGGATGTGGAGATAATGTCAGAAATCCCTTCCTTTGTAGCAGCTTCTAACATATCAATTGATTGTTGGAAAATTCCAGGTCCATCATCAACGTTAAATAAAATATGGCTATGAATATCAATCATTCAAATACACCTACTTAAAAAGTTTTTGAAAAGAGGTATCCATCGAAAGCTAGGAAATACCTCTTAATCTGAAATTTAACTAATTTTGCTTTTCTATATTATTGATAGTAGAAATAGTGATTCTTTTCAATAGTGAAATTATTTAATACAACTCCGATCATATTCGCCTTTGATAAGGTTAGCATTTCCTTTGCCTTAACGGCCATTTCCTTTTCTGTTTTTCCAGAATTAATAACTAAAATCGTCGCATCACATTTATTTGATAATATTTGTGAATCGGTAACAGTCAAAATTGGAGGTGTATCAAAAATAATTAAATCAAACTGACTCTTCAACGTTTCAAGTAATTGATTCATGCGATTCGAATCTAACAATTCAGCAGGATTAGGAGGGATTGCACCACTCGGAAGTACGTAAAGTCCTTGTATATCCGTTTGTTGGATTGCATCACTTAATTCACACTGTCTAGTTAGCACTCCAGATAATCCATAGATATTTGAAACTTTAAATGTATGGTGGGATGTAGGTTTTCGCATATCCGCATCGACTAAAATAATTCGCTTGTCCTCGCCAGAAAAAACCCCTGCAATATTTGCAGCTGTCGTTGATTTCCCTTCACTCGGCCCAGCTGAAGTAACAAGAATCGTTTTAAAGTCTTTATCGGGCATGGAAAAATTTATGTTTGTACGAATCGTTCGATATTGTTCAGCTATAACGGATTTCGGATTTTCCTTTACAATAACCTTTCTTGCCATCGTATTCCTTCTTCTTTTTTTCCTAAACAAGTTTTTCCCTCCTACTTTTACTACGACTTAATTCTGAATTTGGGGAATAGGGACGTTTATTTAATTCCTTTTCAGGGATTGGGCTTACAATACCGATAATAGGAATTCCTAATAGTTCTTCTGCATCTTGTTCAGTTTTAATTGTCGTATCTAAATATTCACGTAGGAAAGCAAGTCCGACTCCAACTAGTAAACCGATCATTGTCGCAATAGCAATATTCATTAATTCATTTGGTTTTACATGACTTGGATTTTCAAGATGGACAGCAGGAGATAAAATGGTAACGTTGTTAGCATTCATTAAAACAGGAATTTCCTCTTGAAATACTTCAGCAATTGTATTCGCAATATTGACTGCTTCGAAATATTGTTCGTCTTCAACACTTATACTAATAACTTGAGATTCTTCAACATTTGATACAGAAATTTGTTCAGATAATTGGGGTGTCGTTTGATTTAAATCCAACCGTTCTATGACTTTATCTAGGATGACGGGACTTTTTATAATTTCATTATACGTATTGATCAATTGCAAGTTTGCTTGTATTTCTTGACTTTGAATTGATTCTGTTTCACTTTTTTGTTCATTGACTAGAATTTGAGTGGAGGCTTGATAGACTGGCGTCAAAATAAAATAACTAACGACGGATGCAATAATAACGGAAATAATCGTTAACGAAACTATTAAAAATAATCGTTTTTTAATCACTTTTAAAATATCTTGTAAACTTATCGTTTCTTCCAATTAGGCCATCTCCCCTAAACTAGCAATTTTATATTATCCTATTTATATTTATTTTCTATTGAATAAATAAAGTACTATTTCATACATTTTTTTCAATTAATTTGATTCTTGTTGAATAAATATAATAATACTTAGCCATATAATAGCTTTTAAAAAAGTAGTCCATTTCTTTGGACTACTTTTTTAGAAATAATCTATAAATGTTGGAATTCCTACGGGAAGTACATCTTCCAAAACCGCGATAGTGTCATCTGCACCTTTCAACCGTTCAATCTTTTGAAGATATTTAGGCCGTTTATATCCGAGTAGCATCGTAGTTACCGTTTGGATCGACATTTCAACGGTTATATCTTCACGATCATTTTCGTCGACTGTAGATATTTTTACTTTCCAGTTTTCTGAGACAATATCATAAATGCCATTATTCCATTCCACTAATGGATCGCTAATATGGAATCGAATATGGAAATTAGGTTCATCAAAAGGATAACGTTCAAGAAATTTTAGCACATCCACAATTCTAGCCATAAAGTATGGTGAAACCTTTTGAATGATTTCACTATCTTCTAGTAAAAAGGCAACCGGCTCATTACCAGCTGTTTTTCCATAGGCATTGTATACCATTGATTTATGGGCTGATACAAAATTCCATAATCCTTTTCTTGCTTCTTCTTGTAAATAAATAATTTCATCTATATAAAAGTTTTCTTCCATAATGCGATAAAACATATAGCCTTGCGGTTTATTTTCCTCATCATAGTAAACAGCTGCTTGAAGATGCACATTGGAATCAATAAATTTTTCTTCCCAATAATCTTCATGAAATTTTTCATTCCAAGCAATTGAATTTCGAATCATCGCTCCGTGGGCATGGGAGGCATATTTTTCATAAACATGTAAAACATCTTCATCTAGTGTGTCTACTCGTCGAATTTGACCAGCTACTTCTTTATAATTTGGGAATTGGGTATCTTTCACTTGAAATTCCACAATATCACTCATAATTTCCCAGCCCTTTTTCCGATAATAGGGAATCGAAAAGGGGAATAAATAAGAAATATAACGATTATCATTACGCATAACCGTTAATGTTTCTTTAATTAGCTGATCCATTAAACCTTGTTTTGAATACTCTGGATACGTACCGATTGCGGTTATTCCTCCCATTTCATAGGCGACTCCATAAATATTTACTTGAAACGGGAGACTTAAAATTTGAGATACTAATTGATCTCCATCAAACCAACCAAGGGCGTGTCCGACATGAAATTGTCGACTCTTTTCACTAACAAAACGCCGGTCTTTTTTTATGGACATGGACATTTGAAAAACATAGTTCAATAAATCAATGGATTGGCCCATTTCGTCCAATCGGATTTCCCGCATTACTAATCCTTTATGTTGAACCAACATGATCACCTATTCCGAAAATTTTTCATCGATTTTATACTTTTAAGATACGTTATCTTTTTACTTTTAATTCAATTAGTAAATAGATTTTGCCAGCTTTTTATGAATCTCACTTAAACTTATCTATTAAAATAACGAACGTAATAGTAGAATATCGTATCTTTCTATTATTATATGCTTGTGAAATCTATAATAATCACTATTAAAATAAAAACTCTTTTGAAATGAATTCAAAAGAGTTTTATCAATTTCTATGAGTTTAATTCTAGATGAGTTTTTAATGTTGATTTAACAGTTTCTAATTGTGTTTCATCAGGTATATAATAATAAATCCCATCAATTTTTGTACCATTACCGTCATTTATATATAGTTGCTCAATATTACCGAAACTATTTTTGTAATTTTTTTGCATCGTCATTAATTCATCATAAGATGCATTGACACGCACATTATCCTCAATTGATTCGAAAATGGATTTATAGTTCAATGCTGTATCAACGCTTACTGCTGAAGAAGCAATTCCTTGAATCACTTTTTTCTGACGATTTTGTCTACCAAAGTCTCCTTCCGGATCTTCATATCTCATTCGAACATAATTTAATGCACTATCTCCATCTAAAGTAATGGTTCCTTCAGGGAAGTTCGAACCGCCATATTCAAAGGCAAGGGTGTTATCTATCGTAATACCACCAACGGCATCAATGATGTCTTTAAAACTTTCCATATTTACTTGTACAACATAATCAATTGGAATTTCTAATAAATTTTCTACCGTTTTACGGGATAATTCAATACCACCATAAGCAAATGCATGATTGATTTTATCCATTCCATGTCCTTCAATTTCTGTATATGTATCACGTGGTATACTTAACATTTTAGAATCTTTCGTTTCCGGATTAACTGTTACAACAATCATCGTATCCGAACGACCAGAGTCACCTTCACGTTCATCTACCCCAAGTAACAATATCGAAATCGGTTCTTGTTCTTCCACATTGACGTTTACTTCTCGAAGTTCAGATTTATCTAGTTCTTCATATACTTTATCGACAGTATTCTTTGCATCAAAGTATACTTTTGCCACCAGACCAGCTACTGCCAAAATGAAAAGTCCTAACGTAATACCAACCCACTTCAGCACTTTTCGTTTTTTTGACTTCACTTTGTCTGTGCGTTTTTCTTTTACCACCTTTATGCCTCCTTTTAAATCTCCATATGTTGCTAATTAACTAGTGCTAAATGTAGCATATATTATTTTTTATCGATTGGCTACTCTTTTTGCAACCCCTTTTTTAATGTTTTTTAAAGGTTCTATGTCAAATGTTGGGGTGAAGTGATATTACACGGCACCCCGATTATCCTAAATGAATCCCAATTTTCTTAGATAAATTATTTAATAAAATTTTCGCTTTAAAGTGTTCATAGCTTCTAAAACCATAAGCATTACGCTTCAAAACTTTTGATTTATTATTAATTCCTTCTAAAAAACCATTTGAATATCCAAAACTTAAACTATTTAAAATTTCAACTTGCCAATTTTTTAGCGTTTGAATGGCCTTTAAAAATGCCGGAATATTTGCTTTTTCTACCTTTCGGTAAAAGGCTTCTAATCTTTTTTTTATTTCTATCAAATCATTTGAAGTTTTTGCCCAATCAAACCATTCGCAGTAAGCTTCTTTTAATTCATAGGCTTGCTTTAGTTCCTTCGACATTCCTATGTAACGATTTAAGTACCAACGATTCGTTTCTGTTAACTTATCAAATCGTTTATATAGTACATGACGCATTTTCTTACATTTCTTTCGATCATATGCATGCCATTCTTTTTGAACATTTCGACGTACTTCATCTAGTGCCCAGTAAATATAACGACAATAATGAAAGCGATCCGCAATAATAATCGGGCGATTTAACGCCTTCCTAACTGCTGCTTTAAAGCTTGGATTCATGTCCATAACCACAATTTCTACATCTGCACCGTATTTCATCAAGTAATCCTTAATGGTTTCTTTTCTACGATTTGGTAAAATATCAATTGGTTCATGTGTTTCCGCATTGGCAATAATTAATTGATAAGTTCCCGCATCGGTATCTGCTTTATATTCATCAATCGCGATACATTTTGGTAAATGAACCCCTTCATTTAATTGTTCCTTTACTACTTCTTTAAAGCGACGAATCACTGTTGAGCTTGATGTACCAAGTACTTCAGCTGCTTCTTTAAATGTTTTTGCCTTTATTGAACGGATTCGTACAACTTGATTCCATTCTTTCGAGAAACGTTGATATTTATCCACGAAAGGGGATTTTTCTGAAAAACGTTTCCCACATTGGCATACATAACGACGACGTTTATAAAAAAGGACGGTTAATCGTTCAAACCATTTTAAATGATTAATTTTTTGAATTCGATAATCATGGACTTTTGATGTTATATTCTTGCATGCTGGACATTGATGTTCTTTTTTTGGTATGGAAACGTGTAGAACAATACGTTCCCCCATCTCCTCCACCTTATGAACAGTTACACCTTTTAATCCTGGAATATTCATGTTAAAATTCATTTGCACGTATCACCTTTCATTGCTTGTTTCTCGACAATTCAAGTATATAGAAATCGGTGATTACGTGCTTTTTTATTTATGAAATTTTTTTAAACCCCAACAAATATTATAGAGCCTTTTTAAATTGTCTAACTAGATTATATAGAAATTTTCATCCAAAAGAAAAAGGGAGCCCCCAAAACGGAAGCTCCTTTTCATTTATTTTGCATATTCGACTGCTCGTGTTTCACGAATAACCGTCACTTTTATATGACCAGGATAATCTAATTCTTCTTCAATTCGTTTGCGAATATCGCGTGCTAAACGGTGGGAAGCAAGATCATCAATCTTCTCTGGTTGTACGATAATACGAATTTCACGGCCTGCTTGGATTGCGTATGACTTTTCTACGCCATCATAACCTTCAGAAATTTCTTCTAGTTTTTCTAAACGGCGAATGTAGTTTTCAAGGGTTTCACTACGGGCACCAGGTCTTGCTGCTGATAAAGCATCCGCAGCTGCCACAATAACCGCAATAACTGACGTTGCTTCTGTGTCACCATGGTGAGATGCGATACTGTTAATTACAACTGGGTGCTCCTTATATTTAGAAGCAAGCTCAACACCAATTTCCACGTGACTACCTTCCACTTCATGGTCAATAGCTTTCCCAATATCATGAAGTAATCCTGCCCGTTTTGCTAATGTTACGTCTTCTCCAAGCTCAGCTGCCAGGAGTCCTGCTAAATGTGCTACTTCGATGGAATGTTTTAACACATTTTGACCATAGCTTGTACGATATTTCATACGACCTAAGATCTTCATTAAATCTGGATGTAAATTGTGAATACCCACTTCGAAGATCGTTTGTTCTCCAGTTTCACGAATTTGTTCATCCATTTCACGACGGGATTTTTCAACCATTTCTTCGATTCGAGCCGGGTGAATACGTCCATCTTGTACTAATTTTTCAAGGGCAAGACGAGCTGTTTCACGACGGATAGGATCGAAACCAGATAAAATAACCGCTTCTGGTGTATCATCAATAATTAAATCGATACCAGTAAGTGTTTCAAGTGTTCGAATGTTACGACCTTCTCGACCGATGATGCGGCCCTTCATCTCGTCATTCGGTAAGTTTACAACGGACACGGTTGTTTCAGCAACGTGATCAGCTGCAAAACGTTGTAGTGCAAGTGATAATATTTCACGAGCTTTTTTGTCAGATTCCTCTTTCGCACGTGTTTCCGCTTCTTTCGTCATGACAGCGATATCTGTTGAAAGTTCATTTTCAACTTGTCTTAAAATGATGTCTTTTGCTTCTTCTCGAGTTAAAGCTGCGATGCGTTCAAGCTCTGACGTTTGTTCTCGTACTAACTCTTCCACTTTACTTTCCATCTGTTCAATATGCTGTTGTCTTTCAGCTAGAGCTTCTTCTTTACGCTCTAAGCCTGATTCTCTCTTGTTCAGAGCATCATCCTTGCGATCAAGATTTTCTTCTCTTTGCAATAACCGGTTTTCTTGTTTCTGAAGCTCGTACCGGCGTTCACGGATGTCTTTTTCTGCTTCAGTTCGAATTTTGTGAGTTTCATCTTTTGCTTCAAGTAGTGCTTCTTTCTTAAGCGCTTCCGCTTCCCGCTTAGCTTCATCTATGATAAGCTCAGCTGAGTGTTTCGCACCATTCACTTTTGATTCGTTCACTTTTTTCATATAGAAATAGATAACAGCGGCACCGACGATGAGTCCAAGCAAAGCGGAGATAATGTATTCCATCATTCGAACACCTCCTCTTGCTATATTCGTTTCATTTTCAGTCGGCTCATACATTGACGAAAGTTTTTATCCTATTCAATCGGTTTTTATTGATGATTGAATTGCAACTTAGTTTTCAACATACTGCCTATTTCATTTCATAATTTAGAAATTATACAATTTTAATTGTATAGGTCCATCCCAGCTATGTCAAGGACTCCCGCAAGTAGAGACCTTTTGACTACTAGATAATTCGATAGAGTTTTACCTCATTCCATGTAGCACTTTCGATAAAATACTTAAAAATTAAGATATTTCTTATTATTTTAGGCAATTTCATCTTATTGTATTCACTCTGAGGAGAAAAGGTAGGTATAAAAAAATAGCAGTTGGGAATAATGGACTGCTTTAAAAAATTTTTTCATCGAATAGTATTTTCAAAAAATTTCACTAACAAAAAAAGTTGGAGGAAACATTACTTTCCCTCCAACTTTAATATAGAAAATTAATTTGACGATTAATTATTCTTCATCTAAAAGTAATGCTAATTCTTCATCCATTTCTTCTTCTTCATCATGGGCACCAATTGTATAGGATGTTGCCGCCATGCCGAAGGATTCACGAATTTTGTTTGAAATGTGATCACGAATTTCAGGGTTTGCTTTTAAGAAAGCTTTCGCATTTTCGCGTCCTTGACCTATACGTTCATCACCATAAGCATACCAAGAGCCGCTTTTTTGGATAATGTCTAGTTCTGCACCAAGGTCAACGATTTCCCCTTCTTTCGAAATCCCTTCACCGTACATAATATCAACTTCAGCAGTACGGAAAGGAGGAGCTACTTTATTTTTTACTACTTTAATTTTTGTTTTGTTCCCTACCATTTCAGTACCTTGTTTAATTGTTTCAGCACGACGAACTTCAAGACGGATTGATGCGTAGAATTTTAATGCACGTCCACCAGTCGTTGTTTCAGGGTTACCGAACATAACACCGATTTTTTCACGAACTTGGTTAATGAAGATCGCTAGTGTGTTCGATTTATTAATAATACCGGATAATTTACGTAATGCTTGAGACATTAAGCGGGCTTGGAGACCCATGTGTGAGTCACCCATTTCGCCTTCAATCTCAGCTTTCGGTACTAATGCTGCTACAGAGTCAATAACGATAATGTCAATGGCACCACTTCGTACTAATGCTTCAGCGATTTCTAGTGCTTGTTCACCAGTATCAGGTTGTGAAAGTAATAATTCATCAATATTTACACCTAATTTTTGTGCATAGACTGGGTCTAATGCATGCTCCGCATCGATAAATGCAGCTTGTCCACCTTGGGCTTGAATTTCAGCAATAGCATGTAGCGCCACAGTTGTTTTACCTGAAGATTCAGGACCATAAATTTCTACAATACGTCCACGGGGATATCCACCAACACCTAACGCTGCATCAAGGGCAAGGGACCCGCTTGAAGATGTGGAAATTTGACGATCCGATTGTTCGCCTAATTTCATAACTGAACCTTTACCAAATTGCTTTTCAATTTGTTTTAACGCCATATCTAAGGCCGCTTTACGATCATTACTCAAAATATTTCCTCCTTATTCTATATCAGACCATTTCTATCTCTTTCTTATATTTCTACTATACTTCTTTTTGAGACAACTTTCAAGAAAAAAGCGAACATATTTTCGTTTTTTAACAAAATAAAAATTTGAGCTATTAAAATAGCTCAAATTTCACTTTCCCCAATTAAAAATATTATCTTATATTAAATCTTTTCATAGCCTTTCTCAACTAACAAACGCATTAAGTAGCTATAAGCTAATTTGACCGCGCGAATGCGATTAGAATTTCTCATACCTAAAAGTTGAAGCTTACGGGTAATTGGTTCAGAATTACCGATGCTAAAGCCTATCCAAATCGTTCCCGCAGGCTGATCACCATGAGGTTCCGGCCCAGCTGCACCTGTTAGTCCAACGCCAATATCGGTACCAAACTTTTCTCGAACTTTTAATGCCATTGCAGCTGCACATTCACTACTAACAACACCGTATTGATCAAGTAAAGATTGTTCGATACCTAATTGTTGAACTTTTGCTTGTTCAGTATACGTCACCATACCACCGACTAATGTTCCACTTACCCCTGGAATTTCCGCTAATTCAGACTGGAAAAGACCAGCAGTTAAACTTTCTGCTGCAGCAATCGTTAAGTTATGATGGAGTAACATTTCAACAATTTTCGATGCTAAGGAGTCGTCATTATTCCCATAATGATACTCCCCAACAATAGCTAAAATTTCTGCTTCCTTCGCTCTAATTAATGGCCAAGCTTCCTCTTCTGTAGCCGCTTTTGCGGTAATTCGTAGTGTAACTTCTCCATCTCCAGCAAGGGGAGCAACCGTTGGATTGGTTTGGTTATCTAAAATATCTTGAACTTGTACTTCCAATTCTGCTTCACCAATCCCATAAAATCGTAAAACATGGGAAAGAATGATGCCACCTTCATTTAAACGAGCAGCAAGTTTCGGTTTCGCTTCGAACTGGAACATCGGTTCAATTTCCTTCGGTGGACCTGGCAGTAGTATGTATATACGTCCATCCTTTTCTAGAAGCATTCCGGGAGCCATTCCGTGATGATTTGCTAATACTTCGCTACCTTCTAGTATAAGCGCCTGTTTACGATTGTTTTCAGTCATCGTGCGTCCCCATTGGGCAAAAAATTGCTCAATATAAGATAGTGCCACATCATCGAATACTAAAGGTAATCCTAAGTGGTTAGCAATCGTTTCTTTCGTTAAATCGTCTTTCGTAGGACCAAGGCCACCTGAGAAAATAATTAAATCTGCTCGAGATTCCGCAATTTCAATAGCTCTTTTTAAACGGTCCCCGTTATCTCCAACAACCGTATGATAAAACACATTAATACCGAGCTCAGATAATTGAGTAGAAATAAACTTTGCATTCGTATTGGCGATTTGCCCTAGTAACAATTCTGAGCCAACAGCTATTATTTCAGCATTCATGTTTTAACCTCACTTATTTTGAGTTTACAAAGACACGACGATTTAAATAGAAATATTCCCAACCAGACCAAACTGTAAAGATTAATGCCACATAAAGGGCAATCATATCAAAAGGTATGTTCATTAAAGTGAAAATTGTATTGTGTAATAGAAGGGATGAGATAGCAACAATTTGAGCCCAAGTTTTAATTTTCCCTAATTGGCTTGCAGCTACTACTTCCCCTTCTCCCGCTAAAATTGCCCGTAAACCAGTTACAGCAAATTCTCGACTTAAAATAATAATGATGATCCAAGCAGGAGCCATATGAAGATCTACTAATACAATAAAAGCAGCACTTACTAATAATTTATCTGCTAATGGGTCAAGAAATTTCCCAAGGGTAGTAACTAAATTATATTTCCGTGCAAAATGACCATCAATCCAGTCAGTAGTAGAAGCGATAATAAAGATTAATGCTGCTACAAAATGATTGACTGGCATTTCTGCGCCTAAAAACTCCATTTTTCCCCAGTCAAAATCAAATAGTATTACAATCACAAAGATTGGAATTAAACAGATTCTCGAGACTGTAATCTTATTCGGTAAGTTCATTTGCTAACACCTTTCATTCGAAAGAAAATAGTCATCTGATAAAGATGACTATTGTTCTTCTTGTTGTAATGTAATGATAATATTTTGAGTCGTAATCTTTTGTGCATATTGAAGTTCTACATCATTGATGAAAACTTTAGCAACGGTAGAATCTCCTAATCGAATACGAGCATAGGCATTTGCTGTAGCATCGAATTCCACTACTTCCCCAGCTTTGTATACACGGTCTTCGATTTGTTCACTTCCAGCTTCATCACGGATTCCAACCCATGTGTCACCTGAAACTTCAATACGAATATTCATCGTATCTGTTCCTGAAAGTTCGTAAGTAGTTGTTTCTCCATCGATAGTACCAGAAGAAATCGTTTGAGTTGGTTGTTCTGGCTCTTCTTGTACTGGTTGTTCTGTTTCTTCAGGTTGCTCTTCCTCTTCTACCGGCTCAACAGGAGTCGGCTCCTGTTGTTGATATTCGATTTCTGAATTATTTTCTTCTTCTTCGCCAGGTTGTTTAGCCTTTTGTTGATATAAAAACCAAATGGCTACTAAAATAACGATAATAAATAACGCAACGATGATTTTTGGCATCGTTTCCAATAACCTGCTAGTCGATCTTGAATTTAATTTACGCCGGGTTGGACTTTGGGAAATCGACTGGGCAACCTCTTCTTTTGGCTGGTTTGGAATTTCTTGTTTAAATTCCTCTAAAAGTTCCTCTATTTCCAGTCCAACTGCCTCTGCATATTGTTTAATGAATGCCCGAACATAAAAGCTTCCAGGCATAATGGAATAATTTCCTTCTTCAATTGCGACAAGATACCGCTTTTGAATTTTTGTAATTTCTTGAAGATCATCCAAACTGTAACCTTTAGATAATCTCGCTTCTTTAAGGCGAGCTCCGAGTTCTGTCAACAAAAACACCTACTTTTTTCTAATCAATTTCGTCTTTTGCAAAATCCTCTGACATGCTTTTAGACTGACAACTATCGCTTAGTAGTCAACATACTAACTAAACGAACAAAATGAAACAATGTTCCAAAAAAAGACATCCTTTTTTTGAACAATGTTTAAAAATCGAATCCTCCAAAACCTCCAAACGGGTTGTTTTGAATGTTCATTTCATTTTTTTCAACAAGTTCATACGTAATGATTTCATCTGGATGATGACGAAGTTCAATAATATAGTCAAAATCTTCAATTTTGTATTGGGAGTTTTGTACAAATAAATCAGGATGTTCAATTACTTTAATAGCAGGTACACTCATCACTTCTCGAACAAGCTGTTGATGACGTTCATCAGTAGTTCTTCGTGTGACTGCTCCATCAAGAATAAAAATATTATTGGCATTAAATTCGTCTCCAATTAGCTGATTACGAATTGTTTGTTTAATCATCGTAGACGATAGGAATATCCATTTTTTGTTGGCACAAACACTAGCAGCTACAACTGATTCCGTTTTCCCAACTCGTGGCATCCCTCGGATACCAATTAATTTATGACCGTCCTTTTTAAATAATTCAGCCATAAAATCAACTAAAATGCCTAGCTCATCTCGTACAAAGCGGAATGTATTTCTTTCGTCCTGATCCCGTTCTATATAGTGACCATGACGGACAGCTAAACGATCACGTACTTTCGGCTCTCGAAATTTTGTGACATGAATGTTTTCCATTGTCGAAACGATGGAAATGAAACGTTGAATCGTTTCATCATTCTCTGTTTTTAATAGCATTCCCCGTCTTGCTTCATCTACACCATTAATTGAAACAATATTCACACGTAACATACCTAGGAGTGATGCAATATCGCCTAATAAACCTGGACGATTTACTTGGATCTCATATTCAAAATACCATTCACCCACTAAAAACCGTCCCCTCACCAACGAAAAATATTATTTTTCTTATTAGTTTCATCATAGCGGATTTTATATGTATTGAAAAGTTAGAAAGTAATGATTTTCTCTTAAAATATTAAAATTTATTATACTTATATATGATAATGTAAAAAATAGTATGCTGGCAATGAAAATGTCGAAATTTAGGAAAAAAACAAGATAAGAAAAAAGGAGGGCTAGCCTCCTTAAAGAGAAGTTTGAAGAAATTAGACGATGAGAGTTTTATGATATCTAAATTAGCGGGATTAGGCTTGCCTACTTTAGGCTTAATAAGTAAACAAGCCACTTCGCTTTTTTCACTAAAAACTTATGATATTGACTACTGCATGCGATGATTTTGTACTAATTTAATAATACAATTCGCAAGCGCATGTTTTTCATCGTCAGAAGCTACTCCCCATAAGTCGGATAGTACGCGTTCTTGTTCGTTTTTAGGGTCAACGTTTTTCGCTAAATAATCACCGATTTGTACAGCTGATTTTTCAATCATACGTTTGGACATACCTTTTTCTTGGGCTTCATTAACTTGTTCGCCTAAAAATGATGTCCATCTTTCCCAGTTTTCTAATAGCGCCATTTATATCTCCTCCTCCTTTGCAATTTTATTATGTGCAAATTGGAGAATTATATGTACCATCCTCCATTTAATCGAATAATTTGACCAGTAACATAATTTGCCTGTCCACTTAAATAAAAACTGACTAGATTTGCGACCTCTTCAACTTCTCCAGCTCTTCCTAAAGGTATTTCTTCATTGATTTTCCTTTTTTCTTCTTCATTTAAATGGGCATTCATTCCGGTCTTAATCAGCCCAGGAGCGATGGCATTCACTAAAATACGATTGTATGCTACTTCTTTTGCATAGGACTTAACAAATGCATGTTGGGCACCTTTCACAGCACTATAAACTGTTTCAAAGGCAGCTCCAGCTTCTCCCCAAATTGATCCAATAAATAAAACATAACTTGTATCATGTTGACGGAGCTTATTGGATAATAACGCAAGTAAACGCATTGGGTTTTGAACATGCACTTTCCAAAGTTTATTCATTTCTTCCACTGGCGTATCTTCTATTAAACCGTAAAGTGCATGACCTCCTGCAAAAACAATTGCTTGTAATGAATAAATTTGTGTTGCAAGAATATCTGCTCCATTATCTTCTGAAAAATCCGATTGGACTTCGATAAATTCTTGCTCTGGGAAGTTACATCTCAACTGTTCCACTAACTGTTCCAATGCTTGACGATTTTGATGGAAATGCAAATAGAGCGACCAACCATCACTAGCTAGTCGCTGAGCTATTGCCTTTCCAATCGCACCAGAAGCTCCTACTACGAGTGCGAATTTTTTCATTATTCTTTCCTCTCACTTGAAGGTAAAACTTTAAATACGGTTTGCTGAGACTCTCCTTGAATCGATTCGAAAGCTTGTAACACATCATCAACCGTTAATTTTTCGATGACAGGTACTGCATCAAATAAATTCATTTCATTAAATTTATAACGGGTAAATTGATTTGCGATAAATTCCATAGAATTAAGAGCTCTTAGGAAGAAACCTATTTTTTTGCGTTTTACCCGCTCGATTTTTTCAGCCGTTAAGTTAGACTGAGCATTGTTTATTTCATTTTTAATTTTTTCCGCTAACTGATCCGGTTGACTTGAGTCAGAGCCGATTAATGCAAAGCCATAACCTTTTTCTAAAGAGAAATCATAAGCAAAGGTTTCATCGATTAACCCATTTTCATATACATCTGTATAAAAGTTTGATGCCCGACCAAATAGACACTCTAATGCAATTTGAATCGATAGCTCATGTTTAAGCATTTCCTCGCCGCTTAATTCTGTTTCCTTCGCCTTTAACCCTACATATACTTTTGGTTTTTGAACATCCATTGTCAGTTCGCGTTCTTTAATCGCGACTTCTTTTGGTTCTTCTTCAAAGTGACGCTCAATCGGCGTTGGTTCTGGAAATTCCTTTTCACTTTGATTTTTTTCAATAAACGCCATCATTTCAGTTGGATCGATGGCACCAACTACAAACAATAACATGTTGGATGGGTGATAAAACGTGTTGTAGCAAGTATATAAATGCTCTGCTGTAATTTTATCGATCGATTCTATCGTTCCAGCAATATCAATTTTAACGGGATGATTATGGTACATATTTTCAATCGCACCGAAATATAGTCGCCAATCTGGTTGATCATCGTACATCGTAATTTCTTGACCGATAATTCCTTTTTCTTTATTCACCGTTTGTTCCGTAAAATATGGCTCTTGAACGAAATTCAATAACGTTTCTGTACTTTTATAAATATGATCTGTTGCAGAGAACAAATAAGCTGTACGAGTAAAGGAAGTGAAAGCATTCGCTGATGCTCCAGCTTCGCTAAATTGTTGGAATACATCCCCGTCTTCCTTCTCGAACATTTTGTGCTCTAAAAAGTGGGCAATCCCATCCGGAACTGTTATAGCCTCTGATTCCCCCATTGGGACGAAGGTACGGTCAATCGAACCATATTTCGTTGTAAAAGTAACGAATGTTTTTGAAAAACCTTTCTTCGGTAAAATATATACATCTAATCCGTTTGGTAACTTTTTATAAAATAATGTCTCGTCTAGCTGTTTAAACTCAATCGTTTGCATTGGCTAGGCCTCCTTTCCACTTAAGAAATAAACTGCTTCAAGTTGTACTTGTGAAGCCATTTTTTGAACATCTTCTTTTGTAACCTTTTCCCAACGTTCTTTCCAAAGGTCCACTGAAAATTGTTCATCTAAATCTTTATATTGATCGTAAATATCAATTTGTCCGCGGGCTAAATCAAGGGCTTCTTTTAATTGGTTGATTAGCATTGCTCTAGTTTGCGTTAGTTCTAAATCAGAAATTTTTCCTTTTTTGATTGCTTCTAACTGTTCAAAAATAACGTCTGTTGCCTTTTTCTCATTTGCTGGTTCAATACCAGAGACAACATAAACTAAACCATAATGGGCAGAATAAGAACTTGACGCATAATAAGCTAAACTTTCCCGTTCACGGACATTCATGAACAATTTAGAGTGGGCATAACCACCAAAAACACCATTGAAAATTTGCATTTTCGGGAAATCCTCATCGCCAAAAGTTACAGGAGTACTAAACCCAATATGCAATTTCCCTTGTTTCATTTCTTGTTGTTCTTTTACATAATCTTTTTCAGGTTTTGAAACATCTTTCTTTTTCTCTGCTTGTTTTGGCGTCCGATCTTTGAATGATAGGGCTTCAGTAAATTTCTTTTGAACTGCCTCTACGTCAAAATCACCGACAACGTAAATATCAATTTTATCTTCATTAATCATTTTTTCATAAGCTTTTGTTAACGATGCTGGTGTAATTTCTTTTACCGCTTCAATCGTTCCATTAGCAGAAATGGAAGCCGGATGATTCGGGCGGATAATTTGAGTTAAACGATGTTGGGCATAACGAGTTTTATCATCAAAGATTGACTGGATTCGTTGAATGATCATTTCTTTTTCCCGCTCCACAATAGCAGGTACAAATGATCCATTTTCAAAATTTGGTTCGAAAACGACCGTGTTTAGTAATTCTAACACTTCATTAAATACTTTATTTTCTGCTAAATATTGGTCGTTTACAGTTTCAACATTTAATAAAAGGGTATGTTCATTGCCCCTTTTCGTCGCATCAAAATATAAAACCGTACCGAATAAGTCATCTAAATAACTTCTAAATTCGGCTGATTTTTTATATTTTCCATTACTATGTTGCAAAACGTTTGATAAAACAGCACGTTCTGCAGCATCCTTCGTCGTTAATGGGGTTCTCCATTTTATAGAAAAGTTTACTGTTTTGAATTGAGTTGTTTGTCGGATATGCAGCGTAACACCTTCTGCTAACTTGGTCGATAAAAACAAAAAAATTCCTCCTGACTTATACTCTTGTATAGGAAAACGTACAATCGCCATCAATAATTGGCTTTGTATGTTGTACCAATCGACTATTTTCTACTGTTTTTAACTATTTCTTTTGAAACAAACAGTCGCTATCACTACTATACATGTAGAATTGGTGATTATGCAAAAATAATCCAATTTTGTTTTTTCCCTTTTGAATTTATACATATATACAATAATTTACCCTTCTCAAGCAGATTGATTCATCAAATCGAACAGATTTTTTTCATATAAGTCGTGTCGAACATTAATTTTCGACAATAGAAAAAAGCACCTTTCAATTTGAAAGGCACTTTAATTAAAAAACATATTATCTTTTTCCTTTAATATACGGAACACCACTTGCTTTTGGTGCATGGGCTTTTCCGATGAATCCTGCTAAAGCAAAAATTGTTAAGACATAAGGTAAAATGTGTAAGTATACATCCGGAATATCTTGAATATACGGGATAGAACCACCTACTACACTTAGTGCTTGGGCAAAACCGAAGAATAAAGCTGCACCTAACGCACCTAGTGGATGCCATTTACCGAAAATCATTGCCGCAATCGCCATGAAACCTTGACCACTAATAGTTGATGCACCGAAGTTCCCAGCAATCGCTTGCGCATAAATCGCCCCACCGATACCACCTAGTGCTCCGGAAATCATAACAGCTACATAGCGCATTTTTGTTACATTAACACCCATCGTGTCTGCCGCCATTGGGTGTTCCCCTACAGCGCGTAGACGTAACCCGAATGGAGATTTATAAATAATAAACCAAGCGACAATTGCTACGGCAAAGGCTAATATTGATGTTGCATAAACGTCTACAAAGAACATTTTCCCAATGACAGGAATGTCACTTAATAACGGAATATCGAAACGAGAGAAACGTTCTGTAATCGAATCTGTTTGACCTTTGTCATAAATCATTTTAACTGTAAATACCGCTACAGCAAGCCCTAACAAATTCAGAGCAACTCCAGAAACGGTTTGATCCGCACGTAAAGATACTGCTGCAACTGCTAATATTAATGAAAAAATAATCCCGACCACCATTGCGACGATTAATCCGGCCCAAGGTGTGAAATTTCCTAATTGATCTGCAAAAAATAAGTTGAAAATAATACTACTTGCTGCACCTACAACCATGATCCCTTCAAGTCCAATATTGACAACCCCAGATCTTTCAGTAAATACGCCACCGATTGCTGTTAGAATTAATGGTGCTGCATAGAAAATGGCAGAAGGAATAATAAAATATAGCACTTCTAAAAAGCTCATGTTATTTTTCCTCCTTTCTTTTCTTACCAAAGCGTTCTAGGGCTACTCGAATGATATAACCTGATGCTACAAAGAAGATGATCAGTGCAATCACAATGGAAACTATCTCTGTTGGTACGCCCGCTTCACTTGGCATATTTAAACCACCGTTTTTCAATGATCCAAATAAAATCGCTCCTAAAAGAACACCAAATGGTTGGTTTGCTCCTAATAACGCTACGGCGATTCCATCAAAACCAATTCCTGTCATTGCATGAAGCTTAGACATATTTTCGAAAGTCCCTAACGCTTCCATCGCACCACCAAGACCGGCAAAGGCACCGGAAATAACCATTGCTAGAATAATATTTTTGTTTACATTCATACCCGCGTATTGGGAGGCGTTTTTATTGAACCCTACTGACTTTAATTCGTATCCAAGGGTTGTTTTTTCTAAAATAAACCACATGATGACTACAGCTATTAGAGCTAGTAAGAAGCCCCAGTGTAAACGGGAATAATCCGTAATAGATTCAAAGAATTGAGAACGTAATGAAGCTGACTCATGTATTCTCTCCGTTCTTTCTCCCCCATCAGCGATGACTTGGATTAATGCATTTGCCACATGTAAAGCTGTGTAGTTTAACATAATCGTTACAATAACTTCGTGAACTTGTAGTTTCGCTTTTAACAAACCAGGAATAAAAGCCCATAAAGCTCCTGCTAATGCAGCTGCAAGTAAAGCTAATGGAAGGTGAATAATTGCTGGTAAATCAAATGCTTGACCTACCCATGCAGCCGCTAACCAACCCATAATTAATTGTCCTTCTACCCCAATATTAAATAAACCTGTACGGAAAGCGAAGGCTACAGCTAAACCTGAGAATACATAAGGTGTGATTTGGCGAACCGTTTCACCCATTGTGTATGTATCCATAAAAATACCGTTCCATAATGCAATATAGCCATCAATCGGATTGAAACCACTGACAGCCATTACAATCGCTCCAATGACTAAACCTAATAAGATGGAGATAAGTGGAACAAGTATATTGACTAATCGTTTATTCATTTTCGCCACCTACCTTTTCTTTCTTCCGTTGTAGCGATTGTCCTGCCATTAATAACCCTAGTTCCTGTTCATTTGTTTCCTGCGGATTTACCGTATCAATGATATAACCATCATAAATAACAGCGATTTGGTCAGAAACGTTCATTACTTCATCTAATTCAAATGAAATTAATAGAACGGCTTTTCCTTTATCCCGTTGTTCAATTAAACGTTTATGAATAAATTCAATTGCCCCAACATCTAGACCACGAGTTGGTAATGCGGCAATGAGTAAATCTGGATTACGATCAATTTCTCGTCCGATAATCGCCTTTTGTTGGTTACCACCTGATAAAGAACGGGCTAGTGACATTTCACCTTCACCGGAACGAACATCATATTCTTCAATAATTTTTCGAGCGATTTCATTTACTTTTTTATAGTCGATGACGCCTGATTTAGATATTGGTTTTTTATAATAAGTTTGCAACGCAATATTATGTCCAATAGGAAAATCTAAAACTAGGCCATGTTTATGACGATCTTGAGGAATATGCCCTACGCCGGATTCCGTAATTTTTCTCGGTTTTAACCCTGTGATATCTTTGCCATTTAACGATATTTTTCCGCCTTTCACTTTGCGGAGACCTGTTATCGCTTCGATTAACTCGGATTGACCGTTTCCATCAATCCCGGCAATCCCTACAATTTCACCAGCACGAACGGTTAAATTTAAATTTTTCACTTTATCAATTCCGCGGTTATCTGCCACTGTCAATGAATCAATTTGAAGAACAACTTCCTTTGGATTTGCAGGAGCTTTCTCCGTTTTAAACACAACTTGACGACCTACCATTAGCTCGGCAAGTTCTGTTGGATTCGTTTCGGCAGTTGTAACAGTACCAATCCCTTTTCCTTTACGGATAACCGTTACTCGATCGGAAACTTCCATAATTTCATTTAACTTATGGGTAATTAAAATGATGGATTTTCCTTCTTCGATTAAACGTTTCATAATATGCATTAGTTCAGTAATTTCTTGTGGTGTTAAAGAAGCAGTTGGTTCATCGAAAATAATAATGTCTGCGCCACGATATAAAGTTTTTAAAATCTCTACCCGTTGTTGCATCCCAACTGAAATATCTTCAATTTTCGCATTTGCCTCAACATTCAAACTGTATTTTTCTGATAACGCTTGCACTTCTTTCGAAGCTTCTTTAATATTGATAGTTCCCATCTTTGTTGGTTCACTACCGAGAATGATATTTTCCGTCACCGTAAAATTTTCAACTAACATAAAGTGTTGATGCACCATACCGATTCCGAGATTATTAGCTACATTCGGATCTGTAATTTTTACTTCCTTGCCATGAACTCGGATAGTCCCCGCTTCAGGTTGATATAAACCAAAGAGGACATTCATCAACGTGGACTTCCCTGCACCATTTTCACCAAGAAGTGCATGAATCTCGCCTTTTTTAAGTTGAAGGGTGATGTTATCATTGGCTACAAAATCCCCAAATTGCTTACGGATTCCAAGCATTTCAATTACATATTCCAATGTGTTCACTCCCTTGGACACTTATTTTTCAAAATAGTTTGATAGACTTGTATTTTTAAATTAACACAAGAAAGGTTTTAATTTAACCGGTGATTTATGTAAATTTCTATTAACTTAAAACCTTTCATCTATTAATTCAAATCAGGCAAAAGCGAATGTTCGCACTTTTTTTATTTATCAGAATATTACTACTTTTATCTCTGAACAAAACATGAAGACTAGCGCTCGCTAGCCTTCATATTGCTAAATCTTATTCTGCAGGTTGTTCTGGAACTTTAATTGTTCCGTCGATAATTTGTTGTTTGTATTCTTCAACTTTCGCTAAAGTTTCTTCAGAAATTGCACCACGAGAATCGGCTAAGTCAACACCTTGGTCAGATAAACCGTAAGTAATTGTTTCGCCACCAGGGAATTTTCCTTCTTGCGCTAATTTTGCAACTTCTTGAGCCGCAACGTCAACACGTTTTAATACAGAAGTTAATACAACGTTTGTTGAGTCATCCACTTTACCTTCTTCATATTGGTCACGGTCAACACCGATTACCCATACGTTAGCATTAGGATCTTTTTGTTTACGTTCTTTTGCTTCTGTGAATAAACCGTTACCTACACCACCAGCTGCGTGGAAAATAATGTCTGCGCCAGAATCATACATTCTTTTTGCAATTTGTTGACCTTTTGCTGCATCAGTAAAGCTTTCTGCATATTCAACATCCACTTTAATATTAGGGTCTACTGCTGCTACACCTGCTTCGAAACCAGCTTGGAAACCTCCGATAATTTCACCAGTTACACCACCGATGAAACCAACTTTACCAGTTTTTGTTTCTAAAGCTGCTGCTACACCAGCAAGGTAAGATGCTTCGTTTGCACGGAACATAATTGAAGCTACGTTTTCTTTGTCAGGAACTACTTCGTCAATGATCGCAATTTTTGCGTCAGGTTGTTGATCTGCAACTTCTGCTACCGCATTATGTAATGCGAAACCAACTGCAAATACTAAATCAAAGTCACGACGAATTAAGCTATTTAAGTTTGTTACATAATCAGATTCTTGAGCAGATTGTAGGTAGTCAAAACCACCATCACCTTTTTTAAGGCCATTTTCTTCACCGAAAGCTTGGATACCTTCCCAAGTAGATTGGTTGAATGATTTGTCATCAACACCACCAGTATCTGTTACCATAGCAACTGAGAATGTATCTTCTGAACCTTTTTCAGAACTTTTTTCTCCAGTTTTTTCGCCTTCGCCACAAGCACCAAGGATTGTACCAAGTGCAAGTAAACCTGAAAGCGCAAATGCAAATTTACGTTTTTTCATTTGACTTACCCCCCAAAGGATTTAGTAATTAGCAGGAATTTCTCAGAAATGTTTTACACCCGTTTTCGAATTACATGGAAGCTGAATTTATCAGCTCTAAAGTAGTTTTTTGAATAAAGAACTACTCGATCATTATCATCATAATGAAGTTGCTTTAATACGAGCAATGCTGTTTCTCGGCCACAATTCAATATAGGAGATACTTGCTCATGATAACCTACTGGATCTATGTAAGTAACAGCGTAAGCAACATGAATATCACCTGATTGTTCAAGGGATGAGAATATGGAAACTTCCTTTTTTTGAACAAAGTTAACTGGAAGGTGTTTTGACAGTACTTTATCTATACAATAAACTACTGGTTCACCGTCGGCAGTTCTAACTCGTTCAATGGTTAATACTTGGTCATCTTTGTCACATTGGAAACGATCCATATCATCCTCTGTCGGAATATTCTCAGAGGCTTCAATAAAGATTGTCCCTGGAACCATTCCGGCATTTTCAATCATAGAGGAAATACTCGATAATTGTTCAATACCTGAAGTAAATACAGGTTTTGGATTCACGAATGTCCCTACTCCATGACGTCGAACGATGATATTTTCTTCTTCCAATAGTCGAAGAGCTTCTCTTAAAGTTGCTCGACTTACCCCTAGTTCTTTCGACAAATCGAATTCTGAAGGTAATTTTTCATTTTCTCTATAAATACCTTTTTCAATATCCTCTTTTAATCGATCGATTACTTGGAGATATAAATGACGATGATCAGCTTTTATTGACAATTTCATCACCACCAAACAACACAAGATCAGACATCTGATGTTGAACTTTCCTACTAATCGATTCATAATATACCACTTTTATTGAATAATGAAAATAGTTTTACAAAAAACTGTTGTGTAATAGAGAAAAAGTTTTGATTACTATTAACATTAATATGTCATTTTACATAATTTACCCATTTTCTACATTCGTTTTGTCAATTAGAACTTGTCTTGGACGACTTCCATCCGGCGGGCCAACAACGCCCCGCAATTCCATTTGATCAACGATACGTGCAGCCCTTGAATAGCCTATTCTAAAGCGTCTTTGCAGCATTGAAACCGATGCGGTTTGCATTTCCACTACTAACTGTACCGCTTCATCATATAAATCATCGGTTTCTTCCTCAAAGGATTTTTCTGGTTCATCTGTAGGAATCATACTTTCATCATATTGAGCTTTCTGTTGTTCTATAACAAAATCAACGACCGCTTCAACCTCTGAATCAGATAAAAATGAACCTTGTACACGAATCGGTTTAGATGAACCGGCAGGTAAAAATAACATATCTCCTCTACCTAATAAACGTTCAGCACCACCCATATCTAGAATTGTACGGGAGTCGATGGCAGACGAAACAGCAAAGGCAATTCGTGAAGGAATATTCGCTTTAATAACTCCTGTAATAACATCAACAGAAGGTCTTTGTGTTGCAATAATTAAATGAATTCCGGCTGCACGGGCCATTTGCGCTAAACGTGTAATGGAATCCTCTACATCATGGGAGGCGACCATCATTAAGTCGGCTAATTCATCAATAATGACAACGATATATGGTAATTTAGGATGTTTTTCTTCATTTTCCAAATTAAATTGTTCGATATGATCGTTATACCCCTTAATGTTTCGAGTCCCTGTATGGGAGAACAAATCATAACGGCGTTCCATTTCCGAAACGACTTTTTGTAATGCTTGGGATGCTTTCCGGGCATCTGTTACAACAGGAGCCAATAAATGGGGAATCCCATTATAGACATTTAACTCTACCATCTTTGGATCGATTAACATCATTTTCACTTCATGGGGAGCTGCCCGCATTAAAATCGACACGATAATCCCATTAATACATACACTTTTCCCACTACCAGTAGAACCGGCAACAAGTAAATGGGGCATTTTATTTAATTCCGCTAAAATTGCTTGTCCAGTAATATCACGTCCGAAACCTATCAACAACTTCGAATCAGGTTGGTTATTTTCTTTCGCCTCTAATACTTCTCGCAACGTTACCATCGCAATTTCACTATTCGGTACTTCTATTCCAATGGCCGATTTTCCTGGAATAGGAGCTTCCATCCGAATATCCTTAGCAGCTAAAGCTAAAGCTAAATCATCCTGGAGACTAACGATTTTACTAACCTTTACACCAACATCAGGCATGACTTCATATTTCGTAACAGCTGGACCAAGATGAACTTGAGTGACTCTTGCCTTTACACCAAAACTTAAAAAGGTTTGTTCTAACTTCTTCGCGTTAGCTTGAATCACCGTATATTCACCGCTTTGGTCATAGGCAGGAGGAAGTTGTAACAAATTCATGGAAGGTAATCGGTAATCTGCATTTTCAATGTTTGTTTCCACAGATTTTTGGATAACTTCTCCAATATTTTCCTTATCCACTTCCGGATTTTCTTCCGTAATACGAATTTGTTGCGTTTGCGGCTCTGGTTGTTCCTTCTTTATATTTTGTGTGAAAGCTGAAATAATCGGCTCTTCATCTTCTTCAAAATAGTCTTCAATCGGTTGTTGTTTTTTACGAACGGGTTCCTCCGTTGTTGCGGCTATTTCATTGGAAATCTTTTCGTCCTTCGATTTTGAACGTCTTGGTTTCTTTTCATCTTTGACGATCGTCTTTTTACTTCTTCTTCGTAAACTTCTTTTAGGAAATTTCTTTTTCATTTTCGGCGCATTTTCTACGATAATTGGGACAAGCGCCTTCCCTGTAATTAACACAATTCCGATAAATAAAATAAACCATGCAGCGACTTTAGCTCCCGTTGAATCAAATAATATATGAAACAAACTAAACAGTAATGCACCGATCATTCCACCACCAAGGGCACTACTACGATTATCGATTCCTTCCATTTCGATTAATAATCTCCATGTTTCTCGTAAAACCGAATCGGAAAGTAATTTATTGTTATTATATAATTCTTCAAAAAGTACACTATGGGCAAAAATAGATAAACTACAAATAATTAAAATAGAGCCTTGAATAATACGATCTTTAAAAGATACACCTTGCCTTTGAACCATTAATAATACTGCAATTAAAACTGCAAAAAATGGCACAATGATATGAAGATTTCCAAATAAAAACATCGAAACGGTTTTAATCATCCGCCCGACTACACCATATTCAAAAAATACAATAATGGCAAAAGCGATTAATAAAAGTCCTATAATTTCATATGCAAGGGGGTGTAGTCCCTTTTTTGCTTTCGTACTTGTTTTTTTCACTGCCATTTCCATCACCTACTTTAAAAGTTGTTTCATAGTCGTTTTAAAAGTTAAAAAAGGATTTCCTCGACCGTCAATCGGTTAAGAAAATCCTTTTTGGTTGCGGACAAATTCTTTCATCTATCATTTCCGACTAGAGAATTTATTATTTATTTGTCTACAACGCACCTTATACAGCTGCTTAGTATTCCATAATAATTGGGATAATCATTGGGCGGCGCTTTGTTTTTTGGAATAAATAAGCGTTTAGCGTATCACGGATTTCTTGTTTAATGTTTGTCCATTCAAACGTGTCTTTATTCACATACTTTTCAATAACAGAACGTGCAAGTTCAGTTGCTTCAAGTATTAATTCCTCTGATTCACGCACATAAACAAATCCGCGCGATAAAATTTCCGGGCCAGACGCAATTTTCTTTTGCGCTCGGTTCAATGTAACAACGACAATGAAAATTCCATCTTGGGAAAGTAGCTTACGATCCCTCAATACAATGTTTCCTACGTCGCCGACACCGATCCCGTCAATTAGGACGTTACCAGCTTGAACTCGGCCACTCATTCTCATTTTACCATTTTTATATTCTACGATATCACCTTTGTCGGCAATAAAAATTTGTGATTTTTGCATTCCAACTGATTGGGCAAGTTTAGAATGGGCAATGAGCATTCTATATTCACCTTGTATCGGGATAAGGTATTTTGGTTTCATTAAGTTCAGCATCATTTTTAAGTCTTCTTGACTACCGTGGCCAGATACATGAACTTTTTTATCAGCTGTTAGAACGGTTGCCCCCGCTTTTGCTAAACTATTCATCGCACCAGCCATTTGAATTTCCATTCCTGGTGATGGAGTGAATGTAATGAGAACTGTATCTGTATCTTTTATGCGAATATCGCGATGCTGTTTACGAACGATTTTATCAAGGGCTTCTAACGGCTCTCCTTGATTGCTTGTAACAAGAATGATCAGTTCATCATCTTCGTACTTTTGAATCGTATTAACAGGAATTAACGTCTCTTCATCAATCGTTAAATAGCCTAAGTTTACGCCAATATCGATGACTTTCTCTAAACTTTTTCCAACAACGGCAACTTTTCTTCCCGATTCTTGAGCATGATTAAATACTTGTTGAATTCTAATAAAGTTCGATGCATAAACCGCTACAATCATTCGAGCAGGTGCAGAGTGGAAATATTTAGCTAACTTCTCTTCAATCACGGTTTCACTTGTTGTATAACCTGGACGTTCTGCTTCCGTTGATTCAGAAAGTAAAATAAATACGCCTTCTTCACCTAACTGGGCCATTTTTGCTAAATCCGGTTTAAATTTCCCTTTGGCCGATTGATCAAACTTGAATTCACCTGTATGAACAATAGCACCTTCTGAAGTATGGAACACGATACCTAATGAATCAGGAATGCTATGTGTTGTGTGGAAGAAAGTCACATATGTTGTATTAAAATTCATACGACTTTTATTCGTTACTTCAAAAAACTTCACAGGATGAGGAACTGGTAAGCCTTTAATATGTTCTTTTGCCAATGCAATCGTTAATTTGGAACCATAAACTGGTGCTTTAATTTTTTGTAGTACGTATGCAATGGATCCAATCGCATCTTCGTGTCCGTGGGTTAAGAAAATCCCTTTTACACGATCTTTATTTTCTTCTAAGTAAGTAATGTCAGGAATGACGATATCTATTCCAAGCATCTCATCTTCTGGGAACATTAGCCCACTATCTACAATAAATAGTTCGTCATCGATTTCGATTACGTACATAGATTTTCCGATTTCTCCTACTCCGCCAAGAGGGATTATTCGGATTACTTCGTTTTTAGTTTTTGTCACTTGATTTCCTCCTATAATATCCCGAACGCACAACCACTTAAACCCATTATACGGTGTCCATGCATGAAGCACAAATAAAAAAAGAATATTTTTTATTTAATGCTAAATGCTGCTTATTTTAAATCAGCATGTGCTAGAGACTTCCTTCTACAAGATAAAATAAAGGAAAGAGAGTGCATTCAATAAAAGAAAATAAAAAAGCAAACACCGAAATGTTCGCTTTTTTAAATGAAATCTCTTTTTAAATGGAAAGGTTTAATTCACTTAGTTTTTCTTGGAACTTATTCCAAGTATGATCAAATTTCATTTTATCTTCTTCCAGAAGCTCTACTAATGGAAGTCTTACTTTTTCAACGTTAAAACCTACTTTGGATAAAGCATATTTCACTGGGACTGGATTTGGATTAGCAAATAATTGATGAACTACTGGTAAAAGCGCTTGATGTAATTTATACGCATCTTCATGTCGACCATCTTCAAACGCCCGAATCATCGCCTGCATTTCCTTACCTACCACATGGGCAGCAACAGAAATAACCCCCCTACCACCTATAGCAAGTAATGGTAATGTGAGACCGTCGTCACCACTATAAATATAAGTATCATCCGAAACTTCAGCGAGTATTTTTGTCATTTGATCTAAATTACCGCTAGCTTCTTTCACGATTCTTATATTCGGGATTTTACTTAAAGCGATGGTCGTTTCTGCATGAATATTAATACCTGTTCGACTCGGTATATTATAAACGACGATCGGCAAGGACGTTTCTTTCGCTATGGCTTCAAAATGCGCATAAATACCACGTTGATTTGGCTTATTATAGTATGGTGCAACGAGCATCACGCCATCAACACCTAAGGCATCCACTTTTTTTGTCATTTCAATTGAAAACTCGGTTTCATTATCACCTGTTCCAGCGATAACGGGTATACGTTTATTCACTTTCTTCACCGTAAAATCAATTAATTCGAGTTTTTCTTCAATCGTTAAAGTGGGAGATTCACCCGTTGTACCGCAAACTACAATAGTATCTGTTCCATTGGCTATTAAATGCTCAATTATTTGCTCTACTACATCATAAGCGATTGCGCCATTTTCTTGAAATGGGGTAATCATGGCAGTAGCAATACGACCTAAATCCACTATATACACCCCTTATAGTAAGTTATCCTCTAACATCGCTTCTGCAATTTGAATTGAGTTTAAAGCTGCACCTTTTAACAAGTTATCTGAAACGATCCATAAATGGAATCCTTTTTTATTTGATAGATCTTGGCGAATCCGTCCAACATAAACAGGATCTTCACCTTCTACAAATAGAGGCATTGGATAGTCTTGTGTCGTAATATCGTCTTGTAGCACAATTCCAGGAGCATTTTTCAATACTTCAAAAATCTCATTCACAGAAGCGTCATTTTCCACTTCTATATAAACAGACTCGGAATGTCCAGAAACGACCGGAACACGTACACATGTAGCCGCCACTGCTAGTTCAGGCATATGCATAATTTTTTTCGTTTCGTTTATCATTTTCATTTCTTCGTATGTAAAGCCATTTTCCGTAAATACATCAATTTGCGGAATGACATTACGTGCGATTGGATAATGTTTTTTATCTGATTTTGCTGGTAGAATTTTCGCTTCTACATTTTTTCCAGCTTCCCATTGTGCACTTTGCTCACGCAATTCTTCAATAGCTGAAACACCTGAACCGGATACAGCTTGGTAAGTAGAAACAATGACTTTCGTTAAACCAAATTTTTCACGAATTGGTTGAAGAGCTGCCACCATTTGAATAGTAGAACAATTTGGATTAGCAATAATTCCTTTATGTTCCTTTAAGTCTCCTCTATTCACTTCAGGTACAACTAGTGGTACTTCCGGATGCATGCGGAAGTGACTCGTATTATCAATTACTACCGCTCCACGTTTTGCAGCTTCTGGCGCTAATTTCGCAGAAACTGAACCACCAGCTGAGAATAGAGCTACATCTACTCCTTCAAAAGCGTCCGGTGTAGCTTCTTCAATTGTATAAGTCTTTCCATCGAATTCAATTTCTTTACCTGCTGATCTTGCTGAGGCTAAAAATTTTATATGTTTAATTGGAAAATTACGTTTGATTAGTTGTTCTTTCATCTTTGTTCCTACCGCACCTGTAGCACCTACAATTGCAACTGTTAATTCTTTAGCCATTTACTCATCTCTCCTCAAAAAACTAGTAACATAATGTTGAAAATTGTATCATAAAAAGGAGAAGCTGTGTTAGGATTTTTCATTATTTAGAATATTGTACAAACAAAGGCTGTAACTGCTTTTTATGCACAATTGCAGTTTCTACTGTTTCTACCATTTTTGTGAAATCGGCAATGAGTGAATTCGGTTTATTGTGTGGATCATCTTGACCAAATGGAATAAAGTAAATATTTTTGGAGTTTAATAATTTCATAATGTTTACACCGTTCAAACCTAAGGCATCGTTCGTTGAAATACCTAAAACAACCGGTGAACCATTACGAAGCGTAGCTTTTGCAGCCATCAAAACAGGGCTATCCGTTGAAGCATTTGCAAATTTACTAATCGAATTTCCTGTCATTGGTGCAATAACCATACAATCTAATGGATTTTTCGGCCCGAACGGTTCCGCCTCTACGATAGAAGAAACGACTTTTTCACCTGTTATGGACTCGATTTTTTTTATCCACTCTTCCCCTGTGCCAAATCGTGTAGCAGCTGTTAGCACGGAATGGGTAATGATAGGTACTACCGTTGCACCGGCATTGCGGAAATCCATAATTTTCGGAACTACATCTTCATACGTACAATGGGATGCCGTTATGCCTAGCCCTATTCGTTTACCTTCTAGCAACGATCTCTCCTCCTTAATTGTCCAACAATTGATTCATATAGTACATTTCCAGCATCTTCAGGGAAAAACTTTCCTGGTAATGCGGGTAACAGTTCATATTGCTTTCTTATAATTCCATCTTGTAAACACCCTGGATGGGAGGCTAAATCATATACTGGAATGGTAATCTTTTCGTTAAATTGTTCATCCAGCCATTTAGCGGGTATCGTGTTAATGAAAAAGTCCCCTACCACTTCACCCACTTCGTCTAAATAAACCGCTTCATAACGAAAGGCTTTTGCTTCACTTAATTGCACATCTGATCGTACTGCAATACTTACTTCAGCACCGATACTTTTTAAAATATGGGCAACCATTTTCGCAACGCGCCCGAATCCTGTAATGATAAATTTTTTTCCTTGAATCGCTTTTTTTGTATTGTAAAAGCTTGATACAAAAGCTTCTGCTGTTAATGCTGCATTATGCCAAATGAAGGCTTCATCTTGTAGATAAAAATGAATGTCGTTCTGTTGTAAAATATTACGCCACTCGTCATTCAACTTCCCAGCAAAAATTACTGCTTTAGAAAGCCCAAACACCATAGGTACTTCTATCGATAATGGATGAATCGGTAGCACAACAAAATGAGGTTGAAATTCAAGAACTGTTTTGTTTAGTTCCTCATCCCAAACGCTCAAACTTTTATAATATACGGTTCTATTTTCGTTCGTTAAATTTTTTGCTAACACTTTCATGCGCAAGTCCGTTCCAACGACTAACCATTTTTCTTCGGTCATGTCTCAAACTGCCTTCTTTTGGATGATGTGCGATGGAAAAGAATCCGATCTTCACCGATGAGATGAATTTCTTCCCAAGGAATGAATAACGGTGTTGTCGCCTTTTTCTTTTGGAATGGTATTTTCGCTGATTGTTCGTGCAATTCAAAGCCAAAAATTTTCCCAGTCTTTGGATCAAATAAACATTCCGTTTCTGACAAATAACCGTATCTTACGCCATTTTCCATCTCTATCAGTTCTTTCTCTGCAAGCTCCGATAGCAGCATTGTCTCCCTCCTCCATGAGCTTATTGATACTATATGCAACATAAGAAATGATGGTGACCCCTTTTCACGTATGCAGTTGACAACAACTGTATCAACTGTGTATAGTGTATATATACAGTTGTAAAGGGGTATTAAAATAATGCATATACGCTTAAGCAATGCCAGCGATAAACCAATTTACGAACAAATTACACAACAAATTAAACAAGCTATTTTAACTGGTGTATTAAAACCCGGCGAAGTACTACCTTCCATTCGAAGTCTAGCAAAAGAATTAAAAATTAGTGTAGTAACGACAAAACGGGCTTACAGCGATCTAGAAAATGATGGCTTCATCGAAACAGTTGCTGGAAAAGGTAGTTTTGTAGCAGAACGAAATCAAGATTTTTTACGGGAAGAGCTATTACGACAAGTGGAAGAATCTTTGCAGAAGGCAGTTCAAACTGCCAAATTAGCGGGTATGCCAAAGGAAGAATTAGTAGAATTGTTATCGCTTTTAGTAGAGGAGGAAATACAATGACAAATGCTATAGAAGTGTTGAACTTAAATAAAAAGCTACATCAGTTTCAATTACGAGATGTATCATTCACTTTACCGGCTGGTACGATTATGGGCTTTGTCGGAGAAAATGGTGCAGGTAAAACAACGACTATTAAGTGCCTGATCAATTTGTTAAAAAAAGAGCGTGGTTCAATTAAATTATTTGGCTTAAATCAAGAGTCAAACGACATTGCTATTAAGGAACAAATTGGTGTCGTATTCGATAATATCCATTTCCCAGAAATGCTAACCCCAAAACAAATCAATCAATTAATGGGTGCCGTTTATAAAACGTGGGACCATCATTATTTTTTAAAATTATTGGATCAATTAAAAGTACCCATTCATAAACCGATTAAACAATTGTCCAGCGGGATGAAAATGAAACTTTCCATTTCTACCGCATTAGCACACTATCCTAAATTGCTCATTTTAGATGAGCCAACGAGTGGACTAGACCCTATTGTTCGTGAAGAAATATTAGATTTATTTTTAGAGTTTATGCAAGATGAAGAACATAGTATTTTATTTTCTTCCCATATTACGAGTGATTTAGAAAAAATTGCTGATTATATTACTTTTATTCATGATGGAGAAATTTTATTTAGCGAAAATAAGGATGATTTATTATATCAATTTGGAATATGGAAAGGTTCCCTTGAACAATCAAAGGATTTACCTGATCATTCAAAAATCCGTATGAAAAAATCGCCCTTCGGAGTTGAAATTTTAGTTAAGCGGAATGAAGTGAATAATGCTTTTTATTTAGAAAAACCAACTATTGAAGACATCATGTTATTTTATGTGAAAGGAGACGACATCAAATGAAAGCATTATTATTAAAAGATTTTTTGGCTATGAAGTCCCAGCTTAAAATGATTATTACCATTCTATTATTATTCATTGCTGTCTCTTTCTTCTTACAAGATAGCTTTTACTTGGTCTTATCCATTTTTATATTTGGTACGATTCAAGTAACAGCTTCTTTTACTTATGATGAAATGAGCCATTGGGATCTATATGCAAATACATTGCCTTTGGAAAAATCAGAAATCGTAAAAAGTAAATATATTTTAAGTTTACTTTTAAGTATAGGTACATTATTACTCTTTAGCCCCATTTTACTTTTAATTAATTATTGGACAAATGGGATTCCTCTTATTGATTTTCTTCCAATCATTTGTTTAATGGCCACTGGATCCCTAATCATCATGTCCTTTTTATTACCGATTTACATTAAATTCGGACCTCAAAAGGGAAGACTCTTTTTGTTTTTAATCGTAATTCTTCCAATTATAGGATTTAATGCATCCCTTTCATTTATACTTGATAAGCTACCACCAGTAGAAACATTGCAAAAACTAAGCTATGTTTCACCTATTTTTGGAGCTATACTTTTCATCCTTTCATATATGCTTTCAGTTAAATTTTATGAAACGAAAGAGTTCTAATAAAGAGCGGTTGTTTCCTACACTTTAAGGAAACAACCGTTTCTTAATATTACTTCATCGATTCAAAAGAAAGTGAAGCGAATTTATTTTACCCCTTGCCCAATAATGGATACAGCCGGGTCCCCACTAAAGATGGATTCAATGAGACGGTCTACTTTATCCATTGATACTTGGTCAATTTCAGCTATCGTTTCATCTATTGTTTTATGACGACCATGAATTAACTCATTGCGTCCATTACGACTCATACGGGAATTCGTACTTTCTAAACCTAATACAAAGCTTCCCTTTAATTGTTCCTTTGCATTGGACAGTTCCGATTCCTTAATTCCTTCTGTACGAACTTTTTGTAATGTTTCATTAATCGTTTCGTGCATGATAGTTAGTTGTTGATTATTTGTACTTCCGTAAATAGTGAATGCCCCAACGTCTGCATAACAGGATTGATAAGAAAAGATTGTATAGGCTAAACCTCTCTCTTCCCTCACTTCCTGGAAAAGTCTCGAAGACATATTGCCACCAATAATATTGTTTAAGGCTATAAAACTATTTAAATCCGGATGCTTTATTCCTATAGCAGGATAGGAAATAGCTAAGTGGGATTGTTCCACATCCCTTTCCTTCACGAAGCGACCAGAATGAAATGTTGGATTCGTAAGTGCCGTTTCCATCGCTTTATCAGTACGTTCATAGCGACCGAACAATTTTTCGATATGTAGAAGCAAATCATTTGTTACATTCCCTGCGACCGATATCACAATATTTTCTGGGAAATAGTATTTTTCCATATATTGACGGATTGTATCAGACGTAAATGTGGACAACGTTTCGCTCGTACCTAAGATCGGTAAACCTAACGCATCTGTTGGATACATCACTCGCCATAATTGTTCGTGAACATCATCATCAGGTGCATCTTCACTCATTAAAATTTCTTCTAATACGACTTGTCGTTCTTTATCTAATTCGTTTTGATCAAAACTAGAGTTAAAAAACATATCTGCCAATATCGATACAGCTAATTGTCCATGATGATCTAATACTTTAGCATAATAACAAGTATTTTCCTTAGAAGTAAAAGCATTAATTTCTCCGCCAATTCGATCAAATTCTTCTGCGATTTGTCTAGCGGATCTCGTTTTCGTACCTTTAAACAACATATGTTCAATGAAATGGGTGATTCCATTTTCTTCCGGTAGTTCAAACCTTGAACCAGCACCTACCCAAATCCCTACGGAAATAGATCGAACATGGGGTATTTCTTCTGAAACGATTCGAACACCGTTTTGACATGTATATACTGTAACCAAACTATCTCCTCACCTCTATGATCAAATTCTCTCCAGCAAAATTCACAAATTCAATGTTTTCGCCAATCATTTTGCTAAAAGGCTGTTTCCTTTCTTACGTTCTACTTTTTTAAATAGAAAAACGTTATAGAACAAAGAAAAATATTCGTAGCATTTAATAATCATATGCTAATCTTCTCTAACCTTCAACTTTTGAAAACGAATTTTTCTTTCATACTTTTTATGAAACTATTAAGAAATTCTTCATAATTGTCCTTCCATTTTCTTCAGATTTTTTTCCTACAATGAATTTATCACTTAATAAAGGAATGAAAAACAATATGATTACTGTTCAATCATTACAACACACTTTTACTATTGGAAAAAAGGGTCAGGAAAAAAAGGTGGAAGTATTAAAGGATATCAACTTCCGTATTGAACAAGGAGAAATAGTGGCTATTGTAGGAAAAAGTGGTTCAGGAAAATCGACGTTACTACAAACGATTGCTGGTTTTATGAAACCTGATTCTGGATCGATCATTGTAAATAATACAGAAATTGCTGGTTTTACGGAAAAACAAAGTACTGCGTTCCGATTAGATCATTTCGGCTTCATTTTTCAAAACTTCCAACTGTTATCTTCTCAAACGGTATTTGAAAATGTTGAACTACCTTTAAAACTAAAAGGCATTAGTCCAGCAATACGGAAAAAGAAAGTTAGTGAAATCCTTACAAAGGTTGAACTGGCTGGAGTAGCAGATCATTACCCAAATGAACTTTCCGGCGGGCAGCAGCAACGGGTATCAATCGCTAGAGCTATGATTACAAACCCGCCTATTATATTGGCTGATGAACCAACTGGTAGTTTAGATTCACAAACGGAAAAGGAAATATTAACCCTTATTCAGCAATTGAATGAACAAGATAATATTACGTTTATTATCATTACCCATGATGAAGAAGTTGCTTCCATTGCAGATCGTAAATTTCGAATGGCAGATGGTGTATTAGTAGTAGGAGGTATGGCTCATGTTATTTAAAGATCAATTACAATTTGTATTTCAACATATGAAAAAAAATAAACTGCGCGTTACGATGACAATATTAGCTGCAATGATAGGATGTTCCTTTTTAATTGTACTAGCTTCAGTTGGGTTTGGTATTCAAGAAACTTTACGGAATGATATTCTTTCACAAGAGGAAATTACGAAAATTGAGCTTTATGGGGATGAAACCCTTTCAGAAAAGGATCGAGAATATATCGAGAGCGTTGATCATGTAAATGTCGTTTTAAATAAGGCTGAACTAGATGGTATTGTCTCCACATCCTTTGAAGATCGTAAAGGTGAATCAACGGGAGTTATTTATAATACGTCAGAACTCAAACAACTTCCATCGAATTTAAATGAAGGTCGCTTACCAGAGCAAGCGAACGAAATTGTCGTCGGTTATCATTTTGCTCAAAGTTTATTAAATGAAGAAGATAGAGCAATCATTGAGAAAAAATCAAAGGAGGCTGAAGAACAGGGATCCTATTACGATGGTTCTGAGGAAGGCTATAAAGGTGATATTTTAAATAAGGAAGTAAACCTTCAGTTTTACAATGCTGAGACTGAAGCATATACAGAGCCTTCTACCTTCAAAATTGTCGGTATATTAAAGAAACCGTCCTATGATTGGTATGTTGATTCTTCCATTCAGTTTAGTGATGCTTTATTGGACAAGTTTCCTAACTTAGTCACGTATCCATCCACTTTTATTTATGTAGATTCTGTCGAGAATGTTATGCCTGTTTTAGAGACATTAAAAGATCAAAACTATCAAGTATACTCGCAAATTGAACAATTAGAAGAAATGGATCTGTTCTTCCTTATTTTTAAAATAGGACTTATATTTATAGGAACAATCGCTATTCTTATTGCTTCTATTGGTATATTTAATACGATGACAATGGCTGTTACAGAAAGAACTCGTGAGATTGGTGTGTTAAAAGCAATAGGGGCTTCTCCGAATTTAATTCAACGATTATTTTTAATGGAAAGTACATTTATAGGCCTTTTAGGTACCGTATTAGCTGTTATTGTATCCTATGTAATTAGTTTTGCGGCAAATGCTATTTTACCTTATGTTGTATCCTTTGCTTTATCTGAAGAAGATTTATCAAATTACGAACTTACCTTCTCATTAATTCCAATTAGTCTTGTGTTAGTTGCAGGGAGTATTAGTTTACTAGTAGCCATTATTTCCGGTTGGCGCCCGGCACGTAATGCGACAAAAATTGAAGTCATTCAAGCATTACGTCAAGAATTGTAATACTTAAACGAAAAAATATTCATAAAAATAAGCGTAGACAAAGTATTAGTAACTTAGTCTACGCTTAACTTTTTTATAAGGGATTGTTTTAGGCTTGTTCAGCACGTTCTTTTTCTTCTTTTAGAACGACTTTGCGAGATAAATTTACGCGCCCTTGGTTATCAATTTCAATACATTTGACAAGTAATTGATCACCGATTTTTAACACGTCTTCCACTTTATTCGTACGTTCTTCTTGAATTTCCGAAATGTGTAATAAGCCATCTTTTCCTGGGAAGATTTCACAGAATGCACCGAATTTCTCGATACGTTTTACAGTTGCCATATAATATTCGCCAACTTTTGCTTCGCGTACGATGGATTCGATAATTTCTTTTGCACGTTTATTCATTTCTTCGTTAGCTGAAGAGATGTAAATTGTACCGTCTTGTTCTGTATCGATTTTTACGCCCGTTTCATCGATAATTTTGTTAATCGTTTTACCACCAGAACCGATGACATCACGGATTTTTTCTGGGTTAATATGAACGACTTCAATTTTCGGTGCATATTTAGATAAGTGAGTGCGTGGCGCATCTAATGTTGCAAGCATTGATTCTAGAATAATCATTCGTCCTACTTTTGCTTGTTGTAATGCCTCTTCTAAAATATTGCGGGATAAACCGTCAATTTTAATATCCATTTGAAGTGCTGTAACACCTTTGGCAGTACCAGCTACTTTAAAGTCCATATCTCCAAGGTGGTCTTCCATACCTTGAATGTCTGTTAAAATCGTGTAATGTTCCCCTTTTTTCACAAGACCCATTGCAATACCTGCTACTGGAGCTTTAATCGGAACACCAGCGTCCATCATCGCAAGAGTTGATGCACAAATGGATGCTTGAGAAGTAGAACCGTTAGATTCTAATACTTCCGATACACAACGAATCGCATATGGGAACTCAGACTCATCTGGAATAACAGCAAGTAATGCACGTTCTCCCAATGCTCCGTGTCCAATTTCACGACGTCCAGGTCCGCGCATCGGTCCTGTTTCCCCAACTGAGAATTGAGGGAAGTTATAGTGGTGCATGAAACGTTTAGATTCTTCAAGTCCTAAACCATCGATAATTTGTACGTCCCCTAATGGACCTAATGTACAGATGGAAAGTGCTTGAGTTTGTCCACGTGTAAACAATCCTGAACCATGGGCACGTTCTAATAAACCTACTTCAGAAGATAAAGGTCGAATTTCATCAACTTTACGGCCATCAGGACGGATTTTTTCCTCTGTAATTAAACGGCGAACTTCATCTTTAACCATCTTGTCTAAAATGGATTTTACTTGCTTTAATGTATCTTCATCTGCTTCTTGTTCTTCATAGTGGGCAATAACACGTTCTTTAACAGCATTAATCGCATCTTCACGAGCATGTTTTTCCACCGTTTGAATAGCAGCGTTCATGTCTTCTTCGCAAAGCCCTTTCACTTGAGATGAAAGTTCTTCATCGATTTCATATAATTCTACTGCTAATTTTTCTTTACCTACTTCTGCAACAATTTGTTCTTGGAACGCAATTAATTTCTTAATTTCTTCATGACCGAACATAATTGCTTCAAGCATGATTTCTTCTGGAACTTCTAACGCACCAGCTTCTACCATGTTAATTGCATCTTTGTTACCTGCCACAGTTAAGTGAACAGTACTTTTTTCAGATTGTTCTGTTGTTGGGTTAAGTACGAATTCACCATCGATATAACCAACATGTACACCTGCGATTGGACCATCAAATGGAATGTCCGAAACAGCCAATGCTAAAGATGAACCAAACATTGCTGCTACATCTGTTGGGCAGTCTGGATCTGATGACATGACCATAGAGATAACTTGTACTTCATTACGGAAGCCATCAGGGAACATTGGACGAATAGGACGGTCAATTAGACGAGAAACTAAAATCGCATGCTCTGATGGACGACCTTCCCGTTTAATGAATCCTCCTGGAATTTTACCTGCTGCGTATAGACGTTCTTCATAGTTAACTGTTAATGGGAAGAAATCTAATGCTTTTGGTGTTTTTGACATTGTTGCTGTCGCAAGTACTGCTGATTCACCGTAGCGAATTAATGTTGCGCCATTTGCTTGTTTAGCTAGCTGTCCTACTTCTACTACTAGTTGTCGGCCAGCCCATTCATATGAATAGACTTTCTTTTCGGTCATATAATGAACCCCTTTCTCTTGAAACACACTACGTCACGATTTTATCCCGCTATTTGCGGCACATCCAATGATTATGTAAGGAAGTGTCCGTAAAAAGCCCGATAATCACTTACAACCAACTGATATTTCCATCGATTGATTGTTTCATTCTTATATACCATTAGTAAGTGTATCAAAAAAGCAATTTCTATGCTAAATATTTTCAATATAATTATGGCTTTTTCGTATATTTTTTACAAATTATTTAGGAGATAATATTTCTATCCTTATTTATAAATATTTACTAACAACTTTATACATAAATAAAAAGCGGGAATGTTCCCGCTTTTTTTAAACAGAGTAAAGCTACTCTGCTTTTCTTATTATCGACGTAAACCTAGACGATTGATTAGTTCACGGTAACGTTGAACGTCAGTTTCGCGAAGATATTTTAATAAGTGACGACGACGACCTACTTTTTTAAGAAGACCACGTTGAGAGTGGAAATCTTTTTTATGAGTACCTAAGTGATCATTTAAAGCATTGATTTCAGCAGTTAATACTGCGATTTGTACTTCTGGAGAACCAGTATCTCCTTCGTGAGTACGGTACTCAGCGATAATTTCGTTTTTACGTTCTTTTGTAATTGCCATGTTGAATGGACCTCCTAAATAATAATTTACACCACTAGCACAGCAGTCGTTGGAGAATCGAAATGCCGAGCTAAGGTATAGTGCGCATAGCACTTAAAGAATAGTATCATACTTTTAGTTTACAATCAACTATTACGAAGTGTCTTGAAGTATTCAATTGCTTCGTTTTTATCTCGCTCGATTTGAGCTTTTAAAGATTCGATGCCGTCAAATTTTTGTTCGTTACGAATTCGTTTATACCAACCAACTTTTACTTCTTCACCGTAAATATTTTTTTCAAAGTTTAAAATGTGTACTTCGATCGATAATTGCTTATCGTCCGGATTTTTAAATGTCGGCTTATATCCAACATTACAAACTCCATCATACCATTTATTTTGAACTAAAATTTTGACTGCATACACACCGATTGCTGGAATAAAACTTCCTTCGATGGATTGAATATTAGCTGTAGGGAAACCGATTGTTCGACCACGTTTGTCACCATGAACAACAAGACCAGGTACTTCGTAAGCACGACCAAGTAAATTTGCAGCGCTCTCCATATCCCCTTCTTGTAAATAATGGCGAATTCGAGTAGAACTAATTTTTTCTTCTCCGTCCGTTTGTTTGCTAATAACGGACACGCCATAATCTCCATTACTATACTCTTTCATTATATCCATATTTCCCTTTCCTAAACTACCAAATGAAAAATCAAATCCTGCGGAAACGTGTTTTACATTTAAATCTCTTATAAAATATTGGATAAAATCTTCAGGAGATAGTTTCGCAAAATCGGATGTAAATTGAACGACAAAAACATTTTCCACACCGATTTCCTCAAGAATATCCAATTTTTGTTGCAAAGGCGTTATGTAAAATACCTTTTCTTTACGGCCTCCTAAAACAATAGATGGATGAGGATCAAAGGTCATAACGGCACTTTCAATCCCCAATTGTTCTGCCATATGAATCGCATTTTGAATAACCGCTTGATGCCCTCTATGTACACCATCAAAGAATCCTACTGCAAGAGAGTATGCAGTGGATTCATTTGCTAGATTTAATTGATGGGGGTATTTTAAATGAACAACCTTCATCTGAAAACTTGCCTCCTATAATTAGTTTGGGAACATTTTTTCTGGTTTCATAAAACCTTCTTTTGTTGGATGCTTTACATATACTGCAAGAGCCTTTCCATTCATGCTATATACAATTTTATCATTTTCTTTTAATAATGTATGTTTCGGAAGTACTTGTCCATTTAATATTTGCTTTTCATTAGATTCATCAACTTCAATAAACGGATAGGTAGATAGGGCATACTCAACGGGTAATATGATTTGATCTATCGTTACTTCCTTCATCATTTCTTGTACTTGTTGTAGTGTAACACAATTTTCTTTTTTGAAAGTACCAGAAGCTGTTCTTACAAGGGATGCCATGTGGGCAGGATAGCCTAATTTTTCTCCAATTTGCACAGCAAGGGTACGAATATATGTCCCTTTGCTACATGCAATACGAATGTGGAAAGTAATTTCTTCCCCTGCAAAACTCTCTTCATCATCCAACAATTGTAAGGAGTAAATGGTCACTTTTCTTGTTGGACGCTCAACTACTTCCCCTTTGCGGGCATATTCATATAATTTTTTACCGTTTACTTTTACGGCAGAATACATTGGTGGGGTTTGTTCAATAACGCCCGTTAAACTTTCCAATGTTTCTAACAACTGTTGTCTTGAAATTTTTTTGAAGGAAAGATCCTGATTAACCGTTTCACCTTCTGCATCCTCCGTTGTTGTTGTTTTTCCAATGGATACAACCGCTTCATAGACCTTTCCAGCATCTGTTAAATATTCTGCAATTCGTGTTGCCTGTCCAATGCATATAGGCAAGACACCTTCTACACCTGGGTCTAGCGTTCCAGTATGACCGACCTTTTTTGTTTTTAAAATTTTTCTTAATTGAAAGACGCAATCATGGCTTGTCATGCCTCTTTCCTTCCAGAGAGGTAAAATGCCGTTCATATTGTGCTCCTTAAACTATTTTTCTTGTATTTTTCTATCTATGCATGCTCATCATGATAAACAGAAAAAGTCTACATCGCACAACTTTATGCAGATGTAGACTTCACTAACTTTTATTCCTCATGAAGAGAACGTAACAATGCATCGATTTTGTTTCCATATTCCACAGCTGAATCAAATTCAAATGTGATTTCTGGAGTACGACGCAAACGAATTCGATGACCGATTTCTGTACGGATGAAACCTGATGCTTTTACTAAAGCCTTCAATGTCTCTTCCCGTTCCCGTTCACTACCTAGAGATGAGATGTAAACCGTTGCTTGTTGAAGATCACCAGTTACGGCTACATCAGTAATTGTAACAAACCCAACTCTTGGGTCTTTTAATTTACGAGTAATGATATCGCCAAGTTCTTTTTTCATTTGCTCAGCAATTCGATTTGAACGTAATGACATAATTGTGCCACCTCTTTTTTAAAGTAAGAATGATGCCCCTTTAGGTTCACGAAAATTAAGCCTTGTTTTACTTAATAGATAAGTGATGTAAGAAGGCATCGTTCTTACCTTAATATCATTTAAACTTGTACGCCTCGGCGTAATTTGTCCCTTTTCGGACGAATTATAAATAATCTTTCCAAACCTCGAGTTGTTCCCACGAAGGATTGGATTGAAGGAAGTGAAGTGCATGATTGATTTCTCGCTCTGCACTCATCTTTGATGATGACACACAGACAAGAGCAATTCTTGTCCGTTGCCATACATTTTGATGATCAATTTCTGCAACAGAAACATTAAATTTCTGTTTTGTCCGTGTAATCATTCGCTGGAGAACAGCTCGCTTTTCTTTTAACGAATGGGAATCAGAAATAATGAACTCAACTTCCGCATAGACGATCATTATCGTTTAATTTCTTCCATTATGAAGGCTTCGATAATATCGCCCTCTTTAATGTCATTAAAGTTTTTGATCGTCATTCCACATTCGTAACCTTTTGCCACTTCTTTAGCGTCGTCTTTGAAACGTTTTAATGAATCTAATTCACCTTCAAATACAACGATTCCGTCACGAATGACACGAACGCCAGAATCACGAGTTACTTTCCCTTCTGTTACGTAAGAACCAGCGATTGTTCCAACTTTAGAAACTTTAATTGTTTGACGAACTTCAGCTTGACCAATGATTTTTTCTTCATATTCAGGGTCAAGCATTCCTTTCATTGCCGCTTCGATTTCTTCAATTACTTTGTAAATAATACGGTGTAATCGAATATCTACGCCTTCTGCTTCCGCTGCACGTTTCGCATTCGTATCTGGGCGTACATTGAAACCAATAACGATTGCGTTTGAAGCAGCTGCTAATGAAATATCAGATTCTGTAATTGCGCCGGCACCAGTATGAATAATTTTTACGTTAACACCTTCAACGTCAATTTTCATTAATGATGCGGCCATTGCTTCTACAGTACCTTGAACGTCCGCTTTAACAATAATATTTAATTCTTTTACATCGCCTTGTGACATTTGCTCGAATAAGTTATCAAGTGTCACCCGTTGTTTTTCAGAACGACTAGCTTGAATAGCAGTCATAGCACGGGATTCACCCACTTGGCGAGCAGTTTTCTCGTCTTCGAAGACAACAAAACGGTCACCAGCTTGAGGTACTTCGTTAATACCTGTAATTTCAACAGGTGTAGCAGGACCTGCCTCTTTAACACGTCGGCCAATATCATTCACCATTGCACGGACACGTCCATAAGCATGGCCAACAACGATTGGATCACCAACACGTAAAGTACCATCCTGTACTAATAAAGTAGCAACAGAACCTCTACCTTTATCTAATTGGGCTTCGATCACTGTACCGATTGCTGAACGATTTGGGTTTGCTTTTAATTCTGCTACTTCCGACACTAATAGTATCATTTCTAATAGCGTATCAATACCTTCACCTTTAAGGGCAGATATTGGAACGAAAATCGTATCGCCGCCCCAATCTTCAGGAACTAATCCGTGTTCTGTTAATTCTTGCATTACACGGTCTGGATTTGCAGAAGGTTTATCCATTTTGTTTACTGCAACAATAATTGGAACTTCAGCCGCTTTCGCATGGTTAATTGCTTCTACTGTTTGAGGCATAACCCCATCATCAGCAGCGACAACAATAATTGCTAAATCGGTAATACTTGCACCACGGGCACGCATCGTTGTAAATGCTGCGTGTCCAGGCGTATCTAAAAATGTAATCTTTTTACCGTTAATATCAACTTGGTAAGCACCAATATGTTGAGTGATACCACCAGCTTCACCAGCTGTTACTTTTGTATGACGAATTGAGTCAAGTAATGTTGTTTTACCATGGTCAACGTGCCCCATAATTGTTACAACTGGAGGACGTTCTTCCATCGATTGTTCGTTTTCTTCATTTTGTTCAAAGTACGCATCTAAATCTGTAATATCAACGCGTACTTCTTCTTCTACTTCTACACCATAATCAGCACAGATTAACTCAATCGCATCTTTATCTAACTCTTGGTTAATTGTTGCCATGACACCAAGCATAAATAATTTTTTAATGATTTCTGATGGTTCGCGGTGTAATTTTTTTGCAAGCTCTGCAACAGATAAAGATTCATAAAACGTAATTTTTTCTGGTAATTCTTTAGGTGTTACCGGTGCTTGTGGTTGTTGATGTTTAGGCTGACGGCGTTTTCCCCCGTGAATACCAGGTTTTTTACGTTGATTAAATCCGCCTTTATTGTTGTTACGATTGTTATTATTGTTAGTTTGATTTTTATTATTATGATCCATATTTTTGTTATGGTTACCCTTATTCTTTGGTTTTTCGCCGTTCGATTGAGGCGATTGTCTTTGTTCATTGTTAGTTTGATTTGGTGATTTCTTTTGCGGTCTATTTTGCTCTTTCGTTTGAGACTTTTGAGCATTTGGTGTAGCTTGTTTCTTTTCTTTTGTCTCTTGTTTTGCTTGAGCTTGTGTTCCTTTATTAAACACTGAGTCTAATTTGGAAACAGCATCTCCTTCAAGCATTGACATATGATTCGAAACAGTGATGTTTAATTTTTTTAGTTCTTCTATAACTTCTTTACTTGATTTACTTACTTTTTTCGCATATTCATGAACTCTTATTTTGGTCATCTGCTCACCCCCGATTAATTTTCGTTGAGTAGACTAGACATCTTTTTCGCGAATCCGCTATCTGTAATAGCAAGTGCGACACGTGCTTCTTTACCAATTGCAGTCCCTAGCTGGTAGCGATCACCAAACACATGATACTCAACGTTGTAATACGTACATTTATCTTGAATTTTTTTACTAGAATTTTTTGAGGCGTCAGCGGCTAGTAGTACAAGCTTTGCTTTATTCGTACGTATTTCCTTTACTACTAACTCTTCCCCTGAGACTACTTTTCTTGCTCTTGCTGCCAATCCTAATAGTTGCAGTAGTCTCTGATTCATAAAATTGACTCCCGACGAATGAGTTTAATGAGTTCCTCATAAACTTCATCTGGAATTTTCACTTCTAATTGGCGCTCTAATATATTTTTCTTCCGCGCAGTTTCCACCGCTTCTTCCGATTTTGAAATATAAGCACCGCGTCCGGATTTTTTCCCTGTTACATCGACCGATACTTCTCCTTCTTTTGAGCGAACAATTCGTATCATAGATTTCTTAGGAAGCATCTCGCCCGTTACAACACATTTACGTAATGGAACCTTTTTTTTCGTTGACATGAGATATCACCTTCCCTATATAAAACGAGAAAATTAAAACTTATTCCTAACTGTGTCGTTATTCTTCTTCGTCTTGATAAAGGTCGTACCCAATATCTTCGAAGGAAGCATCTTTGTCTTCTTGAACAAAACGACTTGTCTCGTTCGGATAAATTCCTAATTCACGAGCATCCGTTTCACTTTTAATATCAATTTTCCAACCTGTTAATTTTGCAGCAAGACGTGCATTTTGACCACGCTTACCAATAGCAAGAGAAAGCTGATAATCAGGAACGACAACAGTAGTCGATTTTTCTTCTTCGTTTACGATCACATCTAATACTTGTGAAGGACTAAGTGCATTTGCAACGAAAACGACTGGATCTTCTGACCATTCTACAATGTCAATTTTTTCTCCATTTAATTCGTTGACAATCGTTTGCACTCGCGCACCTTTAGCACCAACGCATGCCCCTACTGCATCGATTTCTTCATTGTGAGCATAAACAGAAATTTTAGAGCGATCCCCTGCTTCGCGAGCAATGGATTTAATTTCTACAATACCTTCGAAAATTTCTGGAACTTCCATTTCGAATAGTCTGCGTAGTAATCCTGGATGTGTACGAGAAACAATGATTTGAGGTCCGCGTGTCGTACGCTCAACTTTTGTAATATAAACACGAATTCTTGATTGAGGTTTATATACTTCACCTTGAATTTGTTCATTAGTAGGTAGAGCAGCCTCCACCTTCCCTAAGCTAATGTAAATGTTACGAGCGTCTTGGCGTTCAATGACGCCATTGACAATATCATCTGTACGATCTACATATTCTTCGTAGATTAGTCCGCGCTCTGCTTCACGAACACGTTGTGTAACAACCTGCTTAGCTGTTTGCGCAGCAATACGACCAAAGTTGCGAGGAGTTACTTCTTGTTCTAATACGTCACCAATTTCATAAGCAGGGTTAATTTCTTTAGCATCTTCAAGAGAAATTTGAAGACGGTCATCTTCCACTTCTTCAACGACATCTTTACGAGAATATACGACCATTGAACCATTCTCTAAGTTTAAATCGACACGTACATTTTGTGCTTGATTAAAGTTTCGTTTATATGCAGTTACTAATGCAGCTTCGATTGCTTCAATTAAAATATCTCTTGAAATGCCTTTTTGCTGCTCCAGAGCAGTTAAAGCATCTAGTAAATCACTACTCATTTTTGTTTTCACTCCTAAATAGCTAGTTTGATGAAAAATCGATTGCAAGTCGTGCTTTAGCGATTTTTTCTTTTTCGATAAATATCGTCATTTTACGTGTTTTAATACGAATTTCAAGCTCTAAACCTTGTTCAGTATATGCTCTCAAATAGCCTTGGAATTCTTTCATGTCCTTAATCGGCTCATATGTTTTCACATAAATAAATTTACCTACTGCTTTTTTAAAATCAGATTCTTTTTTTAATGGTCGTTCCGCACCTGGTGAAGATACTTCTAAATAATAGTTTTGCTCGATTGGGTCCTTTTCATCCAGAACTAAACTTAGACGCTCACTTACAATGGCACATTGATCAATATCAATTCCGCCTTCAGGTGTATCTATATAGACACGAAGGAACCAATTGCGGCCCTCTTTCAGAAACTCTATATCGACTAATTCTAGGTTCAATTCTTCTAAAATTGGTGTAACAAGCTCTTCAATTACTGACGTTACTTTGCTCATAGTATCCTCCCTACGTAATTGTCTGTTGCTTATACATGTTAGATGACAGTAGTTAGTTAAAAAACAGAAATTCCACCAAAAATGGTGAAATTTTAAAGTAGTACCTAAAGGTAAGAAAAATTTGGATTAGCATAACAACAGAAAAGAGCGGGAAAGCCCCACTCTTTTGCTGCAAAACTATCAACAAATTATTACCATAACAATAGCACAAATTATTACTTAATGCAAATTTACGTAAATGTGTTACTCCATTGGTAATAAATCAATTAACTCCTAGCGTTATAGCATCTTTTCTAAAGACGCATAAAAGTAATGGTTCATTTTATTAGAATAAGGAAAGTTGATTCGCATCCGGTAGTCCTTCTAAACATCCTAAAGAATCCATATACTCAATTAATGTTTTCGAAACTCGACCCCGTTGTTGTAAATCTTCTTTCGATAAAAATTCACCATCCTCTCTAGCGGCAACAATTGCTTTCGCAACGTTAGTCCCTAGACCAGGAATCGCATCAAAGGGTGGAATTAATGAATTACCGTCTATTATAAACTCGCTTGCTTGTGAACGATAAAGGTCTACTTTTTTGAAGCTCATACCTCGCTCGCACATTTCTAAAGCAAGCTCTAAAACCGTCAGTAAGTCTTTTTCCTTTTTGGAAGCATCTAACCCTTTTGCATTGATTTCATCGATGCGAGAACGAATCATCGCCGAACCTTGAGTCATCGCAATTAAGTCAAAATCACTTGCACGAACGGTAAAATAGGCAGCGTAATATAAAATAGGATGATGCACTTTAAACCAAGCTATACGTACCGCCATTAAAACATAGGCTGCGGCATGGGCTTTCGGAAACATGTATTTAATTTTTTTACATGAATCGATATACCATTCCGGTACATTTTGCGCCCGCATTTCTACTTCCATTTCTTCGGTTAATCCTTTCCCTTTACGAACGGATTCCATTATTTTGAAAGCAAAACTTGGTTCTAACCCTTGATAAATTAAATACACCATAATATCGTCACGACAGCCAATTACTTCGGATAAAACACATGTACCGTTTTGAATTAATTCTTGAGCATTTCCTAACCAAACGTCAGTACCATGGGAAAGACCGGAAATTTGAACAAGTTCACTAAAGGTAGACGGTTTTGTATCCTCTAACATTTGACGAACGAATCTTGTACCAAACTCAGGAATACCTAAAGTACCAGTTTTACATCCAATTTGTTCTTCAGTTACCCCTAGTGATTCTGGAGAAGAGAAGATTTTCATTACTTCTGGATCATCGGTTGGGACTGTTTTCGGATCGATACCGGATAAATCCTGTAGCATCCTAATAACAGTCGGATCATCGTGTCCAAGTATATCGAGCTTTAACACGTTATCATGAATGGAGTGGAAGTCAAAATGGGTTGTTTTCCACTCGGCATCTTGGGCATCTGCCGGATATTGCACAGGTGTAAAATCATAAATATCCATATAATCTGGAACAACGATAATACCACCTGGGTGTTGACCCGTTGTCCGTTTTACACCAGTACAACCTTGTACAAGTCGGTCCACTTCTGCTCCACGGAACGTCACATTATTATCATTGGAATAACCTCTTACATAACCGTACGCTGTTTTTTCGGCTACAGTACCGATTGTACCCGCACGATAAACATAATCTTCCCCGAACAGTACCTTCGTATAATTATGGGCTTGAGGTTGGTATTCCCCAGAGAAGTTCAAGTCGATATCAGGTACTTTGTCCCCTTTAAATCCTAGGAACGTTTCAAAAGGAATGTCTTGTCCATCCTTTTTATAACGGGTACCGCATTTTGGACAGTCTTTGTTAGGTAAGTCAAATCCACTACCTACCGAACCATCATCGAAAAACTCTACATTTTTACAATTTGGACAAATGTAATGGGGTGGTAACGGATTTACCTCCGTTATTTCCATGAACGTTGCGACTAATGAAGAACCTACCGAACCACGGGAACCAACTAAGTATCCATCGGCAAGGGATTTTTTCACTAGTTTCGCAGAAATTAAATAAATTACGCCGAATCCGTTCCCTAAAATAGACTTCAACTCTTTTTCAATCCGCGCTTTCACAATTTCAGGTAATTCTTCTCCATAAATTTTATGGGCCATTTCATACGTTAAATTCGTAACTTCTTCATCAGAACCTTCAATTTTCGGCGTATAAAGCTCATCTTTAATCGGTTTCACATCACCGATCATATTAGCAATTTTTTGTGAGTTCGTCACAACAATTTCCTTTGCTATATCTGGCCCTAAAAAATCGAATTCCTTTAACATTTCATTTGTAGTACGGAAATGTACAGCAGGTAATTTATAGCGATTTAATGGATTAGCCCCACCTTGAGAACCGACTAAAATTTGTCTAAACACACTATCATTTTCATGTAAATAGTGTACATTACCTGTTGCTACGACCGGTTTTTCCAAACGTTTGCCAAGCTTCACTAATTTGCGAATTATATCTTCCAAATTCCATTCATCATGGATCGTTCCGCCTTCTATTAACGGGGCATAAACAGGTTTTGGATGTACTTCTATATAGTCATAAAATTTCGCAACTTTTTCTGCTTCTTCTGGAGATTTATTCATCATCGTTTCGAATAATTCCCCGTTACTACAACCAGAACCGACAATTAGCCCTTTACGATATTTAATTAGATCCGAACGGCGAATACGCGGAACTCGATAATACGTTTGGGTGTGGGCAATCGAAATTAATTTAAATAAGTTTTTCAACCCTTCATTGTCCATTGCTAAAATCGTGCAGTGGTAAGGTCGAGACTTTTTATAACTTTCGTTTTTATCAATATGTTGATTAAATTCATCGTGATAATGAATGCCTTTTTCTTTTGACTCTTTTAGTAAATGTAACAATAATTCCCCAGTTGCTTCTGTATCGTATATTGCCCGGTGATGTTGAGTTAATTCAATACCATACCGTTTACATAACGTATTTAAACGATGACTTTTTAAAGTTGGATTTAAGAAACGAGATAATTCTAACGTATCAATAACGGGATGTACGACGCCTTGAATACCCGCCTTTTCATAAGCGGTATATAAAAATCCCATATCAAAGGAAGCATTATGGGCTACTACAATCGCATCGCCAATAAACTCTCTAAATTCCGTTATGACCTCGTCCACTTCCGGTGCATCGCGCAACATATCGTCGGTAATATGGGTTAACTCGATAATTTTTGCTGACAACGGTTTATGAGGATTGGCGAATCGTTCAAATTTATCGATTACTTTACCTTCCTTCATTTTTACAGCAGCCAATTCGATAATTGTATCGTACGCTGTTGAAAGACCTGTTGTCTCTACGTCAAATACGACATAAGTTGCATCGTCTAAAGGGATATGTTGTTCGGCATAAGCAATTGGTGAACCGTCGTCCACTAAGTTTGCTTCAACCCCATATATAATTTTTATACCATGTTTTTTCCCTGCCGCATAAGCTTCTGGGAAACCTTGGGCTACTGCATGGTCCGTAATCGCTACTGCAGAATGACCCCACTTCGCCGCTTGTCCTACTAATTGATCAATAGGTGTAACGGCATCCATTTGACTCATTGGTGTATGTAAATGAAGCTCTACCCGTTTTTCCCCTTCAGGTGCTGTATCTTTACGTGATTCTTTATAAACTTCATTAATATCTTGAGCCATTACAACTAAATCCCGAACGAATGTATCATTTTGGACAGAGCCGCGTACTTTCACCCACATTCCTTTTTTCAGTTGGGCCATTCTCTCAGCATCTTCTTTATCCCGGGAGAACATTTTCACTAAAATGGAATCGGTATAATCGGTAATTTTTAATTCTAATAAAGAACGTCCACTTTTTAGTTCTTTTATATCGACAGCAAATACAAAACCTTCTAACACAACACGACGTTCTTCTTCAACAACCCGACGAATTTCCATAATTTCCGTATCTTTAATGATATTTCCTAATTGGAATGGACCGTTATTGACAACAGCTTCTGGATTATCACTTTTCGCTTTTTCACGACTTTGGAAATCTTCCATAGCTTGTTTTGCCAATTGGGCTTCTTCTAATTGGCGTTGTTCAATATATTGTTGTCTTGCCTCAATCATTTCTTCTGTTGCTTCAACAAGTTGGAAATCGACTGAGAAAGAAGGGAAACCTAAGTTTCCGTATGCCTCTACAATTTTTTGTGCATATTTCGATTTCAAAGTAAGCTGTTCCATTTCAGCCATACAATTGACAATCAATTTATTCCCCGTCCATTGAGGGATTTGGTTCATCAAACGATCTTTTAAAGGAGGTGAAGCATCCAATTGTTCCACCGCTGTTAACCAATAATCCGATATCAGTTGTTCTGTCACTTGCGGATTACGCGCTTCAATCATAATCGACGCTTGTGCGATATGAGAAAACTGTTCTGCCATCCTTGTGCGAAATAATTGATACAATTGGAACGGTAAAATATTGTTTAATGTAATGGAAAAACTCCAAATCCGATTTTTTTTATGAACAGTTAACCTAGAAAGTTCTCCTTGTTCAAAAAAAGACATGTAGACATCTTCCGTCAGCTGTAGTTGTTGCAACAAAGTTAAAAATCTTTCCCTTGCTTCTTGGTTGTCTACCACCATACTCACCACCTAGTTTTTACAAATAATTTCAAGTTAATTTTTATACCCGGTTTGAACGGTTTTCAATTTAATGGGAACGGAAATATTCGTTTAAGCGATCAATTAACTCTTCCTTTGCCCACTCAAATATTTCACCAGTCCGTCTTATTTTCACTTCCACAATTCCTTCACTTGCCCGTTTTCCAATCGTTACACGTACAGGTAATCCGATTAAATCCGAATCGATAAATTTCACCCCAGCCCGTTCATCCCGATCATCAAATAATACGTCAAAATGGTATGAAGTTAAAATATGATAAAGTTGAGAGGCTAAATCAAATTGAACTTCATCATGAATATTGACCGGTATAAGATGTATATCGTAAGGGGAGAATTGTTTTGGCCATACGAATCCATTCTCATCTTGATATATTTCAGCCATTACTGCTAGCAATCTAGATATCCCTAGTCCAAAGCTTCCCATATACATAGGTTTTGACTGACCATTTTCATCGATAAAATTCGCATTAAATTTTTCAGTTAACCAAGTTCCGGACATTCGAATATGACCGACTTCAATTCCTTTTTTTAAGCGAATTGTTCCATTTCCGTCTGGAGAAGGATCCCCTTCTTGGATATATCGTATATCTTCATAACTATTTACTGCAAAATCCCTTTCAGGATTGACATTGATATAATGATAGCCATCTTCATTCGCTCCGGCTATTCCATTACGAATCGACTGAATGGCTAAATCGGCAATGACTTTTACATTTACAGGCAACTTAATCGGTCCGATAGAACCTATTGTACAGCCTAGCAATTGCTCTATTTCCTCTTCCGTTGCCAATGTAAGGGATTGGGCTTTTAAAGCATTTCTCAATTTAATAGGATTAATTTGATGATCTCCCCGTACTAAAACAACGACAAACTCCCCATCAACTTTAAATACAATCGATTTCATACAATCCGTTTGTTCTTTCGTAAAGAATGAGCATACTTCCTCGATCGTCTTAACTTGAGGTGTTTCAACCTTTTCCAATGGGTTCATCGGTTTTTCAGAAGATGAATAACTCGTAACTACAGGAGTGATTTCGATATTCGATGCATAATTTGATTCATCGGAATAAGCAATCGTTGTTTCTCCAATATCCGATGCGACGATAAATTCATGGGCTTTTAATCCGTCCGCCGTTCGTGTATCGGCATCAATCATCTCATAATATAAACCAAGTCTACTTAAAATACTGGAATAGACGTCACTCATTTGAAGATAAGTCGCTTCTAAACTTTCTTCTGTAGCGTGGTAGGAATAAGCAGCCTTCATTAAAAACTCCTTACTCCGTAACAAACCGTATCGAGGACGACTTTCATCACGAAACTTCGACTGAATTTGATAGAAAGTAATTGGTAATTTTTTATAAGATTTTATTTCATCACGCATCAGTTGAGTCATAACTTCTTCATGACTAGGTGCAAGAATTAATTGGCGTTCGTTTCGGTCCTTTAATTGGAGCACTTCTTCATCCTTCTCATGAAATCGAAAGGAATGTTGTAAAATGTCCTTCGGCTGTAAGGAAGGTAACGTAATTTCAATTGCTCCTAACCTTTCCATTTCTTCACTTATCATTTTCTCCAACTTGTTTAACACTCGTTTTGCTAAAGGTAAATAGGAATAAACACCGCTTGTACTTTGACGTAAAAATCCAGCACGAAGAAGCATTTTATGAGACTTCACTTCTATATCAGAAGGCATTTCACGTAGTGTTGGGATAAGGGTTAAACTTTGTTTCATTGTGCCCACCTTCTTCTTATAAACTTAATGTACTTTTAAGCATATCATACAAACAACTAAGATAAATATAAACTAAAATTTACAAATCATTCTTACAAATAGATTAATAAAAAGATTTAACCTTATTCACTTTGGATTTTACCATACATGAATAAGGTTAAATTTCTTTAAAAACATTTTGTTGTATTTTCACATTCTTATTGGAATTTGTAACTATCCTATATGAACATTGTCATCTAATTGCCTAGAAGAAAAATCTTTGAATATCGTTCCACGTAACGACGACCATTAGAATCATTAGTAACACAATACCTACAAAATGAACAAGTCCTTCTTTTTGACGATCCACAGGTTTTCCGCGCAAGGCTTCAACACCGAAAAATAACAATCTACCACCATCTAATGCTGGTAATGGTAACAAGTTCATAATTCCTAGGTTAATACTTAATACGGCAGCCCAATTCATTAAGTTATATACTCCATATTGGGCAACGGTTTCAGTCGCTTTATATATGCCTACAGGACCAGATAATGCATCGATTGTAAATTGACCAGTAACTAAATCCCCTAACAGCCCTAAAATAAGAACTGTGTAATCATATGTTTGAGTTACACCGAAGGCGAGGGCTTTCAATGGATTTTTTTCAACTGGACTTTGATACATTACTCCAATTTGCCCATATTCCTTACCACTTTCCTCTAAAGCATCAGGCGTCATCGTTAACTCAATCTCTTGTCCACCTCGTTCGACTAAGAATGTTAACTCTTCACCTGGTTTTTCTTGAACAGTTCCGGAAAGTTCTTGCCAATCTTCAATCGGATCTCCATCAATCGCTTTTACAAAATCTCCCTTTTGCATTCCTGCTTCCGCAGCTGGCCCATTTTCTACGACATCATAAATAATTGGTTCGTAAGTAGGGACACCTTGCATCATTGCGATAAAAGCAAACACGAAGAATGCTAATATAAAGTTAAATAGCGGACCTGCAAAGATGGCCATCGCCCGTTGTCCTACAGTTTTCGAATTAAATTGACGATCAAGTGGAGCAATCATCAGTTCTGTTCCATTTTCCACAACAATAGCTTGTCTAGATACATTAATTCTTACAAATTGATTTTCTTCATCGTAGCCTTCAATCCATAATTCTTTTTCCAAGTCCGCCCGTTCTACTTCCATAAATAGAACATTCGGATTTTGAACATTTTGATTTAAATAAATCTTTTCAGCAACGTTATCACGATTTAATATCAATCCAACTCGATATCCTGGCTGTAATTCGATTTGATCTACATCTTCACCAGCCATACGAACATACCCGCCAAGGGGTAATAGTCGAATCGTATATAACGTCTCCCCTTTCATCATTCCAAAGATTTTGGGACCCATACCTATTGCAAATTCACGAACTAAAATGCCTGCTCGTTTCGCAAAAATAAAATGCCCTAGTTCATGGAAAAATACTAGAGAACCAAAAACAATAATAAACGCTATAACTGTTTGCATATCATCCCACCTTCAAGAGCAGTATACTTATTCTATGCTCGCTCTATCTATTTTACCATGCTCGCTACTGTTTTTCTTGTTTCACTATCTACATGAAGTATAGTTTCTAAATCTGGCATTAATATATTTTGATGATCGTTCATCACTTGTTCGATAATTTCTTCGATTTGTAAGAAAGTGATTTTTTCCTCTAAAAATAACGCTACTGCAGCTTCATTAGCAGCATTCATAGCTGTTAAAACACTTCCCCCTGCCCGTCCTGCGTCATAGGCTAGTTTTAAAGCACGGAATCGGTCAAAGTCGACTTCCTTAAAGTGTAATTGACCAATTTGCGCTAAATTCAATCGATTCCCTCCAACAAGTGGCAATCGATCCGGATAACTTAGAGCATACTGGATCGGCACTCGCATGTCAGGGGTACCAAGTTGTGCAATCACACTTGTATCATGATACTCAACTAAAGAGTGAATAATACTTTCTTTATGTAATAAAACATCGATTTTTTCAAAGGGCATATTAAATAATACATGGGCTTCAATGACTTCTAACCCTTTATTCATCATCGTTGCCGAATCGATTGTAATTTTAGCTCCCATCGACCAGTTCGGATGATTTAAAGCGTCTTTCACCGTAACATCTTTTAATTGTTCCCGTGTTTTATCTCGGAATGAGCCACCAGAAGCTGTTAAAACGAGCCGTTCAATTTGTTTTGGATTTTCACCGTTCATTGATTGGAAAATTGCCGAATGTTCACTATCAACTGGTAGAATCGCTACATTATATTTTCTCGCTTCAGCCATAACTAAATGTCCAGCTGTTACTAATGTCTCCTTATTCGCAATCGCAATTGTTTTTCCCATCCGAATAGCTGCTAAAGTAGATTCTAATCCTACACTTCCTAGAACTGCATTTACAAGAACAGTGGAATCCGAGTGTGTAGCAACTTCAACTAATCCTTTTGTTCCAAACGTAAAATGAATATGTGGGTATTCTTTTTGTAACTGTATGGCATCTTGTTCTTGTTGTACTGATACTAGCTCAGGTTGAAGATCATCGATGATTTCACGAGTTTTTTCGATATTTTTACCAGAGGATAAGGCAACAAGTTGAAAACTATCTTTATTATTCCGTAAAATATCAACTGTTTGAATTCCAATAGAACCTGTTGCTCCTAATAAACTAATTTTTTTCAACATTACTCTTCCCTTCAAGAACATTGTCTTTTATTAATAAGGTTTAACTTTGGTCAATAGGTATTCCTCAGTTTAAGAATACCTATTTGAACAAAGTTAAACAAAATGTATAAAGTGTAATAACGGTAATACAAATAGAAGACTATCAAAGCGGTCAAGAATTCCACCGTGACCAGGTAATAGTTTCCCTGAATCTTTCACTCCATAATGACGTTTAATAGCAGATTCAACTAAATCGCCTAACTGACCAAAGATGGAAGCGATAATCGAAATAAGTATTAACGCAAGCCAAGATGAGGATATCGGATAAATCCATTGCATAATACATGCGAAAATAACTGCCGTTACAATTCCACCGATAAAACCTTCAACCGTTTTATTAGGAGAAATTTCAGGCCATAATTTCTTTTTCCCTAGTTTTCGTCCAACAAAATAAGCCCCTGAATCGGTTGTCCAAACAATTAATAGGGCAAAAATAATGTAAACTAATCCATTTTCTGCGTTACGAGTTTCAATAAAATAATAAAAACCGATACCGACATATAATGCACTCGTTAAAATAAAGCCTACATCATCAAAGGTAAAACGATTTTTAATCATCACTGTATAAATTAATAACAGGATGACACCTATCATTAAAAATTCCAATTTTGAATAAGGGACGATCTCTTCTAACTCAACTGTAGAAAGAGGTAGAAGGATACAAAACATAATGAGGGCCCCGATCATACCTGGTATTGAAAAAATTGAAATATTTTTCATTCTGAGCAGTTCATATAGTCCTACTGCTGCGATCACATATACTAATAACGTAAAAGGTAAGTTGCCATAAATAACGAATGGAATGAATACTAATGCTGCAACTACCGCCGTTATAATTCTTTGCTTCACTTCATTTCTTCCCCTTTCAATCCACCGTAGCGTCGATTACGCTTTTGATAGGCGTGGATCGCTTCCATAAACGATTGATGGTCAAAATCAGGCCACAATATGTCTGTGAACCAAAATTCCGTATAAGCGAGTTGCCATAACATAAAATTACTTAATCGAACTTCACCGCTTGTTCGAATGAGTAAATCTGGTTCTGGTAGATTTGATGTCATTAAATATTGATCAATCATTGTTTCATCAATAGCGTCGATTGATATATTTCCATTATTCACTTCTATCATTATATCCTTCATTGCTCTTACAATTTCAGCACGACTACCATAATTCATTGCAAAATTTAATATTAACCCTGTATTATGTTTCGTTTTTTCCATCGCTTCATCTAAAGCTTTTTTCGTATTGTTAGGTAACCCTTCTTTATCACCGATCATTTGTATTCGAATGTTCCGTTCCATCAATTCAGGCATAAATGAATTTAAAAACATTTGCGGTAAACTCATTAAATAGTCTACTTCCGATTTCGGCCTTCTCCAATTTTCCGTTGAAAAAGCATATAAAGTTAACACTTTAATGCCTAAATCATCTGCAATACGCGCAATTTTCCGCACTGTTTGCATGCCTTCATGATGTCCTGCAATTCTAGGCATGGCTCTTTTTTTCGCCCAACGTCCGTTGCCATCCATTATGATTGCGATATGGGAAGGTAGACATTCATTATCTAGTAGAAATTCTTCAACCCTTGATGACTGCTTTCCTTTTTTTGATTTACTAAATAGTTTCTTTAACATCAGCAATTCCCCCACGTGACAACAATTTGGACGTTTTTTTTATCATAACAAAAACAAATGAATGTGTCTTAAGTTCTTTTTACCTTTTCTTAATTTATTTTGAAATATATGTATACGTATAAATTTATTATATCGTAAAACTAATTATACGAATATGACCAGTTACCTTATTATGTATACTAAACGATAAATTCAAATTTTCTCTCTCTAATGAATATACGAAAGAAAAAGACGTCCTAACTGATAGGACGCCCTACACCTGATTTTGTTCATTATTCAATCTGAAACTTAAAACTTACGTTCGCCAAGAAATAAGAACAAAGAAAGGTTTTCTTATACTGATAAGATTTCTTGTTCTTTATCTTTAGCAATTTGATCAATTTTCACGATAAAGTCATCAGTAAGTTTTTGAATATCGTCACTGTAACCACGTAAATCGTCTTCAGTTATGTCGCCATTTTTTTCTAATTTTTTCAATTCATCGTTTGCATCACGACGGACGTTACGGATTGCAACCTTTGCTTCCTCCGCTTCTTTTTTCACAACTTTTACAAGGTCTTTACGGCGTTCTTCTGTTAAAGCTGGAACTGTTAAGCGAATTACATTCCCATCATTTGTCGGTGTAATCCCGATATCTGACTTCATAATTGCTTTTTCAATTTCACCTAGAACAGATTTGTCATACGGTTGGATAACTAGTAAACGAGCTTCTGGTACAGAAATACCAGCCAATTGATTTACTGGAGTTGGAGCACCGTAGTAGTCAACAGTAATTCTGTCTAACAAAGATGCATTCGCACGACCTGCACGAATAGAAGCTAATTCGCGTGTAAATGCTGTAATCGATTTGTTCATTTTTTCCTGAGCTTGAGCTATTACTTGTTTAGGCATTAAAAATTCCTCCTAACAACTGTACCGATTTTATCACCGAGTACGGCACGTTTAATATTACCTTTATTCATTATAGAGAATACTATTAATGGGATGTCATTGTCCATACATAAAGTGGAAGCTGTAGAATCCATTACCTGTAATCCTTGTTGAATTACGTCTAAATATGTGAGTGTGTCATATTTAACAGCAGTATTATCAGTTTTTGGATCAGCAGAATAAACGCCATCAACATTATTTTTTGCCATTAAAATGGCATCTGCATCAATTTCAGCAGCACGTAATGCAGCTGTTGTATCTGTAGAGAAAAATGGATTTCCTGTACCAGCAGCAAAAATAACGACACGTTTTTTCTCTAAATGGCGCACCGCTTTTCGACGTATGTAAGGCTCCGCAACTTGTGTCATGACGATGGAAGACTGAACACGAGTTTCAATTTCCAATTTTTCAAGGGCATCTTGTAATGCTAATGAATTCATAACAGTCGCTAACATTCCCATGTAATCAGCAGAAGCACGGTCCATTCCCATTTCGCTTCCTACTTTCCCTCGCCAAATGTTACCGCCACCAACAACTACCGCTACTTCTACACCAAGTTCAACTACTTCTTTAATATCTTCTGCAACAGACTTAATAATTTTTGGTGATAATCCGAAGCCAGCTTCTCCTGCTAATGCCTCACCGCTAATTTTTATAACTACTCGATTATATTGTGGCACACTCATAGTAATCCTCCGCAACTCAATTTTATTTAACTAACGCAAGTCTTCCTCATTTTTGAGTCGCAACCTTCTCCATTGAAAAAGATGAGACAAAACTTTCGGAAAACGGCTCTAGCGTTAAAGATATATGCAAAAACTCTTGAAAAATAGGGAACACTGACTCCGTGTCCCCTATCTAACTTTATTGTGTTAAACACACAACCAAATTATTCCGTATGAACGGGCAGCAACACCACTACGATAAACGAGTTGGTATAACTGCCCGTAAAACTCAATAAGTCAACAAACCATACAATAATCGATTTGTTTTCTTATTTCTTATATTAGTTACCTTTAACTTGATTCATTACTTCTTCAGCGAAGTTATCTTCACGTTTTTCAATACCTTCACCAACAGCGTAACGTACGAATGAAGTTACATTACCACCTGTTGTTTTAACGAAGTCACGAACTTTTTGATCTGAATTTTTAACGAAAGTTTGGTCAAGTAAGCAAATTTCTTCGAAGTATTTACCAAGACGACCTTCAACCATTTTCGCTACGATGTTTTCTGGTTTACCTTCGTTTAAAGCTTGTTCTGTTAAAATTTTACGTTCGTGAGCAACCTCTTCTTGAGAAACTTCATCACGAGATACGTATTTAGGGTTAATTGCAGCGATGTGCATTGCAACATCTTTTGCAGCTTCTTCGTTAGTAGATCCTTCAAGAACTACTAATACACCGATTTTTCCGCCCATGTGTAAGTAAGAACCGAACGCATCGTTGTCAGTTTTTGTTTTTACTTCGAAACGACGAAGAGTAATTTTTTCACCAATTGTTGCAACAGCAGTTGAAATTTGGTCAGCGATTTTCACACCTTCAGCGTTAGCAATTTCTAAAGCAGCTTCAACTGATGCTGGTTTTGCAGCTAAAATTTGTTTTGCTAATTCTTCAACAAGTACTTGGAATTTTTCGTTTTTCGCAACGAAGTCCGTTTCAGCGTTTACTTCTAAAATAACCGCTTCATTTCCTTCAGTTAACACGTAAGTTGTACCTTCTGCAGCGATACGGTCAGCTTTTTTAGCAGCTGAAGAAAGACCTTTTTCACGTAAGAAGTCGATAGCAGCTTCGATGTCACCATCAGTTTGTACTAAAGCTTTTTTACAGTCCATCATACCTGCGCCAGTTTTTTCACGAAGTTCTTTTACTAATTGTGCAGTAATTGCCATTTGAAGTTTCCTCCTCGGGTTATCTAATATTAAATTTTTTGTAACATATGCTTTAAAAAAAGGTGATAAGAGGTTTCATCCACTTATCACCTTTTTGTAGGCAGCTAAGAAAGTTCAACACTTCCTTAGCTGCATAAGTGCAACTAAGGCTTATCATCAGAAAACCTGCTGTTTAAGCTAAGTTATCTAATAGTGAATTACTCAGCAGCAACTACTTCTTCAGCTGGAGCTTCAGATTCACCTTGTTTTGATTCAATAAGAGCATCAGCCATTTTTGCAGTTAATAATTTAACAGCGCGGATAGCATCATCGTTTGCAGGGATTACGTAGTCGATTTCATCTGGATCACAGTTTGTATCAACAATACCTACGATAGGAATATTTAATTTACGAGCTTCTGCAACAGCAATACGCTCTTTACGTGGGTCAACCACGAACATTACATCTGGAATACCAGCCATATCACGAATACCGCCTAAGAATTTAACAAGACGTTCGTGTTCTTTTTTAAGTTGAATAACTTCTTTTTTAGGAAGTACGTCGAAAGTACCGTCTTCTTCCATTTTTTCAATTGCTTTCATACGAGCAACACGTTTTTGGATTGTACCGAAGTTTGTTAAAGTACCACCTAACCAACGTTGGTTAATATAGTAGTTACCAGAACGTTCAGCTTCTTCTTTAATCGCTTCTTGCGCTTGTTTTTTAGTACCAACAAATAGTACTTTACCGCCATCTTGGCCAACTTGACGCATGAAGTCGTAAGCTTCTTCTAATTTCTTAACTGTTTTTTGTAAATCGATAATGTAGATACCGTTACGTTCAACAAAAATGTATTTTTTCATTTTTGGGTTCCAACGGCGAGTTTGGTGTCCGAAATGTACACCAGCTTCAAGTAATTGTTTCATTGAAATTACTGACATGAATAGTTCCTCCTAGATTTTTGGTTTTGTTCCTCCGCATTTTTCATCTGTAACAAGCAACTTTTTATTCAAAAAGCACCACTTACTACATCAAAATGCGTGTGTAATTAACACCAATTGATAATATAACACACTGAATATCTATATGCAACAAATTTTACGCATGAAACTTAATCAACAGCTCTATTTCAGTCTTTCCTTTTTGGGTAATTTTTGCGATTTCATCAATCGTCTTCCCTTCTTGATGCAAATTTAGTACCTTTTGCTCAAAATCTGGGAGACTAGATTTGTTGTTTTCCCCTTGATTTTCGACCTCTTTTTGAAAATCTTGAGAATCCTTTTGTTTTACCGTCATCGCTTTTTGTTTCTTATAAGCATTTTCTACTTTCATTTTCGGAATATATGTTTTGGTTTCAACGGCAGGTTGTTGATTTGCATTATCAACTGAACTTTTTTGCGAAGGTTCCTTTTCTTCCACCTTTTCCATCTTAGCCAATGTCGATTCGTTTATTTCATTATTTTTCAACTCTGTTTGTTTTACCTTCGTCAGTTCTTTAATAAAACGATCATTTTCTTCCTTTATCTCAACAAGATATAGGGCAAGGGCATCATCCATTTCCCGAATGAGTTGATCCTGTCGTTTTTCCAAATCTTTAAACTTTGAGACTTTTGTATTTAAAAGAATTATGAAATAAAAACAGATGAGCTGAGAAATTGTCAATATGATAAGTACTATAGCGACCATATTGTTCTCCTATCCACTAAAATCAATAATATTGCCTTTATAAGGATGCTTTGCTTGTTGTTCCTTTTCCTGCTGTTGCTTTTTATCCTTCGACATATCATGTTGATTGTGTTTTTCTTTTTTTTCTCTATCGGAAATTTTATCTGTTTTTTCCGTATCAACAACGGCTAGTTGTTTTCTTTCAATTTCTTTTTTTAATGCTTCATTCGCATTATATTGTTGTTGAATAACATTTTGCTGATGCTGTTCAACCATTTTTCCTGCATCGTAAGTTTTTGGAATAGCAATTTGTAGTTCAAGTCCTTTTAAACTCACAATATTCCCCCTTAGTCATGAATGACTTCGTTTGAAAGACACTTCCGTAATTTAAACAATGCCTTTGAATGAATTTGAGAAATACGGGAAGTAGATAATTCGAGTATCTCTCCAATTTCAGTTAGGGTTAATTCTTCTGTATAAAATAAACTTAAAACCAGTTGTTCTTTTTCATTTAATTTTTTTATATTTCTTTCTAAATCAGAAATCAATTCCGCATGCACAGCTTCTTGTTCAGGCGTTTTCGTTTGATTATCTCGAATAACGAATGCTTTTCCTTCTAACTCTTCTTGATCTTGTTGTTCGTTAATTGATAATACATTAGAAAAGAAATGTTCTTGCACTGTTTGGTATACTTCATCAATCGGTAAATCCATGAACTGAGCGAGCTCTTCAGGAGTCGCATGGCGCATTAGTTGCTGTTCTAATTTTTCAATTTGTGCTTCCATCTTTTTTGCTTTTTCCCTTGCCGAACGTGGTAACCAATCTTCTTTTCTTAAGCCGTCGATAATAGCACCGCGCACTCGGAAGGAAGCATATGTATCAAATTTCAAATCTCTATTTATGTCAAATTTATTTAAAGCATCAAAAAGTCCCATCATCCCCAAGCTCATCAAATCATCTCGAGATACATTTTTAGGAACACCTGCACCTATCCGTTGTACATGATAGGAAACAAGAGGCTTATATTTTTTAATAAGCATGTTACCTGCATGAGGATCTCGATCATTAAGCCAGCGATTCCAAAGGGTTTGTTCATTATCAATTTGCAGTTGTACCATCGAATCCACCTCTCTTACAAACGTTCCTTACTACCAATTATTATATCAAATGTCACAAAAAAACACACTCATATATTAGATAAAATACATTACCTTTTGGACTATTTTTTGCAATTAACTATGAAAAAAGAGCCGTTTCCCCGACTCTTTTCATTTAATTATCAATAATTTGTCTTTTTTATGACGAATTTCCAGGAACATTCTAAATTAGTTCCTTTGAGGTTCATCTCTCAATTCAATCGTCGACAAATCCTTTTCATCTTGAGGCTGTATTTGTATAGAATCATTTCTATCCGTAACCAAATTTTCTTCAGGTGTATGTAATATATAAGCGATTACAAATCGAAAGGCATACATAAGAAGAAATGAAATAATGGCAGCTATAAAAGAACCGATCAGGACCTTTAAAGGTACATCTTTAGATAGCGTACTAAAGAAATAGAGGGAAAACCCGATGATGGCAGCCCAAAAATTATAAAAAATAGATCCAAACATCATATTTCCATCACTCCTTGATTCACCGTTCGAATGTTCAACATACAAGTAGCGGGATTAAACTCAATTGTTCTTCCACTATTGCCTCCCGTATCTTCAGCAATTATCGGAATGCTATTTTTCTTCAGTTCCTTTTTGACAGCTTCGACATTTCTAGGACCAATTCTCATAGTATCTTTAGCAGAAGTAAATTTAAACATTTGTGCACCACCAGCTATTTTCGCCTTTAATCGAAAGGTTTGAACACCTTCAATTTTTAATCTCTCAATTAAAGCTTTTATGCCGGTATCGGCAAATTTAGCTGAATTCAACGTTTCGGCTCTAGCTAAATTGGAATCGGGTAACATTATATGAACTAACCCTGCAATTTTTTTAGTTTCATCATATAACACAACTCCAACGCAAGAGCCTAAACCGGATGTTCGAATTGTATCGGGCGTTTTTACTATATCTAATTCTGCAATTCCCACTTTAACGACTTGATGATTAATAGATTGAATCATGTTATGAAACTCCTAATGATTTAAAAATCGATGTAAAGGATTCAGGATCTGGTAATAAAAAGAAATGTCCTTGAACTTCATTTCGATGCTTTATATCTTCTTCAAAAATAGAAGTATTAATGGCAATAACATGGTCACTAACTTCAGAAATTTCAATTAACCCAATACTAATGATCGCCCCAAACATATCGACACTTAAACCTGGAACGGTTGGATAAATTTTTAAGCCAGTAAAATCAGACAAAGCCGACAAATAGGAACCAGACAATATATTTCCCAACTCTTGCATGGCGGATAAACCGATTTCTGAAATTGGATGTTCATTAAAATTAAAATGTGGATCGTTAATTAACCTTTGAATAAAACGATTTGCTTGTGCAATAGGCAGAATGAAAAACATACTACCGTCCACATCACCTTCTATGCGAAGATAAATACCAACAACGACCGTTTCAGCGCCACCAACATGCTCCATCATGTCATTAAACGACACCATTTCCACCTTTGGCACATGCATATCGATTTTCTTTCTTAACAACTCAGAAAGGGACGTCGCAGCATGTGCAGCACCTATATTTCCTATCTCCTTTAAAACATCTAAGTGCAGCGACGTAATTTTTTCAATTTGTCCCATTACTTTATCCCCACTTTTAACTGAAACATCATTTACTCAGCTGGATTTAATACTTTATCTAGATGCAATAATATTAATAATCGATTTTCCAATTTTGCTACACCAGATATAAAATCAACTTCATTGGAGCCTACTACTTCCGGTTGTTGTTCAATGGCGTTGACCGGTATATCAATTACATCATTTGCTGAATCGACTACAAATCCAACTTCCATCTCATCCGTCGTAATAATAATAATTCGAGTTGTTTCTTCGTTATCAGATACAGGTATTCCGAATCGTTCACGTAAATCAATAATAGGTGTGACAACTCCACGTAAATTAATAACACCCTTTACATATTTCTCCGTCTTAGGAACCCGCGTAATATGCATTAGTTTTTCAATTCCTTGTACATTCGATAAAGGAATGGCATATTCCTTATCTGCTAATTGAAAGACAATGACCTTTAAAATCTCTTGTTCAACAGCATGCATGACCAACACCTCTTTCATTCATCTTCATTATTTCATTAACGCATTGCAATCAACGATTAATGCTACTTTACCGTTTCCTAAAATAGTCGCTCCAGAAATAGCAAATATGTTTGTTAAGTAGTTTCCTAATGACTTCAGAACGATTTCTTGTTGACCGATAAAGGAATCTACTACTAAACCTGCAAGTTTTTCACCTTTACGAACAATGACTACCGAATGGTAATCTTGATCAATTTGTTCTTTTCTCGGTACTTCAAAAATTTCCTCTAAGAAGATAAGTGGCACTACCTTGCCTCGGAAATCAATTACTTTTTGGTTATGAGCATTTAAAATGTCACTGTTTTTAATAATCGACGTTTCAATAATTGATGATAAAGGAATCGCATACGTTTCTTGTTCAATTTCTACTAACATAACGGAAATAATCGACAACGTTAATGGCAATTGAATCGAGAAGATTGATCCTACTCCTTCAGTTGATTCAATTGAAATATTTCCACCTAATGATTCAATCGTCGTTTTTACAACATCAAGACCTACACCACGTCCTGAAATATCAGAAATGACATCTGCTGTAGAGAAGCCTGATGCAAAAATAAGCTCGTTAATTTGTTTATCAGATAAAGTAGAAGCTATTTCCTTCGAAACAATCCCTTTCGAAATCGCTTTATTTAATACTTTGTCCCGGTTAATTCCTGCACCATCATCTTCAATTTCAATGAATACATAGTTTCCACTATGGTAGGCACGTAACGTTACATTTCCTTCTTCCGGTTTCCCGTTAGCACGGCGAACTTCAGGACTTTCAATACCGTGATCTACAGAATTTCGAATTAAATGGACTAATGGATCTCCAATTTCATCGATTACTGTACGATCAAGTTCCGTTTCAGCACCAATGACTTCCAGATTGATTTTTTTCTTTAAATCACGGGATAGTGTCCGAACCATTTTCGGGAATCGATTAAATACCGTTTCAATCGGAATCATTCGCATTGTTAACACTATATTTTGTAAATCGCCCATTGTGCGGCTCATACGCTCAACAGTCTCGTTCAATTCAGCATGTTTCACTTCCGTAGAGATCGATTGAAGTCTTCCTCTATCAATTACTAGTTCTTCGAATAGATTCATTAAAATATCTAGACGTTCAATACTTACTCGAATCGTTTTACTCGTTGCATGTTTTGTAGGAGAAGAAGTTTTTTGGCTAACAGATTCTTCTTGTCCCTTTTGTTGAGGAACGATTGGATTTTCGTTTTCACGAACTTCTTCTATAGTAGTTGCGGCTTCTGCTGAAGCTGATGTAATGAATTTATCCTTCGTTAACTGTGTAATCGTAACTTTCTCAACCTCAGAAACTTTTAAAATTTTACTATGCAGTTCATCTACACTTGTTTGAGTAATTAATGCTACTTTGAAATCTTGATCAAACTGTTCTTCTTCTAATTTGTCTACAGTTGGTCTTGATTTTACAACATCGCCATTTTTTTCTAAAATATCAAAAACCATATATACGCGTGCTGCTTTCAATAAACAATCCGCACGTAATGTAACCGAGATTTCATATGCATTGAATCCTTGTTCGGTTGATTGTAGTATTACAGTCTTTTCAAAGCTGTCATAATCCAATTCGAGACTATTTTGCTCTACTAAAGTCGTAGTAGCCACTTCGGCCGCAGCTAGTTCAACAGCATTTTGTTGAACCGGTTCACCAGATTCAATTCTTTTTAATTTCGCAACAGTGTTCGAAACATCTCTTTTTCCATCTCCACCGTCCGCAATATTCATAACCATCGCTTCCAAATGATCGACCGATTCAAACACAACATCTAGTACATCAGGAGTAACTAGTATTTTTTCGTTACGAATAGCATCTAAAACATTTTCCATTTTATGGGTCAAATCTGCTAAATCTTCGTAGCCCATTGTTGCAGACATCCCTTTTAATGTATGGGCTGAACGAAATATTTCGTTTACAATCGCAATGTCTTCCGGATTTTTTTCAAGCTCTAACAAATTGTCACTGCATGATTGTAAATGTTCTTTACTTTCTTCGATGAACATTTCTAAATATTGATTTAGTTCCACTAGAAAACACTCCCTTTAAGGCATATATTTCATAATCGCTTGAGCAATATCGTCAACATCTACTACTTCATCGACAAGTTTTGTTTCAATGGCAGCTTTTGGCATACCGTACACAATACATGTATTCGCTGACTCCGCAATTGCAATTACATTTCCATTTTGTTTTAAATCGACTAATCCCTTTGAGCCATCGGATCCCATTCCCGTCATAACCACAGCAACTTTATCAAAGTCTTTTATTTTACTCACACTTTCGAACATGACATCTACAGCTGGTCGATGGCCTGAACGTGGTGGTTCATCATTATCCAAAACAATTTCAAAAATTGAACCGACTTTTTTTAGTTTTAAGTGATAACCACCAGGAGCGATATAAGCAACACCTTCTTGTAGTTGCTCACCATGTTCAGCTTCTTTTACATTTATTTGACTTAACTGATTCAAACGATCTGCAAGAGATTTAGTAAATCCTGCCGGCATATGTTGAACGATTAAAATCGGTGCTTTTATCGTTTTCGGTATTTTTGTGATGACCTCTTGTAATGCCCGTGGACCACCCGTTGATGTACCTATTAGTAGTATCTTTTTCGACGAGTTCAAAGGTTGTTTTTGATGATATAACCTATCCACATCGCTAAATCTTTCACTTATTTTAGGTAGAGTAATAGTTGATTGACGGAAAGTCATATCTCGTTTTAAAAGACTCGTTGTAGCATTACCTACAGATGTATTTGGTTGTCCAATCGGTTTTTTTAATTTAGCAACGGAAACATGCACAGCTTGCTCTACTTTATGTACTAATTCTTCTTTAACTTTATGTAAGTCGAGAGAGATTGTTCCACTTGGTTTTGCAACAAAATCTACTGCTCCATTTTCCATAGCTTTTAATGTTGTCTCAGCACCACTTTTAGTTGTACTGGAAAGCATAATAACCGGAACTGGGCATTGCTTCATAATTTCCTTCAATGCATCTAACCCGTTCATTTCAGGCATTTCTACATCCATTGTCACAACATTTGGTTTTAATGATTGGATTTTTTGAATGGCGTCCTTACCATTACGAGCTGTGCCAATCACTTCAATTTTTGAATTATCTGCAAAAAAGTCGCTAATTAGCTTTCTCATAAAAGCCGAGTCATCTACTATTAATAGTTTGCTTTTTGGTGAGAATTCCAATTAATCACGCCCTTTCGAAAAAATACTTCGCAATTTCGATAAGAAGGTAGTCGTTTTTGCTTGACCATGTACTTCTATCATTTGACGATCTACAAATTGTTGCACCATCACTTTCAAAGTTGTTGCAATAGGACTATTAGGGTAAGCAATGGAAAAGGGCACTTGTTCTCGAACAGCTTTTCTTACAGATGTATCTTCAGGTAAAGAACCTAAAATTGAAACTTGTTTATTTAAAAATTTCATCATCGTATTTTCTAGTCTACTCAACGTTTCTATTCCTTCTTCTTTAGAGAAGGCTCGATTACATAATAGATAAAATGTTTTACTTTGATCCCTTAAATGGATAAACTTCATCATCGAATATGCATCCGTTATAGCAGTTGGTTCCGCTGTTGTAATGACAATTATTTCATCAATAGAAGTAAGTAGATCCAAAGACCAACTAGTAGCACCAGCACCCATATCAAACAAAATATAATCGAAGGACTTTTGCAATTGTTCGAAGGCATCGATTAACCCATTAAACATTTCTTCGGACCATTCTATGATAGAAGCCATACCCGAACCGCCGGAAATGTATTGCAAGTTATGGGGACCTTCATACATGACTTCCTTCAATGAAACTTCTCCGAACAAGTAATCTTTCAAACTATAACGGGCCGTTTTACCTATGATAATATGGACATTTCCCATTCCTATGTCCATATCAATCACAACAACCTTTTTACCTAGTTTGGCGAGATTAATTGCAAAGTTGGTAGAAAAATTACTTTTACCTACTCCTCCTTTCCCACTAACTACAGCGATGGACCTTCCTAAAGCACCTTGACTTTCCAGCATTTTCATTCTTAACTTTTCAGCTTGATCTCTCATGAAAATTCTCCTTGAAAGAACAATTCTAGGACTTTTTCAAGATTAGCTTCTTCCATATCTTCTGGTACTTCTTGTCCATTTGTATAGTAAGCAAGTCCTTTATTATATTTAATCATTAAATTGAACATAGTTCCAATAGAATTTGTTTCATCTATCTTCGTAAAGATAAATTTACCTATATTTATCCCATTAAACTGTCGAGTAATTGTATCCATATCCCCTTCCTTTGCCGTTAAAGCAAGGACTAAATAGGATTCAACTTCCTCATCGAAGTTAATCATTTTTTTTAGATCTTCTACATATTTCGCTTCTTTATAATTCCGTCCTGCGGTATCAATGAACACTAAATCGAGATGGGCAAACTTTTCAATGGCAGCTTTATAATCGTTGTCGTTATATACAATTTCAACCGGTGCTTGTAGAAGATTGGCATAGGTTTTTAATTGTTCTATAGCCGCGATTCGGTACGTATCCGTTGTAATGAAGCCGATTTTTTTCTTTTTTTCCAATACCGAACGGGCTGCCATTTTGGCAATGGTAGTTGTTTTTCCTACACCAGTTGGCCCTAATACATTGATATATTTCCGCTCATAGGACAATCCACCCATCGGTAAGTCAGATAAACGGTTCCGAAGGGTGTTCATTGCTATTTCTTTCATCTGTTCCTTTGTTAAAGGTTGATTGGAATGTTTTTGGTGCACAAAAAGCTCATCACTAATTGCCGTGATGAGCTCTCCGTTAAGCTCTTGACGTTTTAAAAAGTCAATAAGGGGCACAACATGCTCCGGTACATCTGATTGAATCGTATGCCTATGCATTGACTGCAACATAGTCTTTAAATCTGCTATTTCATTTTTCAGTTCATTTGTTACTGAATCGTCAATTTGTCCTTGCAAAGGTTGCACTGGCCCTTTTAAATTTTTCATTTGAACTGGTAAATCAGGTAGACTTGAAGAATTTGATTGCAATTCTACCTGGTCCACCCCTGCAAGTACTTCAAAATTCTTTTGTTTAATTAAACCGAATAATTTTTTTGTCACAACAACTTTTGAGTTAATGATGACGGCATCTTCGCCTAAATCTGCACGTACCAATTTCATCGCTTCTGCAATTGAAGGTGCTGTATATTTTTTCATTTTCATTCTACATTCACCACTCCAACACTTTGAATTTCTACATTTGCATCTAATTCATTATAGGACAAAATCGGTATTTGAGAGAAATAACGTTCTGTTAATTGTCTTAAATACATCCGTATTCCTGGTGAGCATAGAATGATAGGAGATTGTTCCATAAAGGATACTCTCTCAACTTCTTTAGCAATTGCTTCTAAAACTGCTTGGGAATCTTGAGGGTTCATTGCTAAGTAATTTCCATGATCCGTTTGTTGAATACTATCTGCGATTAGTTTTTCTATTTTTCCAGGAATCGTTATCACTTTTAAATTTGGACCATCTGAAACATATTGGGACGTTATTTGCTTAGCTAAAGCTTGACGAACATACTCTGTCAATACATCCGGGTCACTCGTTAATTTTGCATAGTCCGCCAATGTTTCAAAAATAATTGGTAAATTACGAATCGAAACATTTTCTTTTAACAGTTTTGCTAACACTTTTTGAATCTCACCAATCGATAAAGGTGTTGGTGTTAATTCGTCTACAAGTATTGGATAATTTTCACGTAAATGATCAACTAATTGTTTTGTTTCTTGACGACCTAGTAATTCATGGGCATTTGCACGAATAATTTCAGTTAAATGAGTAGAAACAACACTCGGTGGATCAACGACTGTATATCCGAGCATTTCCGCATCTTCCTTCGTTTTTTCAGTAATCCATTTTGCAGGAAGACCAAAGGATGGCTCAATCGTATCGATTCCGTCGATGGAATCATCTTCACCTGGACTCATTGCTAAATAATGATCTAGTAATAACTCCCCTTTTGCCATTTCATTCCCTTTAATTTTAATGCGATATTCATTCGGTTGGAGTTGAATATTATCACGTATTCGTACAACAGGAATAACAATACCTAATTCCAATGCTAATTGCCGCCTGATCATGACAACCCGGTCTAATAAATCGCCACCTTGAGCTGCATCGACTAACGGAATTAATCCATAGCCAAATTCAAATTCAATTGGATCGACATTTAATAAATTCACTACATTTTCAGGACTCTTCATTGTATCTGTTGCTACTTCTTCTTCAATTTCAAGTAATTCTTCCGGATCTTCTTGCTTTTTATTATGAATCATATAAGCTCCGCCAATTAAAATAAGTGCAATAGGAATTGTAATCCAATCCGGAATTGGCGTGAATAATCCTAAAAGGAATATCGTTCCCCCAGCGATATATAGAAGTTTCGATTGGGCAAACAATTGTTTTGTAATATCTTCTCCTAAATTTCCATCTGATGCTGCACGGGTTACGACAATACCCGTCGCTGTTGAAACGAGTAAAGCTGGAATTTGGGCAACAAGACCGTCACCGACTGTCAGTTTTGAGAAATGGGAAGCAGCATCTGTTAACGAATAATCAAGCTGGAGCATCCCAATGATAATACCAAACAACAGGTTGATAAAAACCATAATAATCGACGCTATCGCATCACCTTTAACAAATTTCGTTGCACCATCCATTGCACCGTAAAAATCCGATTCCTTTGAAACTTTTTCTCGGCGCTCTCTTGCTTCTTTTTCAGAAATCATCCCGGCATTCAAATCCGCATCAATACTCATTTGTTTACCAGGCATTGCATCTAATGTAAATCGTGCTGCCACTTCAGCGACACGTTCTGAACCTTTTGTAATGACGATGAAGTTTATAATCACTAACAACATGAAAATGACTAAACCGACTAATACATTCCCACCTGTAACAAATTCACCAAAGGTTTCGACCACATCCCCCGCATCCCCATTCGCTAAAATGGCACGGGTTGTCGATATACTTAACCCTAATCGGAATAATGTTAATAACAAAATAATCGAAGGGAATATGGCAAAGTCTAATGCTTCTTTCATATTCATTGTTACTAATAAAACGAGTAAAGATAACGTGATATTAATAATAATTAAAAAGCTTAATAACCATGTCGGTAGAGGGATAATGAGCATGGCTACAATCATTATTACTGCAGCTAGTACCCCTAAGTCGCGAATCTTCATGTTTTTCCCTCCTACTATGGTTTAAATTTTGCGCTTAATACGGTATACATACGCAAGTATTTCGGCAACTGCTTTAAAAAATTCCTCTGGAACTTGTTGTCCAATTTCCACTTGATCATACATCGCCCGAGCTAGTGGTCGATTTTCAACCATGACGACATCATTTTCTTTCGCAATCAGTTTAATCTTTTGAGCGATAAAATCTGTTCCTTTTGCTACAACTGTAGGTGCTTCCATGTTTTGCTCATCGTATTTTAAGGCAATTGCAAAATGGGTTGGGTTTGTAATAACAACGTCTGCATTTGGGATTTCCTGCATCATTCTTCGCATTGCCATTTCACGTTGACGTTGCTTAATTTTCGATTTTATTTTAGGGTCACCTTCAGAATTTTTATATTCATCTTTTATATCTTGCTTCGACATTTTTAATTGTTTTTCATATTCATATTTTTCATAAAAATAATCAAACAATGCAATGAGTACAAGTACAATAGAAGCAGCAATCCCCATCATACCCGTTAACTTTGCAACGGTAGTTAAAGTATCCCATGGACTCTGGAACGATAATGAAAGTACCTCTTCTAAATTCATCCAAATAACAACCGTTGTTACGGTCCCAATAAATGATATTTTCAATAGAGATTTTAATAGATTTACGATTGCTCTAACGGAAATAATTCGTTTAATTCCTTTTATCGGATCAATTTTCTTTAAATCTAATTTCATACTTTCCATTGTAAATAGAAAACCAAATTGTAAATAGTTCGCTGCTATTGCCCCAACTACTGCAATTAACATAAAGGGTAAAAGTATTTTTGCCATCTCTTTTAAAGAATCCGAATACATTTTCATGACAGTTTCTACCGTTAGCGATTCAATGAGCATATTTTTTTGAAAAGCTTGGTTAAGAAAGCCGAATATGCTTTCAATCATTGTTGGCGCAAACATGTATAGAAACAGAAAAAGAATTAATAGCACAAATGCTGCTGTTACATCTTGACTTTTAAGTACTTGACCTTTTTTCCTTGCATCTTGTCTCTTTTTAGGTGTTGCTTTTTCCGTCTTTTCACCAGCAAAAAACTGAATGTCTAATGGGAGTAATAATTTCAAATTAAGCACCACCTAACAATCGCATTAAATCTCGCATTGAAAGTATCATTAATTCTACTAATTTTTCCATAACTTCAATCATTACACCGAGGGAAACGATTAAAACAAGAAAGCCAATGGCGATTTTGACCGGAAACCCAATAACAAAAATATTTAATTGGGGTACCGTCTTAGCTGTTATCCCTAAAGCTAATGTCACTAAAAATAAGGTAGCAACAATAGGTGCTGACATTTGAAAGGCGATGGCAAATACCGAAGCAAATACTTTCATTATAAATTCCACTGTATTTTCATCTCCGAACTTCGGAAACAATTGGTCGATTGGCATAAACTGATAGCTGTAAAAAATGCCATCTAAAATCAGGTGGTGTCCATTAATGGAAAGTAACACAAACAAAATTAAAAAATTTAAAAATTGACCCATTAATGGTGTTTGGGCACCCGTTTGTGGATCGATAATGTTCGCCATAGCAAAACCCATTTCAAAGTCAATAAAACCACCTGCAATTTGAACAGCGGATAAAATGATATGAGCAATCAAACCGATCATTAACCCAATAATTGCTTCTTTTAAAACGAGTAATATGTAATTTCCATCAATCGGAATAGCTGCCGCACTCATCGTGTAATACATCATCCAAGATAATACACATGCTAGAGCAATTCTCAATTGAGGAGGAATGGTACGATACGAAAAAAAAGGGACTGACACAAAAAAAGCAGATACTCTGACTAAAATTAACAATAAGACGGATAATTTAGGGATAATTTCTGTCATTTTATCACCCTATATATCGAGTCAAATTGTTCAAAATGTCAGTAACATATGCTGTCATTTGAGAAATCATCCAAGGCCCGAAAAAAATAATGGCTACTAAAACCGCGATAATTTTCGGAACAAAAGATAGAGTTTGCTCTTGAATTGATGTTGTTGCTTGGAATATACTGACAATCAAACCTGAAATAAGCGCAATCAGTAACAATGGTCCTGAAACGATAAGGACAATCCATATAGCTCTCTCTGCAATTGCAATGACCATTTCTTGGCTCATTCGTATCATCCCCTAAAAACTTTGAAGTAGAGACTTGATGACTAAATACCATCCATCTACTAAAACAAATAATAATATTTTAAACGGTAGTGATATCATAACTGGTGGCAACATCATCATCCCCATTGACATCAGAACGCTAGCTACTACCATATCAATCACAATAAAGGGAATAAAAATCATAAACCCTATTTGAAAGGCAGTTTTTATTTCACTTAAAGCAAAGGCTGGAACAAGCATCGTTAACGGAATTTCTTCCACTGAAGCTGGTCGCTCTGCCTCATTGTAATCTAAAAACAACTCTAAATCTTTTTGTCTAGTATGTTCGGCCATAAACTCCTTAAAAGGTAAGGAAGCTCTATCATAGGCCTCTTCTAAACCAATTTCTTCATTAAATAATGGTTGTAATGCTTGTTCATTTACCTCTTGAAATGTAGGTGCCATAATGAAAAACGTTAAAAATAACGCTAATCCGATAATGACTTGGTTTGGCGGCGATGTGTTTGTCGCTAATGCGGTTCTTGTAAAGGATAAAACGATCACTATTCGCGCAAAGGAAGTCATTAAAATTAAAATACTTGGTGCCAACGATAAAACGGTTAAAACTAAAAGTAATTTAACGGAAGTGGAAACATTCGTTGGATCACTTTCAGAAAAGAATGAAATAAAATCTTGCATTATTTATCTTTCTCCTTTTCCTTCCATTTTTCCAACTCTGTCTGACGGTTTTGTTGCATCTCATTCAACCGTTTAGTTAACAAAGATTTAAAATTACTATTCATCGATTGATCACCATTGGTGGATTCCACTTGTTGTTTATCGTTACTTTTCAACTTATTTATTAACTCTAAAAAGTACGGTTTTGTCGTGGCAAAGCTTTGTTTTTCATTAAAATATTGCACCAATTGTTGCACTTCTTCTTCATCATGAATTTCTTTCAGAAGTTGAACATCCTCACCAACACCAACTATGTATAATTTATCGCCAATATGGAGAAGTTGTACGGATTTTTGAGGTCCGACTGTAATTCCCCCAATATTGCGAACAAGACTATTTTGTTGATAAGTGCTACTTTTTTTATTAATAAATTTTAAGACAAAGACAAGTAACCCTAGTACGAATATTAGGCAGATTAACATTTTAAAGTATTCCCACAGCCCTAATCCAACATCTGCCGAATCAGATTGTTCTTCATCGGCAGATGACTTTGAATCATCACAAAGCTCTGGATTTTGTAAACATTCGTCGGTAATCATTTGATTACCTTGACTTGCATAGGCAAAATTCGCTGGTGTAATAAACAATAATACCAATAAGATAGGAATCAATATCCGAAATTTTGCTAATTGTTTTTCATTCATACGATCAACCTAATGCTTTTTGTATAGCTTCAATTACACGATCAGCTTGGAATGGTTTTACGATAAAGTCTTTCGCACCCGCTTGAATAGCATCGATAACCATTGCTTGTTGTCCCATCGCTGAACACATAATAACTGTTGCTTTTGGGTCGGCGGATTTAATTGCTTTTAATGCTGCTATCCCGTCCATTTCAGGCATTGTAATATCCATTGTTACTAAGTCTGGTTGTAATTCGTTGTATTTTTCTACCGCTTGTGCACCATCAGCAGCTTCTCCAACTACTTCAAAACCGTTTTTTGTCAAAATGTCTTTAATCATCATACGCATGAATGCAGCATCGTCAACTATTAATATTTTTTTAGACATATAATTTCCCTCCAAATAATACTATTTTAAATGATTTAATCGTTCGCTTTGACTCATAATATCCGTAATGCGAACTCCGAAGTTTTCATCGATTACGACAACTTCACCTTTCGCAATTAAACGGCTATTTACTAAAATATCTACTGGTTCCCCTGCTAACTTATCTAATTCAATAATAGAACCAGAAGCAAGCTGTAGAATTTCTTTTACCGAATGTTTAGTACGGCCAAGTTCAACCGTTACTTGTAAAGGAATATCTAGTAACATATTTAAATTGCGAGCTTCATGTTGTGTCATATTCGCATTTTCAAAGGATGCGAATTGGGCTTGTTGCACATTAACCGGCTGTTGCGGTGGCTGATAAGGTGGCATTCCATAGTTATAGTTTGCCGGTTCCTGATAAGTTGTAGCAGCTTGTTGTTCATATACAGGTGGCTGCTGATAAACGGGTTGTTGCGACGATATTGGTTGTTGTGGCGCAACAGGTGGTGCTTCTTGTACAACCGGTTGTTGTACCTGAGGTTGACTAACGGATTCTTCCTGTTCCTCATTCAGCAATGTTTTGACAATTTTCTTCCCAAAATCAAGTGGGAATAATTGCATTAAGTTGGAATCGATTAATTCACCGATTTTTAATCTAAATGAAACTTTCACTAATAGATCTTCGTCCGGTATTCGTTCATTCCCCTCATTTTGAGGAATGTTTAAAATATCAATTGTTGGTGGCGAAATATCTACCTTTTTATTGAATACGGTTGACATTGATGTTGCAGCAGAACCCATCATTTGATTCATTGCTTCTTGTACAGCGCTTAATTGAATTTCACTTAAATCTTGATTTGGATGTAAACCATCGCCACCAAGCATCAAGTCTGCAATGATCGCAGCATCTGATTGTTTAATAACTAATAGGTTCATGCCAGATAAACCTGTAGTATATTCCACTTGTACCGCCACATATGGTTGTGGAAATTCTTCTTCTAATCGATTTCTATTAATCATTGAAACGACAGGAGTTGTAATATCTACTTTCTGACCTAATAAGGCAGATAAGGCTGTTGCTGAACTTCCAAAGGATATATTCCCTACTTCTCCTAAAGCATCTTGTTCGATTGAACTTAAGTAGTCTTCAACACGAAGTGGTGTCCCATCTGTAGTAATCTCAGTTGCAGAGTCGTTATCGTCTAACGATTCGCCCCTTAATAATGCCTCAATTTCTTCTTGGGAGAGCATACCATCACTCATCTTCGTCTCCTCCTTCCAAAGGGTCGATAATTTGGATTGCCATTTTTTTGTTTCGTTTTCCTGGTTGTACTGTAAATTTAGGAATACTGCCAACCTTTAAAATGAGAGGTTCATCTATTTTTTGATCTAATTGAATAACATCCCCTCTACTCATATAAAGGAAATCTTCAACGGTTATATGAGTTGAGCCAAGCTCCGCTATAACCGGTAACTCCGCTTGTTTAATTCGTTTTTCTAACATTTGTGACTGTTCAGGGGAAGCTTCTTTTGTATTCGATTGCATCCAATATTGAACAGACAAATTATGAATAATCGGTTCAAGGACAACATGGGGGATACAAATGTTAATCATCCCTGTTGTTTCTCCTATAATCGTATTTAAAGAAATTACTACGACCGTTTCGTTTGGTGATACCATTTGTAAAAATTGCGGATTCACTTCAAGTTCCACTAACGTAGGATCAATTTCAGCAATCGTACTCCAAGCTTCCCGCAAATTATCAAAGGAACGTTCAAATAAACTTGTCATAATTTTTTGTTCTATTTCTGTTAAATTGTCGACATTACTATAGCTTGAACCACTTCCCCCCATTAAACGATCTAACATGGAGTAAGCGATATTTGGATTAATCTCCATCAAGATATTACCATCTAACGGCGGTACTTCAAATACATTAATTAAAGTCATATTCGGAATTGACCTAACAAACTCTTCGAATGGAATTTGGTCTGCCGATGCAACGGTAATTTGCACATATGTTCTTAACTGTGCTGAAAAATAAGTCGTTAATAATCTCGCAAAGTTTTCATGTATTCGGGTCAAACTTCGGATTTGATCCTTCGAAAAACGAAGAGCACGTTTGAAATCGTAAACTTTCACTTTTCTAGTCTCTTCTTCTTTTTTCATGTCATCCGCGGACATTTCACCCGTTGATATTGCTGAGAGCAGCGCGTCAATTTCGGATTGGGATAATACATCTCCTGCCATTTGCCCACCTCCATTTCAAGATTTACATAGTTCTAATGAATCCCATTTACTGGATGATGTAGGAGGTAATGTAAACTTGTTGAACTTCACCATCTTGCATCAATTCATTTATTTGGGTTTTAATTGTCGATTCAAAGGTTGCTTTCCCTTGCTTCCCATTTAAATCATCTTTTTTCATTTCTGAAAGCTGTTCAATCACTAAATTTTTCGTTTGGAAATCTCTTTTTGTTAGTTCTTCTGCAGCTTCCTTACTATCTGTTTGGATTTTTAGAGATAATCTAACAACACTATTATCAGCTAAGTTTGTCGTTAACTCCGGTACATCCACAGATGCCTCCAAAATTTCATCAATGGAAGGTTCTTCAGATGCTGCTGTTTGTTTATTCAATTGTGTTAATACGACAAACAGGACAACACCTATTAACGTAATCGTTACTAAAATAATAAGCATTATGGTTAATAACTTATTTTTCTTCATCGTTATCACCTCGTAAATGGGGGTTGGATAATACTTGAATATTTTTATAAAAATGAGCTACTCTATTTCGTATTTCTTCTTCACTTTCTAACACGATAAATTTCCGTCCAGTCGTGAGCGTTATCGTTGTGTCAGGAAAGGCTTCCACTGATTCTATGTATAAAGCATTTAATGAAAAAGGTTTACCATTCAATCTTGTCAATTCAATCATTGAAATGGGGCCGGGTCTTTTTTAAAGAGTGCCGGCCCGACCCTCCTTTACAATGAAATTAGTTTTCTATCTTTATCGTTTTAAGTTTACAAGTTCTTGTAAAATTTCATCGGAAGTTGTAATAATACGAGAGTTCGCTTGGAAACCACGTTGTGTAACGATCATTTCCGTAAATTCTTCAGATAGGTCTACATTTGACATTTCTAATGCGCCTGAAACAACTGCTCCAATACCTTGTTGAGTTGCGATTTGTACGCTTGGATCACCAGAGTTTTGTGTCATTTGGTAATAGTTATTCCCAGTCTTTTCTAAACCACCAGCATTCGGGAATTTTGCCAATAACAATTGACCTGCAAATTGAAGTTTACCATTTACATCAACATATGTAACGGTACCATCTTGTCCAATACTCATCGATTGTGCATTTGTTGGAACTTTAATTGGTCCGTAGCCATCCACATCTATTGCACCATCTGCATAAAGACTATCAGTCCCAATTGCGGCAGTTGCTTCCGCTTTGTCCGTTTCTGCATTACTTACAGATTCTTCAACTACTTGATCATAAAGTTGATCATTTGAAACACCTACTAAATATTTACCATCTGAATTTACTAAGTATCCGTTACGATCCATATAGAAATTCCCTGCACGTGTATATAGGACATTATTGAAACCAGAATCCGCAGCGATTTCGCCATCCGCATTTGGTGCTTGTGTTGAATCACCTACCATAAAGAATCCGTCGCCTGAAATCGCTAAATCAAGAGTTCTTGCAGTCGTTTGAAGGGAGCCAGTTCCATGGATTGTATCGATCGCAGCAATTTGTGCACCTAATCCGATTTGTTTCGCATTCGTACCACCTGTTGCTCCTGTAGGACCAGATGCACCAGCAGTCGTTTGTGAAATTAAATCTTTAAATACGACTCTCCCTTTTTTGAAACCGTATGTATTTACGTTTGAAATATTGTTCCCGATTACGTCAAGCTTTGTTTGGAAGTTTTTTAAACCAGAAATACCTGAATACATAGAACGTAACATAAGTAATTGTTCTCCTCTCGTTTTCCAATTATTTTTCATGTGTTGCCTCTGTCATTCAGCAACACTAGGCATCCCTAACCTTTAGTTAAAAACTAACTCGGTCCTGCCTATCATTTAAAGTACAATTGTCCCATCAATATTCGTAAACAATTGCTCCTTTGCTTCTGTGCGTTCCATCGCTGTAATAACGGTTGCATTTTTTGCACTTACAATCAACGCAGCTTGCTCCATCAAGACTAATGGTTGATTCACACCTTTTGAACGGGCTTCAAAAACTTTGTCCGTTACAACTTGCCATTGTTGTTCAGAAATTTGAATATTTCTTTCTGTTAATCTTTCATTTGCGTGTTTACTAATTTTAAGCTCTCGATTGCTCGTTGCTTCTTGTAAATGACTTACAAAAGATTGTTTTATTTGGGGCGAAGTTGTTTTATTAGGTTGAATTTGAACTGTTGGTTGTAATGGCAAGTGTTGAATTCCAATACGATTCACCTTTGTCACCAACCTTATTCATTTATCAATTCAAATTCATCTCTTTGTAATCTTTCACCATTGTTTAAAATGTACTCAATTAATGTATTATTTGTTGTTACTGATTCGATTGTCGCTTGTATCATTTTTCCATTAGATGAGTATTGAATCGTTTGACCGATTAATTGGCTTGCTTTCACTAATGGATTTTCTTCTTCTGTACTTGAGGTAGCATCCGTATTTAGGATAGATGAAATATTGCCAGCTGTAATTTCTTTCCCATCATCGAGAATGAAGACAGCTTGTCCATCAACAAATTTCATTTCATTAATAATGCCTGTACCTTCATTAATGATATAATTACCTTCTTCATCTTTTTCATCTGTTATTTCATGCCATTTTACTTCTTTTCCTACAAATGTTGTATATGACATCAATTGCGTTTGAATTTGAGACATTAATAAATCTTCCATTGCTGTTGTCATATTTTGCATTTGTTCTAAAGAAGAGAATTGAGCCATTTGCGAAATAAACTCTTTATCATCCATTGGTTGAGTCGGATCTTGGTTTTGTAATTGGGTGATTAATATTTTTAAAAAGGCGTCTTTACCTAGACTGGAATTATCACCCGTTTCACTATATTTTGTAGTCGGGGTTGGTGTTAAATAATAATCATTTGTAATACCCGTTGTAGCCAATTGTTACACCTCCTCATTTATTAAATAATCTTGAAAGGATTTTTTATCTTGGTCGTCTTGCTCATCTTGATCGGTATCATCTTGTTCAGATTGTTGCTGTTTAAACAAATTGTCAAATTGATTTTGATCGCGGGAGTTACGGTCTGTTTCTTGTAAACTTTGGGCGATATCAATTCGATCCATTTGGATATTTTGTTGAGCAAAGGCTGTTTTTAATTGTTGCAACTGACTATCCAGCAATTCCTTTCCGACTGCGGTTGATGTTAGTAATCTAGCAGATAAAACACCGTCTTGTTGCATCAGTTCAATTCGAATAGATCCTAAGTTTTCAGGATAAAGCTTTAATAGTAATTTCATTGTCCCTTGACTATTAGAAAATTGACTTCGATTGATTAAATTTTGAATCTCTTTTGCTAAAGCCTCCGATTGAGCTCCCTTCTCTACAGGAAGTTGAATATTGAAGGTTTTAGTAGTATTTGTCGATGTTGTTACTGTTGAAATCGAACTTTGGGCTGTTTCATGAAGTTGAGTGTTCTTCGTTACTTGTTTAACAACCTGTTCAAATCCTTCTATTGACACTTTGTTCGCCACAGTTGTTTCTGTCCTTTGTGTCATGAAAGGTTGAGTTGTAGTTTGCTTATTAGCCAGTTCTTTTATTTGTTCATTGAACAATTTTAGAAATTCCGTCAATTGGGTAATTTTAGTTGATTGCACACCTAACAAATCGGAATGCCTTCCAACGACTTCGGATAATTTTAGTAATTCCAATAATTTTTCAGCTTGTTTCGATGTCACTTGATGATCACCTTGAAACGCAGCTATTAACTGTTGAATAAGCACAGGGCCTTCCTCTACTACAGTATCTATTAACTCCCATAGATTATTAGTATCGGTCATGTCATTCCCTTTTACTTGTTGCATCATTTCTAGCAATTCATTTACATCAATATTTAATACAGCAAGTAAATCGTCTAAATTCATTAGTTCATCCATGGCTACCGCTTTTCCATCCTCACCAACTTGAACCATCAATAGCCCTTCATCATGGGAGATTCCTAATAAATCCATAACCTCGTTAGGTGATTGGGAATTTAATAATTCAGCTATTTTTTGTAAGTCCACACCTTCTGTTACTTCCTCTAGAGTACCCATATCCTCTGCTGTAGATAAAACTGCTTTTTGGAATATATCACCAAAGTTATTATTTTTTACCCCTTCTAATTGGGAAGTAGATACTGTTTTAGCTGATGATGACGTCACCAAATTTGCACTCTTTGTTGGCACAGTAAGCTGCATTATTCCAATATTCATTGTTTCACCTCCTTTGACTACAGCTACTTATTATTTCGATAAAAGTTCCGTGTAGCGCGCCGCATCAGCTGGTTCCATTTTTGATAAAATGGCAGATAACGTTTCTGGTTGCATATTTGATAAAATCTTCAACGCTTCATCATCACTCATTTCAACAATAATTGGCGCTGCCGATTTGGCTGACATTTCCTCATAGGATTTTAAAATGTCTTCAAATTCCTTTTTAGTTTCACTTTGTTCCTGCTGCAATTTTTCAATTTCATATTGTAATTGCTCTTTTTCAGCTTCATCGGTTTGTTTTTCATCTTTTGCTGTTTGCAATTGGGATTGGAGCTGTTCAATTTCTGCCTCTTTTTCTTTCACTTGCGCTTCCAATTCAACAATTTTTTGATCATAATTTTTTGTTGTTTCTTCCGTAGAAGCTTCCTCTGACTTGAATGAATCAATCAGTTCCGATGCTTTTTCAAAAACATTGAAATTCGTAAATGAAGCAATCCCTAGTAATATCGCAATAACAAATAACAATGGAATAAAAACTAAATAAAATAATTTTTGAAAAATTCCAGGGGATTTTTCTTCTTCTATTAGTTGATTTGTTGGTTTGTTTTTATTCAATTTTTCTTTTGCCATGAAATCACCTGATTTCTTTCTTAAAATACTGTAGGGAGGAGAGTTCATCTAATTGAAGCATCTCCATTCTCTCTTCATGCGTCTTATAGGTTTCATAATCTTTATCACGCATTTTTTCAAACTTTCGTACTTCCAAGTTTTTTTCGAGCAACTTTTGTTCATACCAATTCATTTTGGCACGAGCTTGAACGACTTTCTTTTGTACGTCTGCAATCGTATGCTCCAAACTATCGATGAAAATTGAAAAGTGATAAATTTCATCAATCGTAGCCCCTACTGTTAGCCGTTCATTTTGATAAGTAATTAAGTCTTCTTTTTTCTTTAACAATTCATATAATCTTGTAGCAACTTCTTCAAAATCTCTTACCGATTCTTTATAGGCTACTTCTGTTTGTTGTTTTTCTTGTTCCCGTAAAGTTAATACTTTTTCGAAACGATATGTATATTGAACCATTACTTACCACCACCATTTGATAAAGCGATCATTTCATTAACAGTACGTTGAAGTGAGACTTTCTCTTTATAACTTTGTTTTAAAAAGTTTGTAATAAGTGGCTCATATTGAATGGCTTCATCTATTTCCTTCGATGTACCTTTTTTATATGCTCCAATATTGATTAAATCTTCTGATTTGGCATACGTATAGTAAAGTTCTCTTAATCGTTCAGCCGCTTTTACATGTTCTGGATGGGAAATATGATTCATTAAACGACTGACACTTTTCAAGACGTTAATAGCAGGATACTGACCTTTATTTGCCAAGGAGCGATCTAAAACGATATGTCCATCCAATATTCCTCGTACTGTATCAGCAATTGGCTCGTTCATATCATCTCCATCAACTAATACAGTGTAAAAGGCTGTAATCGTCCCGTTTAAATTGGTACCTGTACGCTCCAAAAGTTTCGGCAATATGGAAAAGACGGAAGGGGTATACCCTTTCTGAGCAGGGGGTTCCCCTGTAGCTAGTCCAATTTCCCTCTGTGCCATAGCAACCCGAGTAACGGAATCCATCATCAGCATGACATTTAAACCCCGATCTCTAAAGTACTCAGCGATAGCCGTTGCAGTAAAAGCACCTTTTATACGCATTAAAGCCGGTTGATCGCCTGTGGCTGCTACGACAATAGACCGTTTTAACCCTTCTTCCCCTAAATCTCTTTCGATAAATTCTCGAACTTCCCGTCCACGCTCACCAATTAGAGCTATTACATTAATATCTGCTTGGGTATTGCGTGCAATCATTCCAAGTAAAGTACTTTTCCCTACACCGGAACCAGCGAATATCCCAACCCGTTGACCACTACCTACCGTTAACATACCATCAATGGCCTTCACACCGACTTCAAGCTGTTCATGAATTGGCGGTCTTGTTAATGGATTTGGTGGTTCTTTTTCCGTTTGAACGGTAACTAACCCTTTCGGCAAGTTTGATCCATCAAATGGGTTCCCCATCGAATCTAATACTTTCCCTATTAATTCAGGGCCTACTTTAATTTCAAGGGGTTTCCCAGTTCCTTCTACAAGACATCCAATCGAAATTTCCCGAATGGACGTGTAGGGCATTAAAATGACAAATTCATTATTAAAGCCAACTACCTCAGCTAAAATGACTTGGTGTCCGTTTTTTGATGAGTTTACATGAATTTTACAAACATCTCCGATAGAACTTTCAGGACCTTGGGACTCAATCATTAATCCTACAACACGGTTCACTTTACCAAACTTCTTGAATGTTTCAACATTTGGAATTTTCTTTATTAATTGAGCCGCTTTCATCCTATCATTCCTTACCTTCTAAAATTTCGTTCAACTTTATGCGAAGTACGTTTAACTGCTCATCAATTGACACAACAATTCGTCCGTGATTTGTTTCAATATAACCATCAGTATCGTTTAGATCCTCATCTACGAAAATAAGAAATGGAACATCGGTTGGAAACATTGCTACTAGCTCATCTCGATTTTGTGTTACTAATCGATGATAAGTTGGTGGAACGTATAATTTAATTTCCTTCATTTCACGAGCTTCTTTTAGCCCCCGTTTAATGATGGATAAATACACATTTTCATCTTTTTCTAATGCCGAACCTATAATTCGTTCAGCTGATGTTAAAGCAATGTCTAAAATAACTTGCTCTTGTTCTTCGATGTACTTTTGAGCATTAAGGCGAGAATCTTCCACTACTTCATTGGCTACTTTCAAGGAAAGTTCCATATCCGCTTGGGCTTTTTTCATTCCCTCTTCATAACCTTTTTGGAATCCTGAGTCATAAGCATTTTGTTCAAGAACTAATTTTTCTTCATCCCATAATTGCTTCGCTTGTTCCAGCTTTTCCAACTGAGCTTGACGATATTGTTCAAACTCCTGTTTCTGTTGTTCGATTTGCTCCATTGCTTGGGAAATTAATCTTTCTCTCTCAGAGTAAACGTCTGAAATGGTCATTGTATGTTGATGAATTGAATTTCCATCTTCGAAATCAACAGTAAATAAATTTCGAAGTTGGATTTCAACATCTTTTTTCTCTGGTTGGACGGCATTTGAACGGATGATTCTAGACAATGACGTCATCTCCTCCACCACGAGCGATAATGATTTCCCCTGCATCTTCTAATCGGCGAATAACTCCAACAATTCGTGATTGAGCATCCTCCACATCACGAAGACGAACAGGTCCCATTATTTCCATTTCTTCTTTAAATGTCTCAGCCATACGTTGGGACATATTATTGAAAATAATTTCCTTCACTTCTTCACTACTTACTTTCATAGACAGAAGTAAGTCTTCATTTTCACAATCCCGGATAACTCGTTGAATCGAACGATTATCCAACGTAACGATATCTTCGAAGACAAACATTCTCTTTTTAATTTCTTCAGCAAGTTCTGGATCTTGAATTTCAAGCGCATCGAGAATTGTTTTTTCCGTTTGACGATCAACACCATTTAACACTTCTACTACTGCATCTACGCCACCAGTTTCTGTGTAGTCTTGAGTAACAGTAGAAGAAAGTTTACGTTCTAATACAGATTCAATTTCGCTAATTACTTCAGGTGAAGTCGAATCCATCATCGCAATACGTTTCGCGATATCCGCCTGTACCTCTTGGGGCAAGGAGGATAAGATAACTCCGGCTTGCCCTGGATCCAAGTATGATAAAATTAACGCAATTGTTTGCGGATGTTCATTTTGAATAAAGTTGAAAATTTGGGCAGGATCGGCCTTTCTAGCAAAATCAAAAGGTCTTACTTGTAAAGAAGAAGTTAAACGGTTAATAATTGCTTGCGCTTGTTCTTCTCCTAGTGCCTTTTCTAAAACGGTTTTTGCGTAACCGATTCCACCTTGTGAAATGTAATCTTGAGCTAATGCGATATTATGAAATTCTTCTATTATATCTTCTTTAATACTAGGTTCAACTTTTTTTACACTTGAGATTTCTAACGTAAGACGTTCGATTTCTTCTTCATTTAAATGTTTATAGACAGAAGCAGAAACTTCTGGTCCTAGAGAAATTAACAGTAAAGCTGCCTTTTGTTTCCCTGTTAACCCTTTTTCTTTCTTGGACAAGGTCGAACCCCCCATTAATCTTCAGTAATCCAACTTCGCAATAGTTTAGCAAAGTCTTCTGGTTTTTCTTTCGCCATTTTTTCCAGTTGTTTACGGCGAATTGTACCTTCTGTTTCTTTTTCTTCATTGATATCATCTACGATTAAATCTTCTTGTTCTTCAATAATCGTATATTGTTCTTCTTCTTCTCTTTTCTTTTTCGAACGAATAATGAAGAATACTAACAATAAAATAACCGCTACTAATATTCCACCAACAACCCAGATCCACCAAGGAATCGTAGGAGTTTCTTCAACAGCTGTAGCGTCATTACCATAAAACGGCTGAACGGAAACGACAATTTTTTCATCGATTTGCTCATCAGTTAATTCACCAGCCGCTTCTTTATCAATCGTTGTACGTACAATTGTTGAAAGTATTTGTTCGATATCTCCTCTGACATCTTCAGATAAAGATGTAGCATCATCTGGTACTGGTGGTTCAACCATTACTTGAATGCCGAGGTCACGGATTTTATATGGACTTTCTTGGATTTCTTTTGTAATACGATTCACATCGTTATTAATCGTTTCTTCTACCCGTTCGTAAGTTCCGTCTCCACCAGTAACTTCATCATAATTTACGAAATTATCTGTTCCTGTTTCCGCTTCTGGTGTCCCCGAAGCTGCACCTGTACCGGAATAAGTTTCAGTAATACGTTGAGCACTAATTTCAATACCTTCCATATTTTCTTCATTTACAGGCTCAACAATATTTTCTTGGCGATTTTCTTGTTTAAAGTCTATATCCGTCGTAACAGAAACGACGATTTTGTCATTCCCCATTAACGTGCCTAACATTTGTTGAACTTGTCTTTGTAAATCACGTTCAATCGACTTTTTCACTTGCATTTGTCCTTCAACAGAATCAACAGAACCTGAACCATTCGAAGCTTGTTCTAAATCAAAATACTCGGAGTATTGGTTAGTAATTACGATGTTATCTGTACTTAAATTTGGAATACTTTTTGATACGAGATTATATAAAGTTTTAATTTGTTCATCCGTAAATTGATGACCTGGTTCTGTATCCAATACGATGGATGCACTTGCCTGTTGTGTAGCATCGTTTACAAACACACCTTGCTCAGGCATTGTAATCATTACATTGGCATTTTTGATACCATCAATTGTTTTGATTAAGTTTTCTAATTCAGTTTGTGTAGCCGCAAGATTAATGACATTGAATTCATTGTCCGTCATCCCAAAACCAGCATTTGAAGTAAAGAATGAAGTATTAATTTCACCTGAATCTGGATATCCTTGAGCTGCAAGGGAAACTGTTAATGAATCCACTTGATCTTCCGGCACTAAAATATTCGTACCACCAGGGGCAATTTCGTATGTAACTCCTTGGGCACTTAATACTTCTGCTATTTCACCAGCTTCACTAGCTGATAGTTCCGTAAAAAGTGGCACCATCGTTGTTCTAGTTAAGAAATATGTAAGTATACCTGCTAGGGCAACAACACCGATTAATGTACCGAATATTGCCCCCTTCTGTTTTTTTGTTCGACTCTTCCAAAATTGGGTAGAGTCTGATTTCACTTTTGAAAGTCGTTCATTCATTATGTATCCTCCGATTATTGTGTATACACCAACAATTTATCGTCAAGATTTAAATAGTCATGCGCATAATTTCTTGGTATGCTTCAACTGCCTTGTTGCGTACCTCCATTGTTGCGTTTAAACTAACACTCGCTTTTTGTGCAGCAATCATCACTTCATGTAGTTCAACATCTTCACCTTTGATCAGTTTTTCCGTCATAGCATCAGATGTAATTTGTTGATTGTTTACAGATGCAATCGCATCCTTTAATGTATTTGCAAAAGATTGTTGTGCCTCATATGACGTTGTCGGAGTTGTTAACTTAGTTTCATTTACTTGTGATTGTGTAGGCATAATCGATACTGGATTTATCGCCATCATAACCACCCCTTTCTACTCAACTTATTTCCCTATTTCTAATGCTTTTGTCAACATTGATTTATTAGCATTAAACACTGTGACATTTGCTTCGTAAGAACGAGTTGCTGATACTAGATCAACCATTTCCGTTAATAAGTCAACATTCGGCATTTCTACATATCCTTCTTCGTTTGCATCTGGATGTGTAGGGTTAAAAACTAATTTAAAAGGAGTTTCAGTATCTTCATTAATTCTCGTTACCTTCACTCCATTACCAGCATTATCCTTTTTCCCCATTGCAATATTCAGAAAACTAGAGAACTGACCATTATCCTCTGTTAACGTCACCGATTTACGACGGTAAGGTTCCCATTCTCCATTTACTTGTCTTGCACGAGTCGTATCAACATTGGCAATGTTGGATGAGATTACGTCCATTCGTAAACGTTGTGCAGTTAATGCGGATGCCGTTGTATTCATACTTGAGAATATAGACATCGTTATTTACCTCCCTTGATGACATTATTTAACGTATTAAATTTACTCGATATACGTTCAACTAGCGCATTATAGTAAATTGTGTTTTCCGCTAAACTTGCCTGTTCCGCATCCATATCTACACCATTTCCATTACTACGATAGTTAAAATTTTCATAACTATAGACACCTGGAGTAGACGTTTTTATATCAAAATCGTAATGTCTTGCATCCGTACGATAAGCGGAAATTGTTTCACTTTTGGCGTCCGTCAACATTTGCTTAAAACTGACATTTTTCGCCTTATAGTTCGGTGTATCAACATTTGCTATATTTTGAGCAATCGTTTTATTTTTTAACGATGCGTAATTTAGACCATTTTCTAAACTACTAATAGTTCCTCCGAATAAGCTCAAACTCTTCACCTCAAGTTTTAAATTTATGTTACAAAACATTTCAATTTAATAACTTCATTTTAATGTATACTATTACTTAAGTCTATTAACATTTAGTGTTTTTTTATAGTAAATAGGGACTATTTTTATTTAAAAACCGCAACAAAATATTTACAAATTACTAACTTACTACTTAATTCGACATTTTTTACGTGAAATTCCACCCAATTAATAATATTATCACTTTTTTGAAAATTAGTATATTAATTGTACTACTAGTAAAATTTCCATATAAAAAATAAGGTTTTGTCTCTTTTTTGAGACAAAACCTTATTTTTTTATTTACGTTTATTTCATTTTAATTTCAGCTAATGCTGCTAAAAATTTATCATTCAATACTTTTATATAAGTCCCTTTCATACCTAACGAACGAGACTCGATAACACCAGCTGATTCCAATTTACGTAAAGCATTAACGATTACTGAACGTGTAATTCCAACGCGATCTGCAATTTTAGAAGCAACTAATAAACCTTCATTTCCATCAAGTTCTTCAAAGATATGTTCAATTGCTTCTAATTCACTGTACGATAATGAATTAATCGCCATTTGAACAACAGCTCTGCTACGTGCTTCCTCTTCAATTTCCTCAGATTTCTCACGTAAAATTTCCATACCTACTACTGTCGCACCATATTCAGCTAAGATTAAATCGTCATCTTCAAAGCTATCAGTTAATCTTCCTAAAATTAAAGTACCTAAACGTTCTCCGCCACCGATGATCGGAACAATTGTAGTTAAACCATTTTCAAATAAATCACGGTTTTCTGTTGGGAAAACAGTATGTTCACTATTAATGTCGATATTAGGTGATGTTTCTGTAATTTCGAATAAGTGTTGAGTATAGTCTTCAGGGAATTGACGTTCTTCAAACATTTTTTTCATACGAGCATTTTCAATTTGTTGATGAATTGAAATACCTAAAAGTTTCCCTTTGCGGCTTACAATAAATACATTACAGTCTATTATATCTCCAAGTGTTTCTGCCATTTCTTTAAAGTTTACCGGCTTCCCAGCTGACGCTTGCAACATAGAGTTAATCTTACGAGTTTTTGCTAATAAATTCATTTTTAAAAAATCCTCCTAATAGGGTACATAAATTAATTCACTTAATATTCTAAAGGTTCCTAAAATTTATTGTAACTAATTCAGCTTGAATTATAAGATAAATTGTGACAAATCTTTGTTTTTCGATATTTTTTCCAGCTTTTTATCGACATACGCTGCCGTAATTTCGATATGGGCTGGCGAAATTTCGGATGCTTCGAAAGATAATTCTTCTAATAAACGTTCCATAATTGTATGAAGTCTTCTAGCACCTATATTATCTGTTTCCTGATTGACTTCCGTAGCAATTTCAGCAATTCGGTCAATCGCATCATCTGTAAAGTTAATCGTAACGTCTTCCGTTTCTAATAATGCCTTATATTGCTGGATAAGAGATTGATCCGGCTCTTTTAGTATGCGAATAAAATCTTCCTTCGTTAACTTATCGAGTTCAACACGGATTGGGAAACGCCCTTGTAATTCAGGAATTAAATCACTAGGCTTCGACATATGAAAAGCACCTGCAGCAATAAATAACATAAAGTCTGTTTTAACCGTGCCGTATTTTGTCGTTACCGTTGAACCTTCCACTATCGGTAAAATATCTCGCTGTACACCTTCACGGGATACATCTGCCGAAGATGATCCACGACTGGCAATTTTGTCTATCTCATCGATAAAGATAATCCCTGATTGCTCTGCACGACGAATCGCCTCTTGGGCTAACTCATCAGAATCAATCAATTTGTTGGCTTCCTCTACCGTTAAAATTCGACGGGCGTCCTTTACTTTCATTTTACGTTTTTTTACTTTTTTCGGCATAAGATTAGATAACATGTCTTGCATACCTGACGAGCCCATGTCCATTCCCATTCCCGGCATTAATTCAAAGAAAGGTGTGTTTTGTTCTGTCACTTCCACCGTAACGAAGTTATCTTCCAGTTTACCCGCTTTTAAGTCTTCTGAAACTTGGGAACGTTTTGTACGAATTTCTGCTTCTTCATGACTAGAGTCTTCATCAGACTTGTCATTTTTTTGACCAAAAAGCATTTCCAATGGATTTTGAGCCATTTTGGATTTCACTTTTGAAGGGACTAACAATTTTACCAGTGCCTCATTTGCATTTTGCTCAGCTACATCTTTTACCGCTTCCATCATTTCATCTTTTACAAGTCTTCTTGATGCTTCTACGAGGTCTCTTACCATCGATTCTACATCACGACCTACATAACCCACTTCCGTGAATTTTGTCGCCTCTACTTTAATGAAGGGAGCATTCGTTAACTTCGCAATTCTGCGAGCTATTTCTGTTTTCCCAACACCAGTTGGTCCAATCATTAAAATGTTTTTCGGGATAATCTCATTTTGCATTTCTTCACTTAATAAAGAACGGCGGTATCGATTTCGAAGAGCGATAGCTACTGCACGCTTCGCATTATGTTGTCCAACTATATGACGATTTAATTGTTCTGTAATTTGTCTTGGCGTTAAATGTTGTTGTGTCATTCTTCAAGCGCCTCCACGATAATATTATGGTTTGTAAACACACATATATCTGCTGCTACAGTTAAGGCAGCTTTTGCAATTTCACTAGCCGTTAAATGATCCCCTGCGTGTTGTTTTAATGCTCGCCCAGCAGCAAGAGCATAATTACCACCAGAACCAATTGCTAAAATACCATCATCAGGTTCGATAACTTCCCCAGTACCTGAAATAAGTAATAAAGTAGATTTGTCCATGACAAGAAGAAGGGCTTCCAATTGACGTAACATTTTATCGCCGCGCCATTGTTTTGCAACTTCTACAGCTGCCCGTTGTAGGTTGCCGTTATATTCATTCAACTTCGCTTCGAACATTTCAAATAACGTAAATGCGTCAGCAACAGAACCTGCAAACCCAGCCAACACTTTACCATTGAATAGACGTCTGACCTTTCTAGCAGTATGTTTCATTACAACTGAATTTCCTAACGTTACTTGACCATCTCCTGCCATCGCACAATGTCCATTGTGGTGAATCGCAAAGATGGTGGTCGCATGAAATTGTTCCATTATGGTTCCTCCTCAATTCTAAGCTCGTGGATGAGTATTCATATAAGTATTTCGTAAATGTTCTTTTGTTACATGAGTATAAACTTGTGTTGACGATAAACTGGAATGTCCAAGTAATTCTTGAACTGTTCTTAAATCAGCTCCATGATTTAATAAATGGGTCGCAAAGGAATGTCGTAACATATGCGGATATATTTTTGTGTGCATGGAAGCATTTTTAATCATCTCTTCAAGTATGTAACGTACACCACGAGGAGTAAGTTCGCCTCCGCGCATATTTACAAATAACTTATTATGCTTTTCATTCTTCATAAGTTTCGGACGCACTTCCTCAATATACTTACTTAATGCTTCATGTGCATATTGTCCGAACGGAATAATTCGTTCTTTCCGACCTTTCCCCATAACTCGAATGATTGAATAGTGAAAATCAAGATCTTCTAGTTCAATTGAAGTACATTCACTAACACGAATCCCTGTTGCATAGAGTAATTCAAGCAAGGCCATATTGCGAATTGATTTATTGTCGTTCCCAACATTTCTATCGAACAGTTGGGAAAGCTCCTCTTCGTAGAAAAAATTAGGTAAGCGCTTTTCTTTTTTAGGATGGTATAGTGATCGGAATGGAGAATCATCTAAGTTGAACTCACGATTTAAAAATTTAAAGAACGAGCGAATCGATGAGATTTTTCTAGAGATTGATGTTCGAGCTTTCTTTTCATCATATAGCTTTGTGATATAAAGTCGAGCATGGATATATTCCACATCTTCTAAGTTCGTTATACCTTCTGAATACAAAAAGCTTAGAAAATCTTTTAAATCAAACTCATACTCCCGAACAGTATGTACGGAAAAGTTTTTTTCAAGTTGAATATAACGGAGAAACTGATCCAAAGCGTCTGTGAATTTGACCTGCATCGCAATACACCTCCAATCAAATAAGTGGAAAAGCCATTTGTTTATCTGTATCGCGTCTGCATAAATAAAGAAGGTTATAAACGTCCAACTACAACTTTTTCATATTTTATAAAAAACGTCCAACAATGAGACTATACCTAACTCGGAAATATATCAAGTATTTTATTAAATAAAATTTGTAAAAATTGCGTGTATCATTAACAATTTAGTAACAAAAGGATAGATACTTATTGTGTCGTTAATAATATACCCAAAAGAAAATACCTCATAAATTATAACAATTTATGAGGTATATAAGCAATTATATGGTTTGAGAATTCACAAAATTTTGAATTGTTGCCAAAGCTCGGTTAGCGTGGCGTTCTGCCCGCTCTTGTTTTGATTTAATTTTTTCTCCTAATTCAGGGAAAATACCAAAATTCACGTTCATCGGTTGGAAGTTTTTAGAATCGGCTTCTGTAATATAGCGAGCCATACTTCCTAAAGCTGTTTCGAACGGGAATATAATCGGCTCTTGTCCTAAAGCAAGTCTTGCTGCATTAACACCCGCAATCAAGCCGCTCCCTGCTGATTCCACATACCCTTCAACACCCGTCATTTGGCCAGCAAAGAAAATATTTTCATTTGCACGTAATTGGTACGTTTTATTTAGTACAGTCGGAGAATTAATAAAAGTGTTTCGATGCATTACACCATAACGGACAATTTCAACATTTTCAAGACCTGGAATCATTGAAAACACTCTTTTTTGTTCTCCCCATTTTAAATGGGTTTGGAATCCTACAATATTATATAAAGTTCCAGCTGCATCGTCTTGACGTAATTGTACAACCGCGTATGGACGTTTTCCTGTTCTTGGATCCTCAAGACCTACTGGTTTCATCGGACCGAATAACATCGTTTTTTCTCCTCGGGAAGCCATTACTTCAATCGGCATACATCCTTCAAAATACTTTTCTTTTTCAAATTCTTTTAACGGTGCACATTCAGCGGAAATTAAAGCTTCACGAAAAGCATCAAATTCTTCCTTCGTCATCGGACAATTTAAGTAAGCTGCTTCCCCTTTATCATAGCGAGATTTCAAATAAACTTTGTCCATGTTGATGCTGTCTTTTTCAACTATTGGAGCAGCTGCGTCATAGAAGTATAAATATTCTTGACCAGTTAGTTCTTTAATTTTCTCCGCTAAAGCAGGGGAAGTTAATGGGCCAGTAGCCACTACTGTTATACCTTCAGGAATTTCTGTTACTTCTTCATTAATCACTTCCACTAAAGGATGATTTTTCACAGTTTCTGTCACATATCCAGCAAATTCATGACGGTCTACTGCTAGTGCTCCACCAGCAGGGACAGATGCATTATCCGCCGCTTTAATAATGACAGAGTCCATTATACGCATTTCCTCTTTAATTACGCCAACAGCATTTGTTAAAGCGTTGGCCCTTAATGAATTTGAACAAACTAGTTCGGCAAATTTATCTGTATGATGTGCAGGTGTTTGTTTGACAGGACGCATTTCATATAAACGTACCTTTACACCTCTTTTAGCAATCTGCCAAGCCGCTTCACTACCTGCAAGACCTGCGCCGATTACGTTTACAATTTGTTGTGTCATGTTACTACCATCTTTCTATCATTGTGTCGGTGCTTCTTCATAGTCACAATTTGTACAATGAATTTGAATACCTTTTTTAATTTTTTTCTCTACTAATAATGCACTACATTTTGGACAAGGTCTACTAATTGGCTTATCCCATGAGACAAAATCACACTCTGGATAAGTGTTGCATCCGTAGAATATTCGTTTCGTTTTACTTTTACGCTCTACGATTTCTCCCGTTTCACAATTTGGACATTTTACGCCAATTGGTTTCATAATCGCCTTTGTATTGCGACATTCAGGGAAATTAGAACAAGCCATAAACTTACCATATCTACCTAATTTATAAACCATTGGTGAACCACAGTTTTCACAATCTTCACCAGCTGGTTCATCTTTTATTTCAATTTTTTCCATTACCTCATCGGCATGTTTTAAATGTTTTTCAAATTCTTTATAAAAATCATCAATAATTTTTACCCAGTTGATTTGCCCTTCTTCAATTTTATCGAGATCTTCTTCCATTTTGGCAGTAAACTCGATATTAATAATTTCAGGGAAGAATTCTACCATAAACTGATGAACAATTTCACCAAGTTCCGTTGGGACAAATCGTTTTGCATCTAACTGAACATAGCCCCGTTTTTGAATAACATCCAACGTAGGTGCATAGGTCGACGGACGACCGATTCCTAGTTCTTCCAACTCTTTTACAAGACGAGCCTCTGTAAAACGAGGTGGCGGCTGTGTGAAATGTTGTTTCGGTTCAATTTCTAACGATTTTACCGTATCGCCAACTTCCATTTCAGGCAACAATTTTGTTGTTTCTTCCGATTGGTCATCTGTTCCTTCAATATATAGCTTCATAAAACCAGGGAATTTTACATAGGAACCATTTGCACGGAATTGAACATCACCATTTACTAAATCAACCGAAACAGTGTCTAAAATAGCTGGAGCCATTTGACTAGCGATAAAACGTTCCCAAATTAGACGATAAAGTCGTAATTGATCTCGACTTAACACTTCTTTTAATTGCTCCGGGGATCTCATCACACTTGTCGGTCGAATGGCTTCATGGGCATCTTGAGCATTCGTTGATTTTTTTCCTTGTTTTTGTTCGGAGGCAATATAGTCTTTCCCATACTTCTCGTTAATATAGTTCGTTGCTTCCGCTTTCGCACTGTCGGATATCCGAGTTGAGTCAGTTCGCATATATGTAATTAACCCGACCGTACCTTCTTTTTTGCCTATATCGATACCTTCATATAGTTGTTGTGCTAGCATCATCGTTTTCTTAGCACGGAAATTTAATTTCCTTGCAGCCTCTTGTTGTAGAGAGGACGTTGTGAAAGCAGGCGCCGCATTACGTTTACGTTCCTTTTTCACGACATTTGCTACTTGGAATTCGTCATTTTTCAAACTACTTAAAACAGCTTTTACTTGTTCTTCATTGGAAAGTTTTACTTTTTCTTTGCCATTTCCGAAATATAATGCGTCAAACTGTTTTTTGCCTTTTTCGAAATTCCCTTCAATTGTCCAATATTCTTCCGGAACGAAATTTTTGATTTCCTCTTCTCGATCAATAATCAGTCGAAGGGCTACGGATTGAACTCGTCCTGCCGACAATCCTTTTTTAACTTTTTTCCAAAGAATTGGACTAATGTTATAACCAACAAGACGATCTAAAATACGTCTTGCTTGTTGGGCATCCACTAAATCCATGTTAATCGCCCGAGGATGTTTAAAGGAATCAAGAATGGCGTCCTTTGTTATTTCATTAAATACGACACGACATTCTGAATCCATATCAATATTTAAAGCTGATGCTAAGTGCCACGCAATTGCTTCCCCTTCGCGGTCTGGATCGGCTGCGAGATACACTTTTTTAGCTTTTTTTGCAGCTGATTTTAATTCCTGTAGCACAGGACCTTTACCGCGAATGGTAATATATTTCGGTTTATAATTATTTTCCGTATCGATGCCTGTTTGACTTTTTGGTAAATCAATAACATGACCGATCGATGCTTTTACTGTATATTTTTTCCCTAAATATCTTTCGATTGTTTTTGCTTTTGCTGGTGATTCTACAATCACTAAATAATCTGCCATCTATATACTTCCCCCTTGTAGAGGTAAATTGTTCATATTGAATGCGTTTTAAACGCAGAATGTTTATTCCTCAAAAATAATACCTGTTGCAAAATGTATAACAGTTTTTCTAAGAATGCAACTTTTTTTCAATATTTACCTAAAAACAATTTTAACTCCTCTATAATTTGTTGGCCGTTCCAAATCGGAATTGCTCCTTCTCGTAACAAACTATTGGTACCCTTCGACTGCTCAGAATCAATGGGTCCAGGTACAACAAATATATCCTTCCCATGTTCTAAGGCGTGCTCGGTTGTAATTAATGTTCCACTTTTAAGGGACGCTTCTGTTACAACAATTGCATTACTAATACCGCTAATAATACGATTTCTCATCGGAAAATGCCATTTCTGAACCCCAACATAAGGAGGATATTCTGTTATAAGCAAATGATTTCCTTCCATTTGTTCTGCAAGTTTTTTATTTTCTTTCGGATAAAGGTGGGAAAAACCGTGTCCAAGTATTCCAATTGTTTTACCACCATATTTGATCGTAGTAGAATGAGCTAAACTATCCGCCCCTTTTGCCAGCCCACTAACAATGACAATATTTTGTTCAACTAATGGCGGGATAATACAATTCATTGCTAAAGAGGAATAATTTGTCGCTTTTCTAGAACCAATAATAGCAATCTTAAATGGTTGGGTTAACAATGAAACGTCTCCCTTTGCATATAAAATGGTTGGAGGGTCTGTTAATTGTAATAAATTACTTGGATAATATTTACTGTAATAAGGAATAATTTTTATATTAGCAGAATCGTAGACATTTTTTAAATTCTTTTTTACTACCCTGTGATAACGTGTTAATAGCTTTTCTGCAGAATTTGTCGAAATGATTAATATCTCCGCTAATTCTGTCGGATGGAGTTTGCCGATATTTCGTATAGAACCGAGAGTTTTCGCTAATTTTTGGAATTTGTTTAAAGTGAGAGGATAAACATAATGGAGAGAAAGTAGTTCTTGTGAATACTCCACTTAATCACTCCTTTTATCCATATTCCATAAGTAGTAGGTTTCAAAAAGTTGAGCTGAAGATGCAGGGAAATATACTACTTTGAAGAAGTCCAAATAGCCCCATTCCTAATTAATAAGATAGAAATTCGGCTATTTATGAGGGAAGGCTATTCTTAAAAAACGTGACCGCAAAATAGAAAGGTGTAGCGTGAGGACGCTACACCTTGTATTTTAATTGGTTTTACATTTGTCGTATAGGCCTTTTTCTTTTAACACTTTTATTAAAGTCTCACCAATTACAGATGGTGTTGCAGCGACTTCAATACTGGCATTATTCATTGCCTTAATTTTTTCCTTCGCTGTTCCTTTACCACCTGAAATAATCGCACCTGCGTGTCCCATTCGTTTGCCAGGAGGGGCAGTTTGTCCACCAATAAAGCCAACAACCGGTTTTGTCATGTTTGCTTTAATCCATTCTGCCGCTTCTTCTTCTGCAGTACCACCGATTTCACCAATCATTACGACTGCATACGTTTCAGGGTCATTATTAAATTCACTTAATACATCGATAAAGTTTGTACCATTAACCGGGTCACCGCCTATTCCAACAGCTGTTGATTGACCGATACCCGCTTGCGTTAATTGATGTACAGCTTCATATGTTAATGTTCCGGAACGGGAAACGACGCCGACATGACCTTTTGTATGAATATAGCCAGGCATAATTCCTATTTTGCATTCATCAGCGGTAATCACCCCAGGACAGTTCGGACCAACTAGGCGTGTTTTCTTGCCTTCCATATAGCGTTTTACCTTCACCATATCCAATACCGGAATATGTTCCGTAATACAAATCGTTAAGTCTAATTCCGCATCTACTGCTTCCATAATCGCATCTGCCGCAAAAGGTGCTGGTACATAAATAACCGATACATTAGCGCCAGTTTCTTGAACAGCCTCTTGTACTGTATTAAAAACCGGTACTCCTTCGATTTCTTGTCCTCCTTTACCAGGAGTTACACCAGCTACAATTTTCGTGCCGTATTCTAACATTTGTTTCGTATGGAAAAGAGCTGTTTCCCCTGTAATACCTTGAACAATTACTTTTGTGTCTGCATTAATATAAACACTCATGTATTCTCCCTGCCTTCCTTAACCTACGAGTTCCACAATTTTTTCAGCGCCATCAGCCATTGAATCTGCCGCCACTATATTTAAACCAGATGCATTTAATAATTCTTTTCCTAAATCCACATTCGTTCCTTCTAAACGTACAACTAAAGGTACTTTCAAACCTAGTTGTTTAGCAGCAGTGATAACCCCTTCTGCGATTACATCGCACTTCATAATGCCGCCGAAAATGTTAACAAAAATACCTTTTACGTTTGGATCCGATAAAATAATTTTAAATGCTTCCGTTACTTTTTCTGTTGTTGCACCGCCGCCAACGTCAAGGAAGTTTGCAGGTTTCCCACCGTAGTAACTAATCGTATCCATTGTAGCCATTGCAAGGCCTGCACCATTTACCATACAACCGATATTGCCATCTAACGGAATATAACTTAGATCGTATTTTGATGCTTCGATTTCTTTTGGATCTTCTTCATCATAATCTCGTAGTTCAACAATATCTTTATGGCGATATAATGCATTTGCATCGAAATTGAATTTAGCATCTAGCGCTACGACTTCTTCATTACCAGTTACGACCAATGGATTAATTTCTAGAATGGATGCATCTTTTTCAACAAAGGCTTCATAAAGTCCTAACATTAATTTTGCCGCTTTATTCACAAGCTTTGCTGGTATATTCATATTAAACGCCATTCGTCGAGCTTGGAATGGAAGTAATCCTGTAACAGGGTCGATCACTTCTTTGAAAATTTTTTCTGGAGAAGTTTCAGCTACCTCCTCAATATCCATACCGCCTTCTTCTGAGCCCATTAAAGTAACTCGTGAAGTTGCTCTATCTAAAACAAAACTTAAGTAATATTCTTTTTTAATATCTGATCCTTCTTCAATGTAAAGTCGTTTTACTTCTTTACCTTCCGGACCCGTTTGATGAGTAACTAAAATTTTCCCTAGTAACTCTTTCGCGTAAGTACGAACTTCTTCTAAGTTCTTCGCGATTTTGACACCCCCTGCTTTACCTCGACCCCCAGCATGAATTTGGGCTTTGACAACGATTACATTTGAACCGAGCTCTTTCGCCACTTTTACTGCTTCTTCGGGTGAAAAGGCAACTTTTCCATTTGGAACAGCTACTCCATATTTTCTAAGGATTTCCTTCCCTTGATACTCATGGATATTCATGATACATCCTCCCATCAATCTTGTGGAAATAATTTTGTTAACCATAACCATTCTATACAAATATTCTGATAAAGTCTATATTAGTATTATTTGTATGATATTAGTTATTTTATTACAATATTAGTTATTTTATTACAATATTATCTATTTTATCGCTATCAGTCTATCTATATTTTCTATTTTTTTATAACAATTTTTTATCATTATTCTCTTGATAGTTGCGATCAAGTCTATAAATGAAAGCAAATACTTCAGCAACTGCTTCGTATAATTCTTCCGGTATTGATTCGTTTAAATCTAGATTTCCTAATAGTTCGACAAGATTTTTATCCTCATAAATAGGAACATTATGGGAAGATGCTTTTTCTAAAATATTATCTGCTATCTTCCCTTTCCCTTTTGCAATAACTTTTGGACTTTGTTTTCCTTCAGGATTATAAGAAAGGGCAATAGCCTCTTTTCGAACAAACTTTTTTTCCCTCATATCCGAATATCGACTCCATTTTGACTTTTAGCTTCCTTGCTCTTTTCAATCGTATTAGCTGAAACTAGGCGGGAAACTGTTTTTTCAAAAGGTTTAATAAATATTCCTGAAAGATGATAATTTTTTTCTAAAAGTCCTGTTTTTAACATTTCTTTTAATGGCTCCGCTAATTGCTCTAATTGAGGATGATCATTATATAAATGTAGTGTGATGATACGATTTTGCACTTGCATGTCAACAACCGTTTCCTTTATTGCATCCATATTTAAATAAAATAAAATTCTTGCGTAATTAGCATCAATTTTTCCATTTTCCTTCATGCGACCATTCCACTGGATAGTTGCTTCCGTTTGTTTTCCTAAAAAATGAAGGGGAATTTGCATAATAAGTTGATGTTGATGTCCATTTTCCCCTGAAAGTAGTTGCATCCCATTTAATCTTGAAACAATATTGTCAGCAGCATCTTTTAAAGCTTGAGAGGTTTGCGAATCGTTTATAATCGTTAACAATTGTGGTTTTAATGATTGTACTGCTTCTTGAAAATCTTGAACTTTACTATTGAAAGATGCTTCATAACTCATCCCTAAACCTTTTAAAATCATTTTAAGAGCTTGTTCTATTGCCTTACTATCAATCGCTTTTTGAACCTCTGCTTCTGCTTGAAGAAGCATATTTTGTAATACGGGTTGAGACGATTCATTCATGATTTTAACTAAGTTTAACAACGGAGATGAAGTATTTATCATTTCCGGTTTCAATAAGGATAAAAGTTGATCTTTTATCGTGATACTATTTTGTTCTTTTGAAAAAATAGGCATTGTATTTTCAGAAAAAGCTATAATCAATTGTTTGTGAAGTTGTTGTGCAAACCATTCAACTGTCCCTTTATTTAAAGGGAGGGTTTCAAAACGGGATATTAAATGTTGTAACTCAATTTTTTGGGTGCTTTGCAATTGATTTTGATTCGAAATCCATGATTCAACTTCTTTTACCATTTGAGACATTTCATTTGGTTTAGCATTTACCACATTGTGGATGAGTTGACTTGCAGAAGATTGATTGGAATAATTCGCTAACGTTTTAATTTGCTGAAAGCTTTCTGATATCCAATTTTCTATCGTTGCATTTTTAGGGAAAATTTCCGCCGCTTTTAAAAAATTGACTAATTGAGTCTTTTGAATAGAATTGGCATCAGTTACTAAAGTTTGAATAGCTTTTGATAATACAACACCTCCAGTTTCTAAACTAAAAGGTTTTGAAATTGTTTGTAATTGTTGCATTAATTGGGATTTTACTGAACTTGGAATGGTCTGATTTTCCATTACTAAGGTAGTGAAATTTAAAATGGCATTGGACATCCCAGTCGTTTTACTACCAAAAAGAAATCCTTTAAATATTTCGTTTGTAAAGGGCATTTTCATTTCCACCATTTTTTGTATAGCTTGTAACCCCTCTTGTTTTGAAGTATTTGCAGGTAGATTATTTAACCAATTTTCCGCTTGTATCAATTGTTCTTTTGATAACGGTAGTTGATTTCTTAAAAAATGGGCAACTAATTGTTGCATTTCAGCCGTTTTTGGCAAGTTCATCATTTCAAGTAATTGATTCACTTGCTGGGCTACCGTTTGAGATTGCTGAATTGGACCTGAAACTACTTTTAACTCTGCTTGAGGGTTCATCCCCGTTACTTGAAAAAAATGCGAATCTCCAGCTTTTAAAGGGGTTTCAAGCTTGGCAAAAAATTTCGTTTGCCCAATTTGTACCTCTGCCATTTGATCTGGATATAATTTCTTAATCGTTCCATGAAAAACTTGTCCTTGTTTCAATACGAGGGGCTGTTGTTGTGTACGATTCGTTTGTTGGATTTGTATCGGACTAAACGAGGTGAATGTCATATCGGTAACCTCTCCTTACTTTCCATCATCGATTTAATTGGTTCAAAACTTTTCCGGTGTTCTTTTATCGGCCCATATTGCTTAAGGGCTTCAAGATGTTGTTTCGTTCCATATCCTGCATTTTGATCAAAGCCATATGCGGGATATTGAAGATGAAGCTTTTCCATATATTCATCCCGAGCATTTTTAGCTAATATTGAAGCTGCTGCAATCGATAAACTTTTGGCATCCCCTTTAATAATTGATTGTTGAGGGATATCGATTGGCAAAACAAGGGCATCTACAATACAAAAGTCTGGACGAATTGTTAAACTTTCCACACATTTTTTCATCGATTGTTTTGTTGCTTCGTATATATTGATTTCATCAATGACTTGGGCACTTTGAAAATGAATCGAATAGGCAAGGGCATGCCCTTTAATAATTTGAGCAAATTCCTCCCTTACTTTTTTTGAAAGTTGTTTCGAATCATTGATTCCTAAAAAAGGTTCACAATCCTTTGGAAGAATGACCGCAGCGGTAACGACTGGTCCTGCTAACGGCCCCCTTCCTGCTTCATCTAGACCTACTAACAACTGTTGATCCGAAGACAAAAAGGAACGATCAAACTGTATTTTTTTCTCGTGCTCTTCTCGCTTTTTCTTCTCCTTTTCCCTACGACTAACCCATTGTTTCCAAGCTTTTTGAACTCCAGCCCGCTCATCCTTTTCGATATCCTTCATCCAGCTGGCATAAACTTTCGCAGCTTGTAAAGCTTCCGTAATCTCTTTCACTGTTTTTGTCATATGTATTACACTTCCCTAAATAAATCTATTTTTTATATCGGCATCTTTTATAAACATACAAGAGTTCGATTCAATATGTATTTATACTTACCCATTATTAATTTAACATAGTTGTCATTGTTCTTTCATACTTAGTGAGATTATAATGAAATGGATTGAATGGAGGAGACGATAATATGAAAAAAATATTTCCTCTTTTTGCTAGCATTCTCCTTCTTTTATCCGCTTGTGGAAATGCTACAAAAGATGAACAACATACGGAAGAACATACAGCTGAACATACTGATCAACATCTAGAGAACGATTCAACAACTAGCCACAACCATCTTTCTGGGGACCTTCAAGAAGTGACTGATTCTGTGAAACAATTACCTTCTTTTTTAAACTCCCAACCGGAAGATATTCGACTTGTTTATGAAGTAGCAGGACAAGCTACCGATATATTAAAATGGATTCCTTGTTATTGTGGGTGCGGGGAAAGTGCAGGTCATCGCAATAATTTAAATTGCTTCATTGCAGAAAAACGGGATGATGGATCCGTTGTATGGGATGACCACGGCACTCGTTGCCAAGTCTGTTTAGAAATTGCAGTAGCATCTGTCCAAATGTATCAACAAGGAAAGTCTTTAAAAGAGATACGAAATGCAATTGATGCGACATATGAACAAGGTTACGCAACGCCTACTTCTACGGACATGCCTGCATAATCATTTTTTCTTTTAGCATCTATTACCTAATAATAGCTTAGATAGCACTACTTAAACCACGCTATTGATTTTAAAACAAAAAGGGAACCCCGTTATTTGGGAGTTCCCTTTTAAAGTATTTTATTTACAAAAACCAAATTAATGGACACTGTTAATTGAAGAATACTTATTAGTTCTACTTAAGTATCTTTCAACAACCTTCCAAATACTATAACCTATAAAAGCACCGAGCATATTTAAAATGACATCATCAATATCAAAACTTCCTCTTCTTGTAACTAATTGTATGAATTCAATAACAAATAACAGTAAAAACATAAAAATAGAAAACCCACTTATTATGTTTACTTTTCTTATAAAATATGGAAGATAAATTCCCATAGGTAAAAACAAAATTAAATTACCAAAAAGATTTTTTATAGGTATATCCATATTCATACTTCCATCAAATATAGCCATGATATATGTATTTATTGTTTTGAAGGGAACAATATTAGATGATTTTTTTATATATTCAAACAGCGAAAAATCTGTATATACATAACCTCTCCTTGTCCCTAAAAACAAAGTAACAACCAATGCTAGTAGATAGATAATAAAGCTAATGCTTAGTGCTATTTTAATTACTTTTTGCATGTATCCTCCTTTCCGACCCAATTTCTCTTTAACTATCTAGCTAAGGAAAAACTAATCATTTGGGAAATTTTGATAACTATAGTTTATCATTGGTCGTATCCTTAGAAAACAGATAGCTTTATATTCTCATCTTAACGGTTGATTTGGTCTGAAAATTGGAACTAAGTCAAATAATGAACGATACCAACATTGCTTAAAAAAGAACTATCCCTCATTTTTCCATTAGAAGGGATAGTTCTTCGTTTACACAAAGTTCAATTGTAATAGCTTTTAACTTTCAGCTACTGCTTCCTTTTCTAATTGCTCATCAACGATATCAAAGCTTAATTTGCCAAAATGTTGATTGCGTATATCACGAACGATAATTTCTGCCACTTGGTCATAGTCGATTTCTCCACCTGGACCAAATACATTTCTTCGTTTTCCAATATGATCAAAGGTTTCAACTAAATTTTCATGAACAAAGGTAATTCCATAACGTTCTTCCATTCGTTTCGGATAATGGATCGATAAAAAGCGTAATCCGTACACTGCTAAATCTTCCATATTGATAATCGTATCTTTAATGGCACCTGTTAAAGCAAGTTTTAACCCTACCTCTTGATCTTCAAATTTCGGCCATAAAATTCCTGGCGTATCTAGCAACTCTAACTCTTTTCCTACTTTAATCCATTGTTGGGACTTCGTTACCCCAGGTGTATTTCCTGTTTTTGCAATATTTTTCTTTGCTAAACGGTTAATTAATGTTGATTTACCGACGTTAGGGATGCCTACAATCATTGCTCGGATTGCTCTAGGCTTCATTCCTTTTGCTTTCATGCGTGCCCATTTATCAGCTAAAATTTCTTGAGCAGCTTTTGTCACCTTTTGCAGCCCTTTTCCATCTAATGAATTGATAGCAACAGCCATATGACCTTTATTTGCAAAATACTGAACCCATTTATGCGTTTCCGTTTCATCGGCCATATCAGCCTTATTTAAAATGAGAAGTCGAGGTTTTTGATTAATCACCTCGTCAATCATCGGATTTCTCGAAGAAAGAGGTAATCGGGCATCGATTAGTTCAAAAATAATATCAACAAGCTTTAGTTTTTCTTGAACTTCACGTCTAGCTTTCGCCATATGTCCTGGAAACCATTGAATCGTCATGTTGTTTTCCTCCTTATGTAATCTTGATGTTTACTACTTTTTTCTTATGTATCAAAAAGAAAAGGAGATTGCATAGAACCTCCTTCAATCGAAAAATTAATCTACAATTTTCATTTCGCTTAATGGCCAAAATACGATACTTGTATCTCCGATAATTTCATCTTGACTAACAACCCCAATATGGCGGCTATCTTTACTATAACGACGATTATCCCCCATGACAAATACGTATCCTTCTGGCACAACTTCTAAATTTGGATCAATTTCTTCTAAAGTGAAGTCTTGTGTTAGTGTACCCTCAGTTATTTGGGATTTATACTCGTCTAAATAAGGCTCATCAATTGGTTCTCCATTAATATAGAGCTGATCGTCTTTATATTCGATATGATCCCCTGGAAGTCCAATTACCCGTTTAATGTAATCCTTACCTTCTGGTGCATGGAATACTACAATATCAAATCGATCCGGTTCCCCGATTTTATAACCAATTTTGTTTACAATCATTCGGTCACCATTTTTTAATGTAGGCATCATGGATTCACCATCAACTACAATTGGTGTAAAGAATACATAGCGAATAATAAGAGCTATTCCAAAGGCAATAACGAGTGCTTTAATCCATTCCCAAAGTTCATTTTTTTCTTTTTTTGTTTTCTCCACGAGAGAAATCCCCCCATCTAACACTATTTTATTGTAAATGGATGATCTATGACAAGCAAAAAGAAAAGGGAGCTTGCAAACAAGCCCCCTTTCTTAAAAAGTGATTATCGAATTTCTTTAATACGAGCTGCTTTACCACGTAGGTTACGTAGGTAGTAAAGTTTAGCACGACGTACTTTACCACGACGGATAACTTCTAATTTAGCGATTTTTGGAGTGTGTACAGGGAATGTACGTTCAACACCAACACCGTAAGAAATTTTACGAACTGTGAAAGTTTCGCTAATTCCGCCACCACGACGTTTAATAACAACACCTTCGAAAACTTGGATACGTTCACGAGTACCCTCTACTACTTTCACGTGTACACGTACAGTGTCACCAGGACGGAAAGTTGGTAGATCAGAACGAAGTTGTTCTTTTGTAATTTCTGCAATAATATTTGACATTGTTTTTCTCTCCTTAGACAGATGCTCTTGCAGTCCTCTTTGGCCACAGCGGAACACCGTAATTCAGCACTTCATAAAAGAAGCACAGATTGAATATTACCATAAAACTATTGATTTATGCAAGTAATATATAAATTATTTTTGGTTCTTTAAAGCTTCAATAAAAGCTTGTTGGTCCTTTGTTAATTCCATTTGTTCTAGTAAGTCAGGACGTCTTTCAAACGTACGTTTTAATGACTGTTCTTGTCGCCATTTTTCAATGTTTGCATGATTACCAGATAATAAAACGTCAGGCACTTTCATCCCTCTAAACTCTGCTGGACGTGTATAGTGAGGGTGTTCAAGTAACCCCGTGGAAAAGGAGTCATGGATATGGGAATCTTCTTGTCCTAAAACGCCAGGCAGTAGTCTTACAACAGCATCAATAACCGTCATCGCAGGTAATTCTCCACCCGTTAAAACAAAATCACCGATGGAAATTTCATCTGTAACAAGATGTTGTCGTATTCGTTCATCATACCCTTCATAATGCCCACATAAGAAAACAAGTTCTTCCTCTTTAGCAAGCTCTTCTGCCTTCTTTTGAGTAAATCGTTCACCTTGAGGGCACATGAGGATAATTCGCGGTTTACGGCCTTCTGTAATCGTCTCTACCGCTTGAAACATTGGTTCCGGTTTTAATACCATCCCCGCTCCTCCACCGTAAGGATAATCATCGACTTGTTTATGTTTATTATTACTAAATTCACGAATATCCGATACGGATAATGTTACAGCTTCTTTTTCTTGAGCTTTTTTCAAAATAGATGAACCGAAAACACCTGTAAACATCTCTGGGAATAAACTTAAAACATGTATATTCATCATAAAAGCCCTTCCATAACGTGAATCGTAATCTTTTTCTCATCTACATCTATTTCTTTTACAATATCCTCAATGTACGGAATATAATGTTTTTTCCCGTTTGGTGCTTTAATCTCCCATACATCATTGGCACCAGTTTGTAAAATATCTGAAACCGTTCCGATTTTTTCTCCCTCTTCAGAGAACACTTCACAGTCCATGATTTCAAAGTAGTAATATTCATTTTCCTCTAATTCGTCATCCGCAAGTTGATCTTTCGTTACTTTTAGAAGACCTTCTTTAAATGGCTCTACAAGATTAATGTTATCGTAACCTTTAAACATTAATAATATAAAGTTTTTATGGCGACGAGAGCTTTCTACCGTAACCCACGTTGGTTTATTTTCATCTTTTTTGAATACCGCCAGTTTACTCCCTGGGGCAAACCGAACTTCTTCAAAATCTGTAGAAGAAAGAACCCGAACTTCACCACGAATTCCATGTGTATTCACGATTCTACCTACATTAAACCATTCCATAGTCATTATTCCACCCTTCAATCCGTTCTACTTCAGAATAACTGTCCCCTAATCCGCTCACATTTCTTACTTAAAGGGAACTGCCAAAACTGAAGTATTTACATGTAGTCGATTATTTTTCTATATTTATATCCTTCACTCTATCGACTTTATCATACTAAAAAGAGTAATAAAAAAGAAGGGATAGCCTAGGCTCCCTCCTATTTTATGTCCAGCTTTGGTGGTTAGCTGTTACGGTCACTTCAGTATGAACTAACCTATGCGAGTCGCATGCTAGAATCAAATCTTCAAGCACCTTCATAGCTCATCAAGCCACCTTCGCTTTTCTTTTAATCCAATATATCGACGTAAGTCTTTTTCTTATGGTGACTGCCTGCAGCTGAATAAACAATTGTACGAATTGCCTTTGCAACACGACCTTGCTTGCCTATGACTTTCCCTCTGTCTTGTGGATGGACAAAAAGTTTATAAACAATTCGACTCGAATTCTCATCCGTCTCAATACGAACTTCCTCCGGATAATCGACTAACGGTTTTACGATTGTTTCAATCAGCTTCTGCATGACGCCACCTCCGATTATTTACTGAATTTTTGGTTGTGGAATTTTTCCATAATACCTTGTTCTGAGAACAGGTTACGTACAGTATCAGATGGTTTTGCTCCATTAGCTAACCATTTAAGAGCTTTCTCTTCATCGATGTTTAATGTAGCTGGTGAAGTAAGTGGGTTGTAAGTACCAACTGTTTCAATTTGACGTCCGTCACGTGGTGAACGAGAGTCAGCTACTACGATACGATAGAAAGGAGATTTTTTAGCTCCCATACGTTTTAAACGAATTTTAACTGCCATTTTTTCTTGCACCTCCGAATAAGTTTCACACAAGATAGTATATTATCAATGTTTCTGTAGTTTGTAAAGTGTTTTTTCTTAACAGTAAAAAAAACCTTCAACTTTTTACTTAAATAATGAATCTAAACCAGGTAATTTCATCTTTTTCTTCCCTTTTCCTTGGGACATTCCTGTCATTTGTTTCATCATTTTTTTCATATCTTCAAATTGCTTCAGTAAACGGTTCACTTCTTGAATCGAAGTACCTGACCCTTGCGCAATCCGTTTTTTACGGCTTGCATTGATAATATCAGGATGTTTTTTCTCTGCAGATGTCATGGAATAAATGATTGCTTCAATTCGTCCCATTTGTTTTTCATCTACTTTAACGTTATCAAGACCTTTAATTTTATTGGCACCTGGTAACATTTTCAAAATTTCATCAAGGGGCCCCATTTTTTTCACTGCTTGAAGCTGCTCAACAAAGTCATCAAAGGTAAAGCTTTGGTTCATGAATTTCTCTTCCAATTCCTTCGCCTTTTCCATATCAACATTTGCTTGTGCTTTTTCAATTAATGAAAGAACGTCACCCATCCCTAATATACGAGAAGCCATTCGTTCTGGATGGAATGGTTCAAGGGCATCCATTTTTTCACCCATACCGACGAATTTAATCGGTTTTTCTGTTACAGCACGAATAGATAGCGCAGCACCACCGCGCGTATCACCATCAAGCTTCGTTAAAACAACGCCTGTAATTCCAATTGTTTCGTTAAAACTTTGGGCTACGTTAACGGCGTCTTGCCCAGTCATCGCATCAACAACTAAAAATACTTCATCAGGCTCTTTTAACGCTTTAATATTTTTCAATTCATCCATTAGTTCTTCATCAATATGCAAACGACCGGCCGTATCGATAATGACAACATCATGGTGTTCCTCTTTTGCTTGCTCTATCGCTTGGCGTGCAATCTCCACAGGGGAAACTTGATCGCCCAAGGCAAATACAGGAATGGAAAGTTGCTTCCCTAATGTTTGAAGTTGTTGTATGGCAGCTGGTCGATAAATATCCGCAGCTACTAATAAAGGTTTACGATTATATTTTTTTCGTAATACGTTCGCTAATTTACCAGTAGTTGTCGTTTTACCGGCACCTTGTAAACCGACCATCATAATAACTGTCGGTGGTTTTGTATTAAATTTAATTGGGCTTTGTTCGCCACCCATTAATGATGTTAACTCATCTTGAACGATTTTAATTACTTGTTGACCTGGCGTTAAGCTTTTCATCACTTCAGTGCCAACTGCACGTTCACTTACTTTTTTAACAAACTCTTTAACAACCTTTAAGTTAACGTCTGCCTCGATCAATGCAAGTCGAACTTCTCGCATCATCGCTTTAACGTCTTGTTCGGTAACGAGACCTTTACCTTTAATCTTTTGGATTGTTCCTTGGAGTCGTTCTGCTAACCCTTCAAATGCCATGTTTAGTTTAGCCTCCTAATCCGTTTCTTTTAGTTGATTAATTAATGTAAGACGATCTTCAACCGTTTTCGTTTCGTCTTTTATTGCAATTGTTAATTGCTCTAAGATTTGCTGACGTTCACCAAATTTTTCAAATAATCTTAGTTTATCTTCATATTCCTCAAGCATCGCCTCTGTACGACGGATATTATCATATACAGCTTGACGGGAAACTTTATAGCTTTCAGCAATTTCACCTAACGAAAGATCATCTAAATAATAAAGTTCCATATAACTTCTTTGTTTATCTGTTAATAATGCTTGATAAAAGTCGAAGAGAAAGTTCATGCGTGTTGTTTTTTCAATAAGCATCAAAATATCTCTCCAATCATAATTTGTCTACTGTATCATATATGTTTTCAAATATACTGTCAAGGAAATTTCCTTGTCCAAAAAGGTTTTCTATGTAGAATTTATTCGCTAGTTTTCTAACGGTAGATGTTGGCGAATACTCGCTTTACGACCATGGAATACAAAATAAACAACGATAGAAAGTAAAATCCAAATTACCGTCAAACTATACACCGAACGATAACTCATTTGCCCTAATAATAACCCATAAATATATGGCCCTACTCCAATTGCCAAATCCATAAAGATGAAAAAGGTTGAAGTTGCCGTCGCTTTCCGGTGTGAATCAGCTTCCTTAATAGCAATAGCTAAATAATTGGATTGAACTGTCCCGTAACCAATTCCGATGAAGACACTAGATAGCAAAATCATCCAACTACTATTTGCTTGACTGAGGACAAAAAAACCGACTACTAATATCGTAAGCATTGGATACGTTAATTTATTTTCCCCTAAACGGTCAAATAACCGTCCAGTAATTGGTCTTGTCAAAACTAATGCAATCGCGTACACAACAAAAAAATATGTTCCTACTGATGCATAACCAATATCGGCTGTATAAAGGGATAAAAAAGAAAGTAAACTCGAGTAACCAAGTGCTAACGTAAAAATACAAAGGGCAATCGGTAATGCTTTTTTCTCAAATACATCATTCCATGTAAAGGTTAATGATACCTTTTGATCCCCTTTTTGTTGTATTGGCGTAGCAACGGTTAAAAATATACCGATTAAATTACAAAAGGCTACTATAACTAAAATCCATATCAACATTTCAAAAGTAGCCGTTCTCATAATGATTATCCCGATAAAAGGTCCAATCGCCATCGCAATGTTCATTGCGGTTGCATAATAGCCCGTTCCTTCTCCACGACGTTCATCCGGCACTACATCGGCCATAATCGCGCCAGCTGCTGTCATTAAAAAGCCAAAGGTAAACCCATGCATTGCTCGAATGATCATGAGGAGGGAAAAGGATGAGGCGAATTGGTGGGCTAAAACCGCTATAAAGAAAAAGATTGCCGAAATAACAAGAATTTTTTTACTCCCAACTACTTCTACGATTTTCCCTGCAAATAAACGTGCAATGAGCGCCGTCAAAACATAAATCCCAACGGCTAATCCCGCTGCTCCTTGACTCATTCCAAAATTGGTAGTCACATGTAGAGTAACAGTAGCTAACAAGCTATAAAACACAATATGTGTAAAAAAATTAATACCCCATATCATAACGAAATTTTTCGTCCATAATTTTGGACGCTCCATATTGTAATCCCCCTTACGTTTCACCCAACATTATACTAAATCTTCTGTCAACAATCAGCATTACTTAAAACAAAATATTTCGGGTAAATATAAAAAGTGTAGATAAAGCAATACAACACTTTATCTACACTCAAGGTAAATTCATTTTTTAATCGTCAATTTTCTCTAATTCTTTTTCTAAACCTTCAGCAAATAACCCGTAAACATAACGTTCTGCATCAAATGGTTGAAGATCATCCATTTTTTCCCCTAGACCAACAAATTTAACTGGGATATGAAGTTTGTTACGAATCGCTAGTACGATACCACCCTTAGCTGTCCCGTCTAGTTTCGTTAATACAATACCCGTTACATTCGTCGCTTCTTTAAATGTTTGGGCTTGAACAAGGGCATTTTGTCCAGTTGTTGCATCAAGGGCTAATAACACTTCATGAGGTGCATTCGGAATTTCTCGGGAAATAACACGATGTACTTTTTCCAGCTCTTTCATTAAATTAACTTTGTTTTGTAAACGTCCCGCTGTATCACAAATTAATACATCCGCTCCACGTTTTCTAGCAGCCCCAATTGCATCATAAATAACTGCAGCTGGATCAGACCCTTCTGATTGTTTAATTACTTCACAACCAACTCGATCTCCCCAAACTTGAAGCTGATCAATAGCACCTGCACGGAATGTATCTCCTGCAGCAAGAATAACCGACTTCCCTTGGGACTTTAAACGATGGGCTAATTTACCAATCGTTGTTGTTTTACCAACACCGTTTACCCCTACAAATAAAATAACGGTTAATTCGCCATCCGGTTGTAAATTTAATTCTGCGATATCTTCCTCTCCTGCTTCGTAAATTTCAACAAGCTTCTCAGAAATAATCGCTTGAATACCTTCTGTATCTTTTATGTTTTTACGTTGTACTTCGAAACGTAATTTATCCATTAATTCCATTACTGTATCGAAGCCAACATCTGCTTGAAGTAATACTTCTTCTAATTCCTCGAAGAAGTCTTCATCTACTTTTCGGTAACGGGCAACTAAATCGTTTACTTTAGATGTAAAAGTATCACGAGTTTTAGAAAGTCCCTGTTTAAATTTTTGTGTAATAGACCATGCTGAAGGTTTTTTCTCAACTACTTCCGCTACAGGCTCGAGTTCATTTTCACGATTCGTATCAGATTGAGCTTTGTTTTCAGCCTCTTCAATTTCCTCGATTACTTCATCTACTATTTCTTCAACCGATTTTATTTGTTCACCCTCTTCAATTAACAGGGATGAATCATCGGATTTAACTTCTACCTCGGAATTTTCCAACTCTTGTTGAACTTTTTCTTCTTCGGTATTTCCAATAAGTTTTTCCTTCAATCGTTTAAAAAAGCTCATTTTCTTCCGCTCCTTTGTCCTACAATACAGCTTCCTCTTCAAGTTTTACTGAAACAAGTTTTGATACACCGGACTCTTGCATCGTAATACCATACAATACATCTGCCCCTTCCATCGTCCCTTTCCGATGGGTTATGACGATAAATTGTGTATCACTACTTAATTTTCGTAAATATTCACTATAACGTTGTACATTTGCCTCATCCAGCGCTGCCTCAACCTCATCGAGGATAACAAATGGAACTGGACGAGTGTTTAAAATAGCGAACAATAGCGCAATCGCCGTTAACGCCCTTTCCCCACCGGATAAAAGACTTAAATTTTGAAGTTTTTTCCCTGGTGGTTGTGCAACGATTTCGATTCCAGTTTCAAGTAAATTTTCAGGATCCAATAATACTAGATCTGCTTGTCCACCACCAAAAAGTTCTCGGAATACGTGTCTAAATTGAGTTTGAATCATTGTGAACGACTCTCTAAAACGAATAGACATTTCCTCATCCATTTCTCGAATCGCTTCATGCAATGTCTCTTGAGCTTCTAATAAATCATTACGTTGTTCTGATAAAAACGTATGACGTTCTAAAACTCTTTCATATTCTTCGATGGCTGTTAAATTTACCGGACCTAATTCTTCGATTGATTGCTTTAACAATTTTACTTTTCGACGTACTTGATCAACGTTTTCAAGTTCAATTGCATGTTGCTGAGCTTCTTCAAAATCAAGCTCATACTGTTCTTCCAACAATGTATGTAAACGATTGATTTCAAATTCTACTCTACTTCGTTTTACTTCAACTGCTCGTAAACTTTCTAAGTAACCTTTATGAAGTCTTTGCAGCTCTTTTAGTTGTTCTTCTAGTCGAGATAAAGTTTGTTGATGCCCTAAACGTAATCCACGATTTTTTTGGATTTCTTTTGTTAACAAATCCTTTTTAATCGACCATTGTTGAACAGTTGCTTCTATTTCCTCTTCAGAAGGACCGTTTACCTCGTCGTTTTGAATCCATTGAATTTCTTGCGTAATGGAAGTTACTTGTTCCTTCGCTTTAGAACGTTGCAGGGCGAGTTCAGCAGTCGCAATTTGAAGCTGACTTAACTGTTCTTGTACAACGGCAAGTTCAGAACGTTTTTGGGCCGACGTTTCTCGAAGAACATCCTTTTCTGTTTCCACTTGAGATTTTAACTGGGTAAGTTGATCAACGGTTTGATTCACTTCCTCCAGTTCCGTTTTCAGCTGTTCAAGCCGCTCCATCGCCTCTTCTTTTTGTTGTAGAAGTGTCGATTTTCTAGTCGTCATAGAAGTTTGTTCTGAAGAAGCAACATTTACTGTTGCCTTCAATGATCTTTCTTCCACTTCAATTGCGTGTAACTTTGCCTTTTGCTCGATTTCCTCGCTACGTAGGGCATCACCTTCCAGCTTCAATTCTTCTAATTTTTCCCGTAAAACCGTTAACGTCTCTTTTTCAACTGAAACAGATTTTTCTGCTTGCATAATGGAATTTTCCATTTGTTCAAGCTTCACTGTTAATTGATCAAGTTCAGCTTTTCGGGTAAACAATGAAGATTGCTGCTTGGAAGCACCACCAGTTAACGAACCACCAGCATTGACAATATCCCCATCAAGGGTTACAACTCTATATCTAAAGCCACAACTTCTTGCAATTTGACTAGCCCCTTCTAGATTCGAGGCGACAATTACATTTCCAAGTAGATTTTCTACAATGGAGCGATTAGATTCATCGAACTCGACTAGTTCATAAGCAAGACTGACGAAGGATGGATGATCAAGTGCTGATGCATATTGCGTATGCTGAAGTTTACGGGATTTCATTACCGTTTTCGGTAAAAAAGTTGCCCTTCCTGCTCGTTTTGCTTTTAACCAACCGATCGCTTTTTGAGCATGTTGCTCCGTTTCTGTGACGATATGTTGGGATGCTGCTCCTAAAGCTGTTTCAATCGCTTTTGAATATTTTGCGTCAACATGAACTAATTCTGCTACAGCACCTTCAATACCGCTTAGTTCTCCCCGTTCACGGGCTAACAAAATTTCCTTAACCCCTTGGAAGAAACCAGAAAAGTCTGCTTCAAGCTCTGCTAATGTTTCTTTTCTTGCTTTTAACTGTTGCTGATGTTGATAAGCTTGATATAACAATTGTTGCTTTTCTTCAAAGGATGATGAAGTGCTCTTCAATTTTTGTTGCATTACTTCATATTGTTCAAGCTTTTCTTTCAGTTTGTGCTCTAAATTTTGAACGATGGATTGAAGCTCCTGTCTTTGGGCAGTTACTTGTTCTAGTTTTTTAGCCATTTCTGCAGAACGATCATTCATCCGTTCAGCTGTTTCCAGCTGTTGTGTTAATTGCTGTTCAATATGCTTTAATTCATTTTTAACTGTAGCTTCTTCATTCAATAAATCAATGTATTTATCCTTTGATTGTTCAATTTCTTTTTCAATTTCTACTGCAGAAGAATTTAGCGTTAACTCTAATTGCTTAATTTCACTTTTTAGCTTTTGGACTTCCTTTTGCTTTTCAGCAAATTGTAATTTTTTCTCTTCTTCACTTACTGCTAATTCTTTCTCTTCGTTTTTAGCTTGTTGTAATGCTTGTTCCAATTGGGATAGTTGTTTTAATACATTGGATCGCTTTTCCTTTGTGAGGGCTTTCCGACCTTCCCAACGTTCTACCTCTGAGCTAGCTTCCACTAGTTGTTCTTGGGCACTGTCTAAAACTGTATCGATATCTTTTAATTTTCCACGGATATCATCAATCTGCCCTTCGTAATTAGCAATTTCTAAAGCATGTTGTTGTTCCGTCGATTGTAATTGTTTATGTTCTTCATTGATTTGCTCTAAATCTTTCCCATTATTCAATAAATCGTGGACCGTTAAAGCTATGTCGGACTCCCTTAATTCTTCCGTCATCCGTACATAGTCATTGGCAGCAGATGCTTGCATTTGTAATGGTTCAAGACGACCATCTAATTCATGGAGAATATCTAATACCCGATGTAAGTTTTCATCGGTTTCCACTAATTTATGTTCTGCTTTTTTCTTACGAATTTTATATTTTAAAACTCCTGCTGCTTCTTCAAAAATCGTTCTTCGATCATCTGGTCGGCTATTTAATATTTCATCGACTCGTCCTTGAGAAATAATCGAAAATGCTTCTTTCCCAAGTCCCGAATCCATAAACAAGTCCGTAATATCCTTCAGGCGACATTGCTGATTGTTCAGCAAATATTCGCTATCACCTGAACGATACACACGTCTCGTTACACTAATTTCCGAATATGGTGTTGCTACTTGCTCATCTTCATTATTTAATACAAGGGTTACTTCAGCAAAATTGAGTGGTTTCCTTGATTGACTACCTGCAAAGATAACATCTTCCATTTTCGCACCACGTAAACTTTTTGCCGATTGTTCTCCTAATACCCATCGAATGGCATCGGTTACATTACTTTTGCCACTTCCATTCGGACCAACTACCGCTGTAACACCTGGTACGAAATCAATACCAATACGATCAGCAAACGATTTAAAGCCTATTACTTCAAGTCGTTTAAGGAACATACTACTCCTCCTTAAAACTAGACTGATTTAATGCAACCATCGCATTTTGCGCCGCTTGTTGTTCAGCCTCTTTCTTCGATTTCCCACGTCCTATTCCTAGTTCTTTGTCGTTTAATAAAACGCGCGAAACAAAGGTACGGTTATGTGCTGGTCCTTTTTCATCGACAATTTCATAATGCAATACACCATTGTTTGATTGTTGAACCATTTCTTGCAATTGACTTTTGAAATCCATCACATGCGAAAAAGCACCGACTTCTACTTTTGGGAACACGATTCGTTCTAAAAATGCTACAACGATTTCTAACCCTTGATCTAAATAAAGAGCACCAATGAAGGATTCAAAAACATCCGCTAAAAGGGCAGGACGTTCACGACCACCTGTAAGCTCTTCCCCTTTCCCTAAAAGAACATATTTACCGAAATTTAATTCGTTGGCAAAAATAACAAGGGACGGCTCACATACGATCGATGCCCGTAATTTTGTTAACTCTCCCTCACTCATATGGGGATATCGCTCAAAAAGGTATTTAGATACAGAAAGTTCAAGAACAGCGTCTCCTAAAAATTCTAGTCTTTCGTTGTCTGTAAATAATTTGCGACGATGCTCATTCACATAAGATGAATGGATAAATGCTTGATAAAGTAAACTTTTGTTTCGAAAATAAATATTTAATTCCTCTTGTAAATATTCAAATTGATGTCTTACCTTTTCAGGTAATACCCCAACTTTTTGATGATTCCCTTTTTTTCTTATTGTCATGAACAATCTGCCTTCCTAATAGATTCTACCGTTTAGTTTACCTTGTTCAGTGATAGAAATTCAACTTTTCTTTGTATAATCAGTAAACTAATATAAAAAGAGGCACAAATTAACGCTTTACTTAGAATGCGAAATGTGTGCCTCTTTAAATTTTTAGCTTATTTTACTTTCAATGTAACTGATAGCATCGCCAACAGTTCCAATTTTTTCAGCATCATCATCTGAAATTTCCATATCAAACTCATCTTCAAGTTCCATTACTAATTCAACAACGTCTAATGAGTCTGCACCTAAATCCTCACGGAAAGAAGCTTCTAATTTCACTTCGCTTTCGTCAACGCCTAAACGGTCAACGACTACTTTTGTAACACGTTCTAATACTGTAGCCAAGTCGGTCACCTCCCCTCAAATAGTATATTCGAAATAGCTAATTTATCGCAAATGGATAAATTCGATATTTTCGTTATACAAATTTAAAAGTTTATATGAAGTTATTCATACAATCAACAATAAATTGTAAAGAAGTAAACTATTAATTACTTTCGTATTAATAATATTTTACTAACTTCAGTTTTTTATTACATATACATTCCACCGTCAATATGAAGAGTTTGACCTGTCATATAACTTGCATCATTAGAAGCTAAGAATACAACCGCCTTCGCGATGTCTTCTGGTTGTCCTAATTTAGCTAATGGAATTTGATTTAACATTGAGCTTTTAATGTCTTCTGGCAATTCATCAGTCATTTCCGTTGTAATAAAGCCTGGAGCAATGGCGTTTACTAAAATGTTACGGGATGCTAATTCTCTCGCCGTTGTTTTTGTTAACCCGATAACACCAGCTTTTGCAGCAACGTAGTTTGCTTGACCGGCATTACCCATTACACCTACGATGGATGAAATATTAATGATACGACCTGAGCGTTGTTTCATCATTTGACGAGTAACAGCTTTTGTACAAAGGAATACGCCTTTTAAGTTCGTATTCATTACTTCATCCCACTCTTCTTCTTTCATACGCATAAGTAGGTTATCTCTCGTTATACCAGCGTTATTTACTAAAACGTCAATGGAACCAAATTGTTCAATTGCAGCCGACATTAAATTTTGTACAGACTCAGTATCTGAAACATTCGCTTGTACTGCAATAGCTTTTGTACCAAGTTGTTCGATTTCATTTACTACTTCCTGTGCTTTTTGTTCACTTCCACTATAGTTTACAACTACATTCGCACCTTCAGAAGCAAGTTGCAATGCGATTGCACGTCCAATTCCACGGGAAGCACCTGTTACTACTGCCGTTTTTCCTACTAGTTTACCCAATTAGCTCTCCTCCAATAGCTTCCACTACTTCGTTAAAAGAAGCTTCATCATAAACACAATATGTTTTAACTGAGCGGTCTATTTTTTTCACTAAACCTGATAATACTTTACCTGGTCCACATTCGATAAAAATAGAAACTCCTTGTTCAATCATATATTTAACGGAATTTTCCCACTGTACCGGAGAATATACTTGTTCAACTAATTCATGTTGGATTGAAGAAACATCTTTCAACTCTTGTGCCCATACATTTCCTACAACAGGAATTTGAGGGTCAGTTAGTTGAACATTTTTTAATTCTTCTCCTAATTTTTCGGAAGCACCGCGCATCAACTCTGAATGGAATGGACCACTTACTACTAATGGAATAGCACGTTTTGCACCAGCTTCTTTTGCTGCTACACAAGCTTTTTCCACCCCATCTTTAGTGCCAGAAATTACAATTTGACCAGGACAATTTAAATTAGCAAGCTGTACTGGATCACCTTCGCTAGTAATTTTGTCGCAAACTTCCTTTAAAGGTTCTGCCGCTAAACCTAAAATCGCCGCCATCGCACCTTGACCAGCAGGAACTGCTTCATTCATATATAGTCCACGTTTATGAACGATTTGAACAGCGTCTTCAAAGGAAATGGCTCCAGAAATCACTAATGATCCATATTCACCTAGAGAGTGACCAGCTGTGTAATCTGGTTGAATACCTGCATCCATTAATTTTTTTGCAACCATCACACCAGTTGTTAATAAAGCTGGTTGTGCGTTATAAGTCAATGTTAATTCCTCTACCGGACCATTTAACATTAATTTGGATAACTCAAATTGTAAAACTTTATCTGCTTGATCGTAATACGCTTTACTCTCTTCACTATTTTGAACAAACTCCTGTCCCATCCCTACTTGTTGAGAGCCTTGTCCTGGAAAAATAAAAGCTATTTTCGTCATGTTAATCCCCTTTTCTAACATCCCTTTTGTTATTACTTTTGGCTTTCCGCAATTGTCTCTTTAATAACTTCCGTAACATGGTGTTCCACCATAATTGAAGCTTGACGAATAGCGCTATAGATTGCCCTTGCATCGGAAGAACCGTGGGCTTTAATGACTGGTGCTTGTAACCCAAAGAGCGCTGCGCCGCCATACTCTGAATAATCTAATTTACCTTTTAAGTTTTTCAATTCATTTTTCATGAGCAATGCACTGATTTTCGTTTTTCCTGAAGACATGAATGCTTCTTTTAACATCGTCATCATTGCACCAGCTGTACCTTCGATGGATTTTAAAACCATATTCCCTGTGAAACCATCTGTTACAACGACATCGGCCACATTATTTAATAAATCACGCGCTTCCACATTGCCGATAAAATGAATGTTGGATTCTTTTAATAAAGTGAACGCTTGTTTCGTTAAGTCATTCCCCTTTTTATCTTCTGTTCCGATATTTAATAATCCTACTCGAGGATTGTCGATACCTCTTACTTTTTTTGCATAAACATAGCCCATAATGGCGTATTGTAAAATATTTTCTGGTTTTGCATCGGCGTTTGCACCTAAATCTAGCATTAAAAATCCTTGGCCATCAATTGTCGGTAAAGTTGTCGCTAATGCCGGACGAGCTACCCCTTCAATACGACCGACTTTAAATAAGCCACCTGCCATTAAAGCACCGGTATTGCCTGCCGATAAACAAGCGTCCGCACGTTTCTCAGTGACCGCTTCTAAAATTTTCGCCATAGAAGAATCCTTTTTACGACGTACAGCCCGAGCTGGGTCATCATCTCCTTCGACAACTTCTTCACAGTGGATTACTTGTAAACGCTCATGTTGTTTTAAATACGGTTGCAACTCTTGTTGTTTCCCGTATAGTTGAATTTCAATATTTGGAAAGTCTTCTAATGCTAACAATACACCTTCAACGATTGACTTCGGTGCATGATCGCCACCCATACCATCAATTGCTATTTTCATTTTGGTCACCTAAACCTTTCGTGCGATACATCTCAAATTCACCTTTAAAAACAGTTTCATTATTTACAGTTGATACAACATCTATATATGTACGATTTTTTTGATCGTCTTGGCCGCGTACTGTTGCTTTCGTTATCACACGGTCACCTGCTTTCACAGGTTTTACAAAGATGACATTTGATTTTACAGTCAATGCCAGTTCATCATTAATTACCGCAACCGCTAACGAGTTTGCTTGTGCAAATAAATGATGTCCCCTCGCAATGCCATTACGTTGGAAAACATGCTCCTCTTTCACATCAAAAATAGATAGGGCACGTTGATCTAATTCAATATCAATAATTTCTCCAATTACTTCATCAATTGGTAGAGCCTTTACTTCGTTCTCATAATTTTTAGCAGCTACGTCTTTTATACGTTCACGCAATTCAGGAATAGAAAGTTCCATCCTATCTAGACGTATGGTTTGAACGCTGACTCCAAACTCGGAAGCTAACTGTTCATCGGTGACGAATGGGTTCTGTTCAATTGTTTCCGTTAGTAGTCGTTGACGTTCTTTTTTTGTTCGCTTCAATCCCTCGTCACCTACTTCTAATTTTTTTAGCACTTGGTACTAATACCAGTATACATTTCAAAAAAAAAGAACGCAACAAAAAATGTTACGTTCATAAAAAAGCATTTATTTAGTCAATTCGTTCTCCCGTTAAAACTCCGGATTCCTCTAACATTTCACGCAAATAACGATATTCCGCATCTTGCCAAAACTGCTCATCATAAATAAGCTTTGCAGCATCCTGCCTTGCTACTTCTAACGTTCGATAATCATGGACTAAATCAGCCATTTTAAAATCTGGCAATCCACTCTGTTTCTTTCCAAAGAAATCTCCTGGTCCCCGCAATTCCAAGTCCTTTTCAGCAAGTTTAAAACCATCGTTTGTTTGGGTCATGGACAACATTCGCTCTTTCCCTTCATCTGTTTTCGGGTCTGCGAGCAAAATACAATAGGACTGATGCTGGCCACGCCCAACCCGGCCGCGTAATTGATGAAGCTGAGACAATCCAAATCGGTCGGCATCATAAATAGCCATAAAAGTAGCGTTTGGAACATTTACCCCTACTTCCACGACGGTTGTAGAAACAAGTACATCGATCTTACCTTCTGTAAATGCTCGCATCACTTCATCCTTTTCTTCTGAAAGAAGTCTGCCGTGCATTAAACCTACATTATAGCGACCATTAAAAATCGTCGCCAATTGTTCATATACTTCCACTGCATTTTGAACGTCCAATTTCTCCGATTCTTCAATAAGGGGACAGATTACATAGGCTTGTCTTCCCTGTCGTATTTCTAATTCCATTTTTGAAATGACAGCATTTAATTGTTCTTTCTTCAACCAATGGGTCTCGATTTCTTTACGTCCAGCTGGTAATTCATCGATTATCGAAACGTCCATTTCACCGAATGCAGTAATTGCTAACGTTCTTGGGATTGGAGTTGCAGTCATAAAAAGTACGTCGGGATTCATCCCTTTGTCTCTAAGAATTCTACGCTGTTCTACTCCGAACCGATGTTGCTCATCGGTAATGACAAATCCAAGATTAGAAAAAATAACATCCGGTTGTATTAACGCATGGGTCCCTATTAAAATATTAATTTCTCCATTTTGTAATTGTTCTAATAAAAGCCGTCTTTCTTTCGTTTTAGTAGAACCTGAAAGCAGTGCAATTTTCACCCCAATCGGTTCAAACAACGATTGTAAAGACTTAGCATGTTGTTCAGCTAAAATTTCTGTAGGTGCCATTAAAGCTCCTTGATAGCCCGCTGTAACGGCAGCATAAAGACAAATGGCAGCAACAATCGTCTTACCAGAACCAACATCCCCTTGTAATAGACGATTCATACGATGGGGCTCTTTTAAATCTTTACAAATTTCATTTACGACTCTTTTTTGAGCATTCGTAAGCTCAAATGGAATCCTTTGTATAAATTGACGCACTTTTTGTAAATCATAGGCAATGGCAATGCCCTTTTCATTTTCTTTCCTTGCCTTACGCAAAGATTGAATACGTAATTGGAAATGCAACAGTTCCTCATATACAAAACGTCTTCTAGCCTGTTTCGCCTGGTTTGCATCTTTCGGGAAATGAACTCCTTCCAAAGCATCTAAAATCGGGAGCAACTGATATTGCTCCAAAAGATGCTTCGGAAGTGTTTCATCCATGTCGCCACCGATTACATCTAACGCTTGTCGCATATATTTACGAAACTTATTTTGGTGAATGGATCCCTTTAAACTGTATACCGGTTCAAAATCTGCATTATCGGTTTTCGGGCCAAATTTGATGGATGTACCATTGATGACCTGTCTTCCTCTATCCCATTTCCCTGATACGGTTACGATTGTACCTGGCGTTAATTTTGTTTTTAAATAATTTTGATTAAAAAAAACAACTTTTACGAGATGTCTTCCTGCTAAAACGGTTACTTGAATTCGTGACTTATTTTTCCCTAAATAAAGGACAGAAGGGACACTTTCTACCCTTGCTTCAATGGTTACTTTCTCATTGTGAGGTGTTGTAGCCAAATCCTTCAAACGATAATCTTCATGTCGATATGGAAATGTCCAAATTAAATCTTCTATCGTATAAATTCCCATATCACCGAGGTGATCAGCCGTTTCTTTCCCAATTCCTTTTAAAGCTATAACCGGATCAGTAATACTAGTCAACTTTTACCGCGCTCCCAAAGATTTTCGCAGCAAGAGCCTGACCAGTAGGCGTTGCAGCTAAACCACCACGGGCTGTTTCTTTTAAGCTCGGGTGCATCGTTTGACCGATTCTAAACATCGCTCCAATTACTTCATCACAAGGAATCCGACTTGTTATCCCAGCAAGTGCCATATCAGCGGCAACCATTGCGTTGGCAGCACCCATCGCATTACGTTTTACACACGGCACTTCAACGAGTCCTGCAACGGGGTCACAAACTAATCCAAGCATGTTTTTCAACGTAATAGCAAAGGCTTCTGCACTTTGAGCTGGTGTTCCACCCGCCATTTCTACAATAGCAGCAGCTGCCATCCCTGCAGCAGAACCGACTTCAGCTTGGCAGCCTCCAGCTGCACCAGAAATAAAAGCGTTGTTCGCTACAACAAATCCAAAAGCACCAGAAGTAAATAAAAAGCGAATCATTTGCTCTCTGCTAGGATTCAATTTATTTTTCACGGCAAATAGAGTTCCCGGAACAACTCCAGCTGATCCCGCAGTTGGTGTTGCACAAATTGTTCCCATAGCAGCATTGACTTCATTTGTGGCAACCGCTTTACTTACTGCATCTAACAGTAAGTCTCCAGATAAACTTTTACCTGATGATATATATTTTTGTAGTAATACAGCATCTCCACCTGTTAAACCAGATACGGATTGAACACCATTTAACCCCCGTTCAACCGCCTGCTCCATTACAACTAAGTTTTTATCCATTTGTTCAAAAATGGCTTCCCTTGAACGTCCACTCATGTTCATTTCTTGTTCAATCATAATATCAGAGATGAGCTTATTTTCTTTATCCGCAAGTTCAACCAATTCTCGTACGTTTCGAAATAATACGTCCATCTAGCTCACTCCTAATTGTTAATTTTAGATACTTTCGTAATGTTTGGTATCATTGAAATTTGTTTTATGATGCGATCATCAACATTTTGGTCCACTTCGATGACCATTAATGCGGTTAAACCACGCTCAATTCGCGATACTTCCATATGACCGATGTTGACATGATGCATTGCCAAACAATTGGCAACGTTTGCAATACAACCGGCACGGTCGTCATGAACAACTAGTAAAGCCGGCATACCCCCCGTTAAACGTAGCTTAAATCCATTTACTTCACTGATTTCAATTTTTCCACCACCGATAGAAATTCCTTCAACCGACAACTCATCTATTTCATCCCCTAAAACAATGCGTGCCGTATTCGGATGCTCCTTATTAGCCGTCTCTGGAATAATTTCAAATTCTAACCCCGCTTCTTTTGCAAGCTCAAAGGACGTTTTAATACGTTCATCAAAAGTATCAAAATCCAGCAATCCACCTACAATCGCTACGTCCGTTCCATGTCCTTTATACGTCTCTGCAAAAGAGCCATATAGATGAATTTTTGCCCATTTAGGTTTTCGACCAAATAAATCTCTCGCCACTCGTCCGATGCGTGCTGCACCAGCCGTATGAGAAGATGAAGGGCCAATCATAACCGGTCCTATGATGTCAAATACAGATGTGAATTTCAACCTATCTCCCCCTTAAACGATTATTCTATTCCAGATTCATAGAAAATCATTTCGATAATGTCTTTTAATTTAAGCCTAGTTTATCATGAACATTCTATGACATTCAAAATAAATAGTTTTCTAAAAATTTGTACACCCACGGTTGTCTTTATAAAAAATATAGCCTTCCCTATAATTTATGAGAAGGCTATCAAGATGGATTATTCGATTGATAAAATAAACGGATATAAGGATTGTTTTCCCTCTACAATTTCTACTTCAGCATCTGGATAATGACTTTCGATAAAGCTTGAAAGTTCATTCGCTTGCTCTGCTGTTGCATCTTCTCCGTATAAAATAGTAATAATTTCTGAATCTTCATCAACTAATTCAGAAACGACCTTTTTTGCTGCCTCTAACATTTTAGGCGTTGATAAAATGATTTTTCCTTCTGCTAAAGCCATATAATCATCTTTGCGAATTTCGACACCATCAATGGAAGTATCACGTACCGCAAAAGTTACCTGGCCAGTCTTCACATGGGAAAACGCCTCAGTCATTCCTTCTTTATTATCTTCTACGGAAGCTTCAGGATTGAAGGCTAAAATAGCAGCCATTCCTTGAGGAATTGTTTTCGTCGGTACGACTGCAGCTTCTATATCTAATAATTCTACAGCCTGCTCAGCAGCCATTAAAATATTTTTGTTATTCGGTAAAATTAATACACGTTCAGCTTCAATTTCTTTCACCGCTTTAACAATATCTTCTGTAGAAGGGTTCATCGTTTGTCCACCTTCTATAACATAAGAAGCGCCGATGCTGCGTAAAAGATTCGCTATTCCTTCACCCATGGCAATCGTTACAACCGCATATGGATGTTTTTCTTTTTTCTTTGCTGGAACCACTGCTGAATCGGAATGGTCATTGACAATAGCAGAATGTTGCTCTCGCATGTTATCTACTTTAATTTTAATTAAGCTACCATATTTTTGACCTGCAGAAAGTACAGCTCCCGGTGTTTCAGAGTGAATATGTACCTTTGCAATTTCGTCATCGGAAACAACTAGTAAAGAATCTCCCATGACATTTAACTCTTCACGGAACTTCATTTCATCAAACGGCTCTTTATCTTTTTCTAATCGAACCATAATTTCAGTACAATAGCCAAAAACAATCTCTTCCGTACTCATAAAATCTTGTGCCCGGTGATGTTCAGCACTAATTAAATCATCAAGGGATGCATCGTTACGTTCTGGAAGCGCTTCACCTTTTAGAGATGCAAGAAAGCCTTCATAAACGAAAAGTAAACCTTGTCCACCACTATCTACTACACCAACTTCTTTTAAAACCGGCAGTAAGTCAGGGGTACGATCCAATGATTTTTTCCCTTCAGCAACTAATGCTTCCACCACTTTAATAATATCAGTTTCCGTTTCTGCAACTTCTACTGCTTTTGCAGCAGCTTCACGGGCAACGGTTAAAATTGTACCTTCTACAGGTTTCATTACAGCTTTATAGGCCGTATCAACACCCGCTTGAAACGCATTTGCTAAGCGATAGGCATCAATTTCTTCTTCTTTTTCTATCGCTTTTCCGAATCCACGGAATAACTGGGACAAAATAACCCCCGAATTTCCTCGGGCTCCCATTAATAATCCTTTTGATAAGCTCTGGGCAGTTTTCCCAATATGTTTTTGTGCATTTACTTCTGTTTCTTTAGCACCAGATGTCATGGACAAATTCATATTCGTACCAGTATCTCCATCGGGAACTGGAAAAACATTTAAAGAGTCAACATAACTTGCATTTTGTGATAGGTGATGGGCACCCATCTGCACCATTTCGGCAAATTTGATTCCGTCTAGTGACTTCATCCGATTTAAATCCTCCTCTTACACATTCATAACACGAACGCCTTGAACAAAAATGTTAACTGATTTAACGCTCATACCTAATGTTTTATTTACTGTGTATTTTACTTTTGATTGAACTTGATAGGCTACTTCAGAAATTTTCGTTCCATAACTAACTATAATATACATGTCAATATGAAGGTCTTGTCCTTCTTGACGAATAATAACGCCTTTAGTAAAGTTTTCTTTTCGTAAAATATCTGTTAAACCATCTCGAATTTGGTGTTTTGATGCCATACCAACAATACCGTAGCATTCAATTGCAGCTCCACCAGCTATTTGTGCAATTACATCATTTGAAATATCAATTTGTCCGAAATCATTATTAATTTCTACTGACATAAATTTGCCCCCTTGGCTCTTTTTGACTAATCTATATTGTACTACACAAAAATTCATTATAAAAGAAAACGTTAGCATCCGTCTACTTAATTACTGGAATCCGTCGATTTCCCTTCTATTCCAATATGCTTTATGTATACTATGATAGTGCTTTTATATAGCATTTCCATTTTCTCCGACTTTTTTCTAACTGTAAAGGATTTTTTCTTGAAAGGTTATGTGAAATAGGTTGCAACGATTTGTTGTCTATGTTAAATTATTATAGTATGTGAAATAAAGAACTGAAAAACAATCTTTCAGATTCATCTGTAAGGAGGGAATATACATGCCTAAACAATGTGTAGTAACTGGTCGTAAAACTCGTTCAGGCAACAACCGTTCACACGCTATGAACGCTAACAAACGTACTTGGGGTGCAAACTTACAAAAAGTTCGTATTCTAGTGAATGGTAAACCAAAACGTGTATGGGTATCTGCTCGTGCTCTTAAATCTGGTAAAGTTGAACGCGTATAATCAACTTCCATCATTGAAAACATCGGTTTTTACAAATTATGTAAAAGTCGATGTTTTTTTATGTACTAGAAAAAACTATATTAAAAAGGTTCTAAGTCAAATGTTGGGGTGAGCATTTAGCTCACTCCTAATTTATGCGACCCGAACATCTATATTTTTATATTGATGGTGTAATAACACCTTTAATCTGAATCGATCAAATCGTTTAAACCCAAACGCATTTCTTTTAATAACCTTCGTTTGGTTATTAATGCCTTCGACATAACCATTATTCAAGTTATAGGCAAAGCTATTCATAATCTCCTTCTGCCAATTTTGAAAGGTTTCTATTGCCTTTTTAAATTCAACTAATCCGGAAGACTTTACTAAATCATAATAGCTATATAATCTTTCTTTTACTTCTTTTAAATTATTCGGTGCTAATTGTTTAGCTATTTCAAACCATAATCGATAAGCCTCTTTCAATTCATAAGCCTTTTTTAATTCAGGTGACTTTTCTAAAAAGTAATTTAAATACCATAATTGCTTTTCGGTTAAATCCTCATAGTGCTTATAAAAGACATGACGCATTCTTTTACATTTCTTACGTTGGTAATCGTCAAAGGCTTTCTGTTCCTTCCTTCTCACTTTTTCTAAAGCCCAGTATATATAACGACAAAAATGAAATCGGTCAGCTACGACAACAGGGCGTCCTAATGCTTGATCAACAGCTGCTTTGAAAGAATGACTCATATCCATAACGACAACGTTTACGTTATCTCCATGTTTTCTTAAATAAGCTACCAGCGTTTCTTTTTTACGATCTTTTAAAATATCTAATGGTCTCCTATTAATAGGGTCAGCAATGACCGTTTGATACTTTTCACCACCTGCATCCCCTTTATATTCATCTATTGCGATGACTTCTGGTAACTGTTTAGTCTCCGTTAACATAGAAGAACTAATTTTATCAAAATGGCGCATTACGGTTGTCGGTGAAGTGTCAAAACGATCAGCCACATCCTTAAAATTTTTACCATGGATGATTTCAATCGCCAACGCCTGTTTGTACTCTATGGACTGTCTTTGATACCACTCTACTAAGGAATTATCTTCGTAAAATCGTTTCCTACAATCTTTGACTTCACAAACATACCGACGTTTTCGATAGAATAGGAATGTTCTTCTACTAAAAATACTATTATGTTTGATCTTCTGAATTCGATAATCATGTACGCGTTCGGTTAATTGACCACAACACGGACAACGATGAGCTTTCCTCTCCAACTCCAAATGAAGTTCATAGTAACCGTCTTTTTCCAATGATTTCGTAATGATAAACTCTTCTAATCCTGGTAAAGTCATGTTAAAATTCAATTACACGCATCTCCCTTTTGTTTTGTTTATTGGTCTAAACAAAGTCTAACAAAATTAGGAGATTGCGTGTTTATTTTTTCTGAATTTTATCTGTACCCCAACAAATATTTTAGAGCCATTAAAAAAGAACTGCCCTATCAATTTTAGAGGACAGTTCCTTCTTTTTTACTGAAAGTATTCCCAAATGCATTTGTTTTAATTTATAGGCGTTTTGGAAAATCAAATAAGTAATGAAATAAAAATTATTCCTTTTTCTTCTTCTTCCCGCCGCCTGTAAATAAATTAATGCAACTACGTGTAAGGCTACTAACAATTTTCGGCAATTGAAATGTATAAACTCTCAAACGCTGGCCTCCTTTTTAATCACTGCTTCTTATCATTAAACATATGCCTGATGAAAAAGAGATATACCCAAGCTCAGAAATCAATTCATTACTAGTAAAGCGAGATGTACCAATTTCAATTGTTTCATTTGTAGTCTCGTATTTTACACCACGTAATGTCACATTTTCTACTTCCTTTTCATAAGCAAAAAATGAAATATATCGATACTTTTCATCTCGTAATATAGTATGTTTGCCAGGCAATAGTATGCAAATTTCGTTATGGGAGTTTATAATTTTTATTTTTGTTTTTTGATTTAACATTTGAAAGCGATACATGGAACGAATGGCTGCCTCAAAATGATCTAAACGTCCACCTGTTACACCCGTTAAATAGATTTCTGACGGGTCGTATTTCATTGCCTTTAATAAAGCTAAATCGGTGTCCGTTTCATCTTTCTCAGCTTGAACTTTTTCAACGTTTTCAACGAGTGTAGATACTTTGATCCATTCTTCTTCTGATAACGAATCAAAATCTCCGACAATTTCCTTTGGCATAATTCCTTCTTCAATTAAATAAAGAGACCCTCTGTCAGCACCAATAAATATGACATCTTTTAATTGAAACGGTTTAAAAGAACATAGCTCCTGCTTCGGTCCACTAGAACAAATTACAACAGTTGTCATACTATTGAACAACGGCCTCGCCAGCTAATTTAATCTCTTGCAAAGCCTTCGTGCGATCTTCTTTGTTAAATATTGCTGAACCTGCCACAATCATCGTTGCTCCTGCTTTAGCACAAGGTACAACCGTTTCTGCCGTAATTCCACCATCAACTTCAATTTCAATGTTTAATCCACGTTCTTTAATGATTTTAAATAATGCCTCAATTTTTGGAACGACTGAAGAAATAAACTTTTGACCACCAAATCCAGGATTAACGGTCATAAATAATACAAAATCAATATCCTCCAAAATATGTTGAATCGATTCGATTGGTGTATGAGGATTTAATACAACGCCCGGTTTCACATTAAAGGATCGAATCAATTGAATCGTGCGATGCAAATGTCGACATGCTTCCACATGTATTGAGATATAATCAGCACCAGCTTTCGCAAATTGTTCGATATAACTTTCTGGGTTTTCAATCATTAAATGAACATCAAGAGGTAAGTTCGTAATCGGACGTAAAGCTTCCACAACGATAGGACCCATTGTAATATTCGGAACAAAATGGCCGTCCATTACATCGATATGAATGAGTTCAGCTCCTGCCTTTTCTACTTCTTTTACGTCTTGTCCTAATTTTGCAAAATCGGCTGCAAGAATGGATGGTGCAATTTTAATCATCATTAGTACCTCGGCTTTCGATCAAGTATTTCTTGTAAAAATTGTTGATAATGTTCATAGCGGTAAGAAGGAACTTCTTCCCTTTCTAGCGCTCCCTTTACAGCACATTTCGGCTCTTTTATATGCAAGCAACCTCTAAACTTACATCCTTCACTAAGCCGCTCAAATTCAGGGAAACAAGAAGTTAACTCTTCTTTTTCAATTGTATCAAAATCAAAGGAGCTAAAACCAGGTGTATCAGCTAATAACCCACCACAAACTTCAATTAGCTCTACATGGCGGGTTGTATGTTTTCCTCGACCAAGACTGTGGGAAATATCACTTGTTTGTAACTTTAATTCTGGTAATAACGTATTTAGCAAAGTAGATTTACCAACTCCAGATTGACCGGCTAAAACAGAAGTTTTCCCTTCTAAAACCGGTTGCAATCGTTCAAGTAAAGTTTTGTCATTTTTATAAGTTTCAATGATTTCATATCCAATGGATTTGTAATCATCGATATATTTTGTTAACTTAACCCGTTCTTCTTCATCCAATAAATCCATTTTTGTCAAACAAATAATTGGATTTACACGGAATGATTCCAGTACAACTAAAAATCGATCCAATAATATCGTATTAAAATCTGGTTCTTTTACTGAAAAAACTAAAATTGCTTGATCAACGTTAGCAATAGGGGGGCGTACTAATTCGTTCATTCTCGGATGAATTTTCATTATGTAGCCATCCGATTCCCCTTCTTTTGTATAATCGACAAAGTCGCCGACAAGCGGTGATTCCCCTCGATTTCGGAAAACACCGCGCCCTCGGCATTGAATTAACTCACCGTTTTGGTAAACATAATAATAACCGCTTAACGCTTTACGGATTTGGCCTTCAGCCATTTTTTCACTCCTTATTCTGCCCTATCATAGGGTATTGTCTCTTCTGCAATGTTAGTGGAATCACGTTCAATTCGATAGGCCGCTGTTTCTCCCTCAGCAATTTCTAATTGAATTCGATAATTCGTATCCTCCGTTATCGTGAATTCGTCATAAGGCTCCACCATCGAATGGGTCTTGTCTTCAATGAAAATTCGAACTGATTGTATTTCACCTAATTGAAACGGTTCGTAAGGAATTACAATATCTTTATAATACATTTTTACTTGTTTTTCAGCAGGACCTTTAGAAAGAACGACTTCAATTGTTCCGCCTTCTTCTAAACTTGAATTCGCCTTTGGATTTTGGGAAATTACTTCACCAGCGGGAACCGTATCAGAGTTTTCTTCACTATCTATTTCAACATTAAAGCCTGAGCTTTTTTCATACTCTTCTAATTCCGCCTCATCATACCCTGTTAAGTCTGAAACAGTTACTTCATTTTTTCCTTGACTTACTTTTAAAATAATTGTCGTTTCACTCGGAACAACCTCTTCTCCAGCAGAAGGCTGTTGTTCAACAATTGTACCTTCCGGCTCATCCGAATAGACTTGTTGAATATCAAAATCTTGATAATCGCTATTCTCTAAAATTGAAGTGACTTGATTAATTTGTTTTCCAACATAATCATCCACTTCAATTTTTTCATTACCTAAGCTAACAACTAATTCGATTTCTGTCCCTTCAAGACGGCTTAAACCAGCCTTCGGATTCGTTTTTATTACTAACCCTTCTTCTACTTCATCAGAATGGGCTTCTTTTTGTTCACCTATAGCAAATCCTTCACTTTCAAGTATTTCAATGGCTTCTTCAACTTCCATATTCGATACATCAGGAATTTCTATTTTCTTTGGACTTAACAAATTAAAGGCAAGGACAGAACCTAGAATAATAATGGCAATAATGGCCACAATAATGGCTACCATTTTTCGACGATTCTTTTTCTTAATGTTGTTCTTATTATTTTTCTTATCTTTTTCTTTAACAGGTACTTCTTTTTGAGCTTTTTCCGGCTTTACTCGTTCTGCCTTTTCCGTTTTTTGAGAATTCACCTTCGTATTAGCAATGTCGCTAAACGGTAAAGAATCTTTAATAATAGGAATTGCCTTTGTTTCATCATCATCAACGGGTGGTTGGAATTTCTTTTCCGACAAACGTTCTGGAGATAATACTGTTTGTAAGTCCTCTTCCATTTCCTCTACAGAAGAATAACGATGCAGGGGATTTTTAGCTGTTGCCTTCAAAATAACATTTTCCAAACTTTGTGGAATGGATGCGTCCAAAGCTCTTACAGAAGGTGTTTCCGTTTGTAAATGTTTTAAAGCGATAGATACTGCCGATTCACCAGAAAACGGTAATTCCCCCGTTAATAACTCATACAACACAATCCCTAACGAATAAATATCCGATTGATTCGTCGCAGTACCACCCCGTGCTTGTTCAGGAGATAAATAATGGACTGTTCCAATAACAGAGTTTGTTTTCGTATAGCTTGTAGCACTTAAAGAAGTTGCGATCCCAAAGTCTGTTACTTTCACATTTCCTTCATTATCCACTAAAATGTTTTGCGGTTTAATATCACGATGAATAATTTGATTTTCATGGGCATGGGCAATGGCAGAAGTTAATTGTTTCATAATTTGAACACTTCTAGCTGGTGATAAAGGCGAAAACTCATTTATGTATTGTTTTAATGTTTTGCCTTTTATATATTCCATGACGATGTAGTGCATATCTTGATCTTCCCCAACATCGTAAATACTAACGATATTTGGATGAGTTAAACTTGTCGCCGATAATGCTTCCCTTTGAAAACGCCGATGAAATTCTTCTTCGTTTGACGCATCATAACGTAAAACTTTAACCGCCACATCACGATTTAAAATCATATCATGAGCCAAATAAACATTCGACATTCCACCGCCGCCGATAAGCTCCAGTATTTTATAACGGTCATTAATTCTTTTTCCCTTTAGCATAGTTACACCTCCTCATCGTTCATTGATAATAAAATGACCGATATATTATCTTCTCCACCTGAATCGTTTGCTAACTGCACTAGTTTTTTTCCTTTATTTTCAATTGAAAGGGGTAAAGTTAGAATAGCAGCCATTTCATCAGTTGAAATTTTATTACTTAAACCGTCTGAACAAATTAATAAATAGGACGGTTGAAATAGGCTTAATTCGTAAAAATCAGGTTCTATCGTCGATTCAGTTCCAAGGGATTTTACGATAAAGTTTTTTTGCGGATGGTTTTCTGCTTCCTCTTCACTAATTTCTCCATTCTCAACTAGTAAATTAACGTAAGAATGATCTCTTGTAACAAGAGATACATTTTCAGAAGTAAAATAATAAACTCTACTATCTCCGATATGGCCAATTAAACATTGATTACCGTCGATTAAAACCGCGATTAATGTTGTCCCCATACCTTGGCAACCTTCAGTAATGAGAGAGTGATTATATATTTTTTCATTGATTGCTTTAATCACTTCCAACATCCATTGTTTTTTTGCTTCAATCGTGTTTAATTGTGTGACATTTACATTAAGAAAGTGGGTTTTCATTTCCTCAATCGCCATTTCACTGGCCACATCACCAGCATTATGTCCACCCATACCATCTGCTAATATCGCAAGTTTAAAGGAATCGGGATGCTCTAAAAAAGCAACCCGATCTTCATTTACCATCCGTTTTCGTCCAATATCACTTTCGACTGTATACTTCACAGTAGTCACCCACCTACTTTATTTCATCTTGGCGTTCTTGCGCTCGTAACTGGCCGCATGCTGCTGCAATATCAGCACCTTGTTCACGACGAATTGTTACGTTAATTCCACGTTTCTTCAAAGTTTTTTCAAAGGCAAATATACTGCTACGTGAAGTTCTTACATAATCACGCTCTGGTACATAGTTAATAGGAATTAAATTAACATGACACTTAATCCCTTTAATTAAATCCGCTAATTCCTCTGCCACTTCAACAGAATCATTTTCACCTGACATTAAACCATATTCAAAACTTACACGACGACCCGTTTTCTTCGTATAATAACGTACCGCTTCTAAAAGTTCATCAAGTTTATAGGCGCGAGCAATAGGCATTAATTTTTGACGTGCTTCTTGGTTTGGTGCGTGTAAAGAAACAGCGAAATTAATTTGTAATTCTTCATCTGCAAATTTGTAAATCTTCGGTACGATTCCTGATGTGGAAACGGTAATATGACGAGCACCGATATTTAATCCTTTATCATTATTGATGACCTTTAAGAAATTCATCATCGCATCATAGTTATCAAACGGTTCCCCAATTCCCATGATAACGATATGGGATACCCGTTCACCTGCTTCATCTAATTCTTTTTGTACTTTTACAACTTGCTCTACAATTTCACCTGCTAATAAATGACGTTTTAAACCACCAAGGGTTGATGCACAAAATGTACAGCCAATACGACAGCCAACTTGCGTTGTTACACAAACAGAATTTCCATAATCATGGCGCATTAATACCGTTTCAATGGAATAACCATCTTGAAGTTGGAATAAAAACTTAATCGTTCCATCTTTCGATTCTTGTTTAATGATGGTTGATAGTGTTGTTAAAGCAAAGTTTTCTTTTAATTTTTCACGAAGGGATTTTGATAGATTCGACATTTCGTCGAAGGTTTTCACTCGTTTATCATATAACCATTCATAAATTTGACCAGCTCGGAAAGGTTTCTCCCCATTCTCTTTCAACCATTCTTGTAACTCATCAATTCTTAACGAATAAATGGATTCCTTTAGTTGAGGTTTTTCTTTTTTCACACGTCGAGCTGGCTTTTGTTCAGCCTCTTCTACTAGGTCTTGAATACGTTCATTAAATTTATTTTGATCCATTTGTGTTAGGATTCTCCTTTTTTATTTCTAACTAATCTTGCTTTTTTCTAAAAGTTGCTACAAAGAAACCATCGCTGCCGAAATCTTGAGGGAATACTTGTAGCATTCCACTTTGACTGCGATCTACAAGTTCCTTCGGTAAATTTTCTATTTCAATCGATTCCATTTCTGGATGGGTCGCTAAAAATGCCGATACAGTGTCTTCATTTTCTTCCTTATTGACTGTACAAGTGCTATAAACTAATCGCCCACCTTTTTTAAGGACTTTCACAGCATTGTTTAATAGTTCAAGCTGAATCGTATGGAGGCGAGACAAGTCTTCTTCCCGTTTTGTATATTTAATGTCCGGTTTACGTCTCATCACACCTAATCCTGAGCAAGGAGCATCAACTAAAACGGCATCAAAGGATTCAGCTTGTAAAAGTTCCGCAGCCTTCCGACCATCGATTGGTGCCGTTTGAATAATATCTAACCCTAAGCGGACACTTGTTTCGTCGATTAAATCTAATTTATGTGGGTGTAAATCTGTTGCTAAAATAGAACCTTCATTGGCCATTAATTCAGCCATATGAGTTGTTTTTCCGCCTGGTGCCGCACACATATCAAGGACACGCCATCCTCGTTTTGGATTTAACGCATTTGCCGGCATCATCGAACTTTCATCTTGAATCGTAATAAAACCATCTTTAAATGCTTTTGTCCTCGATGGTTGACCTGTTAAGAAATGTAAACACTCAGGCATTATTTTACTTTGTTTTGCTGAAACACCTTCTTGTTCCAGCATTAAAAGTACTTCTTGAACCGATGCTTTTGTCATATTCACTCGAACGGTTGGAATTGGTGGAACATTGTTTTCTTGTAACATTTCTGTTGTGCGCTCAAGACCATAAGAATTAATAAATCGCTCGACTAGCCATTTTGGATGACTCGTTTCAATAGCTAATCGATGAATAGGATCCGTAATCCCCTCTGTTGAACGTACACCTTGACGTAAAATCGACCGGAGGATGCCATTTACTAATGAAGCGATTCCTTTATGTCCTCTACGTTTTGCAATTTCCACTGATTCATTCACGACCGCATGATCAGGAACCCTGTCTAAGTACAGCATTTGATATAGGGAAAGGCGAAGAAGCCAATTTACCCAAAGGTCTATTTTCCCGCGGATAAAAGGCTCTAAATAATAATCTAATGTATATTTATGTTGCAAGGTTCCGTAAGTTAATTCGGTTAGAAGGGCTCGATCTTTTGCTTCAATTTTATATTTATTAATCGTTTGATTAAGTAGTAAATTACTGTATGCTTGATCTTTATCAACTGCTAAAAGGATGGCTAATGCGGCATCGCGCACATTACCGTTCCAAATTGGTACTTTCTTTTTTGTCATTCAAATTGGTCCCCTATCACAAGTTTTGACCCCGTTCCGCGCAAGTAATCTTGCGCCGTCATCCGTTTTTTGCCCGCTGGTTGAAGTTCAAAAACAATGATTGTTTTTCCGTCACCACAAGCGACCTCAAAACTATCTTTATTAATTTTCACAACTTTACCTGGCGCATCCTTTGTTAAAGTATCTCCCTCTTTAACTAACCAAATTTTCACATTCTCACCTTGAAAAGTTGTGTAAGCGGTTGGCCATGGCGTTAATCCACGAACTTGATTAAAAACAGTTCTTGCACTATTGGACCAATGAATTCGTTCTTGCTCCCTTGAAATATTATGGGCAAAGGTTACCTTTTCTTCATCTTGGGGAATACGTTCATTTTTCCCTTCAATAATAAGGGGTAACGTAGATTTTAAAAGATCTCTTCCGACAAGGCTTAATTTTTCAAACATAGTACCTGTATTATCAGTATCCTCAATAGCAATCTCAGCCTGAGAAATAATATCCCCCGCATCTAATTTTTCCGCCATGTACATAATCGTTACGCCGGTTTTCTCTTCCCCATCTATAATTGCTTGATGGATTGGTGCTCCACCACGATATTTCGGTAATAAAGATGCATGAACATTAATACAACCGAAACGAGGTGCATCAAGTAAAGTCTTTGGTAAAATTTGACCAAAGGCAGCAGTTATGACAATATCAGGATTTAACGATAAAATTTGTTCCAATTCTTGAGAACCACGTAATTTTTCTGGTTGGATGACAGGTAAACCTAAACGTAATGCTTCTTCTTTTACAGGAGGAGGTGTTAATACCTTTTTCCGGCCGACCGGGCGATCGGGTTGAGTGACGACTGCTAATACGTCATACCCTTCCTCATGAATCATTCGTAATATAGGTACTGAAAAAGAAGGTGTCCCCATAAATACAACTGAAGTCATTTTTACTCCTCCTCACCATACATTTCTGCTAGCTCTTCCTCCGGTACAACACGAATTAATTTTGAATCAAATAAAACCCCATCTAAATGGTCAATTTCGTGTAAAATGGCACGAGCATCAAAACCGCCAGCTTCCAATTCGTATACTCTTCCTTCACGATCACAAGCTTCAATTTTTACATATGTCGGTCTTTCTACTTCTCCAAAAAGATTTGGAAAGCTTAAACACCCTTCTATATCAACTTCTGACCCAGAAGTTTCTAAAATAGTTGGATTAATCATTTCTAATATATCTCGTTCTCCACCTAATTCAACAATTGCTACACGTAATGGAACATTAATTTGAGGCGCCGCTATTCCAACACCATCATATTCCACCATTGTGTCGTATAGGTCATCAAGAAGTGTAATAATTTCTTCGTTAATTACTGTAACTTCTTTACATTTTTCTGTTAGTACCTTTGCAGGATGTTTTACAACTTCTTTAATTGCCATTATTTTACCTCTTTCTACACTTCTTTAAGCAGCAAGGAAATATTCCTAACCAAAAAATCGTTTAAATCATTGTTGGATCTAAATCAACAGTCAGGATAATTCCCTTTTTAATCCAATCCGAACGGTATAACTTAATAAGTTGTAATAATGTCGGGATTAAATTTGGTTCTATTTTGTATTTTATCAAACATTGATAGCGATATCTATTTTGGAGACGACTGATTCCAGCTGTAGTCGGCCCAATGATGGAAATGTTAAAGGACAGTTTTGAACGTAACCAATCAGCAGCTTTTCCAGCATATTCCGCCGCCATCATGACATCATGATGGGATATTTGAATTAACGCTAAATAGTAATATGGAGGGTATCCAGCTTGATGACGCATATGCATTTCCCGTTCATAAAACGGTTCATACTCCTGGGACTTAGCTAATTCAATAGCATAATGTTCTGGTGTATATGTTTGAATGACTACTTCCCCTGGCTTACTATGTCGTCCAGCTCGTCCACTTACTTGAGTTAATAATTGGAATGTCTTTTCCGCAGCACGGAAATCTGGTAAATGGAGAGATGTATCCGCACTTAACACCCCTACTAATGTAATATTTGGATAATCAAGTCCTTTAGCAATCATTTGAGTGCCTAATAAAATATCCGCTTCCCCGTCACCAAAGGCTTGCAATAGTTGCTCGTGGGACCCCTTAGTTTTCGTCGTATCCACATCCATTCTTAACACTCTAGCTTCAGGAAATAATTTTGCAATCTCTTCTTCCACTTTTTGTGTTCCTGTACCAAAAAATCGGATATGATCACTTTGACATTGGGGGCATGTTTTAGGGACATGAATTTCATAGCCACAATAATGACATTTACATTTTTCATTACTACGATGGTAAGTTAATGAAATGTCACAGTTTTCACATTGGAGAACCGTTCCACAGTCTCTACAAAGAACAAAGGCCGAATAACCTCTACGATTTAAAAATAAAACGATTTGTTCTTTTCTTTCTAATCGAATTCGAATGGATTCTACTAATTGTTGAGAAAACATCGAACGATTTCCCTGTTTCAATTCATCTCGCATATCGACTACTTGAACAGTTGGTAACGACTGTTTTAAAGCACGTTCTTTTAATGTTAATAATGTATAAACCTTTTTCTTTGAGCGGGCAAAGGATTCTAATGATGGTGTGGCACTGCCTAATATAACTGGACATGAGTGGTAATTACTACGCCAAATCGCTACGTCTCTTGCATGATATCGTGGTGAATCTTCTTGTTTGTAAGTGGACTCATGCTCTTCATCTAAAATAATGATACCTACATTTTCAAAAGGAGCAAAAATAGCGGAACGGGCCCCGACAACAACTTTTACTTTCCCTTGATGTACCTTTCTCCACTCATCATATTTTTCACCAACGGATAATTCGCTGTGCATGACCGCAACTAGCTCTCCAAAACGGGAACGGAATCGCTCCGTCATTTGAGGGGTTAAGGAAATTTCCGGAACAAGTACAATCGCTTCTTTTCCTTCTTCTAAACATTTAGCAATCGCTTGTAAATATACTTCCGTTTTCCCACTACCTGTAATACCGTGCAATAAAAAGGTTTCAGGTTGTTTACGGTTCATTGCATCAGTTATTTTATAAAGGGCCGTAGACTGCTCATCTGTTAAATTTAAAAAATCTGTTTTTTTCACATCTTTTGTAAATGGATCACGGTACACTTCTTGTTGAATAAAAGAAGCGGCACCTAATTCAATTACAGCCTGTAACACTTGAGAAGATGTATTTAATTCTTTATAAATAATATCGGGCTCCATTATTTCCCCTACATGATTGAACATCCACTCCACAAGGAGCTTTTGTTTTTTAGCCCGTTTCGAAATGTTGTTAAAGATTTCAGTTAATGTTTCACGTTCTGGACAAATTCGTACTTTTCTTACTTCCTTCACTTTTCCCTTTTGTTGCACGACATTTTCCAAAGAAACCATTTTTTCTTTTAATGCTTTCTTAATGTCCGGAAGTAGATTATTTTTTTCAAATTGTTTCAAATATACCCGTTCAGATTTCTCAAACCATTCTTTTAATGAAGATGGTAAATGTTCAACATCCGTTTGCAATGTAATAACCTTTTCATATTTTGCACGCAAAGCAGAAGGTAGCATAACTTGCAAAGCATCAATTTCGTAACAAATTGTTTCATTTTTTAACCATTTGGCCAACTGTAACATTTCACCCGTTAAAACAGGTTCAATATCAAGTATTTGAGTAATAGGCTTAATCTTTTCAAGAGGAACATCTGTATCGTTTTTTAACGCCACAACAAATCCAAGTACATTTCGTGGTCCAAATGGTACTTTTACTCGACTACCGCACTCCATAATATTTGTCATTTCTGCAGGGACTAAATAATCGAAGGGGCGATCGACAGGATAGGCTGCGACATCTACGATTACCTCCGCAACGGTTATCATCCCTTTTTCGCTTCCCCTTCAAAAAATTCGACCACAATTTGTGTAATTTTTTCTGGTTCTTCTAAACGACCCTTTCCAACATACCCACACGCTAAAAAACCTTCCGACGGTTCGATAAATGAACAACCATCTTCTGCTAATTGAGCAATATTTCGTTTCACAGCTGGATGATCATACATATGTACATTCATGGCTGGAGCAAGCCAAACGGGACAAGTTGCTGCAAGTAAAGTAGTTGTGACCATATCGTCTGCAATACCATTTGCCAATTTTCCGATGACATTAGCCGTTGCTGGCGCTACTAAAATTAAATCAGCCCAATCCGCTAAATCAATATGGGCTATGACCTTTGAATCTTTTTCATCAAATGTATCGTAATAAACGTCGTTTTTAGACATCACTTGAAAACTTAATGGTGTGACAAATTTACGAGCTGACTCTGTCATAATGACTTTCACATTAAAATTTGCCTGTGTTAGTTTACTTACAAGGGCTACCGCTTTATAAACCGCAATGCCACCTGACACACATAATAATATATTTTTTTGCATGACTCACTCATCCTTTCAAATGACAAGCTCCCAAAGAATAATTCTCCGGGAGCTAATAGATCGTCATATCTTCAACTAATTATAAACAAAAAACCATTTAGAACTTCAATGAAAACGACTTAAACAAATAGAAGTTACTTCGTAAACTTTCTGAAATTAAATTTCGTCCTCGTAAATTGTAGAAGCATCTTGTTTCTCTTTCTTTAATAGACCAGCTGCTACTTCTTCTAAAGCTTTCCCTACTGGTTTATGGGAAACGTAGGATTCTAATTGCTCGTCACCTTGTTCTTGCATTTGACGAGCACGTTTTGATGCAAGACTTACTAAAGAATATTTTGAATCGATTTTACTTTTTAAAGCATCAACAGATGGGTACAACATAAAATTATTCTCCTCTCAACATAGACAAATATCTTTTTTCAACACGGTCACGACGACAATGTTCCGCAACAATGATAGCATTTATTTTATCACATGCATTCTGAATTTCATCATTTTCTACAACGTAATCATATAAACTCATCATTTCGAGCTCTTCCCGTGCTGTTTCAATTCTTTTTTTAATAATTTCCTCTGTTTCAGTACCGCGTCCAATTAAACGATTCTGTAACTCGGTAATACTTGGGGGTGCTAAAAATATAAAGAGGGCTTCAGGAGCTTTTTCACGAATTTGTGCCGCTCCTTGAACTTCTATTTCTAAAAATACATCTCGGCCTGCATCCAATGTTTCATTGACATAAGCAAGCGGAGTCCCATAGTAGTTACCAACAAACTCGGCATGTTCTAACAAACCGCCTTCTTCGATAAGCGTTTCAAACTCTTCCCGAGTTTTAAAAAAGTAATCCACACCATCGACTTCACCTTCACGCGGAGCACGAGTTGTCATTGAAATCGAATATTCATAATTTGTGCCGGCCTTTGAAAAAAGTTCTTTACGTACTGTCCCTTTACCGACACCGGATGGGCCCGATAGAACAATTAATAAGCCTCGTTCTTTTCTCATTGTTCTCAACTTCTCCCTTGCTAAACTACTATTACAATTATTTTATGATGTTCCTTATTAGAAACATTAGAAATGACTGGAGTAGTCGAATCGTCTAAACGTTAATTCGACTCCATTCACAAACTTCAATGAGCATGAAAACTCGTTCCTAAAAAAATTCCATATAACAGCATAAACCAATTATTCAATATTTTGTACTTGTTCTCGCATTTTTTCTAAAATTGTTTTTGCTTGAACAACTTCAATTGAAATATCAGCATTTTGATTTTTAGAGCCAATTGTATTAATTTCACGATGCATCTCTTGCATTAAAAAGTCTAGCTTGCGGCCAACTGAATTCGCTTCTTCCAGCGTTCCTTCTAATTGTTTAAAATGACTTTCAAGGCGATCCAATTCTTCTGCAATATCTACTTTTTCTGCGAAAATAGCGACTTCTGCAAGTATACGTTCATCTATACTATCTAAATGAACAACTTCCATAATTCGTTCATTTAATTTCGCTCGATATTTATTTACCGAATCAGTGGATAGAGCACGAATTTGCTGAATATGTTCTTTTAATTGAGTATTATAGCACAATAAAGCGTTTTTTAACTGATTACCTTCTAACTCACGCATTTCAACTAATTTTTCGGCTGCTTCTTTTACAGCATCTTCAATAGCTTCTTTTATTTCTTCTGGCGTCAACTCTTGTTTTTCATACGTCAACGCATTTTCCAAAGAAAGCAGTTCTTGCATAGACCATTTTTCATCAAAGGGGACTACTGAGCTTAATTGCTCCTTTGCCTGTTTATAAGCTTCAATTAATGGCCAATTGATTTGAATAGATAGAGAATCGTTCCCTAAGGATTTCAAATTTACAACGACATCTAATTTTCCCCGCTGTACATATTGGGATAATAGTTTTTTAGTAGCTATTTCAGCTTCTAGCCAGTCCTTAGGAAATTTTGTATAAACTTCTAAAAAACGATGATTTACAGAACGAACTTCAACAGTTAGTTGATAGTTATTCGTAGTTGTGACACCTCTGCCAAAACCAGTCATACTACGCACCAAGGTTCGTCACACCTTTCTTTGCATACTATTTTTAGTATAACACATCCTGAGCCTTAATTTAATGTTAGACGTATGCAAAAAGTAAATGTTGAATGCAACGATAAAGAACTATAGTATAATATGTTATATATTTTTGTCTTTGAACTACATTTTATAATGAAATATCGTTGTAAATGAAGTCTTACTAATTTTTATATGGATTTCTAACCATATAGGATTGATCGAAGATTACGTGAAAGAAGAAAAGAGGAAATAACATGGCTTTTGATGGCTTATTTACAATAGCAATGGCAAATGAATTAAAACAATTAGAAACAGGTCGTATTACGAAAATTCATCAGCCAAACGCCCTTGAAATTATGTTACATATTCGTGCTAAAGGGGAGAATTATAAACTATTATGTTCGATTCACCCGGCCTATGCGCGGGTTCATTTAACAGAACATTCGATTGATAACCCAGCTGAACCACCAATGTTTTGTATGCTTTTAAGAAAACATATTGAAGGCGGTATTATTCATACAATTTCAACCGATTCCTTTGAACGAATTTTAACTTTTAATATCGAAAGTAAAAATGAAATTGGAGATCAAGTTTTTCGCAAGTTGACAGTCGAGATTATGGGGCGTCACAGCAATATTATGTTAATCGATGATGAAAACGATAAAATTATTGATAGTTTAAAACATCTACCACCATCTGTTAATAGTTATCGTACCGTCTTACCCGGTCAACCGTATATTGCCCCTCCAAAACAAAATAAAGTCAATCCAGCTACGATGACCGATGACGAAATACAACAATTTTTCGCAGAAGAAAAAACAGCAAAACACGTTGTTGAGCATTTAAAAGGGTTTTCACCTATTCATGCAAACGAACTTTTATATCGTATAAAACAAAATGATATACTTCCTACTTTTAAAACTTTTTTAGAAGAAATTGTTGCTGGTGCACATCCCACTTATATAGAAGTAGATAAAAAAACTTATTTTTCACCAACAACATTAACCCACTTGAAAGGTCAAAAAACCCAATATGAGTCATTAAGCACCTTATTAGATCGGGTATTTTATGCCCGGGCTGAACGGGATCGGGTAAAGCAGCAGGCTGGAGATTTGGAACGTTGGCTTCAAAACGAACGCAATAAATTAACTTTAAAATTAAAAAAACTTCAAAAAGATTTGGATAATGCTTCGAATCTAGATAAATTTCAACTTTATGGTGAACTCTTAATGGCCCATTTATATCAATTCGAAAAGGGTATGAAAGAAGTAACCGTAACGAACTACTACAGTGAGAACGGGGAGCAAATAACAATACCTTTAAGCGTTAGAAAAACACCAGTTGAAAATGCCCAAAGTTATTACACGAAATATAATAAAGCAAAAAATGCTTTAGTTATGGTAAAAGAACAAATCGAAAAAACGGAAGATGAAATTCAGTACTTTGATATGTTAATGGCACAAGTGCATCAAGCATCCCCTTCGGATATAGAGGAAATTCGCGAAGAATTAGCGGAACAAGGTTACTTAAAAATGCGCAATAGTAAACGGAAGAAAAAGCCGACTAAACCTTCTCCAGAACAATTTGTATCCTCTTCTGGAATCCCCATTTCCGTTGGGAAAAATAATAAACAAAATGATTATTTAACTTTTAAAATAGCAAAAAAGACAGACATTTGGTTGCATACAAAAGATATTCCAGGATCCCATGTCGTTATCCATTCCAATGAACCAGATGACAAAACTTTATTTGAGGCTGCCACTTTAAGTGCTTATTTTAGTAAAGCTCGCGATTCTTCTTCAGTTCCCGTTGACTATACGGAAATTCGGCAAGTGAAAAAACCGAATGGAGCAAAGCCTGGCTTCGTTATTTATTTCGAACAAAAAACCCTTTTTGTAACACCCGACGAAGAGCTCGTACTAAAACTAAAAAAATAACTTTACAAAGATGAAGGCGATTGGTGGAGAATTCAATTTATTCTTACCAATCCCTTTTTGTTTTACCGTAATAACTCCCCTATTTCTTTCTATTTATCTATCTACCATTCCCCAAAATAGAAATGTCGAATTTTGAAAACTAAAAAACTACAAATTTCGATTTAAAAGTAACTATTTTGTAATGTATTCCCAATCTATTATCATATATTATTAAAATTAGAAAAAGTTGACTAAATATTATATTTATTCTATTTTTTCAGACTAATAGAATACTAAGAGGAGTGGATTTATGAAACTTAGAAAAATAGTACTTGTGGCAATTGCTTTCTTTTTGGCATTCAGTACACCACTGTTCGGCGTGAACAGTACGAGCGCAAAAAGTTTAAAAAACTTGCCTACCATTCAACAAGAAAAAAATGAACCAAACATCTCAAAATCTCTAGCAAATCCAAAAAACCCCGACAAAAAAGTTCGAATCGTCGTTGAACTTGACGGGGAGCCTGCTATTGAAAAAGCAACAAAAAAAGGCGTTTTATATAAGCAATTAAAACGGTCAGAAAAAGAATCCATTGAAACTGCCGTTACGGAAGAACAAGAAAGTGTTCAAGATACATTAAAAAAACAAGTGCCTTCCGTCAAATATATTGAAAACTTTTCAGTTGTATTTAATGGATTCTCAGCAGAAGTAGAAGCAAAATATGTTGAAAAAATCGCAGCTACATCTGGTGTTAAAGCTGTCTATGAATCTACTGAATATGAACGACCAGAAGTAAAACCGGATATGATTCATTCGAAGGAATTAGTTCAAGCTCAACGCGCATGGAATGAATACGGTTTTGAAGGTGAAGGTATGGTTGTCGGTATTATTGATACTGGTATCGATCCGAGCCATAAAGACATGGTTTTATCTGATGAAAGTACAGCCGAACTAACTGAAGAAGAAGTAAATGCTCTGCGATCAGATGGATCCATTAAAAATGGTCAATATTATACGACAAAAGTTCCTTTTGGATATAACTATATGGACGGTAATGATGAAATTTTAGATTTAGGTCCAGGTGCATCGATGCATGGTATGCATGTTGGTGGTACAGTTGCAGCCAATGGAGATGAAGAAGACGGTGGTATTAAAGGAGTAGCTCCTGAAGCGCAACTTTTAGCTTTAAAAGTATTCGGAAATGATCCAAACTTTTCATCCACTTATGGTGATATTTATATAAAGGCAATTGATGATGCCATCAAGTTAAATGCCGACGTTTTAAACATGTCACTAGGTTCTCCTGCGGGATATGTAGATGAATCTAGCCCGGAACAACAAGCCGTATCTAGAGCTACAGAAAATGGTATTATCGTTTCGATTTCTTCAGGAAACTCGGATATGTATGGCTCTGGATATTTTTATCCTTATGCTGAAAACCAAGACTACGGTGTGACAGGATCGCCGGGTATATCCTATGACTCAATCAGCGTTGCTTCCGTTGAAAATTCGATGATTACTGCATATAGTTTTTCTTATCAAGTCGATGGAGCGCCATCAGGAGAAGCCCTTTATTTATTAGCAAATGACGCCAACCCAATTGAAACATTTAGCGGACCAGTAGAAGTCATGGATGCTGGTTTCGGAACAGCTGCTGATTTTGAAGGAAAAGATTTCACAGGAAAAGTCGCTTTAATTTCCCGTGGTTCTAATGCGTTTGTTGAAAAGGGACTGAATGCTCAAGCTGCAGGTGCAGTAGCAGCCATTATTTACAACAATACTGAAGGTACAATTAATATGGCAACTGACCCTGGTATTACGATTCCATTCATGTCCATTGTAAAAGTGGATGGAGAATCATTAAAAGCTGCTTTAGATAACAATCAAAGTGTGACAGTCTCCTTCGATGGAAACTTTATTGAAACACAAAATCCGAGCGCAGGACAATTAAGTAGTTTTACTTCTTGGGGTCCAACGCCTAACTTAGATTTCAAACCGGAAATTACAGCTCCAGGTGGAAATATCTTCTCAACATTAAATGATGATAAGTATGGATTAATGAGCGGAACTTCTATGGCGGCACCTCATGTAGCGGGTGGTAGTGCCCTTGTTTTAGAAAGGGTAGACCAAGAATTTGATGCAACTGGTGCGGATAGAGTTCAAATAGCGAAGAATTTATTAATGAATACAGCTCTTCCAATGGAAACAACTCCAGGTGAGTATGTTTCACCACGTCGACAAGGGGCTGGATTAATGCAACTTGCAAATGCTCTATCAACGGATGTTATTGTAACAAATTCAGAAACGGGAGAAGCAAAAGTTGCTTTAAAGGAAATTGAAAATGACCAATTTACCTTTACTTTAGTTGCTGAAAACTTCTCAAATGAGGAAAAAACATATAATGTTGAAACACAACTTCAAATCGACATGCCTGTTAATGCCGGTGATGGATTATATGTAACGGTTCCAAACACATATGGTCAATATGTTCTTACGGATGAAGATGCAGATATCAATACTCCAGAATCGGTTACAATTCCTGCAAATGGTACAAAGGAAATTACTGTATCAGTTGACGTTTCCAATTTACCAGAAGAGATTCGTTCCATTTATTCTAACGGCTTCTTTGTTGATGGTTTCGTTCGATTAATTGATCCAAATGAAGAAGTAACAAATAATGTACCATTAACTGTCCCATTCTTTGGATTTAACGGCGGTTGGGATGATGCAAGAATCTTTGATTACTTTGCTTGGGACAATTTAACTTATTGGGGTTATACTGCTTTAGCAGATGAACAAGGTTCCTTCATTACAGGAGCAGGCGAACAATTTGATTCTTCTCGATTTGGTTTCTCTCCAAATGGAGATGGTATTCGTGATCAAGCAATTCCTGTCTTTTCTTTATTCCGTAATGCGAAGCAATTGAAAGTGGAAGTTGTCGATATGAACGGGAAAGTTTTACGTACTTTAAGAACTGCTAACAACTTAACGAAACATTATACATCTGACAACCCATACACTTATAATACGAACTATGGTTGGGATGGGAAAATTAATAATGCAATCGCTAAAGATGGAGACTATATTATTCGTGTAAGTGGGGTTATCGATTATGAAGGAGCACAATGGCAATCCATTGAATTCCCTGTTAAGGTCGATACGGCAGCCCCTAGCGCTAAAGTAACTTTCGATGCTTCAACTAAGACAGTTGTTGTCTCAAATCCTACCGATAATAAAGGTGGAACAGGTGCAGAATACTGGCAAGTATATGTAAATGGAGAAGCTGTTTCAGAAACTCTTCCTCTAACTACATCAACATTTACAATTAGTGGAGAATTAACGAATAAAGATAAAATTTCGGTACAATTAGTAGACGTTGCACGAAATGCTCAAACCTATGACTTCCAACTAAATAGTAATGAAGAAACAACACCTCCTGTTATTTATATTGAAAGTCCAAATTACTTTGATATATTTAACACGAACGAAATCGAAGTGAATGGAACAATTGAAGATGATTCAAAAATCACTTCAGTTACGGTGAACGATGAAGAAGCATCATTCGATGGTGTTCAATTCTCTCATACTTTAAATCTTGAAGATGGTTTCCAAGACATTCGTGTCAAAGCAATTGATGAATTCTCAAATGAAATGCAAATCTCTCGTAAAGTTTTCGTTGATACACAATTCCCAACAATTTCTTTTGGAAAAATTCCTAAAAACACAAAAGAAAGTGTGATTGTAGTTCCAGTTACTTTAAAAGACAATTTTGATGAAGTTCGATTAACGGTAAATGGAGACGAAAAATTCTTACACGAGTTATCAGAACCATACGAAATGAAAGGTTTTGAAGAACAAGTGGAAGTAGAACTTCCATTAGTAAATGGAAATAATGAGTTCATTTTTGAAGTAGAAGATTTAGCAGGAAATGTAACAACGAAAACGATTCAAATTAAAAAGAGTGGGAAACCTGGCAAGGGAAAAAATAAATAAACTTAAAACCGAAAAAGCCTATGATGGTATCATCCATTATAGGCTTTTATCTATAAAAAGTTTTATAAGAGAGTAGCTTACTTTATTTAAGTTCTCCTGCCTTTAGTTTACTATGCCAATCTTGTAAGAAAGGAATATCGTTCCCTTCAATTATTCCCGTTTCTGATGCAGCTTCCACAAGATAATCAAAGTTTGTTAATGAAACATACTTCACTCCTATTTCCTCAAAAGCCTGTTCTGCGTGAGGTAAATTATATGTATATACACATACGACACCAACAACTTCACAACCAGCGGCACGTAATGCTTCGACTGCAGTAATGGATGAACCGCCAGTAGAAATAATATCCTCCACTACAACAACCTTTTGACCAGGTTGAATTTTCCCTTCAATTTGATTACCTCGACCATGTTCCTTTGCTTTTGAACGAACATATACCATTGGCAACTCTAAAAGGTCTGAAACCCATGCTGCATGTGGAATCCCAGCAGTAGCTGTACCAGCAACAACTTCTGTTTCACCAAAATGTTTTTTTATGTTTTCTGCAAGACCTCGAGCAATTTGTTTACGTACAGAGACATCTGAAATGGTTAATCGTGTATCACAATAAATTGGTGATTTAATACCTGACGCCCATGTAAATAATTCTGTTGGATTTAATTCAACTGCTCCAACCTTTAACATACCTTTTGCAATTTCCTTTTGTACTGACATTTAGTTTCCCTCCCATAATGAACAAACTTCTTTATATGCAGCAAGTGGATCCCTCGAGCCCGTTATAGCTCGGCCAACAACGATAAGAGATGATCCATCCGCGCGAGCTCCATCTGGTGTCGCAATCCGTTTTTGATCATGAACATCTCCACCAGCTAAACGAATGCCAGGCGTTACACGTAAAAATTCTTCTCCACATTCGTTCGCAATCATTTTTGCTTCATGAACTGAACATACAACGCCATCAAGTTGTGCTTGTTTAGCTATTTTTGCGTAATGCAATACTGATTCTAATAGAGATAAATGAATTTGTTGTTCGCTTTTCATTTGTTCTTCCGTTGTGGAGGTAAGCTGGGTTACTGCAATTAATTTTGCTCTTTTTTTGCCAACTGGAGTACCTGCTTCCAAACCTTCCAATGCCGCTTCCATCATCTGAATACCTCCGGCAGCATGAACATTAACAAGATCTACTCCTAAATGAGCTAACCCTTTCATTGCCGATTTAACCGTATTCGGAATATCATGAAGCTTTAAATCTAGAAAAATATCATGGCCCTGTTCCTTCACTTTTCGAACAATGTCAGGGCCTTCCTGTAAATAAAGTTCCATCCCAATTTTAACGAACAACGGCTCTTGAAAGTGTTGCAAAAAATGAAATACTTCATGCTCTCCAGGAAAATCTAAAGCAATAATTGGTTTGTTATTCATTTATCGGTGGCTCCTTCCGATGATTTCTTTAATATGTTTCACACCAAGTTCTTCTAATTTAGCAGGTAATGCATCAATAATATTCGGGCACACAAATGGATCGACAAAGTTTGCTGTGCCAACTGCAACAGCAGAAGCTCCTGCCGACATAAAATCAATGACGTCTTGGGCACAAGAAACACCACCCATTCCAATTATCGGAATCGAAACCGCCTTGTACACATCGTATACCATACGAATGGCAATGGGTTTTACAGCAGGTCCAGATAGTCCGCCAGTTCCATTCGCAATGACCGGTTTCCCTGTTCGTTCATCGAGTCGCATACCAATTAACGTATTGATCATTGTAATACCGTCTGCCCCACCAGCTTCAACGGCTTTTGCAATTTCAACAATGTCTGTTACATTTGGTGAAAGTTTTACATAAACAGGTACAGTCGAAGCTGCTTTTACAGCTTCGACTAGTTCTCGGGCAACAACTGGATCTGTTCCGAAAGTTATCCCACCATGCTTTACATTTGGACAAGAAATATTTAGTTCTAAAGCTTTCACATTTGGAGCAGTTGATATTTTTTTTGCCACTTCTACATAGTCTTCCGTAGTTGTACCAGCAACGTTCGCAATAATCGGTACGTCAAAACGCTCTAGCCATGGAAGTTCATTTGCCATTACCTTTTCTAAACCTGGATTTTGTAATCCAATCGCATTTAGCATCCCAGCAGGTGTTTCAGCAACCCGTGGAGTCGGATTTCCTAAACGCGTTTCCACCGTAGTTGCTTTAATCATAATGGCTCCTAGTTTAGAGAGATCATATAGCCCACCATATTCTTTACCAAAACCAAAACAACCAGAAGCAGGCATGATTGGATTTTTTAATTCTAAACCTGGGAGTTGAATCGTTAAATGTCTCATAGTTGTACAACTCCTTTCGGGAATACCGGTCCATCTGAACATACTTTCACATAATCTTTATCCGCACTATCAGTCGTTTTACAAACACATGCAAAACAAGCACCTATACCACAACCCATCCGTTCTTCAAAGGAAAGATATCCTTGTTTATCCGGATAAAATTGTTCTAATGCTCTAAGCATCGGCATTGGACCACAAGCATAGAAAACATCAAATTCAGGTTTTAACTCCTCTAGTAAATCTGTTACAAAACCTTTCGTTCCCTTCGTTCCGTCCACTGTAACGAAATGGGTATCGCCTAAAGTTGAAAACTGTTCTTCATAAAAAGTCACTTCTTCCGTTGCAAAGCCGAAGACGTGGATCGTTCGAATACCTCGTGCATTTAACTGTTTAGATAGTTCATATAACGGTGGTACACCAATTCCACCACCAACTAGTAAAGCTGTTCCACCTTCTGGAGCTGTTTCCACGGAAAAACCATTACCTAAAGGACCGAGAACGTCAACTTCATCGCCAACTTGCCTTTGAGATAGGAGGTTTGTTCCTCTCCCTTCTGCACGATAGATGAGCGTTACTTCTCCTGTTTCTTTATCAATATTTGCAATACTTATAGGTCGTCGAAGAAGTGGCTCAAAGGTTTCTGACACTCGAATATGGACAAATTGTCCAGGATTCATGTCCTGAACAATTTGTCCTTGTAAAGTTAGTTCAAAAATATGATGAGCAATTTCACTTTGACGAACGACGATCATTCGCTCTTGTTGAATCATTAATGAAATACCTCCGCTTTTGGCATTTCTTCTGCCGTAAATGTCATCGATTCGATTACTTCTAACATAGCTTCAGCTGTATCTAAGGATGTTAAACATGCAACCCCATTTTCAACGGATTCACGTCGAATACGGAAGCCGTCACGAGCAGGTTGTTTCCCTTTTGTTAATGTATTCACTACTAGTTGAGCTTCACCGTTTTGAATGACATCTAACAATGTTTTTTCCTTAGAACCGATTTTTCCTACTACATCGACTTGAATACCAGCTTCTGCAAAACTGCGTGCAGTACCTTCAGTTGCCATAATTCGATAGCCAACTGTGTTAAAACGTTTAGCTAAGCCAATTGCCTCTTCTTTATCTTTATCGGAAACTGTAAATAAAACCGTTCCGTGGCTTTTAATTTCCATACCGGATGCTACAAAACCTTTATATAATGCTTTTTCAAAGGTAGCATCTTTCCCCATTACTTCCCCTGTTGATTTCATTTCAGGTCCTAACGTAATGTCTACACGGCGAAGTTTTGCAAAACTAAATACCGGTACTTTTACGAAAACGCCTTTTTGCTCTTTAGCAAGGCCAGTTGTATAACCCTGTTCTATTATCGATTGACCAAGAATTGCCTTAGTTGCAATGTTAGCCATCGGTATGTTTGTAATTTTACTTAAGAATGGTACAGTACGACTTGAACGTGGGTTTACTTCAATTACGTAAATTTCTCCTTTTGAAAGAACGTATTGAATGTTCATTAATCCTACAATGTTTAACCCTTTTGCTAATCGAGTCGTGTAATCAACTAAAGTAGCTTTTTGTTCTTCTGTTAATTTTTGCGGCGGATAAACCGAAATTGAATCACCAGAGTGAACCCCTGCTCGTTCAACGTGTTCCATAATACCTGGAATTAATACGTTCTCTCCATCGCAAATGGCATCTACTTCTAACTCTTGACCAGTTAAATAGCGGTCAACTAATACAGGATGATCCGGAGATGCTTCTACAGCATTTTCCATGTAATGCTTCAATTCCTGTTCATTATAAACAATTTCCATTGCACGCCCACCAAGTACGTAAGAAGGGCGAACTAAAACTGGGAAGCCAAGTTTTTTACCGATTTCTAGTGCTTCTTCTGTAGATACTGCCGTTTCCCCTGCTGGCTGTGGAATACCTAGTTCGTGTAAAGCTTGTTCAAATTTATCACGATTTTCCGCGCGATCAATCGCCTCTAAACTAGTACCTAAAATGTTCACACCATTTTCAGCTAGTTTATTTGCTAAGTTAATTGCCGTTTGACCACCAAATTGAACTACTACTCCAATTGGTTTTTCTAAATCAATAATATGCATAACATCTTCAATTGTTAGTGGTTCAAAGTACAGCTTATCTGAAATTGAAAAGTCTGTTGAAACTGTTTCAGGGTTCGAGTTAATAATAATCGCTTCATAACCTGCTTCTTGGATTGCCCATACGGAGTGTACAGTTGCATAGTCAAACTCAACCCCTTGACCGATTCGAATCGGACCAGAACCTAATACAACAACAGACGGTTTATCCGTTACGATTGATTCGTTTTCATCTTCATAAGTTCCGTAGAAGTATGGTGTTGTTGATTCAAATTCCGCTGCACAAGTATCCACCATTTTATAAACTGGAATGATTCCTTGTTCTTTTCTATATTCGTAAAGTTCCTTTTCCGTTGTTTGCCAAAGTTCCGCAATTTTCTTATCAGCAAAGCCCATACGTTTAGCTTGGCGTAAAACGACAGGATTATTTACGTTTTCTGTTAAAGTTGATTCCATTTGTATAATGTTTTGAAGTTTATTTAAGAACCATAAGTCAATTTGGGACCATTCATGGATTTGTTCAATCGTTACCCCACGACGAAGGGCTTCAGCTATGAAGAATAGACGTTCATCTCCAGCTTTACGTATACGTTTTTCAATCCAGTTATCCGAATTGTCGTCTGCATGTTTTAATTCGATATGGACTTGACCCGTTTCTAAAGAACGTACCGCTTTTAAAATCGCTTCTTCAAACGTACGTCCTAATGCCATTACTTCTCCAGTCGCCTTCATTTGCGTTCCTAAATTACGTTTTGCAGATTCAAATTTGTCAAAAGGCCAACGTGGAATTTTAGCTACGATATAGTCAAGGGCGGGTTCGAAGTCTGCGTAAGTTGAACCTGTTACAGGGTTAATAATTTCATCTAAAGTTAAACCTACTGCAATTTTAGCTGCGAGTTTCGCAATTGGATAACCCGTTGCTTTTGACGCTAATGCTGACGAACGAGATACCCTTGGATTTACTTCAATAACATAGTAATTAAAACTATTTGGATCAAGGGCTAATTGAACGTTACATCCACCTTCAATTTTTAGCGCACGAATAATGTCCAATGAAATGTTACGCAACATTTGATATTCGCGATCCGATAACGTTTGGGAAGGAGCCACAACGATGGAATCCCCTGTATGGATGCCCACTGGGTCGAAGTTCTCCATGTTACATACAACAATCGCATTATCGATAGAATCACGCATTACTTCGTATTCAATTTCTTTGTAACCAGCAATCGATTTTTCAAGTAAACATTGAGTTACTGGGCTATATTTTAAACCGCTCGTTACGATTTCCTCTAATTCTTGATCGTTATGACAAATACCTCCCCCTGTTCCTCCTAGGGTAAAGGCAGGGCGAACGATTACTGGGTAACCGATTTTTTCAACAAAGTTCTTTGCTTCCTGTAAGTTATGAATAATATCTGATTCCGGTACAGGTGCACCAAGCTCATACATTAAGTTACGGAATTGGTCTCGGTCTTCCGCTTTATGAATCGCATCAAGTTTTGTTCCTAAAATCTCGATTCCTAACTCATCTAAAATACCCGAGTTGTTTAATTCAATCGCCATATTTAACCCTGTTTGACCGCCAAGGGTAGGTAGGATGGCATCTGGACGTTCCTTACGTAAAATTCGAGAAACAAATTCTAAAGAGATTGGTTCAAGATAAACTTTGTCCGCAATTTGCGTATCCGTCATGATGGTTGCAGGGTTCGAATTAATTAAAATTACACGGTAGCCTTCCTCTTTTAATGAAAGACAAGCTTGTGTTCCTGCGTAGTCAAATTCTGCTGCTTGCCCAATAATGATAGGACCTGATCCGATTACTAAAATAGTTTCTATATCTGTACGTTTAGGCATGTTGTTTCTCCTTCCCTGCATAGGCTTCCATTAATTCAATAAACTCATCAAATAAATGATTTGAATCCTCTGGCCCCGGTGAGGCTTCTGGGTGATATTGTACGGTAAACACCGGATATTTTTTATGGCGTAACCCTTCTACTGTTCCATCATTTAAAGCGACATGGGTTACTTCTAAATCCGTTCCTTCTAAAGAATTTTCATCGATGGCATATCCGTGGTTTTGAGACGTTAACTCTGTACGTCCAGTACGTAAGTCTTTTACTGGGTGATTCGCTCCACGGTGTCCGAATGGTAATTTGAAACTTTTTGCACCACAAGCTAGAGCAAATAGTTGGTGACCTAAACAAATACCGAAAATTGGCACTTTTCCGATTAATCGACAGATTGTTTCAATCCCTTCCGTAACATCTGCTGGGTCCCCAGGTCCGTTAGAAAGCATAATTCCATCTGGATGCCAAGCTAAAATTTGTTCTGCGGACGTGTTATAAGGGACAACTAAAACGTCACAATCCCTTTTATTTAATTCACGTAAAATTCCATGTTTCATGCCGAAATCCATCAACACGACCCGTTTTCCTCTACCTGGACTTGGATATGCCGCTTTTGGTGACACTTCTTTCACATGGTTCGTCATAAGAGGCGTTGCTTTTAACGTATTCACAATTTCCTCTACATTTACGTCTTCATCTGCAGCAGTTAACATTGCTTTTACTGCACCTTTAGATCGGATAATGCGAGTTAATTTTCGTGTATCGATTCCTTCAATTCCAGGAATGTCCTGTGATAGTAAGTAATCGTTTAATGATAAATCACTACGGAAGTTGGAAGGTTCCTTTGCCAACTCTCTACAAACCATCCCTTTAATAGCCGGCGTAATTGATTCAAAGTCATCACGGTTAATTCCGTAGTTGCCGATTAATGGGTAAGTAAATGTAACGATTTGTCCATAGAACGACGGATCTGATAAAGTTTCTTGATATCCAGTCATCCCTGTCGTAAAAACCACTTCCCCTCGAGATGCTTTATCACTTCCGAAAGCTTCCCCATTAAAAACTGTTCCATCTTCTAAAATCAATAGTCGTTTTTTCATTATTTTGCCTCCTCATAGACGATGTTGCCTTCTACCATTGTTAATACTGGCCATCCTTTTGCAGTCCAACCGTTAAATGGCGTATTGCGCCCTTTTGATGCGAACTCTTCTGCGTTGATTGTTTGTTCTTTTTGCAAATCGATTAAAATCAAGTCAGCCGAACCACCTACTTCAATTTTTCCGTATGGAAGGTTAAAAATTTCAGCAGGTTTTACAGTCATCCAATCGATTAATTGTTTTAACGTCCATTTCCCCGTCTCTACAAATTGGGTATATAAAAGGGGAAAGGCTGTTTCAAAACCAACAATTCCAAAGGGTGCTCCTACCATCCCACAGCATTTTTCTTCAACTGTATGAGGTGCATGATCTGTAGCGATACAGTCAATTGTGCCATCAAGTAATGCTTGATGTAAGGAATCTTGATCATCCTTTGCTCGTAACGGTGGGTTCATTTTCCAATTCGCATCGTCACTCGGAATATCCATTTCTTCTAATAATAAATGATGAGGACAAACTTCAGCTGTCACTCGAATGCCAGCACGTTTTGCATCCCTTACAGCCCGCACAGATTCCTTTGTTGAAACGTGACATACATGATATCTTGCTCCAGCTGCTTCTGCTAAAAGGACATCGCGGGCAATTTGTACTGATTCACAGATGGAAGGAATCCCTGGTAAGCCAAGCTCTTTGTTGCGTTTTCCTTCGTGCATTACTCCGTCATAAATTAAGGAATTATCTTCACAGTGGGCAACAACTACCATGTCAAGCTTCGCTGCATCTTGCATTTGTTCATACATAGTAGAAGCGAGTTGAACACCGACTCCATCATCCGAAAAGGCTACGGCACCGTGGGCTTTTAATTCCGCTAAATTCGTTCTGGCATCGCCAGACTGGGCAACTGTTAAAGAACCGTAAGGAAGAACACGAACTTTTGCATTTTCTTTAATTAAGTGATTAATGAGTTCTAAATTTTCAACCGAATCGGGCACTGGTTTCGTATTCGGCATCGCACATATTGTCGTAAACCCACCCTTTGCAGCGGAGGCTGTACCTGTTTCGATTGTTTCTTTATGCTCAAATCCAGGTTCACGTAAATGGACATGAACATCGACAAAGCCAGGCGCTAGCAGATGGCCATTTCCATCGATCACTTCAGCATTAATTGGTTGTTTTCCACCAATGGCTAAAATTTTTCCATTTTCAATCGTTATTGTTGTATCCACTAGTTCACTTTGGTCATTTAGCATTTTGATATTTAGTATAAATTTCGTCATGTTTATCTTCCTTTCAGAATCATTTCTAAAATCGCCATTCTCACATAAACGCCATTTCTTACTTGATCAAATATTCTAGAGCGATGACATTCGACTAATTCAGAAACAATTTCTACATCCCGATTAACAGGTGCCGGGTGCATAATGATTGCATTTTGCTTCATCTTCCCTTCCCGTTCAAAGGTCAAACCGTATTGCTCGTGGTAGCTTTCCTTTGAAAAGCTTTTATTGATTAAATGTCGTTCATGTTGAATTCGCAGTAGCATAATGACATCACTATCTTCTAAAAGGCCATCCCATGAGTGGTGGGCTTCAAATTCTCCTGCCCACTCCGGCGGACATAAAAACCGAACATTGACTCCTAACCGTTTTAAGGAGGTTGCGTTGGACCTTGCTACACGACTATGGGAAATATCACCGACAATCGTTACATTTAATCCTTCAAAGGATCCGAATTCCTTATAAATCGTATATAAATCTAATAGACTTTGAGAAGGATGTTGCCCTGCTCCGTCCCCTGCATTTATGACAGCCACTTCAATTCCTTCAAGTAATTCGTTGTAGTATTCATCTTCTTTTGCTCGTATAACAACAGCATCCAACCCAATCATCTCTAGCGTTTTCACAGTGTCATACATCGTTTCTCCCTTTAGAGCACTTGAAAAGCCTGCATCAAACGGAATGACCGTACATCCTACTTTTCTTTCAGCCATTTCAAAACTTGTTTTCGTTCTTGTACTTGGTTCGAAGAAAAGATTTGCTACGTTGTAAGATTTCGCTAATTTACTAGGCTCCCCTGCTTCAAATTGAGCTGCCCGTTCAATAATCGCCATAACATCTTCATTTGATAAATGTTCCATTGAAAGTAAATTTTTCATTGTCTTTTCCTCCAAATACACTTAATAAAAAGGCCTCGCAATCGTTTGCGAGGCTTAGGAGGTATGACAAGCTAAGGCTACGTTAAACAACGTACCTAGGTCTGTCTATTCCCCTTCTTTGCCTCTCTGGACAATTCATTAAAAGGTATCTTTATTCTTCTAAATTATTCACTTCTTTTTCTCTTCCCGGTAAAACAAGGTTTAATATAACCCCTACAATTGCAGCCAACGCCATCCCTTCAATGGCAAAGGATTCATTAAATCTTAGAGCCGCTCCTCCAATTCCTACTACTAAAATGACAGAGGCAATGACCATATTTCGGTTATTTCCGAAATCAATTTTGTTTTCAACAAGCATTCGTAACCCACTAGAAGCGATAATACCGAATAACAAAATGGAAATTCCACCAAGTACTGCTGTAGGAATCGTTTGTACTAATGCCATTGCTTTACCGAAGAAGGAGAACAGTATTGCTAATACCGCTGCACCTAAAATGACATACACGGAAAAGACTCTTGTTATTGCAAGCACACCAATGTTTTCACCATATGTCGTTTTCGGTGGACCGCCTAGAAAGGCACTAATAAATGTTCCTAATCCATCACCTAGTAAAGATCTATGCAAACCAGGTTCTTTTATATAATTTCGATTGACAACTTTACCTAAAACTAATTGGTGACCGATATGTTCTGAAATCGTTACAATAACAATTGGTACCATTGCAAGTAAAATCGGTGATGTAACATTGAAGTCATAATGTACACCTGGAATTAAGAAGTCTGGAACTTGAAAAAGTTTTGCATCTTTTACCGGTGTAAAGTCTACAATACCGATGATGGTTGAATATATGTAGCCAACGATTAACCCAAGGAGAATTGGCATCGTACTTAAAATATTTTTGAAATATACATTAAAGATAATCGCAGCGAATAAAGTAACCAAAGCTGCAGTAAAGTGTAGGAAACTATATTCTTCATTAACGTTCATCGCCATATCAACTGCTGTTCCTGCTAAACCAAGACCGATTACGATAATTACTGGCGCTACTACAATTGGTGGTAATAAACGCATGAGCCATTTATAACCTGTTTTCCAAATTAGCAGTGAAACGATTCCGTATACAATCCCAACCGCCATAGCTCCAATCATGGCATTACCCGGATGAACACTTTCTCCGTTTTCTATACCACCGGCTGCTATTAAAATCGGTGTAATGAAAGCAAAGGATGAACCTAAATAAGCTGGAACTTTAAATTGAGTTATTAATAAAAATACGATTGTTGCAATCCCGCTTGTTAGTAATGCAATGGAAGGACTTAACCCTACAAGTTGCGGTACTAAAATCGTTGATCCGAACATTGCAAACATATGTTGGAAACTAAGAGTAATAAGTTGTCCTGTTGTTGGTTTATCTTGGATGTCCAAAACTGCTTTTGACATGTTTATCCCCCACTGTCCTTTAATCTACTTTGTGTAGTGTTACATTATCTTCTCTATCAACCTCTGTTAAGCGAACGACGATTTTTTCTGAACTGGAAGTTGGAATGTTTTTCCCAACATAATCAGCTCGAATTGGTAATTCTCGGTGTCCTCTATCCACTAATACCGCAAGCTGAATTTGTGCAGGGCGTCCTAAATCCATAATCGCATCAAGGGCAGCTCGAACTGTCCGTCCTGTATAAAGCACATCATCAACAAGAACAATTTTTTGATTATTCACAACGTAGTCAATATCTACTTGTTGTACGAGGGCTTCCCCATTTTCATTTTTTGTCGATAAATCATCCCGATATAACGTAATGTCCAGTTCACCCGTCCGAATTGGTTTCCCTTCAATTTTTGTGATCTTTTCTGCAAGTCTTCGTGCTAAATAAGCACCACGTGTCTTAATACCAACTAAAATACATTCGTCGATTCCTTTGTTTCGTTCAATAATTTCGTGGGCAATTCTCGTCAATGCTCGATTCATTGAAGGTGCATCTAAAAGTTCTGTAATTTGTCCCATTTGAATTCCTCCTCCCATTCTTATTTCAAAAGCAGTATAAATAGCGTTCCATTTTCGTTAATGACTAAACAGAGAGTATACTTTAAGACATAAAAAAACCTCCTAAGCACCAGCTTAAGAGGTTGGATATACGTGTTGAAAAAACATGTTTGGACATTTTAATGGGTCAACAACATAGACACCATCGCCATTTTCCGTACTACGATTACAAGTCAATCAGTAGCAGTAAATGTCATCAAATTTCCATAACAATTCTACATGTACCTTCTCAGCCTCTCTGGACTGCCATTAAAGGTGAATATTTTATTTTTTAAGTTACTTTCCCATCACGGTGGGTTATTCACTGTTGTCAGTATAGACTTAAAACGACAGGAAGTCAACAACGTTTATTAAATTAATTACATAATGTTAAGCTTCTTTTCGTAGTTGTTCTAATAATTCCACATAATCTTGAGGAAGTGGAACTTCAAATTCTAAATATTCCTCTGTTGTCGGATGAACGAATCCTAAAACACCTGCATGAAGAACTTGTCCTCCAAAATCAATCGTTTTCTTTGGTCCATACTTAGGGTCCCCAACTAATGGGTAACCAATATAGTTCATGTGGACACGAATTTGATGGGTACGTCCCGTCTCTAAACGACATTCCACTAAAGTAAACTTTCCGCTAATACGTTCCTTTACATGGAAATGGGTAACAGCATGCTTGCCATTATCGACAATTGCTTGTTTTTGACGATCTTTCGGATCACGTCCAATCGGTGCATCAATCGTTCCTTTATCATGGGCAATATGGCCATGTACTAACGCTGTATACTTTCTTGTTACAGTTTTATTAACAAGTTGTTCCACTAAAGAATGATGGGCATGATCGTTTTTAGCAACCATTAATAATCCAGAAGTATCTTTGTCAATTCGATGAACAATACCTGGTCTTAGAACACCATTAATACCTGATAAATCTTTACAATGGTACATTAAGCCATTTACTAAAGTACCTGTCATATGTCCTGGAGCTGGATGTACGACCATCCCTTTAGGTTTATTTACGACAAGTACATCTTGATCTTCATAAATAATTTCTAAATGTAAATTTTCCGGAATTACTTCTAACGGTTCCGCTTCCGGGACATCCACTTCAATGATGTCTCCTTCTTTTACTTTATATTTCGCTTTTACTTCTTCACCATTTACTTTAACAATTCCATCTCCAACCCAAGTTGCCACTTGTGTTCTCGACCAATCTTCTTGAATGGTTGATAGCGCTTTATCAATACGTTCTCCTGCATTGTTTTCGTCTATTGTAATTGTTACAACTGTCATTCTTTCACCTTTTTCTTTTCATCCCGCTCTTCTTTGAGCATTACTAAAATAAGCATAATAACTGAAATTGTTAACGCTGCATCAGCAATGTTAAATATTGGGAAATCATAATTAATAATTGGAATAAGGATATCAACAAAATCGACAACTTCACCACGGAACAGTCGATCGATAAAATTCCCTAATGCGCCACCTAATAAAATCATAAGGCTAATGGCAAATAAAGGCTTCCCCTTCGCCTGTTTATGGAAATAATAAATAACACCTGCGATAACAACGAGCGTTACGATGATAAAAATCCACATTTGACCTTGTAGCATACCCCATGCGGCTCCACGGTTTCGATGGGAAAGAATCGCAAACCATGGGTCCCAAACAGAAATACGTTCACCATACTCCATATTTTTCACGATTAACCATTTAGTCCATTGATCTAATAACACAACAATTGCAGCTAAACTATAGTATTTATACACAGTATTCCCCCGTTTGCCAATAATCTTTACCAGAAAGTAATGTTATATTTCCTTTTACAATCAGTATAAAACAACCGCCCCCGGGAATCGAGAGCGGTGATTCATCTAATTAAACGTAATATTTTTCTACCACATCAGCACAACGGCTACATAATGTTGGATGGGATTCATTTTGACCAACTGTTTCCGAATAGGACCAGCAACGTTCACATTTTTCCCCTTCTGCTTTCTCCACTACAATAGCAGTTTTTTCAAGAACAAGGGCATTTTCAGGAGCACCTTCTTTATTTGCTACCACTTGAAGTTGAGAAACGATACAGCTTTGAGCAAAATCAATAGCTGGATCATTTAGAAGTTCAGTAATTTCATTATCGGCATAAATTGTTACTTTCGCTTCTAACGATTTACCAATTGTTTTTGCATTACGTGCTTCTTCAAGAGCTTTTAACACTTCATCGCGGATAGCAATTACTTTATCCCATTTTGCTCGGAGTTCTGTAAAGTTATTACGTTCATCAACCTCAGGGAAATCCGTTAATTGTACAGATACTTCCTCTTCATTTAAGTAAGACCATAATTCATCCGTTGTATGCGGAAGGATTGGTGTTAATACTTTAAGTAAAGTTAACAAAGTATCATACATAACCGTTTGCATTGCACGGCGATCTTTATTATCTTTTGCTTCAATATAAACAACGTCTTTAGCAACATCTAAATAGAATGCTGATAATTCAACCGCAACAAAGTTATTGATTGTATGGTAAACAGATGCGAATTCATAACGGTCATAAGCTTTACGCACTGCTTTTAAGACATCTTGTAAGCGCATATACATGTATTGGTCCATTTCCCGCAATTGTTCATACGCAACTCGATCTGTTTTTGGATCAAAATCAGATACGTTACCGTGTAGGAAACGAAGGGTATTACGAATTTTACGATACACTTCTGAAATTTGTTTTAACATATCCATCGAAATGCGAACATCACCAGTATAATCAACAGACGCTACCCATAAACGGAGGATGTCAGCACCATATTGATTCATCACTTTTTCAGGAATAATGACGTTTCCTAATGATTTACTCATTTTGCGACCTTCTCCATCTAATACAAAGCCGTGGGTTAATAACCCTTTGTAAGGTGCGTATCCGTTAATGGCAACAGAAGTGATTAATGATGAATTGAACCATCCACGGTGTTGGTCAGATCCTTCAAGATAAAGATCAGCCGGATATTTCATTCCTCTTTCTACAAGGACACCTTGGTGGGATGAACCGGAGTCAAACCATACATCCATAATATCGTTTTCTTTAGTAAATTTACCATTTGGACTACCTGGGTGAGTAAATCCTTCTGGTAGAAGGTCTTTTGCTTCCCTTTGGAACCAAATATTTGAACCATGCTCACGGAATAATTTTGAAACATGGGCAATCGTTTCTGGTGTAATAATTTCTTCTCCATTTTCAGCATAGAATACTGGAATTGGAACACCCCAAGCTCGTTGTCTTGAAATACACCAGTCTCCACGATCACGAAGCATATTGTAAAGACGTGTCTCACCCCAAGATGGTGTGAAAGCTGTTTCTTCAACTGCTTGTAATAATTCATCACGGAAAGCTTCTACCGAACAGAACCATTGTGGCGTAGCACGATAAATAACAGGTTTTTTTGTACGCCAGTCATGTGGGTAAGAATGGGTGATGAATGATAATTTTTCTAAAGCGCCTACTTCTTTTAATTTCTCTGTCATCACTTTGTTAGCATCATCATAAAATAACCCTTCGAATCCAGGGGCCTCATGAGTATAGCAACCTTGGTCGTTAATTGGGCTAAGTACATCTAAACCATATCTTTTCCCCACTAGGAAGTCATCTTCCCCGTGACCAGGAGCTGTATGAACACACCCAGTACCTGCTTCTGTCGTTACGTGGTCACCAACCATCACTAATGAATCGCGACCATAAATTGGATGTTTAGCCACAACATATTCAAGTTCTGCACCTTTTACTTCTTGAATTACTTCCGCATTTTCCCATTCTAAATTTTGGGAAACTGTTTCAAGTAAGTCTTTTGCGATAATGAATTTATTATCATTGACTGATACTACAACATACGTAATTTCAGCATTTAAAGAAATTCCTAAGTTCGCTGGAATCGTCCATGGTGTTGTCGTCCAAATAATAAATTTAGCATCTTGTGGTACAACACCTTTTGCATCTTTAATTTCAAAGCTTACATAAATAGATGGTGATTTAATATCTTTATATTCAATTTCCGCTTCTGCTAATGCTGATTCAGAAGAAGGGGACCAATAAACCGGTTTTAACCCTTTATAAATATATCCCTTTTCAGCCATTTTTCCGAACACTTCAATTTGACGTGATTCGAATTCTGGCTTCAATGTAATATAAGGGTCATTCCAATCACCACGAACTCCTAGACGTTTAAATTGAGTTTTTTGGTTTTCAATTTGTTCATAAGCGTATTTTTCACAAAGCTCACGGAATTCAGCAATTGTTAATTCTTTACGCTTTACTCCTTTATTTGTTAACGCTTGCTCAATTGGTAAACCGTGCGTATCCCAACCTGGAACATACGGTGCATGGTAACCAGTCATTGAACGATGGCGGGTAATCATATCTTTCAATACTTTATTTAAAGCATGACCGATGTGAATGTCACCATTTGCGTAGGGAGGTCCATCATGTAAAACGAAGTGAGGTCGATCTTTTGTCCGCTCATTTACTAGAGTGTTAATGTCCATTTCTTCCCATTTTTCTTGCATTTTTGGTTCATTAGCTGGTAAATTTCCGCGCATGGGGAAATCAGTTTTTGGCATTAGCAATGTATCTTTGTACTCTACCATAGTAAAATCCTCCTTTAATGTTTCCTTAAGTCTAATTGTTAAGCACCTAAAAAATAAAAAAAGCTTCACATCCCTGAAGGGACGAGAAGCTATTACTCGTGGTACCACCCTAATTTGCGGAAAACGAAATGGTTAACCGCCTCTTAGACACTGTAACGTCGTGTGAAACGAAATCACTTAATCAAAAATCGTCCACCTATTTTAATTATAGGTTAACGGGTGTGTTACCGTTCTAACACCTTTTCAGTGATTTAGCTCAGGAGTGATCTTCTTTTTTGAATGTTTCGTTCGAGCTTTCACCATCCTCGAATCGCTTTTATCCACTTTCAAAAAATACTGTCTCCTTCAACGCCCAAAATATCAATTTTTCATACTCGTGTATATCAGTATATGGAAATGAAGAAATTCAGTCAAGTAAATCGATGAAGATTGACAGAAATTAACCTTCCGTTGTTATTTCTAAATCATCATCTTCTTGTCGTGCATGGTTTTGGATTTCCGTTAACCCAATTTCATATTCTAATAAATGTTCCCAATCATCCGTGTTTAATAAATCTAATTGGGCTTCTACTAACATTTTGAAACGATTACGGAAAACTTTCGATTGTTTTTTCAACGCATCAATTTCAATAGCAATTTTACGAGCTTTTGATAATGCTTCATTTACAATTCGATCTGCATTTTTCTCAGCTTCTTTAATAATTAATTTTGCTTCTTGTTGTGAGTTACGACGAACTTCTTCAGCTGCTTCTTGTGCAACTACAATCGATTTTTGTAACGTTTCTTCAAGTGTATTGTAATGACTCATTTGCTCAGTCATTGTTTTTACTTTATTTTCTAATTCCTTCTTTTCACGAATAAGAATTTCATAATCTTTTATGATTTGATCTAAAAATTCATTCACTTCGTCTTCTGCATATCCTCTGAAGCCTCTAGTAAATTCTTTATTATGTATATCGAGAGGTGATAATGGCATTCGTCAACACTCCTTCTTCATTTAAATATATAAATCTATTATACAGCTTGTCGTTGAAACATGACATCAAAATTTCGTAATTTTTTACTTTAATCTACTATTTTTTCTCTAATCGGCCTATTTGAAGTCGAAGTTTATCCTTTTTCGTCCGTCCTTCAGACATTATCACTTTTAATCTGCCAAATCCACGAGCCGAAAGAATATCACCTTCTTGTACTTCAAAGGAAGCATCCTCTCTTATCGTCCAATTGACTTTAACTTTGCCTGCTTTAATTAAACTTTGAGATTTTTGTCTCGATATATTAAGAACTGTGGCAATAATAACGTCTAATCGCATAGAAGATACTGTATAGGTTTTATCGAACCATTCTTCTTCTAGTTTAATTAATTGATGAGAATCGATTTGTTCCAACTTCACTTTTGATTTACCAATAGAAGTTAAATTCACTAATACGTAATCTTGGACTTCTTTAGCGACTGCAAATTGAATTATATCCTCTTCAATCCGAATATCACCGAACTTACTACGTCCAATGCCTAACGATAATAAAGCTCCTAATACATCTGGATGTTTTAACTGAACAAACTTAGAAGGATAATTCACTGCAAAAAAGGAAATTTCAAAATCATTCTTCGTTGGTTGAAAATAATTGGGACAAATAAAAAGTCTTTGTCTTTCTGCTTCATCAAACCCTCCAAAATGTTGAACGGATAGTTCGTTATTTTGACCAACAATAGAAGAAACAATAAATCTTTCCCGAGGATCAAGAAAATCCGTTAATTTTGGTGCAAATCGATCTTCTACCTCCCTTTGCCACCCGATGACTTTTTCGATGAAAGTTTGTTCGTCTTTTCTAAAATGTTGAATTAAATGCTCCATTTTCTCAGCTCACTTTGAATAACTATATATTTATATACTGCCCAATTTATCGTATTAAAAAAGGGACGTTTCAAAATTGTTGGAAACGTCTCCTTAAATATCGAAAGAATGACTTCTTTTTTTAGTATTTGACTTAAGTTAACATGTTATATAGATTGAAAACGACAATTTTTATCCCACGTTCGATGAAAGTCAGTAATAAAATCGCAATAATAGGCGAAAAATCAATCATACCGATAGGTGGGATGAATTTTCTAAAGAAACCTAAATATGGTTCACATAATTTTGCAAGAAGTCGTCCAAAGGCCGAACCTTGTGCGGCCGGAACCCAAGACATTAAAATGTAAATGATAAGCATAAACGAATAAATCGAAAAGGCCATTGTAATAACTGTACTGATTGAATAGATCATCATATAAATTAATTACCCTCTCTAAATTAAAGTTCCTCTTGTAGCAAAGTAGCCTTTATAAAAAGTTAGTATGTACCTATAGAAATAAAATACTTCTACATTGCTTGAGGGTCACTTCATCCCCCATTTAGGGGAATGAAGTTAAAATTCCTCATATAAATAATTTGATATTTCCCCAGATACTTCCACATTATCCGGTGTACATAAGAAAATATCTGTACCGATACGTTGAATATCTCCACCTAGAGCATAAACCGTACCGCTTAGGAAATCGATAATACGAATTCCCGCTTCACGATCGATGCGCTGTAGATTTACGATAATTGCCCGTTTATTTTTCAAATGCTCAGAAATATCTTGCGCCTCTGCATATACACGTGGCTCAACAATTACAACTTTTGAATTTTTTAGTGAGTTTGCCGCCTGTAAGCTGACAACATTGCGTGGTTGTGACTGTTGGGGTTCAACCTCAGCAAGCTTTCTTTCCTTTTTAGGTCGTGACTTTACAACGGGTTGCTCTTTAGAAATATGAACTGGTTTACTTGATGCTTCGATTTCTACTGATTCATCTTCTTCTTCTAAATAAAAGAAATTTTTAATTTTATTTTTCATACTCATCTAGTATCCCTCATTTCTATCCAACAAGAGCTGTTCCTATTCTTACAAACGTTGCACCTTCTTCTACTGCAATGTCGAAATCATTTGACATCCCCATTGACAGTTCTTGGCAAGGTGCAAAGGGCAAGTTCAACTCAACAACGTCCTGCTGTAATTTTTTTAGTTCACGAAATACATGGCGAATAATCGTTTCATCTTCTGTATTTGGAGCCATCGTCATTAATCCAACTACTTGAATTTTATCGAATTGTTGTAAAGATTGAATGAATGGAATAACTTCTTCCTTCGATAATCCATGTTTCGTTTGTTCTCCTGAAACGTTAACCTGTACAAAACATTTTATCGTTTTTTCAGCCCGTTTATTAATTTCTTCCGCTAGACTAAAACGATCCAATGAATGTAAGTAGTCGATTTCATTTATCACTTGTTTCACTTTTCTTGATTGTAATGACCCGATGTAATGCCATATCGCTTGATTATTCATTTCGCCCTTTTTACTTAATAATCCTTCTGGACGATTTTCACCTAAATGATTTAATCCAGCTTCAACGGCTTCAACCGCTCTTTCTGTAGACACTTGTTTCGTTACAGCAATAATCGTTACATCTTGTGTCGCTTGTGTGCGTTTTTTGGCTTCATCAATTTTTTTCGATATAGTATTTAAATTATCAATTATTCTTGCCATTTTAAACCCAACTTTACATCAATAGTTTCCTTCATTGTATCAATCTAGTAAGTAATTTTCAATGAATAGTACTGCTTTAACTATCTTCACGCACTAAAATAACATCTTTCCCTACGACGAGAATATCAGTAATTGGTACTTTTCTTACATGTTCTTCATTTTGCATAAAAGACATAAACTTTTTAGGCTCTGCAACGAGAAAAGCAATAATACTTCCTGTCTTTTCGCAAACTTCCGCATCAATGATATATCCGATAAATCTTCCATTCCCCGCTTCTATAATTTCCTTTTGTTGTACATCTGAAAATCGCAAGAAAATCTCCTTTCCTCTACTTTTTAATGGGATGAAATTATATAAATTCTCTTTTCTACTTAAAAATAAAAACGCACTTAAAATAAGTGCGCTGCATTTGTTATCCTAGTTTATAGTCTTTTTGCATTGTCTCAATGGCATTTTTCTCTAATCTCGAAATTTGCGCTTGAGAAATACCGAGTGATTTTGCAATTTCAGTTTGTGTTTCGCCATAATAGAATCGTTTAGATAGAATCATTTGTTGTCGTTCGTCTAATTTTTGCATACTTTCTTTTACACTAACATACGCAACCCATTGGTCTTCCGACACATCATCATCTCTTAATTGATCCATAATATATACTGCATCACCGCCATCTGAATAAATAGGCTCCTGTAAGGATAAAGGATCCTGAATGGCATCTAATGCATATAATACATCTTCTTTTTTCATTTCAATTGCTTCAGCTAACTGTTCGATTGTCGGTTCATATAAATTTTCCGAAATAAATTTTTCCTTTGCCTGCATTGCTTTATAAGCAATGTCTCTTAATGATCTAGATACTCTTAATGCGTGATGATCTCGTAAATGTCTTCGAATTTCACCAATGATCATCGGTACAGCATATGTTGAAAAACGCACATTATGCTTCAAATCGAAATGATCTATAGCTTTTAATAATCCGATGCATCCTACTTGGAAAAGGTCATCTGCTTGTTCACCACGATAAGAAAATCTACCGACAATACTTAATACAAGCCTTAAATTACAAATAACAAGTTCATCTCTTACCCATTCTTCTCCTGACTGTAAGCGAACGAACAGCTCTCTCATCTCTTCATGTTTTAGCACTGGCAAAGAAGCAGTATCTACACCACAAAGTTCTACTTTTGTACGAACCATCTTCTTTTCCTCCGAACTGTCTGTTTTTTATCTCTGAACTGTTTTTTAAGTTTGTCCGGAAAAAAGAAGAATATGCACAAAATCCTTGTCCAATTTCATCCAATCAATTAGAGAAAGGAGCGTTCTAATTTGAACTTCATACGTTGTTCAATTACTTCGAAATAGCTTCATTCGCATATTTAACAGAAGAAAATGTAGGCCAATATGAGCTTATGAAATTGGTTGGTTTAAATGTTCTCGAAGATCTAATATAATTTTCTTTTCTAATCTTGATATATAGGATTGGGAAATTCCTAAATGGTCAGCCACTTCTTTTTGCGTCATTTCTTGCTTTCCATTTAAGCCAAAACGGCATTCCATAATATATCTTTCCCTTTCACTTAAGCCATTAATTGCTTGAAACATATGTTGCCGTTCGATTTTCTTTTCAACATCATTCATAATAATTTGTTCTTCCGTTCCTAATATATCTGAAAGGAGTAATTCATTTCCGTCAGGATCTGAATTCAAAGGTTCATCTAACGAAACTTCTCCCTTCATGCGGCTCGTCTTTCTTAAATGCATTAAAATTTCATTTTCAATACATCTAGAAGCATAAGTCGCTAATTTTATATTCTTTTCTGTATTAAATGTTTCAATTGCTTTAATTAAGCCAATGGATCCAATACTAATTAAATCCTCTATAGGCGTACCAGTATTATCGAATCGTCTTGCAATATAAACAACAAGACGTAAATTTCTTTCAATTAGTGTGTCTCTTGCTCTCAAATCACCATTCATAAAGGCTTCAATAACTGTCATCTCTTCTTCTCTAGTTAATGGTACTGGCAATGAATCGTGCCCTCCTATATAGTAAGTTCCTTTGAGTCGAAACTTACTCCAAATTTTTCTAAATAAGTCGATTAATTTATTAAACAATCATTTTCCCCCTTTATGTGTAAATTTGATGAATACGAATACGCTTATATTCGCTGTCCAGATTAGTTGCCTTCAAGTAATCTGTGACATCCGTCGGAGCATTTACTACTATGAAACTTTTAAAAAACAAGTAGTTATAGTGCCAAAACGTGAAGAATCATTTGTGCGTCTTGAGGATACCTCGCATCATTTCTAGTTAAAACAACATATTGATCAACAATTTCCTTTGAAACACTACCACTAATTTTTAATTTATCAAATCGGAAGGCAAGTACTAATGAACGTTCTTGTTGGACTGTCGATAAAGAAAGCACCCGCACTTTTGGATAAACGTAAGTAGGAAACATTTTTAATTGATAAGGGTTTTTATCATCCCACGTAAGTAATGCTTCTTGGAAATCACTCGGGAGCTCCTTACTTATTGCTGTATAGGAGAGAAAATGAACCGGTTTTCCACTAATTGGTTCAATACATTCGTTTCCCGTATCAATAAAACCCTTTAAACGATATGTTTTTTTAAATAGCTCAAGGTCACAATCCACTACAAATGAATGTTGAATTTTTTCTTGCATCATATTTCTCCACTTTGTGTGAATCGTTGTTAAACTTAAAAAGGCGATGGCTATGCATAAAATAAAAAAAGCAACCTCGGATTGATTTAGTAAAAAAGGAAGTAGGCTTGTTAAAACACCACCAAGAAAGAAAGTAGTAATAAATAAGACTGTTCCTTGTTTTAACAACGATTGGAGTCGAAAAGAAAATGCAAGTCCAATTAATACAATGAAACTTAGTACAGCTCCAAATAACGTTTGATAAAAAATTGCTGCGATGAATCCACTACAAAACGCACTAAGGAGCAATCTACTCCTTTTTACATACAATCCCGTTATTTCTTGTGTGAACTTTAATAAAAAATAGTTAAACAACGTATTGTATAGTATGAGTAATTCTCCAATCATTTCAGCGTCCTCCTAAAAATAGATTACCATTCGTCTGTTAAAGAAAATGTCAAAACATTGTATGAAATCTAAATTTCTTTTTGACAAAATTTTCGATTAAAGGAGAAAATATGACACGAAAAACAGAAACGTTTTAATTATTAAAATTCCTTTAATCATTGGTAATAAAGGAATGAAAGAAAATATCATGAAGTATTTTTACATAAAAAAAGGAGACTCATAAACTATGAGTCTCCTTTTTGTCGAATTATGTTCATTACCCTCTATTTCGACGATTTCGTAAAAATGTCGGAATGTCTAATAAATCATCTAATTGCTGAGCCTGTCTTTGTGGTTCATGTTGTACATTTTGTTGTTGTTGCTGTTGTTCTTGTACTCGTTCACGAATTGGTACTTGCGGTTGCTGTGTTTGTCCACCACGTACAGTTCCCATCGGACGAGAATTTTGTTGACGTTGCTGTTGTGAAATTACATCTTCAGAAAAACCAGTTGCGATTACTGTTACGATAATTTCATCATTTAAGTTTTCGTTAATAACCGAACCGAAAATCATATTCACTTCTTCATCAGATGCAGAAGCGACAATATCAGCAGCCTCTTGAACTTCAAATAAACTTAAGTTAGAGCCACCTGTAATATTCATAATAACACCTTTAGCTCCATCAATTGAAGTCTCAAGAAGTGGACTTGAAATTGCTTTTTTAGCTGCTTCCGTTGCACGATTTTCACCTGTTGCAATCCCGATTCCCATAAGAGCAGAACCTTTGTCAGACATTATCGTTTTAACGTCAGCAAAGTCTAGGTTAATAAGACCTGGTGTTGCGATAAGATCGGATATACCTTGTACACCTTGACGTAATACATTATCTGCTTCACGGAAAGCTTCAAGCATTGGTGTACTTTTATCAACAATTTGTAATAATTTATCATTCGGAATGACGATTAAAGTATCAACAGCTTCTTTCATTGCTGCAATACCACCAATTGCTTGAGTTTGACGTTTACGGCCTTCAAAGGAAAAAGGACGTGTTACGACACCTACAGTTAATGCTCCTAAATCACGGGCAATAGAAGCAATAACAGGAGCCGCACCTGTACCAGTTCCTCCACCCATACCAGCAGTTACGAACACCATATCTGCGCCACGTAGAACTTCTTCAATTTGTTCGCGACTTTCTTCTGCTGCTTTTTTTCCTACTTCCGGGTTAGCACCTGCACCTAGCCCTCTTGTTAACTTGTTACCAATCTGTAATTTATATTCAGCTTTTGATAGATTTAAAGCTTGTGCATCTGTATTTACAGCGATAAAATCCACGCCTTGTACACCGTGCTCAATCATTCTATTTACTGCATTGTTACCGCCACCACCAACACCAATGACTTTGATGTTAGCCAGTTGGTCTATACTCGTATCAAATTCTAACATAGTTTCTCCTCCTGCCACATTTATCTCGAAATATTATTCAAAGAACTTATCAAATAGTTTCTTAGCTTTATTGATTACGCTTGTTTTATTCGTACTGTTGCTTACTTTTTCCGGTGCGTTTGATTGTTTTTTAGGAGGTGTTGATCCGACACCAGTTGTTGCTAATGCAGGTGTCTGATTTGTACTTCGACCATAAAACTCATCATCTAAATGCGCATATCGTATTAAACCAACAGCAGTTGTATAAGCAGGTTCTCGAACTCCTATATAGTCTGGAGTATAAATTCTTACACGTGTTTGCATAATTTGTCTAGCAAGCTGTGCAATACCTTCTAATTGAGCAACGCCACCTGTAAGGACTACTCCACCTGGTAAGTCACGAACTCCTAATCGAGCTAATTCATCTAAAACGAGTTCGAATAACTCTTCAAGACGTACTCCGATCACTTCGGAAATAAATTTTTGACTATATTGATCCATTGCATCTGTACCTGATACCGGAACTTCAAAAATTTCTTCATCCGAAGCATCATCGTAAAATGCATGTCCAAACTGTTTTTTTATTATTTCGGCTTGTTCTGTTGGGGTTTTTAATACTATTGATAAATCTTTAGTTAAATGTTCGCCACCGACTGGAATTACTCCTGTTCTAGTCAGCAAACCATCTTCAAAAACCGCAACTGTTGTAGAGCCTCCCCCTATATCAATATAGGCAGTTCCTTGATTTTTCTCATCTTCAGTAAGTGCGAAAAATCCTGCTGCTAATGGTTGTAAATAAATTTCCCTTATTTGTAACCCAGCACGCTCTACACAGCGAAGTACATTGTGTACTAATGTCTTTGAAGTTGTAATCATTGTAGCATCCATTTCTAAACGAATACCAATCATACCTCGAGGGTCTTTGATTTCATCTAGATTATCTACAATAAATTGACGTGGAATTAAGTTAACAAGTTCTCTCTCTGGTGGAATTGACATCACTTGTGCGGATTCAATTACTCTTTCTAAATCTTCATCTGTAATTTCACGGTTTTCACTATTGACTGCAACAACCCCTTTCACAGGTTGAAGAGTCGTTTGATTTGCAGGAATACCGAGCACCACTTCATCTATTTTGATGCCAGTCATTCTTTCTGCTTGATCTACGGCTTTTTTAATTGATTGTACGGTTGCATCTATATCAACAATAGCACCTTTACGGATACCGTTTGATTTTACATTACCTACACCAATCACATGTAATTGATTGTCAGTAATATCTCCTATCAAAACTTTAATAGAGGATGAACCAATATCGAGTGAAATATAAATATCTTGGTGATTCATCATTCCGCACCTCCTTCGTTTACTACTATATTTTATTCTATTGTAATTCCCAGCTATTGTCTAAATAATTCCGTGTATACTCTTTAATTTTACAGCTATTATACTGTATTTTCATCCTTTTTTATATGTCTCTCTTCCCATTTTGTTATCAAAATCCGTCGAATTACTGCAATATTTTGGAATAATCGAACACCAAAGGCGAAAATGGCTGCTAAATATAAGTCTACGCCTAGATGAACACCTAAAAATGCTAATCCAGCAGCTAAAGCGATATTAAAGAAGAAACCGGATAAAAATACTTTATCATCATAAACTTGTTGTAAATTTGCACGGATTCCACCAAAAATTGTATCAAGGGCTGCAAGCACAGCAATGGATAAATAATTTTCATAGACTGTAGGAATTTGAATATCCGCTAATAACCCTAATCCTAGACCTAAAATTAATCCTAATAATGGTAACCACATACTTTCTTTATTCCCCTTTATTGTCTTCAACTATATATTGACTTGATAATTTCCCGTCATAGGGAGCAATAGTAATGTCTGATTGTGCTTTATTAATCGTTAAATTTAAATTATCCAAGTAAAAATCATCTTTGAATGTTGAAGCAAATAAATAACCATAAAGTTTTTCGGCTTTCTCATAAGAATCGGTGATTACCTTCATTTCAACTTCAGTATCAATAGGAACACTATTCACCGTCGTGTCTCCATTAATTTCGCGGATTGCTGAAGTATGGGTAAGTCGTTGTCCATCGATTTCCACGTAAAGACCATTATAATGATAAATTTCGTTTACTAAGCGAATTAAAAGGTCCGGTGATATATTTTCAATGGAATAACCGGAATTTATAAGCTCAATCGCCGGTGATATATTTAAAATTACACCCGGTCCAGTGACAGATGTAAGTCCAACCTGTTCATTTAGATCTTCCACTGTATTTTCTAAAAGATCGGCTTGTTGTTCTTTTTCATTATTTTCATATTCCTCAATCAAATCGTTGTAGCTTTCGATTTCGGATAACAATTCCGAATGACGTTTTTTTTCTTCAGATAATTCTTGTCTTATTGCCCAAATGTCTCGTGTATCTCTCGTTGTTGGATTTTGTACTGTATTGTATTGAACAGCAATCATCAAACCTACAATAAATGATACAATCGTTATTCGGGTAACTATTTTTTTATTCAATCGTTTCCCCTCCTAAACAATTCTCTTATTTTTAGGCTTGTCCCCGAATAATACTATATTTCATTATTAATGGAAGACATTTGGATCCGATCGCTTTGTTCCATTGTTACGACAATATTATCCATCAATAATTGATCGAAAACACCACCAACAATTTTTAAAGAAGCCATTAAAGTTTCAGCATTTCCAATTGCTTCTATAACAAATGGTGCTGGAAATTGGTGACCGTCAATTGTTATGACTGGTCCATTACATTTAATATAGGAATTGGACTTTAATCTTTGGCCATTAATGGAAATAGCCTCCGCGCCAGAAATTTTCAATTCATTAATCACTGATAAAACATGACTTTCATGAACAATATAGTCATTTGGATTAGTAGAATTTGGATCGTATACGTTATCTTTTAACGTTACTTTAATGCCTTCCCCTTTAACTGGTATCAAGCCCAGTTGCAATCGAAGTTTTTCAGCATCTTCTATTAAATCCTCATATTGGTCTTCATTTTTAGCAATGCTTTTTTCATAGTCTCTAATTTGATTTTGCAAATCGTTTAATTCTTCAGCCAGCTCTTTATTTCTTTCCTGTTGTTCAATCAGGTCTTCCCGGTAGGATTCTTCTTGATCTACATATGAATTGTTCATTTTTGCTTTATCTTTTGTCAAATTATAGGAATAGCCAATAATAAATCCTGTTGCGATACATACAATGAGTACGATGAACTGCTTTTTTGTAAATTTATTATTGTGAAGTGGTTTCTTCATCCGCCATCACTTCCTGTTCTTCGATATCTTGTCCTTCTGTCCCATCGATATCAAAGTCAAATTGAGCATATTCATCTTGATAGGATTTGTAATATGAACCAACTTCAATATCTATTATGCCCTTTTCAAATTGGCCAGCCCCTTCAATTTGTGCAACAATCGAAGGATAATAATTTAATTTTTTCGCTAGAGATGTAATTTCAGCTCTAACTTCGTAACCATCATTCATATAGAGGGTAATAGCATAAGGATCAGCACTCGAAGGCGTTGAATTGATTTGAGAAATTAACGAAAGAACTGTGGGGTCTAACTTTGAAAGCTCAACTAACAATTTTTTTCGTAACTTTTCATCTTCAAAATTTAAAAATAATGGAGCATCAATTGGACCTGAAAAACTTGATTCTTTGAAAATTTCTCCATTTTCCAACATCGGGTACAGATCATTATCTATTGAAATATAGGCGACCTTCTCATATTCTTCAACTTCAATTTCAACAGAGGAAAGCCATTTTCTTTTTACATTCACATCTTTTACCCAGTATTCTTCAAGAATCTTCTCCTCAACATCACTTGTTTTAAAGCCCCACAACGAGTCTCCAGCTTTTAAATCCGATTGTTTTAAATACACATCTTCCTCTACTAATTCGGACCCGGTAATATTAATATTCTTAATATCACTATAGGAAGATTGAAAGTAAAGGAGTAAAAATAATGTTAAAAAGAACAATAAAAGTAGTGTGATAAATTTTTTATTTGTTCTCTTTCTACGTTTTTCTCGTAATGTTGGGATGCGTTCTTCTATGTCAATGACTTTATCCATAATTTTTACTCCCCCTCTCCTTTTCCCATTTATATCCATCGCCTCATTATAAGTCAATCTGTTTAAAAGACTTATTCTTTATAAACTTCTGATTGATTTGAGAAACAAACGACAATGGCTACAACAAACCAGATAATCATGAGTGACGTCCCACCATAACTAATAAACGGTAATGTCACCCCTGTTACAGGGATAAGACCAATGACAACGCCGATATTTAATGCAGCTTGAAACCCAACCATCCCTACTAAAGCTGAAATAGCATAAAAGTCGGAACTTCTTACAGTTTGAATGGCCAGTCCACAACCGGAATAAATGAAAATTCCAAATAACACTAAAACGAAACAACCGCCTAGAAACCCAATTTCCTCCAATATGATGGAGAAAATAAAATCATTTTGTGGCTCTGGTAAATATAAAAATTTTTGACGGCTTTCTTGAAACCCATGTCCAAGTATTCCTGCTGGTCCGATTGCGAGCAAAGATTGAACAGCTTGGAAGCCACTTCCTAAAGGATCTTCCCAAGGATTTATAAAGGCTTCGATTCTTTTTAATCGATAGGGGGCAGAGGCTATTAAACCAATTAACCCAACAACTCCTAGTACAATAAATCCAACGTATAATTTAATAGGGTATCTGGCGATAAACAATAAAATAAATGCAGATACAACTAAAATAAATACGGAACCAAAATCAGGCTGTAACATGATTAATGCACAAGGAAGAATAATGATTAAAAAGTGCTTTATTTGAACAACTCTCTCACTGTTTTTTACTTTACTCAATAAAAAACTTAAATACATTAATGTTGTAATTTTAACTAACTCAGCAGGTTGAATAGTTAAAGGACCAAGCCCTATCCAGCTACGTGAACCGTTTCGAACAATACCAATCCCAGGGATTAAAACAAGTACTAATAAAATTAAAGATAGTACATATAGAGTAATCCATGTTTTTTCACGAGTAAAAACCGGCATATTTGCTACAAATATAAAGACGATAATCGCAAGCAAAAGATACATACTTTGTTTAATATAAAACGGCAATTCGCCTTCATAATGAATAGAACTCCAATATGTACCGGCAGAAAAAATAAACACAATTCCTATTAATGACAACAAGAAAGCAGAAATAATGAAGAGCCTCTTATAAGTAAATTTCAGTTAAGGCATCCTTTCCTCTTATGAACTAAGAAATCAAAAAAACAAAAGAGGTGTGCTTAGAAAATCTTAATTCCTAAGCACTAATGTTATTACAATTTGGAGGGATTAAAACTAAAGTTTCATGACAGCTTCAATGAACAAGTCGCCTCTAACTTCAAAACTTTTATATTGATCCCAACTAGCGCAAGCAGGTGAAAGTAGAATGACATCACCACTTTCTGATATGGAGGCAGCTTTTGGAACTGCATCCTCCACATTTTCCGCTAGTATTGTCTCGCTTATTCCACAAGATTGAGCAAATTCTATAAAGCGTTTACCAGTTTCTCCAAATGCAACTACACCTTTTACATGATTCATGGCTAGACGTAATTCTTCAAAAGAGTGTCCTCGTTCTAATCCACCAGCTATTAAAACAGTTGGTTGATCGAATGCTTCTAACGCCACTTTCGTTGCTAAACAATTCGTTGCCTTTGAATCGTTGTATATTTTACGGCCATTCCATTCCCGTACAAATTGAGTACGGTGTCGAACACCAGTAAAGGTTTTTAATACTTCTTCAATAGCCTGTTTATCACATCCATATAAAATGCATGTAGCGACGGCAGCTAAAATGTTTTCTAAATTATGTTTTCCTGGAAGAGCAATGGATGCTCGATCCAAGTAAAATTCACCTTGCCAATAAATCGCCGTTTCATCTGCACTAATTCCCTCTTCTGAACGTCCATTCGTACTAAAAGGAACTTTTTTAGCTCTCGATTTCATAGCAAGCTGATTAACAATTTCTTGATCGGCATTATAAATAAACCAATCTTCCTCATCTTGATTGTTTGTAATGGCATATTTCGCTTCAACATATTGTTCAAAAGTACCATGATAATCTAAATGGGCATCATATAAATTCATTAAAATAGCGATGTCCGGTTTAAATTCAATTGTCCCCATTAATTGGAAAGAAGATAGTTCCGTAACGATAACATTTTCTTTCGTTGCTTCTGCTGCAACGCCACAAGCAACGGTGCCGATATTCCCCGCAATTAAGGGATTTCTTGAACCACGATTTAACATTTCAAATATTAACGTTGTCGTCGTTGTTTTTCCGTTTGTGCCTGTTATCCCAATGATTGGTGCTTCACTTACTAAATAAGCAAGTTCTACTTCCGTAATAACCGGAATTCCACGATGGATAGCATCCGATACAATCGGATTTGAATAAGGAATACCTGGATTTTTTACAAGCAACTCAAAACCTTCATCTAATAAATCTTCAGGGTGACGACCACAAATGACGGTAATTCCCTTTTTTAATAACCCTTGGGCTTGGGGATTTTCATCAAAGGATTTGGAATCATTTACTGTTACAAAAGCTCCTAACTGATGTAGTAACTCTGCAGCAGCTACGCCACTTTTTGCTAATCCTAAAACTAATACTTTTTTATGCTGTAATTTTGAATATGGAATCATAGTAATGCCTCCGATACAACTGCAATTAATGCTACAACTAAAGCTGTCGTCCAAAATACGCCGACTACTTTACGTTCTGACCATCCTGACAATTCAAAATGGTGGTGAATTGGACTCATTTTGAAAATACGTTTGCCACGTAACTTGAAACTTGCAACTTGTAAAATGACAGATAACGTTTCAATGACAAAAACTAATCCAACTAAAAGAAGTAGCAATTCTTCTTTTACAAGTATCGAAACGAGGGCAAGGGCTCCACCTAATGCTAAGGAGCCCGTATCCCCCATAAATACTTTTGCTGGGTTTGCATTAAAAAGTAAGAACCCTAGCAATGCGCCGGTAACTGCAAAAGTAAATAGCGCTACATCAGCTTGTTCATTATAAAGGGCAATAACTCCATATGCCGCAAAGGCGATGGATGCTGTGCCTGCCACTAATCCGTCTAATCCGTCTGTTAAGTTGACTGCATTTGAAAAGCCTACTAACCAGAATATTAAGAAGGCTACATATAAAATTCCTAAATCAATTGACCAGTCTGTAAACGGTATACCGACGGAAGTATCAAATGAACCTAAACGTAATAATAGGAATGCAGCAATTGAAATAATAATTTGACCGATTAATTTTTGTAAAGATGTTAAACCTAAGTTTCGTTTAAAGATAACTTTAATGCCATCATCTAAAAATCCGATTAAACCAAAACCAGCTAATACAAGTATCATTACGATTGATTGTGTTGTAAATAGATTAAATATATTTCCAACAATTACCGTCGTAGCAATAATCGATATTAAAAAGATTATCCCACCCATAGTTGGGGTACCGGCCTTTTTCATATGAGACTGGGGACCTTCTTCTCGAATACTCTGTCCAAATTTTAATCGTCTAAGTATTGGGATTAATATTGGAGCTAGAACCACAGAAGCGATAAATGAAATTGCTAGAATGGTTATTGTTGTTGTAATTGTCATGATAAATCTCCTTTAATTCTGTTCATTCTTAAATGATTCATCCTAATAATAGATGTTTTCTTTCCATTTTTAAAGATTAGTTTTCTTCTAAATAAAGATGGATTGTACCATCTTGTTGAATAATATTCTCTGCTTCTGGTAATTGGGAAGTAACTTTCTTTCCATCTCCGTGTATTTCAATATTGAATGGATATTGTAATTCCATGATTTCATCTAATGTGTAACCGACTAAATTAGGAACTCGCTCCGTAATTGGATCTCCCCAACGATATTGTTTTTCAAGTTGTCCTTCTCGATCTACTTCTAATCCGATTTCAGGTGCAATGTCCTCAATGATTTGACCAACGATTGGAGCTGCAATTGTACTACCAAATACAACTGAACTTTTTGGATTATCAATCGCAACATACACAACAACTTCCGGATTATCCGCAGGGGCAAATCCTATAAATGATACGATATATTCACCGTCTTTATAACGTCCATCCTCAACTTTTTGGGCAGTCCCCGTTTTGCCACCAATACGTAGACCATCCCGGTAAGCTTGACGACCTGAACCATTAGCAACGACAGACTCAAGGGCTTCCCGGACTTTTTTTGACGTTTCTTCACTTATAACGTTTCTTTTTAATTCAGGTTTACTTTCAAGTATTGTGTTACCAGACTCCGAATCATACACTCGTGATACAACATAAGGTGTAAAAAGTTTCCCACCGTTTACAGCTGCTGCAACGGCTTGTACTTGCTGGATTGGTGTGACGGCAATCCCTTGACCGAAGGAGGTCGTGGCATGCTCCACTGGTCCGAAAGATTCTTCTGAGAATAAAATTCCAGATGCCTCACCAGCAATGTTCGATCCAGTAGGTTCCCCAAAGCCAAAATCTTTAATATATTGAAGTAATTTTGTCGCCCCTACCCGTTGTCCCATTTCAATAAATCCAGGGTTACAAGAATTTTCGACGACTTCTAAAAATGTTTCACTACCATGTCCTTCCCTTTTCCAACAACGAAGTCTTGAATCTTCCACGATTGTATAACCTTTGTCATAAAACATATCATTTTCTAAATCAACTACATCTTCTTCCAAGGCAGCACTTAACGTAATGATTTTAAAAGTCGAACCTGGTTCATAGGTCATCCAAACAGGTAAGTTGCGATTGTATATCGATTGATCTGTTTCTTCAAAATTTGAAGGATCGTATGTAGGATAAGATGAAAGTGCTAGTATTTCTCCAGTATTGACATCCATCGCAATTGCTAGTGCTTGATCTGCATTGTATTTTTCCATCGCCTGGGATAATTCCCGCTCAACAACTTCTTGAACTTCCAAATCAATCGTCAGCTCAACGGTAGCACCTTGCTCGCCTTCCCGCCACTCATCATCAACGTGGGGTAAGGAATTCCCCTGTGCATCTGTAAAAAGACGAATTGCCGCATCTTTTGATGTGAGTAGTTTATCGTATTGATATTCAATACCAGCTAGCCCCTGTGTATCATACCCTGTAAAACCTAAAAATCTAGATAGTAAACTCCCATATGGATAATGTCGTACATAATCGACACCACTATATAAGCCATCAATTTTAAGGCCTTGAATTTGTACAGCTTGTTCATACGTAATGTTTTTTGCTTCAGGGGCTAGTTTCACCAAGTAATCTCTAGTGTTCATTTTTTCGTATAATTTTTTCGGATCTAACTTTAAAACGGAAGCAATTTGATTTGCTGCTTCTTCGATATTATCATTTTGAGCTGGCATAAAATAAAGGGTTGGAGCCAGTTTATTCGTAACGATAACTTTTCCAGTACGATCTACAATTTCCCCTCTTTCAGATGCAAAGGGAATTTCCCGGTCCCAGTTTTCTTTCGCCAATTCTGTTAGTTTGTCATGCTGGATGACTTGGACATAAAACAATCGAACGACAACTGCTAAACCAAAAAGTACAAAACCAAATATGATTAACTTTAACCTTTTTTTTGAAATGGTAGAAATCCACTTCATTCGACATTCACACCTCGTTTTTAACAAAGTATGAAATAAAAACAACTTCTATTCGAAAAGGTTTTGTTAATCTTGCGGTAAGTCTTCACCTTCCTCCGTTTTTTCCTCTTTCGCTGAGTATACTTCTTCTGGTGTCTTCAACTGAATAACAATTGGTGAATCATCAGCTATTACAGTATTTGGAGAAACACTTTGACTTGTTACAAACCCTTCTCCTGCAACTTCTATTCGTAAACCGGACATTTGTTTATAGACTAATACATTTCGTAAAGACCAATTATCAAAGGACGGAAGGGTAATGGCTCCATCAGTCTTTAAAAATATTAAACTACCTTTTGGAATAGATAAACCTTCTTTAGGATATTGGTCGGTTATTTTTCCACCTTCACCAATAATAATCGGTGTTAACCCTTCATTCGTTAATGCTGTCTGAACTTTTTCCGCATCATTACCAACATAATTTCCCATTGATTCTGTTTGTACTTCTACTGCATCTTCAGGATTAATATTTAAATATTTTAAACTATTTTCCATAACCGAAGTGAATACTTTTGCTACTGGTTCAGAACCAGCCTCGGTTAATTTTAATTTAGGTCGTTTCACGGCTACATAGACAATGAGTTGCGGGTCATCGGCAGGTGCCATTCCTAAGAAGGAATATAAATAATTGTTTTTTCCTGTTAAATATCCAGAGCCATCGGTATCAGCAATCCATGCAGTCCCAGTTTTACCTGCTACCTCATAGCCTTCAATGGCAAATCGTTTTGCCGTCCCTGCTTCAGCTGTAACCGTAGAAGCTAGTACTTCACGAACTTGTTTTGCCGTCTCTTTCGAAATAGGTTCACCTTTTACTTTTGACTTTTCTTCTTGAATCACTTTACCTGTATTGGAATCTACTATTTTATCAATCACATATGGTTGCATCATTTTGCCGTCATTTGCAATGGCCGTCATTGCCTGGACAAGCTGTATAGGAGTTGCTGTTGAACCTTGACCATAGGATGTTGTCACATAGTTTACTGGATAATTCGTTAGTAGTGTACCTGATGCCTCATTTGGTAACCCAATATCAGTCTTTTTACCAAAACCGAATTTTTTAAAATAATCAATTAGCGTTTCGTTTCCGATATCTTCTAATAAGTTAGCCATAGCTGTATTAGATGAACGTTGAAATCCTTCTAAATAGCTAATTTTCCCCCAACCTACTTGGTTATGGTCACGAATCGTTCTATCTAAAATGGTATAACTACCAGACTGGTATTGTGCATTTGGTTTCCATTTTCCAGTCTCTATGGCAGTCGCTAGTGTGAAAGTTTTCATCGTTGAACCAGGTTCTATAGCAGACTCAATTACTTCATTTGTCCAAGAATCTAACCCCCCTCTTGTATCCGGGTCAAAGGTTGGCCGTTGGGACATTGCTAATATTTCACCCGTTTTCGGATCTGCGACTATAGCTACCATCGACTCAGGGTTGTAGTCTTTATACACGTCTGTCATCGCTTCTTCTAAAAAATTTTGAATCGTTTTATCTAAAGTAAGATAGATATCATCTCCGTCTTTCGCCGGTTGAACCATCTTTTCAGAGTTTGGAAGTAAGTATCCAAATAGATCACTTTCATAATGAACGGAGCCGTTTTCCCCTTGTAACTCCTTATCATAAATATATTCTAAGCCCATTTTACCTACTGTTTTAAAGGAACCATCCTTTTGTTCTTCTTTTAAGGCAAAACCAATTAAATGGGAAGCAAAAGGACCATTTGGATAATATCGATTAGTATCGCTGGCAAAAACAATGCCTGGTAAATCTTCTTTTTTAATCGCATTCATTACTTCATGGCTAATACTACGACCAGCTGAACCAAACTCTACTTGCCATCTTTCTTTTGAAACTCCTTCTTTCAAAATTTCATAGATATCCGATTCTTCCATAGCTATATGTTCAGATAATACTTTAGCTGTCTTTTCAAGATCTACTACATGTTGTGGGTCGTCTTTTTTCGTAGTTGCTTTCGGACTGACAACTGCAATTAACCTGTAACTTAATGTATCTTCTGCTATGACACTGCCATTACGATCTAATATTTTTCCCCGATCTGCCGTTAGAACCGCTTCCTTTTCATATAATGCTGCAGCCCTTGCTTCTAATTGATGTCCATTCACTTCTCCCGTTGCTTGGATAGTAAAAATTCGTATAAATAATGAAAAAAAGAGCCCTCCATAAATAATAAACATTAGAAAGGCTCCCCATTGGAATCGAAATCTCTTTTTTTTCATTCTCCCGGCACTACCTTTACATTGTTCTCATTAAGAGTCAAACCGAGTGCTTTTGCTTTTTCCCAAATTCGTTCATACGTAGATAACTCACTAACTTGAACTTTCAAGTCAACATTTTGTTTTTCAATTTCAGAAATTTGAGATTCAATCTCCTGTATTTCCATCGACGTTTGCTGGATTGAACTTTGCTTATGTAATATCGAAACAGCCAATACAGCAACGATGGCAACAAATGCAATATATAAAAACTTTTCTTTAGCCGTAATTCTTGATTTTTTTCTTTTACTTTGTTGTTTTTGGGGCTGTTGATGTTCAGGAACTACTGGCTGTTGAATATACGAATCTTGCCTAACACGTACTGCCATTTACCCACGTCCTTTTTCATTTATTTTTTCAGCGATTCGAAGCTTGGCCGAGCGTGAACGATTATTTGCCTCAAGTTCCTCCTCTGAAGGGACAATCGGCTTTCTAGTCACCAGTTTTAATGTTGGTTTAAACTCTTCTGGAATAACAGGTAAACCAGGTGGTAAATCAGGAAGTGATGAAGCCTCTTTAAAAATCGATTTTGTTAAACGGTCTTCTAAAGAATGGAAAGTGATGACACTTATTCTTCCACCAACTTTCAACAATTCGATTGCATCTACAAGTGAATCTTCAGCTGCACCTAGCTCATCATTTACAGCTATACGTATAGCTTGAAAAACTCGTTTAGCTGGATGTCCACCCTTTCTTCGGGCTGGGGCTGGAATTCCTTCTTTAATTAGTTCAACAAGCTGACCCGTTGTTTCAATTGGAGCAACTTTTCTAGCTTCTTCAATTTTGCGAGCAATTTGTTTCGAAAACTTTTCTTCCCCGTAACGGAAAAAAATACGAACTAAATCTTCATAAGACCACTTATTTACTACATGAAAGGCAGTAAGTTCCGCCGTTTGATCCATACGCATATCTAAAGGTGCATCATGATGATAACTAAACCCGCGTTCAGGTGTATCTAACTGGGGTGAAGAAACACCTAGGTCATATAAAATACCATCAATTTTTTCAATATTAATTTTTTTCAATTCCTCTTTGACATAGCGGAAGTTTGAATGAACAAAGATAATACGATCCAAATAATTTGCTAATCGAATTTTCGCATTTTCAATCGCTATCATATCTTGGTCAAAACAAATAAGTCTTCCTTCTGATGATAATTGCTGTACTAAGTATTCGCTATGTCCAGCGCCTCCTAAAGTACAATCCACATAGTAACCATGTGGATTGATGTTCAATCCATCAACAGTTTCTTTTAATAATACGGTTGTATGATCGAACATAAACCATTACTCCTTTTTGGCTCATACCTTAACTAGAAGTCAAAGCCAATTAAATTTTCTGCAATTTCATTAAAAGAATCCTCTGCTTCGTTGAAATAAGATTCCCAAGAATCCTTTGCCCAAATCTCAATTTTACTTGATACACCTAGTACAACACATTCTTTTTCAAGTTTTGCGTAAGTAGCGAGTGTGGATGGGATATTAATTCTTCCTTGTTTATCAATTTCAACTTCTGTTGCACCTGAAAAGAAGAAACGTGCAAAGGCACGAGCATCTTTTTTTGTCATAGGCAATTCTTTTAATTTTTCTTCGAGTTTTCGCCATTCATCCATAGGATATCCAAATAGACAGTTATCAAGTCCGCGAGTAATAACAAAAGTATTCCCTAATTCTTCACGGAATTTGGAAGGTATAATTAGTCGTCCTTTTGCATCAACGGAATGTTGATATTCTCCCATGAACATGCTACTCACCCCACTTTAGTAAATAATGTACCACATTCCCCCACTTTCCTCCACATTTTTAAAGAGATTGTTAAGAACTTTTTATAATTTATGTATATAGTACTTTTCTACATTTTCCGTTTTATGAAATTCGACTCAACAATCTAAGACATTTCAACATTCATAGACAACTTTTTACTTATCAAATCCATTCCACCTCTGCAAATTAGGTCCGTTTTTAGGTATTTAGACATAAAAAAACTGTTCCAAAAGTTAAAATGCTAACTTTTGGAACAGTATCATAAAAAAAGGATCGTATATTACAGATGAATGACATAATGATTACGTGAAATCGACAAAGGTAAAGCACATAAATCCTGTATAAAATTCGGTCCATAACTGTTCAAATATTGATAAGGGTTATAAACTCTTTCTTGGAAATTATCATTCGGATAGATCTCTGCGTTGATTAAATCAAACTGACGAATGATCTTTTCGTGTTTATTGAACACTTGCTGCTCAATTTTTTTACTTAAATAGTTCAGTTGTACTTTATGATATTTTAAATTTTTCTCTACAATCGCATGTAAATTTAAATCCTGGGTATTCAAATGGCTATTTAATTTTTCATATTGTTCTTTTAATAATTGGTGTACATGTTCAATTTGCTTTTTTGCTTCCAAATCTTGAACACTTTCGATATATTGCGCCTTCAAACTTTGCGCTTTTCCTAATAGAACTTCTGGGACAGATAATTCATACGCTGATAGTAGTTGATCTACTTTTCGATCCACTAAAGTAATATTTAACCTCGGTGCCAATATAGGCATTTGTAAATCCATTGCATAAAATGCATCTTTCAAAGTTCCCCAATATGCTAATTCTCCAGGGCCCCCAACGAAAGCTAATACAGGAATGGTCATTTCTTGCATTAAAGGTCTTGTCACAACGTTATTACTTAACTGTTCCGGTTTTGTTTTCGCAACATTTAAGAGTTGTTCTTCAGAAAGTTTTATAAGTCCAGTTGAATCTTGGTAATAATGGTCCTTTCTTTCTAATAAATAGCGCTCACCTTCTTGCACATAAAAAAGGTTGGCATTCGTTACCGTTGCATTAATTGGAGTACCAAAACCTTCATTATGTAATAACCGTTCCTTGTCCACTACTGCCTTTGCAATTTTCTCGTTTTGCTCAATGATTTTCACAAAATAAGACGATTCATATTGGCGGAATGGTGTGTATGCGGCATCAACCATTAAAAGGCCTTCGGTTTTAAAAAATTCATTCATCAGTCGCGCAAAGAAATCAGTGAATGTTTCACTTTTTTCGAGTTGTTGAAGACATGATTTATATAGATCATGTGTATATGCCGTTTCACCGAAATCTTGGAAAATTTTATTCAACAATTGACGCATTTCATCTTGGCGAATCGGAGTTGTTGAGGCCATCGTCTTTTTATTTGATCGTTCATGATAAACCCTTTTCTTCGGAGCCCCATTGACGATTGTATAAGTATGATTAATTTCATCTAAATCGTGATCCTCGCCAGCAATCCAAAAAATCGGCACAACTCTTTCGTTTAATTTTTCACTTTGCTCTTTCGCTAACAAAATAACGGAAATTGCTTTATGAATAGAGTATAAGGGACCTGTTAATATTCCAGCTTGTTGTCCACCTACTATAGCAACTGAACCATTTTCAAGGGCACTTAAATTTTCTTCAATTTTATTGGAAATACCTAGAGGTTCCATATAAGAGCGAATAATTTTACTTAACTCTTTTGTTTCGTAATATTTTGATTTTAAATAATTGAATCGAGTAATAAATGATTCATCATTATACTCATACTCATAAAATGGTTTTAATTTTTCACTTCCAGACCAATAATCATCTAATAATTGATTATTAACTGGTAGTTCAATCTGTTCCAGCCTCATAAAAAATATCTCCTCTATTCATTGAACAGTTATCTAAAAGATGTTCTAATTTCTATCTAATCTGTTATATTTATAATTCACTTTCTATATTGTAAACCTTCCATCAAGTTCTTCAAAAGAAAATGCTTATTTTAAATCATGACATAGTTTATTATACTTTGAATTAATCCTACAATCCAAATAACGAAATAGGAAAGGGTTAATAAAATGAAGAATAATCGCCATATTTTTTTAAACAACGATAAAATTTTTATTTCCTTTTTCGTACGCCAATCTATGTATGTAAAAATTATGGCAATAAAAATAGCCACTATAAAGACGATTCCACTATAATTTCCTCCCCATAAACTAGAAATCGAAAGGGGAACTGAGAAAAACAATACGAAGGTCGTAACATCCGATGCCCTTCCTATCGATTGAATATTACTCTTTTTACGTTTTCGCCAAATAACATATGTAAAGAAAAACAAAATGATAGGGAAAAATATAATTGTACTTACGATGTATTGAATCATTGTTTTCACATTTTCTCACCGCTCTCTTCTATCGCTACTATTAAATGATATAGTGTAGTTAATATCGGTAAAGTTTTCCCTCTTTTTGCTGCTCTTTTTAAAACCGCTCCAACAATTGTATCAATTTCCGTCGGTCTTTTATGTAAAATGTCCGCTAACATGGATGAAGTGTTTATAGCTGTTTTCCTACATAACTTTTCCACTTCTTCAAAAGGAAATATGGCTTTTTTCTCCGGAAAAGCAATCATAAGCTCATTATATAATTTCTCCAATAATTTATAGGTATGTGGATTTTCTATTAACATACCATTTTTCACTCGCAAAATTGCGGTTAACGGATTGATAAAACAATTCAATAAAGCTTTTTCGAATAGCATGTCTTCTACATTTTCTACAAAAGTAACTTGAAATAATTCATTCGTTTTTTGTGAAAATAAATGAAACGGTGTTGCCGTGCCCCTTTCCATAGCAATTTTTAAAACACCTTGTCCTCGATGTACGATCGTATAATCATTTTCCCTTTCAGCACCGAACTGACAAGAACCAAAGGCGATTGTTTTCTGTGGTAGTTGAACTGCTTCTTCTAAGTGGGCTAAACCATTTTGTAAAAAGAGGAGTGGGATATCTTCATGGATGGTACGAAGTATAGGATAAATTTGATTTAATTCCCCATATTTCACTGCAATTATAACAATCGATTGTTTTGAAATACCTTCTAAATCCATTGCTACTTGGACTTTTGTTTTGGTCATTGTACCATCTAAATTTTTCCGTACTAAGCCATGCCGTAAAAGTTGTTCTGCTTGGTTTTCTCTACGAACGATTAACTTTACAGTGTCATTGCATTCTGATAAAAAGCTGGCAACTAACATACCGACCGAACCAGCTCCAATCACAATAATATCCAAATCGTCACCTCCTATTACGAACGAAAAGTAAAGGTCTACCCGATGAGGCAGACCTTGTATTTTTTACTATTATACCGGATTTTTTCGATACGGTAATGTAATTTGTTTGTTATTCCTTTTTAAATGCATAGATAAATCAGTAGACAAACTATTCCGATGAAACTTTTTGTCTACTATTAATAAAGTAAATAAATCCATGAATGCATGAACCTGTTGCAATCTCTTTTGCCAAAAAGAACAAAAGAAAATACATATTTCCCTCTTAATGTTCTCAAATAAAAGATTGGAATAAAAATCCGGTATTGCCTATCTATTCAACATTTTATTTAATTCAAAAATAAATTTTCAAACATTTATTTTTGATGTTCGATGAAGCTTGCCCCTTGTTGTAGCCATTTTAAAATTCTTTCATGTTCAGTTTGTAATTCCCGATATTTTATTTCTAGTTCATTATATGCTTCTGTTAATTCATCAAAACTACTAAGTGCTAGTTTTAAATGGCTGCGCATTAATTGCTTCGGACGCTTTCTCACACTATTTAACATTTGGCCATATTGTTGACGTAATGTTTTATTCCATCGAAAACCGCACGCTTGTTTTGTACGATTTAATACACTCGCCGCTTCAGCAAATGCTTCAAGTTGTGTTTTACCATTTTGAACAGCTTGAATAACGATTTCAGCTAATTTTTCATCGTCATCTGCTGTCCACTGATCTTTACGTCTTTTTCCATCCATTTCTATCACCTCTCATTTTTTACTACTATATGCAGGTCAATAGATTAAATAGAATAACAATCATAGAAAAATAGGTTGAGACCTATTAATTTCTTTCTACTCCCTTTCTATATAAAAACAAAAAATAAAAACGCCTCTCTACACGAGGGCGCATTCACTATTTTGATTTATTTAAAAAGCGTTGAACAGCTTCATTATGAGCGTCACTTTCCCATAGTTTTGCACATAATCGAATCTCTTCCATCACGCGTTCATACATATTTTTTTCTTTCCAATTTCGAAGTTGTATCTCTTTATACGCTTGGTGGACGGATGGATGTATTTCCCTCATATCAACAATGAAATTTTCAAGGGCTTTTTCCTTTGAACCTTCAAATACGACTGACGCCCAACCCATTTCATATAAACGTTGTGCGTTATAACTTTTAGCGTCTATTAGCATTTTTAAAGCGTGGTCATGTCGTAAACCTCTTTCAAATAGATAAGTTCCTCCACCCCAACCACTTGTGATCGATAGAGTTCCTTGAATAAATCCACATTTAACATGACTAGCAACGAGACGAAAATCACAAGCCGTTGCAATTTCACACCCTCCACCAACCGCCGCTCCGTTAACAAGGGCAATCGTTGGCACACGTAAAGTAGCTAAGTCATATAAAATATGTCCCATTTTACTAAGCATACTAAAGGCTTCTTCTTCAGTATGAAGACTATGAAATTCAGACAAATCTCCACCAGAGCAAAAGGCTTTTTCACCGCTACCCGTTACGACTAAAAAACGAACATCTTGTTGATGTTTGATATATGAAATCGTTTCTTTTAATCCTTCCATCACTTTATCATTGACCGCATTTCTTTTTTCTTGTCGATCAATCGTAAAGGTTACAATCCCATCATTGTTCTCCATTTTGTAAGCCACAACTAAACATCCCCTTTAAAATGAACCTATTCCATTAAAATAGTAAAGGAGCTGTCTATAATTTACAAGGGAGTTTCTAATATAGGAATTCCTTTTGTTTTATACTTTCATTTATTTAAACAACTAAAAAAGGCTATTAGAGAGCCATGGTCTCTCTAATAGCCTTATCATTAGTAAATACTGAATTATTTACTAACTACTTCTTTACCTTTGTAGTGTCCACAAGCTTTACAAACGTGGTGAGCTAATGTTGCTTCGCCACAGTTTGGGCATGCTACCATACCAGGTACAGATAATTTGAAATGCGTACGACGCTTTCTTTTTGCAGTTTTAGAAGTTCTTCTAAATGGTACAGCCATTATTGGCACCTCCTTACAGATTATCTATTCATCTGTTTGATCAAAATACTTAGCTAAATCAGCAAGTCTTGGATCCACTTTTGGTTCGTCATTTTCCTTTTGACGAGCAACATCTTCATCAGTTGAATAGCTCCAGCCTTTACCGCCTTGTACTTTTCCTTCCGTATCCTCTTTAAATACTTGCATCGGTACTTCAAGAAGTACAAGTTCTTCTAGTACTGGTTTTAAGTCGATTACTTCACCATCAATATAATGTATATCTTCATCGTCATGACCACGATGTTCAGGATCTATCCAGCTGAAAACCTCAACTGCATCGACTTCAATTGGATATTCAACATCTTCCCAAGTTCTAGATTCAGGAAGAGTTAATGTCGCTGTCATCGTAAATTGACATGTCATTTGCGATGCACCGAAAGTACAGTGTCCTTTTACATGAACGGGTGAAATATGACGAATATCTTTGTTTCGTTTCATTACATCATCCAATTGTACTTCTGCATCTATCGGCATCCCATTTTGGCGATACTTCGATAATTGATGAATTGACCATTTCATTCATTAATCACCTCGAGACAACAATGTTGATTATATAATGTGTATTTTTAGATGTCAAGATATTTTCTTGTCACTAGACAAAATGAGTACTATAATTTTTATAAATTGATAGTAGGAAAAAATGATTTTTAGGAGTGTAGCAAATGAAAGCAGTCGGCGTTGTTGTTGAATATAATCCGTTTCATAACGGACACCTTTATCATGCAAAACAATCAAAAAATCAATCCAATGCCGATGTCGTCATTGCTGTGATGAGTGGACATTTTTTACAACGAGGTGAGCCGTCTCTCGTTGATAAATGGCATCGAACAAAAATGGCATTACAAAATGGTATAGATCTTGTTATCGAACTTCCTTATGTTTTTAGCACTGGACATGCTACCCACTTTGCAGAAGGGGCTATAACGCTTTTAAATGCAATTGGATGTGAAACTTTTACTTTCGGAAGTGAAGAAGGCACTATTGAACCATTTTTCAATACGTATCATTTAATTAAAGCCCATGAAGAGGAATACAACTCGCTAATAAAACAGTTTGTTACAACTGGGATTAGTTATCCCCAAAGTTTATATATGGCATACGAGCAACTGCGACAAAAAGTATCAAAAGCAACAATTGATTTATCTCAGCCAAATAACATTTTAGGCTATCACTACATCGAAGCGGCGAAACGATTGAATTTATCCATTGAACCGTCAACCATTCAACGTATTCAAGCAGGCTATCACGATAGCATCAATGTCAATTCATCCATTGCTAGTGCAACTGGAATTCGAAAAGCCATTTTTGAAGAACAATTATTACAAAGGGTGAAAAAATACGTCCCTTCTGAAACCTATTTACAACTGGAAAATTGGAACAATCAATATCATACATTTATCCATTGGGAATCATTATGGTCATACTTGCGTTACGCTATTTTGAGAAATACCCCAGAACAGTTAACCCAATTCGCCGATGTATCTGAAGGAATTGAACATGCACTAATAAAAGCTGCTAAAAAAAGTGATTCCTTTTTCGACTTTATGAACAATGTGAAATCAAAAAGGTACACTTGGACAAGGCTTCAAAGAATGCTTACTCATATTTATACTGGGATAACGAAGGAACAGCTTCATCAATCTTCTAAACCATCTTATATTCGCTTATTAGGTATGACAACAACTGGACAAGCTTATTTATCGGAAAAGAAAAAACAATTCACCCTTCCATTAATAAGCCGAGTTGCTTCTGTTAAAGACCCAATGCTTGCATTAGACATCCGCGCAACCGATATGTATGCACTAGGAGTGGAATTATCAACGAAAGAAAAGATAGCAAAGGATTATCAAACTCCCCCTATTCGTTTATAAAAAATATTAAAAAGGGATGACAATAATGTCATCCTTTTTTTGGTTTTAGTTGTTCTAAATATTCTAAAGCATCATCAATCGTTTTAACTGGTACAATTTCCATATCTGTACCGATTGTTTTAGCTGTTTCAACAGCAGCTTCATAATTTGATTTTATATCCGGATCGGCATGACGCATTTCATCGGTTATTTCATCATCAGGAGCAAAAAAGATTTCGATTCCGTCTTCATCTGCTGCTACTACTTTCTTCTCAATACCACCTATACGTCCAACAGTGCCATCTTCATTCATTTCACCGGTACCCGCAATATGATAACCTTTTGTTAAATCTTCATCGAGCAGTTGGTTTAATATTTCCAATGTAAACATTAACCCCGCTGAAGGACCACCAATATTTTCAGTATTTACTTTCACATTCGGTTCAGTTTTAATAAGTTTACTTTCAGAATAAGTAATTCCAATCCCGACCCGATTATTTTCTGCACCAGGAATTGGTTTTAATGAAACAGTCCGATCCAATAATTCATCGTTACGATCGATGACAAGATGTACTTTGTCATTTTCTTTCTTCTTACTTAATATATTTGTAAGTTCCTGTGCCTTTTCAATTAACTGACCATCCACTTCAACAATTTCATCACCTGCATGTAATTCACCATCTGCTGCTCCATCTTTTAAAACATTTAATACCGTTACCCCATGATACTCGATCGTATAAGGTAATTTTGCTCTTTGAAAAGCAATATAAAGGGCATTAAATTGAGAATCCGTCATTAACTTAAGCTGCCGAACACTATATTCTTCATCGTCCTCTTCCTCTTGTCGAACTTCTTCTTCTTTGTAAATTTCTTCAAAGTCTTTGAAATAGGCGATCGCATATGTAAGAGGTGTTGCTGGAGCCATTGCTACCGTCATTAAGCTCATTGTTCCTTCATGATTTTTATCTCCGTCTTCCACCGTAACAAATTCACTTACATCATAGGCACTTCCAGGTTTCATAATATAGTAGTCCAGCTTATAGAAGCTGAGAAAAAACACAATGATAAGCGAGATAATTAAATAAACAAGGGATTTATTCAATATGTATGGCACCTCCTGAAGTTACCTTTTATAGACTATTTTATTCAAGTGTCGCATATATTAGTTTAGCATTTGCTTAAATGGAAAACAAAAATTTGAAAAGAGATGATGCTTATTCCACTACTTTATCTATTGATTTGTATATTGTTGATTTGCTTGCTACTACTTTTCCCAGGAATCGCCCATGAAGGTACGGATTTAGGGGTAGAACTTTTTATGGAGGCACTCTTTCCATATCTATTGCCATATTTAATATTAACCCAATGGTTTATACGATTAACACCAACAAAAAGTAAATCTTCTTCTAGATTCAAATTATATTTTAAAACTTATGGTATTAGTGCCCTTGGTGGTTTTCCAACTGGTGCTGCGACTATTACTTATTTGAAAAAAAGCAATCAAATTTCCCTTCGTGAAGCAAACATCCTTTTAAGTATTTGTCATAGTCCAAGCCCATTATTCGTTTTAGGCTTTGTTGGGAACGATTTATTAAATAATACTGCATTTAGCTGGAAATTTTTAATTTTATATCATGCCGTTTCGATCATTATTTTAACCGGAGCTTACTATTACTGTCGTCGAGAAAAGGAAAGCGACTTTACTTCTGCTGTTCCACCTAGTAACCAATTGAATCCTTTTACTAGCAGTATTAAAGATAGTATACCGACTGTATTAGTCGTTGGATCTACCATTATTTTTTTCACGACGATTTACACGGTTGTCATGCATTCTGTTAAAAGCTTTTTCCCAGACATACATAATAATCTGATGCTTCTTATAGCAGCAATGCTAGAGATGACAAACGGTTTAAAAATTGGACAAGAACTATTTTCGAATCAACCAACCTTACTTCTAGTAATTTTAGCAACTTTTTTAACTAGTCAAAGTTTAAGCATTCATATGCAAGTTGCTGTTATTGCAAAAACGGAGAAACTGTCGTTAAAACCATACTTTTTCATGAGACTTTGCTATACCCTTCTTATTCCAACCCTTTTCTACCTACTATTTCTATAAAAAAATCGACAAAATCATCTTTGTGATTTTGTCGATTTTATTTATTGTTGACTATATTTTTCGATTAATGCCTTTTCAATGACTTCAGGAACTAGTCCAGAGACAACTCCACCATAGCGGGCTACTTCTTTCACAATACTTGAACTTAAAAATGAATATTGATTTTTTGTCATAATGAAAAAGGTTTCAATCGATTCATCTAAAAACTTATTCATCGAAGTAATTTGCATCTCATACTCAAAATCTGATATAGCCCGTAAACCACGAACAATGGCCTTCGCATTTTTTGCTCGGGCGTAATCGATTAGTAATCCAGATGAACTTTCAATGCGCACATTCGGAATATCCTTTGTTACCTCTTGAATAAGGTCCATTCTTTCATCAATTGAAAAAAGTGGATTTTTTGATGAATTGTTTAAAACGGCTACATAAATAATATCAAATACATCCGCTGCCCGTTTAATAATATCTAAATGTCCATTCGTAATCGGATCAAAACTACCTGGTACAACTGCAATTTTTTCAGACAATGGTTTCTCCTTCTTCCCTTTATCAATTACATATGAGTAGACCGATAAATTGAAATGATCGTACTACCATATGTTTCTTGACGAGTTAATTGATATGGACCATAATTCGATGGCAAACTTACTTCAACTGCATGTTCACATACGATAATGGCATCTTTTGATAATTTATCATTTTCTATTAATGTACTTAATAAATCGTAATATTCTGTTTTACGGTAAGGGGGATCTAAAAAGATATAATCAATTTGAAGATCCCTTTTTATTAATCCTTTCACAGCACGGGTTGCGTCGGTTTTGTATGTTTCAGAAACCTCTTCATAACGACATTTTTTTATATTGTCCTGCAACGTTTGAAAGGCCCGTCCATCCTTTTCAACGAAAATTGCTTTACTCGCACCTCTACTTAATGTTTCGATGCCTAAGCCTCCACTACCTGCAAATAAGTCTAAAACGATACCACCATCAAAAAACGGTCCAATAATATTGAAAATAGACTCTTTCACTTTATCGGTTGTTGGTCTTGTCGTCGTACCTGTTACAGCCTTTAAAGGCATTCCTTTTCTTTCACCTGCTACAACTCTCATATGATCACCTTGCCTTTATTGTTAATTGCTGTAGCTATTTATCGTAATGGTTGTATCATTCTTAGTAATTTCCACATTGAATAATTTTTTTAACCAGTTTTCTTCAATATAATATGTCCCAGCAATGATTGTGATTGGCTCTGACGTTGTATTATACCGTTGTTCATTATAAACATAAAATCCATAGTTTTGTGGGAATCTGTATCGATTCGATTCATTTTCTACGTAGTATCCATTTTTCCCCACTGAAGTTTTAAAGCCGAGCTTTTTCAGAACAGCATCTGCTGGATAGAACAACATACTATCTTTATACACGATATCCCCATCAAGTATTTTTTCAGAGTTCAAATAAATTTCTCTACTATCAAGAAATAGTAAAGGATAAACCCCATCCATTTTCTCATTCATTGTAAAATATTTTGTATGAAGGTCAAAAATAGATGATAATTCTTTATCTAATATTTCTGAAGAAATTTTTTCACCTTTTAACGATTTTAACTTCTCCACCCAACTTGTTAATTGATCATCTGACATGTTAGTTGTTAAAGTATTAACCATTTCCTTTGCCTTGTCCCCACCGATTGTAGAATCGGTTAAAAATGAAGTAACCACTTCCCGTAACCATCTTGGTTTTTCATTTAATTGATAGTTTTTAGCCACTTGGAATAGAGGAATATTTTCCAAAATTGATTCCAACGAAAAATCTTCTAGAAATAAAATTCTTTCTCCTTGTCCATCCACATTTTTAGCTTGTACAATGGCAATATGTTCATCTGATAATAACTTCGAAGATTTTAATTGCTTCGTAAGATCTGGTGACAAAGGATTAGAAGAATAAAAAGAGAAATGATCAGATAGTTGTTGTACCGTTAAATCACCAACTTGCCAATAGAGCTCATGAACTCCACCAGCACCACTAAACATTGAATAATTAACAAGGGACAAGGATTGTTCTCCGATTAACGGTAACCCAGTTACCCAACTACCTTTTACATCATTATCAGTTGAAATATGTACTGTTGAATATGTAGCCTCACCATTGGAAAGGTTGACAAATATATCTTTTAAAAACTGTTGAGAAGTTAAATCACCTTCCAAAGGAATTATGTATGATAAAGCTTGACTATGTCCTTCTCCCGATTCAAACTTCGTCTTATCTTCGCTTAAACGATTACAACTATTAGCAGAATCCATAAAACAATCAGGGCTTACAGCTAAATTTGGCCATTGAATGTTAATCGTTCCACTTGGTAAATTGTGAAACTGATGACGAATATCTAAGTTTCCGCTCCGGTAGGTGATATCAATTTCTTGAGTATATGAGAAATTACCATCCCCTGACTCGAGCTTGTCGGAATAAACTTGATACTGAAAAAAAAGCATCACACTTATTGAAGCAATAAGCACTCCAAAAAAACTTATTGCATATTTCATGTGCCTAACCCCCTACATCGTGATACTATTGTTATCGGAAAGGATGTGTGAAAGTTGATTCAACAATTTATTGAATTAGGACAAGGTTATGGAGATATTTATGAACTTTGCGAACTCATTAAAACAAACGAAAACAGATTCCATAATGCTTTTATTTTTATTTCAACTAAAGGCGACAAAAAAGTCGCATCAATTGCTGTAGCATTGAAACCTGTTGGGGATAGCAAATTTATGCCTATTTATATTTGTCGTGAAGGGATTCCATATACACCGGAAAACCCTTCTAAAAGACTTGAAATATTTGAAGAAACATTAAGTGAAATAGGAAAAAAAGCTATTCCAATGGAAATTAAGCATTCTTCATTCTACTCTGAAACCGTTTTGTTCTATCAACATTTAATCGGTATTTTAAGAATGAATCATTTCATCCCACCAAAGCAATAAGAATGATCTTGGTTTCCTCGCAATTATAAACCTACTTTATAATCATATTCTTTTGCTTTATCCGGTTTCGCATTTTCAAACTCAGTTTTTAAAAATGGACGAAACGATTCAACAACGTCTTTCACAAATGGAAGACGTTGTATTTTATTCAACGTTGATTGTATCTCATCCCGATTACAATAAATGACGACATATTTTAACTTTCGAGAAATATAATGAACATGTCCATATTTTCTTAAACTTTTTGCATGTTTTAGCTGATGAACATAAACAATTAAACCTTGTCGTTCCTGCATTTCAATTCCCTCATTTCTTACATAAAAGCATACCATAATGTTAATTTTGATAGCAACAGAGTTTAGTGACACGGGAGAAGAATTTCCGTTATAATCATCTTTATAGAGTTAACTTGTTTTTAACTATTCATTCACAAAAATAAAATAGAATGGTATTCATCTGAAATATGAAATTATATAATTGAACTGTTCCATTATGAAGGAGGATCTCAATGGGAAAGAAAACGAAAGTTGCGATTGCAATTGCTGCTGCCAGTGCAGCAGCATGGGCCGGAAGCAAAGCGATATCAAAGCCACAAAAAAGAGAAGATAAGGAAGTTTTACAACATACTCATCCAATCGTTCTTGCACATCGTGGCGGCTCTCACCTAGCCCCTGAACATACAATGATTGCCTTTGAAAAAGCTGTATCTTTAGGTGTCGATGGTTTCGAAATCGATATTCGTTTAACAAAAGATGAGGAAATTGTTGTCTTTCATGATGAAACAGTAGACCGTACAAGTAATGGTGCCGGTTTTGTTAAAGATTTAACAATTGAAGAGTTAAAACAATTAAACTTCGGATATCACTTCGAAGATTTAGAGGGAAACTTCCCTTATCGTGAACAAAAAGTTGAAATCGTAACATTACGGGAATTATTTGAAATTTATCCGAATATGTACATTAATATTGACATTAAAGATGGACCAGATAGTTACGAAGGTAGTTTAATGCCATCAAAATTATGGCGTCTTATTGAGGAATTCGGAGCTGAAAACCGTATTGTTGTGACAAGCTTCTATAGTGAGCAAGTTGATCGTTTTAATTTATATGCCCAAAATCAAGTTGCTTTAGGGGCTGGAGAAAATGATGTAAGAAAAGCGTTTACAGCATTTACTAGTCAATTTGGCCATTTATATCATCCAAAGGTGGATGTTTTTCAAATTCCAACAAAATTTGGTGTCGTCTCTTTAGAGTCATCAAAATTTATTCAATTTCTTGGAAAACTGAATATCCCAGTTCATTTTTGGACGATTAACGATCCTAATACGATGGAACGTTTAATTAAATTAGGGGCAAAAGGAATTGTAACTGATCGACCGGATATCGCCGTACCATTATTACAGCAATTAGAAGAGGAACGAAATAAAGACAAAAAAGAGTAGATGAAGTCAAAAAGACTGGTTCTATGTCAAATGTTGGGGTGAAGTGATATTACACGGCACCCCGATTATCCTAAATGAATCCCAATTTTCTTAGATAAATTATTTAATAAAATTTTCGCTTTAAAGTGTTCATAGCTTCTAAAACCATAAGCATTACGCTTCAAAACTTTTGATTTATTATTAATTCCTTCTAAAAAACCATTTGAATATCCAAAACTTAAACTATTTAAAATTTCAACTTGCCAATTTTTTAGCGTTTGAATGGCCTTTAAAAATGCCGGAATATTTGCTTTTTCTACCTTTCGGTAAAAGGCTTCTAATCTTTTTTTTATTTCTATCAAATCATTTGAAGTTTTTGCCCAATCAAACCATTCGCAGTAAGCTTCTTTTAATTCATAGGCTTGCTTTAGTTCCTTCGACATTCCTATGTAACGATTTAAGTACCAACGATTCGTTTCTGTTAACTTATCAAATCGTTTATATAGTACATGACGCATTTTCTTACATTTCTTTCGATCATATGCATGCCATTCTTTTTGAACATTTCGACGTACTTCATCTAGTGCCCAGTAAATATAACGACAATAATGAAAGCGATCCGCAATAATAATCGGGCGATTTAACGCCTTCCTAACTGCTGCTTTAAAGCTTGGATTCATGTCCATAACCACAATTTCTACATCTGCACCGTATTTCATCAAGTAATCCTTAATGGTTTCTTTTCTACGATTTGGTAAAATATCAATTGGTTCATGTGTTTCCGCATTGGCAATAATTAATTGATAAGTTCCCGCATCGGTATCTGCTTTATATTCATCAATCGCGATACATTTTGGTAAATGAACCCCTTCATTTAATTGTTCCTTTACTACTTCTTTAAAGCGACGAATCACTGTTGAGCTTGATGTACCAAGTACTTCAGCTGCTTCTTTAAATGTTTTTGCCTTTATTGAACGGATTCGTACAACTTGATTCCATTCTTTCGAGAAACGTTGATATTTATCCACGAAAGGGGATTTTTCTGAAAAACGTTTCCCACATTGGCATACATAACGACGACGTTTATAAAAAAGGACGGTTAATCGTTCAAACCATTTTAAATGATTAATTTTTTGAATTCGATAATCATGGACTTTTGATGTTATATTCTTGCATGCTGGACATTGATGTTCTTTTTTTGGTATGGAAACGTGTAGAACAATACGTTCCCCCATCTCCTCCACCTTATGAACAGTTACACCTTTTAATCCTGGAATATTCATGTTAAAATTCATTTGCACGTATCACCTTTCATTGCTTGTTTCTCGACAATTCAAGTATATAGAAATCGGTGATTACGTGCTTTTTTATTTATGAAATTTTTTTAAACCCCAACAAATATTATAGAGCCAAAAGACTTAATCTACTCTTAAAAAAGGGCAACTTTTCGAAGTTACCCTTTTTCCATTATGCTGAGCAAGAACAGTTTCCTCCGCTACCACAACCACTTCCACAGGAAGAATTTGTTGCAAAGAAAGGGTTACTTACAGGTACTTTAACTGCTTCAGAAACAGATTTTCCAATAATTAAACTAATTTCATCCAATAAATCTTGGAAATCGTTCTCTGCTAGTTTTAAACTCGCAACACGTTTATCTAAATCAAGATTTCGTTTTTGTTCGCGAATTTTTTTCATGATTGTATGATAATCAGGATGATATTTACCAAAACGTTGTACATCCTCATATTGTTCTTTCATTCGTGTAAATGCTCGTATTTGCTCTACAAGATCTTCATTACTATAAACATCATGATAAGCATTACGTAACTTTTGAGCTTGTTCTGAAGAGAGGAGCATTGCACTCAATTCATCTGCTTCATCTAAAATGAAGGCCCATTCTGATGTCATTATCACCATTATTTCCTCCAATCTGATATTATCATAGCAGAATTTGAATCATGTTTGTATAACAATGGCTTATAATTATGTTATTAGTATATTTTAACATGTTAATTGCGTTGTATCGAATTGTTTGAATGATTAATAATAGAGAAGAAAGTTGAACGAAAAAATAGTTATTCTACATGATCGGTAAGACGTTTTTCGAGAACAGCCTTGACACATTCGTAATCGGAGAATTGTATTTCTTTAGTACCAATTGTTTGTGTCGTCTCATGCCCTTTCCCAGCAATTAATATTGTATCCCCTTCTTTTGCATTAAGGATAGCTGTTTCAATCGCCTTTGCTCGATCCAATATCATTTCATATTGCTGTTTTGGAGAAAATCCAGCTGCAATTTGTGAATTAATCAGTTCTGGATCCTCACTTCTTGGATTATCAGTCGTTAAATAAATGAAATTCGCATATTTCGAAGCAACTGCGCCCATTTTAATCCGTTTATGTTTATCCCTATCTCCACCACAACTAAAGACAACAATTAAATCTCTCTTTACAGTTTTATTTAACGTTTGCAATACTGCTCGTAAAGCAGCCTCGGTATGGGCATAATCAATATATATATCTAAATTAAAATCATTTGGAATTGCTTCAAGCCTACCTTTTGGTAAAGTAAGCTTTTCAGCTGCTTCGCAAATGTCTGCAATCGGAAATCCGAGTTCACTTACCGATGTAATCGCAGCAATCGTATTTTGCAAATGATGTTCACCAACAAATGGAACGGAAAATACCTTTTGCCCTTTATTACTTTGAAGACAGCAAGTTGATGTTGTTACCCCTTCTGCAAGAAGCTGCAATTGATAATCGACCCGATTTCCTAGACCAAAATAGGCTTTTTTCTTTTTAGCTTGAAGCCCAACTGTACGACAAAACGAATCGTCCCCATTTAAAACAAGTCGTTCAGATAATGTGGAAAGGATTTGTTTTGCTGCTTTATATTTATCATAGGACCCGTGATCTTCAATATGATCCTCTGCTAAGTTTAAGAAAACACCTATATTAATAGCACAATCATCTAGTCGATGCTTTGCAAGTCCCATGGAGGATGCTTCAAGTACAACATATTCCACTCCACGACTTACGGCAATTTTTAAAATTCTGTGTAAATGTTTCGGTTGTAAAGTTGTTAAATGTTCATAATCTAATAGTAACTCTACTCCATTAATATAAATTCCATTCGTTCCAATCACTATTACATTTTTATGTAGTGCGTGTAGTAGTTGACCGATAAAATGACTGACGGTTGTTTTTCCATTTGTTCCTGTAATAGCAATAACTTGCATTGCTTCAGCTGGGAAATGATTTAGTTTAGCAGCACTATACGACATGAATTTTAAAACATTTGGAACCCATATTACTGGAACTGATAGCTTTAATGTATCTAATTGTTTTTCATCTTCAATTACTATACCGACTGCTCCATTTTCAATTGCCGTATCAACATATTTTAGTCCATCCGATTTTCTACCTTTACGAACGATAAATAAATCGCCTTTTTTTACACCTTGTGCATAATCCTCTATTCCAGTTACTTCAACTCGAATTGAGCCACCTTTTACTGTACATGGCCATTCTTTTAAAAGTTCTGCCAGTTGCAAGTTGTCACTCCTTTTCCCTATTTTATGCCTAGGTTTTTATCGTGACACTAAAAAGTGAAAGGCTAAGAAAAGACTGGACACAACGAAAAACCCTTTAGTCCAACTCGACTAAAGGGCGACTTTATTCATCTTCATTTTTTTGAATAAATATTTGTGTATAGTAATTGATAAAAACTCCTGAACCGACGTGGGTATAATCACTACTAAGCATATACTCCCGGTGCGTTCTAGAATTTAGCCAACCATGGGCAGCTTCTATCGAATCAATATAAGCCGTCGCAATATTTTCTTCAGCTTCTTCATAAAGAATCCCTTCTTCCTCTAATCGGTCCTTTAATGACCCATTTGTCGGCGAATCATGGGATAAATAATTTTCTGTATACATATCTTCACTATGTTGCATAGCAACTACTGATACATACACATCATAATTAATAATTGGTATATCGTTGTTCACACGAAAAACGTTTAACAAATCGAAAAGCTGTGCTGCACTGTCTTTATTACTTTCTTCTATTAAATAGGAATTCGGGCTTGGAGGTGATATTAACTCACCTACAAAGGACATTTCATAAGGGCGGTGTAAAACTAAAGTTTGACTATCTAAAAAACGTATACCACTCAATTTTCCACTTTCACTATCGATATATAGTTGAGCAAAAATGTCACCTAATTTAGTTAAGATCCGTGTATTCATATCATCTTCGCTCAATGTAAAGGTATAAATGTTTTCACCAATTGTAGCTGTAATCTCTGACTCCATAATCGTCATTTGGTAAATTTCCGCCAATGATTGACCCATTTTATACGGAGAGACATCTGCTAATTCACCACTACTATAAGCTTGGGTAACCTTATTATCTTTCACTGCAAACATACTAAATTTGTTATAATCCTCGTTATATACCCACCAATCGTAACCATATGGCGAACGGTCATAACGAGATGGCTCTCCAAATAGCTTTAATAATTCATTACTTTGTTTACCGATAAGTGTTGATATTCCTGTTTCAGGACGTGGTAGTGCATCTTGAATTTCTTTCGGCTCGCTATCCGTTTTGGGTATAACTTGTGATGATGAATTGGGTCCTTCTAATGGTTCATAATTATCTTCCATGTTTGAAGAGTAAAAAAAGATAATTGCAAGCAAGGACAGGACGATTAAGATTCGAAAAAGAGTTTTCATGCGTTCTTTATCCTTTATTTTTATTAGTACTATTATATCAATAATATCGTGGTTGACACAATGTTGCCATTGCAACAAAAGATATTTTGCTCTATTATAAAAATTGAGCGTATACTTCATGTACGATTTTGCTAAAGGAGGATTTATTAATGTATTTTGAGAACAAAACACTTGAAAATATAACAGCTGAACAAGAACTTCTTGTAAGTGTTATGGGAAAAAACGGTCTTGAATGTGACGGTGCTTGGGACTACGATCGTATGACTTTCGATAAACGCTTTGATTTAAAAGAAGGTCGCTATTATTTACGCGTATTTTGCAGTGCCATTTCTGGGGATGTTGGTAATCGTAGCGCTGTATTAAAAATTGGTAAACCAGCTCTTGGTAAATACTATTATCCACACGGTGTTGAATACGGTGAAGATGAAGTTTTCCCAAAACATTTAGTAAATGAATGCGAACAAATTTTAGCGAACGTTAAAAAAGATTTTGCAGCATATGGTATCGAAGCTTAATTTCAACATTTAAGGTAAGACACTTTGTCTTACCTTTTTTATATTATTTAAAACAAAAAGGGCAATCAGTTAGATTGCCCTTTCGTTCCCATTAAAATCCTAAGATTGCTTTTATTAAAGATGTCGTTTGTCCACCTTCATAAATAACATATAACAGTAAATAAACTGCTACCCCTGTTATTGCTACGAAAAACCAAATAATACTCGTGATTGGTCCGATTCGACGATGGATCGTTAATTTTGTTTTCAATCCTGTAATTATGCTTACAAGTCCAAATACTGCTCCCACTGTCGCTAAAACAATATGGAAAACTAAAAAGAACGTGTAATAACCTTTTAATTCCTCTGGTCCACCAAAGGAAGTGTTTCCGATAAAAATCGTTCTAGAAGCGTAAATGATAAAGAAGATTGACGCCGCTACGCCAGCAGCTAACATTACTTTTTTATGTGCTTCAATTTTTCTTTTATAAATTAGACCCCATCCAATTGCAACTAAAACGGCACTTATAACAATAAATGAAGTACTAATCGTAGGTAGAATAGGTACACCCATTAAACATTCTCCTATCTTTTAGTAATCTATATTTTCTTTATATAAACAATTTAATTAAAATTGTTGCTCTGTTGCTTTGCTGCTTGAAAATCTCTTAATGCCTTTTCGTTAATATCCTTCTCATCTGCTTTTTCAACTCTCCACCATTCAAAAAATACTTTAAACAATACAATACCAAAAATAATTTCTTGAATGATTTTCATTAAAACCCCACCTAATTGTTGATCAGATAGAGGGCTCATATTATTAAATAGCTCTGGTCCAGACAGTGATAACCCTGCTAATGTTGTAGAAGGAACACAAAGCTCCATCGCTTTTAACCAAGTTTCTCCATCCGTATATGTGGCGTACATTGGATTTGGATTAAAGATGATTAATGCACAGGCAGGAGTAATTAAAACCGCATTGGCGATAATATAACCTAATTTTGATAGATGTTTCATTTTTCGCTGCCCCGGAACATTACCTACTAATGGCCAGTTCATAAAGAAGGCTGCAGCAAATAAAAGGAAAGTAAAAATAACATGATACGTTTCATTCAGCTTAATAACATCAAAAATACCAGGCATATGATACAAAGAAAACATCAATGCAAACACAAAGGCTGCAACAATCGGTTGTGTAAATACTTTAAAAATATTACGTACAACCGGCGCTTCAATCATGACTTTCCAAACCCACCATGGAACACCTTTGATCAAGAACATTGGAACTAATAAAAGTAGAAAAGCCATTTGAACCATATGATATGTAAACATAATATGTGACATTAAATCAATGGGCGAGCCTTTTAGTACATATAATAAAATCATTGCTAATATAAAGTATACTGCTTCATTTCTCTTTAAGGGCTCACTTACTTTAAACGATTTTCTCCAAGTAGTTGTTAATAAAAAATAGAGAACGGTTAACAATACGATAAACCCAATTAAATAAGGACTCCATAATGCTTGAAATCCAAATATACTTAACGGCATAAATCATGCGCTCCTTTAAACTTCAGTAGTTCTATTATAGAACGCTTACATCATAACATCAATGAACGAACTATGACAATTAACTATATTTGCGGTAAAAAAAAGCACTTCTAGATTGCCTAGAAGCGCTTTTTTCAATCTTACCACCAAATGATCGTTAAGAAAGTTAAGAAGAATGTAAATGCAATTACAGCTCCAAACCATACGAATGTTTGGATAACACCGATATGGTGTCCTTTCTTATCATCCATATGCATGAAAGAATATAGTTGTAATACAACTTGTACTGCAGCTAGTAGTAGAATAAAAGGCTTAATGAAATAAGCGGAAAAATCAGCAACTACTACAGTAAATGCTAGAAATGTTAAGAAAATCATAATCGCAAAATTGATTACTTGCTTACGCATGTGCACGGCGTTATGATGACGCTCATACTCAAACTGTGCTTTTGTTTTAGCTTGAACTTGTGTATCGTGTCCCATATTATCCTAACACCCCCATCAAGTAAACAACAGTAAAGATAAATACCCAAACTACATCAATAAAGTGCCAGAAAATAGAAGCGGCATAGTATTTTGGAGCGTTGTATAAGTTTAGTCCACGTCTTGCGTTACGAACTAGTAAGCAAATGATCCAAACTAAACCGATAACAACGTGCAATCCGTGAGTCCCTACTAATGTAAAGAATGCTGAAGAGAACGCGGATTGAGTATAACCAAAACCAATGTGTACATAGTGATAGAACTCATAAATTTCAAGGGCAAGGAATCCAAGACCTAAAAGAACTGTAATTGTCATCCATAATTGAACGCCTTTGAAGTTATAGTTTTTCATATGATACATTGCATAAACGGATGTTAATGATGATGTTAAAAGTAACATTGTCATAACAAATGCTAACGGTAATTCAAAAAGTTCTGCAGCTGAAAATTCCATACCAGCAGGACCTTTGTCTTTTAAAGAAAGGTAAGTAGCAAATACACTGGCAAAAAGCGTAATATCACTACAAATAAAAATCCAAATTCCTACGAATTTATTTTTAGCTTCCGGAGTAGCTTGTTCCGGTTTATCTGGCCAAGTTTGTGGGGTGAATTTAGTTTCTTCCATTATTTGTTACCCCCTTTTCCATAAAGTTGCTCTTCAGTAGCAACAATTTCCTCAACATGTACATGGAAACCAAGATCATCTTTCATTGAGCGAACAATCATAGCTCCAACTGTAATCGCTAAACCAATAATAATAACTGGAATAGACCATGCTTCACCATCTGGGTGATATAGTGCACCGAAGGCAGCAACGAATAAACCAATTGACATAACTAAAGGTAAAATTGAGTTATTTGGCATATGGATTTCACCAAGTGGTTCAGCATATGTCATACCTTCTTCATTACCTTCATGTTTTTCTAACCAATAAGGGTCGTATCCACGTACTAGTGGAGTTTGTTTAAAGTTATAGAACGGTACTGGTGTTTTAAGAGCCCACTCAAGTGAACGTCCATCGCCCCAGTAATCACGACAATTTAATGGTTTAGATTTTGCAGAAATAATGATATTAAATACTAAAATTAGAACACCAATGGCCATCATAATCGCACCGATTGATGAAATAAAGTTAAATAAATCCCATCCTTGGTCTGCCTGGTAAGTGAATACACGACGAGGCATACCCATTAAACCTAAGAAATGCTGAATGAAGAATGTTAAATGGAATCCGATAAAGAAGAACCAGAAAGTCCATTTCCCTAATGTTTCATTTAAAGCACGGTTAAACATAATTGGCCAATAGAAATGCATTGAACCAAAGATTGCTAATACGATACCACCAACGATTACGTAGTGGAAGTGAGCTACGATAAAGTAAGAATCATGTAATTGATAGTCAAGTGGTGCAGTTGCCTGCATAACACCTGTAACACCACCAGCTACGAATGATGGAATAAATCCAAGGGCATATAGCATTGGAACTGTTACTTTAATCGAACCGCCCCAAATTGTTAAGATCCAGTTGAATACTTTCATCCCTGTTGGAACGGCAATCGCCATTGTTGAAACGGCAAAAATAGCGTTTGCAGTTGGCCCAAGTCCAGTTGTAAACATGTGGTGAGCCCAAACCATGAATCCTAAGAAACCGATTAAAATTGTAGCGAATACCATTGAAGAGTATCCGAATAAACGTTTACGAGCAAATACCGGAATAATCTCAGAGAATAAACCGAATGCAGGTAAAACTAAGATATATACTTCAGGGTGACCAAAAATCCAGAATAAATGCTCCCAAATAATTGTATTACCACCCATTACATGGTCGAAGAAATTAGCTCCGAACATGCGGTCAACTAACATAAAGAATAAAGCCACTGTTAGTGGAGGGAATGCGAATAAAATTAATGCACTTGTAATTAAAGTAGTCCAAGTAAATAATGGCATACGCATAAATGTCATACCTGGTGCACGCATCGTAATGATCGTAACGATGAAGTTAATACCTGAAATCAATGTACCAGCACCAGAAATTTGTAAACCTAATACATAAAAGTCAATACCATGACCAGGTGAATATAAAGATAATGATGCATAAGAAGTCCATCCAGCATCAGGTGCTCCACCTAAAAAGAATGATAGGTGTAAAAAGATTGCACCTAGGAAGAATAACCAAAATCCTAAAGAGTTTAGGAATGGGAATGCAACGTCACGTGCACCAATTTGTAAAGGTACAACGGCGTTCATAAAGCCAAATAGTAATGGTGTTGCTGCTAAAAATAGCATCGTCGTACCATGCATTGTTAATAATTCATTGAATGTACCGGCTGAAACAAAATCATTATTTGGTAACATTAACTGAATACGCATTAAAAGCGCTTCTAAACCTGCGATTGCGAAAAACAAAGTCCCGGCTAATAAATACATAACGCCTAGTTTTTTATGATCGACAGTTGTTAAGTAGTCCCATAATGTTGCTCCAAAGCCCTTTTTCTTTGCAACTGCAACAGAGCTCACAACTTTAACCTCCTTCAAGTGTTTCTATCGAAGTAGAAATTATTCTTCTACAGATAAACTCATAATGTAATCAGCAACTGCACTTATTTCTTCTTCAGACAGTTCACCATATTTACCAGTCATTAAGTTACCTGGTTTAACGCTTTCTGGATCTGTAATCCATTTTTCTAAGCTTTCTTTATTGTGTTCTAATACACCAGCAACACGGTTACGGTCACCAAATGTTGTTAAGTTTGGCCCCATAGCACCTGAAGCACCAACGCCAGATACTGCGTGACAAGCTAAACAGCTATTCGCAAATGTTGCTTCCCCTAAATCGGCAGAATCAGCAGATGCTGTTTGACCTTCTGTTGCTTGCATAGAAGCAACCCAATTTTCAAACTCTTCAGGAGCAAGTGTTTTTACTTTGAAGTCCATTAACGCATGGGAAGGACCACAAAGTTCAGCACATTTACCGAAGAATACGCCTTCTTCAAGATCTTTTGACTCTTCGTCAAACTGTAAATAGAATTTGTTCACGTTTTCTACATTAGTATCCATTTTACCACCGATAGATGGAATCCAGAATGAGTGCTTAACGTCTGCAGCTTTTAAGTTAAAGTAAACTTTTTCACCAGTAGGAACAACAAGTTCTTGTGCTGTTACAATACCTTGTTCTGGATATTCAAATTCCCACCAATATAATTTCGCAGTAACATTAACAGTTAATGCTGATTTGTTTCCTTCTTCGTCAACCTCATCCATTGCTTTTACGTCAGCAAGTTTATAAGTAGAAATTAAAGTAGGAACAGCTAAGATTAAAAGTAAAATGATTGGAATAACTGTCCAAATTACTTCTAATGTATGACTTCCTTCTACTTGTTTTGGCATGTGGTTCTCGCCTTGTTTTGAACGACGGAACTTAACGAAAGCATATAAATAAAGGAATGATACTACTATTACTACTAAAGCCATAATTGTGATGGAGAATAATAGTAAGTTTAATTGTTCTTTTCCCACTGCTCCAGCTGGTTTAAGTGTTGAAATATAATCTTCACCACATGCAGAAAGAAAAACTGTCATTACCGCTAACAGCGAGAAAAGACGCCATTTTTTAAGCCCTTTCATCATAGCTTAATTAACCCCTCTTTCTTTGTTGTATTTTCATGTGTAACTAGGACGTTGGTTTTATAGTTCTATGTGAATCCCTTTTCAAAGAAGAATTCCAAAAATAACAAAAGTCAATTGATCATAATAAATCATCGTTTGTATTAAAAGTTGAACCACATGAGCAAGTTATCCATATTCAATATAATAGCTAAAATAATAAAGCATGACCAACTTTCCTAAAGTTAAAAGCACTAAGTTTTATAATACCATAAAACAATTAGTCATTTTAAAACTTTTCCTATAGTAGCATTGGTATATTTGCTATTCGATATTCCTCACTATGGGTTCATATGTAAAGTAAATATCCTGTGGATGCCATACAAACTTGAAAAAAGCTAGCGCTTCCATACCGAAAGGATTTTATCCGCTACTACTTATTAGCAGTACGAAGTTGTCAAATAAACTTTTTCAACAGTATCGATACTGCCCTGTTCTAAACTATAGTTTGACTATAGAACACTATGCTCTTATCCCAACTCGTCCCCACATGACGGCGTAAAGATGCCGTAATAACAAAAATTTACCTACAATTTTAAGGAATGGAAACAAAATGTCCGATGCTTCGTTTATTGTTATGAGATTGATTACTCTTTAAATGAAATAAATTTGTGTATTTACCCATGTAAAAAATAGTTCGTACTATGTTTCAATCTACAATCCCTATCATAAAATAAGTGCAGAAATTTTTATCAACGAAGTTTTTAGGACATATCATCAATTCAATGCACGCCCTATAACATTTTGCCTCTCCTTTCATTTTTGTAAGCATATTCCGCTAACAATAACTATATCGAAATTTGTCCTTTATTTCTAGATATTAAGTAAAATTTCGATAAGTTGACCAAAATGCAATTTGGGTTAGCTACATTGTTTTAAAAGAACATCTATATAGTAATCCATTTTAGGGGGGGAAATGTGAATGTAAAAGCACGAATTTATGAACAATTTGTGAAAAGACATAGCCCCAAACTAAGGTCTAACTGTTTGAAGTTGTCTTTTACCTATTTATTCGCTATTATCATAAAAGGCATAAAAGCTTTTTATAAGTTTATAGATAGAAAAAGTAGGTGGCTCTTAAAATGCAACATTATCAAAGTAAATTACTGAAATGGATTGCTTTTGCTACGACAATCGGTATGTTGCTTATTCTTATTGGAGGAGCACTTGTTACAAAAACTGAAAGCGGTTTAGGTTGTGGTCGAAACTGGCCAGATTGTAACGGTTCACTAATTCCAAAAGAAATAACAACTGAAGTTTTAATTGAATTTTCCCACCGATTAGTGACAGGTTCAGTATCTATCCTCGTTCTTATTTTAGTCATTTGGACATGGCGTAAACTTGGTTCTATTCGTGAAGTAAAATTTTTAGGAATTTTAGCAATCTTTTTCTTAGTAGCTCAAGCATTAATTGGAGCTGCTCAAGTACTTTGGGGACAAGGCGACTTCATTCTTGCACTTCATTTCGGTATTTCATTAATTTCATTTGCATCGGTTTTATTATTAGCGATGATTGTTTTCGAAGTAGATAAAAAATTCGATGCCGATAAAGTTTATATAAGTAAAAAACTTAAAATACACACTTTCGGTGTCACGTTATATTCATATATCGTAGTGTATACTGGTGCGTTAGTAAGACATACACAAGCAAGTTTAGTTTGTTCTGATTGGCCGTTTTGTAACAATGAAAATCCGTTCGCATTGCCAACGGGATTACATCAATGGGTTCAAATGGGACATCGTTTTGCGGTTTTATTAATATTCGTTTGGGTTACATATATTGCAATACATGTTATAAGACATTACAAAGAACAGCGAGTTATTTACTGGGGATGGATTATTGCCTTCTTCATTCTACTAGCACAAATGATGACGGGTATGTTAATTATTTTCACAAAGCTTAACTTAATCGTTTCTTTATTACATTCATTCTTTATTTCGTGTCTATTCGGTTTATTCTGTTACATGATTTTACTTGTATCTCGAAGCAACTATAATGAGAAAAATAGTAAATAAATTTAAAGGGGCAGTGGAAAATAAAATGTACCCTATAAGAAAGACACTTGAAAAAAGGTCTCTCTTATAGGGTACTTTTATTTATAATGAAATAAAATAAATGGTTGATGGAGCGGAAGAACATGTCGAAAAAGTTATTTACAGATCAAGAACAGAAATTACTCAAGAAACATCCTTATGTAAAAGCAGTGAGTGAAAAAGCAATAACATATACAGATGAATTTAAAGCAAGAGCCATTAAAGAATATGAGGAAGGGAAATTTCCACTTCAAATTTTTGAAGATGCAGGATTTGATATTGATATCGTAGGTAAAAAACGTGCAAAGTCTGCTTTAGAGCGATGGCGTGCTGCTTATCAAAAGAATGGTGTAGCTGGGCTTGTGGATACACGTAAACACTCTTCAGGACGTCCACTTGAGCGAGAATTAAGTATAGAAGAAAAGTACGCAAGGTTAGAGGCGCAAAATGCATTATTACGTGCAGAAAATGAACTACTAAAAAAGATCGATTTAGCAGAAAGGTTGTTGATAAAGAAAAAGAGAAATTAACAGCGGAACAAAAATTTCAGTTGATCCAGTATGTGATAGAAAAACACCGCTTAAAAAGAATGGTAAGCTACCTTTGTAAATTAGTTGGAGTCTCTCGATCGGGCTACTATCGTTATTTTTCAGAAGAAGCACAACTTAGTAGACAAGCTAGTGATCAGGCAGATGAGACAGTCAAAGAAATCATTTTAAAAGCGTTCAATTTCCGTGGTCGTAAGAAAGGTGCACGTCAAATTAAAATGACGTTAGAAAATCAGTATCAAATTACATATAACCTAAAGCGAATTCGTCGTATCATGAAAAAGTTTCAAATCATCTGCCCCATTCGAAAAGCAAATCCATATCGAAGAATGGCCAAAGCAACGAAAGAACATAGAACTTTACCAAATCTATTAAACCGTAAATTTAAGCAAGGAATCGCTAGAAAAGTATTATTAACAGACATTACATATTTGAGTTATGGAAAAGGAAAACGTGCCTACTTATCCGCTATAAAAGATGCCGAAACCAATGAAATTTTAGCATATGAGACATCGGATAAAATTACACTAGATATTGCATTAAATACATTAAAGATGTTGAAAAAGAATGGGATAAAATTGGCCGATGGCGCATTCATTCACTCTGATCAAGGGTTCCACTATACCAGCCCCCAATTTCAAAAGATGGTAAAGAAAATGGGACTAGAGCAATCTATGTCACGTCGTGGAAACTGTTGGGATAATGCCCCACAAGAATCGTTTTTTGGTCATTTTAAAGATGAAACAGACTTTAAATCGTGTGAAACATTAGAAGAAGTAAAAAGAGAGATTAAGAGTTATATGACTTATTACAATCATTACCGAGGTCAATGGAACTTAAAAAAGATGACGCCTGCACAATACAGTCACCATCTTCTTCAAGTTGCTTAAAAGCCTTTTTTAAAAATGTCCTTTACAAAGGGTACACTTTAAATTTCCACTGTCCCTTTCTTTTATTCTAATTCTATTAATAAATCTCCTGTTGAAATTGCATCTCCACTAGAAATGTAGACTTCTTTTACTACCCCGTCCTTCGGTGCTTGAACTGTTGTTTCCATTTTCATAGCTTCCGTAATTAATAGATGATCTCCACGTTTTACAGGACTACCTTTTGAAACAACAACTTTTAACACAGTTCCTGGCATTGTTGCACCGATTTGATTTGGATTACTTGGGTCTGCTTTTACTGCATTTGTCCCTTCCACTTCAACAGTTAAATCTTGAATGACTAATTCTCGAGATTGACCGTTTAGTTCAAAGTAGATAATGCGAGTACCATTTGGTTGCGGTTCACCAATTTCGATTAATTTAATAATTAACGTTTTCCCTTTTTCAATTTCTACTTCAATTTCTTCCCCTAACTTTAACCCATAAAGGAATGTCGGTGTGTCTAAAACTGAAATATCTCCGAACATGTCTGTCGCCGCTACATATTCTTCAAATACTTTAGGATATAACGCATAAGCTAAAACATCTTTTTTTGTTATAGTACGTCCAAATTTTTCAGTTAGAGTTTTTTCTAGTTCTTCAAAGTTAATCGGTTCCAATAACTCCCCTGGTCGAACCGTAATCGCTTCTCTATCTTTTAAAATCACCTTTTGTAACTCTTTCGGGAATCCGCCATGGACTTGCCCTAAATAACCTTGGAATAACTCCACAACGGAATCCGGGAAGTCCATTGTAAGTCCTCTTTCGAAAATATTTTCTTCGTCTAAATCATTTTGAACCATGAACAATGCCATGTCTCCTACAACTTTAGAGGAAGGTGTCACTTTAACAATATCTCCGAATAGTAAATTAACCCGTGAATACATTTTTTTCACTTCGTCCCAACGGTCGCCTAAGCCAACTGCTTTTGCTTGTTGTTGCAAATTACTATATTGCCCCCCTGGCATTTCGTGTACATAAATTTCAGAATGAGGGCTATTCATTCCACTTTCAAAATCGCTATAGAAAGCACGAACATCTTGCCAATAATAAGAAAGTTGTTCTAAAGCATCAATATCCGCACGTAGTTCCCGCTTGCCGCCTTTCATTGCATAATACAATGAGTTAGCACTTGGTTGTGAAGTTAAACCAGACATGGAACCAAGGGCTGTATCAATAATGTCAACACCGGCTTCGATCGCCTTTGCATAAGTATAAATACCATTTCCGCTTGTATCATGGGTATGCAGATGAATTGGTAGATCTGTTGAATCTTTCAATTCCGAAATCAAACGATAAGCCGCCTCTGGTTTTAATAACCCTGCCATATCTTTAATCGCTAAAATATGAGCTCCTGCCGCCTCTAATTCCTTGGCCATTTCCTTGTAATACTGTACGGAATATTTTGCTCGTGATTCATCGAAAATATCGCCTGTATAACAAATTGCCGCTTCAGCAATTTTTCCCGTTTGACGAACTTCATCAATTGCTACTTCCATTCCTTTAATCCAGTTCAAACTATCGAAAATTCTGAAAACATCTACTCCAGAAGAAGCCGACTCACGAATAAATTCTCTTATTAAATTATCAGGATAATTTTTATAACCTACCGCGTTAGCACCTCGGAATAGCATTTGGAATAACACGTTTGGCATTTGTTTACGAAGCTTTTCTAGACGAACCCATGGATCTTCCTTCAAAAATCTATAAGCTACATCAAATGTTGCTCCACCCCATAATTCAAAGGAGAAGAAATCATGTAACATACGTGCATTATAATCAGCAATTTGGAACATATCTTGGGACCGTACTCTAGTCGCAAGTAATGATTGGTGTGCATCACGGAAAGTTGTATCAGTCAGTAATACATCCTTTTGTTCTTTTACCCAAGAAACAAGACCTTCTGCACCGCGCTCATCTAAAATTTGTTTCGTTCCAGCTGGTATTTCAGTTTTTAGATCGATTTTCGGTTTGTTTGGTTGTACGAAAATTGGTTTCGTACGTTTTTCAATCCCTGGAAAACCATTTAAAGTAACGTTACCAATATAGTTTAATAATTTCGTCCCTCTATCTTTTCGTACTGGGAATTTAAATAATTCAGGCGTTGTATCGATAAAACTTGTATCAAATACACCCGTAATGAATTTATCATGCTGTACAACATTTTCTAAAAACGGAATGTTCGTTTTCACACCGCGAATACGGAACTCTCTTAAGTTACGATGCATTTTAGCCGCTGCTTCTTTAAACGTCATACCCCAAGTAGAGATTTTCACGAGTAATGAATCATAATAAGGTGTGACAACAGCACCTTGGAAACCATTCCCTGCATCTAATCGTACTCCAAAACCACCACTAGAACGATACACCATCAATTTACCAGTATCTGGCATGAAATCGTTTGCAGGATCTTCTGTCGTAACCCGAGATTGGATTGCATATCCGAACAATGGAATTTGATCTTGAGCTGGAATTCCGATTTCTTCCGAATGGATTGCATGTCCTTCAGCAATTTTAATTTGAGCATGTACGATATCAATACCTGTAATCATTTCTGTAATCGTATGTTCTACTTGAATTCGTGGATTAACTTCAATGAAATAAAAGTCATTTCCTGATACTAAAAACTCCACAGTACCTGCGTTTATGTACTGAACATTTTTCATTAATTGGACAGCTGCCTCACAAATTCGATTACGAAGTTCCTTTGAAATCGAATTGGAAGGAGCAATTTCCACTACCTTTTGGTGACGTCTTTGGATAGAACAATCCCGTTCATATAAATGAACAATATTCCCCGTCACATCTCCTAATATTTGTACTTCAATATGTTTTGGTTTAATGATAGCTTTCTCAACATAAACTTCATCAGAACCGAATGCTGCCTTCGCTTCTGACTTTGCTCGTTCAAATGCAGAGGCTAGTTCTTCCTTCGATTGAACTAAACGCATCCCACGTCCGCCACCACCAAGGGCAGCTTTAATCATTAGAGGATAGCCATATTTGTCCCCAAATGCTATGACTTCTTCTACAGTATTAACTGGACCATCACTACCAGGAATCACTGGAATTTTTGCAGCTACCGCTTGTTCTCTTGCTTTTACTTTATCTCCGAACATATCTAAATGTTCAGATGTTGGTCCAATAAAGATAATTCCTTCTTCTTCACAACGTCTAGCAAATTCAACATTTTCCGATAAGAAACCATAACCGGGATGGATTGCATCAACTTCCGCTTGTTTTGCAATTTCAATGATTCCTTCAATATCTAAATAAGCATCAATCGGTTTCTTTCCAACCCCAACTAAATAAGATTCATCCGATTTGTAACGATGATAAGAACCACTATCTTCCCTTGAATAAATTGCAACTGTTTTTAAGTTTAAATCATTACAAGCGCGAAAAATACGAATTGCAATTTCCCCACGGTTTGCTACTAAAATTTTGTTAATTTTCTTCACAATGATTCCCCCTTAGACCTTCTTTTTTCCAGCTTCACATACATGGAAATATTCACTAATATCCCCATTGCAAAAGATAGTAATAATATAGATGTCCCGCCATAACTAATGAATGGTAGCGTTACACCGGTTAACGGAATAAGTCCCGATAATCCCCCAAGATTAATAAATGTTTGAACAGCAATCCAACTACCTATACCTGCTGCAATCATTCTAGCAAGCGGATCCTTCGTTTTTAAGGCAATTGTTAAAGCTCTAAGGACAATGAATCCAAGACCACCTAGTACAATGATGACCCCTAGTATTCCAAGTTCCTCAGCAATAATCGCCATAATAAAATCGGTTTGCGGTTCTGGTAAATAGCCTAATTTTTGAATGGACTGACCTAAGCCAACCCCTTCTAATCCCCCTGAGCCAATCGCAATATACCCATTAATAACTTGATAGCTAGAGCCAGTTTCATATTCAAACGGGTTTAAAAAGGCTTTAATACGGCCAACTCGGTTTTGAGTTAGAATTTCTTCACCTTTAACTAATAAAATAAGCCCTATTAATGCTGAACCAAACCCACCTAATACAGCAAAAAATTTCATAAATTTTTTAAATTGAATCCCACTTGCTGCAACAACCGCAATGGCGATTCCAGATATAATCATAACGGCACCTAAATCGGTTTCGTTCGCAACACAGAAAATCACTAATAACCATACTAAAATCGGATAAATAATATTATTTGGTCCTAAGTTTTCCATTGAATTTTTTAAACTTTTTCGATAGAAGGCACCAGCAAAATATAAAATAATAAATAGTTTTGCAAACTCAGAAGGTTGGAAATTCATGATACCTAAATCAATCCAACTTTGGGAACCTGATTGTTCAGCACCAACCCCGAAATTCCATACCCAAAATAACAGAACTAACATAATGCCTAAAAGTGCCACCATAAGTTTTTTATTACTATAATGTTTATATGGGAAAAAGGCACCCACTATAAAAGCGACACCTGCTACACATAAATTTAATAATTGTTTATTGTAGTAAAAGTCTGGTCCTTGATCTTTGTTTACAATAGCAACCCACATACCGGCACTATAAATCATGACAAGACCGAATAAACATAAAAATACATAAGTAAAGAATAATGGATAATCAAAATTCCTCACATAATAAGCTAAATATTTTCTCATTTTCAATTTCCCCATTTTAGAAAAAAAACTCAAAGCGCTATTTCGCGTTTGAGTTTCTAATTATTTGTTTGTGTACGCTTCATGTAACAAAGAAAGTTCTTTCTCTAATGTGTCGAGAATTTCCTTTCCTCGTTCACGTTCAATTAATCCAAGCTTAACAGCAAAATCAATTTCCCGTGATAAGCCAAACATTTGTGTATCTAATACTTCTTCGTATAAAGGACATGATGGCATTGTTAAATGATCCATTTGAACTTTTATTAAACGTGCAATTTTATCTGCATCCTTAAGCAGTAATTCCAAAGCCTCTTCCTGGAAGGAAGACTGACGTTTCGTATCCATGAGGACGCCCCCATCATTGTGATATTTCTTCTATTCTATCTTATTAAAGTTTATCTTTAAGCTGATAAAAATGCAAGTCCATACATTAGAAAAGAGAACTTTTGATTTATATTTCTTTATTAATTAGTATGAGTAGCGTTATACTAAAAAATGATATATAGATTAGGGGGACTATAAAAATGGAAACGATTATACCAATTAAAGGTGCCGTTAAATATAAAATTACATTAGATCCAACTGTATGGATTTTTGATGATCGCCGATTAGACTTAACGACATATTTTACAGAACAAAAAGAAGATGACGATGAGGATTTAATGTATTTAAAAAATGCTGGTGCTCACTGGTCTAGAGAAATAATGGAAGGGGCAACTTACCCTCCAACTTTAAAAACAGAGCGAAAATTTGATCGACAAGGAATGAAAACTGGAACATTCGGGATGGAAATTAAACATTTCTTAAAAAATGCAGAAATTGAGGAAAATGCGGAACGTGTCGTGTTTGAACTTCAAGATGGTACAGAACACGCCTTCTCCATTGAAGAAGCGTTTACGATTATTTTTAAATATAGTCAAGATGGTAAACCAATTAATGATGGCGGACCTGTTCACCTTATTTTTGGAGACGGGTCAAATATCGACAACCCGATTAAAAATATTGCTGCAATCCGAGTTGAATAGTAGGAGGATTAATCATATGCGAGTCCAATGTGTCATTTGCGATACGATTAACGAACTTGATGACGATGCACCTTTAGCGAAGAAATTACGAAATCGTCCTATTCATACTTATATGTGTAACGAATGCTATGATCGTATAGCGAAAAATACGGATGCCCGAATCGCAACAGGAAACTTCCGTTTTTTCCGTACTTCTTCACCAATTGATGAAGAGTTTTAAAGCCTACTATAAACAAGTTATGTTAACATAACAAAGCATCATTCAAATGATTTTGAATGATGCTTCTTTTTATTCACTTTTAATTAACCGTTTTTCTAACAATTCCACCAGCTGATACATAATGGTTGCAAAGATCGCAATAATGAGCAATGACATTAACACGAGATTGAAATTAAACACTTGGAAGCCGTAAATAATTAAGTAACCTAATCCTTTAGATGATACGAGAAATTCTCCTACAATAACCCCTACCCACGATAATCCAACATTTACTTTTAACGTTGAAATAATTGTAGGAAAAGAAGCAGGTAAAATAGCTTCTTTAAACATTTGGAACCGTGATGCATTAAAGGTTTGCATCACTTTTAAATAGTTCCCATCGACGTTTTTAAAGGAAGTATAGATGACAATCGTTGAAATGATGACTGAAATAATGGCACCCATTGTAATAATCGAATTCATCCCCGGACCCATTGCAACGATTAAAATAGGACCTAAAGCTACTTTCGGCATCGCATTTAATATAACTAAGTATGGATCTAAGACCTTTGATAAAAATGGAGACCACCACAAGATTGCCGCTAAAATTGTTCCAAGTAATGTTCCAATGATAAATCCTAATACCGTTTCAAAGACAGTATACCCTATATGAACAAATATGGTGCCGTCTACTACATTTTCAACTAGTAACGTATAGATTTTTGAAGGCGAACTAAAAATTAATTGGTCAATCCATTTTGATCTTGAAGCGATTTCCCAGAGGGAAAAAAAGGCAATTAAAATTAATAGTTGGTAGAACCGGACCCATCTTTTTTCCTTAATAAGCGACTGTTTAAATTGTTCGTGGAGTTTATGATTGTTCAAGGTTTTCAAGCTCCTTCCAAATGATTTGGAATAGGGGGGAATAACTTGAATGGGACCTTACATCAAAGGGAGTTAATTGTCTTAAATCTTCTGGTACTTCAAAAATTTGATGTAACTTTCCTGGTCTAGGGGAAAATAAGAAAATTCGATCACTCATCGCAATCGCCTCCCCTAAATCATGGGTCACAAGTACTGCTGTTTTACCATACTCTTTTAATTTGTTTGCAACTAAATCTTCGAGTTTTAATTTCGATTGATAATCAAGAGCTGAGAAAGGTTCATCTAATAATAAAATCTTCGGGTCTACTGCAAGGGTTCGCGCTAAAGCAACCCTTTGGCGCATTCCACCAGACAATTCTCTAGGATATTTTTCTCCAATTGGAGGTAATCCAACATCATGTAACAAATCAGAAGTAACCTTTGAAAAGTTTTGGTTATCCTCTTTTAAAAGTTTTAAGCCGAGGGTAATGTTTTCTTCAATGGTCTTCCAAGGAAATAAATAATCTTGTTGAAGCATATATCCGATCGATAAGTCGGAATTTCCATAAACAGCTTGATTTTCAATTTTCACTGTCCCAGAAGTAGGTTGAAACAATCCGGCAATTATGGAGAGAAGTGTCGTTTTTCCACAACCGCTAGGGCCAATAAAAGAGACAAATTCTCCTTTATTAATTGTTAAATTAATATTTTGTAATGCCTCTGTTGCGGCTTCCTTTGAAAAATACGTATGGTGAACGTTGGTGACAGTTAAAAAGTCCATTTTACTCCAAAACCTTCTCTGCAAACGTTGTATCAACTAATTCTTTATAATCCATACGTTTCGGAAGTTCACCAGCTTCTTCCATAATATCTTGTAAATTGTTCCACTCTTCTTCATCTAAAACGGGATCTTTCGCAAAGGATTCTTGTTCACGGTAGCGTTCAACAACCGTTGCAATTAGCTCTATATCTGTATCTTCAAAAAATGGTTGAATCGCTTCGGCTACTTCTTCAACAGAACTTTCATAAACAAAATCTTGGGCTTTCTTTAACGCTCGTGTAAATTTCTCAATCACTTCTGGATTTTCGTTCATAAAGCTATCCTTTGTCATGAATACTGTATATGGTAAAGGACCAGATTCCGTACCAAATGAGGCAACGATATGGCCTTTGCCTTCTTGTTCGAATACGCTAGCAGTCGGTTCAAATAGTTGAACAAAGTCACCTGTACCAGATGCAAAGGCTGTAGATATATTAGCAAAATCTATATTTTGGATTAGCTCTAGATCTTCCTGGGGATCAATGCCATGTTTTTCCAACACATATTCCCCTGCCATTTGCGGCATACCACCTTTACGTTGTCCAAGAAATGTTGAATCTTTTAACATATCCCAAGAAAAGTTTTCAATTTTTTCTCTTGCAACTAAAAATGTTCCGTCTGTTTGTGTTAATTGTGCAAAATTTTTGATTGGATCATTGGCACCTTGAGCAGATACATAAATCGATGTTTCAGAACCAACTAAAGCAATGTCAATCCCATCGGATAAAAGGGCTGTCATCGTTTTATCTCCACCAGCTATTGTAGATAATTCTATTTCTAACCCTTCTTCTTCAAAGAAGCCTTGAGTAATAGCTACATATTGAGGCGCGTAGAATATGGAGCGTGTAACTTCACCGACTTTGACCGTTTGAAGATCCTCTTTATCATTACAAGCAGTTAAAACGATTATAGTAAAGCAAGCTAAAAAGAACAAAATACTGGACTTCACCCAATTTTTCAATGCTCCGACCTCCCCATTCATACTGTTTATCAAAGGTAGGTTATGCATTTAATAAAAAATGTGTGAATCCCTAGAAAATCGTTATTTCTTCGGTATATATTAGAAAATGGATTCTGTTATTATGCAATGATAGTTCATCACAACAATGAGGTGAATAAAGCAACTACCAGCATTGAAATTATGGCATCTTCCAAACCGATTATCGACGATTACGAATTAAATAAAGGATACATTGTCAAATACAATTTAGGTTTTTCGAAACTGGAAGACTACTATTATCATTTAGTGAAACATTTATTTACTATGCCTTATATTTATGAAGTATCAGGACTTCACTCAGGTGCATTTTATGAATATTTAGCTCAACATATGGATCACAACTTGAGCATAAAAAAAGGTAATCCAAAATTGGATTACCTTTTTCAAATCATATTATGAAGCTGCTCTTTTTTCTTCCCGTTTTTCACGCCACAAGCGGATTTTATAAAGAATTAAAATGAGGGAAGCTACAATTAGTCCTTCAATCATTGGTAAGAACAATGCTAAAAACGTTAAAACAATACATCCTATAAAAAGGAAAATATAGATAATCACATTTTTAATAAGGGATAAATCGTTTTTAGCGAAACCAAGTTTATACACAATTGCTGATAAAATAAATACTAATAAAAATACTACATAACCAGCAACAGCATAGCTTGGTAAATTTTCATATAAATAGCGAGTAATACCTGACATGCGTCCGAATACAAACTCATTTTCACTTGCATTCGTAGGTGCAGATGCTTGAATATAATTTAAAGTTCCAAACAAGTTCATCTTTTCCAACACCTTTCATCATTTCCCCAAAACAGTTATTATTGTTCTGCGTATTTTTTCTTTTTCGCCTGTTTCTCACGTTCGTTTTTATCTAAAATTTGTTTACGTAAGCGAATTGATTCTGGAGTTACTTCTAAATACTCATCATCATCTAAAAATTCTAAAGCTTCTTCAAGAGTTAAAATACGTGGACGTTTAATAACGTTTGTTTGGTCTTTTGTCGCTGAACGTACATTTGTTTTTTGTTTCGTTTTCGTAATATTAACCGTAATGTCATTATCACGATTATTTTCACCAACAATCATACCTTCATAAATTTCAGTACCTGGTTCAACAAATAATGTACCACGGTCTTCAATTTGCATCATACCATAAGTTGTCGCTTTACCTGTCTCCATTGACACAAGGGCACCTTGGTGACGTCCACCAACACGACCTGGTACAACAGGTTGGTAAGAATCGAACGTATGGTTAATAATACCAAAACCTTTTGTTAATGACATGAATTCCGTTGTATAACCAATTAATCCACGAGCAGGTACCATGAAGATTAGACGAACTTGTCCATTTCCTTCATTGACCATATCTAACATTTCACCTTTACGGTTACCAAGGGATTCAATGACTGAACCAACACTTTCTTCTGGTACATCAATTTGTACACGTTCGATTGGTTCACATTTTACACCATCGATTTCACGAATAATTACTTGTGGTTTAGACACTTGTAATTCATAACCTTCACGACGCATGTTTTCAATTAAAATAGATAAGTGAAGTTCTCCGCGTCCAGAAACAATCCAAGCGTCTGGTGAATCTGTATCTTCTACACGAAGGGATACGTCCGTCTGTAATTGGGAACGTAGACGTTCTTCAATTTTTCTTGACGTAATCCATTTTCCTTCTCGACCTGCAAATGGAGAATTATTTACTAAGAAAGTCATTTGTAATGTTGGCTCATCAATACGTAACGGCGTTAATGCTTCTTGATGATCAATCGGACATACCGTTTCACCAACATTGATCTCTTCCATTCCGGATACCGCTACTAAATCGCCTGCATACGCTTCTTGAATTTCCTCACGTTTTAAACCAAAGAATCCAAATAATTTTGTTACACGGAAATTTTTCACTGAACCGTCTAACTTCATTAAGGCTACTTGTTGCCCTACATGGATTGTACCGCGGAATACACGTCCGATACCAATACGACCTACGAAGTCATTATAATCTAATAATGCTACTTGGAATTGTAATGGCTCTTCTCGTGTATCAACTGGTGCTGGGATATGCTCGATAATCGATTCAAATAAGCATTGCATCGATTCTTCTTGTTTAGATGGGTCTGGATCAAGGGAGGCCGTACCATTTACACCAGATGCATAAACAACTGGGAATTCTAATTGTTCTTCATCTGCACCTAATTCGATTAATAAATCTAACACTTCATCTACTACTTCTTCAGGACGAGCTGAATCTTTGTCTACTTTATTCACGACAACGATTGGTGTTAATTTTTGCTCTAACGCTTTTTTCAAAACAAAGCGTGTTTGAGGCATACAACCTTCATATGCATCGACAACAAGTAATACACCATCAACCATTTTTAAAATACGTTCAACTTCTCCACCGAAATCGGCATGTCCTGGTGTATCCAGGATATTTATACGTGTACCGTTATAGTTTACTGCTGTATTTTTAGCAAGAATCGTAATACCACGTTCACGTTCAAGATCATTCGAGTCCATTGCTCTTTCTTCTACATGTTCATTTGAACGGAAAGTACCAGATTGTTTTAACAATTGGTCAACTAATGTTGTTTTCCCATGGTCAACGTGTGCGATAATTGCGATATTGCGTAAATCTTCGCGTAACTTTGTCATTATTCCACTCCACATTCTTTTTTCATATGATTAACTGTGTTATTATAGCACAAGAAGAGATACTTGTCTTTTTCATATTTTTACAATTTCGACAAACTTAGATCAATATTGATATTTTTCTATCAAGTAAGGAGGACTACTCTGCATGAATAAAGCAAAAATTGTTATGTTTATCTTTGCAGTAGCAGCAATGTTATCAATGATTTCTGTAGGTTACGCCATTGCAGCCAAAACGATTATTGGAGCTATTGCAGGATTAGTAGCATTATGTGTCGTAATGATGACAGGATTTAAAATGAAACGCAAATTTAGAGAACAAGGTTTACTTTAATTTAACCATTTTTTCTTAGATTGCCACATTTTTATTGGATAATTCAAAAATCGTAGGTAACAAAAATTTGCTACCTACGATTTTTTTCATTTTTCTTCAATATACTCATTTAATATTCGATGATGAATAGAAGGATTTGCGATGATAAATGTATCTTTTGATAGCAGATTACAATCTTCACCTTTTAAATTCGTTGTGATTGCACCAACTTCTTTCGCAATAATGGTTCCTCCACCAATATCCCATGGTGCCAATCTCATCGAAATATAAGCATCTAATTTCCCACTAACAACATAGGCAATTTCCATTGCTGCCGAACCGTAAGAACGTGTTCCGCGAATTGTATGAACAAGCTCAGTCATTTTTTCATGATTGACGAGCCTATTCGGCGTAACCCAAGTTGCATTGATGCCAATTACCGCTTCTTCCAATGGCACAGGTTGGAGTTGACGTAATGGTGAATCGTTGTACCAAGCACCTTGCCCTTCGATTGCATGAAATAGATCTTCTCTCATGACATCAAATATGTATCCGAGTTTTCCTACACCATCTACAAAAAAACCTATTGTAATCATAAAATGGCGATGCTGCTTCACGAAATTCATCGTTCCGTCAATCGGGTCGATAATCCATACTGGACCCTCAAGGGATTTCACATCTTCTCCCATTCCTTCTTCACCTAATATTTTATGTTGGGGGAAGGACGCTTTAATTTTTTCTATAAAAAACAATTCAGTTTCACGATCGATATTCGTAACTAGATCATTTGCTCCTGATTTTGTCTCCACCACTAAATCATAGGAAAAGGCTTCACGTATTCTTTTCCCTGCCTCAAAGATCATTTTTTTCGCAAACTCATCTAATTTATTTATATCCATATAACCCCCACCTTTTTAGTCAACATTTCCCTTTTATTAATTATAACAAAAATCACTTGCTGTCCGATATGGAGCAAGTGATTTTTAATGAATTATTAATTTTTTAAACATATGCGTGGAGACCATCTAGTTCGTCTTGAATTTCCTTTAGACGTTTTTTACTCTTTTCCATTTCCTTTTCATCATTCTCTTGCATCGCTGCATACAAGGAGGCTAGCTCGTAATCCAGCTCTAAACGTAAAATGTGTTCATATTGCTTTTCAATATCAACTTTACGTATAATTTTAATCATCTGTTTCATACTAAATCACTTCCCTTTCATTTTTTTAAAAATTTTTGTCTTATGAAAGAATGGTTGTTACAAAATTTTTCCCAAAAAACTGATAAAATAAACATGTAAATCAAAGAGGGGGCTATAATTAATGGACAAAATTAAATGGACAAACAAAGACTTCGAAGTATTCGAAATAGATGGTTTAGAACAACGGATGGAAGCTCTTTCTACTATTGTTCGCCCAAAGTTCCAACAATTAGGTGAACTGTTTTCTAGTTACTTTAGCTCAAAAACAGGCGATGAATTTTTCCCACATGTAGCTAAGCATGCTAGAAGAACAATCAATCCTCCTAAAGATTCATGGGTTGCGTTTGCTCCGTATAAACGTGGGTATAAATCGCTTCCTCATTTTCAAATTGGACTTTGGAATACACATTTATTCATTATTGTTGCAATTATTTATGAAGCACCACAAAAATCTGAAATGGCAACACGTTTATTAAACAATATGGAATACTTTAATCAGCTGCCGGAGGATTTCATCATTTCGGGTGATCATATGTCACAAGACGCAATATCTTTAAAATTAGGTCGTGAAGAACAGCTGGAAAATTTATTAATCCGATTACGAGACGTCAAAAAAGGAGAATTTTTAGTTGGACGCCACATTTCAAGAGAAGAAGCTGTAAATCTTTCATCGGAACAATTTTTACAACTTACTGAAGAAACTTTTGAAGCTCTTTTACCTATTTATAACATTATCATTGGTAAATAATTTATAAAGTGTTCATAAAGGCTAAAGTAAAAGTAACCATTTACTTGAACTTTAGCCTCTCCTTATTCTTTACGCTTCTTAATGAACTAAATCCTTTTTTTAAAAGGAATTTATTTAAGGATTGCTTTATTTTGGTGTGTTGTATCATTAATATGCACAAGATGACTACAAACATTACATATTTCTACTAATTTTCTTCCTACAATTTTTAACTATATACGGTATTATTTTAACAAAGAAACAATACCCTCCTACAATTGAGTAGGAAGGAGTGATTAACTCCCGACCTCTCACACCACCGTACGTACGGTTCCGTATACGGCGGTTCAATTAAGATGAATAACGCAAAGTTTCGTAACGAACTTTCAGACTTTTCAGCCCTTGGCTTTCCCAATAGGAATTGCCGAGGGTTCTGTGTAATATGGGGCTTTTAGAAATGCGCCAGTACTCTTTTCGGGTGTTTCCCACTCGTATGCTTTTCCATAAGGAACTTTCAACCGAGTAAGATTTCTGACTCTTGTTTGAGGTTTCTTCCAATTCTTCCATAACACATCCTTAATCTTCTTTTAATCCACCTATCTAGTGATTTGAATATGGAACTCGTATCTGCTAATGCAAAATAACCACACCACCCCATTAGATATTGGTTTAACTTCTAGATTCTGTATTTCATGGAGTATGGCATCTTTCTTGAGGTAATTTCTCGTATTTTCTTCTTCATTCGAACTAAGCTTGTTTTCGCAAGACGAACCTTTGGTTCTTTTAGATTCGTGAAACTAAAACCTAAGAACTTCCGGTTTAAAGGACGGTCTACTGCTGATTTCCTTTCGTTTATTTTTAAACGAAGTTTTCCTTCGATAAATCTTTGTACACTCGTCATTACTCTTAATCCCGCACGTTCTGTTTTCACATAAATATTACAATCATCTGCGTATCGAACGAATTTATGTCCACGTTCCTCCAACTCTTTATCGAGTTCATCTAGAACTATGTTTGAAAGTAAAGGACTTAAAGGTCCACCTTGTGGTGTTCCTTCTTCTGTACTTGAAACCACTCCATTTATCATGACACCGGCTTGGAGGTATTTACGAATAAGTTTTAATAAAGATTTATCTGAAATTTGTTTCGCTAATGTTGCCATTAGTCGGTCATGATTGACCTTATCGAAGAATTTCTCTAAATCCATATCAATCACCCATCGATAACCTTCCTTTATATAACCCTTTGCTTTCCGAACGGCGTCATGGGCGCTCCGGTTTGGACGGAATCCATAACTCTGGTCCGAAAATGTTTTGTCATATTCCTTCGATAAAATCTGCGAGATAGCTTGTTGAATCAAACGGTCTGTCACGGTTGGGATACCTAGTAAACGCACACCACCATCTGGTTTCGGGATTTCGACTCGACGTACTGGTTGCGGTTCATAGGTTCCATTCAAAATCTACGATTTAATGTTTTTCCAATTTTCGATAATGTGCTGTCGTAAGGTTTGTACGGGCATCATGTCTACTCCATGGCTTCCTTTATTCGCTTCAACTCGCTTTAGCGCTTGTATCATGTTTTGCCGTTCGAGAATTTGATCCAACATCACCATTTCGTACCTTTCCGTGATTAGCTTATCTTCTTATGTCCATCTGAACTCCACCCTCCGCAAATACCCTCGTGGGATTCACCACTACTTTCTAAGCGTGAGGTTTCTCTGTTTTCTGTGCTTATTCATTCTAGATGGAAAGCCAAGGGCTAATCTCTCTCAATTGTTCAGTCCTTCCGAGTAATTCTAGACCTACTCGTACTATGACCTCTGCTGACTTCTGACAGTTCAGCTACTTGTCTCCAAGTAGGTTATGAAGGGTACTTCACGTTTCTGTCAGACCTCCCCGGGTAAGCGTATGCACTTTCACACCATCTATCCGCCTCATTTACTTGATATGACCTTCGACAGAAGGAACTTTGTTTTGTAATGCAAACTCATTCAATCATACCTAGCCTTATATGAGATTCGTGTTCCTCGGACCGGTGTTTTGCCTCCAGCTTCCTTCTGATTCCGCGTCGCCACGGACACCCTTGCTCTTAGCTAACCTCTACTTCTGTCTTCGAGGTTCGGGACTTGCACCCTATAGTTCATACGCATGCCGGGCGCACATTAAAAAGGATTTGAAATGATAGCATTCCAAATCCTTTAAAATTCATACATACAATTTTTTAGTTACATTTTAATGATTGTACCGTCTTCTTTTTCTTTCGTTTGTTTTACTACTTTATAGCTTACATAACCACTAACTTCTTCAAACTCACGAAAGACTGTTTTTTCTTCCGCTTGAGAAGGGACGATCTCTTTAAAGCGACGATATCTAGCAAGCATATCTTCCCGTTTAATTCCTTTTTCATATGCTTGTTCTACCCCTTCAAAAAACTTTATCACATCAATAATTTCAGTTGTTGACCAATCTGGTGATAGTGGATAAGAATATTCCATACAAAACCCTACCTTTAAATTTTTAGTGACCCCATTTTACTCTTATTTGTTCAGCTTGCGCAACCATCCGCTCAATTAACTCCTGTACGGATGGCACATCTTTTATCATTCCCGTTACTTGTCCAGCCCATCCAAAACCATTTTGATTGTCCCCATCATAAATAAATTTTTTATTTGCCTCTCCACTAATATAATCTTTTAATGCCTCGTATGTAGGTGTTTTATTTTCTATTTCTAAAATTTTTTCTGTAAACTCATTTTTTAATACACGAGCAGGAGCGCCAATTGACCGTTTAATAATCGTCGTATCCGTTTCTGAACTTTGTAGGAGTGCTTCAATATACTCCCGTGAAGCATGGACGCATTCCTTCGTTGCAATAAACCTTGTCCCCATTTCAATACCTTCAGCCCCTAACGCATGGGCAGCCATCCATCCACGGCCATCTCCAATACCTCCAGAAGCGATTACAGGAATGGAAACACTATCTACTACTTGAGGAACAAGTACCATCGTTCCAACATCGTCCCGCCCTAAATGACCTCCCCCTTCTTGACCCACGACCATGATCGCGTCAGCTCCAAGTTGTTCAGCCTTTATGGCTTGTCTTTTTGCAGCAACTAATACTAACTTTTTTATTGTTGTCCCTTCTAATAATTGGAAGATTGGTGCCGGATTACCTCCCGTCATTGAAATGACAGGTACATTTTCTTCCACTGCAACCTCCACCATTTCTTCATATCCTTTACCATACATTCCGATAGCAAAATTTACTCCAAAGGGGCGATCAGTTTTTTCCCGAGTTTTATAAATTTCTTCCCTTAGTAATTCCGGCGATTTTAAACTCATTGCTGTAATTTGACCTAATCCCCCAGCATTCGATACTGCAGCAGCTAAATCAGAGTATGCTAAATAAGCTAACCCTCCTTGAATAATTGGATATTTTATCCCTAAAAGTCGTGTTATTCTTGTTTCCCAGTTCATAACGTCATCCCCTTTTTCACATTCTATTAATAATTTCTCTCACATTAGAAAAATTCCTTTAAATTTATGTAGTCATGAAGTTGAATAGGTGCTATAATTCTTCTTGTTTTCAAAATTTATATAAAGTGAGGTGGTACCTGCGTTGTCACAATTAGAGACTCCATTGTTCGACGTATTACTCAAACATCGAAATAGACATCCAATACAATTTCATATTCCTGGACATAAAAAAGGTCAAGGAATGGACCCAGCCTTTCGTGAGTTCGTCGGAGACAACGTTTTATCAATTGATTTAATCAATATTGCTCCACTAGATGATTTACATTCACCAAAAGGCGCTATTAAAGAAGCTCAAAAGTTAGCTGCTGAAGCCTTTGGTGCTGACCATACATTTTTTTCCGTTCAAGGTACTAGTGGCGCTATCATGGCGATGATTTTAACTGTCGTCGGTCCAGGTGATAAAATTTTGGTACCACGGAATGTTCATAAATCAACAATGTCTGCAATTGTTTTAGCTGGAGCCATCCCTATTTTTATCCATCCTGAAGTCGATGAAGAATATGGTATTGCTCATGGTATATCAGCTGAATCGGTTGAAAAAGCGTTAAAAACATATCCAGATGCAAAAGCTATGTTAGTGATTAATCCTACTTACTTTGGTTTTGCAGCTGATTTAAAACGAATTGTTGATATTGTCCATGCCCATAACATCCCTGTTATTGTGGATGAAGCGCATGGTGTGCATATTAAATTCCATGACGAATTACCGATATCTGCTATGCAGGCAGGGGCAGATATGGCTGCAACGAGCGTGCATAAATTAGGTGGTTCGATGACACAAAGTTCTGTATTGAACGTAAAAGAAGGATTAGTATCGGTAAACCGAGTACAATCCGTTCTTTCGATGTTAACAACTACTTCAACTTCATATCCAATACTCGCTTCGTTAGACTGTGCTAGACGTCAATTAGCAGTACATGGATATGATTTAATTGATGAAACAATTCGCCTTGCTAAAGATGCAAGAAAACGAATTAATAAAATTCCCCACTTAAAAGTGGCTGGTAGAGAAAAACTACATTCCTCTGCAACATTTGATATGGATATTACAAAGATTCTAATCAGTGTAAAAGATTTAGGAATTACAGGTCATCAAGCTGAAGAATGGTTACGTCTTAACGCCAATATAGAAGTTGAATTATCTGACCTTTATAATATCCTCTGCTTAGTAACATTAGGGGATACGAAAAAAGAAATTAATTTACTAGTGAATGCTCTACAAAGAATGTCATTAGCTTTTGAGTCAGATGCATCCGTAAAAGAAACGAACGTAAATATCCCTGATATTCCAGCTCTTGCGATGACACCTCGAGATGCCTTCTACTCTAGCACAGAAGTAATGCCGTTAGAAGAATCTGTTGGGTATATTTGTGCAGAATTCATCATGGTATATCCCCCTGGTATTCCTATTTTTATTCCTGGGGAAATAATTACTGAAGATAATATCCGATATATCCAAATGAATATCGAAGCTGGATTACCTGTTCAAGGGCCAGAGGATCTTTCGTTAAAAACGATTCGCGTTATTAAAGAACGAAAACCAATTTTTTAATTACAATTTCAACTAGTAAAAGAGGATGTCTTCTATTTAAGACATCCTCTTTTTTTACATCAAAAGAAGATAAATACAAAAATCGGACATAATATGGCACCAATTACTGCACTTAATCCCATCGATAATGAACCAATTGACAAATCTTCTTCCCCATATTCTTTTAACTTTGTAATTCCAACACCGTGACTGGCACTTCCCATGGAGATTCCTCTACTAATAGGAGAATGAACTTTCCCCACCTTATAAATTACCGAGCCAAATAAAGCTCCAGTAAATCCTGCAATCATGACGAAGACTGCAGTTAATGGTGGAATTCCACCAATCGTTTCACTCACTTGCATCGCAATAGGAGTCGTCAACGATTTTGGCAAGGCTGTTAAAATATATGAATCATCCAATTTAAATAATTTTAAAATGACATATACACTAATTAAACCACTAAACATAGCGATGAAAATACCCGATAGAATCGTATATTTGAATTTCATGATTAACTGTTTTTGATTATATAAAGGATACGCTAACCCAACGACTGCAGGTCCTAATAAATGTTGAATATACTTACCACCTTCCATATAGTCGGAAAAAGGGATATTCAATAATAACAGCGCTGCGATGATAACGATTGTTGTTGTTAAGATTGGCAATAAAAAAGGGTAAGGATATTTTTTATGTAATTGATTGAATAACAAAAATAAAACAACTGTACTAATGATGAAGATGATTGCTTTTAACAACCTCGTTGCCTCCTTCCCTTTTCTCCTTTAATTTTAATTCCTTTTGTTCGATTTTTTCACTTAATTTACTCGTAAATAATATAGTAAATACAGTACTAATAAATATCGTCGCCATTAATATAATTCCTTCTATTGACAACAACTCAGGATAATCAATAATTCCTACAATTGGCGGAATGAAAAATAGCGTCATAAAGGCAATGAGAAAGCCCGCTCCTTCTCGAATGTATTCAACCTTTACCCATTTCATTTGTAAACAAATAGCGAGCAATATTAAACCAACAATACTAGCTGGTAAAGGTAACTTAGTTATTTCTACAAAGAACACTCCTAAATAATAAAAAATATATAAGATAGCGATTTGAGCTATAATACGGATAATTCTCATCTTTTAGCAAAAGGGCTAACCTTTTGCCTCCCCCCTTTCTTAATACAGTTATTGTACGCCTATGAAAAATAGCTGTCTATAATGTTAGAAAATAAAAGAAAGACAAAGCAGAATTTCTACTTTGTCTCGAAAAATGATACCTTAATTCTATTCTTCTTCATTTACAATAACTTTTCTACCTGTAACTTTTAAAATTAAAGGCACAATGATCCACGCTGCAGCAATGATTAAAAATACAAGGGATAAAGGACTTGTGACAAAAATACTCCAATCCCCATTTGAAATTGTTAATGCTCGACGCATATTATTCTCAATCATCGGTCCAAGTACTAATGCTAAAACAATTGGTGCTACAGGATAATCATTTTTTGACAATAAATACCCTAATACACCACAAGCAAGCAATAAATATAAATCAAAGGTTGTATATTGGACTGCATAAACACCAAAGAAGGAGATGGCAATAATAATTGGTAGTAAATACTTTTTAGGCGTTTGAATAATCTTTGCAAACACTTTTACTAAAGGCATGTTTAATATTAATAAAACGAAGTTTCCAATAAACATACTTGCAATTAATCCCCAAGCAATTTCAGGGTGATCATCAAATAGTAAAGGACCTGGTTGCACATTATACATAATAAGTGCTCCCATTAAAATTGCTGTTGTTCCTGATCCTGGAATACCTAATGTTAATAGTGGAATCATTGCACCGCCTGAAGCTGCATTATTCGCTGATTCTGGTGCTGCAACGCCTGCAATATTTCCTTTCCCAAAGGAGTCGGGATTTTTACTTATCTTTTTTTCTGTCATATAAGAAAAGAAGGATGCTAACGTTGCACCAGCTCCTGGTAATACTCCAATGAAAAATCCAAGTAAAGAACCACGGGTAATTGGCTTCGCACTATCTTTCAAATCTTGTTTTGTTGGCAAAATGCGATTGATTTTTGCTATAGGCGCATCACCATTATCCCTTTCCAAAATCGTTTTAAATACTTCTCCTAATGCAAATAGCCCTACAGCAATCGTTAAAAATTCCAATCCTCCATAAAGTACTGGAAGATCATATGTAAAACGGGCAATCCCTGATACTGCATCAATTCCAATCGTACCAAGCATTAAACCAAATACGGTCATCATTAATGCTTTTGTCATCGATTTTCCAGCTAAACCACTCACAGCACATAACCCTAATAACATAAGGGAAAAATATTCTGCCGGTCCAAATTCTAATGCAAGATTCGATAATGGTTTCGCTAATAGCACTAGACCAAGAAGAGCTATAATACCCGCAACAAAGGAACCTATTGCTGCAATAGATAACGCAGCACCTGCTCGACCTTTTTGTGCCATTTGATAACCATCTAAAGCTGTCACAACCGATGAAGACTCACCAGGTGTATTTAATAAAATTGAAGTTGTAGAACCTCCATACATCGCACCATAATAAACTCCAGCTAATAAAATAATAGAGCTTGCGGCTGCAGCATCTGTAGGCATTCCTGATGTTAAAGTAGCAGTAACCGGAATGAGCAATGCGACTCCACTCATTGGACCTATCCCTGGTAGAACCCCAACAGCAGTTCCAATAACTACCCCAATAAAAGCAAATAATAAATTATGCCATTGAAGTGCTACAGCGAATCCATCAAATAAATATTGAATTGTACTCATTTCAACACCTCTTATTTAAAATAACGAAAATTTCGGTAATGCCCCACCGAGCAACTGAACATACATTGTATACACACCTATTGCGAAAATTGCTGAAATGATTATCGTTGATAGGATTTTTCCTTTCTCCATCACTTGGAATGCAACGACTAAAAAGATGAAAGTTGAGAACACATACCCGATGATTTCCAATAAAAAAATATAAAGAATAGCAGAAATAAAGATTATGCCAAATTTTTTAAACTCAAAGGTTGTTTTCCCTTTATTTTCTGATTTACTTTTAAATGTTTCATATAACAAACGTAAACTTAAAAGTCCTAATATAATTCCTAATATTAATGGATATGTCTTTGGTCCAATTGTGGAGCCATAAGCACTTCCGGAAATTTTCAAGCTTTCCGAAATAAATAAAATGCTTATTAATAAAAAAACTATTCCAGCGATTTTATCAAACGTCTTTGTCATCACTGCACCTCATTCATTAAAAAAATGGGCTGTCCTCTAAGAAATTCTTATCGGACAGCTATTACATTATTTATGCATATCTAATGCTTTTAATAAGTCACCAATTACTTTTTCCTGTTCCTCTAAAAATGCTGTAAACTCTTCGGCATTACGATATTCGCTTGCCCAACCGTTACGTTCTAATTCCGTTTTCCATTCTTCTGTTTCTACCATTTCTTCGAATTTTTTCGTCCAATAGTCAAATGCTTCATCCGACATATTTTTTGGTCCGAAAATTCCTCTCCAAATCGTGAACTCTGCATCGATACCTAGTTCTTGGAATGTTGGGACATCTTCTAAGACGCCTGTTAAACGTTCAGTTGAACTAACCGCTAACACTTTTACATCCCCCGATTTCACATATTCACCTATTGCAGATGCATCTGTAGCAATCATATCAGCATTTCCACCTAATAACGCTGCAACCGCTTCTCCACCACCGTCATAAGAAACATACTTTACGTTTTTCGGATCGATACCATACTTAAAGGCTGGTAATATACCAATTAGATGATCCATTGAGCCCGGTGCTGAACCACCAGCTAATGTAATAGAAGAAGGATCTTCTTTAATCGCATCTAATATTTCCGTTAAACTGTTATATGGTGAATCCGCTTTCACAACAATTGCTCCATAATCTCTCGTTAACTGAGCAAGTGGTTTTGTATCTTTATAACCGTAAGGACTATTTCCTTCTGCTTTTAAATTATTGACAATAATTGGTGGTGATTTTGCCATTAACATATAATCGTTATTAGCTTCTTTTGTAGCAAACTCTGCCATAAATACCGCTCCGCCACCACCGGCTCTATTTTCAACTGTAATTGCCTTTTCTACTAAACCTGTTTCAGACATAACCTTTGAAACAGCACGTGCTGTTAAATCCCAGCCACCACCAGCTCCAGATGGTGCAACCATTACGATATTACTTTCTGGATAACTAGAATTTGAATCTCCCTCACTTGAAGATTTTGAACTATTGCTACCACACGCTGCTAAAATAAAAGAAAGTGTAAGTACAATACTAAGCATTAATTGTTTTTTCATAATATCCCCCTTATGCATCCCCATTTTTTATAAATGTCTAACTGTACTTTAATGAAAGCGCATACTTATTACAATAAAAGTAAAATAAAATGATATTAATTCCATAAAGCCTATTTTGTTCATAATGTTCACGAGAATATGTAGAGATGAATAGAAAAATAAAAAAAGCACCAAAACTGGTGCAATTTAAATGGAATCGTTATTAAATTTAACTTCCCTTTTTATGGAATTTCTTATTATTCTTTTTTTAATATGTACCTTCTTTCCGGTCTACCAACTGTTCCATAAATTAAATCTGTATAGGCTTTATTGTCAGCTACTAAATGTTCTAAATAACGCCTTGCCGTCGAGCGACTAATTCCTAAATCTTTTCCTAATGTTTCAGCAGTTACCCCTTTTTCACATGTACCTAAATATTGATATACTTTCGATTTCGTAATCGCATCGATCCCTTTTGGTGTTAAATCATCCCATCTTTGTGCTTCTTTCGTAGAAGCCCAAATCTCTTTAATTTCATGTTCTTCCAGATGGGCATTTTTTTCAAGTAGCAATCTCTTAGAACGATATGATTCTAAACTTTCCTTAAATTTATCAAATGTAAGCGGTTTTAATAAATAGTCTACTACACCACCATGAAAGGCTTTTTTTAAGATTTCTGTTTCAGATGCTGCAGTTATAAAAATTGTGTCCGTCTCAGGACTATTTATTTTAATATATTCTAAAATGTCTGTCCCTAATTTATCAGGAAAATAGACATCTAATAAAACTAAATGTGGATGAAAGGAATCAATCCATTCAAAGGCCTCTTCCGCATTATAAGCAATTCCTACATTTTGAAACCCGTCAATTTTTTCAAGAAATTTTTGATGAATGCGTGCAATTCTTTTATCATCCTCAATGATTAAAACTTCTATTATGTCATGCATGATTAATCCCCCCTTTTTGAATCACGATGATAAATAGTGCTCCCCCTAAATCACCATTTTCAATATATATTTCACCTCCTAGTTCCGCAACATTTTCTTTTACTTTTATTAGACCAAACCCATGCTGATTTTCCTCATTTTTTGTTGTTATTCTTTTTTCAAATAAATGATCTTTTATGTCATCGTCAATTCCGTTGCCGCTATCTTCAATCTCAATTAAAATTTCCTTTCCATTATCTAGTATTAATATCCTTACTGAACGCTCCTTTTCTTCTAGATGTTCAACAGCTTCAAAGGCATTTGTTACTAGATTTCCTAAAATCGATACAAAAAGATGTTTTTGTATTGATTTAGGCAACTTTTCTAAAAGGCTATCTTCATCGATAATTAATTTTATTTTCAATTCTTTCGCTCGATTATAAAAACCGATTAAAATCCCACTAATTAATGGATCATTAAATCTTTGGGATATAAATTGAATTAAACTCCCTTGTTCCGCCCGTTCACTATGTATTAAATCCAGTGCCTCATGATAATTTTCTAGCTGGATTAAACCAGAAATCGTATATAAGAAATTATTATATTCATGGGTTTGGGCACGTAATGCTTCGGCATATTTTTTTACTTGGGAAAGTTCCAGTGCTAAACGATCAATTTCCGATTGTAAACGGAAGCTTGAAACAGCACCGACTACTTTACCACCATTTAAAATAGGGATTCGATTTACAACGGTTTTCTTTCCAGCTATAATCATCGGTCGATCCAACTGTCTTTCACCGGTAGATAGAACCTCAAATAAATGGGAGTTCGGAATTACTTCACGTATGTCTTTGCCGACTAATGGAACATCTTCGCTAATAGACAATGTTTTGTGAGCTGCCGAATTGACAACCGTAATCGTCCCTTTATGATCCACCATAATAATTCCTTCTCGTACGGATTCAATAAGGGCATTTTGTTGTTTTAACAGCTCGGCGATTTCGATTGGTTCGTAATCTAGTAGTTCCTTTTTTAAACGTTTTGATAGAAGGGACGAGAAAATAATTCCTATCATTATACCAAAAATTAAAATATAAACAATATTATCCAAGTATCTTAAAAACATTGTACTAAGGTCTGTTTTTAAATATCCAACTGATACAACTCCAATAATTTCGCCTTCATATCCAATGACCGGTGTTTTCCCCCTAATGGCTGGCCCAAGGGTTCCAGTTGCCTCTGAAATATAAGTTAGTCCCTTTTCTAGCGCATCTTCGTTATCATCTCCAACCATTTTTTGACCGATACGTTCCTCAACTGGATGGGCATAACGAATCCCTTCTTCATTCCCAATTACGACATATTCGGCATCGGTTTCCCGTCTTATTTCTTCAGCGATTGGTTGAAGTACTTCTGATGGATTATCGGCATAAAAACCTGCAATAATATCCGGACGATTAGCTGTTGTTTTAGCAATTTGTACTGCTTTTAAACCAATTTCATTTTTAATGACACTTGATAATGTAAAGTAAAATGAAATGCCAATGGCAACTATAATTAATAAAATAACGAAAATATTATATGTAAATATTTTCGACTGCAACGTATGAGATTTCATCGGTTCTCCCTAAAAATAAAATATAATGAACTATCATCATTATAATCAACTTAGCGAAAATTTTGTAGGTTTTGATTATTCAGCTAAAAAGCAGTATATGAAAATCGCACCCTATTTTTTATACCAAAGCAAACAAAAAAACGTATTCATCTACAAAATTGCAGAATGAATACGTTTTAAACATACTATTATTTTGAAATGATATGGATTGGGTTGCCAAGTAATACTTCAGCAGTTTCCATTGTAATTTCACCTAATGTTGGGTGTGGGTGAATTGTTAAAGATACATCTTCAGCAGTCATTCCACCTTCAATTGCTAAACATAATTCCGAAATCATATCAGAAGCGCCAGCACCAACAATTTGAGCACCTACAAGTAAACCGTCTTCTTTACGAGCTACTAATTTTACAAAACCTTCAGTTTGGTTTAAAGCAAGGGCACGACCATTCGCAGCGAATGGGAATTTAGCCACATTTACTTCTAAACCTTCAGCTTTTGCTTGTTCTTCACTGTAACCAACAGTTGCCATTTCTGGATCTGTGAAACATACAGCTGGAATAGCTAAGTAATCTACGATTGATTTTTCACCAGCGATTGCTTCTGCAGCTACTTTACCTTCGTAAGAAGCTTTATGAGCAAGTTGTGGTCCAGCAACGATATCACCAATTGCATAAATGTTAGGAATGTTTGTACGGCATTGTTTATCAACTTTTAATAAACCACGCTCTGCAAACTCAATACCAATTTGTTCTAAGCCAAGCTCATCCGTGTTTGGACGACGACCTACTGTTACTAATACATAGTCAGCTTCAACAGTTTTCTCTTCTCCACTAACTTCATAAGTAACAACTACGCCATTTTCGTTTTCAACAACACCTTTAGCAGATGCGTTTACTTCGATTGTTACACCTTTTTTCTTTAAGCCCTTTTTAACGATTTGAGTCATTTGTTTTTCGAAGCCAGCTAAAATATCTTTACCACCTTCGATAATTGTTACTTCAGTACCAAAGTTTGCAAATGCAGAACCTAATTCTGTACCGATATAACCGCCACCGATAACGACTAATTTTTGTGGTAATTCTTTTAAGTTAAGAGCGCCAGTTGAATTTAAAACGCGATCAGAAAATTTAAATGTTGGAATTTCAACAGGGCGAGAACCTGTAGCTAAAATTGCGTTTTTAAATGTATATGTTTGAGCAGAATCCCCGTCAATCACACGAACTGTGTTAGCATCAACGAAGTATGCTTCACCTTTAACGATATTTACTTTATTTCCTTTTAATAGGCCTTCTACACCGCCAGTTAATTTGTTAACAACGCTATTTTTGAAAGCTTGAACTTTTTCAAAATCAAGTTTCACTTCAGAAGCAATAACTCCCATATCTTCTGAATGTTTAGCATGTTCAAAACGGTGACCAACAGAAATTAAAGCTTTTGAAGGAATACATCCTACGTTTAAGCAAACGCCACCTAATACATCTTTTTCTACAATTGTTACTTTTTGTCCAGTTTGAGCTGCACGAATTGCGGCTACATAACCACCAGGGCCTGCTCCAACGACTAAAGTATCAATTTCAATTGCGAAATCTCCTACTACCATTTTTTACGCCTCCATTAATAAAAGTTCCGGGTCACTGAGCAAACGTTTTAAATGATTTAAAGCATTTTGCGCTGTGGCGCCGTCGATCATACGATGATCAAAGCTCAATGATAATGCTAACACAGGTGCCCCTACAATTTCACCATTTTTTATTACAGGTTTTTCTGAAATTCTTCCAATTCCTAAAATTGCTACTTCAGGATGGTTAATGACAGGAGTAAACCATTGACCTCCAGCAGAACCAATATTCGTGATCGAACATGTTCCACCTTTCATGTCATTTGGTGAAAGTTTTCCTTCACGAGCTTTTGTTGCAAGTTCATTAATTTCCGAAGAAATTTTGAAAATGGACTTCCGGTCAGCATGTTTTACAACTGGTACAAGTAATCCTTTTTCTGTATCGGCTGCAATACCAATATTATAATAGTGCTTTTGAATAATTTCATTTGTCGCGTCATCGAATGAACGATTTAAGTCTGGGAATTCACGTAAAGTGGAAACTAATGCTTTCACCACGTAAGGTAAGTAAGTTAGTTTAATTCCTTTTTCTAAAGCAATATTTTTAAATTTCTTACGATGGGCAACTAATTCAGTTACATCTACTTCGTCCATTAACGTAACGTGAGGCGCCGTTTGTTTAGAATGAACCATTGCTTTTGCAATCGCTTTTCGAATACCAGAAATTTTTTCACGTGTTTCAGGGAATTCTCCTTCAAAGCTAACGGGTGCTTCGACAGTAGTAGTTGTTGTTTCTGATTTCGTTTCTTCAACCGTTGAATCTGTTTCTGGTTTGCTTTTCGCACCACCATTTAAATAGTTATCGATATCAGATTTTAAAATGCGGCCATTTTTTCCTGTTCCGCTCACTAAATGAATATCTACATCGTTTGTTCGAGCATATTTACGTACGGATGGCATTGCGATTACACGCTCATTGTTTGCAGTTGCAGCAGCTGTAACTGGCGTTGTCGTTTGCTTTGATTCAGTTTCTTTCGAATCACCTTCGACTGGTGCTTTTTCTACAGGACCACCGTTTTCTGCTGTACCTTGAACTTGCGCACTCGTAGTAGCGGTAGATTGTTCTTCCTTGTGATGATCATCGCCTTTAAACTGAAGATTTTCATATCCAGGGGCATCGATACGGATAATAACATCTCCAACGACTGCTACTGAGCCTTCTTCCACGACGATTTCCTCAATTGTTCCTTCTACTGGTGAAGGCATTTCAACGACTGCTTTATCATTTTGAATCTCACATAGTACATCATCTTCTTGAATTTTGTCACCTGGTTTAACGAACCACTTTACAATTTCACCTTCATGAATACCTTCTCCAATGTCAGGCATGCGGAATTCAAACGCCATTTATTTCACCCTTTCTATCTACAAATCATTAGAATGTTAAAACTTTTTTCGCTGTTTCTAAAATATCTTTATAATTCGGTAACCAAATATTTTCAGCTTGTGGGAATGGATATACTGTATCAGGAGCTGCTACACGTAAAACCGGTGCTTCTAAACTTAAAATAGCACGCTCTGTAATTTCAGCTACGACATTCGCCGCAATACCAGCTTGTTTTTGAGCTTCTTGTACAACGATTGCACGGTTTGTTTTTTCAACAGACGCAATAATTGTATCAATATCAAGCGGTTGAATCGTGCGTAAGTCAATCACTTCTACTGAGTATCCTTCTTTTTCAAGCTCTTCAGCTGCTTTTAAACTTTCATGAACCATTAAGCCGTATGCGATAATCGTTAAATCTTTCCCTTCACGTTTCACATCAGCTTTACCAAGTGGTATTGTATAAGACTCTTCTGGTACCTCTTCACGTACTGAACGATATAGTTTTAAATGCTCTAAGAAAATAACTGGATCATTATCACGAATAGATGAAATAAGTAACCCTTTCGCATCGTAAGGAGTTGAAGGGATGACAACTTTTAATCCAGGTTGTTGAGCCATTAAACCTTCTAAACTATCAGAGTGCATTTCAGGTGTATGAACGCCACCACCGAAAGGCGAACGGATTGTCACTGGCATCGCATAAGTATTGCCTGTTCGATAACGGTAACGAGCTAACTGACCGTTAATTGAATCCATTACTTCATATACGAAACCGAAAAATTGAATTTCAGGAACTGGTCGAAAACCTGTTAATGATAACCCGACTGCTAACCCACCAATTCCAGATTCAGCTAGCGGTGTATCAAATACACGATCGGCGCCAAATTCATTTTGAAGGCCTTCCGTTGCACGGAATACCCCACCGTTTACACCTACGTCCTCACCGAACACTAAAACATTCTCATCGTCTTTTAGTTCGCAACGTAGTGCATCCGTAATTGCTTGAATCATTGTCATTTGTGCCATAGGTTATTTCGACTCCTTCGCTTTATAGATTTCATATTGCTCTTGTAAATTATAAGGTTTTTCTTCGAACATATTTTCAATTAAATCTGTTACTTTTTGTTTTGGTGTTTCATCAGCTTTTTTAATCGCTGCTTTTATTTCTTCTTTAGCACGTTCAATTACTTCTGTTTCTTTTTCTTCAGACCATAATCCTTTGCCTTCTAGGTAAATTCTGAAGCGAACGATTGGATCTTTAGCTGCCCATTCATTATCAATATCCGTTGTACGGTATCGAGTTGGGTCATCACCAGACATTGTATGTGGTCCATAACGGTAACACATTGTTTCAATTAAGGAAGGTCCATCACCATTGACTGCACGTTCACGAGCATAACGAGTCGCTACATAAACTGCTAATGGATCCATACCGTCAACTAAAATACTTGGAATTCCGGCTGCAATCCCTTTTTGAGCAATTGTTTTTGCGGCAGTTTGAACGTCACGTGGTGTTGAAATCGCATATTGGTTATTCTGTACGACGAAAATAGCTGGTGATTTAAAGGCTCCTGCAAAGTTAATTCCTTCATAGAAGTCACCTTGAGAAGAACCACCGTCACCTGTATAAGTAATCGCAACATTTTTTGTTCCACGTTTTTTAATACCTAACGCTACTCCAGCTGTTTGAACGTATTGTGCCCCGATAATAATTTGTGGAGGTACAACGTTAACCCCTTCTGGAATTTGGTTCCCTACAAAATGCCCACGGCTAAATAAAAACGCTTTCCATAACGGAAGGCCGTGCCATACGATTTGAGGAACATCACGATAACCAGGTAAAATCCAGTCTTCTTTTTCCAATGCAAAATGAGAAGCTAATTGAGATGCTTCTTGACCTGCAGTCGGTGCATAGAAACCTAATCTACCTTGACGATTTAAAGAAATCGAACGTTGATCTAAAATTCGTGTGTAAACCATACGAGTCATTAGTTCAACTAATTCTTCATCCGTTAAATCAGGAACAGCATCTTCATTAACGATTTTTCCCTCTTCATTTAAAATTTGGAACATCTCAAACTTACTTTCGATCTCTTGTAAAATAGCAGTTGGATCAAATTGTTTTGAAATTTTTTCTCCCATAAAGCACCTCTCCTTAGTTCTGTATTAAAATTTCTCTCAAAAAAAATAGTACAATATATTGTTAGATTGAGTATATAAAAATAATTTCATTCGGTCAATCATTGATTATTGTTTAATTTACACTTTTTTTCTCAAATTCTTATTTTCTCTCCAAAATCAATCTGTTATACCAAAAAAGAGAACTGTATTATAACAAAACGTTTTAACTTAACATTTCATTTGTTTTCATTACATAATTTTTCTAAAATTATCATTCCTTCATTTTTATATTTACATATACTGTTATAGTTAAACTTTTCTAAAGCAAAAAAGTAAAACATATGATATTTTTAAAATATAATCGTCAGTTTTGTATACTTTAATTACATAGTAGCTGTTGAAAGGAAGAATAAATTATGATTTTAATGAAAGATATTATTCGTGAAGGTCATCCATCATTACGAACAAGAGCAGAGGAAGTGACATTTCCTTTAACTGAAGATGATCGTAAACTTGCCTCTGACCTATTGGAATATTTAATCAATAGTCAAAATCCAGAGATTGCTGAAAAATATGGTCTTCGTCCTGGTATTGGTTTAGCTGCCAATCAGGTCAATCAACTAAAAAGAATGTTCGCCTTACATGTAGAAGATGATAAAGGGGAACTTTATAGTTTTGTTGCAATCAACCCAAAAATCGTCAGTCATTCTGTAGAAAAAACTTATATACCTTCAGGTGAAGGTTGTTTATCCGTCGATCGTGAAATACCTGGCTATGTTCCTCGTTATGCACGAATCACTGCTAAATTTTATACAGTTGATGGTGAAGAAAAGAAAATTCGTTTAAATGGTTTACCAGCCGTTGCATTCCAACATGAATTAGATCATTTAAATGGTGTGATGTTCTACGATCACATTAATGAAGAAAATCCTTTCGCTCAAGTACCGGATTCATTCCCACTTAACGGTGAATAATAGATAAAGGAGGTGTCTTATAAGACACCTCCTTCATTATTAACAAAATATTTTAATTATAGTCTAGGTAGGTATCAATGTCCTACATAAACTAATAATAAATAACAATGTTTCATTTGAATCTATATAATTCGAAGCTCTTTCATCGCTTTAGACAAACCATCATTATCAACATGATCCGCAATGTAAGTAGCTACCCTTTTTGTTTGCTCGTGGCCATTTCCCATCGCAACAGATGTCCCAACAGCTTGTAGCATTTCAATATCATTCAAACCATCTCCGAATGCGATGGAATTTTCAATCGGAATATTCATTTTCTCCAATAATTTTTTTATCCCTCTCGCCTTCGATCCGTCTTTCGGAATAATATCACAGGAATATCGATGCCATCTAATAAATTTCACTTCCGGAAAAGTCTCATGGTAAACTTTTTCGTCTTTTTCTTCAATAAAAATAAGCGTTTGGTATACCTCAGCATTTTCATAAAAGGAAGGGTTTGAGACAGGATAAGGGTATTGAAGTGTATTTATACTTTCTTCTATAAATGGGTTTCCTTCAACAGAAGCAATCATTTCTTTATCATCTAAGAAAACAACCGGATGATTTCTTTTGTGACCGAATTCAATAATTTTAGATAAATACTCTTTCGGAACGCTATCTGTATAGATGACCTTCCCTTTATAGACGACATATTGGCCATTAAACGTAACGTATGTATCAATATTTAACTCCTCTAAAATACTTTGAATCATAAAGGGCGCTCTACCTGTCGCAATAGCAATTTCATACCCATTTTGTCGGGCTCGCTCTATAGCTTCTTTGGCAGAATTCGGTATTTCCTTCCTCGTATTATAAAGTGTTCCATCAACGTCAAAAAATAGTATGTTTGTCATGTCAAAACCCTCTCAATGCATATTTATATGTAAATGAAAAATACTTTACATATAGAAAAATAACAGTATAATTAACTTAAGGAGTGATGTGCCATGTTAAAACGACTCAAAAAGAAAATTTTGAAACGATTAAATGGCATCCTCGGAAAAAAATCAATTGCTTAAGCCCTTCAAAATCGAAGGGCTTTTCTTTATTTTAAAGGAGACGCATGATAATATAAAGGAAATGCATCATTTAAAAGATTAGAGACATTTATCTTTCTTCAAAACAAGACTCTTCAACCAATTGATGGTAATATGGAGACAGGTGTTTTCAATGTTTAAATAGTCTATTTACTGAAGAAAGATAAAGCCTCTAGAAAATGTCGTAGATTTTAGTATATGATTGAGCCAATATTCTGCTATATTTTCTAAGGCACAATGGAATTTTTAAAATCTAGTCGATGCAAGAAAATGTACGTTAATTAAAGGAGAGAAAATATGATTTACAAAGTTTATTATCAAGAAAATGCTTTAGAGGTACCAGTTCGCGAAAATACAAAGAGTCTTTATTTAGAAGCATCTTCTGAAAGAGAAGTCCGCGAGTATTTAAAAGACCGTAACTACAACATTGAATATATTCAATTGCTAGAGGGCAACTATTTAGAGTATGAAAAAAATAGCCCGAACTTCCGCTTGGAGAACGCTTAATATTTATGAAATTTGTAAAAAATGATCAAGCGGCTGTTTTCGCTCTCGGCGGACTGGGCGAAATCGGTAAAAACACATATGCAGTACAATTCCAGGATGAAATTATTGTCATCGATGCTGGAATCAAATTTCCTGAAGACGATTTATTAGGAATCGACTATGTTATACCGGATTACACTTATTTAGTACGTAACGCTGATAAAATTAAAGGTCTATTTATTACCCATGGACACGAAGACCATATTGGCGGTATTCCTTATTTATTACGCCAAGTGAATATTCCTGTATACGGTGGGAAGCTTGCTTTAGGTTTATTGCGCAATAAACTGGATGAACACGGTTTACTTCGAACAACAAAATTAATCGAGATTAAAGAAGACGACGTCATTAAGTTTAGAAAAACATCTGTCAGCTTCTTCCGTACAACACATAGTATTCCAGATGCCTTTGGGATTGTCGTTAAAACACCTCCTGGAAACATCGTCCATACAGGAGACTTTAAGTTTGACTTTACTCCAGTAGGAGAACCTGCAAACTTAACGAAAATGGCGGAAATCGGCCGAGATGGTGTACTTTGTTTATTATCTGATAGTACGAATGCAGAAGTTCCAAACTTTACGATGTCTGAACGTAAAGTTGGCGAAAGTATTCATGATATTTTACGAAAAGTTGAAGGACGTATTATTTTTGCAACCTTTGCATCAAACATCCATCGTCTTCAACAAGTGACAGATGCGGCTGCCCAATATGGCCGTAAAATTGCTGTTTTCGGACGCTCGATGGATAATGCCATTTCCATCGGTCGCGAACTAGGTTATATAACTGCACCAAAGGAAACTTTTGTCGATGCACAAACGATCAACCGTTTACCAGCAAATGAAGTGATGATTTTATGTACAGGCTCTCAAGGGGAACCGATGGCAGCATTATCACGAATTGCAAATGGTACCCATCGACAAATCCAAATCCAACCTGGTGATACAGTAGTATTCTCTTCTTCACCAATACCAGGAAATACTATGAGTGTTAATAAAATTATTAATCTATTGTTCCGTGCAGGTGCTGAAGTAATCCATGGTTCATTAAACAATATCCATACTTCCGGCCACGGATCACAAGAAGAACAAAAATTAATGCTTCGACTAATTAAACCGAAGTTTTTCATGCCAATTCACGGTGAATATCGCATGTTAAAAATGCACACGAACCTTGCGGAAGATTGTGACGTACCTATTGAAAATACATTTGTTATGGAAAATGGGGACGTTTTAGCATTAAGTTCCAATGAAGCACACGTAGCTGGTCGAATTCCTTCTGGTGATGTATACATCGATGGTAGCGGTATTGGAGATATCGGCAATATTGTATTAAGAGATCGCCGTATTCTTTCAGAAGAAGGATTAGTCATCGTCGTTGTTAGTGTAGATATGAAGAAACAAAAAATTGTCGCTGGACCTGATATTATCTCCCGTGGTTTTGTTTACATGCGGGAATCTGGAACGCTTATTAGTGAAGCACAAAAAATGTTAAATAGTCATTTAAATGAAATGATTCAAGGAAAATCTACTCAGTGGACTGAATTGAAAAATGAAATTACCGACGTTTTAGGACCATATTTATTCGAAAAAACAAAACGTCGACCAATGATTTTACCTATTATTATGGAAGTATAAAAATAAGGGTTGTCCTATTTTGGACAACCCTTTCCTTTATTTTAAATGAGGAAATTTTTTTAGCTCATCGCCTTTTTTACAAAGCGATTAATATCTACATCGGCTCCTATCACTAACAAAATATCGCCTAATAATATTTTATCGTCAGCTGCTGGAGAAATCACAATCGTTTCCCCTCTTTTAATTCCAACAATATTAATTCCATATTTCGCACGGATATCTAGATCAATTAAAGAAAATCCAGCAATTCGATCGTTGGCTCGAATTTCCATTATTGAATGCTCATCGGACAACTCTAAGTAATCTAATACATTATTGGACATAATATTATTCGCAATACGAATCCCCATATCCCGTTCAGGATGAACGACATGATCTGCTCCAATTTTCTTTAATACTTTTGCATGGTAATCATTGTGGGCTTTTACCGTTATTTGTTCAACACCGAGCTCTTTTAAAATTAACGTCGTTAGTATACTCGCTTGAATGTTTTCTCCAATGGCTACTATAACATGCTCAAAGTTTCGAATACCCAAGGATTTAATAACTTCCTCATCCGTCGTATCTGCAATGACGCTCTGGGTAGCAATTTTCGCGTATTCATCTACTCTTTCAGCAGAATTATCAATTGCTAAAACATCCGCCCCTAATCGAACTAACTCCCGTACAATACTACCCCCAAAACGACCTAATCCTATTACTACAAATTCTTTTTTCATTATGCCCCTCCGTACAAAAACATCAATGATACTATTTTAACCTAGTATTATCGTTTTGTACAAACTACGATTGTAAAAAATCTAAACATAGTTACATTACTTTATATTCGTTGTAAAACGATATAAGGAAAATAAACCAAAGGGCTACTTCAATTTCTAATAAGAAGAAATTAAAGTAGCCCCTAAGAGAACTAGACAGTTTTTCGTATCATATTTATAATTGTTTCCTAAATTAGTGTTCGTTTCTCAAAAATTTAACGAGGTTTTTGAACTTTACTTGCTTGTTTATCGTAAACATACCAATAAAGCAATCCAACAAAAATCGCTCCACCTACTACATTACCAAGGAACGTTGGAATGATGTTTCCAATAAACTCAACCCAAGTCATCTGTCCTGCAAAAATTGCTGCAGGTATTACAAACATATTCGCAACAACGTGTTGGAAGCCAATTGCGACAAACGCCATAATTGGGAACCAAATGCCTGCAATTTTTCCAATAAAATCATCTGCTCCATAAGCTAACCAAATCGCTAAACATACAAGCCAGTTACAACCAATCGCCGAAACAAAAGTTTCTAAAAACGTATGATCTACTTTTGACTCTGCAATTGCCACCGTTTTATCCAAATATGGACCCATCTCAGTTAAACCAACTACATGTCCAAAGAAATAAGCTACAAAAAGTGCTCCCACTAGATTTGCTAACGTAACCCAAACCCAATTATGAACAAGACTACCTAAAGTAATTTTCTTTGCATAATATGCCATGGAGACCGACATCAGATTTCCCGTAATCAGTTCTGCCCCAGCTAGAACAATTAATATTAGACCAACAGGGAAAACTGCTCCCCCAATTAAATTAGATAGACTTCCCCATTCTTTAGGCAAATCACCAATGACACGAATATCTAGTAAATAGCCTAGTGAAATAAATGCTCCTCCTAAAAATCCAAGCAACAACAGATGTGAAAAAGGAAGCTTTGTCTTCGTCACTCCTGTTTCTATCGTAATTTCTGCAATTTTTTGCGGTTTATGAAATGCCATAAATATTCCTCCTATTTCTAATTAAAAAAGGCAGCACCTTAAAAACCTTTTTTTACAAAAAGGTTTTTGAGATGCTGCCTAACGCCTCTGCACTCGATACAAAGAAATCAAACCATCATAATTATACATATATAGAATTCATATAAAAGCAAATAAGCAGGTCTTACTTATTTACCATTCTATGTTTTCACTATATTTGTTTTGGAAACGTTTTTCATTTTAACGTATAATGGCATTTACTGCAACACTTTTTTATTTTCTTATAATAAATTGATTGTCACTATAAAGTAAGAGCCTATATTATTCCTTTCTATTTTCTGTAATATCCCTATCAAAAACGAAAACTGATATGGCAATATCTTCTTCTACCTTGATATCGTTGAAAAGATGAACCAACTTCGCTCCAATGAGTTCTTCCATTCCTTCGGGTGGACTTTTCGCATAAATTTCTTGAATCATTTTCGTCCTCGCTGCATGTACCATATCCTTTCCATCTTCCGAACCCGTGATAAACTTTTCCGTCGGTGTTAAATTTCCATATAACGTAGCGATGGCCATATTTTCAATAAAAACTGTATGAATTCGTTCAGGTCCCTTCCCAAATGACTCTTTCCGTAGTTTTCGTATCATGTCATTGAATTCATGAACTAATTTTGACAAGTTTTCCTCCCCCTCTATACGTAGAATTGGCTCTAAAAAAGGGAATCTCCAAAAGATCATCATGAACGCTAAAAGAAAGTCAATCCAAGAATTAAACAATATAATTACAGTGTGACTGTTACAGTTCTAAGTTATACATTATGTATTTATTCATAAACACCCTATTCAAATATTTTTTAACTCAATCAACAGTTCTACATCCAATATCTAAATTTCCCCATTCTAAGTTTTTGATTATAAAAATATGCATTCCAAATACTTTTATCCCTTTCACTAATTACTCCCCGACCAATTAATAATCGGATTAATAAAGTTAAATAAACTAAAAACATTATGAATTTTATTTATAAAGGGTAGTGATTTTTTAATAAACTGGAGCATCTTTGAATACTTTAAGATGAAGTGAAAAAAGGAGTGGGTATAACTTGTCCGATTATGTAAAGAGTGCCGTTTTTGAACATCGATTTTGGTTACAAGTTTTAGGGGATCACGCTCGATTTATCCATGATTCACTTTATCCATCAGAAAAAGATGATATTGCGAAAGCAACTTATTTTATTCAACAATTCGATCAACTTTTAGCCCAAGTAAAAATGTTGAATGAATCCAATATGCAACCGTTTACTATTAAAGTAGAAGAGGCTGCTAACCAACTAAGAGACTTTAAACTATCGATTATTAAACGCCATATCACAGGAAATATTAAAATCCACCTTACGCCTACTTTTATTAATCATATGGTTAATGAGTTAGAGGAATATTTACTAATATTAAGCTATTTAAAACAAGGGAAAGCCCCACCAATCTTCCATGAATTACATCATCATTTATTATGGTTAGTCGATGCTTCCGGACACGCGGGGGCTATTAACGATCGGCTGGACGGTGTAGAAAAAAGATTAAAAGAAAAAAGCCATACCTTTACAAAACATTTTGAACAATTTTATTTAAAAGCGATTGAGTTAACAGGCTACTTACGAACAAATATAAGTAAATTTCCCGCCCTATCAAAATTTAACCATGATGTTGAAGTAGAAATAGGATTATTCAAAACCTTTTTAAACGAATTGGAAGAAATGGAGTTAAATGCTGAAGTACTAGGTATTTTTTCAGTATCGATGGCAGATCATATGGCAAGAGAAGAACAATATTATTTAATGAAACTAGCACAATCAAAAGCAATTTAAATGAAAAAGTGTAGCAACTAAATGCTACACTTTTCTCTTTAATCTGCTTAATTTTCTGCTAGTATTTTATTTATTCTCTTTTCGAGCATTTTCATGCCGCTACCACCCGACTGAAAATGTCTAAGTAAACCAAACTTATCAAAAACATAATAGGCTGGAACATATTCGTTTTCGAAGGCATCACTTAACTTCAGGGCATTATCAATAAAAATAGGATGGGATATTTTATATTTTTTTGCCACCTTCTTAATTTTATCGACGTCGGTATCTTCATAGGATCGAGGCATATGCACTGCAATCATATTCAACTCATTTTTGTACCGCTCTTTTAATTGGATAACTTCAGGCATTATCTCTTTACATAAATGACAACTAACCGACCAAAAATGAATTAAAGTTGGTTTCTTTCCTACTAACTCTTGATTTGATACTGCACCGTTTAACCATTTCGTTTCTCCCATCAATTCAGGCATTGGTGAACGTAATTTCATAAACATCCTCCTTGAAAGAAATTGAGAAGAACTCCCCCCTTTCGAAATATCTACAAAGTTTCATCTCCAGGCCGCCAGTTTGCAGGACATAATCCACCTGTTTGAAGGGCTTGAAGTACCCTTAATACTTCGTCGACATCTCTACCAATATTATCATGATGAATTGATTGATATTGAAGCTGCCCTTCCGGACTTATAATAAATAACCCCCTCAATGCAACTCCTTCCTCCTCGACTAATACTCCATATTTTTTGGCAACTTGATGATTATGATCTGCTGCAAGGGGATATTTTAACTGGCCAAGTCCGTTTTTCGTTCGATCCGTATTAATCCAAGCTAAATGGGTATAAACCGTATCGGTTGAAACACCGATAACTTCAGTATCCAAATCTTCAAATAGCTCATATTGATCTGAAATAGCCGTAATTTCTGTTGGGCAGACAAAGGTAAAGTCCATAGGATAAAAAAATAAAACAGTCCATTTCTCCTGTTGTATATTTTCTTTTAACGACACTTTCCCAAAGCTTTTATCTGGCATTACCGCATCCATTTCAAACAGAGGAGCTTGTTTTCCTACTTGTAGTTCCGTCATTTCCTTCCCTCCACGTTTAAACCAATTTCAATAAGAAATTCTTCCATTCAACTAACAACATATTCATTTAGTTGGAGAAATTTCCACTTCCGAGAAATATTCTATTGATTTTTTACTCGAATTTTGTATAATTGTATCGTTAATAATAAACAAAAAGTTTTGTTATAGTAAACTTTTATATTTGAAGTTTATGTATACTAAACAATTCAAGGAGTTATAACATGCAAATTGGTGCGAAAATTAAAGCATTGCGACTAAAAAAAGGTCTTACACAAGAAGAGTTAGGTGAACGTACAGATTTAACAAAGGGATATATTTCACAGCTAGAACGGGATTTAAATTCCCCATCAATTGAGACATTATTTTCAATATTAGAAGTTTTAGGAACGACTCCAAAGGAATTCTTTGACGATTCGTTACAGGAGCAAAAGGTTGTTTATAACAAAGACGATCAAACTTCCTATATTGATGAAGAGAAAAACTATAAAATCCAATGGCTCATACCAACTTCGAATGAAAAAGAAATGGAACCTGTTATTTTAACTCTTCAAAAAGATGGTGAATACAAACAATTTGAACCTTCCTTAGCCGAAACCTTTATCTATGTACTAAAAGGTCGCATACGACTCGTAATAGGTGAAGAAGAATATATCGCTAGTGAAGGGAACGCTATTTATTATGAAGCATCATCTAATCATCAAATTTTCAACGCCAACAATGGCAAAACAGAATTGTTATTAGTAGCGACAGAATCTTATTTATAGGAGGTAAGAACATGAGTGATACAATTATCCGATTTGAAAATGTCTCAAAATCGTATGATGATGGCACCGTTGTATTAAAAAACATCGATTTTGAACTGGAAAGAGGCAAGTTTTATACACTGTTAGGTCCATCAGGTTGTGGTAAAACAACAATTTTGCGTATCATAGCCGGATTTACAGATCCTTCTGAAGGAAATATTTATTTTAACGATCAAAAAATTAATCATGTACCAGCGAACGAGCGGCAAGTGAATACGGTTTTTCAAGATTATGCCCTTTTTCCCCATTTAAATGTTTTTGAAAATGTTGCTTTCGGTTTACGTATTAAAAAATTAAAAGAAAAAGAAATTCAAGAACGAGTTCTGGAAGCTTTAAAGTTTGTTAATTTAAGTGGTTATGGGAATCGGGAAATTTCTGAAATGTCCGGTGGTCAACGGCAAAGGGTTGCGATTGCTAGAGCGATTGTTAACGACCCACAAGTCATTCTACTAGATGAACCATTATCTGCCCTCGATTTAAAATTGCGTTCAGAAATGCAATATGAATTGCGGGAATTACAGCAACGTTTAGGAAAAACCTTTGTCTTTGTAACCCATGATCAAGAAGAGGCATTGGCAATGTCCGATGAAATTTTTGTCCTTCATGATGGCGAGATTCAGCAATCTGGAACACCTGTTGACATATATGACGAACCAATTAATCGTTTTGTCGCAGACTTCATCGGTGAATCAAACATCGTTGACGGTGTAATGATTGAAGACTTTAAAGTCCAATTTACTGGCAAGACTTTCGATTGTGTTGACAAAGGAATGAAACCGAACGAAAAAGTAGATATTGTTATCCGCCCGGAAGATTTAGAAATGACGACAGTAGATAAAGGTAAGTTAGTTGTAACAGTCGATACCCAACTGTTCCGAGGTGTTCATTATGAGTTATCAACCTATGATCAAGATGGGAATGAATGGTTAGTACACTCTCTTAAAAAGGCCGAAGTAGGTGAACAAATAGGTCTGGACTTTTCTCCAGAGGCGATTCATGTTATGCGATTAAATGAAACAGAAGAAGAGTTTGATAAACGACTAGAGTCCTATGGAGAAGAAGAAAATGTTTGATAAAGCTTCGAAAGGGTCACTATTCCCTTATGCTTTTTGGATAGCTTTATTCGTCATCGCTCCTATCGCCTTAATCGTTTATTATTCCATGCTCGACTTAAATGGTCACTTTACTTTCGATAATTATAAAGCCTTTTTTACACCAGTTTATTTAAAAATGACGCTTACTAGCTTTTGGTATGCCTTTTTAATTACGTTCTTCACATTAATGATTGCATATCCGACTGCTTATTTGTTAACTAAAACAAAACATAAACATTTATGGTTAATGTTAATCATTATTCCTTCTTGGATTAACTTATTATTAAAAACTTATGCTTTTATTGGGATATTCGGACTTTACGGACCTATCAATGCTTTTATAAAAGTATTCGGTCTTGAACAACAACAAATTTTATTTACAGATTTTAGTTTTATCTTTGTGTCGGTTTATATTTTTATTCCATTTATGATTATTCCAATTTTTAACTCATTGAATAAATTAAACCCGACATTAGTTTATGCAGCTCGAGATTTAGGGGCTTCAAGTTTTACCACATTCCGTCGCGTCATTTTCCCATTAACAATTGATGGAGTGAAATCAGGTATACAAGTCACATTCATTCCAGCATTATCTTTATTTATGATTACTCGATTAATCGCTGGGAATCAAGTGATTACTTTAGGTACAGCAATTGAACAACAGTTCCTTGTATCTCAAAACTGGGGTATGGGCTCTACAATTGCCGTCTTCCTCATTATATTAATGGTCATTATTATGCTGTTTACAGGTCAAAAGAAGGGAGGCCGCGCATAGTGAAAAAACTATCTTCCGTTTCAAAAATTTACTTAATTGTAGTCTTTATCATTTTATACGCACCTATCTTTTACTTGATCTTTTATTCCTTTAATAGTGGTGGGACTATGAATCATTTTGAATCTTTCACCCTTGAGCATTATAAAGCTATTTTTGATGATTCAAGATTAATTGTCATTTTGATGAATACAGTCATTGTGGCTCTTTTATCAGGATTAATTGCTACGATAATCGGAACATTAGGAGCAATTGGAATTGTCTCCATTAAAGATCATAAAATGCGGAATACACTTCTCTCATTAAATAACGTCTTAATTGTAAGTCCGGACGTTGTCATTGGTGCAAGCTTTTTAATACTCTTTACAATCATCGGCATCAAATTAGGTTTTGCTTCTGTTTTAATATCCCATGTTGCCTTTAGTATACCTATTGTCGTTTTAATGGTTTTACCAAAGCTTTTAGAAATGAATACTTCTTTAATTGATGCGGCAAGGGATTTAGGTGCTACAAAACGGGATGTTTTAACTAGAATCATCCTTCCATATATTCAACCAGGAATATTTGCTGGATTCTTCTTAGCTTTAACCTATTCATTAGATGATTTTGCTGTTACATTTTTCGTTACTGGTAATGGATTTTCCACTTTATCCGTTGAAATTTATTCGATGGCAAGGGCAGGTATTTCCCTTACAATTAACGCAATATCCGGTCTTGTATTCTTCATAACAGTGTTAGTTGTGATTGGCTATTACTTTGTAACGAATAGAACTAAAAACAATACAACAGAGGGGGTACATCGATGAAATCATTAATACAAGCAACCGTTGCAATCATAGTCGTATGTGCCCTCCTTTTCTTTGCGATTCATAAAATAGAATCCACAAGTTCTTCTAAAACGACAGATACGATAACGGTCTACAATTGGGGAGAATATATTGATCCTGATTTAATTGATCAATTTACAGAAGAAACAGGTATCAATGTCATTTATGAGACATTTGATTCGAATGAAGCGATGATGACAAAGGTGCAACAAGGTGGCTCCGCTTATGATGTAGCAGTACCGTCGGAATATATGGTGGAAAAAATGATTGAAGAAGATTTACTTTTACCTATCGACCATTCTAAAATACCTAATCTGAAAAACATTGACCCATATTTTTTAGATTTAGCATTCGATCCGAAAAATCAATATTCCATCCCATACTTTTGGGGAACAGTCGGAATCGTATATAACCCCAATTTAGTAGCTGACCATTTAACGTTCACAACTTGGGAAGATTTATGGGACCCATCCTTAAAAGATAAAGTATTTTTAGTTGATGGTGCCCGGGAAGTAATTGGAATGGGTCTGAACTCTATCGGTGAGTCATTAAATGTGAAAGATGATGCCTTACTTCGTAAAGCGACAGACAAATTAATTACTTTATCACCAAATGTGAAGGCGATTATTGGGGATGAGATTACTCCTTTAATGATTAATAACGAAGCAGCAGTTGCTTTAACTTGGTCTGGCCAAGCTGCGGATATGATGTGGGAAAATGAAGAGCTTGATTTTGCCGTTCCTGAAGAAGGCTCTAATTTATGGTTCGATAATTTCGTTATACCTAAAACGGCGGCAAATATTGACGGTGCCCATGCATTTATCAACTTTATGTTAGATGCTGAAGTTTCTGCTCAAAATAATGATTATGTCGGTTATTCTACTCCTAATCAAGCCGCAATGGAATTAATGGATCCTGAAGTTATAGAGGATGAACGTTTCTATCCTAATGAAACATTAAGGAATAAATTAGAAGTTTACAAAAACTTAGGCTTGGAATGGTTAGGAAAATATAATGAGTATTTCCTAGAGTTTAAAATGAGTATACGGTAATAGATTCCTCACCACTTAATCAACGAACAATCCATGTTGAAAATTGTCGATAAATCTAATTTGTTTCAGCCTTTAGTCCACTACTTATTTGTAGTTAATAGATATACAATATGATAAGCTATGAAACATGAATTATATAAAGGGGATACAAGTAAGAAAGGGTGGACAGAAATGACACAGAAAAAGAAAAAAATTGTCTTACTCATTTTGATGGCTAATATGTTTATTACGATGGGAGGTATTGGGATATTAATTCCTGTATTGCCTTCCTACCTCGAAATTTTCGGCGTCGGCGGGCAAGTACTAGGATTTTTAATCGCTTCCTTTGCCTTCGCCCAATTTTTATTGTCTCCAGTAGCAGGTGATTTATCAGATCGCTACGGTAGAAAAATTTTCATTATCGGGGGACTGTTTGTTTACGGTGTTTCCCAAATATTATTTGGATTAGCTACTCATGTGTGGATACTATTTATCGCACGCTTTTTAAGTGGTGTTGGCGCTGCATTTATTATGCCACCAATTATGGCCTATGTCGCCGATATTACTACTGTTGAAGAAAGAGGAAAAGGGATGGGAATGATTGGTGCTGCCATTTCCCTTGGATTTATGATTGGACCAGGCTTAGGTGGATTTTTAGCAAATGTCGATTTACACTTTCCCTTCTTCTTAGCAGGTATTATTGCATTAATTGCTTCCATCTTCTCAATTATCGTATTACCGAATGTCCCACCACAAATGAAGGAAACAGAAGAAGTGAAACGGGAAAATATTATTAACCAATTAGTACGTTCGGTGAAAACACCTTATTTCATTTTACTAATTGTCGTATTTACCTTTAGCTTTGGTATTTCAAATTTCCAATCAACTTTATCGATGTTTTTAACACATAAATTTGATTATTCACCTACTGATATTGCCATAGTTATTACTGTTGGTGGATTTGCAGGTGTCATTCTTCAAATGTTTATCATTGATAATTTATTTAAACGTTTTGGCGAAATGAAAGTGATTTATGCAAACTTAATTGCTGCTGCTATTTCAATGGTCTTAATGATTTACATTAGTGGCTTCTTTGTCATTTTATTCGTTACGACGCTATTCCAAATTGCAACAGTATTTATACGACCAGCTGTTAATACGTTAATTTCTAAGTTTGCAGGTGCCGATCAAGGGTTTGCTGCTGGTATGAATAATGCTTATATGAGTTTAGGAAATATGGTTGGACCTGCCTTAGCAGGTGTATTACTTGAATGGAATATGGCTTCTCCATTTATATTAGGAACAGTAATATTACTAGGTTGTTTCGTATTAGCATATAGTTGGACGCTGAAAAAAGCGCCCCATTTATTGGGTAGCCCTACTCAATAATTTATAACGGGACAATCTCATAAAAAAAGAGTCATCCCTTTTCACGATGTAAATACATAGAAAAGAATGACTCTTTTTATTTTTATAACGATCTAATAAATTGTTCCACAAATTGGGCATTGAAGGATAATAATTGTTCATCTGGACTAATTTTTGCGTGATGCAATCCATATTCACAATTTGCACCTGCCCAAAACATAGCACCAGGAATGTCCTTTAAGAAATAACCGAAATCTTCACCAGTCATAGCCGCTGGGCAATGATAAGAAGTTGCCCCCTCAAATTGATCAGCAAAATCTAATAATCGTTTTGCGCTTTCAGGATGATTATTCACTTCATAATACATTGAACCATAGTCGATTGAAACTTCACAATCAAAGGAAGCTTCAATCCCTGCACAAATTGCCTCAATACGTCGCTTCACTTCTGCCATTGCCTGAGCGTTCAACGTTCGAATGGTGCCTTCTAACCTCGCATTTTCAGCGATAATATTTTGCACTGTTCCAGAAGTCATTTTACCAATCGTTACAACGGCACTATCCATCGGGTCCACATTACGACTAACAATCGTTTGCAATTGTACAATTAAATTGGCAGCAGCAACTGTCATATCTTTTGTTTTATGGGGATAAGCAGCATGTCCACCTTTCCCTTTTAAATCGATAAACAGTTCAGATGTATTTGCAAATAACAATCCTGGACGTGTTGCAACAGTTCCCACTGGATATTCAGGAGCAATATGTAATGCATAAATTTCATCGGGTAAAAGGTCTGGTCGTTCCGTCTTTAACCATTCGAGCATCGGTTTTGCACCACCAGGTCCTTCTTCAGCCGGTTGGAAATAAACGACTACATTTTGTTCCGGTTGATTGCTAGCAAGCGCTTGAACTAATCCAAGAGTAATTGTCATATGACAATCATGGCCGCACGCATGCATATTGCCTTCATGGATAGAGGAATAGGGTAAGCCCGTTTCTTCCACTATCGGAAGACCATCGATATCAGATCGCCAACCAATCGTTTTCGTTGGATTACTCCCTTCAATTTGCACTACAATTCCTGTCTTCCAAGTAGTAACTGATAAATAATTTTGGGGAAATTCGGATATCTTTTCGAGCAAATATTTTTGCGTTTTAAATTCTTTAAATCCGAGTTCTGGAATTTGATGCAATTCTCTACGGATTTGGACAAGTGTATCCATTATGACACCTTCTTAAATATTTCTTAGTGCATCAATAATTTCCGTTTTTGATTTTGTTTTTTCATCAAGTTGTTTTAATACACGTGCAGGTACTCCACCTACAACTGTATATGGCTCAACATCACTAATAACAATCGCACCTGCTGCTACAACAGCGCCTTTACCTACTCGTACACCTTCTAATACGACGGCGTTTGCACCGATTACAACATCGTCTTCAATAATAACTGGTGTCGCTGATGGTGGTTCGATAACACCTGCTAAAACTGTTCCTGCACCAATGTGGCAGTTTTTCCCTACAGTTGCACGTCCACCTAAAACCGCACCCATATCGATCATTGTTTTTTCACCGATTTCAGCTCCAATATTTATAATGGCACCCATCATAATAACGGCATTGTCACCAATAGTTACTTGATCACGGATAATTGCACCTGGCTCAATACGAGCATTTTGATATTTTAAATCTAGTAAAGGTACACCAGAATTGCGACGATCGTTTTCAACGACATAATCTGCAATTTTATCACTATGTTCTTTTAGTGCACTTTCAATCTCGCTCCATTCACCGAAAACTACAGCATTATTTTGTTCACCAAAAACTTTTGAATTTTCACCATATGATAAATTGGCAACACCTTCACCTTTAACATATACTTTTACCGGTGTTACTTTTTTAGAATCTGAAATAAATTGAATAATTTCTTGCGCGTTTAATTTTTTTGACATTCCTTTAAACTCCTATCTATGTAATTTCCAATAACATAAATTGATTGTACTAAATTTTCAATCAAATAGCACGTATAAAAATTCATTGTCCTTCATAAAGGAACGGGTATATACATTATTTCGTATAATCGTAAAGGCAGCTTGCATGTTCCTTTACAACATCTACAAATGCTTCTACCTGTCTTAATTTAAAGGAAGAGTCATAGCCTATTAACCACGTATCACGAGTTAATCCTGTATCTTTTTCATTATTCGTCAATGGAATTTTATTCACCTTTTCTTCACCATTTAACGTAATGGAAGGTAAAATCGCATATCCAATACCATTCATGGCCATTTGTTTACACGTTTCAATTTGATCCACAATAATTTGACGTTTCGGATTGGATGAAAAATGTCTTTGCCACCAAAGTTGGATTTCTTGGTAGTAATTGGAGTCACTTTTGAATTGGATAAATGGACGGTCCGTTGTTAAAATGTCTTCAATTTTTTCAATTTCCTTATCAACTAAGTACATCATATCTCGAAACAGATGGACCCTTTTCCCTTTCCATTCTGCTTGGCCACGCACAATACCGACATGGGCTTCCCCTTCATAAAGCGCCTTTACAATTTCTGAGCTCCAACCTGTAATAAGGGAAATTTTCGCATCAGGATATTGGGTTACAAAATCCTTTAATACTTTTGGAAGCCAATTTTGACCGACAATGGAAGCACAAGCAATTTTCAATGTACCATGGACTTTCGAATTAAGTCCTTGAATCGTATCGAATACTTCTTCCCTCCGATTAATCGATTCAATGGCATATTGGATAACTAATTCTCCCGCTGGTGTCGGAGTTAACCCTTTTTGTGATCGAATGAACAACTGGGCTCCCCAGTCTTTCTCAATAGATTGTAATCGTTGAGAGAGGGCAGGTTGCGTAAGAAAAAGTCTTTCTGCTGCTTTTCTCATATTTTTTTCTTCAGCTAATATTTTAATGATTTCTGCTTCAGTTGTTGTCAATGGAAACTCCCCCAATATTTGCGAATATAAAAAATGACAAAATCCATTTGAATGGATTTTGTCGATATCACTTGATTTCCTTTTACTTTATCAATCTACTTGATAAATATATTTTTTTAATTGCTTTAAAATGACACGACGAGTTAATATGCCTGCAAAGGTACCTTCCTCATCAACGACACATAAAAATGCATGATTAATGACTAAATCTAGCGCTTTTTGAAATGTATCTGTAATTTTTAAAAAAGTAACGTTTCTATCCATTACATCATCAACTTTAATATTTGTAAGCTTTTCATATTCGATTCGTTCTAATCCTAATATAGATTCTGTTATCATTTTCATGCTTAATAAACCTTGTAAACGATATTTAATATCTAATACAGGTACAGATGAATAACCTGTTTTCGTTAAGACGAGTAAAGCATGTTCAGCACTATTCCCAATTTGTACGTGTGCAACTTTCTCTGATGAAATAATAAAGTCGCTAATTGGTGTATCTAATAATGCTCTTGTGTTTGTTGAAATCATACCTTCTACTCCTTTTTCTGTAAGTCAACTTTCAGAACAGGGATACCACATTACTTATATAATATCACAATTTGTTCACAATTGACCATGATATGCAGCAAGTAATTTGGAGTAGAAGGATGTTATTCCTAAAACTTCACATACTAATAACCGTATATAGACCAGTAATAAAAGATCATAATTCCAGCAAACAAACCGAAAATAAGGTACATAATAATAATCGGGTTCATTGCTACTGGATGCTCTTTTACCATTTTATTAATTGGTGTATCTGTAGCTGATGCACGTTGTCTTGCCTTTTTCATTACGCCTGCCGTTAAGAAGTAGGATACAGCGATAATGAGTATAACTGTAATAATCATCGGAATAGTCCACATGCCCATACATTACACCTCCTAATGTTTAGTATTGAAAGTGTACTTAGTATGAGTCGACGGGGTGTTGTTTTATTCTTTTTGAAAAAGGAAGTTCTTTATTTCATTTTTTAACGTGCAGTCTTATTTACAACTTAAAAAGGATATTGATTTAACCATTGTCCACCGTCTAGAGTGACACATTCACCATTCATATAAGAAGCTTTATTCGACATAATAAATGTAGCCAGTTCAGCTATTTCTTCTGGCGTACCGAGTCTTTTTAATGGAACAGATTGAACCGTTCGTTTCGCTTGTTCTTCTGATTCCCAAAGCTTCCCTGCTCCTCCAGTTCTCTCAATAGGTCCTGGTGCTATCGCATTAACACGAATTCCATATTTATGTCCCCATTCTACAGCAAGGGACCTTGTTAACGATAATACCCCAGCTTTGGCAGCAGCAGAATGAATAACTCCTGCTCCTGCTCCCCAGGCATACGTAGCAACCATATTTAAAATTTTTCCTTTAACCCCATGTTCAATCCAATATTTTCCTACTTCTGATGAACAGTAAAACGTACCGTTTAGTACAATATCAATCACTGCTTTCCAACCATTCGGCGATAAACTTTCAGCAGCGACAATAAAATTTCCTGCTGCATTATTTACTAAACCGTCAATTTTTCCAAAGCGATTATTCGTAAATTGAACCATCCCTTTTACATGTTCTACTTCTCGAACATCCATTTGGAACGTTTCAACGGTTGAACCATAGGCTAAAATTTCTTTTTTTGCATTTTCCAAACGTTCTAAATCCCGTCCAGTAATGACAACATTAGCCCCTTCTTTTACAAATTGTTTTGCCATAGCTAGTCCCATCCCACTGGAACCACCTGTAATAATATAAGTCTCATTTTTTAACATACATACATCCCCCATTCCCAAAGTGAATAACCATTCACTTCCAATTTTACTATAAAGATAGAGGGATGTCATTCAATTATCAGAATATATAGAAAAACATTTTATTGAAAATAAAAAATCCAACAATTTGTTGGATTTCTAATATAGATTAATCTTCTACTACAACAGTACTCATTGCCTCTAATAAAAACTGTTCTTGGGAGTTAAGCTTTGTAGTCGTTTCACTAACTTCTTTATATCGATATTCACCATTGGAGTCTTGAATACGAGCCTTTTCCGTATCAGCCATTTGGGTTATAAAAATATCCATTACCCGTTGTTTAATCTCTTCGGAATAAATCGGAAATAAAATTTCTACACGTTTCACCATATTGCGTGTCATCATATCAGCCGATGATAAGAATACTTTATTCTCACCATTATGATAGAACCAAAAAATTCTAGAATGTTCTAAAAATCGTCCGACAATACTAGTTACACTTATATTTTCGCTAATACCTGGTATCCCTGGGCGTAAACAACATATTCCTCGAATAATAAGTTCAATTTTAACCCCTTGAATTGACGCTTCATACATTTTCATGATTAACTCTTTATCTGTTAATGAATTCATTTTTGCACGTATAAATCCATTTCCATGTTCTTGATGCATACGTATTTCTTCATCGATTAATCGAATAAACTCATCCCGTATATCAAAGGGTGCGACAACTAAATGATGATATTTTGGTTTTTCTGTATATCCACTTAAATAATTAAAAAAGTTTGTTGCATCTATACCGAATTCTTTGTCCGTCGTGATAATGCCCATATCTGTATATACTTTCGCTGTTGCATCATTATAATTGCCTGTTCCTAAGTGGACGAAGCGTTCTATTTTCCCATTTCTTCTTCTAACGACAAGGGTAATTTTAGAATGGGTTTTTAAATTATTCACTCCATAAATAACAAGACATCCTGCTTGCTCAAGTTCCTTAGCCCAATGAACATTGTTTTCCTCATCAAAACGAGCTTTTAACTCTACTAAAACAGTTACTTGCTTTCCGTTTTCCGCTGCTTGTTTTAAAGCCGTTATAATAGGGGAATTACCGCTTACACGATATAATGTTTGCTTTATTGCTAATACTGTCGGATCGACTGCCGCATCCGTTATAAACTCGACTATCGGTTCAAAGGATTCATACGGATGATGGAAAAAAATATCTTGAGTTAGAGCTTTTTCAAATATATTTTCATCGGAATTTAAATCTTTTGGTCTTTGCGGAATAAAGCTTTCATATTCTAAATGTTCTCGATAATTGGATATTTTTTTAACAAAACTAAATAAGCAAGTTAAATCTAAAGGTCCGTCAATTTTAAATACGTCGGACTCTTCAATTTCAAACTCTTCTAATAAGTAGTCGAGCACTTCATCGCTCATCTCGCCGTCCCTTACTTCTAGTCGGCTACCAACGCCCCATTTTCTTTTTTTCAACTCTTTTTCAATTTCGACGAGTAAGTCTTGTGCACCCTCTTCATGAATTGTTAAATCGGCATTTCTCGTTAGACGGAAAGCTTGCGTTGATTTTACATTATACCCATAAAACAATTGATTAATATGACTTGTTATGACGTCTTCCAATAAAACAAATACTTTCTCATTATTGTCGGTAGGTACTTCGATAAAGCGGTCTAAAACCGAGGGAACTTGAACAATTGCTACCTTTTCATTTTCTTCCCCTAAACCATTTTCTTCTAACAGAACAAGTAAATTTAATGTTTTTCCAAGTAAAGTAGGGAACGGTCTATAAGCGTCTACTGCAACGGGTGTTAATACTGGGAATATCGTTTCTTCAAATAACTCATGTACATACTCTTTCTGTTTTTCATTTAATAATTTGAAATCAGAAATATGTACTCCTTCTTGTGGTAATAAATCGTAAATTAAATGACGGAGTACTTCCATTTGCCGCTTTACAAGGGCTTGTGTCCTTTTAGCAATTTTAGTTAATTGTTCCTTCGGGGTAAGACCTGATTTATTTTCTGGTTTATGGAAACCAGCCCTAACTTGATCTTGTAAACCAGCTACACGAACCATAAAAAATTCATCTAAATTTGAGCTAAAAATAGCTAAAAATTTTAACCGTTCAAGCAATGGATTTTGTAAATCTTCCGCTTCTTCTAATACACGTTCATTAAACGCTAACCAGCTTAACTCACGGTTATTATAATAATGTGGTTTTGCAATTTCTTCTAACATCCGCTCATCAGAAATAGCCTTTTCCATTTCTTTTCCATGGGGAATTTCCAATTGGAAATCTTTCGTCATCACATTTCACCCTTTTTATAAAAATGAATTTTTACCGGTTTTTTGAACACACGTTCAATATGTTTTTTTTGTTTGTCAGATTGATATATTTCCGTCATCGGATAACGATTAGCTAATATCATTACATGAATCGTATCATCCATTTTTTTCAATTCAATTGATTGAACAATATTCCGTTTCGTTATATTTAATGAATAAATAAATTTTAAAATTGCTCCATAGTCTTTTAATATTTTCAATTCTTCTCTCGATAACCAAGAGGAAAATGGCGATGCAAATCTTCTAAAATAATCTTTGTTTTTATATGAAGCCATTAATGCAAGTTTTACTCGGTCTATATGATTTAAGCCTGCTATCGATTGATTAGCTAGTAAATAAAAGGTGTGCTGATTGGATGAATCTTGCTCAATATAATCGCCAATCGCATAAACTTGTGCAGCCTTTTTCAATAATTGTAAATGTTCATCATGATAAGTTAATAAACTTAATCGGCAACATTCTTTATAAAAAAGCTCCGTCATTCTTTGAAGAAATTGATACTCTTGTTCAGAACGTCCATACCTATGAATAAGCCTTTTCGCATTTTGTTCATACACTTGATGTTTATCATAGGCTGTCGGATCATTTTGAAGTACACGATTAATCATAATGCCTTCTCTTAAACCTTTTTTACTTATTTGAAAGGCAGGTGCATTCACTACGAACAATAAAACTTGGAAAACTTCTAATGCTATGCCAATAATGTCGGCCCGATCTGAGGATAGCCCGTCCAGTTGTTTCAATTGTTCAAAACTCATGTTTTCTATATAGCTACTAAGACTCGCTAATTCATCAAATTTCAATTCATATTGATGAACCCCTGATATCGGATAATTAATAAATTGCTGATGAATTTGAGCAACATTTCGGGCACTACCTCCAATTCCAATGACAGGTAATCCAATTTGTTGAATCCAGTTTAATTGTTCAAACTGCTCCTTGACAAATTGTCGCAATAATTTTCTTTCGTCTCCATTTATAATGTCTCCGGAAACAAACTTTTGTTTTAATGATACGGTTCCAAAGGGAAAACTAAAGGCTTTTTGTAATTTCTTATTTTTAAATAATGTAATTTCAGTGGAACCACCGCCAATATCGATTGTGACTGCTGAGGGGGTATCCATTGAATGGGCGACTGCTAAAAAGCCAAAATATGCCTCCTCCTCCTCTGTAATCAATTCGATTAAAAGGCCAGTCTCTTTTTCTATATGATGAATAATCATTCGATTGTTTTTTGCTTGGCGAATTGCTGCAGTGGCTGTTACTTTAATATCGACCACATTGAAATCATCAATGATTTTTTTAAACGATGTTAATGTATCAACTAATAATTGGATTCCTTGCTCAGACATATCACCGTTCGGTTGAATATATGTACGCAATCTAGCAACTGTTTTAAAATTTCCTAACTCCCGTAATCCTTCTAAATTATTGTATTCATAGACAACTAGACGTATCGTGTTGGATCCAATATCTATAATGGCAGTTTTTAATCTTTCCATAGGTATCACATCTCTTTCAACTTTAATCAAACTTACCTCTCTTTTCAGAATGGTTGAATTAGTCAGACTTTAAACGCTGTTAAACATCTTTAACCTATTTTTTTAAAGAATAAAATAATCCCCTATAAAAATGTTAGGTTAATAGATAATTTCATGATTTTTCACTAGTTTACCATATGTTAAATAGAGGCGATATAAAGTTAACGGTCGGAAACTATTTCAAGTATCCGACCGTAGAAAGGAAATATAAAATTTAATGATTAAGGATACCTATTCGAACTTTTATTATAAAATCAATTTATCCATTGTTAAGATAAGCTCTGCAATTTCCGGTTTACTAATTTGCTCGTCAGCTCCAACCGATTCACCTTTATGACGAAGATCATCTGTAATTAAACTTGAAAAGATAATAACAGGCAATTTGCCAAGCTCTGTATGGGATTTGATTTTCTTTGTAAAGTGGTGACCGTCCATTTGAGGCATTTCAATATCTGTAATAACTAATTGAACATGTTCTTCAATCGCACTATTTGTTTGCGTTAATGTCTCTAAATAATCATATGCATCTTGCCCATTTTCGAAAAACTCTAAATTCACATAGCCTGCTTCATGCATTGTATCATGTAGTAGTTTTCTTAATAACGGTGAATCTTCTGCAATAACAATTTTCTTCTCTGAACGATCACGTTCTCCAAGTTTTCTTACAGAATTCACATTAATGCCCGATTCTGGGTTAATATCGACCATAATCTTCTCAAAATCTAATAATAGAATCATCGAATCATTTTGTTTAATAACCCCAATGACTTGCGACGAACCGCCTTGATACATATCTGAAGGTTTTTCAATAGCATTCCAAGAAATACGGTGGATTTGCGTAACGTTATCGACATGGAAAACAACCTTTTGCTTATTAAATTCTGCAACAATATATTTTTGTTGAGCGCTGTAGGAACCATTGGAAATTCCTAAAACTTTTAACATATCTACAACAGGCAACACTTCGCCCCGTAGTTGTATAATTCCTTCTACATGTGGATGGGCATGTGGAATAAAAGTAACTGGTATAGGCTGAATAATTTCTTTTACTTTTATCACGTTTATACAAAATTTATTGTTTGCCACTTCAAATTCAACTATTTCTAGTTCATTAGTACCACTTTCTAATAAAATTCCTTTTTGTTCCAAAATGTTTTGCCCCTTTCCCTACTACGATATAACTATTTCATCGCAATGGTAAAAAACATAGATTTATAAATAGATTGTATCATAGGGAAGCCTTTTCTCCTACTCTTGATTTTCATTTTTAGGACTTACATACAAATGAATATAGAGACCAATAATTGTTAAGATTAGTAAAGAACCTAGGGCAACTCTACTAGCTAAAGTTCCATAATCCTTTAGAAGTAATGTCACTGTTCCATAAAGAGCTGGCCCAATGATTGAGGAAACCTTTCCTGAAAAGGCAAATAACCCGAAAAATTGCCCCCGTTTCTCTTCGGGTGACAACTCGATAATAAGCGTCCTTGAAGTAACCCACATAGAACCAAGGGAAACCCCAAACATACTTCCAGCAACCCAAAACATCCACTGTGCCGTTGCAAAGACTGCTAAAAGTAGTGCCAAGGACATAATAACGGCAACAATTGTAATCGCACGTTTTGCCCCAATTGATTTTGTTATATAACCAAAAACAAAGGAACCGATAATCGTTGAAACGGTACTTACTAAATAAAGAATAATAAATTGCCCGGAAGTAAACCCGACGATTGCCGTTGCATATATTGCCATCATCGCAATTGTTGTCGCAATAGCATCATTTAAGAAAAAGTATGTAATCATAAAGGTGAAAATTGCTTTATACTTTTTCATTTCTTTAAAGGTTTGATAAATTTCTTTATAACCTTCAATAAACTTAATTTTTTTTCTTTTCTCCTTTGGTATTGGTTGATCTTTTATAAAGATAAATAAAGGTAAAGAAAAAAGAAGATACATAATAGCCGTGGGGATAAAGGAACGGTGGAAGTCGCCATCGTTTACTATCAAATAAACTAACAACCCAAAAATCGTACCTAAATAGCCGACTGCTACACCAAAACCAGAAATAAGGGGCATCTCTTCTTTCGTTCCGAGATCTCCCATCATCGAATCATAAAATACTAAACTCGAATTAAAGAAAAACTTTGCTATAACGAAACTGACTACGACAAAAAATAAACTAAGTGGAATACCAGTAGAACTTACTCCAAAATCAATACTCGCCAATATTCCCATCATAAAAGTAAAGAAGATGGAAATGGAAGCAAACCATGCAATAAATCTTTTCTTATAACCCGTTTGATCAATCCACACACCAAAAAGGGGTGAAAACACTACTAAGAAAAAGCTAGCTACTGCATTGGCATAAGATATAAACGTGCTTGCCACCTGTTGTCTTACTTCGTCTGTCCCCAATACTTCATCCATGTAAAAAGGGAAAAAAATTGTATTAATATTCGATGAAAAGATTGTGTTAGCGAAATCATAAAAAGCCCAAGACAAAATAGGTAAAGATAAATATAAGGCAATCGGACTTCTTGGTTTAGCGTTGTTCTTACTATACGTTTTCCCCAAAGCACTCGCTCCTAAATGTAATTTGATATCCCCAAACTAACATTACGTTGTTAATCTTCCACATAATATTTGATTAATGCTTGAGTTCCCTTCTCACCATATCCTTTTTCTAGTAAAGTGTTATACAGCTGTTTTGAAAGTTTAACACCTGGCAAATCTAAATCCATACGCTCTGCTTCTTCAATAGCAATTTTCATATCTTTAATAAAGTGCTTTACATAAAATCCTGGTTCTAAATCGCCTTTAATCATCCGTGGTCCTAAGTTACTTAAAGACCAGGACCCCGCAGCACCGGTAGAAATCGATTGAAGAACCTTATCGATATCTAAACCAGCTTTTAAAGCATAGGCAATCGATTCGCAAACACCAATCATATTTGTAGCAATTAATAATTGGTTGCACATTTTCGTATGCTGCCCTGCCCCAGGTCCCCCTTGGTATACTATATTCGAACCAAATATTTGTAGAATCGGTAATAACTCATCAAAAATTTCTTTATCGCCGCCCACCATAATGGAAAGGGTTCCATTTTGTGCTCCAACGTCGCCGCCAGATACAGGGGCATCTATACTGAAAATCCCCTTTTCTTTCGCCTTCGCATATAAATTTTTGGCTAATGTCGGCTCAGATGTCGTCATATCTACAACAACAGCTCCTTTTTTAGCTGTTTGAAATATACCATCTTGACCGCTATATACTTCTTCCACATCAGAAGGGAAACCAACCATTGTAAAAATAATATCTTTTCCATCTGCCGCTTCTTTTGGTGTCGGTGCCCATTTTGCACCTAGTTCCACTAATTCGGCTGTTTTAGATTTCGTACGAGAGTATACCGTCACGTCAAAGTCCGCCTTTAATAAATGCTTTACAATACTCGCTCCCATTACGCCTGTTCCGATAAATGCAATTTTTTTACTATGTAACGTCATATCCATTACTCCTTTTTTAACTGAATTAAAGCAACAATATTTTCCACTTTAATGTAGTTTAGCAAATAATCAAACTTTTGTAGAGGTATCGGGAAAAGAATTAAGGGAATATTTACAAAGGGAAGGAAAATAAAAAAGAGAGCAGAAGACTTATCTTCTGCTCTTAAAGGGGGAAATGAGAATGTTGCTGTGTTCATTTATAATATCTCCACCTATTTCATTCTTTAAACAAATTTCTCCAAAAAAATTTTTGTTTTTTTATTATACGTAATAATAGTCATCATTACTTTTAAAATCTTCATCTTCATATTGATTCATTAATCGATCTAATTCTTTACTTAATTGAATCGTTTTTGGGTTCTGCAGACCATACTCAATCCCAGATTTAATCATCATTTGTCTCTTTTTTTCCAGTTCTTTTAAAAGGTCTTTTCCCAAGAAGACTCCTCCTAAAAAATAAAGATGATTATATTATAAAGTTTTACAATCAAATAAGGGAGGAAATCGGTTGACAAAGTTCGACACTTCCTTAACTTCTAGGCACTTCTAAAAAAGTGAAAATGACATTCCCACCTTGTAATGCTTCCCCACGAAAATGTTTAAACATTTCATCTTTCACTAATACTTCACGGAACTGTAAAAATTCCTCTTTGGAAATCTCAATACTATTTACTTCCCCAGCTTTTAATTGCTCAATCATTTGTTTATATTTTTCCATAAATACCCATACCACCTTTATAAAATTAAAATAAAATTGATTAATTATTCAAAAATGTATTTACTTTTTTTAGATTTTCATGCAAACTTTCTTAATATTAGTAATAAGGAGATGACTCTTATGAAAATAGCAGAAGTTGGAAATATCGTCGAGTTCAAAGAAGGATTACAAGGGGTAGTTGAGAAAGTAAACGAAAACTCAGTCATAGTCGACTTAACGATTATGGATAATTTCCATGACCTCGATATGGAAGAAAAGACAGTTGTTAATCACAAGCGATACAAAATATTAAACCATCCAGGTGGTAATTGATGCTAGATCAACATGTCCAATAATTTAATTTCCCTTTTCATTTATTAAAAGATGATAGGGAAATTTTTTTTTGTTAAAATAGGGAAAAGGAGGTCATTACCCAATGAACATATCAAAACAATTTGCTGGACTCCTTCTTTCCTTACTTTTCATTTATGTAATGCTATTTTTCACTTTTAAAGAATCAAATATTTTTTGGTATCTTTATACCTTTACTCTTCTAGTTGGAATGGCCATCGCTATTATTTATGGGAAATTTAAAGACGAGCTCCCAACGTGGAAATATTTATTATTTGGTATTGGATATAGTACTATTTTATACGGTATTATTCGCCTTGGCTATATTACGCTAACGACTTGGAATGGAAATATCGAACAAAATGTTCATACCTTTTTAGAAACTTATGGTCCAAATAATATCTGGCATTATTTATTACTAATTTTTGTTATTGTCGTAGGCGAAGAATTATTTTGGCGTGGGTATGTTCAACAACAAATAAAAAAATGGATCTCACCAAAAATAGCAGTAATTATTACGAGTTTTTTATTTGCGTTATCCTTTAGTTTTAGCGGATTTTCCCCTGGTATTTTAGTAGCTTTATTAAGTGGACTAGTATGGGGAACTCTTTATGAATGGAAAAAAAGTATGCCTCTTATTATTGTTTCCCATGAAGTATTTATTTTATTATTATTTATGATTTTACCTTTCTTCTAAAACCCCGATAGGAAATTTTATTATTTTAAAATAACTAAATGAATTATATATAACAAGTCAAAAGGAGTTGTCTCATACTTAAGATGAGACAACTCCTTTTAATATGACAAATCTTTAATTGATAGTCCTAATTTTTTCAACAGTTCAATTGCCGTATCCTTTTCCTCAGGTGTAAGCACACTTAACAACTCATGTAAATTTTGCTCATGTTCAGGGAAAAGTTGTTGCATAAATTCCGAACCCGCTTCAGTTATATCTGCAAAAGTGACACGACGATCGGAAGGACAAGAAACCCTTTGCAAGTAGCCTCTTTTCTCTAATTTATCAATTACATACGTAATGGAACCACTTGCTAACAAAATTTTATTACCAATTTGTTGAAGGGGTTGACGTCCTTTATGATAAAGTAGCTCTAGAACGGCAAATTCAGTCGGATTTAACCCGTGCTGTTGGAAAAATTGATTCGTCACTTCATTTATGGCTTTATTTGCTCGTGATAAAACTATATACAATTTAAGCGATTGCTTAATTTCATTAGTAGACATGACAAAACATCCTTTTTATCTAGATATAAATGAATTATAGCGATAAAAAGAAAGTTTTGCAAAGCAAGTAACGGGTATTGTTTCTTAAACAACCGGTAATCGATCTAATGATTCTTTCTTTATCCAAACATCGATTAGTTTTTCTTTTTCTGTACAAATGACCTTCTTATCGCAAATTGGTAAAGAAATTTTAAAGGTTGTCCCTACGCCAACGGAACTCTCAATATTAATGGAGCCATGATGCTCTTCAATGACCTTCTTAACTAAAGGTAGACCGAGACCAGTACCTGTTGGCTTTGTTGTATAAAATGGTGTAAACAATTGATCAATTTCTCTATCGGTTAAACCTGGACCTTCATCAATAACTAATACATCAATTTCATCATTATTCGTTTCAAGTTTAATAGTAATAGTACCGCCTTCTACCATTACTTCGATAGCATTTTTTACTAAGTTAATAAGCATCTGTTTTAGGCGTGTATGATTACCTTTGATATTCAAATGGTAATAATTATAGCTATCTATTTTTAGCATTATATTGTTTTGCAGTGCAAATGGAATCATTAATTCCACGACATCTTGGACAATTTGAAATACCGAAATTTCTTCGTAATGGACTTGTTTCGGTTTGGATAAATATAATATTTCATTTAAAATTTCATCCATTCTTTGTAATTCGGAATCCATTACATTTAAATAATTTAAATTATCACCGGAAGAGTTTATTTTAATTAATTCGAGAAATCCTTTTAATGAAGTTAGGGGATTACGAATTTCATGGGCAATACTAGCAGCCATTTGTCCAATACTGTCTAGAGTTTCCTGCTGTTCCACTTGTTGCTTCAGTAACATGATTTCTGTTTCATCTGTCATTGTCGTAACGATCATATTCATTTTGTAATTAAATTTACTATCAAGTTTTAAAAAAATTTCTTCTCCATGTTTATTCATTCCTGAAACATGGACGGATGCTCGTCCAGTATTAAGAAGATTAGCGAAGTATTGTAATTTACTATATTCATAGTCTTCTAATTTCTCAAAAATCATTTCATGCTGCTTATTAATAAGATGATTTTTTCCGCATTGGAAGTATTCAAGTGCCATATCATTTGCATCTAATATATATCCATTTTTATCAGATAAAATAATACCATGGGAAATATCATTAAACATTGAATAAATATCAAGGTTACTTTTTTGATTCAAAAGACTTCTTTTTTCTGTCATTAAAGCAATTCTGGCAAAGACAAGATTTTTTTCTTTATGAAAATATCCAATCAAGCGAATTTCTTTATAACGATTTTCGCCTATTTTTACATTTAAATTACAAAAGCCACCTAATTCGTTTTGAATTTTCGACACAAAATCATTCCAACGAGCCTTTGATAACTCGTCCAATTGTAATTCCTGTCTGCTTGCCGGATCTATATTTAACAGTTGCGCTGCAAAGTCATTAATTGATTCAATTTGACAAGAAGTATTTAAAATAAGCACAGGATCATTAACGGTTTTAAACAATTTCCTAAAGATAGGTCTAACAGTTTTCACCATTTTGCATACACCAATCCCTTCCATTTGGAAAAATACTCTCTAGCACGCAATTCATTCATATCTATTCTATTAATTGGAAGTTCTATTTATGACTTCCTTTTTTTAATTTTACAAAATATTCTTAATATATATTTATAACAAATTATTCCATACTTCATTTGGTAATAAAATGGGCAATAACTATCATTTTTATTTAATTGATATTTATAAAATATTAATTTTCATTTTTTATAAATAATTATTTGTTATTAATGTGTAAAAAGTTCTAAGCAAAAATTCCCTATCTTATCAAAATAAAATTAAGAATCCCCCGTTCTTTTTACCCAATTTAATACTGAGTTAAACATCCAAAAGTAAATTTTTTATTTAATAAATATGGAAGAATAATAAATTCACTATTTGTATAGTATTTCCCACAAAAATATTCCTTATTCTTCCTTATGAAAATCCCCTTCAATGTATACCAAAAAACAATAAAAAAAGTCTCATAAATCGTATATGAGACTCCCTTTCCAAAAACTTCATTTAGTTTTTCATCATTATGTTCCATAATTCTCCATTATTTTGATCATTTCTTTCGTATCGTTTATGAAATCCGTAAAGGCACCATCCACATTATATAATAAAATATCCATCATTAAATCTTGCTCGTTATCATGGAAAAACCATACATATACTTTTAATCCTTCCGAATGCATTCGTTCAACAAATTCTTTATTAATTTGATTTGCGTTAGGTGCGATAGCCATGGCGTATTGCTTAATACGACTAACGTCCAAATATGTTACATTATCATTTAATACCGTATACACAAGGGGAATATTTCGATTTAACTCTCTTATTTTTAAAAGGCTTTTTTCAGAAAAGGAACCAATCATCACTTGTTGTTGTAACCCATATTGATTTATTAAATGGATGAGTGGTTCTTCCATCTTCGGCTTGTAATTGACTAGTCTCGTCTCAATATAATAATTCGTACTATTTCCGAAGTTAGAGAAAATTTCTTCCAAAGTTAAAATTTTTTCCCCATTTTTTAAGCTTAATTTTTTTATCTCCTCTAATGTCTTTTCCGATACGTCTCCCGTCCCATTCGTCGTTCTATCAACAGAGTGATCATGTAATGCTATTAAATGGCCATCTTTTGTCATCCTTAAATCGATTTCAATATAATCAGCTTGCCTTTCTATAGCCACTTTATAAGCTGTTTCAGAATGTTCAGGAGCAACATCATTAGCCCCACGATGAGCAATTATCAAAATTTCATCTTGTGAGTTTGCCAACACAACTATTAAAGAACTGAATGTGATCATAAAAGTTAGGAAAACGATTAATTTCTTCATATGCTTATTTTATCTTAGTTCAATTTATTTCATGCTTACAGTTTGAAATAAGCTATAGAATTTCAAAACAAATTTTAATGGCATACAAATAAGGGGTGAAACAATGTTTCAACATTATTTCACCTCTTTTAAAATAATTTTATCCAATGATTACCCGTTCTTTTGGATAACGGTATGGAGCTTTTTCTGCTTTTCCACCTAACGTATATAAAAATGAAATTAAACCAACTCGACCAATAAACATTAAAATCATGATTACGAATTTCCCTTCCGTCGAAAGATGTTCCGTTATTCCGAGGGACATACCTGACGTACCGAAGGCGGAAGTAATTTCAAATATAATTTGGGTTGTTGATGCAGCTGGTTCTGTTATTAACAAAATCATCGTTGCAATCATCACCATAAAGAACGCTAAAATAATCACAGCATATGAACGGAATATATCTATTAAATAAATTTCACGTCCAAATAACTGTATCTCTGTACGTCCGTTTGCAAAATTAATTAAAAATAAAATCGCCAATGCAAAAGTTGTTGTTCGGATTCCTCCACCGACTGAACTAGGAGAAGATCCGATGAACATTAAAAAACTTAAGAAAATATCTGTCGCCTCACTAAACTGAGTAATATCAAATGTAGTTAATCCTCCAGATCTAGTTGAAATCGAATGAAACATAGCAGTAAATAATTTTTCATGCCATGGCATTCCTCTAAAGGATTGGAAAGATTCGATTATTAATATGATGATCGAGCCTGCAACAAATAAAATTCCATAAGTTAATGTTGTTATTTTTGTAAATAAACTAAATCGGAAAGTTGGATCTTTACGAAACAAAAAGTTTTTCAGTTCAATTAAAACTGGAAATCCAATGGCTCCAAGTACAATGAGAATCATCGTAATAAATTGAACAAAATAATCCGAATGGAACGGTCTTAAACTATCTCCCGTTATATCAAATCCACCGTTTGTTGTTGCAGAAATCGATGCAAACACTCCATGTTTAAACGCTTCACCCCACGTATCAAAATATTGGTGATAATGAATCGATAAAATAAGTGCACCAATAGCTTCAATGATGAAAAGAACTTTTACGATTTCTTTTAATAATTGAACAACACCCGATAAATTGTACTGATTGTAATCAATCATGATTAATTGTCTTTCGCGCATTCCAATTCTTTTACCTGTAATAATCCATAAAAAAGTACCTAGCGACATAATACCAATGGCCCCAAGTTGGAGAATGATTAATAATACGAACATTCCAAAATGAGTGAAAGTCGATGATATATCAAATACGGTTAAACCTGTTACACTTACTGCACTAACCGCTGTAAATAAAGTATCAACAAGGGATATTTCAACATTGTCTTGGTATACTGCAGGTATTCTTAATAATAAGAAAGAAGTTGCAATCGCAATAAAATAATAAGTTACAAGTAGTTGAAATGGTGTGATAATTCTAGTCTTTTTTGTATATCGGACCACCTGATTCGCCTCTTTATTCATTTAGTTCTAGTTACACCAGTATAATGAATATCTCCTTAAAAGGAAAGAGGGACAGTCATGACCGCCCCTCTCATTTCTTCTATTCACCTGTAGCATGTTTTTTCTTTTTCGCAACACTTGTAAACCAACCACCGAGAGCAATAGCGAGCAATACACCCCAGAATATAATTTCCCAAGTAGCTGAATGTGGGAAGTCATGTGGAAGAACACCAACTTTATCATGGGATAAAGTTAACACAACTAATTTCACACCTACCCAACCTACGATTAAAAAGGCTGCTGTTTCTAGATCTGGATAATCGTTTAAAATTTTAACGAACCATTGAGCTGCAAATCGCATTAAAATCATCCCGATAATACCACCGAAGAACATGACAGCGAACTGTCCAGCGTTGATTCCTCCAATATGGAAATCCCCAACCTCTGGTAATGTAACGGCAATGGCAACGGCAGCAAGCATTGAATCTACTGCAAAGGCGATGTCTGCAAATTCAACTTTAGCCACTGTAGCCCAAAAGCCTTTGCCTTTTTGAGATTTCTCTTCTGCTTCTTCCTCTTCTTCTTCCTTTTTAAATTTCTGCTCATATATATTTTTAATTGAAATGAATAATAAGTAAAGGGCACCTACTGCTTGAATTTGCCAATAATTTACCAATACTGTGATTAAGAATAAAGCAACGAAACGGAAAATAAATGCACCTAACAATCCATAAAATAATGCTTTCTTCTGTTGGTCTTTTGGTAAATGTTTAACCATTACAGCCATAACAACTGCATTATCTGCGGCTAATAAACCTTCTAATACAATTAAAACTACTAATACCCAAGCATACTCTAAAAATATTTCCACAAAACTTCCTCCTTATACCTTTTGTATACCCATAAAGTCGGTATTTTAAAAATAGAAAAACATAATACTCACTTTGTAGCTGAAAATCAATTACTGTTTATTTGATTTTACATTCCATTAGCAATTGTCATAATACTACTGATTTTCCGCACCTTTATTTGACAAAAGAAAAGACCTCTGCCTCATAAAGGCAAAGGTCTTGCTAAGCAATTTGAATGTCTTCAAAATAAATTATTTTGAAAACGAAAAAATCAATGCTATTACATCCGATGGTTATAAAACCATGTAATGACGAATGTAAAGTAAGTATTCGAAATACTTATAGCTACTCCCCTTTGACATAGTCAAATGGATATTCAGTTTTCTACTGAATTTATTATAGCACAGTACCTTTTAAATGCAATGAAATAATTGCCTCTTTTTCCTATTACAGTAAACTATACAGTTTAATATTTTCATTTTTATCGGAAAACCAACGCATCGCAAATTCATTTTCGAATAAAAAGACATAATTATCAAAGCGATCTTTTACAAGCATCGAACGGGACGATGACATTGATTCTTTGACATCTTCCTCATTTTCAATCCAACGAGCAATTTTTGAACCGATTGGTTGCATTTGTACTTCCACGTTATATTCATTTTTCATACGATGCTCGAATACTTCAAATTGTAGTTGACCTACTGCACCTAGAATAACTTCTTCCGTATGAAGAGTTTTATAATATTGTATTGCACCTTCTTGAACTAATTGTAAAATCCCTTTATGGAATTGTTTTGATTTCATCACATTTTTTGCAGTAACACGAACGAAAATTTCCGGTGTGAATTGAGGTAATTTTTCAAATTGGAAAGATTTCTTCCCACCTACTACCGTATCTCCTATTTGATACGTACCTGTATCATAAAGACCGATGATATCACCCGCAACCGCTTCATCAACCGTTTCTCGATCATCGGCTAAAAATTGCGTGGATTGGGATACTTTAAAAGTTTTATTTGTTCGAGATAAAGTAATATTCATTCCACGTTCAAATTTCCCTGACACTATCCGAACAAAGGCAATACGGTCACGGTGAGCTGGGTTCATATTCGCTTGAATTTTGAAAATGAAACCTGAGAATTCGTTATGTTCAACAGGATCAATAAATTGTTCATCTTCTGTTAGGCGAGGCTGTGGTGCAGGTGCAAATTTTAAATACGTTTCTAGGAACGTTTGAACACCAAAATTCGTTAAAGCAGAACCGAAAAATACAGGTGTTAATTCTCCTCGACGAATTTTTTCCTCTGAGAAGTCATTTCCTGCTTCGTTTAACAGTAAAATGTCATCCATTGCTTGCGTATAATAAGAAGTCACTTTCATTGGGTGATCGACTGCTAATTCACCATCTTCATTAATCGGTAAGAAACGATCGGATTCATCAGTACGAAATTGTTCGATACGCTGATTATAGCGATCGTAAATTCCTAGAAACTCTTTCCCCATACCAATTGGCCAATTCATTGGATAGGCATTGATTCCTAAAACTTCTTCTAATTCTTCAATTAGCTCAAGGGGTTCCTTCCCTTGACGATCCAATTTATTAATAAAAGTGAAAATAGGAATTCCGCGCATACGACAAACTTTAAAAAGTTTTAATGTTTGCGCTTCAATCCCTTTTGCAGCATCAATTACCATTACCGCACTGTCTACCGCCATTAATGTCCGATACGTATCCTCAGAGAAATCTTGGTGACCAGGAGTATCTAAAATATTGACACGAAAACCTTGATAATCGAATTGCATAACGGAAGATGTAACGGAAATTCCCCGTTGTTTTTCGATTTCCATCCAATCTGAAGTGGCAAATTTACCTGTTTTTTTCCCTTTTACAGTACCTGCATCTCGAATGGCACCACCGAATAATAACAATTTTTCTGTAATCGTCGTTTTACCAGCATCCGGGTGAGAGATAATGGCAAAGGTACGACGAGATAATATATCTTGTTCTATTTTTGAAGTCATTTTTTCCGTCTCCTTTTTTCATACCTCTCCTATAATAAAAGAATTTATGCTTGTTGCACAACATTTTTATTATTCCAATGTATGTACAAAATAAATTTATTTATAGTATGGCAATAAAATGGAATTGGCTGCCCTTTAGCATATTAGCCAATAGGACAGCCTCTTAAAAATCATATCATTAAAATAAATCGATTAAACAAATTTTAAGCGTCCTGCTTCAATGGCAATTTCTGCATCACTATGGGGATATTTCGTATTCCCTATTATTTGATAATCTTCATGCCCTTTACCGGCAAAAATAATGATATCTCCAGGTTCTGCAACTGATACTGCATGACGAACCGCTTCTGCCCGATCTCCGATACATGCATAATTTTCATGTTGCATACCTTTAGCTAAATCACTTGTAATGCTATCATACTCTTCATAGCGGGGATCATCTGTTGTCAAGACAACATAGTCAGCTATCGATGCCTTCTCCGCCATTGCGGGACGTTTCGATTTATCTCGATTCCCACCTGTTCCAACTAAAAAGATTAATTTATTTTCCGGTTTTTTATATGGTAATGCAGCTTTAATTGCCTTTTCAATTGCATCTGGAGTATGGGCATAATCGATAAAGATTTGTAATGGCAGATCCGTTTTGACTCTTTCCATTCTCCCTCTTACTGGAGCTAAATCTTCAATTTGTTCGATTATCGCTTCCATAGTGTAACCTCTTGCATAAAAAACAGCCGTAGCAGCTAATATATTATAAACATTAAATTCTCCGAGTAAGTGCATCGTAACCGGGAATTTACCTTCCGGCGTAATCATATCAAAGGTTGTAATTCCATCTTCGTAGTTACAGTTTTCTGCACGGAAAATCGCATCATTTTTCAAACCATACGTCCATACTGGATAGGATGTCATCTGTTCATATTTTTCAGACCATGGATCATCTGCATTTAAAACGACATGTTTGTTTTTAGTAAAATCTTGTCCTAATTGGGAGAATAATAACCCTTTCGCATGTCCATACTCTTCCATCGTTCCGTGGAAATCGAGATGGTCATGGGTCAAGTTTGTAAACACGGCTATATCATAATCAACACCTGCTAATCTTCCTAAAGCTAAACCATGGGATGAAACTTCCATGACCATTGCACGACAGCCTTCCATTTTTGCACGGAAAATCATTTGCTGTGTACTTAAAACGTCATTCGTTGTATTCGCCGTTTCATATAAAACACCATTTAGCTCAAATCCAATTGTTCCTGATAAGGCGGATTTTTCCCCCATTCCGACAAGCATATGATGGATAATGCCAGAAACACTCGTTTTCCCATTGGTCCCTGTAACACCAATCATTGTAATATCGTTAGAAGGATAATCAAAAAACTTAGCAGCAAGTAAACCAAGGGCACGATTTGTATTTTTTACGATGACTTGAGCCACTTCTCCTTCGATTGGTAATTCCCGTTCCGCTACAACAACGGTAGCGCCAGCATCCACCGCTTTTTGTGCAAAATGATGGCCATCTACTGTATCACCTTTTATACAAATAAACATACTTTTTGGTTGAACACTTCTTGAATCGATTGAAATATCTTTGATTCTGTTTGGTAACTGACCAATAATTTTCTTTAATGGAATCACATTTAATAGTTCTTCTGTATACATAATTAATCCTCCGAATCCATTGGTGAAGTTACATAGGTAAATAATAGTTCCGCTGTGGCTTTTAATGAATCCACATGAGTACGTTCATAAGCGTGGGAAGCTTCTATTCCTGGGCCAAACAGGGCGTGCTTCACATCGTAACCTGCTCGAATAGCAGCTGATGCATCTGAGCCATAATAAGGGTAAATATCTAGCTTATATGGAATTTCATTCGTTTTTGCTAAGTTCACTAGATAGTGAGTTAACTCATAATGATATGGTCCGCTCGAATCCTTTGCGCAAATGGATACCGTATATTCATCTGAACTTTGTCCATCTCCAATTGCCCCCATATCTACGGCAATATATTCAACCACTTGTTCTGGAACGTTCGAGTTCCCACCATAACCTATTTCTTCATTGTTGGAAATATAAAAATGAGTTGTATAAGGCAATACAATCTTCTCTTCTTTAATAAACTTCACTAATTGTAATAGCAGGGTTGTGCTTGCCTTGTCATCTAAATGACGGGATTTAATGAACCCTGACTCTGTTGTTTCAAAACGAGGATCAAAGGATACGAAATCTCCAACTTCAATCCCGATTTTCCGTACATCATCCGCATTAAAACATTTTTCATCAATGCGAACTTCAATATGGTTGTCATCCCGTTTTAAATCACCAGCTTCTTTATATACGTGGACCGTTGTTTCATGCATCAAAATCGTTCCCCGTATTTTTTTACCGTCTGCCGTATGAATTGTACAATATTCACCTTCTACAGCATTCCAACGAAAACCACCGATCATCGTCAGCTTTAAACGTCCATTAGCCTTTACTTCTTTTACCATCGCACCTAACGTGTCCGTATGGGCAGTTAAGAGTCTGTGGGAAGAATCATTTTGTCCTTTGATTGTAGCAATGATAGCTCCTTTATTTGTCTGTTTATATTCGATGCCTAGGTCATGTAAATAAGATCCTATAAATTGCATAATTGTTTTTGTATAGCCTGAAGGACTTGGAATATTTACTAATTGACCTAATAAATTAATTGTATTTTTTTCATTAAATACATTTTTCATCTAAAATCCCCCAATCTTTAGTCAGTATAATTTAATTGAATAAAGTTAATGATAACAAAATTCGTCAATAATCGACACCCAGTAATTTTATGTATTTTCATTCATAGCCTTTTGGAAAGGGAGTAATGAATCGTTGTATCCCTCATTATATCACTAGTACAGCAAAGCATTAATAGGAAATACATCGAGAAACCCATTCATTTTGAATTTCTCGATGATTTTTGTTATTTCAACATTGTTCGTACAAGTTTTACTTTTTGTTTATACGGTGGGAATAATAAATTATTGGAAAATCTTGAAGATCTCTTCATGATGGATTTTGGATGAGTAAAGTTTTCAAAACTAGCCTTTCCATGATAAGCATTCACACCCGATGGACCGACACCACCAAAAGGTAAATAAGGATTTCCTACATGGGTAACGGTATCATTAATACATCCTCCCCCAAAAGGTAATTCTTGTAGGAAATAACTAATCGCTTTTTCATGTTCTGAGAAGAAATAGGCTGCTAACGGTTTAGGTAATTTTTGTATTTCATAAATTGCCATTTTTAAACTATCATACTTCATAACGGGCAAGATAGGACCGAAAATTTCATCTTCCATAATTGGATTGGACCACGTAACATTTTCAAGTATCGTCGGTTCAATATAAAGATCGCTTTCATCGGTACTACCACCAAAAGTAATATATTCTTTTTCTGCTTCAATTAACCGTTTTAAACGCTTGAATTGGCGCTCGTTAATGACACGACCATAGTCCGGACTCAGTTGTGGATTTTTCCCATAAAATTGTTCAATTGTTTTTCTGATTGCTTTCATAAATTTTTCATAAACGGAGGAATGGACAAATAAATAATCAGGGGCTACACAAGTTTGTCCTGTATTATTAAATTTCCCCCAAACAATTCTTTTCGCTGCAACCTCAATATTTGCTGTTTGATCGACAATGGCTGGACTTTTCCCTCCGAGTTCCAATGTAATTGGAGTTAACTTTTCAGCCGCTGCTCGCATAACAACTTTCCCTACTGCCACACTACCGGTAAAGAAAATATAATCAAAGGAAGCATGAATCAATGCTGTTACTTCTTCCTTCTCGCCTTCCACTACTCGAACATAAGATGTATCGAAGGTTTCTTCAATTATTTTTTTAATTATTTTTGTCGTATGAACGGAAGATTCGGAAGGTTTTACAATCGCTGTATTACCACCAATAATAGCTCCAATCAACGGTTCCATAACAAGTTGGAATGGGTAATTAAATGGCCCGATAATTAATACAACTCCATAAGGTTCTCGCACTATAAAGCTTTTGGCAGGTTGAAAATGGACAGGCGTTTTTACTTGTACAGGTTTTGCCCATTCATCGATATTTTTCATTAAATAATTAATGCTATCAAGGACGATTCCAATTTCATTCGAATACGCTTCAAATTCACTTTTATGCAAATCCAAATTTAACGCTTTTAAAATTTCTTTTTCATATTGTTTTATTTTCTCTTTTAGTTTTAATAATTGTTTTTTTCGGAACTCAATATTTTTTGTATGCCCGGTTAAATAAAATTTTTTTTGCTCTTCAATCATGATTTCAACGTCTTTTTCAGTATATCGTGCCATTTGTAACCCTTCTTTCAATACATAATTTTCTTTATATCGTCAATAATAATTATGTACAATTTACTACAATTTGTCGTCTAAATCCTTCTAATAAGGGTAGAAAAGGATAAAACGATAAAACTGAAGGGGGCAATTTTATATGATTTCGACTGATACTTGGTGGGAGAAAATTTTTTCAGGACCATTATCTATTGGATTAAATGAAGAAAAAGTGCATCAGTTAGAGGACGAATCTTTTTTATTCTTGAAAGAAGAACAATTGCCACAAGAAAATGAACAACAGAATGATTTTTAGAAAAGGGAAAATGAAGTTTTCCTTTATCGAATCCGTTTTACGGATAAATTGAATATTGAATAGCTTATAAAAAGGGTGACTTTTCAATGAAAAGTCACCCTAAAAAATGTTTTTAACTTACTGTTCCACTACTTCTGGATGGAATCCATCTTGTTGTAAATAATTTTCTTCTTCCCAAATGTTGATTTTATTCGATTTAGCTATTTCTTCAATTTCTTTAAATTGTTCTTCCAACGTATTGTTAGGCTTATCGATATATCGAACAGCCGCATATCCTTCACGTAATAACAATTCTTGTAAAAGAACATCATCTATAAATACATAGGCTAACAATCGGCCATAATGATCTGTTTTATTTCCAACATCAGAAAGCACTTCAATTTCCGAAGCATTTTCTAGTAATTTTTGTGTATAATCCTTTGCACTCTCTGCAAAAGGCATCGGATTATTTTCTTCATAATTCATTTCCGGTGTATCGACCATTAATAAACGAACGCGCTTTTCTTTTCCATTTACCTTTAAACGGAAAGTATCGCCGTCATTCGTTGACACATATTCCGCTTTTACTAATTCATTACCCGTTGCTTTCTTTGCATATTGCGGAGTAATTAAATAGTCAGTATCTTTTTCAACTGTATTTTCTTTTGATGCTGTATTACTAAAAATGAAATAAAGGGCTACTGCAATAATAATTGTGCCACTTGTTATTAATGTTTTTACATCTACAATACTCATGTTGCTACCTCATCTATTTTTACATTTCTATTATTATACCAAAAAAACAACTCTGATTAGTAGGGGCATCTCGTGAGTTTGCATACATCATCCCAACTTTCTCTTTTTACTACAAAAAATTCCATTAAAAGATAATTTTTGATTATTAACCTCTATCATGGAACCTGTCTTATTAAAAAACCCCGTAAAAGTTAGTTTCTGTCTAACATTTACGGGGGTTCAGAGATATTTAGTAGCTTATTAAAAACTTATTTTTTTAAATATCTTTTTCTTTTAACAAAACCAAACAATGCTGCTCCAATCATGAGTAAGCCAATGAATGTTACAAGATAATTTGTTTGTTTTTCACCTGTTTGATTTTTTCAACTTTAATTTTTTACGTCAATTCATCGCCAACTTTTTCTCTCTGTCCTTCAATTGCATCGTCCTCGGCATTAAATACGGCTTTCGTACTCTTTAACTTTCCAGCACTTGAACATACTCTGTTTCAGTTAGATCCGTTTCAATTGGCTCTGTTGTTTAATCTGGGTCATAGCACGTTGCGGTATTTTAAAACGTTGAGTTTAACACGCTTTCAAGTACTTTCACTGTCACTGGTTCTTCGAATCTAAATTGATTATTAATAGAATAATTATTCTAATCCCTTTGAAACCTAATTTGAATATGATAATTATTCTCCTATGACTTCTTTAAGATTACTTCAAAATAGTATATATATTTCTTTATTAATAAAAATTCGACAAATAGTATTACTATATAACTATTTAAACTAATATTCCAATATATTCAATTACCTATAAATGGTATAAATAGGATGTAATTTACAATTATTGAAAGGAGATTTATAAATGAAATCAAGATTATCATTTTTTTTAGTAATGGTTGTTTTTATGTTAGCATTTTGGATAAAAACAGACATATCAAAAGCTTATGCTAGTGAAACTTCTAATTCTATTATCATCAAATCAGAAGATAGAACAGAAGAGTTGCTAACTAATAGGTTTGAAAATTTAATTACTCCAAACGCAGAATTATTAAAACACTGGGTAGTAAGAGTAAAATTTTTCGCACCCTACACTTCTCCTAATGGAGCTCCAAAGCTTGCATGGCATGAAGAAATTATCAATAGTACGCCAATGGCTGGATACTTGAGTTTAGTTGGTAAAACACCAGGTGGTCCAAATTATTATCAATACGAGGGATATTTATATAATAAAAAATACCCGATACCTCAACTAAGAATTGTAGAAGAAGATAAATAGAAATTAAAAGGAGGTTAATTATGAAAAAAATCATTTTGACAGTAGGAACCCTATTATTACTATCAAGTTCTTTTGGTATTAGTACTAATGCTTCTACGCTACTTACAGAAACAACTTTCACTCCAAAGTCAAAAGTTACAGCAGCAATTGAGCAGAAGTTTTACGAAATTGAAATTAGTAGAACCAACTATTTAGACTTCCCAAATGCTATATGGTATAGCTCCGGTGGATATTCAGGATATCTATATTTTAGATCTTATATGAAGCATAAAAATGGACTATGGTATGGAACTTACAATGGGTACTTATTAAAAGGCCCTTTTGAAAGTAATTCAATTAAACCAGAAGTGAAATAATTGTAATTTAATTTAAATTAATAAGAGTATTTTCTCAAAAGTCATATAACATAAACTGCGGGATAGCCCTCTTTCTATTAAATTATATGTATCAAAAAAATAGGTGTAGAGAGAGCATTTTTCTTCTCTCCACCTATTTTTATATTTCCTTTCAATTGTTTATTCGTTATTTATTAATTTATTAATTTATTCTTCTGGATATTTCCCAGTATAATATTCCATTCCTTCTTCATCAGTAACAGTTCGCTCCCCAGTTTTTTTGAAAGTTAATGATAACCCATCAGCAGTAATGAAATACATGTCCTGTTGAGTTTTAATTTCTACATTTTTATATCTTTTTTCATAAAATTCACCTGGGACAGCATCATCAGACTCTAATAATTTATCGATACTTGTTTTGTTTTTAGATTCCGGATTATTATATGCAGCGTAAATCACAAGCTCATCATCAATTACTACAATCCTTTGACTGTTCCTTTCAAACCCTTCCCCTTCAAAATCACTTGCTTTTGCCTCATACTTAACTTCATCACTTTCTGTACACGCTATTAGAGTCAAAATTAAACTAATACTTAAAAATAATAATCCCAAAGTTTTTCTCATCATCTCACCCTCCTTTATTTAAATATTTATACGATTCAAAATATTGGAAGTTTCATTTATAAAAACAAATAGAACTTTAGACCTTTATATAGTTGTATACCATTTTTAAAACCAGAAAATCTAATTAAATATCCCTATAAAACAGTCGCACAATTCGTAAATAATAAATTTAATTGCTTTCTTTCAAGATAATTTGTAATATTCAACGAAAATACAATCGATAATAAGCTAATCATTACCTGTCCCTTGTATTCTGATGTGGAAAATCCCTAAAAATGTATATCTTTATATTTTATAAATGAATTTACATTAATGTATTACTGTTCTATAAATAAACGCCCTACTAAGAATCAAATGTATAAATACGATTCTTAGTAGGGCGTTACTCTTTGTCTCATTTATCTAGTTCTTTCCAAACTAATTCAACGGAACAGCAGGGATTATTTTATCCGCCTTTGGAATTGGTGTAGGGTAAAAGCCACCGTTTTCAGCACGATCATAAGTGTTTACGATTATATGCGATTCTTTATATTGTTCCCTTAGTAGTATTTCAAATTGTTTCGGAGTCATATTTGAAATACGATAATAAAATTTTTCTTTATTTTTTTCTTGAATGTACATGTGTACCCATATTCTTTACTAAGCTTCGTCATGATTTTTTCATAAGGGATTAGAGATAAATCAATATTGCATCATTCGTGTTAACAGTTGAAGTAGCAGTTGAACAAAATATAGATACAAGCAAGAAAGTTACTGCTATATGCAATATTTTCTTCATCTTTTTTCTCCTTCTATTATTAAAATTTATTCACCAAATAAAAGACAAAAAAGATTGGCCTGAACTCTTTTATATCAAAAATTCTATACTTCTCCAGCGAGATTAAGGCTAATATTGCTAGTCCAAATTGGTATGACAATCATCTATTTAAACAGTAAATATAAAATGACCGCTATAATAATTACCCCACTCGAAATTAAAGTTTTTATATCAGATGGTTTCATACTATTCCTCACATTTTTGCTAATTTTCAAATGACCAAAAAAATCACTTGTTATAGTCATTATACATCTACATAAATATGTACAAAATAATGATGTATATATTTATGTAGTTTTTTATTTTTTGTCCAAATATCTCTTTACATCTCTGTATTGGATTTATCGGTTGAATCTAATATGACAGGAGGAACATCTGCAAAAGTTTCTCCCTCTTCCTCTAAATCCCGAGTACGGTGGGCGATTCTTGATGCGGCACATGCGGCAATACTAGCAACTAAATCATCTAAAAAGGTGTGTACACCTTCACCGCTTTTCGTATCAAGTTTTTTTATAATGCCAATTTTATTTTTATCTAGATGACCATAGGTTGTTAATGCAATACTACCATAGGTCATCACCGAACCTAATGCCAATGTTTCATCTACCCCAAATAGACCTTCATCAGAAGCGATAATGGATTGTAATGGCTCTGACAGCAATTTCTTTTCAGCTAATATATCTAATTCAATTCCTACTAAGACTGAATGTTGTACTTCTCGTTTACATAATACTCGCTCTACGGAATCGATACAATGTTCTATTAATAACCCTTCATTATAAGGAGACTGCATTTTAAAAACAATTTCAGCTATGTCTTCTACTTTTACGCCACGTTTTTCTAACGCTTCCTTCGTTGCTTTTGTTACTTCTTTTGAAGGTACTCGAATATTTTTATCATGCATGGTTTTCATCCTCATTCCCATTTTTGTTTTTGTAAATTATTCTACTAGAAACCCATTCGATGACTTACAAACATAGTACACGTTGTGATTGGTTTATGATACAATTTCGATACACTTACGATTGAAGAGGAGGGCCCCTTCGTGAACAAAGGAACTATTAAAGATATTCCATTTTTCAGTAACGCATTACAAGAAGAAATCGAATTACTAATTTATGTGCCTGCAAACTATACACCACTAAATAAATATAACATTTTAATCGCATCCGACGGGAAAGATTACTTCCAATTAGGAGGGATTACTCGTCTGGCAGATCAATTATTGGATGATTATGAAATCGAAAATATGATAATTGTCGGAATCCCTTATAAAAACGTCGAAGATAGGAAAAATAAATATATTCCAACAGGAAAATACCATGAGGCCTACTTACGATTTTTAGCCCATGAATTAGTTCCTTATTTGGATAAAGAATATTCCACTTATCAGTTAGGTTCTTCAAGAGGACTTATTGGAGATTCTATGGCTGCGACAGTTTCTTTAATGGCTGCAATAAAATATCCTAATATATTTAGTAAAGCGATATTACAATCACCATATGTGGATGAACACGTTTTAAACACTGTAGAACAATCGAAAAATAGTAACACCATTTCCATTTATCATATTATTGGTAAAGAAGAAGATAAGGTATTAACAACCGATAAACAAATAAAAGATTTTTTAACACCTAATCGAAAACTCCATCAATTATTATTATCAAAAGGGTTCAAAACTTTTTATGAAGAGTTCGAAGGCAACCATACATGGAAATATTGGAAGCCAGATTTAAAGCGGGCATTAATTGAAAATTTCAGTTAATAATTATGCCCAAAAAATGTCTAAATATTTGAAATCTGTTATAATTCTTTTATAAATTAGAATTTTAGGGGGCAATGAACTATGAAATACGGTATCGTCGCATTTCCGTCAAAAAGATTGCAAGATTTAGCTAATACGTATCGAAAACGATACGATTCCCATTATTCCAAAATCACACCGCACATTACGTTAAAAGAAGCTTTTGAAGCCGATGATCATGAAATTAACCGAATTTCTCAAACTGTTGCTTCAATTGCACAAAATTATGGACCTTTAGCGATCCATGCATCACGTATCAGTTCTTTCTTCCCAACGACAAATGTTATTTATTTCAAAATAGAACCAACAGAGCAATTAAAAAATTTACATGAAGATATCCAACAACAATTAAATATCGGCCAACCGAAACATGTTTTTATTCCACATATCACCATAGCACAAGATTTAACTGAAACAGAACATGGTGATATTTTTGGTCAATTACGAATGGTTGGTGTCGATGAACAAGAAACAATTGACCGAATTCACCTAGTTTACCAATTAGAAGATGGTTCTTGGACTACTTACGAAACATTCCGTCTAACAGGAGCGAAATAGTATTATGTTTGAAGTAAAAACAGTAGAAAATGAAAAAGAGTTGGAATTAGCATTCGCCGTTAGAAGAAAAGTTTTCGTTGAAGAACAAGGTGTTCCTGAACATTTAGAGCTAGATGAACATGATGCTACAGCTATCCACTTCATTGTCAATGATGAAGATAAAACGATTGCAGCAGCTCGACTTCGCGAAATTGAAAGTCAAGTTGGAAAGGTTGAACGTGTTTGTGTATTACAACCATATAGAGGAAAGAAGCTTGGCCTTCTTATTATGAAAAAGGTAGAGGATTATGCAATCGCTAAAGGGTGGAAAAAACTTAAGTTAAATGCCCAAAGCTACGCTATTCCATTCTACGAAAAATTAAATTATGAAGTTACTTCTCCAGAATTTTTAGATGCAGGAATTCCCCATCGTGCTATGGAGAAAATGATAAAATAAAAGCAGTCACCTTTTGTTTTGCCTCTCTTATTGTTAGTACTTCTAACAATTAGGGGGCGAAGTAGGTGACTGCTTTTACGTTAGCCTAACATTTTTTGAATTTTACTTAAATCTAAAGATTTACCTTCTTGCATAATCGATTTTACAATTCGATCTTCTAATTCTTTCGATACAGGTTTATTTGCTAACTTGCTTACTTTTTTAATGATTTTACGAACTTGCTTCTCATTGGAAAAGTCTGCATGTTGAATTGCATTCGCAAGTGCAAATATTTCTTCCATATCTACACCTGTTTTGCTTTCAATTTGTTTGAAAAAAGGGTTTTGCATTTAACTCCCCTCCTTACATATAACACTTACCTACGATAATTAATAAAATAAATAATACTACAATTAATACAAATGCAGATCCTTTATATCCTTTGCCATCCCCCATATCATATGCAGGACTTACTTGACTGGAACCACAATAATTAAAATCATAAGTTGGATTTACTTGCCCTCCACATTTATGACACATCAAAAAAAATCCCTCCTTTCTCCTTTGTATACTATGTCGGTATACAAAGAGAAGGAGGGTTATTTGTCTAATTTGCTTTACCTTTTGGTTTAAAAATTAACGCTGCAATAAAACCGAATACAATTGCAGCACTTATACCGGAACTTGTTACTTCAAACATTCCTGTTAATACACCAACCCAACCGTGCCGTTCTGCTTCAGCTAAAGCACCGTGGGTTAAGGAATTCCCGAAGGACGTAATCGGAATAGTTGCTCCTGCACCTGCAAAGTCGATTAACGGTTCATATAAACCGAGTCCATCTAAAACGGCACCTACTACAACTAATATTGATAATGTGTGGCCGGGTGTTAATTTGAAAACATCCATTAATAATTGGCCAATAACACAAATGAATCCACCAACAATAAATGCAATTAAAAAGTTAAAAAAAAGCATTTCTCTCGCCTCACTCCATCGTTATTTCGATTGCATGCGCAGTACAAGGTATTGTCTCCCCTTGTTGAAATGACATTGGAGAGAGTAGAGCGCCTGTCGCAACTAGTAATACTTTTTTATAACGTCCTATTTTAAGTTGCTGTTCAATATAGCTAAAAAATACGGATGCTGAACACCCAGCGCCACTAGCTCCAGCTTGAAACGTCTTATCATCACCGTAAAACTCTGCTCCAGCATCCCTTAATATATCTAAATCTTCCTGTTTGGCACCCGTTTGAGCAAACATCGCTTTTAAAATTTTTAATCCTATCTTCCCTAAATCTCCAGTCATGATCAGATCATAATCCGTTATTTTTTGATGACGTTTTTTCAAATGGGAAGTAATCGTGTCATAAGCTGCAGGCGCCATTGCTCCTCCCATATGAAACGGACTTACTTCACCATAGTCAACTACTTTCCCTACTGTCCCCGCTACAATCGAAGGATATTTAGGATTATGTTTTCCAACAAGGGCATAACCTGCTGCCGTTACTGTCCATTGAGAAGTGGCAGGTTTTTGAGCACCATAATCAATTGGATAACGAAATTGTCGTTCAATAGAATTATGTTGACTCGAAGCTCCTGCTATAGCCAGCTCCGAAGCTCCTAGCTCCGTAAGTAGACTGGCAATAATAACAGAAGAGATAGATGTAGCACATGCTGAAAACAATCCAATAAAGGAAATAGCCAGTTCTCGAGCTGCAAAATTGGTAGGTGTCATTTGATTGACTAAATCTCCACTTAAAAAGAAATCCACATCTAAATTGTTTATATTGGCTTTTTTCATTAGAATGTCACAAGCTTCTTGAATCATTTGAGAGTGACCTTGTTCATTCGTCTTTTGTCCCCATCTTTCATCTTCAATGACAGAGTCAAAAAATGAATAAAATACACTCTTTCTTTCAACTGGCCCTGCTACGGCTCCACAAGCAAGAATTGATGGTTTTGATGGGAATAAAATTACCATTCTAGCACGCCCACCGATACTAAAATAAGTTTAATAAGAGCTACAAAAAAAGCGGAAGCGACACCAAATAAAATAACAGAGCCAGCTAATTTAAACATATTGCTTCCTACACCAAGAACAAATCCTTCTGTTCGCCCTTCGATTGCAGCTGAAATAACCGCATTACCGAATCCTGTTACCGGTACTGCACTACCAGCCCCTGCAAATTGACCAAGTTTCCGATATAAACCTAATCCAGTTAATATCATAGCTATAAAAACCATCGTTGCTACTGTCGCATTACCAGCAGTTTGTTCTGTAAAATTAAAAAAGATTACATATAAATAAGTAATTGCTTGTCCAATCGTACAAATAATACCTCCAACAAAAAAGGCTTTTAGCACATTTTTAAAGTACGGAGTAGGAGGAGTCATTTGTTGCTCCAACTGTTGATATTCTTGCGGATCCATTTATGTTTCCTCCTTTGCTAAATCTTTCAACTTTTTAATTTCATCCGCCATTTTTTTCTCATTCTCTTCCTCTAAAAGCTTCTGGGATTCCCAATGCAATTTGTAATCTGAGGATACAAGAACTTTTAAATCGGGGTATTTTTCTTCAATTTCCTTTTGAAGTCTTTTTTCTACTTTTTGTTCTTTAAATCCGAGCCAAGGATTTACTTGAATGGAAACTAATAATTCATCTTTAACAAAAATAGCCGTTGCTGAATATATTTCTTCCTGATTACGTATCGATTCCTCAATTTCAACTCGTTTCTCCTCATCAGCAGCTAAATCTGTTACTTGAATAGTTTGTTCATTTGAACATCCGATTAAAAAAAATGGGACAAATAAAAGTGATGCCAATTTTTTCAAAATTCAACCCCCTTTTTAACCCATTATGCTCATGAAAAAGCGAATTTATTCAGTGCGTCCAATTAGGTAAAAGGGTAATTTTTTTCATAAAAATGGTGAGGAATTTTAAACGCCTATAAACTATCGCCCGGTTTTCCTTTTCAAAATGACATATTGTAGATTGAAGCTATGATAAAGTGAGGTGAAATGATAATGGGTTGTGGAAGAAATAATAATATCGGTGGCACATCACATCATCATGAAGGGTGTGTTTGTGAAGTTGTAAAAACAATATTAGATATACAAAATCAAGCAGTAAACGACGACTGTGACGGCTGTGGCACAAGCTGCTTCTTAGAACCACTAGGTGGTCTTGCTTTCCCATCAAGACAACAAGCAGATACTCGAGTATTCATGTTATTAAATACAAATGGCTTACCGTTCTTTGCATGGTATAAATCAAAATTAGGTGGAATGCATCCATCACCATTCTTCAGAGTGGAAGATGCCTTTGATTGCTGTGCTACATTACGTGTAGTTGCTCCAGTTGATATGTCTGAAGGTGACGAAGTAAGTTTATTAAATGAAGATGAAACAGGATTATCTTTATGTTTAATCCCAGACGTATGCGACTTCAAGAAAACAGAAACTTGTTTAACAGTAGATCTTTCAGCATTTGCAGGAGTTCAATGTATTAAAGATACAAACTTACACATTTGTGACTAACATGAAAAAAAGAAGTCGGCAAATCCAATAGGATTTGCCGACTTTTATTAATATTTTGTAGAAATCGATACAATATCTGTTCCATTAATGACTTCCACATTTTCATTAACTTTCATCTTCACTTGATAGCCATCAAATTCTTCAATCACACCAATTACTTTTTCGTTATTTCGTAAATTTAATACGAGAACACGTCCACTTTTCTTTCTAACTGGCTGACAAAAATAATAAAGCTGTTTTGCAATGACCGAATTTGTTTTCTCTGATCGAGAAATTTCATAGACAGAAGTACTCTCTTCAAAAAACTGTTGCGTTTCTTCCTTATCCAACTCGATATAATAAAACGGCGGAGTTGGAATAAACAATAAAGGTTCTTCCATTTTACACATCCTTTTTTACTTATAAATATGCAAAATGAAATTTTTCGTGAATCACGCCACCTCCATTGTTAAAGTTAACTCAACTGTCCTAAAAATGTTGTAGCTAATCCTAGGTAGATTAATATACTCGTTACGTCATTAAGGGTTGTGATAAAAGGACCTGAAGCGACAGCAGGGTCTACTCCAAGCTTATGAATTAATAATGGAATAAAGGAACCGGCAATCGTAGCAACTAATATTGAACAACTGATAGCCGCCCCTACTAATAACCCAACAACTAACGTATGTTTCCATACGAAAATAATCCCGACGACAATTAACCCACAAACAATTCCTGTTATTAATCCTGTTAGCACTTCCCGAAGCAACATCTTCATTTTACTTTTTTCATCAATTTCGCCTGTTGCTATACCGCGCACGGCTACAGCTAATGCTTGTGTCCCACTATTCCCTGAAGTACCGGAAATGAGCGGAATAAATAAAGCGAGTAAAGCAACTTTATCTAACGTTTCTTCAAACTGACCCATTAAAGTTGCCGTTATCATTCCTAAAAACAGTAGCATAATGAGCCAAGGCAATCGTTTTGTTGCCGCTTTAAAGGGACTTGCTTCAATATCGTCAATATCCGTTACACCAGCTAGCTTTGAATAATCGTCGGAAGCCTCTTCATCGATAACGTCGATAATATCATCGACTGTAATAATCCCTATTAATTTATTTGACTCATTTACAACCGGAATGGCAAGGAAGTTATAGTCTTTCATAATTTGCGCGATGTCTTCTTGGTCATCAGAAACTTTTACATAGACAACACGTTCGTTCATAATATCTTTAATTAACGTATCTTCGTCGGAAATAATTAAATCACGTAACGAAATAACGCCTGTTAAACAATGATTTTCATCCACAACAAATACATAATAAATCGTCTCCGCATTCGGTGCTTCATTACGAAGAACCGTCATGGCTGAACGTACAGTGGAATTTTCAAGTATCGAAACGTATTCCTTCGTCATAATGGCACCAGCAGTATATTCCTCATATGCTAGGAGCTCATTAATTTCTTCAACCGTTTCACTATCCATAATTTCTAAATAGCTTTCACGGTGTTCATCATCTAATTCATTTAAAACGTCCACCGCATCATCGGTATACATATAAGAAAGCATTTCTGCCCCATATACAGTGTCCATTTCTTTTAAAAATTGTTCATATTCTTCATCTTCTAATTCAATTGCTTCAAAGATTAAAGCCATTTCTTGAGGAGACAAGAATTGATAGATTGTTTTACGTATGTCAGGTCCAACCTTCTCATAAAATTGTGCCTGATCATATGGATGAAGTTCTAAAAAGCTTTCACGGAAACTTTCAATATTACCTTCCAGTAAATATTGACGTAACTCTTCTACATTATATAGTTCTTCATTTTTATTTTGTTGTTGCTCTACCATACATGTCCCCTCCTCTCAAGTTATTATAATAGGTGGATTTTGCTTCTACGTAAACCTATTTTTAAAACATCATAATATTTTTATAATTCCATCAGAAAAATAAAAGATGTTCGAGTACTCGAACATCTTCAACTTTCATGATTCAATAACCGTGCCATCGATTCAAGTATTTCACTGGAAAAATGTAAATTCTCTCCTGTTAATGGATGGTTCATTTCAAGTAAAACGCAATGAAGGGCTTGTCTATTATACAGCTCTCGACTTCCTCCATATAGCTCATCTCCAACTAAAGGATGACCAAGATAAGCCATATGGACACGTATTTGATGGGTTCTTCCGGTATGAAGCTTTAACCTTACATGGGTAATCGGCTCTCCATTTTTCATATACCCTCTTTTTAAGACTTTAACATCGGTTCGGGAATATTGACCATCATGTCGAACTTCCCTTTCTATAATACTTGTCTCTTTTCGTCCGATTGGGGCTTCAACAATTTGCTCATCTAATACGACATGACCGTGGACCATCGCTTCGTATTGTTTATTGATCATCTTATTCCTTTGTTGTAGCCCCATCAAATGATGAATATGGCGATGTTTTGCAATGCACAGTAACCCGGAAGTGTCTCGGTCAAGTCTTGTAACAATATGTACAGTAGAAGGAATACCTTGCCCTTCAAAGTAACCACTCACCATATTGGCAATACTACCTGTTGGTTGTTCCCGAGATGGGATTGTATTCATAAAGGGAGGCTTATTTAAAATAAGCAATGCCTCATCTTCATAGACAATATTCAATTTTCCGTATTCTACAATTAATCCACTACTTACTTTTTCTTCTGGAAAAATAATTGTAATTTGATCGCCCTTTTTTAAAACATAACGAACAGTTTGCTCCACACCGTTAACATGGATCGTACCACCATTAAATTTAATCGATGTTAAAGCTTTTCTAGAAATACCTTGGCGACTAATGGCATCCCGCAAAAGTTGGCCATCTACTTCCGCTTGGAATTGTAATTGAAATCTTTTTCCCATATGTTCTCCTCATTATTCATTCGACACGAATGAATCATGTACCCTCTCCCAAAATGGAAATGGACGGAATCGGGCAAATCGTACTTTTTCGTTTGCTACTTTGAAAGTAACGCATTTTAAATCATCCTGGATGAGATGGATATGATCAATTGTCATCGTAAATTGTTGGTCTTTTACCGGCTTTAACGTGCAACTATGATGGGCAGGTAACACAAGGGAAGATCCAACGGTACGGAAAACGCGATTATTAATCGAAGCCATTTCCGTTATTTGAAATGCTTGCAAAGTCGGGTGAATAATTGCTCCACCTAACGCTTTATTGTATGCCGTACTTCCTGAAGGAGTTGAAACACAAAGGCCATCTCCACGGAATCGCTCAAATTGATTCCCATTAAGTTCAATATCCATTACTAACGTAACATCCGGAGATTTGATTGTTGCCTCATTTAAAGCTAAATAATTTGCAGTTTCGGCGTGATGGGTATGGACTTGCACTTCCAACAAAGGATATTCCACAACATTGAACTCATTTTTCGCTATTGATAATACTAATTTCTCTAACTCTGACGGTTTCCAGTCAGCATAAAAACCAAGATGACCTGTATGAATCCCAACAAAGGCAACTTCATTTAGACGATGGGAATGGCGATGGAAGGCATGCAATAGCGTCCCATCTCCACCAATGGAAATAACAATTTCCGGCTCTTCATCATCTAAGACAAGTCCAAAATCTTGTAAATACGTTTTGGCAAGTTCCATTAATTCATTCGATTGAGAATCTCTGCGTGATTGAATAGAAAATTTCAATTTACTCACGCTCCTTTCCCTCATTAGTTGATCGTATTTTTGGATTGATTGCTTCTTTAATCTCACTGAAGTAAACTTGAGCTTCCTGAATTTCACTACGAATCGAAGACATTTCTTCATCTAATTTAAAAGCTGCTTCCGCCGCGTTTTGTAATCGATATTTAATTTCTTCTGGGAATATTCCCTTATATTTATAGTTTAATGAATGTTCAATGGAAGCCCAAAAATTCATAGCAAGGGTACGAATTTGAATTTCTGCTAATACTTCCACTTTGCCAGTTATCGTCTCTACCGGATACTCCACAATCATATGATAAGATCGATAGCCGCTCGGTTTACTATGTGTAATATAGTCTTTTTCTTCAATTACTTTCAAATCATCCCGTTGACGAATTAAATTTACTACCGTTGAAATATCATCAACAAACTGGCACATAATTCGTAGCCCTGCGATATCTTGTAATTCGGTAGCCAATTGTTGAGAAGGTTCAAAGGCTATTCCTTTTTCCAGGGTTTTATCGTATATACTAGCTAATGGCTTTACCCGACCTGTCACAAATTCAATTGGAGAAGTTGATCCCGTAATTCCAAATTGTGAACGCATCCCTTTTAATTTAATTTTCAATTCATCTACAGCCTGTTTGTACGGACTTAGAAATGTACCCCATGGTACCATAGAAGACTCCCCCCAACGCAAAGACAGCATTATTTCTGGCTTATGATTCATTTTTTAGGCTTTGCAAATGATTTTGTTTACCTACTATTCACCAATTAAAATTTCTTTAAAAATTTTTTCTACAGTACCAACAAACTCATTTCCGTAATTATCATTTCCTTCAATATTGAAAAGAAGGGAATGCAATTCTTCCGTAAAGTTGGTTAATTTAATTTTTTCATCTTTCACCATTAAATAAGGATCACGGTTTAGCTTCACTAATTGAACAAGTTCTGACCAAAATTTTTGAGGAATTTGTACGTAGCTATACCCATCCCCCTCTTCAACTAAATAAATAAAAGCGAGGTTATCCGAATCTGCAAGAACTTGTCCAGCAGGTTCAATTTGTATTCTATTTAGACTTTCGTTTAAACTAAAGTGTAAATCGTTATGTAAGTATTGACATTTCTCTATTTTATAAAGGTTTCGCATTATGTAACTTCCCTTCACCACTTATCTTTTCATATTTTAACATAGCCCCCTCCATTTCGAGAAAAAGAATGTGGAAAATTACATATTTAGAAAGGAAAAAATGATGAATCAACAATTTGAAATTGAATTTAAAAATGTACTAACAAAAGAACAATATGAAAACTTATTAAAAAAATTCCAAGTAGAAGAAAAAATGATTGTCCGTCAAACGAATCATTACTTTGATACTCCCCAATTTCATTTAAAAGCATTATCTTCTGGATTGCGGATTCGCCAAACAAAAAATAAAACTGTTGTCACATTAAAAGAAAAAACAGCAGAAAACATTCACCTAGAAACAACGGAAGAAATTACTGAGGAGCAAGCTCGTAATATGCTTCAAGGAAATGGATTTGTTGCCGACAAAGTAAAGGAACAATTAAATCGATTGAACATTCCCATTGAAGAATTAAAATTATTCGGTTCATTAACGACAGACCGTGTGGAAATTAATTACAAAGGTGGAACTCTTGTATTTGACCACTCTTTCTATTTGCAGTGTGATGATTATGAGGTAGAATATGAAACAGATAATGAAATCGAAGGAAAAGAAATTTTCCAGAACTTTTTAGAAGAAAATCAAATCGCTATTCAAGCGGCAGATAAAAAAATCGCCCGCTTTATGAAAGCTTTAAATGATAGGAAGGGTTGAAGCGGATTGGAAATATCATCAATGAAGAAGTTACTTGAACTTCAAGCAATTCAATCATTTGGTAACATATCAAACGTTCAATCGTTATCGGATGGCAATTCCATCTTTACACAATTATTGGAAGAAATGATGCTGACTTCATCCACTTCCATAAATAGCTCAGAAAATTTACTTGGCTATTATGCAAGCATACAAAATGAACCTACAACGAATTTAATAGATAATAATTACTTATCAAATTTTGCCTATAACAGTGATGCCCAATATTTATCTCCTTATTACAACGAATTAATTCAAGACGTTGATAACAATCTATTTACAAACCATATAAATAAAGATTATGTTAATTCGACAGGTTACAAAAATGTATTAGCTGGTGCTGAAGCATATGCTGATATTATTGCACAGGCATCTGAATTATATGGAGTGCCTGAAAAACTAATTGCATCAGTTATTAAGCAAGAATCAAACTTTAATGAAAAGGCGGTTAGTTCCGCTGGCGCTACAGGCTTAATGCAACTAATGCCAGGCACAGCTAGATACCTCGGTGTAGAAGATCCAACTGACCCTGTCCAAAATATTATGGGTGGAACAAAATATTTAAGTCAAATGTTAAATAAATTTGATCAGAACGTTGAACTTGCTTTAGCAGCATACAATGCGGGACCAGGGAATGTAACGAAATATGACGGCATTCCACCATTTAAAGAAACTATACATTATGTTAATAACGTATTAGGATATTACAAGGCGTAATAGGTTTACAGTCATTCTTTCAATCTATTTTCCCCTCATATATGCGATTTGTTTGTGAAAAAGGGATTACGTTGTTAGAATATAACTAACACCTTTTGATAAAGGTTACTAACGATAGCTATTTTGGCTTAATTACTTTTGTTGTCAATTGATTATACGGTATGCAATACGCAGATATTTCATTACGTATACTTATAAAAGAAGTAAAGGAGTACACCTATGAATCGAAAATATACGATTCCTTACGAGGAAATTGGTGCTGAAAAACTTTCTGACCTCCTTCACGCTTTTTATAAACGTGTTGCGAAGCATCCACAGTTAAAACCGATCTTCCCAGAAGATTTAACTGAAACTATTAGAAAACAAATTCAATTTCAGACCCAGTACTTAGGTGGGCCAAATCTATATACAGAAGAACACGGTCATCCGATGTTAAGAGCTCGTCATATACCTTTTAAAATTACACCAGATCGTGCACAAGCTTGGTTGGAATGTATGAAAGAGGCGATGGATGAAGTCGGATTGGAAGGCAAATTCCGTGAAGTCTATTATCAACGACTTGTCTTAACGGCTAATCATATGATTAATTCGCCAAATGAAGATGAGGAGGAGTTTGAATGAATAATGTCCAATTATTATCGAAACCTGCCGCACCTTCTATTACAAAACCAATAGAATTATATATTTTTCTCGATCCACTTTGTAAAAAGGCATTAACAATGCAAACGATGCTACGAAAGTTAACTGTAGAGTATGAACATTATTTTACTTGGCGTTATATTTTAAGTACAAAGCTAGCCTCTTTAAATACGCTAAGTCGTCGTACAAAGGGATGCATGACTGGTGCCGAATTGGACATTACCCATCCGGCACTCCCATCTATTGCGATTAAAGCAGCGGAACTTCAAGGTAAAAAAGCTGCGACTCGCTATTTATTAAAGCTACAAGAACATGCGTTATTAAAAACGAAAAATGTAACTTCCTATTCTGTGTTAATTGAAATTGCAAAAGAATCAAATATCGATTTTGATGAATTCATTTCCGATTTCGGTTCGAAGGAAGCAGCAAGAGCCTTTCAATGTGATTTGCATATAACCCATGAGATGGAAGTTGACGAAATTCCAACAATTGTTTTCTTTAATGAATGTATTGAAGATGAGGGATTAAAAGTTAGTGGAATGTATGCCTATGAAGTTTATGTTCAAATTTTACAAGAGATGATCAATGAAGAAATCACTTGTAATCCCCTTCCTACCTTTGATGAATTGTTTAATCGCTTCCATATACTAACGACTAGTGATGTGGCAGAAATTTATTCAATTTCTCATCAAGAAGCAGAACGAGAATTAAAAAAACGAATGCTTCAGCAAAAAATTGAACGCCTAGCAAACGATGATGTAACGTTATGGCGCAAAAAATGTATTCAATAGAGCACTTATTATTTCATCTATTATTCTATTAATAGACAGAGACTTTCATTGTCTTTGTCTTTTTTTATGGTTCTATGTCAAATGTTGGGGTGAAGTGATATTACACGGCACCCCGATTATCCTAAATGAATCCCAATTTTCTTAGATAAATTATTTAATAAAATTTTCGCTTTAAAGTGTTCATAGCTTCTAAAACCATAAGCATTACGCTTCAAAACTTTTGATTTATTATTAATTCCTTCTAAAAAACCATTTGAATATCCAAAACTTAAACTATTTAAAATTTCAACTTGCCAATTTTTTAGCGTTTGAATGGCCTTTAAAAATGCCGGAATATTTGCTTTTTCTACCTTTCGGTAAAAGGCTTCTAATCTTTTTTTTATTTCTATCAAATCATTTGAAGTTTTTGCCCAATCAAACCATTCGCAGTAAGCTTCTTTTAATTCATAGGCTTGCTTTAGTTCCTTCGACATTCCTATGTAACGATTTAAGTACCAACGATTCGTTTCTGTTAACTTATCAAATCGTTTATATAGTACATGACGCATTTTCTTACATTTCTTTCGATCATATGCATGCCATTCTTTTTGAACATTTCGACGTACTTCATCTAGTGCCCAGTAAATATAACGACAATAATGAAAGCGATCCGCAATAATAATCGGGCGATTTAACGCCTTCCTAACTGCTGCTTTAAAGCTTGGATTCATGTCCATAACCACAATTTCTACATCTGCACCGTATTTCATCAAGTAATCCTTAATGGTTTCTTTTCTACGATTTGGTAAAATATCAATTGGTTCATGTGTTTCCGCATTGGCAATAATTAATTGATAAGTTCCCGCATCGGTATCTGCTTTATATTCATCAATCGCGATACATTTTGGTAAATGAACCCCTTCATTTAATTGTTCCTTTACTACTTCTTTAAAGCGACGAATCACTGTTGAGCTTGATGTACCAAGTACTTCAGCTGCTTCTTTAAATGTTTTTGCCTTTATTGAACGGATTCGTACAACTTGATTCCATTCTTTCGAGAAACGTTGATATTTATCCACGAAAGGGGATTTTTCTGAAAAACGTTTCCCACATTGGCATACATAACGACGACGTTTATAAAAAAGGACGGTTAATCGTTCAAACCATTTTAAATGATTAATTTTTTGAATTCGATAATCATGGACTTTTGATGTTATATTCTTGCATGCTGGACATTGATGTTCTTTTTTTGGTATGGAAACGTGTAGAACAATACGTTCCCCCATCTCCTCCACCTTATGAACAGTTACACCTTTTAATCCTGGAATATTCATGTTAAAATTCATTTGCACGTATCACCTTTCATTGCTTGTTTCTCGACAATTCAAGTATATAGAAATCGGTGATTACGTGCTTTTTTATTTATGAAATTTTTTCAAACCCCAACAAATATTATAGAGCCTTTTTTATTGGAAATATATGAACAAAATAAAAGAGGCGTCATTATCCTTCTACAAGAATAATGACGCCTCTTTTCACAAAGGGGATGGGAGAAATGTTCACGTTCAAACAAAGGGGTGTATGTTTGTTATGTGATTTATTTCACGTATTTACTTTATCACGGAAAGATAAGGGATGCAACGAAACTACAGTTGTTTCACAAAATCGTCAAATAGTAAACGTTTTCAATGGTTTCCATCCTCTCCGAAGGCAGTTTTAAATGAAAAATATATTAATGGAAAAGGATATTTTCATAGATTTTTTACAAAAAAATGGTGCCACACTTTAATGTGTAGCACCAACAAGATTCGTTTTATTTACTTTTTTAATAAAAGGCTTTCTAATTCATTTAATTTTTCTTCAAATACTTTACATGCATCTTGAATAGGCTTTGGAGACTCCATATCCACACCTGCTGCTTTTAATACTTCTATTGGGAAGTTGGAACAACCAGCTTTTAAGAAATTGTTAATATAACGATCTACAGCAGGTTTCCCTTCTTCTAAAATTTGTTTGCTTAAGGCAGTGGCAGCACTTTGTCCAGTTGCATATTGGTAAACATAATAGTTCATGTAGAAATGAGGAATTCTTGCCCATTCCAATGCAATTTCTTCATCGACTGTCATGTCATCGCCGAAATATTGTTTATTTAAGTCATAATAAATTTCATTTAGTCGTTCAGCTGTAATGGCTTCCCCGTTACGATCCAATTCATGAACGATATGCTCAAATTCAGCAAACATCGTTTGACGGAAAACGGTACTGCGGAATCCATCTAACCAATGATTTAATAAATAAATTTTATGCTGCGGATCTTCTGTAGTTTTTAATAAATAATCAAATAATAATTCTTCATTACATGTTGATGCTACTTCCGCAACGAAAATAGAGTAAGAAGCATAAGGATATGGTTGATTTTGACGCGTATAGAAACTGTGCATACTATGACCAAATTCATGGGCTAACGTAAATAAATTATCTAAGTTATTTTGCCAATTCATTAAAATATATGGATTTGTTCCATAAGTACCAGAAGAGTATGCCCCGCTACGTTTCCCTTTATTTTCAAGTACATCTACCCAACGGCTTTCCAATCCTTTTTGAACATTCGATTGATATTCTTCACCTAGTGGTTCAAAGCTTTTCACCATAATGTCTTTTGCTTTTTCATAAGGCATTTCAATTTTCACTTCTTTTACAAGCGGTGTAAATAGATCATACATATGCAACTCTTCAACACCTAAAACTTGTTTACGTAATGACACGTAACGATGAAGAACAGGTAAAAATTCATGAATGGTCGAAATTAATTGATCGTACACTTTCTCAGGAATATAATTATTGCTCATTGCCGCATGTCTAGCAGAATTATATTGTCGTACTCTAGCACTAACGTTATGGGTTTTTACATTCCCAGCTAAAGTAGAAGCAAAAGTATTTTTAAACTTACCGTAAGTATCGTACATTGCTTTAAAAGCATTTTTTCGCACTTCTCGGTTATCACTTTCTAGAAACGTTATATAATTGCCGTGGGTTAATTGAATATCTTCCCCTTCATCATTTTTTACAGTAGGAAATTCTAAATCCGCATTATTTAATGCACTAAACGTATTTCTTGAGGAACCTGTCACCTCTCCAAGTTGGGCAAGGAGCTCTTCCTTATCTGCTGTAAGAATATGTGGACGTTGTAAATTGAGTTCCGTTAACATTTGATTATATAAAGTTAACGGCTCATACTCACGAATATATTGTTGAATCGTTTCTTCTTCCATCGATAATATTTCTGGTGTTACGAAGGACCATGCAGCAGATAGCTTCGCACCTAAAGAACGAACTCGACTATCCATCGCTTGATACTTTCCATTCGTCGTATCTTGGTCATGTTTTAAATGGCTATAAACATAAAGTCTTCCAAAGCGTTCGGATAATTTATCGCTAAATTGTAAAGTGTCATATAAATTTTTTGCACTTTCTGCTACTTTTCCTTTATATTGATCCGCCTCTGGTAGTATTTTTTCAATTTCCTTAAATTCCTGTTCCCATGCCTCGTCTGAAGGAAAAATCCCTTCTAAGTCCCATGTTAATTCAACAGGTACTTCTTCTCGTGTTAACACTTTTTTTGCCATGTAATGACCTCCCATACCATTTATTTCGTAAATCGAATTACAAATCCATTTTCTCAATATTTAGTTTTTATTGCAAGAAAATGACTGTATAACTGATAAAATAATTCTTCGTAATGAATTGATTGCCGATAATGCTCAATTGATAGAGACTCGAGTATTTTACAATAATCACGGACAACCGATATGGCAAAATTCGTTTCAGGTAACTTTGCCCATTTTATAAATTGTAGAATGACGGTTTGATTAATTTGGGCTAATGATTTTTTTGTGACGTGCAAAAAATAAAAAAGGGCTGCTTGCCATTCTAATGGAGATACTTTTAAATGTTCACTTCCATGAATCGGTATGCCGATGTAGTTAGGGAGAGTTTGTCCATTTAAACGAAGCTCATAAAGGCTTCTTAAAAGTAAATGATGTACCCCCTTTTTATTAACGAATAAAACTGATTGTAAATAATTATGCTTCACACGATTAAATAAAATGAAATATTGTTTAAACTCCTGTTCGGTTAATTGTTTAGGTATATAAAAGGGAAACTGCTGTTTCATTCGGGGAATCACTTGTACTTTGGAAATAAAACGATTGCCATATAGATGCATGAGATTAGTCATATAAAGAAATTGTCGCACTATTGGATTGTACTCCATAATATAAGAATGTCGGTCAACAGTCATCTTAAATAGTTGGAGTTGTTTATTTAAAGATATTATTTGTATTCCTTTTTGATAACTTTTATTAGGTGTTTTCGGAATCCAAAAAGGTACAATCCCGTTACTTTTATAGCCGAAATTTCGCTCCTTCAATCGTTGCAAAGTTATTGGACTGCATTGAAATTCAATGGCAAAGCGTCTATTTTCTTTTTCTATTAGTAAATCTGGTCGTTGTTTTAATTCGGATAGGTAAGGTTCTATTTCAACCTGTAATCCAAGATAATGGAATAATTGATATAACTGTTCTTTTCCTAACAAATGCTGTTCTGACTCTCTTTCAGAAAAGCGATGCTCACATTCTTTTTTGGAATAATGGGCAAAATGGGGAATTTTAAAAGTACCAATTTTCAATAGGAGGGGCTCTTTACATTGGGGACAATAAAATCTTTCCATTTGTCTGAGTTGCTTTAATGTTGTTTTCGGTATGCTTGAATTCAGTACAAATCGTTTATTTTGTTCAGTGTAAGCTACAAGCATTGTTTACCTCCCTTTTTTATTATTTTAAAAAAGGAGCAGAGATGTTTTCAACAATTCCACTAGTAAAGTCTTCAAAATAAAAATTTCCAATGCTACTTCTTTTGTAAGAAGCAAAAAAAGAGATGCCTTGAAAAAGACACCTCGTTTTATTTTATCCAAAATATTGAATTACAGTTTCAAAACAATCTTCTGGCATGATTGCTTCACCATATTCTTGTAATCGATAAATCGAAATTTTCGAGCTACCTAAATATTCATTAATAATGGAACGAATATTTTGGCGTTCAACTTTTTCAGTGATATTTGAAAAATCAATCGCTACATAATAGTATTTTTCAAATTTGAATAAAGAAGATTGTAATCCGAATGGAAGCAAACGATTTGCTACAGGAATAATTTCATCAATATCTTTAAATTTGTAAATAGAGATATGATTTGTTCCTTGATGATTTACTTCTTCTTCTTCAAAGGAATCAAAAATGGATTCATCTAAATTTTTGTTATGGGCAGCATCTCGATGTTCCTCAAAACTTGATAATAATGAATTGGATTCACCATCTGAATTTATATTAGCACGAGTTACAATCACTTCAAGACCATGTTCAGAAGCATTCACATGTATCCAAATTGGTCCATCAAGATCAAAGTAATCTTCTGTATTGATCTCTCCAATCATATCCCAGAAAAGTTCTTCCCCTTTTGCTCTGTTATACCAAATCTCCTCACGACTATAACCACGATCTTCAATATCACGATAAGTAATGAAGAGTTTAATTGTGTTTTCGTTTACGCGTTCGATGTCCATTAGACTCAACTCCCTTCACAGTCATTCGTTGAAAAACAAAGAAAGCGTTCTTAGTATGTTTTGTATTGTACAGTTTTAACCTGACAATTCAAAAACTTACGACCAGTAATACAATGCAATTTTTGCTACAGAACAAAACGGTTTTTATTTATATCTATGCTTTATTCTATAACTCTATTGTATGATTACCTATTTAAAATGAAAAGAAAAAAACACTGTTCAAATAAAATAATTTGAATATTGAAATTGTAGTTGACTATACAGATGAAATCAAGTATAACGATTTGAAAAATGAATTAAAATTTTCCTTTTTTTCTACTTTATAAAATAGAATTAGATATATAAATAAAAATCGATAAAATCCAAGATTAATGGATTTTATCGATTAACGAATCTAAATATTCCTAAAAATAATTAATTCACCATTTTTTGTGCTTCTAACAATTGAAAAGCACGAACTTTCCTTGGTAAAAATCGTCGGATTTCATCTTCATTATATCCAACTTGTAAACGTTTCTCATCTAAAATGATAGGTCGACGTAATAATCCAGGATATTCTTGAATTAATTCATATAATTGTTGTAATGGTAAACTTTCCACATCAACATTTAATTTTTGGAAAATTTTTGAACGTGTCGAAATAATTTCATCTGTTCCATCTTCAGTCATTCGTAAAATTTCTTTAATTTCACTGATTGTTAATGGCTCAGAAAATATGTTACGCTCTCTATATGGAATCTCATGTTCTTCTAACCATGCCTTTGCTTTTCGACAAGATGTACAACTTGGTGATGTAAATAATGTTACAATCATTATTACACTTCCTTCCTAAGTGGTATCGGTGTGTATATTCTCAAGCTTTTATTAGTTTAGAATTAATTTAATTTAAAAACATGTTTTCATTATACAACAATCTTTTTCATTTGGATATAGCTTACCATTAAAAAAGAATTAACATGTCACATTAATTATGTCATTTTTTTCTCTTTTAAAACGGAATTTCTTAATTTATTGTTAGTTACTCTATTTATTTCCCTTATAGATAAAAAATTAAACTATTTCCATTCATCAATTTCAATATTCTCAATTAGCCGACATTAATCGAGAAGATATCGCAACTTTCTGTTAAATAGTACGTTTTTTTCAAGAAAAGCGTAACTGGAAAACGATTTATTGCGTTCTTCGATACAATCCTACCCAAACTTTTTCATTTTCATTCCAACAATAGAAATAAATTAATATTTGCTTTTAGTTCTAATTTTTTATATAATTTTTAAACAAATTGAAAAAACGATGAAAAAGAGTAGTACTTTTGCCTACCGTGCATAGAGAATCTGTGGTTGGTGTAAACAGAAGACGGAGCAATAGGAATGGACTTTCGAGTTGGCTTTATGAACTTACACTTTTAGTAGTAAAGCCCGTTTACTTCTCGTTACGAAGTCAAAGTGGTCATTAATGACAAACTGGGTGGTACCGCGGATTCAACATCATTCGTCCCATTACGTGAAAACGTATGGACGTATGATGTTTTTTTATGCTTACTTTTAAAAAGATTAAATCTTTAAAGAACATTAGGAGGTTTTTACATGAAAACGATTTTTTCAGGTGTTCAACCAACAGGAGTTATTACATTAGGAAATTACATAGGAGCACTTATGCAGTTTCCAGCCCTTCAAGATGAAGGAAACGCCATTTATTGTATAGTAGACCAGCATGCAATTACCGTTCCACAAGATCCTAAAGAGTTACAATCAAACATTCGTACATTAGCTGCAACTTATTTAGCAGTTGGAATTGATCCAAACAAGGCAACATTATTTATCCAATCGGAAGTACCCGCCCATGCTCAAGCTGGCTGGATGTTACAATGTGTAGCAACGATTGGGGAACTTGAACGTATGACCCAATTTAAAGATAAATCCGATGGAAAAGAATCGGTGAATGCTGGTCTTTTAACTTACCCACCATTAATGGCTGGTGATATTCTTTTATACAATACAAACATCGTACCAGTTGGAGAAGACCAAAAACAACATATCGAGTTAACTCGCGATTTAGCAGAACGCTTTAATAAGCGATTCGGCGATGTCTTTGTCATTCCTGAAATTCAATTACCGAAGGCAGGGGCTCGTATTAAATCCCTTCAAGAACCAACGAAAAAAATGAGCAAATCTGACCCAAATACGAAGGCAACGATTCGTTTACTCGATACGCCAAAACAAATTGAAAAGAAAATTAAATCTGCCGTTACGGATTCAGATGGCTTTGTAGCATTTGATGAAACGAATAAGCCAGGTGTTTCAAATTTATTAACAATTGAATCAGCTGTTACAGGGCTAGATATTGCCACATTAGTGAAAAAATATGATGGCTTAGGCTACGGTGCTTTCAAAGAAGGGGTCGCAACAAGTTTAATTGAACATTTGACGCCTGTCCAAGAACGCTTTAACGAGTTAATTCATTCTGAAGAGTTAGATCGCATTTTAGATGAAGGGGCAGAGAAAGCCAATGCCATTGCATCTAAAACGATTAAGAAAATGGAAAACGCGATGGGATTAGGTCGAAAATCAAAATAAATAAAATAATCAGTGACACGATCGCTATGTATAATTCATGGGTTCCAACAATAAAAGACCAAACTGCTGACCATGAATAACCTAGTGTTCGATAATTTAAATAAAGTAGTAAGTTCCCTACTGACATGACACAAATTCCATAGCTAAATAAAAAGAGCATAAATCGAAACATGTCCACCATCCTTTAATAACTAAATATTCATTTTCATAAACAAAAATGCCTTTAGCTTTTCGCTAAAGGCATCTTTTATTTCGACATAATGTCAGAATTAAAATTAATCGACTTTTTTCAACAATAAACTTGCATTATGACCACCAAAGCCAAGGGAATTACTCATTGCATATTCTACAAATTCTCTACGGGCAGTGTTTGGTACATAATCTAAATCACATTCTGGATCAGGATTTTCTAAATTAATTGTAGGCGGTAAAACACCTTCTTTTAACGCTAAAGCAGTAAAGATTGTTTCTACCCCACCAGCAGCACCTAGTAAATGACCTGTCATCGATTTCGTTGAACTCATTGCCAATTTGTATGCATGATCGCCAAATACTGTTTTTACGGCTTTTGTTTCAAATAAATCGTTATATTGAGTACTTGTTCCGTGGGCATTAATATAACCTACTAATGATGGACTTACTTCACCATCATCTAATGCTTGTTGAATAGCACGGGCAGCTCCTTCACCTTCTGGAGCTGGAGCAGTAATATGATAAGCATCACCTGTTGCACCATATCCTACTATTTCTGCATAAATTTTTGCACCACGTTTTTTAGCAAGTTCATATTCTTCTAATACTAAAATACCAGCACCTTCTGCAATAACAAATCCATCACGATTCGCATCAAATGGACGGGAAGCAGTTTGGGCATCCGGATTTAATGACAATGCAGTACTTGAGCAAAATCCTGCTACTGCCATATTTACGATTGGCGCCTCAGCACCACCAGTAATCATCACATCTGCATCGCCACGTTGGATTACTTTAAAAGCATCCCCGATTGAGTTAGTCCCAGATGCACATGCCGTTACAGAACATGAATTGATACCTTTTGCTCCTAAGTGAATGGACACTTGACCAGAAGCCATGTTTGGAATCATCATCGGTACAAAGAATGGGCTTACCCGACGTACCCCACGTTGTTGGAACGTTTCGAATTGATTTTCAAAAGTTTCCATACCACCTATACCTGAACCGATCCAAACACCTACTCGTGGTGCTAATTCTTCCGTAATCTCAAGCTCAGCATCTTTTACTGCCATGATAGAAGAAGCTAACGCATAATGAGTAAAACGGTCCATTTTTCGTGCTTCTTTTCTATCTATATATTGTTCAATATCAAAATCCTTTACTTCAGCTGCTACTTTAACAGGAAACTTTTCAGCATCCACTCTCGTTAAAGGTCCAACACCTGATTTTCCAGCAATTAAATTTTCCCATGTCTCTTCAATTGTGTTACCAAGCGGTGTAACAGCTCCGACACCTGTAATCACGACTCTTCTTTTCATGGTTTCTCTTTATCCCCCTTAGGTTCTAAACTATTTATTAGGTTACTATAAAAACGCTATGATTTCTATTATTTTCCCCATTTGAGCACTACAGCGCCCCATGTAAGTCCTCCGCCAAATCCAACTAAAACGATAATATCATCATCTTTAATTTTTCCAGCTTCTAACTCATCTACTAACGCAAGTCCGATAGATGCTGAAGAAGTATTTCCATACTTATGAATACGTTTGGATAATTTTTCTTCTGGCAAATTCAATCGTTCTCTAGACGCTTCCATAATTCGAATATTTGCTTGGTGAGGGATTAAAAAGTCTACATCTTCTTTTGATAGACCTGCTTTTTCTAAAACTGAAATCGCTGATTCTCCCATCTGTCTCACAGCAAATTTAAATACTTCACGGCCATTCATAGCAATCGCTTTTTGATCATTTAAAAATAAATGTTTACCGCCAGTTCCATCTGCACCTAACTCGAAAGATAGAATACCTCTACCTTCACTCACTTGCCCAATCACTGCTGCACAAGCACCATCACCGAATAATACTGCCGTGTTTCTGTCTGTCCAATCCGTAATCTTGGATAATTTTTCAGCACCTACTACTAACACATATTGATAACTTCCGCTTTCAACAAATTGTTTTGCTGTAGAAAGTCCGTACATAAACCCTGCACATGCCGCGGAAACATCCATTGCTGCGGCATTGACAGCACCTAGTTTTTCCTGTAATTGACAAGCAACGCTCGGGAATCCACGGTCAGGTGTTACCGTTGCCACTAAAATTAAACCGATTTGATCCGCTGAAATTTCAGCATTTTTTATAGCAGATGCAGCTGCTGCATAGGCTAAATCTGATGTATCTTCGTTTTCACTCGCAATTCTTCTTTCTTGAATTCCAGTTCGAGTACGAATCCATTCATCATTTGTATCTAAAATTTTCTCTAAATCAAAATTTGTCACTACTTTTTCGGGAACATATTTGCCTACTCCAATTATCCCAGCATTCATTTTTTAACCCCCTGTTTTTACGACTAACAATTAGTACTTGGTCTTAATTATAGCTCATAAAGATTTTTTCCTCAACCTTTTAATTCACGAATTGTTCTAAAACTTTATTGTTCTTTTTTACAGACCTATGTTATGATAAATAAGATGAATATAGGTATACTAACTTAAAAAGTTTTTAGAGGTGAAATGAATGCGATATTTAATGACTTTAGTATGGTCTTTCCTTTTAGTTACGATGTTAAACTATGTTGTAAGTTCCATTTTAGCCGTAGAATTCAGCTTAACAACTAGTGCAATCCTTGCAGTTATTTTTACTGTTTTAATCTTTATTATTAGTGCAATCATTCCGAACGAGCCGACTCCTGAAGCGGATCATCACTAATAAAACAAGCACTTCCATATAGAAGTGCTTTTCTTATTTTATAGAGAATTTAATAGAGAACGGGTAACTCCAATGAAGAGTTACCCGCTTTTTTATGTCAGTTGAACTTTTCTATTCTTTCCACACAGTTAGTTGGTCATTTTCCATCGTTACATGTAATGTATCGCCTGGTAGTACTTCCCCTTTTAATAATTCTCTAGCCACAGCTGTTTCAACATGACGCTGGATAAAACGTTTTAGTGGTCTTGCCCCAAATTGGGGATCGCTTCCTTGCTCAACAATCCAATCCACTACGCGTTCATCCACTACTAGATTGATTTCTTGTTCTGCTATTCGTTTACATAATTGTTCAATATATTTCCAAGTAATATCACTAAAATGTTTTGAAGATAGTGCATGGAAAAGAATAATATCATCTATTCGGTTTAATAATTCTGGTTTAAAGTGTAACCGAAGTTCATTCATTACTAAATCTTCTACTGCTTCTTGTTGTTCTAGTTTTGATTCCAGTAAATAATGGGAACCTATATTAGATGTCATAATGACTACTGTATTTGTAAAGTTGACTAGTCGACCTTGACTATCTGTAATTCTACCATCGTCTAATATTTGTAATAATATATTTGCCACATCTGAATGGGCTTTTTCAATTTCATCCAATAGAACGACTGAATATGGGTTTCTACGGACCGCTTCTGTTAATTGGCCACCTTCTTCATATCCAACATATCCAGGAGGTGCTCCAACCAGTCGTGAAACACTATGTTTTTCCATATACTCACTCATATCGATTCGAATAAAATGCTCTTCTGAATCAAATAGTTGAGCTGCTAACGCTTTCGCAAGTTCCGTTTTCCCTACTCCGGTAGGGCCTAAGAAAATAAAGGAACCAATTGGTCTGTTCGGATCTTTAATTCCTGAACGGGCACGCCAAACGGCTTCTGTAACTAGATTAACAGCCGTATCTTGTCCAACTACTCGTTCATGTAACGTATCCTTTAAGCGTAATAACTTATCCCGTTCCCCCTCCACTAACTTTGTTACAGGAATTCCTGTCCATCTAGAAATGATGGATGCAATTTCTTCTGCCGTTACTTCTTCACGTAAAATTCTATTTTCAGAACCAACTTTCAATTGTTCTTCGAGACTCGCTAATTCTTTTTCCAAAGCTGGAATTTTACCATGGCGTAGTTCTGCTGCTTTATTTAAATCATATTTACTTTCCGCCTCTTCTAAATCGCGACGATATTGATCTAATTGTTCCCGTTTCTGTTGGATTTTTTGTAAACTTTCCTTTTCTTCTTCCCATTGTTTCCGCATCTTTTCAGATTTTTCTTTTAATGTGGCCAATTCGCTATTTAATGATTCGAGACGTTTTTTACTTCCTTCATCGTTTTCTTTCGTCAATGCTTGCTCCTCAATTTCCAATTGCATGACACGTCTTGTTACCGAATCTAGTTCTTGAGGCATCGAATCAATTTCCGTACGAATCATAGCACATGCTTCATCAATTAAATCAATTGCTTTATCCGGTAAAAAACGATCCGTAATATAGCGATTTGATAATTGGGCTGCCGCGATTATCGCTCTATCATGAATCCGTACCCCATGATGTAATTCGAAACGTTCTTTTAGTCCACGTAAAATGGAAACCGTATCTTCAATGGAAGGTTCCCGAACCATTACTTGTTGGAATCTACGTTCTAATGCCGGATCCTTTTCTATATACATCCGGTATTCATCTAATGTCGTTGCACCGATACAATGGAGTTCTCCACGGGCTAACATCGGCTTTAACATATTACCAGCATCCATTGCACCATCTGATTTGCCGGCTCCAACAATCGTATGAATTTCGTCGATAAATATAATAATTTTTCCGTCTGAATTTTTCACTTCCGTTAAAACGCCTTTTAATCGTTCCTCAAATTGTCCACGGTAACTTGCCCCCGCAATTAATGAACTCATATTAAGCTCGTATAAAATACAATCCTTTAAACCTTCTGGCACATCTTTTCTAACAATTCTTTGAGCTAATCCTTCTATTATCGCCGTTTTACCTACACCCGGCTCACCAATTAAGACAGGGTTATTTTTCGTTTTTCTTGATAGGATACGAATGACATTTCTAATCTCTTCATCTCGACCAATAACGGGATCCATTTTCCCACTTTTTACTTCTTCAATTAAATTGCGACCAAATTGTTCTAATGGACTGCGATTGTCTTGTTGTTGAAATTGCATTCAATTAACACCCTTTCAAAAGATGAAATTAATTTGACCTTTTTTGACTATTTCAATTATATGTTGTTTAAGGGAGCAATGCAAAAATTGACACTAAAAAGTTTTAGACATAACGTTTATTCCCATTCAAGTTTCAATAAAAAATAAAAAAGTGCAGTGTAAGTCAACGTGACTTATACTACACTTTTCTTTTTCACTCAGAACTTAACGAGCGATTTTATCGAATACCTAAAGCCATTTTTGCATAACGTGACATATTATCTTTTGACCATGCTGGTTGCCAAACGATGTTGACATCCACGTCTTTTACTTCAGGTAAATCACTTAATGCTGTTTTAATTTGGTCTACAATAACTGGACCTAATGGGCATCCCATAGATGTTAGGGTCATCGTAATTTTGGCTACCCCTTCTTCATTTAAATCAACTTCATATACTAAACCTAAGTTAACGATATCAATACCTAACTCAGGATCAATGACATTTTCTAAAGCACCTAAAATACTTTCTTTCATTTCTTCACTAATAGCCATTTTCCGTTTCTCCTTTCATTTCCTATTGACTTATATCATAGCAAACCAAATTCGTTATGCCAAATGATGTGAAAGAAACTCCGTTACAGCAAGTACACCAGATCGAGGAACTTTATGTCCATAATTAGGTGACTCTACAAATTTTAATCGTTCAGGTGTTTGTTCATAGTATGAACGCAATTGAGTATAAAAATGATATGTATTTTTAAATGGTACAGTCTCATCTTTATGACCATGCCAGAAAATAACTGGTCTTTGATTGAAACGAGTAGGATCCTTTGTTATATCATTTTCTGCTAAAAGCGCTTGTAACTGTTCCTTCTGATGATCATCCATTGGTAACTTAACACCTAATGATTCAAATTGGTCCAATTGATAATTAGAAAGTTCAACATATCCAGGAGCTCCCATACATATACCAGCCGCATAAACCCAGTCATAAGCATTTAGGCAACCGCAAGTGACAATTCCTCCCATAGATGTTCCAGCGATTCCTACTTTTCCGGAAGTTAAAAGTTCTCTTTTTTGTAGCTCATTATATAATATGTCCACTTCTTTAATGGACATTAATACAATCTCCCAAAAGTGAACATTCATTTTCATTTCAGAAAGATTTTCAGAACGATCACCATGTAAATGAGCATCCGGTAAGATGACACGAATACCCTTTTTTACGAATTGATAAGCATAGTGTAAGTTATGTTCTTTTGCGCTTCCAAAACCGTGTAAAAAGATTACGACCGGTGATTGTGGCGTCATCGAATTATTATAAACGTGTAATAAAGGAATCCCATTCCACATATCCTCTTGAACAAGCATCTCCTTGTCACTCCTTTAATATATTGAACAATACATCATTTCCTGAGTCGTTTTCTCTTATAGTTTTATTTGTAGTAGAAAAAACTACTCTAAGAACATCATATCACTGTTGGAAATTTTTTTCTGAATGAAAGGAATATAAAATACAAAATTTTGACTAAATATATCCATAAGGGATAAAATCAGTAAGATAGAGAAAGGAGAATTCCTTATGAAACAACATTTAATCGTATTAGATTTAGACGGAACGTTATTAACCGACAAACAACAAATTTCTGAAAAAACAAAAGCAACTTTAATGAAAGCAAAAGAAGCAGGTCATCAAGTGATGATTGCGACTGGACGTCCATTTAGAGCAAGCCAATTGTATTATAATGAGTTAATGTTAAATACACCGATTGTAAACTTTAATGGTGCTCTCATCCATCATCCGAAAAATAATGCATGGAAAACTGTTCACTCACCTATCGATCTGAATGTCGTATATGATGTCGTTGACTCCGTTGATAAGTATCAATATGAAAATTTAATAGCGGAAGTAATGGACGACGTGTTTATTCATGTAGAGGACAAAACGATGATGGATATTTTCAAAATGGGCGATCCTCGCGTCACAATTGGAAATTTAAGAGGAAACTTAAATGAAGACCCAACGAGTTTACTAATCCACGCAGAAGAAGTAAATGTACCAGGTATTCGAGATCATTTAGAAAGCGTCCATGCAGAACTTATTGAACATCGCCGATGGGGGGCACCTTTCCATATAGTTGAAATCGTCCGAAAAGGTTTAAATAAAGCGGTAGGCATATCCCTCGTCGCAAAGGATTTGAATATTCCCCGCGAAAGAATCATTGCCTTCGGTGACGAAGATAACGATCTAGAAATGATCGACTATGCAGGAATCGGTGTTGCAATGTCCAACGGAATAGATGATTTAAAAAATATCGCCAATGAAATTACATTAAGTAATAATGAAGATGGGATTGCCAAAGTCCTAATAGAAAGACTAAAATTGTAAGTATAGATATCGGTGGAAATCCTTTTTATTTCCTCTTTATCCTCAACATGAGAATGACTGAAAAATACCATTCATCATTCAAGGAGGTAGATTTATGAAAATTTTTGCAGATAGTGGCTGTGATTTACCAAAGCAATTTTTCACAGAGGAAGACGTCGAATTATTTGCATTACGAGTTGATTTAAATCATACAGAGTACAATGACATCATAGATATTGATCCTAAAACGGTATATGATGCGATGAGACAGGGAGTTACGCCAAAAACGTCTCAAGTGTCACCTGAAGTATTTTTAAATGAATTTGAAAAACTCGCGAAAAATGATGAAGAAGGGCTTTATATTGCCTTTTCATCCAACTTATCGGGTACATATAGCACCGCGGTCATGATTGCTGCACAGGTACGCGAAAATTATCCAAATTTCAAATTGAAAATTATCGATTCGAAATGTGCTTCTCTAGGCTGTGGCTTACTTGTAAAAGAAGCTGTTAAGTTGCGTAAGGAAGGTTTATCTTTAGATGAAATGACGTCTCGGATTGCCCATTTAGCTGAACATATGACCCACCTTTTCACAGTGGAAAATTTAGATTATTTAGCAGCTGGAGGAAGACTTTCCAAATCCAGCGCCTTTATCGGTGGCCTATTAAGTATAAAACCGATTTTACATGTAGAAGATGGGAAATTGATTCCCCTTGAGAAAATTCGGGGTCGTAAAAAGGCGATTAATCGTATGATCGATTTAATGGTTGAACGAGGTGGCGACTTCTCGAATAAAATCGTCGGAATAAGCCATGGCGATGATTTAGAGTTTGCTCAAGAAATACAAGCATTAATCGAAGAAAAGTTAAAACCAAAAGCATTTGAGATGACAATGGTTGGAGCTGTTATTGGCGCCCATTCTGGACCTGGCACAATTGCTATTTTCTTTACAGATAAAGACTATTCATAACGGAAAAGTTGTTCCTATGGGACAACTTTTTTCTATTTTCCAAATTAAAAGGATGAATCAAAGAGTGGAACTCTTCGATTCATCCTTTCATTTATCATTAGTTAGAAGCAACTGGTTCTTCAGCAGTTAATTCGATTTCATGTAAATGATCTTTGTATTCATTTCCATATTCGATACTGAAGTTTTTCACACGCTTATTAACTGGGAAAATTTCATATCGGAATTGCATTGGAATAGTTGTTGCTACTTCCTCGATATGTTGTTGGAATTTTTTAAATTCCTGTGCACGGTAGTTTGTATCGAACGCCTTTGGTGAGTCAATATTTTTAACTGCTGTTTCTAACTCTTCAGAAGTATAACGACTGTAGTTAAATTGGTCCGCTTTGCCGTATAATCCTGCTGGAGATGGGTTTGTACCTGTTCCCCAAGCACCCATGAACATATCAATTTCCGGATCATCTGCTTCAACTTTATCGTAGAATGAGTTGAACTCAATTAGACGACCAGTTGATAAAGTTACATTTAATCCAACATCTTTCCAGTTTTGAAGGTAGAATGCGATAATTTCTTCTTGTGTAGCATCCCCTGACATTGCAGCTAATTTAATTTCTAATTTTTCACCGTTTTTATCTTCACGGATTCCATCATTATCTACATCTTTATATCCAGCTTCATCTAATAGTGCTTTCGCTTTTTCTGGATCATAAGTGTATCCTTCTAAAGAATCGTCATAGAATGCTTTAAATACTGGTGGAATTAAAGAATTTGCACGTTCACGAAGGTTATTATAGAACACTTCCGAAACTTGTTCGATATCTAAAGCATAGCCCATTGCTTGGCGTAATTTGACATCACCCATTTTTGAACCTTCTAAATCTGTTACAACTGTATTGTTTTCAAAGTCGTATTTACCTACTTTAAATCCTAAATAAGAATAGTAAAGCTCTTGGCGACCTAACACTGTAATATTGTCGTAGTTTTCAATTTCTGGCATTTTTGTTGCGTTAAAGCTTTGAATAACATCATATTCTCCAGATTTGATTGCAACTGAAATAGAGCTGCTCGGAACTACTTCAACTACAACACCATCAAGTTTTGGTACACCTTTCCAGTAATGCTCGTTTCGAGAGTATTGCACCGATTCACCAGGTACAATTTTGTCAATTTTGAATGCACCTAACGTTACAGGATTTTTACGAACTGCATCAGACTCTACTAATTCTGCAACTGGAATATCTTTAATTTGGTGACTTGGTGCTGCATAGGACCATAAACCATCACCAGAATAATAAATGGCAGGCGATAATTGTTTAAAGCTAATTTCTAGAGTATGATCATCGATTTTCTTAAGACCTGAAATCGTATCAGCTTTTCCAGCATTATACTCTTCCGCACCAACAATATTTTGGAATTGAGTATCATAACGAACTCCAGTGTAATCTGGGTGTCCGATAATTAAATATGGTAAAATGACATCCTCAATCGTAAATGGTTCACCATCAGACCATTTCACACCTTCACGAATTTTCACTGTTACTTTATTATTATCTTGGTCTACATCTATTGTAGCAAGACCTGTATCTGTAATCATAAAGTTTTCATCTGTTTCAAAAATGACATTTGTAGCCCAGTCCATAAGATATGAATCATAAGCGTCTTCATAAAGTTCCCAGTTAAAAATCCCTTGGAAAGGCTCATCTTTCACCATGGCAACACGAAGCGTTCCACCTTCAATCGCTTCTTCCTCATTTTCTACTGCAAGTGTAAATAACTCATCAGGATTTTTTGCATCTTTCTCCGTACCTGTATCTTCCGTACCTTTTGTGTCTTCAGCTGGCTTATCATCTCCGCCATTACAAGCAGTTAAAACTAGTAAGACAGAAAATAATAGCGCCAATAACGACCACTTTGTTTTTTTCATTCCTTTTCCTCCCTTTTCTTTTTGTACCTGTTTAAAATTTATATATAGTCAAACATATTTACTTTTAAATTGTAAATATGGCGGTACCAAAATGATTTCTAAAAAGTTTTAATACAACTAATTTTCAGTTATTTTAAAACGCAATTTTTTTGCTTAACCTAAACGCTGACGAGCATCGGCTGATCTTCGAAGCGCCTGTCCGACGTAATTAATACCGAGCATCATGATTAAGATGAATAGTGATGCCGGTAACCAAACCCACCAATATTGTTGTAATACGAGCGGGTTGTTTGCATTACTAACGAGTGTTCCGAGGGATGGAGTTGACATTGGTAATCCGAATCCTAAATAAGATAAGCCAGTTTCAATTCCTACATTTCCTGCAAAGTTTAACGTAAGTTCTACGATAATAATCGAGCTTAAATTCGGTAACAACTCTCGTACAATGATGACAAAGTCATTTGTTCCAAGGGTTTTCGATGCTTGTATATAGTCCCGTTTACTTTCAGACAATGCTTTGGAGCGAATAAGCCGTGCCGTTCCTGTCCATAAAAATAAACTCATAATTAATACAAAAGCCATAACACTATACTTCGGAACAACTGTTACAAAAACGATAATTAACATTAAAGATGGAACAGTAATGAAGAAGTCAATAATACGCATGAACATATTATCAATCCATCCGCCAAAGTATCCACAAACTAATCCAACAACTACACCAAATATACCCGTAATAATCGTAATAGAAATTGCTATGAGAAGAGAATTTTTCGCACCGACAATAATTTGACCGATAATATCTTTACCGCCTTCATCGGCTCCTAATAAAAACTTATCGCCAGGTTCTGCAAATTTATCCCTTAAACTTACACGCATTAATTGCTCTTGGTCGATAAAGAAGAAAGCCCATATAAAGACTCCTACTATAACAACGATTAATCCAACTAATGAAAATAAAGCCAATTTATCTTTCATAAATTCTCTAAATACTACTTGAATGCCAGTAGGAGGAGAATTTACATAAGTTTTATTTTTTTTATATTTTTTCTTTGCCATTTTGGATCCTCCTTAACTTTTTAGTGTCACCTATTCAATCCTAATGCGAGGGTCAACAATACTCATAATAATATCGGATAAGAGACTACCTAAAAGGGCTAAGAAGCCAAATAACATAACGAGTGCTGTTATTACACTATAATCTCTAGATGAAATTGAACTTACAAACAATTGTCCCATTCCAGGATAACCAAAGATTGTTTCAATAAAAATTGAACCTCCAAGTAACCCTGTAATAGTAAATCCTAAAAATGCTGCAATAGGTAATAAAGAGTTACGGAAAATATGTTTAGAATACACTTTTCTCATCGGAATACCTTTACTCCGGGCAGTTCGAACGAAGTCCATTGCTTTTGCATCGATAATTTCTGAACGTAAATATTGAATAATCCCCGTCGTACCTAAAATCGCATAAGTAATTGATGGTAATATAATATGATAGAATTTGTCCCAATAATAACTTAACGTACCTGGCTCATGTTCAATATTTACACTGCCGTTCGTCGGGAACCAATGTAATTGGTAACCAAAAATAAATAGAAATACGAGAGATAAAACAAATGTCGGAATGGCATATGTAACAAAGCTATAAAATACAATTGATTTATCTAAAAACGAATTTTGATATCTACCCGCTAATATACCTAAAGGAATGGCAATTAAATAAAGTATAATCACACTTAATAATGACAGCCAAAACGTATTTAACGCACGCTCACCAATTAAAGCAGCAACGTCCCTTTTATACGTATAACTAAGTCCTAAATCGCCTTGGATTGCGTTGCCAACCCATCGAATATATTGTATATGCCAAGGATCGTTCAACCCTGCTTTTTCTTGTAGTTCCTCAATTCGGGCAGGATCTGTTTGTGGTGTAATCAGTCCTGTAAAAGGATCCCCAGGCATAAACTTCGCCAAAATAAATATAATAACACTCAGAACAAATAACTGTGGAATCATTATTAAAAATCGTCTGACAATCGTTTTCCACATAACTACATGTCCCCCTTCACCTGTGAAGTAGCTGCCACAAAGTGGGTGCTTGATACAGGTACTAAATCAAATACCCGTTCATTTTCATCAAAGTAATTTTTATGTTCTACTTGATAATGTTGTTCGACTTTTATTCTTTCTCGCTTCCGTTGTTCCCTTCCTACCGGAGTCACTTCTGGAATAGCAGAAAGTAATCGTTTTGTATATATATGTTGCGGGTTATTGTATATATCACTTTTTGTCCCCGATTCAACAAAGCGACCTTTATACATAATCGAAATATGATCACACATATGTTTTACAACGCCTAAATCGTGGGAAATAAATAAATAACTAATACCGAACTCATTTTGAATATCTTTCATGAAATTAAGCACTTGGGCTTGGACAGATAAGTCTAATGCAGATACAGGTTCATCTGCAATGATTAATTTTGGATTTGTTGCAATAGCCCGAGCAATTCCTAAACGTTGTTTTTGACCTCCAGAGAATTCATGGGGGTATTTAAACTTTGCATCTTCAGGCATCCCCACTATATCTAATAGTTCACTTATTTTTCTTTCCTCTTCTTGCGGAGATAGCTTTAAAAAATTGCGAATCGGTTCGGCAATAATGTCTTTTACCCGTTTTCGAGGGTTCAAACTAGAATGGGCATCTTGGAAAATCATTTGAACATCACGACTAAAGGCAGATTTTCGACTTCTGCGTTTATTTGTAACATTTTCACCTTCATAAATAATGGATCCGCCTGAAATTTTTTCTAGCCCAATAATTGCCTTACCTGTAGTCGATTTTCCACATCCTGATTCACCAACTAATCCATAGGCTTTTCCTCTTTCAAATTCCATCGTTATTCCATCAACTGCGTGAACTTGATCAATCACCCGGTTAAAAAATCCTCCGCGAATAGGATAGTGGACTTTTAAATCATTTATTTGCATGAAGCTCATATGTCCCGCCCCCTTTATCCGTTTTAAAGTGAAACTCTTTCCAACATGTACAACGTACAAAATGACCAGGTGAAATTTCATGAAGTGCTGGATTTTCCTCGTGAGCTTCTTCCGGAATCCAAGGAATTCGTTGAGAAAATCTACAACCAGTTCGAGGTAAGTTCATTAATGATGGAACAATACCTTCGATGACATTTAAACGTTCTGACTCAGAATTCATCTGAGGAATGGAATTAAATAGCGAACGAGTATAGGGATGTTTCGGATTTGTAAACAACTCATTTACTGGAGCCTCTTCAATAATTTCTCCCGCATACATGACGGCAACTCGATCTGCTACCTCTGCTACAACACCTAAGTCATGGGTAATTAGAATTATTCCCGCCTCAGTTTCAGCTTGTAAATCAATTAATAAATCTAAAATTTGAGCTTGAATTGTTACGTCCAACGCTGTTGTAGGTTCATCCGCAATAATAATTTGCGGTTTACACGAAATAGCAATGGCAATAATAACCCTTTGTCTCATCCCACCCGATAATTGGTGTGGGAATTGTCTAGCTACCCTTTCAGGATTTTTAATTCCAACTTGACTCAATAATTCTAGTACTCTCGCTTGTCTTTGTTCAGCTGTTAAATTAGTATGATAAATTAAGCCCTCTTCAATTTGTTCCCCAATGCGCATTAACGGATTTAATGCTGAAAGAGGATCTTGGAAAATCATACTAATTTGAAGACCTCTAATGTCATTCATCTCTTCCTCAGAAAGAGCAGCCAGATTTTTTTGTTCAAATAAAATTTCTCCTTGAACACGTGTTTTGTTTTGATCATAAAGTCCAATAATGGAAGTTGCAAGGGTACTTTTCCCACACCCTGATTCACCAACGATTGCAAGAATTTCGTTTTTCTTTAATGTAAGGGAAACTCCATCTACTGCATCATAAAATGTATCTTTAATTCGAAAACCGGTATGTAAGTCTTTAATTGTTAATAATTCATCTGTTTTCAAATTAACGCTCCTTTCTAGCAATCATGTTCGCTTTTATTAATTTGAAGATTACAAATATTCTTGTTACACAATCTTTTCCGAAAACTATTAATCTTTTAACAATTTATGTATTGTTGCAATAAATTATATATTTGTGTAATAAATGAAGTCAACAAATTTCGAATTTATTTTTCAGAAATAACTAAATATTTAAAATGTACCTTACATTTTATGAATAAAATACTTCTCTTAGACATCCCAATATTATGCTGTCCATAAGAAAAAGACGTCCCATCGGTACAAACTACCGTTGAGACGTCAATTTTTTTAATTTTGATTTGCTCTTCTACGTTTACCTCGTTTAATTAAAGCGATAATAAAGCCAATAAATAGTAGATAAACTAATCCTAACGCTATTAAGTAAGAAACGTTAATACCTTTTTCCTCTGTAACTTGATAAATTTCTACAATTTCACGATCTAATACGATAGGGAAATTTCCTTCGTCATTTACACGTATTGTATCACTATCTAACATAGCACGAAGTTCCTTATTCTCACCGATTTCATCAGCAGAAATATCAACCTTTGTTGTTTTTCCCGTGTTATTAATGACTATAATCCATCTTTCTTCATCAGAATAACGTTCAAATACTAAGAAACCATTTTCATTTTTAATTAGTTTAAATTCCCCATTACGTAACGTTTCAGACTGATTACGTAATGTTTGAACGTCTCCTATAAATTCCACCATATCCTCATCTGTCCGGAAATTATATAGCTGATGCGCATTCGGACCTGCCTCCCCGTTCATAATAATTTCTGTCCCATATTGCATTACTGGTACGCCTGGTAGTAAAAGCGTTGCAGCAATGGCAAGTCTTACTCTTGTTGGAGGATAGGCTTCGGCAGATAACGTAAAACGATCTGTTAATAAGGAATCAATCATCAATTGGGCAGGAGCTTGTTTTCCTTCAACAAATGGAGTTACATTAGTTAACAATGCCGCTGAATTCTGATCCACGTTTTTGTATGCATTGCGAAATGCGTCGTTTGTTTCTTCAAAGTATTTCGCATCAAAATTAGCGTCGCTATCTTCATTTGAAATGACATAAATATCGTTATTTACTGATTTAATGGCTTCAATCATTTCATTTAAAAATGGAGTGCTAGCCGTATCTAAATTCGTTAATCGTACGCCATCTACGTTATATGTAGTAATAAATTCAACTACTGAATTAATAAGCGCTTGCTGAACTTCTTCGTTATTTAAATCCCAACGAACTTTCCCGTTGGCAGTATCGACAATCCAATCTGCTTTTTCAGGATCTTGTGCCCATTCATGATTTTCACTAACATTCGATAAAGGGAAATCAATCATGATTTTTACATGATCATCATGAAAAGTGTCAATTAAGTTTGTCAGTTCTTCTGGCGTTCCAAACTGCGGCTCAATTTGACTATAGCTTGTGACCATTGAACCGTCATACGTTTCAGTTGTAAACACAGAACCGATTGAAGCGATTGTGAAACCCATTTTGGTGATCAAGGATCGTTTTTCAAGTAAACCTTTAAAGTCACCACCAGCAAATTGGGACGGATCTTCCGCATTGGCATTGTAATCGTTCTCTAATGTTCCATTTAATATTCGATCAACTAACAAATCATATATACTTTCATCTTCTATTGATTTTGTCTCTTCTGCTTTCGCTACAGAAGAAGTTGTCAATGAAGCAATTAATAAAAGTGACGCCGCTACGCCACTAATCCACTTTTTAAATTTCAACATAATCCCTCTCCTTCAAACCATACCAACGCCATTTTACCAAAAAAAAAAGATGAACTGCCATCTTTTAAAAGGAAAATAACAAATCCTACTATGAAATAAGACAAAACAGTGAACAACTGTAATTCTGAAAGATTTCTCTTTTAATCTGTCCAAAAGGAAATGATTTTATTGTTATTTTCTATTATATTATTCAGATTTAATTGGCGGATGAAATAAAAAAATCGTAAAGCACACATGCACTTTACGATTTTTCTATTATGCTAAGAAATTTTCACCCATTGGTAATTTGAAGCCCATAAATAATACTGCAAATAAGAAAATAGCGAATAAAACCCAAAATAGAGTAGTTGGTTTATTTTTAGCTTGACGTACTAATACCATTTCCATCATACCAATGACTAAAATACCTAAAAGGAATTTAATGCCATATTGCATTCCCATATTGTAATCCATTCCTTCGATAAATAAAGCTCCACCTGTAATAATGACTAAAATATAGAATAGACGTAATGCCATGTGAATTCCTTTAGACTTAGATGCTAAAGCTGCTACAAAAAATAATACTAATGCTATTACCCAAGTTGCAATGTGTAAATGCGTTGAGCTTGTTAAAAAGTCCATTTTATTCCCACCTTAATTTTCATTGTCAGCATTATCCTACCATAGTTAAGTTTGGAGATTCAAATATAATAGTTCTGTAGAGCTTTACAATACAAAAATAGTTTAGGTTTCATAGAGAATACTTTCAAACAAGTCATTGTTTACATCATTTGTTAAGCAAAACGATTGGAAAGAGTGCCTATTCCTTCAATCGAAATTTTCACTTCATCTCCTGCTTTTAAAAATGTTGGTGGGTTCATTCCCTTGCCGACACCTGCAGGAGTACCTGTTAAAATAATATCTCCAGGCTCCAATGTAATATGTTGAGATAAAATAGATACTAACTCCTCTACTGTAAACATCATATCTTTTGTTGAACCATTTTGGCGTACTTCACCATTTACTTTTGTTACGATTGTCAATTTTTGAGGATCTACAATTTCATCCTTCGATACAATATAAGGACCTAGTGGACAAGAAGCCTCTAAACTTTTCCCTAAAAAATATTGTTTATGTTTATCTTGTAAATCACGAGCTGTTATATCATTTGCAATCGTATAGCCAAAAATATAATCAAAGGCAAGATTTTTCGGAATATCCTTTCCTTTTTTGCCTATAACTACTGCTAACTCACCTTCGTAATCTAAGGAATTCGTTTTACCTTCATGAATCGGTAATACTTGTTCATCAGCTGCTATGGAAGTTGGTGATTTTGTAAATACGACTAAATCTTCCGGTGCTTGCTGTAAGCCCATTTCCTTTGCATGATCATTATAGTTTTTACCAATACAAATAATATTTTTTGGCGTTCTAGGTATTGGAGAAAGCCATTCTATTTCAGTAAATGGACGCTTAAATTGTTCCACTTGTTCAGATTTACTTGCAGCGTCAACTAATTTGCGAATTTGTTCAACAAAGTCAAAGCCTAATGCAATCCCATCAATAATTTCTGTTGGAAAAGAAGGGAGGATATTCAGCTCTTTTTGAATGGCTAGTACATCCCATACCGCTTCCTCTTTTTTTACTTTTGGACCGAATTTTACTTCTCCATTTAAATTAAACGATAAAATCTTCATAAATAAAGGCGCTCCTTCTTTTATCCTTTGTTGATATACATTCAACTTGAGTAATTCTCAAAATCTATTAATTGAATGTATATTTTATTCCATCATACATCAAATTTTTCGAAATTGCTCATTTTTCCGACAATGTTGTTTTATAAATTAATTTTTTTACGAGCCATTCTAATGGTCCTTGTTTAAATTTAATAAACCAAAGCTCAGCAAATATAACTTGAACAATAAAAATACCAATCGCAATTAATGTACCCGTCTGGACATCAATTTCACCATACAAACTAAAACCAAAATGATAGAACAATAATGTGCAAATAATAGATTGCATAATATATAAAGAAAGGGACATTCGCCCAGCCCTCGCTAATGGTGCGAGTATTTTAACGATAAACGGAATCATACATAAACAAATCATAATTCCAATATAACCAACGGAAAGGATAGGTCCCCCTACGTACACTTTTAAATAATCAAGTAAATAAGTGCGAGTAAAGGTATATGGAGCACTTTTTATCAATATACCGAGTACGAGAAATACGATGGCTAAAGTAATCCAAAGACCCTTTAGCTCTTTTGCCCTTTCAATTAAACGCCATTTGGCAGCTGCAGCTCCTATAAGCATATATGGCAGGATAGTCGTTAAAGCTGATATCCACATACTCACCCCCATCTGAAGGGATAAATCTTTTAAACGTTGGAAAAAGGCATCCAGCCAATTCCCCACTCCATAAGCGGTAATGGCATCGTTAATCATTACAATATCGACTGCCGGTGCTTCTACTTCCATATTGCTCATTCCTGTTAGCGCAAAAATAGCAATGAAAAATAAATGCATGAACCCATTAATAATTAACCCAAACGTTAATAACCATCCACCGCTAAAGCGTAAAAATAGCAATAGGAAAAATCCGCAAAAGGCATACATCGTTAATATGTCGCCCCACCAAATGAAAAAGGCGTGGAGTAATCCAATAATAAGTAATATAATTAGCCTCTTTGGTCCAAATTGATAAAAGTTACTTCCAATGGTTTCTGCTTTCATAAATTGCATCGCTAACCCATATCCGAAAAGCATAGAGAAAAGGGGATAAAAACTACTTTGCACATAAATATCCAAAGTTTGATGCCAAATAATATCGGGCGCCTCTGTAAACCAACTGCCTAAATCAATATGGGGCATAGGTAAATAAAAGGCAAACATATTTACCAGTAAAATACCAAGTAAACTAAATCCGCGTAAAATATCAATCGAATGAACTCTTTCATTCAAAGTAGTCGGTTGAAAATTCACAATAGGTTCTCCTTTTCTTGTAACGTCAAAACGTAAAGTTTATCTTTCATTTTACTATATTAAGAAAAAACCTTCGAAAAAACAGTCTATTAATTTGAATCAAATTAATAGACTGTTATCTTTAAAGCTAATTGAAATGAATCTCCTTTTGAGCATTATATAAATATAAGACTTTTTCATCCACTTTTACTTGTAAAATCGATTCAATCGCTTCACTATAAATTCGAAGCTGTACTTCATATCGTTTTTTCATTTCATTTGTTAAAAAAGGTTCCTCTTTAAAAGACGGCAATATTTTATCAGTTTTATAATCAAGGAGCACCCAACGGCCTTGTTCATCTTGAAATAAACAGTCTAAAATCCCTTGTACAATTTGTGAATCCCCTTCCTCGTCTTCAATGCTTAAAGTAAAAGGAATTTCTCTATACAATTGTACTGCTCGACTAAAACGTTGGCCGATATCGGAAGCAAAAAACTGTAAAACCTTTTCAAGTTCAACTACTGCCAATTCTTCCGAAGTTAAGAGCTTACGATCTACTAATGATTGTAGGTAAGCTTGCACTTCTTCCACACGGTCGAAACCTCTTTGTGGAATATGTTGCATAACCGTATGAATAACGGTACCTATCTCTGTCGCAGATAATCCTTTTTCTTGTAAAAACATCGGTCTTTTCATAGCAGAAGAGGATGTCGATTGAATAGGGTATGTCTCCTCTTCTTCTTCCCGTTGTAAATTTTCAATCCTTTTAATCTCTGAAACACTCGTCTTTGATTTTTTCAAAATGGCATTTTTAAACGAATAACCTGTTGTAAAACGGTTTCTTAACTCGTTATAAACCTTCTCATCTAGATGGGTATCTGCCTGTTCTCCTGCTTCTTCTTGCTGTTCTGAAGTAATGCTATTCATAAAGAAGGTGTTGGAAATTGGTGTAATTCTCCACTTTGATGGGTGATCAATTGGACGATACTCTTCATCGCTAAAAGGCTCAAAGGAAGCATGTCTAGCAACAACTGGTCCAATCCAATCTAAATAGCTTTTTGCTCTAGCACGTAAATATTCAGGTAACATCACATCGGTAGGTAGTTGTTGTACTTCACACCATTTTGAACGAACCTTTTCCCAATCCTTTACTGAACCAACTAAAATCAATCTTTCCTTTGCGCGGGTCATAGCTACATATAAAATTCGCATCTCTTCCGCTTTCATTTCGAGAATTTTTTTCTCTTTCATGGCTAAAAACGGCAGTGACGTATACATAATGCGGTCATCTGGATCAATAGCTTTCACCGCTAGTCCAAACTGTTGGTCAAATAAATAAGCATTACTAAAATCCATTTGGTTAAAACTCCGACCTAATCCTGCAACAAATACGACTGGGTATTCTAATCCCTTTGAAGAGTGAATCGTTACAAGTCTAACAACGTCGTCCTTTTCTCCGATTGATTTGGCGACACCTAAATCATCGCCCCTTGAACGCATTCGATCAATAAATCGTAAAAATCGGAACAGTCCTCTAAAGGATGTCTTTTCATACATCAATGCCCGATCATGGAGAGTTCTTAAATTCGCTTGACGTTGTTTGCCATTCGCCATAGCACCGACCATTTCATAATAATTTGTATCTAAATAAATGCGCCAAATTAAATCGGATAGGGAACCACGGCGAGCTAAATTTCTCCATGTGTCAAGCTGTTGTAAAAACCTTTGAAGCTTTTCGCTAGTCTCAGAATGAATACCAGATTGTTCTTCTTCTACAAATTGTTTTACTGCTTCATAGAAAGGTGCTTTTCGATTAGCAAGACGAATTTTAGCTAATTCATTTTCTGTACAGCCAATAAATGGAGCTCTTAGGACGGAAGCTAACGGGATATCTTGATATGGATTATCAACGACTTTCAATACGTTCAACATCACCATCACTTCCAGTGCTTCAAAATACCCTTTTGAAGATTCCGCAAATAACGGAATACCAGCTGCTTTAAATTCTTCAACTAAATCATTCGACCAAGTCATGGAACGCATTAAAATCACGATATCGCTATATTTCATTGGTCGAATACGTTTAGCAGGATCTTTCTGCTTCGTATCATAGACCGTTGTCCCACCGTCCATTAATTCACGAATTCGTTTAATAATAAAACGGGCCTCTTGTTGAGATTTTTTTATCTCTTCTTCGATGATGAAATCCATTTCAGCGTCTTCATCGATTTCTTCTCCATCATCTTCCTGCTCTTCATATATGATGGCAAGTTCAATTGGCATTTCAACAGAATCATAAGGGGCTCCAGGCTTTAGGCCAGCCTTTTCATCATATATGATTTCACCGACCGTCTCTCCCATAATTTGTTCAAAGACAAAATTCGTTCCATGTAATACTTCTTGCCTGCTTCGGAAGTTCGCATTTAAGTCGATTTTTAATCCATTGGAAACAGGTTCTTCTTCAAAGTGTAAATATTTATTTAAAAAGAGCATTGGTTCTGCTAAACGGAAACGGTAAATGGATTGTTTAACGTCTCCTACCATAAATAAATTCCCGTCCATTTCACTACCACTTTTAACGAGCTGCAAAATCGTTTCCTGTAACATATTCGTATCTTGATATTCATCTACTAATACTTCTTTAAATTTTTGTTTAAAATCTAATGCAACAGGTGATGGTTGCAGTTTACCATCTTCCTTTACCGTTAAAATATCTAGAGCGTAATGCTCTAAATCGGAAAAATCGACTAATCCTCGTTGTAGTTTAGCTTCTTTGAACTTATAACTATAAGCTTCTGTTAATTCCACCAATGTTTTAATGATTGGTGCCATTAAACGAATTTCTTGTAAAAGGCGTTCCGGCTTTCGTAGAAAGAAAGATTCCTTTATTTGAGATAGGATTTTTTTTGCTTGATCCCGCTTTTTCTTTGCCCTTTCCTGAAGAACTGGATCACAACTATCCTTTTTCATTCTTGCTAATGTCGACCATTTTAAACGATTGAAAAATTCATAGGCTACTTGCCAAGTACTGTGTTCCATAATACGAATAGCTTCTTCTATTAAAGCAAAATCTAGTTCTGCCGTTTCTCCATAGGCATAAGGTCCATCTGGCTTTAAGGCAAGTTGTCGAACTTCTTCAATATGCTCCCGCGCTTCTTCTAAACTAAATTTAATCGATTTTTTTAATGGCTCTATAAAATCAAGTTCATCGATTGTTACATGCTCAGGTAAATCATATTGTTTCGGTAAAGAGCGTAACCATTTTGTCGGTTCAGGATGTACACGGGATGTTTCATATAATTTATCGATTAACGTTTCGATTGCTTGATCATCACGGTCCGATGTAAAACTATCAACTAATCGATAGACTGCATTTACTTTTTCTTCGTCTTCACTATCGTAAGCCTCTTCCAACACTTCCGCTAAAACATCATCACGAAGTAAGGCTGACTCCCCTTCATTTGCTATACGAAAACCAGGGTCAATGTCTATTAAGTACGCATATTGGCGTACAATCGCTAAACAAAAGGAGTGAAGCGTAGAAATTTGTGCTTTATTCACTAAGCTTAATTGACGTCGTAAATGCTGATTACGAGGATCTTTCGCAATTTCCTTTTCAAGGGCTTCTGCCATTCGGTGGCGCATTTCAGCAGCGGAGGCATTAGTAAAAGTAACGACTAATAGTTCATCCACATCAATTGGATTTTCTTTCGAAATTACTTTTTCTATCATTCGATTAATTAGTACAGCTGTTTTACCTGAACCGGCAGCTGCTGAAACTAATGTATCTTGACCTGTGGCCCAAATTGCCTTCCATTGTTCATCTGTCCAAGTTACATCTGGTTGTTTTTCAGGAATCGATAGACCCATTATTGTTCAACTCCTCCCGTATTTTATTGACAACATTGTTCGGTTTATCTGCTTGAAGGGAATGATATAATTGCTCATGATCAGTTGGATCAAATTGACAGACCGATTTAAAACTACAAAAATCACAGGCTGTTTTTCCCTTTAATCGGTATGGATAAATGCCTGTTTCACCGCTCAATATTCCATCACCAGCAGCTTTATGTTTTTTTCTAACATATTGTTTAATTTGATTCATATCAGCAGGATGTACGACCCGTGATAATGATGGGGACGCTGTTCCATCCTTCTTTAAATAAACTGGTACAATTTTCGAACTACCACCAAGTTCCAAATCTTCATCCATCGCAATTAATGATTCCGCATTTTCAGTAAGAAGGCCTTTCATTTTGTATTTCTTCATTCTTTCCATTTCTAATGTAGAGTCATCTAGCTCTTCTTCTACTTTTAAAATTGGATTATGAACGTGAACATATAAAACTCCAGCTGCCTCTACATCATCATCTAACCAAATATTCGCATTTTCAACTGCAACGTCTAAATACGTTAATAACTGTAAAGAAATTCCATGATACACTTCATTCAAATCTAAGTCGCGACTTGAAGATTTATAGTCGATTACTCGTAAATAAGATTTGCCTCCAACTTTAGCACTGTCAATACGATCGATTCGACCGCGAATATGCATTTTGCGTCCACCCTTTAAATCAATTTCTAAAGGTGGAAGTTGTTCATTTGGTCCAAAGGCTGCTTCTATCGCAACGGGTTTAAAGAAAGATACCTTCGCATGTTGGGAAAGGGCCATCATCGTTCTTTCTACAATTCGTATTAATTTACGTTGTATATATCGATATCGGGCACTACTCAATAATATTTGATGAGAAAACACAGGAACGATTTGCTCCACAGCTTGTCGCGCTAATTGACTACATTGAGCCCGTGTTAATCGATTCCACTGCAGGTTTTGACGCTCTGTTTCTAATGTAATCCATTTTAATGCTTCATGGAACAGGTCACCCATTGCAAAATTTTCCAATCGATAAACGGCTCGCTCTTCTAAACGCAATCCATAAGTTGTAAAGTGGGAAAATGGACAGCGGTAATATTTTTCAATACGGGAAACACTTGATGTTAATTCTGTTCCGTATAGAGCTTCCGTTATTTCAGGTGTTAATCTTTCCGCTACATTTTTCTTTTCAATAGGACGCATTACTCCATGTAATACACCTTTCCAATATGGGTCTTGTTCATAAAACGTTTTTAATGCTTGCCATTCAGTTGCAAGTTGTGCAGTATGTTCTACTTGGCGTAATTGCATCATTAAAAAGGCAAGAGACGTTCTAGGATGACGTAAATATCGAAGAACATTACTGTTTTCCAATTCTTCGCTTGGATCAATGAATACGCGATGATGGGGTAAAGTTTTTACACCATTTACTTCAAACAATTTATGTAAACGATTCACATAAAGGGATGGGAGTAATGCTTTGCTTTCTTCATCGCTACTTGCGAACGTTACATAAAGTCGATCAGTAGGTGAAGAAAAAGCACGATATATTAAAAACGCTTCTTGTAGTAATCTGTGTTTTGATGTAGGTGAAAGTTCCGTATCTATTTCAGCAAACCATCCACGTTCCACATCCGTTATTAGTCCTTCGTAATCCATCCGCATCGGATATACACCATCATTAACCCCAATAACAAATACAACTTTTTTATTGTCAAAACGGGAGAATTCAACGGTCGCAACCGTTACCTCATCAACGGAAGGAGGAATTTTAGAAAATTGGAGAGTATCGTACCCTTCATCCAAAATTTGTGCTGCTTCTTCAATAGATAGTGGTTGATCGCCGAACATATTCACAAATTGGTCTAATACATTAATCCATCTATTCCATGCTTGGTCATGTTCACTTGCTCCATCAAGTTGATGTTCCTCTAATTCAGCATCTTTTAACGCTTGAAGTTTATCGTATATTTGCAGTTCATCAATGCAACGATAAAGGGCCATTGCAATTTCTCGCCCCGTCCTTGCCGTTTTCAAGTCATCTTGTAATTTTTTTAGGGGCGTCCGAATGATTTCCTTCATTTCATCAATCAAGGATTGCATTTCCAACTCTTCATCCGTTTGTCTTTTCGAGTAAAATTCTAGTCCACGGTACTTTTTATAAAACCAGCGGGAATCTTCAAACCAACGGTGACCGTAAATCCCTTGTGCAATAATAAAGTTTTCAAATAGATCTCCTTTTTCCCTCATTTCTTTTAAATTGCTTTTCAACGGGAAAAACAAATCCGTTTTCACACTTCTAAATATCGGTTCATATTGCCAGTTGGATACGATGACTTCAAGAATAGAACGACTAAATTCAATTAAAGGATGGTGAAGCATTGATTTCTTTTCATTTGTAAAAACAGGTATATCATATTGGGCAAATATCGTTTCAATTAATGGATCATATATATCTGCTTGCCGATACATAATCCCAATATCTTTATAACGCATGCCTTCTTCTTGGACAATTCGACATATTTCCCGGGCAATTCCGTGAACTTCCGCTCTGCGATTTGCCCCTTCTAAAATTTGAACATAACCGTCGGATTGGATTGGTTCCACTACTGGTTCGTGAAATTGTTCTTCTACGTGTTGTAAATCATGATTATGGAAACGATAGCAATTATCCAAATGAATTCTTGGTTCAATTTCCAATTGAATTTTATAAGCTTCTTGAAGTAATTTATCGTACATCACTGCTGGTCGATAAAAAACAGCTTGGTCATTATATTTATCCTTTTCATCTTCAAAAGGTAATACGATCGTGACTCTTTTAGCTAATGTGAGCAATTGTTTTACAATTTCAAACTCACGAACAGTAAAGGCTGTAAAACCATCAATGTATATATGGGCGTCTTTTATTTTTTCAGAGTTTTGCAGTTGTTCTAATAAAACGGGATAATAACTGTCACCGTCTACATAACTATCCCCTAATACTTCTTCCAATTTCGTTAAAATTAACTGTAAATCCTTTGATTTTGCTATTAATGTATTAGGAGCACCTGTATCCTCTAATTTTTCAATGACCCCTTTTAAAGCCAAACTGTCGATATTATATTGGTTAAACTCCTTAATTAACATTTCTACTTCCTGGGTAAAACCACGTTTATCTGCAGCTTGGCGGAATAATGAAAATTGATCTTTGTTTTCTGTAAGCAATCGACGGATTAACATTCGATAACCAATTTTATCGATTTGTTCTTTTGCAATCCCACCGGTTTCTTGTAAGATATACCATGCTAAACGTTTAAACGTTACAACTTGAGCTCGTATAATTCCTTTAATATCATATAAATTGGTAAGCATATGCTCCGCTTGATAGGACATTTGGTCTGGTACAATTAAATAAATAGGTGAACCGAGTGGTTTTTCTTTCAATTCTTGTACGATTTCTTCATGAATGAAAGTAGTCTTCCCTGTACCGGCTCGTCCACTAATAACTCTTAACGACATAATGCTCCCCCTCTTTGATTACTAACTTCTATTATATAAGAATATATGTTCGATTCTTTAAATTTTTTATATTTTAATACATATTAACTAGATAACTTTCATTGATATTTCTCTATTATAATATTTTTTTATCATGATAGAAAAAATATCGAATTAAAAAGAGCAGTTTATAACAACCGCTCTTTTTTTACAGACATTTTCACTTTTTTTTTCTTATCGGATTGTTCACTTAAATCTCGATCAACTTTTTTATTCAAATGTTTTTCTATTGCTTTCCCAATGAACCAAAGCAAGAAAATCGCAACCCCTGCGATAATTAATTTTATCGGATCTGTTAATAGTGCTTTTAAGTCATAGCCGAGAACACTCATACTTGCAATCATAATAAATTTCCCCGCCATAATGACAAATAAATAATATTTTTTCTTTATGTTTGAAAGCCCGGCAACAATATTAACTAATACAGATGGGGTAAACGGAAAACAAAGTAAAATTAAAAGTGGACTTATTCCCCTCATATCCACCCATCTTATAAGTTTTTGCACCTTTTCTTTCCCTATAAAAACTTGTAATCGAGGATGTTTTCCAAACTTTCGAACGATTAGAAATACAACATACGATCCAAGTACCGTTCCAACCCAAGATAATAAGAAGCCAATCCATAAGCCATAAGAACTTGCATTTGCAACTACGATTACAACTAGTGGGAGGAAAGGTAAAAAGGCTTCAATAAACGGAAGTAAAATTCCGATTAGCGGTCCAAGTGTCCGATAATGTCCTGCTAAATTTTCAATATTTTCTACTGTAAACCAATCGTTCACATGTTCCACCCCAATATAAATCAAATATAAAATAGAGATAAGATCTCCTTCTAATAACCTTAATAAATTTAACCTTTGTCTAAATTAGAAACTAAGCTGTCTATGTAGATGTAATTGTTACTGCCACCTAATTGTATGCATTTTTCATAATGATAGCATTTGCAACATCGACAATATTTAACCACTTATAAAAATAATTTTTTAAGGAATTTTCTAATTTTTTCTTGATATCATTATAGTAGAAATTATTATTCATTAGACATCTTTTGTATGACAAATCTATGAAATACTATTGCCCGATATCCATACTTTTTATAACCTTATACATAATTTCCTTTTAGTAATTAACGAAAAATAAGGTTATTTTGTTTCATATTATTTTTATAATTGAACATTGCTTTACTAGAATCTATCCATTAAAGTTATATATTACTAGAATTATAGCAATCAATACTTTTTGATGAAACGAAAGGATTGTAAAAAATTGAATACACAAATGAATGTAAATGAAGCACTTCCCCTTGATACATTTTCACAAGGTGTTAAAGACTGTATCCCGACTCTACTCGGGTATATTAGTATTGGAATAGCATTTGGTGTTATTGGGATTACATCCAATTTATCAGTTCTAGAAATATTTCTATTATCGGTGCTTGTATACGCCGGGTCTGCCCAGTTTATTTTCTGTGGATTGTATTTAGCTGGTGCTCCCTTTTCAGTCATAATTATTACTACATTTATTGTAAACCTCCGACATTTTTTAATGTCTTTAACCGTTGCCCCCCATCTAACCCAATACTCTGCATTGCGAAATATAGGGTTTGGGACATTATTAACAGATGAAACCTTTGGAGTAGCTGTTACAAAACTTGCGAAGGAGAAAACCATTGGTGGTAATTGGATGGACGGGCTAAATCTAACTGCTTATTTCACATGGATTGCCTCCTGTACCCTTGGTGGTGTAGTAGGCAAATGGCTTCCTAATGCTGAAAGTTGGGGATTAGATTTTGCCTTAGTAGCAATGTTTGCTGCTTTGCTTATTATCAACTTAGTCGATGTAGGAAAAACGAAGTTAATGCATTACTTAAAATTAATTGCCCTAATGGCCCTTATTATGTATGTTCTTTTATATTTTCTTCCTGGACATATTGCGGTGCTGATTACGACAATTATCGTTGCTACAATTGGGGTGGTGACGGAAAAATGACGACTTCCTTATCCATGATATTATTAATGATTGGTTGTGCCATTGTCACTTGGCTCCCAAGGGTAATCCCCTTTATGTTAGTACGTAATGTAAAATTACCAGATATTATTCTTAGATGGTTATCCTATATCCCTATCTGCATTTTAAGTGCCCTAGTGTTAGAGTCATTATTTAACTCCGAAGGAACTATTGTTACTTTAAATTGGTTAAATGTTATAGCATTTATACCTACATTAATTGTTGCTATTTTTACAAAAAGTCTATTTAAAACGGTAATTGTAGGAGTTTTAACGATGGCTATTTTAAAATTTTTCCTATAAAAAAGTGCGAAAGTCTTTTTGAGACTCTCGCACTTTTTTCAATTCATACTTTATAAAATATTATTTTACCGAATCGTTATATTGATTATTCGGCAATTAAAAGTCCAATACGATGGTGATCATCACTATATACAACGTGTTGCGTTAAGCGCACTTCCTTTTGATGATTCAACACTTCTAAGCGGCAATGGGCAGCATTAATTTGTAACGCTTCATATAATTGACGCTCTGTATGAACTTCAACCCCATTTACCTTTCGAATCACTTCACCTACATCTAACCCCATTTTGTCGGCCGGTGAATTGGGTAATACTCCCGCAATCATTACACCCGTTGATTGTGGAGATACCGCGTAAATATCCCTTTTTTCGCTGATTGTGTGAATAATTGAGAGGACGATTCGAGCGACTGTACCTGCTATTAAACAAATGATTCCAACGATTGGCTCAAAGTAAGCAACAAGCCCTCCCATTACAACTAGCACTCCTAGTAAAACAATTTTACGTCCCATTTTAGGATACAACTGTACCGGTAAGGAACGGCGGGCCATTTGCTGAAATCCTAAAACAATTGGAAATAAGACTAATGAAAATTGGGTCGCACCTAACGAGAATTGTGGCCACCAAGGCATATAGGCATCAATTGCATTGCCAGGAATAACAAAAAATATTGGTAGTATCCAAATTTTTTTACTTAAAAAGGCTACTGATTTCAATCCCCGTTTTGTATTTTCAACAATGGGCGATGCATAAGATGCACCATTTTTTCGTATTAACAGCCCTTCTGCAACAAGTAACAATCCGACAAGTAATGTTGTCGTAACGGCTGTACCTTCTGTTAAGTTCACACTATTAAACTTAAATCCTAATAATGAGAAGGTCCAGTCGAAATAATCCATGACCATTAATGCTACTAAACTTAAAGTAAAGATTAAGATAGGAGAAAGGAAATGGAAAACATAAAGGATAAGTGCTATCATACTAGCAATTGTCACAAAATATAAAAGCTCAGCTGATACAGTTAACCCAAAAGCGATTGAAAGTATGGAGATGCATAATGAAACTAGTAGACCTTCACTTAACAAGCCTTTTGTTTCAGACCATCCCCATAAAATACGGGTATGGAAAAACTTCCTTTCCCTTTTTACACGACGATAGCCTAAATAAACTGCCATTAAAATTGCTAAATAAAATAGTGGGTTGATAAACATACGTCCAATTGCTATAGCAATTTCTAATAATATTTCTGTAACCATTTTTCCACCGCCTAATTACTAACTATTGTCATTGTATCAAAGGAATTACCAAATGCGTAGATATAAACTAACTATTTCGCGGTGAAAAAATCGTGTATGAAGTCTATTATATAAGATTTAACTTCTTTTTTTTGATTAAATATCTCCTTTTAATCGATTCATCATAACACTAATCCCCATATTTAACTGTACATCATTTTCCATATTTTGTTTATATGATGTAACTTGCTCTCTAATACTAGCAAAAAATTCATCATCCATTTGACGACCGTTTTTTAATTTATTTTTCTTTCGATATTGTACGACTGACTCTGCTGTATCTTCATCGAAGAAACCATCCGTCCTAGTAATACTATAACCAAGACCACTTAATACTTTTTGAGTGTAGGCAATTTCTTCACTAAAGTCACCTTCACCAAACTCTCCACTTAAAGGAATTAGTTCTAATAAAAATAGTGGATGCTGCTCTACTTCTACATCGGCCTGAATACCTTTCCCATGAATCCACTCTCTTTCTGGTGTTAGCCATTTATTCGTGGAAAGTTTCAATTCGCCACCATTTTCGAGTCCCCAAGTTTCTTGCACGGTTCCTTTACCGAAACTTTTTGATCCTACAATAATTGCCCGTTCCCAACTTTGAACGGCTCCTGCCATTACTTCACTTGCAGAAGCACTTCCTTCATTTTGAAGAACGACAATTGGGAGTTTTTTCATTGTATTCAAATAAAATTCTTCCGCTTCAATGTTTGATGTTTTTAATGGTTCCATCTCACCGGCACCGTTTTGCATGTAGGCAAATGTTGTATTTGCCTTTTCAATACTACTTACGACAGCAGCTACGCTATGTAAATATCCACCTGGATTATCACGTAAATCAACTATCAATCCTTCCACATCTTCACTCACTAGTTTTTGAGTCGCATTCACCCACTCTTCGGCTGTTCGTTCACCAAACATTGAAATCGAGATGTATCCAATATTCGCTTCATCTAATTCTAGTACTTTTGATGTGACGGTTTCATTATTCATCTCTGCCCTTTCGACGCTCACTTTAATATGACGTTCCGTACTAGGACGATATAAAACGAGAGTAACTTTTTCCCCAGCTTTTCCTTGTATCATTTGCATTAGTTCGCCAATTGTTTTCCCTTCCAAACGTTGATCATCCACTTGGACGATTTCATCGAATGGTCGGATACCGGCTTTTTCAGCAGGAGAAGATTTTACAGGTGCTACAACAATAAATTTCCCATTTTTTTCTGTTATTTCAATTCCAATTCCTACCCTTTGTCCAGCCAATGATTGTTTGTGTAAAGCAGCCTCCTTTTCTGTATAGTACGTACTATAAGGGTCTTGTATGGCATTTGCCATCCCCCTTATTGCTCCTTCTATCAGCTCTTCTTCCTTTGTACCGTATACAGATTTTTGAGTAATAAGGGAGTAGGCTTGGTCAATAACAGATACATCGCTGACCTTCGATTTATCATTCCCACTATTTAAATTGTTCCAAGTTACACCCCCAGTGACAATGATACAAAGTAAAGCAAGTATTAAAAAAATTCGACTTTTCCGCATTATTTACCTCCTCTCGTTCAATCTATGAAAAAACAAAAGGAGATAACACATCGGAAAAGCCGAATTTTCTATTTTAATATTTATATCGTTGTTCCAACATCGTTTTAATTTAAATTTGTGACATATTCCTCTAATTTTTTTTGATCAAGGGGACCAACAATATGGTGCTGAATTCGCCCTTCTGTATCAATCATAAAGGTGGAAGGGATTGTTAAAATTTGATATAGGTCATCTACCCCCTTCTCTTCCATTAATAGAATGGGAAATGTTAGTTCATAACTGTTAACGAATTGTTGGACTCTTTTTACAGAATCCTTATTATACGTTATATTGATGCCGACGATTTCAACGTTTTCTTGTTTTGCATATTGGTCATAATACTCTTGTAAATGGGGCATTTCAATTTTACAAGGTGGACACCATGTCGCCCAAAAATTTAAGACAACCTTTTTCCCTTTTAAATCAGACAATTTAAACGTATCACCAGATAAAGTCTTTAATGTGAAATCAGGTGCCAATTGTCCCTTTTCTAACCCTTCTTCTTCTAAGTCTATTTCATAACCGATGGCATTTTCATCAATTGCTTTACTTTTATCAACTTGATTTTTTATATACGTACTAAGCATGATAACAACGAGTGCCATAATGATGATTAGACCAATTATTTTCTTCATAATCTACTCTCCAAAATATTATTAACGATATGTTTGTAAATGATGTAGAAGTTTACGATTCATTCTTCATTTATCCTTCATTAGAATAACACAGAACTGAAAAAGACCAAAAATTTGAAGTATCGACCGAAAAGAAAAGCAGACTTGTTGTGAACACACAACATCGTCTGCTTGTTTAACTTTTTATAAAGGAATGTAGTTTAATGGGTTTACACTGCCAACACTTTGTCTTACCCAAGTTCCAATATGAATTTCAAAGTGTAAGTGTGGACCTGTTGATGCCCCAGTACTACCCATGGCAGCGATATGTTGACCTTTTGATACTTGAGTACCAACACTTACATGAATTGAACTTAAATGTGCATAAAGAGAAGTGAAAATTTGTCCATCAATGGAATGCGTAATCATAACAACATTACCATAAGTGGATAAAGGTGCTGCATAACTTACAACACCATCTGCTGCTGCTACGATTGGAGTCCCTGTACTATTGGATAAATCGATTCCGTAATGCATTTTACGTTCCCCTGTAATTGGGTGAATTCGAACTCCATATGGGCTACTGTATCGACCATTTGCAGGTTTTGTCCAATTTCCGGATGATACAGCTGGTGCTGAACCACTGTTACTACTTCCACTGTTGCTACTTCCGCTATTACTGCTTCCGCTGTTGCTACTATTATTCTTTTTAGCATTTTCAGCTTCTTTTTTCTTTTGTAGCTCTTGTTGACGAGCAATCTCTAGTAGTCTTTTTTGTTCAGCAGCGATTTGAGCATTGATCTCATCACTAATTTCAACCGCTTCTTCATAATGCTCTTCTAATTGTTGCTTCTCACTGGAAATTTGCGTTTGTTCTTGCTCAAGTTCTTTTACTAGTCTATCTTTCTCAGCTTTTTGAGAATCAAGGGAAGACTTTAAACTTTCTAGCCTTGATTTATTTGATTCTAATTCATCTTTCGTTTTTTCAACGGTTACCTTTTGTTGATCTAGCTTTTCCTGATCTTCTTTTTGCTCTTTAATAATTTGACGGTCTGCATCCATTAACGTATTAACTGCTGAGAAACGGTCAATGAAATCTACGAAACTATTAGCACCTAATAAAACATCGATGTAACTAACAGAACCATTTGCTTGAAGTGCGCGTGCACGTTCTTCAAGTAGCTTGTCCCGTTGTTCGATTTTTTCTTCAAGGGCTTTTATTTCCTTTTTTAACGTTTCAATTTTCTCTGTTGCTTCTGTAATTTCAGTTTCAACAGCAGCAATTTCATTATCCGTTTTTGAGATTTCATTGTTTAAATTGGAAATTTGGGCAATCAATTGATTTTGCTTGTCCTCTAAAACATTAATTTCAGAAGATTTTTCATTAATTTGGCTTTTTAACTCATTTTTTTGGCTTTCAATTTCTGATTTTTCATTTTTTAACTCTGATAAACTTTCAGCATATGTAGCTGGCATTTGAATAGCAAATACTAATGCCACTGCTGAAGCAAATACTGGAAAAGTCTTTTTTCTCATTTTCACAAAAGATGACTCCTTTCAACTTAAATGCACATTATTCAACTTTTTTCGCCTATGTAATTGACCGTTAGATCTTTAAGAACTTTCTAACGGACATGAAACTTCCCCAAATTCCTATGAAAATACCAAGCACTAAAATTAATGCATTTACTTGATATAGTAACGGTGTTACATCTAACAGTTGTACTAACTCACCGTGCAATCTAGGTTGTAATACGTTAAATACGTTATAATAAACAATTGATACAACAGCGATTGGAAGTATTGAACCTAATACTCCAAGCCACATTCCTTCTAAAACAAATGGAATTCTTACAAATGAATTTGTCGCACCTACTAGTTTCATAATTTCAATTTCGTCCTTGCGGGCAATAATCGTAATACGAATTGTATTTGAAATTAAGAAAATAGCTGTAAATAGTAAGCCTACAATTAATACTAGGCCAACATTTCTACTTGTATTTAAGAAGCTAAATAGTTTCTCTACTTTGCCCTCACCATACACAACTTCATATGTATTTTCCAAATCATCAATTTTCTTTGCAACTTTGGCAGTTTGTTGTGGATCTGTAGCTTTTACATATAGAACGTTTCGTAATGGATTACTTTGTTCGAATAAGCTTAAATCATCACCGAAGTCCTCTATTAATAGATTCAATTCATTTTCTTTTGAGGAATACTGCACTTCTTTCACATCTGGTAAATTTTTTATTTCACTAATTAATTTATCTTCAGCTTGTTTTGCTTGATTTGGATCATCAATTATGTCAATTAATACTTTTATTTCTACATCGTTTTCAATATCATCCGCCACTTTGTTTAAGTTCATCATGATGATTGTAAAAACACCAACTAAAAGTAATGTTACGGTTACAGCACTAATGGAAGCAAATGTCATCCAACCATTACGACTAAGTGTTTTAAAACTTTCTCGGAAGTGCCGTTTAATCGTTCTACCCTTCATAACCGTAATCACCTCCGTCTACGTCACGGACGATTAAGCCGCCTTCTATTGCAATTACTCGTTTACGAATTGCATTTACAATTTCTCTGTTGTGAGTAGCCATCACAACTGTTGTTCCACGGGCATTAATTTCTTCAAAAATGTTCATAATTTCCCATGAAGTTTCAGGGTCTAAGTTTCCTGTAGGCTCGTCCGCAATAACAACTTTCGGCATGTTTACAATAGATCGTGCAATTGAGACACGTTGTTGTTCACCGCCGGAAAGTTCGTTTGGGAACATGCGAACTTTATGTTTTAGACCAACTAAATCTAATACATCCATTACTTGTTTACGAATGGTCTTTGGATGTTCTTCGATTACTTCAAGGGCAAACGCCACATTCTCATAAACATTTAATCTTGGTAACAATTTAAAGTCTTGGAATACAACACCAAGCTGCCGTCTTAAATATGGTACTTGTCGATTTTTTAAAGTTGTTAAATTTGTACCAGCGATAATTACTTCACCGGATGTTGGTTTTTCTTCACGATACATCAATTTAATGAAAGTAGATTTTCCCGCACCGCTTGGTCCAACCACATAGACAAATTCACCTTGTTTTATATCAACTGAAATTCCGTTAGCTGCGACAACACCATTCGGATATTTCTTCACGACGTTATTCATCTGTATCATTAATTAAACCACCTATATTCATATTAAATTCATTATCTATTCATTCACACATTATCTATTATAGCATTCCTTTTCTTTATTTTTATTACATTTTCGTTTCATATTTAGAGTCCATCTACCTATTTTAGTCAATATATTACATTTTTTTAGTATTTCCGAATTACTTTTTTCTATCTTTTACAATTTCTTCATATTATTTTCTAACCTATCATCTTAAAAATTGACAAAATTTTTATAGTTCTTTAGTAGAGTAAAAAAACCTAAAAATGTTAGATTATTGTCTAACACTTTTAGGTTGAAATGGAAATTTTTATTAATATAGATTTACTCAGCAATATATCGAACGATTATGCTTCCTGTACGAGATTCGCCAGATAGTTTTAAAATATTGGCATCTTCGATTAATTTCTCAAAATACAATGTTTTAAGTAAAAATTGATCTTCTTCTGATCGAATGACTACATCAGAAAGGCCAACATCTGCTTTTCCAAAGTTAGTTGTTACTTGCCCATCAACAGATATTGTTTTTGGTACATATAGCTCAACAGCTCCAGCTACTGTTTGTGCTTTTACTTTACGTGCATCTTTTGCATTTGTCGTTATAACTAGTGTACCGTTAACCGACTCTGCTTCAACTTCTTTAAGTTCTCCATCGATATAAATACGTCCGTTTACTGTTTCCGTTTCTAAATCTTCTCCTATGACATCACGGAGTTCAATGGATCCATTCCCTGTCTCAATTGACGCATGTTCAAAGGATGTATGATTTACTTTAATTGTCCCATTATACGTTTTTAACTTTATTAATTTTGCATCGAGGCTTTGAACTGTAACAAAACCATTTAATAAACGTACTAAAACTACGTCATATAGTTTCTCAGGTACAACTAAACGTAGAGAAACTTGAGACATTTTTGTCGAAACTGAGATCGTTAATTTCCCGTTTACTAGTTGAACTAATTGTTGTTCAAATTGTTCTTTTGTTTTTTCTTCATTATGATCATTCACAGATGTTTTTACTTGGGCTTCTACTAAAAATTGATTATCTTCCGATTTGATGATATCGACTTTCCCATTCGGTATGTCTATTTCAACACCTTTTATTTCATCGGATTCATAAGCATAGGTTTTCATGAATTGTACCTTTTCTCCAAAAGGAAATTCGAAATCAAAGTCTTTTATTTTCGAAAACGTAGAATTCATCAGCCCAACTACCCGATTACTAAATTGGGATAAATCTTGTTTTAAATCATTCATAAATTCATCCATTTTCTTATTTGTTTCTTTATTGTGAAATGCTTTGCCAAATATATCTTCAAATCCTGTTTTTTTCGATTCTTCTTCTGTATGTTGGGAAGTTTCCTTTTGCTCTGAATCATTTGTCTTTTCCGTATTTGTCGTTAGAGGTACATTCGTTACTTGTGTGGAATCCTTTTCTTTTGTTAACGCCTCAAGTAAAACAATCGCTTCTTCAGCGGAGATTGTTCCATTTTCAACTAATTTTAAAATGCGTTTACGTTCATTTTCCATAAAAAAAGCCTCCCTCTACTTTGTATACTTAATATACGAAGAGGGTGGCTAAAAAGTTTCATTTCTCTTTTATGATAGACAATTGTCGACGATTATTTGTTAGAAGCTTCGGCTAAAAGAGTTTCCATCCGTTTTCTGTCTCTCTCTAATATAGGTTTTAAATATTGACCAGTATAGGATTTTTCATGATTCGCTATTTCCTCTGGAGTGCCTGTAGCGATAATCGTACCGCCATTTTCTCCCCCTTCTGGTCCAAGGTCGATAATATAATCTGCTGTTTTAATAACATCTAAATTATGTTCAATGACAAGAACGGTATCACCATTATCTACAAGCCTTTGTAATACTTTTAAAAGACGGGCTATATCATGAGCATGTAAACCCGTTGTTGGTTCATCTAAAATATAAAACGATTTTCCAGTGGATCGTCGATGTAATTCTGATGCCAATTTAACCCGTTGTGCCTCCCCGCCTGATAATGTAGTGGCAGGTTGTCCGAGTTTCATATAACCTAATCCTACATCAACGATCGTTTGTAGTTTTCTTTGAATTTTAGGGACATTTTCGAAAAATACAACCGCATCTTCAATTGTCATATCTAGTAGTTCAGCAATATTTTTTTCTTTATAACGAACTTCTAAAGTTTCACGATTATATCGTTTCCCATGACAAACTTCACATGGAACATAGACGTCAGGTAAAAAATGCATTTCAATTTTAATAATGCCATCACCACGACATGCTTCACAGCGGCCACCTTTTACATTAAAACTAAAACGGCCCTTTTTATAACCACGAACTTTCGCTTCATTTGTTGAAGCAAATAAATCACGAATATCATCAAATACACCTGTATACGTTGCAGGATTTGAACGCGGTGTACGACCAATTGGTGATTGATCAATATCTATTACTTTGTCTAAATGTTCGATTCCTGATATGTCTTTATGGGCACCTGGTTTTGAGCGGGCACGATTCAATTTTTGAGCAAGGGCTTTATATAAAATTTCATTAATTAATGTAGATTTTCCAGAACCTGATACACCCGTAACGGCAATAAATTGTCCTAAAGGAATATCAACACTTACATTTTTTAAATTATTTTCTGTTGCCCCTTTAATCGTTAGTTTACGTCCATCCAATTTTCTTCGTTCAATCGGAAGTGGAATAAATTTGCTTCCGCTTAAATATTGTCCTGTAATCGATGAAGCGTTTTTCATCACTTCCAAAGGTGTTCCAGAAGCTACAATTTCTCCGCCGTGAACACCAGCACCAGGACCAACATCGATTAGGTAATCAGCGGCTAACATCGTATCCTCATCATGTTCAACGACAATTAATGTATTACCTAAATCCCTCATTTCTTTCATTGTTGCGATAAGTCGGTCATTATCTCGTTGATGGAGTCCGATTGAAGGTTCGTCCAAAATGTATAATACCCCTGTTAAACGGGAACCGATTTGTGTAGCAAGTCGAATTCGTTGCGCTTCTCCACCAGATAGTGTGCCAGCTGCCCTTGATAGCGTTAAATAATCTAGCCCAACATTTATAAGGAAGCTCAATCGCTCAGTAATTTCACGGATGATTAATCGGGCAATTTGCATTTCCTTTTCTGAAAGGTTTAATGTAGAGAAAAATTCATACATATCCCCAATCGAATGCTCGGTTGCTTCAGCAATGTGTAACCCTTCTACTTTTACAGCTAATGTTTCCGGCTTTAATCGATACCCTTTACACGTTGGACAAGGTTGTTGGGTCATATATTTTTCCATTTGTTCCTTTACGTAATCGGAAGTAGAATCACGGTAACGTCGTTCAATATTACGAATAACTCCTTCAAATTCTATTTCCTTATCATGGACACTGCCGTATTCACTTTCATAATGGAAATGGATTTTTTCCTTCCCAGAACCATATAAAATTTTATCCATTTGGCTTTTCGGTATTTGTGACACCGGTACATCCATTGGGATACCATAGTGATCACAAACGGCTTTTAAAAGTTGTGGGTAATATTGGGAACTTGTTGGCTCCCAAGCAGCAATCGCATGTTCTTCCAAAGTCTTTTCCCAATCAGGAATTAATAAATCAAGATCTACCTCTTGTTTTGTTCCTAATCCGTCACAAGATGGGCAAGCGCCAAAGGGACTGTTAAATGAAAACATACGAGGCTCTAGTTCATCGATGGAAAAACCACACAACGGACAAGCATGATGTTCACTAAATAATAACTCTTCATGTTCCATCACATCCACTATCACTTTTCCATCAGCTAGTTTACATGCTGTTTCTAAAGAGTCACTTAAACGGGACGAAATCCCTTCTTTAATAACGATTCGATCGACTACTACTTCAATATTATGTTTTTTATTTTTATCTAGTTCAATCGAGTCGTCTAAATCCCGCATTTCTCCATCTATTCGAACACGAACAAACCCTTGCTTTTTAAGATCATCGATTAGTTTAACATGAGTCCCTTTACGACCTGACACAATCGGCGCAAATAACTGCATTTTCGTACGTTCTGGATATTCCAATAAGCGATCTACCATTTGTTCGATTGTTTGGGAAGCAATTTCAGTTCCGTGATTTGGACAAATTGGTTTTCCAATTCGAGCAAATAGTAATCGTAAATAATCGTAAATTTCCGTAACCGTCCCTACTGTTGAACGTGGATTTCGACTAGTTGTCTTTTGGTCGATGGAAATAGCAGGTGATAACCCTTCAATTAAGTCAACGTCCGGCTTGTCCATTTGACCTAAAAATTGACGGGCATAGGCCGAAAGGGATTCTACGTACCGGCGTTGCCCTTCAGCATAAATCGTATCGAATGCAAGGGACGATTTACCAGAACCAGATAACCCAGTTATTACAACTAGCTTATCTCGTGGTATCGTTACATTAACATTTTTCAAATTATTTGAACGTGCACCTTGTACAACAATTTCAGTATTTTTCACTATTGATCACCCTTCCACCTTCAACTCAAATATCGTATCTCTCAATTCTGCTGCACGTTCAAAATCAAGGGCTTTCGCAGCTTCCTTCATTTCTAATTCTAAAGATGCAATCAGTTTTTCGATTTCAGATTTCGTCATTTTCTTACCTCTCGTTACTTTAGTAACGTAAGTTTCTTCCTCTTCTGCCGCTTGTGTAGCTCGAATTAATTCTGGTATTTTCTTCTGAATTGTTTTTGGTGTAATGCCATGCTCTTTGTTATATGCTTCTTGAATAGTTCGACGGCGTTTTGTTTCATCAATCGCTTTTTTCATCGAATCTGTTATATGATCTGCATACATAATGACATGACCGTTAGCATTTCGAGCTGCACGACCAATTGTTTGAATTAATGATCGTTCAGAACGTAAAAAACCTTCCTTATCTGCATCCAATATAGCTACAAGGGATACTTCAGGAATATCTAGTCCTTCCCGCAATAGGTTGATTCCAACTAATACGTCATATGTTCCTTTTCGAAGTTCTCTTATTATTTCGATTCGGTCTAGCGTTTTTACTTCTGAATGAAGATATTCTACTTTAATCCCCATTTCTTTAAAGTAATCTGTCAAATCTTCGGCCATTTTCTTTGTTAATGTCGTAACAAGTACTCGTTCTTGTCTTTTTGTTCGTTCGTTAATTTCATCGATTAAGTCATCGATTTGTCCTTCTATTGGACGTACATCGATTGTTGGATCTAATAATCCAGTTGGTCGTATAATTTGTTCTACCATTTCTGGTGTATGCTCTATCTCATATGGTCCAGGTGTGGCGGATACATAGATTGCTTGATGAATATGTTGTTCAAATTCTTCAAATTTTAACGGTCTATTATCCAATGCAGAAGGTAAACGGAATCCATGCTCTACTAATACGTTTTTACGAGCTTGGTCTCCATTATACATTCCTCGTATTTGTGGCAATGTAACATGACTTTCATCAACTACTAATAAAAAATCTTTTGGGAAGTAATCAAGCAACGTATATGGTGTTGCCCCTGCTTCTCTCAACGTTAAGTGACGGGAGTAATTTTCAACTCCCGAACAAAAACCCATTTCCCGCATCATTTCTAAATCGTAATTTGTTCGTTGTTCAAGACGTTGCGCTTCAAGCAATTTATCTTCTGCTCGGAATTTGGCTAACTGTTGTTCAAGTTCCTTTTCAATATTTTCAATCGCCTTCCGCATCTTTTCTTCCCGGGTAACGAAGTGGGAAGCTGGGAAAATCGCTACATGTTCCCGGTCGCCTATAATTTCTCCTGTTAAAGCATCCACTTCTCGGATTCGCTCAATCTCATCACCGAACAATTCAACTCGAATACATTTCTCATCCCGTGATGCTGGGAATATTTCGACCACGTCCCCACGAACACGGAACGTCCCACGGGTAAAGTTCACATCGTTTCTTTCATATTGAATATCTACTAATTTTCGTAGTAATTGATTACGTTCTATTTCCATTCCAGTTCGCAGTGAAACAACCATTTCACGATATTCCTCTGGATTCCCTAAACCATAAATACAGGAAACAGAAGCAATAATGATAACATCCTCTCTCTCAAATAATGAGGATGTTGCCGAGTGTCTTAATTTGTCAATTTCATCATTAATGCTTGAATCTTTTTCAATGTATGTATCGGTTTGTGGTACATACGCTTCTGGTTGATAATAATCGTAGTAACTAACAAAATATTCTACCGCATTATTTGGGAAAAATTGTTTAAATTCACTATAAAGCTGACCTGCCAATGTTTTATTATGGGCAATGACGAGGGTTGGCTTCTTCACTTCTTTAATAACGTTAGAAATTGTAAATGTTTTCCCTGTACCAGTAGCCCCGAGTAATGTCTGATGTCTTTTGCCCTCTTTTATTCCTTTAACAAGTTCTACAATAGCATTAGGCTGATCCCCACTCGGTTTATAGGCAGAATGCAATTCAAAAGTTTCGGTCATTTATCGTTCGTCCTTTCCACCCAAATGTTCTATGAATAAATTTTAGCATAACCAATCGAAAAATACGATTAATAAGCGAACGTACATTCTTAAAAAGATTATTGATCATATATCTAATACTAATTTTTACCATAGATTGGATTATTAAAACTTATAAAAGAAAAACGACGATCCATGTAAACATTTACTGCAAGGATCGACGCTATAATCTGCTTATAAATTTTTCTACTATTTCATCAACGAAGACTGCTTTTTATATAAAAATATATAGGAAAACAAATAAACCACCTTTAAGTTAATTGTCTACCCAAATGTTACATTCGGATTTAGACAACAACTCTTTAGGTGGCTTATAAAACTTGGCATTATGTTACATTAATGTCTCTTGCGATTCGTCCAACTCTTGAGATTCTTGTAACTCATTAAGCTCTTTTGTATAAGTATAAAACGCGTCTTCATTTCTTTCATCTAATGCACTATCGATGAGATCTTTCAACTGTTCAATTCTTTGCAATCTTTGCATGCGGTTTAAAAACAAGTCCAAATAAATGTCATTCAATAATTTTTCAGATTCGTTTGCATGTTGATAGTGTCCAACTGCCTTAAGAAAATCTGTGTATGAATAATATTTATCCATCGATAATCACCCCGATTCCCTTTTTTCTATTATAAAAAATCGGTTATCAATTTGCAATATATTCTGAAAAATATGTGATTTTTTCTTAAATTGGTGTTAGTAACAATTTATATGATTTCCTTACATATTAGCCAACAGAATTAATAGATTGAGGACTTTTGAATAAATTATTCCTTCCATTTATTATTTAAAATTTTATTTTTATTTAATTAAAAACGGGGAAATTTAAATTTAAGAATTTTTCAAAATTTCCCATTGAAATAGTTCTAATATCATATTATGATTTTCTTAAATCGGTTATATAGCATTAATTAGATATTGAAAAGGAGGATGTTTATGTTGGAAGATGTAAATGTTGTTAATTCTTATCATATCTCATTTAATACTTATTTAATCGAACCTATGGAACATGGAGAAAAACTATACTCTCGCGTTTACGATAAAAACGGAGAAATTATTGTCGAAAGAAAACCTCTTTACATAGTAAGAAAATCCTGTTATGCAATGGGCAGTAATTATAATGCAGCACGTATGGTTGCGAAACGTTTCTTTGGTAAAGAGAAACATAAATTGCCTATCATTATTTCTCATGATTATGGGATACCTTGTGTCTTCTTCCCGCTTCTATCTCCTGCGTCGCCTAGTAATGTTTGGATTGGACTTCATGCGATTATTAATATACGCCGTTTAAAAGACTTTACCGAAATTACTTTAAAAAATGGAAAAGAACTCGTTCTACAAATTAATTACTCATCCTTCTGTTCCCAATACGTATGCGCAACAATGCTGCAAAAATATGCTGCTAACCAGCGACTGATCATTCAAAATGAATTACCCTTTTGAGTAATTGTTGAAGCTTTATTTAAATATAATTTAAGCAAATCTTCAACTTGATTTCGAAGTCGTATATTTGAATATCTTCTAACTTCCATTATTTTCATATAATGGAATTGGTACTCAGTAAATAATTCATCGCGGTTTCCTTGAACAACTCTAAGCTGATGATTTTTCAAATAATCCTTTGTTTTTTTTAAATCATCTTCTGCGTATCTTCTTGCTTCATCAATTAAATAAATATAGGGACGCTTTAACTTAAACTGTCCATTTTCTATTTGTGCATGGTCTTTTTCTAAAACGATTAATAACATTGGTAAATAGATGGCCGCTTCTAGATATGGGACAGTTTCAATGGGAATATGTGCCATTAAAAAACCCTCCTAAACAGTAGAACACTTGTTCTTATTATTATATTACAACAAATTTTAAAAAATGCAATTACAGAATACAGGAAAATAATAGTATGTCTAAAGAGGATGATCTTTCGAGAGAAAAGCAATACTTTATAGTTAAAAATATGAATTAACTCTATTTGCTAATAACCGATGAATAAAATACATCTAAGAGTCATTCAGAAAATACGATCTATCTCTTATTATTAGACAAATAAATATAAAATAATAAAAACCTTTTCGATCAAGGAATTTCATCCTTATCGAAAAGGTTTTGAAGTAATTATTACTGTCCAATACGTGAACGTAAGAAGGCGTTGATGAAATCATCTAAATCTCCGTCCATTACCCCTTGAACATTACCTGTTTCAAAATTTGTACGGTGGTCTTTTACCATTGAATAAGGGTGGAATACATAAGAACGAATTTGAGAACCCCAACCAATTTCTTTCTGTTCTCCACGAATAGCAGCCAATTCAGCTTGTTGTTTCTCAATTTCAAGTTGGTATAACTTTGCTTTTAACATACTCATCGCTTTTTCACGGTTTTTAATTTGAGACCGCTCTGCTTGGCAAGAAACAACTACGCCTGTAGGAATGTGCGTAATACGAACAGCTGAGTCCGTCGTATTAATGTGCTGACCACCAGCACCAGTTGCACGATACGTATCAATTTTTAAATCTTCCGTTCGAACTTCGATTTCAATTTCATTATTAAACTCTGGCATTACATCACAGGAAACAAAGGAAGTATGACGACGTCCAGCTGAGTCAAAGGGTGAAATACGTACTAAACGATGTACGCCCTTTTCCGCCTTTAAATAGCCATATGCGTTATGTCCCTGAATTAATAAAGTAACAGATTTTATACCGGCTTCATCACCTGGCAAGTAATCCATTGTTTCTACTTTAAAGCCACGTTTTTCAGCCCAACGAGTGTACATACGTAATAACATCGAACCCCAATCTTGAGATTCGGTTCCACCAGCACCTGGGTGAAGTTCTAAAATTGCATTATTTTTATCGTATGGTTCACTTAAAAGCATTTGAAGCTCAAACTGATCCATTTTCCGTTGAAACTCTTCTAATTCATTACCTAGTTCGGATTGTAAATCTTCATCCGGCTCTTCTTTTAAAAGTTCTAACGTCATTTCTAAATTTTCATGGGTCATAATCAAGTCATTAAATTCATTAACGATTGCTTTTAAACCGTTTGCTTCATTGATGACTGTTTGTGCCGCGTTTTGGTCATTCCAAAAATCCGGCATCAGCATCATTTCATCCAATTCTTGAATACGCGCCTCTTTGTTTTCTAAGTCAAAGAGACCCCCTGAAGTCCGCCAATTTTGAGGCTGTAGTTTCCAACGTGTTTCTTACATCTGATAATTCAATCATTAAAAATCCTCCGTACTATATAATTAAATTGAGAGAACCGTACCATCATAAGATGACTACGGTTCAAGTTCATAAATAAAGGGTCTTCGATTTACTCTACACCATGGCAGTTTTTGTATTTTTTGCCGCTACCGCATGGGCATGGATCGTTACGGCCAATTGTATCGGATTTACGAATCGGTTGTTTTTTCTTCGGTGCAGCTTCTTCTTTCGGATTAACTGCCTGTCCTTTTGCAACCTCTTCCCGTTCTAAATTGTTGCGAATTTGGGCTTTCAGTGCATATTTCGTTACATCTTCACGAATAGAAGCAATCATATCTTCAAACATTGCAAATCCTTCTTGTTCATATTCGCGTAACGGATCATTTTGACCATAAGCACGTAAATGGATACCTTGACGTAATTGATCCATCGCATCAATATGATCAATCCATTTCGTATCAATTGAACGAAGTAAAATAACCTTTTCAAATTCACGCATACGTTCAGGAGATAACTGTTGTTCTTTTTCATCATAACGTTTTTGAACTTCTGCATAAATATATTGAATCATCTCTTCAGGTGATTTTCCTTCAAGATCGCTCGCTTTAATAGCTCCCTCTTCTAATAAATTTGCTTGAATGTAATCTTCGAGGGCTTTTAAATTCCAATCTTTTTGTTCGCCTTGTGTATGAACAGCGACGATATTTTCAATAGACTCTTGAATCATCGCCTCAACTAAAGAACGCATATTTTCCGTTTCAAGAACATCACGGCGCTCTTTGTAAATAACTTCCCGTTGTTGACGAAGTACATCATCATATTGTAATAAACGTTTACGAGCATCGAAGTTATTACCTTCAACTCGTTTTTGTGCAGATTCAACCGCTTTTGATACCATTCCTGATTGGATAGGTTGAGTATCATCCATACCAAGTCTCGTCATCATCGCTTTCATTTTATCTGAGCCGAAGCGACGCATTAAATCATCTTCTAAAGATAAGTAGAATTGGGTAACACCAGGATCCCCTTGACGTCCAGAACGACCGCGCAGCTGATTATCAATACGACGGGATTCGTGACGTTCCGTACCAATGACAGCCAAGCCTCCAAGCTCTAAAACGCCATCTCCTAATTTAATGTCAGTACCACGACCAGCCATGTTCGTTGCAATCGTTACAGCACCTTTATTCCCCGCATTAGCAATAATTTCAGCTTCCCGCTCATGATTTTTCGCGTTCAAAACATTGTGAGGAATTTTATGTTTATCTAGTAATTTCGAAATGATTTCAGACGTTTCAATCGCCACTGTCCCAACTAAAACTGGTTGCCCTTTTTTATGACGTTCCGCAATTTCAGCGGCAACCGCATTAAATTTCCCATTCATCGTAGCAAAAATTAAATCCGGTCTATCTTCACGGGCAATTGGTTTGTTTGTAGGAATGACAACTACTTGCATATTGTAAATATTACGGAACTCTTCTTCTTCCGTTTTTGCTGTTCCGGTCATACCAGCCAGTTTCTCATACATACGGAAGTAGTTTTGGAACGTGATCGTTGCCATCGTCATTGATTCATTTTGAATATCTACACCTTCTTTTGCTTCAATTGCTTGGTGTAGACCGTCAGAATAACGGCGTCCTTTCATTAAACGTCCTGTAAATCCATCGACAATGACAATTTCTCCATCTTGAACGACATAATCAACATCGCGATGCATAGAAACATGGGCTTTTAATGATTGGTTGATAGCATGGAGTAATCTTACATGGGATAAATCAAATAGGTTATCAATATTAAAAGCCTTTTCTGCTTTAGCAATACCAGTTTCCGTTAATGTAACCCCTTTTGTCGTTTCGTCGTAAGTATAATCTTCTTCTGCTTTTAACAAACGAACAAACATATTCGATTGAACATAAAGTTGAGCCGTTTTTCCTGCTTGACCTGAAATAATCAAAGGAGTACGTGCTTCATCAATTAAAATAGAGTCGACCTCGTCAATGACAGCATAATAAAGTGGACGTTGTACTCGCTCTTCTTTATAAAGCACCATGTTATCACGTAAATAGTCAAAACCAAGTTCATTGTTCGTACTATATGTAATATCAGCAGCATATGCTTCCCGTTTTTCTTCTTTCGACAAGCTATTTAAATTTAGCCCTACCGTTAAACCTAGGAAATTATATAATTGACCCATTTCAGTAGCGTCACGACTAGCAAGATATTCGTTGACTGTCACAACATGTACACCTTTACCAGTTATAGCGTTTAAGTAGACCGCCATCGTGGAAGTTAATGTTTTCCCTTCCCCCGTTTTCATTTCAGCAATATTACCTTCATTTAAAGTAGCTGCCCCCATAATTTGAACGCGGAATGGATACATTCCTAGTACACGGCGAGATGCTTCCCGACATACGGCGAAGGCTTCTGGAAGTAACTGCTCCAATGTCTCCCCATTTTGATAACGCTCTTTGAATTCAGTCGTTTTTTCTTTTAAGTCTTCGTCACTTAACTGTTCCATCTGAGAAGCTAGAGCTTCGACTTGATCAGCAATTTTGTTTAATTTTTTAATTTCTTTTTTGTTAAGATCAAATATTTTATTTAAAATGTTAGCCATGAAATTTTTCACTTCCCATATAGTCTTAATACATATTTTATCACTACCTATATAGTAGGTGCAAATACCCTTCCTATTTTCGACGAATGTAACTAACCTCCAGAAAGTTTTCTTTGAAAGAAGTATAAAAATTAAACATTTCGTGAAGAAGGATAAAAGATGAATCTTATAGAAATACAATTAGAACCATAATTATATTGTAAGGAGAGATGGAAGTGGCAATTCAATTATATTTCGTTTTCAATGGAAATTGTCGAGAAGCAGTAGAATTTTATGCAAAAGTTTTTAAAACAGAGGAACAGAACATTATGTCTTTCGGTGATGCTCCACCGGATCCAAATCATACGATTCCAGAGGAAGCGAAACATTTAGTCATGCATGCAAACTTGGAAATTGCTGGCAGCAAAGTGATGTTTTCAGATACATGGCCTGGCTCTCCTTTTACTGTAGGAAACAATATTACAATAGCCGTTGTAAGTGAAGATGAAGAGTTGATTCGTTCTGCCTTTGATGGTTTAAAAGAAGGTGGGAAAGTGAACATGGAACTACAAGAAACTTTCTGGAGCAAATGTTATGGCCAAGTAGTGGACAAATTTGGCATCGAATGGCAACTAAGTCTAGAAAGTAAAGAACAATAAATCAAAAAACGGCCTTTATTCCCGCATATCATTGGAATAAAGGCTTTTATTTTTCCTAACTACATATTCGTACGACTGTTTGCTCCCATTGTTTCTTCCATTCTACCCAATTCAAATTCTTAACATATATTAGAGAGAAGTTACTACCGAATGAACAAACTAGAAAGAGGGGTTAAGGGTGGGGAAGGAGAGTTCCAAGCTTACTTCGTATGTATTGTTAATTTTATTAATCGTTATTTGGGGAGTTAGTTGGCCAATTTATAAAAATGGGGTAAGTTTTATGCCACCCCTTCTTTTTGCAGGAATAAGAGCTTTTATTGGAGGCATTCTTTTATTTTTCATTGCATGGAAAAGTCGTTATATCCTCCAATTTCGGAAGAACTGGCATTACTATGCTATTTCTGCCACATTGAACATTGTCCTTTATTTAGGAATCCAAACAGTTGGGCTTATTTATTTACCGGGTGGATTGTTCTCCGTTCTTGTCTATTTTCAACCTGTACTGTTAGGCATCCTCGCATGGTTGTTTTTAGGAGAGGGGATGACGATTACGAAAATAATCGGCTTAATCATTGGATTTATTGGGATATTACTTGTGAGCATTGAAGGACTGACCATCCACCTTTCCATTATAGGAGTATCCCTAGCCCTTGCAACCGCTCTAGTATGGGCAAGTGGCGTTGTTTATGTAAAGAAAAATAAAGAGAAGGTAGATCCTTACTGGATGGTCGTTATGCAACTAGTTATCGGTGGGGCCTTTTTATTAACGGCTGGATTTATTGTAGAAGATGTGCAACTCATTAGTTGGAACGGTGAGCTTATTTCAAGCATTATTTGGGGATCAACAGCAGGAATGGCCATTGCCCAATTTCTTTATTACAAGTTGATTAATGAAGGAGAAGCTAGCAAAATAGGGGCTTTTACCTTCATTGTCCCAATTATATCGGTTATCATTAGCTCAATTTTTTTAGACGAAAATATTACCGTCAATTTGTTTTTCGGCATGCTCCTCGTAGGAACAAGTATTTATTTAGTCAATTATCAACGAAAACGAATCACCACTTAAAACATCAAAGTTCGTTAAATATAAAACAAAAAGAACCCTTTTAACAAAGGGTTCTAAGTCTAGACAATAAACTCTTGTCCTTTTATATTTATTTAATTTGTTTCGATTAATCCATATTTTCCATCACGGCGTTTATAAACGATGTTCGTATGGTTCGATTCTGCGTCTGTATATACGAAGAAATCATGACCAAGTAAATTCATTTGAAGAATAGCTTCTTCCTGATCCATCGGTTTTAAGTCAAATTGCTTTGTTCGAACTACTGTAAATTCCTCATCATCTGTCGTTGTTGCTGCGATGCCGTTCCCTACTTCATGGGCAAAGTAAACACCTGCCCCTTCACGTTCACGGAATTTACGGTTAACCTTTGTTTTATGTTTACGAATTTGGCGCTCAAGTTTGTCAACGATTAAATCGATTGCTGCATACATATCATCATGACGTTCTTCTGCACGAAGTGTGACATTTTTCATAGGAATTGTTACTTCGACCTTTGTTTGCTTGTCATTGTACACTTTTAAATTGACATTAGCGTTTGCATTAACACCTTCGCTGAAATAACGTTCGATTTTCTCGATTTTATTTTCAACGTAGTCGCGAATCGCTGGAGTTACCTCAATGTTTTCACCACGAATGTTAAAGTTAATCATGTAAACTCCTCCTTTGTTACACCTATGTAAATATATATTCGCCATCGGTTCAAAAAATCCTACCAGTTTAAAAGAATATTTTTCATCTTTCGACATTTTTATTCACAAAAAATTAACATACCGAGAAAATACTTATATAACATGTAAATGTAACGTTAAAATTTCGGTTCTATGTCAAATGTTGGGGTGAAGTGATATTACACGGCACCCCGATTATCCTAAATGAATCCCAATTTTCTTAGATAAATTATTTAATAAAATTTTCGCTTTAAAGTGTTCATAGCTTCTAAAACCATAAGCATTACGCTTCAAAACTTTTGATTTATTATTAATTCCTTCTAAAAAACCATTTGAATATCCAAAACTTAAACTATTTAAAATTTCAACTTGCCAATTTTTTAGCGTTTGAATGGCCTTTAAAAATGCCGGAATATTTGCTTTTTCTACCTTTCGGTAAAAGGCTTCTAATCTTTTTTTTATTTCTATCAAATCATTTGAAGTTTTTGCCCAATCAAACCATTCGCAGTAAGCTTCTTTTAATTCATAGGCTTGCTTTAGTTCCTTCGACATTCCTATGTAACGATTTAAGTACCAACGATTCGTTTCTGTTAACTTATCAAATCGTTTATATAGTACATGACGCATTTTCTTACATTTCTTTCGATCATATGCATGCCATTCTTTTTGAACATTTCGACGTACTTCATCTAGTGCCCAGTAAATATAACGACAATAATGAAAGCGATCCGCAATAATAATCGGGCGATTTAACGCCTTCCTAACTGCTGCTTTAAAGCTTGGATTCATGTCCATAACCACAATTTCTACATCTGCACCGTATTTCATCAAGTAATCCTTAATGGTTTCTTTTCTACGATTTGGTAAAATATCAATTGGTTCATGTGTTTCCGCATTGGCAATAATTAATTGATAAGTTCCCGCATCGGTATCTGCTTTATATTCATCAATCGCGATACATTTTGGTAAATGAACCCCTTCATTTAATTGTTCCTTTACTACTTCTTTAAAGCGACGAATCACTGTTGAGCTTGATGTACCAAGTACTTCAGCTGCTTCTTTAAATGTTTTTGCCTTTATTGAACGGATTCGTACAACTTGATTCCATTCTTTCGAGAAACGTTGATATTTATCCACGAAAGGGGATTTTTCTGAAAAACGTTTCCCACATTGGCATACATAACGACGACGTTTATAAAAAAGGACGGTTAATCGTTCAAACCATTTTAAATGATTAATTTTTTGAATTCGATAATCATGGACTTTTGATGTTATATTCTTGCATGCTGGACATTGATGTTCTTTTTTTGGTATGGAAACGTGTAGAACAATACGTTCCCCCATCTCCTCCACCTTATGAACAGTTACACCTTTTAATCCTGGAATATTCATGTTAAAATTCATTTGCACGTATCACCTTTCATTGCTTGTTTCTCGACAATTCAAGTATATAGAAATCGGTGATTACGTGCTTTTTTATTTATGAAATTTTTTTAAACCCCAACAAATATTATAGAGCCAAAATTTCTAAGTAACAAAACTAAAGTAAAAGAAAAAGCCTTACAAATGTAAGACTTGTTTCCTGCACAACGATTAAACTTGTTGTGTATTACTATATTGTTGTTGACGAGTAATTTGAATTACTTGTTTCCAAGTATCACGAAACTCAGTTGTTAACCCAATGACTTCATCGATAATCACAGTATCATTTTTCACATTTGCCTCCATTAGACGGCGATTCATATATTCATATAACGGAAGCATTTGTTTCGAAATGTCATAGTCCATATTTAAAGTGGACATCAACTCTTGAATAATAGCTTGAGCCTTTTGAAGGTTTGTATTTTTTTCTTGGATGTTTTGTTCTTCTATTGCTTTTTTTGCCTTCGTTAAAAACTTCAAACAGCCGTTATATAACATTAACGTCAGTTCTCCAGGCGAAGCAGTTGTCACACTGTTTTGTTTGTAAGCATTAAGTGCGGAATTTTGTACTGCCAATATGGGACACTCCTTTAGAGAGATACATTATAGTTTTCATACCAAGTAATTATCTACCTATTCATTTTTATTGAATTGGCTAACAAATACTTTATTTTTTCTTATCGTAATACATGCCGTCCATTACTTGAACGGATGCATACGGATTCATATATTGTTTTTCATGTTTCTTTGATTGTTGCAAATCTTTCATATCTTGCTTCACAAGTTTCATCGTATCGTCTAGGCGTGCTCGAATCCCACTATCCAACTCTACTAAAGTGGTATGAAGTTTATTTGTTGGATCCATTTGAAAGCCTTCTTGTCGAAGCTTTTCAACAATCGTACCGCGCTCATCCAACATGTCGTTGATTTCATCAATAAATTCGGAACGCTCTTCCCCTTTAGGAATGTTCGTTAAATGTTTCAATAGTTTCGCGGATATTTGTAAAAGTTGCTGTGTATTATCCATTGGTCTACTCCAATCAAAAGGAATTAATTTATGCTGTTTGGAAAAGACTTGCTTGGCTATTTGCTTTGTTAATGGCCGATTCCATTGCCGTGAACTGTCTCCAGTAACGCTCTTCAATGTTTTCTAACTTATCTAACCATCTCTTGATACTGCTATCTACTTCATTCAAACGTTTTCCTAAAGTAAACGTATCATTTGTTGAAGTTGATTTCCCTGCTTTTTTCTCAATGTCTGTTGTAAACTCTTTTAGTTCGTCACGTAATCGTTGGGCTATTCCGCGCGAGTCAACAGTTTTTCCATTTTCATCCTTTGTAACAGAACCTGTTTGTGTAAACATAGATGCCACTTGGTCTGGATTTTTTTCGATAGCACTACGCAATTTATCTTCATCAATAACTAGTTTACCACCATCCGAGTAAGTGGAAGATGTCGTAATTCCTATTTCTGCTAAAGAATCCATTGTAGCATCACCTAAACCTGCTACAGAATTCATAAATGAGCTACGCATACCATATAAACCGTTCGTTAAAATGGAATCATTTCTTAGCAAACCTGATTTAGCTTTTGCTTCCCATTTTTCAATTTCGTCTTCAGACATTTCTTCTTTTTGCTCGTCTGTTAACGGTGGATAATTACGATCATAGCTCTCTTTTAATTTGCTATTAATTGTCGTTACAAGCCCATTATAAGTTTCAACAAACTTTTTAATTTTGTCCACCATATCATCAACGTCTGTTGATGAAGTAAGTGTAACAGGGTTAATAGTTGTTGCATTACTTATTTCATTATTTAAGAACGAATTTAAATCAACTTCATTATTAGAAGAATCGTAAGCTTTATTCGTATTAAAATCGTATGTAATTCCATAGTTTTTCGTTAAAGCATCACTTAAAGTAGACTTTGCTGAATTCAAATTATTTGTAGCTGTTTCAGCATTAACGATACTTGTTTCTAATTGTTTGTTTGCATCGAAATAAGCTTTAACATCTGTAAAAGTTTGATCTGTTTCACCATTTAAATTATCTGCCAAACCTTTGAAAATCGAAGCTGATGAAGTGAATGAAATAGAAGCTTCTGCATCTCCTGTTGCTTCTGTCTCAGAAATGAACATCTTTTTTAACTGTTCCACTTCAGATTCAGTAAATAAATTTGTTTCACTATCGGCAGAATATAAGCCTTCCAGTTCTGTTTTTAACACAGCCGGATCCTCAAAATTCAAAGAAGAAAGTTTCTTTAATTTTTCTGCTCCGTTTTCTCCTAAATTCATTAAATAAGCATTTAATGCATCATCTGTTTCAACTGAGTCAATCGCTGAACGAATGTTCGAACTTAAAGCTGATTTTTTTGCCGATACATCATTTTGAGCAGCATCCAAATTATTCATTGCATCATTATACTCAGAAGAAGCAATAATGTAATTATTGTACATATTTTTTGTGTAATCTGCTGTTATAGACTGATTATTAAAAGTCGAGCTAAGGGTTACTGTATAACCATTTATAGTAAATGTATTGGAACTTCTTTCAGTCGCAATTCCATTTATAGAAAAGATCGCATTTTGACCACCAGAAGCTAAATCAAGAGAAGTACTACTATCAAAGTTGCCAGTTTGATCACCAAAACCAAGCTTATTAAATAAAGTAGCACCCGTTCCAGCCGATACAGTTACCTCGGCTCCATTTTCGATATCCCCCATATTTTTTGCAGTAATGGAAAGTTTGCCGTTCTCGAAAAGGGCAGTAACGCCAATATCGCTACTATTAATTTTTTTAACTAATGAATCAACTGTTTCATTTGCATCAATTGTAAATTCTTTTGAACTTAATGTACCACTACTATTAATCGCACTTAAAGTAAATTTGGAACCACTTGCTAAACCGGTTAAATCGGTAATTTTACTTGAACCTGTAGCTACAATCGTTGACCCTACTCCTTGTGCTGATTTCGCTAATTGACTTACACCATCAATCGAAATAGTACCTGTAGCAGAGGAACTAGCCGTTGCAGTTACATAGGATGAATTGGAAGATGTTACTGTTTTTTTATAAAAGTTACTTGATAGACGATAATTATCGAATAAAAAATCATCAAAAGAACTTAAAGCTGTATTAATTTCTCGATAGGCATCCCGTTGCCATTCGTATTTTTGTTGTTGTTGATAAAGCTTGTTTAAAGGCGCTTTTTCAGCAGACATTAACTTTTCAACAATCGAGTCAATGTCCATACCAGATGCTAACCCACCTACACGTGTTACCATTTATATACCCTCCAATGAATTATATTTTTTCGTCTACGATCATTCCGACTAGCTTTTGCATTTCATAAAATGCATCTAGCAGTTTTTTGGGTGGAATTTCTTTTACTACTTCTTCTGTATCTTTATTTACAACTTGAACGAAGTAACGTTCTAAACCTTCATGGTAAACAAACTTTGCCGAATTATGGTTAATTTCTAGAAATTCATTTAATGAATCAACCGCTTGTTTTAATTTTCCTTCCGTTACTTCACTATTTTCCAAAGTGGCATTTTGTTGATTTGTCATAGTTGTCGTATTTGAGCTTCCTTGCTTCTCTACTTGTTCTATCGATGCACTTTGAACCGTCTTCATTACCGTTGCACTTTCTACAGCATGTTGTGACGAAATACGCATACTATCATCCTCCTTGATTAATTGAGTGCACGTATATGGTTCAATCTATATTGTTTCGTATAGTTAATATCGGCTTTCAAAGTTATATTTCCATAAAAAATTCGAGAAAATTTGAAATTAAGAATACGTTTCTACTGTTTGTACTGTATGAAACAATAAGAAAAAGCTTGGAGAACAGTTTAAACTACAAAGTTCCCAAGCTTTCCTATTTATATTAAATTTTTAAGCGTATCGATAATATAAGCAATTTGATCATTTGTTAAAGATGGATGAATTGGTAATGTTAGAGCCCTCTCATACCATTCTTCAGCAACTGGACATATTCCTCTTTTATAACCTAAATTTTGATAATATGGGTGCCAATAAACAGGAATATAATGTACATGTACACCAATATTCGCATCACGCATCTTTTCAAACACTAGTTTACGGTTTGCATCCTTTAGTTGAATCATATATAAATGCCAACCCGACTCAGTATCTGGAAGCTGTTCAGGTATTATAATACCCGGTATTTTTTTTAATGCTTCTGTATAAATAGATGCAATTTCCCGACGTCTATCTAAAAGTGAATTTAATTTTTTTATTTGTGACAGTCCTAATGCTGCCTGTATATCCGTCATACGGTAATTATAACCTAAATCAGTCATCTCATAATACCAGCCGCCTTGTGAATCGCCATAAGTTGTACGCTCAATCCCATGACTTCTGAACTTTATCAATTTTTTATAATAGGTTTCATTGCTTGTAACAATGATGCCACCTTCACCTGTAGTAATAGGCTTTACTGGATGAAAGCTAAACATTGTCATATCTGCTCTCGCTCCAACTTTACTACCTTTATAGTTTGCCCCTAAAGAATGGGCACCATCTTCTATTACAATTAAATTATGTTTTTTAGCAATGTGATTGATAGCATCAATATCTGCAGGTTGCCCTGTAAAATCAACAGGGATAATTGCTTTTGTTTTTGCCGTAATTTTCTTTTCAATATCTATTGGATCGATGTTATATGTTTTTGAATCGATATCGGCAAATACAACGGTTCCTCCAACATAGCGAACACAATTTGCACTTGCCGCAAACGTAATGGGTGTTGTAATTACTTCATCTCCCTCTCCAATACCTGCTGCGTAACAAGCTCCATGTAATGCAGCAGTACCATTGCTAAAGGAAACCGCATATTTAACACCAACATATTCAGCTACAGCCCTTTCAAATTCTTCTATTTTAGGACCTTGTGTTAAAAATGATGAACGTAACGTGTCAATCACAGCATTAATATCGTCTTCATCTATGGATTGTCGGCCATATGAAATAAATTCGGATACTTTCATTGCCAAATTCCCCTCTAATTGAGTTAACATTTAATGAAAATTTAAGAAAACTTTAAATCTATTAATTCTTTTAATCAATTTTCAAAAATGTATATTGTTTATTTTTAGTCTTCTACAAAATAAATTTATAGCAATAAATCCCAACTTAATGGTGTACCTTTTTGTGCATCTTTTTTTATTGCTTTTCCAATAACTAAATCGTAATATTTCGTCGGTAATCCTAAACCTGGGCGAACATCTCGAACATTTTCTTTTGTTAAAATATCTCCCTCTTTTAAATCTTGAGCGATATATAACGAACGACGATGTTCTAAAGATGCTATTTCCGCTTCGGTCGGTCCATATTTTATCCTTCCGATACTTTGCCATGCTCGTTCTGTCTCTTCGACTAACATTTTTAACTCATGGGGTTCCATGGAAAACGCTGAGTCAACCCCACCTTCTTCACGGGATGTTGTAAAGTGCTTTTCAATTACTGTAGCACCTAATGTAACAGCTGCAACTGCTACGCCAACACCCATTGTATGATCTGATAATCCCATTTCGGTTCCGAATAACTCACGCATATGGGGTATTGTTGCTAAGTTTGAATTAGCAGGAGTCGCTGGGTAAGTACTTGTACATTTTAGTAAAATAATTTGCTCATTTCCTTCATCACGTGCAGCACGAACTGCTTCATCTAATTCTGCAGCTGTTGCCATCCCAGTTGAAATAATGAGTGGTTTACCAGTTCGAGCTACTTTTCGAATAAGTGGTATTGATACGTTTTCGAATGACGCAATTTTATAAGCAGGTACGTTCAACGTCTCTAAAAAATCAACCGCCGTTTCATCAAATGGTGAGCTAAATGCAAGGAGGCCGTGTTCCTTTGCACGATTAAAAATCGCTTCATGCCACTCCCACGGCGTATATGCTTCTTTATATAAGTTATAAAGAGATTGACCTTTCCAAAGGTTCGAGTCATGAGAAATAAAAAATTCTCCAGTATGTACATCCAGCGTTATCGTGTCAGGTGTATAAGTCTGGAGTTTTAATGCATCTACACCTGCCTCTGCAGCTAAATCAACTAGATGTAATGCTCGTTCTAAAGAATGATTATGATTACCAGACATTTCTGCAATGATAAACGGCTTTGTATGACGGCCAATTTCTTTGTTCCCTATTTTAATCATGCTAACAACTCCATTATTTCATTTATCCAAGGATTTGGAACTTCATTTTCTGTTAAAGATAAGCCCATTTTTCTTATTTTATCCAATGGTTGCTTTTCAATTTTTAAAGTATTTAGTAGATTGCTATACATCTCTACAGTTACTTCGTTATGCCATCCTAAATTTAATACCGCCCCTAATTCAGCAGCATATTTCGTTGCTTCCCTTTGATTCTCTGCAACAATTGTACTTGATGAAGGAAGCCCTACATAACAACGTTCCCAAGTTGTCGAGCCACCAGCACCAATTGAAAAATCCGCTTGTTGCATAAGACTCGCAATATATGGGATTTGACAGTGATAATAATAACCTCTTTCTTGGCAAATCTTTTTAATTTTATCTTTTTGGATATTACCGTTTCCAACGACAACATCTACATGGTGAAAAATAGGAGATGTTTCAGTTAATGCTTGTAACACTTTCATCGTTTCGTTGGTCGGATCTGTTCCTCCCATAAAGATGAGTAAACGTTCCACATTTCTTTTTTCACCATTGAAAAGTTGACGAGCTTTAATAAATTCATCTCTTAAGATTAAATATTTTGGTCCAAGTAAAGTTTTACAATTTTGAGGAATCAATGTTTTATAACGTTTTTCAAAGTTTGGTACAACATTTTGATCTAGTAATAGGTCACAATCGTGGCTGCGATTAGCTAAGTCATCGATGACCATTATTTTATTTGTATATTTCCTATGGATGTTTTCCCATTTCTCATCAATACCATAGTGGTCTACTATGTATAAGTCAGCATGTTCAGCTTCAAGAATATGCTCAAATCCTTGTTCTTTTACATAATCGATTAAATTTCCTTGTAGTGGTTCCATCCAAAAACTAACTAAGCAACCTTGCCTTTTTAAATTTTCTGCAATAGTAAGGCATCTCATGACATGACCACTGCCTATTTGTATGGAAGCATCGGTACGAATAATCACTTTTTTCAAATCAAATCACCGGCTTTTGCTCAATATGGGCATTTAATTTTGCCACTTCAGGATTTGCATTTAAATATTGGATGACATCTGCGCTCGATACTAATGGATGTTGAAAATGTTCAGCAACAGCTTTTATAAGTTCATAATCTTCCTCCGTATCAAGGGTAATGCGTAGTTCAGGTGCGGTACGATTAGAAGGAGCTTGATAACGAACTGCCTCAAATTGCTCTGGGAACTCATATGCGTAGTACGTCACATGTTCACGATGGCGTCCTTCATTTCCAACTTTGTGGATATGAAGTAATGCATCGTAAGAAATTAATTCGACAACTAATCCACGAGGTAGCTCGCCTTCAACAATCACGATGTCTTTTCGTTCTTTTTCCATTAGTGCAACAATATCACTTGCCATTTCATAGTCTACAAACGGACAATCGGATGTTACACGCATGATATAATCAGGTTCATATGCCCTTGCACATTGAACATAGCGATCCAACACATCGTCTTCAGAACCTCGGAAGTATGGAACACGATGCTCTTCACACCATTTAGCGATTGCATCATCTTGCTGTAAATGTGACGTAGCAATTATCACTTCATCAACACCTTGTATTGCTCGACATCGTTCAATATCATAAGTTAGAACATCTACATTTCCAAGAGGCTTTAACACCTTTCCTGGCAAACGTGACGATCCCATTCGAGCTTGAATTATTACGATTGTTTTCATAGTTTAAACCTCTACTTCTGGCCATATTTTTTTCAGAGCAATAGGGAGTTCTGTAATATTTTGAATTTGTAACTCTGCCTCATATTCAGAAGTCAATTGTTTATGTGCGTGTTGCCCTGTCATTATTCTTATCGTTCGAAATCCTAAATTTTTGATACCTACAAAGTCTTTAGACGGGTTATCACCAATATAAACAATATTTTCCGGTTCAACTTTCTCCCGTTTCGCAATTAATTGAAAACAATAAGGAGACGGCTTACTATGTTTCCTCCCATATCTGTATGTGATGTAACATTTCTCCATGTAATTTTCTAATTTAAGCGCTAAAACCTTATTATATTGAACTAATTTATGCCCATCGGTAACTAGATACAGAGGGAAACTTCTTAAATTTTCTAATGTATTTATAGTGTTTTGGGGTAATTGTATATTTGGTTTATGTAATCGATAAATAGATACACATTTTTGAGCTAGTTTTTTCTTATAAAAACCATATTCTTTAAGTACGTCGTCGAAAATAGCGCCACGCCCTTGTTGTTGCAGTCGGTTCCACATCCAATCATAAACCTCATTTTTTTTGACATGAAACTCTTCTTCTAAAAACTCACTAACTGCCCGAAATCCACTTTTCACAAAATCATACTCATCATACAATGTATCATCCATATCAAAAACAATTATTTTCTTCATATTATTAAATCCTTTTTATATCGAATTTGCTTCAATTTTTTAAGTTGAACTGACCAATCATCAATAGTTTCTCCGTTACATTCTGCAATCCACCAGTTAAATGTATCAAGACCTGCATAAATGCTTAATGTCGATGCACCACCGATTCTAGCATTACATTCGATAATCCATAGTTCACCATTTTTATCTTCAATTGCTTGGAACATCACATGTCCTTCTAAATTTAAAGCTATTGCAGCTCTACAGATTAATTTTTCTAGTTTAGGATGATCTATAATTTCTGTAATTTGTGACTCACCGTCTATTACTAATGTCCGCTTTCTAACAATAACTGCCTTCACTTTCTTCGTTTTCGTTATATATAAATCAATACTATACTCAGTACCATCAATCATCGGCTGGATTATAGGTGAATATAAATTTGGCAAAACACTTTGCAACTCATCTTTCGTTAAATTTAAGTATAAATTTTTTGACCCAGCACCGTATCTTTCTTTTATGACATATAAATCATTTGAGTTGATATCTTTTAAACAAAGGGTAGTAGGAATGGCATTTAGTTGTAATTTGTTTAAATATGTACTGAATAAATATTTATCTGTAACTATATTAATAGCATCTAAAGATGAAACGAGTACGTTAATTCCTACATTTTTTAATTCTTCCTGATACTTTGAAAAGTATTTTAAGTCTTCTTCCCTTGTTGGTAGGACATAAAAACATTCGATTTGTTGCATTTTTTTAATAAAATCTGAAATATGTAGTTCATTTAATCGAGGCATTTGCCAAAATTCATCGACGAAATATTTACTCATAACATTAGCATTGATATCCGCTCCAATGACAAATAAGCCTGACGTTTTTTTTATACATTCAATAAGAGGAATCTTATTACCAATACTTGTAACTAAAATCTTCAAACTGAAAACCCCCCTTCTTTAAATAAAGCGATAACCTTTAATTGGTTATCGCTTTTATTTAAAAATTTACGTTGTAAATTAGTGCCTATTATTTACAAAGTATAGCTTATTAGCTCTTTCCTCAATTCTCTTTTTGTAAATCTAAAATTATCTAATTTACTTTCTATAGCCTTCAAATTATATTGAGCATCTAAATAATTGGGCCTTAAATTTAATGCAGTTGAAAAAGATTTCTTCGCTTTCGTAACATCATACGTTGCATAACAAACTCCCATGTTATTAAAAGCTTCTGCCATTGTACTATTTTCTTCTATTGCTAATTGATAATAACTAATTGCATCCTTATATTTACATTCATAATACAATAGATTACCTAAATAAAAATTGATAATATCATCTTTACTTTTTAAATGAATTAATTTTCCAAAAGCTTCTTGATAATTCCCTATTTTTATCATAACTTTAGCAAATAATAAATTTTTATTAGCTTCATTTAGTGGAGTGTCCTCAACAATTTTCCAAATAAACTCTTTACCAATCTTTCTTACAATTTCAACTTCAGATTGCAATTGAGCCCCATGATTATTTGAAAGATTCATATTATGTCTACGGCAATAATAGATTCCCCCTGGCACATAAGCAAATTTGTATTTCATTGCTAATCTAATTGTTAAATCATAATCCTCCGCATGGATAATGTCTGGATTATATGGGGTATTAATAAAGCACTCTCTTTTCCCAACTAAAGTTGCTGGTCCAGGGATAAATTGTCTAAACAACATCGATGCTAGAAATAGATTACGGTTATCTGAAGGCATTTCTGCTTTTAATAGATTTTGAATTTCACCTTCACTATTAACTATTGTCAAATCGCCATAAACAATATCAATGCTAGGATTTTCAAGCAAATACTTCACATGTTCATAAATTTTATCACGGTGATAGTAATCATCTGAATCTAATAAAGCGATGTATTTACCTTTAGCATTTTTTATTCCAACATTTCTAGCAATCGAAGGTCCCTTATTTTCTTGATTAAAATACTTTATATCAAAATGTTTGTTATCTTCTATTATTTTATGAATCATAACCGATGTTGAATCTGTTGAACCATCGTCGACAATAATTAACTCTATATCCTTATATGATTGATTAAATACACTATTTATTGCTTGTTTAATATACTTTTCTCCGTTATAAACAGGCATGATTACGCTGACTTTTCCCAACAAATTACCTCCCCTGTTTTTAGGAAAGATAGCTTTATTTAATCATTAAGATTATTTGCTAGTTTCTCTAATTCTTCTACAGTTAACCATTCAGTATTTGAATCACTTGTATAAGCAAAACCGTCAGGTAATTCTTTTCCATTGTTTGTATTTGATTTTGACCACCACGGAAACTCTGGTTGGATAACGTAATAATCTTCAAATTCGATAGTATGACGCGCATCATCTTCCATTATCATCGCTTCATGTAGCTTTTCACCTGGACGTATACCGATAATTTTAATTTCGCATTCTGGCGCGATTGCTTTAGCTAAATCGACAACTTTCATACTCGGAATTTTTGGTACAAAAATCTCGCCACCATGCATACGTTCTAAATTATCGAGAACAAATTGAACCCCTTGATCTAAAGTAATCCAAAAACGGGTCATCCGTTCATCTGTTACTGGAAGTACACCTGTGTGGCGAATTTTTTTAAAGAAAGGTACAACACTTCCCCTACTACCAACAACATTTCCATAACGTACTACAGAAAAGCGTGTTTTTTTATCACCAACGTAAGCATTGGCAGCAACAAATAATTTATCTGATGCTAATTTAGTAGCACCATATAAATTAACTGGACTACACGCTTTATCCGTTGAAAGGGCAATCACCTTTTCGACACCACGATCGATTGCTGCTTCCACTATATTTTGTGCACCATGAATATTTGTTTTAATTGCTTCAAAAGGATTATACTCACAAGCATCCACATGTTTCATCGCAGCGGCATGGATTACAATATCGACTCCATCAAATGCACGATATAATCTTTCTTTATCGCGAACATCCCCTATGAAAAAACGTAGTCGGCTATCGTCAAATTCTTGTTTCATTTCATATTGCTTTAATTCGTCACGACTAAAAATAATAATTTTTTTCACATTTGAATCTAATGCTTTTCGGACAAACTTTTTACCGAAAGATCCTGTCCCACCAGTTACTAATACTGTTTTATCATCTAAAATATTCATCAAAACTACTCCAATCAATTTCACTTTGTCAAATTTTATCGAAAATTATATTATTATTATCGGATATTTTTACTAGAAATAAAGAAAAACCTATGAAATCATAGGTTTGAAAAATTTCTCAGATACTTACAATTTTTAACATCCATAATTTATGTTGCACTTCGCCAAATAAACTAGTTAGTATTTTAAAGGAAAAAGCTTTTATCAATTCTATTTATCGAAAATATGGATCAATATAGTCAATATCCTCTTTATAACCATTTTCATTTAATGTCATCGAAATTTGCTTGTAGTAATCTATCGGAGAAATCAACACTTTCAAATTATTCATCGTTAAAGCCTCCTCAATCGAGTAAACATTTAATCCATTAACTTTTTTTCCTACAAGTTTCGCATTGCTGTCAATAAAACCTGATACTTTTAATCCTGCTTTATGTAAATTGTATAAAATAACTTGTCCCGAAATCCCCGATCCCCATATAAAAATATTTTGATTGTCTTGGACAAATTCGATCACTTTACTAGCATTAAACATTTGATTTACCGGGGAAGATATTAAGTTTAACTGATATTCTAGACTTTTAAAGGTTTCGGTAAAGATGGAAAAATCATTTTTTTCAATCGCATCTTTTAAAACAGGGGTACACTCATTATTAATTTTTTCCCTTAAATTATATACCTCAGCCCTACTTGTTTCTTTTGGTTCTACTCTTTTTTTAGGGACCCATTGCCGATTTGAAATTTTATTATATAATCTTTGAGATAATCCTTCTCTCTTATGTCTTATTCCACCAGTTTGTGATTTGATTATTTCATTAGGAGACATCACTTTTAAATCTAAACTTTGATCGTTTATCCCTTTTTTTATCATGTTATTTATTAATTCATTGCGAACAATGACTATATTTGTACCTTTATCATCATTTATAAATTCAGGTAGCCATGCATCTCCAACTACAATATCAGCTGTTTCACCAAAGACATCATCGCAGAAGTCACATGCATTATATTTAAAAAAACCCGTTCCCCAGTTTGTACCGTATAATTCATTTACTGGAATGACAGACTCTATACTTTCGGAATTCGTTTTACCTTCTAATTTTACTGCATAATCATTAGCATTTTTATTTGGTAATTTATATCGAAAATTGATCTTTTCTAATTCTTCTATCGGAGTTTGCAGTTTAATCATTTCAGTATAATAAGTACTTTTTAAATGTCCACAAACTAACCCAATCATATATTTTAATCTTTTTTGTATATTCGTTTTCTTTAAGGATAAATTCCTTAAAGATTTAATGAAACAAGGTACTCCAACGATTGCATATCTACCTGGATTATTTTCAACAAAGGATAGAACTTTTGACATTTCTATTGGATAATATTTTGATTTTGCCCCACGCTTAATTTCATCAATGGTACTAGAAATATTATATTCAAACATTACATTTCCATTATCGTTACTTTCTTTTACATGTATAACTCTATCAATTTCATTTTCTTCAAGTAATTTTGAAATAATCCAAGAAACCATTCCACCCGAACTGCCATTTTTCCGAAAATCTCCTTTTAAAACACTACCTGCATAAAGATTTAAATAATAGCCAGTAAGTTCATTGTAATGATTGTTTTTAGAAAATAACAATTCCCCCATTTCTGTTTCGTTTTTAGAAGCATTTGAAAAAGGACAAACTGACAATATTTCATTTTCTACTTCTTTTTCAATGGGATTTGTTACATTTAATTTATATTTTCCATCGGAAGTTAATTTGATCTGTAAATTCTCATTAAACAGAGTACAAGAACCACAACCGATACAATAATCTCCATCTAAAATATTTTTAAGTTCTTTAAGCATATCTTAGTTAATCCCTTCAAAAATTTTCTTTATAAAATTAAAAGATCTATCTTTGTATTTTTGAATGTTGGAATTATAGTAACTGAAATCTTGTTCTAAAATTTCATCAATCTTTTTATTATTTATTAAAGTTGCATTTCTAGCTTGAACTTTAAACAACTTATCTAAAGTTTCTATTCTAGAATTCATACTTGGTAAATTACTCTTTCTTTCAAAAATGACATAAGGGGTGTTGAAAATATTAGAAAAAACGATTCCGTGGAATGAGTCCGTAATCACTAATTGAGCACTACTAATATAATCTAAAAATTCAAATGGATCTGCATCATAATATTTTTCTTCCTCATATGAATTGACTGTAACAACTTCTAATTTTGACTCCCTTTTAACAGTTTCAATGAAGTTTTTCATTTCCTCAGTAGTTTCACCTAAAATATATACAAAAATATAAGGGGCAGTTGGTTTTTCTCTATGAGGATATAAATAACTTTCCCATTCATGTCTAGCTAACAACATCGTAGGATCTAATACTAATTGTCCCTTTTCTACACCTATATTTGAGAGTATATCTAATCCTGCAAATTCTCTGACACTTATTTCTTTAAAGTCTTTTAGATGTAATTTTATTTCTGACAAATCCATTTCACTCTCTGGTGAGATTCCGAAACTAGCTGCATAAGACACTTTTACTGCTTTAGTTTCTACTGGAATTAAACAATTAATATTATGTTCGAGCCATTGAGGGTTCCATACTTGATCACTACCTACAACTAATAAATCAAATTGATTACAAATCTCCTCTGAGATATATTCATTACCTAGTATTCCATTATCAATTTCATTTAAATTTGTTTCACTAAATTTCTTGAATTTTATAAACCTTTTAATCCTTAAATTTTTATAATTTAGATCAGGGGTACTATCAACAATTTTGTTGATTAACTCTTCATCCGAATAATCTTCTTTATACAAATTATAATTATAGAAAAATGAATTTTTATTTAAAGGAGAATAGTTTGAACCACTTCTTTGAAAAAGTGTTTCAACTTGTCCATATTCTTTAAATAAATTTTCCATTGCGAAATTTTGTAGTCGGTTACCGTAATTATCATAGCCACTTAATGTTATAATTCCAATTTGCTTCATAATTTTCTCCAATACGTATCATTTTTTTGGCTTTTAATCTAGCATTTAATGAAGATAAACTTTTAATTTCATATATCGTCAACTTCTTTATGTAGAATTGTATCGAAATTTCTATTACTACTATCGGTTATTTTCGTTAAAAATAAAGAAAAAACCTATGTTTCCATAGGTTTAAATTATTCCCATCATTATACATTATTAGTTACTATTTTGAATGAACTAATTTATAAAACTGTTTTTCATTGATGACTTCTACATTATGAATTTCCGCTCCATCTAATGCCGTATTATAAACCCTCATACCGGTTGAATATTTCATTATCGAATTAAACCACATAAGATAAGAATGCAAATTGGGGGTTGTATATATTTCTTCCCCTTTGTTCGAAATAACTTTAATTAAGTTTTCCATTTTAGAAACCGTTCTTCCAGATGTCGAAAAAGTTGCGTGGGTTTTATTTTCTTTGAAGCCTAAATCTTGTCCGAAAAGAACAATTGTATCGAAGCCTAAAAATTTTAGAGTACTAAACCCAGTTGTTGCAACAGAACCACCTGTTTCCACTAAAGGAATATTATTTTGTTTTGCAATTTCTTCTGCTTTCTTAAAACCAGATTGAAATAATATATATCTCGTATATGAATAATTTGAAGTTGCTTCATAATTCGCTGTACTTAAGTAAAATAGTACCCCATCAAAATTAGTACCTTCTAACTGCTGTATAATATTTTTCTTAGGATCAGAGATGATTACAGCGTCTGGTTTAATACCTTCCTTCAACAAAACTTTTAATGCCGAACCTACACATAAAATATAGAGTTGTTCTCTTACATTTTTTATCCAGGTTTTTGTTTCATTGAGTGATGGACCACTCGAAACTAAACAAGCTATTTTATTATCCCGTTTCGTTTCAGATAGATAATGTTTTAAGTTTTTATCATTTAATCTTATATTATTCGAAAAATTTTCGTCCAAAAGTTTTTTTTGATTGCTGTAGCTTTCTTGTTTAATTTTTATATCCGCTAAAAAGTTGTATAGAGGATTCGATTTATTTAATACTTGTAACCATGCATTTGGAATAATCATTTGATAGTTATTATTCAGTTTAATATCTTTTGGATTGTAGACAATATGAACATTTGGAAGATTTAAAATCTGCCTAGAAATAGTAGAATTCGAAAATATTTTATGTTCTTGTTCATCTACACATAAAACAAAGATTTTTTTACATTTCACTTTATTTATAATCGCTTTTAAATGATACCCCAATCCTAGGCCTAATAAAAAATAGCCTTCAGCATTTAAATCCAGTTCTTTTTCTATAAATGCCTCTGCATGGTCTATTGGCTTATATTTGCTATAAATGTGAATACCGTCAACAGTAAGTGTTTGATGACCATCTCTAGCTAAACCAATTTCAAATATCATTGTTCAATCACAATTCTACTATATTGCTCGAAAAATTCGGCAATTTCATATTCAAATAAATCAGCAACTAAATGAAAATCTTGAATTTCTAATGCATTGTTTATTTCCGTCAAAAACTCATGGATTTTATCTATATTCGATGTAACATTTACTTCATTTTTCTTTAATAATTCAGCTGCTTCCGTCAGCCAAATTACCCCTTCTGAAAAATCCTTTACACTTGATAATGCTGATTGAATTTGGTCGTCTCGCAATTTATTTGCAATTGCTATACAACCGCTCGGTAATTTATTTAAATATTCATTATAACTTTCAATTACTTCTAGTACGACGTTTTGCAACTTTCCCACTCCTAATTTTCAATTTCAGTAATAACATCCCTTAAATTGACTTTTACCTTATCGAAAGCTTCTAATAAACGTTTGTATAAAGTATAAGTCTGATTCCATACTCGATCAAAAGCTTCCTTTTGCGTTTCATTCGGTTTCTCCAAATAACAATTCGAAACTTCAATTGTAATTGGACCAATAAGAAAATGAACTTGGATTTTTTTCGACTTTTGATTTATTTCCTTTTCAATTTTATCGAACAAATTAAGTGTATGTTGATCAAAGAATGTATTGTTTTTTACTTTATGTAAAACATGGATTCCTTTAATTAACAGATTTTCTAGATCCCCTATTAATTTCAACTCCTTTTTATAAATGTCTACAACTTCTTTGTCTGTTTTATAAATTGCATTATTGTTATCTAGATGATCTAAATTTTTCACTTTATTTGTATCAACATAAGTGTCAACAAAATCTTGGAATGGAAGTTGTTCATACCCTTTTAGTTTCACTCCACCCTCCGTACAATTAAATATAGGTACAAGTGGTTTATAAAAACGAATAATTTCTTCAAATACCATTTTCATAGATAAAAAATCACGAGATGTGATAACTTCTTCTCCATAGTATCCTTCAACTGGTATTAGTTCTTTATTTAATTTCGTAATATCTTCAACTTCTTTTGCAAATTTGTTTCCTTTTGCATGGGTTTGATTATTTGTATAGGCTAAATCTTGCCCGATCATTGCAATAGGACCGGAATTTAACAACCTTGCAACCGTTACACCATAATGGGCAACAGTTCCTCCGCCAGCTAAAACAGGTAAATTAATTCCTATATTATCTAATAAGTACTTACCTATTTCCTCTTGATTCACTTGTGTAAATACGTAGCCTCTTTTTCGGAAGGATTTTCGAACACCGGAATGATTATAAGGCGAATATATTAATCTCGCTTTATCAAATTGGAGATCTTTAAAATGTTTATAATTTGGTTCCCCTCCGTCAATTGAAAGGACAAAATCTGGTTCCAAGTCTGCCGCTAATAGGGAATTGACAGTAGAACCGGAAGCAATAATAATCACATGTTCTTGAATTTTTTTGAGCAAAGGGAGTTGTTTCGTTAAAGATGGTCCTCCCGCTGCTAACACTACCGGTAAATCAAACTGATTATGTAAAACAGATAAAGATTCATCTTTAGCAATCATCGGGACATTAATGGAAAAGTTCCGTTGCCATTGATTAGCAAAAAACACTTCCGTATTATAATTAATTTGTGTTTTATTTTGAAAATCCCGCAAGTAAACTAACAGATCCCGATAGTTTTTTACAAATAACTTATCATAATTTGGGGTTAAAATAACCTTTATCTTTAATGCTTTCCCCTCTGAAATAGTTGAAATCAAATAACCTAAAGTATTTACTGTACTTTCTCCCCAATAGAACACTTTTTCACTGTTTTTATGGCGTTCATCAATTTGAATTTTCCCCATTTCAATTAAAGGGTCAACAATGATGATTGACTCATTTTTCATTTTTCTAAGTAAACTATCAACGACATACCCTTTCCCATATCCAAAAATAATATGGGTACAGTTCATACTATATTCTTTTTCTGCAATTCGCTCGGATTCTATGATCGGATTATATTTACTATGTACATGATATTCATTTATTTTTAACGTTTCATCGCCTGATTTGGCAACCTCTATGTTTAAAATGTATTCAGTCAAAATCTCCACCTCATATTAAATATCGTCCGTTTCATATATAAATGAAGATAAAAAAAACAGAAGAGGAAAACCTCTTCTGTTTCTTATGGTTAAAAATTAACCTAATAATTGAAGTACACCTTGTGGTTGTTGGTTAGCTTGAGCTAACATAGATTGAGCAGCTTGCATTAAGATGTTGTTCTTAGTGAAGCTCATCATTTCTGCAGCCATGTCAGTATCACGGATACGTGATTCAGCAGCTGTTAAGTTTTCAGAAGTTGTACCTAAGTTGTTGATTGTGTGCTCTAAACGGTTTTGAACCGCACCTAAAGATGCACGAGTTTTAGATACTGTGTTAATAGCTTTGTCAACGATTGTAATTGTATTATCTGCAGCAGATTGAGTAGTGATGTTAATACCAGCAGTACCACCCTCAGATACACTTGCTGCAGCAGTTACAGATACACCTAAAGCACCTGCAGTCATTGTACCGATAGATAAGTTAATGCTTTGACCTGAGTTAGCACCGATATGGAATTGTTTACCACCAACAGCAGTAGCATTTCCACCAGAAACTGCATCTGTACGAGTACCTTTGAAAGTACCGTCTAATAATTTTTGAGTGTTGAACTCAGTGTTTTCTGCAATACGTGTAATCTCATCAGATAAAGATTGGATTTCTAATTGTAATGCTTCACGGTCAGCAGTTACGTTTGTGTCGTTTGCAGATTGAACTGCTAATTCACGCATACGTTGTAAAATTGAGTGAGTTTCGTTAAGAGCACCCTCAGCAGTTTGGATTAAAGAGATTGAGTCTTGAGCGTTTTTAGACGCCATGTCAAGACCACGGATTTGTCCGCGCATTTTTTCAGAGATAGCAAGACCAGCAGCGTCGTCGCCAGCACGGTTAATTTTGTAACCTGAAGATAATTTCTCAAGGTTTTTAGAAGCTTGAGTGTTGTTGAAAGCTAGGTTACGGTGAGTGTTTAAAGCTGAAATGTTGTGTTGAATTCTCATTTAGAATTCCTCCTTGAATTTTTATTAGATAATCCACATCCGTGTGGAATTGCTTGGCTTTGGAATAGTACCATCGCCTTACATTACTAATATCGTCCTATTTAAAATTAGTTTAATAGATTTTGAAAAAAATTTTTTTCAATTTTTTTGAGTTACATAAAAAACCCACCCAGCATGACCGAGTGGAGGTAAGTTATTTTTTTTTCAATTGTTCAAGTAAATTTACATTTGTATTTAATGCTTCTTTATTTTGATCTTGAATCGCTTGAAATACTTCAGAACGATGGACTTTTACATTTCTTGGTGCAACGATACCTAGTTTAACTTGATCACCATCAACCGATAAAATCTTCACTTCGATATGATCACCAATCATGATTGATTCGTTTTTTTTACGGGATAGGACAAGCATTATTTTGCACTTCCTTCCAATGTACTAATTGGAAATCTTAATGGGTACGCTGCACTATCTTGTAACACAATTTGTTTTCCAAGCTTTTTATTCACGTTAAAAACAATCGGTGCTAATAGATTTAATGTGGATTCTAGGAAAGTTTCTTTTAGAGTTACAATGGAATAAACAATCACATCTTCCTCCTTCTCAATTTTCAAATCTTCTTTATCTTCATCACTTATATCAAATTCATAGTCCTTTTTAAAAGCGAAAGGATAAGCAACGACAAACCCAATTTCTGCTTTTTCCGTTGATTGAAGTACCGCCAACGGAAGGTCACCATCTATAGGAAGAAGGACAAACTTTTTTAAATCAGGAAAACCTGGAAGTCCGTATTCAAACGTAATAATATCTCCATCGTTTATTTCTACTTCTCCTAAAAATTTTGTTTTTATATTCATATTAATTGCTCCTTTTATCCAATGAAATCAATATCTATTGATGGACGTTGTACTACTTCGTGGGTTACTTTTCCTTGTTTATAATCATATATAGGTCGATTAATTTGAACGTCTATTTCAGGTTTCTGCGGTGTATAATTTGTTTCTACCTTACCTGGCGTATAATCTATTTTAACAGAACCGACGGATGGAACGAATTTAATGTTCATTGGTACTCGATGGGGACCATGATTTTGCTTAGCAATATTAGCTATAATCGCTCTCCCCTGGCCCTTTCCACTATTCTCCAAAATTTGTCGCCCTTCTTGTACTGCCTTCGCTATCCCCTTTAATACTGCCTGTCTGCCATCAGCCACATATTTTTGGACCGATTCTTTCGGTGTTAACAGTCCTAAATCTTGCCAAGCTTGCGACTGATCAATTTCAAGCTTTCCTTTTGTTGTTTCAATATTTAATTTTCCATTAGGCTGCTTTATCGTTTGATTGGCCTTTGGTTGTCGAATGATTTGAACAGGATCTTGAATATGCATATTCAGTTTTATATCAGTTTTCGTTATATGAAGCTTAGGGAAATTCAACTTATTCACCTTCTTTTAATAAAAGCGTTTGAACAAGTATGTCCAAACGCCATGTGAAAATTATAAAAAATTGACTAAAGTTTGTTGAATGATTTTTGCTCCTACAGAAAGGGATGCTTGATGAATCGATTCATAGGTAATCATTTGTGTGATTGCTTCAGCATAATCAACATCTTCGTTTTGCGACATTTGTTTTGTCACATTAATTTCCTGTAAAGAGAGGCGATTCGTCATCATTTCCACTCGGTTTTGTCGAGCTCCAACATCTGCGCGAGCCTCTAACACTTTATTTTGAAGTTCAGATAAAGTATCGTCAGTACCATCTGCTAGACCGCCTAATAGATTTCCAATTTCCTCACCGTCAGATGCATCCAGTGCCGAAGAAATATTCGCCATTAAATCATCTACATTTTTAAATAGTTCTGTACCATTAGACGTATTTACCTGTATTTGAATTCCATCAAATACTTCCATATTTACTTCTCCTGATGTTGCAGAAATAAATTCACCTGTCGAGCTGTCATAGGTTTCTGGATTTAATTCACCATTGACGAACAATGGAGATTGGGTTTTCGTTCCATTAAAAATATATTTATCAGCAATTTTTGTATTGGCGACATCTTGAATTTGACTTCGAATTTGATCGATTTCAAGTTTAATTTTTTGACGATCATCTGCAGTATTCGTATCATTAGCAGCTTGGACAACCAATTCCTTTACTCGGTTTAAAGCGTCCCCTACTTGTCCTAATGCATCATCGGATGAATCTAACCAGGAATTAACTTCGTTCATATTTCGTTCAAATTGGCTAACTTTATTTAAATCTGTTCGATAACTCATACCTTTAATAGCAATGACCGGGTCATCGGAAGGGCGAGTAATTTTAGAGCCTGTATTAATTTGATTTTGTAACTCAGACATTTTCGAATAGCTAGTACTTAAATTTCTTAGCATGTTATTAGATAACATAGATTGGGTTACGCGCATAACAATCTCCTTTCTTTACATCTAAATTGGAATTCTATTTTATAATCCAACACGGCCCATGCCGTTAATAATTTTATCTAGTGTTTCATCAATGACTGTAATCATTCGCGCATTGGCATTATACGCTTGCTGGAATGTAATCATATTCGTCATTTCTTCATCTAATGAGACAGAACTCATGGAAGCACGGTTATTTGCAACAGTTAAACGAATCGTTTCTGAATTATATTGTAGACGGGCTGCTTCTTGTCCATCTACTCCCAATTGTCCGATTAAACTTTCATAGAAGGATTGGAAAGTAGCACCATCTAGATCCGTTGTCGGCGTGTAAGTAACATTTGCATCGTTAGGGTTCGTACGATCTAAATCAATTGTAAATCCATTAGCTCCTACTGCCTTACTTTGTAAGTTCGCTAATTCAGTTGCCCATTTCCCATTTCCTTCTTCACCTGGAGCGGAAGATGCAGCAATTTTTTTAGGATCATTTTTAATTTCAGCGCTTACTTTAATTGTACCTGCCGTTATAGTTCCAGCAGAAGTTGCTGTTGCACCTTCTCCTACGAAGAATAGTCCCCCGTCTGGAGCTGTCGAATCATTTGTAGAATTCAATGTATAACCTGCTTGATGTACTGTATTAAATGCTTCCACAAATACTTGGGCTAATTTATCTAAATTCGCTAACATTTCAGGATAGTACCCTTCAGTTGTCGGACTATCTGTATTTTTGAAACCGTACGAATTAATTAATGATAGCAGTTTACCTTTAGAATTCTCAAAATCTGCTTCTTCAAAACTCCCTTGAGTCGTTGTACTATCGGGTGGATTTCCAATATTAGAAACAACAATTTGGGCAAATGGATTATACCCTTTCGTTGCTGCGTCATCCACATTTCCATCTACTTTATTTCCTGCAGTATCTAATGCCTTCAGTTCTGCATAGTCTTTTCCATCAACTAAAGTCATCGTTGTACCATCAGCAGTTTTATAAGTAATTTTATAACTACCTTCTGCAATTTCTAAAGCGTTCCCACCAGATTTTACTCGTTCAACTGAAACTGGTATGTATTCGTTTAACTCATCAAGCAAAGTATCTCGTGCATCGTATAAATCATTCGGCATATAACCATTTGGCTCTACAGCTTGAATTTGTTTATTAATTTCAGCAATTTGTTTCAAAATTGAATTGATTTGAGTAGTGGATACATCAATTTCATTTCCGATATTTCCTTGAATTTGTTTTAATTGTGTATCAAGGTAGTTAAACGTATCAGCCAAATGTTCTGCCCTTTGAATGGCAACTTTCCGTGCAGCTGAATCTTCCGGGTTAGTACTAACATCTTGTAAGGAACTCCAGAATAAATTGAAGGCTTCGTTTAAACCATATTCCGACGGTTCAGACATAACATCTTCCATTTGTGAAATTGCATTTGCTTTCGATTCCCAATATCCTAATTTATTTGTTTCTTGACGATATTGGCGATCGATAAATTCATCTCGAATACGTTGGACCGATGTCGCTTCCACGCCTGTCCCAATATGTCCTGCTGTCATTGGAGAGTTCAAACCTGCGCCTGGATAACCTAATGTGGAAGCCATATTCACCCGTTGACGCGTGTAGCCTATTGTATTGGCATTGGAAATATTATGACCAGTCGTGTAGAGTGCACTTTGTTGTGTAAAAAGTCCTCTCTTACTTGCTTCTAATCCCATGAATGTGGAGCGCAAAACTAACTCCTCCTTTAAATTGTTTTATGTATATGGAGCACGGCTCTCGATACCGTGCATATTGATTTAATTATGCTTGTGAATCAAATAATGATTTTTTAGACAAAGGATTATTCGTGTTCGATGCCTTTCCCGAATAGTTCATTTGCTCTTGGTTAGGGCGCATCATATCTAAAGTCATATGGACGAATTGTAAAGATTGGAATACGAGTTTTTGATTTAAATCATTTTGCTTTCGTAAATCATCGATAACTGCCATTAACCGCTTCCGTACCGATTTTAATTGCTCTCGCTCTTGTTCTAAATCAGCCGCTTCGATCACATCGAGAACAGTTGGAGTGTCAGCATATACAATTCCTTTTGCGTCCAAGTAATCCATTACTAGTTGCTGACGCTGTTGCTCGAGCTGTTCAATAGCCGCTATATGGGATTGCTCATTTTTTAACATCGTATCTAGTTCGTCCATATCGCCTTTTTTCACAATTTCTGTCTTCTGAATTGCTAGCTCAAACAAACTTTTATGCATTTTTTCAAGTTTTTCTAAAACGGATATGATTGATTGAAGCGACATGGTGAAAAACTCCTTTTCAACTATTTACGATAATAATTCAATAAATCTTCAGCTACTTTATGAGCATCAACTTTATATTCACCCGATTGAATTTCTTCTTTTAGCTTTTGAACTTTTTGAGCACGATCTGTACTATAATTTAAAGAAGTTGACAATGCTTTTGCGGTAGTTGAAATTTCAATTTTATCAGTAACGTTCGTTTTTGCTTCTTTTGGTTTAACATTTACTGGTTGTTTGTTGTAAGGATTAATTCCATTTACACCCAATGATGTAATTTTCACAACTACCCCTCCTCTCATCATTCTTGTATATTTTATATTTCGGTTAAATTAACAAAATGTTAACGTTTCTCATAGAAAAAGCTTATACTTTAACACAACTAAAATCTAGAACGATTAACGTGCCAATTATTTACCTTTATTTACGAAGTATGTTCCCTTTTCATTGTTTGCCACATTTTCTCTAAATTCTTTAGCTGCTTCAAATGTACGTAAATCAGATTTCAGTTCATTTTGACACGACTCGCACAATTTCCCTTTTGTCGTCAGGTGACCACAATTATCACAAGGATAACCTAAATTGGGGAAAAGGGCAGGATGAAGACGATTTTTCCGAACCCATCTATATAATAATTCTTGCTCAACACCCGTTGCTTCCACAATTCGTTCTACTGTTGCTGCACGGTTTTCTCGTTTACGTAAAAAGCGGTAAACGATTTCGTACATCTCCTCTTCTTTTTGTGCACATTTATGACAAACATCTCGAATACCCGTATAGTTGAAAAATTCACCGCAATTAGGACAATTTTTAATTTCAGCCATCATCGTTTCCTCCGTTACTAATAATTTATATACTATTCCATATAAATCATCGTCTATATTTCATTTTTATTAAACTCAATTCGTATTTTTTTATATTTCATCCTCGAATTAATGTAAATGCCGTTACGCAATTTGCCCCGTTGTCTAATAAAACTTTTTTACCATGTTGAATCGTAGTTCCAGTTGTATAAATATCATCAACTAAAATAAAATCCTTCCCTTTAACATCCATACCGTTCTTTAATCGGAAAATAGGGGGTGCTTTCAATCTTTGTTGCCGAGATTTTCCCCCTTGGGTTTCCGTCGTAATTTTTTCAAGATAATGAGTAAAAGGGACATTCGCTTCCTTTAACAATTCATCGACATGGGAAAAGGTTCTTTCCTTTAGTTTCAGGGGATGCATTGGTATAGGAACGATGACGGCTTTTTGTTTTGATAAATACATGTGAATTTGTTCTCTAAAAATTTTAGCTAAAATCACATCATGCAAAAACTTATAACGATGGAGGTAGTCTTTCATTGGATTATTATATCGGAAGAGAGAGATAACTGTTTTATCTTTGTTTTCATAAGGCTCAAACTTTTTTTCACAATCAAAGCAAATTGTTTTCGGAAAATGATTTGTTAATAGTAACTTCCAAGTAACAGGTTCGTTTAGCGGTGTGTTACATAAAAGACAATTTCTCACTTCAAAACGTTTCATTTTGATTCCTCTCCGAACCCTTCTTTATTTAGACGTATAATTTCATTTCGCGCTTCATCCATTTCCGCCGTAATTCCGTGATGAAAAAATACAATATCTCCTTTTGGAAATTGAGCATTCCGTCCAACACGACCACTTATTTGAATGAGAGCGCTGGATGTAAAAATTTTGGACTCAGCACCAACTACGGCAACTTGAATATTTTTAATTGTAATTCCTCTCTCTAAAATAGTAGTTGTTAGCAAACCAGGTACCTCTTCCTGTCGAAGTTGTAACACTTTTGATTTTCTTTCTACATCTTCTGCATGGACACTTTCGATTCGATTATCTAAAAGTTGAAAGAGGGGGGTTGCCTTTTGCATTAATTGAATAGTAGGAAAGAAAATTAAAAAAGGTTCTTTATTTCGTAGCCTTGCTTTCGTCCATTCCTCCAGTTTTGATGGAATTTTCCCCTTTTGCATTTTTTTATCGTAAGACCATAATGACTCAAACCTAGGTACTGGTAACGGGTAGCCATGATATCTTCTTGGAATAAAAGATACTCCCCATTTTTCCCGCTTCGCTTGAGATACAATTTGGGCAGAAGGGGTTGCTGTAACTAACACTATCGGAGCATCTTTCCTTTTCACTTTTATCACCGCTTGTTGAAGAGCACGGTCATACGTATAAGGAAAGGCATCCGCTTCATCCACAATAACGACATCAAACGCATTTTCAAAACGATAAAGTTGATGGGTTGTAGCTATGACAAGTTGGGAAAAACCTTGTTGTATAGGTGCATTTCCGTACAATGCATGTAAGTTTGTTTTCGGAAAAACCTTTTGAAAACGGGGATACAATTCTAAAACGACATCCGTTCGAGGGGTTGCAATACAAACCCGTTTTCCTTGTTTCAGGGCAAATTGAACGGCAGGAAAAAGAATTTCTGTTTTTCCCGCTCCACAAACTGCAAAGATTAAATGATTCCTACCTGTTTTTATACTTTCTTTTAATTGTTGGGATGCTTCCAATTGTAGTTCTGTATACGTCCCTTCCCACTGAAGTTCATGAGATAGACGATGATGTGGTTCTGGTCCATTCCATGTCAGTAAATCCGTGCAACTGCTTACTCTCCCCATATTTATACAGTGCCGGCAGTATACACATACCTTTTCACATCTTGCACAATTATAGTGAACAAATTCATACTGATTTGTATTTTGACATCGATGACAAATATAATATGGTCGTTGGAATAAACCTTTGCGAATAAAAGAAATACCAGGTTTTATATTGAAAAATTCTTGTTCTATATATTTTTCGATTTTGTCTTGTGGAAAAGGGGTATAATTCCTTGTCCATATTCGTCCTATGAAAAAATCTCGGATCTTTGATTCAACTACGATTCCTCTATAAATGAATCTTTTATTTACTTTACACAATTGATATTTCAATAGAATCACTCCTTCGTTTCGTTAAAGGTTATTATGAAAATTATTTTTGTATTGTATTGAAAATATCTTTCGTAAAATTTCAAGTAAATAAATATCCGCCTGTAAAACAGGCGGTTTTAGTAACGCCCTATAAGGGCTCCTTACTAACTGCCCCTAAAGGGGCTTTTTTAATTGACCGTCAACCGTATTTGTTCTTTAATCTCGTTTAAATGGGTCTATATATTCTCTACTCGTCATTTGATCACGTAATCGATCTTCAGCTTCTTGTTCCCTAATGTATTTTGCTACCGCTTTTTCGTTAAGACCTACTGTAGTGACATAATATCCTTTTGCCCAAAACGTTCGATTTCCGTGTTTATATTTTAAATTTGCATGTCTATCGTGAATCATTAAAGAACTCTTTCCTTTTAAATAGCCTACGAATTGTGATACGGATAATTTTGGAGGAATTTTAACCAGCATATGTATATGATCTGGCATTGCATGTCCTTCTATGAGTTCTACGTCTTTCATTTCACATAGACGTCTTAAAATCGCTCCGATGTCTTTTCTTAATTCACCGTAGATTACTTTCCTTCTGTATTTTGGTATAAAAACTATGTGATACTTACAATTCCATCTTGTGTGTGATAAACTATTGTCGCTCGACATTGAGCAAAACTCCTCTCGATTTGAATTTGGTTTGACGGCCATTTTCATTATATCGAGAGGAGTTTTTAATTCCATCTCCATTACCACTCTAAAAGTATATTTTCACACGTGCAGAGCACGTGGTTTTAAAAGAATTAATAAAAACAGTCTCTACTATACTGTAGAGACTGTTTTCAACTATTATTTAATTTTTAACTTTATATCTTTTTCACCCATCCAAGTCCGAGGGAACCATCTCCTAGATGAGTTCCTATAACCGGGCCAAAATAGCTTAAACGAAACTCAACATTCGAATATTTTCCAGCTAAATCATTCATCCAATCGCGTCCTTCATTTTCACAATTAGCATGAATAATTGTTGCGATTAGTTTGTCGTTTTCTGCAGCATCTTTAGCGAGTAATTCTTCCACACGTCGCAACGCTTTTTTCTTCGTACGGATTTTTTCAAAAGGAACGATGACTTTATTTTCAAAATGAAGGACAGGTTTTACTTGTAATAGCCCACCTACTAAAGCTGCGGCAGCGGAAAGTCTTCCGCCTCGTTGTAAATGAGAAAGATCATCTACAACAAAATAAGCTCGCATCACAGTTCTCATTTCTTCCAACGTGCTTAAAATTTGATCTGCTGTTGCGCCTTGCTGTGCCATTTCAGCAGCCTTAAGAACAAAATATCCTTGAGGGGAACAGGAAATTTCACTATCAAATGCATGCACTGTTATGCCTTCTACCATCTGACCAGCTTGTACAGCTCCTTGATATGTACCACTTATACCACTAGATAAGTGAATGGAAATTACCTCATCATAATCTTTCGCTAACTCTTCAAACAACTCAACAAATTTCCCAATAGGAGGTTGTGTTGTTTTCGGAAATTCTTTAGCACCGCGTACTTTATCATAAAATTGTGAAGCTGTAATCTCAACTTCTTCTTCATAACTACCATCTTCTAAATTAACGCTAAGAGGAATCATTCGAATGTTGTAGCGTGCTCTTTCTTCAGGCGTTAAATATGCTGTACTATCTGTAACGACTGCAATACTCATGAATATCCCACTCTCCTAATAAAAATTATATTACCTTATTACAAAATAGATGTGAACTCCCTAACCTCAATATAGTTATGGAATACTAGAAAACTGTTTAAAATTTATCCTTATGTTCTAGTAAAAAGAAAGCGTTCCGTATACTTAAACAAGTGTACACGAAACGCTATGATATTAAAGATAATTCCTAAAAACTAACTATTCGATTCGTTACCAATATAGTAAACGCTTGTTACTTTCCATGCACCATCTTCTTTTACAAAAACAGTAACTTGACGTCCACTACTTGTAAGTTCCGTATTTGTTTTAATCTCTGTCATTTTAATATCTAGATTAGCATATACTTGTGCTTCTTCTTCACTGTATTTGACAATCGTTATATCTGAAGGTGTTCTTTTAATATTATATTGATTAAAGGCAGTTTTTGCCGCTTCAATATCTTCCTCATATTCAAAACCTTGTGGATTTTTAGAAAGGGTTTTTGTATAACGATTGATATCCTTTTCATTAAAGGCTGCAATATATTCATTAAAAGCCTCAATGATTTGTTTTTCTTCCTTTTCCGGTACATCGGCTGCCTTTTCAATTTTATCGCCAAGTACTTCAAAACCTACCGTATTTTCACTAGCAGATTCAGTAACATTTTCATTATTTACTTCTTCATTATTATTACAGGCGGTAAGCATAAATAATGCTAACACCAAAATAAACCATTTTTTCATAAACTTTAAACCTCCCGCGCGAATATTGTAGCATAGTTGTCAAACTATGGCTAATTTCGTAAAAAAACATCGAATTTGTAACCAAATTTTATCATTTGTTACTGATTACCCGTTAGTAAGACGTTTCCAACTACTTTTAGTTTCCGTCAGTTTAACGTTGAGAACCTAACGTCTATCCTTCAAAATCGTATCTATTTTCACTTGTCGTTTTAAAAACTGAAAAAAACTAACAGTCTACTCTTAGTGGGAAATGACATATTTTAAACCTATAACCAAGTCTCTGCTAAAATGAACAAAAAAATTCCAATCAACAATACTGTTGATTGGAACCATTCAATATCAATTGTTGCCTTTAAATTATCTTACTTCTACCCAACCATTCTTAATAGCCGTAACTACTGCTTGTGTACGGTCATTAACGTTCATTTTTTGTAAAATACTTGATACATGGTTTTTAACTGTTTTCTCAGAAATAAATAATGTTTCACCAATTGTACGATTGGATTGTCCATCTGTTAACAACTGAAGAACTTCACATTCTCTTTTCGTAAGTAAATGGAAAGGACGGCGAATTTCAGTTTGATGGAAGTTCCCTTTATTTTCATGTTCGCTCAAACGACGGAACTCAGCTACTAAATTTTTCGTTACTTTTGGATGTAAATAAGAACCACCATTCGCAACTACTTTTATCGCTTCAACGATTTCATCTGCATCCATTTCTTTTAACATATACCCGAGGGCTCCAGATTTTAACGCATGTGTTACATAACTTTCATCATCATGAATGGATAGCATAATTACTTTTGCTTCAGGAAATTCTGCAATTAACTCTGCTGTTGCTTCCACACCATTTTTTCCAGGCATATTGATATCCATTAGTACTACATCAGGGAAATGATTACGGTATATATTCACTACATCCGTACCATCATCACCTTCTGCAACTACTTCAAATGAATCTTCGAAATCTAAAATTCGTTTAACTCCTTCTCGGAATAATTGGTGATCATCAATAATTATAATTTTCGTCATAAAATCCTTCCCCCTACAATAAATAACATCTTCGATTATTTCTCATTATTTAGTTTATTTCTGGAAATGGTATTTTAAAAAAGATTGTAGTCCCTTTACCGATTCCACTTTGAATTTCCATATTACCTTTTAATAGATCAATTCTTTCTTTCATTCCGATAATACCAAAAGATTGGTCTTTTACACTAGTTTTATCGAAACCTTTTCCATTATCTTTCACTAATATATTAACATATTTTCGAAGCCACTCTATTTTCACCCAAATTTCTGAAGCGTTGCCATGCTTTATTGCATTATTTACGCCTTCTTGTACTAATCGGAAAATAGATACTTCATAATCTGAAGGTAGCCTTTTTTCATTACTATAAGATTGGAAGTGTATCTCAAGACCTTTGTTATAGTCCATAATAGTTGACAAGTACTTTTTCAATGTAGGTACAATGCCTAAATCATCCAATGCCATAGGACGTAAATCGTAAATGATTCGACGTACTTCCGATAGAGCATCTCTTACAGTCATTTTTAACGCTGCTATTTCCTGTATTGCCGCTTCAATGCCCTTTTCTCTATAAGTTCGTTCAATTATATCAGAACGCATTAAAACGTTAGCCATCATTTGAGCTGGCCCATCATGGATTTCCCGTGATAAACGTTTTCTTTCTTTTTCTTGGGCTGCTATAATTTTAATACCAAAATCTTGCTTTATCTTAGCTTGTTCTAGTGCAGCGCTAACATTTTTCAAATCAGATGTTAAATAGTTCAACACTACGTTCACTTGATTTACAATGTGATCAGCACGATCGATTGTCTCGTATAATGTTTTTAATCTTAGTTCCAAATCATCTCTTTTTTCACGTAAACTCTTCTCTTCAGAACGAGTTAAAGATAATCGAATTTGAAGGTCATTTGCAGCTTCATAGGCTTCTCTTACCTCTTCTTCGGAATACTGATTAAAAAACTTGCTTACTAATACAAGACGTTGTTTAGCCATTTGGGTTCTTTTTTCTAAATGATCACTTTCTTCTATGATTATTTTAATTTTCTCTTTAATAATCTCTAGTTCTGCCTTCATTTCTTCAAAGCTTCTGCGGCTTTGTTCACTAATAATGAATATATCATTTTTAGAACTCGTGATGGTTTCAATCATTCGATTAAATATAACGTCAAGTGAACCTATGTCAACTTTATCGTTTGAAAACATACCTTTTCCCCAATCTAATTGGTGTTATTATTAAAACAATAAAAGTTTTTTAAATTGAAAACCAGTAGATGTAATTGTTTATAGATATTATAACATTTAAATAATTTTTTTTAAGTAAATATCTTACTATAGTATATTGCATTTTTTGTTAAAAAAAGGAGAAATTATAATGCGAAAAGACTATAAAACCGTAAAAGGATTTGGAGAACGGGAAATTGTTCTCTCAAAATCTCGTTTTATCGCCTATGTAAATAGGGCTGAATCGGAGGAAGAAGCGATAGAATTTATTAATTCCATCAAAAAAAAGCATCCGAATGCAACCCATAACTGCTCTTGCTATATGATTGGCGAGCATGATCAAATTCAAAAAGCAAATGATGATGGGGAACCTAGCGGAACTGCTGGCGTCCCTATGCTTGAGGTTCTAAAAAAACAAGGATTAAAAGATACAGTTGTTGTTGTAACACGTTACTTTGGGGGAATAAAACTCGGTGGTGGAGGATTAATTCGCGCATATGGTAAAGCGACAACTGAAGGAATCGCCGCTGCCCAAGTTGTTGAAAGAAAGTTACATCATGTAATGAAAATTTCCATAGATTATACTTGGTTAGGTAAAGTGGAAAATGAAATTCGAAACTCTCACTATCATTTAAGTGACATTCAATATGCAGACGCTGTTCATTTATTCGTTGATGTATTGCAAAAGGATGAAGAGACATTTACTAATTGGATTATTGAATTAACAAACGGTCAATCTTCTATTCATTGTGTCGATAAAAAATTTGTAGAATTCACCATATAAACCTATTAATTTTTGTTTTACTGATATTCGACATCATAGTATAATTAGTCGTATTGAATTATTTTTAATTTGCAGATTATTAATTTTATATTTTGACTAAGCTGAAAGTTTTACCAACAATACCTGACAATACGGTTCGACATACTAAATATGAATCCAATCGTAATGAAAATTGTGATTCCAACGTTTAGAGGAGAGTTTAGATGAAAAAATCAAGATCAGATATATATATTCAAAAGAGGAAACCGAAGAAGAAATTTTCTCGTTTTCTCAAAGTATTTTTAATAATAGCTGCCTCGCTTATCCTATGTGTAGCATGTTACGGTGTGTATTTAGTAAAAAAGGCAGAAAATGCTGCGAATCAATCCTACGAAAAAATTAACAATCGGGAATATTCCGAAATGCGTGAAGCAAAAGTTGAACCCCTTGAGGACAATGTTTCCATCTTATTTATTGGTGTCGATGACAGTGAAGCAAGGGAACAAGGATCGGACAATTCTCGATCAGACGCCCTTATTTTAGCTACATTAAATAACGAATCAAAAACTGTTAAAATATTAAGCATCCCTCGAGATTCTTACGTTTATATCCCATATGTAGGTTATAGTGATAAAATTACCCATGCCCATGCATTCGGTGGTACCCTTGCAACTATCGAAACAGTTGAAGAACTATTCGATATTCCGGTTGATTATTACGTAAGAATGAACTTTAATGCTTTCATCGACGTTGTCGATAGTTTAGGAGGAATCGATGTCGACGTTGATATCCCCTATGCCTTTTATGAAAGAGATGAAAATGACAAAAAGACGATTTATTTAGAACCTGGTTACCAACATTTAAATGGTAGTGAAGCACTGGCTTTAGCAAGAACACGTAAACACGACAGTGACATTATGCGTGGTAAACGTCAACAAGATATTATAAAAGCAATCGCAAAAAAAGCAACTTCAGTAACATCCATTACAAAATATGATGATGTCATCGATGCCATAAGTAACAATATGAAAACAGATATGACATTTAGTGAAATGAAAACATTTATAAATTATTTCTCAGAAGGGGTACCAGAAATTGAATCTTTAAATTTAGAGGGCTCCGATGATACATCTTCAGGTACATATTATTACCAACTAGATGAAGAATCAATAAATGAAATTTCACAAATTTTAAAAGGAAGTCTTGGTTTAATTCCAGATACATCTAATCTCTCTGAAAATAGTTCTGAGACTAGCGTTACAGAGACAACTTCTAATTCAAATCCATAAACAAATGATTATAAACTCCCAATATATATATTCGATTGGGAGTTTTTCTCTCCTATCAACTCATTAATAACCTAATATCGATTAAATAATAAAGAAAACAAGCTACTAACATTGAACGCTTTCCGCTCTAAAGTAGTAGCTTGTTTTTTATGTTTTATAACTATAGTAAGAACTTACTTATGTAGCTAATTCTTGTCTGCCAGAGCAAACAATTCAAATCATTAACAACTCAAAATAAAAGCTACCACTTCGAATAGCTTAACGTTCTGAAGTAGTAGCTTATTTTCATATGTTTTGTAATTGTACTCATTTATTAAACAGCTTTGCTAGATTGATTAGTGGGCGATAATTCTTTCCTGCTAGCCCGATTACTTCTACAAACAATTCAATCAGCACTAAAATAACTGCAATAAGGAAAATGGCACCCCATAATTTTGCAACAGAGATCGTTATAGCCGCTAGTCCAAACAGTGTGGCAATTCCATAAATGAGTAAAACCGTTTGACGATGAGAAAAACCTAACCCAATTAAACAATGGTGTAAATGGGATTTATCAGGAGCAGTCCACTTTTGTTTATTGCGAAAACGGCGGACAATTGCAAAGAATGTATCAGAAATTGGTACACCTAGCATAATGACCGGAACAATAAATGAGAACATAGTTACTCCTTTAAATCCGAGTAAAGAAAGTACTGATATCATAAAACCTAAAAATAAGGCTCCGGTGTCACCCATAAAAATTTTAGCTGGATAGAAGTTATGGAATAAAAAGCCGATTGTGCTACAAGCTAAAATAGCTGCTGTGGCAACAACAAACATATCTCCCAAAATAAAAGCCATACATGATAAGGTCACAAGAGCAATTGTAGAAACACCTGCTGCAAGACCATCTAAACCATCAATTAAGTTAATTGCATTTGTAATCCCAACAATCCATATAATGGTGAATGGAATACTAAGTAGTCCAAACTCTAATTTACCACCAAAGGGCAAATTGATAAAATGAATTTGAATATCTCCAACAAATACAATAATAAAAGCAGCGATTAACTGGCCAATTAATTTTGACTTCGCTGAAATTTCAAACACATCATCCAACATACCTGTTAGAACAATAATTGTAGCACCTAAAATAATTGCAATTGGCATTACATATGAATTATCCCCATCCGGTAAGGGTCTTAAAATAGCTAGTCCCACTAAAAATGCAATAAATATTGCTAAACCACCAAGTCGAGGCATTATTCGCGAATGGACTTTTCGATAGTTTGGCGCATCTACTGCACCGATACGAAATGCTAAACGTTTCACAAGTGGAGTAATTAAAATGGCAACGATAAATGCCATGACTAAAGACACGTAAATCATGTCTCTCCTCCTCAAGAGTAATATATATGCAGTCTAAATCTAAATTATTATACCATGAATTAGTACTAATAATAACTACTATTCATTACAAAGAATAAACAAATAAATTAAATTATTTTAACAGGTTCGATCAGTATCCTTTCATATTATTTTCACCACTCTTAAAGATCTTCATACCATTTTACAATGAAGAAACCCATTCATTAATTTTTGTTTCTTTGAACCATATTAAGGAATTTTAATATTAAAAGAAACCTTTGAATTTTTAATTTTAAGTAAAAATAATGTGAATTTTTCCAACAAATCCAACCAAACTAATTATTTGACGTTTTTTAAAACCGAAAGTTACACTGTCGCAAAAAAATTTACAAAACCAATAGTAAGAAGGATTTTCCGTATTCTTACCTTTTCCAACCTATTATTTACAATCCTTTAACAAAATAAATAAAGTATTTAATTTATCGACAAAATGTGATAGAATTCATCATTGTGTATAAGAATATAATAAATTTTTTGAAAGTTTTTGCTTTTCAATTAAGAAAGGAATTTGTAGTACAATGAAGTTTTTAAAAGAAAACCTTGCAGTAGGATTTATGCTCTTCGCATTATTCCTAGGTGCTGGAAATATTATTTTCCCTCCAGAATTGGGACAAAATGCAGGTACAGAATTTTTACCATCCATTATTGGTTTCCTAATTACAGGAGTTGGGTTACCATTAATTGGAATTGTAGCAGTCGCTAAAAACGGCGGTGACTTACAACTCGTTGCAAATCGAGTACATCCGGTCTTTAGCCTTATTTTTACTTCTATTATTTATTTGTCCATTGGTCCGCTGTTCGCGATTCCACGTACTGGAGCCGTTACATATGAAATCGGTATCGCTCCGTTTTTATCGGACTCGGCCCAATCTAGTTGGATTCCATTGTTCATTACATCATTACTTTTCTTTGGAATCGTACTTTATTTATCATTAAACCCAACGAAATTAGTAGATCGTATTGGAAAAATATTAACACCTGCATTATTACTTATTATCGCTTTACTTGCAGTAAAATCATTTATTACACCGATGGGAGAATTCGGTTCACCCCATGGTGTTTATAAAACAAAGGCGTTCTCTGAGAGCTTTATTCAAGGTTATTTAACAATGGATGTTTTAGCTTCCCTTGTGTTTGGTATTGTTATTGTTCAATCGTTACAAGCAAAAGGCATTATGGAGCGTTCTAAACAAGTAACGATTACAATATTCTCTGGTATTGTTGCCGCAATTGGTTTAGCATTCGTCTATATTTCATTGGAATATATCGGTGCGACAAGTATTGATTCAATCGGTTATTTAGGTGATGGTGGAAGCATTATTGCAGAATCTGCGCGAGTTTTATTTGGTAACGCGGGAAATGTCATTTTATCTTTAGTCATTATTTTGGCTTGTATTACAACGGCTGTTGGACTTGTTTCTGCTAATGCTACATTTTTCAATAAACTATTCCCAAAAATACCTTATAAATTATTAGTCATTATTTTTACGTTCTTTAGTCTTTTCATTTCAAACTTCGGGCTAGAAAAATTAATAGCAATTACTTTACCAGTACTAATGTTTATTTACCCAATTGCCATCGTTTTAATGTTCTTAGTCATGTTTGACAAACTATTCAACCGCGCACCGATCGTATATATCCTAGCTTTAATTGCGACGGCATTCGTTAGTATTTATGACGGAATTAAAGCAGCTGGATTTGAAATTTCATGGTATGAACATATTTTAAAGTTATTACCTCTTTACGACCAAAGTATCGGCTGGTTAGTTCCTGCAATTATTGGAATGCTCATTGGATGGTTTATTCAATTATTAAGTAAATAATAAAAACCTCTCCTATTATGATATGCCCCGTAAAAGTTAGACACCAATCTAACTTTTACGGGGTGTTTTTTATGACTAAAATTACAAAAGATGAAAAAATACGAATATTATTACGTTATGTAAATGGACAAGAAAGTGTAAAACAAATTGCTAGAGAAGAAGGTGTAATCGTATCTGAATTAACTTCTTGGATTCGTTTATACGAACAACATGGTGTGGAAGCCTTTATGAAATCATATACAAGTTACTCTGCAGAGTTTAAAATGGATGTACTTAATTATATGAATGAAACGGGTACGTCCTCTATTGATGCAGCTGCTATTTTCAATATTTCATCTTCAAAATTAGTTCGAAAATGGCGTAATCAATTTGAAACAGGTGGATTTGATGCCCTCAATTCAAAGAAAAAGGGGCGTCCATCCATGAATAAATTAAACAAGAAGACATCGAAATCGGTTCCAGCTGATGGTTCTGTAGAGGCACTTGAAGCACGCATTAAACAGCTAGAAATGGAGAATGCGTATTTAAAAAAGTTGAATGCTTTAGTTCAGGGACAGGAAAAATTACAAATAAAATCAAAGCGCAAGTAATTTTTGAACTAAAGCACATTTATGATGTCGTAGAATTAGTTAAAGTCGCAAATATTCCTCGAAGCACTTATTATTATTGGGAAAAGCGAATGAATCGTGAAGATAAATATGCCGAAGTTAAGGAGGCAATTCAATCAATATATCACGAACACAAGGGGCGTTATGGTTATCGTCGTATTGCGAGTGAATTGAAAAAATACGGATTCCAACATGATCCAAAAACAATCAACCGTTTCATGAATGAATTGGGATTAAAATGTCTGGTAAGAATGAAGAAATATCGTTCTTATAAAGGACAAGTTGGTCGAATTGCACCAAATCTATTAGAACGAGATTTCAAAGCAGAGAAAATGAATGAAAAGTGGGTAACTGATGTAACAGAATTTCATTTATTTGGTGAAAAACGCTACCTATCTCCTGTGATGGATTTATGTAATGGTGAAATTATCGCTTATATACTGATGAAAAGACCTGTATATAAACTTGTATCAGATATGCTTGATCAGGCGTTAACACGTCTTCAAATAGGAGATGAAGTGATCCTACATTCAGATCAAGGATGGCATTATCAGATGAAACAATATCAGAAAACACTCCAAAAACACGGTATCAAGCAAAGTATGTCCCGCAAAGGGAATTGTCTTGATAACGCAGCAATGGAGAGTTTCTTTGGCATCTTAAAATCTGAACTATTATACTTGCAAGAGTTTAATAGTATCGAACATTTTGAAGAAGAATTAAGGTTATATATTGAGTACTATAATTACAAACGAATGAAGGCAAAATTAAAAGACCTAAGCCCGGTAGAATACCGAACAAAGGTCTTGGAAGCCGCCTAACAAAATATGTCTAACTTTTTTGGGTCAGTTCATTAATTAATATAATGGGAGAGGTTTTTTCATTTTATTACAGTCCATCTATGTTGCATAGGATAGTAATTCATCCTTTACAAAGTAAATCGATAAAAGTTCTTCCGTTAATTGATCCACGGTTTTTTTATTTGTCAGTAATAGCGTAAAGGTTAAACGCTCAATAGAACCTACTAAGCTTTGTGACACAATATGTATATCCATCTGTTCTAACTTACTAAAATACTGTTTTTGTTTCTCTAAAATATATTCAAACTTTTCAACTAATCTTTCTTTCACTAAATACGACCCTTCCGATTGATACAATCCTATTTTCGTCAATAATGGATTTTCAGAAAAATATTGTAAAAGGTTTCCGATTACTTGATGAAAATGGGCTTCATTTTGACCCGGCTGTTCTTCAAAAAGGCGAAATAAATCGACTTGGAATTGTTCATTTAAATCAATAAATAAAGAATCTTTACTATCAAAGTATAAATAAAATGTAGGTTGAGTCACATTGGCTGCTTTAACAATGTCACTAATTTTCGTTTGATAATAACCATTTGATGCGAAAAGTTCAATCGCCTTCTCACGTAGTAATTGTTTGCTTCTTTCACCGTTTGAATTCACTTTTCTTCCACGCGCCATTTTACCTAATCCACCTATCCTATTAAAATACTTACAGACAAATAATGATTCCAATCTTTAGCAATATTATATAATAGTTATAGAGGATAATAAAGACTTTAGACTTATATAAAATTACAAAAGTTCTATTTAAATATTTGATTTAATTATCGCTTCTAAAATGTATTAGTCCAATTAACCTAAAATAAACATAAAATAAAACGCCTTTTAAAAGGCGTTTTATTTTATGTTTATTTTATGACGTTTTAAAAACTTTCTTTTTAATAACAGCCAAGAAATCCTTCATTTCTTTTATTCCCAACAAGAAATAAGAGCCTACCGTAATGACAACAAATATGAATACTCCAACGATAAATGTTATCCATTTACTATCGAATGTGAAATACTTGCTTGATAAATAAAGAACAATACCTATCAAAATAAAGGAAGCAATTGATTTGAATAAATTAGAATTTTTATCCGAAATAAGTTTTAAACTATATTTAAAGTTCGCATATATCATTAACATGATTGTATTCGTAACAGAACTTATAAACGTTCCCCATGCTATCGCACTAACTCCAGATCCTTCAGCAAATAAATACATAACCGCAATATTGACTACAAATACATTGATAATACTAAAAATGACTGGAGCCATCGAGTCACCTTTTGCATAATAAAAACGAGTTATATATGTATTAGCCGCTAAAAAGAACATGGATAATACAAAAATTTGTAATACTGGTGTCGTAATAGCTGTACTTTTCTCAGTAAATTTTCCATATTCAAAAATGACTTGAATTAAATTTTCTCCATAGAAGAAAGAATAGATTGAAACAGGTATTAAAAGTAATAATAAATAATGTAACCCTCTACTATATAAACTTTTAATGGATGAATGATCATCTTCGGCTTCTTTTCTACTTAATATCGGATAAATAACTGTCGTTACAGCTGTTATTAAAATTGCTTGTGGAAATTGGGTTAATCGAGAAGCATAGTTCACAACGGAAATAGCATTTTCTCCTAGGCCAAGTAATCCAACGAAAAAACGTTGCAACATAGCATAAATTTGTATCGTTCCCCCGCCTATTGCAATCGGGACAACCATTAACCATAATTCCTTTGTTGTTTGATCCTGCTTAAAGGAAAGACCAACTTGGTAGGTATCCAATTTTCGGTATCCAATAATAAGGAAATAAATCATAACAATTGCACTTGCAAAAGCACTGATACCATAGGCAATAGGTCCAACGAATAATGATAATCCTACTGCTATAAGTAAAAAACTTATATTATAAATTAATATTGAAATACTAGATAAATGAAATTTATTATGAACATTTAATAATCCACTATACCAAGATGCTAAACATAACAGAATGGAAGAGGGCATCATCCAATAAAATAGATGCTTCGATAATTCGAAACCTTCTCGACTTATTTCAAACCCTGAATCACGGTAAAATAAATTAATAATTGGTTCTGTAAAAAATAGAACTATCAGTGTCATGACAGACACTGAAATAAGAACAATAGTAAAAGATTGTTTGACAAATAATGCTTGGTTCGTTGACTTTTTATTATAAAGGGATATAACGGCAGTCGTAAAAGCCCCACCAATTACTAAATATAAAAAATTAGGGAAATTATAAGCGGTAAAAATACTATCAGAGGCATAGGATACCCCATATTGATAACCAATTACCATTTCCCTCAGGAAGCCGAATAGTCGAGCAGCAATATTAATAATTGCAACGGCTCCAACAATTTTTAAAAATTTATTCATGAGTTGGAACCACCTTTAACCGTTGATTCGTAGAGATTAATCACTGTTTTTGTAATTTCTTTCACATCGTGAAGATGCAATATTTCCTTCGCTGCTTCTTCATTGTAATATTGTTCTTTTGGCGTATGTAAAGCCCGAATCATTTCATCCGTTAATGCCCCAGGATTTTTAGCTTCAACTAGATGGCCTGTCCCATTCTCTAATAAAGAAACGAGACCGCCAACACTGGAAGCAATAACAGGTGTACCAGATGCGATAGCTTCCAATGCTACTAATCCGAACCCTTCTATATGGGAAGGTAATACAAATACATTACTTGCTTGGAACCATTTCACTAATTCCTTTTGTTCTAACGGGTCAACTAATACAACGGTGTCATCAATATAAGGTTGAATTTGATGAATGAAGTTGCCATCCCTTCTTGAACCAATGAGTACTAATTTAACTGATTTTCCGGTTCTTTTCTTTACTTGTTGAAATGCTTGCAACAATTCTTCTATACCCTTTTGTTTAATGACATTTCCTACAAATAAATAAATAAAATCGTGTTGATCCAGTCCTAGTTGTCCTCTTACTAATGAAAGATTACCAGGCTGGAACACTTCCCGGTCAACTCCCATACTACAAACAGTAATTTTATCGCGTGGAATTTTATATTCTTCTTCTATTTGCTTTGCCAAAACGGGACCGACTGCAATAATAGCGCTACTTTCTTTTAATATGCTTTCAGTCCATTGACGTATTTTTGCATTTTTCTTTGCCATTCGTTCAATATCCCCACCGTGGGCTGTAACAATATAAGGAATATGAAATATTTTTTTTAAAAGTAAAGAAAACATTCCTGATGGAAAAACATAATGGGCATGGGTAAGGGATATTTGTTTCCGATATTTTATCGCTTTCTTAATAATATTTACTCCCCATTTACAGTACTTTACAATCGTTTTCTTTCTTCCTGTTTCAGGATCTTGGTTAACCGCTACGATTACATCTAAATCTTCATTTCGAAGGGCTTCTACCTGGTTTTTTACAAATATCCCAAAAGATAAATGTTTACTAGAAGGATACATGTTACTAATTACGAATATTTTTTTCATCAGTCCTTCACGCCTTTTCATCAATTCTTTACATACTTTTACACAATTATTGAAAACAACTTAATATTTTCCTTATAAAATAAACATGTCTCTGTTTTCTTTATGCTTTATTAATACATAATAAAAATCTTTGGGACAACTTTAAAATTTTTTCATTAAATTTCAAAAAACTGTAATATCAGTTTACTAGCCTTATTTTTTTCTGTCCAACGTGTGCTAAGGCATTACTTTTCCTAAATATGTATAATGTTTAGAGAATGTAATAATTACCCACAATATGATTAAGATTAAGAAAGGAATTTTCAAATGCAACTTACCAAGCAAAACTTATTTTCAAAAGATTTCCTTCAAATTTTCATTTTATTAATTTTTACATTTGCTGTACTTGCACTCCCATCTAAAGTAACGATTATATTAACAACTTTAGTTTTTATCATTTTCGCTTTTATAAAACCTTTTGAAAGTATTTTATATTTAGTTATTTATGTAGCGATTCGTCCATTTTTGATTGAAGTCAATTCCGGTATGAAATATATCGGTGACATCATTACGTTTATTTTATTAGTAAAATGCCTTATTTCAAGTAAATTTGATATGAAGAATTTATTAAAATTTAAATTATTTGAATGGGCATTCTTTATCTTTTTACTATTCGGTGCGTTAATCGGCTATTTAAATGGGGTTAGTGTTGGAGCAATTTTATTCCAAGTCCGTACATTTATCATTATGTACTTTATTTATTTCTTCCTCTCTAGAAGTCAATTACCAATCAACTTTATGGCAAAGTTAGCCTGGACAGGTGTAGGTTTAGGTTGGTTATTAGCATTGCATGGTATTATTGAAAAAATTTCTATACGCCAATGGTTACTACCTTACAACTGGAAACATATGGCGCTATCTCCGGAGAATATATCTAGAATTTATGGATTAGTAGGAAATCCAAATTCATTAGCACTTGTTTTAATGTTTTGTATTATTTCCGTTTTTGTATTAAAGCATTTGTTTAAAAACAATGAATATAAAATTTCCTTAAATATAAGTCTCGTGCTCTTTATGGGGATCTTTATTCTAACGTTCTCTAGAGGAACATTGATATCTGCCGTTGTATTAGGAGTCACTTACATTTTATTATCTAGACAGTTCTATTTAATTAAACAAATTGCAATTAGTTTAATAGCATCTGTTCTCCTCGTTTACTTCCCTATCATTGGAGGGGTGAATTTAGCTCAATCAATGGGTGTAGAAGCGCCGGAAGGAATTGCTGGTGGTATCGGGGAACGTTTTAATCAAACAATCGATGAAAAAAATATTGAGCTTATGGTTTCCAATGGGCGAGTTTTTTATATAACAAAAGGGTTCGAAATTTTTAGTGATCATCCAATCACAGGGACAGGATTCGGTACTTTTGGAGGTGCCGCTACCCTTTCCTACGGATCACCTATTTACGAGGACTATGGAATCGATTTATCGATTTATTATAATAATAAAATCTATTCCGATAACCAATATATTCAAATTATCGCTGAAACCGGATCAATTGGTGTCATTTTATTTGCGATTTTCTTAATTTCCATGGTAATACTGTTTTGGAAAAGAAAGAATACAAGTTTCGGGCAATTTATGATCGCATTATGGTTATCTACAGGATGTTCAGGAGCTTATTATAATATTTGGGAATTAAAAATTTACACTTTAATCTTCTTCATTATTTTAGGAATATTTGCTGTACAAAATAAACTATATAAACAATACTCATTGAATTAAACAGCTTTGGGATCATTTCCCAATTAAACGTAAAAAGACACTTATGAAGAAAAGGAACAGTTTAACTGTTTCTACTTCTTTCAATAAGTGTCTTTTTCGTCTTTTTGCCATTTAAGCGTTAGACAATCACAAAGTGTGACAAAGTATAAGTATATATTACAGTTAAATGATACATACTGCAATGTTTACGAATTTCCTCTATTAATCTCCTGATATTTTCCCTAATACTGTTCCATATGAAATTTTTAAAATCCCATTGTTGTTATATAACATATTATGATATTATCTTATTATGAAAATTGAGAATATTTAAAAAGGGATGGGGGTACTATAAATGGTTACATTTTTAGTATGTATCGCGATTTTAATCGTTGGCTATTTTACATATGGCAAATACGTTGAAAAAGTATTTGGTTCTAAATCAGAAAGACCTACTCCCGCATACGTGAATGCGGATGGTGTTGATTATGTTCCAATGTCAACTTCAAAAAATTCATTAATCCAGCTACTAAATATTGCGGGGACAGGCCCAGTGTTTGGACCTATTGCAGGGGCACTTTATGGTCCAGTCGCATTCATTTGGATTGTCGTAGGCTGTATATTTGCCGGCGCTGTACATGACTACTTAACAGGCATGATTTCTATCCGTAATAAAGGGGCACACGTACCAGAATTAGTATCGAAGTTTTTAGGGAAATTTATGAAGCACGTTGTAAACGTTTTCGCATTGTTACTTTTATTGTTAGTTGGTACTGTTTTCGTTACATCACCAGCAATGTTAATTAATAATTTACTAGATGGAAAGGTAGCCCTTGCAGTTATTTTAGGCGTTATTTTCTTCTACTACATTTTAGCAACGTTATTACCGGTGGATAAAATAATTGGTCGTCTTTATCCATATTTCGGTGCGCTATTAGTTCTTTCAGCACTAGGTGTAGGAATTGGATTAATCGTAACAGGTGCACCGATTCCAGAGTTAAGTTTTCAAAATATGCATCCTAATGACTTACCTATTTTCCCACTATTATTCTTTACAATTACTTGTGGGGCTTTATCTGGATTCCATGCTACTCAAACACCTATTATTTCTCGTACAACACAAAATGAAAAACAAGGTCGTAAAATTTTCTATGGCATGATGATAGCAGAAGGAATTATCGCTATGATTTGGGCCGCAGCAGCTATGAGTTTATTTGATGGCTATGGTGGTTTAAACGAAATGTTAGCTGCTGGAGGACCTGCAGCAGTAGTAAGTGAAGTTTCACTATTAATGATGGGTTCTATTGGCGGTACATTAGCTATTTTAGGAGTTGTTATTTTACCGATTACATCTGGGGATACAGCGTTCCGCGCAGCACGTATGATCATTGCAGATTATTTTAAATTTGGTCAATCAAAATTATTAAGCAGGCTATGGATTGCCATTCCTTTATTCGTCATTTCTTACGCATTAACGAAAATTGACTTTAATATTTTATGGCAATACTTCTCCTGGGCAAACCAAGTAACAGCCGTTATCGCCCTTTGGGTAGGAGCAATGTATTTATTCTTGGCGAAAAAAAATCATTGGATCGCTACAGTGCCAGCTTCCTTCATGACAGTAATGGTCATTGTCTATATTTTATATGAACCTACAATGGGATTCGGTATACCATTAAACGCTTCCTATATTGGAGGAATTGTGGCAACGATGGCCATTGTAGCTATTTTCTTCAATGCAGCCCATAAAAAACGTGGAACGTCCTTCCTATTGGACGAAGACGTCTCGCGATTTAATGTAAATGAAATGAAATAAAATAATAACACCTTCACCATGTATGAATAAAATACATCTTGGTGAAGGTGTTTTCATTTACTTTGATTAAATCATTCATAAGAATATGTCCCACATTTACAATAAATTTCTCCAACGAAATCAACTAAATAGTATCCTTTATACTTTATGTTGTTTTCGAACAGAATGTCTCACTACTTCAACTAAAAAGCGTGGTAAAGCTAGTTGTCGTTTAAATCGCTTCGGTTCTTTTAACAGCCGATATAACCATTCTAAACCTAGCTGTTGGAAAATGACCGGAGCTCTTTTTACTGTACCAGCCAATACATCAAAGGATCCCCCAACTCCCTGGAAAATCGTTGGATAAAGCTGATTACGATATTGGTTAATCCAATTTTCTTGTTTCGGGCTACCCATTGCAACAAATAATATGTCCGGTTTTGCTTTATTTATATTCGAAATGACTTTTTCCATATTATTTTCATAGCCATCCTGCGTTCCAACAACTTTAATAGTAGGGTATAACTCTTTTAATTTTTTTGCTGCCTGATCTGCTACGCCACATTTACCACCGTATAAAAAAATGGATTTGTCTTGTTTGGAAGCCTCTTCACATATACGCATCATCATTTCAACACCGGTTACACGTTCATGAATGTTTCCTTTTTGGATTTTCGATGCAATAATTACACCTATTCCATCAGGAATTTGAATTTCAGCATCATTAAGTAATTTTTTTAATGATTCATTGTCTTTTGCATTCATAATTTTTTCAGGGTTGATTGCAACAATTAATGTTTTTTCTTTCCTCTCGATTCGGCTGAAAATTTCTTTAATAAGTCTATCGTACTTTTCAGTATTAACTTGAATTCCAAGTACTTTTTCCTTCATATTTGCACAACCGTCCTTTTAGACAAAGGAGGCAGCTAAACGAAATTACTGCCCCAATGTGATGGTTTGGTAGTTTTTCATCTATTCTTCGCATCGCCTAATAAATAATATTGAAAACCTGCATTTTGCCAAACTTTCCGATTCAAACAATTTTTCGTATCAAATACAATTTTATGGTTTGTCGTAATGGTATGTGGATCAAAAGTTTTAAATTCATTATGATCTGTTAAAACTAAAAGAATATCCGCATCCCTTGTAGCTTCCTCTAAATGTTGGGTTTGTGTCACATGATTATTTTCTTTAATATGCGGATCAAAGGATACAACTTCCAATCCGAGTTGTTGTAAATAATCGATAACAGCAATCGAAGGGCTTTCACGTATATCATTTACGTTTCCTTTAAATGCTAAACCTAAAACCGCTACCTTTCCGCCTACAATGTTATTTTCATCTAAGATAGACAATGTTTTTTGCGCAGTATAGGCTGGCATACTATCATTTATATGTCGTGAATGATGAATAATCTGTGCATTATCCCCACCTATTTCCACAAGAAACCATGGATCTACGGCAATACAATGACCACCTACGCCTGGTCCAGGGAAGTGAATATTGACCCTTGGATGTAAGTTGGCAAACTGAATCGCTTCCCAAATATTGACCCCAATATTATCTGCAATTTTAGAAAGTTCGTTAGCAAAGGCAATATTCATGTCGCGATAAGTGTTTTCCATCACCTTCACAAGTTCTGCCGTAGTGACGTTAGTTAAATGAATTTCCCCTTGGACAAAGCATTCATATAATTCCTTTGTTAACTGGGCAGATTTTTCATTAATCCCACCAACAATACGATCATTATTTACTAATTCCTCAAAAATTTTCCCAGGTATAACTCTTTCAGGTGAATGGGCCACATAAATGTCCGTACCGATTTCGAATCCTGTTTTCATCAATTCAGGAATCATAATATTTTCAACAGTTTTCGGTGGAACTGTCGATTCTAAAATAACTAAATTTCCCTTCTTAACATAAGGAACAATCGATTTAGTTGCTTCTTTTACATAATCGAGATTTGCTGTTTTATTTGGATTAATTGGTGTCGGAACAGAAATGATAAATGCATCTGCTTCTTGTGGCGTAGTAGATGCAGTAAACATTCCTTCATCTATTGCTCGGTCCAGCATTTCTTGAAGACCTTGTTCTTCAATGTGTAATTTTTTTTCATTAATATTGCGAACAACTGATGGGTTTATATCTACACCATGTACTTTCATACCATAGTTTGAAAACATTACTGCTGACGTTAATCCAATATACCCTAACCCAACGACACAAACTGTTTTTGTCATCATAGCCCACTTTCCTTCCATATAGAGAATAGTGCCGATTTATCTCTAAATCACACTAAAAATAAAGATGAAGTTGGAATTATCCATTCCTTTGTCAAAAACTTGCATAATAGTATACAAATCAACTTTAATTTTTAGAAGACCAGGAAGGAAAAAGTGGTTTGAACTTTAAATCGTCCACTTTATTTATGCATCCTCTTCCTAGTTCTATCTTTATTATTTCAAAAATTTAAACCAACTTATTCAACCCCATTCTATCTTCTCTCTTTTCCTTTTGTATTAATCTTTTTACAGTAGGCTTGATTAACTTTATTTTCTCATTTCAACATAACAATCTCTACATTCTTAGAATTTCTTAATATAGTTTTTACAGTTTTAACATTTTCAATAATTGGAAATACTAGGGTAGAGGAGGGAGTTATAATGAAAGGATTAAAACAATTATCAATATCGAAGGAAGATTGGTTATATGGAATAGTCGGTTCAGGGATTGTATTAGCCATTATTCAATTATTTATATTGGTTTCATAATGTCCATGAATCCATTGATAAAAGAAAGCACCTTTGATTTTAATCAAGGGTGCTTGTTTTGTGTTGTACAGATGTACGTTTATTATGAGTATGAGTGTATAAAACAGTGATTATATTTACTACTTCGTTCCATTCCATTTCATTTTTTCATCTAATAATTCATAAAAACGTTTTTCATCACGTGCTTCTAATGCGTGATCAATTAATCGATTTAAATTTTGTTCTTCTAAAAGACGAATCATTTTTTGAACTTCCGACTCCTCTTTATCACTTGGAGGTATATTTAAAGTGTCTTCATTATTTGATGCCTTTTCCAAAATAGGACTTAAATGTTCGTGTACATTGGATATAAGAAGTAGCTGGTATAATGGTAAACGAATAAAACGATTTCCTCTTTGGAAAACGAAAATTTCCGAAAGGTTTTCTATTTGTTTCGTCTCTAAATCAATAATCATTTCCTTACCTTCAACAGGAACAAAATGATACAGCTCGTCATCCTTTACAATTGAGAAATATTGATAAGCAAACACTAAACGTAATGTCTTTCCACTGACTTTTGTATAAAAAGGCTTCATAAACTGCACTTGAATCATTCTATCCCCTCCCAATTAAAAATTTCCTTTACTCTCATTACCGGTGAAACAATATAAAAGAAGCTGAAAGCGATTGCATACTATATTGGAATAGAGAAGCCATACCCACTTAAAAGAATTACAAAGGAAGCTGTTTTTTCTGTTATTCTAATATACGAATTCATTCCCTTATTAATGCTATAGTCCCCATACTTTTCTTGTTTCAAACTTGCTTTTATTTACTAAATTTATCGATTTTTGTCGCCTCGTTATTGACAGATTATAAATGAGCCATTCTTAACGCTTCAGAAAAAAATTTATTTTATCCATCATTTAAAAATTTTATTGAGGAAATTTTATATATTTATCCTTTTACTTATCATTCCTATCTTTTCAAGTTATAATGAAGGGAAAGACTTTTTTAGCGGATATGTATTCACTTCCGCATAAGAAAAGACATCGATTTGTTTTCAAAATGGAAAATAAATTGTGTATTTCTAAGGGGCGATGATATGGTGTTATCGGTTTCAACACTGGCACGTGAACAAAAAAAATTTATTATAGATCAATTAGAACATATTGAACATTCTTTACATCCATCCGTAACGGAAGATGAAGAGCTAATACGTCGAGCATTATTTGCGGTTCGAAATAAATCCGTTACCTTTGAACGGTACGTACCAACTACTTCAACTTTATTTACAACTGTACAAGATGTCAGACCAACCCATGTTACCGTTCATTTCCAGGAGGGAAATATTCAATGTAACTGTCCTCAGGAAGATTGGTGCCGGCATAAAATAAGTGTTCTTTTATCTCTTTACCAATACATTGATTCCGTACAAGATTGGACTTCAAAATGGCGTTCCAAAAAAAGCGTGAATTTACATTTGTTAGCTTCCGAACGTACACCTGAAAGTTGGCTAGCGATGGTAAATGAAGTGATGTCCCATCAATTACAAGAGGGTCGTCAAATCGAAAAATATCTCATCTCGAACATTGCTGAAAATGCCCATTCAAAACTGAAGAAACATACGCCATTTGAACGAGAATGGCAACCTATTTACAACCTTTTTATTGAAATCGCTATTTTAAACAAACTATGGCAACATATTTTAGAATCCCAATCAAATATCAATAGTGATTATTTTGAATATTTCTTTGATAGAAGATTTGAAGTGATTCAAAATACGATTCATGAAATTTCAGGGAAATCTCGGCTTTTTGCTACGGATCCGTTTTTTGATGCCCTCCAAGTATTAGTTCGGGAATTACTCCTTGAGCGAAAGCATCACATTGGTAGAAGATTAAATATTTATTTATTGTTTTGGGATACCATTTTTATAGAAAAAAGAAGGGCTGAAGAAGAATTAAGCATCCTTCACCAATATGCTGAAGATGCTAAAAAAAATACAAATACGAAATTAAGTGATGACGTTCCCCTTCCAACAGTTTTAAATGTTTTCCACATAATATTAAAAGATTATGATTCATTAAAAAATAATTTAACAACCATTCAACCGAAAGAAATGAACATTTATTTTGGTCTAGCGAAATTTTCTTATTCAAGAAACGAAGAAAGAGCATATGAACTAATATTAAAAGCAATGCTCCCCCATTTAAATGAATATATAAATAATTACCTATTACCTTCCCAACGCCAAGTATATGTAAGAAGAGTCCATTCATTATTTGAACATATAAACTTAACGGAACAGGAAGAACTAATGTTATTTTCAGCCTTTGGAGTATATGGGGTACAACCATATTCCCAATATTTATTAAAGGTAAAAAGGTACGAGGAGTGGGCGGCACTTCATCAGTTGTATCCTTCTTCTATTTCCTATTTGGAAACTTGTGGATTAAAGGAAGTTTTAGAAGTTGCTCCTGAGGTAACATTGCCTTTGTATCATTACTATGCGCTAGAAGAAGTAAATCAAAAATCAAGAATGAATTATAAACAAGCTGTTCGTATTTGGAAAATGATGAAATCAGCAGCAAAAAAATGTGGTAAAACTTACTTTTGGACAGACTATATTCAATCTATACGTGAACAATATAAACGTTTACGAGCATTGCAAGAAGAATTAGAGAAAGGAAATTTACTGGCATGACGGAAATTCAACTAACACCTTTTACGAAAACAATTCGTGTCACTTTTGAAGAACTGCAACCAGGTTTCTTTTCTGTCATTGCGTTCCATGAAGATGGTTCACCTATACCGCCGTCCAACTGGTCTCACCAATTGTTTTATCGTTATGAGCCAAATTGTTTTGGTTTAAATGCAAATTTCGGTGAACATGGAATTCATGTATCTTTAGTAGAACTAGTTGAGTTAATCTCACCATCTTATAAACATCCTTTTATTCAATTAATGGGAACAAATGATAAAACTAAAAAACTACTCGCTTCCATAAATGCTGTTCAATTACTGTGGAACAATAGTGCTTTATGGGATTACGTAATTTTAACTGAAGATGATTCCAATAACATTACATTCTCCTTTCAATTGCCACAAAATTTTATGGAAGATGATTTTGTAAAAAATGCTTATGGTGAAATAGAGATTCAATTAGCTGAATGTGAATCCATTTTAACGACTGCTGTTCAACAAAAATTAGCCTATGCAGGGTTACTTGCTAATGATATCCCCACTTTATTACCATTTTTCAGTAATGGTGGTTGGCCATTAAACAAAGATCGATCCATAGGTGATGTTAAGGTAGCTTTACGATTACGGGAACCAGAAGAAAGTTCCTCACAATGGCTACTTGAAACTGTATTAAGTTCGAAAAAAACGTTAAAGGTATGGGCACCTGCTGTTCGTAAACGCCATTTACCAATTGAAAGAGCTCTACCTGATAAGTGGTTGCCTTATGCCCAAGAAATTAAAAACATGCAAAATCAAATGTTAGAGCTAATGGATTTAAGTAGTTATAACGTAGACTCCGAATCTTTTATACATATTATGTTAGAAGATAAGGATGTACGTAATTTACTACGGGGAGATTTTGCTAAGTTAGGTGCCCTTGGATTTGAAATCATCTTACCGACTTGGTTAAAGGAATTAAAGCAAACGAAAATGCGCGTTCGTGTAAGTGCAAGTAATCAATCACAAAAGTCCGTAGCAGGATTAGATGATATATTATCCTTCAACTGGCAGCTTTCCTTAAATGGAGAACAAATATCAGATGAAGAGTTTCGAAAAATTGTGGATGAAAGACGGGAGTTTGTACGTATCGGTAATGAATGGTTCCGTTTAGATGCCAATTGGATGCAGGAAATTCGAGAATTGATGGACAAGGCTGAAGACGAAAATTGGACAGTACGTGAATTGTTATTCCGTGAATTACCAGATGAATTTACAGCACTAGAAGGAGAAGAAGAGGATATAGAAAGAGATGACCCTTTATTTGCCTTTGAAATGCAACGTTCATTAAAGGAATATGTGGATCAACTTCAACATAAAAAAGGGTTACCATCCATTTCGCCACCGAAAGGTTTACATGCAGAATTGCGTCCTTATCAACAGGAAGGATTTGAATGGCTATCCTTTATGCGAAATCAGAATTTTGGTGCTGTATTAGCTGACGATATGGGTCTTGGTAAAACTGTACAGCTCATTAGTTATCTTTTATATACGTATGAAACTTTGGAGGAACAACTACCAACTATTATTATTTGCCCAACTTCCGTTTTAGGGAACTGGCAAAATGAATTAGTTCGCTTTGCTCCTTCATTAAAAGTCCATACCCATTATAGTTCATCACGAATAAAAAAAGATTCCTTCCATCAAATGATCATAAAAGAAAAACCAAATGTTATCCTTTCAACTTACGGTACTATTTCACAAGATATCGAGTTTCTACAAGAAATCCATTGGGCAACCGTTACATTAGATGAAGCCCAAAACATAAAAAATATGCAAACATTACAATCTCGTGCGATTCGTAAATTAAAAGGAAAACATCATATCGCTTTAACAGGAACGCCGATTGAAAACCGTCTTTCCGAATTATGGGCGATATTCGATTTCATTCATAAAGGATATTTAGGCAGTTTCGGTAAGTTCCAAGAGCAATTCATTGTTCCCATTGAACGAGAAGAATCAGAGCGCCATAAACAAATTTTACGGACTAAAATCCGTCCTTTCTTATTAAGACGAACTAAAAATGATCCGGATTTAATGTTGAATTTACCTGATAAACAAGAATCGAAGGAATTTTGTGCTTTAACGAGCGAGCAAGCCGCGCTATATGAAGGTTATATTGAAGACACGATGGCTCAACTGAATACAATGTCCCCTTTTGAAAAGAAAGGTCGGATTTTACAAATGTTGAGCAAATTAAAGCAATTATGTAATCATCCAGCTCTCTATTTAAAAGAGCCTTTTGACGAAGCAAAGGTAATGTTAAACCGTTCCGTTAAACTAAAAAGAATCGTTCAATTAGCTGCTGAAATCGTAGATAATGGCGAGCAATGCTTAATTTTCACCCAATATATCGGAATGGGCCATTTACTTCAACATTGTTTTTCTGAGCTATACGATATCGATGTGCCCTTCTTAACGGGAAGCATGCCTAAACAACAAAGGGATCAATTAGTGGAAGGATTCCAAGCAGGAGAGTTTCCTATCTTCTTATTATCGTTAAAAGCAGGGGGAACTGGATTAAACTTAACAGCTGCTAACCATGTATTACACGCAGATCGTTGGTGGAATCCCGCTGTAGAAAATCAGGCTACAGACCGGGCTTACCGAATTGGACAAACTCAATTTGTTCAAGTTCATAAATTTATTACAATTGGTACGATTGAAGAAAAAATCGATAAAATGATAGAGATAAAGTCTGCCTTATCTGAAGAATTAATTCAATCAAGCAATTGGTTATCCGAATTACAAGAGGATGAATTGATGGATTTACTTATGTTAGATACAAAAGAAAGCACCATTATTTAAGTAAGTGGAACTATTGAAAATGCATTTGAATAAAACAATTGGAAGAGTCGAGGATAAATTATCCTCGACTCTTTTTACAGTCTCTCGTTATCCTTTTCACTTTTCCAAATCCATATTTAATTGTTCATTTCTCTACGTGTTCCCTATTAAAAAGGATTACTATGTAGAGCTTAGAAGGAATGGGATCACTACTGTGCGGTCAAGCAGTAGTGTTTTCATTATCACCTCCCCTATCCATTTGTTCGATACAAAATTGCTTTTAGGAAGAATTTTTTCACAAAGATACTAACACTGTTCTTGGTACTAATTTCTATGTTTCGTTGAATAATAACTATAAGAGGGTCCGTATATAGAGTTCAACAATCAATTTCAAAAGATTTTTAGAGAGATTTCATCATTTTCTTCATTCATACCTTCAACAACAAATTGACTCCACAAGACTTCAAATACTTGGTTCTTAAATACTCCCCATTATTTAAGGTACAGAAGCAAGTTCGCCATTTTCCGGAAGTATAAATTCATTTTCCATTTCAAAACGCTGCTCCATTTCTCGATGGACAACATCATTTTGAGGCGATTTTAAAATAATGAATCGTACATCATCGACAACAACTTCTACGGTGTATACTTTCAAATTATCTCGATTCATATAGGATCTAGATTGTAATCGGCCGTTAATACCAACTAATGATCCTTTGCCACAATATTTTACGATTCGTTCTGCAAGCCTTCCCCATGCTACGCAAGGAACAAAATCAGCATCTACACTGCCTTGATTATTTCGAAAGTTTCGATTAATGGCTATAGAAAAACTTGTTTGGACTCGATTTTCCGAGATTTGTCTAAGTTCCGGATCTCGGGTCAATCGGCCGACTAGTCCGACTTGATTCATAATCTTCACCTCCTTTCGACCACGCTTTTATAATAACTAGAGCACTTAATTTTGGCAAAATCTGAAAATTGGGATTTGGCCAATTTTTAAAGTTGAAAAATACATTTTCAACGAAGCAAAAAATTATTAAATTTCTTTTTAGACTAGACGACTGTAAGATTGGCCAGCTTAAAATTGAAAGGGGCAAATAATAAATTTCGCATTTTTTCTATGTTATACTAAAATTAACTAAATTGTAGTTGGGGGAAAGTGAATGAAGACTTTTAAAATGCTTTCGTTTGATTTGGTAAATGAAGATGGAGGACTAAATATTCCCTTAATTGATGGCATCGTCATCAATCAAGAAAATAGTAGAAATTCGTGGATATTAGAGCTCTTTATATCGAAAGAGCATCAAACGATTTTTGAGACATATAAGGAGTCAGGGGATTTAATCGAAGTACATGTAATTATTTCATTTCCAGATAATGAACCCGCCCCATTTAAAGTAGTCGTTAGCGATATTCGAGAAATTGGAAATCGAATTTCAGTGTTACTGAAAGGTACTATCAAAACAAAACGTAATAAATATGCAGAACAGTTATTAAAAAATTTATTAAATGAAAATTTAACAAATGAGGAATTGCTTACACAGTTTAAAAAGGGTATGCGTGAAAGACCTCGCTTAAAGGAATTGTAAATACAAAAAAATCGCCTCTTAGAGACGATTCTTTTGTATTGTATCCTGTTAGTGCAATCATTATTTCATTACATTATTCATCTTGATTATCACGGTCATTGAGATCTTTTTCATCTTCAATGATATCTTCTTGGTTACCTTCTAAAATGCGTTCGTCGTTATTATTGACTTCACCGGAAACACCATTTTGTCCAGCACCGTTGCTATTTTGTACACCGTCTTGGTCCTCAGTATTGTCAGTGCCGTTTTCAGCATTAAAATCTTCACCTTCAGGACCACGGTTGGCATCATTATATGAATCTTCACCTACTGCATCATTTGTACCGTTATTTACATCATTTCCGTTATCGTAGGAGTCGTTTTCAAGGACGTCATTTGCACCTTCTTGGACTTCATCGACACCTTCATTTACACCTTCTTGGACTTCATTAACACCTTCATTGATGTCTTCTCCTACTTCATCAGCAGCATCTTCACCGTTATTATTACATCCGACTAATAATGCTGTCCCTAAAATAAATGCAAAAACCGGTTTTTTCCACATAAAAATTCCCTCCTTTCAACTTTTACACTCCATCACATAAGGAATGTGATTAGTCATAGAGTACCCGAGAAAGGAAGGAACTATCCGAAAAAAAGATGTAACTATTTTTGCTATTCTTTTTAAACTTTACATTGTTATTTTATGTAAATAAAAATCGTTTATTTTGGTTGAACTGGACCAATAGCAAATAAAATATCTGTTTCACAAACAAGCTCGCCTTCTACCGTTGCAATAGCATGTCCTTTCCCCATTGCACCGCGTAGTTTCACAAATTCAACCTCTAGCTTTAATTGGTCGCCAGGTACTACTTGACGTTTAAAACGGCAGTTATCAATTCCCGTTAAAAAAGCAAGACGGCCTTTATATTCTTCAGATTTTAATAATGCCACGCCGCCAACTTGAGCCAATGCCTCAACGATTAATACTCCCGGCATAATTGGATATCCTGGAAAATGGCCATTAAAAAATTCTTCGTTAATCGATACATTTTTTAATCCAACTGCTCGTTTTCCTTCTTCAACTTCAATAATACGATCCACTAATAAAAATGGATAACGGTGTGGTAAAATGGCTTGAATTTGTTCAGCTGTTAGCATTTCCCATTCCCCCTTAAAAATTTATGTATATTCGAATAAATTGAAATAATAAAATTGCAAAAGAACAGTTACCCCACTATTCTTTTCCTTCCATTAAATCAATGATGTGTTGCCATGTTCCCCATTTTAGCACATTCATTGCTTCTCCATCACCTATCACGCCAAAACCTATCATTAATCCTGAAACTGCAGCGATAATAAGTAAAATAAGCACGAGGAGAATTCTTAACCAAATAGGAAAAAGACGAAAACTATACCATCTCATTGGCTTTTCAGCAATCGTTTTGTCCCTTTTTTCTTTTTTTTCTTCTTGAGGAACACTCGGCTTTACTGATTCTTTTTTTAATACATTAAACATTGCCGTTCTCCCCTTAGAAAAATTTGTTAAAGTTTTGCCATCAGTTATTATCGAATCCCATTAATTAATCCTAACATTTGATCAGCAATTGAAATAGCCCGTGAATTAAATTGATAATTACGTTGGGCATTAATTAAATTTGTCATCTCTGTAGAAAGATCCACATTAGAAGACTCCAATGCACCGTTCATCATGCCGATATTTACTCGAGCGCCACCCTGTAAATTTGTTAATACGTCTTCTTCATTATAACCTAATTCATCAAAATTGGCAGGGAGTGCAATATATGTACCAGATACATGTTCTAACAATTGAGGAGTATGTAATTCCGTAACACCTAACTCAAAGTTTAAAGTTTCTCCATCAGATAAATTTACACGTAATGTACCATCATTAGTTAAATTGAAGTCCGTCACATTATCAGGGAAATAAATGGCATTACCGTTACTATCAGCAACTGGGTAACCATCACCGTTCACAAGCATAACTTGACCATTTTCTACAGGTGTTACATAAAAATCACCCTGGCGTGAATAAACTAAACGTTGACCATCTTCACCATTTGGCATCAAAATATTAAAATACTGCTTTTCCTTCGTAAATGCAAGGTCTAAATCGCGATTTGTTGTTTGTAAAGAGCCTTGGGAAAAGTTCGTTTGAATTTGACCGATGTATGCTCCTACACCATAACGAATCCCAACTGGTGAATTACGAACCGTTCTATCCATTTCTTCATTATTAAATTGTTGATAAAGAAGTTCAGAAAAGGTCGCTTCATTGGCTTTATAACCAGCTGTATTACTATTAGAAATATTGTTACTTATTGTGTCAATTTGACTTTGTAACTGTCCTAATGTGTTGGTCGCTGTTATCATTGTACGTAGCATGAATAATCCCCCTCGCTTTAAACTCTTCCGATTTCATTTACTGCTTTGTCCATACTTTTATCATATGCTTGAAGAACTTTTTGATTTGCTTCAAAGGCACGATAAGCAGTTAATAAATCTGTCATTGATTGGGCTGAATCAACATTAGACCCTTCAAGGAAACTTTGTTGCATCGAGAAGGTTACATTCTCTTGCCCATAAGCTGAAGGAAGTTCAGCACCGTCTACAGTACGAAATAATCCGTTATCTTGTTTTTCTAATACATCAGGATTTTCAGAAAAAGAAACACCAAGCGTTGCTACTACTTCGCCCTCAACATAAATGTTTCCGTCTTGTGAAAGGCTAAAATCATCACTAGGTAATTGAATACGTTCTCCAGTAGCTGATAAAACATATAGCCCTTGACTATTAACTAAGTATCCTTGACCATCTAGCGTAAAATTACCATTTCGTGTATAGGCTTCTCCACCATCTGGATGTTCCAAGCGGAAAAAGATTGTTCCAGTCTGACCTGACTGTTCATCAACAGGCATTGCACCGTTTATTAACGCTACATCAGTTTTTTGGCTTGTTTCATAAATAGAACCTTGTGTATAATTTCCTAACGTTTCTTGTAAGTATACACCTGTATTTAATGAACCAATTGGATTTGCTTCGGTAAACTTCAATCCATTTTCTGTAGGTATATTAGTATTCCCTACAGCTGATAAAAGCATGTCCGGAAAGGAACGAATAGTTGACTGATCCGCTTTAAATCCAGGGGTATTGGCGTTGGCCATATTGTTTGTAATAATTTCTGTCTTTCTTTGTTGGGATACCATTCCTGTTGCAACAGTATAAAAGCCTTTAAACATAAGTATCACCTCTATTAAAGTTTAATGACATGCAGTATTGAAACATAATTAAATTCGAGAGCCTGGTGAACGATCGATATTGTCTAACATTAAGCCTGTCCCTATCGCTACACAATCCATTGGGTTATCAGCAACAAAAACAGGTACTTTCAATTCTTTAGTTAATAATTGATCCATTCCATGTAAAAGGGCACCACCGCCTGTGATACAAACACCACGATCAATAATATCCGCAGATAATTCAGGAGGCGTTTTTTCCAATACATTTTTCGCTGATTGAACGATTAATGAAACAGATTCATGTAATGCTTTTTCAATTTCAGAAGAATGAATTGTAATAGTTCTTGGCAATCCAGTGACCATGTCACGACCACGAATTTCCATCGATTCTTCACGACTACCAGGGTAAACTGTACCAATATTAATCTTAATCGCTTCTGCTGTACGTTCCCCAATTAGAAGTTTGTATTCTTTTTTTATGTATTGCAAAATATCGTTATCAAATACGTCCCCAGCTACTTTAATGGACTCACTAGTTACGATATCTCCCATTGATAAAACCGCCACATCAGTAGTACCACCACCGATATCAACTACCATGTTACCGCTTGGTTGGAAAATATCCATTCCAGCTCCGATAGCAGCTACTTTTGGTTCTTCTTCCAAGTATACTTTTTTACCACCTGATTTTTCAGCAGCTTCACGGATAGCTTTTTGCTCCACACTTGTAATGTTCGTTGGACAGCAAATAAGGATACGTGGTTTTGAGAACATTCCTTTTAAATCTAACTTATTGATAAAGTATTTTAACATTGCTTCCGTCACATCAAAATCTGCAATAACTCCATCTTTTAAAGGACGAATAGCAACGATATTACCTGGTGTACGACCAACCATTTGACGGGCTTCTTCTCCAACAGCTAGTACCTTTTTACTATTTTTATCGATTGCCACAACAGACGGCTCATTTAAAATAATTCCTTTTCCTTTTACAAAAATGAGCACATTCGCAGTTCCTAAATCGATTCCAATATCTTTAGAAAACATGATAAATTCCCCTTCCTACCTTTTCCAACATAATTCGACTTCAGTTTTCTACATTAATCTAGAATATTTTATCATATTCGAATATTAATTACATCTTTATTTATATGTGATTAACTGTTTGTCAATCATATAAAATTAATTACTTATTTTCCAATTCATTTATACATTCATAGTAAAAAAGCACTTAGTTGACTTATAAAGCCAAACTAAATGCTCTTTCAATGGTTTTGTCGGGATTGCCACTTCTTACGTGTCGCCTCGCCTCCTCGTAAATGACGAATCGATTTGTGATATGCTAATATTTCTTTTACTTCGTTTGCTAACTGTTCATTGACTAAGAATAATCGTTCTGTTAGATCTTTATGAACTGTACTTTTAGAATAACCCGTCATTTTCGCAAGGACACGAACCGTCTCACCTGTTTCAATAAGTAGCTCTCCAAGCCTAACACAGCGATGTCGAATGTGCTCGTGCACGTTCTCTTCCTTTCTATCGGATATAAGAATGTGCCGTTTTGCTAACGAAAAGGTGTTTTTTTCAACGTGTTCATATTATGAGTGTTTCATTGACGTTTGCAACTAGCGATTTAACGTTTATTCACAATATGAGTTTTTTCACAATTTCAGAACCATATTTATTAAGAAAACTACAAAAACGCCCAATATCCTTAATTAGACGTTGAATGTTTTAAGAAGTTTCAACGTTTTGAAGGATATGGACGTTTTCGCTCATCATCAATACTTGTACAAAAATCTTATAAGTCTGTTAATTCATTAGAAAGCTAAGAAATTTCTTGGGTTTACATGCTCACCATCTTGTAACACTTCAAAGTGTAGATGGTTTCCAGCTGAAGGATTCCATTCGTTTTCAGTTGTAGTGCCTAATGGTTGACCTTGAACGACTGTATCGCCTTCTTTTACAAGAATGTCCGTTACAGAGCTATAACGTGTTTCCATTCCGTTTGGATGTGTAATGACAATCTGATTTCCAGTGAAAGCATCTAGTTTTACTTCCTTTACTTCACCGCTCATTGCAGCAAGTACTTCAAAAGGTTCGTTATTAACGGCCAATGATACACCAGAAGAAGTAGAGAATGTTTGATTAAACACTAATAGTGCATTTTCCCTTGTTGCTTCATCTGCTGTGACATCGTAAAAGTCTTGTAAAACTTGTACATTGTCAAGTTGAGCTTCATCGAAAGGATATTTCAATGTTTCCGTTTTAGCGTTTGTTTCAATGACTGTTGAATCTTTTGAGGCAGTTCCATCTTGTACAACCTCTTTTTCCTCTTCATCACCAATAAGTGCTGTATAACTGAAAATCAGACCAACTAATACTACTGCAATTCCTGCATAAATTGTCGGCCAAAACCATGGCTTTTTCTGCCAACTGTTTTTGTTAGGAGAAGGCTTAATTTGTTTTTCTTCTCTCATGTTCATCACCTCAAGAAGAAGTGTGAACAAAATTTTACATTTCTAATCACATTTTGGAAAAAAATCCTTAATTTTTACAATTTAATTTTTCAATACTTGTATTTTTATAGTAATATTCGATAATTTCGTGGGCAGACGATCCGTTATCAGCCATTGCATCAGCTCCATATTGACTCATTCCAACACCATGGCCATATCCTTCTGTTTTAACGACTATCTCACCATCGATAACATCAATTTGAAAATCAGTAGAACGTAAATTTAAAAGAGTTCTTATTTCTCGGCCTGTCCATTTATTTTTATCATTAGAGACTATTTCAACCCTCCCAGTATTGTTTCGTTGCAAACGTATTTTTTTCACATCATCGATTGTCCAATTAACCTTTAATAGTTTGTTCCATTCCTCAATGGAAAAAGTAGTGACCGTTTCATAATTATCCGCATATTGAAAATCGGTACTAGCTACAGATTGTAAATAAGGAATATCATTTCCACTATAGTTTTTTGAGCTTTCAGTCATACCATTACTCATCGAATGAAACATTGCTGTTATTAATTCTCCATTATAATAAATCACTTCACCTTCAGTGCTTTTAACAGCTTCTTGGACCTTTTTTTCAAATTCTTCATAGGATTTGTCCCAATTTTCTTTCCTAGTATCCTCGTCATAAAAAACTTGTTTTGCAACGGTAGGTTCAATTGGGATTTGTCCATAATTTGTATTTTTTAACACATAGGTTCTTGCAGCAATCGCTTGTGCCTTTAACGCTTCTATATGAAAACTTACAGGCATTTCAGCTGCGACAACACCAATAACGTATTCCTCTAAATCAATCGGAATATCACTCCCACTCACTTGAATCGTTATCTCACAAGCGTTATTAATAGAGGAACCTCCTAATTTAACGTCTTTTTTTTCATGACTTCTAAAAATGAAAGGAAAATAAAAAAGTGCAGCAATGAAACAAATGATTGATACGACTATTATCGGGTTTTTGAAATTATTAATTTTTTTCATACATATTATTTATGATAGAAAAGAAAAGATTATGATTGAACGAAAATATCATTTTCAAACTACCATTCTATTTCAACGAAAAACATTTTCTAATGGAAATCAAAAAACGACAAAACTCTATTTAGAATTTTGTCGTAAATTTGTAATATTTATATGTGCTAAAACATATGGTTAATTTAAAAAAGAAAATCAGCATTTACAAATAGCATGATTAAATTTCAACAACTTGTTCTTCTGAAATAGCAGCTTCTTCTTCAGATTGATCTTCAATTCTTTCGATAATCGCACCTAAAGAAGCAAGTTTTTTATGGAAATTAACATATCCACGATCTAAATGATGTAATTTCGTAATTCTAGTTACTCCTTCAGAAACGAGTCCAGCTAGAATTAATGCTGCTGCAGCACGTAAATCTGTGGCAGCAACTTCTGCACCTTGTAATTTAACAGGACCTTCAATAAATACTGAACGTCCTTCAATTTTTACTTGGGCATTCATACGTCTAAACTCTTCAACATGCATAAAACGGTTTTCAAATACTGTTTCTGTAATGATACTTGTTCCTTCAGCAGTAAGCATTAATGCCATCATTTGAGCCTGCATATCTGTTGGGAAACCAGGATGTGGCATCGTTTTAATATCTACAGCTTTTAGAGGCTGTGTCGCACGAATACGTAATCCTTCTTGATCCTCTATTACCTCAACACCCATTTCACGTAATTTAGCGATAAGGGCTGTCATATGCTCAGGAACAGCATTTTCAATAAATACGTCACCACCCGTAATCGCTGCTGCAACCATAAATGTTCCAGCTTCAATACGATCCGGAATAATGTGATGAGTTGTACCATGCAATTCTTTTACGCCTTCAACACGAATTGTATCCGTACCAGCTCCAATTACACGTCCACCCATACTATTAATGAAATTAGCTAAATCTACAATTTCCGGCTCTTTAGCAGCGTTTTCAATGATTGTAGTACCATTTGCTAAAGCTGCAGCCGTCATAATGTTCTCTGTAGCTCCTACACTTGGGAAATCTAAATAAATTTCAGCACCTTTTAAACCATTAACTGTTTTTGCTTCAACAAATCCATGACCAAAGGAAATTGTAGCACCCATTGCTTCAAAACCTTTTAAATGCAACTCAATTGGTCTTGAACCGATTGCACAGCCACCTGGTAATGCAACACGAGCATAACCATTTCGAGCTAGCAACGATCCCATCACAAGAATTGAAGCGCGCATTTTACTAACAAATTCAAATTGAGCTTCACTCGATAATCTTTTTTCTGCATTTATATGGATTTCATTTTTGTCTACGTTATATTCTACATTTGCATTTAGGCTTTTTAGTACTTCATTTATTGTATGAACATCCGCTAAATTCGGAACGTCTTTTATTATATTATGATTCTTTGAAGCTAACAATGATGCTGCTAGAATTGGTAATACGGCGTTTTTGGCTCCTTCTACTTTTACGATTCCTCGTAATTTTTGGCCTCCCGTAACAATGATTTTCTCCACAATTCGTCCCTCCGAATTCATTTGTCCAAAACTGTCAAAATCTGAAACATTCGTTTTTATATTTAAAACACACAAACTATCAATATAGTACTGCTAAAAGATGATATAAACAAGCATCTAAATCACTATTTTACATGAAAACACAATAATTTTCTACAATTTATAATACGCTAAGTAAAAGATAATGGTGAATTTCATGTCATAAATTACATAAAATTTCATTAAACATGACAAAGCACTACTACATATTACAACATTATTACCCAGGAAATACAAAAATTCTACAAGAAAATATCGATGATATGTTTACTTAAATTTAGATATATGTTATGTAACGACAAACGAAAGTTCATTTGTCCTTACAAGGCATATAATATGTACCTTAAATGGGAAGTAATTGTTAAATTTTATGAAAAAATGAATGGTAATTGTTGAGACCAATTTGTAATATCTAAAATAAAATTTGAAACAGTTGAGCCAATGGCAATACTTAATAAAATATAAATCAGTTGAATTTGAAAGGTATGACCTTTTTTAAAAAGTTGTTCTAGTCTAAAAGCTTGTAATGCATAAAAACTTATAACAATAAAAAGAATATGCGATATTAAACCAATACCAGCTTGTAACCCTAATGATTGATATACTTCCATATTCAACATACCTCCTTGTTAAACAGTTAAAAAGCGGACAGTTGCCCGTCCGCTTTTATCTTTGTAATGAAAATTACATATTACCCTCATGAACGCTGATACGATTAATCGCACGTTTTAAAGCTAGCTCAGCGCGTTGGAAATCAATGTCATCTTGTTTCATTTGAAGACGTTGTTCCGCACGTGCCATTGCTTCTTTAGCACGGGCAAGATCGATATTAGCTGCAAGTTCAGCAGATGGAGCTAATATCGAAATTTGATCAGGACGAACTTCAATGAATCCACCACTAACGGCTACAATTTCTTGTGAACCGTCTTCTTTTTTTAGTGTCACAGCACCAATTGCAAGTGGAGCAACCATAGGAATATGTCCTGCTAGAACACCAATTTCACCAGAAACTGTTTTAGCGATAACCATTGCGACTTCAGAATCGTACACTGGGCCGTCGGGAGTGACAATATTGACTTGAACTGTCTTCATATTTTTTCCTCCTCGTCCGAAAGTTATACCTCTACGCCCATGCTTTTAGCTTTTTCAATTACCTCTTCAATGCTACCTACTAAACGGAAAGCATCTTCTGGTAAGTGATCGTATTTACCTTCAAGAATTTCCTTGAATGAACGAACAGTGTCTTTTACGTGTACAAAAGAACCTGGTTGACCAGTAAATTGTTCCGCTACGTGGAAGTTTTGAGATAAGAAGAATTGAATACGACGAGCACGTTCAACTGTTTGCTTATCTTCATCAGATAATTCATCCATACCTAAGATGGCGATAATATCTTGTAATTCGTTGTAACGTTGTAAAGTCATTTGAACTCCACGAGCAACTTTGTAGTGTTCTTCGCCAACAATTTCAGGTGATAATGCACGAGAAGTTGAAGCTAGTGGATCCACCGCTGGGTAGATACCCATCTCAGATAATTTACGCTCAAGGTTAGTTGTTGCGTCTAAGTGAGCGAAAGTTGTAGCTGGGGCTGGGTCAGTATAGTCATCGGCTGGTACATAAATCGCTTGGATTGATGTTACCGAACCTTTATTTGTAGATGTAATACGTTCTTGTAAGTTACCCATTTCAGTAGCAAGTGTTGGTTGGTAACCTACCGCAGAAGGCATACGTCCTAATAGGGCGGAAACTTCCGAACCTGCTTGTGTGAAGCGGAAGATGTTATCGATGAATAAAAGTACGTCTTGACCTTGTTCATCACGGAAATATTCAGCCATTGTAAGACCAGTTAAAGCTACACGCATACGTGCACCTGGTGGCTCATTCATTTGACCGAATACCATTGATGTTTTACTAATAACACCAGAGTCACTCATTTCGTGGAATAAGTCGTTACCTTCACGAGTACGTTCACCTACACCAGCAAATACGGAGATACCACCGTGACCTTGAGCGATGTTGTTAATAAGTTCTTGAATTAATACAGTTTTACCTACACCGGCACCACCGAATAAACCTACTTTACCACCTTTAATGTATGGAGCTAATAAGTCTACTACTTTAATACCTGTTTCTAGGATTTGTACTTCTGTAGTTAATTCATCAAATTTAGGAGCTTCGCGGTGAATAGAATCACGACGAGCTTCTGCTGGGATTTCTTCTCCTAAGTCGATAACTTCACCAAGTACGTTAAATACACGTCCTAGAGTTACGTCACCAACTGGTACAGAGATTGGATTTCCTAAGTCTGTAACTTCTGCACCACGTTGTAAGCCGTCAGTAGATGACATAGCAATCGTGCGGACAGAATCGTCACCTAAGTGAAGAGCTACTTCTAATGTTAAAGTAACTGATTCTTGATTTGGACGGTCAATCTTAACAGTTAAAGCGTTATAGATTGCTGGTAATTGGCCGTTGCTGAACTTTACGTCAACAACCGGACCCATTACTTGAATAACGTGTCCTATGTTCATTTCTGTGTACCCTCCTATCGAGTTTGGTGTCCGAGCGGGTTATTGTTCGTCATGTTTGACAAATAATAGTGATCCGCTTTTCTTCCTTTTATAAACGACATTGGAGTGCTGAGCCTATTCTAAGGCTGCAGCTCCACCAACGATTTCTGTAATTTCTTGTGTAATCGCCGCTTGACGCGCACGGTTATATTCAAGAGATAATGCACTAATAAGTTCTTTCGCATTATCAGTTGCAGTTTTCATCGCTGTCATACGAGCAGCATGTTCACTTGCTTTACCATCTAATAAAGCACCATAAATTAAGCTTTCTGCATATTGTGGAAGTAAAACTTCTAGAATTGCATCGCCTGATGGCTCGAATTCATAAGATGCATGAACGCCTTCACTTGCTGGAGCTAAATCAGTAATTGGTAATACCTTTTTCTCAGTAACTTCTTGTGAAATAACACTGACAAAGTGGTTATAGTACATATAAAGTTCATCATATGTACCATCAGCGAACATACCAACAGCTTTACGAGCGATTTGTTTAACGTCAGAGAAAGAAGGTTGGTCAGGTAAACCAATAATACTTTCAATTACGTTATAACCACGTTTCACGAAATAATCACGTGCCACACGACCGATTGCCAAAATCACGTATTCGTCTTTTGACTTATGACGCTCGTTTAATGTACGAGTTAACTGACGTAAAATACTTGAGTTATATGCCCCTGCAAGACCACGGTCAGATCCAATAACTAAATAAGCTGTTTTCTTTACAGGACGAGATACTAACATTGGATGTGTTGCATCCGAAGTACCTGATGCAATTGCAGCAACTACATCTTGTACTTTTTCCATATAAGGAACGTAAGCTTTTGCATTTTGTTCTGCACGGTTTTTCTTAGAAGCAGAAACCATTTGCATGGCTTTTGTCATTGCGCTCGTTTTCTTCGTTGAACCAATACGATTTTTAATATCGCGTAAGTTTGCCACTGGTATTTCACCACCTTTTCGTTTTTAATCACAAATCACGGCTTAAGATCTTACTCTGATTTTGCAAAAGTCTTTTTGAATTCGTTAAGAGCAGCTGCCATTTCTTCATCAGAAGGAAGTTCTTTTGTCGTACGGATATGATCTAAAACGTTAGTGTGGTTTACATCTAACCAGCTGTATAATTCAGCTTCGAAACGTACGATATCTTGAACTGGGATATCGTCTAAGAAACCACGAGTTAATGCATAAAGAATTGTAACTTGCTTTTCAACTTTAATTGGTTTGTTAAGATCTTGTTTAAGAACTTCAACTGTACGTTTACCACGCTCAAGTTTTGCAAGTGTTGCTTTGTCTAAATCTGAACCGAATTGAGCAAATGATTCAAGTTCACGGTAAGCAGCTAAGTCAAGACGTAGTGTACCAGCAACTTTTTTCATCGCTTTAATTTGAGCTGATCCACCTACACGAGATACGGATAAACCAGCGTTGATTGCTGGACGTACACCTGAGTGGAATAAGTCAGATTGTAAGAAAATTTGTCCATCAGTAATTGAGATTACGTTTGTTGGGATGTATGCAGAGATATCCCCAGCTTGTGTCTCAACGAATGGAAGAGCTGTAATCGAACCATTTTTATATGTTTCGTTTAATTTCGCAGCACGTTCTAATAGACGGCTGTGTAAGTAGAATACATCACCAGGGTAAGCTTCACGACCTGGAGGACGACGTAATAATAATGAAAGTTCACGGTAAGCTGCCGCTTGTTTTGATAAATCATCGTATACGATTAATACGTGTTTACCTTGTAACATGAACTCTTCAGCCATAGATACACCAGCATAAGGAGCTAAGTATAATAATGGAGCTGGTTGAGATGCAGATGCAGTTACAACGATTGAGTAGTCTAAAGCACCGTGTTTACGAAGTGTTTCTACTACGCCACGAACTGTAGATTCTTTTTGACCGATAGCAACATAGATACAGATCATATCTTGGTCTGCTTGGTTAAGAATTGTATCGATTGCAATTGAAGTTTTACCAACTTGACGGTCACCGATGATTAACTCACGTTGACCACGACCGATTGGTACAAGAGCGTCAATCGCTTTAATACCTGTTTGTAATGGTTCGTGAACGGATTTACGAGCCATTACACCGAAAGCTGGGCTTTCGATAGGACGAGTTTTTGTAGTGTTGATTGGGCCTTGTCCATCCACTGGTTGACCTAGTGGGTTTACAACGCGACCAATTAGTTCTTCACCAACTGGTACTTCCATAATACGGCCAGTTCGACGTACTTCATCGCCTTCTTTAATGTCTAAGTATGGTCCTAAGATGATGATACCAACGTTACCTTCTTCTAAGTTTTGAGCCATACCCATAACACCGTTAGAGAACTCTAATAATTCTCCAGCCATGACATTGTCGAGGCCATGAGCACGAGCGATACCGTCACCAACTGTGATTACAGTACCAACTTCGCTTACTTCTAATTCAGATTGGTAGTTTTCAATCTGCTTTTTTATCAGCACGCTGATTTCTTCAGCTTTGATGCCCATGAATGTCACCTCTCACATTTCTTTTTTATTAACCAACTAACGTACGTTTTAATCCCTCTAGCTTATTCGCTACAGTGTTATCAAAAATGTAGTTACCGATTTGAACACGTACACCACCAAGAATTGATGGTTCAATTACGTTTGTAATAGTAAGTTTTTCTTTACCAACTAATTTACCGAAAGAAGAAGAAATTTCGTCTTTTTCTTGATCAGTAAGAGCACGAGTAGAGAAAACTGTTGCTTCAGCAGAGCCTTGAGATGCAGCTGCTAATTGCTTAAATTGTTGTGCTAAATTTGCTACTTCATTAACACGTTTCTTTTCAATAAGAAGTTCAAGCGTGCTAACGACGATTGGATTCGCACTAGCAAAAATTTCAGCTACAATTTGTTTTTTACGTTCAATAGAGAACTTTGGAGTAGCAAGTAGAGAAAGTAACTCTGGAGTAGTTTCTAAAACTTTTACTAACTCCTCTAAATCTACGTTAACTTCCGCAACGATTTGTTTTTCTTGCGCTAATTGAAACAAAGCATTCGCATAGCGGTTAGCTATAGTCGATTGACTCATTTCGCTTCGCCTGCCTTCGCAATCGTTTCTTTAATTAGTGCGCTATTGTCCTCTTCAGAAATTTCTTTTCCAAGAACTTTAGATGCCGCAAGAACCGATAGTGAAACGACTTCTTCACGAACTGCAGCGATTGCTTTTTCTTTCTCAGTTTCGATTTCACGAACAGCTGATTCTTTTAAGCGGTTAGCTTCAGCACGCGCCGCAGTAATGATTTCATCACGTTGTACTTCGCCTTGTTTTTTAGCACTTTCAATAATTGTTTGTGCTTCAGTACGTGCTTCTTTTAAAAGACTTTTTTGTTCTTCTAAAAGTTTAGCTGATTCTTTGCGAGCGTTTTCAGCTGCATCGATTTCGCTTGCAACTAATTCTTCACGTTGTTGCATAATGCCCATTAACGGACCCCACGCGAATTTCTTTAGAAGAGCCATTAAAACGATGAAGATAACTAATGTTGCAATTACGTCTCCACCATTAAAGTTGTGAGCTCCAGCACCAAGTACTAGGTAATCTAAATTCACGATTGTTTCACTCCCTTCAAGAGCTTTCAATATTGTCTCGTTTCAAAGTTGTTTGCATTAAAACGAACTTATGAAACATTCATAAAATCTATGATTTCATTTCTTTACTTTCAATTTCAAAAAAACATTTAAATCAAACTATTTTCATACAAAAGGAATGGCGAAGTTTCTTCTTGTGGAATCATCTTCGCCACATAAATTGAGCCGACAATTATCGGTTCATTACGATGAATGCTACTACTACTGCAATGATCGGTAGGGCTTCTACTAACGCTACCCCGATGAACATTGTAGTTTGAAGAACGCCACGAGCCTCTGGTTGACGAGCGATACCTTCTACTGTACGTGAAACGATAAGACCGTTACCAATACCTGCACCAAGTGCACCTAAACCGATTGCGATTGCTGCTGCTAATAAACCCATTGAAAATTTCCTCCTTGGAATTGTTTTATTATTTTTGTTAAGCAATTAATGTTTACACTAAAAGCTTTATATTAATGGTCTGCACTCACTTTGTGAGATAAGTAAACCATTGTTAACATTGTGAAAATAAAGGCTTGGATAAAGCCAATAAAGATTGAGAATCCTTGCCATGCCATCGTTGGAATGATAGCACCGATAAATCCTACTGCACCTGAACCTGCCATACCAGCAAGTAAGCCAAGTAAAATTTCACCAGCATAAATGTTACCGTAAAGACGAAGACCTAAGGTTAATGTATTAGCGAATTCCTCTACAATTTTAAGTGGGAACATAAATGACATTGGTTGAACAAAAGTTCTGAAATAATTTCCAGTACCACGCATTTTAATACCGTAGTATGTTGCTAGTACCATTACCATCGCTGCTAATGTTAATGTAACAGTAGGGTCAGCTGTTGGTGATTTCCACCATAAATCGCCACCTACGATGATTCCTGAAAATGGTAGACCTAACAAGTTTGCAACGGCGATAAACATAATTAATGTGATCCCTAAAATATGGAATCGACCGCCTGTTTTCCAGTCCATGTTGCTTTGGATAATTCCCTTTACGAAATCCATAACCCATTCCATAAAGTTTTGCATGCCTGTTGGTTTCAGCTTTAAGTTACGTGTAGCAATAAATGCAATTAAAAACACAATGATAGCTGTCACCAATAGCATTAGAACTGTAGATAAGTTGAAAGTTAAAAAGCCTATCGTTAGCTCTGGAGCTCCATGATCCATTCTTGCATTCACCTCACTTTCTTAGTTACCTTTGTTGTTTCTTACTGAATATACGATAACTCCTATAAAAAGGAACACGTACGGAATCATTAGCCCTATGACTGTGCTAATTAAATGAAAATATTGTGGCAACGTAATGGCGATAGCGACTGCTGCAATACCTGATCCAAAGCGCAAAGCTGAGCCGAGAGATACTGCTTTTCTTCCTTCACTTATGGAACGATCAAACTTGTCCATTCTTCGAACAAGAATCCAAAAGTTATATGTACCAAAGCAAGCACCCACCGCAATTCCAGCAAAAACTGTTGGATATGAGGTAAATCCCCATCCTAACGCACAAAGAGCAAGCAAAAAAAATAACGCTTTCTTCTGCATTGCAAAAATGTGATGCAAATCTAGCATTGGCAATTTATCTCCCAAATCTTTTTCGAGTAATGTTAAAATCGTTCACTACTAAAGGAATCAAGCGAGTAATCGTATTACAAGCGGTTTCAAAGATATAAAATCATTTGATTATATAATTAAATCCTTATATTAGATTAATAAGAATTTAACTTTGTTCCGCTGTAAACATTTAAAACTCAGACGCTTGAAAACGTTGCTAATTGACATTGAATGGTTCCAACTGTCAATCTAGTAGAAACTTGATATAACAAGTATTTCTTCGTCAACACTTGACTTGAAACCCCTGTCATTCTTACCCTTTGTAAGCATACAATAGTGATATTTTGATGTCAATTGGTTAAAGTGAAAAACTTCACAACTCATGAAATCTTGTCAAATTGTTGACAAATTTGTGTAATAACTTTCAAAAATTACTTTGTCTTTTAAATTATTTTAACAAAATAACCAATTCCCATTTCTTTTTCCAAAATATCCAAAATAGATAAAATTCCTTTTCCTACAATATTATTCACTTTTTTCTTTGAACCTAATCAATTCTTTAATATTGGGAGTTAAATAATTCTTCATCATCTTTTAACGGATTTATTACTAGGGTTTAGCGAATTGTAAAAGATTCAGAATTGTAGTGTTAAACGTGTTTAGTTTTCTCGAACTATTACTTTTAATGCATGTAAATGAAAAATAATGGCCCTTCTTAAATTAAAGGGTCATTATTTTCCCGTTTTCTATTTACTTAGAATTAGCTGTTTTACTTAGTACCAAATAAACGGTCACCAGCATCTCCTAATCCAGGTACGATGTATCCATGGTCATTTAATTTCTCGTCAAGAGCAGCAATGTAAATATCTACATCTGGGTGCGCTTCTTGAATAGCTTGTACACCTTCTGGAGCAGCAATTAAGCACATAAATTTAATACTTTTAGCTCCACGTGTTTTTAATGAATTAATCGCTTCAACAGCAGAACCACCTGTAGCTAACATTGGGTCAACTATGATAAAGTCACGTTCTTCCACATCCGCAGGAAGTTTTGCATAATACTCAACAGGTTTTAATGTTTCTGGATCACGATAAAGTCCAATATGTCCCACTTTTGCAGCTGGGATTAATTTTAGTATTCCATCAACCATACCAATACCAGCGCGTAGAATTGGGACAATGGCCATTTTTTTACCTGAAAGCACTTTTGTTTTAGCTTTCATTACAGGTGTATCGATTTCAATCTCTTCTAGTGGCATATCTCGAGTAATTTCAAAGGCCATTAAAGTTGCGACTTCATCAACAAGTTCACGGAATTCTTTTGTTCCAGTGTTTTTATCACGGATATACGTTAACTTATGTTGGATTAATGGGTGATCAAATACATAGACTTTACTCAATTGGACTCGCTCCTAACTATTCATATCATTCTTCCATATGATTTTTTCTGTTGTAAAGAAAAATATCACTTAATCTAAACTAGTATATCAAAAAAAGTCGTAACATAAAACTATATGTCGGTCTCATTTATAGTACATTGTTAGTTTTGAAGCTACTTTCCTCTATCTTTTAAAAAAGATACTATCAAAAATAGAAAAGAGCTAGTGGAAAAACTCACTAGCTCTTTCATACTAAATATTCGTTACTAAATCTTCGTAAATAGGATATTTATCCGTTAGAACTTTTACACGATCTGCTGCTTCTTGTTTTACAGCAGCATCTTCTGGGTTTTTAAGAAGTTTGGCGATGATTAATCCAACCTCTTTCATGTCTTCTTCTAAGAAGCCACGGCTTGTTACAGCAGGTGTACCGATACGAATACCAGAAGTAACAAATGGTTTTTCTTGATCGTAAGGAATTGTATTTTTATTTACAGTAATCCCCACTTCATCTAATACTTTTTCAGCCACTTTACCAGTTAAACCAACTGATTTCACATTCACTAATAATAAATGGTTATCAGTGCCGCCAGAAACAATTTCTAATCCTTCAGCAATTAATGTTTCAGCAAGTACTTTTGCATTCTTTTTAATTTGTTTTGCATACTCTTTAAATTCTGGCTGTAATGCTTCACCAAACGCTACTGCTTTAGCAGCGATTACATGCATTAATGGTCCACCTTGAATTCCAGGGAAAACAGATTTATCGATCTTTTTACCCCATTCTTCAGAAGTTAAAATTAAACCACCACGAGGTCCACGTAACGTTTTATGAGTTGTTGAAGTAACGAAATCTGCATAAGGTACTGGAGATGGGTGTTCACCAGCAGCTACAAGACCAGCGATATGTGCCATATCGACCATGAAATAAGCACCAACTTCATCTGCAATTTCACGGAATTTTTTAAAGTCAATTTCACGAGGGTAAGCAGAAGCACCAGCAACAATTAACTTTGGCTTATGTTCTAAAGCTTTAGCGCGAACATCTTCATAGTCTATTACATTTGTATCTTCTGTTACGCCATATTCTACAAATTTATATTGAATACCAGAGAAATTAACAGGAGAACCATGGGTTAAGTGACCACCATGGGAAAGATTCATACCTAGTACTGTATCCCCGGGTTCAAGAACTGTGAAGTATACTGCCATATTCGCTTGTGCACCGGAGTGGGGTTGAACGTTTGCATATTCAGCACCAAAAATTTGTTTTACACGGTCACGGGCAATGTCTTCCACCACGTCAACGTGTTCACAACCACCGTAGTAACGTTTGCCAGGATAACCTTCTGCATATTTGTTCGTTAAGACAGAACCTTGAGCTTCCATAACCGCTTCAGAAACAATGTTTTCGGATGCGATTAATTCAATGTTTGCTTGTTGACGTTTTTTCTCAGCTAAAATTCCTTCTAGTACTGCTTTATCTTGTGCCGCTACTTTTTCATAAGCCATCGTTATATATCCCCCTAAAGTTCTTTTATTTTTTGAATAAAAAATTATTATAAATGGAGTTTCCTATTATCAGTAATAGATACCAACTGTTAATCTTCCATAGAGTAATGAAAACTCGCTCTTAAACTTTACTTCTTTTCAAACATTAATGAACTATTAAATTTCATTCGGTAGGTCTTACATAGATAGCCCGTTCTCCACCTATTAACTTTGGACGCGTTTTCGCTATTGTTACTACCGCTTCCCCAATTTTCCGGATGGAAGTTCGAACGGGAATTGCTACTTCTTTTAAATGCATCCCTATAATCGTTTGACCAATATCGATCCCTGCGTGTGCTCGAACATGTTCTACGACAACTGGATTTTCCAATTGAGTATAAGCATAGGCAGACATCGAACCTCCTGCATGTTTTACAGGAATAACGGTTACCGGTTCTAGACCATATTTTAAAGCAGCATCATACTCCATCGTTAACGCGCGATTAATATGTTCACAGCCTTGAAAAACTAAATAAAGCTCGTTTCTTTTAGCAAAATATGCAAACTCCCGATATAGTACTTCTGCTACTTCCATAGCTCCCGATGTTCCAATTTTTGAACCAGCAATTTCAGAAGTTGAACAACCGATAACAAACAATTGATTCTGCTGGAACTGTACTTGTTGTTCTATTTCATCTAGCAATTGGGATAATTGGGACTGTATTTGCTGTAAATCACTCATTGATTAACTACCCTTCAAGCTCGGAAATTTTATCGATTCGTCGAGTATGACGACCACCTTCAAAATCCGTATTTAACCAGGCTTTTACGATTTCTCCCGCTAGCCCAGGACCAATCACTCTCTCACCCATCGCTAAAATATTTGAATCGTTATGGCATCGAGTTGCTTTAGCACTAAATACATCATGAACTAATGCACAACGAATCCCCTTTACTTTGTTTGCAGCAATCGACATTCCAATGCCGGTACCACAAATTAATATTCCTCGATCAAACTTTCCACTTGCAACGCCTTCTGCTACTGGGCGAGCATAATCAGGATAATCAACCGAATCATTAGATTTTGGACCAAAATCTTCATAACTAATTTGAAGTTCGTCTAATAGTGACATAATTTCTTTGCGTAAGTTATTTCCACCGTGGTCTGAAGAAATTGCAATTTTCACTATGTTCCCTCCTACGTGTTATTGTCATCAACAGTGTACCACTTATTCCGAAAGATTAACATGGATTTTGAAAACTTTCCTTTAATCCTTTTTATAAAATACGAATAATTCATCAACATATATAAATAACGTTCATATTTTGACGTGAAATAGACTACATTCTATTAAAATCATTCGTGTATCGGATATAAGATGTTTCATTATTCTGATTTCTATTACAAATGACTACTGGTGTGTTCCTTAAATATGAATAAATGCCACCATCCTAAAGCAATACAATTTCCTTAGAATGATGGCACACTTATGTAATTTTATATTGGTTCTTTGTTAACTAGATAACGATTCTACGCCATTTCATTTTCCGAAATCTTTATAATCAATTCATCAATAAGCTGATTTAATTCTAAATACGTTTGTCTATATGTTCCGATATCACCGCCAAAAGGATCTGATACATCTTTCGAACCATATGGTTTCACATACTCTTTTAAAGTAAAAGTTTTGTTTTGAGCATTTGGAAATGTATGAAGAATCATATTTTTATGGGCCCCAGTCATAGTTAAAATCAAATCAGCCCATTCAATATCCTGTGGTTTCACTTGGGATGTCATATGCTCAAAATCGATTTGATCATGTTGAAGGACAGCTTTTGCATTCTCGGAAATTCCCCCACCTTCAAGGGCGTAAATGCCAGCAGATTTAACTTGTACACCATCCACATTTTTACTTTTCAATATAGCCTCAGCCATAGGACTTCTACAAGTATTACCAGTACAAATGAAATAAATATTCATGATGTCCACTCTTTCTTTATTATAGATACTCAATGCTATTAAAAAACGTATAGATACTTATGACAATTAACGATAATCCCGCAATCCACTTTAATGAATCCCCTTTTATAGAAAAGCGGCTTCTTGCGATCTGCAGAGAAATGTAAGACAATACAAAAGTCCATATTCCCGCACTAAAAATAAATAAAAATTTTTGTAAGTTTAGCATACCAAAAGAAATGCTGACTGAAAAGGTATCTAAACTGGCCGTAATAGCTAATATCGATATTGGTATTGCCATGATTTGTCGATTTTTTGTTGAAAGGATTAATTGGAGTCCAATGGAAAATAATAAAATACTTGAAATTAAATTAGACCATTGTAATAGGATATGTACCATCCATCTACCAAGAGTAAAACCGATAATTGGGAAAATCATATGTAATATAGCCGTCCATAAAGAAAGAATAAAACGTTGTTTTACACTAGGAAGAAGTAAATAAAGTGCGACTACATCCAATGCCACAATAAGTCCCGTAAGTATTTCCTGCAAAATAGTCCTCTTTCCTTTATAATATTTCTACTATCTTATGCCTTATCATCATCCAATATCATCGTTTCTTGTCCACCTTTTATAAATTAAAAAGGGTTCACTTTTTTAAGCAAACCCTCTTTAAATACTATTCTCTATTTTTATACCATTTGTTTCCTGCAGCTTTTTCTAATCGGTTCATAATTGCTGCACCGACACCTTCAGTCGTAGTCGTTGTAGCCAAAATGATCGTTGCCTCTGTCTTATCACATGCTCTTAAATCGTCATATAATTTTGCGCTCATTTGTTCTTTATTCCCTTCATTACCATAAGGGAAAAAATAATCTGCCTTTATATCTTGATAAGATGAAGGGGCTAGAAGGGCTACTTGATGTCCCTCTTTTTTTAATTGTCTTATTGCTAATTCAATTTCTTTTTTATTATGTTCGATTAAATATACTGGGGCATTAGGTGCATAATGGGTATATTTCATTCCAGGTGCCTTTGGCGTCGAATCGAGTATTTGTTGATTTTTTGTTGGCAGAATGACTGTTCCAATCACTTGTTCTAACATTTCTTTCGTTACTCCGCCTGGTCGAAGGATGACTGGTGGAGTAACGGTTACATCAAGTACTGTCGATTCAATGCCTATTCCTGTAGCTCCACCATCTAAAATAAGAGGTATACGACCTTGTAAATCTTCTTCCACATGGACAGCTTTTGTAGGACTTGGCTTACCACTACGATTTGCACTTGGAGCCGCTACCGGTTTTTGTAACTTTCTCAATAACCGCAAAGCGACTTCATGGTTCGGCATCCGTAATCCAACCGTTGATAATCCAGCTGTAACACTAGGTGCTAGTAACCCTTTTTTCGCCTTCATAATAATTGTCAATGGACCGGGCCAAAAACAATCCATCAATTTCTTGGCGTTATCAGGAATTTCTTCTATATAGTTTGAAACTTCTTCAATTGTTCCAATATGTACAATTAAGGGGTTATCTGAAGGACGGCCTTTTGCTTCAAATATTTTTTTCACAGCCGAATCGTTTGTTGCCACAGCACCAAGACCATATACAGTCTCTGTCGGAAAGGCGACAACTTCCCCTTGATTTAATAAATCGATTGCTTGTGAATAACTTTGTTCATTTGCTTCATTATTATTCACAAGCATTTTGAGCGTTTCCATCATTGTCCCTCCTATCTTATTTCGAAATTTTCTAACAGTTTATACACACTTTGTGGATAATACTGTAAAAGGTGTGCATAAGTAAGCTAGCCATTAACTAACTGAACAATTTTTTGATCCATTCCCAAACAATAAATGTGACTTTAGTTTTTTCTTCATTATCTTCCTTCTCATCACTATCTTTTTGTTCCACTTTTTCTTTTTCATCTTCTTTGTCAGTCGGACGCTCACATATATTCGGGAAAATACTACACCACCAGTTATCCCCTCGACCTTCACCAATAGTTAATACAAGCGATTGGTAATATGATTGTGGATAAAACGTATTATGTTGTAGTTTTGGTGGCATTAAATTGTCACCAATGTTAATTTTCACATTTGCATCTGCATAGTTTTTTTCTAAATAAGTAGCTAATTCTGTATATATTTCATCACTATCTTTATTCGCTAGTTCATTATTTTGAATTTGTGTGAAAAACGGTGTTAAATTTTCCACCATTTCACGTTTAAATTGTTGATCTTCCTTTGTATTACTATTTGCCACAACGCGAATTTTTAAACTATCTTCAACCAAATTATTTCTAGCTTCATAGACTTTATCAAACATATCTGGTAGTAAAATGATTGAACACAAAATAGCAATTGAACACGCAAGTAATTTTAATAGACTTAAAACTTTATCAAATTTATTTTCTTTTTGAACTCTTGTAATCTCGTAATCGTTTAACATAATTAATTCCCTCCCTGACATCATAATTGTCAGGAAGAGAACTTTTTATACATTTATTTCACAAAAAACCATTCTATTTTTTTGATTAATATCTTTAACGATTTCTACTTTAGATTCAGGAAAGCTAGTTTTAAAGAATTTCGCGACCGCTTCACCTTGTAAATGGCCGATTTCTACACCAATTAAAGCAGGTTGATTTAAAAGGTTCGGTAATTGCTCTGAAAGTTTTCGATACAAGATTAACCCATCTTCTTCTGCAAAAAGTGCGTTATGAGGTTCATGATCCAATACGATTTCGGACATTTCTTTCGCTTCATCAAAAGCAATATAAGGAGGATTGGATAAAATAACATCCCATTTTTCCTGTGCAATCGGTTTTGTCAAATCCCCTAGACGGAACTCAACTTCGGTCTGTAAATGGTTGGCATTTTTCTTCGCCGTTTCAATTGCCTTTTCAGAAATATCCGTCGCAACTACTTGCGCTTCTGGCCATTCCTTTTTCATCGTTATAGCAATGGCACCACTTCCAGTTCCTATATCACAAATCTTTACAAAGGAATGTTCTCCAAACAATTTTTTCATACGCTCCAACGCCCCGACAATTAACTCCTCTGTTTCAGGACGAGGGATTAATACCGATTCATCAACTTTGAACTTTCTCCCGAAAAACTCTTCCGTTCCTATAATGTATTGAACTGGCCTACCTTTGGCATGTTCTTCTACATATTTTTGAAATTCCATTAATTTTTCATCACTGATCTTATCGTGCATTCGCATCATTAATCCGGAATAATTCGTTTCGTAAACATGTTGCATTAAAAGTCTTGCAGCATTTTCGTCACGACCATTTTCAACTAAAAAAGAAGAAGCCCCATGGAGGGCCTCAAAAATTGTTTTATGCTTCATCATTTAAATGGGCAAGTTTCGCTGCTTGCTCTTCCAGCATTAATGCATCAATAATTTCATCCAACTTGCCTTCCATAATTATATCCAGCTTTTGAAGAGTTAAGCCGATACGATGGTCAGTGACACGATTTTGTGGATAGTTGTATGTGCGAATACGCTCGGAGCGATCTCCTGTACCAACTGCAGATTTACGAGTTGCATCGATTTCCTTTTGTGCTTCTTGCATATACATATCGGCAACACGAGCTCGAAGGATTTTCATCGCTTTTTCACGGTTTTTAATTTGGGAACGTTCATCTTGCATCGATACGACAACACCCGTTGGTATATGGGTCATACGCACGGCTGACATTGTCGTATTAACAGATTGACCACCTGCACCTGAAGAGGCAAATGTATCAACGCGAATATCTTTTTCATGAATTTCGACATCCACTTCTTCTACTTCTGGCAAACATGCAACAGTCGCTGTAGAAGTATGGATACGACCTTGTGATTCTGTAGCAGGAACCCGTTGTACGCGGTGCGCCCCGTTTTCATATTTAAATTTCGAATAAGCACCTTGCCCGTTGATCATAAAGATAACCTCTTTATAACCGCCCATTGGGTTAGGTGTAGCTTCCATAATATCAATTTTCCATCCTTGTGTTTCTGCGTAACGGGAATACATGCGGAATAAATCTCCTGCGAAAATATTCGCTTCATCTCCACCCGCAGCTCCGCGAATTTCCATAATAACGTTTTTATCGTCGTTTGGATCCTTTGGAATTAGAAGAATTTTTAAGCGCTCTTCCAATACAGGAATTCGTGCATTTAATTCGTTAAATTCTTCTTTTACCATTTCATGCATTTCAGGATCTTTTTCATTGTCTAGCATTTCTTTCGTATCTGCCAATTGTTGTTTTACATCTTTATATTCTCGATATACTTCTACCATTTCTTGAATATCTGACTGTTCCTTAGAATATTCGCGAAGTTTTTTACTATCGCTTACAACATCAGGATCACTTAATAATTCATTTAATCTTTCATATCGGTCTTCAACCGCTTGTAATCGATCAAACATGATTTCACCTCTAATTTAATTTCATATATGGTTAAATTCCGTCATACCCCGATTATTTCAGGTGTATACCATTTATGAGTGTCTAATCTACATATATCGTTATATTTTATCCTTATTAAGTATAAAGAAATTGTGTCTTTATCGCTACATTTATGCGAGATCTAATTGAATTGTTCCTTATAGCGGAGGATTCACATGACATTTCCGGCAAACGGGATAATATGTATCATTACCACCAATATGAATTTGCTCTCCTGTATAAACCGGTTTATTATTTTCATCAACCCGCAAATTCATTGTTGCCTTTTTATGACAAAACCAACAAATAGTTTTCATTTCTTCAATTTTATCGGCGTAAATCAACATATATCGGCTACCTTCAAACAGCTCGTTTTGGAAGTCATTTTTCAATCCGAATCCCATGACTGGGATATTTAAAATGTCGACGATTTTTGTTAATTGTAAGACGTGTTCCTTTGTTAAAAATTGCACTTCATCTACTAATACGCAATAAAGTTTCTCCGAATAATTTTTTACATATTCAAATAAATTTGTATCCTCAAACACTGGAATTGCTTGGCGTCTCAATCCAATTCGGCTAGACACATACCCTACTTCATCCCTCGTATCAATTCCAGAAGTAAAAATTAATACTGGCTTATTTTGTTCTTCATAGTTATGTGCAACTTTTAGAATTTCAATAGATTTCCCACTATTCATCGCACCATGTTTAAAAAATAATTGCGCCATACCAATAAACCTCTTTCTAAGTTGTGTTCTGTTAACTTTTGAAGTGCTACTTAGTCGAATATTTTTACTTAAACAATGAAAAAGCCCTGAGATGAACTCCCAAGGCGTTCTATTTGATAGATCCTCTAACATCATCCATGAACTTGCTTTACCCTTCATAGTATATCTTATCTTATAGTTCTTCTACAATTATTCCATGAAAGTCAGACAATTTATTTTTATGTATCAGACAAGCTTTACTATAAAAAATGCCTGCAAGCTGAGCTTGGCAGGCATTTAAAAATTTCTTATTTAAGACCGTATTTTTTGTTGAAACGATCCACACGTCCGTCAGCAGACGCGAATTTTTGACGACCAGTATAGAATGGGTGACATTCGCTACAGAATTCTACAGTAATTTTTTCTTTTACTGAACCTGTTTCGAAAGTATTACCGCAAGAGCAAGTTACTGTTGCAGTTTTGTAATCTGGATGAATTCCTTGTTTCATATTCGTTTCTCCTCTCGCCCTGAACCATCTGGAACAGAGTTATTATTCGAACTGTGCCTTACATAACCCGAATATGCCAGTTAAGTATGCACACGTTACATACTTAAAAGATTATAGCAAGAAATAAATTCGTTCGCAAGAAAAAGATGAAAAAGTAATAAAACCAAAAAATGGAAATCCTTTATAGAAAAATATCCTATTTTATATTAATCCTTTTCCTTTTGTCGCTTTTTTCATATCGTTATTAAGTTTTTCAAAAAATTCTTCGTTAGTTTTAGACGTTCGAAGTTTTTTCAAGAAGCGTTCTGCGAAGTCGGGAGCATCTGAAAACGTTTTACGAATAGCCCATAGTTTTTCTAGTTGATTTTCTGGAATTAATAATTCTTCTTTACGTGTTCCAGAACGACGAATATCAAGGGCTGGGAATACACGGCGTTCAGCTAATTGACGATCAAGGTGCAGTTCTAAGTTCCCTGTTCCTTTAAACTCCTCGTAAATAACTTCATCCATACGTGACCCTGTATCGACTAATGCAGTCGCTAAAATAGTTAAACTTCCACCTTCTTCTATATTTCGGGCGGAACCGAAAAATCTTTTAGGTCGGTGGAACGCTGCCGGATCAATACCACCAGACAATGTTCGTCCACTTGGTGGAATAACTAAATTATATGCTCGAGCTAAACGGGTAATGGAATCCATTAAAATAATAACATCCCGTTTATGTTCTACTAAGCGGCGGGCACGTTCTAAAACAAGCTCCGCAACTTTCACGTGATTTTCAGGTACTTCGTCAAAGGTAGAGCTTACAACATCCGCTTTTACAGAACGTTCAATATCCGTTACTTCTTCAGGACGTTCATCAATTAAAAGAACGATTAATTCTGCTTCCGGATAATTTGTTGTAATCGCATTGGCGATTTCCTTTAAAAGAGATGTTTTCCCAGCTTTCGGAGGCGCCACAATTAAACCCCTTTGGCCAAAACCAACTGGTGCTACTAAATCCATAATCCGTGTAGATAATTTATTAGGTTCTGTTTCTAATTTAATTTGTCTATCTGGATAAAGAGGAGTTAGTGCCGGGAAGTGAACCCGTTCTTTAGCGATTTCAGGATCTTCTCCGTTTACCGCATCGACTTGTAACAGTCCGAAGTAACGTTCATTTTCCTTTGGAGGACGTACTTTTCCGGAAACCTTGTCCCCATTTCGTAGGTCAAAGCGTCGGATTTGAGAAGCTGAAATATAAATATCCTCTTTCGAAGGAGAATAATTAATTGGTCGTAAAAAACCAAATCCTTCCTGGTTAACTATTTCAAGTACACCTTCCATAAAGAAGTATCCTTCTTGTTCAGAACGAGACTTTAAAATAGCAAAGATTAATTCTTTTTTTGTTAATTTACTATAATATGAAATCTTGTAATCACGTGCAAGAGCATACAACTCTTTTAACGTCATATTTTCCAATTGAGCTATTGTATGAGCAGACATAGCATATCTCCAGTCTTTTAAAGTTTTATCTTTTTGGTTATTGGAAGTGTTATTGCCGTAGGATTCATTAGTATGAAAGAATAGTAGAAAAGATGCCTGATGTGGAGAACGTTTGCGGATAAAATTTAAAGTGGTTATCCATAAAATATCCGAAAGTATAAAGTTTTAATCAGGCATCTAAAGGATTGAAGTTTATTTTACATATCTAGGTTTTTTGTTAAGATGGTGTCGACCTTCAACAAAACGTACTGTTCCTGTTTTAGCACGCATTACTAAAGAGTTCGTTAAGCAATAAGAACCTTTATATTGAACGCCTTTTAAAAGCTCGCTATCTGTAACAGCAGTTGCTGCGAAAATAGCGTCGTCACCTTTCACCAAATCTTCTAAGTATAATACTTGATCTAAATCAATACCCATTTTTTCACATCGTTCACGTTGAGCATCATCTTCTGGAACTAATTTCGCTTGGAAATCTCCACCTAAACATTTTAGTGCAACAGCTGAAATAACACCTTCTGGAGCCCCACCAGTACCGAACATAATATCAATACCCGTTTCATCGAATGCTGTATTAATCGCTGCGCTTACGTCACCATCTTGTATGAATTTAATGCGTGCACCTGCTGCACGAATTTCGTCTACAATTTTTTGATGTCTTGGGCGATCAAGTAAAACAGCAACTATGTCGGAAATATCTTTGTTTTTCGCTTTTGCAACCGCTTGTAAATTTTCAGTTACCGATGCGTTTATGTTCACTTTACCAGCTGCTTCAGGGCCAACTGCCAACTTTTCCATGTACATATCAGGAGCATTCAATAAATTTCCGCGATCTGCAATGGCAAGCACAGTCATTGCTCCATTTGTACCCTTTGCAACAATATTTGTTCCTTCAAGAGGGTCAACAGCAATATCCACTTGTGGACCGCCATTGCGTAGGCCAAGTTCTTCACCAATATATAACATCGGTGCTTCATCCATTTCGCCTTCCCCAATTACAACGGTACCATGCATAGGGATTGTATCAAATAATGCACGCATAGCTGTAGTTGCTGCATCATCTGCTTCCTCTTTTAAACCAAGTCCCATCCATTTTGCAGATGCAATTGCTGCTGCTTCTGTTACGCGTACAACTTCCATCGTTAAACTACGTTCCATTCTTCATTTGCCTCCTGTATTCGGCAGGTTTTACCGAAACTAAATGTTTCATCTATTGTATCATATTTATTTTTTTCATTTTAGACTATTTATATCTATTATTTTGCTCTTTTAACACTACTTACTTCAATCGTTTCCCGTCGAATATCAGCACCAAGTGCACATAATTTTTCTATTAATGAACTATATCCACGCTCAATATGATAAATATCTTGAATTTCTGTTTCACCATCTGCTATTAATCCGGCTAAAACAAGGGCCGCTCCAGCTCGCAAATCAGTAGCAGTTACTTTAGAGCCATGAAGTTTCGTTGGGCCTTGAATAATGGCACTATTCCCTTCTACTCTTGCATTTGCATTCATTCGACGCAATTCATCTATATGCTTAAAACGGGCAGTATAAATCGTGTCTGTAACCTTTGATGCTCCTACTGCTTGTGTCATTAAAACAGATAACGGTTGTTGCACGTCCGTAGGGAAACCAGGATAAACAAGTGTTTTTACATCGACTGCTTGGAGTACATCTGTTCTTGGGATAAAAACACTTTCCTCTCCCTCTTCAATTTTAACACCCATCTCCCGTAGTTTTGCTGTAACAGCTTCTAAATGGAGAGGAATAATATTATCAATTGTTACACCATCACCAATTGCTGCCGCCATTATCATAAATGTTGAAGCTTCAATACGGTCAGGAATAATTGTATGTTTAGTACCATGAAGTTCTTCTACTCCATCAATACGAATGACACTCGTTCCTGCTCCTTTAATATTTGCTCCCATATTCGTTAAAAGTGTGGCAACATCAATAATTTCCGGCTCTTTTGCAGCATTCTCAATGATTGTACGACCTTTTGCGCGTACTGCCGCTAACATAATATTTATCGTAGCACCTACACTTGCAACGTCCAAGTATATTTTCGCACCAATTAACTCATCAGCGCGTAAGTATATAGCTCCATGTTCATTCGTCACTTTAGCACCAAGGGCTTCAAACCCTTTAATATGTTGATCGATAGGACGCGGACCTAAGAAACAACCGCCTGGTAAACCAATGACCGCTTTCTTAAAACGTCCTAACATAGCTCCCATTAAATAGTAGGAAGCACGAAGTTTCTTTACATTTCCGTTTGGTAAAGGAATTGCAAGCATATTCGTAGGATCGATAATCATCTGTCCATCTTTAAAAGAAACTTCGCCACCAATTTCCTCCAGCAATGCTTTTAACGTCCAAGCATCTGAAATCTCTGGAATGCCACCAATTGTTACCGAAGAATTAGCTAAGATGGAAGCGGGGATTAATGCAACTGCGCTATTTTTTGCACCACTTACTTTTAATGTTCCTTTAAGGCGATTTCCGCCATTGATTTTATAAACATCCATATCCGTTCTCCCTTATGATTGGAAAGTTTCACTTATTACTGTTCTTTAAGCTAGCCATATCGCTCACTTTCTATCAAATGTGTGCCTTGACTATTCCACATAAACTTCTCGAGTTAGCTCGAACAATTTCTTAATTAACAGTGTGTTTTCGCCAGTGGCTTTCACTTCATACAGGTGGATATTAAAACCTTTTTATTGAACAGTGCATTAGGTTTACCTTTTATCGATCGTTCTGTATGAAGTAAAAAAAGGTAATTAATTTATATTTTTGTTGTTACTGTTTATTATTTACCTTTTTCACAATTTAAAGCTTAAAATTTTATGAACAATAAAGATTTTTTTATATTCTCTATATAATATTTTATTTTTGAATAATGTTGAATGTTGAAATGGAAACTCGATTATTCTGAATTAAAGTAATAAATGGCTCTTATTTGTTTTTACGTTTTTCCCAGTCCGCTAAAAATCCTTCAATCCCTTTATCAGTTAATGGATGATGGAATAATTGTTTTAAAACTTTAAATGGTGTTGTAGCAATATCAGCTCCTGCTAAAGCTACATCTGTAATATGTTGAGGGTGACGGATAGAAGCTGCAATAATTTCCGTTTCAATGCCGTGAATTGCAAACATATCTGAAATTGTTGCAATTAACTCTGTACCACTTTGACCAATGTCATCTAAACGTCCAACAAAAGGAGATACATAAGTTGCACCGGCACGGGCAGCCATTAATGCTTGGTTCGCACTAAAAATTAACGTCACATTAGTTTTAATACCTTTTTCAGAGAAAAATTTACAAGCTTTTAGACCTTCTGGTGTCATCGGTAATTTAACAGTGATGTTTGGTGCAATCGCTGCTAATTCTAAACCTTCTTTAATCATCCCTTCAGCATCTAGAGAAATTACTTCACCACTTACAGAACCATCAACTAGTTCAGCAATTTCACGAAGACGATCGTGGAAAGAAACATTTTCTTCTTTTGCTACCAATGATGGGTTTGTTGTAACACCCGATAAAATCCCCCAAGAATGGGCTTCCTTAATTTCTTCAAAGTTTGCTGTATCGATAAAAAATTTCATTATCTATATCCTCCTGTTTTCCATTTGTAAAGTGTCAATCAAAAATTAAGAGAAGGTCGATTGATTCCAATCCGACACTTCTCCTGCAAATCACTATATCAATTACGCCTCGGCACAATTGCGTCCGGATTTAAATTGTGCTTGTACAGTTAACTTTATGAAAAATCCGGTGCACGTTCCGGAAGTTCGTATTTCATCCAATCAAGGGATTTCCCATTTCCAAAACGGTAGGAAAATTTTCAATTGAATGAAAGTAAAGATAAAAAAGCATATATTCTATTGTTTATCCTATAGTAAACATTTTTAGTAATAATTAAAACCATTGGGCTTTTATTTTAAAAATTATTTTCCCCTTAAATGATTATTGAAACATCTATTCTATAACAGTAAGTTAGAATTACTTATGCCTTTTGAGAACTACCGAATTCACGCATTTTTCCAATAACCGTTTCTTTAATTGCTTCACGTGCTGGTCCTAAATATTTACGTGGATCATACACTTTTTTATCGTTTTCAAAAATTTCACGGATAACTTTCGTTGCAGCAATTTGATTTTCAGTGTTCACGTTTATTTTAGCCGTTCCTAACGAAATTGAACGTTGAATATCTTTAGTTGGAATACCAGTTCCACCATGTAAAACAAGTGGTAATCCTGTTAAATTAGAAATCTCTTCCATTTCTTTAAATCCTAAATTTGGTTCACCTTGATATGGACCATGAACTGAACCAAGAGCAGGTGCTAAGCAATCGATGTTTGTTTGTTCAACAAGTTGTTTACATTCCTGAGGATCAGCATATATAATACCTGCACCAATAACATCATCTTCTTGTCCGCCAACAGTACCAAGTTCAGCTTCAACAGATACTCCTTTTGAATGTGCATATTCTACAACTTCTGTTGTAATTTTTACATTTTCTTCAAACGGATGATGGGAAGCATCAATCATTACAGATGTAAAACCAGCATCAACAGCTTCTTTACATTTAGCAAAACTTGAACCATGATCTAAATGGATAGCAACAGGAACAGAAATTTTATAACTTTCCATTAATCCTTTAACCATATTTACAACTGCAATAAATCCGCCCATATATTTTCCAGCGCCTTCAGAAACACCAAGGATGACTGGAGATTTTTCTTCTTCAGCAGCAAGTAAAATCGCTTGTGTGAATTCAAGGTTATTAATATTAAATTGCCCTACAGCATATCCTTCTTCTTTCGCCTTAATTAACATTTCTTTCATTGATACTAATGGCATTACGAAAATCCTCCTCGGACAGATATAAAATTTAATAAGTTAAATATTCCAGTCTAATCATAGCAAAAACGATGTAGTCTCTCAAGTGAGACTACATCGTTTTCTGCGCCGAAAGCTTGCGTCAGGCGCAAAACACTTAATTTGAACTAATTTATTGATAAGTACTTGCTGTTTCTCTTTTTCATCCATCTCTCAAGTGCTAGGAGATGCTACCCTTTTCTGCGGCGAAAGCTTGAGACAGCCGCAAAAACACTTTAATTGAATATTTCCCCTTGAAGATAATTTCTCTTTTACTAGCATGTCTCTCAATCCTAGAGACGGGTTTGTTTTCTGCGGCGAAAGCTTGCGACAGCCGCAAAAACACTTTAATTGAATATTTCCCCTTGAAGATAATTTCTCTTTTACTAGCATGTCTCTCAATCCTAGAGACGGGTTTGTTTTCTGCGGCGAAAGCTTGCGACAGCCGCAAATATACTTTATAAAAACATTTCCTTTTAAAAAACCTCTCTCTTGCTACCTGTCTCTCAAGACTAGAAACCGGCTTGTTTCTACAGCAGGAGTATCGAAAAAATGAATTATTTTAAGTTAAACTTACACATATGACTATTAATTGTTAATAATATACACGCCAAGTTTTATGTAGAAAAATAACCATCTTTATTTTTTCAACACTTCATTTACTTCATTTTTAATATCAAAAATATTAAATGGTTTTGTAAAGTATTTCATCACGCCTAATTCATTTGCTTCATCCATAATTTCATTATCATCAAATGCTGTCATCATAAATACAGGAACATTTAAGTTATTCTTTCTTATTTCTCGTAATATTTCGATCCCATTCATTCCGGGAATTTTCATATCTAATAAAACACAATCTATGTTGTTACTTGCCATTATTTTAAGCGCTTCCAATCCGTTGGCAGCTTGAAATATTTTATATCCTTCCCTGGAGAAAACTTCATTTAACAGAAGACGAATTCCTTTTTGATCATCAACGATTAATATTTTTTTCACTATAACTTTCCCCTTAACGTGATATTATTTTATTATTATTTCCATTACTTTAATTACATTCCCTATCATACTTCACCTAAACATAAATTTCGATTTACTTTTTAAAAAACCTTTTAAAAAGACGTGCTATATTCTTTAAGATTTTACAATTTCGCAACGAAATATTTATAATACATAAAGAGGTGAAACCTATGTCTAAAATACTTTCTACTCAAATGAGTGGATTATTTCAAAGAATTATTCAAAGTGAAGAAGAAGCAATAGAAGAAACAGCACGTTTACTTGCTCAAGCTAGTGTTGGTCAAGGCAATGTATATTTCGCATGCTTTGGTGAATTACAGCCCATTGAAATAAAAGCGTTGGAAAAAACAGAGCCATTTGCTAATCTATCAAAATGGACTCCAGATACACCACTTACGGATGCAGATCGTGTATGTATCTTCACAGCAAGTTGTGAAGATCAAGAGGCTTTAAACTTGGCAAAAGAGTTATACGAAGAATTTATACCATTCGCTGTCGTTGCCCCTGAGCAACAAAGCGATAATAATGAATTAAGTAACTTGGCATACACATATGTGTCAACGAAAGTACGTGGCGGAATATTACCCCATCCAGTCAAACTTGGTGAACGAATTGTAATCCCACACCTAATGGCAGCTTTATTTATTTATGAGGCTATTAAGTTAAACTATGATGAAATAATTTTTGATGATGAACTCTAAGTTTAAACATTCGCCATTGACGTTTTTATAGTACATTGATTACTATCATTTTTCTAGGTATTTTTATCTTACTATAGAAAATTAAAGATAGGTTAAATATTACACAAATTTATCTATCATTTATTATACTTATTGTTCAAAACTTAAACAAAAGGGATATCTTATATAAAAAAGGTGTAGAAATAAACTGCATCTTTTCCATCAAAGAGGATATACTCATTAATAGGTAAATAGATGAAATAAAATTTGTTATTAACTGAGAGATTAAAAATTAAATGGAAAATTAAAAAACTACCTTGTAGTTCAATGCGAACTGTACTAGGTAGTTTTAGTTTACCTTATAATACTAGCTATTTCGTTTATCTAACGAATTCTAATTTCTGTCTCTTTATTAAAGAAATGAGCTTTATTCATATCAAAAGCAATTTCAAGCTTGTCACCAGGCTTGACCTCTGTACGTGGGTCGATCGTCGCTACTAAATTTTGGCCTTCAATAGTAGAATAAATTGTCATATCCGCACCAGTAAGTTCTGCTAATTCGATATCAATTTTAACTGTTGCCCCTTTAGCATAGTCAATAAATACTGGTTCATCATGGAAATCTTCCGGTCTAATCCCTAGAATCACTTCTTTTCCAACGTATCCTTGCTCACGAAGAACCATCATTTTTCCTTCGGGAATCGTAATGTTTGTACTTCCCATAGAAAAAACACCGTCTAAAATCTTTCCATTAAAGAAATTCATTGAAGGGGATCCTATAAATCCGCCTACGAAAATATTCTCTGGATTTTCGTAAATATACTTAGGAGCTCCTACCTGTTGAATCACCCCATCTTTCATCACAACAATCCGACTTGCCATCGTCATTGCTTCTGTTTGATCATGCGTTACATAAATGGTTGTAGTTCCTAATCTTCGGTGAAGCTTAACGATTTCAGCTCGCATTTGAACACGAAGTTTTGCATCCAAATTTGATAACGGTTCGTCCATTAAGAACACTTTTGCATCACGAACGATGGCACGGCCTAACGCAACTCGCTGACGTTGTCCACCAGAAAGGGCTTTTGGTTTACGTTTTAAGTAATCTTCGAGACCTAAAATTTTAGCTGCTTCTTTTACACGTCGATCGATTTCATCCTTTGGTACTTTACGAAGTTTTAACCCAAAGGCAATATTATCGTAAACTGTCATATGAGGATATAGTGCATAGTTTTGGAAAACCATAGCAATATCACGATCTTTAGGGGCTACATCGTTTACTCGGCGTTCGTCAATGAAGAAATCTCCTTTAGAAATTTCCTCAAGCCCGGCAACCATTCGTAAAGTGGTTGATTTCCCACAACCAGATGGGCCAACAAACACAATGAATTCCTTATCTTGAATATGAAGGTTAAAATCACTTACTGCTGTTACTTTATTGTCGTATATTTTATAAATATTATTTAATTTTAGCTCTGCCATTTTTTCAGCCTCCTACAATCTAAACTTTTTATTCATCGTTTGCCAACACATACTGATTTTTACTCAATTCTTATTGTCATTTTATCGGAAAACGCTTTCAATTATAATTTAATATTTTTAGATAATTGTTAAATATTTTTATATTTTTACAACTCGAATAAAAAAAGACTTGTAAATTAAACAAGTCTTTTTTAAAAATATCAGTTTATTTTCCCTACGCCGGCTTTTGCCTTTACAATTGCAGGAATAGCCTGTGTTGGATGGATTTTTGTGTACAAGGATGGCTTCCATCCAACATTCTCATCTAGTTGTACATCGTTTCCTTCGTTATGTGCTTTAACAAGATCTACTTTGCTTCCTTTACCTTTCCCATTTACGAATGAACCGTCCTCATATATAGAAGTTCCTTTCCAATAACGAATAATATGAGAAGGATCTACATTGTAATCGAAGTTAAAATAGTTATTTTCAGCATAAATTTTCGATTCCGCCCCTACCCCAAATGCATAATCGAATAAGTATTCCGAGTCATTCGTAAACTCATAATAGTTATTGTAGATATGAACTTCACCATAACGCACTCTTGGTAAACGTTGTGTTAAATCCTTAAAATAATTGTGGTGAATGGTTACTTTTAATCTATCTCTATCAGTCGTTTTGCTGTCACTTGACCCAATCAGCATCACTTTATCATGGTCTTCAAATTTGTTATACGAAATCGTCACATAACTTGCACCGTTTGTTACGTCCAATAATCCATCATGCTGTTGGTAAGTACGGCCAAAGTATTTTCCAAAAGAGGAGTCTGTGTTTTCACCATCAGTAAATGTGCAATGGTCAATCCAAACATTTTCAGTATTATTTGTGATGGAAATATTATCGTATTCAGAATTCCACTCACCATAATCTCCGTCCGTCGGGTCCCATTGTGGGAAGAAATCACGCGGAGCTTCAAACTCAATGTTGCGGATAATGATATTCTCTACTCCGCTCATATTCAAACTACCCCCAATGATTTTAGCATCATTGCCAATTCCTATTATGGTCGTATTCGAACCAATATTGATTACAATTTGTTCTTTTTGCTTTTTCTGAGCCTTAGCGCGTGCATCTTCAAGCTCACCTTCTACTTCCTTTTCATAACCCCACGTTTCAGGATTGTATGCCTTTAAATATTCTTCAAAATCATACCCTGTACCCTCTGCATAGTATTCCGGTCCAATCGGATTATTATTTTCATCTACATTAAAATCAATTGTCCCTTCTACATAGATGATCTTCGGTTGATCATTCTTACCGTTTGATTTATTATCACCACCCAATGCTTCAATTAATTCGCTTTTATTTGTAACTGTGAAAATATGATTTTCGTCTGCTTTAGATCCACCTGTTGTTCCGTTTCCAAAAGAAGCCCATCCATCTTTTGGTTGTAAAACTTCTTTTCCTAGGTCATTGGATGAAGCCGAGACGGAAATAACCCCAAAACTGAATAACAATACTGCTAGAATGGTACTAATCATTTTTTTCATAAATTCACCTTTTCCTCTCATTTTATTTTTGTAAAAAATCTTCCCGCTGTGGGGTAAAAACATCTAAAATGGTGGAATCTTCTTCTAGCGCTTTAACTCCGTGGCGTGTACCCGACGGAATGTAAATACTATCTCCCTGTCTAACAATTTGAACTTCTCCGTCCAGGTTGAACTCAAAGCTTCCTCGTGAGATATAACTCACTTGTTCATGAGGATGAGAATGGATGCTTCCAACTGCGTCTTTCTCGAAAGTTACTTCCGTCATCATTAAACTGCCTCCGTAACCTAAAAGTTTTCGTTCCACCCCTTCTTCTGTTGAGACGGCTTTGATTTTATCACCAAAAATAAACATATCTCTCCCCCTCATTACGTTTGCTTTGGTAGTTCAATTAAATAAAGATTACAAGGACCTTCTCGGTCGGATGTAAACAAAATCTTATCATTATTCCAGCTAAAGGTTGGATGACAATGGGTTTGTTGAGTAATCCAGCTCGTTTTGTGAGAACATAACGTTTGAATCGTAGCCTTCTCTCCCGATATATCAATTAACACTAAATCCTCTACTTCATCTCCGACTAATACTGTATTGTTAAAATTGCTATGATAGTGATTGCAATAAAAAGGTAGATCAATTTGACGGATTAAGTTCCCCTCTTCATCGGCTAATCCTACAAATGGAATTTGCCCTGACGTATGTGATTTTTGAATAGTTGCTTGTGTTCTATGAACAGTTATTGTTCCGTCATGGCCTTTTCGACGGTTATCAAAAAAGATTTTCCCATCACTAGTCCAAAACTCGTGGCCAATACAATCGTCCTCTCCTTGCCTAAATAAAGGCTGCGGGGAACGCGAACGAATATCCAATAGCCAAATTCGTTGGTGAACAAGATTCCATGGTCCTTCATGGCAAAAGGTTGCCAAGCTGCTATTTATCGGTGAAAACTGAAAGTGCCCTAGCCAGTGGGTATCTTCGAAAACATCAAAAACCTCTTTTCCATCCATGCTGATTAACGTTATCCAACCCTTTTTCGTCGCATACATCGTTTCTTTAAATCCTCTATAATTGGCTCCTCTTTCGATTGGAACAAATTCATTCCGAGCCATACCGATATATTTTTTATCCGCAGAAATATGCGGGTGGCCTAAATCTATCCCCGGCTTTTCCTCATAGAGTACAGTAGTTTGGAATGTTGATATTTCTAATTTCTTTAATAACCTTCCCGTTACATAAACGACAATGTCACCGTCAGGAGTTTTCGTATGAAAGCTTGGAGTAATTCCCTTGGGCTCATCTGTTAGCTGTAAAATCCTACCGGTAGCTAAATTCATTTTAAAAAGATTATAAATTTCTGATCTTTTAGAAGAACGGTCCGATAAAAAATAAATATCTTGATCTCCTGTACAAAAAGAATTATCGGTAAAGTAAAAGTGGAAATTATTAGAACCATTAGATGTTAGCTGTTTGACAACATTACCCGTTTTCTCATCTATATACTCTTTGAATTCTGAAGGAAACTCCTTGCCAATCATATATCTTCCTCCTCCCAATTAAGGATAAAGTTGAATAGGCTTTTTTGAGAAATACACGTCATACACTAACATCTATTTATAAAGTAACTCCCGTCTTAAAAATCGCAATCTCCCTAAAATCATTTTTCTCATTATTCACAAGTTCTCCACTAGCAACTTGTATAATATAGTCGATAAAATCGTTCAACACGACATCGGATTCCTTCTCTAAAAGTACACCAGCATTAAAATCAATCCAGTGGGGCTTTGTTTCATACAATGGGGTATTTGTTGAAATTTTCATTGTTGGCACAAAGGATCCAAATGGGGTTCCCCGCCCTGTCGTGAATAGTACTAATTGACATCCAGCTGCAGCTAGAGCAGAAGATGCAACCAAGTCATTCCCAGGTGCACTCAACAAATTCAACCCTTTTTCTCTAAGAATTTCTCCATATTTTAGAACATCTGTTACCATTGATGTTCCTGCCTTCTGTGTACAACCTAAAGATTTATCCTCCAATGTTGAAATTCCACCATCCTTATTTCCTGGAGAAGGATTTTCATAGATTGGTTGTTTATTTTCTATAAAGTACTCTTTAAATTCATTAATTAGCTCAACCGTCTTTTCAAAAACTTCTGAATTCACAGCACGCTCCATTAGGATTGTTTCAGCTCCAAACATTTCTGGAACCTCTGTCAGTACTGTCGTACCTCCTTGAGCAACAAGGAAATCTGAAAATCTACCCAGCAATGGATTTGCCGTGATTCCTGAAAAACCATCAGATCCCCCACACTTCAACCCAACCTTTAATTCAGATAATGGTACGGGTTCACGTTTATCGTTTTTAGCAGCTGCATAAATTTCTTTTAGTAATTCCACACCTGCTTCAATTTCGTCGGTCACTTCTTGAGAAACTAAAAACTTTATACGCTCTTCATCAAATTCTCCAAGAGTTTGCTTAAATTCATATAAGTTGTTGTTTTCACAACCTAATCCTAAAACAAGGACACCACCGGCATTTGGATGGAGCACCGCATCTCTTAATATTTTTCTAGTATTTTCATGATCGTCTCCTAATTGAGAACATCCATAATTGTGTTTTAATACGAGAACGTTTTCAAACGGGTAAATATCACCTACTTCCTTTTCAAAAAGTTTCAACATTCGTTCCGCAATCCCATTTACACAACCAACAGTTGGCACTATCCAAAGTTCGTTTCGAATCCCTACATTTCCATTTTTTCTTTTGTAACCATTAAACGTAAGGTTTTTATTTTTATAAGGATTACGGTTTAACTTTTGATGGAATTGATATTCCTGAATTCCGTCCAAATTCGTTTTAATATTATGGGTATGAATATGTTCCCCCACCGAAATTGTTTTAATTGCGTGGCCAATTGGGTACCCGTACTTAATGACATGTTCATTAACAGAAAAATCTTTGATTGCTATTTTATGTCCTCTTTTAATCTCATCCTTTAGTACGATCGTTTGCTCATTCATTATCAATGATTGCCCTTTTGGTAAATCTTTAAGTGCTACAATCACATTATCGTGATCATGTAATTGGATGAAATCCAACATGAATATTCCCCCTAATTAATTGGCCGCCTTTTGCTCCAATAACGTTTCAACGGCCTGTTTCATTCCTTTTGTTTCAATTTCATATAAATTTTTCGTCACTTCGTCTGTTAATTCCGGTATAACGTTTAAATCCATATCCCAGATTTTTTTGCAACTTAACACACTTGTGACAATTCCTCTAATACTCTCTAGACTGCCATCAACTTCATTCCATTGTGTCTTAAACAATTCAAGTACTTCGTGGTCGTCGGACAGTTCAATCTTTTCATCACCGCTTTTTCCCTTATAAAAGGAAATCAACGCAGCTAGTGAGAATACTAGTTTCTTCGGTAATGAATTTTTACGATTTACATATTCCAGCAAGGTAGGTAAATCTCTAGTTTTAAATTTAGATGTTGAATTTAATGAAATACTTAATAAGAAATGCTGCATATACGGATTCTTAAATCTCTCAATCACTTCTTCTGCAAAAGATCGACTTTCATTTATAGGAAAATCCAATGTTGGAATGATTTCATCATAAATTATCTCTTTTACGAATTTACCAATGATTTCATGTTCAATTGCCTCACCTACTGTGTTGAGACCGTATAAATAAGAAACAGGAGCCATCGCTGTATGAGCACCGTTTAAGATTCGTACCTTCCTTGTTCTGTACGGAGTTATATCATCGACAAAGAAAGTGTTCAATCCTGCCAGATGAACCGGAAATTCTTCACGAATCCATTGTGGTCCTTCAATAACAAATAGGTGGAATTGCTCACCAACAACGACAAACTCGTCTATATAGCCAAGCTCTGCTGTGATTTCATCGATTGATTCCGTAGGGAACCCCGGAACAATTCGGTCAACAAGTGTATTACAGAATGTATTTGCTCCATCAATCCAATCCAAAAATCCCCGTCCTAATTTCCATAACTCTCCATATCGTAAAACCAATTCCTTTAATTTATCCCCATTACGCTCTATTAGTTCACAAGGTATAATAATCAAACCTCTATCCTCTTTGCCTTCAAATGCTTGATAACGTTCATACAAAAAAGAAGTTAGTTTAGCTGGAAAACTCGTTTGAGGTCGATCTGTTAATTGATCATTTTCGTTAAAGACAATCCCTGCTTCTGTTGTATTAGAAAAAATAAACCTAAGATTGGGATTATGGGCTAGTTGCATATACTCATCGTATTGTTTAAAAAGATTTAAACCTCGGCTAATACAACTTATCGTCGAATGTTCTTTGACAGGTTTTCCTTCTTTTATCCCTTGTAAATAAAGAGTAAATAATCCATCCTGTTCATTTAACTTTTCAACCGCTCCTTGTCCGCGCGGCTGAACGACTACCACACTGCCATTAAAGTCTGTATTCTCGTTAAGCACATCAATTTGCCAATCAATAAAGGCTCTTAAAAAATTACCTTGCCCGAATTGCAAAACTTTCTCCGGACGTTTTTGATAATTTTTTACAAATTGTTTGTTTAATTTTTCCATGAATATTCTCCTCATAAATCAACACTTTTTACAATGCATAGATGAACTTTAAGACAATGGGACACATTATTAAACAATTAATCTTGTCTTAGGGAAATTAGATTTTCTCCTACTAATCCGTGTCTACAATCCCTATTAGCTCATAGTCTCCGTTACTCTTTAATCAAATTGAAAATATTCTTTTGCATTATAATAAGAAATTCCTTGAACGATTTTCCCTAAGAATTCAGGATCATTTGGAACTTCTCCCTGCTCTACCCACTCACCAATTAGATAACAGATTAATCTTCTAAAATATTCGTGTCGTGTATAGGATAAGAAACTACGGGAGTCAGTTAACATACCGATAAAACGGCTAAAGAGACCCATGTTCGCTAAGGATTGCATTTGCTCAAGCATTCCTATCTTATTATCGTTAAACCACCAAGCTGTACCGAACTGGATTTTCCCAGGAATGCCTCCCCCTTGAAAGCTTCCAATTACAGCGGAAATCACGTTATTATCTTTCGGATTTAGAGAATAAATAATTGTTTTCGGCAGAGCATTTTCTTTCTCCATTGAATTTAACAGCTGTATCAATGGTTTTGCGATTTCTTCATCATTAATGGAATCATAGCCTGTGTCCGGACCTAAAACTGTAAACATTCTTTCGTTATTATTTCGTAAGGCATTAATGTGGAACTGCATTGCCCAGCCTAATTCAGCATATAACTTACCTAAAAATCTTAAAGTATAACTTTTATATTTCTTTTCATCTTCAGTGGAAACTTTTTTACCTTGTAAAGCCTCTTCGAAAATCCGTTGCACTTCCTCTAACGTTGTGTCTGCATACATCATCGTATCGATTGCATGATCTGAAACTCTACCACCTACTGAATGGAAAGATCGAACTCTTGACTCAAGGGCTTGGAGGAAGTCTCCATAACTTTTAATTTGGATTGCTGAAATTCCTTCCAGTGTTTTCACCCAATTTAGATACCCGTCACGGTTAATTTCAAGTCCTTTATCCGGGCGGAAACTAGGTAAGACTTTTACATCAAAGTCACTTTCTTCTTGCAAACGCAGATGATACTCTAAACTATCAACAGGATCATCTGTCGTACATACGACCCGCACATTTGATTTTTTAATAAAATCCCTGGCGCGGAAACCATCACTATTTAATAACCTATTTACCTTTTCCCAAATAGCGGGGGCAGTTTCTTCGTTTAAAAGCTCATTTATTCCAAAAAATCTTTGAAGTTCTAAGTGAGTCCAGTTAAATACTGGATTTCCAATTGTCATCGGAAGGGTTCTAGCCCATGCCAGAAACTTATCGTAATCACTAGCTTTGCCCGTAATATACTCTTCCTCAATGCCATTTGCTCGCATTAATCGCCATTTATAATGGTCACCATATAACCAGATTTCTGTAATATTTTTGAATTTTTTATTCTCATAAATTTCTTTAGGACTTAAATGGCAATGATAGTCAATAATAGGCATATTCTTTGCATAGTCGTTATATAAAGTAACGGAGGTTTCATTATTTAGTAAAAAATTTTCATCCATGAAATTTCGCATATAAACACCAGCCTTTTCGATTTATTAAAGGGAATATATTTGTTCTATTCATTTTATGTTGGAATATTTTTCCTTTAAATACTTCATACTGCCATCGATATAAGGTTCTCTTGTCCCTTCCATCAAAACATTTAGAAAGGGTTTTTTCTGTTTTATACTTTTAAAAATAACCTCATAATTTAACAAACCTTGCCCTACTGGTACGATTTTGACCCAATTATTTTCAATAATAAAATCCTTTGCATGAAGGGCGACAATCTTGTCTCCAAACAGCTCGATTGCTTCTTGAATAACCTCTTCTTGATGTTCGTAATTATCCATTGAAATAAAATTAGCAGGATCATAGATGACTTGTAGATGATTGGAAGGAATTTCTTCAAGTAACCGTTTCATTCGCTGTGGTGTATGAATCGGATGATTAATTCCCCCTTCTATTCCTACAATCACGCCAAATTTCTCTGCCTCTTCCACAAGTTCTTTAACACTTTCGACTACTTCATAAAATGGTTGTTCCTTAAAATTTTCCTCTGTATACACGATGTCTGGATTAACATTTCCCGTCTCCGTTCCTACAATGCTGCAGCCAAAATCTCTCGCAAATCGAATATGCTCCTTGAATCGTTCAAGTTCCTTTCTTCTTACATGACAGTCTGGGTGAATCATGTTAATATAACAGCCTAAAATGGCAATTTGAATCCCTTTTTGTTTAAAAACGCTTCCAATATGATGGGCAAAACCAGGACTCAAACTACCTAATGAAGTATTCATCTCCCTAAATGATTTCCCTAGTGCCAATTGAACAGCGGTTAATCCTTTACTAGCAATCACACTTACTAATTCTTCTAATGGAAGGTTGTCAATATCATGAGCTCTGATTCCAATATTTAGGCTCACCTTCTCTCTCCTCCTATTCTAAAAAAGAATCTGTCCCTTAACCTTGAACCAAACCCTTTTAAAATTGTTTATCTCACTAGTCGTAATTTATTATTAGAAAAGCTGTTTAGATTCAAGAAAGGTTTCCCTTGTTCAGTAATCTAGTTTTTATTTATCTTAAATCCTCCATTTTTACGTGATCCATGTCTGTATAGGTGATGTTTTCCCCACACATTGCCCAAAATGATTCAATCTCATCTGTGTTATATCTTTTCATTTCCTCTGGATGATTTGCCTAACGAGTTTCCATTTTGAATATCCCTCCATTCGAGAAGTGGTCCCCTTACTGCCTTCACAAAATCAGGATCCAAATCCGCCTGCTGGGAGTATAGTCATTTTTTCATCATGTCACCCCAAACGCGGCAATTAATTAAGAATTTTTAGAATATACAAACTTATACGTTGAGTATATAAATCCATGAAAGGGATTACAATTTGATTTAACAAACATCTTAAAATCTTAAACCATTATCTTAAGATTTTTATACATGTATGGAAAAACTTACAAAGGAATATGGGGAAAGATTTTTAAATTTTTGCGGAGATGCAATCGTAGAAAAGTTTCTAAAATAGAACGAGGACCATAAAAGGATATGAAGTGTTTTGCGACCCTTCGAATCATCCTTACAAACTACTAAAAAGAGAAAAAAGAACAGACCCCTTATAACTCAACAAATGTTAAGTTGGGGCATGCCCTTTAATTTATATCCGTTGATTTTATTTAAACTGCTTTTTGTACTCGGCAGGTGTATAACCAGTATATTTTTTAAAACAAATACTAAAATATTGGGGATTATTATAGCCAACTTTTTCACAAACTTCATAGGTTTTCTTATCACCATTACGCAATTCTTCCATCGCCTTCTTCATCCGTATCTCCAATAGGAAATCTCCAAAATTGATTCCTTTTTCCAGTTTAAATAGATTGCTTAAATACGGAGCACTAACATGGATAAATTCAGCTACTTTTTTTAATGTTAAGGTGCTATCTTGGAAGTGTTCTTTCATGTACATAATTGCCTGATCAACATGGCTAAAATGATTCTTGTCTTCTTTTTTATTCATTTCATCAGACCATTGTTGAATAAGTCGGTTTAAAATTCCCATCATTTCCGATAAGGTTTCCATTTTTATAATATTTTGATAAACATCCGATGAACTAAAACTTTTAATCTCCTCTTTTTTCCACTTTTCAACTTCAAAAAAGAGCATCGTACTAAACTTTAATGCGATAATTTTTAATTCAGTTAACGGCACGGATTTTTTTTCTATAATTGCTTCATTTAATTGATGAAGCGTTTCACTTACCTTTTCAGGTATTCCTAACTTAATATGATTTTCTAATTCAAATTCCAATTCTTTTAAACGACTTTCCGTTTCTTCCTTACTTGAAACGGTATCTTCAAAAGAAAATACTTTACCTATTCCCATAATATGTCTCAAATCCATTGCTAAACGTGATTCAAGCAATGATTTGCCCAGCTCAAATAAATTTGGATAGGTTCTACCAAGTGTAATTGTTATAGAATGTTTGACGGAATGACAACAATCAAATAATTGTTGTACAAGCTGTCCCTTCCTTACATCATTTTCGTCTTCCAAAGATAACAGAATGGCGAATTCATTAGGATCGATATGGATGGCAATAAAGTTTCTTTGCGAAAAAAAGGAAGAAGTTATCTCTGTCATCTTTCGTTTGCATTCATCATGAAATCCGATAGGAGAATGAAGCAGTACTGCTGCAAATTCGGGTCCTTCTAATTCAACCCCAAGCTCAGCTAATTCCTCTTCGATATCCATCCACTCCCCTTCTCCCTTCATCAACTCTTGAAAAAATTTCTGCTGAAGGTACGGCAAAGATTCCATAATTCTTTTTTCCTTTTTATTTTCCTGTTCCCAATCTTCTGCTGCCTCTTTTGCTTTATGTAGCAATTGCTCTGAGTCCACTGGCTTTAATAAATAATCGTATGCTTTTAGTTTCACTGCTTGTTGAGCATATTTAAAATCTTCGAAGCCTGTTAGAAAAATAATTCTCGTTTCCGGACTAATTTCTCTTATTTTTTTTGCCATTTCTAACCCGTCCATAAAGGGCATATTTATATCTGAGATGACGACTTGGGGTTGTTCTTTTTCAATTAGTCCGAGTGCCACCTCACCATCTCCCGCTTCCCCTGCAACAACAAATCCATGTTCATCCCAATTAATTGACTGACAAATCCCACGACGAATAATGCGATCATCTTCGACAACAATCACTTTATACATTTCCGTTAATCTCCCCCTTTGTTTTGGGAATCAGAATGCTCACCACTGTGCCTTGACCTAATTTACTTGATATATGCAAACCATATTCTTTTCCAAAGTGAATTTTAATTCGCTCATTTACACTTTTTAACCCAATCCCAATAAAACTCTTTTTCTCTTGAAAAGAAGCTTCCATTTCTTTTAAAATCTCTACTAATTTTTCTTCTTCAATGCCATTCCCATTATCAGCCACCTCTAGGTGAATCGTATCTCCTGTCTGATAGCCTTTTATCGTAATCCTCCCTTGACCTCTTCTCTGCTTTACTCCATGATAAATGGCGTTTTCAATTAATGGCTGTAATGAAAGTTTAATAATGTTATAGGATAAAATATCTTCTTCAATGTTAATTTCGTAGGAGAAGTCATCTCCATACCGCATTTCCTGGATGAATAAATAATGCTCAATATGTTCAATCTCATCTTTAATCGGAATAATCTCCTTTCCCTTGCTAATTCCTATACGAAAGAAGCTTGAGAGGGCACTGATCATTCGGCTTGCATCCTTATTTAATCCCATATCACATAATCCTTTTATCGAATAAAGTGTATTATAAAGAAAGTGAGGATTAATTTGCGCATGCATAATCGCAAATTCTAATTGCCTTTTCTCCTCCTGTTCTAACTGAATTTGTTCCATCAATGTTTGCGTTCGTAAAAGTAACTCTTTAAACCCGTTATGAAGTATTTTCATTTCTTCTGGACCAGACGATTCATCATATAAAGCAAGACTTTCCCTTTTAATCGTACGCATTTGCTTTGCCATTTTTTCAAATGGTTTTGAGATATATTTTCCAACTAAGGAAGTTAAAAAAATCGCACTAACAATCATTACTAATATGAAAAAAACAGTAGCATGTTTTATGTAATTTACTTTATTTAATATTTCACTTTCAGGAACAACAGCCGCCAATTTCCACTTATTTGCCTCGATAGTGTCATAGATTACAATCATATCTTCTCCGGCAACGCTTTCATATGAGAATTCTCCGCTTTCATCTTCAGTATGTTGAAGTGAATGAAGCGTTTTGTCATCTAACTGATATTCTGATTTAACGTTTTTCGATTCATATTTTCCATTGGGGCTAATAAGTGTTAAATAGCCATTTTCTCCAATTAACGATTTGTTCAACACTTGTTCAAAGTAATCATCTCGAAGATTAAATAGGATAATTCCTCTATCAGACGAGGGGCCCCTCTCGATTAATCTAAATAAAGAAATTACTTGATCATTTGTATTAAAAATTTCATCTTGATGCATATTTCTCCAATAAAATCCTTCTTTGCTTCCTTCATATAGATTAAAATAATCCTCATACGAAATGGATGGATTCGAATTATAATCACTGTGATAAAGGGAAAACTCCCCTTGGTTTAGATCAATGAGGACGGATTCAATGATGACGTTATATCGGGAATATACATGTTGCAAACTCTTATCAATTTCCACGTAATACTCTGGTTTAATTTCTGCTCTCTCAGTTCCAACTAAATTTAATATTCTCGGGTTACTCGAAACAGATACTAATTGTTGAAAAACATCTGAAAGCATATAGTCTAAATAATTTTTTGTTTGAAAAATTGTATCATTGACATTTTTATATGCATTTTCTTCAATTTGTGCTGTTGCAAGCATCGAAGACACCCATCCGGAAATGGATATAAAAATAATAATGATAGGTAAATAGAGAGTGTTAATCGTTGATTTAATGGAGTATAGGAAATATTTCTGAAATAAGTTCTTTATTTTTGTCATCAGTTCACCCCCTTCTCTTCTATCTAAACAATGATGTAAGCGGTTAATCTATTTCTTTATTCTAAATATACTAAATTTTCACTATACTTAACAACCCTATCTGCCAATCTAAGCGTTCTTCTTAGTATGCCTTCTGTTATTGGTATTGGCAGTTTTCCAACGGTACACAAAGGAAAGAAAAAAGCACTCGTTGTGATATCACATCGAATGCTTTGGCCAAATTCCATGTTATTGTAATTGGATCCTTGTAAGATCCCCCAATAAAATCAAAAATCATTTATATAAGTCTTCCTTTTAACAAATTGCGCTGTTATTGAATTAACAATCCAATCATTGCTCCAAGGGTTATCTATTTTCACAGAGAAATTATTATAACTAATTAGATTCCATTTGACGAATAGCATTTCCTCGAATAATATTATGGGTTTCCGTTAGTCTAAAACTACCTGACTAACCTGTCATCTCTTCAATTCAGTTATTCTTTTATAAGATCATAATACGCCATACTTCCTAAAATAAACGCACCCATACCATGTAAATCATTTTCAGATGTTGGGCGATCCACATAGTAGTCATATACTCCAGCTGAAGTACCGATACAAATTCCACTTAATATAAGTGTTGAATCTTTTTCTTCTACCATATGCTCTAACAATCCTTTATAAGCTTTATCCGCTACTCCACGATAGGAATCATCGACTAAACCATGCTCAATTGCCTTCGATATGAAATAAAGAAACAAGGCAGAACAAGAGGATTCTAGCCAATTATCTTCTAAACTACCTTTATCGACAATCTGATACCATAAACCCGTTTTGTCATCTTGGAAGTTAGCAATTGCTGGAATGAAGTTTTGAAGAGATGAAATTAATTGCTCTTGTCCTCGTTTTCGATCCCCTAAAAACTCTAACAAGTCAATCAATGCCGTACCATACCATCCGAGAGAACGCCCCCAAAATTCTGGTGAACATCCTGTTTCAGCATTCGCCCATGGCTGAACTTTCTTTTCATCCCACGCATGGTAGAGCAAACCCGTTTTGTCGTCTGTCATATGTTTTCTCATTAATTTTTCTTGTAAAAGAACGGTTTGAATTAATTCTTCCTCATGGAAATGCTGGCTATAAAGTACCATGAATGGTCCGCCCATGAAGAGTCCGTCTAACCACATTTGATATGGATATTTCTCTTTATGCCAGAAGCCATTTTCTGACGTTCTATTTAGCGTATCTAACGCACTCCTTAATCGCTTAGCGGCAATCATATACCTTGGATCTTTTGTTTCTTCATATAATGGAAACAACAAAATTCCCGCCATCGTTGAGTCAAGCTCATCTCTTGCGAAGCATAAATTTCCATACTCATCAATTAAACAATCAAAATAGCCTTTAATATAGTCGAAATATTCCCTTTTACCCGTTTCTTGATAAACTCTGTACATTCCATATAGAAAAACACCTTGATGATAGTGAAAGGATTTAGCGGGAGGCAGTTCTTCAGGATGAAATGTTTTCATTAAAGCTTGGCATGCCTTTTCCGCCATCACCAATGGCGTTTTTGTAGCGATTGTATTCGTTGTCTCTCCCATTGTTCATTCTCCTTTTCTTGAAAGTGATTTCACCTAAATTGATTTGAATTAGGCTGATTGTTACAGGCTTCTTCCATTATCAATAGTGAAAAACAAATGGATATAAATGTATTACTTAAATCTTTCAAAAAATTCATCCAGTAGAGATATTTTCTACTGAATGAACTTTACATCATATTTATTTATTAAACGTCTGGTCGTATTTCTCTTTTGACTCTTCAATTGCTTTAGCCCATTCATCTAAGAAATCTTTTGCCGACTTTTGTCCACTCATCACTTGCTGGATACCAGGGTCTACTAAATTATCAAGAATCGAGCGATAATCTGGTAAATAGAATGGTGGTTCATATAGCTTTGTTTCAGGGTTTTCATACACTTCAAATGCTACTTTAATATGTTGAGCATTTTGTACCCACTCGTCATCCAATACATCCGTGTTTGTTGGGATTTGCCCAGTGGATTCATTCCATAAACTTTGTGCTTCTGGAGAGTTAACAAACTCAGCAAATTTCCAAGCAGCATCACGATGTTTTGTACTATTGAATACTGCTATATTGACAGCGTTTCCACCTTCAGCAACATATTTGCCTTCCTCTGTCTTAGGAAGTGGAATCGTCTTAAATGTCCCTTCTTCTAATGATTTTTTATGCTCTCCGTAAGAACCAACATTATGGTGTACCATAGCAACAACACCAGTATCAAAACCTGCAATCATTTCTTTATAACCATTTGTAATATCACTCTTAGGAGTGAACTTTTCGTAGTAAGATAAATATTTTTCTACAAATTCAACATGTTTAGGGTCATTGATATTTACTTTTCCGTCTTCATCAAAATAATCTAAACCACTGTAAGCAAACATTAAACGCTGTAGCTGGAAGGATCCCCCTGCCCCACCGCGGATTGTGTAGCCATAACGACCATTTTCTTTATCCGTCATTTTTTCAATTGCAGTAAAGAATTCATCAAATGTTTCTGGTTCTTTTACTCCTGCTTCCTCAAACCAATCTGTACGAATCCAGATTGTATCTAAGTTTTGGGCATAAGGAATTCCATACAATTTACCATCTTGTGTAATCTTCTTATTAAATTCAATTGCACTTGCATTAATTTTATCCTTTAATTCAGATCCTTCAAAATACTCATCAAGAGGTAATAATGCTTCACGGATAGAGAATTCTGGAAGCCAAGTTGTTTGAACTGATCCAACGTCCGGCGTATCATTTGCAGCGATTGCCGCATCATATTTGGATTTAGCGGATTTATTTGGAATCCCTACATACTCAACGTCAATATTTGGGTTTGCATCTTCGAACTGTTTAATAATTTCTTCCCATAACGGTGTTCGCTCTGGACTTGCATTTTCATCCCAGAAAGTTATTGTTACAGGCTCATCTGAATTATTGTTTGAGTCATTTGATGCTGAAGGTGCTTCATCATCACCGTTGCACCCCGCAAGCAGTAAACCTGAAACAATTGATAACGCTAAAATAGAACTTTTGTATTTTCCCCTTTTCATAAACATGATGTTTTCCCCCTATTCCTTTTCATCATTTTATTTATTACAAAATTAACCTTTGACAGCTCCACCTATCCCATTGACAAGGTGCTTTTGTGCGTAGGCAAATAATATAACCGCAGGAATTAAAGCAATAACACTTCCAGCTGCCAATGCCCCATAGTTAACGTTAAACTCGCCCATCATCGAACTTAAACCAACAGGAAGCGTGAATTTGGATTGTTGATTCGTTAGCATCAAGGCTAATAAAAATTCATTCCAAGTATAAATAAATGTAAATACCCCTGTTGCTACAATCCCCGGCATTAGCAATGGAAAGACGACATGGCGTAATGCTTGCAGTTTAGAACATCCATCAATCATGGCCGCTTCTTCCAATTCCTTTGGAACATTTGAGATAAATCCTGACATAAGTATCGTTGTAAATGGAATCTCAACGGCTGTATACGTAATGATTAGAGAAAGCGGATGACTAATTAACCCTAAATTTTTAAAGATAATAAATAATGGAATAATCATCATTGCCCGCGGGATAAACTGAGTACATAATAGCATCAGCATGAAACCCTTTTTCCCTTTAAAATTATATCTAGCTAGAGCATAACCAGATAAAGTAGAACAAATCAGAACAACGATAACCGTACATATCCCGACGATTAAGCTATTTTTAAAAAAAGTGGCAAATCCAATGTTCGTCCAGGCATATACAAAATTTTCAACTGTCGGATTGGCTGGTAAGTATTCGAGTGGACGCTTAAGAATATCTCCCTCTGGTTTCAATGCTGTATTGATTGTCCAATAAATTGGAAATAAGGTAAAGCTAAGCATTAACGTTAGCGGAAGATATAAAGTTAAGATTTTATCTAGTTTTTTATTAGTTGAAAACATCCTTCAAATCACTCCTTTTCATAACGGGATAGCCTCAAGTAAAGGATGGCAAAGATTAATAGAATACCAAAGGAAACAACCGTTAATGCTGAACCATAACCGAAATTACTTCCGTGTACAGCTAAATCAGCAATATACATTGTTAGTGTTGTTGTAGAATGGGCAGGACCACCGCCTGTTAAATTGAATAGTAGATCGACGTTATTAAATTCCCAAACAACCCTTAATAATGTTGTTAAAATAATTGTATTTTTGAGTTGTGGCAAAGTGACATAAATAAACGTTTTCCATCTACTTGCACCATCCACTCTTGCAGCTTCATATAATTCGTTCGGAATACTTTGTAAGGAAGCTAATAGAGTAATCGCGAAGAAAGGAATTCCCCTCCATAACTCAGCGATTACAACAGATCCAAAAGCGGTTGATGTACTTGCTAAAAATGCCATCGGTTCGTCAATGAGTCCCAATTTCATAAGCAAATCATTGATAACCCCCATATGTTCATTGAACATCATTGACCACATAACGGAAGCAAGTACGCCTGAAATCGCCCATGGAATAAAGGCAACCGCCCGTGCTAGCCCTCTAAATTTGAAGGTTTGGTTCAGCAATAAAGCTAAAATCATACCAAAAATTAATTGAAGACCGACTTCTGAAACAACCCATTTCAAACTGTTAATTAAACTCGGAATAAACATTTCGTCTTGTGTAAAGATTTTTATAAAATTATCAAGTCCTGCAAAACTATTATAATAAGGTGCAGAAACATCATAGTTTTGAAGGCTATAGTAGAATACAGTTGCTATTGGGTAAAACAGAAAACCTAAAATAATGAGAAATGATGGCAAAATAAAAAGATAAGGTACCCATTTATCTTTTTTTATTTTCTTTTTATGTTCCACTTTTTTACTGTTTACAGCAGTTTCAGGAAATCCTTGTGAATAACTCATTTAGTTTCCTCCTTCCTAATGACAATTGTAAATGAAAACGGTTTCTTTAATAATTAAAGATTTTAAGATGATTGGTAAAAATTTTAAGATTTTTTAGAAAATTCTTTTCGCAACTAAAAGTTTGTTGCTACTATTCTAGTAATATAGGAGTGGAGAATTTTTTCTGTTTCTAGTTGCGAGATTTCCTTATCATTTAGTACAATGATTCGTCACTTTCTCTTGTTGGAATAATAATTCTTTTATTTTAATAGGCTTTCCTTCTTTGACAGACCTCCATACCCCTTCTCCAATGGCAATCGAATATGCCCCTGCTTCTGAGCCAGCTAAAATTGGATAGTTCCGGGATGGGTCAGGACCTAGGAAAAGATCTTCTAGCAAGATTGGATCACCACCTCCGTGGCCTCCTGGATTTTTGACGAGTTCAATTGTTTCTTTTGCTCCGAACAACGGAAAATAATCGATTGTTTGCTCAGGATAGTTAAAGTGGATTCTTGAGGGTTCATGGAATTCAGTTGTCTCAATTCGCCCTTTTGTTCCATTGATAGCAAGACGATATCCTTCATATGGAGCGGAAAAATTAATCGAATAGCTTAGTAAACTTCCTCCATCATATTTCACCACGGCCACATAAGTATCTTCAATACTAATCTCTTCATCGTAAATACAAGCATCAGGTCTGTAATTCGTATAAGGAATTTCCTCATAAACCCCCGCCAGAAGATGATCATCCCTCACAGAATTAGAACCACTACGTGGATTCCAACGTTTATGATAAGCACAGTTCCTTTGATCATCACAGTTTCCACAAAAGCGACTTGCTTTCTTCCGAGGGTTTAATTCCCCTTCCGGACCAAAATAATACAAGTCCCCATAGGCAAACACTTCTTCCGGTTTTTGATCTAACCACCAATTCACTAGATCAAAATGATGGGTTGATTTGTGAACGGACAATCCTCCTGAAAGCTTTCGATCTCGATTCCACCTTCTAAAATAACTAGAGCCATGGAAAGTATCAATATACCAATTTAAATCAACAGACGTAATTCTGCCAACCTTGCCTTCAAGAATCATTTCTTTGATTTTCCGATGGAATGGGCTATATCGATAGTTAAACGTGACAATGACACTTGCATTACTTTCTGCTTCAGCCTGCATAACTTTATAAGCATCTTTGGCGTTTGTCACCATTGGCTTTTCTGTAATCACATTAACTTGTATTCGTAACGCTTTTAAAATGTATTCAACATGGGTATCATCCCTGCCCGCAACTATGACATAATCTGGCTTTGTTTGTTCAATCATTGTTTCAAATTGATTCGCAGAAAACGTTGGAACATGTTTAAGAAGTGGATATTTTTGTTTACATATCGTAAAACGATAAAGGTCGGAGTCTAGGAGACCCACAATCTCACTTTCCTTTGAAAACTCGTTAATCATTGGACCGATAAACATTTGTAATGCCCGGTTACTAACACCGCAAATGACATACTTTTTTTTCATAACAACTATCCCCCTATATTCATGTTAGCGCTATCATTTCAATTACCTAAATATAACAAAAGTTAAAGATAGTGTAATTCAATCCTTCCCGACTCTCAATCAAAGTTTCTATTTACCTTAAAATTTTACTCATTCATCTTAAAATCTTTAATTATTTTCAAAGATGATTTCACCTAAAATTTAAAATGACCACAAAACAGAGGAAGGCAATTAAGGTTCCAAACATTAATCATTCAAACGGAGGAATAGCAATTTATACTTTGTGATTTTTTGGACCTTCCAAAATTAAAAATCATGTATAAAAGAGAGGTTATTATATGACTCATCTACTATGGCCAAATACAAATTTAGAAAACATTGAAGATGTTCCTACATTGATTCCCTATCTAGTTGAACACTCCGTTAGTCGTGGTGCTATCATCATTTGTCCCGGTGGAAGCTATCAGCGTCGTGCAAATCATGAAGGGGAACCCGTTGCAAAATGGTTAAACAAGCTAGGAATCTCTGCCTTTGTATTAAATTATCGAGTAGCTCCATATAAACACCCTGTTCCATTGGCAGATATCCAACGTGCGATTCGTTTTGTGCGATTTTATTCTAAGGAGTGGAACCTCGATAAACAAAAGATTGCCATTCTTGGTTTTTCTGCCGGAGGTCATTTAGTTGCTTCTGCTTCTACCCTATCCAGTTTTCATGCTTATCCTCCGATTGATAAAATAGATCAGGAGAGCAGCCGACCGAACTTTGCAATACTTTGTTATCCCGTTATTTCCTTTTTAAAGCATTTTCATGAAGGATCCCTCCATAACTTATTAGGAGAAAATCCCACTGATGAACTACGTGCTCAATTATCCCATGAGTTAAACGTCTCTCCCCACACGCCTCCAACGTTTTTATGGCATACGGCGGACGATGGCACAGTTCCTGTTGAAAATAGTCTTTTATATGCTGCAGCTTTATCGAAATGGAATATTCCTTACGAAATGCATATTTTCCCAAATGGCCGCCACGGACTTGGCCTTGCAGAAAAGGATGAAATCGTTGGACAATGGAAAAATTTATGTGAAAATTGGCTTTTTAGACAAGGGTTTTAAAAATTTCCCTGCCGTGCCATCTTATTAATTTTGATGACAAAAATAAGGGCTAACCTAAAGTGAAAAATCACTTTTTGGTTAGCCCCTTTATTGGATCAAGTAAATGACTATGCTCAAATGTTGAAGTTCCTTCATTTGTGCAGAGCACTTTCTAATTCATTTTTTAGCGATTATTAAATGCAGCGCCAACAAACTCACGGAACAATGGCTGTGGACGTTGCGGACGAGAAATAAATTCTGGGTGGAATTGACATGCTAAGAAGAATCTTTTCTCTGGTAATTCGATAATTTCAACTAATTTATTATCAGGACTTGTCCCTGAGAATACAAGACCTTCCGCCTCCATCGCTTCACGGAATTCATTATTAAATTCATAACGGTGACGGTGACGTTCATAAACAAGTTCATCATCATAAGCTGCCATAGCTCGAGAACCTTCTTTTAATTTACAAGGATATAATCCTAAACGTAATGTACCACCTAAATCAATGTCGTCACTTTGATCTGGTAGGAAGTCGATAATTGGATATGGTGTCTCCTTATTAAGCTCAGTGGAATGTGCACCTTCTAATCCAAGTACGTTACGAGCAAATTCGATTGTTGCCAATTGCATACCTAAACAAATTCCTAAGAATGGTACATCGTTTTCACGAGCATATTGAATGGCAGAAATTTTCCCTTCAATACCACGATCACCAAATCCACCTGGTACTAAAATGCCATCAGCATCTTTTAATAATTCATGAACATTATCAGCGTTCACATGTTCAGCGTTAATCCAATCTACTTCAATTTCAGAGTCATAAACATAACCTGCATGTTTTAATGCCTCTACAACGGAAATATATGCATCTTGCAGTTCTACATACTTCCCTACAAGGGCAATACGTGTTTTATTTGAAAGACTTTTCACTTTGTTTACAAGTTGTTTCCAATCATCCATATTAGCTTCAGGTGCTTCAATACCGAAATGTTCAAGAACGATATCATCAAAATCTTGAGCATGTAAATTCAATGGAATATCATATAAAGTTTCAGCGTCACGGGATTCAATAATATCACGAGATGTAACATCACAGAATAGAGCTAATTTATCTTTCATTTCATCTGATACCGGATGCTCTGTACGTACAACTAGAATATTTGGTTGAATACCTAAAGAACGTAATTCTTTTACGGAATGTTGGGTTGGTTTAGTTTTCAATTCACCAGCAGCCGCAATATATGGAATTAACGTACAATGAATATACATGACATTGTTATGACCAAGGTCTGATTTCATTTGGCGAATTGCTTCAAGGAAAGGAAGAGATTCGATATCCCCTACTGTTCCACCAACTTCAGTAATGACGATATCAGCACTTGTTTCTCTCCCTGCACGTTGGATGCGGTCTTTAATTTCATTCGTTACATGAGGAATAACTTGAACCGTTTTACCGTTATAATCACCACGGCGTTCTTTCGCAAGAACAGATTGGTACACACGACCAGAAGTTACTGTTGAATGTTTTCCTAAATTAATATCGATAAAGCGCTCATAGTGACCTAAGTCTAAATCAGCTTCTGCGCCATCATCTGTTACAAATACTTCACCGTGTTGATAAGGACTCATCGTACCAGGATCAATATTTAAATATGGGTCAAATTTTTGGATTGTTACTTGTAATCCACGGTTTTTTAATAATCGTCCTAACGATGATGCGACAATCCCTTTACCAAGGGAAGAGACAACCCCACCTGTTACAAAAATATACTTCGTCATTTGCAAAATCCTCCTCATTACTTCAATGCAGTTTATAAATAAGGCTTGAGAACTCGTATTCAGTGTATACATAATCATCCATTCCTAAATAAAAAATTTAAACCAAAATTATTTAGTCACCCTTTGATTTGCATACCTGTTTACTGAACCAAATTGGTAAAAGTTCATTAAGCCGATATTTGGAGAGTATCCCGTACTTCTAATGGAAAAAACAAAAAAACGCTCCACCTGCAATGGTTTGCAGGGGGAGCGTGTCATTTATCACGGTCAATCTCCATTTTTAATGGAGCCCAAGTAAAAGATTATATGGAACGATAAAATAAGTCAAGACCTTTAAACTAAAAGAGAAAAATTAGAAAATTTATTTTTCCTCTTCTTCGTCCTCGATGTCTTCTTCAACTTCATCGTCATCAATGATAAAACCATCTTCCTCATCAATGATTTCGTCATCGATATCTGCATCAACATCTACTTCGTCAATACCATCGATTTCTTCTTCAACGAAATCTAAATCTTCTTCCTCATCTTCGTCAACTTCATCATCTACGAATTCTTCGAAGTCTTCTTCAAATACTAAATCATCTTCATCAACGATTAAGTCTTCTTCTTCATCAATCGCAGCTTTTGATTTACGTTTACGAGCTTTAACAGTTGGTGCTGTTTCCTCTTCAATTGTTTCAATTTTATACCATTCACGTAAACCCCATGCATTTTCATGGTTTAAAAGGAAACGGCCATCGATATTCATATCTGTATAAAATTGTACAAGTCTATTTTGTATTTCTTCATCCGATAAACCATTTAAATTTTGGATTTCTTTAAGTAAATCTGCAAATACAATCGGTGTTTTACTCTCTTCTAAAATTGCATAAGCTAAGTCAATTAACGATTCTTCTGCTAATTGTTCTTTTGTCATTTCACGAATATCCAACCCGTGCACGTCCTTTCTTTTCATAATGCAATCAATTTTGCCTCATCTTCGTTGCCTTAAAATTTCCGATTTTTTATGGAAAGTACTTTTTATTTATTAAGTGCTTATAAAGCATAACTTCCAATGGGGAAATCTGCAACACAATTTGAGGCTTTATCTTTGTTCATTCTTTTCATTGTAAACATAAGTAAATATATCATATCCAAGAGTATTTTACTGAACAAAGATTTTACATATCTTAAGCATAATATCCATTATATACAAAGTGTTATACACTATGCTAGTTTCATTTACTGTTTTTTATTTTATAAATTTCTCGAATGCCTATATAAAACATTACACCTGATAAAATTAGTAGCGGAATAGACCCTAACTGCTTATTGTACAAAAAGAAAGTTGCAATGAGACATCCTAATATCAATATGTAATGTAAATATTGTTTTATCAATTGCAACCCTTCCTTTCTGTCCCATTCATTATAGCTAAATTTAAAAATTTTGTGCAGTTATTACTACCATTTTTTATGTAAAAATTCCTTATAGATACCATTTTAAGAAAATTCATGATAAAAGTAGTCTATTCTTACTGAAAATAAGCTTAAATAAGATAAAAAAATGGTTCTATGTCAAATGTTGGGGTGAAGTGATATTACACGGCACCCCGATTATCCTAAATGAATCCCAATTTTCTTAGATAAATTATTTAATAAAATTTTCGCTTTAAAGTGTTCATAGCTTCTAAAACCATAAGCATTACGCTTCAAAACTTTTGATTTATTATTAATTCCTTCTAAAAAACCATTTGAATATCCAAAACTTAAACTATTTAAAATTTCAACTTGCCAATTTTTTAGCGTTTGAATGGCCTTTAAAAATGCCGGAATATTTGCTTTTTCTACCTTTCGGTAAAAGGCTTCTAATCTTTTTTTTATTTCTATCAAATCATTTGAAGTTTTTGCCCAATCAAACCATTCGCAGTAAGCTTCTTTTAATTCATAGGCTTGCTTTAGTTCCTTCGACATTCCTATGTAACGATTTAAGTACCAACGATTCGTTTCTGTTAACTTATCAAATCGTTTATATAGTACATGACGCATTTTCTTACATTTCTTTCGATCATATGCATGCCATTCTTTTTGAACATTTCGACGTACTTCATCTAGTGCCCAGTAAATATAACGACAATAATGAAAGCGATCCGCAATAATAATCGGGCGATTTAACGCCTTCCTAACTGCTGCTTTAAAGCTTGGATTCATGTCCATAACCACAATTTCTACATCTGCACCGTATTTCATCAAGTAATCCTTAATGGTTTCTTTTCTACGATTTGGTAAAATATCAATTGGTTCATGTGTTTCCGCATTGGCAATAATTAATTGATAAGTTCCCGCATCGGTATCTGCTTTATATTCATCAATCGCGATACATTTTGGTAAATGAACCCCTTCATTTAATTGTTCCTTTACTACTTCTTTAAAGCGACGAATCACTGTTGAGCTTGATGTACCAAGTACTTCAGCTGCTTCTTTAAATGTTTTTGCCTTTATTGAACGGATTCGTACAACTTGATTCCATTCTTTCGAGAAACGTTGATATTTATCCACGAAAGGGGATTTTTCTGAAAAACGTTTCCCACATTGGCATACATAACGACGACGTTTATAAAAAAGGACGGTTAATCGTTCAAACCATTTTAAATGATTAATTTTTTGAATTCGATAATCATGGACTTTTGATGTTATATTCTTGCATGCTGGACATTGATGTTCTTTTTTTGGTATGGAAACGTGTAGAACAATACGTTCCCCCATCTCCTCCACCTTATGAACAGTTACACCTTTTAATCCTGGAATATTCATGTTAAAATTCATTTGCACGTATCACCTTTCATTGCTTGTTTCTCGACAATTCAAGTATATAGAAATCGGTGATTACGTGCTTTTTTATTTATGAAATTTTTTTAAACCCCAACAAATATTATAGAGCCAAAAAAATAATCCGACTTACCTAAAAAAAGCGCTTGCATTATAAACCTTTCCTCGCAAGCGCCCGATTCATTATTCCTACATATTTCTTCTATATTGCCCGCCAACCTCGTATAGAGCTTTCGTTATTTGCCCAAGGCTAGCTACTCGAACCGTTTCCATCAGCTGTTCAAAAATATTTCCTCCTGAAAGAGCTGTTTCTTTTAATTTATTAAGTGATGCTTCACACTCTTCTTTATGTCTTTCTTGGAAACTTTGTAAATTGGTGATTTGTAATTCTTTTTCTTCCTTCGAAGCTCGAGCAATGTCCATACTATCAATATCCTCAGCAGAAGGAGGATTAGGATTTAAGTAAGTATTTACACCGATAATTGGTAACTCACCAGAATGTTTAAGATGTTCATAATACATTGATTCCTCTTGTATTTTGCCCCGTTGGTATTGGGTCTCCATCGCACCGAGAACCCCACCCCGATCATTGATCCGTTCAAATTCTTCCAAAACGGCTTGCTCTACTAAATCCGTTAACTCTTCTATTATAAATGCCCCTTGTAGAGGATTTTCATTTTTAGATAGACCGTGTTCTTTTGTAATGATCATTTGTATGGCCATCGCTCTTCGTACGGATTCTTCGGTAGGTGTTGTAATCGCTTCGTCATAAGCATTTGTATGAAGAGAATTACAATTATCTTGAAGGGCCATTAATGCTTGTAATGTTGTTCGAATATCATTAAAATCGATTTCCTGAGCATGCAAAGACCGCCCAGACGTTTGAACATGATATTTCAATTTTTGAGATCGTTCATTTGCACCATATTTGTCTCGCATTACAATCGCCCAAATTCGGCGAGCTACTCGACCGATTACAGTATATTCAGGATCTAATCCATTGGAGAAGAAGAATGATAGATTAGGTGCAAAGTCGTCAATGTTCATTCCTCGACTTAAATAATATTCTACATACGTAAAGCCATTAGCTAACGTAAAAGCTAGCTGAGAAATCGGGTTGGCTCCTGCTTCAGCAATGTGATAACCGGATATTGAAACGGAATAATAATTACGCACTTTGTGATCGATAAAGTATTGTTGAATGTCTCCCATCATACGTAAAGCGAACTCCGTAGAAAAAATACATGTATTTTGTCCTTGATCCTCTTTTAATATGTCCGCCTGTACTGTTCCGCGTACTACTTGCAATGTTTTTTCTCTTACCTCTATAAATTCTTCTACCGTTAAAGGACGACCTAATTCCTTTTCTTTCTTTTGAACTTGTTGATCAATTGCAGTATTCATAAACATTGCTAAAATGATTGGTGCAGGACCGTTTATCGTCATAGAAACAGAAGTAGATGGCGCACATAAATCAAATCCATCATATAACTTTTTCATATCATCTAATGTACAAACACTTACACCCGATTCTCCCACTTTTCCGTAAATATCCGGACGGTAATCGGGATCTTCTCCGTATAACGTAACGGAGTCAAATGCTGTAGATAGCCGTTTTGCATCATCATCTTTAGATAAATAATGGAATCGTTTATTTGTACGTGCTGGTGTACCTTCACCAGCAAACTGACGTTTTGGATCTTCCCCTTGTCGTTTAAAAGGAAATACACCAGCCGTGTAAGGAAATTCTCCGGGTACATTTTCAGCATAAACCCAATGTAAAATTTCACCATAATCTTTGAATTTAGGTAATGCCACCTTTGGAATTTTTGTTCCAGATAAGGATGTCGTTTTAAGTAAAGTCCGAATTTCTTTATCACGTATTTTTGTAACTAATTCATCACCTGAATAGTCTTCTTTTAGTTTTTCCCAGTTTGAAAGAATTTGCTTCGACTCGGCAGACAATACATTTCTAACCCCTTCTGCTAATGATTGAAGGGATGAGACAAGGGCGTCTTCTGGTGAATTTTCTAACACTTGGGCAATTGCCCCTTCTAGTTGATATAGTTTTCTTCCTAATTCTACTTGGTGGGCAGCCTGTTTATGATAGTTACGTACTGTATCAACTATTTCCCTTAAGTAGTATCGTCGGTCGTTTGGAATAATCACATCTTGTTTTTGTGTTTTAATAAATTGTTCATAGGATGTTTTCCAATTGTATCCGCATTTTTCATTTATTTTCGATACAAGGGCGGCAAATAACGAATTTGTTCCTTTATCATTAAATTGACTTGCAATCGTTCCATATACCGGCATTTTATCTAACTCTAATGACCATAGTTCATGGGATCGTTGGTATTGTTTTTGCACTTGGCGTAATGCGTCTTCCGAACCTTTCCGCTCAAACTTATTAATAACAATTAAGTCTGCATAATCGATCATATCGATTTTCTCTAATTGGGATGGAGCACCAAATTCGCTTGTCATTACATACATGGATAGATCTGTATATTTTGTAATTTCAGCATCCCCTTGACCAATACCACTCGTTTCGACAATGATCAGGTCATATCCAGCTGCTTTTACTATATCTAAAACATCCCCAATAGCGTTTGAAAGCTCTGTTTTTGAACCACGAGTTGCCAAACTTCTCATATAAACACGATTATCGAAAATCGCATTCATTCGAATACGGTCACCAAGTAGTGCCCCACCAGTTTTTTGCTTCGTTGGGTCTACTGAGATAATGGCAACCTTTTTCTCTGGAAATTCACGTAAAAATCGACGTATTAATTCATCTGTCAAGGATGATTTCCCTGCCCCACCAGTTCCAGTAATCCCTAAAACAGGTGTCTTTTTCGATTTTTTCCGCGCTTCATTGATTAATTGAACAGTTTGCCCATCTCCTCCAATTTCAGCAGCTGTAATTAAATTTGCTAATATTTCTGGCGTATTCGTTGAAAGTTTTTGAAGTAATTCAATAGGGTTTTCTTTCAAAGTAGAAAAATCGGCACCTTCTAATTGTTTATTAATCATACCTTGTAAACCTAGCTGCATCCCATCTTCAGGTGAAAAGATACCCGCAATACCATATTCATGGAGTTCTTTAATTTCACGAGGTAAAATAACCCCTCCTCCACCTCCATAAATTTTAATATGCGGAGCACCCTTCTCCCTTAATAAATCATACATATATTTAAAGTATTCCATATGTCCGCCTTGATAAGATGAAACGGCTATCGCTTGAGCATCTTCCTGAATCGCTGCATTGACAACCTCTTCCACCGAGCGATTATGTCCGAGATGGATTACTTCAGCACCGCTTGCTTGTAATATTCTTCTCATTATATTTACCGATACATCGTGACCATCAAACAAACTAGAAGCTGTCACAAATCGAATAGGATGTTTCGGTCGATATACTCCCGGTTTTTCTGTTGGATGAATTTCTTCAACATTTACCATACGTTTTTCCCCTTTCAAAACGTGTATATATAGATCTGTTCCTTTGTGAAAAATGTTTCCCTTTGCTAACATAGCCGAATGAAAACAACACCGCTTATCGGCAACGTGTACACGTATGCAATTAGCGGTGTTTAATTAGCGTTTTCATCATGTAAAATTCCCGATAAACACATTTTCGTTTGGGCAATCGTATAGTCATTAATAGTAAAATGTTTCTGTAAAGCCCATTTACGAAAGGCCCATGCCTGCCCTTGAACTACAATATGATTTGCTGCTAAATAGATATCATTATCGGTTAATGCCATCTTTCCAGATTGCACACATTTTTTTAAAATTCTCTCAAACAGCGCCACCATTTCGAATTCTTTATTGAGTACGTAAACTTGTGCATTTTTCGGTAATGTCTTTGTCTCTTGATACATTATGGTAAATTCATCTACCATACTATCAATTAGTAAAAAATACTGTTTGATTGCCTCTTTCAGTTCTTCAATCGTTCCAGAGCTTGTAGAAATTTGTGATAGTCTTTTCGTCACTTGATTATAAATATCATCACATACTAAATAGAGAACGTCCTCTTTTGTACGTATATATTCGTACAATGTCCCTATGCTAAATCCGGCAGCTTTAGCAATTTCCCTTGTGGTCGCCCGATGAAAGCCTTTTTCTTTAAATAATTTGAGGGCAGCATTTACAATTTGCCTTCGACGCATTTCAATTAAACTTTCATCTTTAACTGATGACTTGACTAAAATTTTCTCACTCTTTTCTGTCATCGATTATTTCGTAAGCATACGAGAGATTACTAATCGTTGAATCTCTTGTGTCCCTTCATAAATTTGCGTAATTTTCGCATCGCGCATATATCGCTCTACCGGATATTCTTTTGTATAACCATAGCCTCCAAAAATTTGTACGGCATCAGTTGTGACAGACATCGCAGTATCGCCTGCCATTAATTTTGCCATTGCCGATGCTTTACCATAAGGAAGATTGTTCGATTCTAACCATGCCGCCTGGTACGTTAATAACCTTGATGCTTCTACTGCTGTTGCCATATCTGCTAATTTAAACGAGACGCCTTGATTGGCTGCAATTGGCTTTCCGAATTGGACACGTTCTTTCGCATATTCTGTCGCCGCATCTAATGCCCCTTGTGCAATTCCGACAGCTTGTGCTGCAATTCCATTCCGTCCACCATCTAACGTTTTCATTGCGATGATAAAGCCTTCTCCTTCTTGACCGAGCAAGTTTTCCTTTGGTACTCGACATTGATCAAAAACAATTTCCGTTGTAGGTGATGAACGAATTCCCAATTTCTTTTCTTTTTTCCCAACAGTAAATCCAGGGAAACTCGATTCTACAATAAATGCACTTGTTCCTTTATGCTTAGATTCAGGATCGGTTACCGCAAACACAACATAAGTATCAGCGATTCCACCATTTGTAATAAATATTTTGGAACCGTTTAATACGTACTCGTCGCCTTCTCGTTTTGCAGTTGTTTTCATACCACCTGCATCACTACCAGAGCCTGGTTCAGTTAAACAATAAGCTCCAATCTTTTTTCCTTCCGCCATTGGTCGAAGATATTTTTGTTTTTGTTCTTCATTACCGAATTTAAAAATAGGCCATCCAGCTAATGACGTATGGGCTGATAACGTGACACCCGTCGATGCACAAACTCTGGATAATTCCTCAACAGCAATACAATAAGCTAAATAATCGAAGCCGGCTCCACCGTATTGTTCTGGCCATGGAATACCCGTTAAACCGAGTTCAGCCATCTTATCCCAAATTTCCCGATCAAAACGTTCTTCCTCATCCCGTTCTGCAGCAGATGGTGCAACTTCGTTTATAGCAAATTCCCGTATCATTTGTCTCAATTGTTCATGTTCTTCTGATAATTGAAAGTTCATCTTGTCATATCCCCCATCAACTTTTCATTGGTTAAAAAAAAATCAATATATATCCCTTTGTATTTTATAACTGTTTACTAATGACGATTTTTTGTATTTCACTTGTACCTTCATAAATTTCAGTTACTTTCGCATCTCTAAAATATCTTTCAACTGGGTAATCTTTCGTAAAACCATAACCTCCAAATATTTGCACAGCTTCGGTTGCAACTTGAACAGCAGTTCTAGATGCAAACAATTTCGCCATAGAAGCTTCTTTACCACAAGGTAAACTTAACGAATGAAGGTTTGCTGCTTTGAAGATTAATAATTTCGCCGCTTCTACCGCAGTTGCCATATCCGCTAATTTAAAACTAACCCCTTGATTTGAAACAATTGGCTTCCCAAATTGTATGCGTTCTTTTGCATAATTTGTGGCAGCATCTAATGCGGCTTCTGCAATCCCTAAACTTTGAGCAGCAATACCGATCCTTCCTGCATTTAAATTTGCGATGGCAATTTTAAACCCTTCGTTTTCCATCCCTAATAGGTTTTCTACAGGTACTTTCATATTTTCAAAGGTTAATGGGACTGTTTTTGAACCATGAAGCCCCATCTTCTTCTCATTTTTTCCTACAATAAAACCAGGTGTATCCTTTTCAACAATAAAAGCTGAAATACCTCGAGAGCCTTTTTCTGGATTCGTCGATGCGAATACAATATAAACGTCCGCTTCTCCACCATTTGTAATAAAAACTTTGGATCCATTTAAAACATAATGATCACCCTGTTTTACAGCCTTTGTTTTTAAGGCACCTGCATCTGAACCAGCTTCCGGTTCGGTTAAACAAAAAGCACCTAAATATTCTCCCGTTGCTAATTTTGAAACATATTTATTCTTTTGCTCTTCCGTTCCAAAGTAGAGAATCGGGTTCGTTCCTACTGATGTGTGTACCGAAAGAATTACCCCTACAACAGCACTAATTTTCGAAATTTCGTTGATTGCTAGAATGTAGGAAGTAAAGTCCATCCCTGCACCACCATATTTATTTGGTACAGTTATCCCCATTAAACCTAACTCCCCCATTTTTTTTAGAATCTCCCTCGGAAATTCTCCCTGCTCCATTTGTTCTACGAATGGTGCAATTTCAGTTTCCGCAAATTGACGAACCATATCGCGCAACATAATTTGTTCTTCATTAAAGTTAAGATTCATGATGTCCTCCTTAATCTTCATAAACATAGAAGCCGCGGCCCGTCTTTCTCCCTAACCAACCTGCTGCTACATATTTACGAAGCAGTGGACAAGGGCGATATTTACTATCTCCCAATCCTTCGTGTAAAATTTCCATAATATATAGACATGTATCTAAGCCAATGAAATCCGCTAACGTGAGTGGACCCATTGGATGATTCATTCCTAGCTTCATCACATCATCGATTGCCTCTTTTGTGGCAACCCCTTCATAAAGGGCAAAAATCGCCTCATTTATCATCGGTAGCAATATACGGTTAGAAATGAAACCTGGGAAATCATTTACTTCTACCGGTGTTTTTCCAAGTTGATGAGTCATTTCCTCAACGGTTTTATATACTTCGTCTGCTGTTGCAAGACCACGGATTATTTCTACAAGTTTCATTACAGGAACAGGATTCATAAAATGCATGCCGATTACTTTTTCCGGTCTTTCAGTTACAGCAGCAATTTCTGTAATTGGTAAAGAAGATGTATTTGTCGCTAAAATAGCATGCTTAGGTGCTATTGCATCAAGTTCCTTAAAAATAGTTTGTTTAATATCCATATTTTCTGTTGCTGCTTCGATTATCAAATCAGCATCAAAGGCATCCTTTAAATCTAATGACATAGTAATTCGATTTAAAATTGCTTCCTTTTCTGCTTCTGTTTTTCTTCCCTTTTCAACATCCCTCGATAAATTTTTCGTAATAACATGAAGTCCCCGTTCAAAAAACTCTTGTTTCATATCATTAAGTTTCACTTCAAACCCTGCTTGAGCAATCACTTGGGCTATTCCTGATCCCATTTGTCCTGCTCCAACAACCATCACCTTTTGAATCGTCATATTTCAATCCCCCATTATGTTCGAACGTTTTTTACCTAGTTGAAACAATTTTGTTATTGTTTTGGTACTTCAATCATGATGGCATCTCCTTGACCACCACCTGAACAGATGGCTGCAATACCAATACCTCCACCCCGGCGTCTTAATTCATAAGCTAAAGTTAAAATAATTCTCGCGCCTGATGCTCCAATTGGATGTCCTAAAGCTACTGCTCCCCCATTCACATTAACTTTTTCTGGATCCAATCCTGCAATTTGATTGCTCACTAATGCTACAGCAGCAAACGCCTCGTTTATTTCAATTAAATCTATATCATCCACAGATTTTTGTGTTTTCTTTAATAATTCTTTAATGACAATACCCGGTGTTTGAGGGAAATCCTTTGGTTCCACTCCAACTTCCGCATGTCCTAATACATAAGCAAGTGGCTTACGTCCTTCACGCTCCGCCCGTTCTTCGCTCATTAACACAAGGGCGCATGCCCCATCATTTACCCCTGGTGCATTACCTGCTGTAATTGTTCCATCCTTGTCGAAGGCTGGTTTCAATTTTGATAACGCTTCCATTGTTGTGTCTTTTCGAGGTGCTTCATCTTCTTGAATTGTCGTAACATCACCTTTACGACCCTTTATTTCAATTGGAACAATCTCTTCAGCAAATTTTCCTTCTTCTATTGCTTTGATAGCTAATTGATGACTGCGAACTGCCCATTCGTCTTGCACATCCCGTGAAATATCAAAACTACTCGCTGTTTCATTTCCGTAAGTGCCCATATGAACATTATTTGGATGAAAGGCACAAGATAGTCCATCATATACCATTCCATCTACTAACTTCGCATCTCCCATCCGAAGACCCCAGCGTCCTTTTGGTAAATAGTAAGGTGCGTTGGACATAGACTCCATACCACCGGCAACAATCACCTCTTCCTCTCCCAACCGAATGAGTTGATCTGCTAGTGTGACACTCCGCATCCCAGAAGCACATACTTTATTGATCGTTTCTGTTTTAACTGTGTAAGGAATGCCAGCTTTTGTTGCTGCTTGCCTAGAAGGAATTTGCCCTTGGCCCCCTTGTAAAACTGTTCCTATAATCACTTCTTGTACTTCCTCTGGTTGAATATTTGCTTTTTGTAAGGCGGATTGAATGGCATTTCCTCCAAGATCACTCGCTGAAAGAGATGCAAGAGAACCTCCAAATTTACCAAATGGTGTTCTAGCCCCTTCTAAAATAACTGATTTACTCAAAATCCCCATCCCCTTTGTTTTTGAATAAAAATTGTTATGCTTCTGAGCTTCATTTTCCTTTAATCAATTTGATAGATTAAGATTATCCAATCGACTGAACGCTCGCTCAATTTATTTTTAATAAAAAAGGGAGTCATTTAGAACTCCCCTTTTCATCTTTAACTTCATTTTACAGAATACTGATAAATTATTCAATTTCAACTTTTCTAAATTTTATATTTTCGCTTAATTTCTGCATAAAAATGTTGAAAAAAACAATAATTTTGTTCCATCTTATCAAAAGAAGTCGATTCCCAATTAGTTTCTATCTATTTATTTCTTAGTCACTTGCAATTACTTGCTAACTGTCTCTAGTTCCTCCTGATTTTCTACGGAGATTTCAAAACTTTTATCACCAAATACAGAGCGTTCTAAAAGTTCGGCGATATCATAAGTACCGACTGTTTCTTCCACTTCCTTCGCCTTTGTACCATCCGACAGCATTGTTAAGCAATATGGACAGCCTGATGAAATAATGGAAGCACTTGTAGCTAATGCTTGTTCTGTTCGAGCAACATTAATTCGGTTACCAACATGTTCCTCCATCCACATTAAACCTCCACCTGCTCCACAACACATAGCCGTTTCACGATTTCGTTCCATTTCAACTAGGTTTACACCAGGAATCGCTTTTAAAATTTCCCGTGGTGCATCATATACGTCATTGTAACGACCTAAATAACATGAATCATGGAATACAATTGTTTCATCAACTCGATGGTTTAATGTTAATTTCCCTTGCTCTACTAGCTCATATAATAGTTCCGTATGGTGATAGACTTCCCCTTCCCATCCGAAATCTTTATATTCATTTTTGAAAATGTTATAGGCATGAGGATCAATCGTTACAATTTTCTTCACTTCATTTTTCTCAAACTCTTCAATATTAGCTGTTGCAAGCTCTTGGAATAAAAATTCATTTCCTAATCGGCGAGGTGTATCACCGGAGTTTTTCTCTTTATTCCCTAAAATAGCAAATTTCACGCCTGCTTCATTCATTAATCGAGCAAAGGACAGAGCGATTTTTTGTGAACGACTATCAAAGGATCCCATCGAGCCGACCCAGAATAAATAGTCAAAACCTTCTCCTGATTTTTTCGCTTCTTTTACAGTCGGAATATGAATAGATGAATCAAGGTCTCGCCAGTTCTCCTTTTCTTTACGGTTAAGACCCCAAGGATTTCCTTGACGTTCGATATTGTTCATAGCCCGTTGAGCATCGGAATTTACTTTTCCTTCTGTCATCGTTAAATAACGGCGAAGATCAATGATTTTATCTACATGTTCATTCATAACAGGACATTGGTCTTCACAGTTTCGGCATGTTGTACAAGCCCAAATTTCCTCTTCTGTAATAACGTCTCCGATTAATGATGGACTATAAATATCCTCAACGATTGCCCCTTCTGCCCCTGCAGCCATTGCAAGTTGATTGCCCTTTGAATTGTTAAAGGCAAAAGCAGGAACCCAAGGCTTTTGTTTCGTTGTAACAGCACCTGTAAAAGTTAAATGATCACGTAACTTAACGATTAAATCCATCGGGGACAGCATTTTACCTGTTCCCGTTGCAGGGCACATATTCGTACAACGGCCGCATTCTACACATGCGTATAAATCGATTAATTGTTTTTGAGTAAAGTCTGTAATTTTACCAACACCAAAGGAAGGCATTTCTTCTTCATCTTCCGCCTCTTCCATCGCATCGAAATTAATTGGGCGAAGCGTACCAGCACGGTCTAATCTGTGGAAGTAAACGTTTACAGGGCCAGAGATAAGATGGAAATGCTTTGATTGCGGAACATACACTAAGAATGTTAATAAAATCAGTAAGTGTACCCACCACATAATATAAAATCCTACTGCAGCAGCTTCAGCTGGTAAGAAACTAAATATAGCAGCAATTCCTGAGGCAATCGGCTCACTACCAGTTAAGCCATGATTATGCCAAATAATTCCCATGCCGTTTCCAACTAATGTGGAAACCATTAATCCACCGATAAAAATTAATACTAGTCCATTTTTCCAACCTCGTTTTAGACGAACGAGCTTTTCAATATACCGACGATAAAAAGCTCCAAAAACGGCAACTAAAATGACCGCAGCTACAATTTCCTCAAATAACGTAAATACTTGATATAATTGTCCTAATGGAAGGTGTGATCCTGGAGCTAATCCTTTCCAGATAAAATCTATAGCCCCTAATTGAACGAGAAGAAATCCATAGAAAAATAAAACATGGATAAATCCGCTTTTTTTATCTTTTAATAATTTAGATTGTCCAAAAACATTGACCCAAATTTTTTCGAGTCGCATCATAACATTGTCATTAAATTCTTCTTTCTTCCCAAGCTTTACAAACTCATATCGTGTTTTTAACAGATAAACAAACAATCCTACTGCGTATAGCACGACCGCAATAAACAACACCCAGTTTGCAATTAATAATGCATTCATTTCTTCTCCCCCTTATCTCTTTTTCCCCTTTGTTTCTGTTTCTATTGATTATTCCTATCAACCTATAATTATGATTAGCATTGATTAGAAATCTCTTATTATTCTGTTTTTATTGTAAAATATGAATGAGCATTCAGTCAATGTATTGTTCGGAAATTTCTAATTATATTAAAATTTTCTTTCTTTATTCGTCTTTTTTCTATTTATACCTTCTTTTCAAAATAAAAGAGGCTGGGACAAAACCCACCTCTGAAATGAAAAGCCGGTGAAATTTTACGATAAGTAAAATTTCACCGGCTTTGATTATTTTAAATAAAAAATAAGGACCACTTCTGATAAAATTAAGTCACCACAACAAAATTATACAGAAAGAAGGATCCTTATGTTTAAAGATTATAACATGAATCAACTCGTTTTGCCTTTAGATTTAGAAGTAAAATTACAAAATAATGATATTGCTTTCCATATCCATCATCTAGTTGAAAGTATCCCTCATGAAGCGTTCGAACCATTTCTACGAAATGAGGGGTGTCCTGCCTATCATCCACGTATGATGCTTAAAATTATCTTATGTGCCTATACACAATCTATCTTCTCAGGACGGAAAATTGAAGCCCTATTAAAAGACAGTATCCGAATGATGTGGCTAGCCCAAGGATATGAACCAAGCTACCGTACAATCAACCGATTCCGTATTCAACCAGAAGTGAAAGATTTAATTCGTCAATGTTTCGTTCAATTCCGTTGCCAATTGATTGAAGAAAAGCTTATTGATCAAGAAGCGATTTTTATCGATGGTACAAAAATTGAAGCAAATGCGAATAAATTTACGTTTGTTTGGAAGAAAACCATTGAAAAATATCACCAAAATTTAATTGAAAAGTCAAACCAGCTATACAATGAGCTACTAGAGAGTGAAATCATACCTGAAATTCAACGTGAAAGCGATAAACAGTTATCATTGGAAGAACTCGCTCAATTAGTTCAAAAAGTGGACGATGTCGTAACTGAATATGATAAACAAATTGAAACATCATCAGATGTTCTAGAACGAAAAGCCTTAAGAAATAAACGTAAATACCCGAAACAATTACGCAAGCAGTTGATTGATTTTGTCCTACGTAAACAAAAATACGAAAGAGACTTTGAAATCTTTGGTACACGCAATAGCTATTCTAAGACAGATTCAGATGCGACGTTTATGCGAATGAAAGATGATTATATGCAAAACGGACAATTAAAAGCTGGATATAATGTACAAATCGCAACGGAAGGTCAATATACGCTTGCCTATAGTATATATACAAATCCAACAGATACACGTACGTTAATTCCATTTCTAGATGAGATTGAGCAGCATTATTTTGAGTTACCAAAACACATTGTTGCAGATGCAGGTTACGGTAGTGAACAAAACTTTCATGATATCCTTTCGAATAGAAAACGAGAAGCACTTATTACGTATAGTATGTATTTGAAAGAACAAAAGAAAAAGTATAAACAAAACATATTTAATCCCGATAACTGGACGTATGATGAAGAAACCGATACATATACATGTCCTAATCAAAAACGTCTTGAATTTCAATATTATTCTGTCCGTAATGACCACACAGGCTTCCAACGGAAGCTCAAAATTTACGAGTGTGAAGACTGTTCGGGATGCCCATTCCGTTCATCGTGTACCAAAGCTAAAGAAGGCAACAATCGAAAATTAATGGTAAATGAAAAATGGGAACAGCAAAAAGAATATGTAAGAGCAAAGCTTTCAGAAGAGAAAACAAGTGCCATTTATCGAAGACGCAAAATCGATGTGGAACCAGTTTTTGGATTCTTGAAGGCTAATTTGCGTTTCACTCGATTTTCTGTACGAGGAAAATCGAAGGTAGAAAACGAAATGGGCCTCGCATTAATGGCTGTGAATTTAAGAAAATTCATGGCCATTAACTAAAGAAAAAAAGAATTTACATACAAAAATAGAGAAAGGTGAATTTGAGTTTCCTCAAATTCACCTTTCCCACTATTTGAAGCTAGTTATGTCCCAGCCTCTTAATTACATTATTTAAATACATCTCCGCCTCGAATATATTCCACATCACTTACTTGTAAACGGAAATTGACAACACGGGCCGCTGCAAAGAAATAATCCGATAATCGATTTAAATACTTTTGTACAACGGTAGGAACATCTTCTTTTTCGTTCATTAACGTCACTACTCTCCGCTCTGCACGACGTGTAACAGTACGAGCAATGTGAAGAGTTGCAGCTGCCGATGTTCCGCCTGGCAAAATAAATCTTTTTAATGGAGGTGCTTCATCAGATAAAGTATCAATACGTTTTTCTAGCACCTCAATGGATGATTCTTGTAGAGTATATTGTCGTTCCTTCATTACATTGGCCAAATCTCCGCCACAGTCAAATAATTCATGCTGAATCGTTTGTAAGTCTTCAATTAAATCTTGAAAAATCGTTGAGTCTAATTCCGTTATCGCTTTACCAATAAAAGAATTTAATTCATCAATAGTGCCATAAGCTTCTACACGTAAATCGTCCTTATTGACACGTCCGCCCATTAAGCTCGTTTTTCCTTTATCCCCTGTTTTCGTGTACAGTTTCATTGTAACGCCCCTCTTCGATAAATTTGAATTGCTTCCACTGTCGCTTCAAAAACGCCCCTCCCTATTACTTTACCAACTTCTGTAATAGGCCCACCATATTGCATATATTCTCCCTGCTGAGTCGCCGCAATAAGTAAGCTATCGGTCGGTGTACCTGTTGCCATCGTATTAGAAATGGTATCATACACCTTTTCATGATGTAATGCTTTCGTTTTCGCTTCTGTTGCAGTCATCATGCCTTGAACAAATGCTTCATCAGATAATTTTCCGTTAACAATTACCCACGTATTAATCGTTCCAACATGATTCTTATTATCCCTATCATATGAACGGGATACATCTATTGCGTTTCCAATTCCTGCTGTGACCATAACGATAACGCTTCCAAAAGGAGCTTCATATTGTTTTACAATAGCGTTTTTCGTATGAACTGCCGTCATCATGCCGACCGTATTCGTAGGGGAAAACCCTTCTTCTATTAAATATTGTAAAAACTCTTCTTTCACTTGATAAATATTATAATCTTGTTGAACAGTTCGATTAATAAAATTTGAATACCAACCTAATCCAGCATTATGAACTGCTGAAGATAAAACCCGTAAAGGAAAAGCAGATTTACATTCAACGTATTCATCTGTTATTTTTATATTCTCTACTGTAATTACCTTTTCCTTTGCAAGCTCGTTTAAATCAGGTAATATTGTCATTTGAGGTTTTGGTTGCTCCGGATGGGCTTGCATTGAAATTCTTGCTTTATATACATCCATTATTTGATCATCGATTAATACTTCATGGGGAACACCCTTTGCCCTTACTTTTCCATCCTCCATTAATAAAATTTCATCACAATATAGTGAAGCTAAATTAATATCATGAAAAACAGAAACAACCGTTAAGTCGTGATTCGTTACTTCCTTGCGAATCATATCTAATATTTGCTTTTGATGGGCAATATCTAAATGGTTTGTCGGTTCATCAAGTAAAAGTAAACTAGAACATTGGGCTAAAGCTTGAGCTATAAAAACCCGCTGTTGCTCTCCTCCCGATAAATATTCCAATTGAGCTTTTTCAAATTTCCTTACGCCTGTTTGTTCCATTGCATTAACAACTGCTTTTTCATCTTCTGTTTTCCAACTGGAAAAAAATGCAGACTGGTGAGGATAACGTCCTAGGGAAACGGTATCTCGAACCGTATTCGAAAAAGCTGTTGCATGTAGCTGTGGTAAAACCGTCATTTTTTTTGCTAATTGTTTCGGAGAGTAATCTTTAATTTCTTTACCATCAACATAAACAGTTCCCGTTGATGGTTTCATAATGCCGCTAATCACTTTTAATAAAGTGGATTTCCCACAACCATTTGGACCAAGAATACCTAACATTTTCCCTTTTTCCACTTCAAAGGAAATGTTCGAAAGTATTGGAGTTGAACCATAACCTCCAGAAATATTTTGGACCTTTAACATAACCTCACCCCCTACTTTTTCTTTGTTTATAAAATATAAATGAAAAAACAGGTGCCCCTATAAAGGCTGTAATTACACCTATCGGTAGTTCTGAAGGGGAAATAATCGTTCGGGAAACTAAATCACAAATAATTAATAGACTAGCTCCGTTAAAAAAGGACAAAACCAATAGATGACGGTGGTCTGCTCCCCATAGCATTCTTGTCATATGAGGCACAACTAAACCAACAAATCCGATTGTACCCGAAACAGCAACGGCTGCCCCTGTTAACATGGAACCTCCAGCTAGTATCGCATACTTACTTTTCTTTACATTTACCCCTAACGATTGGGCCCGTTCGTCTCCATACATCATGGCATTCAACTCTCTTCGGTTGAGCCATATAATAATTGTTCCAATAATAATAAAGGGTACAATCATTTGAACGTACGGCCATCCGCGCATGGAAACACTACCTAAAAGCCAACCCATAATTTCACGTAATTGTTCTCCTGTTAGGGCAATCATTAAAGAAATACAAGAACCTAAAAAGGAACTAAAAATGACCCCGGTTAAAATGAGCGTTTCCATTTTCATCGTTCGATCCACGAGTCGAGCAAAGGTTAAAACAAGAACCATTGTCAAAAAGGCACATATCATCCCTACAAAAGGTAACGAATATGAACCTATTATAGGAAGGGAAAGTCCAAAGAAAATTGTTGCTACCGCTCCAACAGATGCCCCCGAAGAAATACCTAATGTATAAGGGTCCGCCAGTGGATTTTTCAATAAGCCTTGAAACGCAGCTCCCGCAATCGCTAATGCGGCGCCTACTAAACCAGCTAAAACAACCCGGGGCATACGTATACTCCATAAAATGTTGTAGGCACTTTCATTCGTTTCTTTATCCCACAATGTTGAAAAGGGTACTTCTGCTGTTCCTATGGAGACACCTAACCAAATGCTAATTAATAATATTCCGATAGAGGAACTATAGGCGAAGAACATTTTTCTTTTCACACTGTTCCCTCATTCCTATTTTCTAGTAATCTATTTATCATAAATAATATTGTCATTGTTTCAATACCTCCCAAAAGGCAAAATAAAAAGTCTCTCAGTTTACGAGAGACTTTGAAAAATCGAAAAATAAACACTCCATCTTTACTGCCTCCCTTATCCTCGTAAGGTGCTATTCCTAACCATAAAGGCAGGTCTCCTGGCTCATGTTCATCGCAAACCTTCCCTTCCCATTACTTTTGTAACAGTGGACTGTAAGGCACGCTCCCATTTACAGTTGCGGGACAGCGTCGGAATTTCACCGACTTCCCTTTTACTCTTATAACAAAATCGCTATAAGAACCTTTATGTGTCATTATGAAGTTGTTCTTCCACATTATAACTTATAAAAAACAATTGTATAGAAAGATTTTAATAGAAAAAGGTAATTAAATAACTCTCCTATAAAGAATTATTTTTTGCCGTCTCTTGCAAAGCTGATTCGGCTAACTTTTTAATCGTTATATCATCCATAGGCGGATTATGTAGACCTGCACGAACATCTCGATAAAACCGTTGAAGAGGATTTGTCCGTTGCAAACTTTTTGCCCCAACTACTCGCATAGCCTTATCTACTACTTGGATTGCCCCATTCGTTACGACATGTTTTGCGACGTTTACAGCATTCATGATCGTTATTTTTTCCTCTTCCGTTACTCTTTTACCTTCTTTTTCTTTCCCTTTGAATTCTACATAACTTTGGGCAGCTCCATATAATGTAAAACGTGCCTTCGCTAATTCTAATTCGATTTCACCTAGTAAGGATTGAACGTTAGGTAAAGAAGCAATCGTTCCTTTTATACTGTTTGGAGAATGGGTATTGGCAAACTGAAGGGCATAATCCTGCGCCGCTTGAGCTATTCCTAAATAGGTTGCAGGAATAAGAAGTAACCAACCGTTCAACTTAAAACTAGCACTATTATTCGGTAACTCAACTAAGTCTGATTGATCAACATGGACATTTTCAAGGACTAAATCGTGACTAGCTGTACCTCGCATCGCCATCACATCCCACGTTTCTTCAATCGAAACACCGGAGTTATCTTTATGAATTAAAAAGAAGCCAATTTGTTCTTTTTCTTCAATCCATGCGGAAGTTAAGAAATAATCAAGGGCAAAGGATCCCGTTGTATAGCTTTTGCGCCCGTTAATTACCCAATGATTCCCTTCCCTTTTAGCCGATGTGCCCGGTCTTCCCCCTCGAATAGGACTACCTGTTGCAATTTCGCTTACTGCCCGATTAATAATAGCTCCTTTTTCTACTTCTTTTGCAAAAGCTGATAATTTTGATGGCTCCCAATATTGATTTTCATATAACTCTCCTACAGTTAATAGAGTCCAGCCTATAGCTAAAGCGGTACTACCATCATAACTCCCTAATGTTTCTTGGAGGAGAATCGAATCATAAACATTAAAACCTTCTCCCCCTAACTGTTTCGGTAAAGTTAATTTTGTATAGCCGATTTGACGTAATTGATGAATATGTTCAAGGGGAAATTGCGATTGTTCGTCGATTTGTTGAGCAGCCTTTTTAAATGGTTCCTCTAACGTTGCCAACTTTTCTATCCAAAAACGTTGCGGTTCTGTTTTTACAAACAATTGTTTCAAATGACCCATCTCCTAAAAAATTTATGTTATCCGTACCTTTCAATAAAATCATTTTACTTTTTAAGTTTTCCCTACGTCAATTCATAGTGCTCCGATATGAATTAAATCAATATTTCACCTTTTCGATTTATTTCTACCAATGCAAATAAAAAACCAGTCCCTTTTTGAACTGACCCAAAAAAGTTAGACATATTTTGTTAGGCGGCTTCCAAGACCTTTGTTCGGTATTCTACCGGGCTTAGGTCTTTTAATTTTGCCTTCATTCGTTTGTAATTATAGTACTCAATATATAACCTTAATTCTTCTTCAAAATGTTCGATACTATTAAACTCTTGCAAGTATAATAGTTCAGATTTTAAGATGCCAAAGAAACTCTCCATTGCTGCGTTATCAAGACAATTCCCTTTGCGGGACATACTTTGCTTGATACCGTGTTTTTGGAGTGTTTTCTGATATTGTTTCATCTGATAATGCCATCCTTGATCTGAATGTAGGATCACTTCATCTCCTATTTGAAGACGTGTTAACGCCTGATCAAGCATATCTGATACAAGTTTATATACAGGTCTTTTCATCAGTATATAAGCGATAATTTCACCATTACATAAATCCATCACAGGAGATAGGTAGCGTTTTTCACCAAATAAATGAAATTCTGTTACATCAGTTACCCACTTTTCATTCATTTTCTCTGCTTTGAAATCTCGTTCTAATAGATTTGGTGCAATTCGACCAACTTGTCCTTTATAAGAACGATATTTCTTCATTCTTACCAGACATTTTAATCCCAATTCATTCATGAAACGGTTGATTGTTTTTGGATCATGTTGGAATCCGTATTTTTTCAATTCACTCGCAATACGACGATAACCATAACGCCCCTTGTGTTCGTGATATATTGATTGAATTGCCTCCTTAACTTCGGCATATTTATCTTCACGATTCATTCGCTTTTCCCAATAATAATAAGTGCTTCGAGGAATATTTGCGACTTTAACTAATTCTACGACATCATAAATGTGCTTTAGTTCAAAAATTACTTGCGCTTTGATTTTATTTGTAATTTTTCCTGTCCCTGAACTAAAGCATTCAACTTTTTTAAATACGCATTCTCCATTTCTAGCTGTTTAATGCGTGCTTCAAGTGCCTCTACAGAACCATCAGCTGGAACCGATTTCGATGTCTTCTTGTTTAATTTATTCATGGATGGACGCCCCTTTTTCTTTGAATTGAGGGCATCAAATCCACCTGTTTCAAATTGATTACGCCATTTTCGAACTAATTTTGAAGATGAAATATTGAAAATAGCAGCTGCATCAATAGAGGACGTACCCGTTTCATTCATATAATTAAGTACATCCATTTTAAACTCTGCAGAGTAACTTGTATATGATTTCATAAAGGCTTCCACACCATGTTGTTCGTATAAACGAATCCAAGAAGTTAATTCAGATACGATTACACCTTCTTCTCTAGCAATTTGTTTTACACTTTCTTGTCCATTTACATAACGTAATAATATTCGTATTTTTTCATCTTTTGTAATTTTAGTCATAAAAAACACCCCGTAAAAGTTAGATTGGTGTCTAACTTTTACGGGGCATATCATTTGAGACTGGTTAATGATTTTACATTTTTTCAGGAGCGGCTACACCAATTAATTTTAATGCATTAGCCAATGTTACACGAACAGTGTTAATTAAAGAAAGACGTGCTTCTGTTAATTCTTTATTATCTGGATTTAGAACTTTTTCCGCATTATAGAAGCTGTGGAATGAAGCCGCTAAATCTTGTATAAAGTTTGCAATACGGTGAGGAGTACGATGTTTCGCAGCCTCTGCTACGATTTGTGGGAATGACCCAACTTTTTTCAATACCTCTTCTTCTTTTTCAGCAGTTAATAAGTTTAAGTAATCCAATGATGCAGCAAATCCTTGTTCTTGTGCAGAACGAAGAATCGAACAAATTCGAGCATGGGCATATTGAGCATAGTAAACTGGATTTTCATTTGATTGGGAAACAGCTAAATCTAAGTCAAAGTCCATATGGGAATCGCAGGCAGTTTTTACAAAGTAGTAACGTACTGCATCGATTCCTACTTCTTCAACTAATTCACGCATCGTTACTGCGTTACCTGTACGTTTACTCATTTTATATTTTTCGCCATTTTTATAAAGTTGAACCATTTGAATAACTTCAACTTCTAATTTCTCACGGTCATATCCAAGGGCTTGAATAGCTGCTTTCATACGTGGGATATAACCATGATGATCAGCACCCCAAATGTTTATTAATTTTTCGAAACCACGTTGAATTTTATCTTCATGATAAGCAATATCCGGCGTTAAATAAGTATAAGAACCATCTGATTTAATTAAAACACGGTCTTTATCATCTCCGAATGTTGTAGAACGGAACCAAGTAGCCCCTTCTTCTTCAAATACATGGCCGTTTTCTTTTAATTTATTTAATGCCACATCGATTTTGCCATTTTTGTATAAAGAAGTTTCAGAATACCAAACGTCAAAGTTTACACGGAAGTTTGCTAAATCATTTTTTAATTTATCTAATTCTAGTTTTAAGCCGTGCTCACGGAAAAATTCAAAACGATCTTCATCGGATTTATCTAAAATAGTACGACCGAATTCATTTACTAATTTACCTGCAATATCAATAATATCTTGGCCATGGTAACCATCTTCTGGCATTTGAGCATCCATACCTAACGCTTGTTTATAGCGAGCTTCTAAAGAATAGGCCAAGTTGTTAATTTGATTCCCTGCATCATTAATATAGTACTCACGGGAAACATCGTAGCCTGCAAAATCTAACACATTACATAATGAGTCACCAAATGCTGCTCCGCGGGCATGACCTAAATGAAGATCTCCTGTTGGGTTAGCAGATACAAACTCTACTTGAATTTTTTGTCCGTTTCCAGTGGTAGTGCGACCGTAATTTTCCCCTTGCTCTTTTACGGCTTTTACTACATCTGCAAGAAAATCTTTACGAACTGTAATGTTGATAAACCCTGGTCCAGCAATTTCCACCTTTTCAATGTCTGTACCTTCTGTTACAAGGTTTTCTAAAATCGCTTCAGCAATAGCGCGAGGTGGTTTTTTTGCTAATTTTGTTAATTGCATCGCTAAGTTAGTGGCAAAATCACCATTTGCCTTATCTTTAGGCGTCTCAAGATGAATAGCATATTGTGCCCCTTCTTCAACTAAGCCTGATTTTTCCACAGCTACTTTTAAAACTTCTTTAATTGACTGTTGCAATTGTTCTACTGCATTCATTTTTGTCCCTCCGAATATTGAATTTCCAACGTATATTTTCCAACGGATTGCCCGCTAATGATGAGATCATATTGAACATTAAATGTTCCACTAATTAAACTTTCTTCATGATATTCATGGGCCAATTGATGGGTTCTAGTAATGATAGGTAATGTCCCAAATTGGGTATCATAATGGCCTCTTTCATCTTGACTAGCATTAAAGGGTAGTCTCATTTTTACTCCACCACTACGTAAAATAAGAGCTTGCTTATCGCCAAGTTTAACCGTTGTACGAATCTTTTTTTCTTCCAATTCTTCCACATAACGTAAATAGGTCTTACCTGATTTTTTTATAAAAGTTCCACTTAACCACATTTCATATTTTTCAGACTCTCCATCTGTCGGTATAATAGTGGAATTTAGTTTAATTTTAACATCTGTTTCTACTACACTCATTTCTGAGGTCAGCTCCTCGGGCTTTCATTTACTTATATAGATAACCTTTTTATTATAGGATGAATTAATGATTTTTATCAAGATGAAACTCGTGAATATGGAAAAAAGCATGGAAAACGTAATCGTCCCCCATGCCCTCTTCATAATTAGCATTTCCTAATTATTCCTTACTTTATCCAACCTAAAATCATTTCCCGTAATAGCTTCGAAGCAGTGTTGGCAGTCATTTCTGATGAATCGTAAATTGGTGCCACTTCAACTAAATCACAACCAACTACATTAACTTCACTACCAGCAATTGCATGAATGGAAGCTAACAATTCTTTTGATGTTATACCACCACAATCCACCGTTCCAGTACCTGGTGCGTGGGCCGGATCTAAAACATCAATATCAATCGTTACATATACGTTGCGTCCAGCTAAAGTAGGTAACACTTCTTTTAATGGCTCTAACACTTCAAATTTAGAAATGTGCATACCATTTTCTTTTGCCCACTCAAACTCTTCTTTTAAACCTGAGCGAATTCCAAAGGAATAAACATTTTTCGGACCAATTTGTTCTGCGATTTTTCGAATAGGTGTCGCATGGGAATAAGGCTCCCCTTCATAATCAGTACGAAGATCCGTATGGGCATCAAAATGAATAATTGCTAAATCGTTATATTTTTCATAAACAGCTTCCATAACCGGTAGAGATACTAAATGTTCCCCTCCCATACCGATTGGAACTTTTCCATCAGCTAACACTTTTCTTACGAAATCTTTAATTTCTTTTAAAGATTTTTCAGCATTTCCGAATGGTAAAGGAATGTCCCCAGCATCGAAGAATTTTACTTCATCTAACTCTCGATCTAAATATAAACTATACTCCTCTAATCCAATAGATACTTCTCGAATACGAGCCGGACCAAAACGCGAACCTGGACGATAACTTACAGTCCAGTCCATTGGCATTCCATAAAGGACTGCTTTCGACTCTTCATAATTTGGATGACTTTTAATAAATACATTTCCTGAATATGTTTCATCAAATCTCATTTATAATCACCTTCATATAGTTATTTTCAATGACAAAATTGAATTTATCATATTTTGTTTACTAATGTTAACTCTAGCTTCCTATTAAATCATTTTTACTATAAATTACCTTCATTAAACGAAGTTTTGATTTTTAAAAACTACCAGAAAATTCCGATTAACGTACTGTTCGAAACTTTATTCGACTTTTTTCGTATAATTTTTACATACAGAAAAAAAGTATAGATGTTTTTCGATAACTTGCAACAGTTTTTTTATGTATAAATTCGATTAAAGGTAAATAATCACGTCCATACTAACTTTAGCTAAAAAGATTTGAGGTGAAATACGGATGAAAAGACAAAGCTATAGACGAAAGTTAAAACGTCAAAAATGGGTGAAGTATTCTGCTTTTTCTATTGTAGCGCTCATATGTGCGGTAGGTATATCTCTGCTTACATTACGAATTTATGCTCAAATCGCTGGTGCTCCCCCACTAACCGTTCCTAAAACATCCGTGTTTTTAGATAGTAATGGTAACAAAATTGGAGACTATTTAACTGCTGAAAGACGCTATTGGGTTGAATTAGATGAAATTTCACCCTATTTAATCGATGCGACCATAGCAGTTGAAGATAAAGATTTTTATGAACATAACGGGTTTGATTATTCTCGAATTGCTAGTGCGTTACTAAAAGATTTAAAGACCCAAAGTATGGCAGAAGGTGCTAGTACCCTTACAATGCAATTGGCCCGTAATTTATATTTAACCCTCGATAAGACATGGACAAGAAAACTACAAGAAGCTCTTTATGCATATAGATTAGAAATTTTCTATGACAAAGATGAAATTTTAGAGGGCTATTTAAATACCGTAAACTATGGCCACGGTATGTATGGCATAGAAGCAGCCAGCAAATATTATTTTGGAAAATCTGCAAGTGAATTAACTTTAGCTGAAGCTTCTTTATTAGCAGGTATTCCTAAAGGACCAAGCATTTACTCCCCAATTAATGATTATGAAAAAGCGATGGATCGCCAACAAATCATTTTAAAATTAATGGAAGATCAACAATACATTACAGCGGATGAAAGAAAACGGGCAAATTCAGAGGAAATTGTCTTAAAAAATGATCAATGGACTGCTTCTAATTCTGTCGCTCCTTACTTTTTGGATACGGTTTGGCAAGAAGCTAGTGAAATATTAGAAAAAGAAAATCTCAACATCGTTGAAGGCGGTTGGACTATTAAAACAACGTTGAATCAAGCCCACCAAAAGGCTGCTGAAGAAGCAATCGCCGACAACATGCCTGACAGTGATTTACAAGTTGGTTTTGTCAGCATGGATGTTGAGACAGGACACGTTACTGCTTTAGTAGGTGGAAGAAATTATGAAGAAAGTTCCTTTAATCGAGTTACTCAAGCAGTACGTCAGCCTGGTTCTTCCATTAAACCAATTTTATATGCAGCTGCATTAGAAAATGGATTTACTCCTTTAACCTTTTTAGATGTAGGAGAGACGGTTTTCACTTATGATAATGGTCGGGCAACTTATAAACCGCAAAATGTTAATGGTGAATTTGCAGATGGTGAAATGACGTTAGCCCAAGCTATTGCTATTTCTGATAATATTTACGCTGTTAAAACATTAGAGAAAATTGGCTATGAAAAGTACGAGGATATGTTAAAACGTTTCAATTTAAACTATTCCAATGCTAACAATCCATCCATTGCCCTTGGAACGATTGAAACATCTCTATATGATTTAACAAATGCCTATAACACGATTGCAAATCAAGGTAAACAAACGAAGCCTACAACGATCTTAGAAATTAAAAATTCAAAAGGTGAAACGGTTTATAAATATAAAAAACCAAAAGCGGAACAAGTCATTTCCGAAGAGGATGCTTATTTATTAACCGATATGATGACAGGGATTTTTGATCCTGTTTATAGTGACTACTCTCCAGCTACCGGTGTTTCTTTACGGCCGCGTATGACACATACTTACGCAGCAAAATCAGGTACAACTGTCAGCGATCAATGGTTAGTCGGTTATACACCAAGTTATACTGCAGGTGTATGGAATGGGTACGATCAAGGAAAAACCCTTTCTGTCCAACAAGATATGGCTGCTTCGAAGCAAGTTTGGATAGACTTTATGGAAACAATCAATAAAGATAAACAAAATGAAAATTTCGAAGCGCCAGAAGGTGTAGAAGGAGTTCTCATTGATATTGAGACTGGGAAATTAGCAACGGATGCTTGTCCAAAACAAAGAATGGTCTACTTAAAGAAAGAAGATGTGCCAACGGAAAAATGTTCATCGTCGGATTTCTTTGATGATGATTCTTGGAATAACTTTTTAGATCTATTCCCATTCGAAGCATTTAAAGATTTCTTTAACTAAAATATTATATTCAACAAAAAAGCTCTCTCTTATTCGGAATGATTTCCGACACTAAGAGAGAGCTTTTTTTTTGGCAAATCGAAAGCTTGAGATTCATGGGGCATTCGGCTTGGGATTGTACAAATGCCGCATAAGTCTCAAGCAAATCGGGTTGCCAAGTGTCCTAGCTTACTATTGCAAGCTTAGTTTCAGTGTACTTTTTTTCAAACTTACTTTCAATAACGGATTAAAACAGAAAACTATTTTTCACAAATTGTTCAAATTCTTTTATGGCGTATTTCAAAAAAGTATTGACATTTTAAATGATTCGTTTTAATTCTGAAATATTTTCTCAAAAAAATATACTATATAAAATTATTCTTAAACCGTTAAATCCTTTCGAAGTTGTTCTTCACTATTTTCCCACATTTCAATGTTATGGGACTTTAAAAATTCAGCAAGAACTTTTTTCGATTCATCATCCATATGATCCACAATAATTTTACGTTTCATCGATTTATCCATTTTATTTACGTGATCAGCTAATATTTTATAACCTCGTCTTTTTTCACGGTTTACAACCATTTCACAGGCAGTTACTCCTGCAAAATAAGGGCCAACTTCTCTAAAATCAATCGTTACCCAAACTAACCAATAAGGTTTACCGCCAGCAGAGTCCTCACGATTCGTTGTGAATTTAATACCACGCTCTACATCGCTCTTCGCATGCATCGCACCAATATCAATAAATGCTTGTTTTTCTTCTATATCAATAATCACTGGCGATACATTTTCTAAAGACAACGATCCGATACCAAACCCTTTATGACCGTCTGTTGGATCATTTTTAATAATTGTAAAGCCTAATTTTTGCTTTGGTGTTTCTCCATTTGCCATTGTAAATCCCTCCGTATAAGCCTATTATAATGAATATACACTACTTTTATCCACTTGGGAGGATGTAATATGCCAATTGTAACTGTAAAATTATTAGAAGGTCGTACTGACGAACAAAAAAAAGCTTTAGTAGAAAAAGTAACGGAAGCTATTGTTGAAACAGTAAACGCGAAACCAGAAGCTGTCACAATCGTGCTTGAAGAAATGTCTAAAAACCACTACGCTACTGGTGGCGTAAGAGCTATTGATAAATAAAATAAACGAACAAAAAGCATCTTAAAGTCATTAGGAACCTCAACTTTAAGATGCTTTTCATTTTTAACTAAATAACACTTTCTGCAACTCTTTTTTAAGCTCCGAATCAACCGATGGGTTCTGTAAAATTTCTTTTGGATAGTACACTTTATGATCCGTTTTAATACGACCAGCAATTGAATCCACGATTAAAGACTCTTGAGATAACTCACGAATCTCACCATTAGGCATCAATAAGAAAATTGGAAGTCTTGTAGTTTCTTTACCTGGACGATAGAAATCATAAGGTAAATCTGATGTACAGTCATGGTAAAAATAATACTCTGTATTAACTCCTGCCGCCTCTAGTAGCTCTTTCAAACGACGAAAACGTTCAGGTTCTTCCTCTGGATTTAAATTAACATATCCCAACAGTTTACGATTCATAAAACGAGTGCACAAATCGCTTAAAATCGAATCTTGTTCCTTTGTCCAATATTGGAAGTAGGTTAATAAAATATATTCATCTAATGCTAAATAATCGTCTAAGTTTATATTATTCTCGAAAAATGCTTTAAAATGAACTGGCTCTACTATAAAAGGATAGTTTTCCTCATTTAATTGCTTCACTCTTTTTAATATATTATTCAATAAAACTTCTGCACTTCTTGAAACTGGATGGAAATAGACTTGTAGATACATTTGATAACGGGACATAATATAATCTTCCACTGCATGCATCCCACTCGATTTAATTAAAACTTGTCCATTCCGTGGTCTCATCACCCTTAAAATACGTTCCATATCAAAATGACCATAACTTACACCTGTATAATAAGCATCCCGCTGTAAATAATCCATCCGGTCCGCATCGATTTGACTAGAAATTAGACTCACTACAAGTTCATTTGGATACTTTTTCTCGATTACTTGGGCGACCATTTCAGGGAATTGTTCTGAAACTCTTTTTAGTACGCCATTTACCTCTGTTTCTCCAAGTAAAATTTGTCTTGTGAAATATTCATGATCTGTCTGGAATACATTTTCAAAAGCATGAGAAAACGGCCCATGTCCTAAATCATGCAATAATGCCGCACAAAGAATGAGTAATCGTTCCCCTTCATCCCATTCAGGTCGTCCACGGAATATATCATCCGTAATACGCCGTACAATTTCGTAAACTCCAAGGGAATGATTAAAACGACTATGCTCAGCTCCATGGAACACTAAATAGGTCGTTCCTAATTGTCGTATTCTACGCAACCTTTGAAATTCCTTTGTACCGATTAAATCCCAAATAACCTGATCACGTACATGAACGTAACGGTGCACAGGATCTTTGAATACTTTTTCTTCTAGCAATTTAGCATTTGCATAATTTTCCATAGACCGCACCTCACTCCCAGTTTTGTTAATACTATTATATGTGAGTTTTGAAGGAAATACATCAAACTCCTGTTAAAATGACTCGTAAATAGTAAAAAAGCTATCTTCTATTCGTTAGAAGATAGCACCCTATTATGCTCATTTAAGTTTTGCTTTCACTTTTTCCATCAATTCTTCTTCAGTAAGTGCTGCAACCGGTCTACCATTTACAAAAGTAAAGGTTTTTTTTCGACCAGGGCCACAATATGAATGACAGCCAATTTCAATCGTTGCATCTGGATCAATATCTTTTAATTTAGGAATTAACGTTTTTAAATTAACGGCCTGACATTCATCGCAAACACGAAATTCGTTTGCCATCTTGTCTACAACCCTTTCTTTTTGTATGTTTTATATACTTACACTATTCGTTTTTCGAAAAAAATAATCTAACAGATATTTTAGCCTAACAAATCATACCTCTTCAAGTCAAAACTTTACATATCAGTCAAAGGTCTTAAAATACCATTGGCTATCAAAATCTTTTTTCCCCATTCTAACCAAACTCTACCTTCAAAATCCTATTGTTCGATAGGCCAATACATATTATTTCCTATAAATATAAAAATAATTGAATAAAATTGGAACATCTTGGACACGATAAGTTTTGAACTAACAAAACTATGAACTTTACAGGAGGTTAAAAAAATGGTGAAAGTTAGACAGGATGCTTGGCTAAAAGAAAATGATGAACTATTAGCTGAAGCAGTATTACGACATGTAAAAGAAGGTAGTACACAATTAAACGCCTTCGAGGAAGCAGGTGATGCATTAAATCGAACAGCAGCTGCATGTGGTTTCCGTTGGAATGCTGTCGTTCGTCGTCTATATGAAAAAGAACTTGCTGAAGCAAAAAAAGAAAGAAAAGAGAGAATGCGAGTATTAGGAATGAATGGTAGACGCCGTTCACAAGGTGTTTATTTACTACCAAGTTCTCAAAATAGCGAAGAAGTAAAATCAATTCCGTTATCCGCATTAAATCTCGATATTGTCATTGCCTATTTATTGCGTTTACAGCATCAAACTGGGAATGACAATGAAGCTACTAAATGGCGTCATATTGCCAATACAGCAACCGAAAAAATTAAAGAATTAGAAAATCAATTAAAACGACTAGAACAAGAGAATAAAGAAATTCGTGAAGATTACGAGCAATTCGTTCAAATCATGAATCGCGCTCGTAGATTAGTAACACTAGAAGAAGATGAACCACGTGTTGCTCCAGTATTTAAAATGGAGAAAAACGGAAATTTAGTTGCAAACTATTCAAATAGTAGTAGTGAAAAAGAAAATGTGGACGTGCCAAATTAACGGCGCATCCACGTTTTTTTATTTTTTATTTAACATTTTTTCATTCCGTTCAAAAACTCGTTTCAAATAAAAGGAATATAGTTCCATTTCTTCTTCATTTAAAGAGGATAAGTGAGTTTCATTGCTTAGTTGCTGCAACACATTTTGAATACGGAAAACCGTATCTTGAACTGTGATTCTTTTATTTAATAATTCACTTAAACTAGCCATTACTTCTGGTTGTATCGTTGGATAAGCAAATTTTGTTTTTTCCTTTTTTAAACTGATATCATAAAAATCTTTAATCAATTTTGCCCGATTACTGCCACTACCTTCGATACATAAATAAATTTGCACAGCAACTCCTTGTCTTAATCGACGTTGGGAAATACCTGCAAATTTCTTTCCATCTATACTTAAATCATAGGATCCTGGACAGTAAGAACCGATAATTTCATAAGCTTCTATTTTTTCAGCGGCTTCAGGAAATAGTAATTTGATGAAGTCTACCATCATGTCATATCCAGAATTAATATGGATTGTTCCAGCCTGTTCTGACATAATAATAGAAATGTTTAATACTCCACTATCTAATAAAACTGCAAGACCACCAGAGTTGCGGACAATTGCTCGATATCCATTATTATTTAATAATTGAATACCTTCTTGAATGAATGGTAATCGATGATCTTGAATACCAAGAACAACTGTCTGATCATGAACCCATGTACGAACTGTTGGACTTGATTGTAATTGTCCTACAAGTTGACAAAGGGTATCATCCATCGCAAAGGATTCGAGGGGTGTTCGATTTTTCATTATAAGAGACTGGTCTATAAACCGCCATGTTTGTTGTTGTAATAACGGATGCATATTCAATTACTCCTTAAGAAAAACAATTTACTGTAAATTAAGCATACATGAAAACATCTCTTAATCAATGTTTTCTTCTTGTTTTTATTTCATTAATAAGGAAGATGAATGATTTAAACGTCTTTTGAACGTGTCTGATTGTTTATACTAATGACGAATTCGTGACATCCAACAAAATCCCTTTCTTCTAACAAGGAATTATTTTAAATTTATGCTAAGATAATTGTGAATGATTATCAATTAAGGAGTGTTTACTAATGAACGAAGCAGCAATTACATTAGATGGCTGGTATTGCCTACATGATTTTCGTGCGATTGATTGGGCATCTTGGAAATTAGTTTCTGCAGAAGAACGTACAAAAGCAGTAGATGAATTTGTACAATATTTAGAAAAACTTAACGAAGCCCATGTAGCAAAAACTGGCTCCCATGCATTTTATTCAATTATCGGGCAAAAAGCAGATTTTATGTTAATGATTCTTCGCGAAACACCTGAAGAACTTCAAGAATTGGAAGCAGAATTTAATAAATTAGCAATCGCTGATTTTACGATTCCAACTTATTCTTATGTTTCTGTAGTGGAACTTTCTAACTATTTAGCTAAGGATTCTGACGAAGATCCTTATCAAAATCCACATGTTCGTGCCCGTTTATACCCTGAGCTTCCACGTACTAAGTATGTTTGCTTCTACCCAATGGACAAACGTCGTGAGGGTAATGATAACTGGTATATGCTAAACATGGAAGAACGTCGTGAATTAATGCGTTCCCACGGTTTAATTGGCCGTAGCTATGCAGGAAAAGTTAAACAATACATTACTGGTTCAGTTGGTTTAGATGACCACGAATGGGGTGTCACTTTATTCTCTGATGACATGCTTCAATTTAAAAAGATCGTTTACGAAATGCGTTTCGATGAAGTATCAGCACGTTATGGAGAATTTGGTGAATTCTTAGTCGGCAACTTGTTAGATAACGATAAATTAGTTCAATTTTTAACAGTTAACAAGTAATTAGTAAGCGTATACTTTCCATCATAAAAAACGAGACGTGGTCGAATTCCTTCGACATTACGTCTCGTTTTTTTCATCTTCCTTTGTTTTCAAAATAAGAATAATTGTATTAATTAAAAATCCGATAAATAAAATTAATACAAACAAATACCAATGCAATGGTTGTTCGTAAAAAAATGCGACTAGAAATGAAATAATCGCACTGATGACAATTCCAACCCAAATACCAATCTGCATAGGTTGAGCTCCTTTATCTTCACATAATTTCACTACGTCATCATTTATTATTCCCGGATTTATTCAAATTCAATCTTTTATCGAAACTCTTCCTTTGTACTATTTTATTAATCATTTAATCGTTTCATTCAATTTTTACGAACCAATTAGTACTCCAATCATAAATTAATGTCATAGGCATTTTTTTATCATTTATTTATTCTTAAATGGTAGTAAAAGCATACATTAATATAGGGAGCTTTGGAAAAACGGCGTAAAACTATCTACTGAAGCCCAATTCCCCTGCTTAGCCTATGAAACTCCTGTGGCAAAAAGGAGACAGAAATTTAGAAATGCTATTGTCGGAAGTATCGTGTGAATAGGGTCAGTGTAGACGGTCTGGTTTTTTGGAGAGAAACATATTGTAGGGATAGTTGCCCCTAGAGTTGAAAAGATTCATAACAAAATTTTGCCTGCCTAGTAGACACTATTATGGACTTTTTATCGTTCTCTTTCCTTCCTGCCCAGGCGAATATCTAAGTTAATGAATACTTAAATATTTTAAATGAAAGGATGTTTTTGGTTGGTTTATTATTGGAGTCCAAGTGGTCAAAGACAACAACAAGGTTTCCCTCAATCTCAATTCGGACAGCAACAATTTTATCCACAAACAGGTCAACAATATTTCCCTCAAACTCAAACACCTCCACCTGTTTCCGTTCCAAGTGGAACAACTTTGCCACAAACAGGTACAACAGGAGCTGGAATGAGAGGCGAAGAATCTTATATTGAAAACATTTTAAGATTAAACAGAGGAAAGCCTGCTACTTTCCATTTTACTGTTCCTACAGCTACAGGCGGTGGTAATGGAAATACTGTATCAGTTCGAGGTGTAGTTGAGGCAGCTGGGCGCGACCATGCGATTATTCGTGAATTGCAAACAAACCATCGTTATTTATTCCCAATGATTTATTTCGACTATGCAGAATTTGATGAAGAAGTTGCTTATTTCAACCAAACACCAGGTGTAACAGATCGATAAAACAAAAAAACATCCACCTCAGGGCCATTATTGGTTCGAAGTGGATGTTTTTTTCGTTTATTTACTAGTGTTTAAATAGTTTAATGTAGCCATCCCTAATGTTTTAGCTGCTACTAACATCGCCCTTTCATCAAAATTAAAGCGCGCATGATGATGAGGATAAGCAACTTCCCAATTCGGATTCTTTGCTCCTGTAATGAAAAACGTACCAGGAACCCTTTCTAAATAATAAGAAAAATCTTCACCAATCATAAAAGGAGGACATTCGATCACATTTTTTACTTCAGGAACGTTGCAAGCAATATCAGCAATAAATTGAGTTGCCTTTTTATGATTGACAACTGGCGGATACCCTCTCTTAAACGAATATTCATAAGTAGCATGGGATCCTTCACATACCGACTTAAGAAGAAGTTCAATCTCTTTTTCTATTAATCCTTGAACCTCTTTATCAAAAGTACGAACAGTACCCTTCAGTTCAACTTTATCCGCAATGACATTGAAAGGATTGATGGCTTCAAAATGACCTACAGAAATAACTGCAGATTTTAAAGGATCTAACCTACGGGATACAATGTTTTGCAGCTGTGTGACAAACTGGGACGCGATTACAATCGCATCAACTGAATGATGAGGTTCAGCTCCGTGACCACCTTTACCTTGAATCGTTATTTCAAATCGATCAGCAGCTGCCATAATCGCACCATTACGCACTAATATATCCCCTAATGGTGTCGGTGCCCATAAATGGGTACCAAAAATGATATCGACTCCTTCTAAGCATCCATCATCAATCATTGGCTTTGCCCCACCAGGCGCTACTTCTTCTGCAAATTGATGAATCAATACGACGTTACCTTGAAGTTGATCTCTCATTTCAGTTAACACTTTTGCAAGTACTAAAAGTGTAGCAGTATGTCCATCGTGACCACAAGCATGCATAACGCCATCTACCTTCGATTTATAAGGAAGATCATTTTCTTCTTGAATGGCAAGGGCATCAAAATCGGCCCGTAAAGCTACGGTTTTTCCAGGTCTTGAGCCACGGATTGTAGCTACTACACCCCTTCCACCAACCCTTTCTCGAACCTCTAAACCTAATTTTCTATGATAGTTTGCTATAAAAGCAGGTGTATGTACTTCATGAAATGATAATTCCGGATTTTCGTGTAAATAACGTCGAATCGATATCATCTCTTCATAATATTGATGTAATGACGAAAATAATTGCTTCATCATTTAAGCCCCTTTCACACATTATTTTAATATACATATGTTTTTTAAAGGTATGTTCATTCCCTTTTACATTAACATCATTTTAAAGGATAAAAGCATAAATTGTTAGTTTATTCTAAAAATTTGAAGATAAAAAGAAGGAGTAGCCCTAAAAAACTCGGACTACTCCTTCCAACAATTATACGTTTTTATATTTTGATACCGAAACGATGAGAAGAATCCAACCAGCTAAAAATAATACGCCACCTATTGGAGTTATCGCTCCTAAAATGCGAATTCCTGAAAGGGCTAGCACATATAAACTTCCAGCAAAGAAAATAATTCCTGCATTCATAAAAATAGCTGCCATTTTAAGCTGTTTAACCGACCCTAATAACTTGGAACTCATCAATATACCAATTACTAAAATGGCCGCTGCATGAAACATTTGATATTGAACCGCCGTATCCCAAATACCTGTACTATAGTCATCTAATATTCCTTCTAATGCATGGGCACCGAAAGCACCTAATGCTACTGCTAAAAAACCATGAATAGCCCCTGATATAATAGAACCTTTCATTTATAAACCTCTTCTCTTTAATACAGTCTTTTTTATGTAACCAATTTTAAAAACTAAAAATCAAAAATCGAATCTCCATTTGCATCTTTTTCTTGTAACTTATGTTCATTAATTGAAGAACGATGAATAACGTTTGATGAAGTGTCGCTAATTTGCTGATGAACTTGATAAAAACTAGTTGCTAACGTTTGATTGGGTAATGCTTGCTGATTATTACTTCTTGTTAAAGCAACGTTGCATAATGCACGAATAGCACTTAATTGTTCTCTTATTTGTTGTTCATCTTGGACACCTTTTGCATCTGCTACAAGTTGCTCGATTTCATCTAACAATTGATGATAAGAAATCATACGACTACCGTTCCTCCATTTTTAGTTTAGGCGTAAATTGCATACAATCTAAACCAGAAGATTGCTTCACAACAAGTGAGGGTAATTGTTTGGATTTAAATTGATATGCTGTACATCCCCTAGGGTTATGCTGATCCCACGTTACGCGGAAGTATCGGCATTTAAAGCAATCCACTTTCATTTACAGCAACTCACTTTCTATTTCAATTTATCATGATTCGATTCGAGAGAAAAGTTTTCCGATTTCTTCTGTTCACCTTCTTAGCCTAGAAAGGCAAAACAAATTCTATAAAATGCGAATCCGATTTTATTCATCTAAACGCCAATCAATTGGTTGTTTCCCCCACTCCTTAAGCTTTTCGTTTATTTTTGAAAATGGTTTACTACCGAAAAATCCTCTATAGGCACTTAACGGGCTTGGATGAGGAGCGTGGATGAGGAAATGATGATTCCCCTTCTTATCAATAATCGTTTTCTTCTTTTGTGCCGGTTTTCCCCATAACACGAAAATAATCGGATCTGGTCGCTCTGCTAATTTTTCAATAACCTTATCCGTAAATTGTTCCCACCCTTGTCCTTTATGGGAATTGGCTTCACCTTGTCGAACCGTTAACACTGTATTTAATAAAAAAACACCTTGGTGTGCCCATTTTATTAAATATCCATCTTTTGGTATAGGGTAGCCTAGATCACTTTGCAACTCCTGGAATATGTTTCGTAAGCTTGGAGGATGGGGTACTCCTTTTTTTACCGAAAAACACATTCCATGGGCTTGACCAGGACCATGATATGGATCCTGCCCTAAAATAACAACTTTTATATCTTTATAGGCAACTGTTTGAAAAGCACTCATGACTTCTTCCTTTGGTGGATACACTGTGGATAGACGATATTGTTCATCTAAAAAATTTTTTAAACTTATGTAATAAGGTTTATTCATTTCATCTGCGAGTACTTCTTGCCAATCATTTTGTATCGACATATTCATTTAATCAACACCTCTCTTTTTAAACTACTTGAACTATTCAGCAGTTGCAATGATTGATTAATATGTTCACTAAATTTATACAGAATCCATATGAGGGATTTAGCCATGATGAAAAAAACTGACATTATACTTTTTATAATATCTGACTATTTTTATAAAGTCAGAGTTGCTTTATACTTTAGAACCATATATATAATGACATAATTAAAGGAGTATGAGATAGATGGCATTGAAAAAAACATTAACAATTGCTGGCTCTGACGCTTCAGGTGGAGCTGGATTAGAAGCGGATTTAAAAGCCTTTGAAGAACATAATACTTACGGAATGGCTGCTGTAACGGTAATCGCTACAATGGATCCTGATAACAATTGGAGCCACGGCGTTCACACATTACCAATCAATGTATTACAAGCCCAATTAAAAACTGCCTTTTCTACTGGCATCGATGCATTAAAAACAGGCATGTTATCTACAGAAGAAGTTATTCAAACTACTGGTGAAGCAATTTCTGCTTCTGGAGTTGAAAAAGTAGTCATTGACCCAGTTATGGTATGTAAAGGAGAAGATGAAGTATTAAATCCTGGTACAGTTGATGCAATGATTCAATACTTATTACCAAATGCTCTTGTAACAACACCGAATCTTTTCGAAGCTGGTCAACTAGCTGGAACGGGAACTCCAAAAACAATTGAAGAAATGAAAGTAGCTGCTCAAAAAATTAACGCCCTCGGTGCAAAAAACATCGTTATTAAAGGCGGACGAGCATTAAATAGTGACAAAGCAGTAGACTTATTCTACGATGGACAAACTTTCTATTTATTAGAAACTCCTAAAGTAGATACTACTTACAATCATGGTGCCGGCTGTACTTTCGCCGCTAGTGTTACTGCAAACCTAGCAAACGGTTTATCTGTAAAAGAATCAGTTATTGAAGCAAAAGAATTCGTAGCAGCTGGTATATTACATGGATGGAAGTTAAATGAATTTGTTGGTCCAGTATACCACGGTGCAAAACCTCGCCTTGGTGCACCAGAAGTAACAGTAACGGAAATATAATTTTTTATTAAGTTGGCAGTGTGAACATCTTCACACTGCCTTTTTTCATCTAGAAACCTTTTTCTTTTCATAAAGTAACATTTTTTACTATACTTATTAATAAATAGATGTGAAAGGAGAATTAAGATGAAGGAAGTACAAATTGACGAGCTCCAAGAATTGCTTAATTCTTTTGCGAACAAAGACGTCTATATTCATCTAGAAACAACAAATGGAGCTTATGCTACACATTTTGATGAAAAAGTGTTCAATGCAGGGGCTTTCATTCGCAATGCTAAAATCCGATATGAACTAGCAAAAATCATTGAAGATACCCCACACCGAGTAGGACTAAAAATGGAGCATGGTTGGGTCTATGCCCAAGGTATTACTCATTATGAAATGGATGAAAAAGGTCGTTTATTAATGGCTGGATTAGACTTTACAGGAAAACTTGCTGTTGCACTAGAAATTAGTGAAACACCATTTTCTTATTAAGGAGTGGATTTAATATGACTTTACAACCACAACGTCAAATTTTAGTTGTCTTTCCCCATCCAGATGATGAAGCCTTTTCTTCTGCAGGAACAATAAGACTTTACCGTAATATGGGTGTCCCAGTTACATATGCATGTTTAACTCTTGGTGAAATGGGCCGAAATCTTGGAAACCCTCCATTCGCCACACGGGAATCATTACCAGAAATTCGCCGTGAAGAATTAAAGGCTGCTTGTAAACATATGGGAATCGAAGATCTTCGAATGATGGGATTACGTGATAAAACAGTCGAATTTGAAGATGATGAAAAAATGGTTAATCTTGTAAAAGATTTAATTGATGAATTAAACCCTTCATTAATCATCACTTTCTTACCTGGCTATGCGGTTCACCCAGACCATGAAGCAACAGGTCGCGCAGTAGTGGAAGCCGTTAGACGTATGCCGAAAGAAGAGCGACCTACCCTTTACACAGTAGGCTTTGCTAATAATACAGTGGCAGAAAAAGGCGAACCAAATATTGAAATTGATATAACTAGTGTTAAAGAAGATAAAGTAAAAACTTTACAAGCCCATGCATCTCAAACAGCATGGATGATTGAAGATTATAAAAAGCGAATAGATGAAGGCGATAATTGGTTAGATAAAGAACGTTTTTATCTATTTAATTTTGAAGATTAATTATGATAATATAAAGGGGCAGGTAATTATTTCCTGCCCCTTTTTCCATTCATTATAAGTTATTTTTATTCAATACTATAAAGTCATTTACTTAAATAATTAGTCATTTTACAATCCTTTTATTTCCTGTATATTCATTTTTCATACATTTATAAATTTCGCAATATTTTTATTTTTATAAAACGTATTTACAACTGTATATAAAGACTTTATAGTGTATAAATATTCATCATACTATTTAAAGAGGTAAACAAATGACAAAAAAATTTCCTTCATATACATGGTTTCTTTTTATCTTTTTGTCCTTAGTGGGTATTTTCTTATTTATTACACCCGTTAATACAGCCGATGGATTAAAGGTACCTGTTGCTCTATTAGCAAATGCCCTTTCTGCAAACGTTGTAAGCTTTATTCATTGGTTTGCTTGGATTGTCTTCATTATAGCTGCAATCGGCTCTGTCATTGCGCAATTCATTCCAGTAAAAGAACAACGTACTTTGTTCGATTCTTTATTCCGTGTTAACTGGTTCTGGACTATTATGCGCATATTAGCAGTGATTTTTGCAACAATGTATTTATTCCAAATAGGTCCTGAAATTTTTACTAGTGAAAATACGTCTGGTCTTTTACTGACTCCAGATGGCGGTCTAGTAACAATGATGTTCTCACTGTTCCTATTTGCCGGCTTATTACTTCCATTATTAACAGACTTTGGTTTACTTGAATTTTTTGGTTCCATGATGGTAAAAATCATGCGTCCTTTATTCAAAATCCCCGGTCGCTCAGCTATTGACTGTTTAGCTTCATGGGTTGGAGACGGAACAATCGGTGTACTTTTAACGAGTAAACAATATGAAGAAGGCAACTATACAGCGCGGGAAGCAGCTACTATTGCAACAACGTTCTCAGTTGTATCTATTACTTTCTGTTTTGTCGTATTAGAAACGGTTGATTTAAACCATTATTTCCTCCAATTTTATGGATCAGTTATTTTCGTGGGACTTATTTTAGCACTTATTATGCCACGTATTTTCCCATTAAGCCGTAAACCCGATACGAATATCGATGGCTCTATTCCTGATGATAAACGGGAAGATGTTCCAAAAGGGTTTAACGCTTTTTCATTAGGTTTACACAACGCGTTATCAAAGGCAGATAGCAATAAAAATCTAGGTAAAGTAATTGGAGCAGGTTTTAAAAACGTACTAGAAATGTGGTTTGCTATAACACCTGTTATTATGGCATTCGGTACAATTGCTTTAGTTCTTGCTGAATATACCAGTTTCTTTAAAATTTTAGGTATGCCTTTTGAGCCAATTCTAGCCGCATTACAAATTCCATTTGCCGATCAAGCAGCTCAAACAATGATCGTTGGTTTTGCAGATATGTTATTACCATCCGTTTTAGGCTCTGGTATTGAGTCAGATTTAACTCGATTCTTCATCGCTACAGTTTCTGTTACTCAATTAATTTACATGTCAGAAGTCGGAGGATTAATTTTAGGTACGAAACTTCCTTTGAAAATTTGGGATTTATTCCTTATCTTCTTAATCCGAACGATTATTTCTATTCCAATTATTGCAGTCATTGCACATATTTTGTTTTAAATTTTAAAGACTGGCATTCGCCAGTCTTTTTTTATTTTCATGGAAATTAGAACTCTATTGAAAAATGTTTTTTATTTTGTCAAAAGGAAAACGCTTTCGTCTATTAATTTTTTTGAATTTAAAAATAATTTTAAAAAATTCCCCTTTTTTATGTTAGAATAAGTAAATGTTTTAGTTAAACGGAGGTTACAAAACGATGGAAGTTGCTAAATCAAAAGGAATTACGGTGGAAAATATTTTAATTGCCCATCATCATTTAAAGGATGTTGTTTTACATACCCCACTACAAAAAAATGACTATTTATCTGAAAAATATAGTGCCAACATTTATATTAAGCGAGAAGACTTACAACATGTAAGATCATTTAAGCTTCGAGGTGCCTACTATAAAATAAAAAAAATTGAAGATAAAGCACGGAATAGCGGAGTTGTTTGTGCCAGTGCAGGAAACCATGCACAGGGTGTTGCCTTTGCTTGTGCACAACTGAATATTAAAGGCACAATTTTCATGCCTTTAACGACACCAAAACAAAAAATTGATCAAGTTCGAATGTTTGGTCGCAATAATATCGACATTATTTTAGAAGGTGACACTTTCGATGATTCTGCTTCCGCAGCAAAAGAATATTGTGAAGAACATGAGATGATTTTCATTCACCCCTTTGATGATGTCGATATTATGGCAGGACAGGGAACGGTAGCTGTTGAAGTGTTGAACGACATTGAAGAACCCCTTGATTTCATTTTCGGAGGAATTGGTGGCGGTGGTTTAATGGCTGGTATCGGTACGTACGTAAAAAATATTTCACCAAACAGTCGAGTAATTGGTGTTGAGCCGGCTGGAGCTGCTAGTATGAAAGCTGCCTTTGAAAACGGCGGACCGATCTCCCTTGATAAAATTGATAAATTTTGCGATGGAACGGCTGTACAATGTGTCGGATTCAATACGTATGAGATTTGTCATGAATATTTAGATGACATTGTACTCGTCCCAGAAGGAAAAGTAAGTACAACCATTTTAGACTTATATAATAAACACGCCATTGTAGCTGAACCATCCGGTGCCCTTCCAGTAGCTGCCCTTGATTTTTATGCGGATGAAATTAAAGGTAAATCGGTTGTTGTTGTCATTACTGGTGGCAACAACGACATTAGTCGTATGCAGGAAATTCGAGAGAAGTCTTTATTATACGAAGGCTTATTATATTACTTTATCGTCAATTTCCCACAACGGGCTGGGGCACTCCGTCAATTTTTAACGGTTGTTCTTGGACCTAATGATGATATTACCCACTTTGAATATACGAAGAAAAACAATAAAGAAAGCGGTCCAGCATTAGTCGGAATCGAAGTGAACAGTCCAGACGATTATCACGGCCTTATCAATCGCATGCGCATGAATGGCTTTGAATTTACCGAAGTTAATAAAGATAGCCAACTGTTCGGATTGTTAGTTTAATTTTTGAAGGAAACACTCAGTAAAAGCTGGGTGTTTCTTTTTGAATATAAAAAAGAAGAAACGACATTTTTCCGTCATTTCCCCTTCGTTTTCTTCCTATTTTTCAACCTAACAACGCTCTATCCGAATTCATTTTTTCACCGCGGATATTTTCAAATTCAGCCATTAAATCTGGAATTGATAATTGTTGCTTTTTCCTTTCATCGATCGATAATATAATTTGCCCTTTATCCATCATAATAAGGCGATTTCCTAAATCAATGGCTTGTTGCATATTGTGGGTAACCATTAAAGTTGTTAAGTTCCCTTCTTCTACTAGTTGCTTCGTTAATCGGGTAATTAACTCTGCTCTTGAAGGATCAAGGGCAGCCGTATGTTCATCCAATAATAAAATGGCAGGCTTCGTAAAGGTAGCCATTAATAATGATAACGCTTGTCGTTCTCCACCCGATAGTAAACCTACCTTCGCATTAAACCGATTCTCAAGGCCTAACCCTAACTTCTCTAAAGAAGAACGAAAGAACTCTCGACGTTTACTATTAACTCCTCTACGTAATCCCCTTTTTGCATTGCGTGAATAAGCAATGGCTAAGTTTTCTTCGATTGTCATCGATGGTGCGGTACCGGCCATTGGATCTTGAAACACACGACCAATAAATTGAGAACGTTTATATTCTGGCAGCTTCGTTACTTCTTTCCCATCAATCGTAACCACTCCAAAATCAGGGGTTAATGCTCCGGAAATCATATTCATCATCGTTGACTTCCCTGCCCCATTACTTCCGATGACCGTTACAAAGTCACCTGGAGATAAATGGAGGTTAATATTATCTAAAGCAATTTTTTCATCTGGTGTACCTTCATTAAAAATTTTATTTATTCCTTCTAATTTAAGCAAGGTGGTTCCCTCCTTGCGTAAGTTCTCGTTGTTGTTCGAGACGTTGTATTCGCCTTTTTTCTTTTCTTATTTTTTCACGTCGCTTTTCGACTAGATGCGGAATGACTAAAGCTAAAATGACAATGATAGCTGTAATGAGCTTCATATCCGACGTATCTAACCAGTCAATTTGTAAAGCTACTGCATAAATAATTCGATAAATAATAGCCCCTGCTACTACTGCTAATGTTGTACGGAAAATCGTCTTCGTTCCAAAGATTGCTTCTCCGATAATAACAGATGCTAAACCAATAACAATCATCCCAATCCCCATATTGGCATCGGCAAATTTCGAATATTGGGCAATTAAAGCTCCTGACAGGGCTACTAAAGCATTAGAAACCCCTAATCCGAGTACGATTAACCCATCCGTATTGGCTGAAAAACTTCGAATCATTCTTTTGTTATCACCCGTTGCACGAATCGCAAGGCCTACTTCCGTCTTCAAAAACCAATTTACTATACTTTTAATAATTAGTGTAAGAATGAGAACAATTAAAATTGTCCCCCAAGTAGATGGAGCCGTTTGAAATCCTAACGTATTTTTTAAGAAACTCGTTAATGCTTGATCAATACCGATATTTCCCCATAAGCTTTGAAACTGTGAAAATATCGAATCTGAACTCATCAATGGAATATTTGGCTTTACGACTGCATTTTCATCGGATAATCCCATAATGCGGAGATTAATCGAGTACAAAGCAATCATCATTAATATCCCCGAAAGAAGTGGATTTATTTTTCCTTTCGTGTGTAAAAGCCCCGTCATACATCCTGCAATAAATCCAGCAACAAGTGCCGCTAATGTAGCCAGTATTGGGTTGTAGCCTAGTACAATCATCATCGCTGCTGTAGCTGCCCCTGTTACAAAGCTGCCATCCACGGTTAAATCCGGAAAATCTAACACTCGGAATGTTAAATACACTCCGAGTGCCATAATTGCATAGATGATTCCTTGCTCAACTGAACCAAACATCGCTGTAAACATATTGAATCATCCCCTATCTTTCCTTTTAATCTATTCGTAAATTTCTGCGTTCCAAGAATCTTTAATTTCTAGATTTAAAGTTTCAGCAGTTGATTTATTGATTAATAATTTTAAATTTCCTGGATATGCAGCAGGAATTTCAGATGGTGTTGATTCCCCATTTAAGATTTTCACTGCCATTTCACCAGCTTCATAGCCGATATCATAATATTCAAAACCGTAAGCACCTAAACCACCGCGGGCAACCGAATCTAATTCTCCTACCATAGCTGGAAGTTGATTCGAATTCGCTACGTCAATAACTGACTCCAAAGCAGAGACAACGGTATTATCCGTAATGATATATAGAGAATCTACTTTCCCTACTAATGATTCCGTTGCTTGTTTTACTTCTGCTGAAGTGGAAACTGCTGCTTCGACCAACTCAAGACCAGCTTCTTCTAGTAACGTTTTCATTTGTTCAACTTGGGCAACGGAATTTTGTTCACCAGTGTTATAGACGGTACCTACTTTTTTAGCACCTAGTTCATCCTTAAGGAAAGCTACTGTATTCGCAATCGTATCTGGATGTAAGTCAACTGTACCCGTCACATTACCACCTGGACTTTCCATTGAGTCAATTAATTCTGCACCTACTGCATCTGTAACAGAGGTAAATATAATCGGGATATCAGATGTTGCTCCTTTTACAGCTTGAGCTGATGGGGTAGAGTTAGCAAAAATCAAATCAACCCCGTCATTCACTAAATTTTGCGCAATCGTTGTATTCATACTCGGATCGTTTTGGGCGTTTTCTTCGACAAATTCGACTTCTAATCCCGCCTCTTTTAAAGCTGCTTTAAACCCTTCTGTTGCCTCATCTAATGAAGGATGCTCTACGATTTGCGTAATCCCTACTTTGAAAGTTTTCTCCCCTTCTGATGTTCCAGCATTTGTACCATCTTTTGTATCAGTAGTTGTTTCCCCTCCGCCACAAGCGGCCAATAATAATACTAATCCTAACGATAACAATGAACGCTTTTTTGGACCCTTTTTCATTCTTTCTCCCCCTACTTCCCTTTCAAATTCATTCCACTCAACATCAATGAATTTTCTAATCTATTTAATTATTCTAAAAATTTTGAGTTTAACGATTATATTACATTGCTAACCTATGGGAGTCAACAGCATTAAATAGGCTCTTACTTGCAATTTTCATAATTACTACTACAAGAAAAATAATTTGTCGCTTTAAACCGTTAAAGTACATAGTTTTTATGAAGAATTCATTATTTTAAAAAAATATAAAAAATGTGACTAGTTTTCGACATTTTCCTATTTTGTGGACAACTAATCTACTTGTCCTCCAAATTTTATAGTTCATTTGACATATGGAACAAAATATAATAGTATATTTTCTTGTGATATTTTCACCGTGGTTCGAAAACTCCCACGAAAAAAAACTAAGGAGAATGAATATGAAAGTTAAATTTATTGCCACAACTGGGATTATTGCGGCTCTTTATATGGCTGTTACCCTTTTAGTTGCACCCTTTGGATTTACAGAAATCCAATTTAGAGTTTCAGAGATGTTTAATCACCTAGTTGCCTTTAACCCTCGTTATATGCTTGGGATTATTATTGGTGTATTTATTGCCAATTTATTTTCCCCCCTCGGCATTTACGATTTAATTTTTGGCGTCGGTCAATCGGTTATTACACTAGCCATTTTTATTTTCATTTGTAAGTTCGTAAAAAACATTTGGCTACGTTTAATGATTAATACATTTTTATTTACTTGTACAATGTTCATCATTGCCTTTGAATTAAACATCGCCCTTAAACTTCCATTTTTATGGACTTGGTTTACATGTGCCGTTGGTGAATTCGTTGTACTTGCTGTAGGTGCCCCTATTATGTACCTATTAAATAAACGATTAAATTTCAAAGATTTAATATAACGTCTAAACCGAGAATTATCTTTCTCGGTTTTTTTCATACAATTTTCCTCTTCGATTTTTCTGAAAATATTGACAAGGATTAAATTTAAGTCTACAATTCTACTTAATTAATTGTTCGGATACGGTAGTAGGTCGCGGGAGCGTGACCACCGTTTGAGCAAAGCAGAGTTTAGATGAGAATAGCTGAGAAAAAATTGATGAATAAGAATAGTAGCGATTTCAGGCGCTTTAGAGAGCTAGTGGTTGGTGTGAACTAGTGCGTACATTTCGTGAATGGGCCTTATGAGAGCAACTAGCGTTAGTTAGTTGACGTCTTTCCTACGTTACAAGGAAGTGTTGGAAGTGCTTTTTTACTTCTTAACACGCCAAGGTGGAAGTATTTTTATGCTTCAACAGAGGTGGCAACGCGGTATATATCGTCCTCTACAAAAGGAATTCCTTTTGTAGAGGACTTTTTTATTTCTCTAACCTGCTAATTTTAATTTTTAGGAGGATGAAAAATAATGGGGATTCAATCATTTACAAACCAAGTCAAGGAAATGAACAATTTATCCTTTGAAGAAATGCTTCAAGCTGCTGAATGCATATTTAATGAAGAAACTCCAAAAAAGGATATTGCAGATCTTTTAATCGCATTAAGTAACAAAGGTGAAACAACGGAGGAAGTAGCAGCCCTTGCGACTGTTATGAAATCGAATGCCCTTCCTTTACCATTGCCTGAAGGAAACTATCTTGATAACTGTGGTACAGGTGGGGATGGTTTAAAAAGCTTCAATATTAGTACTACGTCTGCCTTCGTATTAGCCGCAAATGGTGTATCTGTCGTGAAACATGGTAATCGTAAAATATCTAGTGCATCTGGAAGTTCTGATGTACTACAAGCTTTAGGAATTCATACAGAGTTTTCTATAGAAGATTCCATTGATTTATTACAACGAGAAGGAATTACTTTTCTCCATGCGCCAAACGTTCATCCAAAACTAAAACGAATAGGTGAGATTCGACGAACTATTGGAAAACCAACGATTTTTAATATGGTGGGCCCTTTAACAAATCCCGCAAATTTAACAACGCAGCTCGTCGGCATTAACCGTCCTGAATTTGTTAGCCAGTATGCAGAAGCCCTTCGTATTTTAGGTCGTCAACGGGCAATTGTCGTTTCTGGTTCACAAGGGATGGATGAAGCATCGTTAGATTCCAATAATACGTTCGCCTTATTAGAAAAGGGAGAAATTAAACCATTTTCAATCGACATACAATCCCTTGGCTTAACCCCCGTTTCCATCACGGCATTACGCGGTGGTACACCAGAAGAAAATGCCGTTATTTTAACAGAGTTATTGCAAGGGAAACAAAGTGTTTATTTTGATGTAGTCGTTTTTAATTCAGCCCTCGGTTTGTTTGCCCACGGTACCGTTGACTCGGTAAAAGATGGGGTCGAACTTGCACGGGATAGCATTTTATCTGGAAAAGCATTACGTAAACTTGAGGCTGTTGTGGAATATAGTCAAGGAATTGTAAAGGAGCGTGCGGTACAATGACGATTTTACAAACGATTTTAGATCATAAATCAACCATTCTTTCATCCCTTTTAGAAAATGAACCACAATTTGAAGTAAAGAGAAAAACACGCCCTTCTCTATATAATGATTTAAGAAAAGCAGAAACGCTTCAAATTATTTCCGAGATGAAGCGGGCTTCTCCATCTAAGGGTCTTATCGCTGAAGGGGCAAACCCAATCGAGCAAGCGAAAACATATGAACAGGCAGGAGCTGCTTGCATTTCTGTTTTAACAGAAGAAAAGTTTTTCAAAGGCTCCTTTCAAGATTTAGTTGATATCGCCAATCATGTGGATATTCCTATTTTAAATAAAGATTTTATTATTCATGAAGTACAAATAGATTATGCGAAAGCTGCCGGTGCTTCCGTCATTTTATTAATTGTTGCTGCCCTTTCCGATGAAAAGCTAAAAGCGTTTTACACTTACGCCAGCATGTTAGGTTTAGACGTTTTAGTGGAAGTACACAACGAAGAGGAACTTGATCGGGCATTAGCTATACATCCAAAAATTATTGGTGTAAACAATCGGGATTTAAAAACCTTCACCGTCGATCTTGCCCAGAGTGAAAAATTAGCCAATAAACTAAATGATTATGATGACATTGTCTTTATTAGTGAAAGTGGCATTTGGAATGCAGAAGATGCAACCCGGGTTGCTAAAGCTGGTGCTCACGGTGTTTTAGTCGGTGAATCATTAATGCGTAGTGGAGATGTGGGAGAAGCATTAACCTCCTTACAAGTTCCCCTCCCCTTTGTCGCAAAGGAAGTGAAGTAATGGCAAAAGTAAAAATTTGTGGACTTAAAGAAGAAGAACATGTGAAAGCCGCTGTTGAGGCTGGTGCCACATGGATTGGTTTTATGTTTGCCCAGAGCAAACGACAAATATCCTTTGAACAGGCCCGTAAGTTAGCTCAAAGTATTCCCGCACATGTGAAAAAAGTTGGTGTTTTTGTCAATCCAACCGCCCAACAAGTACGAGAAGCTGTTGAACTAGTTGATCTTGATTATGTTCAATACCATGGAAATGAAGAAGCCCAATTTATTAAACAGTTAGGCTATCCTTCCATCAAAGCATTTTCCATTAAAAATGCGGATGATGTAAAAAGGGCTAGTCAGTATGAAGTGGACTATTATTTATTTGACGCGCCTGGTACGAACTATGCTGGAGGGAGCGGTCACATTTTTGATTGGACTTTACTAGACCAACTTTCCATTCCTAAGAGCAAGGTCATTTTAGCTGGTGGACTCAATAGTGAAAATGTTCTTCATGCTATTGCCCAAGTGAATCCTTTTGGTGTAGATGTCTCAAGTGGAGTTGAAAAAAAAGGGATAAAGGACAGTCACTTGATTAAACAATTTATCGAAACAGCATCACAGAAATTAACTAGTGTAGCGAAATAAATAGGATGGATGAATGAATGAAAAAGGAGCGGATATAAATGACAACAGAATTAAAAGGTCGATTCGGTCGATTTGGTGGACAGTTCGTACCTGAAACATTAATGACAGCTTTACAAGAATTGGATGCTGCTTATGACAAAGTCAAAAGCGACGAATCTTTCCAAGACGAACTTCGCTACTACTTAAAAAATTACGTAGGGCGTCAAACCCCCCTCTATTTTGCTGAACGTTTAACCGAATATTGTGGTGGAGCAAAAATTTACTTGAAACGGGAAGATTTAAATCATACAGGAGCTCATAAAATTAATAATGCCCTTGGGCAAACACTTCTTGCGAAACGTATGGGGAAAAATAAAATTGTTGCTGAAACTGGTGCTGGTCAACATGGTGTTGCTACTGCCACTGCCTGTGCCCTTCTCAATTTAGACTGTATTGTTTACATGGGAGCAGAAGATGTTAAACGGCAAGCTTTAAACGTCTTCCGCATGGAGCTTCTTGGCACAAAAGTAGTCGCCGTTGATAAAGGTTCTGCCACATTAAAAGATGCGGTAAACGAAGCATTACGCCACTGGGTAACAAACATTGAAGATACCCACTATATTTTAGGTTCTGCTATGGGTCCCCATCCATTTCCTACAATTGTTCGTGATTTTCAACGGGTGATTGGTGATGAAACTCGGGAACAAATATTAGAATTGGAAGACCGTCTACCTAACGCTGTTGTGGCTTGTGTTGGTGGTGGTAGTAACTCTATCGGCATGTTCTATCCATTTGTTGAAGACGAAGATGTCGCTTTATATGGTGTAGAAGCTGCAGGGAAAGGAATTGAAACAGGGATGCATGCTGCTGCTATTCAAGGTGGTCAAACTGGTGTTTTACACGGAGCATTTATGTACTTATTACAAGATAACAACGGCTTTGTTCAAGAAGCCCATTCCATCTCTGCCGGTCTGGATTATCCTGGGGTCGGACCAGAACATTGTCACCTTCACGAAATCGGGCGAGCATCTTACGGTACCGTTACAGATGATGAGGCGTTGGAAGGAGTTAAGTTACTTTGTCGCACGGAAGGTATCCTTCCCGCCTTGGAAAGTGCCCATGCCATCTATTTTGCAGCCAATCTCGCAAAAACAATGGCACCCGATGAAATTCTTGTCATTTGCCTATCTGGTCGTGGTGACAAAGACGTTCATACAATTTCTGCTGCCCTTGGAGGTGACCTTTCATGAGTTTGTTAAAGAAAACGATTTTATCTATCACAGCTCAAGGCCATAAAGCATTTGTACCGTATATAATGGCTGGCGACGGTGGTTTAAATAAATTACAACCGACGATTTTAAAATTACAACAGCTGGGAGTTACAGCAATTGAAGTTGGGATTCCCTTTACAGATCCAGTTGCAGATGGACCTACGATTGAACGGGCTGGTGAACGGGCTTTAGCAAATGGGACCACTTTACACACTGTCCTTGAAACATTAACTTCCTTTGCGAGTGAATTGACGGTACCCCTTGTAGCTATGACCTATTTAAATCCTATACTAGCCTATGGAACGGAGAAATTTGCTAAAGATGCCCGGGCTGCCGGTATTCGTGGAGTCATTATTCCAGATATGCCCCTCGAGGAAAGTGAAATTGTTCAGCCTGCTTTAAAGAATGCATCGATTGATCTTGTCCAGCTTGTATCTTTAACGAGTACTCCAGAACGGATTGAACGTTTAACAAAAAGAAGTGAAGGGTTCATTTATGCTGTCACTGTAAATGGGATTACTGGTGCCCGGTCCTCCTTTGCAACCCAATTGGATGAACACTTTAAAAAAATTCAAACGTATACGGATACACCTGTTTTAGCAGGCTTTGGTATTTCAACACCTGATCACGTAAAAAGTTTCGGATCATTTTGTAGCGGGGTAATTGTTGGTAGTAAGATTGTTGACTGTCTAGTTCAAGATGATTGGACTACCATTGAAAACTTAGTGAAAGCTTCAAAAACAGTTGCTATGAAGTAATCCTTTAAGGCCATTGAATCTTTATATTCAATGGCTCTTTTTTATAAATATAAAAAAATAGTGCCGACTTTAATAGAAGCCAGCACGTTTTATATCGTAATAAATTTAACGGGATGCTTTTGGTGGTTGGCAAACATCACATTTACGTTGGTTATTATTTTTAAATTTCGTAAACGTTTTTTCAAAATGACTACCACAGGCACATTGGAATAATAATTTTTGAGAAAACCCATGGAATTCCGTTGTTAGTAACTTACTATCTGAATTATTTTCAACAAATTGTTTAATTTTATCAATCGTCCATCGTTTGTTCATTTTTTTACTCCTTATATCGTTTAAATATCTTTCGTTGTTTCTTTAATCGTCATCTAAAATAGAATCCTTTTATATCAATATTCATTTTATTCCTGATTAAACCACAGTGGTTCTTTGTCATCAACATCGCCATTATAATTAATTAAAATTTCTTCTCCAGCTTTTATATCTTTAAATGCATAAAAATCAAAAGTATGATTGTTAAAATTAATTTCGTAAATAGCATTCGGTTCATAGGAATGATTAAATAACATTCCATACCCTAAAAGGATTGCAGTATGATTAATTCCATACTCAAAAGCGTAATCAGCGAGGAGGGTTTGTTCAATATGTTGATGTTGGTCATTTGGATAGGAAATGACTGGTGCTTCGTGTAATAGCTCCCCTTTTTTAATATCACATGTTGCAAATACCCCTCTATTGAATTCTCCATCACTTAGCGGAGATGTTTTTACTTCAATCATGTTGTTCGCCTACTCACTTTTAAATTTTCTTTCTAACTGTAACATTAATTTGCATATTAGTAACGAATTTTTCATTTTAAAACTTCTTTATAAACTTTTTTGTTGCATTAAACTTCCCAACAGACGAATAGGCACATTCCCCTTTTTTATTGTTACACGCCTTCTTTTTAGAATATTCCTTTCAGTCAATATTATTTATTTTTCTAACAAAAAAGTGCAAATCCCTTTGATTTGCACTTCTGTCTTATTTATGAAATTGCTTTTAATTTTCTGTTTAATTTTTCTAGCATATCAATTGTCATTTTTTCTAAATTATACTGAGCTTTAAAGCCCCATTCTTCTACTGCCGCTGAAGAATCAATGGAGTTTGGCCAGCTATCTGCAATCGCTTGACGAGTAGGATCTACGTCATAGTCCATTTCAAATGTTGGAATATGCTTTTTAATCTCCGCTGCAATTTGCGAAGGCTCGAAGCTCATTGCAGTTATGTTAAAGGCGTTACGATGTTTTAATTTTGAGCCGTCTGCTTCCATTAAATCTACAATCGCTTGCAATGCATCTGGCATATACATCATGTCCATATAGGTACCCTCTGCAATGTATGAGGTGTAGCGACCATTCTCAACCGCTTTATAATAAATATCTACTGCATAATCCGTTGTACCGCCACCAGGAGGAGTTGCATATGAAATTAACCCTGGGAATCGAACACCACGCGTATCTACTCCATAACGAGTAAAGTAATAATCACATAATAGCTCCCCGGCTACTTTGTTTACGCCATACATCGTCGTAGGGCGTTGGAGCGTATCTTGCGGAGTATTATCCTTAGGTGTTGATGGACCAAACGCTCCAATGGAACTTGGTGTGAAAAATTGCAAATTTAACTCCCGTGCTACTTCAAGGGCGTTCATTAACCCACCCATATTTAAATTCCATGCAAACTGGGGATTTTTCTCTGCTGTTGCAGAAAGTAATGCAGCCATATGAATCATCGTATCCGCACCGAATTGTTTTGAAAGCTCATACATTCGGTTCTCATCAGTTACATCTAACACTTCAAAAGGACCATTAACGTCCTTTTCTTTACGGATATCCGTAGCTAAAACGTTGTCTTTTCCATATATATCTCGTAATTTTACAATAAGTTCTGATCCAATTTGACCCAATGCACCCGTGACAATAATTTTTTTCATATATATGCACCCTCCTCTGATGATAAACAAATGTACACTCCGAAAATACAATAAAACGTTGTTATATCAATGTTTTTGGCGATTTTTATTATAACCCGTTCACTTATAAAAGACAATACTTAATTGTTTGTCTTTTTTAAATATTTGTTCTCCATAGCATATGCAACTTCTTTAAGAGATGTAAAAAAGCTAACCAAATCCATACGAGTCCTACCTAACGAATGATTTCGGTAAGATTCTGAATCGGTTAGCTTTTATTTTATTTAATCAACAGAAGAATAGGTAATCGAAAAAATCGAATAAAAGGGAAATTTACGACCATCCTCAAAAGACAACGTCCCTTTCGTTACATTAAAAGCGGAAATAATGCCTGTTGCTTTAAAAATATGATTGTCTTCCCAAAGGCCTAATTCCACTTCCGCTTTATTATGATAGGCAATTTGCAGTTGCTCACTAAGTTCCTGCAATGCCCATTCGTCTAATTCGGGTTTTTTAACGTAATCATCCTTCTCATGCCATTCTCGTAATAATTCCACGTGTTCTGGCAGCATCATTGCGTTCCATTTAATATTTCCACGGTCTCGAATCATCATCTTCACCTCTTGTCATAAAATGTTCGTGACCTACTCTCTAACACCACTTTATTTTTTATGACCACCTACTAACTGGGCCCGTTTAACGGCTGTTCCTGCTTCTGTATAAGAAACGGCACGTAGAACTGCTGTAGAGCCATGCTTTGACCGTAAATAGTCCATTGTTGCACCTAGTTTTCGTTTTCTCCATTTCCTATCATCAAACAAACTTAGCTGCATGGAGTTTTCGGATTCTAACTTCGAAATGCTTAAAGAAATTTGCCTTACCGGGCGTTCTGCATAATGTTCATCGAGCAATTGCTCACATACTTTATAAATTTTCATCGTGTCGTTCGTTGGCTCGTCAATCGTCCGTGCTCGATGAAAACCACCTCCGAAAGCATCTTTACTATAACTAACCCCAAGGGAAATCGTTCTTCCAACTTGATACGCTTCCCTTGCTCTTCTTGCCACGTCCTCACACATTTCGAGAATGACAGCAAGAATTTCACTACGACTTCGATAATCCCGCATTAGCACTTGCCCTTTCCCAAAACTAATTTGCCCTTGTGCTAACGGTGCACCAAGCGGGGATAAATCAATTCCCCATGCATGATAGTAAAGCTGATTACCCATAATACCAAAACAATCTTCTAATGTTTTTAAATCGGTATTAGCTAAATCACCTACTGTAAAAATTCCCATATTATTTAACGTACGTTCTGTTCTGCGACCGATTCCCCACATTTCTGAAAGGGGGGATAAGGGCCAAAGTTTTGTAGGAACGTCTTCGTATGTCCATTTGGCAAAATCTTTCTTTTTCCCTTCTAAATCTAGTGCAAGTTTTGCCATTAACATATTAGGTCCCATTCCAACGGCGCTTGGTATTTGAAATTGTCGATAAATACTTTCTTGAATAAATTTAGCTGTTTCTTCTGGTGGTCCCCACAGTTTTTCAGTGCCACTAAGATCAACAAAGCTTTCATCGATGCTATAAACGTGAATTGCTTCCTTTGGAACAAATTGATTAATTAAATTCGTAATTTCCATCGACATTTGCACGAAAAATTCCATTTTCGGTTCAAATAATCGAATATCAGGATGTTTTGGAATTTCAAAAAGACGAGAGCCTGTTTTAATACCAAACCGTTTCTTCATCGGTGGTGATGCAGCAAGCACAATACTTCCCTTTTGCTGGAAGTTCCCTATAACCGCAATCGGTACTTTAAGGGGATCAAGATTTTCAAGCATCGCCATACAACTGGCATAAAAGCATCGCATATCGATACAAATAATCGGTCGATTCGGTGCATGTTCGTACTTTTCCAATGAATTTGTCTCATCCGCTTCTCTATCCTTCAACCCATGCATCACTACACCTCCAATTTATCTATTATTAATATATACGAACATTCGTTCTTATATTCATTTTAAAATGAGATAATTGAGACGACAAGAGGAAGTATATGGAAGATACTGAAAGGCGCTAGTGGAATATATTTCTTTCACCTTAAAGCGAGAGTGCTGAAACACGGTTTACTACAAAGATGCTAAGTTACTATTTTTATCCCACAAGTCACTCCCCTCTCCCCATCACTTATTGAAATGAAGATGATTGAAATGCAATGATTATATATAATAGAAATATATATAAGGGAGAAATGCATAATCAGCAAGTGAAAGAATAAAACTTAGAATAAAAGAGATACCTGAAAAAAATCGGATATTCTATTTGCAAACATTGAAAATACATAACGGTATCCACTTTAAGAAATGACCATTATCGCTAGTCAACTTCCTAATTAGTTACACGAGTTATAGAGGAATATACTAAGGGAAGGAATAGAATAAATATTTTTTGAAAATTAATTGTATCGACAATAACTGATAAAATCCCCTCTTTATTGGAAAAAAACGAATAAATTTGATAGGCTTAAAGAGTTGTCAACTTTTTTAATCATATTAAAAATCGTGAAAACTTTTTGAAGAAAGGAATTTAGGATGAAGAAAATTTCAAATGTTTTTTGGATTTCCGTTGCGATTGTTCTCGCAGCAGTTATATTCGGTGTTGCCGCCCCAAAGAGTTTTGAAGAAGCAACAGGAAATTTACAAGCATTTCTTACGTCGGCATTTGGATGGTATTATTTAATTTTGGTTACAATCATTGTAATTTTTTGTGTTTTTCTTATATTCAGCCCTGTTGGAGCGATAAAATTAGGAAAACCTGATGAGAAACCTGAATTTTCAAGACCCTCCTGGTTTGCCATGTTATTTAGTGCAGGTATGGGGATTGGCCTTGTCTTCTGGGGAGCAGCAGAACCGCTTTCCCATTTTATGGACCCCCCACTAGCTGAACCAGAAACAAATTCAGCATATAAAGAAGCGATGAGATACACATTTTTCCATTGGGGGATTCATGCATGGGGAATATATGCAATAGTGGCGTTAGCATTAGCTTACTTCAATTTCCGTAAGGGAGAACCCGGTCTCATTTCCGCTACATTAAAACCAGTCTTAGGAAAAAAAGCAATGGAAGGCACTTTTGGAACAGTAGTAGACGTTTTAGCTGTTGTCGCAACTGTTGTTGGTGTTGCAACAACTCTAGGATTTGGTGCAACACAAATTAATGGAGGGTTATCTTATTTATTAGGGATACCTAATAATTTTACCATTCAATTTATTATCATAGCTGTTGTTACCGTTCTATTCATCATCTCAGCATCAACTGGATTAGGTAAAGGAATCAAGATTTTAAGTAACACAAATATGTTTGTGGCAATTGCATTATTAGTTTTAATGTTTATCGCGGGACCTACAATCCTCATCTTAAACATGTTTACTGATTCACTCGGTGGCTATATACAAAACATAATTCAAATGAGCTTCCGTATCGCACCACTTAATGAAGAGCATCGTTCTTGGATTAATGACTGGACAATCTTCTATTGGGCATGGTGGATTTCATGGGCGCCATTTGTTGGTATTTTTATCGCCCGTGTATCAAGAGGTAGAACGATACGAGAATTTGTCGTAGGGGTTTTATTACTTCCAGCTCTCGTAAGCTTTATATGGTTCTCTGTGTTTGGAACATCAGCAATCGAGGTTCAAAAAGCTGTAAATATAGACATCTCTCAATTGGCTACTGAAGAAGTTTTATTTGCCATTTTTAATGAATCATCTTGGTCGTTCATTCTATCTGTCGTAGCAATTGTACTTGTTAGTACATTTTTCATTACATCTGCTGATTCCGCAACATTTGTGCTTGGTATGCAAACAACATACGGATCACTTATACCACCTACTAGTGTAAAATTAACGTGGGGTATTGCACAGTCGACTGTAGCTATAGTTCTTTTATATAGTGGAGGACTACAAGCACTACAAAATACATTGGTTATAGCAGCTTTTCCATTTTCCATAATTATTATTTTAATGATGGTTTCACTTTATCGATCTTTAGCAAAAGATAAAAAAGAACTCGGATTGTTTCACAAACCAAAACCACGGAAAAAACCGGAAAATCTAGAACAGTAAAATGGAAAAGGCTGTCCGAAAAGGGCTGTGCTAGAGAATGTAGTACCAGGTAATACTAAACAATTGCACGAACATACACTACTTCAGTAACAATGAAACACTTTGGTAAACTGAAGAGTAGATTAAACAATAAATTTAAAAAGGATGCCCCTAGTGCGTAAACTTAAGGGCATCCTTTTTGATTAAATAATTTCTGTAAAGAAACATGTTTTCATATGCTGAATAAATGTTTCACCTAAATCTGTAAATGTTGCAACACCTTGTTTATGAATGGCTGTTTTAAATCCTTCTGCATCGGCTCCTGCTACTGTTAAAAAATCACAAATATCTGTGCAAACGCCTACGACATGGACTTTTTCAACATTGAGAGCTTTTAGCTTTTCAGCTAAGCCCGTTTTAAAGAAAGCGTTGTAATTTGTTTTTGGTTGATAAATAACATTTGGATGGGATTCATGTTCTTTAAACCATGTCATTAAATCCCCATAAAGTTCCTGTCCTTTTGTTCCAATTACATTATGCGGAGACCATAGTTCAAAATTCGGATCATTTTCCTCATGGGCATCCATAGCTACTACCACAACTTGGTCATTATGTAAAAATTCCGTTGCCTTATTAATAATATAAGGTACTATTTCTTGAGCCGGTTTTCCAGCTGTTAAACTCCCGTCGTCCGAAACAAAGTCGTTGCTCATATCTACTATAATGAGTGCTTCTTTTGACATTTCTCTTCCCCCTAAACCATCCTTATTATTATAAATAATTATAATTTAAAGGTTCTAAGTCAAATGTTGGGGTGAGCATTTAGCTCACTCCTAATTTATGCGAACATCTATATTTTTATATTGATGGTGTAATAACACCTTTAATCTGAATCGATCAAATCGTTTAAACCCAAACGCATTTCTTTTAATAACCTTCGTTTGGTTATTAATGCCTTCGACATAACCATTATTCAAGTTATAGGCAAAGCTATTCATAATCTCCTTCTGCCAATTTTGAAAGGTTTCTATTGCCTTTTTAAATTCAACTAATCCGGAAGACTTTACTAAATCATAATAGCTATATAATCTTTCTTTTACTTCTTTTAAATTATTCGGTGCTAATTGTTTAGCTATTTCAAACCATAATCGATAAGCCTCTTTCAATTCATAAGCCTTTTTTAATTCAGGTGACTTTTCTAAAAAGTAATTTAAATACCATAATTGCTTTTCGGTTAAATCCTCATAGTGCTTATAAAAGACATGACGCATTCTTTTACATTTCTTACGTTGGTAATCGTCAAAGGCTTTCTGTTCCTTCCTTCTCACTTTTTCTAAAGCCCAGTATATATAACGACAAAAATGAAATCGGTCAGCTACGACAACAGGGCGTCCTAATGCTTGATCAACAGCTGCTTTGAAAGAATGACTCATATCCATAACGACAACGTTTACGTTATCTCCATGTTTTCTTAAATAAGCTACCAGCGTTTCTTTTTTACGATCTTTTAAAATATCTAATGGTCTCCTATTAATAGGGTCAGCAATGACCGTTTGATACTTTTCACCACCTGCATCCCCTTTATATTCATCTATTGCGATGACTTCTGGTAACTGTTTAGTCTCCGTTAACATAGAAGAACTAATTTTATCAAAATGGCGCATTACGGTTGTCGGTGAAGTGTCAAAACGATCAGCCACATCCTTAAAATTTTTACCATGGATGATTTCAATCGCCAACGCCTGTTTGTACTCTATGGACTGTCTTTGATACCACTCTACTAAGGAATTATCTTCGTAAAATCGTTTCCTACAATCTTTGACTTCACAAACATACCGACGTTTTCGATAGAATAGGAATGTTCTTCTACTAAAAATACTATTATGTTTGATCTTCTGAATTCGATAATCATGTACGCGTTCGGTTAATTGACCACAACACGGACAACGATGAGCTTTCCTCTCCAACTCCAAATGAAGTTCATAGTAACCGTCTTTTTCCAATGATTTCGTAATGATAAACTCTTCTAATCCTGGTAAAGTCATGTTAAAATTCAATTACACGCATCTCCCTTTTGTTTTGTTTATTGGTCTAAACAAAGTCTAACAAAATTAGGAGATTGCGTGTTTATTTTTTCTGAATTTTATCTGTACCCCAACAAATATTTTAGAGCCAATTTAAAAAGAAGAAAAAGGAAAAAGTTTCTATACCGATTCCCTGCCAAAATAAAAAAGAACCTAACAAAAGTTAGGCTCTTTCATTAAAAAATTATTGAACTTTTTCTAAAAATTGAATGACTGGTTTAATGAGTTCCGTTGCTGTTTTTTCTACTTCCCGATGATTTTCTACAATCGAAACCGTTAAGTAACTTGAATCATTCGCATCAAAGGCAAATATTAAGCTATTTTCTACTCCACGTTCTCCTTGCGAACCTTTTAACTCTGCTGTACCAGTTTTAGCAGCAAGATTACCTACACCTTTTAGACTATTTGCCGTCCCTTCAGAAGATGTAACGACTTTCATAAGCATTGGTTTAATTGTATCTACGGTTTCTTTTGCAAAAACTTCCTTCGTTTTACTTTCAGCATCTACTAATAGCTTCGGATAAGTTAATACGCCATCATTAGCAAAAACGGAATAGTTTGCTGCCATTTGAATAGGAGACATTAATAATTGACCTTGTCCATAAGCAGTATCCGCAAGTAAAATTTCGGAACCAAACGACTTTTCGTTGGAAATTTGAGCAGGTTCCATTGTTAACGGAAGGTCATAATTTTCACCAAAAGTAAGCTTATTTAACCCTTCACGGAACGTGTCTTCTCCCATTTCCAATACTTCTTGGGCAAAGTAAATATTATCTGATTTCACAAGTGCTGTTTCTAAATTGACTACATCTGTTTCCGTCACACGGGAAATTTTATAGTTCCCCCATGAGTCATCTTTTTGCCATTGCAAACCAGATATTTCGCGAGTTTTATCAACAGTAGTAACACCAGCCTCTAACCCAATAGAAGCAGTAATTGGTTTAAAGGTTGAACCAGGTGCATAACGTGTTGAAAAACGGCTAATAAACGGTTTATTTTCATCATTGTTGTACACATCGTATTGATCTTGCGTAATACCTACGACAAATAAATTCGGATCAAAAGAAGGTTTACTAACAAGGGCTAATAAGTTACCGGATTTCGGCTCCATTACAACTGTAGAACCGGCCGCGTTTTCCAACGAATCAAAAGCTACTTGTTGCACTTGTGCATCAACAGTTACTTGAATGTCTTGTCCATCCTTTTTTTCCACTTGTTGAATCGTTGCGCGTTTTTCACCATTTGCTGTTTCAATATAAATTTCTCCACCGTTTTCTCCACGGAGTTCATCGTTAAATGTTAGCTCGAGACCGCTTCTTCCGATAATATCACCCGATTGTAATGTCGGGTCCTTTTCAATATCTTCCGCAGTTACTTCACCAACATAGCCCGTTAATTGGGCTGCAGCATCCGCTAGTGGATATGCACGGGTTTGTACTTCTTGATATGATACGCCATCAATAACTGTCGCTTCCGTTCCATAGGCTAATGTTTTGAGTGGAACAAAATAGTCCGGCTGTACCCAACTTTGGGATAACTGTTCTTCGATAAATTCAGCCGATATGCCTAACTGTTTCGCAATATTAGCAATTTTAGAAGTCCTTGCTTGTCCTTCGCCTAAATTTTGAGGTACAACTCCAGCCTGATAAGTTGTTGTATTAAAGGCAAGAGGTTTTCCATTGCGGTCAATAATACTTCCTCGTTGGGCTTCATCCACTGTGTAGCGAATTTTATCGTCTGAAAGCATGCCAGGGAAAATTAATTCTGCAGTCCAGTCAATTTTATAAGTATCCCCATCTTCAACCAGCTTTGTTTTATAAGGAATCGATGAAATAGTACCTAGGACAGTATCAAAAGTAGCAGTATAACTTAATGTATGATCTTCTGATATTTCATAATCAATCTTCATATTGGAAACACCAATACCACCATAAATAGCATCATATTTCTCAACAACGGTTTCCTTTGTATAACCTGCAGCTTTAAGAGAATCGGATGTCACAAGACTCGGTATTTTATCAAAGGATTGTTTCTCAATGGCTGAAACCCAAGCCTTTGCCGCATCCTTTAATCGTTCTTCCTTTTTGGCCGATTGCCATTGGGAATAACCAAAGACGGAACCACCTGCTAGTAAAACAACAAGTACAATAGATAATATGACAATCCATTTTTTATTTTTCATATAATCCCCCCTACAATTACTTCTATAGTATATTTCTACATATTTTAAAAAGCTTTTGAACGAATCTATTACCACCTTACCATATTACCGAAATTTATAAAATTCAATATAAATTGGAAATCAAAAAATATGGTCAATAGAATGTATAAAACCCCCCAAAGCTCGAAAGCCCCGAGAGGTCTGCTATAGCTTATGTAAAATCTTAAAATTGTTGCATAAATGAAAGTTAAGAATTTGTAAATGTTAAATTTACTCCTCTACTACTCCACTATACAGACCAGGACGGCGATCGTCATAAACAGGAATGCGACTACGAACTTCATCTACTTTTGAAAAATCTACATCAATAATAGCAAGTTCTTCATCCTCTGCCCCTGTCCATAATACTTCTCCCCACGGTTCGATGATCATCGATTGTCCGTTATAATTTTCAACTTTATGGGAGATACGATTTACTGCAACGACAAAACATTGGTTTTCAATTGCTCTCGCCTGTAATAGTGTTTTCCAATGATCAATACGAGGGGTTGGCCATTGGGCAGAAACAAATAACACTTTTGCCCCCGCTAATGCATGGGCACGCAACCATTCAGGGAATCGAATATCATAGCAAATGACACCACCAGCTTCTAATTCTCCTAAACTAAAAAGATTCATTTCATTACCTGATTCTAAATATTTTTCTTCATTCATCAATCTAAATAAATGGGCTTTATTATATTCGCTCACAAGCTCGCCATTATGGTTATAAACATACATCGTATTATAAAACTTACCGTCACGCTCTGTTGCTACTGAACCACCAACAATATGCATGCCTAGTTCCGTTGATAAGCTTTGTAAAAACGCCTTTGTACGAATACCTTCGTGATCAGCTATTTCACCTAATTTTTCTAATGCATAACCTGTATTCCACATTTCAGGTAAAATAACAATTTCCGCACCTTTACTTGCTGCTTCGCGAATAAATTTTTCAGCACGTTCGAAATTTTCATCTACTTTTCCAAATCTAACATTTAGCTGAATACATCCGATTTTCATTGCGATAACCCCCTAGACATTTTTACTTAAAAGTACTATTATTCCTACATATCTAATAGTAATTATATTCTGAATTTGATACAAAGTATAGCGATTATACTATGTAGTTAGTTTAAGAAAAAGAATAAAATGGGAAGAAGAGGAATGAATAATGAAATTATCTAATAAACTGCAAAAACTCCCTACTCAATTTTTTGCATCCCTTGTACAAAAGGTTAATGCAGCGATTGCAGAAGGTCGAGATGTTATCAATTTAGGACAGGGAAATCCAGACCGCCCAACACCACCACATATTGTGAGTGCACTGCAATTGGCAGCAGAAGACCCTCAAACCCATAAGTACTCGCCTTTCCAAGGAATTCAACAATTAAAGGAAGCAGCTGCCAATTTTTATAAACGGGAATACGGTGTCGATATCGATCCAAACCGTGAAGTTGCCATACTAGGTGGTTCTAAAATTGGCTTAGTTGAGTTGCCGATCGCTGTTCTAAATCCTGGAGATTATATGCTTCTTCCTGATCCGGGTTATCCCGATTATTTATCAGGAGTTGTCCTTGGTGATGTCCATTACGATACGCTTCCGCTGACCGAGGATAACGACTTTTTACCAGATTATGAATCATTATCTGATGAAATAAAACAAAGAGCAAAATTAATGTATTTAAATTATCCAAATAATCCAACTGGCGCCACTGCCACTCTTGAGTTTTTCCAACAAACGGTTGACTTTGCAAAGCAAAATGATGTAGCCGTTGTTCACGATTTTGCTTACGGTGCCCTTGGATTTGATGGTGAACGTCCTCCGAGTTTCCTCCAAATAGAAGGAGCTAAAGAAGTTGGAGTTGAACTTTACACGCTATCTAAAACGTACAATATGGCCGGTTGGCGGGTTGGATTTGCAGTAGGTAACGCAGATATTATTGCCGCTTTAAACTTAATTCAAGATCATCTATTCTGTAGCATCTTCCCTGCTATTCAACATGCCGCAATTGCCGCTCTAAACGAAGATCAGCATTGTGTAGAAGAACAACTTGCCATTTACGAAAGAAGACGTAATGTTTTCATTGAAGAAGCCCATCGCATTGGTTGGGACGTAGTGGCGCCAAAAGGTTCATTTTTTGCATGGTTAAAAGTTCCTGAAGGCTATACGAGTGAACAATTTGCCGATCTTTTACTTGAAAAAGCAAACGTAGCAGTTGCGGCTGGTAACGGCTTCGGTGAGTATGGAGAAGGTTACATTCGAGTCGGCTTATTAGTAGATGAAAGTCGGTTAAAAGAAGCGATAAGTCGTATCGAAGCGTTAGGTTTATTTAAAGGCGAACCGATTTCAATAACGAAATCAAATTGAACTTAAAATAATAAAAAAGAAAAGGTTAAAGCGTTTATTCAAACGCCTTAACCTTTTTTATCTATTAGCGATTAACCATCCACTCTGGTTTACTAAAACCTTGGAAGTCTTTATCAATTACTTCTTCATATTCAACTGATTCAATAATTTCAACTAAATCTTTTGCTAACTGACTATCTTTATTTTCTGCTTTAATAGCAACAACATTACGATACTTTTCATTCATATCTTCTAAAAATACCGCATTCATTAAATCTAATCCTGCAGCTAGGGCAAAGTTACCAGGTACACCGGCTACGTCCGCATTTTCAATTTGACGCGGAAGGGAACCTGCCTCTACTGGTTGGAACACTAAGTTTTTATCATTTTTTACGATATCTTTTTCTGAAGCCGTTAACTCGTCAATATTGGGATCAATTTCAATAAGTCCCTGAGCCTGTAATGTTAAAAGGGTACGAGCAGCGTTAGATGGGTCGTTTGCAATCGCAACTGTTGCCCCGTCTTCAATTTCCTCCACAGATTTATACTTTTCGGAGAAGAAGCCCATTGGTGCTGTAGGTACTGAAATTAATGCTTCTAAATCCATATCATTTTGCTGTTCAAAAGTTTCTAAGTAAATGGAATGTTGGAAAAGATTCGCATCAATATCCCCATTGTTTAAAGCATTATTTGGTTGAACATAATCACTAAATTCAACTAGTTCCACTTTGTAACCTTTTTCCTCTAATTGGGGAATAATTGCTTTTGTTAACATGTCACTATAAGGACCTGCCGTAGCCCCCAATTTAATCTCTTTGCTTTCTCCACCTTCGTTCGATGAAGTCCCTTCATCGTTTCCACCACATGCCGCAAGTATTATCGCTAATGCAAGGGTTAAAAATGTTAATAAATACTTTTTCACATCTATCTCTCCTTATCGTTTATCGATTGATTTTGCAATCTGTTCGCCAATTAATTGAATGAGTTGTACGAAAATAATTAAAATGACCACAGTTGAAATCATAATTGTATCGTCATAACGGTAATAGCCGAACCGAATCGCTAAATCACCGATACCACCTCCACCAATTGTTCCTGCCATCGCAGAGTAAGCAACTAAACTAATAACGGTTAAAGTAATCCCGCGAATAATCGTTGATTTCGCCTCTGGAATAAGGACATCTGTTATAATCATCCACGGTGTAGCTCCCACTGCGATTGTTGCTTCAATTACCCCTTTATCGATATCTCTTAATGACGATTCAACTAAACGGGCAAAATAAGGAATCGCTGCTACCGAAAGGGATACACTTGCCGCAACAGGGCCAATTGTACTTCCTACTAGTAATTTCGTTAATGGAAATAACGCAACGAGTAAAATAATAAAAGGTATCGACCTAATAATATTCACTGCAAATCCGAAAATACTTTTGACAAATCGATTTTCCCAAAATAACCCTTTATCTGTAACAAACAACAATACACCAAGGGGTAATCCAATGATGAGGGAAATTGAAAGGGAGATTCCTATCATAATTAGCGTTTCAGTAAAGGCTTTCCAAATATCTGGCAACATACTAATAAAATACGGAAAATCAAACATGTTCAATCACCTCCACTAGCGCGCCTCGTTGTTCCATATAATGCTTGGCCTCATTAACAGCGGCTGTTTCACCTTGTAATTCCATGATAAAAATCCCAAGTGGACGTTCTTGAATATATTCAATCGTGCCATGTAAAAAGTTCCCTTTCACATCAAAACGTTGCATCGTATCTGAAATAACACCTTCTCCTGCGACATCACCTTTAAACAAAATTTTTATCACTTGTCCATTTACTTCTTTTAAGATTTCATTTGGAATCTCAAAAGATACGACACTATTAATAAATTCCTTCGTTAAAGGCTCCTTTGGTTCTGCGAAGATATCATACACTTCCCCTTCTTCAATAACCCGACCATCCTGCATAATCGCCATTCGATTACAAATTTCCTTAACAACATCCATTTCGTGAGTAATTAATACAATCGTAATGCCCAATCGTTGATTAATTTCTTTTAACAACTTTAATATGGAAAGGGTCGTTTTCGGATCCAGTGCAGAAGTTGCTTCATCGCAAAGTAAAATGGAGGGATTGTTGGCAAGGGCACGAGCAATTCCAACTCGTTGCTTCTGACCACCACTAAGTTGCCCAGGATATACATCTCGTTTGTCCGTTAACCCTACCATTTCTAGTAATTCCGTAACTTTTGTCGGGATTTTATTTTTAGGAGTCTTTGCTGCACGTAAAGCAAATGCAATGTTCTCTCCAACGGTCTTTTGACTAATTAAATAAAAATGTTGGAAAATCATCCCAATTTTCAATCGGGCAATCCGCAATTTACTACCGGGCAGTTTTGTTAAATCGATACCATCTACAAGTATCTTCCCACTAGTCGGTCTTTCTAAAAGATTGACACAGCGAAGCAATGAACTTTTCCCTGCACCTGAATAACCAACGATACCAAAAATATCGCCTTTATTAATCGTTAGAGAGACGTTATCTACACCGACTATTTGTTTCTTTTTAGATTCATATATTTTCGTAATATTTTGAAACTCTAGCATGCACTTCTCCTCACTGGTTAGCATTTAGTTAATACCAACTAAATTTCTATATTTTATCAAAATACATTGAAATCTCTGTATTGTCAATAAATACAGAGAAATTGTTTTATAAGGAACAAAATAGAAAGGGGGCTGGGCCGTCCAGCAACTTTTACTTTTGGACGTCCCCACTTTAAATGTTATTAACCCCCATATGATTTAAGTTGAAAACCATTTACTCTCTCATAAAAATAATCCCTTTGTCCGCTTATCAAACTCTTCTAAATCGATTGCTTGATCTATTATTTCCCGTACCTTTCTCTCTTCCTGAGCATATAAATTGGCATTAACTGTCGCATCAGAAATAGCCGATTTATATTTTGCAACAATCTTTTGTATATTGTTTTCCTCAACCTCTGTTGGATGGCAATGCTGAGCAATGTCTAAGATTTCATCGCCAGCTCGGCTTTCATCTGGGAAGTAAACATGTGGTTCAGTGCTGTCAAAAATACAAAACTTTAGCTCTGGTAAAATCACCATATCTACTGAATTTGAATCAAGACCACACCATACCATTTGCACATCATATCCTCTTGAAGCAGCTTCGTCGGCAAGTTTTTTCATCATCGATGACTTTCCAGTGCCTGGGTAACCTTTTATAAACAGCCTTCTTTCAAGATTTTGCGTTATGCTTTGAACCGTATCTCGTGCCCCTTCAGGTGTTAATGTTCCAAGGAGACGGTGAGTTGTTTTTGCCATTTTAGCTTGTTTTTCGTCCCCAAAAAGAACGTTTTTTAGTTCATCAAATTGTTTATCTAGCCCTTGCCAGTTCATATATCTTCTCGTTTCTACTTCCCAATCATCATGAATTTTAATCGCATTAGCTAAAGCAGAAAAGCATTTTTGATAATAATTTGTTTTTGTTTCATATAATTGCTCAAGTTGCTCACCATGTAAAATAAGCTTCTGCTCATCTAGACAATCATATAATGAAATGACTTTATCTCTTTTTCCTAATACTATAGGTTCAACAGATGGGTTGGTAGCTTGGAGGTAAAGAATGTTGTATGGTTTTTTTACAAATATTGCCTCGAGGGTATTTTCAAAAAGCAGATCAAGGAAGTATTCAACGTCTACTCCTTTGTTACTGTAATGATTTGCAAGTTTTTCAAGCAGATCAGATATTTTAAAACTGTGGGCTCCTTTTAGAAGATATACTGTGTTTGCTTCCGTACTCATTAATTCTTTATATAAATGTTTCATGCCTTGCCCAGTCATTGCTTGCCCGAAAAAGTATGTTATTGTCCCAGTCAAAACTTCATCCTTCCATCGATTTGTTAACCTTATTTTTATGTCGATAGCCTAAAAAAGGTACCTAGTTTTCGTTCACTAGGTACCTCAATCTTTAGATTACTCCCAATTCGCGGCCTACTTTTTCATAAATTGCAAGTGCGTTATCAAGCATTTCTTTCGTGTGAGCTGCTGTTGGCATATTGCGCACACGTCCTGTTCCTTTTGGTACTGTAGGGAAGACAATCGCCTTTGCGTAAACCCCTTCTTCTACAAGACGCTTTGAAAATTGTTGCGTTAATTTTTCATCTCCAATAATACATGGAGTGATCGGTGTTTCTGACGCACCGATGTTAAATCCTAGCTTTTTCAAGCCTGCTTTTAGGTAGTCGCCATTTTCCCAAAGTTTGTCGTGCAATTCGGTTGAATCCATAATCATTTGCAATGCACGCGTAATTGCTGCTACATCGCCAGGTGTTACAGCTGTTGAAAATAGGAATGGACGGGAACGAACTTTTAACCAATCAATTAATTTTTTCTTCCCTGCCACATAACCACCTACTACCCCAATCGCTTTCGAAAGAGTACCGATTTGGAAGTCGATTTCTTTTTCCAGTCCAAAATGTTTTACAGTTCCTTTTCCTTTACCTGTTACACCTGAACCATGAGCATCATCTACATAAGTAATTAAGTCGAACTCTTTTGCAATTTCAACGATTTCTGGAAGTTTAGCAATGTCGCCATCCATCGAAAATACACCATCTGTAATGACCATAATTTTATTATACAAACCGGATTCTTTCGCTTCTTTTGCCTTTGCACGAAGGTCATCCATGTCCGAATGATTATAAGCAATAATTTTTGCCTTTGAAAGCCTACAACCATCAATAATGGATGCATGGTTTAATTGATCAGAAAGAATCGCATCATTTTTATCCATTACCGCTGAAATAGCGGCCATATTACAGTTAAATCCGGATTGGTACGATATGGCACTTTCTGTTCCTTTAAATTCAGCAAGCTTTTCTTCTAAAAGTACATGAAGGTCCATCGTACCATTGATTGTACGAACAGCTCCTGCTCCTACACCATATTTATCAATAGCTTTCTTTGCTACTTGTTTTAATTCTTCATTTGTTGCTAAGCCTAAATAGTTGTTTGAAGATAAGTTAATTAATTGTTTCCCATTTACTTGAATCATTGGGCCATTAGCGCCTTCAACGGCATCAATTTCGTTATATAGCCCTTGGTCTCGTAAAGCTTCTAAATTTTCATTCAGAAATGCATCTAAAATTTTAGACATGAATTTCATCCCCTTTTACTTCAGTTAGTTAGATTTTAGCATATTCAAAGGATTTTTCTACATGAGGGATTGATTTTAGTCACCCTCCCTTTAGTGTAACTGTATCTGTTCAAAGATTCCATTCAATATCAAAAAAACTCGCAAAAGCTACGATTCTTTTGCGAGTTTATCTGTTTTCCGACTAGGGAAAACGTTGTCAGTAAGTGATTCATTTAATTTAGTATGGAGCATGTTTCGGAAAAAAGGGAGCGCCGACTGCACAATATACCCTGTAAAAAAAGCAATAATAATTGTACCTAATCCGATAGGGCCACCTAACAACCAGCCGATACAAGCAATTAATGCTTCCATCAATAATCGAGCACTTCCGATAGATAAAGAAAACTTTTCAGAAATAATGATCATCAATGTATCCCTTGGTCCAGCCCCAAGATTAGGAGAAATATAGAGTGCACAACCTATCCCTAAAACGATGACACCTAACAAGAAATATATATAATCAACTATTAATCCAGTTGAATTTGGTAAAATCCAATTAAAAAAGTCAATAAAAGTTCCACATAGTAACATATTGATAATAGTTGCTAGTTTAGGCCACTCTTTTAAATAAAGGGAAGTTAATCCAACAATTACAATTCCCGTTAAAATAGACCACGATCCAACAGTTAACCCGAAATGATGAAATAATGCTACATGTAATACATCCCATGAGCTTACCCCAACTGCTTTTCCTTTAATAATCATGGAGACACCAAGGGACATCACCATGAGCCCAATGAAGAAGAACAGCCATTTCCACTTTAATTCTCTTCCCAATTTTAAGCCTTCTTTCTATTAATAAACAACTATGATACTGTCAATTTCGCAACGCGTGCATTTGTTACGCTGATTAAATGTTGAGGATGTAATTTAATCTGCATACCAATTTTCCCCGCGCTGACTACGATATACTCAAGATGATTGACAGACTCATCTATAAATGTTGGAAATAACTTTTTCATGCCAATAGGTGAACATCCACCGCGAACATAACCAGTTGTTGTTAACAAATCCTTCACAAGAAGCATTTCCAATTTCTTTACACCAGCAACTTTCGCGCATCCTTTTAAATTAAGTTCTTCCGATACAGGAATGACAAATACAAAAAACTTCCCACTTCCCGCTGTCGTAACTAATGTTTTAAACACATGGGAAACTGGAAGTCCAACTTTCTTTGCCACACTCACACCATCGATATGATCGTCTACATCATATTCAATTAAGTTATAGGAGATTTTTTGTTGATCCAATAAACGAACAGCGTTAGTTTTGACTAGTTTTCCTTTCGCCATTTACATCACCGCTCCTATACATAGTTAAAAACCTACACCTACTATATCAAATTTGTCAATACTCGTTTATAACTTTTGTAAAGAAAATAAAAAATGCCCATAAAACCTACGGACATAAAAAAATCATTAGTTTACTTTTAGAAAGGGTATGGTCCTTCTTGTTGGTGAGTGGTAAATATACAGTTTCCCCCTTGCAAATCAACTAACGGGGACATACGGTTGAAGAAATTAAAGGTTTATTGGAATTCGATTCAGATTCACATCACGGCTTCGCTTACCGTCGGATTCAAAGCTACATTTCGTTAATTTTTATTTAGGGTTAGATTAGAATATCTACCCTCTTTTATTGCAATCACCCCTTCATAAAAAAAGCTTCCATACCTTTAATTTTGGTTATGGAAGCTATTTTAGTGGAACTATATAATATGATGATTGTCTTCAATAATTGTTTCAGCAATGTTCACCGCGTGATCACCGACACGCTCTAAATTACTCACAATATCGGCGTAAATAATGCCTGCTGAAGCGGAACATTCGCCTCGATTTAATCGATGGATATGGCGTTTACGTAACACCCGTTCTAATTCATCGATACGATCTTCTTTACTTATTACTTCTCTTGCAAATTCTTTACTTTGTTTATCTAAAGCTAATACCGATAAACTTACCGTATCTAATACGAGCTCAAACATTTCTTTTAACTCTTGATTTGCATCATCACTAAACTTCACACGATTCATTTCTCTAGTTTGAATAAGTTCCACAATGTTTTCAAAATGATCCCCTACTCGCTCAATATCCCGAATATTTTCAAGTAATGAATGGTGTACCTTCGAGTCATGTTCAGAAAGGGATTCTTTAGATAACTCTACGAGATAATCAGTCGTAATTCGATCTAAATTATTAATAGCATCTTCTAGTTGAACCGTCATTCCAACATGCTTCGTATCACTTGTAAACAAGAAATCCATTGATTCTTGAAGACCTTTTACAGCAAATTCACCCATTCGTACAACCTCTTCCTTTGCTTGTCCTAAAGCAATGGATGGAGATTGTTCAATTAATGATTTATCTAAATGTTTAGGTGCATACTCAACTGTCTTGTCCTCACCAGGAACAAGTTTTGTCACAATATAAGCAAGAGCACCTACAAACGGAAGTTGAATAATTGTATTGATTACGTTAAAAGTACCATGGGCAAAGGCAATTTGCATTTTATCTTCAAGGTTGAGAACTCCTGAAATCCATTCAACATAATTTATAAATAGCGGTAAAATTAATAGGAATATCACTGTACCAATTAAATTAAAAAGGACATGGGAAGCTGCAGCACGACGAGCAACGACTGAGGCGCCTAAAGCAGCTAATACCGCGGTAATCGTTGTCCCTATGTTATCCCCAAACAACACTGGAAGTGCACCTTGTAAAGGAATCAACCCTTCTGCATATAATCCTTGTAAAATACCTACTGTTGCCGATGAAGATTGAACAACGACTGTAAACAAAGTCCCAGCGAGTACACCTAAAATTGGATGATCACTAAAACTTACTGTTAAATCAATAAAGGCATCCCAATCACGCAATGGTTTCATACCATCGCCCATCATTTCTAAACCAATGAAAAGTCCTGCAAACCCAAATAAAATTTGTCCGATATTTTGAATCATGTTCTTTTTAAAGAAGAATAATAGTACAGCACCAAGTGCCATGATTGGGTAAGAATACGCCCCTACATCAAAACCAATTATAAAGGCTGTTACAGTCGTACCAATGTTGGCCCCCATTATAACCCCAATGGCTTGGCGTAGCGTCATAAATCCAGCACTAACTAGCCCAACGGTAATAACCGTTGTTCCTGAACTTGATTGAATTAATACTGTTACAACTATTCCGACTAAAACACCCATTAATGGATTTGTCGTAAATCTATCTAATATTTCACGAAGACGATCCCCCGCTGCCTTTTGGAGACCGTCCCCCATATACTTTATTGCAAATAAGAATAAACCTAGCCCACCTAAAAATTGGAAAATCATCGTCTGCCAATCCATCTTTTTGTTCCACCCTTTCAATCTTGTCGACACTATTATTCATTATTCTCACATGAGATGTAAACGTTATTACAAAACTGCAATATAAAATTTACATTAGCTTTACAATTCATTCGTTTTTTTGACACCTACACAATATTTAACTTTTATAATTAATAGTTTATTGAAATTTTCGAACAATTAATTTAACAATAGGTTGATGAACTTCCACATTTTCTTCCGTCCGCTTTATCAACTGAAAGTATATTAAACCTATGCTATATTTAAACTTATGGAATGTAGAAAGGATGTTTGTCATGGCAAAAAGCTTAGTGCTAGCTGAAAAACCATCTGTAGCGCGCGACATAGCTCGAGTTTTAAAATGTAATAAAAAAGGAAACGGTTATTTAGAAGGGGAAAAATATATTGTAACTTGGGCATTAGGTCATTTAGTCACTCTTGCTGACCCTGAAAGTTATGACCTGAAATATAAAACGTGGAATTTAGAAGATTTACCAATGTTACCAGAACGGTTAAAACTAACAGTTATTAAGCAATCTGGTAAACAATTTAACGCCGTCAAATCCCAATTGTTACGTGGTGACGTAACGGAAATTATTATTGCCACCGACGCAGGTCGTGAAGGTGAACTTGTTGCCCGATGGATTATTGACAAAGCAAAAGTTCGAAAACCTATTAAACGTTTATGGATTTCATCAGTAACAGATAAAGCAATTCAAGAAGGTTTTAGAAACTTAAAACCTGGGAAAGCCTACGAAAACTTATATGCTTCTGCCGTCGCTCGTTCCGAAGCAGATTGGTATATCGGGTTAAATGCAACAAGAGCTTTAACTACTCGTTTTAACGCCCAATTAAATTGTGGTCGAGTTCAAACACCGACCGTTGCGATTATTGCGAAAAGAGAAGAGGAAATTAAAAACTTCAAACCACAAACTTATTATGGAATTGAAGCACAGACAACAGAAAACTTAAAATTAACATGGCAAGATGCCCAAGGAAATACCCGAAGTTTTAATAAAGAAAAAATGGATGCTATTGTTAAGAAACTAGGTAAACAAAATGCTATCGTTACGAGCATTGATCGAAAAGCAAAAAAGACATTTGCACCTGGCCTTTATGACTTAACAGAACTTCAACGGGATGCCAATAAAATATTTGGTTATTCCGCAAAAGAAACATTAAATATTATGCAAAAATTGTATGAGCAGCATAAAGTTTTAACATATCCTCGTACAGACTCTCGTTATCTTTCCAGCGATATTGTAGCAACATTGCCCGAGAGACTGAAAGCTTGTGGTATTGGTGAATATCGTCAACTGACAAATAAAGTATTATCCAAACCAATTAAAGCGAACAAATCCTTTGTTGATGATAGTAAAGTAAGCGATCACCATGCCATCATTCCAACAGAAGGATATGTGAATTTCTCTAATTTTAATGATAAAGAACGTAAAATATACGATTTAGTTGTAAAACGTTTCTTAGCTGTCCTATTCCCTGCTTTTGAATATGAACAATTAACCTTAAGCGCTAAAATTGGGGATGAAACTTTCATTGCCCGGGGAAAAACAATTTTATCGAGCGGTTGGAAAGAAGTTTATGAAAACCGGTTCGATGATGAAGAAACAGCAGATGAAGTGAAAGAGCAAATTTTGCCACGAATAGAAAAAGGGCAAACTTTAACGACTCAATTAATTGCTCAAACTTCAGGTCAAACAAAACCGCCTGCTCGATTCACTGAAGCAACACTACTGTCCGCTATGGAAAACCCTGTGAAATATATGGACACTCAAAACAAACAATTAGCTGAAACGTTAAAATCTACAGGTGGATTAGGGACCGTTGCAACTCGAGCAGACATCATCGATAAATTATTTAATTCTTTCTTAATCGAAAAACGTGGCGGTAAAGAGATTTATATCACATCCAAAGGTCGCCAGCTTTTAGATTTAGTACCAGAAGATTTGAAGTCCCCTACTTTAACAGCTGAATGGGAACAAAAATTGGACAAAATCGCCCACGGTAAATTGAAAAAAGAAGTCTTCATTTCTGAAATGAAAAATTATACAAAAGAAATTGTTTCAGTAATTAAATCAAGCGATAAAAAATATAAACATGATAACATTTCCACAAAGTCTTGTCCTGATTGTGGAAAACCGATGTTAGAAGTAAACGGCAAAAAAGGAAAAATGCTCGTTTGCCAAGATCGGGAATGCGGCCATCGCAAAAACGTATCCCGTGTGACCAATGCTCGTTGTCCTCAATGTAAGAAAAAGTTAGAGTTACGCGGTGAAGGAGATGGCCAAATATTCGTATGTAAATGTGGCTATCGTGAAAAATTATCGACTTTTGAAGCAAGACGTAAAAAAGAAGGCGGAGGAAAAGTGGATAAACGAAGTGTACAAAAGTACTTGAAACAGCAAGAAAAAGAGGCAGAACCTTTAAATAATCCTTTTGCAGATTTATTAAAAGGAATAAAAATTGATTAAGTCTAATGATTTAAGCACCTTAATTATTGAATACTTTCAATAATTAAGGTGCTTTATTTAAATCAAATGAATTATTTTATCTTCACTAAAATTTCTTCAAATTCTTTTTGATCCATTTCTTTAAATAATCTTCCGACTTTACCACTCAGTGAAGAAATAAATTCATTCGTTGGAGGCATGTTACATGTAAAAATTGGGCTTTTAAGGAGTTAAATTGCTTACAAGATTGCTTAATAACCATTAATTTAAATGGTCAGGTAACAGGGTAAATCTTCTATATTCCACGTTTTTAGATCGTAACTTTCTGGATCTACCAGGATATCCTAGTGACCAACAATATATCGATTTCCATATAAATAGTCGTAACCTTTATTATTGTATTTTAGTACATCTAAATACCGTGAGCTACCGAAGGTTTCTCAGCTAATACCAGGCTTTTCGCCATAACTTTTAGAACATATGAATAGGAATTTTCATTTCTTTGTTGTAATAATAGAAATTCGTTTTAATTTAATTTCACGCTTTAATTGTTTATTTTGATATTTCTTTAAACTCTTAAAGAAGGTAACCTATCTTGCATAAAAAGTTAACCATTATTTTATTACTATATTTTTTATTAATATTAACTACAACACAATATCTCAACAGTGTTTCTAATACATATATAATTTATTAGAAGTTAAATAAAGAGGAGATTGCCTACAACTCATTAATTGTATATATTTGTATAAAGAGTATATATAAACCAATTATACTCTGTAAAATATAATATAAAAAGGAGTGTTATAATGTGCAACAATTATTAAAAAGAATGATTTGGTTTACACTAATACTTTTGATTTTAAATGCAGTTCTAGTACCACTTAGTACAGTTGCTCAAGCCTTAGATGCAGAATCAGATAAAATAATTTTAGAAAATGAAAAATCCGAAAATTCAAGCTCATTGTCATCAGATGACCTTAATATTTTCCCATCGACTATAATAAAAGAGACTGAAAATGAAAAAATATACAGACTTTCTATCGGTCATGAAGAATATGAATATCATGAAAAGTATTCTATAGAAAATAATATAAAACTAATAAAAACAACTAGCTACTTAGTAAATACTGAAGGCGAAAAAGAATTTATAGATTACTTCGAAAGACAAGAAGAATTAGAACTACACTCTCCTATTACTTTAGAAGATAACTTTGTACCCGATGAAGCAATTAGAAAAGATGAATACCAAATAATGTGTGGCCCACCTTGTGGATATATTGCAGTAATAGCAGTAAGAGCGTTGGTAAGTGGAACATACCGTTATTATTTGAAGAGAACTGCAACCTCAGCTACCCTGGCAACAGTTACTTCACAACCCGTTAGCAGAGTAGCACCTGTAATCGCAAATTACTCTCCTCGTGTCTTTTCTGCTGGTGGTAGGTCTTATAAAATTACCAAACAAGATATGCAGCACTTCCTTCAAAGACATCATATGAATTACTGGAATGCTGGAATAAGAGCTCCACAAAATGGACAAACGTTTTTTGTAAAAAATATGAGTACTAGGACACTTGATCACATTGCAAGTCAAGCAGTTCAAAGAAATGCAACTGCTATTAGCGCTGCAAGAAGTAAAGGTTGGAGTTTCACAAATCAAATAACTTACACTTATAATGGTATAACATATAGAGTAGGTGTAGATTTAGTTAATAATAGAGTTACTCAATTGTATCCATTAACTACCTATATTGCTCCTTAAATGAAGCGGAGGGTTAATTCTATGAAAGTAGAAACATTTATATTAGTCCCAAATATTGAAGTGAAAGTTCCATTAACACCTAAAGATTTTGAAAAGAAGTTTATAAACATTGAGGATAAAGATAGGTATCAGGAAATTGAACGCATTATTAAAAATAGCAAAGATGAGTATTATTACGGTTTTATTAGAATTCTTCATAATGATTTGATCATCTTTGGTGAGGAGTTTTTAGACTACCTTCCGATTTATTGGATGGTTTTTACAGACATAATCCATACTTATTTAATGGAGGAATTTGTCGAGACTATTCTACCAGGTTATGAAATAAAACTATCTTTCAAAAAAATGAATAATGATGTAATAAATATTAAATTAGGGGACGAGATGTTTAAATTGCCAAATAATGAGTTCCTAATCAACTTATTAAAGGGAGGGAAAATTTTCTTCTATAATCATATGAAAATAACTGGTAGTAACACATATAGCAATATTATAATGAAAATAAATTCTATGTTAAACTTATTACTGGGGAAATAAGAAAATTTAGGGTCTATAATACAACTTTTTATAAAGATTTTCTAACAATAAAAAATAGAAGAACATATAAATAACGCGTTGGCAGAAGCTTTAAAAGGACTAAAATTAGATTAACTATATATGAAAACCATACTTACATGGTACTGACCATCATTTTTGAGACAATAAGAAAACACCCTACTTTACAGTTAGTTGACGGTATTTAACCGGCGATTGGCTGTTTAGTTTCGTTTGAATACGGATATTGTTATAATATTTTATATAGTTTTCGACGATTTGGATCACATGCGCATTCGTTGTGCGATTGATTCCGTCGAGATAGAACGTTTCAGACTTTAGCGAGGAGTGAAACGTTTCAATTGGAGAATTATCAGCGGGCGTGCCTTTACGAGACATGCTCATGGTAATTCTTTTTTCTTTTACTGCCTTTTGATAGTCATAGGACGTATATACAGAACCTTGATCGCTATGCAGGATACAGCCTTCAGGTAATTCTGGTAGCTGATTTAATGTATCTAAAACAAACTCTGTATCTTGAGTAAATCCGATTGTACGCGCTACAATCTCGCCATTAAAGACATCTAGAATACTTGAAAGATACATCATTGATTGACCAAAAGGCAAGTAGGTAATATCTGTTACTAACTTTTCAAATGGTGCTTCCGCTGTAAATTCACGATTTAATAAATTCGGTGCGACGTATGCTGGTTGTCCAGTGCGTTTACGTTTCTTCACTTTTACTCGACACTGCCAACCATATTTTTGCATTACTTTTTGTACTGTATTTTCACTTATCGGTTCTCCATAAATGCTTGTGATTTTTCGGTATCCGTATCGATATTTATGAAGTTTACACAACTCACCAATTCTCTTATCCCGAATGTCTTTCTTTGTTTCAACGTTATTATTCTTTTTCCAACGATAATAAGATGATCTACCTACCCCCAAGTGGTCACAGATTTCGCCAATTGTCATGACTTCTTTTAGTTCTTCTACCAATTGCACAACTATTCTTGGTACCACTTCCTTTCCCATTCTGCGTACTTTTTTAAAACTTCAATTTGTTGCTTTAAATAACGGTTCTCAGCCTTTAATTTAGCTGTTTCATTTTCATATTCTGGTCCTTTACCATAGGTATATTGCTTTCCAACTGGCTGTTCAAGGCGATGAAGTTCTCCATTTCGATACCACTTCATCCACGTTTTTAGTTGTGTATAATTTCGAATATTCAATTCTTCTAAAACTTGATTAACAGGTATTCCTGCTAATCTCATTTCGATTGCTTTCATTTTAATTTCTACTGGATAACTAACTCTTGTTCCCATAGAAAAAACACCTCCACGTTGGATTTATAGGTTTAATACCCGTTTTTCAACGAAAGGTGTTTTTATTTGTCTCATTTTTTTAGGTCAGTGCGCATCTTTTTTACGCTGTAAGTATGGCTTTTTATCATTTAATAATATTCCATTACTCGAAAAATAATGGGACAATATTAAAATATTCTTATTTCTCTTCTTTACTCGAAATCTTTTTATTAATCCCCCGGAACATTTGAGTATACATCGTTCCTTGAACAACATGTTCTAAGAAAAAATCACCAATTAACTTTAAATACTCATCATCATCGTACATTTTACGATTTTGAATTTCCATTTCCCCTAACCCCTCGTATGTTGCAAGTAGTGCATACTTATAATCTTGACCAGTAATAGGAATGAACACTTCAACAGTATGATCATAATGTTCATTTCGGTATTTTTTAATGTTTTGTAAGTTTTCGATGGCCTCTTTAAATTTTCCTTGGTTAATTTCAAAGGTCTGATATACATAAACGGGCATTAGTTCTACTCCTTAAAAATATTTAGATTGTGAAGATTTAATAATCTGTCCTATTACGTTCAAAGAATGAATAGGATGGTAAAAACCATCTATCTGTTACTAAAGGAGTTATAAAATGAGTATATTTTTTGTATACGTTTTTCTAGGGATGTCACTTGCTGCCCCTATCGGTCCCGTAAACGCAGCACAATTAACGAAAGGTATATATGGTGGCTTTGGACATGCATGGCTAGTCGGATTAGGTGCAATGTTAGCTGATGCTATCTATATGCTTATTGTTTATTTAGGGGTGTTTCATTTTCTTGAAACACCATTTATGCAAACATTATTATGGTCATTTGGTTGTTTTGTTCTTATTTATACAGGCGTTGATAGTATTGTGAATGCTGGAAAAGAAGTAAAAATGAAAAACGTAAAGGGAAATTCATTAAAAAAATCATTTTTTACGGTTTTTTATTATCCATCACGAATCCATTATCTATGCTGTTCTGGCTAGGTATTTTTGGTTCTGTTCTTGCAAAAACCGTTTCAACTTACGATATAGACCATATTATTTTATATAGCTTAGCTATTTTTGTCGGATTATTCATCTGGGATATTACGATGGCTTTTATTGCTAGTAGCTTCAGAAAAATTTTAACAACAAAATTATTAGGTGCTATTTCAATCATATCAGGACTATCACTCATTGGATTTGGCGTGTATTTTGGTGTACAAGCCTTTAAATTACTATTTCTCTCATGACAAAGTTAAACCCCTCGAGGTAATTCGTTTTTTTTCTTCTTCCCTTTTCGCATAAATAGTATGACAATCAAGACCAATGCAACGAAGAGTATACTCACGAAAAAACCCATGCGATTCGTTTTATCAAAAATAGTGCCGCTTACTGCAAGTAATATTAGTAACATCGCTGAAATTCGCTTTATATGGTCAAAGGTTGTTGCTTTGATTAGTTTAGGGAATGATACAAGAATAAAAAACCAATTATAAATGAGCATTAATCCAGCTGCTGTTGTAATATACTCATATACTTTGTCTGGTACGAGTCTAGAAATAACAATCGAAATGACTAAAATGGAAATCGTTAATGCTAATGCGAAAGGTGGCACTTTAAGTTTCCCTTTTTTTGAAAAAAGTTTCGGTGCATCTCCTTCTTCAGCCATCGTAACAAGCATACTAGTGACCGCAAATAAAGAAGCAGCCATTGTAGAAAAACCTGCAATAATAATTCCTGCATTAAATACATGAGGGAAAAAATTTAAATTGTAATCCGCTAGAGCAATAACAAAGGGACTTTCTTCGGCATTAAACTGATCAAATGCAACTAAAGTTGAAGCCAAAACTATAGAAATTATATAAATGGACAATAACATGATTAACATGACTGTCGTCGATTTGATTACTTCTTTCTTTTGTTCGAGCCTTACTGATAAAATACCCATGATTTCAATACCACCAAAAGCATAAAAACCAAAAATTAAGGATGACCATAAACCAGTTAATCCATTGGCAAATAATTCATCTGGAGTGTTCGGAACATTAAAGTCACGAATACTACCACCGAAAAATCCAAAAAGCAAAAGGGTAGCAAGTATAATGAACATAAAAATAGCGGCGACTTTCATGACTGCAAATAAGTTTTCTGCTCTCTCAAAACCTTTTGTTCCGATTAATACGACGATAATTCCTAGGGCAGCATAAATCGAAGCCAAAATCCATAACGGAATGTTCGGAAACCAGAAGCGAGTTAAAATCGAAAGGGCTGTCAATTGACTACCGGAAATAAGCATTTCTGAAAACCAATATACCCATCCACTACTGAATCCAGCCCAACGTCCAAAAGCCTTTTTAGCATATGATCGAAACGAACCTTTTTGCGGATCCTGAACAAACATTTTTCCAAGTAACTCCGAAACAATCATTGCTGTTAGCCCAGCGAGTATAAATGAAATCACAATGGAAGGGCCAGTTTTTGATATACCAATACCTGATCCGAGAAAATAACCTGTTCCAATTGTACAACCAACGCCAATTAAGGAAAGTTGCCACCATTTCAGCTTACCTTCACTATTTTTTTCATTTTTTCCTCCTACACGTGCTGGTATTTCCACCAAAACTACCTCCCCTGAATTCCTATTTATTATTGGCGTCGGAATAAAGTTTATTCATAAAAATAAAATCACAAAATAGAAGATAGAAAACACTATTTTAAATAACGCAGTTTCCTTATTGAAAGTTGGAATTTTATTTTAAAAAACCCCGAATAAGGACACTGTACGTAAGTGTTCCCTATTCGGGGTTTATAAGTTCATCACTTAGGTTTTCCCTTAGCGATTTTCACGGTTGTTTTTATTTTGATCAAGATCACGGTTTAAGTTTAAATCCTCTGCAAACTCTTCACGATTGTTTGCATCTTGGTTGCGATTGAAATTTAAATCTTCAGCAAACTCTTCACGGTTATTTTCGTTTTGATTACGGCTAAAATTTAAATCTTCTGCGAATTCTTCACGGTTGTTTTGGTCTTGTCGACGGTTGTTATTTTTATCCACTATTTTTTCACCTCCATCCGTACTATTTTGAGTATTATCAATCTTTTTATACATAAAAAGAATATAGGACTCTCACCTTTCCGTCGTTCTCAAAAATAAAAAGCACCCTTAATTAAGAGTGCATGAAACAGTCGTTAACATTTCAATCTATCCAAGGTAGATACCCAAGATTAGGTTACAAATAAAAATTTAGTAACATGGCTTCCTACTAACTATGTTAAATTTTATTACTTCTTCTTTCTAAAAAGACAACGTCCCTCCAAACCCCATTTAACTTCCCGATTTTTTCACGTATTCCAACAACTCGAAAACCTGCTTTTTCGTGTAAATGAAGGCTGGCCTTATTTTCGGGGAAGATTGATGTTTGCAATGTCCAATAACCTAATTTTTCACTTTCTTCTATTAGTTTATTTAGCAACATTGTACCTATTCCTTTTCCTTTCGCAGTTGGTGCTATATAAATACTGTCCTCACCAATCCCGGCGTAGCAGGAACGATTTGATACTTGACTTAAACTAACCCAACCTAAGCATTCGTTACCTTCTACCGCAACAAATCGACATGTTGGGTGATGGGTGCTATCCCATTTTTCATAACTAGGTGCAGTTACCTCAAAGGTTGCATTTCCCGTTGCAATTCCTGCTAAATAAATGTTCTTTACATCTTCCCAATCCTCTTTCACCATCGTTCTAATTTCAACAGCCATTTTCATTCCTCCTTTTTTTTAAATAACTCAACTCTAAAGCATCTGAGTTGAGTTATCCTTAAAAAATCTATTTTTTGACTCACTTTATGTCATAGTTCTTTTTACTTCTGAAAATTCCTGAACTGCTTTTACAAAGTTAGAATAAGTGTAGGTTCCAAAAGAATAGATATTCCCTTTAAAAAATGGTCCAACATATAATCTTCCGCCTGATTTAATGAACAATTATGGGCATTCATCACAAGGTTTATATAAGCCAAGAAATACTCTTTTGGCAAGTTACCACCGTGATTAACAGTCATTTTTATTCCCCCTTAGTTACAGCAACAATTTGAAGTATCAGAAACTAAGTTAATACTACAAACTCCCGTTTCAGGCAATTCAAGCTCTACCCTTTTCGAAGCCTCTATGTCCCCCGAAAGATAAGAAACAATAGAACGGATTTGTTCATAACCTGTCGCCATTAAAAATGTAGGGGCACGTCCGTAACTTTTCATCCCAACTATATAAAAATTTTTTTCAGGTTGTCTTAATATTTCTTCACCATGCGGCCGTACTGTACCACAACTATGAAGGTTTGGATCTATTAATGGGGATAATGCCTCTACACTTTCAGTTGCTGCATCTACACTTAATCTAATTTCCCGTAGGAAGGAGAAGTCTGGACGGCTACCTGTGTTCGTAATAATTTCATCGATTCCGGATAACGTGAATTCATTCCCTTCATATTCTCCGATTAAATCAATACCATTTTCATTTGAATTTAATTGGCGGATTGTAAAAGGTGTTAACACTTTAACAAAACCCCCATCAACTAATTGGTGAATACGACTACCTAGTTCCCCTCTTCCTTTAAGTGCATCTTTTTCTTCTCCTCCGTATGCATCCTCTACTCTTTTCTTTCTCATAATCCAGGAAATTTCCACATTATCTCCAAGTAGAGAAAGCTCTAGAATTGTATTAATTGCGGAATGACCACCACCAACAACTGCCACCCTTTTTCCTTCGTATCTTTCTCTATGGCTTCCTTTAATATCAGGAATGCCATAATATATTTGTTCATTCAGTTTTCGCTCTTCCGATGTCCAAATATTATCTGCATTAACTGGGTTAGGTTGTGACCATGTTCCCGTTGCATCAATTACAGCCCTCGCTTCAATTCTTTTAGTAATCCCTTGCTGTTCGACATAGATCATAAAGGATGATTCTTCCCGTGCTAGATTTTTCATTTTATCTAGCCCCTTTTTGCTAATCGACACAACTTTTGAATGTAAGTGAAGATTTTTTTCAATTGCTGGAAGTTTTGCTAATGGTTCTAAATAATTTTCTACTAACTCCTTACCAATTGGAAGAACATCTTTAGGGGGCTCATTCCACCCACTATTCTTTAACAATTTTTTTGCAACTTTATCAATGTTATATTGCCAAGGGGAAAATAGGCGTACATGACCCCATTCCAATACATGATGACCAACTCCTGAACCCGCCTCTAGCAGTATAAAGTTTTGGCCACGATCCACTAAATGAGCAGCAGCTGCCAAACCAATCGGACCAGCACCGATAATAGCTATAGGTAATTGATCCATACGATCGTTTGAGTGTTTATCCGTTTCCGAATGAACGTATTGACTTGGTGAACTACAGCAATTCGTTATAATGCCTAAGTCTCTTTCATTTTTCATCATTAAACCTCCTAATTATTTTACTTGTATTTTGCAAGTATTAATTAAATATAAAAGCAAGATTTCTCTTGCTTAATATAATGGTTTACAGCAAACTGTGGATTTTGACATCGCTTCATTTAATAATTTTAGCGAACGTATAACAGTCTCTCTTTCAAATTCATTCATATGTGAAAATACTTCGTCTAAATAAGCATTCATTGATTGGTCAATACTTGTTGCAACGAATTTCCCTTGCACAGTTAAACTCAAAATGGATACTCGTTTATCTTGTGATGAAGGAGTTTTTTTAACTAGTTCCATATTTACTAATGTTTGGATTTGTCTACTAAATGTCGTAATATCCATTGCTAACGATTCGGCAATTTGCTGCATAGATGGTTCAACATGTTTGTCAATTTCATAAAGGATATGACTTTGAACGATTGATATATCAAAGTTGCCTACAGAACAGCAATTTTTATCCAATAAACCGAATCTTCTCGTTAGTAAATGGAAAATATCACGTTTGTTTTCCATCATCTCACCTCTTAATTTATTTATACACTAATTATTTGCAAAATACAACTATTTTTCTGAATTTTTTTATTCCATTTTAGTTTTATGTAAAACCATCTACGTATCTTGCTAATATTCGTCTAACCAATGAATAGCTTCCAAATTAAAAAAAGCTACCATAATGGTAGCTTCTTAAAACGGAAATAATCCTTCATTATTCACCTGTTTCTTTGAACTTTCTTATTCTTGCTCCAATATCATCTCGAACCCGCTCGAACACTTTCCACTTTTCCTCTTCCGTACCTTGTGCTTTCGCTGGATCATCAAAGCCCCAATGTTCACGTTTTACAGATGGTGGTGTAACAGGACATTTATCTGCTGCATCACCACATAAAGTAACTACTAAATCAGCATTATTTAATGTTTCCAAATCGATAATATCGGATGTTTGGTTTGAAATATCAATTCCAATTTCTTTCATTGCTTTAATTGCATTTGGATTTACTCCATGAGCTTCAATCCCAGCACTTTTTACTTCCCATTCATCTGATGATAAAATTTGTTTTGCCCATCCTTCAGCCATTTGACTTCGACATGAGTTTCCCGTACATAAGAAATAGAGTGTTTTTTTTGCCACAGTGATTCTCCTTTATAAAATAAGCAAAGTTAAAAATAAACCTAATAACGTAATAAATAATATTGGTATTGTAAGTATAATCCCTGTTTTTAAATAAGTTCCCCAAGAGATTTTAACTCCCTTTTGGGATAAAACGTGTAACCAAACTAACGTTGCGAGAGAACCAATTGGTGTAATTTTTGGACCTAAATCAGAACCAATTACATTCGCATAGATAAGAGCTTCTCTTATAATCCCACTAGTATTCGTTTCTGCAATGGCTAACGCATCAATCATAACAGTTGGCATATTGTTCATCACAGACGACAAAATTGCTGCGATGAAGCCCATAGCAATTGTAGCTACAAATAAACCTTGTTGTGCAAAGGTTTCAATAACACTAGCTAATGACCCTGTTAACCAAGCATTCCCTAAACCATATACAACAACATACATTCCTATGGAAAAAAAGACGATATTCCATGGTGCCCCTTTTACAACAGCAGTTGTATTCACGACTGAACTTCTTCTAGCCATTAATAAGAAAAATATTGCAATGACACCAGCAATGATTGAAACTGGCGTACCAATAAATTCACTTGTAAAGTAACCAATTAATAATAACGCAAGTACATACCATGACAAATGAAACATTTTATGGTCTTTAATTGCCTCATTTGGATTTCTTAATTTAGAAATGTCATAATTCCTTGGAATACTTTTTCTAAAGTAAATTAGTAATACTGAAATTGTTGCAACTAAAGAGAAGATGTTTGGAATAATCATTCTCGAAGCATATTCAACAAATCCGATACTAAAGAAATCGGCCGACACAATGTTAACTAAATTACTTACAATGAACGGTAGTGATGTTGTATCTGCAATAAATCCACTTGCCATAATGAATGGGAAAATCATTTTTTCTTGAAAATTTAAATTTCGAACCATCGCTAAAACAATAGGTGTTAAGATTAAAGCCGCTCCATCGTTTGCAAATAATGCTGCGACAATAGCGCCTAAAATACTAACATAAACGAACATTTTTATCCCATTACCTTTTGCAGCTCTAGCCATATGTAAAGCAGCCCATTCAAATAACCCAATTTCATCTAAAATCAATGAGATCAAAATAATCGCTACAAAAGATAAAGTGGCATTCCAAGTAATCCCTATAACTTCACTAACGTCTTCAAAATTAACTACACCTACTAATAATGCAAGTATTGCTCCGCCACAAGCGGTCCAACCGATATTTAAACTTTTCGGCTGCCAAATAACAAATATTAATGTTACTAAAAAAATAATTGTTGCCAAAACAGATGTTAACAATCCATGTTCCTCCTACACCATTGACGCTCATATATAATCGTATGATTATATAATAATTCACTTATATAACGAATACAATCCCATCAACTTTATTTACACTTATAAAAGGTAGAAAACGCCATAAACGTTTCTACCTTTTAGATTGTACCATTATACAGTTTGTTTTTCAGACGATAAAGAATATAGAATGTTCCCTAATCGTTTAATTCCCTCTTCGATTATTTCCGGAGAAGTGTTTGTATAATTTAAACGGAATGTGTTGACGTTCGATTTATTTGTATAAAATGGATCTCCTGGTACGAAGGCTACTTTTTCTTCCATCGCTTTATAAAATAAGTCCAAAGAAGATGTTCCTTCCGGAAGCGTCACCCAAATAAACATGCCCCCATCTGGTTTTGTATAGTTCACATAAGTAGGGAAATATTTTGCTATTGCATTTAACATCGTTTCGGCTTGAGTTTTGTACAGTTGAACGATTTTTTCTATATGGGATCGTAAATCATTGTTTACTAAATATTTGTGAATAATCATTTGGGAAAAAATGTTCGTGTGCAAATCCGTTGCTTGTTTAGCTGTATTCACATGATTCATAAGTTCTTTATTTTTCGTTGCCATATAGCCGATTCGCATCCCTGGTGTGACAATTTTAGAGAAGGAACCTAACAATACTGAATTCTCTAAACGTCCAGCACCAATGTAAGGTATTTTTTCACCACTCCAACGCAATTCACCATAAGGATCATCTTCAATTAAAACAACATCATATTTTTTTATCACTTCATAAATAGCTTCCCGATTATCTTTCGTATATGTAATACCTGTTGGGTTATGAAAATTTGGTACAAGATAAATAAATTTAATATGCTGATTATGCTTTAACGTATTCTCCAATTGTTCTACATTTAGCCCATCTTCTTTTAACTGAACAGAATAAAAACTTGGTTCAGCTAAAGTAAAGGCTTGAATAGCTCCTAAATAACCAGGCTCTTCCATAACAATTCCTTCTCCTTTATTTACAAGAACTTGCGAAATAAGTTGTAATGCTTGTTGAGAACCGGTTGTAATAAGAATATCTTCAGGATTGAAATTTAAGCCATAGTCCTTTTTATATTTATCAGCAATATATTGGCGTAATGGTAAATAACCTTCTGTAGTAGAATATTGGAATAATTTCGCTCCATTTTCTTCAATGGCACAATGAATCGATTTTTGTAAATCTTCAATCGGAAACGAGATAGGATTTGGTAATCCTCCTGCAAAGGAAATGACATCTGGTGCATCTGTCACCTTTAAAATATTTCGAATAAACGATGATGGCGTATTTAAAATTTTTTCGGAGTACTTCATTTTATTTCCCTCTTTTGTTTGATAGTCGCTGATTATGAATTAATCAGTGTTATCCGATTTTATCAGACTATTCTAAAAATTTCAAAGAGTAATTGTAAAAATTCATTTGAAACATGGAATTTGCACATTGCCATTAACATGAATTTGCTGGAATACTCTTATTTTATTCAATATTAAGTTAACATTATTCTAACTTTTGCTTTTATAAAACAAGTTTCAAGTTACCCTTCTTATGTTACTTTCGAAATAAAAAAAATACCCAATTAAAGAAGCACTTTAATTGGGCACCCGATTATTGCTCTGGGGCTAATTCACTTTCTTTTAACCAATAATGATCTGTTACAGTTTCTCCTAATGAGTTCGTATAATCAACCACATAAACAGTTGTCTCTTCAACAGTATCAATGACGCCTTGCGCACCTAACATACCCTCTAAATGGTCTGCGTTAATAATTACATCAGCCCCTTGATCTAACGTTCCTTCGTCAACCGGGTCCAATTCCCCTTCTACAAACCATTTATGATTTTCCTCATAAGGATCACCGTTCGTAGGTGTGTAAGAAACGGAATAAACCGTCGTATCATAGGCAGCCTTTATCGTTGCTACTGCCCCTTCCATTCCATCTGTATGACTTGCGTTTACAATGGCTGTACTACCAACTGGATACTTAGGATTTTCTGCTTCTTTTAACCCTTCTGGTACTTGCCCATTATGCTCAGTATGTTCACCATGTCCGCCATCTGCTTCTGGCTGTTTATCCATTCCTTCTTGATTATTCGTAACATTCGTACCCGTTTCCGTCGTATCTCCATTATTCGTATCATTTACTCCGCAAGCTGCCAATGAAAGGGCTGCAACAATTGTCATGATGCTAGTTAATAATTTATGACCCATTCTAATCCTCCTAATATTCTCTTTCTATATTAAGGATTGAACTTTGAACTCGTTTCTATTCATGAAAATAACTACATATTATAATGTTTAAAAAATGGAGACATTTCTTCTATGAAACGATTATTTACTTATTTCAACTTTTTGTAACCGTAGTGCATTAAAAACAACGGATACAGAACTAAAGGCCATTGCAGCTCCTGCTAACCATGGAGCAAGGAAACCCGCAGCTGCAATTGGAATACCTAGAGTATTATAACCAAAAGTCCAAAATAAGTTTTGTTTTATATTTCTCATCGTTTTATGACTCATAATGATCGCATCAGCAATACTATTCAAATCACCACGAATTAACGTAATATCTGCGGTTTCCATCGCAACATCCGTACCTGTACCAATGGCCATTCCAATATTAGCAACAGCTAACGCTGGTGCATCGTTAATACCATCTCCTACCATGGCAACCTTTTTTCCCATCCCTTGTAATTTCTTTATTTGTGCAGTTTTTTCTTCAGGGAGCACTTCTGCAATAATTCGAGTGATTCCCACTTGTCTTGCAATTGCCTGAGCTGTCCGCTCATTATCCCCTGTCATCATAATGACATCCATTTTCATTTTATGAAGTCGTTCAATAGCTTTTTTAGAACTCTCTTTTACTGTATCTGCAACAGCTACTAATCCTGCAAATTGTCCATCAATACTCGCTAATATAACGGTTTTCCCCTCTGATTCAAGTCGTTCCATTAAAGAAACAACAGCAAAACTATCAATATTGTATTGCTCTATTAGTTTACGTGTACCAACAACTACTTCTTTTTGATTTACGATTCCTTTTACTCCGTATCCTGGAATAGCTTCAAATTCACGAACATCTCTCATTTCAATTCTTCGTTTACTAATTCCTTGTACAATAGCTTGGGCAAGGGGATGCTCAGATTTCCTTTCGATCGAACCGAGAAAAGAAAGAAACAATCTTTCACTCATCCCCTCTACGACAAAAACATCTGTAAGTTCTGGCTTCCCGTTTGTAATTGTCCCTGTTTTATCTATAACTATTGTGTCTATTTGATAGGTTTGTTCAAGATGTTCTCCACCTTTAAATAAAATCCCTAACTCGGCTGCACGCCCAGAACCAGCCATTATTGAAGTTGGGGTTGCAAGTCCTAAAGCACATGGACATGCAATTACAAGTACAGCTATTAAAGCTTCTAATGCTGGAGCAAATTCTCCAGGCGTTATAAAGACAAGCCAAGTTAAATAAGTAACGATCGCAATCCCAATCACGATTGGAACAAAAATTCCCGAAATCTTATCAGCTAAACGCTGTATAGGTGCTTTAGATCCTTGGGCATCTTCTACTACTTTAATAATTTGGGATAAAGCTGTATCTCTTCCTACCTTTGTTGCTTTCATTTTAATAAAACCATTTTTATTTATAGTAGAACCATATACCGTTGAACCGATTGTTTTATCGATTGGAAGACTTTCCCCTGTTAACATCGATTCATCGACCGCCGTATTCCCTTCTAGAATTTCACCATCTACTGGGATTTTTTCTCCGGGTTTAACGAGCATAATGTCCCCAATGGCAACTTCCTCTAGCGGAATCTCTTTTTCCATATCCTTTCGTAGAACAAGGGCAGTTTTTGCTTGTAACTTCATCAACTTTTTAATCGCTTCAGAGGAGCGACCTTTTGCTTTCGCTTCAAGTAATTTCCCGAGCAAAATTAAAGTAATTAGTACCGCGCTTGTTTCAAAATAAAGTTGGGAATGATAACTAGTTCCTTTTGATATCGTTTGAAAAACGCTATATAAATACGCAGCGGATGTACCCATTGCAACAAGAACATCCATATTAGCACTTTGATTTTTTAAAGCTTTAAATGCACTAACATAAAACTGCCAGCCAATAATAAATTGTACCGGTGTTGCTATTACCATTTGAACCCATGGATCATTTAAAAAGTCCGGTATATAAAGAAAAGACGTAAATGTGAAGTGACCAACCATTGTCCATAAAAGCGGAATGGAAAGAACAGTCGAAACGATGAACTTTACTTTTAGCTTTTCAATCGCCTGTTGTCGAAAATCGACTCCCCCTCGTTCATTGTCTTTTACATGGGCACCATAACCTAACTGCTCCACACGACGAATAATATCCGTAACCGACACTTCAGATGGATTAAATTGTACCGTTGCATTTTCCAACGCTAAATTTACGTTGGCTAACGAGATTCCTTTAAATTTTTGAAGGCCCCTCTCAATTCTCGTTGCACAGGCTGCACAGGTCATGCCAGTAATGTGCAAACTTGTTTCCCTTTGTTCATTTGTCAATTTTCTTTCACCTACTTCCCAATACCTTTACAGGGTATATAATTGATATGAAAGAGAGTGCTTTAATAGAGCACTCTTGAAAAACTTCTATTCAACATCATAACCTTGATCATCAATCGTTTCTTTAATTTGAGTAAGGGTTACTTGTTGTTCATTATAAGCTACATCAACTTTTCCCTGTTCTAAATTAACTTTTCTTCATGAACACCATCTAAAGCACCAACACTTCCTTCAACGGCTTTCACGCAATGTCCACATGACATCCCTTTAACGTTTAAAGTTACGTTCTCCATTTGCATCACTCCTTATGTTTTAATAGCTCTCTTAATACTATATAGGGGTATATTATTTCCTCATTAACTTTTGAATCGTCACTAACAACTCGTCCAAAACTTCTTCATCCCCAACAGCTAAACGATCTACAACACATCCCTTTAAATGACCTTGTAATAGAACTTTCGCTACACTGTTTAACGCTGATTGTGTGGCAGCTAATTGCGTGATAATGTCGTCACAATAGACATCCCGATCAACCATCCCTTTTATTCCACGAATTTGCCCTTCAATTCGGTTAAGGCGGTTCGTTAAATCCTTTTTCACGCTTTCTGGATGATGACTTTTTCTGCAATGGGATGACTCGCTCATGTCTTCCTTCACGTTTTCCAGTTTGGTCAACTCCTCTTCTTCAATAGGTAAACTAAATCCTTTAATCGTTACAACACGCCCCATCCTCGTTTAAATGACCAGAGCGATTAATTTTCGTTTGTAAATAATTTTTATTATATTCAGAAACGTCACCCCATAATGGCCTTCTAGCATTAACGGATAAACCTGATTGTTTCAGAGCTTCTAATTTTTTCGGATTATTTGTAATAAGTGTGACAGGCTTGGAACGAAGCGCTTTTAACACTTGAATCGCATCGTCATAATTTCTTGAATCATTAACAAAGCCCAATGCATAGTTAGCATCTACTGTGTCATAGCCATTTTCTTGTAGAAGGTAAGCCATTGCTTTACTAAATAAACCAATGCCTCTTCCTTCATGATTGGCTAAATAAAATAATGCTCCTGTTCCATGATCTACAATAATTTTCATGGATTGTTTCAGTTGATAACCACAATCGCACCTTTTACTTCCAAAAATATCGCCTGTATGACAGATGGAATGCATTCTTATTATCGCATCATCCTCATCAGTAAAATTTCCATAAACGAGAACACTCGATTGCTGCATTTCAGCTAAATTAATCGAAGATAGTTTTTCAACAATTTTTTCAATATCTTGATATACTTCATCACAATTTAACCAACAATACCATTGGAAAGTAACCGTTTCATCATATAAGTTCACAGGTAATTTTATCGGACCAACTAAATATATCGCGCCCTTTTCCGTCTGAATAAGTTTAATTTTATCCTTTAAAATTGAAATAACTTGTTGATCTAAATTCATAGAACCGCCTCCTAAAGTTAGTTTGCAACTTACCAAGTTTTTTATGTTAGGAATACCATCGTAACGTTGCTCTTTTTATAACTTCTATTTTGGAGACGAAAAGAAAAAGGTTTCTTTATATCACTTTATTAACCAGCAACATAAAAAATACATCGATCATTCACTTTTCATCAAAAGCAAACTTCTATTGAAAAATCTTTTAAGTACAAAATATAAACTACTATTAGGAGTATTTTATAAAGATGATTCTCTTTTTCGAACAATGATGATGATAATCTTGGCATTCATCCATTGATTTCCTCATTTTATAAGCTTAAAATTTGCTATAAGAAGATTTTGGTAAGGGATACATAAGGGGGTGTTTCAATGATCGACTTTATCCTAACACTAAAACCAATTTATCAAGTAATACTCGCTACATTGTTTACTTGGGGAATGACAGCATTAGGTGCTGCACTCGTTTTTACAACAAAAAATTTCAATCAACGTTTTTTAGATAGTATGTTAGGCTTTGCCGGCGGTGTTATGATTGCTGCAAGCTTTTGGTCTTTACTATCCCCTGCGTTAGAAATGGCAGAGGGGGGACGTTTTCCTTCATGGCTCTCTGTAGCAATTGGTTTTTTACTTGGTGGTGCTTTTCTTTTTGCCATTGATAAACTGTTGCCCCACCTTCATCCGAATGCAGCAATTGAAACAGCTGAGGGTATACAACCAAAACGAAGAAAGCGAAGTACTTTGTTAGTCCTTGCCATCACATTGCATAACATACCGGAAGGATTAGCTATTGGTGTTTCTTTTGGAGCTGCTTCCCTTGGTTCCCCTTCCGCTTCAGTTGCTGGAGCCCTTGCTTTAGCAATCGGGATTGGTATCCAAAACATACCTGAAGGTGCTGCAGTTTCAATGCCCCTTCTACGGGACGGATTATCCAAAAAGAAAAGTTTTCTTTTTGGTCAATTTTCAGGGATGGTAGAACCTATTTCTGCCATTATTGGATTTCTGGCAGTTGCTTTTATTGAACCATTATTACCCTTCGCATTAGCCTTTGCAGCTGGTGCAATGATTTTTGTTGTCGTAGAGGAAGTTATTCCAAGCTCACAAGAAGAAGGAAACAAAGACTTAGCTGTCTTGTCATTAATGATTGGATTTACCATTATGATGATTTTAGATGTGGCATTAGGTTAAATTGAATATAGAAAAAGGAGATGCTCTTAGCTGAGCATCTCCTTTTCATTATTTAAAATCAATTTGTGTTAACACTGGATCATGGTCACTTGCACGACCTGATTCTTCAGTAAAGTCGGAATTAACGTGTAAAATATCAAGTACTGCTTTCTCAACTAGATTGCTAGATACGAAAATGTGATCTAGTGCTTGAGAATTTCCTTGGTACGTATACGTATAACGATCCGCTTCATCTAATGAATAAATCATATTCACCATTGATTCATTGTCCCCTTCTAATGTTTGAAGGGCAGGCGTCCATTGGAAATCATTAAAGTCTCCCAATGCTACAATATTTGCTTCTGGATTTTGTGATTGAATCGATTCTACAAAGTTTCGAATAATAGAAGCTATCTGAATCCGTTGTTGTTCACTGCCTAGTACAGGTGGTTGGATTGAACCAAATAAAGGTGAGTCACCTGACTTTGAATTCCAATGATTTGCAATGACAATAACTTGTTCATCATTAAATGTAAACTGTGCAGCTAAAGGTTTTCTACTATTAGAAAAGGCATCATTTGTAGGATCAATACGTCCTGGATTTAATGTTAACGCCCCATTAACATATTCCGTCCCCGTAGTTGCGTTACCAACGGCTTGTGCTTCAGTTAACGATACTCGTTCAGGATTATAAAGGAAACCGACACGAATGTTACCACCAGGTGCTCCACCATCTTGATTATACTCTGGATCAATATTGACATATTCATATTGAGGACCACCTTCAGCAGCGATGGCATTAATCAATGTTTGATAACTTTGATCCGCAGCTGAACTTCCTGAATCAGTTTGACCATCATTATCTTGCATCTCTGTAACTCCAACAATATCAGGTGAATTTAATTTGTCCGCAATGGCTACAGCAATTTTCTTCACTTTTTCTGAATCAGATTGGGCAGAGAAGTTTTCCAAATTATAAGATGCGATTGTTAACTTTTCGTCGGATGCTGTAATAGCAGTTGTATCTGGTGCCTTTCCACCATCGACTATTTTACTTTGAACATCTGTATTATCTACATAGACTTTATAGTTGGAATAACCATAGTTTACAATACCAGTGATAGGTCCATTAACTTGATCGCCTGTATTAATATCGCCACCATTTGTTACTTCCTTTTCACCGTTAAATAACTTCAGTTGAATTCGTTCAGGATTCGTATCCGTTTCACCTAATAATAGACCACCGTTCGTTGTAGTAGCTTCAATTGAGTCAAATACAGTTATAATTTCACCGTACTCTTCTGGAGAAACAACACGCAAGCTACTTTCTGTGCCTTCACCAATTTGAACGCGCATTCCTTCTAGGCTTTCCCAGAAATCAATCGCATCGCTCGTTGGGTCAAAGGATGTTAATTCATCATCATCAATCGATTCAGAAGGAATCATAGATGGTGTAATAACAACTGGATCTGGTAATTCTACATTACTTTTCACAACTGTAATCGAACCGTTTCTCGCATTAATTTCCGTTACAGTTAAATCTGTATCCGCATCATCATATCCGTCTAAACGGTATTCATCTACAGTACCAGTAACACTTACTAGATCTCCCACTTTGAATGAGTATGAAGATGAAGCATTACCTGCATAGACAACAATTCCTTCTGAAGTACTAGAATCATTATCTTCTGTCCCCTTTGCAGATTGCATATAGAAGTATTGGCTACCATCTAACTCAAACAAAGAAGTAATTACCCCTTGAACCCCGTCTACAACACTACCGTCAAAGGAAGATGTGTGATCAGCCCCTTGAATTTGGCTAATCGTTGGTGATTCATCATATACTTCATAGGATATACTAAAGATATCACTATCCGTTAAACCTTCTTTTATAGCAATCGCTTTAATAGTTGTTGGTTCATTGATGACAATTGGTTCTGAATATACAGCACTATCCTTTGTTGGTTCTGAACCGTCCAATGTGTAATGAATTGTTGCACCTTCTGTTATAGTTGAAAGCTCAATTGCAGTTCCTACAGGAATTAATGTGGAACTAATAGAAGGTTTAATTCCCTGTACTTTTGTTGCATCTTCAATCACATCCGCTAAACCACGCGGTATAATTTGATACGTGCTATTATATTGTTGAATAATCCCAGTAAGAGAATCATAGGTTTTCCCTACTTCTAATCCTAAGGAACCATTTTCATCACGTACAACAAAGTTATTCCCTTCAGAATCGTTTGCTGCATAATTTCCTGAACCATTATTAGCCGTAACCGTTACTTGTTGTACAGTTGCTAATTTGGACTCATTCTCTTCATTAATCCCCGCACCTGTTATGTCAATAGGAGAAAATTCATTTCCAGTAGAGACTCTTTCGACTAAAGAAGGACTTTGAAGTTGCAAAAGCCCTCTATAGTCCGCTAGTTCTCCAGATAATACGACTTCATCTCCAACTTCTACTGAATCTGCTAAACCATATACAGCAATAGCAGCAGTTTCATCTTGAATATGGATCGTATTTTTTAATTTTCCCGTTACAATTCCTTGTACTTGTACCTCTCCAGTCCCTTGTTCGCGAGCTTGGGCAATGGTAATTGTTTCCCCCTCTCCTGGCTCTTCAACAATGTAAGGATGTTGGCCAAGATTTTCAAAGGAGTCTTTCCCTAAATTCGTCCATTCCGTCTCAAATGTAAAAGCATCAGTCGGGATGGCATCTCCAGTCGTTACATCCGCATTTCGTACGAGAGTTACATCTTTTGCAAAATCACTACTTGATCCAATTTGTCCAATGGAATCGACTATTTCATCATTCTTTTTTAAAACTAAAGGATCATTTCCATTAAAATTAATCACCGTCGAATTTTCTATTTGACCGACTGATTTAATTTCATCCGTTGCTTGGCCATGATATAAAACAATCGCTTCTCCAGCTTCTAAAGTGCCATGTAATTCCATAGATTTAACGCTCTCAGGAGCACCATTTGTATAAATCTCTAATGTGTACTCGGAAAGATCGATGACGGAACTAGAAGCGTTATACAATTCAATCGCTTTATTATAACTACTTCCTTCAATATATTGGGAGATCATTAAATCTCCCCTAGAAACCTCCTTTGATACATCAACTATCCTTCCTTCAGTAGATGTTGGAATACTTTCTACACTTACTAAATAATCACGGAAGTTTTCCCAATCGGATAAACCTAAATCGGTCACACGTCCTTCAGCATATGCTGTTGCGAATACGTCGTAACCATCTCCACCTTTAGCAGTGAAAGCATTTGTTGCAACTGTATATGTTTCATCATCTTGAATTTCTACAAAATTACCTTCTGCATCCTTGTAATAGATGGCAACTACCCGTTCTCCAACTGGTTTTGTTGAATCAAATTCAACTTTCCCACCAGCTACATGTAAAAATCCACCGTTTTCAGCTGGGTATTCTTTAAAACTAATTTCAAAGGCAGCTTTTAACTCGGCACCTGTAACCGTCATCGTTGCCAATGTATTTCCAAAAGGTAAAACGGTAATCACTTCTCCAACGGTTACTGGTCCAGCATCAATAGCTGAACGGATACCGCCACCATTTTGAAAGGCTAATACAACATTTTCGTTATACTGTTTCGCTTTTTCAAGCATACCGTTCGTAATTAAATTACCAAGAATCGTTTCACTATTTCTGACGCTGACCCCTTCCGTATTTCCACTATCTGTGATGCGAGGATTTGTAAGGGGTTCATTTAATGTTACGCCAATTTCTTCATTCGTAATTTCAGCTATTCTATCCGAATAAGGAGCTAATAGCTCTTTTGCTTCTGGATCTTCTTCAAAAGAATTCACTTCTAGCAGTTGGCCACCATACTCTGTAATAACACCTTGTTTGTCAAAAGTAAGATTTAATTGGCCTAAAAATTCACTATACTGATAAGCTTGTACAATTACTGTTGGTTCCTTTTCTTCTCCATCTAAATCTTCAACAACTAAAGTAGGTTCATCTAATTGTGTATGACTATGACCACCTACAATAACATCAATTCCTTCAACTGCACTTGCTAAAACTAAATCATTATCGATTTCAGCATTATCGTCGTATCCAATATGAGTTAAGGCAACAATTTTGTCTACACCCATTTTTTCGAAAGCTTTTACTGCTTTTTCTGCTTCTTTAATATAGTTTTCAAAAGCGATACTGCCAGGACTTGAAATGGCAGCCGTTTCTTCCGTCGTTAAACCGAAAATCCCAACTTTTTCGCCTTTAATTTTCTTTACAATTCCTTGATAGATTTTCCCGTCCTTCGGTTTGCTTGAAACTAAATCAGAGAATAGTCCGTCAAACTTATTATCTTGTGAGAAGTCAACATTAGCACTTACAAATGGGAATTTTGCCCCTTCAATAAAATCAACTAGTGCTTGATGACCTTCCGGCGAAGAACCTAAATCAAATTCATGATTACCAAAAGTCATTGCATCATAACCCATTAAATTTAAAAACGTTAAATCGGCTTGCCCTTGAAACTCATTAAAAAATAGAGTGCCACTAAATACATCTCCAGCATTTAAAAGAAGTGTATTTTTGTTTTCTGCTCTCACTGTTTCAACAGCTGTAACTAACTTTGGAACATTGTCTAAATGGGCATGGGAATCATTCGTATGCATTATCGTTAATTCAAAATCTTTTTTCCCTTTTCCCTTATCTTTGTCTTTCCCTTTTCCGTTCCCTTTACCATTCTCTTTTTTATCCACACTTTGTTTCGCTGGGTGTTGATATTGAGCTACTTTTTCAGATTGATTACTTTTCCCTTCCGATTCCGCTGCCAACACAGTTGGTGTAACGGATCCAATTGTTGAAGCTACAAGCGTCGTTGCCAGTGTTGCTTTGAAGAAACGATCCCTACTTTTTTTAGAAAAATGCATTCATTTGCCCTCCATTATTTGTTTAATGTGCTATTGGTAAATCATGTAGTAAATTAGTAATTGTAAAATTTCATACGAATAAAGTAGACTTTATATTACCTACATTATTAGAAAAATAATTCGAAAGAAATAGATTATTTGTAAAATAATCGTAAATAATTATAAAAAAAATCGTTTCCACGTAAATTTAACGAATCATAAATATTATTTTTCAGACTTTTTTGATTTATTTAATAAATTTTTGCCCCGAATATAATTTAAACTGTTGAAACATCGCATATATAGGTATTATTAACTAAAAATAGTCTTAATAAGGATGTAAACACACTCCTATATCTTTAGTATGGTTCATGAAAAACCAACTATGTTTGTTAAGAAATTTTTCATTTCTTTCCTTAGATATCGTTCATTCTAAAAAAAATAGCAAAACGCCCCTAAATCTTAGGCGCGTTTTGCTTCTTTCCAATTTTTAAACTACTCTTCTTCTTCCATTATTTCATCAAAGGCAGATGATACTTTATCGAATTCCTCATCACTTTCAATGGCACTAAAATCTCCTTCTTCATCTACCTTTAAGAAGAAAACATCGATATCCTCTTCTGTTTCTTCTTGTAAATCTTCCACAAATCCTACCGCAACATATTCCGTTCCTTCAATATTAATCGCTGCAAGAACTTCAACTTCTAATTCCTCGTCATTTTCGTCGGTAATCGTGAAGATTTCCCCTACTTTCAATTCATCCATTCGTCCATTCTCCTTCTTAAAAAAGTCTGTTTAAACATATTATTTTATTGCCATTTCTGGTCAGATTCATACAACATTTTAGAAAAATCAAGTACCACAAAAAGTACGATACGGTAAATTCGAAGGTACAGGTAATTGGCTATATTCTTGATGTTCCGGCGAATCATCAAAAGGATTAGCAAGTACTTTTAGTAAACGTTCCATCACACTGTAATCACCATTATTTACTGCTGCATCCAACGCTTCTTCCACACGATGATTTCGAGGAATAACTGATGGATTTCGTTCTTTCATTAATTGGGTCGATTCTTCCATCGACTGTTGTTGTCTAGAACGTCGCTCTTGCCACTTTTTTTGCCATTGATCAAAATCTTCTTGATCGTGAAGAGAAGTCATTTCCAACTTGTTGACCGTTAACGCTCGGAACGTATTTGTATAATCCGCTTCATATTTCTTCATCATATCGAGTAATTCGTTTATTAATTCTTTATCTTGCTCTTCTTCATTAAATAATCCTAATTTTCCCCGCATTCCTCTAAGCCAGTTCTTCTCAAAAAGGAGCGGATATTTCGCTATTTCATTTTGGGCAATTTCGACCGCCTCATCCTCCTCATCATGTAATAATGGAATGAGTGTTTCAGCAAAACGGGCCAAATTCCAGCCACCTATTTTCGGTTGATTACCATATGCATAACGTCCTTTTGTATCAATCGAACTAAAAACTGTATCAGGATCATACGCGTCCATAAAAGCACATGGTCCATAGTCAATCGTTTCCCCACTAATGGTCATATTATCCGTATTCATAACACCGTGGATAAAACCAACCAATTGCCATTTACAGATTAACTCCGCTTGTTTTTTAATAACTTCCTGAAGTAAATAAAGGAATCGATGATCACTATTAGGGATATCTGGGTAATGGCGGACAATTGTATAATTCGCCAACACTTGTAGGTCTTCATAACTTCCCCAATTAGCGATAAATTGAAAAGTTCCGACACGGATATGACTCGATGCAACACGGGTTAGGATGGCACCGGGTAATTCCATTTCTCTAATAATTTTTTCTCCTGTTTCCACTACAGCTAAGCTTCTAGTTGTTGGTATACCTAGTCCGTGCATTGCTTCACTAATTATATATTCTCTTAGCATCGGACCAAGGGCAGCCCGTCCATCCCCTCCACGGGAAAAGGGAGTACGACCAGACCCTTTTAGTTGAATATCATATCGTTCTTCTTTTGGAGTAATTTGTTCCCCATAAAGGGTAGCTCGTCCATCTCCTAGCATCGTAAAATAACCAAATTGATGCCCTGCATAAGCTTGAGCCAAAGGGAAAGAACCTTCAGGGGCTACATTACCTGCAAGAATTTGCACCCCTTCTTCACTCTGAAGCTCCTCACTATTTAAGCCAAGTTCACTTGCTAGTTGTTTGTTCAGTATGACTAACTTCGGATTACTTACTGGATGCAGCTTTAAACTTGCATAGAAAGAATCGGAAAGTCTCGCATAACTATTATCAAAGTTCCATCCTATTCCCATATAATCCCCTTTTCTCTTTACCGAGTAGTTTACTTCATTTAAGATGAAGCCATTTCTTTAACAAAATATACTAAGTTAACCATCATTCATTAACATTGTAAGCCAAGTTCCATCATTATACACTACCTAAGAAAACAAGACATAAATTCGCATACTTTTAAACAAATAATTCCTTAAAACATCATTCTAACTGTAGGTTTGTTCATGTTTTTTTACAATTTTATTATTCTCCATAACCGTTGGATCTATGATAATTTCAAAAACTATATGGATTTTTAAAAAGTAATCTCTTTGTAAACGCTTTTTTGATTTTAATCCGGTTTATTCATAAATTTTTTACTCAACGAAAGAACTTTCTGTGGTAATATATCCTAATCAAATAAGTTAGAAAGAGGAGAAACATGAGCGAAACACTTCAAACACCTCCAAAAAAGTTAAATTTATTTCATTTAACTTGGCCGATTTTTTTAGAGGTATTTTTATTTATGTTAATGGGGCTTGCCGATACGTTTATGTTAAGTGCGGTATCAGATAATGCGGTTTCAGGGGTCGGCACAGCTAATCAATATATACACATCGCCATTTTAATTTTAGAAGTTGTCGGGAATGGGGCTGCCATCGTTGTTTCCCAATATCTCGGTTCTCGTCGGTATTTTGAAGCAGCAAAAATTTCCGCTTTAGCCGTTACATTAAATTTATGCCTCGGATTATTAATGTCGGTCCTATTTATTTTCTCTTCCAACCAATTAATGATCATGATGAACTTGCAAGGAGCAGTACTTGAACATGCACAAAGCTATTTAATCATCGTCGGAGGAGGGATATTCCTTCAAGCTGTTATTAATTCTTTAGCAGCGATTATTCGTGTACATGGTTGGACAAAGCAAACGATGTTTGTTTCATTAGGAATGAATATTATCCACGTAGTTGGAAACTATATTTTAATTTTCGGTAACTTTGGTGCTCCTGAACTAGGGGTACAAGGTGCTGCGATTTCATCGGTAGTTAGCCGATTAATTGCCGTTTTCATTTTCTTCTGGCTACTATATCGAGCATTAGAAGTCAAAATAAAGATGGCATACTATTTTTCCTTTTCTAAGGAATATGTACAGAAAATTTTATACATTGGTTTACCAAGTGCCTTTGAACAAATTATGTACCAAGTTTGTCAAATTGTATTCTTGTACTATGTAACATACCTTGGTGCAGAAGCTCTTGCCGCACGACAATATGCGAATAATATTTCGATGTTTACCTATCTATTCGCCATTGCGATAGGGATGGGTACTTCCATCATCGTTGGTCGTTTTGTTGGTTCAGGAGATAAGGACTCTGCTTATAAGCAAGTATGGTCTAGTGTAAAGGCAGCACTCGTTTTCACTGTAATTATCGCAGCGGTCGTAACTATATTCCGTGAACAATTAGTTAGCTTATTTACCGATAATCCAGAAGTAGTCAAATTTGGTGCTTCTGTATTAGCTTTAAGTTTATTGTTGGAAACTGGTAGAACGATTAACATCACAATCATTAACTCGTTACGGGCTTCTGGGGATGCTCGTTTCCCTGTCAAAATAGGATTCTTATCCATGATATGTATGAGCTTACCTTTAGGATACTTATTAGTATTTGTATTCGATTTAGGGTTAGTCGGCGTTTGGCTAGCCATTGCTGCTGATGAATGGACCCGTGCTATCATCGTATTATTTAGATGGAAAAGTCGTAAATGGGAACAGTACGCCTTAGTATCTCCAGATAGAGATGTTGAACCTACTGAAAATCCAGTTACTACTTAAAAACATATGAACCCGTCAAGAGTGCTTTCTGTAAGCACTCTTTTTTATATAAAAAATGACTTCCGCGTTGGAAGTCATTGAAAACTAATGTTTATCTACTGGTAGTTTCGGTAACGTTTCACTTAGCTTGCAATATTGAACGAAAACCCGAGCTAGTTCGCGAAGACGATCTTGAATCGTAGCATCTGTAATTTGATTATTTTCATCAAAATGAGATGAATGGGTATATACATAGTTAGGTGTTACTAAACAACGGAAGTAATCTAATATTGGTCTAAGCTGATTTTCAACTACTAAATGGTGCTGATATGTACCACCATTTGCTACCATTGAAACTGGTTTATACCGCATCGCTTTTGGGTCAATCATATCAAAAGCATTTTTTAATACGCCTGGAATCGATGCTTGATAAATTGGCGTTGCAATAATATAGCCATCAGCTTCTTCAAATTTTCGAATCATCATTTGCATATCTTCATTTAATGGGCTACCATCCAAAATTTGATGTTTTAAATCAGCGAAATATAATATTTCAAGCTCTAAGCTGCTATTATATTCTTTAATATATTGTTCAACTTGACGCAATATCGCACCTGTTTTATTACCGAATACAGTGCCATCCACGAGTAAAATTTTCATGTTGAGTATCCTCCACTTTTTATTTCCATTCGTTATTGTAACAGATGCGATAAAGCACGAGTAGGGAACAAGTTTGGATTCAATAAATTTCAGTCTTTTGGCGGAATTTCCGTTTGATTCGCCTTTTCCATTGCTTTTTCCATTCTTCGGGTTGGTGAAGTAAGACTAACGATCGTTGTTCCAACATCAAATGACCGCTTTATCCCCTTTGTAAAAAATATGAGGTGATGATCCTTATCCACTGCAAATAATGGGATTGTTTTATGTCCATCGCCATCAAGATAACGTTCAAATGTATATTGTTCCGTAAGCTGTGTTTTACGAATCATATATCCTTCATTAATAAGACGATTTAATGTGTAAATATCATAATCTTCATCAAATAATGTCTTTCCAACGATTGATTGACTGTAGTCACTTAAGTCCCCCGTAGGAATGGGTGTTTGAAAAATATGTTCCCGACCTAGTTCAGGAACGAAACGTTGGCATATAAGGGCATTATACGCATCCTCTTCTGTGGCGGCTACTAATATTTCGTAAGGAGTTAAGTCTACATGAAACTCCGTATATTCACTTAAGATGTCCCCTACTTCCGTTTTTATCCCTAATTGACGAGCTTCAGATAAGGCACTCCAAGATCGGTCGATAATAAGAACAGGTTTTTGAAAACTTTGTATCGCTTCACCTAAAACAGCTGTAAAAGGACTACCTCCGACAATCGTTACCCCCATTTCATCCGTACATTGCAAATTTAATTTCTTCGCAAGCCAGCTAATGGATAAACCATGGGCTAAAACGGTGGCAAATACTAATGCTAATGTTAAAGCTGTAATAATATCAGCATCTTCAAATCCAGATTCCGTTAAAACACTAGCAAAAAAGCCGGAAACGGTTAAGGCGATAATCCCTCTTGGTGCAATCCATCCAAGTAATAGACGTTCCCGCTTCGGTAATCCTACTCCAATAGTAGAAAGCCAAACCGATACCGGTCGGACAACAAACAACATCGCTAAAACAAATAAAAGCATACGCCAGTTTAAAATATCGAGTAACGTCTCGATTGATAAAGAAGAAGTTAACATGATAAATAGCGTAGAAATAAGAAGAACAGAAACATTTTCTTTAAAGTGCAGTAATTCTCTTAATGATGTTAAATGCATATTTGCCATGACAATTCCCATGGCAGTGACAGCGAGTATCCCTGTTTCGTGTATGATTTCTTCTGATAGTACAAATACCAAAAGTACACTGACTAAGACGACTGGAGACTTTAAAAATTCAGGAATAAAACCATGTTCCAGTAAACGGCCTAATAGAAACCCTACCCCTGCTCCAATAATGGCAGAAAAAATAGAAGCAACAAAAAATAATAAAAGGGACCCTTCCGAGATCATGCCATTCATATATAAAACCATTTCGAGTGCGAATAGGGCGACTAACGCACCGAATGGGTCCACAATAATGGCTTCCCATTTTAGGATTGTAGCCGGACGTTCTTTTAACTTAGCTTGGCGCAATAATGGCAAAATCATCGTAGGTCCAGTAACGATAAAAAGTCCACCCATCACAAAGGCAACATCTATTGATAGCCCAGCTATAAAATGAGCGGCTAAGGACCCAATAATCCATGCAATAAAGGCACCTAAAGTAGAAATACGAAAAATCGATTGGCGGAATCCTTTAATTTCTCGAAGGTCTAAGCCCAAACTCCCTTCAAATAAAACAACGGCAACAGCTAGCGCAATAGTCGGATTAAACACTTCTCCAAAACTTTTTTGCGGATTGAATAATCCTAACAAAGGACCGACTAGCAAACCGACTAGTGACATAATAACGATGGCAGGGAGTTTAAATCGCCAAGCTACCCATTGCGATAAAATTCCTAGTCCTACAATTGCAACGATTTGAATTAGTAGATTGTCGAGCATTGTAACATCCCTTTCAGCCAAATTAAAAATCAAAAAATCCTCCATTAGTATTTACGGAGGACGTTCTTTCATTCCATTTGAAAACGCTATTTATCAAGTTCATTTTTCGTTTTGATTTCCATTAATCTTTCTTGATTAAATACAACTTCTTCATCTATCGGTGTCGGTTCTTTCTCTTTAAATTTATCCCAATTAAATAACTGTTCCCTTGGAATAGCTTTTTCTACTTTAGCTTCAGGCATTTTCATTGTAGAAAGTTGCTGTGATTCATATATTGTTACCGGAGATTTTTTGCCAAAAAGAGCAATGACTTTCATTGCTAATGCAAGCTGAGTTGCTTCGATTGGACGATATTTTTTCAACGGTCCAATAAAAAACGGATTTAATCCTTTTAATAGCCATTCACCCGTTTTCTCACCTAAACGAAATTCCATTCTGTCTCCAACTAATAGAGAAGGTCGGACAATCGATAATTGGGGTAATTCTAAAGCCATTAATTCTCGCTCTAGCTTTCCCTTCACCTTATTATAATAAAAGGCAGATTTTTCACTGGCGCCGATAGCAGAAATGATAATAAAGTGCATAATGCCACATTTTTTTGCTAGAGATGCTATGTGTAATGGATACTCCACATCTATTTTTTCGAATTGCTCTTTAGTCTTCGCCTTTTTCATCGTTGTTCCTAAACAACAAAAAACTTCATGGGCAAAATCTATATCCTTTTCTTCTAATTGATCAAAGGAACGCACTTTAACGGTTAGTTTTGGATGCTCGAAATCCAGCTTTCTTCTAGATAGAACTGTCACCGATACATATTCTTCACTGTCACAAAGTAGTTTTACGAGGGCCGTTCCGACAAGCCCTGTCCCACCTACTACGATGGCTGAACGCATTTCCACTTTCACGCCACAACCTTTCATGTTTTTCGTCTAATCAGCATAAAATTGTTAATCTAAGTTTCTACTAATTTATAGTGTTAATTTTCACACATACTTTCTAATTTTTCACCATAATTTAATTAATAGTTGGGAAAGGATGGGATTTTATGAAAAATGAACTAAGTGTCACTTCGATAAAAAAGAAAATTGCTTTTGTAGTTGAGCATAGTTCAATCAAAGGGTATTATCCCCTTGAGCGTGCCGCTACGTTAGCAAAACTATTAAATGATGAAGAAAGCGTTTATGTATTTTTAAAACAAGATGGACATGAAGCAATTGAAATTTTTACAGATTTACAACTTTCTCCTATTTTATTCGACCATTACTCAGAATTAAAAACTCAGATTCGTAGTCTTGAACCTGATTTAATCGTTCAAGATGGCAAAGATACATTAGTTGAACAAATGGAACAGCTTAGACCTTTCTGCAAAACGATTGTTCATTTTGATGATTTTGGCGATGGTGCTGAATTAGCTGATTGCAATATTATTGCCCTTTTTGAGGAAGTAAGGGAAAATACAGCACAAAACATTTTATCGGGTAGCTTTGCTTTTGCTGTAAAAGATTCCCTTAAAGCAATTGCTAAGGAACGGGTTTCAAACGAATTATCAAATCCACCTCATATTGTCGTTGCTTATGAAGATGGTGATGAAAACAATTTAACCTATCGAACTTTACGCCATTTAACCCAGCTACAAATCCCACTAAAAATTACCGTTGCAATTGATCGAGAATATCGCCATTCTGTAGAAGATTTACAAATGATGGTGTTAAGTCGCCGTAACACGAAAATTTTTAAAGATGACCAAGCTTTAGAAAAACTCCTCCATGAAGCAGATATTGTGATTTGTAATGCGAATTATACTCCTTATAAAGTAGCAACAGTAGGTATTCCTTGCATTACAGCTGCTCAAAATGAACGGGAATTAAACAATGCCTTTCCAAGGGAACATAACGGATTTATTCATCTCGGTTTAGGACGTAAGATGAAACAATCTAACATCCAAAATGCCGTTATGGAATTATTATTGCATGAAGCACGACGAGAACGGGCAGTAAGAAAACAATTTGAATTGGAAATTTCGGATAACAATGAAGTCATTAAGTCCTTATTATTAGATTTTGCTTATGAACGTCATAATATGGTTTCTTTATAGACTAGCCATGACGTGATGGAATCTGCCGAATATTACGAGATACCCCTTCTTCGAATATTAATGAAAATAGCTCCCTTCTTATGGTACAATGTTTGTACGATTATTTTGTACGAAATTATTATGAAGGAGCTACTTTCATGTTAACTAAATCAGAACTTCAACAAAAAATTGCAGAATTAAAAATGGATTATATAAATCTTCAAGGTGATATCGAAAAGCTTGAAAGTACAGGCCATGAAGAGTCTGTTCGAAAAGCAGAAGAACGCCTTTCAAACATGGAAAAACAACTAGCAGAACTGAATAAACAGCTCGCGGCGTTGTCTTAACCCGCGAGTTTTTTTATATCCTAAAAACTTATAAAACGTTGAAATATATTATCGGAGGAACAGATTATGGCAATATTAACAGTGGAAAATTTAGGACATTCCTTTGGTGATCGCACCCTATTTAAAGATGTTTCATTCCGCCTTGTCGAAGGTGATCACATCGGATTAGTCGGAGCGAATGGTGTTGGAAAATCCACATTAATGGGGATTATTACAGGTCAAACGATTCATGACACAGGCCGCGTAGAATGGCTACCAGGTACACATTATGGCTATTTAGATCAGCATACGGTTTTAACAGCAGGCCGTACTATGCGGGATGTTTTACGAGATGCCTTCCTCCCTCTTTATAAAAAAGAAGAGGAATTAAATGAAATCGCCAATAAAATGGCAGATGCTACCCCTGAGGAATTGGAAGCATTATTAGAACAAATGGCTGAAGTACAAGATGCTCTTGATGCCGGAGATTTTTATACATTGGACATTAAAATCGAAGAAGTAGCGCGCGGTCTTGGTTTGGATGCAATTGGATTAGATCGAGACGTGGCAGCCCTTTCCGGTGGTCAACGTACGAAAGTATTACTTGCTAAACTATTACTTGAAAAACCGAAAGTATTGTTGCTAGATGAGCCGACGAACTATTTGGATGAAGAACATATTACATGGCTTTCAAATTATTTGAAAGAATATCCCCATGCGTTCCTATTAATCTCCCATGATACGGAGTTTATGAACGGTGTGGTAGACGTTATTTTCCATTTGGAATTTTCAAAGCTTACTCGTTATACAGCAACTTACGAGAAATTTTTAGAGTTAGCCGAAATCAATAAACGCCAACATATCGATGCCTACGAGAAACAGCAGGAATTTATTAAAAAACAAGAAGAGTTTATTGCGAAAAACAAGGCACGATACTCTACAACTGGCCGTGCTAAATCACGTGCTAAACAACTTGATCGGTTAGAACGAATTGATCGCCCGGAAACGGCTGTTAAACCTGAGTTTAGTTTTAAGGAATCACGGGCTTCTAGCCGGTTCATAGTAGAAGCAGAAGATTTATTAATCGGTTACGATAAACCGTTACTTCCTCCCCTTACGTTTACAATTGAAAGGGGCGAAAAGATTGCTTTAATCGGGATGAATGGTGTCGGGAAATCCACATTATTAAAAACAATGCTTGGTAAAATAAATGCTCTAGGTGGAAAAGTTACAAGGGGAGATTTCCTCTTCCCTTCTTATTTTGAACAAGAAGTAAAGCCAGATAAAATAACACCTATTGATGATGTATGGAATGCCTTCCCAAGTATGGATCAACACCAAATCCGTGCTGCCTTAGCTCGGGCCGGGTTGAAAAACGAACATATCTCCCGCCCATTAAATTCCTTATCAGGGGGCGAGCAAGCAAAGGTTCGTTTATGTAAACTAATGATGGAAGAATCGAACTGGTTAATTTTTGACGAACCGACAAACCACTTAGATGTAGATGCTAAAAATGAATTAAAACGTGCTATGAAGGAATATAAAGGAACAATCGTCTTAGTATCCCATGAACCTGAGTTTTATGAAGGACTAGCAACAAAAGTTTGGAATGTCCAAGATTGGTTCACAACAGGTAAAACAAATTTATAAATGTCAAAAACGGTTTGGATTCCTTAGGAGTTCAAACCGTTTTTTCATAATCTACTATTAAACATTATTAAATTTCTCCCCCTCTCTATTATTCTTATCAGCATAGTTTTAAACATATTTTTTGATTATTTATCAAATCAACTTGTAAAAAATTGAAACTTTTCTTTTCCTAAGACGTATATATTTATAGGAAAACGGTTATATATTTATATGTAAGATGCCCACTTATAAAATATGGAAAAGCTATTGACTTATAATTATCTTACTGATAAGATATAAATATATTTAAAAATATCTTATTTGTAAGCTATTACAAACAAAAGAAGGCGAGGAGATTTTATGGCAGTTACAATTTACACACAATCTAGCTGTTCCTCTTCACGAAAAGCCATTAAATGGTTAAAAGAAAATAATATTTCTTATAATGAAAAACGTATTACTTCACAACCTTTAACATTAGCAGAATTTAAAAATATTTTAAGAATGACTGAAGACGGTACAGATGAAATTATTGCTACAAACTCCAATGATTTCAAAAATTTAAATATTGATATCGACCAATTATCAATTCAAGACCTATATAACTTAATTCAACAACACCCACGTATGTTACGTAGCCCGATCTTACTTGATGAAAAACGCATTCAAGTTGGCTATAATGAAATGGACATTCGTCGTTTCATCCCACGTAAAGTACGTGCTTATGAGTTAAGTGCCATGCAAAGATTGGCAACACAAGGTTAGTCAATAGTCTAGCGATATACATTTCGTATTGAATTAGTTTTGAAACATGCGAAACAAGACTTAAGTGGAGCTGAACATAATGGATAACCAAAGATATGAATCACTTTCCTCTCTTTTTGAAGTAGTGTCTTCATTGGAGCGAAAATGGGCAAATGAATGGAACCATCAAAATATATTAGGATTTTCAAAATCTCATATTTTACTGTTAGATTTATTAGCTAAAGAGGGACCCAAACGCCCCTCTGCTATTGCTGAGCGCTTAAAAGTGACAACTGGTGGCGTAACCGTTTTAACAACAAAGTTGATTAAAGCGGGACTTATTGAAAAGACCCAAAGTAGTGCAGATCGTCGCGCTTCTCAAATCGTCATTACACCAGAAGGTAAAAAAATATTAGAAGAGTCACAGGCTCAGGTGACAGCAATGGTGAATTCAATGTTCGGCATGCTTACAAATGACGAAATTCAAACGCTACATAACATCTTCGAAAAGTGTCTTGTAAATAGCAATGGGCTTAATAAATTAAAAGATGAAGAATAATTTAAAGTTACTTATAAAAAAACGCAAGGTGCATTCATTAATGTACCTTGCGTTTTATATTATTTCAAAATAAAAGAGACTCCCCCTTCTTAATTGTGAGAGAGTCTTTTTCAAATTACTATTAAGCCATAACCACATCTTGTAAAGATGCATCTGCTAGTAAAATTTCCTTTAATCTAGCCTTTGCTCGGAATAAACGTGATTTTACTGTACCGATGGATACTTTCATTAATGTTGAAATTTCAGCCAATGAATATTGATCAACATAGAAATACCATAATGTTCTTTGATAAATTCCGTCCAATTGTTGCATTTTTTCTTGTACAATTTTTGTTACGACTTCTTTTTCCACTTGATCTTCCGTAGAAATTTCATTATTGGGAACCAAATCTAAAATCGGAACGTCTAATGTTTCAGGTTGACTCATCATATATTTACTTCTTCTTACATTTTTACGATAGCGGTCGCGAAATGTATTCATAGTAATAGTAGTAAGCCAAGCTTTTACGTGGTCAACCTTCTCTACTTGTTCTTCATTACGAACAACTTTGACCCAAACTTCTTGCATTAAATCTTCGGCTTCAGCTATATTGCGTGTTAATTTTAAACATAAATGATATATGTAACGATTATATTCTTCATAAATTCCTGTTAAACAGTTATTCATTTTTTCTTCCTCCAATTTCTAACTACCTTCTATATACATTTTCCCAAAAAATTGTATTACACTCTATCGGATTTGCTTTCAATTTCATTACATTCGTGTAAGATTAAAAGTCTTTCCTTGTAACTTTCGTAAATTCAGTTTCTCTCATATGTACTAGAAAAAGTATTAGAACTCCAAGAAATTTTCCCCTTTTTCCAAAGCCAACCAACAATACCTTCCCCTTCTATGTGGTATACTAATTCTACTATCCGAAAAATTTGAAATGAGGGATTAATAATGAATCATTTGCAAACTTTAGATGCTTATTTCTCTAAAAACCGTGAAAAACATTTAGAAGAACTATTTGAATTTCTTCGTATTCCAAGTATCAGTTCTCTATCAGAACATAAACAAGACATGCAAACTGCTGCCCAATGGTTAGCTGACAAACTTCAACAACTAAACATCGAAAATGTATCCATTGATCAAACAGCGGGACATCCAGTTGTATACGGAGAATGGCTTCATGCAGAAGGAAAACCAACGATTTTATTCTACGGTCATTACGATGTACAACCTGTCGATCCTCTTCATCTTTGGGAATCAGAACCTTTCAATCCAGTAATCCGTGATAATAAATTATTTGCTCGTGGTGCATCAGATGATAAGGGCCAAGTATTTATGCACTTAAAAATGATTGAAGCGTTATTTGCAACAGAAGGAACCCTCCCTGTAAACGTGAAATTCATCTATGAAGGGGAAGAAGAAATCGGTAGCCCTAATCTACCAGCTTATGTAGAAGCGAATAAAGAGAAGCTTTCCTCAGACTTAATTTTAATTTCTGATACTGGGCTGTACGCTCCTGGGAAACCTGCCGTTTGCTATGGTTTACGCGGACTGACTGGAGTTCAAATCGATGTACGTGGAGCTAAAGGCGACTTACATTCTGGCCTTTATGGTGGTGGCGTGCAAAATGCTATTCATGCATTGGCTGAAATTTTAGCTTCCTTCCGTGATGAACATGGTACAATCCAAGTGGAAGGTTTCTATGATAAAGTACTTCCTTTAACTGAAGAAGAACGTCAAGCATATCGAGAGCTAAACTTCGATGAAGAGGCGTTAAAAGAGGAAATCGGTGTAAAAGAATTATTCGGTGAAGAAGGTTTCTCATATTTAGAGCAAACTTGGGCTCGACCAACTTTAGAAATTAACGGAGTATTTGGTGGCTTCTCTGGTGAAGGAATTAAAACGGTTCTTCCTGCAGAAGCTGGTGCGAAAATTACTTGTCGTTTAGTTCCGGACCAAGATCCAAATGAAATTGTTGCTCTTTTAAAAGCACATATTGAAAAACATAAGCCAAAAGGTGTGGAAGTAACAGTTTCTGAATTCGATAAAGGAGCTCCTTATTTAACACCGTTTGATCACCCATTAATTCAAGCAGCAGGTCGTTCTTATGAGCGAGTTTATAACGTCCCAACTGCCTTTACTCGTGGTGGTGGCTCGATTCCAATCGTTGCTGCCTTTGATGAAATCCTTGCATTACCAGTTGTATTAATGGGATTCGGTTTAAATAGTGAAAACTTCCATGCACCAAACGAACATTTCCATTTAGAAAACTTCGATAAAGGGCTTCGTGTATTAGGCGACTATTTATATGAAGTATCTAACTTACAATCCTAGTAAAAGAAAATTTCCTATATTGACCTAAAGGTTCTTTATGAACTTTTAGGTCTTTTTTATTCCTTACAAATCAACATTTCATATTAAAGTATCTAAATAAATATTTCTTTTATGTAACAAAAAGGAATTTTCTAAATATTTGTAGAAATGAATTTATATGATATATAAACTAAAAACTTTCCAACTGGTAACTTTTAAAATAGGAGTGATTTAAATGGAAAATAAATGGAGTTTTGTTTTATTAATGCAACCTGTTGCAGGACTACTTCTCATTTTGATTGCCATTTATACCTTTACGGTAGGAAGTCCTCACCTACTTCCATGGGCATTCGTGTTAATGGGTCCACTATTTTTAGCAATGGGTATATATGAAATGAAAAGACAAAGTAAAAATCCGAGTATTTTCTATTTCTGCTTAGCAGCTCTATCATTACTATTTGCATTATTTTCATTTACCGCATTTTAATAAACAATCGATAACGGCCGATGAAGAGATTTCATCGGTTTTTTTAACGTCCTAATGAAAGGGCTCCGCCTATTTGTCTTTTTTTCATTTAAAAAGAAAAAAAGCATCGCGCTACTGGAAGCGCGATGCTTTTGGCTGACCTTTTAAAAAGCGTTATATATATAAACATAGGGGAGGTTATATATCTTGTCGAACAAGCTTTTACAAGGTTCAAATGAGCTTAACTTACCACTTTTACTAAAGAGCGATTTTTCATAAGAAGCAATTTACGTTTCTCTTCTTATGATGTTTTTATCATATCATCTATCAACTATGTGGTGGTATACCTCTTATCCACATGTCACATTTTTATCACAAACTTGTTCACAATTCCGAAATATTTTGTTATATAACAAATTTATTTTTAATGTCTTTCTGTTGAAATTATACTCAAAATTAAAATTTAAACCTTTATATAAAGCGCTTTCATAAAATTTAGTCTGTTTTTTATTATACAAGCTTGATATGTAACAGATTCTAATTTTGTAGTTTTAATGCTAATTTTATTAGCTTTACCCCTACAGCAAGCTTCAACTTAATTACTTTCCCTCTCTTTTCACTATCCACATATCCACGATTAGATAACAAAAAAAGGCGCCCCACTCTGGGACACCTTTAAGTCGTTATTGAAAAATCATGCCTACACTAGAATAAATAATGACCGTTAAAAATAGTAACATCATATAAATTAATGAGTAAGCGAACATTTTATTTGCCCACTTTTTCTCATCCATTTGACGATAGCCAACGATACTTATCCACAGCCATATTCCCCCTAAAATAAGAGAACATAATGTTAAGCCCCAACTTAGTGGAACAAATAAAAAACTCGTAAACATTAAAATGACTAAATAAATATTTGTTTGAAGATAAGTTCTTCTCATACTTGTCTTCACTGGTAACATCGGAATATTGGCAGCCGCATAATCATCCTTTTTTCGAATCGCAATGGCGTAAAAGTGTGGCATTTGCCAAATGACCATAATAATGAATAAAGCCCAAGCTGCCGGATACCAAATATCAGGTGCAACCGCTGCCCAACCGATTAACGGCGGCATCGCTCCTGAAATACTCCCAACTTCTGTATTCCAGATCGTTTTTCTTTTTGTCCACATCGTATACGGAACAACATAGAAAAACACACCTAGGAAGCCAAGAAATGCTGCTAGTGGTGTTGTTAAAGAAAGTATTGCTAATCCTACGATAAGTAAAACGATGCCAACGATTAATACTGTACGAGCACTTAGTTCACCTGTTACTGTAGGTCTTGACTTTGTTCTTTGCATTTTCGCATCAATATCGCGATCGTACAAATTATTAAATATACCTGATGCTCCGATTATGAAAGCAGAACCTACAAAGGCAAATAGTATATGTGGAATATGTTCAATAAAACTTAATTCGTACGTATATAAAGCGAGCATAAGGGCAGCAATCATGGGAATTAAATTTGATTTAATAATCCCTGTCTTGACTGTCTTAGCCCAGAGATCAATAGTATTTTTCATAGTCTTTCTTTCCCCTCATTGTTCGGCAACCTTCCGGAAGCACTATATACTATCATACCACTAATAATCTTCTTCCAACAATGAGCTTAGCTCTTTTTTATGAAAATTCATTGACGATTATTTTAAACTAGTAACTTCTTTCTGTATATTATTGTTCTTCATAGACTAAGGGAAACCCATTGGGAATAGTATGAAACGGGAGGTGAAATGGAATGAAACATTACACAATGCATACGTTTCGAATTTTACTTGGTGTGATTTTCTTAAGCGCTGGTGTGAATGGGTTTATTGTGTTTTTAGGATTTGAATCCCTTTTTCCAACGAGCAAAGAAGCAATGATTCTCTTTCAATTTGATTATTTATTAATTGGGGAAAAAGCGCTAGAAATCCTTTGTGGCACCCTTTTATTACTAAATCGATTTGTGCCATTAGCGGTCGCTGCTTTATTACCAATTATCGTGAATATCTTTTTATTACACGTTTTTGTTGAACCTTCGTTGCTTATTTTGTCTATTATTCTTATTATTTTTGAGCTTTATTTATTAATTTACTATAAAGGAAATTTCATTCTATTATTTGAGAAAAAACCTTCATCATAAACAAAGGTGTTCCAAATTATTTTGGAACACCTTTCTCATTGAGCTTCAATTTCATCCCATCATTTAATTGCCTTTTATCAATCATGGAACATGCTATTTTCAATAAAGGTAAAACTAATAAAAAGACAAATAACAAACGGAACATTTGGAACACCGTTACAGTTATAACATCCGCCCCAATTGCTGTCGCAAGAAGACTCATTTGATCCAGCCCCCCTGCTGCTGTACTGAGGAAGCTAGTCGGTAACGAATAATCAAGGAAATAAATTAATAAAAGTCCTTGTGCGAAAGTGGCTACCATTAATAATATGGCACTCCCCACCCCTAATAAGAGAACTTTTTTTCCTAGTTTAATCATATTAGGTTTTAGAAGTAATCCGATATATGCTCCCATTAACAGTTGGGCAATATGTAATAAGTATCCTGGTAACTCTGGGGTTTCCACGGAAAAAAATGATAAAACAATAATAAACAGAATCGGTGTTAAAAAAAACGGCACTGGAATTTTTAGTTTTTTGCCAAACCAAACGGTAGCTCCTGAAGCTAATAATAATAACAGAATAGGGATAATTTCATTAACGGAAAAACCCGCTCCCCCTTCTGCTTGGACAACATGACCAGAAAGAACGAAAGGAATCAACATGACAATACTAATAACACGAACAACATGAAAGTAAGTAACAACAGCTAAATCGATATCCTTTTCCTCTTCTGCAAACAAAACAATTTGTCCTAATCCACCAGGAACCGTACATGTTAAAGCGGTTTTTAACGGTACATTTCCTATTTTCTGTACACCAAAGGCCATCAAAACACTAATAATGACTAACACCACATTGAGAATCAACATAAAAAAAATTAACCATCCCATGCCAGCAAATACAGAAAACTGAAAGGTTTGACCGATAGAGACACCTACTATAATTAACCCAACATTCCTTAATTGAACTGGCCAATAAAGTTCATATTTAATAAAAAATTGACTAATTAGTACTGCAAATAAAGGACCAAGCATCCAAGGGACAGGGAAGTTTAGAAAATCAAATACAAATGCCCCTATAAGGCTTATGATTGTAACTAAACCAATGGATTTTAAATGCAAAGGGAAACCTTCTTTCAAAAGAATAGTAATATATGTATTAGAGTACCATAAATTAAAAGATGTGAAAGTCACTTTTCAAGATAACCGATATCGAGATTAAAGAAAAAAGCCGCATTCCAATCATTGCGGCTAGATTTTATACAATATTATTTTTTCTCCATAACAGCAAAATAATTATCCTCATGATCAGCAAAATTAAATACTTTCCCGGAAGGTAAATTGACCATTTCCCCTAAAGTCACTTCTTTATTTGCTAATTCACCATATAATTGCTCTACATCATTGGAATAAAACATTAGCGAAGGTGTTCCGAGATTTAATTCTGGCTCCATGTTCGCGATGAATTGTTTATCATGTAAAACGATACTCGTTTGAGCATCACTTTTTGGAGCTACCTCTATCCATCTCATTTCTTGTTCACTATCTTCTTCTACTATTACTGTAAACCCTAACTTCTCCGTCCAAAATTTCACCGCTTCATCTTGATTATTCACATATAGCATGACTTGACCTAATACATTAATCAAATGTTCCACCCACTTTTCTAAAATTTATAAACCCCTACCCCATATTAAAACCACTCAAAGAATGTAGATTAAAATTCTTTAGTATTACTTTCTAAATACAGATGAAAAACTCCTTCATCCAAAGGTAATTGTCTGAACATGTTTTAAATAGGCCTGGACCTTTTTGACTTCAGTAAACGAATAATTAAATTGAAGCTGATTTGCTACTTCCAATGTTAGCTCTTCAAACAAATTCGTCATCGTCAATAATGCATCCCAAATGTTATCGATATTTCCTTTCGGATACGTGTTAAGGAGTGTATTCCAAATATCTTTTTCCAAATACCTCTCCAAGTACTTACCGTTTTTGCCGATACTTACAGTAAAGTTCGTTTCAATTCCTACTTTCCATTCAAGCATTTTCAATAACATACTTCTTATAATTTGTAGATGATCCATTGCATAAAGAATTTCATTTCGCCATAACCCTTTTGCAACATATGTAGAAACCCACCAAAACTCATTCGTACAATCATTAAATACCTGTTGGGAAGGTTTCTTTACCCAATAGTCTTCATCAGTTGGTGAAGGTAACTTCGGAAAAATGTGATCTTTATCTAACAACACTTTGGCTAATTTGTCGTCTTGTATCCATTCGTTACTTTTTTCAACTGGCCAAAGGGTCAAGTCAATGCGGTTTCCGTCTGTAAAAAGCATTAAATAAGCATATTGATCGCGATTAGATGGATACAAAACAGAATGATCTGGCCTTTGCATAATAATAAGTTCACCGAACACTTTTATCCAATCTACACGATTTATAAATGAATCCATATCCGTGACAAAATAAACAATGTCATAATCTTGAAAGGGATCTTTAGGTACCTTTAAGTTTGTTCTAGACCCATTCATACCAACTGCCCTAATCCGCTCATCCTGCTCAGCAAACTTTTTTATTAAATCGATCATTACCTTTTCCGAGCGCATTTTTGTCCCCCTATCAAGTCCTAACCATCGTCGTAAACTGTGCTTTATCTGAACAAAACTCAGCTTTTTTCTTAAAACCCAACTTTTCGTATAAATGTACTGCTCTTTTATTAAAAGTAGCGACGGTTAAACGGATTAGAACCCCTTTATATTTCCTTTCAATCGATTGGAGAATAAAAGAACAAAAGAAAAATCCATTCCCTTGTCCAACATATTTAGGATTCATTCCTAACCCCATATCAATACAACTTTCTCGATAAGCATTCACTTGATGACCAATAGGAACTTGTGCCGATTCTCCAATACAAAAATAACCAAACAACTCTCCATCTTCATTTTCGATCGCGTAATAATATCCATCTAAAAGTTCTTTTCTATTATCTTCTGTATCAACACTATTATAAAAATCATATGGTATATGGTATTTCCAGCTTAATATTTCTTTCGCAAATAGTTCATTCATCGTATTTATTTGTAAATGCATGTTCGAACACCTCCTTTTTGCTGTTCAAAATAAAACTACCTATTTTAATAAAACGAGTAGTTTCTCCTAAACTAGAAGTTTTAATTTAAATAGTAACGATTTAATATTTAATTTCTTCGTCATAAAGACACTATTTGGATCTTCAACGTAGTTTGCAAAGGGCTCACAATATGTAAAACCAAAATTCGTATATAATCTTCGTGCTGGTTCAAAGGCATCCATTGAACCAGTTTCTAAGCTAAGACGTTGATACCCCCTCTTTATTGCTTCCTCCAAAATATGTTGTAGAATTTGTCTAGCCACCCCTTTTCTTAAATGGTCAGGGGAAGTTTTCATCGATTTAATCTCACCGTGGTCTTTAGAAAGCTCTTTTAAAGCCCCACATCCTAGTAATTCTTCCCCTTCCCATGCACTCCAAAAAGTAATATCCGGACTTTTTAATTGCTCCAAATTTAATGCATGAATGCTTTCCGGCGGAGATTTTTCCCCCATATTTTGAAGATGGTCACCTATTAATCGGGTAATTTTTGTTCCTGTTAAATCGTCTAATTTAATTTCCATAGATTACTCTCCTATCAATTTTAGCAATTACAAATCATGACTACATTGCCATCTAGGTCTTGAATGTTAAACCAAGCCATTTCTCCTACTCTTTCTATTTCTCTTACAACTTCATATCCTATTTCTTTAATATACTGGTAGGCTTCATCAATATTTGGTGTATAAAAATTGAAAATGGGACTTGGACTAACATAATGTTTAAAATGGGGATCAAAGGAGTGGTCATCTAATGTTAGAGATGTTGTACCGACAACCGGAACATTAAAAACAGGTGATATAACCTTTTCTACATCTAGTTCTATTCCTAAAAGGTCACAATACCATTTTGCCGACTGCTTTAAATTTGTAACGTGAACAAAAATTCCATTCATTTTATTTTTAATTGGTATTATTTTTATCATGTCAGAAATCGCTCCTTTCATTGATGGTTACTTCTTTTCATATAATCCAATGCCAATACCAACTGGATCAACTAAATAGGAAAGATAGAAATCGTCAAACTCCATCTTCTCCCGTACAACCTTCGCACCATTTTCTATTGCTTTCTTCACAGCTTCATCAATGGAATCGACTTCAATTTGGATCCGTGTACCATGCGGATAGTCACTAGGACCTTTGCTAATACCACCTATGATCCCCTCTCTTTGACAAGTTGAAATAGACCAGTATTCCCAATCCTGTTCTACAGTTTCCCAACCGAAAACACGACTATAAAATGTTGCAGCCTTTTCAGGTTCCTGACTACTCATTTCAAAACCGATAACTCGAGACATTTTAAATCACCTCCACAAAAGGGCTCCCCTATACTTTCTACAAAAAAGAAATGATTCCTTTATATTCTTTATTCTTTTATTGATTCATTTAAAATTAGAAATCCTTGTTTGAATATGTAAATTGTACGAGTACACCGATAGAATAAAACCTTTTTTACTGAGCAAATTAGACTCTAGGAGGTGAAATCTTTGGGGAACAAAAACAGTAAAGAAACGATGAATGTGAGAACTCATAATCCTTTTGAAACTTATAAACACCTGCATACAAATAAAACAAGCCATAATCATAATCCTGAAGATAACGTAGCAGAAATTGCTGAAGAATTTGATTCAAAAGTTAAAAATAAAAATAATGCAACGAACCATGATAAAAATCAACAATCCAATAAAAGATAAATATTTGGAGGAAAACATCGTGGCAAAGAAAAGAAAACCAAATTTTAAAGAAAAAGAAGATAAGAAAAACAATAATCAAAAAAGCAATCAAGAAATTGCTCAAGAGTTAGATGTCAATGAAGTAAAAAAGAAAGCGAATAAACAAAAAAACAAATAAAAAAATTAAATGCACCATAAGTAGTTTTACTCTTTGGTGCATTTCTATTTACATCAAATTATTTGCAGAAGCTAACGTTTTATACTTCTCGATCATCTTTTAATCCTCAAAAATATCCCTTAAAAAACGTTCGCGATTTTCTAAAAAATACTTTGTAATTTGGTAATGACTCGTTTCTTCATAATTTACTTCTTCAATAGTTCCGTCATCAAAACTATATATCGTTGCATTAGGGTATCCTAATAAAATCGGTGAATGGGTCGCAATAATAAACTGGCTTTCTCCAGATACTACTAAATCATGGATTATTCTTAAAAAAGCAAGTTGTCGTTGAGGGGATAGCGCTGCTTCCGGCTCGTCCAACAAATAAATCCCTTTTCCACTAAATCTGTTGGCGAATAAAGAAATAAAGGATTCCCCATGGGATTGCTCATGTAAAGAAGTACCACCATAGGAATCATAAATACTTTTATGACTTTCTCCAATTTCATCTATATGGGAAGCAAAATGGTAAAAAGATTCTGCTCGAAGAAAGAATCCATTTGATACTTTTGGCAACCAAGAAAGTCTTATGTATTCCCCTAATGCTGATTCCGAACGGTCAACTTTATAGGTATTATTCCGACTACCTCCCGCTGTATTAAATCCACATTTATCGGCAATGGCTTCTAAAAGCGTGGATTTACCTGATCCATTTTCACCTACTAAAAACGTAACATTATTTTTTATATCTAAACTTTTTAATGATTGGATAGAAGGTATTGAAAACGGATATTGTTGATAAGAATCAATCCGATCATGTAGTAATTCAATTCTTTTAAGGAACATGGAAACACCTCTTTTAAATATTGAATTGTGCCATGAGAATTTTCTGAATGAAAAGAAATACACCCCAAGAAACAATCCCTACAATAACGGCTAGAATGAAAGAAAAGGAATTTTTTAGCATGAAATAAATGGCTAAAAGCATCACAATAGTAGCTGGCAAACCTAAAATGACACCTAATGTAAAGGATTGGATTTGTTTACTTGTTTCTCCTTGAACGGTTAACCAGAAAATACTGAGTAAACTAATGAGCGGGAGAGCCGCAATTATTCCTCCGTAAAGGGGAAATTTCCTAGCCAACTCTGTTACAGCAGCAATAATAAAAGCCGACGTGAAAAGTTTTATCCAAACCATTATTTCGCCGCCTCACTTAACAAACGAAAGGCTCTCATGACGTTATCTTGCTCTTCTTCGGATAACTTTCCTAAAGCTGCTTTCAGTAAATTTTCATCTAACTCAGTATGTTGCTTTACAACTTGTAATCCAAGTTCTGTAAGTTTTAAATAAACTTTACGTTGATCTTTATCAGAACGCTCCTTCTTAATCCATCCATTGTTCTCCAACTTTTTCACATGCTCTGAAGCTGTATTATGAGAAATAGTCAAAGCTTCTGCCAAAGATCTAACTGTTACACTTTGTTCTTTCTGTAAAATTTGCAAAATACGTACACTTTGGTGAGAAATCGCATGTTCCAATTTTGGATGTAGATAATAATAAATATCCGTAAAATAATTATTTAATTCCATAAAGCACCTCGCATTTATATCGTTTATACAGATTATATCGTATAACACGATATAAACAAAGGTCCATCATCATTTCCCTATAAATAAGGTTTCCATTTTCCACCGCTAAAATGGCAAAACGGTCTGGATTGTTTAATGAAAGCTCCGTACATTCCTTAGGTGAACCTGTAAAACGAAGTTGGTCCTCTGTAATTTGATATTCATCAACCGCCTTTTGATATGTGTCATTATAAAAGTACAATTGCATCTTTTTTCTCCTCCAGAAAGAACATTTGTTCCCGTTTTACCGAATCTGTTATAACAATTCAATAGTTTTTTCAGAAATCTTCGTCAACTCTTCGATGAAATTGATAGCTGTACAAAATATGTTTTTGTTCAAATCCTGCCTTAAAGTAGACATGATTTGCTCGGTTATTTTGATTATTTACACTTAAACGAATTTCTGTAATATGGGAGTGGGAAAACATCTCCGTCAAAACTTCTTTTAATAACAAAGTGCCTAATCCTTGATTTTGAGCTTTTGGAGAAATGGCTAAATATTCTAAGGAGGCCTCCCCTATTTCAGAGTCGATTTCATAGTAGGCGTAACCAACAACGTCATTCATTTCAGATTTCAATACTTTTAAAATACAGTGCTCACTTAATCGATTAATAATTGTTTTCGCATCGTAATAGGTATTGGGAAACATTTCAAAATGTAGCTTTTCAAATGTTGGATAATCCCTTTCTTCGTAAGGTTTACTCCGTATTTCTCCCATCTCATGAAAGTTTTCTTTTTTATTTCTAAAATTAGATGTTCTCCTGTTTTTGCAGCACCTATTTCATTTAAAAATTGTTGTTGAGTTATGTTTTCTTTATTAACAAAAAAATAAAACTCGCTTATTGAAGAATTTCCCTTTACAACTTGCTCCCATAATTGATGCTGTAGAGGTAGAGAAACTATTTGCAGAAAAGGTCCCCACACTTCTGCACTAGTTCCAGTCTAACCCAATTGCCGTAATTATTACTCCATCTTGATTTTTAGCTATCCAAAAGGAAATTCCATCCTTTTCATGGACAAAATCTTCCTTTAACGTTTTATAAATTTCCTCTTCAACTTCTCCACAATATCCAATATGAAATTGCTTTTGGTTATTTAATTTCGCCAAAAACCGGGATAACTCAATTAAATTTTGTGCCTTCTCCATTGACCATTTTTCCCCCTTTGTCTTATAAAATATTTCGCCACCCAATTCGTAAAACCTTTCAATAGCATGAAAAAAGCGCCTCCTCATAAGGAAGCGCTTCTAGCATGATAAACTTAGTGAATATCTCTTTTTCTGAAATTACCGCCTTTTACTTCAGCAACGTCATAAACCGTTACAAAGGCATGGGGGTCAATTTCCTGAATGATTTCTTTTATTTTACTTTCTTCTAAACGGTTAATTACACATGTTATCTCTTTGAATAATTCATTCGAATAGCCACCGTATGCATCTTTATATGTAGCACTTCGACCTAAACGATCCCTGATTGTTTCCACCATTACTTCTGGATGTGAAGTAATAATTTTAAAGGTTTTTGAACCGCTTAACCCTTCCTCTACGATATGAATTACTTTAGATGCTATAAAATAGGCAATCCCTGAAAGAATGGCACCTTGTAATCCGAATACTGTAGAAACAATAATGAATACAAATAAGTTTAAAAATAAGATTAAATCACTTGTTCCAAAGGGTAACTTTTTAGAAAGTAATACTGCTAACATATCAATACCATCTAGGGCACCACCGTTACGCAAGGCAAGACCCATACCAAAGCCGAGAATGACACCACCGACAACTGTAACGAGCAATGTATCTCCTTTAATAATAGCTGGTACATGGTGCATAAGAACCGTTCCAATTGCTAATGACGCAATTCCAATTACCGAATAAATAGCGAAACTTTTCCCGATTTGTTTATAACCTAACCAAACAAAAGGAATGTTGATGATTGCAATTAAAACGCCTAATGGTATACCGAATAACTGTGAGCCAACAATACTCAGACCCGTTACCCCACCGTCAGAAACATTATTTGGGATGAGGACCGCTTCTAGTCCGTAGGCTGCGATTAGTCCACCAAGGATAATCAAAATCGATTTTGATAAAAATTTTACTATCTTAGGTTTACGTTTTTTCTCTTTATTCATTTCATTTCCCCTATCCAAATTAAAATTAAATATTGTATACAGTACTGTTTAATCTATGTAATAAGATTTTGATACTCCTACTTAATTATAGTAGTACAGAAACGATTATCAAAATCATAAGTCTTCTTATTTAAATGTAGTATGGCATTTAATACGAAAAAATACTTTATTTTATTACCAAGGATCCACACCTTTCAATCACCACCATTGATATTTGTAATATTTTAACAGTATAATAATTACAAGAAACGGTTGACTTCATGAGATTTTTACAGCTGCTTAAAATATCGTTTTGACGTTATGAATCAAATGAAGGGGAGCTAAATTATGGGGATGAAACTGAGTGAACAATTTCAACGTTTTGCAAAATACGAGTGTGAAAATTCTAGTAAATTATATGAAGTACTTTCCTATCAAATAGCTGAGGACGCTGAATTACTCGATATTGTTACCACCATTCCAACAGGTCAGCCTAAACCGAATTTACTTTTCGCCATCGTCCACTATTTATTATTTGAAAAGGATGAATCATTAAAAAATTACTATCCTACCTTTTCAGATCATCTACTTCCTGCTGAAGAAGCTTTTTTACCCTTTAAACAATTTGTATTAAAACATGAACAATCTCTAAATGAACTTTTTCAAACGAAGCTTGTACAGACGAATGAAGTTCGGAGATGTGCTTATTTATATCCAATGCTTGCAGAAATTTTGAAGAACATAAACAACCATTAGCATTAGTTGAAATTGGTACAAGCGCTGGTCTTCAGCTTGGCGTGGATCAATATAATTATTTATATAATGGGGAAATTTCCGTTACGAACTCCAAAACACCCGTTATAATCTCATCTGAAAATATCGGCACTCCATTACCAAATGCCATTTATACAACCCCGAAAGTGAAAACACGGATAGGAGTGGACTTGAACCCGATTGATTTAAAGGATGAAAACGAATTAAGATGGCTACAAGCCCTTATTTGGCCCGAACATCATGAACGGAGAGAATTATTAAAGGAAGCGGCTAATGTTGTAACACAGCTCCATCTTCAATTAGTTCGAGGAGATGGGATTGCTAAATTGGAGGATCTATGTGAGCTTATTCCTGAAGGTGAAATGATTGTCGTTTTTCATACTCACGTGGCAAATCAAATCCCAATGGAAGGACGACAACAGCTAGTTGAAAAGTTGAGTAAAATAAGTACAAAACGTCCGTTATATCATTGCTATAACAATATGTACGATCCGAATTTACATCAAGATTATATATATGATGGAGAAATCATTGAAAAAAGAATGATGGAAAATACAGATGGTCATGCAAGATGGTTTAATTGGGCAAAGTAGAATAAAGCATCCCCCATAATTTGGGGGATGTTGTCATTCCTTTTCAAATGAATAGTTTTTTTCCACTTTACAAATTTTTAAAGAATATCCTTTATACCATTCGGATTTCCCTTTTTCCTTAGCAACTTTATGGGCAGTATGCTCTCTCCACTGTTGAATTGCTTCTAAAGAATCCCAATAGGATACCATAATTCCTAATTCATCATCTCGAACACTTTCTATCCCTAAAAAGCCCTCTTGGCTAGATGCTAAAGCTGTCATTTTCTCTGCCATCGTGCCGTATCCTTTGTCTACACCCGTTCCCTTTGACGTGAAGATCACTGCATAATAAGGTGGTTCATGAATTGTCGTAGCTTCGTTCATCTCAGGTGCCCTCCTTCACTACTTTCTATAGGATATTCCTTCTTTTTCTCTAGTTATACCTAAATAACAAATAAAAAATGCGTCTTCTCATATGAAAACGCAGAAAACTAAAACTATTAAACCATTAGATTAATGATTGATTTCCTTTGTCAGCAAGACCCCGTCCGATAACATTAGCGGATATTGGCTTTTTCCCTAGCTCTCTTGACCAAATGGATAATTGGCCAATGTGGTGAATTTCATGGGCAATGATATGGCGTACAATTTCACCCCAAGTGTCTGTTACTACTCTTCCATCTGGTAAAGTTTCGGTAAATAAACGACTTTCCATACTCGCATCCCAGTTATTCACAAAGCCCTCTACTTCTTCTTTAAACCGAGCATCTAGTTGTCGCACCTTTTCTAAACTACTAAACTTTTCAAAATCCTCTTGAAAATCAGGTTTACCTTGTATTTGGCGGATCCAACTCCACTCTACGTCTACGATATGGAAAAGAGTTTTTAATATACTCTCCATCCCTCCCGTACGTTGCCGTAATAACTCCTCTTCTGGCAACTCCTCACACCATTTATACCATTCTTCTCTTACCATCCAATTATATCGAAAGAACATTTTCATCTTTTTTTCGCTCCTTTATGTCTTTACTAGAAAACAAGCAACTTATTATATATATTCATTGGAATACAATTTATGTTTATTTAATTTCTCCTAATCTTTCTGCTAATACAATGGATAAGAGAATACTTAGTCCTCCGAATATGCAAAACGCAACGATTAATGTATCTGGCTGTACATTGATAAAGGATGAAAAATTAGGCGCCTGAATTGCAATAATTGAACAAACAATCGTTGGAAATACAGCTCTTTTCCATATACCGAACAAAAATAACGGAATAAATGTAATAATCGTTGCTTTGAAAGCAGTCGTTATCATCGTAGTTATAAACGTAATGATGTCATCAATTGTTGGCTGCCCATTGATAATCGGGATAAATTGATCAACGGTGAAAATGACGATACCTGATAGAAAAAAGGAAAGGATTGTTGTAATAAAAACGGCAAAAGCTATAAACAAAATTTTCGCTATAAACAACTTTCTTCTACTAATCGGATAACCGAAAGATAAGGACATCGTTTTTGATTTATACTCTTCAATAAATACATGATTAATTAAAGATGCCCCAAATAATACCATGCCTAATTGGATAAAGGAATTCAGTTCAATGGCAAGGGCGTAACTTTCGTTAAAAAATGGAATAATAGAGTCAATAAAGAATGGAGGAAGGATCATGAGAATCCCTAAGTAAATCGCCAACTCTCCGATAACTAAAGGTCGTTTTAATTTTTTCCATTCAAGTATCATTAATTTAGCCAACTTTGCCACCTCCGTTAATTTGTGCATAATAATAATCTTCTAAAGAACTTGTATGCTTCTGAATTTCTTCAATGTCCACACCATGAACAATTAACATTTTTGTAATGTCTGATTGGGAATGATTCAGATCGTAAATTCGAATTCGATTGTTCTGGATGATTTTCATATTGGATATTTGAAGTTCACTTTCTATCAAATAAACTGCTTTCTCTACATTTGGTGTTTGAAGTTCAATGTAATCCGTTCGCTGTTTTCGAATTTCTTCAATAGAAATTTCATTTATTAACTTACCTTTATCGATTACTCCTATACGGTTAACGATTTGTTCCATCTCTCCTAAGATGTGACTCGATAATAGAAAGGTAATCCCGTAATCTTGATTGAGCATTAATATTAAATCCCGAATATCTTTAATACCAATTGGATCTAAACCATTCGTTGGTTCATCTAAAATAATCAATTCCGGTTTCGTAATGATTGCCCGCGCAATTCCTAATCGTTGTTTCATCCCAAGGGAAAAATCCTTTACTCGCCCGTTTTCGTTTCCCTTTAAATGAACCATATTTAAAGCTTGCTTAATAGCAACTTCGTCATAATAGCCTAAATAGTCACAATGGATTTTTAAGTTTTCCATCGCTGTTAAATGTTCGAAAAAGGTAGGATATTCAATAATGCTTCCGACTCTCTTTAGAGCAGCCTTTGAACGATTAGTAAGCTTATGCCCAAAAAGTTCAATTTCACCGCTTGTTGAAGAAGTGATCCCTGTGAGCATTTTCATAATCGTCGTTTTCCCAGCCCCGTTTTGACCAAGGAAACCATATATTTCTCCCTTTTTAATGTGTAAATTAATATTTGAAACTAGTTCTTTCCCTTTTACTTTTTTCGTCAGACCTGTTGTTTTTACGATATATTCCAAATCGCCTCTCCCCTTTCTGTTACCCTTATCATAAGCAACAGACTTTTTTTTTCTTTCTAAAACCTTACAAATTTCTTAAGTTTTCTATGTATAAAAAAGAAAAGATTATAAAAGTTGATTTGACGACTTTTAAAGTCCCACTACTAGTAGGTTATCCGGTTAAAGACACACGTAAATACCGTTTTTTCGTAAGGTTTACTTTTTAAGAAGATAGAGCCTTTCATCCCTTCCACTAACCGTTTTGTAATACTTAAACCGAGTCCACTTCCTTGAAATTCGGGATTCCGCGCATCATTCAACGTATACAGCCGTTCAAATACAAGCTCTTGCTCCTTTTCTGCAATGCCCTTTCCTTGATCCCAAACATCTATAGCAATATTATCCGCTTCTTCTCGTACCGTTAAGCCAATGATACCTCCCTCACTACCATAACGAAGGGCGTTAGAAATTAAATTACTCAATACACGATTTAACGCTTCTTCATTTCCAAGAATAAAATAATCTTGTTCAGGAATGTCCAGTTCCACTTGCAATTTTTTTGACTGAAGTAAATGGTAAAATTCCAGCACATTTTTCCTGCAAATCTCGCTTACAGACACCTTTGTTAACGGAATAGAATAATCCCCAGATTCCAATTTCACTAAATCAAAAAATCGATGAATTAATTCGATTACTTGCTCTGTTTTTTTATAAAGTTGGTGCGTAACTATTGTACGTTCTTCTTTTTGCATCATTTTATCCATCATTAATTTCTCTACATATCCTAAAATGACCGTCAATGGTGTTTTCAAATCGTGGGACATGTTTGAGATCATTTTTCTTAAACTTTCTTTTGTTTTCGAATAATCCGCAATTATTTTTTGATTGAAATCGAGTAGGCGATTTATTTGAATGAGAGCAGTTTGAACCGTTTCCTCATTTGTTATGAACAACACCTTTTCAGCAGACTGTTCATGAAGGATAGAATCTAGTTGTTGACTTAATTCTCTTAAGTTTTTCTTGATTTTGAACTTGGAATAGGATTGCCAACCAATCAGGAGTAATAATAGGACGATGATTACAATCAATAGTAAAATCATGTTCACTCTCCTAATTTGTAACCAATTCCCCAAACGGTTTGAATATATTGGGGGTTGGATGGATCTTCTTCGATTTTTTCTCTTAGTCTTCGAATATGTACGTTAATTACATTTTCATTTCCAAAATAATCATCTTCCCAAATCATTTCGTAAATTTGTTCCTTTGTAAATACACGACTTTTATTCGTCATCATTAGCTTTAACATATGAAATTCCTTTGATGTAAGCTTCACTATCTTATCTTTAACTTGGGCTGTAAATGAATTTAAATCTAATGTCAGTTCTTTGTAGTGTAATGTATTCGCTATCGATTGTTTCTCTACAGTGGAATATTGCGTTGCCCTTCGTATTGCCGCATTTACTCGAGCAGTTAGTTCAATCATAGAAAACGGCTTGCTAATATAGTCGTCGGCTCCAAATCCTAACCCTAATGCTTTATCAATATCGCTACCTTTTGCTGAGATAATTAGTACCGGAACTAAACTAGTTTCCCTAAACTTTTTCAATAACTCCATGCCACTTAATTTCGGAATCATTAAGTCTAGTAAAATTAAATCAAACTTATCTTGTTGAAAATGACTAAGAGCTTCTTCACCATCAAAAGCAGTAATAATCGTAAAGTTTTCGCTCTCTAAGTGACTTTTAATAAGATGACTTATTTCTTTATCATCTTCAACAAGTAAAATAACTTTTTGCATTTTTCCACATCCAATTAGTTTTCATTGTTTAATAAGACCTCTTGTAGTTGATCAACGGAAGGAACGATTAAAGTTGGTTCACACTCTTTTAATTCTTGTAGCGAACCATATCCATAAGTAACGGCAATGAAATCAATTCCCACTTTGTTCGCTCCAATACCATCATATTTCCGATCTCCAATCATTACAAAGTCACATAATGAATGTCCATGATACTGATTCAATATATATTGAATCATTTCAGCTTTTGAAGAACGGGTTCCATCAAAATGACTACCAACGACAAGTTCAAAAAATGGATCCAGTTGAAAGTACTGTAAAATTTGATTAGCGAATTCAGTAACCTTAGAGGTAGCAACTACTAACTTATATTCCTGTTTTTTCAGTTTCATTAAGAGAGAGGGAATACCGGAATATAATTCATTTTCAAACATTCCCTTTTCTTTAAAACGCTCCCGATAAAATTCAACAGCTTTCTTCGTTTGGCTGTCATCAAAGTTATAAAACTCAGCAAAGGAATGATGTAACGGTGGCCCTATAAACTGTTCTAGATAATCTAAATTAACCTCATCAATGTTCATTTTCTTTAATGCATATTGAACAGAGTTTGTAATACCTTCTTTAGGGTCTGTCAATGTTCCATCTAGGTCAAATAAAATGATTTTATATTTGTTCATAATCGTCTCCTTTATTTCTAATCATCCAACTCATCAATGGAATAAACTTTTAATTGTGGCCAAATGACGTTCCAATTTTTATTGATCCTTCGCACTTCATATAACCTTTTCCCTTCCTTTGTTTCGACTATAAAAGGCGTTGGCTTTACTATTAAATTCACAACATCATGAAAGCCATAGGGTGCCGTTAATTGAAGTTGGTCATTATCATCTATTTTGACACCGATAGCTGTAGCAGTTTCTGGAAATTTAGAAATGGCATCGGTTGAGGATAGATAAGGTTTTACTCCGTTTCTAATATGCATCCGCGCTTCGTTTTTTACTGACCAAGGGATGTCAGGAAAAAGTATTCTTAACTGCTCCTCCAAATCCTTTTCTACTGATTCTCTTAAATTAGTTGGGTCAAAATAAATCACATCAATATCAGGAAGAGGAGTTCTATTTTTATATAAATGGAGCGAATCCCAAATTTTCGAACGAATAAAACCCGCACAAATCCACCAATCTGGTAAATTTAACGTATTTACTACATGTAATATATCCATCATCCATTGATCACTTCGTATTAGTGAAAGTATAGTTTGTTCATTCATTCGTTTAATTTTACTCCTTATAGGTTGTTATTTCCGTTTCTATCAAAAAAGTTTTAAAGCGCCTCCATCTCGGAAACGCTTCAAACTTAAAGATTATCGATAGTTGTTGTGGGTCGGGGTAAATAAATCTTCTTCTGCATTACGAACCATTGAAAAATGATCCACATTATAATGACCATGAAGAATTCGATTATGATGAAGAATAATTTGTTCTGCCGTTAACATCTTTGAATCATAAGTAGAGTGACCATCTCCAACTAGCGTTACATCAAAACCGCTGACAGTTGCCGTTCTTACTGCGGTATCGATACACGCTTCCGTTTGACAGCCCATGATGACAAGATGTTTAATTTGTTGTTCCTCCAAATAAGCCTTTAAACCAGTCCCATAAAAGGCGTTCGTTGCTGCCTTGTTAAAAATAACTGAGTTATTTGGAACATGAATATCACCATGTACTTCAAAACCCGGGCCTTCCCCGTTGGACACGTCTATGTCTCTTACAAAAATAATCGGAATATTTTCGTCTAACGCCTTTTGAATAACATGATTAATATTAGCTATTAATCGCTCTTTCTTATATACACCTGTCTTTACTTGTTCTCCATCAATTAACGCTTGCTGGGCGTCAATTATTAATAGGGCTTGTTTCAATCTATGACCTCCTCAAGTCATTTTCATAAATAACACTTACTATATGAGTGTCTATTTTTTACTATTCCATTTTAACGAGCCCAAATCCTTGTTCTACTTGTTAAAATTTTACTTTCTATTTCCTTTTTTCGCTTTAATAACAAGAAAGGAAGGTTTCCGTTGTTCATTGATTAATTTCGGCATTTTCTCCAAACCAATTGGAATCGACGTTGGTTCTACTATTTCCTCTAAAACTAGCCCTTTTTTTATTATTGTATTGAGCAAAGTCGAAATCGTGCGATGGTATTTAATAACCCCATCTATATACCAATACTCTTTTCGCATCCCTTCCTCTTGATAATGATCCACAGCCCAATGCAGTTTATTTCCTTCCTCATCCCTTACCCAATTGTTCATGTTTTTTCTTGCCGTTACCATCGGATGTTCAGTAGAGAAAATGAATTCTCCACCATCCGTTAATAAATGGGTAACCTTTGAAATCAATCCTTCGTAATCTTCTATATAGTGAATAGCCAATGAGCTAATAATCAGGTCAAAGGTTTGATTATGTAATTCGAAATCTTCAAAAGGACTACAAAGATATTCTATTTTTTCATGATAATTTTCTTTCATTGCTCTATCGATCATATTTTTTGAAATATCTATTGCCAAAACTTTTGCTGCCCCATTCTCAATACAATAGCTGGCGAAATCGCCTGTTCCACAACCTAAATCTAAAACGGTTTTGTCCTTTAATGTTGGAATAAGCGACTTAATTGCTGGTTGTTCAACAAAATCATTGTACGTGATTCCGCTCTCCCTTAAAGAAATATATTGATTAAAAAACTTCGGGTGGTCATAAATATTTTGTTTCAAAGATTCCCCTCCCATATATTTCATTCAATTGTAAGCACCTACGAATTAAGTTCGCTAAAGACTACACAAGTTCCTTTCAACCTTCAGAGTTAATCAAATTTCTACTTACTGGCCGAATATTTTATTTGAATAAATCTTTACATTAAGGGATAGCCTTTTGAAAGAAAAATAAGGAGGTGCTCTTTATGTTTGAAAAAAAATTAGCACTTCACGAAACGTTAGAATTTCATGAAGTGATTAACTTTATGACGACAAGTTTATTGAAATCAAAACTAAGTCAAGGGATTGTCTTTGACCAAGATTTACGCGAATTATTGGATAAAAACGTTAAATTATCGACACCTGCTTTAGCTGCTATGTTAAAACTCTACTCAAATTCTGAGCTAGAATAATCGGAGGTAAATAACATGAAAGACTATTTAGATCCCATTAACTCTGTCGGCATGCCAGAACTAACGGATTCTGGTATTGCATTGGAGTTTTTATTATCTGTTAAAACGGGTGTACGAACCCTCTCCATCGCTTTAACTGAAACGGCTTCCCCAACGCTTCAAAAAATTTTCAAAACCCAACTGGAAGTAATGATTGAATTATATTTCGAGATTTCCGAATTGATGATGAAAAAAGATTGGCTAAAGCCATATGACTTAGATAAGCAAAAGGAACTCGATATTCGGTCGGCTGAAAATGCCATTAGTATTGCGAAACTTGATTTGTTCCCAGAAAATATGAACCGTAAAGGGCTGTTCCCAACTCCACCAAAGAAGGAAAAATGAATAAAAGGGAGTTTTTAAAATGAAAGCTGTAACCTACCAAGGCATTAAAAATGTTGAAGTAAAAGATGTAAAGGAACCAAAAATTAAAAAAGATGATGATATTATCGTGCGATTAACGACTACTGCTATCTGTGGTTCAGACTTACATTTACTTCACGGCATGATTCCTAACCTAGGAGAAGATTACGTGATTGGTCATGAACCGATGGGTATTGTTGAAGAAATCGGAAAAAATGTGACGAAAGTAAAAAAAGGTGATCGGGTCATCATCCCCTTTAATGTCGCTTGTGGACAATGTTGGTATTGCCATCACGATTTAGAGAGTCAATGTGACAATGCGAACCAAAATGGTGAAATGGGTGCCTATTTTGGTTACTCCGACACTGCCGGAGGATTTCCAGGTGGTCAAGCCGAATTCATGCGTGTCCCTTATGCAAACTTTACACCTTTTAAAATACCTGAAAACAGTGAAGTACCCGATGAAAGTTTAGTTTTGCTAGCAGATGCTGCTACTACCGCCTTTTGGAGTGTCGATAATGCCGGTGTAAAACAAGGCGATACAGTCGTGATTCTTGGATGCGGTCCAATCGGATTATTAGCACAAAAATTTGCCTGGCTAAAAGGTGCCGAACGCATTATTGCAGTCGATTATGTCGGCTATCGATTAAAACATGCAAAGCGGACAAATAAAGTGGAAATTGTTAATTTTGAAGATCATGAAAACTGTGGTGAATATTTAAAGGAAATAACAAAGGGCGGTGCTGACGTAGTCATCGATTGTGTCGGTATGAGTGGTAAAATGACTCCCCTCGAATTTCTTGCCAGCGGTTTAAAACTGCAAAGTGGTGCGTTGGGAGCATTGGTCACTGCCAGTCAAGCTGTACGAAAAGGTGGAACAATTCAAATTACCGGCGTTTATGGTGGTCGTTATAACGCCTTTCCTTTAGGTGACATTTTCCAACGGAACGTAAACATTCGTACAGGACAAGCACCCGTCATCCATTATATGCCCCATATATATAATCTCATTGCGGAAGGAAAAGTCGATCCAAAGGATATCATTACCCATGTCCTCCCCCTTGAAAAGGCAAAACATGGCTATGAAATTTTCGATACAAAACAAGACGATTGTATTAAAGTCGTATTAAAACCATAATCCTATTCAACAAAAAATCATCTTACCTTTAATCTAAGATAAAGATAAGATGATTTTTCATTTTAAAAGGGGGTTTTCTCATGTACCCTTTTCTTCTTTTATTGCCAAATAGCCTCTACCCACTCTGGATGATCAATAAATGGGTTACGGTTATGTTGATAGTCGTTAAAAATGATTTCGTTTCGTTCTCGTTCAAATTGATCGACTGGATCTTGTTGATGCCATTGAAGCAAGACGGATAATTTTCCGTGGTATGGAGCGGAACCGTTATTAACTAAATTATTTAATTCTAAATCTGGTTCTCCACTATCACCTTCATTTCGTACTGCCATATAAAAGAGCATTCGCGCTACGTCTCCCTTTACGCTATCCCGCGGTTCCCAAGAATCAGAATCATAATAATTACCAAGAGCTTCAGAGTGCTCTCTCCCCCCGTTATCAAAGTCTAAATTGTTTCTTGTACTGTTCACTGACGCATCGGTTGGGCGAAGATGATGTAAATCTGTACCGGGCCCCATTGTTGTTCCAAAGTCTCCATGGGATTTCGCCCAAACATGCTCCCGATTCCAATCATTCACCCCTGATCCATTCGTATATTTCCCTTGGGAACGTCCTGTATATAATAAGATTACATTATTCGGATTGTTCGGATCTTCATCCGTTTCTCGAAGGGCATCCCAAACTTCGGAATAGGATAGTTCCGTGTGATCATCAATAATATTATGCAATGCAGTTTTTAATGCTTCTCCCGTTTTTCCAATAGCTGCATCATAGTAACCGTTTGGTATTGGTATTGGATCTGGCTCGGGTTCTGGTTCAGAAGGAGGTATCCCCTCTCCCATTCTTTCGAAAGCTGTTCCATCTTTTAATCCAGCATGGGAAAAATAAGCTGTAAGTGTACCCGTTACTTTAATGCTTTCTCCCATTAAAAAAGGATTCGTTTTTAATCCATAGGAAGAGCGGAACGATGAAGGAACTTGAACATAAAGCATTTTAGAAATATTTGTTTCCGAAGGATTATCGGCTAAAGCAAGGGCATAATCATTCGGAAAACCACTTGTAATAACTGTACTTGTCGATATCGGTTGCCCAACGACGTACCCTTGGACTGTTTTGACTGTGCTAGTTTGACTGTTTACAGCTTGCGAAACAGAAAAAGGTGATGACCATGAACCATCCCCTGCTGCTGCAGTCAATGAAGATGGAATCGTCTGAAGGAAAATGAAAGCAATCAGAAAGATTGTTACTAAACTTTTAATGAAGCTTTTCCCCATGTTACTCCTCCTAAAATAGTTATTTGTTTAATTCCCCTAACGTACTCAATAGTATTATATCATTTTTTTTAAATTTTCAGACTTTTTATAAACTTATAGAAAACCAACTATAAAGGATACGAGAAAAAGGAGTAGCAATTAGAACTACCCCTCTTTCAAACTTTTTATAGTGTTTTATTTTCTTGGATCTACGTAATCTGGATAATCTGTAATGATTGCGTCAACTCCCATTTCAAATAGGAAGTCTGCTGCTTCTTGACTACGAACTGTCCATGATCCAATTTGCATACCAAGAGAGTGAACTTGGTTAACTAGTTCCTTTGTGACAATTCCGTAACTTGGGTTAAACCAATCTGCATAAGTTGAAAATTCCTGTAAAGCTTCCGGAGTTGTATGGGCACGGTTAGAAGTTAATACACCAATCGGAACTTTCGGAAGAAGTTTATCCATTTTCTTCATTGAATCAAAATTAAAAGATTGGATAATAATTTTTTCGTTTTGAGGTTTATCAAGATTGCGTTCCTTTAATTCCTCCGCCACTTGTTCTTCAATACCTGGATACAGTTCTGGAGATTTCATTTCGACTAAAATTCCAACCTTTCCATGATAACGATCAAGAATTTCATCAAATGTTGGGATTTTCTCTCCTTCAAACTGCTCCCCAAACCAACTACCTGCATCAAGACTTCTAAGTTGTTCAAAAGTTAAATCTCCAACTTTTCCTGTTCCATCCGTTGTACGATCCACTGTTGTATCATGGATTAATACTAATTCGCCATCTTTACTTCTTTGAACATCGATTTCAATATAATCTGCCTTCATCTCAACAGCTAAATCAAAAGCAGCAATCGTATTTTCTGGTGCATAACCTGTTGCACCACGGTGGGCGACATTATCCACTTGTTTTCTTTCTCCTACTGTTGGTTGTTCTGCAAACACCTGACTGAATGGACTAACTAACAATGAAAAAGCTAACCCTGCACCTACTAAAAACTTTTTGTTCACTCTCTCCATCTCCTATCTATCCTGATTTCAATTCCAGTTTAGTAAAGGGATATTGAGGAAGTTTATGGAAATAATTAAAGTAGATGAAGAATGTGTTAATAAAATTCTATCTTTATACTTATATATTTTTACAAATCTATTACTCTAATTTACCTAAAACGCCTTATTCTAGCCCTTTTATGTAACCTTTTTTTAATAGATTAGTTCTTCTTAAAATTGAAATGAAGAAGTTACTTTCGCAATTATTAATAGAAAATGTAAAACTTCATCTAACTTTCAATTATTTAAAATTGAATTTCAAATTTTTTCCGTTGATAGAGTATAAAATCTATCGACCATATCTATTTTTGTTGTTTATAATACAATAAAGTCAAACATTGTAGGTGAAGATATTGGACGATATCGTAATTACAGGTTATGGGATTAAAGGACCTGGTATTTCAGACAAAAATAGTTTTTTACATGTATTAGAAAATGGGATTTGTACCCAAAGCATTTACAACATTGATAATCAGCCCGATTCTAGCATTGTTGCTGGTTTGATAGATGATCACTTTCAAGAAATAAACGGAGAAGATTACAAACGATACCCTCGTTCTGTAAGGATGGCTATTGCGACTGCAGTAGATGCTTCTGCAATGGCAAAGTTAAATTATTTTCAGCCCCAACGAATTGCCGTCATTATGGGGACATCCGCTGGAGCAATATTGGAAATTGAGCAATATTCTATGAATTTTTTCGATTTAAGAAAAACTCCGATTCAAGGTGTTTCGTATGCAGATACGCACACGCTTTCCGGTTCTGTTGCCGAGGCAATTGGTTCTTGTGGGCCTGCCTACACATTAACGACTGGCTGTACCGCAAGTTTAGATGCAGTATCAATTGGGAAACTATTACTAGAGAACGGCAGTGTGGATGCATGTATTGTTGGAGGAACAGACGCTCCCTTAGGTCAATGGACAATTAACGGCTTTAAAAAATTAAGAATCCTCTCTAAAGAAACCTCTATCGAACAAGCTGGAGTTCCATTTTCAACGGAACATCGAGGCTTTGTTTTATCAGAAGGTGCAGGTGTAATCGTTTTAGAGAGAAAACAAACAGCAATCGACCGAAACCAACAAATATATGGAAAAATTGAACGCGTTGTTTCAAGGAACGAAGCACAAAAATTATTAAGATCTGATGTAACGGGCAAACATATGCTTAGCGTTTTCCAAGAAACCCTTGGAAATACAGTACCAACCTACATAAATAGTCAGGCGCTTGGTATCGAAACAAACGATCAAATTGAACGATTCATCCATAACGAAACATTCGGTTTAGAGGTACCGATTACTTCCATAAAGGGAATGATTGGACATTCCTTTGGTGCCATGGGCGCAATGCAAATTATTTCGTCCTTACTGTCAATGGAATACGGATTTATCCCTCCTACAATTAAAACGAAAGGGATTGGTTTCGAAGAACTTCCAATCGTTTACGAAACTAGATATCAAACTGTTGAGTCCGTCTGCATAACTAATCATGGTAGTAGTGGGAATAACGCTTGCCTATTGATGACACATATATAGGAGGATTGTTTCATGTTTTTTATATTTCTAATATTATTATCTTTTATTCCTATATGTGTTGGTATTACACTATTAGTTTTATTTAAAAAAAATAACTTATCAAAAATTATATTTTTATTTCTATTAATGATTTCCATTTGGCAATTAGATGTAGCTTTTTTGTATTCTTATAATCTATTTAGCTACGAAACGATTAAGTTTTTTTTCAATTTATTCCGGTTTGGATCTATCATGATAACCCCATTGATTTTCCATATAGGATATACAATTGTGAATGAGGAATTGTCCAATGATAAAAAAATAAAATGGCAATTCCTCGTAAATCGTACATCAGTCTTATTATTTTATGGAGTAGCTTTTTTTGTCTATATAATAGGATGGAGTGATAAGGGAGTACAAAACATTGAACTTAAACAGATAGATTCAAGTATATTCTACTACCCTGTTTATGGAGAGCTATCGTGGATTTTTTATTCCAACGTTTTCCTTTTCATAGCTAGCATGACTTTCTGTTCTCTGATTAGTTTAAATGTACAAAATAAGAGCATTCGCTCATTTTTAGTTTATTTTAATATCTTTTCGTCTATCGGTTATGCAATTGGCACCTTAAATATGCTCCCATCAGCAAGATTATATCCGAGTTCTATTGCATTACTAGTTTATGCCCTTTCAATTTTAATTCTTTCAAGCCGAATGCATCTTAATATAGTAAACAATATGAATAAAAAGCTATATGATCAATGGAAGTTTTTATATCAAGTCATTGATTTGAACCCGAATTATATTTATGCTCAAGATGAAAATGGACGTTACCTTCTTATGAATCAATCGTATGCCCAATTAATGGGCAAGGATATTCGCGATATGATTGGAAAAACCGATGATGATATAAATAAAGATTCAATAAAAGAGACACCATTTGCCCATCAAGAAATTGATAGTCATAAGTTGGGGAAGTTTTCCATAATTGAAGAATCCATTACGGCTGCAACTGGCGAAGAGAGATGGGTACAAACGGTAAAAGTACCGATTCATATAAATGAAAGTTCCGCATTACTTGCAGTATCAACAGATATTACGGAACGAAAGCAATATGAAGATGAAATTAAATTTCAAGCGAATCATGATGCACTAACAGGTTTGCCGAATCGTAGAATGTTTAATGAAGATTTAACGAACCTTTTGGAAAAAGCAAAAATAAATGGAAGTGAAATTGCCATCGTGTTTCTTGATTTGGATCGTTTCAAATATATTAACGATACACTTGGCCATAATTTCGGAGATTGCTTATTAATAGAAGTATCAAGACGTATCGAAAGGTTATTAAAGCAAAGTTATCAATCCGCACAAGTTTATCGACTAGGTGGAGATGAATTCACTATTTTGCTCCCCCGCTCCACATCAAAAGATTGTGAAGGATTAGCGAAAAGATTATTGAAGCTATTTGTTGAAGGGTTTTTAATAGACAATAATGAGTATTTTATTACTCCAAGTATTGGCATAAGTATTTATCCAAAGGATGGCGATGATGCGAATACATTAATCAAAAATGCAGATACCGCTATGTACTATGTAAAAGAAAGAGAAAAAAATAACTACCAATTATTCACATCTGAAATGCAGCATCACTTCTATCGGAAAATGATGATTGAAAAACATTTAAGAACTGCTTTAGAAAATGATGAGTTTGAACTTTACTATCAGCCAATCCTAGATTTGAAAACAAATAAACTAATAGGGATGGAATCTCTAATTAGATGGAATAACCACATATTAGGACAAGTTAGACCTGATGAGTTTATTTCAATAGCCGAAGAAACGGGAATGATTATCCCAATAGGCCAATGGATATTGAAAACCGCTGTTAAACAAAGCGTTAGTTGGCAAAAGGAAGGAACGGAACCTTTCCGAATAAGCATTAATGTATCTGTGAAACAATTACTTGATCCAATGTTTGTAGAACATGTGAAAACAATAATCGAAAACGCTAACATTGATCCTTCTAATATTATTTTAGAAATAACCGAAAGTATTGCAATGTATGCTGAATCGATGATTGAAAAGTTAAATCGATTAAAGGCGCTCGGTATAAGCCTTTCAATGGATGACTTTGGAACAGGTTATTCATCCCTTAGTTATTTGAATAAATATCCACTAGATTCATTAAAAATCGATAAATCCTTTGTAATGGGCATGCACCGGGACGACGAAAACAAAGCCATTGTCAAAACAATTATAGCTATTGCTAAACAGCTTGATTTGAAAGTGATAGCAGAAGGTGTTGAAGGATTTGAAGAATGGCACTTTTTAAAGGAAATTGATTGTGATTATGCCCAAGGCTATTACTTCAGTCGCCCACTCCCTGCCGATGATTTCAAGGAAAACTGGCTTAAAGAATTAAACTAATCCAACAGTCTAATTATATTTAATCTACACCTCTGTACAGTCTCGTACAGAGGTTTTTCATGAAGCGCCATCCCTCTTTCTAAACAACTAAAATTAATTTTCTGAAAAATCAATATATTGTGTTAATATAAAACTATCTTAATAGATTGGAGAGTTGTTATGGTGAAGTTTGATAAACCGGATGTGGAACAATTTTTTCAAACATTAACAGTTGCGGATTTTACCGTGAGTCCCGACGAAAAACAGCTAGTCATCAGTACGAACTTAAACGGTCATTTTAATCTTTGGGGAATGGATTTACCTAATCAGTTTCCTTACCCACTTACATTTAATAACCAAAGTGTCGATGGCCTTACTTATGCTAAAACAGGTGAATTTATCGTCGTAGGTTTTGACCATGATGGAGATGAAAATACACAAATTTATGCCCTTCCTCCCCAAGGAGGTAAACTTGTACCATTACGTATTCATAAAGGGGAACGCCACTTAGTCTCCCGTATATCGGATGATGGTAAACGGCTATATTACGCAACTACTTATGGAAATTCTACTTATCTTAATAACTATGTCTATGATTTGGAAAGTGGTGAGGAGAAACTATTAGTCGAAGGACAAGAAGCTCCTACCTATTTAATAGCTGTTAGTCCAGAAGAAAAATCCTTTGTTTCCTTTAAACAGTTTGGGAATACTCACTCTTTAGCCTACGTTCATCTAAATAATGAAAAATTTTTAATGACGCCTGAGACTAAAGATCAACATACAGTGAATGAAGTAGTTTACACTTCGGAATCGGATATTTATTTTTTAACAAACTATGATTCCGACTTAACTTACCTTGCGAAATTTGATTTAGAAGCGAAAACATTTGAGAAAATATTACAATTAGAAAAAGAAGATTTTACTAACTTAGTATTTTCTAAGAAAGATCAAATACTTTATATAATTGGCTCTTATGGTGTAGAAGATCGATTATATGCATATGATTTAAAAAGTAAAAAGCTAGAGACTATTAACTCTCCAACAAGTATTATTGAAAAATTAATTGTTATGCCAAGTGGTAATCTATATATCAAAGGTAGAACTTCTACAAGACCAAACAATATTTTTGTTTCTAAGGATCGAAGCACCACTTGGGAAGAGTTAACTCGTTACCGTATACCTGGTGTTCGTGATGAAGAATTAGTTGAACCTGCAGTTTTAACTTATCCTTCCTTCGATGGATTGGAAATTGAAGCATTATTCTTTAAAGCGAAAGAGGAAAACTCGAATGGGTACGTCATTTTATGGCCCCATGGTGGTCCCCAATCGTTAGAAAGAAAATGGTTCCGTGCAATGTTCCAAGTTTTGTTAAACCGAGGCTATTCCATCTTCGCACCAAACTTCCGTGGTTCTTCGAATTACGGCTTAAAGTTCGAAAAAATGGTAGAAGGCGACTGGGGCCATGGACCACGCCTTGATAATTTAGAAGGGATAGAATGGATGATTCAAAACGGCTATGCCGATAGAGAGAAAATTCTTTTATTAGGTGGTAGTTATGGCGGCTACATGGCACTTTTACTTCATGGACGTCATGCAGATTACTTCAAAGCGGTTGTTGATCTTTTCGGCCCAAGTAATCTTTTCTCCTTTATCGAATCTGTACCTGATTTTTGGAAACCATTTATGGATCAATGGGTAGGACATCCAGAAAAAGATAAAGAAAGACTGACGAAGGATTCCCCTATCTCCTATTTAGATGGCATGACAAAACCGATGTTAGTTATCCAAGGAGCAAATGATCCTCGTGTAGTACAAAAGGAATCTGACCAAATTGTAGCTGCATTAAAGGAAAAGGGACGTGAAGTGGAATACATCGTTTTAGAAGATGAAGGACACGGCTTTTCCAAAAAACAAAATGAAATAATGGTTTATCGCAAAATGCTCGAATTCTTTGAACGTTATGCGGATTAATCGCAAGAAGCGCCTCATTTTTATAATAATGAGGCGTTTCTTTAATTTAGCCTTAACATCGAATGATTTTTTGACAGGTTGTGAATAATAGTGAGGAGATTTTTATTACAAAATTCCAACTAGGAGGTTATTACTTATGAACGCTCAAAGGGCACAAGAAATTTCAGAATCACCAGTTATTGCAAATGTATTATATAACGGTATGAAAGTGTATATACAACACGTTAATGAAGATAACGAAACTGCTCGAATTTATCCGTTAGACGATCCTCAAAAGGAACAGGAAGTGCCTTTAAACCAATTAATCGAACAATAATATAAAAAGAGAGAATCAGTAAAATTAAGGATTCTCTCTTTTTACATAGCTTTTTATTCTAAAGTCCATTTTTCAATACAATATACTTTCTTTTCCGTTGCATTTAGTCTCACCTTTTTACCAATGGCGATTGGGTGCATCGGGTGGGTATGACAAATATCAAAGTCTGCTAACACTGGAATTTGATGACCATCCAATTGTTCTAATAAAAGATCATAAGGTTTCTTCCCTGTCCCTAAATCTTCATATTGTTCATGTTTGCCTAGAATAATGCCCCCTACTCGATCAAAAACTCCATGAAGTTTTAACATGGCAAAGTTTTTCTCCACAATGGATGCATTTTTCATACAATCTTCAATAAGCAAAATATCCCCATGTTTTATTTCCGGAAAATACGGCGTGCCAATAAATCCATACATTGCATTAACATTTCCACCAATTAATCTTCCTTCAACGTTGCCTGGAATAACGGTTTTCCATTCATTTGGATACAATGTTTTTTCCGTCGTTTTTTCTAACCAGTTGACCGGTTCATCGGACCAAAATGTTGGTAGTGGAATTTCATAAGGAGGATTATTTTCAGCCATAAAATATTGTTCAAAATAATGATATGTATCATTTACTAACGGTTCAAATTCCCCAAAGGATGGAATTAATGCCGGTCCATAATAAGTTGGGATACCTGTTTTTGAATATAAAGCTAATAATATAGCCGTTGCATCGGAATACCCTAGGATATATTTAGGGTGGCTCCTGAATGCTTCGTAATCGATATACGGAAGCATACTATTAGAATTGGTCCCCCCTATCGTCGACATGACCATTTTTATTTCTGGATTACGTAACAATTCATTTAACTCGTCTGCCCGTTCCTTAGGCGTTCCTGAACGGTAATAGTCGATTTGGCCCGTTAACTTCCCTTCCACTAGTTCAAAACCCTTTGATTGTAAAAAGGCTTTTGCCCGTTCAAATCGTTCCCGAGCTGTTACCGTTGCTGGAGATGAAGGGGTAAAAATGCCGATCTTGTCACCTTTTTTTAAAACCATTTATACCGACCCCTTATTTCTTATGAATTATTTGATAGATGACAGAAACATTGTAACGTGTGGTCATTTACCATCCCTACCGCTTGCATATAGGAATAACAAATTGTACTGCCAACAAATTTAAAGCCGTCCTTTTTCAATTTTTTACTCATGGCATCACTAATTTCCGTTGTAACAGGGACTTCCTTTACGGAGGCCCAATGATTAATGATTGGTTGGTGATTGACAAAGCTCCATATGTATTTTGCAAAGGATCCGTATTGTTCTTGAATTTTTAAGAAGGCTTTTGCATTCGTTACAACACTTTGTATTTTCAATTTGTTTCGTACAATACCGGGATTTTCTTTTAACTCCTGCAATTTTTCTTCTGTATAGCGGACAATTTTTTCTGCATCGAAATTGTCAAAGGCTACTCGGTAGTTTTCCCGTTTTTGTAAAATAGTCCACCAACTAAGACCGGCTTGAGCTCCTTCTAGACATAGCATTTCAAACAGTTTTTGATCATCATAAACAGGGACTCCCCATTCGTTATCGTGGTATTGTATATATAAAGGTTCTTTTGTAACCCAATGGCATCGATTTGTCATAATAACTCCTTCTTTATTTAACTTTTGGTTTAGGTACTCTTACTAATAAAATTATTGCGATTATTGTCATCACAATAACAAATATACCATTCCCAACATTTGCTTCTCCAAAAATCATGTATAACAACCGGTCAAATGTTGGTATCCCTAACCATTGGAAAATAATTGGTATAATAATTATTCCGACTAAAATCCCCGAAACAAAGTACCAAATATGCTTTTTCTCCACTAATATCTCCCCATTCCACAATGTGTTAATTATTCTAAATAATCTTCAATTAAATTGGAATTTAAATATCTTGCCATGCTTGGTTCCATTTTCTTAAAGCCTAGTTTCCTATAAAAACCTTCGTTCCTTTTTGTAGAAATAAGGTGAACACATGAAACCTGTTTTAATTGATTTAGTAAACTTTCTATTATGCGCTTCGCAATCCCATTTCTTTGAAATTTAGGATGTACGACCACATCATAAATAGCAGCGTTGAAGACATGGTCTGTTATAGCTCGGCTAAAACCTACTACTTCCCCCTTCACAGTAGCAAAAACATAAACATTACTTGCTTCAAATACTTGTTCAATAATTGCTTCTGTATGTTTCTCCCACCCAACAGCCTTATAAATTACCTCCAATTGATTAAGGGAAACTTTACTAAAATCATGATGAATCTCGATCAAATTCAATTTCACCTCACAAATTTAAAGAGAAGAGAACCACTTACTCGTTGTTAATCATTCGTTCTAGTAATGAAATAATTTGTTTGTTTTGTTCGACTTGAATATCGCTGTTTACTTTTATGATACGAATCCATCGAATAAGAAACGCAACAATAATAATAGGTAATACTGTAATGACCGCAGCAATAAATTCTCCCATTCCCATCACCTCAAACCTTTCTTATAAATTCGTTTATCGTTGTAAGGGCATAAAGGCAGAAGGATTTAATTCAACACTTTCAATGACTATGGCCGTTAACCCATGCACTGTTTTTGTTTCATGCCATTCATCCTGTTCCCAAAACACGGCATCACCAGCTTGAACTTTTATATATCCTTCTTTGTCATTGCGTACATATCCTTCACCATTTACGACTAATAGAAGTTGAGGAACGATAGCTTGATGGTAACCAATTACCCCATTTCCCTCTAAGTACATACAACCGATGTGGGTTTCCATATCCGTCTGAAGTACACGGGACATAATAAATTGGGATTGAAATTGGGTAATGCTTTTCCCGCAATGTTTACTAAAATCATAAAACTGCAAACGATTACCTCCCAAAAACTAGACTATACATCACATATTCCAAATCTTTACCCGATAATCCTCTTTATTGAAAAAAATTTATTGAACGAATTACCGAAATTTCAGTCTTTTGTCTAACGTAAACTTTTTTAATTTGTATTAGTATTCATAACAAATACCGCTTAGGAGACTATTTTATGAAAATAAATAAAACGATATTATACATTCATAACCTTGAACAAATGATAAATTTCTATGGGGAAAAGTTAGGTTTTCCTATATTAGAAAAATCACCAAAAGGGTTTCAAATAGCTGTAGGTAACAGTATTCTTGCCTTTGAATTGATTTCACCAACGATATACAAACAATATCATTTTGCCTTTAATATTCCGAGCAATCTTTTTGACCTTGCGAAGGGTTGGATTCAAAAATACACACCGTTATTAACCAATCAAGGGGAGGATGAAGTTTTCTTTCAAAACATTAATGCTCACTCCCTTTACTTTTATGATCCTGAAGAAAATGTGGTGGAATTCATTGCCCGTCACGATATCAATCCTAAAGTGGAAGTTGACACATTTTCTGTACACACAATCATTGATATTGGCGAAATGAACCTAACAACTGATGATTTAATGTATGTCGGTAAACAGTTAATAACAATCGGCATTCCCGTTCGAAACAATGAAAAACTCGATGAAACATCCCTTAATTTTATGGGAGAAGCAGATGATGGTGTCCATCTTTTACTAGGACCTAGTAAGAGGAACTGGTTTTTCTCCACCAAAGATGCAATTGTTAGCCCAATCGTTATAGAGATAAATGACAACATTAAATTAGGCATTGATATTAACGGTCATTTTAAATGGGAGAAAATATAGTAAATAAAGAAAGAAAGAGCATTTCCCCTTTGGCGAAATGCTCTTCTTACATATATGAACTATTAATTTTGTATCGTTTCTTCAACTCTCTTCATGACTTCTTCGACGGATAATTCTAGACTAATTGCTAATTCTTCGTAAAAAATCGGTGAAACTTGTTTCAAAATTTGCGTATCGTGATTTGTTAGTTTTTTATTATCTTGTTCTAACTCGTTTTTCTTTCTCAAAATGGTATTCATCATTTGGGCAATCTGTACATGATCCTTTGACTCTAGTATATTTTGATAATGTTGAGACCGATCGACCATACGCTCTTGCCAAACATCAGGAGGATTTTTAAATATTTCTAAAATACCCTCTGCTTCCTTTTTAGAAGTAATGGGTGCTAATTTTGAATCTTCCGTTTCAACTGGATGATATAATTTTATGGATGCATCATGATAAGAATGTAAGACGTAGTAATGCTTTTGTTGCCCAGAAAAGGATAATTCCTGAATATCTTGAATCACACAAACACCATGAGCACCATAAAAGACTTTATCACCGATTGTAAACATTACATTACCTCCCATTAAATACCTTTTGAATTAAAATAAACATCCTACTAGCAAAGGATCCTCGTATCATTTAGTTGATACATATCAATATATGCTTTCACTAAGCTGTACTTGCCTTTTTTACAAATAAAGAACAAAAATTCACCATTACAAAACCGCGCATAACCTACACTGTTGGGCTATTCGTGAAATAAAAAAGGAACTAGAGAATCATTTCTTCTCTAGTTCTGCGTAGTTCGTTCATTTTTCTTTTTCACCGTTATTAATGGGGCGATTACTTTCCAAATCCATTTATTAGATAAGACACAAACGATTATAAACGCTATACCAAATAATAGGATATAGTTCCCCGTTTCCTTAATCCATTCATAAGCCACTGTTGATTCAAAGGCTCTTATAATAAATAAATGTAATAAATATACACATAGTGTTTTTGCACCTACATTTGTGTACCAACGCTTATTTTCAGGTACTAAAGATAAGAAAATATAAGTCGCCACAAACATGAATACATATACGAGTAAGCGGCTTAACGCACCTATTTCTAGAATTGAAAATTCGATTTCCTCATAAGGAATTCGTCCAAATAGCCATTCTTGCCAACGAACATCTCCGTAAAGATGGATGACGATAACAAGCACTAGCCCTAAAATACTCGCAATGGATACATTCCATTTATTTTTCATCTTCACGAAATTTTCACGACTCATGTAATACCCCATTAAAAAGAACGGGAAGAAGAAAAATATTCTTGCCAATGACAGCCATTCATTTACTTCACTAATATAGCCGACAGATAATGATAAAACTACTGACATTACTACCATAATCCAATGACGGCCAAATATCGTTAACATCAATTTCCACATGACCATACTCAATAAAAACCATAAAGCATAACGCGGTTCAAAAAAATCATAGGTAACATCGTCACCAAAGATGTTTTTATAATAAAATGTATAGGCTATTTGAAAAATGATGTAGGGTAGCACTAACGTTTTCCCTATTTTTTTCAAATCATTTTTACTTTTGATCGTTCGAGAAAAGTGCCCTGATATTAATATAAATGCCGGCATATGGAATAAGTAAATGACCAAATATAAAGTATCGAGATACTCGTTCTCTTGTAGATAACCAGACATTAAATGTCCTAATACCACTAAATAAATAAGTAAGGCTTTTGCGTTATCAAAATATGCACTTCTGTTCATTTTTATCCCTTCTTTTCCTTTCAGATTACTATTCTAACATAGAATCATAGTCTTCCAGATTTCCAATTTCTTCACCGGGATGAAAAATAGCCCGTTTAAAAATTAATTGATTTCTTATATAAACGTTTAATTATTCTATATGAATGCGCTTTATTCATAAAAAATGAAATTTACCCCATTTTCAAAATTTCTGAAGGGTGTCTTTTATCTTACCGAGTGCTATTTTTTTACAATAATTCATTTCATTTTAATCCCACTTCCAAAATTCCCCTCCGCAAAAAAGGGGCAATTATCAAATAGGATAATTGCCCCTTCATTCGTTACTACCACGTTTCATTTAGTTTATTGGCATAAAACCGAATTGCTTTTTCATAGTTTAATAGATCTTCATCCGTCGTTGTGTTAACTAAACAAAGAAGCAATACTTCCATAGCTTGCTGATATTCTTCTAGATTATATAAAGTCATTGAGTAGAAGACTTTTATTGCGTGATTGTTTGGGAATAATTTTAATCCTTTTTGAAAGGTTTCTTTTGATTTTTCATATTCTCCAATTGTTCGATATGTACTGCCTAACCCTATAAGGGCACCTTCCAATTCTTTTTTTGGTAAGCCTAATTTAATTGCTTTTTCATAATAGGGAACGGCTCTTGTTTCCTCTCCTAATACATCGAAACTCCACGCACATTGATAGTTAAGAGAAGCATGGTTAGGAAAGTTTTGTACAAGATCAATCAATATGTTTTTCGATTCTTTAAGCTTTCCTTTTCCCCTTAAATCTAATGCTTTTTCTAATATTTGTTCCATTTTTCATCACCACCTTTTTCTCCACATTTCCCCAGTATTGTTTCATTCATTTAACAGAATTGCATCTAAACTTTCCCATCGATAAATTAACAATTCAAGTTCTTTCCCACCAATTTTGATCGTTTCTGATTTGAAAAGTTCAGCACCAAACGCTTCGTAAAAGTAGCGGGTTTTATTGTCTTCTAAAACTTCCACAAACACTGTGTCATAACCTAACTCTTGAAATTGCAAGAACAGTTGCTTCATTAACTTCTTCCCAATCCCTTGACCTTGGTATTCTTCTAAAAGATAGATAGACGTTAAATCCCCTGAATTTGGAATTAGGTTTTCTTTTCTTTTACTACAATCAGCAAACCCTACAATTTCTCCCGTTGGACTTTCAGCAACGAACACGTAATTTCCCGTTTGCGCAATATTTCGTTTCCACAATTCCGTTCTTTGCTCGTATGACAGTTTTGCTAAGAAACTATCCGGTATAATATTTTTATAAGTCGTTCTCCAAGAATCGACGTGTACTCTTGCAATTCCTTCTGCATCAGATATTGTTGCCCTTCGAATGTTCATTCTATCCTCCCCTTCATCTTCCTATATTTGTTAATGAATAGTATTCAATAAAAAAAGCATTTATCCTTCAACGGACGAACGCTTCATTTATTTCCTTATAAAGTTTTAATAATAGTGAATGTTTAATCATCTAAATCATTACTGAAAAAGGATTTTTGTTCTTCTTTCATTCCATGCTTTTTTTCTAAATACCGGCCAATAACGGAACTATCAATTCCTTTTCGAACAGCCGTTTCAATGATGATATAAAATATAATTAAACTAACGATGTATAAAATAATCGAGATAAAAATATTCACAAAGTTTCTTCCTTCCACAGACGTTTTAATTTCATTTTATATCGTTCAAGATTTTAATTTATAAAGTTTATTAAAACTTTCTCTATTTCATGAGAAAATTCTTCTTTTTTCCATAGCATAACCGCCTTATGCTCTCCAAACTTTTCGATTAAAAATTGAAGAATAGAGTAACCAATAAAATAAGCTAGACGAGTATAGCCGAAACGACTACCACCATTTATGGAAAACCATTCCATATATACCTCTTTTGATGATAAATGTTTTACATCCAATTGAAAAGCTTTAATAATTTCCTTTTTGTTGTTATTCGCAAATTGTAGCCACCCTTCCCTATCCTCTTCATATAGAAAATAAATTTCTTCATTTACATCTACAATTTGCTTAGAAAAGTAAGTTGCACAACCTTCTTGTAATAGCCATGTATAAGGATGTTCCCATTGCATATTAGCCCAATTTACCCCTGCTTGTTCTGAAAGAATATTGTGTAGAACGTGACCAAATTCGTGGGCAATGATTACCTTTAAATGGTGCTCTTTCGATGACAATTTTTCTAAACAGAAAGTGATGTCGGGGATGATTTGACGATGGGTAAAGGCATTCGATCCATGCAACCCTATAATTATATGGATATTTATATTAAATTCCACATCGTATTTCCTTTTGTATAAAGTGACAATTTGAGAGATTATTTGTTCAACTACCTCGTTGGACTTTCGAATATCATCCATATTAGCAGGATACTTTAGAAGCGACAGCTCGATTCTTTTTTCAAAGTTATTTTTAATATGAGATTGAAAGTATTCGGTAAAATGGAAAGAACAATCTCTTAAAAAACAAGAGATTGTTCTTGAAAGCGATCCGAAGAATTTATTCTTTACACTAATGTCGATTCGGCTACTTTTGATGCAAATGGCGGTTTCACTTCCTCTGGGATTCCTGGAACGTATTTTTTCCCTCCCGTTTCCACAAAGAATTCTTGTCTCGCTTGGTCAATCAGTTCTTGATTTGTAAGCAAATCATATAGCGAAAGGGCCATTGTTTTAGCTGCTAAATGCATTCCTTTATAACCTATAGAAGAACCGTAGACAGCAGTTGCCTGCCAAGAATGGGCTTGTACGCCAACCGGTGCACAGGTCGTCATAACCTGTCCAACTGGCGTAATCCAGCTAACATCCCCAACATCGGTTGAACCTCCGATTGAAACACCCTTTAAATTTTTATAGTAGTCAAAGCTAGTTGGTAAAATGTCTTCAATATAAGTACCAAATTGTTTCTTTGACGTTTCAACGATTTTTTCATCCACTGTATTGACCAACTCTTTAGCAAATTCCAATTCACTTTCAGTAAAGAGAGGAGCTCCCACTAGTTTCATATTTTGAAGCATTAATTCATTTAACACATCATTCGGAAGCGTTTCGTAAGCAAAGGCTAGTATTTCAGAACGGACTTCCGTTTCGGTCATCATAGCCGCCCCTTTAGCAATCTTCTCTATTCGTTCAAGCATTTCATCTACTTGTTCCTTTGTTGCTGCCCGCAAATAGTACCATACACTCGCTTGATCTGGAACAACATTTGGAGCCATCCCTCCATTTGTAATGACATAATGAATTCGTGAACCATCAAGCATATGCTCTCGCATATAGTTCGCTCCAACGTTCATTAATTCCACTGCATCTAACGCACTTCTACCAGCATGGGGTGCTCCGGCTGCATGGGCAGTAATGCCTTTAAAATGAAATTTCACTGAAACCATCGCCGTCATACTCATATTTACTACAAAGTTAGATGTACCCGGATGCCATGTTAATGCGCAATCTAAATCATCAAACACCCCTTCTCGTGCCATAAACGTTTTCCCTGATAGCACTTCTTCTGCTGGACATCCATAATAACGAATCGTCCCCACTAATCCTTTGGCTTCCATAACTTCTTTCACTGCCATTACGGCCTCTACTCCCGCTGTTCCTAGTAAATTATGTCCACAGCCATGTCCGGGTCCATTTGCTACCACTTCCGTATGAACAGTACTTACCGTTTGTGATAACCCTGGTAATGCATCATATTCTCCTAAAATACCAATGATAGGATTACCAGAGCCATATTCTGCTACAAAAGCAGTGGAGGCACCGCCAATTTCCCTTGTAATCTTAAAACCTGCCTGTTCTAAAGTTAGCATTTGCAACTCACTTGCGTATTTTTCTTCATAGGCAATTTGGGGATTGTCCCAAATGTTTTGAGCCATTTCTGTAAAAACACTTTGATTATTTTTAATCCATTCTAAAATATTTTCTTTTGTCATTTTCAACAGCTCCTCTTTCTTTTTTATTTAATGAATATTGGAAATACGAAAACTATTAAAACAAACATAGAGATAAATTAAGCGACAGATTTTTTACGAGCTTTTACTTTTTCTAAATAAAGACAAATAGTAATGGTAATTGCAATACAGATAATTCCTCTGAAGAAAGGTATAATCGGGGTTAAATTTATAACGATGCCTGTTATGACAGCGATTAATCCATATAACGGGTTTTTAATAGCGAATTGAGCTAAAATACCTCCAAATATGGCCGGTACGACAAATTGAAAGGTAGCTTGTACAGATGAGGGTATAATCGAAATCAGGTAAGAGCCACTAGCAATAATTATGGCTATCACAACAATATTTACTAACGAAGCGGCTGCAATGGCTAATGCGGCTGTAATCTCTCCTTTTTTCGTTCCCGGCTCAGCTCCAATCGTATTTTGAGCGGCTGCAGCAGCGGGAAGACACATATTTGAAATATTGCCAGTTAAAAAGGCTAAGTAGGTACCTGAAACACCTAATGTTGGATAATAAGAAATTGGTTCAATTACCCATGCATATCCAACCATGGCTGCATAGGCTATAAATGCTGCAACAATCGGGCCCCATCCAGGGTGATAGCCGACAACAAATGAAAGGTAGAGCGGCAACAGAACACTTAAAATAATAACTGCCCACATTGTTAAGCGGCCCCAAAAATGAGATTTTTGATGGAATTGTTCCATCTCTAGACTTTCGACCTTTGGATTTGCGGCAATTTCCTCTGCTACTAAAGCTTTATTACTCATTTCCATCCACTTTCCCCCTACTTATATAATGAAGAATCCGACTGACAATGCTGCCAAAATTGAAAATCCTAATGACCATTCTTTTAACCAATTCAACTTAAACTTATTCGCAATAATCAGTAAAATGAACATGAACAAAGCTGCGGTAATAATAACAACAGCATTGGTAACTCCCTTCAATAACTCAGCACTTCCAAAGTTTCCAAAGACCCCCAGCATAGCAGCACTTGAAATAATTGCCATTAAGCTTCCTCGTTTACTTCCTTGTTGACTGGAGATTTTCTCCTGCATTTTACCTAAGGATTTCGTAAAGAAAACTGTTACTAATAACCATCCTAATCCACCTAAACACAATGTCCAAACGATTGTAGTATAGGCTTGTTCATTAAAACCATCAGAGCCAAGTTCTGTACCAAAGGCAGTAGCAGCTAAATTAGCACCCGCTGATTCAGTAGCTGAAGATCCAATGACAACAGACCTCATGAAAGTCACTGGGTTTCCGAGAAATGTCATTAAAGAAATGGCAATAATTAAGCTGGCCATCGCTGGACCGATTGCATTAATCGCCCCTACTTTAAGTGCGCTCTGGACTTCCTGCTTAGTCATTCCAACATTTTGACTTGTCCTAGTAGCAAGTCTTATAAATACAATCGCTTGAAAAATAACAATCCCTATAACAATTGCGGCAAATATCCAGACCGGATAGCTATTCGCTAATTGTAAAGCCTTTTCCACGTGACCCCTCCTTCATACTTAAACTTTTATAACCTTCTTCCTTTTGATCACATGTAATATCTCCTTTCATTATTTTGTATTTTAAGTTAACAGAATATTTTAAACATTGTAAAAATCGGAAATCCATGTTATATTTTCTAACAATACTAAAAGGTAATATAAAAATAATAGTAAAATTTTTATTTGGGGTGATTCTATGAAGTTAGTAAACAAGTTTAACCCTCTTCAACCTGAATGGAAAAAAAACATACAATCTTTGCAAATGTCGAAAACTTCTCCTCCATTTCAAAATTCCATAGTCTTTGTTTATCAGTTCAAAACGAAAGGAAATATTAACGAGAACATTCTTTTCCCGAGCATACCAAATGGTTGTATCGATCTCCTTTTTCATCTAGACGGCATACAGTCGCAATGTTTACTCGTTCCAAGTCCTAAAAAACGGACATTCCTTCCTTTCAGTGCATACTCTACATACTTTGGAATCCGTCTATTTCCTCTACAAAAATTATTTCCTTTCCAACTATCTTTAAAAGAGATTAATAGTGAAAAGGCTTTCTCGTTATTTGAAGTTGCCCCCTATCTACGCCCTCTTTATGAGTTACTTCTACAAAAGCATACTTTTATCGAACAAATGCAACTTCTTGAGTGTTACTTAAAACATCCTCGTAATTCACAACTTTATTCCACCATCGTTGCAAGTTGTATAAACAAAATCATCTTTCACCATGGTCATTTGCATGTGAAAGATTTAGAACAATTTACTGGCTACTCCGAACGATATTTACGTCTGTTGTTTCAAAAAGAGCTAGGCATTCCACCAAAAACATTCCTTCAACTTGTGAATTTTCAATATATAATCAACGACATTGTAAAAGGTGATTTTCATATAGAAAAACACCTAAATGAAAATCTCTATTATGATTCATCCCATTTCTATAAAACTTTTAAAAAGTTCACGAATATGACGCCAGGGGAGTATCGGAAAATATTAGTTGATGAGGTTTAAACTAAATGTGGAAATGTTAGTTGTTTACCTAAAAGTGAAAATCAAAAAAGCTCCATAAAAAAATCAGACCTCTACTTATTGTAGAGATCTGATTAATCGTTCGTTTATGCAATTGGGAACCAACCTGGAACATTTAAAATTCGATGCCATAATGGATCAGGTACGACAAGTTGTTCTTGATTGTTTTTATCAATTTTCGTTACAATTTCATCTTCTCTTCCTTCGGCAACTTTTTGCACCCAATCTGGGTCAATAATCAGTTCTCTGCCTATAGCGATAAGAGGAACGCCTGTTTCAAAGGCTTTTCGTGCATCTTCTGCAGTATGAATCGAACCTACACCAATTAAAGGAACTCGATTATCGATTTTTTCAAGTAAATAATCGATACGCGTTTTCGTTAAATCTTCTACCCCTCTTCTTGGCGTTGAGAAGAATTCCGATAAAGAAACATGTAAATAATCAAGACCTTTATTAGCTAAAGCATCTACCAACGCTAATGTATCGGCCATTGTAATGCCTGGTGTTTCCGGTTCTTCTGGTGAAAAACGATAACCAACGATAAACGGTGACGTTGCATGTTTTTCCACTACACTTTTCACCTTATCCACAATCGCTAATGGAAATGTCATACGTTTTTCTAAACTGCCTCCAAAGCGGTCTTCTCGACGATTACTATGGGGTGAGAAGAATTGTTGAATTAAATAGCCGTTTGCTCCGTGAATTTCTACACCATCAAATCCAGCTTCAATCGCTCGACGTGTTGTTTCACCAAAGGCTTCAATAATTTCTTCGATTTCCGTTTCTGTTAAAGCTCTTGGTGAAATGGCTCCTGGCTGTTCAGCTGGCACATCGCTAGCACTAACAATCTCTCCATTCGGTACTAATTCTGGAGGGCATAATCGACCACCATGGAAAATTTGTAATACCGCCTTTGCTCCTTCTGCTTTAATCGCTGAAGCAAGTTGTTTGAAACTCAGAATCATTTCATCTCGATCGCCAGCAAATTCACCGTCAAATCCTTTTCCATTCGGTGTGACATATGTACAAGCAGTAATAACCATACCAACACCATTTGAACGACGAACATAGTAGTTAACCTCTGCTTCGGATACAGTTCCATCCGGATTTGCTGAGTAATTCGTCATTGGTGCCATGACGATACGATTTTTTAATTCCACACCATTAGGTAAAGTATAAGACGTAAATAAATCTTGGTACTTACTATTCATAGTAATGTTCCTCCCATAAACTATATTTTATAAAAGCTATCTAAGCTTCATAAGCATGATAAAAAATTATATATTATCGACTTTTAACAAACAAATTAACTGCCTCTTGAACGGAGTCTTGCAATTTTTCTTCGTCACCATTAGCTTGCTGGATACAATCCATTAAGTTATAGCTTACGATTAAACCAATTGTGCGATCCACCCCAGAACGTACTGCTGAAAGTTGTGTAATGATTTCCTTACAATCTTTCCCCTCTTCCATCATTTTCAAAACGCCCCGAAGTTGCCCTTCAATCCGCTTTACCCGATTTTTCAATTTATCTTCGTAGGAATTCAACTGTATCCCTCCCTCTAATGATAACTTTTAGCCACATGGTATACCCCGATAGGTACTTTGTCAAATAAATCCACTTATTCATATATGAATACTTCTATTCCTTTTTTGTCCCAACGAAATCTATTCTTAACACGAATAAAAAGCGTTAATCCTTTTTTCAAAGATTAACGCTTAAGTCATCATGATTATTTTTTGCTAACAACCGCCATCGTACAACGAGACACACAAATTAGTTTCTCATCTTCATCGACAATTTTAATGTCCCAAACCATCGTTGTCCGTCCTTTATGTAAAGGAGTTGCAATCGCCTTGACAACGCCGTCTTTTTTACTGCGGATATGGTTGGCATTGATCTCCATTCCAACAGGATTGTACTTTGTTAAATCAACATTTATAGCCGTAGCAATACTTGCAGCCGTTTCTGCTAAAGCAACGGATGCGCCTCCATGCAAAATCCCTGCAGGTTGTCTCGTTTTTGGCCCGACTGGCATTGTCATAACGACCCGATCTAATGATAATTCTTCATATTGAATATCAAGAGCTTCGATAAGCGTATTCAATGCTTGAGATTGAATTCGCTCCATATACGCATGTTCATCTTTCACACCATACAAATCCAACACTTCTTGAGAAACAATCATGTTCCAACCTCCTAAATTAATTTTACAAGGATTCTTCCTCTTGCTTGAGCTTTTAACAATGTTGGCAAGACTTCTGGAAGTTGGGCAAGAGATACTTCTTGTTGAATAAATTCTTCTAAACACTCAGATTGGTAAACATTCGCTAAACGCTCCCACACTTTTAGACGTGTTTCCATATCACAATATACGGAATCAATCCCTAATAAATTCACACCTCGAAGAATGAATGGATAAACCGTAGTTGGAACATTTCCTCCTGCCGTTAAGCCACTAACTGCGACTGACCCACCGTATTGAATTTGGCTAAGTAACGCAGCTAATGGTTCTCCACCAACAGGGTCAACTGCGGCAGCCCATTTTTGTTTACCTAGCGCTCGAATTTTACCGTCATATACTTCTTCCCGTGGAACAATAGAAGTAGCGCCGAGACTAGTTAAATAGTCTTGTTCAGATGCTTTCCCTGTACTTGCTTCTACTTCAAAGCCAAGTTTAGAAAGAATCGAAATGGCAAAACTACCAACACCACCAGTTGCTCCCGTCACTAACACTTTTCCTTTTTCAGGAGAAACACCGTTATCTTGTAGTCGCTGTACGGACAAGGCTGCCGTAAATCCTGCTGTACCGATAATCATTGCTTTTTTTAAAGTTAACCCATCTGGAAGAGGCACAACCCATTTAGCTGGAATACGGGCATATTCGCTATAACCTCCAAAATGGGATACCCCGATTTCATAGCTTGTCGCTATAACCTCGTCCCCTTCTTTAAAACGGGGATCTTCTGAAGAAACGACAACTCCTGCTAAATCAATTCCTGGTACAAACGGATAGTTTTTAACAATGTTCCCATTTGGGATTGAGGCTAGACTATCTTTATAGTTCACTCCAGAATAGTGAACTTGAATTAACACTTCCCCTTCTGGTAAATTGTTTATTGTTAGTTTTTGAACATCTACAGAAAATTGTTCTTCTTGTTTATTTACGACAAGCGCATCAAATGTTTGCATATGTAAATACCCCTTTCAATACAACTTTATTAGGCAAAGACTAAATAACCATTTCACCTTTTACAAATTCCACATTCAGTGGCAAGACTCCTTCTTAACGAACAGTTAAGCTAAGTTATGCTTCTATGGGAGATGAAATATCAAGCCTATTATTATATTATACTTTAAATTAACAAGGACTACCGTTAATCATGTTCTATTACTTTTATAGCCAGTTCAATTGGAAGTAGCACCTTTCTCAGAATAGGTATATTGATTTGGACTCTTTCTGCCGTTTTAAATTGCTCCATTATGTGCCTTTTTACGGCTGATACATATCGCTCAGGTAAAATCGGCTTGCCTGGAAGTATACTTGCATTTGGTGGTGCTCCGTATTTGGCAATTTCTTGTTGGGTTTGCATAGCAATCTCTGCAGCACTTATTTGTTTTGTCCAAGAGAGGGTATCTGTTACCTGGAACGTTTGATCTTCTTGTGATGTTACTCTCTCAATATCATTTGTAATTAGGTAATGCTTATATTCATATACCCATGTCGTTGTTCGATCTTGATAATACGTTTGCAGATAGTATCGTTCAAATTGCGTAGTATCTGCAAGTGTTGTTTCACCATAACTTACAGTTGGTGCTTCATATTTTGGAAACCATCCATCATATGTGTTGTCGCTTACTTGTACTACATTCGATTCATAATTCCGTACCCATTCCGGAATAAGCCTTCTGGATATAAGTTTTCCGCCACATGTCCTGTTGGATCCCAGTAGTTTACCGGATTGTTCATGACATAAGAATAACGGTTCAATGATTGGGTTTGCATCATATTACCAGGATACGTATCTTCCGACATGAAGCGACCTATGGATGGGTCGTACCAACGGGCATTCATGTTCACTAATCCGGTTTTCCCATCGTAAGACATTCCCGTAAAGCTATTGAAGTTATACGGTGTTGTCGTACCTGTATAAATTCCACCAAAGGCATCATATCGATACTCTTCAATCATATCTCCGTAACGATCTGTTACAGCGGAAACGTTACGTATACCATCATACTGATAGTATAACAAACCACCCGTTGTTTTTAGGTCCGGATTATGGGATGGATTAGATAACCCGTGCATCCCAAACATTTTTCGGGAAACCGTTTGATTGTCTGGTCCTTGATAGTACTCAGCATAAGGAGAACCACTTTCACTGTATTCTTTATGAAGAACGTTTGATAATCCTTCATATAAATAGGTCGTTTCCTTATGATAAATGTGGTCCATACTGTTTTGACCATTTTCTTCTAACCATTTTTTATATAACCCAAGTTTTTTTCCTTGCCCCGGGTTATTAAATGGACCATTTCCATTACCTGGATTACCTAGATTGCAATTGTTACTATTTTTATTGTTGTTTTTGTTCGCATTTTCGTTTCGTTTTTCTTCGCCTTTTCCGTTATTACCTTTGTTGTTATTGCTAGCTACTTTGTTCCCATCATAATCTTTCCATGACATTTCCTCACGGTATATTTGACGACCTAGTCCATCATAGGAATAGCTAGTATAACTTTCATCTTCAAATTCGGCTAAAGTTAGTTGATTTGCACCATTGTACGTATATTGAACAGTTTTTCCTTCCGATGTTTTGGATATTACATTGCCGTTATCATCATATTGATAATCGGTATTACCATCAGAAAGAAGTTGATTCATCACGTTGTACGTATAATAGATCGTTCCTTGGTCATTTTTCATACTTAATCGATTGCCTGCTGCATCGTACGTATATTGAACGTTGTTTTGAGCAGGTATTACTTGTAAGGGTATCTCCGTTTTCAGTTGTTTCATAATGCCCTTTATCAAGCTCGTAGTTTGTCATTTTATCGTTATCATATTCTGTGATATAAGCTTCTGGGTCATCTTTAATAAATTCATAGCTTTGCGTACTTCCATCTAAACGTGACTCTCCGATCGAAAACTCCGTGTACATTTGTAATCGAGAGTCTAATTGGATGTTCCAACCTTTTCCAAAATAGCCTAATTCACTATCGTTGCTTGAATAGTTCCTTGTAAGATTTAAGGAAAGGGTTACTTGAGGGACATTTATATCTACTTCTTCCAGTTCTAGATACCCATTTTCAACATTTACTGGTGGTTCTTCCTTTGTTTCCGCAGAAATAGGTTCTTCGGATATAGCTCTTGGTTGTGACGGGTTGAGATTTGAATTTTCAGTTAAATTTCCCGACACTAAGTTTGGAAGCCCTTGCGTAACACTATTCGCTTCACTATTATTTCCTATTGTTTGATTGGACGTGGCGCTTGTCAATGTATTGGCCATAGTATCATTAGTCGTATTTTGTTCAGAGACTAAATCTAGCAAACTATTCGGATTTGTGAATAACTCATTGCTATTACGGCTATCATTTTTTTCCTTTGTCGGGAACACAAAATATGCTCCAACACTACTGAATGCGAGTAAAAAAGATAGTAAAACTAAAAAAGCCTTTTTTTTTCAAAAAAATAAACCCCTTCCATTACTAAGCGAAAAAAGACAGTACAAAACAAGCTACCAGTAAGAGGAGTTTATCGATATTACGGTAACTCAGCCACCTTGATAGGATTTTTTACCCACTTTAGGTCTGTAGCTTTGCGTCCCCACCTTTCGATAGGTTTGCCCCTTGCGCCTTAAAATTAAGTATTTTTTACTACAATGCTAAATTGACCAAAAGTAATAAACCTTTTTTCACAAAATTAGTAATATTTACTCATGTCTAATATAACTGATTTTCAACATTTTTTTACATATTTTGCGATGTAAAATTTTGAATTAGGAGTTTAATAGCAATAAAAAAAGCAATCACCATTACTGATTGCTTCTAATCCAAAAAATATTATTTTATTCCCATCTCATGGGATAAGGATCAGTTGTAAATGAGGATGATTGACCACTGTTTCATGAAATTTTTCATCTATTCCATATAACGTTTTGAAGGAATGTTAGCATTGACTACACTGCACAAGTATTCGCTTGGTCAAATAAAAAACGATAATCTAATTAAGATTATCGCCTTACTTATCCTATTTCTCATTTATTGCAACGGCTGCCTGAATAAAGGAAGTAAAAAGATCCGGTTGAATGTCTTCCATTTTTTTAATTTGTATATGCCTCATAGTTTTACCTGAACCTTGTAGTAAGTGATGGACATCCATTTCTTCAAGCTCAATTCCTTGATGGAAACCGAGGTTCACATGTTTTTTCGCCGTTTGTAAATAACATACTAATCCATTGTTTGAATAGTTCGGCATGGACCATTTGTACTCTTCCTTCAGTTTCGGTGACGCATCTAAAATTAGTTTTCTTAAAACGAGGGTCATTTCTTGAATGTTTTCGGGTAGCCCCTCTAACCATTCGTCCACTTCCTTCATTGTTCTTTCTCTATAAGTCATTGTGAATCTCCTTTTTATATGGAAAGGTATCCTTAGGATAAGGAATATAAATAAACATCTTGCCCTTTTAAAACAATTTCCTTTTCTAATGTCATTCCAATCTTTTCTGCAACCTTTTTGGATGCCGTATTAGCAGGTTGAATAAGGGCAATAAACCTTTCTAGTTTTAATTGCGCTTTACCATAATCCAATAACGTTTTAGCTGCTTCAGTTGCGTAGCCTTTTCCCCAATATCGTTTGGCAATCCAATAGCCGATTTCGATCTCTTCTTTGCCGTCTATCGTTTGGGGTACTAATCCAGCATGCCCAATTAAGCTGTTATCCTCTTTATTGACTAACACCATTAAGCCATAATATTCACCGAATTCATATGTTCGATAAATCCAATTTAAGAACTCTTGCCCACCTTCTTTATCTCTTACGTTCCCATTTCCAATGTAGCGAACAACATCCGGGTCAGATAATAATGACATGAGAAAATCAAAATCCTCGTTCGTATACCTGCGGAATCGTAATCTATCGGAAGTAATCAATGTTATCCCCCTTAACTAAAACTAAATTGTGATAAAACCTTTTCTCCCTTTACAACCGAAAATCCTTCATCTTAAAAGAAAAAGGAATTCATGCTTTAAATTCCTTTTTGTTGAATCAATTGATTTACGATACTTTTTTACCTAATATAATTAAATCTCTTTTGATACCGTCTAAAGTAGCAACCTCTGGTAATAACGCCCACTTTTCAAAACCAAAACTAGTAAATAGGCGGAGGCTTGGTTCATTGTGACCGAAAATAAATCCTAGTATCGTCTCCACTCCATAATTTGGAGCGGATTCAATTACTTTCGTTAACACTTTTTTCCCGAGACCATGCCCTCTAAAATTTTCATCTAAATAAATACTTACTTCTACCGTTGCACTATAGGCGGGTCTTCCATAAAAATCTTGAAGGCTAACCCATCCACAAATTTGACCATCTAGCTCTACTACCCATAACGGTCTTTTTGATGGTGAATGTTCGTGGAACCACTTTAATCGATCTTCGACTGTTACAGGTTCTGTATCTGCCGTTACCATTCTACCAGGAATGGTAGAGTTATATATTTCAACAATTCTCGGTAAATCTTCTAGTGTTGCGTCTCGAAAAGCTATTTCTTGTGACATCCAACCACTCCTTTTTAGCCAAGTTTTATTTTCATGTTAATGCTCATTATCTCCAAATACAATAGAAAGTTTTTGCTCACCATCTCTATAAAAAAAACGCCTCTACAAATGGTAGAAACGCCTCTTAAAATTTTGGTCGTTCTCTTTTAAAAATTCCATAATACAGTAAAATAAATCCGATGACCATAAGGAAGACAAATCCATAGACCATCACCGTCATTCCGACGAAGCCGTCCCCTTTATTCATACCGAATAATATCCCTAATATCCATGATAATAACGGTGCGACAAAGACGATGGTTGTAATACCCCAAACAGTAAATTTTCGTTTTGCCGATTTATTCCGACTGAAATATACAGCCAAAATAATTGCTAATACTAAAATACAAATGGCAATAAGCAACTAAAAACGCGCTCCTTTAACATGTCTTGATGACTAAGTTTTTATAACCATTCCAATTGTATCGCTTTTTTATAAGCTAAATCTAGTATTTGAATTCGTTTCTCAAAGTTCGTTTCAAGCTTTGTAATCATTTGTTTTGCCGTGTTAAAGTTCAATAGAACATATCCTGTTTTTTCATTTTCAAATGTATAAGGCAAAAATTGTTGTACTTTTACCAAATACCAAATCGTATATGTGTCAGTCGATTCCCAGTACCATGAGGCAAAAGGAATTTTTTCATTTGATATCGTCATCCCTACTTCTTCCAACGCTTCTCGCTCCAACGCTTCTTCAAAGCTTTCGTTCCCTTCTATTCTTCCACCGATTGTTGTGAGAATCTGTTCTTCCTTGTCCCAAGCCATTACAACTAACCCATCATCTGTTATCGGAACACAATGTACGCCCGCAATCGGTTTATCGTTAGGCAACTCTTCAATGGCCATCAACATTGGCAGAGACCTCCTCCTGATTCCACGAAATGATTTCTACATTCGTCACATCTATTTCCCCTAAACTTAATACATGGGGAATGAAGTGAAAAATTCCAAAAGGTTTTCCATTCTTTTTTCCAGCATTATAATATTCCACTGTTTCAGAAGGAATTTTTCTCATTTCTTTATATTCGGCAATATCGAGCAGCAGGAAGTCCTGTTCATCAAATTCTTCTGCTGGCCCTTTAAAATTTTCCTTAGAGTAGAGATAGAGAGCATTTTGATTCGGTTGGAGTCGTTCCACTGGAATTTTGAAGAAAAGCAAATTTTCCTTTTTCTTGATTTCTAACTTAGTGAGTGCATCATACACATGAAAAGGATGCATAGGTAGGAAATGAAGCACATCATTCCATAAGCAATGTAATTTAGGAACTTGTCTTTTGAGTAGATTTGGTCGGTCAGGATGGTCAAAATATTTTTTTGTATATTGCTCATACAAGTGGGGATAAGTTGTTCCTAACACATTTAATGGAATCAGTCGATCTCCTTGCATATCTTTTGGAACCATATGGTAAACATATTGGGACATACTAGCACCTCCAAAAATGGTAACGCCTTTATTTGATACAATTAAAATGCCGAGCCTTCTAGCTTATTACACCCATGTTTTCTTTTTGATAAACCACATTAATATAGTTAAAATAAGTAATATAATTGGCGTAATCCCTACAAATTTCCAAACATTATTCGAACCCGAAAAATAGTAAGCAATTGGTAAGAAAGTGATTGTGCTAATTAATAGAAGTATCCAAGACTTTTTTTCGATTCCTAATATTAAAGTAACCATTGAAATAAATAGTGAAAGTTGCCATAAAAGTACCAATTTACCCCCTCCATCTATCCAAAATTCCCCTTAACTTTACTTTAATATTCTACAAACATTTCCAAAAAGCCTTGTTTCCCCATGAAATTGATAGAAGAACATAAAGAAGGCTCTCCCCTAAAGTAAGAGAACCTTCATATTTTCGAAATGAAATAAGGTCCGCATAGTTCTTCATGGGTCATCATGAATGTCCAATTTCGTTCCCAATCCATTACGTAAATATCGCCGTAGTCCATATGGTATTGGTCATACGGTAAATCTTGAATAAGTAGACCTTTCCCGTTTTCTACTAAATAAGATTCATCTACAAATTGATAAAAGATTGTACATTTCCTTTTAGCTTCTTTATTAAAAAGTTTAATAGCCTCTTCTTTCATTGCACAATCAACAGCTTCCCAGCTACATAAATGCCATAAGAAACTATTTAAATGAATCTCTTCCTTTTCTTCCTTTGATAAATGGTTGGCAAATTCATTTTCCCATGTCTTGCGCAAATATGGACCCCATTTTGGAAGTTCTAAAACTTTTAATTCTTGTTTAAAATGCATATTTTTTAATTCTCCTAAAATCTAATTCACACTACGATTTTACACTGAGTTGTTCAATGGTGTTGAAAAAATTCATTAGAAAAAGCTCGGCATTCGACTTGCCAAGCTTTTTTCAAAACAGTAAAAAATCCCACTTATGAAAGATGCTTTTCAATCTCCCTTTTTGCATTGAAAAGGAAGTCTCTATACATTTCTGTATCCTCATTGTTAAATCGAACATCCGGAACAATAATGGCAATAGATGCGATTGGTCTACTATGAGAAATAATAGGGACACTTACAGAACAAGCCCCTATAATTCGTTCACTTTCAGTTTGGACATAGCCTAGCTTACGAATTGTTACTAAGTCCTCTAAAAGTTTATCGCGATTCGTTATTGTATTATCGGTAATCGGAACCCTTTTTACCCGATTCAAATAATCATCGATTTCATGTTGGGGTAGATAGGCAAGAATGGCCTTTGCTGAAGCCCCAGCATATAAAGGGGATGTATCTCCAACATGGTTTCTCGCTGTTAATTGATGAATACTCTCGTAATTCAAAATGCATCTTCGCTGATCCCCGTCTAGAATGCTCATAGAAACACTTTCGCCTATTTTTTCACTTAATGATTTTAAAATAGGTTCTGCTATAGCGAGAATAGTAGATTCCTGCTCGACTAATTTTCCTAAATAAAATAGAGATAAGCCAAGCTGATATTGTTTGGTTTTTTCATCTTTTATGAGAAACCCTTCATGTACGAGTGTCGCTACAAATCGTTGTAAGCTTGAGAGGCCAATACCTGTTTTTTTATGAAGATCCGTTAATGATAGCTTTGGTTCTTCCCTTGTAAAGGCTCTTAAAATAAGGACCGTTTTTTGAACTGTATTCATTAAATAATTTCTTTCAAAAGTCGTTTGATCCATAAAAGCTCCCCCTTGCACAACCATCATAACAAAACCTATTCCCCATTGTTAAGTGAATTCAAACATTACACTTTCAAAGAATTTAAATATTCCGACGTATGTTCTCCTAATAGTGGAGGAGCTTGATCATAGGAAATGTTTAAACTTGAATGTTGTAATGGATTTTTAACGAATTTCACCTTTCCGTATACCGGATGTTCCAATTCTCCGATTAAGTTCCTTGCTTTTACTTGAGGCTGTTCCAAAGCTTCTTCTATTGTATTAACTCGACCACCAGGAATTTTATGTTGTTGCAATAAGCTTAACCATTCATCCCTCGACTTTGAAACAGTAATTTCTTGTAGAAGTTCCGTCAACTCTTGTTCATTTTGTTTTCTTAATGTATTTGTTTTAAAACGTGGATCTTCTGCCCATTCTTTACGACCGATCATATGACAAAACTTTTTAAATTGGGCATCTGTACCGATACAAAACATTAACGGTCCATCCGCGCAAGGGAATACTTGATATGGTGCAACATTGTTATGTTTATTGCCTAATCGTTTTGAAACAAAATGGGCATTTAAATAAGCACTGGATACATTGGCAAGGCTACTTAATTGAACATCAAGGAGAGCCAAATCAATAAACTGGCCTACATTTGTTTGATCCCGTAAGCGTAACGCTGCTAAAATCCCTATCGCTACATAATTAGAAGTTAAAATATCTGATATAGGTACACCGACTTTTGTCGCTTCCCCTTCCGCATCCCCGGTTACATCCATTAAACCACTCATTGCTTGAATTACTGGATCGAAGCCCGGCTCATTCGCAAGGGGGCCAGTTTGACCAAAACCCGTTACAGCACAATAAATAATTCGAGGGTTCACTTTCTTTAATACTTCGTAACTTAACCCCATTCGTGCCATATCGCCCGTTTTAAAATTTTCTAATACGACATCCGCATCTGCAACGAAAGATAAAAATTTCTCTTTATCTTCTTGTTTTTTTAAATTTAATACAATTGATTTTTTATTTCGATTGGCACAAAGATAGTACGTACTTTGGTCATTCACAAATGGCCCCCAATCCCGCATGCTATCTGAACCATCGGGATGTTCAATTCGGATGACCTCTGCCCCTAAATCTGCCAATAACATAGACCCGGCAGGTGCCGCATAAACCCTTGATAAATCTAACACACGAATTCCGTCTAATGGGCGCATACTTCACCCTCCTTACTCTTCAATTAATGTCGTAACAGGGTTCGCCTTTTCCTTCATTAGAAGTTGGGTAGCTACGATACAGCCTACAGCGACTAAAGCAATGATATTGACGAGTAATGTTGTATCCATCAAACTAATCCCTGCTACGATAAGTAACACTCTTTCGATTAAAAATGTTTTTCTAAACATAAAGCCTTTAAGTCCCGCCGCTAGCACGACTCCACCAACTATTGCTGTAATAGCTGCAAATAAATATTCGGTTACTGTACCACCCGTTAATAATAATGTTGGATTGAATATAAAGAAGAACGGAACGATAAATCCGATTAACCCTAACCGAACAGATTCAACGGACACTTTATTCGCCGATTCCCCTGCAATTCCCGCTGCTGCATAGGATGCTAATGCAACTGGAGGCGTAATACTTGATAGGGCTGCGAAATAGAAGGCAAACATATGGGCAGCAATTGGCGCTACACCTAGTTTCGTTAAAATAGGAACAGAAATCGTCGCAACGATAATATAGGCCGCTGTTGCTGGTACCCCCATACCTAAGACGATACTAATAAATGCTGTCAGTAACGCAGCTAGAAGCACGCTTTCACCTGCAAACCCTAGAATATTATTACCTATTATTAAGCCGGCACTTGTTAACGTAATCGTCGCAATAACAACCCCTACAATGGCGCAGGCAATCCCAACATTAATAACACCTTTTACCCCTTCAACAATCGAATCTAGTACGAGTTGGAAACTCATACGTGTACTTTTTCGAATGGCTGCAGCTGGAACGACAGAAAGTAACGAGAAGATTGCCGCGTACAAAGGAGAAAATCCTGCAAATAACATCACTAGGAGAATGAGTAAAGGGATAAAAAGATGACCGCCTTCTTTTAACACCTTTTTTGCTTCAGGTAAATTTTCTTTGGAAATCCCTGATAAGCCCATCTTCTTCGCTTCAAAATGGACGATCATAAACAACGTTAAATAATAGAGGATAGCTGGGATGATGGCCGCCAGTAAAACAACGGAATACGGTACCCCGAGATATTCCGCCATAATAAAGGCCGCTGCCCCCATAACAGGTGGCGCAATTAACCCGCCCGTAGATGCAACGGCTTCCACTGCACCGGCAAATTTCTTTGAATAGCCCGCTTTTTTCATCATAGGGATCGTAACCGTACCTGTCGTTACGACATTACTTACCGCGCTACCACTAACGGTTGCCATTAAAGCGCTTGCAAAAACGGCTACCTTTGCAGGGCCACCTGCTGTTCTACCTGCAACTGTCAAAGCTAAATCGTTAATGAAATCGGAAAAACCACTGTTTTTTAGAAAAGCACCGAACAATACAAAAACAAAAATGTATGTCGCCGAAACGCCTAGTGCTGTTCCAAATACCCCTTGACCTCCCCAATACATAATATTGATGACACGCTCTAAACTAAATCCATAGTGCCCTAATATGCCAGGTATATAAGCACCAAAAAAATTGTATGCCAAGAAGAATAGGGCGATTATCGTCAATCCCTTTCCAACAACACGACGGCTTGCTTCAAATAATAGAAGTAATGCGATCCCGCCGATAAAAATATCCAATGTGGAATTTTCCCCACCACTTCGTACAAAAGCATCGTAAGTAAACAGGAAATAGAAAATTACTAATATAGATAATCCAATACATAGAAGATCAAAGATCGTCGGTAGCTTCCGTGATCCTACACTCTTTTTAGTAGCCGGATAAAAGACAAAACTAAATAATAGAAGAAAACCTAAATGCCAAGCTCGGAACTTGACTGCATCCATGACACCGAAACTACTCATATATAATTGGAATAGAGTCCAAATGATTGCGACTATTACGATACCCTTTCCAAAAATACCGATATACTTTCGTGAGTTTAAATTTTTCTTCTCCAAATCCATTAACTCTTGCATATCATGATTTGTTAGATCCTTCGTAGTCATTTGAATCCCCCCTATTCCAATATGCCAATTTCTTTATAGTATTTTTCAGCCCCTGGATGAAGCGGTACACCCGCAGTACCTTCAATTGCTTTTTGAGGATCAAACTGATTTGCAATACTATAGGATTTCTTTAGTTCATCAACATTTTCCCATAGTAGCTTTGTCAGTCGATAGGCAGCATCTTCTGAAACACTTTCGTCAATTACAATCGTGCTATATTGACCAACCGTCGTAATCGGTTCTGGCTGTTTATCGTACGTATTTGCTTCAATGACATACTCAAAGTTCCACGGGTAATCTTTTACCAATTGATCGATGGCATCAGGTGAAAAACTGAGCACCTTCGAATCAATTGTTGAAATTAATTCGGTCGTTGCCGCTGCAGGTACCCCAGAATAAATATTTACCCCATCGACTTGACCGTTTCTGATTAAATCCGTCGCTTCCGTAAACCCGACATAATTGGCATTCACATCATCAATGCTTACACCATGGGCTTCAAGAACAAGCTTCGATTCTAATTCAGTAGAGCTACCGGCAGCACCAAAAACAAAACTTTTCCCCTTCAAATCTTCAATGGATTGAATATCTTCATCATCAACTACTACAATATGACTGACGTTCGGGTAAAGATTGGCTAAAATTCGAACTCCATCGTATTGTTTTCCTTTAAAGGAACCTTCCCCGTTATATGCATCATAGGCAATATTCACTGTAGTGAATGCTAAATTGGCTTCCCCTTTGCTCATTAAATTTAAATTTTCCACACTGCCATTCGATGCTTGGGAAGCAACAAGCTGTTCCATCTCTTTTGTCCATAATGTTGAAAGACCTGCCCCTAAGGAATAAAATACCCCTGTTGTTGTACCTGTTGTGAAAATAAGCGGCTCCCCATACCGTTCCACATTACTTTGACACCCCATTAAAAGACCTAGACATAACAGTACCGTTACGAAAAGGTTACGTTTCATCCCCATTTCCCCTTTAACTGCTTATTTAAAGACAGCTTTGCGTTTTTCCAACACTGCATTAACCCCTTCTTTATGATCTGGCAATTCCGTTACGATTCCCATTTTAGAAGAAATATAGTCTAATGAAGATCGTAGACTCATCGTCTGGCTTTGATAAATCGCCCGTTTAATAATTCGAATCGCTTCCTGTGGACCTTTACTTAACTTTTCCACATAAGATTGCACAAATGTGTCCAGTTCCCCATCTGGTACAACAAAAGTGACCAATCCTTTTTCTTTTGCTTCCTCCGCCGTTAGGATTCGCGCCGTCCATAACATATCCAACGCCTGATCGATTCCGACTAGTTTCGGTAAAAAGTAAGCGCCTCCATCTCCTGGCACAATCCCTACATTAATATAACTTTCTGCAAACTTAGCAGATTCTGCAGCAATTCGAATATCGCACATTAAGGCCATATCGAGACCAGCCCCCATAGCATATCCATGCATTTGGCAAATGACCGGCTTATCAATCTCCTCTAAAAGCAACGGGATTCGTTGTATTTTTTTCCAAAGGGAGTTCTTTCGAGCAAGGGCTGTAGAAGTCGTATCCTCTTTACTTTCATAGAACCCTTTACCGGCAACCATCGCTTTAACATCCCCGCCAGCACAAAAGGATTTGCCATTCCCCTTTAGCAGGACAACTCGAATTTCATCCCGATCCCTTATTTCTTCTAATGCCGCTATCCAGTTTACAATCATTTCTTCACTGAAGGCATTGTAGCTTTCAGGCCGGTTTAACGTAATCGTGGCAATAGAGTCCTTTACTTCAAATAATAAATCCGGCATATGCATCCCCCTTAAATATGTTCCATTTGTTTCTTCGTTGTTAACTGTTCCCATAAAGTTGCTGACGATTGTAACCATTTATTCGCCAGTTCTTTTTTCCAAAAACGGCCTGTGTAATCTTCGTCACGCCATGCCCATAATCGGCGTGTATAGTGATGTAATCGGTGTTCATGGGTAACACCTAACGCGGCATGTACTTGGTGGGCTGAAGTAGCAACGATTCGACTGGAGTCTTCTATTTTTAATCTGGCAAAGGCTACTTCATCATGGACTTCCCCTTGTTGTAATAGAGCGATGACGTTTTCCATCGCCGCTGCCGTTAACGCCTGTTCTCCAGCTAAAGTAGCTAAATGTTGCTGAACTAATTGAAAACGATGAATCGGACGACCAAACTGTTCCCGCTCTTTACTAAATTGGACTGATAATTCAAATGCCCGATCTATCGCACCAGTCATTTTACAAATGGTAGCAATCGTCTGTAATTTTTGAAGGAACGTAAATTGTTCTTGTGTAATAGATTGGCATGTTACAACAGCTGCATCGGTAAAGGTAACATGGTCCCGTGGTTCTGCTGCAACGTTCATTTCATGTTTTATTTGAGCATCCTTTAAATCTAGCAATACGATAAACTCTGTTCCTTGCTCTGAAGCTAAAGTTACAAGTTTCTTCGCATATCTCGCCCACGGAACATAGTGTAGGGCTCCTGAAACTTTTCCGTTTACGATGGCTAAAGGGTTTGCGTGTAAATGGACTGTCGTTAATTCATTCATTGGGTGAATATTGGCATTTTCCAGTACGACATTGGCAAAAGTATGCTCAACAAAAGGAATAGGAGCTGCATATTTCCCCATTAATCGGTATAAATGAAATAGATCTTCATAATCTCCTCCAGCTCCGCCATGCTCTTCTCGAACAGCTACTTGTTGCAGCTCATTCTCCAACATAATGTCCCATATATGTTGGGGCCACGTATTTTCTTCTAAAAGATCGACCATTTCCTTTTCAACCTTATCATTGAGTATTTTTTCAACAACATCGACAATCATGTCTTTCATTTCGCTCATCCTGCAATCACTCCTTTCGCGATAATGCCGTATAGTACTTCTGATGTTCCACCACGGATTGTAAAGCCTGGTGCATGAAGAATAGACTCTGCTAGGAATCTATTCATTTTCTGTTCCGCTTGTAGTTGTGGATAAACATCCATTAAAAGACGAACGACTTCAGGAACTTTTTGTTCAAATTTCGTTCCAATACTTTTAACAAGGGCTGCAGGTACCATTACTTCCCCGCCTTCTTCGAGCACTTTGGCTACTCCGATGGATAAATTACGCAAGCTCCATAATTCAGCTACTAGTTTAGAAGCTTCCGCTAAACCTTCTAGATTGTGCTGTCGTTTTAATTCTTCAATTGCTTCATTTAATAATGGGAAGGTACTTAATATCCTTTCTGGGCCACTTCGTTCATATGCTAGTTCAGCTAAACCTTGTGCCCAACCATTTCCTAACGTTCCGACAACCATTTCATCCGGCACAAACACGTTATCAAAAAATACATCATTAAAATGATGTTCCCCAGTCAAATAACGAATAGGTGAAATTGTTACTCCTTCAGAATTTAAATCGATAATTAATTGGCTAAGACCGGAATGCTTCTTCTCGGAAACAGGTTCTGTACGAACGAGGGTCACCATATAGTGGGCATGTTGGGCATTACTGCTCCACGTCTTGGCACCATTCACAACCCAGCCACCTTCTACTTTTTCAGCTCTCGTTTTCACGGACGCTAAATCAGAACCACTATTCGGTTCACTAAGCCCAATCGCAAAGAAGCATTCCCCTTTTACAATTTTAGGCAAGAAGAAATTTCTTTGTTCTTCTGTACCGAATCGTAATAAAAGAGGACCCGTTTGGCGATCTGCAAACCAATGGGCCGCAACGGGAGCTCCAAAGGCTAAAAATTCTTCCGTTAAAATATAGCGATCAATCGAACTACGCTCCCCACCCCCATATTTTTTAGGCCACGTCATGCCGATCCATCCTTTTTCTGCCACTAGCTTCGAAAAATTGGCATCACAGCCACTTAACCAGGAATCGCATTTCGTTTGAAATGTCCCCTTACTCAACTCGTCTTGTAGGAAAGCACGAACCTCTTCCCGAAACCTCTCCTGTTCTTTTGTAAATTGAACCGTTGGTAATTTCAAAACAACACACCCCTTTACGCATTTGCGGTAACTGTTACTATATATTAATATTTTATATTTTCTGAATATTATAGTCAAACCGTTTTCAACAAATAAATTGATTAAAACAGAATTTTTATTGTAAAATAGAGAATTTTTATGTCTGATGTACAAGCTATTTAATATTTAGAAATAACTGTTCGATTCATTATGTTCAAAACGATTTTGGATATCGGAGAGATAATTCAATCTAAAAGTTAAAATTTCCTTATATTAAAAAAATGAAAAAATTTTTTATTAACGAAAGAGCAAAATAAAAAATGATGCCTGCATCAGACACCATTTCCTGATTGTGAAAATAGTTATATTCCTAGTGAGTCTTTTAAAAAGCCCTCTAAATAATCTACATTCGTCATTTTTTTATTACATTCACTACCATCGGCACAAATATAGTTGCCAATTGATCGATAATAATCTGGATTTTTTGTTTTCTTCGTTTTCGTTACCGTAGAAATTTGGGAAACTTCACCAAAACAATTACAGAAGGAACAAAGATTTTTTTTAGTAGTCGATGAAAATTCGCATTCAATACCAACCATTTTCCCTTCTAATTCATAGATGATTATTTTTCTATTGGATCTTAAGTCGTTCCAGCTTAAATAGGTTAGCTGACGATGATCGATATTCGATAAATCCGGCAACTTTAATTTTTTTTGTTTTGGGAACATTTTTTTTAATTGCTGCTCCGTCATTATTGGGAATGGAAGCAAATATTCCGAAAGATGCTGAATGTATTGTTCATAGTCCGATTCTGTTTTCAGTTTGGAAACGTCGAGCATTTCACTTTGTTCATCTGATAAATGGGGAAATAAATCCATGATTTTAGCATTCGCTAGGTCGATTACAGTTGCTAATACATTTTTTGGAACATTCTTGTTCTTGCTGTCCTTAATAAATGTAATTTGCTTTTTTATAAAGTTTAACTGTTCATTTTTAATAAATTTTTCAGTCATTTGTATTTCTCCAATCACTTATACTATCTTTCCATTTATTTTAAACAGAACCGTAAAGTAGTTATATGGAAAAAATCATTTAGAAACGTTTTTTACATAAAACGGCACTGATGAATTACTTTTCACCAGTGCCGTTCATTTACTTTTTATGTGAATACACAATTTTTTTAATCGTTTCAATGGAAAGATAATATTCCTCTGCCAATTGTTGAATACTGCTGCCGCTAATAAAAGCATTTCGAATAGCAGCATTACGGCGATCAAGTAACCGCCTTCCTCCACTTCGAGCTCCCCATTTCTCATACTCCGTTTCTTGCTTTGGAATATAAATGGTTTCTCCTTGGACATATTTTTGAATTTCGTTAATGAGCTTTTCAGGTAAAATTTTGTTTGCGTTCGTATACTTCAATATTGCTCGCCCCTTATTTCAATTTTGGAAAAAATAAGGTGCAAAGCCAGCATATTAGAAAAGCTTATAAAGCGATAAATTAAATGTTTCGCCCCATGCAAAGTATCGCCTTTCCAATAATAGGCTTTGCATGAGTGGAAGAAGTACTAGAAAATCGTTTATGATTCCCCATCAGTAAGCACCCCCTTTAATTCATCATTATATCCGAAGCTACCCTATTATTGAATTGTTTTCCTTACATGCAAGTGAATAGAGGCAATTACTTTAAAACTACTTGCTATAGCGTAGTATCTAATATTAACTTACTATGAGTCGCAAGTAAGGCGTTACAACAAAAATAAATAAAGTATAAATACTTGTATGAGTAGATTTCTTTTAAAATTTTATATTTCCCTAAAAAACCCCCCTGTTTCATTGTTTAACTGAAACAGAGGGTTTTATTATTGCATACGTTCTAATTCTTGATATTCCTTCATATATGGGCCATTATCAGCGACCATTGAGTGAAATAGCGTTTTTATTGCTAAGTTTTTCTCTAGGCCCATTTCTACTTTTATTTTCTTTAACTCATTATGCAGTTCCCGGTGTTGGTTAATCAATTTCGTCATTGCCTTTTTATTATATTTCACATTTTCACATCCTTAGTTCATTACTTTTATAATGACAACTTTTAAATAATTAAATTCAGGAAAGTTATGTGGTACCGTAAAATCCTCTGGCAACTGATACTCTTCTATAATTTTGTAGCGAGTATTTTTTTCCTTGAACGCTTTATCAATAAATGTTTTAAACTTTTTCATATTAAAGCTTGCGTTATTCGTTGATGCAATAATCGTACCGCCTTCATTTGTAATGTCCAACGCATCTTTTAATAGCTTAGGATAATCCTTTGCCGTACTGAACGTCATTTTTTTCGTACGGGCAAAGCTTGGCGGATCCAATACGACAATATCAAATTTCAACTGATGACGTGCTGCATAACTAAAGTAATCAAAGACATTCATGACTTTAATGTCCTGGGATTCATGATTGATATCATTCACCTGGAATTGCTCAATCGTTTTTGGTAAGCTACGTTTCGCCAAGTCTACACTTGTTGTTCCTAACGAACCACCAAGTGCTGCCGCTACAGAAAAGGCACCCGTATAAGAAAAAGTATTCAGCACGGTTTTCCCATTAGAGTGATCATGCAAAGCTTTTCGAACATTCCGCTGATCTAAGAAAATTCCTGTCATGGCACCATCATTTAAATCTACCGCATACTTCATCTTATTTTCCAAAATAATTAATGGAAATTCACCTTTTTCCCCTGACACGTAATCATCTTGTCCCACATATTGGCCATTTGTATGAAACCGTAATTTTTCATAAACTCCACGCGTATTGACTACTTCATCAAGGGCTTGATAGATGTCCTCTTTAAACGAATAAATTCCTTCACTATACCAGCTCACCATATAAAAACCGTTGAAGAAATCGATTGTTAAACCACCAATTCCATCCCCTTCACCATTAAAAACACGGAAGGCAGTTGTATCTTCTGATGTATAAAGGTTTGCCCGTTTAGCTACCGCTTCACTTATCTTTTTGGCAAAAAACTTTTTATCAATTTGTTCCTTTTCCTTTCGGGTTAAGACCCAGCCAATGCCTTTATTTTGCATACCGTAATACCCTGTTGCAATATAACCACCATTTTTATCAACTAAGTGTAATAAACTTCCCTCGTCCATCTCACTTGTGGAAGGTTCAATCGCATCTTTTAAAATTAAAGGATAACCATTTGTAATATCTTTAATTGCTTTAGATTGTAATCGTACTTCTCTTAACTGTCTCATTTAGTCATCCTTTTTATGTTTAATCTATACATTATGCCACTTTTCATCCTAATAAGCGAAAAAAGAGTGGTGACCATTCAAAATAAGTTACTACTTCACTTTTTTAATTGTATTGCCCATCCTATTTCAAACATAGTTCAATTCGTTTTCATCTTCTTATAGGCTAGCGGTGTTATTTTCATAGATTTTTTAAATTGTTCAATGAAGTAGCTTGTACTATTGAAGCCTACTAGATAGGCTACGTCTGTAACATTAAGGTGCGATTGTTGAAGTAGAATGAAGCTTTTCTGAATCCGATAATCGGTTACGTAACTCAAAGGCGTTTTCTTTAAATAACGTTTGAAGTAGCGACAACATTCAGAGCGACTTAAATGACCAGCTTGCGCAATATCTTCCAATAAAATTTTTTCTGCATAATGTTGATGAATCCAATTGAGCATTTCCTTCATCCGCTCATTTTTTAACGCTTCCTTCTGTTCGTACTCTAACGGTACACCGTTTTTAATTAAATTTTTCCATATGGATGTTAACTGCATGCTAATATCTATTTCATAATAGGTGGCCTTTTCTTTAATAATCCCCGAAATTTCCTTGATTGATTGTAAAATTTGATATGCCCATAACTCCTTTGGAGACAGCCGTAAATAAGGAATATTTGTTGCATGAATATATGGGTCTACAAAATGGGCATAAAGTTCATGGGACAATACGAAACTTGGTGAAACGTTTAAACAAATATAAACACAACCCGTACCCTTTTGATCTTTTGCCATGTGTAAACAACCAGTATTGATAAAAATCCCTTCCCCTTCCCGAACAATGATTTTATCTTCATTTATTTGAAACATAGCTTCCCCTTTTATAACGACAACGAACTGAAATTCTTCATGCCAATGAAGCGGTATAAATCCATTAATATTATCGTTAATCGTCGTTTCATAACATGCCATCGGTAACACGACGGTACGATGTTCGGTTAACTCTTTTAAACTTTCGTCCACGGTAAAATTTTTAATTTGCATTTTACCACCTCAATATCCTTATATTTTTAAGTTCAATCTATATATTATTTCGTATATTTTTTCATTATTATAGAAAATGTTATCACACTATTTTTATATTTGAAGGTGGCAATATCGATGAATCGACAAAAAGGAATCGTTCTTGTACTAATTGGAGCGGTATTTTGGGGAATTGGCGGGACGGTTTCCAAAAAGCTTTTTCAACAATATGCTATTGATGTAGATTGGCTTGTAACAACCCGATTACTAATAGCAGGTGTATTACTGTTAGGAGTACAGTATTTTACAAAGGATCGCTCCCAAATATTTCGTGTTTGGAAAAATCGTAGAGTAGCAATTCCATTAGTGATTTTCGGGTTAATTGGAATGCTCGGCGTTCAATATACATATATGGCATCGATTGAACATGGCAATGCTGCTGTTGCAACTTTATTGCAATATTTAGCGCCCGTTATGATTATTATTTATTTACTACTCCGTAAACAAAGCATATTGACGCGGGGAGATATGTTAACCGTTTCCTTAGCACTTCTCGGTTGTTTTTTCTTATTAACTAATGGTTCCCTTTCCCAATTATCCGTCCCTCCTCTAGCAATTATTTGGGGATTTTTATCTGGTGTTGCTTTAGCCTTTTATACGTTATACGCGATTCCTTTACTAAAGCAATTTGATTCCCTCGTTATCGTCGGGTGGGCAATGATCATCGGAGGGATTGCTTTAAGTCTTATCCACCCGCCTTGGCAAATTAACTTGAGCAACTTTACGTTGGACACTTATTTATATTTAGTTTTCGTTATTATTTTCGGGACAATGATTGCCTTTTGGTTTTATATTGAAAGCTTACAAAGCCTAGCCCCTAAAGAATCTAGTCTTTTAGGTAGTGTAGAGCCATTAGCTGCTGTTTTAACAACGGTCTTTTGGTTAAAGGAACCCTTTGGCATTTATCAATGGCTCGGTACTCTGTTTATTATGATCATGATCGTTATACTTGCAATGAATAAAGGAAAATCTTCAGACAATCGCGAGGCCACATAAGGGGATTTAAGGGATAGTACCGATAAACACGGTATTATCCCTTTACTTTTAAACAGTTCAAGAAATTTTGTTGAATTTACAACAAAATTCATTCAATATAGATTGTATGATGACTTGTTTATGAAGAAAGGGTTGAAAAAGAAATGGAATCAAAAAGAATATTAACTGAAGAGGATTTATCAATTGCCTTTGACATTAGAAAAGAAGTATTTGTAAAGGAGCAAGGTGTTCCTCTATCAGAAGAGTTTGACGAATTTGATACTTTAGATGCCCCATGCAAACACATATTAGTTTATTATAATGAGCAACCTGTTGGAACAGGACGAGTTCGTTTCGTTGATAGTTATGGGAAGTTAGAGCGAATCTGCATTTTAGAACCTTACCGTAAATACGGTTTAGGGAAAGTGATTGTGAAAGTGTTAGAAGAAATAGCAAAGGAAAACGGTGTCGATAAAGTAAAATTACATGGCCAAACCCATGCAGAAGGGTTTTATCATAAGCTAGGTTATGAAACAGCTTCTGATGTCTTTATGGAGGATGGCATTCCTCATGTCCTAATGACAAAAAAATTCTAATAAAAAAGACACCTAAATTTTTCTTTAGGTGTCTTTCGTCTTTAGCTGTCTTATATTGAGTGCTTTATAAAGGAAAATACATTTTTTTAAGAAGGGATTAATTGAATAGATATTTTGAGATGGCAGTCAAACTACCTATTTTGTCATTCCTATGGAAATATTAGCAATCATCATGTTTCTTTTTAGCAAAGTGAGCACCTACAATGATTAATAGGATAAACAGTACAACGATTAAGACAAATTCCTTTCTATTGCCTTTACCTTCGTAAGCTCCTCCTACATTACCGTAATCGTTACAGTAATCATAAGCTCCTCCTACATTGCCATAATCGTTACAGTAATCATAAGCTCCTCCTACGTTATTACCACAACCCATACCATTCACCTCCTTTACCACCATATTTTATGGTTCGTTTTGAAGGTGATAGTGTACAAAAGTGGAGTTCCAAAATTTTTTATAAAATTTTTTGCTGAAAATGAATTCTTCTTCTTTTAACCATAAACGCTACTATAACCATTTCGTAAAACTTTAATTACCATAACTAGTAAAATCGTTTGCCCGTTTACTTTTGAAATTGCCATATGTATAAGTTCATCTACTCCAGCAAAAACTTTTATAAAGGAGTGATACAACTTGGAAAAAAAGGATAATTACCCTACAACGGCACCAAAAAAGAAGGAATTTACGATTGAAACGAATTCTAACTTAGAAAATGCCATTGAGAACTCTGTAAATAAGCATAAAGAGTATGAGGCTGTGAATATTTCAATCGGTGCGGACGAAATTAAACAACAAAACGAAAATTTATAATATGGTTATTCTGTCTCTATGACTTTAGAAAGAAAAATCTGCCTACTCTCACGAGTTTAGTGTAAACACTTTTTCGTAAGAGTGGCGCAGATTTTTTAATTAACCTTTATTTAATGAAACGAATAAATCGTTTTTTCCCAATTTGTAATACTTCTTCATTCATTAATACTCGATCTAAGTCATCTTCATTAATTTTTTCTTTATTCAGTTGAACACCCTTTTGTTTCATTAGACGTAAAAATTCACTTTTACTTTTTATGAAACCTTTTTCAATTAGTTGAGGAATGATGTCTTTAATGGTCTCTGCACCTATTTCGATTAGTAGCTCTGGTATATTTTCAGGTATATCTTTCTTGCTAAAAGCTGCTTCAAAATAGGCTATCGCTCTTTTCGTCTCTTCTTCGCCCCAGTATAAGCTCGTAATAATTTTGGCTAATTTTAATTTTACATCCTTTGGATTGGCGCCATTTTCTAGAAGGTTTTTTATTTTTTCAATTTCATCTGGATGTTCATCTGTGGCTAACTCAAAGTATTTTAGAATCAGTTTATCCGGTACTTCCATTACCTTTTTAAACATTACTTCAGCCGGTTCGCTGACACCAATGTAATTCCCCAGACTTTTACTCATCTTTTCTACTCCGTCTAGCCCTTCAAGGAGTGGCATAAAAAGGGCAACTTGCTTTTCGAGTCCCCAATGTTTTTGCAGGGTGCGACCCATTAAAACGTTAAAGGTTTGATCGGTACCTCCTAATTCAATATCCACTTGAATTTCAACGGAATCATAAGCTTGCATTAAAGGGTAAAAAAATTCGTGAATGCCAATTGGCACTTGTCTGTTATAACGTTTTTGAAAATCATCCCGTTCTAAAATTCTCGCAACCGAAGTTGTTGCTGCTAATTGAAGAACTTCTTCAAAGGTTAACTTTGAAAGCCATTCACTATTAAAACGGACCGTTGTTTTGTTTGAATCTAGCACTTTAAAGATTTGCTCACAGTATGTTTGGGCATTAATTTGAACCTGCTCATCACTTAGAGCTACGCGTCCTTTTGCTTTGCCTGTCGGGTCACCAATTCGACCTGTAAAATCACCAATAATAATGACCACTTGGTGTCCTAAATCTTGCATTTGTTTTATTTTTCTTAAGACAACGGCATGGCCTAAATGAATATCCGGTGCAGAAGGATCCAATCCTAATTTAATCGTAAGCGGAGTCTTCGTTTGATAGGACTTTTCTAGTTTTCCTAATAACTCCTCTTTATTGACTACTTCATGAACACCTTTCATAATGATCTTCATTTGTTCTTCAGGTTTTACTAACATACGAACATCTCCTTGGAATATTATTTCTAATATTGCAAGTTCTATAAGAAACAAAGGATAAAAAAACGCCCTTTTGGATTAACCAAAAGGACGATTCATCTCGTGTTACCACCTTTAATTCATAAGCAACTCACATTGCTTATCTTCATAAGTACAGTCTTTTGACGATACTTTCGCACATGATGACGGGTGCTAAGCCGGCGTAGCCTACTAAGGAAATCCTATTCGGTACACAGCTCCAAGATGTATTCACAATCGTTCAACGTGCTCCTCTCATCAACCGGTCGCTTTCTGTCTGTTTACATGATTGCTACTAATTCTTTTCATAGCCTTTGTTCTTATACTCCGAAATGTTGAAAACAAATCTTCGTTATGCACATATTAATTGTTCTTTATTTTATCCATTCATTTCAATTTGTCAACATGAAAAATTTCTTCTTATATAAAGAAGCGTATTAATTAATCCTTTTTATCATATTTATCCCTGCGATTTCAAAAACGCATCCATTTATATAATCGTCTATCAGAACCTATTATTCCTATCCAAAAAGATGATTAAACTGGATTTATTAATCTAGATAACTTTTTGTTTTCATCATAATTGGATTTGTTATTCTTTCAATTTTGGATAGTAAGCAAAGTTCAATGACCCATTCAAATATTGGTGGATAGTCGTAATCGCTATATTTGGGGAGTAGCAAGTTTTTGTTTATTAGGTAATCGTTTAGTGGCTGATAGATTTATCACTTATATGGAAGATATTTATAAAGAATAGATAATAAATCAGTATGTTCCTTCCCGTATTGCAGAGATTTTTATGTTCCGTCATTCCAAAAACGATTATGAAATATTACAAAAGTAAATTCCGATTGGAACGGTACAAACTGGCTTTTTTCTCTTAATGTGGCTATGCCCCCTATATTATTCATTAATAGTATTGCAATATAAATGCCATAGACGTAAACGAATTAACACCTCCCTGTGCTTTTTGTCAGAAAAATCTATGTTAGGATTATTAAAAATTAGCAACAAGAACATGGAGGATAAATAAATGCTTAAAAAAATGATGTCAATTGTACCTGTTGCAGCACTTTCTTTAACTGTAGGTGCTACTGCACAAGCTGCAACGGTGACAGTGCAAAAGGGAGACACCCTTTGGGATTTAGCCCAAGAAAACAATACAACAGTAGAAAATATTCAATCAGTAAATCATCTTACAACTGACCTGATTCATCCTGGAGATTTCTTAACGATTCCAAGACAAAATGAATATGGTGTAAGATCTGGTGATACATTATGGGACATTGCTCGTCATCATGGAGTAACTGTTTCTCAAATTAAAGAATGGAATCAACTACATAGTGATTTAATTCACCCTGGGGATATCTTGACGATTGCCCAAGAATACTTCGTTGAAAACGGCGACACATTATGGGATATTGCTCGAAATCATGGGGTAACCGTTTCACAACTTAAAGAATGGAACGCTTTAAATTCGGATATTATTCATCCCGGCTTAAATTTAGTCATCTTTAAAGGTGGAGAAAGCCATCATTCTTCTTCACAAGTTCCACAAGAAAATCCAGTTGAAGAAAAAGCTCCCGTAACAGAGGAGAAAGTAGCGACAGAAAGTGCGTCTGAGCCAGCTGCACCATCTACTAATGAAGAAGTTGTTACAGAAAGTACAGAAGAGACGGCTCCTGTAACTAACGAAGAAGTTCCTGCAGAAAATACAACTGAAGAAACGACTCCTGCAACAACTGAGGAAACTTCAACGAAAAGTAAAGAAGAAGCAGCTCCTGCTACTAACGAGGAGGCTCCTGCGGAAAATACTACCGAAGAAACAGCTCCTGTAGCTGATGAAACTACAACATCAGAGGAAGCTCCAAAAGAATTTATTATGGAAGCAACGGCTTATACAGCGACATGTGAAGGATGTTCAGGTATTACAGCTACTGGAATTAACCTTTTAGAAAATCCAGATTTAAAAGTGATTTCCGTTGACCCAGAACTAATTCCACTTGGTAGTAAAGTGTATGTAGAAGGCTATGGAGAAGCAATCGCCGGAGACACTGGCGGCGCTATTAAAGGCAATCGAATTGATGTCTTTATCCCTGATAAACAAGATGCAATCGACTATGGTGTACAAACTGTAAAAGTGACAATTTTAGACTAGTAATATACAGACTATAATAGGATTTTAATAGCAAAAAGGGATCCAAAATTGGCCCTTTTTGCTTTTTTATGTTCATAATAGAACGTAAATTATTTAGCCTTCGTTAAATGGTAGCTCTCATTTATCATTTTATAAATTTCTTCTTCCGGAATGGTTCCATTAAGAATAATCGAGTTCCAATGATCTTTATTGAGATGGAATGCTGGAACTACAGAATCATAAACTTGTCGCCATAATTCAAGCATTCCAGGTTCACACTTTACATTGACCCATATATGGTGATCCTTTTCAAAAATCCATGCGAACACTTTTTTATTTTCTTTATGGCGCATTAATGTCCAATTTTTATCACGAAACGGATAATCTTCATATGTATTGCCTAACTTTAAGCAATAATCTATCACATCTTTTCTAGTTTTCATGGTTACCTCCCCTACAATCCATTTTTATCTTCCTTTGTCTTTTCAAATTCCAACTTTTCACAATAAATCCTTCTTTTAAGTATTACTTGATGATAGAATTGTTGAGCAGCGTTATACTTTTGGCTTGAATTATTTTAATAGATTTTACATAATTTAAAGGATTTTTCACATAATCAAATAAATACGAGAAGATTAGGATGAGTAGTATGTGGAGTATTTTTAAAAAGGATATTAAAAGTATTATTACTAACTGGGTTGCTGCCATACTTATCGGAGGTTTAATGCTATTACCTTCCTTATACGCATGGTTTAATATTAAAGCATCTTGGGATCCTTATAGTCAAACGGATCAGTTACCAGTAGCCGTAGTGAACGAAGATACGGGAGCTACAGTCCGTGATCAAGAATTGCACATTGGGGATGAAGTTGTTAAAGAACTGAAAGACAATAATGATATGGATTGGCATTTTGTTGACCGTAAAGAAGCAATGGATAAAGTGGAATATGGTGACTATTTTGCCGCTATTATCATTCCAGAAAATTTCTCTCAAAAGTTAGGAACGGTTATTGAGGATCACCCTGAAAAGGCAAAGGTCGAGTATTATGTGAATGAAAAAATAAACGCGATAGCGCCTAAAATTACCGCATCCGGTGCAGGCGGAATCGTCGATAACATTACAAGTAACTTTATTTCAACCGTGAACGGGACGATTTTTGAAAAGTTCAATGAATTAGGACTGGAAATTGAAAAGGATCTTCCAGACATTAAAAAATTTGAAGAGTATGTTTTCCAAATGGAAGAAAAACTACCTGAAATTCATACTTTATTAAATGAATCTTTAGCAGATGCAGAAAATGCGCAAGGCATGATTGATAAAGCTCAAGCGCTCGTTCCCGATGCAAAACGTGTGACGGGAGAAGGATTACAGACGATCGATGATACGACAGCGTTTTTGGAGAAAGCTGAAAATCGATTAAATGAAATTGCCCCTCAAGTTCAAGAAAATTTAGCGAAGGTACAGAGGATGGCGACGGAAGTAAACAATTTTATTAGTACTGTGCAATCTTCCGATATTAACTTGAACCAAGGAAAAGACATTAGTGATCAAATTAACAACCAAATCGCTACTTCCATTGAGAATATCGAAGCAATCGAGAGTGCCCTAACCCAACTTCAAGAACAAAATAATAATGAACAAGGTACAAACCAAGAACAAATTAATCAGGCACTTGAACAATTAGCTACTTTGAAAGGTCAACTGCAGACAATTCAAGAAAGCGGACAAAAGATAACAACATTCCTTTCTGATAAGCAGCAAGAACTGGACGAGTTAATCGGACAACTTCAAGAAATGGCTGCTACGACGGCAAGTGAGATTGATGCCTTTGTGAAACTATATAATGAAGAAATCGAGCCAACTGTGAAACAAGAAGTAGCCAATGCAAAGAAAACTTTAAGTGATGCTCGAGGAATATTAAGTGAAATTCAAAGGACCATTCCAGAAGTAGAGAAAATTCTTGCTAATACTGAAGGTAACTTAGGCAAAGGCGAAGATACGCTTAAAACAATATTAGGCGAATTCCCTTATGTGAACGATAAAATTAATCAATTAGCTGATCGCATTCGAGAAATCCAAGGTGAAACAAATATTAATGAAATCATTGAGCTACTGCGAAATGATCCAGAAGCTGAGAAAGGTTTCTTTGAAGAACCTGTCCTACTTAACAAAAACAGCTTATTCCCAATTGCAAACTATGGTACAGGTATGACACCTTTTTATACGGTACTTGCTATATGGGTAGGCGCCTTGTTATTAATTTCCTTGTTAGCTACAGGTGTCCATAATTCTATTGATTACACAGAAAAGCAAATCTATTTTGGTAAACTTTTAACCTTTATTACCATTGGCTTTGTCCAAGCTTTAATCGTGACATCCGGAGATATATTCATTTTAGGTGTGGATATTGCTGAACCTGTATGGTTTATCTTATTTGGACTGGTCATCAGTTTAGTATTTATATCCATTGTTTATACATTAGTTTCAGTATTTGGGGATGTCGGAAAGGCAATGGCTATTGTCTTTCTCGTATTGCAAATTGCTGGTTCTGGGGGAACTTACCCAGTCGCATTACTCCCTGAATTTTTCCAAACGATTCATCCGTTCTTACCATTCTCTTATGCAGTTGATCTAATGAGAGAAGCTGTAGGCGGTATTGTTTGGGAAAGAGTATACCGTGATCTGATGTTCTTAGTTTTATTCGGTATTATTGCATTATTAATTGGAACTTTCCTTAAAGGGCCATTAAGTAAAAAGACAAATGCATTAATGAAAAAATCGAAAGAATCCGGGTTATTTCACTAGTCATTAATCCATGTACTAACCTCCAAAAGTTAGAGTCAAACCTGACTTTTGGAGGTTTTTTCGTTAACCGATAAAATCCTTTATTAGCTCATTAAATTTCTCCCTCTCTTCCCAGAAAGGACCATGGCCGCTAAAATGAAACGGAACTAAATAGGAATTTCTCATTTGTTCATTCAATTCTAAAGCTTGACTAAAGGGAATTACTTTGTCATGAATACCGTGCACGATTAAAGTTGGAGCAACAATTTTAGGCAAATCCTCATAAAGCTTGCTATCCCTTAAAGTCATAATGATGGCTGCCGTAGACCACCCTGCTGCTTGTAAGCCTAAATTAATAAACCAATCAGAAAATGGCGTTGTAATATATTGAAAGAAAAAGGTGTCTGTTACTTCCTGCATCATCTTTGGACGGTCATTTAACGCTTGTGTCAGTAAACGATCGGCTGTTTCTGCAGTGAAACCGACAGGAACTGCAGCGTCTACAAGAACAAGTTTCGATACCCCAAACCCTTTATATCTGGACATATAACGCGTTGCAATTGCACCACCTGTAGAGTGACCGATAAGGGTAAAGTTGTCTAATTGAAGTTTTTCTACTACAGCAAAAAGATCATCTGCCAATCGGTTAAAATGGTAGCCTTCCATTGGTTTATCCGATTTTCCGAACCCTCTCCAGTCAATTCCAATACAGCGGTAACCCATTGCAGGAAGAACATCAAATTGATACTCGAACTGTTGATGACTTAACGGCCAGCCATGCAAAAATACAATTGTCTTACTACCTTTTGGATTTAAATCTTCCACATACAAATTTACGCCTTGTTCAACACCAACGTAGTATCCCATACAGATCCCCCTCTTTAAAAAGCACATTAAACATAAAATATTCACGCTAGCACTTATAGGTGAACACCTACTTGTAGATGGAATCAGCATCTCATAAAAAGAATATAACAGCGTATTTACCCTAGGGGATTAACACTTCCCTTTGTAAAAGGACTGTATTTTTTAAGTAAAAATAAGTCTTCCCCTATCTCAACAACGCATCCCTGCGCTTGTTTCGCCTTACTTTCCAATCATTTATGAATCATAGAATAAACGAGCTTTTCATAAAACTTAATAGGTGTTTGAAGAAAATTATGCAATTTTACTAATTTAAGGAGGCAATTTAATAATGAATGAAACCCAAGGAAGTCGCATTCGTTTATTGGATATCTTTAGAGGAATCGCGATATTGGGAACGTTAGGCGTAAATATTTGGATTTTTGCTCATTTAGGGGATATTAACTATATTTTCACCTTCCAAAACAATGAATGGTGGAATTCCTTTGATACATTTTTACGTACATTCTCCTTAGCGTTGTTTAACGGGAAGTTTCTCGGTCTATTAGCGATACTGTTTGGAGTTGGATTACAGTTAAAATATGAGCAATCTCTGCGTAAAGGTAAGCCGTGGCCAGGAGTTTATTTATGGGTTTGTTTCATTTTACTGATTGAAGGATTTTTGAACTTTACCTTCGTTATGGAATATGACATTTTAATGAGTTATGCAGTGACAGCCATAATCGTCGCTTTCATCGTAAAATTAGGGGATAAAGCTATTAAATGGGCAACAATTAGTTTTGGAAGTTTAAATTTCCTTCTCTATTTAACCGTCACTATACTCATTTTCACGCTGAATCGTCAGGGTGGTGATGTTTCATTAGATTTAAATGTAACACAACTCTATCAATATAGTAGTTGGTGGGAACAGGTTACTTATCGGTTAACGAATTTTTGGGCGTTGCGAATTGAGATGATTTTAAGCTTTTGCTCTAATATCTTCCTCTTTTTAGTAGGGGTATTGTTAATGCGTAAAGGGGCATTTTCCCCAAATGAAGAAGGGAATAAAATACGTAAGAAAATGCTCAAATATGGATTGTTAATGGGGATTCCATTAAACTTTTTAATTTTTGTACCAGGGGGAATTTTTGACTTAATCATTCGTTACGCATTTTCTCCAATACTTTCTATTGGCTATATAGGATTGTTCGCGTGGCTTGTAGAAAAGCGCGAAAAAATTCGCTTATGGAAATGGATCGAAAATACAGGGAAAGTATCCCTTAGCTGCTATTTGTTCCAAAATATATTATGTACCGCCCTATTCTATGGATGGGGAGCTAACTTAGGTGGGAAAATGAATTCTTTAGGTGTACTTTGCACTTTACTATTAATTAGTATCGTCCAAATCCTCCTTGCATCAATCTGGCTACGTTATGCAAAGCTAGGACCTATGGAGTCTGCACGCAAAGCGGTTTTAAAGCTAATTACAAACGAAAGATGATTTGAAAAGAGAAAAAGCCAAATTGCTCAACTAGAGAATTTGGCTTTTTTACTTGTTTTTGAGTTTAAAAGAAAATTAAAAGTAATGTCCCAACGATGAAACAGTAATATGAAAAGTAAACTAATTTTCCATTTTTCATTATTCCCATAAACCACTTCATAGCAAAATAGGACATTAAAACGGTTGCAATGAACGCTGATAAATATGGGATTGCTAAATCTGCTTTATTCGGTTCAGCTAAAAAGTCAGAGAAACCTAGAATGACACCACCTAGACTTACAGGTATATATAACATAAAGGCAAATCTCAGCGCTGTATCTTGTTTCATCCCTACAGCAATAACTGAGATAATCGTTGCACCTGACCGGCTAATTCCTGGTGTCAACGCGACAGCTTGACCTAGCCCAACAATGAATGCATCCTTAATCGTTATATCTCGCTCACCTTTCGTTCCTTTCACATTCCGAATAAACCACAAAGCAATTCCCGTTACAAAAAGCATAGCTGCAATCGTTGTCATACTAACATTTTCTGCAATATAGTCATTCAATAATATGCCAAGAACACCTGCGGGAATTGTTCCGATAATGATAAAACAAACAAAGCGGAAGTCACTTTTATAGCGATGATTTTTAGTTTTCAAATAACTAATAGAATTGCTAATCAGTCTAACAATATCTTGTCGGTAAATAAATAAAATTGCCAAAAGTGATGCCGTGTTGGTAAGAATAGCAAACGTAAATCCTTGTTCGCCAAGGCCTAACAATTCACTAGCAATCATTACATGTCCACTGGATGATACTGGTATAGGTTCCGTAAAACCTTGTACCAATCCAATAATGATCATTTTAATAGTATAGATAATTTCAGATTCGCCCATGTTATCCCCCTTTTATACCTCATCTATTTTTATAAAAACGAAATAATTATGGGGATTGTTGCCCTAATATAAACTCTCTTAAATTAATATTATGGCCTTTGCATAAAAAAGCTTTGTCCCTAATTCGAACAAAGCCCTTAAAATTTTATTTGATATTAATGAATCAATCTTCTATTCCTGTAGCAATCCTTTATAGATTAATATCCCAAATAGTGAAAGAAAAAAATATAATATACTAAAAGTAATATTAAACAAATGACTAATCGAATCATATCGAAAATTAAACTAATAATAATAAAGCGATTCCTATATCACTTAATACGAAGTTATCAAAAATAGTAATCCCTAGAATAAAAAGTAATAGACTTACAACACCACATAAACTAAACATAATCTTTATAGGTTGTTTCTTTTGTTCATCGGTTAATTTTTTCAAAGCTTTTACTATACCAATGAGCGTTACTATAATAAAAAAACTAGAGAAAACTATTTGCATGACTAACTCAAAAATCAATCTCCACCATATAAATAGTATGCGTATCTCTCAAAGTCCATTTTATGATTCATCAACTGCTGGAAAAAATCTATATTGTCAGGTTTTATCGTAAAGGAGCCAATCACCGGATGTTCTTCTGATAGATGGAGAGCTTTTTGAAGTTCAGATAATGGAACATTTTGCAATCTTTCTTCCCCTACAATCACTTCTTCTCCTTTAGCTGCCCATTCCACATACCGAATAACCTTTTCTTCAACAAGATAATATGGAGATGGGTACTCTTCTACAAAAAGTTTATTGTTCTGAGCAAATTGTATTGCATTGTTACATGGTTGGTTCGAACCAATATACATATAATAATCCCAACCGAAATGCACAAAAAATTGCCCCATTGAAACGAAGTGACAATGAATATAATCCCGCAAAATCATTTTACAAATAGTAGGGATGTCTTTTTCGTGTATGACGGAATCTTCAACAATTGGTAAATTAAATGTATCTTCGTAAAGAGGTGACGTTTTATCAAGGAAAAGTTCATGATGTATTTGTAATTGAACCACCCTTAAAGATGTTAATTGGCTTTCTCTTAAATATTCCATCACAGAAGCAACATAAGCATTTTCTACTTCCAAGTATTCATTTAGAGTAAATTCCTTGCCACTAAATGCATTTCCTATGTCAGAAGCACTTGTCCACTCATCAGCCATATAACTCCCATCTCGATTTCGAAATACAGGATTATATTTTGTAATGCGCCATTGGTATTTCATTTTGTTCGTCACTTTTAGTCCACCTTTTTAATGCGATTCTTAATTAGTTTCTAGTAAGACACCCATTGTATCTAATGAAAGCCGATTACTTCATTTCAACATTGAAACACCGTACCAAATGAAAATATGTACATTAAACTTTCTACAAGCTCAACGCTAGATTAAAAGTTAGGTGACCGTCAATTTCTCTAAAATCATAACGTTGCTACTTCGATAATGAAAAAATGTTATACATACTAACAATTATAAAAAAACGGGATCATGAGTACCCAATAAATTCAGGAACCAAAAACCTTCAACTAACTTTATGATTGATTCATTTTTATCACATATGACGTTATTCCTTTTATTGTTTTCTTCCCTGCACTAACGAAGTTGTACATGTTGCAAAAGGAGTAAGTAACTTTATTATCCGTTTTGATGATGCCGTTTGCCGCCCCTTTATTCCCGTGTGAAATAATAGATAGTAGTTCCATTTCAACGATATTTGAAGTCATCTTATTTTCTAGATAACTAATAACTTTTTCTTTCCCTTGGATATTTATATCATTGACTATATGCCAATGGACGTCTTCCGAAAAATGCTCAGCTATAAAGGCTATATCTTTTTTAGCAAAGGCGACGTTTAGCTCTTTAAGAAACTGCATTTTAGGTGAATTTCCACAATCCATAGGACTTACAATCTTAACTTCTTCGTAATGATCCATAAACTATCCTCCTTATCATAACTACTAGTTTATTAGTTCAACAAAAAAGAGCATTAATCCTATAGGATCAATGCATCCATTACCAATCGGGTCCGTCATTTCGATCAGCTACTTTAAGACTGAACGAATCCGCATCAAAATTATTTTTTTCAATCAACTCATAAAAAATAGATTTAATTGTTTCTTCATCTGATTCGGTTACTTCCTTATTGGAAACGATATATTTCACTTGAATATCATCACTTGAAAATACTGCCAGCATCATGCTAAATTCATAGCCTTTTTCTTCTAATCGATTGCTTACTTGTTCTAACAAACCATCCTCTTCTTGAAGCAAACTTTGAATCTCTTCTGCTTCCTTTTGTTTCTTGTCGTTTTCAGCTAGTAATTTAGGGCTTGTCTCAGAAACTTCCGACGTTTCTCCTTTTGACAAAGAATTATTCGTAAAGAGAAAGGTAATAAACGATAACAAAACAAAGGTTCCAAGGAAAACGATTTTCCCCTTTTTCATCACCACACACTCCTTTTACTCAAGTATATGACGGTAAAAAAGAGTTAAATACTGTCATTTTTCGTTCTCACTTTTTTTCAAAATAGGTTAAGGATAATCGGTCATTTACTATAACTTCCTTCATCATTTCAAAGCCATTCTTTTTATAAAAGCGAATAGCTGGTGTATTTTTAGAACCTGTCGCGACTATCATCCTATTTCCTTTTAAATGACTTTCTAAATAATTAAAGAGGGTTTGGGCGATTCCCTTTCGGAAATGGTTAGGATGAACGATTAACCGATGAATATCCACTTCCCCCTCCTCAACCTTTAAGGAGATAGCGCCACATAGTTCCTCATTTAAATAATAACCATAGAAAGTTTCCCCACACTGTTGTAACGTTTCCACCGTATCTTTTAACGGTGGAATGTCGTCATAACCGATTATGTCAGCCTCAACTTGATAGGAAGGTAATTGAATATTTAAAACGTCTTCTGCTATTTTTCTAGAAGTAATATCGATTTTCTTAATCAAGGAGATCCCTCATTCAATGTTTTATTTAATCATGAATCGGTAAATAAATTTCTACTTCTTCCCCTTCATTTGTTGTTGGATGATAGGTTTCAATAATATCGGATGTTAAATCCCTTTGATAACCTTGTTCCTTTGTCCATTCCAGTAGATGTTGGTGAAGGATATCAAGCTTTTGAATGTCTCCCCTTGTCGATACATAGTCTTGTTCCCTTTCAATATATTCCATTCCAACGGGAACTTCCTTTATCAATTCATTCACAAGTAGCCCCACATAATAATATCCTTCCAGATGGTCCGCATCTCTCTTCGGTTCAAATATCCCTATTTCAATATCGGAAGCGTTCTTTATTTCATTTTTACGTGCTAATAATTGTTGGGCGAGTTTTGGAACCTCTTTTCCATAGTCACCGAAAGAGCCATAACCTTTTAAACCTACAGCTCTAAACACCTTCTTCCCCTTACTACAACCCACTCCAATCCCCCCTAAAATACTTTTTATACTAATTCTCTTCCACTTATCTAAACCCCTTCAACTTTTTCCCATGATATGTTGAAGGCGACTTTCCAAAGTAATGCTAAACCAACTATAGCTATCACTAAATAAAAATAGATGCCAAAATGAATCAATGTGCTTACATAATGCAATCCTGTAAACATCGCCACAACGAGCATTAATCCAAGTATAGTAGCTGTGTTGCTATTTTGATTGGACTGATCAAAGGATTCCGAAAAAGGAATCGTTTTTGGTAACACTTTGAAACAAAGGACGGCAAAAATACTAGCATTAATAAAGACCACAACAAGATCAGGTAGAATTCTTACCCCGAAAATGAAAATGAATATTACACTTAAAAATGCATAAACAGGTAAATATAATTTAACAAGGAATGCCTTTATCACCGCGCTAAACATCGGTTTTAATTGTTGAATAGGAGCCGCTTTATAAATCCATGCCCCCTTGTATTTCCCTGAGAACTTTAACAATAAGATAATCGTTGGGATAATAATTAAACTAAAGTAAATGGAAAAATAGGAATTACCTTTTGATAACTGCTCAAAATCATTATTTATCCCACTTATAAAGAAAAGAAATGGAATAACAATTGAAAAACCTAAAGACGGATAAACTTTCAATTTAAAATCCCGCTCATTTTTCATCATTAAACTAGCAAAGCGGAAAAAACTTCTCTCCTCTTTTGTTGGGCAAATGATTTTCATAATGAATTGACTAATAATACTTCGTTTTCTTACCTTTGCTTTCCCATGGTAAGTAAGCTTTTGCAGATTTTGTTCAAAAGCATGATTCAGTTTTATATAAATCCAGATTGAAATAAGTGGCATCAGAACACTTAAAATCGCAAGTACAATAAATAGCCGTTGGATGTTGCCATTCATTACTAGTTCTGTATTTGCACCGTACCACATAGGAAAGATGAATATTTGCCACCATTTCGGTTCAAAGGAAACGGTGAAATTGAAAAAATCGAAGGAGCGAACTAATAATTGATAGCCAACCATAATACCAAGGGATAACCCTATTTGGACATAGTTAATAATATCTTTTAGTTTTTCACCATCAAAAAACCGTAAAATAAACATATAAATAAAGGCAGTCAAAATAACAATCAACAAATCAATAAATATGATATTGACCAATGAAAGGATAAAAAATATAATCCCGTGACGAATCAATCCAACCATTAAAGGAATACCTACAAGTGCCACTGTTAAGAAGGATAAATAAATAAAAACATGGATCATTTTCGCAGTACTAATTGTCCTTCGATCTACTGGTTTCGGGTACAAAATGTTACGATCACGGATATCTAGTAGTACGGAAGAAAAATCAGAGATTAATGATGTCATAATAAATATCGTAAAAATCCCATAAAAGATACTCATTTGAAAAAGATAATGATCGCCTAAAAGGATAAATGGAATTAGAAATAAGCTAAATAATACGTAAATCCATAACGATTTAATATATTGATTGGTCGTTTCCTTTACTTGTTTCCCCGGATTTTGAGAGAAAATCGTCGGTACACGTCTACCGTCCATCGTTAATTTGACTTGTAAAATTTTTCTCATCACTTTGTAATCGACACCAAGATTACTAAATACCTTTTCAAAGCGATCTAAGATTTTCAGTGTACGATAGTCCTGCATCTTCACATCTCCCCTACAACTGAAACGAATCTAGAGCCTAATTCCTTATGTTCATTGAACCCTGTTAATTCATTAAAAATTTGCTCAAGGGAGCCTTCCGTATTTTGCTCCTTCAATTCGTCAAACGAACCGTCTGCGACAACTTTGCCGTCCATCAGGAGAATGATCCGACTACTTATTTTTTCGACCACGTCCATAATATGGGAAGAATAAAAAATTGTTTTTCCTTGTGCAGCAAGTTGGGTCATAATTTCTTTAAAAATCATTACACTATTTGCATCCAAGCCGTTGATCGGTTCATCAAAAAATATAAGTTCAGGATTATGTAATAAGCTGGAAATGATTAAAAGTTTTTGGCGCATTCCTTTTGAATAGGATGCGATACGAGAATGATAAACTTCCCCAATACCGAACAGCTCCATTAAACTTTTTGCTTTATAGTCGGCCAAATCAAAATCAAGACCATACAATTCCCCTATAAAGGTTAAATATTCATGCCCTGTTAAATTGTCGTATACTTCCGCAATTTCGGGCACGTATCCAATTTTCCTTTTATACGATATATCCCCGTTGGAAATATCTTGACCGAAGATTTTCACTTCACCAGTATAGTTAGTTTCGATCCCTAGCATAATTTTAATCGTCGTACTTTTCCCAGCTCCATTTGCACCAATATAACCGATAATTTCTCCCCTTTTCACTTGAAGAGAAACACCTTTTAAAACGGCTTTCGGACCATAATTTTTTTGCAAATCGTGAATTGATAATATAACGCCTTCCATAAGACTCACCTATCTTCCTAATTATTTCCTTTTATATTGTACCACTTTTGAATATGACCAGGAAAAATATGTTAATCGTTTAAGGTGTTACATTTCAAAAAACTTGTGCCTTTCCACTTTACAAACTCTAAGAGAAAAATTTTTATACCATTCTGCTTTTCCTCTTTCTTGTGCTACTTGATGGGCTGCATGTTCTTTCCAATTTTTGATGGACTGTAAAGAATCCCAATAGGAAATTGTAATTCCTAACCCTTCATCCCGCGCACTCTCGATACCTAAAAATCCTTGTTGTTGGGCAGCTAACTCCACCATCTTGTCAGCCATCTTTCCATAGCCTTTGTCACCATCTGTTCGCTGTGAGGCAAAAATCACTGCATAATACGGTGGCTCGGGTGTTTTGGCAATTCTACTCATCTTTTTCTCCCCCTTAACATTATGTTTCTGTCGTTCTTTACTTTATGTAATGTATTTGCTCCTCTATAACTTTCTACAAAAAAGGCATTAACCCCTTTGGATCAACGCTCTATTTCCTTTACTTTACTCTATCTATTAATTCTTCTATTGGAATACCATTTACAAGTTCGTATTCATAGCCGTTAACATTGATCATGTCATCTTCATTCACTAAAATATGAATAGATTTCATCGGATTTTCTTCACTTTTAAAGTTAATACCATAAGTTTGACTGTTAAGATCCAAATCTTTAAAAACCGTTCTCTTCACTTCCCACTCACTAAAAACATTTTGTATTTCTTGAAATTTTTCATCACCTTGATTGGCAATAATCTCGCTCACCGTGGACGTGTTATTCTCTTCCCAAATGACAATGCTATCCACCATATCCGTAAACTCATCTGGGTTTGAAATAAATGTATTAACAAAATGTTTCGTTCGATATTCTGAAAAACCTAAAATTAAAAGGACGTAAACTAACTCCTATTAGCGTAAATATAACCTTTTTCATTTCCTCTCCCCCTTTGGTAAAATCGGAAAATCAATGTTAATTTATATACGAATAAATACACAAAATGTTTCGAATTATCTATTAATATTCAACTAAAAAAATCCCTACTTTATTGAAAAAGTAGAGATTCTTCTGTTAAAACGAAACTACTATATTTACCCCATATAAACACTATCACACGTTCCAGCTGCTGGTTCATAATAGCAATGATTTTTGAATTGGCCAGCAAAAGGTTGATCGTACCATGTTGGAGGACATGGCGCGTATGGATTAAAATACCAAAGGGCGTACTTTCCTGGATGATCTCTCCAATAATCCAAAACCTGTCTTGCTAATCTTTGTTCATTTGGTCTTGCTCTTTCATAAAACAAATTCCCTTTCTGAACCGCTTCAAAAGAATAGTTTCCTCCTTGTACATGGAAAATGACATCTTCAATGGATCGTAAATCTCGAAAGTCTAAGCAATTCGCAACAAGACGATTTACGATAACATTTCCAACATACAACATTCCTTGGTTTCCTTCACCCTCGGCTTCTGCCCTCATCATCCTTGCGACTAAATCGACATCCGCATCTCGATACTTTACTCTTGGCATTTTTTCACCCCAAATATATGGTATGAAGAAAATTGTCCAATCATGTCATAATTTATAAAGTTATCATGTTTTTCTGCTCATATAGGAGATCCATTCTTTAACAACTCAAATTTTAAAGTTTTTCGGTCACGATTCTATTTGTTCTAGAAGGATAAATAATCGAGGAGTAGAATTATACTTTTATAAATGAAAGGAGTGTAATTTAATGAATAGTATTTTTGAACGGATACATATGGAAGAAATATTAGAACGAATCGAAAAGTTAAGTGTAAATGCTCAACCTAAATGGGGGAAAATGGATGTAGCCCAAATGCTCGCCCATTGCTCTTCTTTTCAAGATATCCCAATGGGAAATTCCTTTCCCCCTAGAGGTTGGTTAGGAATTTTTGTCGGGAAATTTGCGAGACCCGTTTTTTATAATGACAAGCCATTGCCAAAAAATATGTCTACTATCCCAACTATTTTAATAACAGATAAAAGAGATTTTGAGTGGGAAAAAGAAAATTTAAAACAAAAGGTTATGTCATTCCAACAGGCAGGAACTGAAAATTGTTCTAGCCATCCCCATCCTTTTTTCGGAAAACTTACTCCCGAACAATGGGGCAAAGGAATTTATAAACACCTTGACCACCATTTAAAACAGTTTGACGTTTAATTGAACAGATTGCTAGATTTATTCTTCATTTTTTTCTGATTTGAAATGATGATATACTTCACCAATGAACCCTTCCAATTGATGAACGCCTAAATCGGTATTCGTCATAATCACTAGCCCAGAGCCTAAGTAAGGATAAGCAACCATCATACATTGAAAACCTACTCCCCAACCGAAGGAGGAAATCTCCACTTCCTTATTTGAACCTTCTAAAAACACACCTAAACCAGCCCACGCCTTTCCTTTTTGAGGCGTAATCATTTCTTTCGCCATGTTTGCAGAAATACCAATTGTACTTTCCCCTTTTAAAGCATTCATTAGTTCAACAACTAATTTAGCTAGATCTAATGAAGTTGTCCATAAACCAGAGGCTGCCGGATAAGGATAGATTGGATATTTTCCTTCCACCACTTCCCCGTTTTTATGGCCACATGAACAATTTCCTTCGTCGGTACGAAGAAATGTAGAGAAAGTACTATTTTCCATGTTTAATGGCTTCCATATGAACTCTTCCATTATTTGTTGAAAAGATTTTCCCGTTACATCTTCTATTAATTGTTGGACTACACAATAACCTGCATCAGAATAGTGGAATTCACTCTCTGGTTCATACGTCACTTCAATTGGTTTTGGACAATAAGAGGTTTTTCCTTCTAATAGTTCAACCATTGATGGGATTCCGACATTTGCATTTAGCTCAGGAAAACTATTTTCCGGGTCCATTATACCGGATTGATGGCTTAATAAGTTTCGTAAAGTTACCTTTTTACCCTTTGTAAATTCATTAGTAGGCACTTTCCAAGACACAAGTTTTTCGTTCACATCCTCATCTAAATGAAAAACGCCTTCCTCTGTTAACTTCAACACTAACATGGCAGTTAAAAACTTACTGATTGAACAAGCACTAAAAATTGAATCATTGTTTACGTAATGATTGGTCCCGGCTTCTAGCAAACCGTAGCTTTCCACGTTACGAATTTGACCATTATAAATTAAAGCATAACTAATACCCGATACATGATAATGTTCCATCCGTTCTTTCACGTTTAGTTGCATCATCCAATCCCCCTTTGCACTTTAACATCATTTTATCACAAAACAGAACATACGTTCTATATAATTGTAAAAAAACATGTAATTTCCCGAACCGACTACTAATCAATCATGTTTTCTTACTTTTATTGACACCTTCATAAAGAAAGCGTATTCAATTAATCATTTAAAAAATTGTTAGATTGAAGGTTTGACTCTCCCCTTAAGGGAGAGATTAAAATAACATCTTGTAGTGTAAAATCAATAAAGGAGAGGATACACGTGTTAAAACAAAATATGACTCTATCGGTATTACTACTTAATTTATTCATCGCCTTTTTAGGTATAGGACTCGTTATTCCTGTTACTCCTACAATTATGAATGAGTTAAACTTATCCGGTTCGATTGTTGGCTATATGGTTTCTGCATTTGCAGTAGCACAATTAATCGTTTCACCAATTGCCGGCATTTGGGTCGACAAATTTGGTCGAAAAAAAATCGTTATCATCGGATTATTTATCTTTGGTATTTCAGAACTATTATTCGGTATCGGAAATAATTTAGCAGTTCTTTTCCTTTCCCGTATACTCGGTGGTATTAGTGCAGCATTTATTATGCCTGCCGTTACCGCATTTATCGCAGATACAACTTCAGTTGAGTCACGCCCAAAAGCCCTTGGTTACATGTCAGCGGCGATTTCAACTGGATTTATAATCGGTCCTGGGATCGGCGGATTTTTAGCAGAAATCGGTACTCGCATTCCCTTTTTCTTTGCGGCTGCGTTAGGAATTATAGCAGCGATATTATCAATTATTACGTTGAAAGAACCAGACCGAAACAGTGAATATGCAGAGGTTCCAAAGGAGAAGGTTGGATGGAAACGCATCTTTTTACCAGCCTATTTGATTTCCTTTATCATCATTTTAATTTCGGCACTTGGCTTATCTTCCTTTGAATCTTTATTTGCCCTATTTGTCGATCATAAATTTAGCTTTACTCCTAAGGATATCGCAATTGCCATTACAGGCGGCGCTATTGTAGGTGCCATTGCTCAAATTGCCTTATTTGATCGATTGACAAAATGGCTTGGTGAAATTCGATTAATTCGTTATAGTTTAATCTTTTCAGCAGCAATCGTTTTACTATTAACGTTCGTTCATAATTACTTTGTTATTTTATTGACGACAATTCTTGTTTTCATAGGTTTTGATTTAATGCGTCCTGCCGTTACTACGTATCTTTCAAAGATTGCTGGAGATGAGCAAGGGTTTGTCGGTGGAATGAATTCCATGTTTACGAGTATTGGCAATGTAATTGGCCCTGTTATCGGTGGTATACTATTTGATGTGGATTTAAATTATCCATTTTACTTCGCAACAATTACGTTAGCTATTGGTATCGGTTTAACACTTGCTTGGAAACAGTATTCCATACCTAAAGCGGTTGCTACGAAATAATTTGACATTGGGGTAGATTTCATATGGAAGAAGAGAAAGAAAAGCTTTATTCCATTGGCGAAGTTTCAAAATTAATGAACATATCCATTAAAGCACTTCGCTACTATGATAAGATTGGGTTATTTAAGCCTGCTTATGTAGATCCAAATTCCAATTATCGCTACTATAATGATTTTCAATTATATCGTTTAGATTTAATCAAATCTTTAAGCTATATTGGGACACCATTAAATCAAATAAAGGAAGTAGAAGAGTTAAACAATGATGATTATGTTTCTTTCCTCATCCATCAAGAGCAAGTTGTAAAAGAAAAAATCGACTATTTATATGAAATTCAACAAATCATCTCCTCTGTAAGAAGAGATATACAAAGGCAAGAAGCTCCCTTTAATGAAGTGGTCGTATTAGAAAAGGAAGAAATAAAAATAATTCAAAAGAAAGTACATGGCTTAGGTCCAAAAAATACGTTTAATTCATCTTTTAGCAGCTTCCGAAAGTATGGCCCTTCAACGGAAGGTTTTCGAAAAAAGGGATATGGCTCCACCTTCCCTATTCAACCATACGAAAGCATTGACGATATTCACTATCAATATTTATTTACACCTTTACTTTCGAAAAAAAATATTATGCCCCTTGAAAGGGATACGGAACTAGCTGTTTTACCAAAGGGAAAATATTTAAGCATCATTTCCCATTCAACTACTTTTGATGATTACTTTCAATCGTTACAGAAGCTCATTCACTATATACAAACAAGCGAAGTAAACGTAAAAAGCGATATATACGAATTCTTTTCTATTAATTATCAAAGTGATGAACACAAATATATTAATGAATTCAGAGTGCTAATTGAAGAATAAACATAATAGTTAAAACTACCATTATAATGAATGATAATGGTAGTTTTTATTTTGCCTTCAATTAAATTATCCAACTATACTTCACGTGAGAAACCCCATACACTTCTAAAGTATTCCGACAGTACCCCTTCCCCTTGGAATCTGTCTTCAAGAATAGCGTGAACGTGTTGAAGTTCTTCTTTTAGTTTGTCATTACGATTTGGAAAGGATCCAAAATAAGTATAGCGATATACCGGTTCTTCCGGACAAAGCTCATACACTGTCTTTAACATAACTTTGCCTTTTTGTTCCCAATCATCGTCGTCACCGAAATAATGTGGGAAAAGGGATATCATATAGCCAAAAGACCATAGAAAATCTTCATTCGTATAAAAATGATTGAAACCATAATTCGTGACTTCCCGTAATACGGTCTCTATTTCATCAAAGTCTACTCCTTTAATATCCAGAGGACCCTCTTCAACTAGAACATACCAGGAAAGAAACCCAAGTCGAATAACGGTTTTCACATCATTCGGATTTTCATTCCAATGTTGAAGCAACAGTTCTTTTGCTTTATTCCACTCTCCTTGATTTTCAAGGATATCTACTTCCGGCCATTGCCAATCAATCATTGCGATTTCACCACCTATCATGAACGTTCATTATCCTACTCACATATTTTTATTCTACTATACAGCTACTAAAAAAGAGAGATTATAACAGGAATACGCCCTTTTTTTCTTGAATATTTATAGATAAAACATATAAATGGGGAGATTAGATGAGTTTTGTGGCGATATATACGATTGGTAGATTGAAACATTCAATCGAACATCCTAGTACGAGTGAATTTTTTGAAGCCGGTTATAAAGTAATACGCCAAGCAGATGTTTCTGGAAATCTTGTAAAGGAGTTTTCTCCTCTAGGAGTACCCTTCCCAGAAGAGTTAATAAAAGGCGATGGAACACCTATCCTCACATTAACAGTGTGGAAAAGTCTTGAATCTTTATATCGCTTCACCTATTCAGGTCAACATCAAAGGGCGTTACGCAATAGACACAAATGGTTTGATATGCACCAAGGAAAACTACCATCATACGTTGTATGGTGGACAGAGGAAGTAGCAGATGTATCTTGGGAGGAAGCTTACAAAAGATATACTTATTATCTACAACACGGACCCACTCCCTATGCGTTTGACTATAAACAAGCCTTTGACCAAGAAGGCGAAAGGTTTTTATTTAAATAAGAAATATGTTAATAGGAGTGTTTTATGAACAAAAGACACAGCTTATATCCAATTCAGTATGATTGCAGATGAATGGCCAATGGATAAGTTTACAGAAGAAATAGAGGTTGAACCGACAGAAACATATAGATGTTTACATTGATAATAAAATAATGTTAGAAGAAGGATGGTTTTTAGTTACGCCCTACGATTCATACATTAAATAACCAATTAAATACAAAAATGAATAGAAACATTGGTATCCCGACAATAAGCATTCCAGCCATAATATAACTTAAACTGGTTAGTAAAAATTTAAATAAATCATAGATTGAGCCGGCTAAATCTTCAACAAACCTTAACCCCCTTATTCCTCCAATCTTATAGATGTAGTCCCTACTCCCTTTCAAAGGCGCTAAATTTGATTTAACGCCTTTTGTTATGTATTTCATTAGTATGGTCTCTACCTTATTTCGTTAGCCACTTTTACGACTTCTCACCTTTTAAACTAAATAAAACATCGATGATAAATAAAATGACCGATACCCCTATAGAAATCGATAAGTTGGTGTATTGATCCAATTTCATTAGTATTCCGATTATGTAAAACGCAGCGACCCTTGTGATTGCTAGAGATAAAGCTGTATAAACGGTTTCACCCATAAAATATTCAAATACCTTTTCAAAAATACTATCAATTGAAAGCCAATAAATAAGAAAAGAAATTCCGATGACGATCAGTTGATTGGTCGTGATGTCTAATGAAAATAACGTATCAATTACCGTCGTGGACCCAATTAAAATGAATAAAAAGAATGCTATAACAATGGTAATAATAAAGGCAAATAAAACGGAACTAAAAACAACTATTGGTATACTGTCTTTGCTTTCTTCCTTTTTGTTTTCTTTATTTAAAAATAAAAACAATATAATAAATGAAAGGACAAATATAAATAATAGAAAAATAGTTATTTTCAAACTATCTCCCCCTTACTACTTCTATTTCTCTAAGTTCAAAAATATCCATTCTATTACAATTGTATAATTTCATCCTATCTTTTTTCCATTTATAGACACCAGACTTTTTATTTTGACTAGCAAAATAAAAAGTTACAAAGGGCACTCCCACTATTTTATTAATATTCCAAAAAATTTTTTCTGAACTAATTTGGCGTTCATTCAGAGGAAAAATTTTAAAAAAATGATCATTGCATATGTATGCTTGTAATGAAGTAAACTATTTTATAAAATAAATTTTTCCTTTATACGATTGACTTTTCGATAGGAAGTTGGATAATTACAGAATATAAGGTAAGAAATATAAAGAAAGAAGGAGAGATACGATGTTTGATCATGTTGCGTATTTTATTTTAGAAGCGATGGTAGTTTTAACAATTTTGGTTGTTGTGATTGGAATTCCTCTTGGGGATGTAATGTTTAAAAAATAATTAAAGCAATCAAACTGGTTTGATACTGCGACTTAGTCCTTCTTGGATTAACGATTTCTCAAACCATTAAAGATTCTACAAAAAAGAATAAAGTGAAAAGGTACAGAAGCCAATTCCCTACCTTTTCACCTTATTCCACTTAAATTCCCCCCTATTTTTTATACAAAAAATTGAACACCTTTTTTGTAAAATCTTCATAGGAAGAGAAATATTTATTTCGTTGGTTATACCATTTCCGAACGGTTTCCACTAACCAAAAGGGGACAGGATTTCCATCGATTAAATGATAATATTGCTCATATCCCTTTTTTAAATGCTCCCATCGGAAATCATTACCTGGCCATATATATTCAGACACATCGAGAATTTTAGCTCGACCCTTTTGTAATAAAATATTCTTCAAATGGATATCCCGAGGATTTAGTCCTTTTGAGCGCACATATTCCCGCGCATCCTCCACATCATCTACGACTTGTTCAGGAATATGAATACCTTGTAAAACACAGTCAAAAAGGGTAATCCCTTCCTCATAACTTATAACTAAAAAGTCTTCATATGCAGCATAACATTTCGGAAAGAAAGGTGAATCTCCTAACTTTTCATAAACATCTGCTTCTACTTTTACTTTTTCTTTTTTATCCTTAGCATATAATTTTAATGCAAAAGCTGGGGCATTAACGGATTGAAAAACGGCCGCATCCGTACCCATTCCAATACATTTCAAATCATCCGCTTCACCAATAATCGTTACAGGTTCATTATTTGGATTTGATAAAACTGTAATTTTGGAAAGAGAGTCTATCGCCTTTTCCCAACCATTTTGCATATAACCTCTCCCTTCATGAACATTGAAGTTACATCCATTATACCTTTTCTTGTTCCATGAACCTGCATCATACGTTTCATACTTCCATGAAAAATGTCTAAATCTTGAATCCAAAACCTTTCCATATGTTATTCTTTTTTATGACTGTTTATTAATAAACTCTAGATGATTTAATGGCCAAAACTTAATATCTGCCGTTCCTAACACTTTGTCCATTGGCACAAAACCAATGTGTGGGTCTCTACTATCAATGCTTTTTCTTCTGTTGTCTCCTAAAACAAATAAGTAACCTTCAGGAACGATTTTTTCTCCTAAATAGTTTTCTACTGTAAAGTCTTCAGTAAGGGTTCCGTGGTCTTTCAATCCTTTCTTATATTGTTCTAAATATGGCTCATCATATTTTCGTCCGTTTATATACAGCACATCGTCTTCATAAGTGATTTGATCACCTGGAAGACCGATAATTCGTTTAATATAATTCTTTTCTTCTGTTGCCTTAAATACAATGACATCAAATCGTTCATACTCTGTTAATCTTGGTCCAATTTTATTTACGATTACTCGATCGCCGTCTTCAAATGTAGGCATCATCGAAGCACCCTCTACTTTTGTAGGGGCAAAAAGAAAATAGCGAATTCCCCATACACATAGAAAAGCAACTAGGACTGTTTTAATCCATTCTAATGATTCGTTTTTTTCAGTTCTTTTCCCCATCTTTCATACCCCCTTGTTCTTTTTTCAAACTAACCGTTTCCAATGAACGTCTTTCTCATCTTGTTCATTTGGCTTTCTAACAAATTCAATACATCTTTCCTCACAAGCGCCAAATTCAATAAAGTTTTTCTGCGCTTGCCTTAAAGATGGAATATTTGCGCCTCCTTCATAATCCGGATCATCATATTGAATCCCATCATCTTCCCAATAGCAAATACGACAAATATCATATGTACCAGGAGGTTGTTCATCTAATGTTTTATATCCACAACATGGGCATGTATATTTCACCTAATCACCTCTAGTATTCTCTATGCATTTTAAGAACTTCAACAAAAGAGGCGTTCATCCCTTTTAGATAAACACCTTTGTTTGAACAAAATATGAAATTAATGGACAGGTAATTTCGAAAAATTTATGCTCATCTTTATTTTCATCCCTAACTTGTTTAACGAACTTTTTGTATCTTCCGTTGCCTTATATTGTAAAAGTCTGTAAAACAGACACATTCATTACCAAATATAGGGAGAAAGATGATGAGCTCGACATACATTCTCTACAATATCGTTCCTTTCGGATTTTTAGCTTTGCTTGTTTTCATTTTTTTAGATATATGTCTTGATTTCTTTAGAAAAACAAAAAGTAGTCATGTAAAACGAATTCTCTTATATAGTTTTCTATTTTATTGCATTAGTATGATTCAAGTTAAATTCGGAGGTATTACCCTTCCGCCTCAACACCCAAATGACATACACAGTACGTTTATTTCAACGAATGCCTAGTTCGGTATTTATGACACTTTGCATAGTAATAGATCCATTTGGAGTTCTATCCTACTGTTCATTCCACTTGGCATTTATTTAACTGTTCTTTTCCATTTGAACAAATTAGGAAAAACCATTTTGATCATCATTATTTGTTGCGTAGGAGCAGATATTTCTCGCCTAATATTAGAGTAGTTTGGTCTCGTAATGAGTCAATTTAATATGATGGAAATTATTTATCTTCTATGTAACATAGTTGGAGCAATAATCGGATTCATCTTAGTAAATTTTGTGCGAAAAGCTATCCATTCCAATTATGTGAATGAGGCTAAAGTATAAATAAGATCGGTGCTCAAAATAGGGATCCCTTATTTAATAATGGATACTATGAATAAAACGAATAAAAGAACAAGGATGAGAATTCCTGTACCTTTCCACCCTAAATCAGCAAAACTTCCTGTTCCAGCTTTATGAAAGGCATCATTCATATTACCCGTAGGATTACTATTTTTTTCTTCTTGTCTAAGTCTTTCCCTAATCTGTTCCGGCGTCTCTTTACTCATTTTCATTTCCTCCCATTATCAGCATGTATAAAAAAGGCCTTAATCCTATTCAGATCAAAGCACACTAGTGGAATATGAATCGTCCAATCTTTAAATCAAACTTCCTCTATAATCGAATTTCCTTTACTGTCTTCCGCATCGAACCATTCCCATTTTTCATGTAATCGTATTCTGCCATCTTCTAAAATTTCAGGGGTGGAAACGCATTTTCCTCCTCTTATTTCTTTTTTCGTATTGACGTGGTTGTACTTAAACTTTAAAGAACCATCTTCATTTACAATGCCTATTAGGAAACCTTTTATAATTTCTCCGCCGCCATATGTTGCTGAAATAATATTCCCCTCTTGTTTGTAATGAAAGGTCGTTTTTGAAGAGACTTCCCCATTTGCCGTATTTTCAGTTGAAATAAACGTTCGATCATTATAATGAATCATGCTTTACCCCCTATTGAAAACCTTTTCGTACTTTATTACATATTCAATAAAATATACTTATCTCCTTCTGTAATAGCTTAAAAAAGCATTTATCCATTTAGATAAATGCTTGTAAATAATTTGTTAGGCTACACTGTCCATGTAATAAGCAGTCCTGCATGGGCTAAGCCGCCGCCAAAACCATATAATAATAGTTTTTGTCCATTTTTAATTTTCCCTTCACGTACTGCCATATCTAAAGATAATGGAATGGTAGCTGATGAAGTATTACCATAATCCACTAAGCTATATAATGTTTGTTCGATTGGGAAACTACTTTTCTCACAAATGGATTCGATCATTCTTAAATTGGCACTATGGGGAACAAACCAATCGACCTCTTCCAACTCCATATTCACATTTCCCATAACAGATTGCATTCCTTTTGGAACAGTTTTTACCGCCCATTTATAAACTTCTCTACCATTTTGAACAATGCAACCATTGCCTATTATGTCTTCTCCATTCATGCTATTCGATAGATTTGTACTATATAAATGTTTTCCTCCTTCGCCCTCCGACCCGAGATGAGTGGAGATGAAGCTAGGATTTTGTTCATCGTACTCTACTAGAACTGCACCGGCTCCGTCTCCAAAAAGAATACAAGTTGTTCTATCTGTATAATCCGTTATTTTCGAAAGTGTTTCAGCCCCAACAACTAAAACCTTTTTGTTTAAACCTGATGTAATTAAACCGTTTGCCACATATAACCCGTAAGTAAATCCGGCACAAGCAACGTTTAAATCCATTGCCCCCGTATTTTTAATACCAAGTTTTGCTTGTAGCATCGAACTAACACTTGGGGTTTTGTAATCAGGCGTTAATGTACAGACGATTATCAAATCCACATCATCTACCGTTTTGTCATAACGTTCCATTAAATTTCGAACAGCTTTATAACTAATATCGCTTGTAAATTCATCTTTCCTCGTAATTCTCCGTTCCTTTATACCTGTCCGTTGAACGATCCATTCGTCATTTGTTTCGACCATTTTTTCTAAATCATAATTTGTCAGCCTTTTTTCAGGGACATAAGAACCTATCGCTGTAATGCGTGCTTTACTTTTCGTCATCATATTCACCTCATTTAGTTTTTACAATCATTTTACTAGTTACTATTATGACCTAGTACTAAATTTAGTGCAAAAAATTCCTCTTCCCTTTTTCATTTGTTTTATAAAAAAAGCGTATTTGATAAAAATATCAAATACACTTCTTCACCCTTTTACAGAGAAAATACGCTTTATTGGAGAATCGTTAGAAAAATAAATGCTCCACCACCAAATACGAAAAGTAACGCTATACTTAGTATCCACCCTAAATAACTATTAAAATTTAATAAACCAATAAACGTAGTTACATAAACTATTAAGCTCTTAAAACTAGATGTTTCTACTTTGACCATTTTCAATTCTTCTTTCAACTCTGAATAACCTAATGGAATCAAACATAGACCTAAAAAAAGAAGTATAATACCTATCATTAATGGTGACATATTTGTACACTTCCTAAAGCAACTTGTTGTCTTCATTATAGATGATTATTCTACTAATCATCTATTATTTCTCCTAAAAAATCGTTAACTATAAGCATTTTCTCAGCATACACAGATGTACTATAAAAAAAGAAACTGTAGGCAATTACGATTTCCATCGTTATTACCTACAGTCTTTTACGTTTATATTATTTAAGTTTCATTGCATCCTTCATAATTTGTGGTAAGTCTGTGTTATCGTGGAACCCTACAAATTCATCGGATTTTGGACCGAATGCAAAGACAGGAACTTGGGCTGCAGTATGACCATATCTTGTCCAACCAATACCTGCACGTTCACTGATAACTTTATTGATCGCTGATTTCGCATCTTCTGCTTGTTGAACAGTAGCAACTTCTGCATCTGTTAATTCAATACCAGTATATTGTAATACCACTTCTTTTACATTTGAACGGTCTGCGTTTAATTGACTCGCCATAAATTCACCCGTAGCTGTTACATTTTTAAGAACGTCAGCTGTTGTATTTGATGATGAAGAAGAGCCTACTGAAATACCACCTGTTTCATGGTCTCCAGCCACTACGACTAAAGTATTGCCATCTTCTTTTGCAAATTCAATTGCCTCTTGAACTGCTTCTTCAAAAGCTTTTGTTTCATGCATAGCATAAGCTGCATCATTGGATTCGCCAGCCCAGTCAATTTGACTTCCTTCTACCATTAAGAAGAAACCATCTTTATCTTGGTTTAAAGTATCAATTGCCTTTTCTGTCATTTCAGCTAAGCTTGGTTCTTCCGTATCAACACGGTCAAATTCAGGCGCAAGGGCTTCACCTGCGAATAAACCAAGTAATTTTTCTCCCTTTTCTACATTTACCTTTTTAACTTGTTGTAACTGTTCACGGGTTTCAACAAATTCAAACCCTTTTTCTTGTGCTTCATCGATTAAGTTTAGTTCAGTTTGTTTACCACCTTTTGATGTTGGTAAGAAGTTATTTTTACCTCCACCTAAGATGACATCCACACCGCTTTCTTGAATGTATTGGCGAGCGATTTCAGTTTCGTTGCTACGGTGTTCTACATGGGATGCAAAACTAGCAGGAGTTGCATGGGTAATCGTAGAAGTGGCAACTAAACCTGAAGATTTACCTGCTTCTTCCGCTGCTTCAAGAATTGTTTTTACTTTATTTCCTTCTGGATCAAAACCAATGACACCATTGTTTGTTTTAATACCTGCAGCCATCGCTGTACCTGCAGCGGCAGAGTCTGTAATATCAGCATTCGCCGAAAAAGTCGTGTACATCCCTTTAATATGAGCATCCCAAACTGCTTCTTCCCCTTTGAAAATACGGTAATTAGCCGCATGATTTGCACCAAATCCGTCTGGAATCATATAGATTACATTTTCTACTTTTTTATTTTTATTTTGTTTCGCTTCATCCTTTTTTGCTGCATCTACAGTACTTAAACCTACCCCCGACAGAACAAGTCCTGTACTTAACGCAATTAAACCCATTTTTTTAAACATGAAAACCTCTCCTTAAATATATGATTTATCATTACGTTTAGTAGTTTATTTGTTCTGTATTAATTGAGGATGAATAGGTTGTAAAGGTTCAATGACAAAATTTTAGACAAATTACCTATGGGAAATTTTTAAAATTATCTAAATTTAATTCTATCATCCTATATCGATACTATTTTCGATTAATATAGTTCAACTATCCAAAAAAATACAGAAGATTACCTTTACAAAATTTACATAAATCCTTTTGGATAAATAATGTTTTGAAAAATTACTATACGAATACATTATTTCAAATATTTAGAAAAGTAAGGATAAGCTTAGAGAAATAGTATAATTGGAATCGGACTATTTTAATAGTTTATATTACAGACCCAGGGAGGGCTTAAAGTGAAAAGGATTTCATACATTCTATTTTTATTAATGATTGCTTTACTAACTGCTTGTTCGGACGATAAGCAAGATACGAAAGTTAGTGAAGAGACGAAAGAAGAAGGCCTTAATGTAGACAAAGGTCTATTAAACGTTGAAGTAACGTTACCTGCTTCTATGTTTGAGGGAGAAGAAGATATTGATACGGTGATTGCAGATGCTGAAGCTGATGGTATCGATAAGGTGACAAAAAATGATGACGGTTCCGTTACTCTTAAAATGTCAAAATCGAAACATAAAGAATTGATGAACGAAATAGAAACATCGATTAAAGAGTCTATCGAAGAAATGAAAACAAGTGGAGACTATGCATCGATTAAAGATATTGCCCATAACGATAAGTTCACGGACTTTACTGTAGTAGTTGATAAAGCAGCTTATGAAAATAGTATGGATGGATTTGTAGCGCTTGGTTTAGGTATCTCTGGTGCGATGTACCAACTTTATGATGGAGCAAATCCAGATGATTATAAAGTAACCGTTTCGGTAAAAGATGAAGCCACTGATGAAGTGCTTGATGAAATGGTATATCCAGATGACTTAGAAGATATAGAAACGGAATAAGCAATTAGCATTCACACTTTAAACAGCGGAATAACTATTTCCGCTGTTTTTTATCATTCGCACACAAATATTTCTTAATGTTCAAAATAATGGTAAAATCATTTGTAATCATTTATATAAGAAGAGATTCTTTTTGACAACTACTACAAATGGTAAGTCAATTATGAAAGAGATAACAATTAATGTCCCTCTGAACTTCGTTTGGTATGCTTGGACAATCTCCGAAAGAGTTTCCGAATGGTTTGCACCAGAGAGCATAGTAGAGCCGGAAGAAGGCGGTGCGTACGAACTTTATTTCATACCAGGAAATAGAACGGGTATGAATACGAAAGGTTGTAAAATTATTAAACTCATTAATGAACAAGAGCTTCAATGCACTTGGAAAGGTCCCGATCAATTCGACACATTAATGAACAACGAAAACGACTTAACAACTGTTAAAGTAAATTTTACACCTATCAATGAAAATTCAACAAAGGTCGTTATTTTGCATACTGGATTTAAAGATCGTGATGGCTGGATTGAGGCTATTAATTGGCATGAAATGGCTTGGTCAGGTGTGTTAGAAAGCTTAAAATCAGCTCTTGAAAAAGGCGAAGGTCAATTATGTTGCCAACCTTTAAAATAAAACAACGCTGAAAACTATTAAAATAGGATGCAGCGTTGTTTGATTAAATAAGAAAAGAGTGATGGATTGACACTCTCAAATTTAGATTGTCTTGCGTGTATTTTTTCATGGCAAATCGTGGGATTGGTTGAGCCTATACCCGTTCGAGTTTTTTATATGGCTTCGAAGGATATTCAACTCGGATGGCATCTCCCGGTTTTACTTCACCGCTTTCCAAAACAATACCCATGATTCCTGCTTTTCGTATGAGATTTCCATTAGCATCTTTTTCTACGACTGCTTTTAACAATCCCGGTTTAAAGTCATCGATTTGACCACATGGATTACGTAATCCTGTCACTTGTACAATGGCCTTCTCCCCTATGTATAGCTTTGTGTCAGTAGGTAGTTCAAGGAGATTGATGCCAACGGTCGTAATATTTTCACCCATTTGCCCTGGTTCAACCGTAAAATCGTCTTTTAACTCTTCAAACAACTCGTTTTGAATTAAATGGACTTGTCTTAAATTTGGTTGGTTAGGATTTTGGGCAACTCTCGAGCGATGTTTTACCGTAGAACCGAAGTGGGCATCCCCCTCCACACCTAAGCCTTTTACCAACTGGATACGCTCTTGATTATCTTTACTAAAGGTATGCTTACTACTTAAACTGACCGCTATAACAGTTCCTAACATTAAATTTTCTTCCTGCACCATTGCCTCTCTCCTTCCCTCTGTTTATTATTCAAAAAATCTCTCATTATTCCTTCTTCAATCGGACTTTAACTTCATCTATTTTATAGAAGAAATGAATTCTATTTTAAAATTTTCGTAATATAAATAAATAAGAGAACAAAAAAGGAGGATTAAAATGAATGCATTGCTAACAGTTATTCCCCTTTTCCTTATACGGTATGGTTTACTAAGTCTAATAAATAAGCAGGGGCTTAGACGTGCAGCTTTTTATGCCCCGCTATTAGGAAAAGAACAAATTGCTTACTATATATATCAAGTGACGACCGTTCTTATACTATTAAGTTTATTTTTTCTCAACATTAAACCCGATTCTCTTTTATTTAATATCGGACTAGTTGTCTATATTTTAGGGATTGTTTTATATGCGGTATCTACAATCAATTTTGCCAACCCTAAAATGAATGGAATAAATGTAAACGGGCTATATAGAATCTCCCGTAACCCGATGTATGTTGCCTATTTTATTTATTTTTTAGGCTGTGTTTTACTTACCCAATCATGGATTTTATTTGGGTTATTAATCATTTTCCAATCCTCATCTCACTGGATTATTCTTTCAGAAGAAAGATGGTGTATAAAGAAATTTGGTGCCGACTATATAAAATATATGAATAAAGTGAGACGCTATATTTAAAAGTGTAAAGTAGTAATTACTAAAAGCGTTCATCTTTTATTAAATTAGTGACTTTAAAATTCAATATAAAAAGGTTGTAGTTCATCATTTAAGCAGTACTCAATTCTTTGTTTGAAGTTTTTCCAAGTGACCATTTTCAATGCTTGGTGGATTGGAAAATAACCTACTTCTAAACTTTCAGAACTTGTAGTTGGCACTCCTCCGATAGGTTTACCTAAAAATAATGTATTGCATATACACCCTTGGACATTTTGAAAGACGCCACAAAACTTCGTAATTTCAATATCAATACCGGATTCTTCTTTCGTTTCTCGAATGGCCGCGTCCTTTAAAGATTCCCCTTCTTCTACTTGACCACCTGGCATTTCCCAGCCTCTTTTAGGTCCTTTAATTAATAAAATTTCATGATCATCATTTAAGACAATCGTTGCAGCTGAAATAATATGTTTTGGTGTAGCCATCTAAAGTGAACCTCCCCATAAAAATCCTCTTCTTCATTATTCAATAAAAGGTTCATGATCCCCTCTCTAAAAATTATTTGTTACTTCTTCATCTTATAGCCAATATAGAGAATGAAGAACCAAACAGGGGCTACGAATAATGCAACGCGCATATCCGGAATGAAGGCCATTAAAACGATAACAAGGGCTAAGAATATTAGGGCTAAATAAGTTGAAATCGGGTAGAACGGTACTTTAAATTTAATTTTTTCCCCTTCCAATTTCGTTTTTGATTTTCTAAAACTTAACTGGGCTAAGAGAATAATTGTCCAGCTCGTAATGACCGCAACGGTTGCCACTGCGGAAATATATAAAAATACTTTTTCAGGAACAATATAATTCAACACAACAGCCACTAGTAAAAAGAATGAAGAAAATAAGATGCCCCGTCTTGGACTACCATTCTTGCTAAGGGTTTTAAAAAATTTTGGTCCGTTATTTTGCAAAGATAAATTGTAAAGCATTCTTCCTGAACCAAATAAACCACTATTAAAGGCCGATAACGCCGCTGTTATGACAACGAAGTTTATAATATGGGCTGCGCCTGGAATACCAACATTATCAAAAATTAATACAAAGGGACTTCCGTTAGATCCGACTTCATCCCACGGATATAAAATCATCATGATGCCTAATGCACCGATGTAGAAGATTAATATTCTCCAGACAACATTATTAATAGCAGAAGGAATCGATTTTTGAGGATTCTTTGCCTCTCCTGCTGTAATACCGACTAACTCGACGCCACCAAAGGAGAACATCACAAGTACAAGGGACATTAAGATTCCTTCAAATCCATTTGGTACAAAACCTCCATGGGACCATAAATTATCAAAACCAATTGGCTCACCATTGTTACCAATACCAAATAAAATAATGCCTAATCCGAGGATAATCATCCCAATAATAGCGACTACTTTAATCATCGCAAACCAAAATTCAAACTCCCCAAACGCCTTTACATTCGCAAGGTTTACAATTGTAATGAGGATGAGAACGACAAGGGCTGACACCCATTGGGGAATATCCGGGAACCAATAATTCACATAAACACCGACTACCGTTATTTCGGCCATTCCAACGACAATCCACATAAACCAATAAGTCCAACCCGATAAATACCCTGCAAAGGGGCCTAAATAACGATTTGCATATGTACTAAATGAACCCGATACAGGTTCCTCTACAGCCATTTCTCCTAGTGCCCTCATAATGGTAAAAATAACGAATCCACCTATTAAATAGGAAAGTAAAATCGCTGGTCCAGCCATTTGAATGGTTGCACTAGAGCCATAAAACAAGCCAACCCCAATAGAACCACCTAGGGCAATTAACTGGATATGTCGGTTGCTTAAACCTCTTTGAAGCTTTTTATTTTCACTCAAAATGTATTCCTCCTTAAATGTTCGAGATTTTCTCCATTGCAAGTTCGATAAAAACAAAGGAATAAAAAAACGCCCTTTTGGATTAACCAAAAGGACGATTCAATTCGTGTTACCACCTTTTTTCATAAGCAACTCACATTGCTTATCTTCGTAAGTACGGTCATTTCCGACGATACTTTAGCACATAGTGACGGATGCCAAACCGGTGTAGCCTACTAAGGAAACCCTTTTCAGTACACAGCTCCAAGATGAATTCACAATTGTTCAACATGCACCTCTCATCAACCGGTTACTTTCTGTCTGTTAACATGATTGCTACTAATTCTTTTCATAGCCTTTGTTCTCATATTTCGTTTTGCAAATATTTTTCGAATTGTTTATTATTTTATAGATTAATTTCAATTTGTCAATATAGTCTCATTTTCAAAAATAAAAAATAAGATTATTTATCTATTGTTGTGAACAATCTTATCGATTCGATTATAGAAGGTTCAATATAATTTGCCTTGAAACTCCCCTCTTTATCATTTCCCGATTTCTTTCATTTCTAAAAAATCCTCTTCTCGAATTTCCCTTTTTTCCGTTAGTAAAAGGGATTGGAAGGTTTCGAATAAGTCTTGAATTTCTTTTTGTTCGTTTATTAGTTCCATGCTTTTGTTATAGGTATCTTCATCTTTGTACCTTGTAATTTCTAACCATTTTGTTTCTTCAGTTTTGCTATTTAAATAGACTGTATGGAAATCTAAATAACGATTGTAAATTTCGGAGGCTTTTTCTTGAATGGCTAAATATTGCTCCACTTTATCCTTTTGAATATGGTACTCGTATATTTTGACAAACATTTATTTCCGCCCACTTCCCATCTTCTTGGCTTCCATTGATTTTTCATGCTCAAGTAGCCATTTTTTTCTCCATAGACCACCTGCATAACCGGTTAATGTTCCGTTCGAACCAATGACTCGATGGCATGGGATAACGATACTTAATTTGTTTTTACCGTTGGCGCTGCCGACTGCGCGAATCGCTTTTTCGTTTCCAATCGTAACGGCAAGCTCTTTATATGATTGGGTTTTGGCATATGGGATTTCTGTTAACGTATTCCATACTTCTCTTTGAAAATCCGTTCCTTTTAACTCATACGGGAAAGTAAACTCTTGGCGAATGCCTCGAAAATATTCATCTAGTTGGTTATAACAATCGATTAAAGAAGTAGGTGTTTCTGCTTGTCCCCATTCCGCGCTGCTTTCCTTTTCAATGAATAAAATGGATTGGACTGCTTGTTCTGTTCCAATAATTTCGATTACCCCAATTGGTGATTTGTATTCTACTTTAAACGTTGTCATATATTGACCTCCAAAGATAAAAGGTTGCATAGGCTTGCCAACCTGTCCAGCTAGCCGCATAGTCTTCTATTTCCTCGATTGTCGGTTTCCGCTCCAAGCCTAATTGCTCTTTTAAAGCGTTATGAAGCCCGACATCTGAGATTGGGAATGCAGATGGATCCCGCAAGCATTTCATCATGACATAATGGGCTGTCCATGCTCCAATTCCTCTTATTTGTTTTAATGAAGATTCGATTTGTTCCATGTCTTTTATCTGAAGCAATTTTTTCTTAGATAATTCCCCTTCTGCCATCATTTTTGCAATGCCAATCGTATATTCAGCCTTCCTCGTCGTAAATTGCAATTTCTTTAAATCGTCCACATTTAAAGCAGCGATTTTCTCGTAGGATGGAAATAACCAATACTGCTTACCTTCATAGGTTAAACATTCCCCAAATTGCTCCACAAAACGTTTCTTTAATGTGTAGGCAAAGGTTAAATTAATTTGCTGACCGATAACTGCCCAAACGAGGGCTTCGAATAAATCGGGGATCCCAATAATCCGTAAGCCCTTATATGTTGACACAACATTTTTTAAAATTTTGTCGTTGTTAGCCATTTGGTAAAAGCCTTCTAAATCTTTGTCTAAATCAAACCATTCTGAAACAAACTCCCCTATTTTTTCACGGGCAAACTTAGATGGAACGGTCATCGGAAATTCTACCTTTATGGCGCCGTCACTGAAATTGATTTTACATAAAACCAATTCATCATAGACTTTGATTAATTTATAGACCGCTTCCCCGTTTATTTGATGGAGAATTTCCTGGTCAGACCTACCTAAAAAAATGAGACATTCGTCAAAATGAAAATCAGTTGGTGGATATAACTCGATAGAAAATTCAGCATCAATCCATTTCATAGAGAAGTTCCTTTCGATATTCACTAGGTGAACAGTTTTTTAAAGCTCGAAATACTTTATAGAAATTAGAAGGACTTTGGAATCCAACTTCGTAACAGATTTCTAAATTTGTTAAGTTAGTATTTTTCAATAAATAAGCCGCTTTATCAATACGTATTTTTTCTAAATACGTACGGGGTGTCTCATTCGTTTCTTGTTTAAATAATCGTTCCAAATAGAACGGACTCAGTCCTACTTGCTCTGCTATATCCTTTAATCCAATCGGTTGTTTATAGTGATTTACTAAAAACGTTATAATTGCTCGAACTGTTTCGATATGTGGAGAGTGCACTACTTCCGGTTGACACCTTTTACAAGGACGGTAACCAGCGTTTTCAACTTCATTAATATCATGGTAAAATTCCACATTCACCTTCTTTGGCTTTTTTGATCTGCAAGAAGGACGACAATAAATTTTCGTTGTTTTCACAGCCGTAAAAAAGAGACCATCATACTTCCGATCACAGGCAATGATTTTTTCCCACATCTCTTCAAATGATAGATGAATACTCGTCACCATGTTCCCACCTCTTCCACTTTAGTATCTCCCGTAACCCCTTTGCCTTTAAGCATATTACAATTTACAAGTACTGGTAAAGATAATGTGCTTTTAAAGTTTACTGGATTCATTTTAACAAGGAATCCCCCTTTATTTCGTCCTCATTCTTGCTGTTATGATCTAGTTGAAAGTGGTTGTTTAACTATGGAAATAGAATCTATAATGGAAACAAATGAATAGATTTTTACTGTGGAGGTAGTTATTTGTTATATAGTCCTAAATGGAGTAAAGCAAAGAAACATTTGAAAAGTTTAGTTTGTGATACATTACGATCAAGGGTCGACTTTCAAGTAATCAATTACCGAAGAGCCCATGATCAATTAGGCAGAGCGGTTATTACTATCGATAAAGTAGAAAAACTTAGTATGTGTACAATTACAGCAGAACGAGCGGAACATTACAAAGAGTGGGAGATAAGAGCTCATTTTGATAATTACGATTTCGATGATGTGGAAAACAATATTTCGATTCAAGATGAGGCTCATCAACAATTAAAAAAAGAAGGAATCTATGGTCAATATGACTTCTTCTTTACATTAGAACAATATTTTAACTCATCTATTGAAGACTCATTACAATCTACAGATATTTTAATGAAAATATTATGTTTATTAGATCGCCGTGTCGGAAAAAGAACTTTACTTAAAATGAAAGATTCGATTTTAACGGAACACGAACTCGTTCAGGAGTTTTATAAACTCCGTTGCGAAGCAGAAAAGCTATCTATTACTGCGTAAAAAGTGGGGATACTACCCCACTTTTTTTGTTTTGCATTCAATTTTATTCTAAAAATTAAAACTTGATTTTCTTTATTATTTTCGTTATTATATATCTAAATGATACATATCTTTTAGATAGGTGGTCTGCTAGTGAAAGGTTATAATGAAACGACTTATGCCATTTTAGGAATTTTAACGACGGATTGCCGATCTGGCTATTCGATTAAACAATTTATCGATCGAAGTCTTAATCATTTCTGGAAGATTAGTTACGGACAAATTTATCCAACATTAAAATTCATCGTACAAGAAGGTTTAGCGGAAGTTCATACCGCTACCACTTCAGGTAAACCAGATAAAAACGAATACACTTTAACTCCAAAAGGAATTGAAACTTTAAGAAAATGGCTTGAGCATCCGATTGAACAACTTCCCGCCGAACGCAATGAGATTCTACTAAAATTATTTTTCGGACGATTCCAAACCCGTGAAACGACCATCTCCCTCCTTGAAAATTACAAACAAAAATTACAAACGCGCATGGAAACATATCAATCGATTGAACAGGCCATTATCGATTGTGCAGACGAAAATGATATGGACGCAATGTATTGGTTATTTACTTTAGACTATGGAAAGAGAGTCACGAGAGCTGCAATTGACTGGTGTAATGTTACCCTTGAGAAGTTCATAGCTGAGGAGGAGTCATAATGACCAAAGAGGTTTTCACTGGCCGTTATACGACGGAAAATACAGAGGATATCGTTGTATTCATCATTGGAATGCGAGTTAATAAACGTCTAGCTATTCACAAATGGTTACCAGTATTTAACGCGATGCCTGGGATGATTAAGGAACTTTATTCCCATAAAGATGAATTAGGCTTTTTATCGATGGAAAGTTATTTCGGTTTAAGAACGACGGTCATGATTCAATATTGGCGTTCAATGGATGATCTTCTTGCTTATGCAAAATCAGAAAAACATTTAACTGCATGGAAACATTTTAATCAAAAGGTCGGTAACAATAATGCCGTTGGAATTTACCATGAGACCTATCAACTAAAATCAGAACAATATGAAGCTTTTTATGGCAATATGCCCGCTTATGGCTTAGGAAAAGCATTGAACCCCGTTGCCGTAACTTCAAAACTGAATTCTGCCCGAGATCGACTTAATTTATAAAATTCACGTTAAAAACCTTTAATCTATTCGATTGAAGGTTTTTCCTTTTAATTGAAACAAATATTTTCCCAATATTGTATACAATAGACTACTCCATTATAATTTGTATCACAAGAACAATGAATGGAGGATGAGATGGGATGAATTATGATGTCATTATAATTGGTGCAGGTTCAATGGGTATGGCAGCGGGTTATTTTTTATCGACAAGTGGGAAAAAGACTTTATTATTAGATGCCTGTACCCCACCTCATAACAAAGGGAGTCATCACGGGGAAACTAGAATTATTCGATACGCTTATGGTGAAGGTGAAGAATATGTTCCCTTTGTCCTTAGAGCACAGGAATTATGGAATGACTTAGAAAAAGCAACTGGGAAGCAATTATTTCTCCAGACAGGAGTTTTAAATGTGGGCAAGGAACATTCGGATTTTATCCAAAATACGATTTCGAGTGCGAAAAAATATTCATTACCATTAGATATTCTGTCTTCAAAAGAAGTACATAATCGCTGGCCTGGCATAACACTACCGAATGATTTTATTGGCTGCTTTGAACCAACGTCTGGCGTGCTAAAATGCGAAGAAAGTATAAAAGCTTACCAAGAACTTGCCGAATTAAACGGTGCGACAATCTTAACAAATAGTCAGGTAAAAGACATTTTGATTAAGGATGACAGAGTAACGATAAAGACCGACAATCAGACCTTTTACTCGGATGCATTAGTCGTTTCAGCAGGTGCATGGTCAGGAAGCCTTCTTTCAATGTTAGACTTAGAGCTTCCCCTCTCACCAGTTAGAAAAACGTTTGCTTGGTTTCAGGCGGATGAAAAAATGTATCATCAAGATCATTTCCCTGCCTTTACCTTTGAAACACCAAATGGACAATATTATGGTTTTCCAAGTATTGATGGCGCCGGATTAAAGGTAGGTCGACATGATGGCGGAGATCAAATCCATCCAGATGAATCCATCCTTCCCTTTGGAGAATTACCAGAAGATAAAGGAGATTTAATTCATTTTTTACATCAATACATGCCTAAAATCAGTCAATTACAATATGGAAAAACGTGCATGTATACCCTTACTCCTGATGAGGATTTTATCATCGATTTACATCCTAACTACTCTAACGTGGCCATCGCAGCAGGTTTCTCTGGACACGGATTTAAATTTAGTAGTGCCGTTGGACAAGCATTAAGTCAATTAATCCTTTCTGGTCAATATGATATCGATTTATCGCCCTTTTCAATAAATCGTTTTAAAAATTAATAGATAAAAGCGAATCTTATAGAAAATGGAAGTAGATTCCTCTTATAAATCCATCAAAAAGGGAAACTTTTAAAGTATAATAAGAGTGGTAAAAAATTTTCGGGGGGCCGTAATATTATGGTTTCAGATAAAAAAAGCGCTCAAATATATGCCTATGAATACATTCGGGATCGTATGTTAGACGGCACTTATAAAGGTGGTATGAAGGTCGTTGAAGAACGGCTTGCCGATGAAATTGGGGTAAGTCGTACACCGATTCGCGAAGCAATTCGACGACTTGAACAAGAAGGATTAATTAAGGACAAGCATATTTATGATCCGACCGTTCAAGATTTGATCAACATATATGAAATGCGTATTTTAGTAGAAAGCTTTGCAGCCCAAAAAGCAGCAAAACATATGACTCCAGAAACACTAAAAGAACTTAAAAACACGTTAAAGGAATCTCGAAAAGCACAGTCAAAAAATATATACGCTGCCAATCAACGCTTCCATGATTTGATCGCTGGAGAATGCCGTAATCCAAAAATGATTGAAATATTGGAAAAGGTCCGTACGGTGTTCTATTTATTTAGTTTAAAGTTAGACATTTATAAACGTCCGCAATTACTTGATGAGCACGAAGAAATTTACAAAGCAATCGAGGAGCGAAATGAAGAACTTGCCGGTGAACTGATGGCAAATCATTTAAGAAATGACCGAGACTTTACCCTAGAAGAGCTATCAGCGGTAAGTGGTAAATAAGTTAATTGAAACATAACCTAACTATTCTCGTCTATCGAATAGTTAGGTTTTACTTATGGTCTGCATGTTGATTACTAATTTTCAAAGTCTTCTTTTAATAAGGAATACATATATAGGTTATCAAATTTCCCACTGGTAAACTCGTAATTTCTTAAAAGTCCTTCTTTTATAAACCCTTGTCTTTCCACTAGCTTTTGTGATGCTTCATTTGGTGGTTCGATTAATGCTTGTATCCGTTGTAAGTTAAGCTGTTCGAATCCATATTTAATCACGGCTTCGATTGATTCCTGTGCAATTCCTTGTCCCCAGTAATCCTTGCTTAGTTCAAAGCCAATATCTGAACGAAAATGTTGGGAAACTATATTTAGAAAGCCACAACTACCAATGACTTCGCCTTTGCCTTTTAACGTAATCCCCCATCGAATACCCGTATTGTTTTCTCTTATGGATTGATACCAAGCTATTTCATCTAAAGCTTCGTCTACTGATTGAAATGGTGCTAATCCATAGTATTTCATCACTTCTTTATCAGATAAATAGGTAAAAATATTTTCCGCATCTTCTGGCGTGATTTCCCTTAAAACTAAACGGTCCGTTTCAAGGATAGGAAATTTGTTTTCTATCACTTTCCCACTCCCTACTTTCTTTTGATTGTTTTTATTTGTTCCAATAATTTTTCTCAAAAAATTGAACGATTTCCTCTTTATAATGGTATGTATCATTTATCTTTTGCAATAAATCAAGATTATGAGTATGGGCTTTTCCTGTTTCAAGTAGTTCTCGATATAAATCAAGATACGGTAGTTTTTTCTGAATGGCCCTATTGAATTCTTTTTCTATGTCATAGGAAACTTTTTTAAATTTCACCTCTGCCATCCCTTTATCATCTATTTCAAGAATGGCATATTGGGCACGTTGGTCGGAATGTAAATTGTCCCATCTGTAAAACGGTTGTCCGATTGTTCCCGGGTTAATAATTAATTGATCATTGCTACTATAGCGTAACAATTGATGATGGGTATGCGCATAAATAGCAATATCATAATCTTGATCAAATAACTGATCAAAGTTTTCCTGATGGTTAGTCGGCCATAAATCCCCACCATAACTTTTATTTTGTAAATGATGATTAATACTAATAGATAGATGATTCACTTGTTTTGTTATATGTAATGGTAAATTTTTAAGGCGATTCATATTGTTTTCATTTAAATTTTCACACTGATATTGGGCTAACCGGGAAACATAAATATCCGTCGCGTTATCAAAATCAATTTCTTTATTAAGGACATCAAGGAAGCTGTCTTCCCAGTTCCCCTTTACATAAGTAGTAACTTTAAGCCGATCTAATATTTCAAATAACTCATTTGTCCCTGGCCCAGGCATGATTAAATCTCCTAAAAACCAATAGTCAGTGACACCTTCATGAACCGCATCTTCGACAACCGCCTCTAACGCCGTTGTATTTCCATGGACATCTGCTAATAATGCAATTCTATGTTTCATCTATATTTTCCTCCAGAATGATTAAAAAGATATTATATCCGGACAATGTGACAGTACAAATTTAATAAATGTTAAAATACAATAAAGTGATTTAATTTTAATATTTAAACAATTTTTTTAAAAATAGCACCCGACTGTTGAAAATCATTTTTGACGATTAAGAAAAATACCTTTTCAATAAAGTCTTTTTGTATAACTTTCCTGAAGTCTTTCAGCAATTACATCAACACTAGAGTTTGGAATCTTAGCGTGTTCAAATAAAATTTTAGCAGCAGTTGGTAATGTTTCTTTATTAGCCCAAGAGGACGGTTCCCATAATTTTGACCTCTTAAAGGCTTTTGCACAATGTATGAAACATTCCTCTACTTCCACTACAATACCTACAATAGGTTTTTGTCCTTTAACAGCCATCTTTTCAAGTAGTTCATCATCTTTTACCAAACAAGCCTTCCCGTTAACTCTGAGTGTTTCTCCTAATCCCGGAATAAAAAATAAAAGACCCACTTTCGGATTTAATAAAATATTACGCATAGAATCTATTCTTTTGTTTCCTGGTCTTTCTGGAATAATTAAATGCTTATTATCAAGTACATGAACAAAACCAGGCATATCCCCTCTTGGTGAAACATCACAGAAACCTAAATTATCAGAAGTTGAAATTACTAAAAAAGGTGACATAGAAATAAAATCATAACAATGATGGTCTAAATCTGTAATCATCTTTCTTATTACTAATTCACTCGGAAATCCAATAATAGAACGTAATTCTTCTTCAGTTTCAATAGTATTTTTAAATTTATTATTTTGTTCCAAACAGACTTCGCTCCTTCGATTTACGACTAATATAGGAACTGCTGATATAAATAAAGTGACAATAAGAATTATTTCTTACCTTTTCGTTCTAAAAATATAGGTGCTATATTTAGTAAGATAAAAACAATTGTCATAAACCATAATGCCCTTCCGTAATTAGGTACTTCACCCAAAAGTGACCAATCTTCCTTTTTTACCCACTCCGATACAAGACTGTATTCTGTACAAAGTGTTAATGCTGTAAATGATAACCCCATTGCCATCGCGAACTTGTAATCTTTACCTGTTGCATACATATAAAGATTTACAATAGTGGCTACTAAAGCAAAAAGACCTATTATTAGCCACATAATGATGTCTCCAATTCTTCCCTTTTTTATATAGACTTTAATTGTAATTATATGGTTCCCAATACGTCCTTTGACAACCTTTCATATAATGTTGTTCAACAATCTGACTCTTTAATCGAATAAAACACTTTCCTTATTCTAAAGTGACCCCCAAATGTTAGACACAAATTTATCATTTGGAGTGCAGTTCAATTCAAGGAAAGTGCCCGATTGTGGAAAATCGTTATTTAACAAGCCCCTCATTAGTTATACATAAAGACTTACATAGTAATTACATATCAATATATAATGGATTTCATTAACGTACAGTCACTTCCAATAGAGCATGTCAGCATTATTAGTCATTGAAATTAACTTCAATTACATTGCTTAATTACCTTGTAAAATATGTGACAAGTGAGATTGCCCAGGATATAACACAGAAAAATACTAGTATGACAACTAGATTAAAAAAGGAGAATGCAAATAGTGTAAAGCCTGTGAAAAGTGTTGAAAGAACTAAACTCCACAGTACCCTTCTTTTAATACTCACCATTGCTTGAAAGACAATAAAAACAATTGCAATTAATATCGGCCATCAATAGATGATGGAATTTACCAACATGACAAAAACCCCTTTTAATTCATTATATAGTGATATAAAATAGATAACTACCAAAATATGTATTTCGCTCTAGGTTTTTTTTACACTTCCCTACTTATAAGCACTTCTCAACAATATCGCCCTTTAATTTGAATAAAGCACTTTCCTTATTCAAGGAAAGCGCCCGATTGTGAAAGAACGAAAATTACACTTACTAAGCTTTTCTCCTTATTTAAAATCGCAACCGTTTGTTTAAGTCCATTTCTCACAAATATCTTCTATTCAGTTCATTCTACTTTAAATTTCTAGGGTTATTTCTTTTAAAAATTGTTTCCTCTTCTCATCTGTTGTTAAGTTAACTCCAGAAAAATGAATCCATTTAGTGTGTTCATTTTTAATTCCTAGGTCAGCTAGAGTTCGGTTAATGAAGACCCCCCAAATAGCATTTCCTCCTTCAGATTCAATATAATTTTTATCCGTTGTAGAAGTTGAAATGACAGTTGTTTTTTCTATATTTGTCAATAAACCTTTCAGAGTATTTGTTTTTTTATCCTCTTGGAAAGCAAAGCCACTCAGCATTACTTTATCAATAAATCCTTTTAAAATAGCAGGTAAATCCCACCACCAGACAGGAAAAATAAAAATCAACTCCGTTGCCTGGCTTAATTTTTTTTGATATTCCTTAACTAATTCGTAGGGGGTTTCTCCTCTATTAAATTGCGCCAATTCTTCAGCTGTAAATACGGGATTAAACCCATCTTTATAAAGATCGATCACTTGAACTTTTTCTTCCTTAGCTTCTAAGTCTTTCGTGATAGCGGTTAAGATTGCATGATTATAGCTTCCTTCCCATGGATGTGCATAGACAATGGTTTTCATTATTAATCACCCTTCTCCCTTATTTGCATCATATTTTGATGTACATTCATATTATTGTATGCTATAACATTCTACAAGTACGGTAATTTAAGTATGATACTAACCTAAAGGAGAGTGTTAAATGGAAAAAGAATCTTATGTATTAAAAGGTAATTTGAAGGATACTGGTTTTGGATATACTTTGTCATTAATTGGTGGAAAATACAAAATGACAGTTTTATATGCTTTATATTTAAACAATAACCCTATTCGCTATAACCAGTTGAAACGGATGCTTGGCAATATTTCTTTTAAAACATTAACCAATACACTAAAGGAACTTGAGGGTGATCAACTAATTAATCGAAAAGAATATCCTCAAGTGCCTCCAAAAGTAGAATATAGTTTATCGGAAAAGGGTTTATCACTAATTCCTGTATTAGATGCAATTTGCTATTGGGGAGAAGATCAATTGAATAAAAGAAGTAACGTTAAAAGTAGACAATAACTAAAGCAGGCTGCCTGTCAGCAGCCTGGATATACATACATATAAACTTCATGGTGGTACCTGTTAAATAAGAATCAATTATTTCTTCATTACTTATCTCTAATTTTACAAAGTAGAGTGTTGCGCCAATTTTGGAATAAGAAAATTCAGCAATATAGGATCATCCTTTTATAGTAAAACTCCCATTAGGGTTTATAATTTAATAATATTTTACAAATTAATATTTTCCTCTCACATTCAATGAATGTTCAATGATTAAGTCAAGTAGCTTATGATAAGGAATACCCGCTCCCTGTGCACTTTTGGGAAACAAACTATTTTTCGTCATCCCAGGTAATGTATTTACCTCCATCACATAGGGGATACCATCTTTCAATATCATGTCGACTCGGGCGTAAACACTACATTTCAATGATTTATAGCAAGTCATTGCAGATAAATCAACACGGCTCTGTATTTCGGGAGGGAGCTGGACCACCTCTTCAATGGTAGCCACATCATCATATTTGGACGTATAATCAAAAACTCACCCTGATGACGAATCGAAATCACCGGTAAAAGCTTTCCATCCAAAATGGAGCAAGTAATTTCCTCACCCGTAATTAGCTTTTCAATGATTACTTCGGAATCCCATTTGAACACTTCTTCAATAGCAGGCTTTAGCGTTTCTTTGTCATAAACAATTTTTACCCCTACACTCGAACCACCTGAATTAGGTTTTACGACTAGTGGGAAACCATTTTTTTCTAATTCTTCCAGTTTAAGGTCCTCCATATTTGGAAGGTGAATCCAATCGGGCGTTTGTACACCTTCAAATCGGATGATTTTTTTTGAGATATTTTTATCCATACATAAGCTACTAGATAGGATGCTGCTCCCTGTATATGGAATGCCCATGGTTTCAAAAGCACCTTGAATGGTACCGTCCTCACCGAATTTTCCATGCAACGCCAGTAGTGCAATCTCAATATCTTTTACCTTTTCCACTAGGCCATCTTTGTTCTCTAAGTAGATTGGGACAATTTCATATTTATTTTTATCTAAATGCTCGATTATCTCTTCACCTGTCATAATCGACACTTGCTTTTCGGAAGAAACTCCTCCCATAATTACGCCAACTCTCATTTTTCTAACCTCCATAATTATTTTTTAAGGTATCCCCTATAATTTTAATGCCATCTATAATCTCTCTTTCTGTCAGCCTAGAAAATCCTAATCGTAAGGTATGGTGTCCACTGTTGTCCGTGTGAAAAATATTACCTGGTAAGAAAACAACGCCCTTTTGATAACATTTTTCTAAAAGTTTTCGTGCATCGATGTGGTCTTCTAGTTCTATAAAAAGGTGCAGTCCACCGTCACCAGTTAATCGTTTGAATGGAATAAATTGCTGACAATAATGAACCGTTAATTCATGCTTTCTCTTATAAACGGATTTAGCTTTTTTTAAATACTTCTCAAAGTAACCATCATTCAAATATTGATATAACACGGCTTGATCTAATGTAGACGTATGAATTGTTCGGGCTCTTTTCATACTTTCTAAGAAATTAATTAACTCTTTATCTGCCAAAATCCAGCCAACCCGTAAGCCAGGAAAAAGAATTTTAGAGAAGCTGCTAATATAAATAACATTATTGCCCTGTCCAGCGAAGGATGCCAATGATGCAAGATGTGACCCTGAATAACGTAATTCTTCATTAAATCCATTTTCAATGATTGGTAACTGATATGCGGAAAACAAATCCATAATTTCTTTCCTTTTTTGTGAGGACGTTACTATACCCGTTGGATTATGATAAGACGGAATTAAGTATGCAAAATCATATTCTTTTTTTGATAGTAATGTTTCTAACTGACGAATATTGACGCCGTCATTATCCATTTCAATTCCATCGATTTCGAAGCCATGTAATCGAAAGAGTTTAAGTGCAGAATCATTGGTTGGATTTTCACAAAGAACACGCCCGTTCTTTTTAGTTAAAGAGGATAAAATGAGATCCAGACCTTCAGTAAATCCGTTAGTAATTAATATATCTTTATTTCTAGTGTCTACCCCTTTAATTTCCATATAGTGAAGTAAATATTCGATAAGTGGTTGATAGCCCTTTGCATATCCATAGTTAAGAACGATGTCTCCTTCCATAGACATCCGATTTAAAAAAGCCCTTTTAAAATTTCCCACATCAAAAAGTTTTTCATCTGGTGCGATGCTATTAAATGAAATAAATTCCTTATTCCAGCGCATACCATGCTTTTTAAGGTCCAACTCATCTGCCAACAAGGTTTGTTCATTGACTTTATCAGTCCAATTTAACTGGATAGATAGCGATTTGAATGTCTCAACACGACTTACAAAGTTTCCCTTCCCCTTTACAGCATAGATCAGTCCTTCTTGTTCCAAATCCGCATAAGCAGTTAGAACAGTGTTTCGGCTAATTGATAATAAAGAGCTAAGTTCACGAGTTGATGGAAGTTTTTGGTTCTCAATTAAATGCCCGTTTGTTATCATTCTTTTTAAATATTCCTTAAGTTGAATATATATAGGACGGTTTTCTGTAATCTTAAAATCGTTAAACACGCCATTCATCCCCTTGCTAACATTTTCACATTCCTGCACTCATTCCAAAAGGTCCACCCAAAATGTATTTTTAAGGTCTTGTGGATGGGTGTGGAACTACATCTGTATATGATTATTTCATTTTAATGTAATATTCAGGAAATTTATAGGCATCAAAATGAATTGGAGAAGCGATTAATAGTTCAGCAAGGTTGGACAGTATAAATGTGCTGGAATCATATTGTTTTCTCAACTAAACAATCTGTCCTTTTTTATGAAGAAAGACGCTATCCTTATTCAGGAAAGCGCCCGATAATTAAAGATCGTTACTAACAAATACCCAATTATACTTGTTTGTATATAAACTTTCCCTAATTGAAATGGAGGTACTGGTCATCCACGTTAAACCTATTTAAAATCCACCTGATCGTTTAATAAATTATTTAAGGTATTTCTTTTCTTATCTCATTTTTTCTAGAAGCTTCTTTTAAAAAACGCTTAATCACAATAGCTAATTCCATTGGTTTTTCTATATTTACTTCATGTCCCGCTTGTTCAATCACTGCATATTGAGCCTTCACTAAAGCCTTAATAAATTCTTTAGAAGCCTGTTGATTAACATAGTCTTTTTCCCCACAAATAGCAATGGCTGGACACTGTATTTGTTGAAGGTTTGTTTTTAAATTGAGATTTTTCAATGAGCGACATAATAACAATAATTGTTCTTTATTTAGATTGTGCTTTTCAAAATACGATTTAGGTAAAAGAGAGAAGATAAATTGTTGAAATTTTAATAAATACGGAGGTGGTTTCAGTTGTACTGCAATCAAGAGTAAAGATTTAACCTTCTTTGGATATTGAATCGCATACTGACAAGCCATCACAGCGCCGAGGGAAATGCCACCTAAATGGAAGGGTGCTGGATATTTTTCACATTCCTTTACAAATTCTTCATATAATTGGTTATATGTGGATGCTTCTTCAGTTTTGAATAATTCAGGACAATGAATCTGCCATTCATTTGGTAAATTTAAAATTGTTTCTTGCCAACTAGCTGCAGTTTGGCCCATACCATGTAACAACACTAACTGCATCACTATTCCCTCACACCGTTTTACTTTTAGCAAAATCGACTACTATGGAAATAAAAGATAATACTACCATTACTAATACATGATAAACACTAGAATTTATATCCATAGTAAAATAATTGAGGAAGTGCATACAACTATACAAAATACTAAAAACGAGTGGTATTGTTATTAAAAAAGTGATGCTCATCGCTCGATAGATTTGCTTTTTATACTTCATATAAATACGGTATACACACCATAAAAATAGGCAACTAATTACTGCAATACTACCACCAAGTGAAAAAATGAGCCTTTGTTGAAGTAACATACTTAATATAAATAAAAACGGTAAAATAAGTAATGTGATACTTACCAAACTATCTCTTAAAGGATGATTTGCTTTTAAAGCGACTGTAAACAACACCCCAAATGCTAGAAGCGATAGTAAAACAATAAGTGACCAGTCTAAATCTGTGCTTATCGTATAGTCACAAATTAAACAAACTATTGCTGCGGCAATCGATAGTATCCATAAAACTAAACCCGAAATACGTTTCATTACAATACCTCCTATCTTTTTCATACCTACTAAATGTATGTATAGTTGTAAAAATAAAATGCCTTTTATAAGACATTTTATTTTTCTGCAAGACGATGCAATTGTTGCTGAATAGTACTACTCACCATTTCTTCATCAAATAATGGTAGGCCCATCTTCGTCAACATATCGCTAATAAATATGAATTTATGAATCATTTCTTCTGGACTTGCAGGATAGACTGTTGGCATCAACCATATTTCTAATAATGGCAATAGTTCTGATAATTCTTTTGCATAAGCTGTTTGGATGGAACCATCTGCAATTCCTTCTTGCATTAACTCTAACCAAAGCGGGCTTAAGTTTCTTCGATTAGACTCAATCATCCCTGCCAAAATACGCGGGTTTTGAAGTAATGGCAGTGCCTGCTCTGATATTCGAATTCCTTCCTGATTAGATTGATTCAACGTAACAGCCAATTTCAATTTTTGTAAGCCATTAAGATCACTACGATTGCGTAATTCATCGAATGGATTATGCTCTAAAAACATTCGGTTGATTAACGCCTCCATAATCTCATCTTTAGATTTGAAGTGGTGATAAACCGCACCTCTTGTCATGCCCTCCAGTCCATCTACAATATCTTGAATTGTTGTTTGATCAAAGCCTTTCTCCAGGAAGAGCTTTTGTGCCACATTCAAAATTTTTTCTATTGTTTGCTCCGGATATTTATTGCGTGCCATCCTTGTTCCAACTCTTTTCATACATTCAGTATGTATCTATCATATAAAGAGATATTCTAATTGTCAATAATTTCAATCAGTATAGACTTCAAATCCCATTGTTACCATTACACAATGTTTATACCACAATCTGGCCCGATTGCTGAATCGTTTAAATCATTTTCAACCAATTTTATAATATAGAGTGTCCATTACATAAAATAGAGAAAAGCGATTGCACCGGGCATGCAATCGCTCTTATATTTTCATCGTCTTATCGTATTGTCACTGTAAAGCTTTCAAAGTTTATTTCAGGTCCTTCATATGTTTGGGATTTCGTTATTGCTGTTTCATTGCCTTGCAGGTCGACCTCGACACCCATTTCAGCCTCTGGGAAGATCATATACGGAGTTACTGTTAATTTTTCTACATCAACTTTTTTTGGATCAATTAAGATTGTACCTGTGATACGTTTCTTTTCATGATCGACGATGGCACCGCCTGAATGGGACGAAAGTTCATTCCCCTTCTCATCGATTACTTTAAAGTCGATTCTTCCATTTCCTAAATCTTTATCATAATCTGCTTGATAACTAAACAATAAACTAGCTGGACTGACCTTTACTTCTGATACTTTTAAATCTACGCCATTCGCTTTTTGTTGGTGATTGATAACTACATTTTGAACTTCGTTGTTTTGATTAACTTGAGTTGTGAACTCCCATTGTTTGCCGTCTACCCCAGTAAAAGTTACCCCTAGCGTAAAAGTATCAGGCAAATCTTCCATTGAATCCATATCGACGATTCCCATTTTATGAATAGAAGAAAGTTTCCTTTCGCTATAAGTGCTAGTACCTGAAAAGGCTTTTCCATTGATAGTGATTTCTGGTCCGGAAAATAGATAGAAATCGCCAATTGGTTTTTCTGATACAATGGAAAACCCTATCGTTAAACGAGTCTCATCATAAAACACTTCATCTAACGTCATCGAAGTGTTCCCTACCCTTTCCGAAGTTCCAATGAGTTGAGATAATCCCTGTTCATTTACCTGTTCTAAACCAGGGTCACCTGAATCACTAAACACAGAACCTAATATAGGAATCTTTGAAACGATATGGGCCATAGCTGGTGAGACTGAAGACGTACTAACTAATAGTAGAAAGGCAGCTGCAACAGCGGTTAAGCTATAGACGATTTTGTTGCCTTTTAACTTTTTCCTTTTCCCTTCATATTCGCCAATCGTATTCGAGATAATGGCATCTAGTTTTTCAGTCGGGACATGAATATGATTCATTTCTTCCTGAAACGACCGAGTTTTGTCTGTCATCAAAATAAACCCCCTTTAATTTTGAACGTAAAATTTCTAATCCGCGGCGTATATTCGTTTTCACTGTACCTTCTGGACAATCGAGAAACGTTGCAATTTGTTTAACGGTATAATCTTGATAAAACCGTAATAGTAAGACTGTCTTGTACTTTTCTTCAATGTCATCCATTGCTTGAAGAAGATCTAAATGTTCCTCCGATTGAAAATATGTAACATTCCCTATCTGTTCATAAAGTTCATTGTTCATCAAAACGAACTTTTGTTTCTTTTTTAATGCGGCGATGGCTGTATTTATTAAAATTCTCATTAGCCACGTTGAAAAATAGTCGTTCTGTTTCAATGTACGAATGGAATTTAAAGCTTTATAAAGGCTTTCTTGAAACACTTCGAGGGCATCTTCCTCATTTTTCATATACATATAAGCCATTCTGTACATTTTTTCTTTCTCTTCGTGAATGAGCAACTGAAATGCTTCTGTATCCCCCTTTTTCGCACGCTTTACTAGCTTTGATTTACTCTCCAACGTACAACCTCCTTTCGCTCATACTAATTAGAGAAATGACAACAACAAAACGATTCAACTTTTTATTAAAAAATAAAAAAATCGGCTCCCACTCTCTGGAAGCCGTTATCGATTAACCTTATTATATAGAAAACTTCTTTTATTTTTGTAGATTTTTCTTCATAAGAGAAGCTACTTGTATATTGTCGTGTTGGATGGTATTTTCTAGATTTTTTATAACGAGCCCTTGCCGTTCAACAGGATGATTTTGACTTAATTTCCCTTTCCCATCAATTTTCGTAATATGTATTTTAAACGCTACAATCCCTTTAGTCATTCCTTCGATAAAACTTGGCTCTACACTTTCTAAATTGTATGGACTATCGGGCGCTTCATATTTCTTTACTAAATCATTTAACGAGTTAAAAATGACTTCTTTATCTTCTATAATCTCAAGCTTTCCATATACATGGATTGATACATAATTCCAAGTTGGCACTGCCTTTGTTGTTTCGTACCAAGAAGGTGAAATATAGCAATGGGGACCTTGGAATATCGCAAGCACTTGCTGGTCTCCAGCATCCTTCCACTGTAAATTTGGCCGGGCAAAATGGCCATATAAAGCCTTTTCACCTTTATTTAACATTAGTGGTAGATGGGTTGCATAAGGTTCTCCTTTATGTTGGGAAACTAAAGTGGCAAATCCATATTGTTCGATCAAATCATAAATGACTTCTTCCTCTTCCAATTTGAAATATTTAGGAATATACATTCGAATCCCCCCTTTAATTAGCGAGCGTTTTCGTCATAATATAGTCGATTTGTTCCTCATCCCCCATATAAAACGAGTGGGCACCCGTTTGAACAAACCCCATTTTGTTATAAAAAGCGATGGCGTTTTCATTTTTTTCCCATACACCTAACCAAATTTTCTTTTTATTATATTCCATCGCAATGTCCATCGCTTTATTTAATAAATATTTACCAAGGCCATGTTTTTGAAATGATTCCTTTATATAGATTCGTTCAATTTCAAGGGAGTCATCACCCATTTCTTCCGATTGGGCATCACCAATATTCACCTTCAAATAGCCGGCGACTTCATTTTGAAAATAAACAAAATAATATTGGGAACCTTTATTGGATAATTCCTTTTCTAACTGTTTTAAGTTAAATGCCTTTTCTAAGTAAGTATTCATGTTTTCCGGCGAATTCTGGTCTTTAAATGTATCGTAGAACGTTTCGATACTTACTTCTTGCAACGTTTGTAAGTCTTCTAGCGTACATAATTTTATGTTCACAGTCATTTGCATAGCCCCCTCCTCCATCAATAACTTCTCTTGTTCCCCTTTTTAACAAATTCCCAATCGGTTTCCACATTTTTTCTTACTCGATAAAGGTAATCAAACAGTATTTCTGCTTCTTTTTCGGAAAATCCCTGTAATGCCACACTGTTGGAATAATCATTTTCTCGTTTAATAAAAGGATAAACTTTCTTACCCTTTTCTGTCGGGTAAAGTTTTTTTATTTTTTTGTTCTGTTCATCATCTTTCTTTTCAATAAAGCCATGTAACTCCAGCTTTTTTATTGCACGAGCGGCCGTTGTTCGATCTACCTTTATCATTTCAGCTAATTTTTCTTGAATGATTCCAGGGTTTTCATAGATTCGCACTAAATACAAATATTGTCCTTTTGTCAGGTCATATTCTTTAAATTCGATGTTGCTTATTGAATCCAATGCCCTTGCGATCATACCAATTTCACGAAGAATGTCTTTCATCGTTACCACTCCTACTTTATTGTTGCAAATACAATAAAAAATCATCTATATTTAATGTAGAGTAAATTTGTTGTATTTGCAACAAAAATGATGATAAAGAGGTCGAGTAAAGTGAAAATTGTTTTGTACGTATTCGGAATTTTAATTTTAACCTTTGGTATTTCTTTCACTTTACAATCGGACCTTGGCACTTCCCCTTTTGATGCCCTTTTAGTAGGACTATCAAATAATGTAGGACTAACAGTGGGAAGTTGGGAAATTATTATCGCCTTTTTATTAATCTGTTGTAATGCGTTATTAAAAAAAGAAAGACCTGAAGTTTTAGGATTGGTAACTGCCTTTATAACCGGTATTGGTATCGATCTATGGCTTTTTTTATTGCATGATTTGGTAACACCTGAACTTATGTTGAGCAAAGTTCTTTGCTTTAGCATTGGCTTGGTTACGATTGGATTAGGAACCGCAATTTATTTACATACAAATTTTGCACCGATTCCAATTGACCGACTTACTTTAATCATTCAAGAATTAACGAAAAAGACCCTATTCTTTTCGAGGACAGTTATTTACTTCGTCTTTTTAATACTGGCCATCATTTTTAAAGGACCAATTGGCGTCGGAACAATTTTAACCGTTTGTTTTGGCGGGCTCATACTGCATTTCTTTATGCCTTATACGAAAAAAGTGATAGATCGTTTAGTTTGTCACGATGCAAATGAAAAAGACCATTCGATATAGAATGGTTTTTACTTGTATTACATTATCCCGAATATATCCTTCGTTTCCTTGAACATCATTTTTGTCACATTTCCACTTCAAACAATTGCCTTCAAAGGTTTCAATAATTTTAATACAGCTACCATCACTCGTTAACACAAAAAAGAGCTGATGATCAATTTAACGACCTTCAGCCCTTCCACTCATCCAATTATCCCAATCCATTCCAATGCTTTTTCTTCTATTTCTTTTGCAAGCAATTCTTTTCCTTTTATATAGGAGTCAATATCATACGGAAATTGTTGAGCTAAACGTTCCTTTAACTCACTATAGCGCTCCATTATATCCGGATAACTTTTTAAGTAATCACGAAAAGCTAAATGTCGATGGATTTCTTTACTTCCAACTTGATAAATATGAACATGGTGGGAGCGATTGTCTCCACCTTTTTGAAAGTATCTCCGTCCAGGGATACCATTCTCCCCTTTAGGTTTATATCCAATGTTTTGCATCGCTTGATTGTATTGGTCAATGATGCAATGTCCTGAACGACGGGCATGATGTCGATTATTGGTTTCGCTTTTAGACCTGGAACAGATGTACTACCAATATGATGGATATCTACTATTTCATTTCCAAAAATAAGCTTCAGTTTTGCAGCCTCTTCCGCGAAATCGAAAGACCACTTTTCACTATAGGAACTTACTTCGACCTTTCGCAACGACCTTCCACCTTCCTTTTATTTTATAAGTAATTTTAATGGACGACACGCGAAACCCTCTTGTTCAAATAGTATTAGGAGAATGATGGGTAGTAACCTTTTTGACATTCCACTCATTCAAGGAATAGGCTTCGTACAATTTATGTTTGCTCCTTTCGTTTGAAAACGCTAGTATTGGCAAAGAATAAATATATCAATATGTTCTTTGGAGGTCAGCTATGGCGAAACATCAAATATTGCTTACATCTAGTGAGATTGGATCGATATGGACTAACTTTATGTATGATAGCATGTCTAAGTGTGTATTAGCATATTTCTTAAAAGATGTAGAAGATGAGGAGATTAGGACGATTGTTCAGTTCGCTTATGATAGTTCAGCTGCTCATATCGAAAAGTTAACAAGCCTATTTCAAGAGGAAGAAATGCCAACACCAACAGGGTTTACTACTGATGATGTAAATATGAACGCTCCTCGTATGTATACCGATACCTTTATGATTACTTATTTAAATCATATGGCTAAAATTGCAATGCTTCAATATAGTGGATTTATTTCAATGAGTGCTAGGGATGATGTAAGAAGTTATTTCATTGATAGTTTAGAAGGAGCAGTACAATTGTTTGAACAAAGTTCAAAAGTGCTACTCTCAAAAGGAATATTTGTAAGAGCACCTTATATTCCTTATCCAACTACAAAAGATTTTATCGACAGTAAAAAATATTTAAGTGGACTTAATCCTTTAAGTCATAAACGACCTTTAAATGTAGTGGAAATATCCCATTTATTTATGAACATACAAACGAATCTTTTAGGAAGTAAACTTGCCCTTAGTTTTGCCCAAGCTTCACCAGAACAGAAAATACAAAAATGGATGTTAAAAGGAAGAGATATATCAAAAAAACATATTCAAATCTTTACTAAAACGTTGCTTGAAAATGATGTACAAGCACCTTCCCCATCAGATGTTGTGATAACGGATTCAACTATACCGCCATTTTCGGACAAACTAACGATGTTTCATATGTCCTTAATAAGTGCAGCTGGTATAGGAAATTACGCAACAGCTGCTGCTGCTAGTCAAAGAAGTGATCTCATTCTAAATTATAATCGATTCTCCCTTGAAATTGCTCAATATACAAAAGATGGGGCCGACATCGTAATTGAACACGGATGGCTGGAGCAACCGCCAGGAACGGCAGATAAGGACAGATTAGCGAAGAATAAAGAGATGACCGATTGATAGTGGAAATTACCTATTTTAAAACAAAATATAAGAAGTGAATAAAATGTCAAAATCAGGACAAATCGAGAAAATCCTTTGGAGTATTGCTTTACCTGGTCTCGGCCAACTTTTAAATGGTCAACTTATCAAAGGATTATTTTTGATTATATTAGAATTTATCATCAACGTTCAATCAAATTTAAATACAGTAATTATTTATAGCTTTTATGGAGATATTCCATTAGCCATTGAGGAAACAAATTATCAATGGCTTATGTTTTACCCTTGTGTTTATATGTATTCGATTTGGGATGCTTATCGTTGGGCTGAAGGAAAATCGTCACCCTATTCCTTTTTACCCTTTGTCATTAGTGCTTATATAGGAACTATAGGCGTAATTTATTCCTCGAATTTTAAGCTGTTTGGCGTGCTAATCGGTCCTGTTTTTTTGCCGATATTATGTTTAATTTTAGGTGCAGGTATTGGTATCCTTATCAAAATCCCATTGGGGAATATGAAAATTAAGCAATAAAAAATGACAAGCTTTTTCAAAGAAATCCCTACTTTTATGTTGAAAGAAGGGATTTTACTTTGTATTCCCACTTTTTCAAAAGAACATTTCGTTTATGTAACTAGTGCTGTAATAAAAAGTTCATCGTCATATGAAAAGTTTCTTGTGTAGACTGGATATGATAATTGGAATTGTATGGATCAGTAAATCCGTGTTTCCCTTTTAATTTATGTATGTTTGGATTTGTTTTTTCGATGGATGCGATTAACTCGTCGACGTCAAAAGACTTTTCAGTTTCTGGAAAGAACAGCATTGTTGGACATATTGGTTCAATCTCTAAATGATTTCTAATTCGCGAACCGTAGTAACAAACCACACCATTGATCCCCTCTTCTTCACTACATACCCAAGCAACGGTAGCCCCAACACTAAAACCAACGATAAAAATCTCTTTATATCGATCTTTCACTTCTCGCAATACACTTTTGATTGTATTTGCCCCATTTAATAACCCGATATGCTTCATAAAATGTTGATACGCATCTTCCTCCGATGAATAGTCAAATGGTGTTTCTTTTTCTAATAAGTTTGGACAAATTACATTAAAGCCCCATTGGGACAAAGTAGCGCAAACATCTTTCATATGCTGATTAATCCCATAAATTTCATGAACTACGATCATTTTTATCGGAGTTCGTTTGTATGTTAATCAAATAAAACCTCCTAATCCCATCCATATTAAAAAAGCGACCGCTATTGTTTAGCAATCGCCCACCTCATTTATCGACTAATGTTTTATGAACATAAATTATCGTACACGCACCATAAGCAAGAATGATGGAAGGGGTAAACGAATCTTGATAAGGGATGTGAATAACACCATTTAAAAGTAGGAAAAACCCACTATTTAAAAAGAAAAATCCTGCAATTTCTGCTAGTCGATCCTTGTCCCTAATTCTTTCTTGATTAAAGCCTTTTAAAATCCAAGTTTGCTTTTTAACCCCAACATAATAAGCAACAAATATAAAAAGAATAGCAACCGTTATAGAAGTAACATTCAGTTCTAAATACATTTTGCGACCCCCTCTATCATATTTACGTTCTCTTTATATGAAAGGTTTCATTAACCTTAGCGCCAATTTTTCCTATACCCTCTCCATAATTAATTTAAACCCTTAAAGAGAAAATCACCTCTATTTTTCATATAGAGGTGATTTGTTGAATGTTTTAAATATCCCCATCTTTTACATGATAACGCCCTTTTGGAATGACTAATGGCGTATCAGAAACGGGATCTGGAATGACAACACAGTTTAAGTCGAAAACCGATTCGACTAAATCACTCGTTAGCACTTCTGTCGGTTTTCCCTCTGCAATCAGCTTTCCTTCTTTTACCGCAAAAATATAGTCTGCATACCGGGCTGATAAGTTAATATCGTGCAATACCATAACAATCGTCGTACCATATTTACGGTTTAAATTTGTAAGTAAATCTAAAATTTCAACTTGATACGTAATATCTAAAAAGGTAGTCGGTTCATCTAGCAGTAAAATATCGGTTTGTTGGGCAAGGGCCATCGCAATCCAAACCCGTTGTCTTTGACCACCTGAAAGTTCGTCGATATCGCGATTCGCAAATTCAATAATATTCATAAATTCCATCGCTTCTTCTACCGCTTCATAATCTTGTTTCGACCATCCACTAAATAATGATTGGTGCGGAAATCTTCCCCGACCGACTAAATCGGCCACCGTAATCCCATCCGGAACGACTGGTGATTGCGGGAGAAGGCCTAACATACGGGCCAATTGCTTCGGCGGATATTTGTTAATCACTTTCCCATCTAGCGTGACATCACCTTCTGTCGGTTTAATCAGTTTGGCCATCGTTTTTAAAAGGGTTGATTTCCCACTACCATTTGCACCGATAATGACACTGATTTTATTTTGTGGAATGTCGAGATCAATTCCATGAATGATCGTCTTATGATCATAGCCAGAAACAAGACGTTCTGCTCGAAAAACATGTGTGTTGCTCATTATAATTCTCCTTTTCGGTTCATTCGAATTAGCAGATAAATTAAATAAGGTGCTCCGAGTAATCCGGTAATCACCCCTACTGGGAATCGATATTCAAATGCAAACTGTCCTATTAAATCTGCAAATAATACGAGATTCGCTCCGACTAGACCTGCTGGGAGAATATTTGACACACTAGCACCAACTAGTCGATTCGCAATTGGTCCTGCTAAAAAGGAAACAAAGGCAATTGGTCCCGTTGTTGCTGTCGCAATCGCAATGATAAATACGGCACTTACGATTAAAGTAATACGCAATTTATCGGTAGCGATGCCAAGAGAAGTTGCCATTTGCTCCCCTAATTCTAGCATGTTTAACTGTTTACCAAGGGCAAGTAGTATAGGTGTGAAAATAACGACAATTAAAATTAACGGAAGTACTTCACTCATTTTGGAACCATTTAGACTCCCACTTAACCACCTTAAAGCTACCGTAATATCTTGTTGGGCACTTTTCAGAATCAAGTACGAAATGACCGCATCTAACATCGCTTGCATCCCAATCCCAATAATGATTAAACGACCAATTGAAAAGGAACGACCACGGGATAAAAGATACATCACAATGACTGTAATTACTCCCCCAACGACTGCCGCAATCGATACAACGGTATTACTTGTATGGAGGACGATTATACAAAATACAGCGGCCACACTGGAACCGGATGTAATACCTAAAATATTTGGATTCGCTAATGGGTTACGTAACATCGTTTGAAAAATGTAACCTGCTACCCCAAAGGCAAATCCTGCAAATAAGCCCGTAATCATTCGGGGAAGACGAATTGTATTGATGGCAAAATTAGCCCCTGCAATATCTTCCCCCATTAATGTACGAATAACGACATCTACTGGATAAATCGTGTTTCCTAATAAAAGCATCCCACCACAAAGGATGACTGCTAATATACTTAATAAACTCGTAACAAAAATCCAACGTCTTCTTCGTTGACGCATTCCTTTTACGATAAAATTCGTTTCAACCGTCTGATTTCTCATAATGACCTCACCTTCGATCTTTTTGCTAGTAAGATGAGGATAGGTGCGCCAATAAAGGCTGTCACAATACCAACTTCTAGTTCTCCAGGACTTCCAAGCAATCGACCAAACACATCAGAAATCGTTAAAATAATTGCCCCAGCTAAGGCTGACATCGGAATTAAGAAGCGTAAATCTGGTCCAATTACTAAACGCATCGCATGGGTAGCTAAAAGACCGATAAAACCGATAGGACCGGCTAAAGCAGTTGTTACGCCACATAAAATAACACCCGCACAAATCACAAATACTCGTAGCACACCCGGCCGTACACCAAGACCCGACGCCACATCGTCACCTAATGCTAAGGCATTTAATGCTGGTGCGGATACAAAGGCGATCAATACTCCCATTAGTAGAAAAGGAATGAAGAGCAGGATGGAATCCCATGATCCAGAGCCAACACTTCCTACTTGCCAATAGCGAAATTGATCCATCGCATACTGACTTGGAATCATAATCGCTGTGACAAGTGAAGAAAGAGCTGCAGTAGTTGCAGCTCCAGCTAACACTAATTTAATTGGCGTTGCACCACCACGCCCCATAGAGCCTATTCCAAATACGAAAACTGCTGTGACAGCAGCTCCGATTAAAGCTAACCATATATATTGGCTGGCTGTCGTAATATTAAAAAATGATATACCGACTACTACAAACAGTGCTGCACCAGTATTAACACCTAAAATACTCGGGTCTGCTAATGGATTGCGGGTCACTGTTTGCATCAGGACACCGGCAACCCCTAACGCAACACCACAGCACAAACTAAAAATTGTTCGCGATATTCGCCTTTGCACTACGTTGGCACCGTATGAATCTTGGTTTTGATAAAATAACCCATCCATTAATTCTTGGAAACTAACTACCCGTGCTCCTAATACTAGAGAAGCAATGATTGTGACGATTAATAAAATGAACCCAATCGTTAAAATAAGGGAAAAATATTTCGGCACATGCAAATCTAGTTTCTTTTTTTTAGAGTTGTATTGATTATTCTTCAATTTTATCAATTGCCCCACCAATTAATTTTAAATATTCATCAATTGTATATTCGATTGAAAGTGGATTTGGTGTACCCGCTGCGACTAATGGCGTGTCACTTGTAATGAATGCGACAGAACCTCTTTCAACAGCTGGAATTTTTCCAAGTAAAGGATCCGCTTTAATTGTTTCGTAAAGGGCATCATCGCCATAACCAACGATAATGTCTGCATCAAATAAGGCTTCAACGTTTTCAGCACTTAAATTTAATGAGTAGCTTGAAGGATCCGTAATCAGTTCCGTTACACTTTCTGGATACGTCAGACCTAACTCCTTTAAGAAGGATACACGGGAATCAATTGGCGTATAAATATGTAATTGGGATAAATCATCTGCTGAGAAGTTCACCCACACGACTTTTTTCCCTTCGATTTGAGGGTACGCAGATAATTTTTCATCAATTAAACTTTCGATATCTTGAATTAATTGCTCGCCTTCTTCTTTCATGCCCATACCTTGTGCATTAAGTTCCACTTGTTCACGCCAAGTTGTTGCCCATGGTGCATCTGGATAAGCGACTACTGGAGCAATTTGCGTTAATGTTTCATAATCTTCATCTGTAATACCAGAATATGCAGCAAGAATAACGTCCGGATCTGCATCGGAAATTGCTTCAAAATCTAAACCATCTGTATCTTGGAAAACGTTCGGGTCTGTTGCCCCTAGTTCATCTAACTTTTCTTTTGTCCATGGTAATAAACCGCTATCATCTTGAACACCAAAGTTTGCAGCTGAAAAACCGACTGGTACTACACCAAGGGCTAAAGCGACATCTTGATTTCCCCATTGAATCGTCACAACTCGTTCTGGTTTACTTTCAATCACAGCTTCCCCTAATGCATGTTTAATCGTCATTGGATATTGGGAATCTGTTTCAGTTGAAGTTGTGGATTCTTTTTCTTCTGTCTCCTCTTTTGAAGAATCGCTCGAACAGCCTACTAATGCAAAAATAGCCATAATAGCGAACGTTAACATGAATAAAAATGACTTTTTGTTTTTCATATGTATTCCAACCCTTCTAAACGATTATTTTCAATTGAAAATGATTATCATTATCAAGAATGTAACCCATTTTTTACTAACTGTCAACGAATTAAAATTATAATTCTGAAAAAAATAAAGCCTCTGAACTTTATCGTTACAGAGGCTTTGGTCATGTGTAGACATATAAAAAATAGCATAAGAGGGTGAAACTAAAAAGATAAAAGAGTATGATAATTGCCCTTTGTAGTGATATCTTTTAAATATTATAATACTAATTTTCCGTTTATTCTTATTGAATTAATGAGTTCAAATAATTGAGTATAACAATCTTGTATATTCTTATTTGTTTTTTCGTCATTTAATAGGCTTATACCGAAATAACTATCTTTATAGTAACCGGTAAAATAGTCTTTTGATGTGGAGTCGTGTGATTTTCGTAGGATAATTCTTCTTCTACAAAAGCTAAAAATAGTGAAAGCGACTTTAGCAATAGAAGGTTTGTATTTAACTCTTGAAATGGAAGAACTAGTCTTAGCAACAACAACTGGTAAATTATAATGGAAGAATTTATCAAGAATTATTTGTATGGTATGTTGAATTACTTTTCTTCCAATTTTTCTTTCCTCTTATTTAGTATAAAGAAAACAATTCTAAACAACACTATTAATAATAAAATGTCAATTATATATCTAATTGTCTCTCCCTCTTTGAAGCTTTTATAAAGGTCTGGAAACACTAATCCAATCAATCCGCAAATTACAAAAATTGCCAAAATTTTCATTTACTTACCAATTCTCCTTTTTATGTTATTATCTATATGTTAAATAATAACATATGGGGGTTTTTTTGTGAAAAAATTTATTAGTATAATCTTATCATTTATTTTGTTACTAACTTTTATATCACCTTCTATTAGTCATGCAGCAGAAGGGAATATAAATAATTCAAGATCAATAGAATTGACTGACTTCGAACCGACAATTGAGCCAGTATCTCCTGAAGGAAGAAGCGAGACTATAGAAACTTGTTTAAGACAAGAAATGAAATTACAACAAACTGATGAAGGATTTAACGGCGGCGTCTCTACTTATCAACTACCGGGAGATTTTACAAACCTATGTAAAATTGTATCATCAAAAAATATTGACAATGTAACTTATAATAATTATGAACAAAAAGTACTTCAATTCCTAATTAGTGGAGGAATAGGTATAATTAATTACTTTACGAAGGGCGTACTTGCAAAATTTGTAACTGCAGGTGCACTTGCTGTATTTCCTTCCAAAGTTCCTAAATCACAAAATACTTATGTAACTACTCAACGTAGGGAATGCAAAGATTCTACTGGCATCCATACTTATTTAATTATTAAATACTATAAAGATTCAAAAAGAACCAAACAACTTTATATTCAATACATGGAAGCTTAAATTATAGCTATGCAATTATAAAAATCACTCTAAAAAATAGGGTGATTTTTTATTTTATTTTTTGAGGTTATTAGAGAGGGATAAAATAGAACATGGCATTAGTCAATATAAAATAAGGTACTGACCGAGGGCGGATAAGGAGCAATTTTATATTGACTACCTAATCGCACCCAAACTCTCTTGGCACTGAAAAAATAAAAGGAATGCTATAATCTATATATATGTTTGCATAACGAGGTTCTGCTGCTTCAGCTAAATGTTCTTTTCCAATAAAAATTGCATCAAAATGTTTGAATTGATGATTTTTAATGTCGTCCATTGTTAGAGTAGTAAAATTAACGTTGTTTTCTTCAGATAAAGAAAGATACTTCTTCAATTCCATCACCTTTCGTTTTGAGCTTGCATCAGTTCATAAATTTTACGTGCGGTGTTCACATTCCGTACTGTCATTTGTTTGTATACCTTCGTTCCAATGATCTTTGACTTCCCACTTTTCGTTATATTTTTCTTGTCCACTGACCATAGAACGGCCCCAGGAGTATATTTTACCGTGTCTATATTCGGTTTTATAACGCAATGTTCAAGGACAGATGCATCATCGACTTCTTCCCATAAAAACATTACATCACTTGACATCTCTTTGTCATTTTTCCATGTATCCGGAATCGCGTTCATGATTTCTCTTACGTCATCGATACTTCGTACCATGACTTTAATTTGTAACCCGAAATCATTATGTATTGCTTCTTCCAAAACCATGGATAGTTCATCTTTTGACAAGCTTTCGTTTGAAAAAATAATATTACCTGTATTGATGTAAGTTACCACATTATTCATCCCGACTCGTTCAAAAGTTTGTCTAAGCAACTTCATATCAATTTTATTGTTCCCGCCGACGTTAATTCCCCGAAGAAGCGCAATATAAACCATCCCCATCTCCCTTTCATCCCTTTACATATATATCCATTATATTCTTTCACTTATATGGAAAGCTAACAGTTTCTCGAAAGCAACTCATTTTTTCCCTTTTACTTGATCACGGATTTTATTTAAATCTTCCAAAGTTAATTCACCTAAAGATGCGGCAATCTCATCTTCAATTTTTTTTCGGTTGTTTTCCTGATATTGCGTCCACCATTCTCGTAAACCTTGCGTACTATCGAAAAGATATCCAACATCGATTTCTTCGTTACTGTCATCAGACAAATATTCCAATACAGCTGCTAGCATCCGGGTAAGATCCTCTACTTCTCCTTGATTTTGTTGCGTGTTTGGTAGTGGTATCAATTCGTTTTCAGATTCTTCGTTACTTTGAGCAGATTTTCGTGGCATCGCTTCACACCTCTTTAATTCATTAGATAGGTTCAGTATTTGCTAAAATAAGTATGTTTAAACGGAAGCAGTATTTCTCAAGACAGTAAAAAAGTCGAACCCTCATCGAAGGATTCGACTTTTATTGTAAGGTGTTATTTAAATTAATGGACATTTCCTTTCGTTGCATTTTTCCCCTTCGTTAATTTTAACGTCGCTACGATAAGGAAGCTGACAATGACTAATAAAAGCCAAGAACTTACCTTTCCTAGATGAACAAGACTCCATGTGTCAGTTTGGTTAGGATATTGCCAAGCACCGAAGAATGTGGCAATATTTTCCGCTATCCATATAAAAAATCCAATGAGGACAAAAGAAAGAGCTAACGGCATACGGTAACGTGTTCCATTTACTTCGTATAAAACCCATGAACGACAAAAGACGATGAGAACAAGTGCTGATAACCACCAGCGTATATCAATCAAAAAATGATGGGTAAAAAAGTTTAAATAAATGGCCGCTGCCAATGGGACAACGATGAAAAATGGTGGCCATTTCACTAATTCAACCTTAATCCTTCTCCACGCCTGACATAAGTAACTCGCAACACTTGCGTACATAAATCCACTGTATAATGGAACTCCAAAAATTTTAAAATAGCCTTCTTCTGGATAAGACCAGGAGCCCATATGGACTTTAAAAATTTCAAGGGCAAGGCCTATCAGGTGGAATAATGTAATCACCTTTAATTCATCCTTCGTTTCAAGGCCGGAACGTAACATCCACCATTGCATCAACAAGCAAATGATAAGTAACCAGTCGTACCGTGGTAAAAAAGGTAATGGAATAAATTGGGTAATAGCTAAAGCAGAAAAAATGACGACCGGAAATAAACAAGATAGAGCCTGCTCCCAACCGAAGTGGGTAAGCTGTATGAAAGCTCTTATGACCTTACTTTCCCTTTCCAACTTAACGATTCCAACTTTAGTCATTGTCGTTTCCTTCATCCTTTCGATATTCTAAAATATCTCCAGGCTGACAATCCAACGCTTTACAAATCGCCTCTAACGTCGATAATCGAATTGCTTTTGCTTTGCCATTTTTCAAAATCGACAAGTTCGCCATTGTGATTCCAACCTTTTCAGAAAGCTCCGTTACGCTCATTTTCCGTTTCGCCAACATGACGTCAATATTAATAATAATTGCCATTGTTTTTCACCTCAGACCGTCAAATCATTTTCTAATTTCATATTGATCGCTTCTTGTAAAAGTCTTTGGAGCACAGCGGCAAAGACGGCAATGACCAATGGTGCAAAGATTAAACCTAATCCGACAAGGATAACCCCTGGAGCATCATCCCTCTCCGCAATGAGATAAAAGAGTGGCAATCCTAACACATAGATTACACTAATCGAAATGGCACTATATTTTATTTTCATTAAAGCCTCTACAGAAATTTGAGAAAAGGCATCGTTTTTATCAATATAACTAAGCAGTTTAAAAGCTTGGTACAGCGCAATGTAATACGGTATGGCTGCTGCATACATCACAAGAAAAACAAGATATTTTAAATACGTATGATCGGGATATAGTTCTGCTGCGAAGTTGGCAATCTCAGGCACTAAAAAAATGCACAAAAGAAGAACTGGGACTCCCATCAGAACAACGGCTGTCTTTAAAAAGAGTGTTGACCCTCTTTTCATAAAAAGCACCTCACTTCATGATTTGTCCACTTGAATTTAACATAGTATTTATCGTTTTACAATAAATTATTATTGAATTTAATAAAATAAATTACTACTCTCTATGATTAGAATGGGAGTGAACTATGGTAATTGAATCTGTCCCATTTTGTTCTGCAAACAAAAATGTCCCTAGGATCCGCAAAGGTTTCACTTAGCTTTTTTTAAATAAACTTGCTCATCTTAGTTATTTATTTTTCTCTTAGATCAATATGGAACACATTTTTAATTTTGCTTACCGAACAGGTTGGCCAACTACCCCCCCTCTACTCAAAGTTTTTGAACGAAAAAAAGCCTTATTGCAAGTTAAATTAAACGCAATTAAATGCGTTCACTAAATTGCTAAAGGCTAGTGCTGTTTAACTCCTAACGATATTGCAGTAACTATAAGTTCATATAAAAAATAAAAAATATACCAGACTTCTGCACAACAGCGAATCAGTTTTAACTTTTTAATCGTGAATAAAGACCTAATTTCCTTACTATTGTAGTTTAAGAGATTCATCGGTAACTTTTTACATAAAGCAAAATTACTTTTTTAAATTTTATTTTATATTTTATGTGCGAAATAGAGGGATTTGGATTTATATATAGAATTTAACTATTTTGAGGAACTAAATAAAGAATTACAAGTAATATCTCACATGTTAAGCCATAGGAAAAAGGAGTAAAGTATGTTATCTAGAAAATTGCTTGCAGCTTTTTTTACAACAGTTATTTGTTATTTTATTGTCCCATTTTTCTTTGATGATTTTTCTAATTCTTATTTCCTTATTGGATTAGGAGTAAGTATTATAGCTGTTCCTATTTTGTTTACAGTCGGTATCTTTTCATCAATAGCAATTGAATCATTAAGTAAAAATGAACATATCTTATTTTCTTATATTAAGCATTTGGTTTGCGGAATAATTTTTACACTTATATTTTTATTATTAACAGGGGAAATAAGTTCATTTTTAAGCTACATAGAAATAACAATCATTTATGTTACATTCTTCTTTATTATCGATTATATTATCAAACAAAAAAATAAGAAAAAGAACACATTCTAGGTAGCAATGGACTTACCCCTGTCAAGTAGACAACTTTAAAAAGACTAAGCAGCCATCTGGTGTCGATATTCTATCGGTGCCAAGTGGTTGAGTCTTTTTTGGAATCGTTGGAAGTTATAAAAGTAAATATATTGTTCAACAGCTTGTCTAATTTCTTCTTCGGAATTGTCGTTTATTAGATACAAACACTCGCTTTTAAAATGTGAGAAAAATGATTCAATACAAGAGTTGTCATGACAGTTACCTTTGCGTTGTTATATAAATCTTGTACTGCTGATAGGTATGGAAAGCCACTTTTAGTAGTAAATATGTAATATCCGTAACGAGTACCTCATTTTCTGTACGTTCTTTAAATTTACGGTCTAACACATTATCGAATACACGTGAAATACGATTTCCCCACACATTTACGGATAATCGATTGGATATCTAATTCGCTCATTAATCGATACACTTTTTTATTGAAACCTTTATCGCGTAAAGCCATTTTCATACGAGGACAGCCATACATTCTATGTGTTTGATGAATCGTTAAAATGTGCTCCTTTAATAACGCATCATCATATTTACGTAACGATACCTTGCCGTTTTTTCAACCATTTATAATACCCTGAACATTGTAATTCGCCATTTCAATTAGCCAAGTAATCGGATAACTGCTTTTCATTCCTTCAATAATTTGATAACGATCTGGATAGTGGGCATTCCTCCAATTACAGATTTGGATACTGTTTTTTTAAGTATTCAACCTGCGCTTTGTAATAGTCACGTTCTTCTTCTACATTTTTAAAATGGACACGTTTACCTTTTAACGGATTCTTCACACCCTTTGCCACTGAACCTGTAGATGGAAGACGGTTAAATGATTCAATCGATTCTACTTCTTTAAATTTCTTCACCCAAGCCTTTACCTGCGAAACATTGCGAATCTCGTATCTGTCCGCAATTTTTTGCATACTTTCTTCCCCGTTTAGATAGGCCTGTACGATTTCCAATTTCAATTCATTTGAATACGTATTATTTTTTCTCGACATAGAAAAATCCCCTTTAAGTAAAATGTTATCTACAGCGTACTGTAGTTTTTTTAACATTGTCTACTTAAAGGCGATAATATCAGAATATGTTCTTTTTCTAATTTGCATTATTTGGTTATATCAATAGTTTTATGTCCCAGTAATTCCCAAGCACCTCTATTTCCTTGATTATGAGTATAAATTGTTTTGTAACCTGAACCATCACTTCTGAAGATACCTAGTGAAGGGAATAATGAATGATATCCTCTTATTTTCGTAGTCCCATCTTTATAAATTTGTGAACGGAATTCATATTTGATAGCTGGAGCTGTCGAATGATAAGGATTTTTAGCAGAATGAATAAAATTAATATCAACCATTGAACTTGTTTTTTTAGTAGCCCCCAAATAAACATTGTTAGCCGATGCTTGTTTTCGATCAACAAATGTATATGTTCCATTGGAATTTTTAGTATAACGATTTGTCCAACCAATTGACTTTGTTTGACTAACTGCTAACGTTGACCAATTAATTGTAGCCTCCAATGATGAACGAGTGCTCCCTTGAGAAGTTATTGTAGTTCTTTTATCTGTTCCATAATAATATTTACTATTAGGTAAAGGCGACTTTATATATCCAGGATAACTGGACGTATTTAAAATCATTGTATTAATTTTCACCCATGTTTTACTTACTCCGGCTAAAGCACTGATTTGCGGAGTAACTATAAATTCTGTTAAGGTAGTTGATTTAGTATTCTCCCCTAAGGTTTTTACAGGTGTAGAAAGTTCAACTAAATTAGATAGTTCCTCTTCATCCTCTGTTAAAAAACTCTGAAAATCTTGTACTTGTTCATTTAATATTTTTATTTCATTTGAACTTAAAGGTACCTCAGTGGTAATAGTATATTGATATTTTGTATCATTCGATAAATCAAAGTCTTCGAAATTACTTTCTTCTGTTGTCCCGATAAACTGATTATCTCTATAAACAGTGTATTGATCAATGTTACCTACATCAGGCCAATCCAAAATAATGCTTGATGATGTAGAAAACGTATCTATACCTATTTCCTCACCATTTGATAATTTAGTGTATATCTTTAAATGTGCATTTGATAAAATTAAATCTTTATCGTCAATTGCGGCTATTTCATATTCATTTATACTACCCTCAAGAAGATTATTATCTTTAAATTGTGTTTCTGCTCCCTCATATATTATTTTGTCCCCATATTTCACTATATACTTTTGTGCGTTAGGTAACCCTTTCCAATTAACAATAACTTCATTTGCCCCATTTTTAATTACCTCAAAGTCCGAAAAATCAGAATCTTCGATTTCGTGATTTTCTGCAAAAGTAGTAATAGATGGTGACAATAAAATTGTTAAACAAATTGCTAATAGATACTTAAAAGAAGATTTAAATTTCATATTATTCCTCCCTAATTTGACTTATCTTAAACATAAACTAATATTATGGTAAATTCAAACTAAAATTACATTTTTTTGAATATCTTATATTGAGAGTATTTTAAATAGAACTTCATACCATAAGTAATTGTGTATGGCAAAATAAAAATGCAGAGCTTTGCAAAGGAAAAATGCAGAGTCCTTCACTAATTTTGTGCAAAAAAAATAGACTTGCCAGTCACCCCAAGTCCCCGCTACATTAATTGTGTCGAAGCAATTTTGTAGTGGAGGTTAAGAAAGGATGCTAGCAATGTCTGATATTAATTGTATCAAAAAGTTAAGAAATGAAAAAGGTCTTTCAATCTCTGAGATTCAAAGAACTATGAAAATAAATTGGAGAACCGCTAAGAAGTATGCGGATGAAGATCAAATACCGCAGGAAAAATTATTTAAAAAGAAAGGAATGATGTATGAAGAGAAATGGGGAGAGATTGTATCAGATTGGCTATTTGAGGATTCAAAATTAAAGAAAAAGTCCAGAAGGACAAAGAAGCAAATGTTTGAGGAATTAAAGGATTTAGGGTTTCAGGGATCTTATCGAACGGTTTGTTACTTTATCTCTGAATGGAAAAATACACATCAAGAGGAAAAGGACAACGGTTATGAAAGATTAGAACACCCTCCGGGTGAAGCACAAGTGGATTTCGGAGTTATGGAGGCAGTTCAAGATGGAGAAATTGTCGATATTCATGCTTTAGTGATGTCATTTCCGAATAGTAATGCAGGTTATTCAGTGCCTTTACCTTCTGAAAATCAAGAATGCTTTCTATACGGCCTTAACATTCTATTTAAACAAGTTGGAGGAGTACCAAAAAGGATAAGGATAGATAACTTAACTCCAGCAGTCAAAAAAACTAGAACAAAAATTGAAGAAGCCCAACTAACCGATGAATTTATACAATTTCAAAACTATTACGGCTTCGACGTTCAGGTATGTAATCCTCGCAGTGGGCATGAGAAGGGAAATGTAGAGAATAAGGTAGGGTATGTACGTTATAATTTCTTTACTTCGGCACCAATCATGGAAAGTTATGAAAGTTTGACAGATCAATTATTTCATAGATTGGAAGCTGATCGTAATAGAATCCATTACTCTAAAAACGTACGGATAGAAGATTTATGGCAAGAAGAAAAGAAATATCTACTCGCATTGCCTGAAAAGCCATACCCTGTGTTTAAAGAGGAATTTGTTAAAGTTAATAAATACAATGAAATAAAAGTTGATCAGTCGTTAATTCATGTACCAAAGGGTGCCAATTATAATCAGTTACAAATGATACTCACATGGGATCAATTAAAAATTGTTTCACCTAACGGTGAAATATTATTGGATGACTATCGCCCATATATGAAAAAACGTAAAGCTTTACCATGGCTATCCATCATTAAGACATGGATTCAAAAACCGCGAGTAGTGGAATATTCCCGCTACACTAAGTATCTACCAGGAAGAGTTAAGGAGTTTTTGTTAGTTGATAACTTGATTATTCGTCGAAAAAGATTAAATGGCTTAGCAAATTTATTAGTTACTCATGATATGAAGGGTATTAATGAAAATTTTTATGAATTAATTGCGGAGGAAAAGTTGCCTGGTGAAAATGATCCATATGAGGTAGATTGGATTAAATATGATTCATTAGCCCCTATAGAGGAGGTCGCCAATGAAACAAAATATTAGAGAAATCTGCAAAACTTTAAGACTAGCTTATGTTGCGGATGTATATGAAAAAATTAGTTTTGAAAATCCAGAGCAATTCCTGTATGGGGTACTTGATGAAGAATTAAAATTAAGAGAAAATGCCAAAATTAATCGGTTAATGAAAAAAGCTAAATTCTTAGATAAAAAAAGCCTACATACTTACGAGTGGACCGAACAGATTCGGTTCCCTCCCCATTTAACTAAAGAGGAATTGTGTAGTTTAAAATTTATTGAAAACCGACAAAATATAGTTTTAGTTGGTTCACCAGGAACAGGTAAGACTCATTTAGCTACAGGATTAGGTAGAAAAGCTTGTGAACGAGGGTACGAGGTCCGCTTTTATCGAATTGCACACTTGGTTGAGGAATTAGAACAAGCATTGCATAATCACCGTTTATCAGTATTTAGAAAGCGCATGGAGAAGGTAGATTTAGTTATTTTAGATGAAATGGGTTATTTACCATTTAGTAAAGAAGGAGCTGAATTATTATTTCAAATCATTTCGGAGTTTTACGAGCAAAAAAGCGTGATTATTACATCCAACTTGGAATTTAGTCAATGGAACAAAATATTTACAGACTCTCGATTAACAGCAGCGTTAGTGGACAGACTAATTCATCACGCTCATATTATTTCATTTCATGGTGAGAGTTATAGACTGTCCCACGCACTGTCAAAAAGAAACTAATTGGGTGGCAAACTTCTGCATTTTTAATTGCATTTTTCTGCACTTTTCTATTGCAAAATACAGTAATCTCATAATATATCTTTAATATTTTATTAATAGTATAAATAAAAGTGCAGCCAATTGACTGCTTACTTGAAAAGTGGAAGTATTTTTTTATTGCTATAATTACCATCTATTAAAATTTAACTAAAAGAAAAAAAGCATTTCTCATTACAAAAGAAATGCCCGCAAACTTCCTATAGTATTCTATAAATATAATTATTTAGAACTTAATTTATCATCAATGGATTTTAATAGTTGAATCTGTTCCTTTTGTAGTTTTATTACCGTTAGGGCAAACCAAATCACAAAAACAATCGGTACGACATAAATAATGAATAAAATAAGAAGTGGTATAATACCTGTTAATAACTCTAATGCTCCCATTTGTCATCCTCCTTCACCATTACTAATTCCAACATTAGACATTTATATCAATAAAAAGACAGATAAAAAATACTTGCAATGCTAAAAGTGAAAAAAATGGAGAGATTAACCATTTACTGTGGGGTTCTTATCGTTAAATAAAAAAGCCTATATTTCATGTTTAGTGAAATATAGGCGATTCGGTTAATCGGATTTAAGTTTCGAAAAGATTTTTAGATCAATATACTTCCCCTTTGACTTTTCTGTTTGTCTTAAGGTACCTTCCCATGTAAAGTTCAACTTTTCCAGAACTTTAATGGAATTTATATTTTCAGGTTCCACTTTCGCTTCCACCCTATTTAAGTTCAGCGTATTAAAAGCATTTTCAACAAGGGCACTAATTGCTTCTGGTGCATAGCCATTCCCCCAATGTTCTTTCGCAATATCATACCCTATTTCTGCCTTCTCATTTTCAAAATCTAAAAAGTTATAACCACAAGAACCAATCAATTCATTGGTGCTTAATTTAATAATTGAAAAACGAATCGCTTTGTTATCATGAGCTAGTTTATCAAGATGGGTAATCATATTTACAGCTTGGCTTTCCTCTGTGAATGGATCGATATTCATAAATTTAGCCACTTCTGGGTCCGACCAAATTTTAAATAAACTAGCGGAATCCGTAGTCCTCATTTTTCTTAAAAGTAATCTTTCTGTGTATAAATTTGTCATCAATATCCTTTCCTCCATTTCAATGATTGGGTGAGTTGGAAATATTGATATCTGCGCATAGTTCACTCCCTTCTAGTTACCATTCATATTATGAAAAACGTATTTTACAGTTAGAGTGCTCCCTTTTTAAATAGTTTTTTGAATTAACCTAATTATTAGGTTTCCCTGTTCCAAAATGAATGTAACGCTAAACCTAAAGTTATAATAGGAAATATGTACCATAAAGTATGTTTCTCAAAAATATATTTAAATTCAGGTATAAATACTAAATATTTATAAATAAACATAAACATAAAAAATGAACTGACCAATAAAATTGATTCGGAAACATTAATAACTTTTTTGTTATTCATTTGAATACCTAACCTCTCTTATAAATTTGGACAAAACCATTCATAGCAAAATTCATTTTCAGTTCTTCTGATTTTATATCATTATGAAGAAATACAATAATTTACAATTTAATTATAAATATTTTCTATAAGAATTAAATTAAAAAAAGGAGTGAAGCAAATGAAATTTAAAAAATATTATTTTTACTATTAACTGCTCTATTGTTTGCTATTAATCTTTTAGCACTTCAGTTGAAACTGTTAACTTTTATTCTTTTGGTTTACGACCAATAGTATTTAATACAAATCCAGTTATACACACTAATACGATTAATAAAAGTACTCTGATCATGTAATGAAGTTCAAAATCATCCAATATGCCCGAATAGATACCTGCCAAGATTGCTAATAAAATGATTTTATATGTTTTCATCAAGTCCCTCCTTAAAGTGTTAGTTGCAAAACTACTTCATATATTTTGCAACGAGCTCATAACATCTTTCCTTCGTAAGACTTGCTTGGGTTGCCACATATTCTAATGATTCCGTCGAACCCCCTTTATATTTAAGGGATGATTCTTTTGCAGTTGCATCTCTATGTTCAATCCATTTCCGCTGTTCTTCCCTTAATTGGTCCCTCTGTTTGGTATTAAGCTGTTCCATCAATACCCCATAAATCTCGTTTAATGATTCATCCCATTTTTTATATCTTTCCGCCTCTTGTTCTTCCATTTCAACCATCGTTGTTTTTGCTTCTTCATTTCGATCTGCTTCTTCCATCTCATTAAGTTGCTTAAGATATTCATCCTTTTGATTACTAGGCGTTGACCCTAGAGATGAATTAGAAGCATTGTCTTCTTGGTTATTTAACTCGCTGTTGTCCGCACTTTCCGTGACCGTTTCGGCATTCTCATTTGTATCTGCTGTATTATTATCTACACTTTGTGTCGAGTTACTATTGGATGACTCGTTGTTCGCTTCAACCTTTGACTCATCAGATGAATTGCCACAGGCAGCTAAAAGCGTGACTACTACAGTTAGTATTGCGATGAAATATTTTCGATTGGTTGTCATTATTAAAACTCCTTAAACTTACATAATTACGTCTAAATTTTTTTATGTTCTTATTTTTATACGATAATTTTTAAAATAAGTTTCAAGAAAATACCAAATCATTTATAGACTCCAGTTTAGAAAAGAAAATTGGCGCTTATCCTCGTTCCAAGGATAGCGCCAATCTTTAAATAACTATTCTTACTTAACGTCTTTTCCATTAGCAATTTTATTATCAATCCGTCTTTATATTTCTTTTATACATCCATTTTTGGTGGTTCTTCAAACCATCCTTTAGACACCATGAGCTTAACCCCGTCCATTTGATATTGATAGATGTCTTTACCAAACGTCATATTTTTGGCGTGTAGATCATTGCGTAAACTAAAGCCTGCACTAAAGCCACCGCCTCCGAGGGAAAATCCACTCAACAGGTAATTACAGAACATCATTAATTTTTCCGAAAAAGGAGCTATTGTTGAATTTGTAACGGTTCCTCCAGGTGTTGCAGGCGGTTGGATATTATCCTCAAGAAGAAAATTAGAAGTTTCGCCTATAATTTTTTTGGAAAGCTCTATTCCTTGCATAAAATACTTTTTAACATCTTCGTCCTCAGTAGTTTGGATGAAACCATTTAGTAGTTGCATACCCGTTATATTTGTTTCAATCATACGATATAAATTCCCAAACTCAACTGTATTTAATGTACGCTTATTCCCAAAATTGTTGGTACCTTTTAAGTAATCCTCACCCGATATATAATTGGTTGATGTTGGCATCACAACAAAAGTCGGGCGTGTATAAAGGTTTTTATCAAGCAAATACTGTGTAAAATGGCCATAAAAGTTTTCCGTTACTTCAGACATTTTCTTGTAAAGTTTGATAATGTCTTGACGGTATGCCATTGTTAAGTGGAGTACGTACATCCCCATGCTGATTTCCTTCAGTACTCGGCAAAGCATAATGTCAAAACCATTGTCCCATAACTTTGGTGCGTCTAAATTTACATCCTCTTTAGTAAAACCTTCTGGAATAACTGCCCCTTCATTTTCAAGCGTAGTCTTCATTTCCATAATGATTGGGTGAAGTTGATTCCAGAGATCCGACATGAGATCCTTTGCTCTTTGATCATCCGATTTCTCGATAAAATATTCCAATATACGCAAAATCATTGATTTTTTTGATAAGTCATCCATAGTGCTCCAAGCTCAGAGGAACTCATTTTCGGTTTTTCAATCATAAGATGATACACTCCTATTTTCCGCATTTTTCACTGAAAATAGTATTTGTATTTACATGTTGGTTATACAACTAAAGAGTAGAAAAATGAATATGTATTTACAATCTCCAATACACTGGAAGAGGCACATTTCTTAAAGAATTGCGCCAAATTGTTCATAGATTATTAATAGTTATAAGTGATTAAATATGCTTACCCTCAAGTAAATTTACTAATTTTTTCTTTCACCGATATATCTCCATTAAACTCGAGATAGCATAGTTCGACGTCATCAAGTACAAAAAAGCCTTTTAATCGTAAAAGTGCAAGTAGTTCATCTTCGGACATTCTTTCTTTTTCTAAAGCCTCCTTATTGATTTCACCATGCTTTATTAAAAGGAGAGGCTCCCCGATAAACATTTTTTCTGCCCTTTTTGACTTCGTTGTGATCCAATCAAATAGATAAATGGTTACTACTAATAGAATAAAAAGTACGATTGTAAACCATAAAGGATAATCTTGGTTAAGCGTTACGTCCCATCCGATACTTGTCATCAGTACCATAAACGCAAAGTCAATTGGAGTTGATTGATTTAACTCCTTATTCCCCATAAAACGAAAAACGATAAACATTAAAATGAGTACAAGCGGAAATTCAACTAAAATCTGACTCATTTTATCCATAGATTTCCCCTTTCAAAATATCGAAATTTATTTTTTATTTATATACCTCCTTAATTTATTTGATAAACTTTACGTTTATTGTAATTAAAATGGGCATAATTACTAATTTCCACAATCTTGCCGTCAATAAAAAAACCCTTTCCTTCCTCTAGGAAAGCGTTATGCACGTTTATTTAAATTGAACATAAACGTTAAAATAAAAAAATCGGCTTATCGAAGTTCAATAAGCCAATTTCAACATAGTGTACTATTTTGATAATGCAATTTTTATATGGGCTAAGTGATGCTCTTCGTGCCAAGCTAATTTTGCAACTTTTGTTGCGACGGTTATTTTACCGTTTTTTTGGTGGGTAAAAGCTCGATCTAATTGCTCTTCCGTTAAACTTTGTCCTAAAGATACGATGCGCTCATTTATACCTTCTAGCATTTTAATCGAACTTAGTACAGGGAGCTTTGTATCTGGTTGTATAGCCCATTTCTCTTCATCAAAAGCTGGTACTATTGGATTGTCATCTGTTAAAGCCAGCTTCAAACGTTGATACATATTCAGTTGAGAATCTGCAATGTGATGAACAAGTTGACGAACTGTCCAGCTTCCATCACGATACGTTTTGTTGAATTCCTCTTCACTTAATGAGCTAACCGTTTCCCTTAATCGAATCGTATAAGATTCAATTTCCTTTAGCCATTCTCGAACATTTTCTAGTGTCACTTTTTCAGGAACCTGCAATTGTCCAATCGGGTATTTTACGTCCATTTTCAATCCCCTTTTCCACTTATTAAATGAAGTTTGCAACTGCCCATCATTATGTTCTTAATTTCACATTAAGAAGAACAATCTCTCTATGTTACTTCTTCAAAAGAGATATATAATCCTTTGATTTTCTTGGATTTTCGTCAGTAAAATATATAAGCTGATGGGTTATAAAAATAACTCATCAGCTTTTTTAATTACTCTTCTGTCACAACGTGGGACTTTTTATTAATTAAATAAATACTTAGTATGATGAGGGCCATTCCTAAAATTAAAGATATGGTAAATGGTTCATCTAAGAAAATCGTACCGAGTAGCACTGCAATTAAAGGGACTAAAAATGTGAAAGAGCTGACTTTTCCCGCCTCTCCTTTACTCATTAATCGATTATATAAAACAAATGCTATAGCTACACCAAAAATTGCACCGTATATTAAACAAACGATAAATGACGCGTTCCATTCAATTGTCCGAATGTCTTCTGCTCCTAAACCATAAAACAACATACAAAAACCACCAATTATATTTTGTAAAGCAACTAACCAAAACCCATGTACGACATTGCTCTTGACTTTTACATAAATGGTGCCAATCGCCCAACCAATAGCGGTAATTAACGCAAATACAAATCCAATCGGTGCAACCTTCCCGCTAATTCCATCTAAACTTACCATCACAACCCCTAAAAATCCTATAAACACACCGATCATTTTGTTTCGAGTAAGCGGTTCTTTTAGGAAGGGCCATGCTAGCACAACAACAAGCACCGGTTGGAAATACACAATGACCGAGTATAAGCCAGCCGGTAAATATTGCAACCCAATCGACTGCATACCATAAAAGAGAATGACATTAAATATACTCGAAATCACATAAATGGACCAATTTTCTCTCCATTTTATTTGTCTCCATTGTGGTAGTAGGATTAAAGCAAATAACAATCCTGCGATTATTGAACGGATTCCTGAAAATAATACTGGTGGCGAAAACTGTAAAGCATATTTATAAATCGGCCATACCGATCCCCATATACAGACTAGTGAAATTAGACTAATGATCGTTTTACTATTACTATTTTTCACGTTATTTATTCCTTCCCCAAAAATGATACTTTACTATTTTCCTATAATTAAAATTTAAATGCAAAATGTTAGTAACAACGTTCCTCCTTGGAGAATCGAATAACCCCCTCCTTACTAGACAGACTAGTATTATGAGGGGGCTATAATTAAATTTTATTTTCTACGGTTTTCTTCTGAAAATTGCTATTTACAAGATAGATTCCAATAATAATAAACATGCCGCCTACGATAATGGAAGGGTATAATGGCTCCCCTAATAGTAACCAGCCAGATATGACACCAAAGAAAGGTGCTAAAAATAAATAAGCACTCGTTCTTCCAGGATCGCCTTTTTGTAAAAGATAATACCAGACGGCAAATTGAACAATTGAAGACATAATACTTAACCATAATAAAATAAGTAATGAATGACTGTTTAAAATAAAAAATGATTTTTCAAACATAAAGCTGCTAAGTAAAAGCAGTAATCCACCAAAAAGCATTTGATAGGCGGATAAAACCCACGTATCGAAATGTACTCCCCATTTATTCGCTAATAATGTGGCGATTGCCCAAAAAACTGCAGAAAGAATTCCATAAAAAATCCCAATCTTCAATTCTAGTTGTGCGCCCATTGTAATACTTACCCCTACTAATCCAAAAAGAACACCTATCCATTGATAAAATTTATAATGTGTTTTTAAAAAAATCGTACTGAATACAACAACAAGTAACGGATTCGTAAATGTAAGAATAGAAGATTCACTCGCTGTGATGGTCCGTAAACTTAAAAAAATACACCCCATAACACCAGCCGTTTGAAAAGCACCAATCGTAAACATTTTCATCCAATTTTTGATAGATGTCGGATGCGGTCTTTTTAAAATAAACACAATTACCGCCATAATAAGTCCGGCAAGGGTAAAGCGAAGTGCTGCTAATAACAACGGGGACGAGTATGGTAAACCAAACTTTACGACAGCAAAAGAAGAACCCATTAAAAATGTGGTTAAAAGTATTAACAGTGTAAATTTGAACGTATTCATTTTTTTATCTCCCTACTTCATTGAATGACCAATCTGTCTGTTCATTATAACAGCCCTATATTTCAACTATAATCGAAATATTGATGTAGATGGAAATAACTTTAAGAAGACAAGGAAAAAATTTACACCCTAACAAACTAACCCATGCAACGAGTAGGCCCACCGTTTGCCCTAGAAATATAAAAGGGTTAGACTTAACAATTGAATAGTGAAAATATGGAAGGTTGGATATGAATGATTAGAATGGCCACCCAAAACGATCGTATGGAAATTGCAAAACTGTTATGGGTAATCTTTGAGGATATGGAGTTACCTTTACTTAAGAAAATTTCTAAAAATAAATTACTTGAAATGGTAGCAGAATCCGTTGCCGACCCTACATATCGATTTGGTTTTAAAAGAGGCTTAGTATATGAGGTAAATGGCGAAATTGCTGGGATTATTTTTGGCTATCCCGCAGAAGACGAACCAATCATTGATGAGCCATTTAGAAACGTATTACTGAAAAACGGTTTTGATCCTAATGATAATTTATTTGTTGATAAAGAGACACTTCCAGATGAATGGTATATCGATTCCGTCGTCGTAAACGGAAAATTTAGAGGAATGGGGATTGGCTCTGCTTTACTGAACGAAATGAGTAAAACGGCGTTGGATGCCGGTTATCATACGATTGGTCTTAATGTTGATATGGCGAATCCGAAAGCGAGAAAATTATATGCTAATTTAGGATACAAGAAAGTTGCTGACTTAGTCATTAGTGATCATCAATATGAACATATGTGTAAAACTTTATCTGTTGATTCATTTAGAAAATAAGATACCCACCACCAAGAAACCAGAGTAGCCTGTACTGCTCTGGTTATTTTCATTTACAATAGGCCTACAACTTTACATTCCTTTAGTAATTCCCCTTCCTGAATCCGCCCTTCCACCTACATATAATGTCTTTGCTTGAATTTCCGAAAAAATATTTTTATAACCGAAAGGATAATTTTAAATAAAGTTAGATTTCTTTCCTCATTTATAAAGGGATTGTGAAATTATATAATATACTTTAGTAATAGCAGCTCAGTGTTATGTTCGGATTCATACAAGGAGGTTCACTAGTGAATATATTAATTTTAGGTGGAACTGGACGAGTTGGAAGCCAAATAGTTTCTTATGCCCTTCATGACGGACATCAGGTTACTGTACTAGTTCGCACTCCAGAGAAGATTCAAACAAATCAAGAAAATTTAACTATAATTGAAGGTAATGTTTTAAATAAAGATGATATCATACGTGCGATGCATGGGATTGATGTCATTATTAGTGCACTCAATACTGATGGAGGAAACACTTTATCAGAAAGTATGCCACTTATTATAGAAGCTATGGAAAAAGAAGGTATAAAACGAATTATCACTATAGGAACTGCCGGAATCCTGCAAAGTAGAATTAGCCCAAAATTATTGCGTTATCAGTCAAGTGAATCAAAACAAAAGTCCGTACGTGCTGCCGAAGAACATAATAAAGTGTACGATATGCTCCAACAATCAAACCTCGAATGGACAATCGTCTGTCCTACATATTTGCCGGATGGAGAAAGATTAGGTAACTATCGAATAGAACGCCATTTTTTACCGGAGGGTGGTAGTAAAGTTTCAGTCCCGGATACAGCAGAATTTGCATTTAGCCAAATACAAAGTAACGATTATATAAAAACGCGTGTAGGTATCGCCTACTAATATCATAGTTATTCCATTAAAGGGTTACTTTTAAGTAAATATATTCCACAATTGGGTGCGATTTTCATTAAAGAAAATCGCTTTTTTCCGTTATAGGGCAAATCGCTTTCCGTTCCATAAGGAAATCGGCTTTTTAGCTTGATTTCCCCTTGCTATCAAGCTTTTTACTTTAGTTTCTTTAATTATTTTTGAAATTTGTTGACTATTCAGTTGAACTGTATTATATTCTTATTAAGTTGAACTATATAGTCGAACTGAATAAAGGATGAGAAGATGAAACATAAATTATTACCATTGTCTGAAACGATGCATTATATTTTATTAGCTTTGCGTGAGCCACTCCATGGCTATGCCGTCATGCAAAAGATAGAACAGATGAGTAACGGTACTGTTATTTTAGCAGCTGGTACATTATACGGTGCAATTGAAAACTTAAACAAACATGGTTGGATCGAACCTGTTGGAGAGGAAGGGCGGAGAAAAGTTTATATGATAACTGAAGAAGGAAGCGCGATTTTGAAATTAGAACAAAACAGGTTACTGCATATTTTATCTCTGTACGAAGGAAGTGAATCGAATGAAGAGATTTAAGATGTTTTTTGATATCGAAAAAGAGGAACAATGGCTGAACGAGCAATTACAAAAAGGTTATCGATGTACAAATACTAGCGGATTCGGAGTATATACTTTCGAAAAAACCGACAAAAAATATGTGATGCGACTGGATTATCAAGATTATTTATCAAAGAAAAAGTACGAAGAGTACAAAGGAATATATGAAGATTTCGGTTGGCATTATATAAATGGCTCCTGGCTTGGTGGCATTCAATATTGGCAAAAAGAAGACGATAATCAAAATGAAATCTTCTCGGATCGCCAATCGAAGAGTAATTATTATAAAAGATTGATGGGTTATTCATCTAGTTTATGTGTACTGTTATTGTTTGTCTCTTATTTGCTTTTTAAAGATTCAGGTTTATATTTAACAGAAGGTCTTTGGAGCATGGAAGGTTCCTTATTCTGGAAAGCATTGTTATTTGAAACTCCATTTGCCCTTTTAAGATTGCTTCCTGCCCTTATGCTCGTTTTCTTTGGTTTCAGTTTTTATAAAGCATATCGTAAATATTCAATGTTAAAAGAATAATCCGAGGAGTTCATTTCGAACTTTTTTGATTCAAAGAAGTAGCCGAAGATAAAATAAACTACCCATGATGCGCTTTTCTAAAAATAGGAAAAGCGTTTTTTATTTTTCTCAAACTGAGGAAATATGAAAAGATATAAATCAATAAATTTTGGACATTTTAAGATAAGTACCAATAAATCAACAAGGAGGCTTTTCGATTGGCTGATAACAAAAACGAACATAGCCAAAAATCGAAACCAAAGTTGAAGAAAGAAGAAATTACCATCGTTGACACGAAATCAGCACGGAAGGCCGTTGTAGCAACTGCTGTTGGTAATGGAATGGAATGGTTTGATTTTGGTATTTACTCTTATCTCGCTGCAACAATTGGACAAGTATTTTTCCCTGAAGTAAGCGGTCCTATGCAATTAGTATTTTCTTTTGCAACCTTTGCCGTTGCCTTTGTTGCTCGCCCACTTGGTGGCATTTTCTTTGGGATGCTTGGGGACCGGTTAGGCCGTAAAAAGGTTTTAGCCATCACCTTAATCATGATGGCTCTGGCTACGTTAAGTATTGGTTTAATCCCAAGTCATGCATCGATTGGCTACACTGCTACTGTCCTTTTACTCATCGCTCGTTTAGTTCAAGGATTTTCATCGGGTGGTGAGTATTCAGGGGCTATGACATTTATTGCCGAATCCACTCCTGATAAGAAAAGAGGATTTATGTCTAGTGCTCTTGAGGTCGGTACCTTAGTTGGCTATATCGCAGGAGCTGGCCTGGTTACATTACTCACCTATATTTTAGGGGAAGAAACCATGTTAGATTGGGGTTGGCGTATTCCCTTCTTCTTATCTGCCCCAATTGGGTTAATTGGCTTTTATTTGCGAAATAATTTAGAAGAAACCCCTGCTTTTGAGGCAATGAAGGAAGAAAAATCAGAAGATGAAGATGTATCTGTAAAGGATATTTTACTGTTCCATTGGAGAGCTATCCTGATCGGTATGTTCGTTGTTTTCTTTTATATCGTTGTAAACTATACCGTTTTATCTTACATGCCGTCCCATTTAACGGCTGTTCTTGGCTATGGAGAAACAGAAGGACTTTTGTTAATTGTCATTGTGATGGTGATAATGATTCCAATAGTTCTATTAATGGGTTATTTTAGTGACCGGATTGGAGCAAAGAAAATCATTCAAGGCGGTTTAATTGGGTTGATCCTTTTAAGTATACCTGCCTTTAATTTGATTGCTAGTGATAACACCATACTTGTATTTTTAGGATTAATGATTCTCGGCATATTTTCCTCTTCTTTTCAAGGGACCATGCCAGCGTTATTACCTTCCCTATTTTTTACGAATGTACGCAATGGGGCATTAGCGATTACATTTAATATTTCCGCATCATTGTTCGGTGGTACGACACCATTACTTATTTCTTGGTTAATTAGCAAAACGATGAATGAAATGATACCTGCCTACTATCTCATTTTTGCATCGATTGTCGGAATTATTGTAGTAACCATCTTTCTAAAAGAGACTTCCGGTAAGGCTCTTCGAGGTTCACCGCCAGCGGTTGAAGAGAAAATTGAAATAAAAGAAATTTTAGAAGAACCAGAAGAAGCATTATGGTGGCACGATGAAAAGAAAGAACTAGATGAGCGTATTGAAAATCGTTCAGAAGATGAGAAGTAGCAGCATAACCCCCGTTCTACAATTTAGGACGGGGGTATGCTTATATTAGGTAAAAAAGCATACATCCTTTATGGATCAATGCTTTTTTGATGACATGCCATTAACTTTTACTGACTTAGGATGGCTATCTATGAATTATATTCCTAATAGTTGTTTCTTCTTTGCTTCAAATTCTTCTTGTGTAAGAATACCTGCATCTAATAACTTTTTAAATTTTAAAATCTCATCTGCAGCAGAAATGGATGGGTTTGTAGCCTGTGGAATATTTCCTTGAGAACTGGCAGATTTTAAGTTATCGAATACCTCGTGAATTTTGTTATTAATAGAAGTTGCACAACCGGCATCTAATCCAACATTAAATTTTTCTTGAGGCGTATCGATTGTTAGTATCCCGAACACTAACCCTTTTTGAAAAGTAATGTCATTGATTTTGTCGAACTGAACAGCTTTGAATTTCTCTCCAGTTAAAGACTTCTGACCAAAAAGGATTCTTTTATTCGTAATAGCATAGGCGTAGTTACTGTCGTGTTTGGTAGCTGATATATAATTATGTAATCCTATAAACGTCATTAATACCTTTTCGCCCCGTAAAAGATTGTCTTGTAATACTTTAAAATGTTTAACTCCCCACTTATCTGTAAATCCTGAGCCGAAATTATTGTCTTTACAATATTGGTACATATTTTCAGCTCGTGACATTGGATCGTCGCCTAGTTTGTCTTCTTTTTCTTGGATAATGTTTTGGATTTCTTCTGCTGTGATTTTATTTAAATTAACAACCGTAACACCACCAGCTTTTTTTAAGCAACTCGGACAGATCCAAGCATCGGATTTCTTAATTTTAAACCGATTTAACCCTACTTCTTCATTACATACCCCACAAATAGCCTTTAAGTCAAAGAACCCCATCAAAACATCTCCTCTAAATTTTTATTCTGTTAAAATATTCAATTTAAGTCTATCATAGGTATCATATTTTGAGAATAAATAGTCATACATTACCACTTACGTTTAGGTCATTTAGAATGTCCAAAATAAGCGAAAACAAAAAACCTATAAACAATCAATAGGATTGAATGTTTATAGGTTAATTAAAGGTTTACTTCTTACTATCCCCATATAGCGAGTCTTCTGCTAATTGGGCTAGTTCTAAAGCTTTTCTATTAATTTCTTGGATTGTAGCGGAAAATTCTTGAATTGAGCCTGATTGAGTATCTGTTAATGAATTAATCTCGGAAAAGGCTTGATTCAACGTTGTTAAAAGTTCGTGGATATCTTTTGTAATAACGTTAATTTGATTTACATTTTCCTTTGAATAGGTAGCAAGTTTACGGATTTCATCGGCTACTACGGAAAAGCCTTTTCCGACTTCCCCTGCTCTTGCTGCTTCAATCGCCGCATTTAACCCTAACAAGTTACTTTGGTCAGAAATTCCTTTTACAACGGCAGAGATTTCACTAATTTGTACAGCACTTGAGCTAACGTCTTTCATTTGTCCCGTAATGTCTGTTACACGACCTGAGAGTTGGGTAACCGAATCACTAATATCTTCAATCGATGCAGCCGTTTGTTCAACGATGGCAGAGAAGCTTTCCGCCATTTCAAATAGCTTGTTCGCCTTTTCTAAACTTGTTCCGATACCAACTCCGCCGATGACTTTCCCTCTCTCATCTCGCAATGGAATGGCACGAGCAACTAATGGGAATCCGAATAACTCTTTCGGAACAATCGCCGATAAACTAGAGTTTGTTCGAATTGCATCTGTTACAATATCCCCTTCTACTAATGGATCACCAGGGGTTACATTTAACGAGAATGTTTTTCCAGGAATATTTAACAGAAGTTTTTCAGTATCATAAATCCCTACCGTAATATCGTCTTGAATAAGGTCATTTAACAATGGTGCTACTTTTAAAAAGGCATTAATTAATTCATGTTGTGACATCAATTTTCACTCTTTTCCTCTTAATATGGTAAAACTCTTTGACCGTAGTTCACCGAAATCCATTTTAAAGTCGTAAATTCTTCTAGACTCCATTCACCGTTTAAACGGCCTAAACCGGATTGTTTCTCTCCACCAAAGGCAACGTTTGGTTCGTCATTGATTGTTAAATCATTAACATGGATCATTCCGGTATGTACTTTCTTCGCCATTTCCACTCCCCGCTCAACGTTGGACGTATGGATTGCACCACTTAAACCAAAACGGGTATTGTTGGCAATTTCAATTGCCTCTTCTTCCGTTTCAAATGGAATGACACATACGACTGGTCCGAATAACTCTTCTTGAGCTACCGTCATATCCGGCGTTACATCCGTTAAAATCGTTGGCTCTAGCAATCTTCCATTCACTTTTCCTTTAAGAAGTAGTGTTGCCCCTTCTGCCATTCCTTTTTCCACTAAAGCAACGAGATTGTTCACTTGGCGGTCGTTAATAATTGGTCCGATAATTGTTTCCGGATCTTTTGGATCGCCTACTTTCAACGAAGCAACTTTTTTCGCGTATCTTTCAATGAACTCGTTATAAATAGATTGTTGAACAAGAATTCGGTTAGCGGACATACAAATTTGCCCCTGATGAGTAAATCGGCTGAATGTAGCTGCATTGACCGCATATTCTAGATCAGCATCTTCTAATATAATAAAGGCACTGTTCCCGCCTAATTCGAGTAAAGGCTTTTTAAAGTTTTTCACAGCTAGCTGTCCGATGTAACTTCCTACTTGGGTTGAACCCGTAAAGGAAATAATTCGAGGAATTGGGTGTTCTACAAAGGCATCGCCAATTTCGTTAATATCCGTTACTACGACGTTGATTAACCCTTTAGGAACTCCCACTTCTTCAAAAATTTTCCCAATTAATGTTCCGCCCATAATTGGTGTATCTTCATGGGGTTTTAACACGACACCATTACCTGCACCAAGGGCTGGGGCAACAGATTTCATCGATAGGAAAAATGGGAAGTTAAATGGACTAATGACGCCTACTACTCCAGCAGGAATTCGATATAAGCGATTTTCCACATCATCGATTGTAGACGGTAAAATTTTGCCTTCCATTCTTAATGGGAACGTAGCCGCTTCTTTAATAATGTTCTTAACAAGACCAATTTCAAAGGCTGCTTTTAGTCTTGTTCCCCCTAGTTCGTCCATAATAATGGCCGTAATCTCTTCTTCATGATCTTCGATATACTGAACAGCCTTTTCAAGAATATCCCGTTTTTTATACGGGTTTACTTTATCCCACTTTAACTTTGCCTTTGCAGCGGCTTTGTAAGCTCCATCGATATCGTCAACATTTGCGATCTTGTAAGTTGTAATGATTTCATCGTTGTACGGATTAATATTGTTGAGCGTTCGACTACTTTGCCCGTCTCTCCATTCACCTGCAATAAACTGTTTGCCAAGCTGTTGAATGTCCATGTTAAAACCTCCCGAATGAGTATGTTTTTCAATAAGAATATCGACATAAGTAGAAAATACTTTACTAAAAGAGGAAAAAACGATTGATATTTAGCCCTATGCTATACCGAAAGGATAGTTCTTTTAGCATAAGAACAAAACAAAAAATCACCCCATCCCTATCGAAATGATAGAGTTGAGGTGATTTGTATCGTTTATATCAAATTAGCTATGAGATAATTCTTTATCGTTTAAACCAAGTACTTCTGCAGTAGATGATTGAACCTCTTGGATTAACTCTGGTTTGTCAGTTAAAGAAACGCCGTAAGTAGGAATCATTTCTTTAATTTTTGGCTCCCATTGTTTCACGTGTTGAGGGAAGCATTTTTCGATTACTTCAAGCATTACGTGAACAGCTGTTGATGCGCCCGGAGAAGCTCCAAGTAATGCAGCTACTGAACCGTCCGCAGCTGTTACAACTTCTGTACCGAATTGAAGTGTACCTTTACCGCCAGCTTCTGTATCTTTAATAACTTGAACACGTTGACCAGCTACTACAATATCCCAATCTTCCAGTTTCGCATTTGGAATAAACTCTCGTAACTCTTCTAAACGTTGTTCGTTTGATAACAATACTTGTTGGATCAAGTATTTTGTTAGAGACATTTCTTTCATACCTGCTGCTAACATTGTAAATACGTTGTTAGGTTTTACAGATGCGATTAAATCCATATAAGAACCTGTTTTTAAGAACTTCGGAGAGAAGCCTGCAAATGGTCCGAATAATAATGATTTTTTGTTATCAATATAACGAGTATCAAGATGCGGAACAGACATTGGTGGTGCACCCACTTTTGCTTTACCGTAAACTTTCGCATGGTGTTGTTCTACGATTTCTTGGTTGTTACATACCATGAATAATCCACTTACAGGGAAACCACCGATATGTTTTGACTCAGGAATACCTGTCATTTGTAGTAATGGTAAGCTTCCGCCACCAGCACCGATGAAGACGAATTTTGCTTTATGGTATTCCATACGGCAACCGTCAAGATCGTGTACTTTTACTTCCCACATACCGTCTTTTGTACGTTTAAGATCTGAAACCGAATGTCTGTAGTTTACTTCTACGTTTTGGTTTTGTAAGTGATCAAATAACATACGAGTTAAATTACCGAAGTTTACGTCCGTACCAGAGTCGATTTTCGTTGCAGCAATCGGTTCGTCTGTATTACGACCTTCCATAATAAGTGGAATCCATTGTTTTAGTTTTTCTGGATCCTCAGAATATTCCATGCCTTGGAATAACGGATTGTTCGAAAGTGCTTCAAAACGTTTTTTCAAGAACTCTACATTTTTATCTCCCATTACTAAGCTCATGTGTGGGATTGGCATAATGAAGTCTTGCGGATTGCTAATTAAGTTACTTTTTACAAGGTAAGACCAAAATTGTCTAGAAAGTTGGAACTGCTCATTAATTTTAATCGCTTTTGCAATATCGATAGAACCATCTGGTTTTTCAGTAGTATAGTTAAGCTCACATAATGCAGAGTGCCCTGTTCCCGCATTATTCCATTCGTTCGAGCTTTCTTCACCTGGTTTATCCAGTGCTTCGAACACTTTAATTTCCCAATCTGGTGCTAACTCTTTAAGTAAAGCTCCCAAAGTCGCGCTCATGACTCCGGCACCAATTAAGATAACGTCTGTTTTTTCATATCTAGTACTCATAATAACCTTCCTTATCTCCCCTATATTTGCAAAAAAGATGTAGGCGCTTTCGCTTTGGTGTTACAATTCCTAGGAAACCTAGAGACTCACCTTTTCTGTATTTATTATAATCATACCATAGTCTATTATAAATATTATGGTTAAAATATCTACTATTATCTAACAATAATAATACTCCTTTTATGTCAAATAAGTAAGAGAAAATTCCTTCCACTATCTCCAAAGAACGCTTAAAAACCAAAGATTTAGACGGGTTTTGCGGAAGGGGTTCCATCACATTTACGGTTATATGCTACTTAACGTAATTGAATTTCTCGTATAGATTCATTCCTTATTGAAAGCGGTTTATTTAGGAAGGGATTAAAATTTTTTTAGAAGTTGAAAAAATTTTTAAACAAGGAGATTTATTTTCGATAGATTCCATCTTTCCCACAAATGTACAAATAGTTCCCGCGCATGAATGTGTGGCCTAATACCCGTTTACCCGTTTCATCGACAAACTGAACTTTGTCTTTGGAAGCAAAGGTTTTCCCCTTTAAACGATAACGGATAAGCGTAGACTGATCTAATTGGCCGATGATTCCTTCTTCATCGACTAAAAATTGATGGATCATCGGGCTACCTTCTATACGGTTTCGTTGGACTTCTTTCAGATCGGACAGCTGAACGAACCAAAAATCATCATAATAATAGAAGTAAACTTCCTTTGAGCTCACGACATTCATCGCATAACAATCACAAATGTCATAGTGTTGGGCACCCCAAAATTTTTCTCCATTCTGAGTGTAAGCAATGAGTCCGTCACTTCCCATCGGTTCTTCCCAGCCAAAATTACCAAATACGCCTTCATCAAAATAGCTGACCCAAATTGTGTCCTTCTCATCGATTTGAACTTGATTGATGCCATCTCCTAATGTAAAGGCGTCGATTAATTGACCGTTTTGATTGTATCTGCGGGCATTTCTTTCAACGTAATCACCATCTTTTACACAGCGCCCTTGAACAAGTAAAAGTGTCCCATCAGAAAATAAATCAACTTCCGTCGGCATGAGTGGCACATGAGGTAATATCACCGTTTCAATCGTTTCTCCGTTTATAATGCGAATCGTCCAATCATTTTTAGGGACCGGGCGATTGAAAAAATCCAATTCTTCCAAACTACTTTCAATGAGCAATAATGTTCCATCATGGGCGATTTGACCACCTACAAAGTTGAATTGTGAATCGTATTCCATCCACTTATGTACAGTTATCTTTTCCATATGAATTCATTCCTATCATTCTTTTTTCGACTAGTTGATTCCTTTTCGATAATCATAAGATTGTTCAGGTAGTTCTAATGTCACATCGTTAATGCGAACCGTATCATCATCGATCCATTCGATTTCTGCGTCCTCTTCCCGATATTGCCAATAAATTTTTTTCGATTTCCTCTCTTCTTTATTAAAGATGAGTTCTCCAAGAACCGCATAGGAAATCGTCGCCCCTGAGTCTGATCGATAAGCATGAATAGTATAAGTGCCTTGAGGAGATGTGGATTCTGTGATGAAATCTTGTTTAAAACGGCTCCAATCAAAGAAAAGCCAGTAAACCCCATATCCAATTATCCCCGCTATTAGCAAACAGATAGTAAGTAATACGAGGAGCACCCGTTTTAAGATTCGTTTTTTTGTTTGGTTTGCGTTCTTCTTTGCTGTCACGCCTATCACCTTTCGTTATGTAGTTTATGCATCGGCCGTATTTTCGGGCATGAAAAAGGGAGTAGTAAGTAAAGAAAAAGTATTAGTTCTATTTGCGTATAGAGACGTTGTAGGAAGTTGGTAAGTTTCGGAATTTGGCTATTTTAACAATAAATAACAAACGCAGTTTTAATGGAGCTAAAAAACCCCAGGGAGACATAGGTTTCACTGCGCACTGACCTAAAAAAATGAGACAAATAAAAACACCTTTCGTTGAAAAACGGGTATTAAACCTATAAATCCAACGTGGAGGTGTTTTTTCTATGGGAACAAGAGTTAGTTATCCAGTAGAAATTAAAATGAAAGCAATCGAAATGAGATTAGCAGGAATACCTGTTAATCAAGTTTTAGAAGAATTGAATATTCGAAATTATACACAACTAAAAACGTGGATGAAGTGGTATCGAAATGGAGAACTTCATCGCCTTGAACAGCCAGTTGGAAAGCAATATACCTATGGTAAAGGACCAGAATATGAAAATGAAACAGCTAAATTAAAGGCTGAGAACCGTTATTTAAAGCAACAAATTGAAGTTTTAAAAAAGTACGCAGAATGGGAAAGGAAGTGGTACCAAGAATAGTTGTGCAATTGGTAGAAGAACTAAAAGAAGTCATGACAATTGGCGAAATCTGTGACCACTTGGGGGTAGGTAGATCATCTTATTATCGTTGGAAAAAGAATAATAACGTTGAAACAAAGAAAGACATTCGGGATAAGAGAATGGGTGAGTTGTGTAAACTTCATAAATATCGATACGGATACCGAAAAATCACAAGCATTTATGGAGAACCGATAAGTGAAAATACAGTACAAAAAGTAATGCAAAAATATGGTTGGCAGTGTCGAGTAAAAGTGAAGAAACGTAAACGCACTGGACAACCAGCATACGTCGCACCGAATTTATTAAATCGTGAATTTACAGCGGAAGCACCATTTGAAAAGTTAGTAACAGATATTACCTACTTGCCTTTTGGTCAATCAATGATGTATCTTTCAAGTATTCTAGATGTCTTTAATGGCGAGATTGTAGCGCGTACAATCGGATTTACTCAAGATACAGAGTTTGTTTTAGATACATTAAATCAGCTACCAGAATTACCTGAAGGCTGTATCCTGCATAGCGATCAAGGTTCTGTATATACGTCCTATGACTATCAAAAGGCAGTAAAAGAAAAAAGAATTACCATGAGCATGTCTCGTAAAGGCACGCCCGCTGATAATTCTCCAATTGAAACGTTTCACTCCTCGCTAAAGTCTGAAACGTTCTATCTCGACGGAATCAATCGCACAACGAATGCGCATGTGATCCAAATCGTCGAAAACTATATAAAATATTATAACAATATCCGTATTCAAACGAAACTAAACAGCCAATCGCCGGTTAAATACCGTCAACTAACTGTAAAGTAGGGTGTTTTCTTATTGTCTCAAAAATGATGGTCAGTACCCTGGGGTTTGGAGGGTTATTTATTTAAAAACAACACCATCATATCCTCATCGAGATATTGACCGTTATGGAGCAGTGCCCTTGGTTCCACTCCGTACGTTTCAAATCCGAGAGACTGATAAAGTTTTTTGGCGGATTCATTGGTTGAGACAACTTGTAAACGAATTTGTTCCACCCCTTCAAAATCCTTCGCTCGTGAAATGACTTCCTGTAGTAGCGCCTTACCGACTCCTTGACCGCGCGTCTCAGGTGCTACATACATCCCATAAATCGTTCCTTTATGTTTTTCTTTCATACCCGTCTCTCGCACAAATCGTACAACGCCGAGCAACTCACCCTTTTCATCAAATGCCCCTAGTCCGTAACTATCTTCTGTTGCCCGAATACGTTCTTCCACCATTTCCTGTGTAAAGGCCACTTCCCGCTCATAAGTCGACCCAAAGGCTTCCGGATTTGTTTGCAATGCTCTTAAACGCAAAGATTGATAGACTTGTGCATCTTCTTGTTTTAATATACGAATGTTCATGTTGACCCTCCACTTCTTCTTTACACTTCATGTTTCATCTATTTCATTTGCTGTTTCCTTCTCAACAAATCTTAAAAGTTGATAAATTAAGTCAGGCATTTCATAGAAAGCACTTTTCATATGGAGCCGCTCTGAAATTTGATGGGCGTCCTTCCCATATGGCCCGACATTTAGCACAGGGGCATTGAATGTTGCAATGTGGTCAAAAGGAATATCGTATGTGCGTTTCCAAACGGGCGTATTCACTTCATATGCTTGCCAACCCGTATCCTCGCTTAGTTGGCAATAGCTTAAATCACTAATACCATTAAAATAATGTACTTGCTGCAATGGAATTTCATAAGGCTTCGATGCCTGTAATACGAAATCAATCGCTTTTTTTGCTAACGTATGATCACTCGAATTAACCGCAGGATAAAATGGTGGAACGAATAGCACAACAACTGCCGGCGCTAATTCCTGGCAATGAATCATTAGTTTATCTGCAATGAAAAAAGATTGGTCCCGTTCATCTAAATCTGCTTTCGCGATTATTTCTTCTATTAATTGTTCTACTTCATCGTCACCAAGCTTTTGCTTTGCATAGTTTAGTAGTTCACTATAACGAATCGTACGTATTTGACCGATCGGATGGACGTTCATTTTTGCACACACTTCATCATAGCGGGCTTGACACTTCTCCATTGCCCGGACTGTCACTTGTTCAAATAAATCTAAAATTTCGGCAGCACTTCGCTTCATTAAAAAAACGTTGTACATCGCCACTGCCCGGTAAGGCGTTTGGGTAGAATACTGCTCCTTCAAATCACGTAGTTTTAATGCAACAGGTAATGGTGTTTGCTCACCATAAACAGTTTCAACAAAGGCCTCGTTCCATTCCATTTCAGTTGCTAAAAAGGCGCTCATAAAAGGGGCACTTAGACCTTTTAAAGGCTCTCCCACATGGGTTTCCTTTCCGTAAAATAACGCAGCTGGCATCACCTTACCGATGGACCCGGTATAAATATATTCTTGCAAGTCATAAGGGTCTTGGGAAAAAGAAGGTTCACTATTTAAAAAGAGGCTAATGTCAAGATCATAATGATTGGATACTTCTGCAATATGCTTTGCGGCTTGACGCATTCCAGCTGAGTTTACCTCTTCATCGGGCACCGTTATTAAAAGCAAGTTCATATTCCATTGTTCTTCAATGGCACGCTCCAGCACTTGCATATGAAGGGCAAGTCCCATTTTCATATCCATGACACCGCGACCAAATAAGTAATCCCCTGTATCCAAATCCTTTTGCGCCTGTTCATTTAACATCCCCTTTGCCTCTTTAAATGCTTGAGTTAACTCTACTGGCAAAGTAGCCAGGGGCATGAGTGCACCATACTCTTCGATTTGAACTGTATCAAAATGGCTAATGAGCACCACAGTCTTTTTTGCCTTTGGATGCCTATACAATGCAGATACTACCTGTCTTCCCCCTTCCACCTCAACTGTTTGTAAATAGTCACGATTTTCTTGGAAGTACGGAAGGAGCTGAAACTTCGCATATAGTTTTTTAGAAAATTCTTGTTCTCCTTTTGTCAACGTCTGGCTCTCCCAGCTCACAAGTTCACATAATAAACCTTTTAACTTCTCCGGCGTATCCCATTTCATAGACAGTTCCTCCCCTCTGTTAATTCAATTCTGCTATAGTAATAGTTAAACAAATAGTATGGAAATACCTTTGGGAAGAAGAAAATAAAAGATTTACTCGAGGTAAATTTTGGTATTGATGCCAGTAGGATTCTTCGTTATAATCATTATAAGAACAAACGTTCCCTTTTTTGAATTAAGTTAAGCGTTTAATAAAAGATTGGAAAAATTAGTGTGGAGTGATAACCTTATGAAATTAACAGTAATCAATAGTGTGCGAACGAATAATTTTAATGATGATCTTTTGCTACAAAAAATTTCAGGATTGTGGAAGGATGCATCTAGTCGTCTAACGGGGCAAGATAGTATTGTCTACGGTGTCTATCATACCTACGAGAGTAACTATAAAGGTGATTACACATTAAGTATTGCACTAGAAGATAGCCAAAACCAACCTTCCCTCGAAATACCGAATAACACAAAATATGAAATCTTTAATGTAGACACAGCAGATGAACAAGGCACTTTAAACACTTGGAAAACCATCTGGGAACGCGAGGAATCAGGTACACTGAACAGAGCGTACACTTACGATTTTGAGAAATATTATCCTAATGGAGAAATTGAGGTTTTTATAGCGATTAAATGATTTAAAGGGATGTTATAATGGGAAACCAATAAGACTTGGGTTCCCTCTATATTTTTACACAGACGAGCTGTTTGTCATTTATGAGAATATGCTGATTTATAAACAATTCTATTTTATTAATGATAAAATACAGGAAACCCAATGTTAAAAGCATGGAGGAATCAATGAAAAAACAAGTTCATGTAGTCGGAGCGATTATCGAAAATGACAAGAATGAAATCTTTTGTGCTTTAAGAAGTCCCAAAATGTCTCTACCGAACTATTGGGAATTTCCTGGTGGAAAAATTGAAGATGGGGAAACTCCTGAAGAAGCATTGGCTCGTGAAATCCAAGAAGAGTTCAACTGTACCATTTCAGTTGGAGAAAAAGTGGAAGATACCACTTACGAGTACGATAAAATGGTTGTTAGACTCGAAACTTACAAAGCAAAACTCGTTGATGGACAACCTACCGTATCGGAACACGCTGATACAAAATGGGTTACGCGTGAAGAAATTCGTTCCCTCAACTTTGCACCAGCAGATATTCCAGCGGTGGAGAAAATTATTAGATTTAAGAGTCAATAGGTTAGTTCTTTCATATAAAAAAGACCATGGTCTCCCATAGTCTTTGTCTTTAAATTAGTAACTCAATTTGCTCAGATGTTACATTTTCCTCTGCATCAATGTCTAAAATAGTTTTCCCCATTTTTGTTATTAGATCTACTACTAAAGCATTCCCCATACAAAAGTACCGCATACGATCTGGCATACCTGCCGTCCAGTTGTCTGGGAAGGAGTTTAAACGTTCACATTCAATTGGAGTTAAAAATCGTTTACGCCCATTCACTTCAACTATATGGCTACTTCTATTCACAGTACCTTCACTAGTCAACATTGTTCTACCCGGTCCATCAAGGTCATCTGTTGGAGACATTCCACCTTCAGAAAAGATATACTTATGTCCTGTTGCAGAGGTTCTTTCAATCTTTTTAGGACCACGTAAATATGCGAACTTTTCTGCTTGGGCCTCTGTTAGATAAAATTTCTCCTCTACCTTATCTTCATCTAAAAGAATATCTTTTAGAGGAATAAAAGATTCATTTGCCACTTCAGTATGAGCAGTGAAGAATTTTCCATCAATCATAACACCGGCAGTATGGAAACCAAAAGAAAATTCATCTGATATTTGTAAAATATCTAGCGGTAATTCATGCATAGACTCTCTACCTTTATAAGGTTCAAGTTTTACAGGAAAAGTCTTAGCAAAGAAACCTTCTTTAAATACGATTTCATTTTTACTAAATCTTAACTGCTTGTCCGCAAAATCCAAATCTTTTTTATATGCAAAAATAAATACCCTTCTCCGCTTTTGTGCACAGCCATATTCTGCTGCATTCACAACACGCCATTCAACGATATAGTTCAAATCTCTAAATGTTGCTAACATAATGGCGAAGTCACGACCGCGCTGTTTAGAAGGAGATTTTAATAAACGGTCCACGTTTTCAAGTAACACATATTTAGGATGGGAGTTTTCAAGTACCCTTTTAATTTCCCAAAATAGAACACCTTTTTTTCCCTCTAACCCCTTTTCACCAGAGAGAGAGCGAGCAACAGAGTAATCCTGACAGGGGAATCCACCAACTAATAAATCGATTTCAAGCTGTTGAAACACCTCGTCAGATACTGTAGTAATATCTTCATTACTGTGAATTCCTTCTGAGAAATTTCTCGTATAACAATCAAAAGCATCTTGTGTTTTGCGTGATGGCTCCCATTGGTTTGCCCAAACTGTTTTAAAAACGTCCGAGTTCGCTTTTTCTAAACCTAATCGAAATCCGCCCACGCCCGCAAACAACTCGACTACATTCAGAGTTTTATCCATAAGCGAACATCCTTTCTGTTTTTCTCTATTATAATAAAAATTCAAGAAAAGATCAACTATTTTAATTAACTTTGTCTAAATTTAATATTTCAAATACTTTAAATAACTTCTTCAAATTCCAGCTGCTGAGAATCTATATTATAACTATACTTTATTAATCTTAAATTGGACCATTCATGTGAGATGGGTGGCCTTCTTCCTTGAGTAAAATTTCGTTTAGCAATAGAATCCTTAAGTTCGATCACTTCCATTTCAAAATCTTTAGCTACAATAAAAGCCTCAATCATATTGTAATCACCATAACTATACTCTCTATTTACCCAATCGACATATTTCATTACTTGATTTACAACATCGACATTAGCAACATCTTTTTTTATTTCAACAACTAGATATTTTGATATTGTTGATTTATACCCTTCAATAAATCGATAACCAAACACATCCATTTTATCCATATAGTCTACTGGTTTAAAAGGTGATGCTACAACTTGATGGGATAAATAGTCCCAACGACCAAAAATACCACTTGAGTTCTTTTTAATATAATCAATTAAACCAGCTTCTATTGCCATTTCATGCTTTATTTCATTATTTTGGGCAGCCAAAATTAAAGTATTTTTAGAATTTAATGTGTACTCTTCGTTATAAAGTTGTTTAACACGATTATGCATGTTAGAGGAGAAGTTAAAGTGAAATAAATGATTATTTATATACTTCTCATTAGATTTTAAGATCATATCAAAGAGAGCTTTATTCTCAATATCATCAATTTTTATAAATGATAGTTTCCAAAGAACTCTTAACATTTTAAAGGCATTTGGATTTGATTCTAAAACATCATCCATATCAATACCTTCTTTAAAAAAAGCAGGTGCACCTATAAAAGTGCATATAAAACGATTCTTTAAATTTTCCTCCGAACTGTTTAATATCATTTTATCTTGAAGATTCTTATAGTCATTAACAATTGGAATATCTGCTTTAGGGAAATTTAATAGCTTACAATCACCAGCTATTGTAATTAATTTACCTATTCCATATATTTTTCTTTTAATAAAGAAATAAACGTTATCTCCTTCAGTCATAGAAAGATAATCAGCAAGAGTACCTTCGTGGTGAGGTTTCCAAGTATTATTTTTCGGAATGTTTAAATTTGTACTGTAAATACCATCTTCAATAATTTTATTGAGTGAATCAATATTATTAAGTGTAAATATGTAGCCCGCCATAATTTACACCTCCAAACTACTCACTATTTCAGCGATATAACTAGCATTCAACCAATAACATTGTTTTGTAATCCATTGTCCATCTGGTAATTGAACTTTGTCATTAGCATCAGCGCCTTTTGGTCTAACGTGTAAAACTCCATTAAAATTGGACTTTGGAAAATTGTTTTCCACTCCCTTACTCGTTTTAGTTAGAACGACTCCATCTATTAATACCTTTCGAATTTCACTCCAATAATTAAACACTTCATTTTCTATCGTTTGAAGCGGCATATGCCACAATTTAATTCCTTTAAAACGTAAAATATCTTCTTCATCGAACTGGAAAACAACAAATAAAATTTGAGTTTCTAAAAAATAATTTCGGATAAAGGAATCTTCCCAAGTTTCTTCTAATATTTCATTAAAATCAATGTTTACAAAAGACATACTTTCTTTTGGTTTACCATTCTGTTTAAGTCTAACTGTTTTAAATTGGATATTCGCTTTTGCAAATTCTGCGATGTTATCAAGCTTTGTCCCTTTAACACCTAACAAAGCACTTATTAGATTTGCAACCGCAGCACGGTTTTTAGGGTTAATTTTTATATTTAGCTTGTTAGCCATTTCCATCATTGTCATACCTGTATATGGCTCAAATCGTTCTTTAAGTAATTGTTCAAGCGTTTTTTCCTTCAATTCATCTGCACTTGCAAATTGCACTAACTTTTCATTTGAAATTACTTGTCTAACTAAAGTGGTCATATAAGACTGTTTCAATGAGTAAGCTCTTTGCATGGCTAATTCATCGCTATATGGCTGTGCTCTTAACGAATTTTTATTTGCTCCTTTAGTACATGCGCCTAAATATTGCGTATCTCCCTCAGAGAGATTATGCGCTTCACCAGCTCGGATTTTATTTACAATAAATTCCCAGTCTTTTTTTATAATCTCTAAATCTTCTTCTGGAAAAGTAAATAAAATGGTTTCAATAATTTTATAATCTCCTCGGTCAATTTCAGGCTTCCACTCGTAAAACATTAAGAGTAATTTTTCATTTTTCTTCCAAAAACTAGATGACCAAAAATCGTTATGTACTTCATCCATATAATTTATGATATTTAGTACAAGTCGCTCCTTAGCAGAAAGTGTTTTGTTTTTATTTTGTTTAAATGGAGTAACCTTTAACTCAACACCTAAATTTGAGAAATCTGCTTCAGCTTTACTATTTACTTCATAACCAAAAAAACTCTCTTCAATAATGTTACCTAAAGCACCTGTTGCACCTTTTTTACTTAAACGATTAAATTTATCTATTTCTTTAAAAGTTTTACCACGGGCTTCTTTTGCTTTTATAATCAGTTCATTTTCACTGTTAAAATACATAGATTCATCTCCGAAATTTTTTACTATACAACTATTTAACACTAGTAACATTTTGCAATTCTAAACCAAAAACTTTTCTAACTCTCTTCTCAATCATCTCTTTCACTTCATCCTCTTCAAGCAAATCAAGTACCATCGCCCCACCAGAAATATTTAAATATTTTGTGGATTCTACAAAGTGTGCACGTTTGATATCTACACCTTCATCACGTAATTCTACTAAAGCACGTAATATTCCCTTTGTGATAGCTGGATTGGATGTGAAGTTACTTGAGAAAAATACGACGCAACGTGCTGAGAAATCTGCTGAGCAGAAAAATTCTGTTAACCAATATGGATTTTCTTTGTTAAATTCATCATATGTCATATAGCCAACCCACCAAAGCCGTGCTAGTGCATGAACAAATAAGGAGCGTTTTGCACCATTTGTAAAGAAAATTGCCGATTGAATACGCTTATCGTTTTTCTTTTCGATGTCATTTGCAATTCTATAGTAGATATAGTCTCTCATTTGAACATGGGCTAATCCTGACCAAAGACGTTCTTGAGTAGCTTGGGCAACAGTTAAATGTTTTAATGATTCATAGATTACTTTTACGTTTTCATAATCACTGACCATATAATTTTCATCATTGTTAAAAACCGTTTTTTCAAATTCGATTTTTGATTCGATTAAATGGCCTTCTTTTTGAAAATATGCATCAAACCATGCATCATCTTTTTTATAGTAATGGGTTTTATAAGTTTCAAAATTTGCACGAAGGTCTTGCAATGCTTCTTCCGATAAAAATTTAATTTTCATTGTTAGTCCTCCGCCTCGCTAATTTTTTTAATTTCAATAAATGCTTTTTCTAATGGATTTTGTAGTACCTTTTGTGCAGCTTCTATAGGAGATAATGTCCCAGTAATAAACTGACTTAATGGCGTATTATTCTTTTCAAATATTTGTTTTAATATTTGATACCATTTATGATCGACGTATTCATCTTGATCTTCCCTTATTCTATAAAACACCTCAATTAAACATGGAAGTATTACAACTGAAAGAATCGTTTCTTTTAATCTAGAACTTGCATTTATAGCGTATTGGTCATACTCATTCTTAGGAAGTTTAATAATAATTTGATCCGACTCAATATCCACTGTCATTATCTTTTCTTTTTCCACTCGGCGAATCGTTACAATGGAAGGTAAGTTTTGAGATTCTTCATCCTCTTCAAATAAAGTAATTTCTACTGCTTCCCCAATAGCTAAAATATTTCCCTTTTCAAAAGTAATAGGGAATCCTTGATAAAAGTCGTTCAAATTAGGATTTTGGTAGTTTTCAATTTTCTCACTTGCCAAAATAAATGGATGAACATCCACTTTTCCACGTAACCGATTATCCGGTATCGATTCTAGTATATAGGGCTCTTCGGATTGGAAGATTTGTCGGTAACTGGTTTGTGGACATTCGATATGCAAAGCGTATTTTGCCTTTTCTTCCGCAATTAGTTGAGTAATGGTAGAATCCTGTAAATTACTTTTAAAACTAATACTAAGTTGCCCAAAGATTTTTTGTACTTCTATAGTTGTTTCAAACTTTGAATTTTTATAGTTATCATTTTCACTAGATAATACAGGGTACGGGAATGAGTTATTAAATTTCATATAAGTCCACCTCTAGTACACAATATTGTTCGTAATCCACCTTCACCTGAATATTCTTTGGCTTTTTACCTGAATGGTTGATAAAACGTACAATATTTTTATCAATACTTGTAATTTGAATATCTTCCGACGTCACATCTAACACAGGAAGAATATAGTCACTTTGCTCTCCGACAACTTTAAATTCAAGTTTCCCTTTTTCGAATCGTTTTGTCGGATGAATATTTAGACGGTATAATCCTTCATTCTTCTGCAAACATATGTACCGAGTATCTGCATCAATTGGCTTATTCTTTTCTTTTTCACCTTTACCGTCTTGTGTGCCACCCGTACCATCCTCTGTAGCTCCTTGTTCACCATGCTCGTTACCAGTGCCACCGCCTTTTCCTTGACCTTCATTTCGATCATCATTGGAATGTCCAGCGAATTCACCTTCTGGAGCTATTCCTGCGTCCACAAGTTCATCCTCAAAATTTTCCTTCGTTTGCTTTTTCTTTAATTTTTTCTTCGGCTTCTCTTTTTTCTTTTGGGTAATTGATTTTATCTTTAGGGATAGGGATTCTTTCTTGTCTTCACCTTCCCCTGCTACAGTCGTTGTGTCTGGTAGAAAATCACTTAACCCAAAGGCATCCATTGTTTCGGTTGTTTCTGCTTGAAATTGTTGTTGAACTGTTTGTTTAACAAACTTCCGTAGATCACTGTAAACTTTTTTCGCCTCTGTTGGTGCTTCTTCTATTCGATTTGGCTCCCAATCAGTATGAGCAGGATTTTCCATCCGTTTAAACACTTGGTTCATCTGTTTACCTGTAATAATGAGAACACCTGTAAAACTTATACTTCCACTAATTCGATTTTGTTCAAAAAGACGCATTCCAGCTTTACGGGTCATTAAAACACGACGATTTAAGTCTTCCCCTTTCATGATATAAAGGGTTGCCTCACCTTCTTCAAAATTCCCAAGTTTTTTATAGACTTTCTTTGGATAAGGTACTTTTATACTCTCATCAGACGTAAGAAGTTTGAAGTAATCTTTTACATGGCGATATTCTTCAATTGCATCATCTAGATTTGCAATTAATGAACCTATATTTTCATGGGATATTGTTTCATTTTCTACTTTTACAACAAGCTTTTTTTGCCAAATTGTGATGAAGAAATTAAATATAACCGAGTTACGCATCGCTTCAACCCAATTTTCTTTTGGATCAAAAGCCGTTACGAAAATATCTGTCCCACTTTCATTCCTTTGGAAAGTAGGATCTAAGTTTAATAAACCTTCTATTGCTGTTGAGTTTTCTATATTCGTAAAATAACCTGTCCCTAGTGTATTAACATTCTTTTTCGCTTCAAAGGACATAATATTTGCCACACCAATATGAGACTTGAAGTCCGACATATCGTAAGAAGAATAAAAGAGTGTTCGAAGTTTTGAGTTGGCAAAGGGTGCTGATTTTCCGATACCGAAGGAACCACCGGAACTATCACCTTTATTTGAAGAACCAGCTTCTTTTACTAAGGAACTCCACGGAGTACCTAGTTCACCAGTTCTTGCACCCTCCAATCCTTTTGTATTAAAATCACTTATTCTTAAAAATGAAATTTCATTATTCGTTAATATGTATTTAGCTTGTTCGACGAATTGTTCAATTTTTGCATTTTTACCTTTCCAAGTCGTCTCACATTTATTAAAAACATCGATAAGCTCGGCTTTCTCAGGAAAACGGTTACTTTCAATGCGAAAACTTTTAAATTCCACGATAACCGGTTTGGATTCATCCTTTACCGCATCGAGTGAATTTTGGCAAATTTCCCGTGTAAGAGAATCCAACTCGTTCCCTCGAAAAGTTTCAATTCCTGCATTATTTATCGAGTTTATTGTCCCACCAGCTGCTGCTGGAAAATTCCAGAATGGTTTCATCCCAATCTCCTTCTCTGACTAAATTACTACAACTATTGTAATATTATAACAAATTAAAGTTTCTTAGTAATTAGAAGAAAAAGAGATTATTAGTTTAAATTATTGGTAATTATAGGGTTTAACGGCATTAAAATCATTACGATTAACTATTGGAGTTAGTAAAACTCATATAAATATTTTATCCTCTTAAAATTAACTGCCTCCCTACCGATGTAACTACTACTATTCAAATATACTGAGTCTAAGAAAAGAGGTAACACCATGGTTTTTTCCTTCTTCAAAAAGAAACAAAGTCAAACAGAGCAAAAAGAGACACCTTCCCCTATGAAAACAGCCGTTTCAAATAAAAATAATGAGCATTGGGCAAAGAGAAAAGGAGAGCTTGGGGAGTATAAAATTAATATTCAGTTAGATCAGTTCCCTAAAAATTATAAGCATATTAGTGACTTGATGATTATCAATTCAAAGTCATCTACTGGCTATTCCCAAATCGATCATATCATTATGACACCATACGGCTTATTTGTAATTGAAACCAAAAACTATCAAGGAACGATTTATGGTGGGAAGGAGCGAAAAACGTGGCTCGTTAATGGGAAGTTTAAAATGATGAGTCCTTTAGTACAAAACTATGGTCATATTCAGGCAATAAAAAATTTAGTAGAATCCCACTATCATGACTACTTCATCTCAATGGTTTCTTTTACAAAAAGATGCACCTTTAAGATAGATGAGGAACTCCGTAAAATACAATCAAACGAACTCGTTGTTTATGATATTGAGCTAACAGAATTTATTAACCGTAAAATTGCCATCCTCAAGTTACAACATAAAGAACCGTTTTTATCGGATTATGAAATTGAACTACTCTACCAACAACTAATGGAAGCTAATATTACGGATCCTACGATTCGAATGCAGCACGTTGAAAATATCAAAACGTCTAAAAACGAGAACGAAAAAACGGACAAGGAAAGTATATGTGTTGTCTGTCAAAAATCCGTGTCAGATAAAGTAAAATCCTATTGTCTATCAAATAAAAAGTTTGATGGGAAAATTTATTGCTACGATCATCAAAAAACGATTAATAAGCATTCGTTTACATAAAAGGGATTGGAAATTCAAATCCCTTTTAACATCAATAAAAAAGAGTTAACGACCCATATTTAATCGTCAACTCTTTTTCTCATATAGACTACTTATTACTTTCCCATTCTTCGCCTAATATCGCGTAATAATATTCGTCCCACCATTCATTTCCCGATGGAATGCATTTTTTAAAATAGCCTTCCCTTCGCATGCCAATCTTCTCCATTACTCGGTAGGAAGGGATATTTTCTGGTTGGCATGTTGCAATTATTCTATGTAACTTCATTTCTTCAAAACCAAATTTTAAAACGGATTGGGCTGCTTCTGATGCATAACCTTTATTATAATACTTCGGATTAAACACCCATCCGATTTCATATGTATGTTCCCCAAAATATTTAAAAAATGCGATGTGTCCAATAACCACATTCTCATCTCTTAATACAACCGCAAATTTCTCAGCTTTTTCCCCCATGTTTTGATTGATAAATTCTTTCGTCTCTTCTCCCGTAAAGACACCTTCAGGTATATATTTCATCACATTGTGATCCGAAATATATTCGTAGACATCTTGCCAATCCTCGATTTCAAACTTACGTATAATTAGTCTTTCTGTTGTGATGTACATTTCATATCCCCCAATAAAAATTCAATACTACTGGTTTCGATATAGAGAATAATATCCCCTCTAAATAAGGGCATTTTCATACAACAATTTAAACTGTTACAATATGGAAAAGGACTTTTTATCGAATTGGTTAAGAATTGTAACTTTAAGGGGAGAAGGATATGAGTTTTAAACATGAAATTAGCCTTATATTGTCTAGAAAAACGATAGCTGCAGTTATTTCCAGTTCCTTATTTGGCGTGCTATTAGGTTTGATTTTCACAATCATTCATATGCTTAATAATGAATTGGATACTGTTGGAGAATACTTGTTTTGGTTTTTGCAAGCCACTCCAGTATATCTGGCATTCAGCTTTCCGATGATTTTCATCTATGGCGCGATTACTTCTACTATAAGTGATTACATAGCCCGTTTTCTTTCAAACTACACGAACAAAAAATTCGAAATTTATATTTCGTTCGCTTTCCACTTACTTTTCGGTTTAATTTTACTTTGGACTAGTTTATTAGCCTCTGTTTTATTTTTTATAACGGATTACATTTTACGCCGGAAAAATATCGGGGGCTGGAAAAGCTCTTTTAAATCGTTAGTAATCCTTATAATAGGTTTTATACTATATGCATTCGGTTTGTACATAGTAGATAGTATCATCCATCTAAAGGATCGTTTTCTTGAATATTTGGTTTTCTAAAACATTTATCAAATAGATTAAAAGGATAGATGGTGAGAATAATGATGCCCTACCGATACCTTCAATCGTTCTTTATTATTGGAATCAATTTATCATTTTCGATTGGTGAAGACAGTACGATTAATGTTGTTGAATCTCCGTAAATCCCCATCTCGTTTATGGCAACTTCAAGGGATTGAAGGGTTTCCGTCACTACTTTTACTAAAAAGTTATATTGGCCACTAATTCTATATAATTCCACTACATCCTTTGATTGATTGCAGAATTCTACAAAGTTTTCACAGCTTTTCGTATGGAATAACAGGAAGGCTGATATCGGTTTGTTTATTTTTTCTGCTCTTACAATCGCCCGATAATGATCAATAATTCCCTTTTCCTCCATTCTGCGCACTCGCTCTGTAACCGCTGGCTGAGAGAGGGCTACCTCTTTTCCAAGTTCCGTCATGGAAATTCGACCTTTCTCCTGTAAAATCAAAAGGATTTCTTTATCCAATTCATCCACAATAACGACCACCTTTATTTTTTAAGTAAATTACTTAAAATAAAATTAATTTAAAACTAATAGCACTTTATAAACTGGATTTTCCTATATAACTCCTTCTTTTCATTATATAAAATAACCCTAGAAGTTAATACTTTTATAAAGGAGTTAGGACAACATGGGGATCAATGAATTATTAAGTTCAACTCAGATTGGTAACTGGCACTTGAAAACAAAAATTGTAATGGCACCAATGACACGGAGCTTTGCTAATAATGAAACAGGTACTGTTGGAGAAGATATTGTCCACTACTACCGGAAAAGAGCAAAAGACGGGATTGGGCTAATTATTACAGAAGGCATTAATCCTTCTCCTAGAGGCAAAGGTACTTTTGGTGTTCCTGGGTTATATACGAACAGCCAAGTAGAGGCATGGCGGAAAGTAACGGAAGCTGTTCATGAAGAAGGTGGGACGATTGTTGCCCAACTTTGGCACGTAGGAAGGTTGACACATCGAGAACTGACTGGAGGATTGCCACCACAAGCACCCTCTCCTATAAAGGCGGATGGACTTGTCCATCGATTGCGGAAACCATATGACATTCCTGAAGAAATGACTTTATTGGATATCAAGGAAGTCATTCAAGACTATGCATTAGCTGCTCGAAACGCCATCAAGGCCGGTTTTGACGGAGTTGAAATCCATGGAGCCCATGGTTACTTAATTGATCAATTTAATTCTGAAGTGACGAATAAGCGGACGGATGAGTACGGAGGCAATTTACAAAATCGCTTAACCTTTATGAAAGAAGTATTAATGGCGGTTATTAATGAAGTCGGTAAAGATAAAACCATTATACGATTTTCCGAATTGAAAGATGATATCCCAGGTTATAGATGGGTCAATCCTGAAGAGAATATAAAGGCTTTTATTCAAGTATTTCACGAAGTAGGACTCCAAATTATACACCCTTCCACAAATGACTTTACCGAAAAAATGGTGAATGATATGACTTTTCATCAACTCGTGAGAAAATATTGGGATGGTATGATCATTGGGGTCGGAAATTTAAATCCAGACAGTGCTTCTAAAGCGATTGCGGAAGGTACTATTGACCTTGCTGCCTTTGGACGTCCTCTACTTGCAAATCCGGATTTCGTTCAAAAAATAAAAGAAGGACGTCCTCTAAAACCCTATGAATCAGCAATTGATTTAAAATACTTGAATTAATAAGACTTTAACCGAGCGTTGGGCTACGATTGTTCAACGCTTATTAGCATTTGCTTCATACTTTTAACAATCCCCATGTGTAAACTCTCATGATTCATATGAAAAACGACCATATCCCCTAATGTTTTCATACCTAAAAAGGGTTCTTTTAGCGGTTCGTCTAGGTGTCCTTTACAAGCTTGTTCAATCGCATGTACTTGTTGTTCCAACTGTTTTATTAGTACTTCCATTGACGGAGGTTGCTCTGTCCAATTATTTGGTTTACTCCCGCTCGGAAACATCAAATGATAAGATAGAGGCATTTGTCTTTCTAGGTGAACTGCGGGAAACATTGTATTATCCCAACCTACTAAAATATGACCGGCATTCCAGCGGATACTATTATGATGGCCATTTGGAATTTGGTCCGCAATCTCCTCAGGTATCGTCCGAAGAAAGTCAACTGTCCATTTACGCCACAATTTCATTTGTTCAAATAATTGTTCTTCCCTCATTATGAGTCCCCCTCATTTCCTGCCCTTCTTCATTAAATCGATTATGTAAAAAAGTTGGGTGATGATAAAAGAACCAAAAATAATGAATAGAATACATAGAGCTATATCAACTTCGCCAACTAAATCACCTAATACCAACAAAATTAAAAACATAAGTAGTATCCCTGAAAATACCGTTAGAAAAAACATACTGATATAACGTCCCAACGTCACATCCCCCTTTCCCTATACTAGTTCTCGACTCTCAACCAACTCTCCTTCCCCTAACAACAGTAAAAGAGTGCATTATTATAAATGCACCCTTTTCGTTATTTATCAATCACAATGGATAATTTATAGTTCGCATGTTCGTTTAACGCGGTCAAAAATTGATTCAACACTTCGTTGGAAGGAAATCGACATTCAAGAAGGTAACAGCCTTCCCCACTAATTTTATAATTATGAATGATGTGTTGTTCTTCGGTTTTAATAAACGCCAAATAAGGCTGGTGATAGGTGCTTTGCGTAAAGATTGTAATAAAAGCATGAATCGGACAACCTAATTTGGCTTGGTTCACTTTAACGGTATACCCTTCGATAACGCCACTATCTTCTAACTTTACCACCCTTGCCGAAACCGCCGGCCCTGTTAAATGAACTTTTTCCCCTAATTGTTTCATAGTGAGCCGACTGTTTTTAGATAGTTCCTCTAAAATCAGCCTGTCCGTGCGATCTAACATGTCACTAACTCCTTTCATTAATAAAGTCAAACAGGCAAAAGACTTTATTTTTTCTATGTATCCATCAATAGGTCATAGTTTAAACTATACACAGTTTAAAGAATACCCGAAAAAGGAGTTAATGAATATGAATATACATCAAATTCGTAATGCAACGATGGTTGTTGAATATGGAGGGAAAAGGTTTTTAATCGACCCTATGTTAGCGGAAAAAGGAACTTACCCTCCTTTCCCTAATTCACCAAGACAAGATCAAAAAAATCCGATAGTTGAGCTGCCTGCTACCATCGACAAGATCGTTCAAAATATCGATGCGGTTATTGTCACTCATCTACATTTAGACCATTGGGATGATGCAGCTAAGGAATCATTGCCAAAGGACATCAAAATTTTTTCCCAAAATGAAGAAGATGCTACGGAAATTCAAAAGGCTGGTTTCCAAAATGTCGAGGTTTTACAAGAGGATACGGTCTTTGAAGATATCCAATTAATAAAAACAAAAGGCAAGCATGGCAGAGGAGAAATTTTAAAGCTTGCAGGTCAAGTGTGTGGTGTTGTCTTCAAACATGTAACGGAAAAAACTTTATACGTTGCAGGAGATACAGTATGGTATGAAGCGGTTCAAGATGTAATCGAAACACATGAACCGGACATCTTGGTTGTCAATGGTGGAGATAATCAATTCCTGCAAGGCGGTTCCCTCGTTATGGGGATAGATGATATTTATGAAGTGTATAAGGCTGCCCCTAATGCAAAAATTATTTCCGTTCATATGGAAGCCGTTAATCATTGGACGTTGTCTCGGGAGGAATTAAAACAATTCATTAAAGAAAAAAGCATCTCTAACGTTTTAGTGCCAGATGACGGTGAATTTTACTCATTTTAAGAACAATAAAAGTGCACATCAACTCGTTTTTTACGGTTCGTGCACTTTTTATATACTTTCATTCCCCCTGGAATTAATCTTCTAATTTAGCCACTCCTAATGCAAGGTGATCCCAAAGCAATTGTTCCACTTTTTCACTTAGTTCATTCGGACAATTGATGACTAAAACGACCTCTGAATGCTTCCCTTTTAGCACCCTTTTTCTTTTATAAATTACTTTATAAAGGATGAAATCGATCAAAAAGCCCGTCACAAACCCAACCGCTCCACCGATTAACCCCCAATAAATCGGACCCCACTCTAATTGAAAACCGATACATGCTCCAATTACACCAAATGCCGTTCCGATTGCCGCTCCCTTATCAAACAAACTAATACCATCAGCTCGATGAAGTGTATCAAATAATCTTCTTTCTTGGGTGCGATTCACAAGCGGGACAGCAAGAATTTGACTTTTGTGTACCCCTAATTGTTCTATAGCCGTAATCGCTAACTCAAGATATGTGGAATGCTCAAAGGTAGAAATTATTTGCAATGGATCACACCTCATCAGATGTTGGTATTTTTATACGAAATTGGTTGTAATTTTTTCGCAAAAATGTTCGTTGTTCACTATCAAATAGTTTATTATTTTCCACTGTATTTACGTATGCGTCATACACGCCAAAGCCAATTTGTGATGGAATAAATAAAAACCATTGTGGGTTAAGTGCTTCAGTCGCTTTGCTAATTTCACCCATGAAGAGGAAATGAACCGCGACAAGGACATTGGAAAAGTAGACAAAGACAATCATAAACGACACCATAAAAGTGGCTGTAATTACTCGATGGATATACAATTGACCTAATCCCGGTGTTAAAAAGGACCAAAATATCGCCATACTCGGTCTTCTTTTATCTAAATAATTCACTTCTACAGCCCCAATAATAAAAGAATTAAAATTAGCATTTTCCCTTTCCGCTAATAAGTAGACTTTGTTCATATCCACTGCACTCCGGTAACTGTCCCAAATACCAAAAATATAGACGGGAAGATACAAAAGGAGCCATCTTGGTTCTAGCACTTCCTTCGCCATTTTAAAATTCCCGGTAAAAGAATAAATAATTCCATAATTTAAATGGGCCATATTGTTCACAAGAAGTTCCCATAAAATGAGGGCATAGCCTCTCAAATATTTCGATAATAGAAGATGGCCAAAACCAGGAAAAGCAGCTGACCACCAAGCAATAATATAAGGGTTTCGCAAATGGAGTTGGGTAGTTCCAACTAAACTGACATGGGTTTTATAGCGTCTGGCTGTATTATTATTAGTAAAATTCCTCATACCGCTGCAACCCCTTAGTTATCTTATAACGCTTTTTCCAATTTACATATCCATTTATAAAAAGCCAACTCAATGATAAGTAAAATCGGATAAATAGGTACTGAATAAACTAATTTCCACCATCCATAATGGAAATAGCCCCAAGGTTCTGGAAGCAAAGCTAGTGCTTCATAAATGACACATACTATAGACCAAAATACAATATAAAGGAAACGCTTTAAAAAAGAAGTGCGAAACGGGAAAAAATTTAAAAACATGAGTATAAAAGGCGGCGTCAAGATAATTCGCACTGGTAAATCAGACCATTCAATTTCACTATCGCTAAAATACCAATAAGCGTTATATTTAGTACCTAAATAGAGATCAACAATTAGTTGAAATAAGACGGTAAATGTCCACATATGGACGATTTGATTTTTAGTTAGTCGCTTAACCGTAATAAACGCAACCGTGTTTAAAAGGATAACGGCAATTATAAGTCCGATCATAGCAAAAAAGAATCACCTCTTTAGACACTATTCTTTACTAAAACTTTATTAAGTATTCCGCACCTTTCTTTCAAGCAATAAACATCTTCATTTAAATGCAATAACCCTCTTTCAAAAAATGAAAGAGGGTTTAAGGCGTTCTTAATTTGATAATTAGGATTACTATTTTTAACGCATATTCATTGGTAGAGACTTTTCATCTATTTCTTTTAATATTTCGTGTAAAAATTCCTCTACGGACATTGTTTTTTGTACGCTCTGCTTATATCCCCTAACTGTAACTGTTTGGTCTTTTTGCTCTTGGTCACCTAAAACAATCAAGTAAGGGACTTTCTTTATTTGTGCATCTCGAATTTTTCTTCCAAGCTTTTCATGACGACTATCGATAGAAGCTCGTATTCCTGCTTTTTGCAAGAGCTTATATACTTTTGTCGCGTATTCATTATGCACTTCGGTAACACCCATTATCTCAACCTGCTTTGGCGCTAACCAGAGTGGGAATGCTCCTCCAAAATGTTCAATTAAAATACCTAAGAATCGATCAATTGAACCAAATACTGCACGATGAATGACAACAGGTCTTACTTTTTCGTTTTGTTCATTTACATAAGTTAAATCAAATTTTTCAGGGAGTTGGAAATCAAGTTGTACTGTTGCACATTGATGGCTACGGTTAATCGCGTCTTTAATATGGATATCAATTTTCGGTCCGTAAAATGCACCGTCCCCTTCATTGATTTTATATGGTGAACCTATATTGTTTAAAACATTTTCTAATGCCCGCTCAGCTTTGTTCCATAAGTCTAAATCACCCATGTAGTCATCTGGTCGTGTCGATAACTCAATTTCATAATCAAACCCAAATACTTGATATACATGATCAATAATCTTTAATGCTAACGTGATTTCGTCTTCAATTTGTTCAGGTGTTACAAAAATATGTGCATCATCTTGACAGAATGTTCGAACACGTAACAAACCATTTAATGCCCCACTAAATTCATGACGATGGACTTGTCCAAATTCAGCCATGCGAATCGGTAAATCCCTATAAGAGTGCAAATCATTTTTATAAATAAGCATATGACCGGGACAGTTCATTGGCTTTAAAGCAAATTTTTGTTCATCTACTTGTGTAAAATACATATTTTCTTTATAGTGCTGCCAATGTCCGGATTGTTCCCATAATCGCTGATTCATCATCAAAGGTGTTCGAACTTCTTTATAATCATATGCTGTTTGTAAATCCCGAAGAAATGATTCAAGTTCATTGCGTATAATCTGTCCATTTGCTAAATAAAATGACATACCTGGAGCTTCTTCTGAAAACATAAATAGTTCGAGTTGTTTTCCTAACTTTCGATGATTTCGTTTTTCGGCCTCATCAAGGAAGTTGAAATAATTTTGCATTTCTTCTTTACTGGCAAATGCCACACCATAAATGCGTTGTAACATTTGATTATGACTATCTCCACGCCAGTAAGCACCCGAAATATTCATTAATTTAAAATACTGTAATTTATTTGTGGAAGGTACATGTGGACCTCTACATAAATCGTAAAACTCTCCTTGTTCATACACTGTTATCGGTTCATCCAATGGGATTGCATCAAGTAATTCCAACTTTAATGGATCATGTGCAAAAAGTTGATTTGCCTCCTCCCTTGTGACCTCTTTACGAACAATTTTAAGATTTTCCTTAACTATTTTTTGCATTTCTCGTTCGATAACAATTAAATCTTCCGGCACTAATGAATGTGCCATCTCTATATCATAATAAAACCCATTTTCTATAACGGGACCTACCCCTAAATGAACATCTGGATATAAACGTTTTATAGCCTGTGCGAATAAGTGGGCTGTCGAATGGCGAATGACTTCCATACCTTTTACTGAATGTGCCTCATAAATAGCAATTTGAGCATCGGTTAGAATCGGTCTCGCCAAATCATATGTGGTTTCATTTACACTTCCTACAATGGCTTTTTTCACTAAACTCGGACTAATTGCTTTTGCAATATCGGTTAGTGTTACACCTTTTGCAAACTGCGCTTGTTTGCCATCTGGAAATTGAATTAACACTTGTTGATTTGACATCCTAACACTCCTTTTCTAATTTGTTGCCTTTAAGGCAAATAAAAAACACATACTTGTCCACTAAGGGACGAGCATGTGTTGATTACCCGTGGTTCCACCCAAATTCCTACCTATGCAAATGCATCAGTAGCTCATTGAATGCAGATAACGCCTGCACACGTCACTAGTTTCCTAGCACAGCTCTAAGGTAGTAAATCATTTCGTCCAATTAGGAAACTTTCAGCCGGTGATTTCCCTCTCTTTTCATCTTCTCTAAAATGATTCGTATCCTCTTCATCGCTTTTTAAAATAAAATTAGTATCAAATTTAAATCATCCGGTTCAATATGTCAATACTTTTAATATTCTAAATATATTTCATTTGTCTAAAAACCATGTTTGATGATACTGCCATTTAAGGTCCCCTTGAAAAGTTAATGCCTAATAGATGAAAAAATAAAACAAATTACTTAAGATGAGAATAGGTTAAATTATTAATAAATGGGAAAAAGAGGGATTATTATGAAAACTAATGGCTTTCTCGTTTTGAATTTCATTATTTTGTTTGGTATAGGGGTTTATTTAATGGTTTATAGTTTTTCTGCGCATGTGGAATTAAAAACAGGAATTCCTATAATATCAGGTCTTTTAATGGGTTTTTCCATCTATTCAACCTATCGAATACAAAAGCAAGCAAAGCATTAGTTTGAACAAGATCATTTTTTTATCCGCGCTCATGATACATATGCAAAACTGATTTTCTAGATTAAACCAAACCATTATCCCATATCAATTTGGAGGGGAAACATGACAACTACTTATGTCCATTGGGGAGAATCAAAGGTTAAATTAACATGGAAGAAAAGTGAGGTACTTCCTCAAAGGCATCTAATCACAAGTGTCCATGGCTTTTGTTTTCAAGGTGGCAACTTATTATTAGTTCATTTAAATAAGAGAGGATGGGATTTTCCAGGAGGACATATCGAATCTGGTGAATCACCGGAAAATTGCCTTAAACGAGAGGTGTTAGAAGAAGGTTATGTAGAAGGCGAAAGCCAATTGTTAGGATACATAATCGTTGATCATAGTGAAAATCTTTTTTGGACAGAGAGTAGCCCATATCCTAAAATTGGCTACCAACTGTTTTACAAAATGACTATTACAAAACTGCTCCCTTTTGAAGGAAAATTTGAATCTTCAAAGCGTATGTTCATAAACCCTCAAGACATTTCCGCCTACCATCACGAGTGGAACATACTTTATCAGCATATTTTGGACTGTACATTCCAATAGATTTTTTTAAAATTCTGTTTAAAGATTTATGCTTTTATTTTCCAAATTAAAATTCCCATGTTATAATCTAATTAAATTAAGAGTACATTAAAAAAGACTACTCGATGAGTGCCATCAAGTAGTCCTAGCAATTTAACAGATTGCTTCAAGGGCAATCAGCATCACAGTAAAGAGTAAACCGTATGCTTGGTAGGCGGGCGGTTTACTTTTTTTGTGTGAACGTGTAGGACAATGTAAGAATCATCACTACAAGAACAGCCACATCAATCGTAAGAGACAACGCTTCTATACTCAACAATCGATATCACCTCCTAATCGATTACTCTTTCGGAAATGATATCGATCATGTTTCAGTCATTGTCATAGCAACACCCCCTCTCCTCAAAGAGTAGAGGAAAAACGAGTGCTGACCGCCCACAAAACCCTATTAAATCGCTAACCTTATTATACCATTATTGCTAGTATAATACTTCATCAAAAATCAGATTATTCTCAATTTAGATAAAATATACTACTTCGTTGTTTATAAAATGGAACGTTTCTTATCCCGTTTCCGATGCACAAAAATGATATTTTTTCTAAATGGCTATTCGCCATGTTATAATCTAGTTAATTTACGAGTACATTAAAAAGACTACTTGATGGGTGCCATCAAGTAGTCCTAGCAATTTAACAGATTGCTTTAAGGGCAATCAGCACCATGGTTAAAGTAAACCGTTGGCTTGGGAAGGCGGGCGGTTTACTTTTTTTGTGTAAACGCATAGGACAATGTAAGAATCATCACTACTAGAACAGCCACATCAATCGTAACCGACAATGCATCTATACTCATAAATCTATCCACCTCCTAATCGAACCCTTTCGGAGATGATGTAGATTAGGTTTTCGTCATTGTCATAACAGCACCTCCTCTCCTAAAAGAGTAGAGGATAAACAAGTGCTGACCGCCCACAAAACCCTATTAAATTACTTACCTTAGTATACGAATGTTTCTATTCCTATACTTAGTCATAAATCTGATTATTCTTCAGAAAAATATTTTCCATAGAGTTATCTTACTATTTTTGTGAATTTACAATGATAATAAAAATAGATGGCTTCCTTTTAAATAGGAAAACCATCGAAAAAATTTATTCGTTAATAATTTCTTTAATCGCTTCAGCTAAAGCATCCGCAGTCCTATAGGCTTCTTCAAATGTATTTTCATGTCCACCTATGTTTAACGATAAAGAATTCTCATGAAGATCTTGATTGTATGTGTTCCGAGGATTCTCTCCTTTTTCAAATACTCCTTTGGATAAACCAGGATATAATTTTTCTATCTTTTCATGAAGACGTTCTGCAAAGGCTTTATTCGCTTCATAATTATCAGTAGTTTTTGATACAAAAAATGAAATCTTCGCATAATCTTTCCCGTCAATGTTTACCGTTGTATAAGACCTTTTTTGGGAATCTCTGTGTATATCCAAAACCATTTTTATACTTTTATATTCATTTAATATTTCTTGTAATTTTAACCTTGATACATTATAAGCGTTGGAAAAAGATAAGTTTTGTTCTTCTAAGATTCCTAAAAAATCCGTATTATCATGTATATTGCTAATGTTATTTTCCTTCAACGCTTTACTTAACTCTTCCCCAACCAATGTAACATTCTTCGTTTCACTATAAGTATCCTCAGCTTTTTTAGAATTTTTAACATTATAGGTTTCCGTATTATGTGTGTGATAAATAAATACTAAAGGATCCTTTTCATTAACTACAGATGACAACATTTCATTTTCATTAGAAGTAAGGACATTTGTTAGAGTCTCTTTTCCATCAAATAAGAATAGCCATGATAAAGATAATGTAAAAAATAAAAGCCCACTTGATATGGCAGATATCCTTTTTACTTTCCAATTTCGATTCATACGTCTTGCCTTTTGTCTAAGTTTTGTTTCAGTTGATGTAATGAAGTTTTCACTTGGATATTGAGGATAATTTCCCTTGATCATATCAAATATTTCTTTATCATTTTGCATTTGTCAAAACCTCCTTTGCATCAAAATTTAGTTTCCTTTTTAACTCTCTCAAGGCTCTGTGATAATCTACTTTCACTTTAGATTCACTGCATCGTAGAATTTCTGAAGTTTCCTTTATGGAAAATTCATGAATACCACGAAGTATTACGACCGCTCGATAGTTAGGTTTTAATTTGGAAATCGCCTCGTGAATAAACTGTTCCATTTCAGTAATTTCAAACTCTTCATCTGGCCTCTTGTCCTTTGATTCTAGTTGTGTGAAAAAGCCTTCCTTAAAAATCGAAATAAACTTCTTTTTCCTGTAATGATCTACTGCTACATGTTTTGCTATGGAAAAAATCCATGTTTTTAGATTGCTTCCACTTTTAAAATGGGGTAGGTTTTTTAAAACACGAATAAAAACTTCCTGTGTTAAATCTTCGGCGTCATTTTGATTGCCTGAAAAATAAACAAGAAATCGAAACACGTCTAAATAGTAATTGTTGTAAATATTAACGATACTAGACTCTAAGTTTTTTAAATCGACCAATCATTTCCCCCCTCATTATGCATTCACGTATTATTCGTTTAAGGACATTAAAAAGTTACAATGTTTTTTTATTTATGTACCTTTCTAGTTAATTACCAATTATTCCTATCTAAACTTATAAATCCATCTTCTCCCCTGCAAGTTATACAATAAAAAAGCGTTTATCCTTTACTCGGATAAACGCTACCACCTAGTTAAACTCCCTTTTACCATATATTCGAAATAAGACGAGCCACCATTCTTGGTAAAAACAATATGACATTCCAAATGATTTCTAAAATCATTTCAAAAATTATTTCGATTAGTGTATCACTATAAACTCGCTTTTTCTTAGTTTTTTTTCTTTTATTAATTTTCATCCTTAATCCCCCAACACTTCAATAGTTACGTCTAACCACCAAAGGCCTAGAACTTTTATTTCGTTACTGTTCTAGCTCCAAAGGTAAAAAAGCATAATCTCCGTCCTTTATAACGTCACATTTACGGACTGGAATCGGATGTTTAAAAATGGGGCCATCTATTACTGTAGTATGGAACTCGCCCCCTTCTCCGCAAGGGTCAATACCACGAGCTTCAAGCTCCTTCACATATTCATGCGTAAATGTTCGCCCTAAATCGTCCTCTCGCATGCCAAGAGATAAATTAACCGTTACAACAACCGATACAAATCCCAAATCTATGAATTCTTCGACAACTGCACGATGGTCCATTTCCCATAAGGGCATTCCAAGCTTTAATCCAACATCGTTCGTAACCTTTTCATGCCAACAGCCATGTTCAGGTATATCAATGTCTCCCGTTACTAACAGTTCTGCTCCTTGTTTTTTCGCCTTTTCTAAAAGACCGATAAATACCTTTTCATAATCTGTCCAACTTACAGCTGCTGCATAGATAGGCAAACCGATAGAACTTGCTTGTGCACGGATGATTTCCGGAGGCATTCCATGGGATCTAGACCGTTTCCCTTCTTCCTCCATCATAACAATAAGTCCAACTGCTTCTCCCGCTTTCATTGCTTTAAACAGAGCTAACGTACTATCCTTCCCTCCGCTAAAAGAAGCGATAAACCGATGCCCGTGAACATTATTTTTCCAATCCTTTAATTCTACCACTTACATCACACCCCTATATTCACATGAAGTTTTTATGTGCCAATCTTATATTTCATTTTTCTATTTTCACGCTGCATAGTTAAATTTTATCACGATTCACCCTAAGCGGTCGGAAAAACTTGGAAATAAAGGAAAATGTGACGTAATATCCTTCACAACGAACGAGGCATTCTTATACGTTCACCTTATCATTTGAAAAAATAAGTAAAAGAGACAACTTTCTATTTGTGAAAGTTGTCTCTTCTTCTATTAATGATGATGTTCATGTCCTTCGATTTGGCTTTGTTGCCCTTTTTGCAAGAAGTCCAGCTCACTTTCAGAAAGTTCACCTACGACAAATTGTTTTTGTGGAACGATAATCGATCCATTATTGCCAGCATGTACTTTCACAAAATAGAGCCCTTCACTATCAAAATCTTTACTAATTCCATAAACACCGTTTCCTAAATCATAAGCTTCTTCCATATAGTACGTGACCGTTCCATCTTGTTTCCATATTTCAAAATGAACAAAGTCTGCCCCTTCTACTCTTTCCCCATTTTGCGTCAGAATGACTTTGATTGTTTCTTTTTCATTGGCTGAAAATGTGTTAGGAATGATAATTTCTGATTGAAGGGGTGATTCTTCTTTATACAGCTTTGCAACGTCCGGTTTCAGGGAACATCCACTAAGCACAACAATGAAAAGAAACATCCATATCATTTTTTTCTTATGCATTGAAAAACATCCTAACTTTTGGAATTCTTTTAATAATGAGCCAATCTACTAGGAAAACAACAATGAGAGACAAACCAACTAAAGGAAACAGTATGCCGAGCCCAATCATCAATAGAAGGAAGAGTTTCATTTTCTTCATACTAATGGCTTTTGGAGCACCTAAACTATGTTTCGGTTTTCGTTTCCACCAAAGGTAAAATCCACTTACGACAACGAAAATAATCCCTAAACAAATTGCGAGACTAATAAGTTGATTGATCAAACCAAATTGAGTTCCTTTATGTAATGTGATTCCCCACGCAATGATTTTCCCCATTACACCGTAGTTATCGTAACGATAATCAGCAAGCACCGCACCGGAATATTGGTCGATATGAATCGTTGCTTCATCCTGTGCCTTTGGAGGAAAGGCGGATAATGTGAATACCCCTTCCTTGCCATTTGGGAAAATGACCGTATAACTTGGATGCATCCCTACTCGATTTGCGACATCTACTACATCGTCAATGGAAATCGGTACATACCCTTCCACTTCAGACTTCGGTACTTCTAAATTTTCAGCTGCCCACGGGACATCTGCAATTTCCTTTGTTTTCACATTGGAAGTTGGGGCATTACCAATCCAAACAGATGGTGGATATCCTTCTCCTGTATTCGTAACGATTGTTTGAAATTGACTACCCCATAATCCGGACCAAGGTAATCCGGTCATAATGAGAAATAACATCCCTGCCGTAATCCAAAAGGCAGGCACCGCATGCATGTCTCTTCTGAAAATCTTTTTCCCTTTCGTCAACCTTGGAAACAGTACTCCAGACAAGTCCTTTTTCTTCCTAGGAAACCATAAAAAAAGACCCGTCACAATGAGTACAATCGCCCAGCAAGCTGCCAATTCTACGATTCGATCTCCGATTGTCCCTGCCATTAATTCCCCGTGAAATTCTTCAATTCGATCCATAATTCGATCATCATTATTTAACTCTCCAAGGGACTTCCCCGTATACGGATCTATAAAAACCGTTAACGACTCATCGTTGGAAATGATGCCCACTTCACTTGAACGGTCTTCGCTTTCTCCAGGACGATATTGAGTTACGACGGCATCCGGGTGCAGTCTTTTCACTTCTTCTATTTGCGCAGAAGCGGATATTTTCTCCCCTTGTGGGTTCACCTCGTAGTAATCTTTATAAATGACTTGTTCAATTTGTGGCTTAAATAAATAAATCGAACCGGTAACGGCGAGAATGATTAAAAAAGGCGCAAAAATAATCCCGGCATAAAAATGCCACCGCCATACCGTTTTATATAGGGCCGCTTTCATTGATTTTTCATTCTTTTCTGCTACATTGTTCGTTGCTTCATCCATACCTAGCCCTCCTTACTTTTTGTGCTATCTTTGGATTTGTCCTTTAACAGCACCCATTTTTCGGGTGCATTTCATCTACTATTGCTTGAATGGCTTCATCAAAGTTATAAATGGTCCCACCAAACCCTTTTCGGAATTGTTTTGCTTGTTTCTTTGATTCAAAAACAATGACCTGTGGTTGGCAACAATTCAGTTGGATATCCGCATTCAAAAGATAGATAGCTGTTTTCGCGCTGATCGTCGTATCCTTTAAAAAGTCCCGACAAATCATTTGGGAGACGTCCTGCTCGATATCTTTATATCGCAATAAAGCACAATGGGGACAACAAGCTTGCTCAATTTGTTGGTTTTTTTTGATTAATTGCACGGACATTCTTGAATTCGGTTCTTTCAAACAATACACACATCGATTTAATAAATTGGGAGTTTGTGCAACAAGGGTAATCCCTTTGGATGTTTTAGAAACCTTGTGTTCATCGATTAAAGGTTTAATATCCCGGTAAACCGTCATTTCTGAAACTCCTAATCTTTCACTAATTTCAGAAACTCGCAATGTTCCTTCTTGTTCTAACCATGTTAAAATTTGTTGTTGTCTTTTGATAGGTAACATTTATCTCCAACACCTACTTTTATTGTAATATCAATATCTTCATCACCATTATAGAGTGAATTTAATGGGATATGTGATGATTTTTGTGAATTAATGTTGAACTTTAACAAATCTACAATAAAATATCCTTTTTCACACACCTTAAAACATAAAAAAACCTAACAACAAACGCGTTACGCATTGTCATTAGATTTTTAATCAAGATGTAAAAATTCTTTATCCGAACACGGTTATTGTCTCTAAAAGATCATCGATAAAATAAGATAAGACCACATTAATAACTGCTAAAATAATGATTGAAATGGCAACGGAATGATTTTTTAAAAAGTCCGCACTCATAAACTTTATTTTTGAAAACTTCATTTGTAGAAGACCACCATGTATGTCTAATAACACTTCCAGATAGACAAAGAAAAACGGAAGGATGATTAACCACATATTTTGTGCCATAGGCGAAAATTGAACCATCAGTACAACCCATATCATAAATAATAATTTAAGCAATGACCTGATAATAACGGTCATAAACTTCAAATTCAAACAACCTAAAGCGATAAATAAACCAACTGCTATCATATTAATTTGAATAATCGATTCCAAAACCCCACTATAAGTTGTTCCTTCAATAGCTTTAACCCATAAAAACAGCGATGATAGATAAATTACGATACTGACAATTAAAGATAAAAATACTATTGGAAGACTTAGTAAATGTTTACGGTTCTCTACTTTCTCCCTTTTAATCCTTTCAGCTCTCGATAACATTTTAACCTCCTCATATATCAATAGAAATGCACTTTAGAAGATTATGTATTGAAAATAGTTTGCCTAAATAAATTAAAGCCCCACCAATAATGAGGCTTTCCTATATTATATACCAATATATGACACTATTACCCTACTATCTTTTTGTAAGTTCCCTCATCACAGATGATAAATAATTTCGCACCCTTTGGAATTTCCTCATGATGGCGGCGGGCAATGTCTAAGGAGCTCCCTTCTGAAATTAAAATGGCACCCATATCAAACAATTCAATAGATGCATCCCGATATGTTTTCCATTCAGGTTTGGCGTTAATTTCATAAAGATTCTCCCCGTCGGTATTGCTTAAAATTTGCTTAAATAACTTACTCGAACCGTGATGAAGGGCTGCTTGTGCCATCAGTCGGGAAACTGAATCGTTGGACAGGATGAATTCATCCACATTGGCATGTTCGAATAAGGCAATATGTTTATCTTTCTTTACTTCTACAATTGTATAAATATTTTTATCATACTTTTTCGCGATATGTTCCACCCTGGAAGCGGTAAGTAACGTTTTTCCATCGGCATATTCGGCAAAATTTTGTTGATCATCGGAAAAGATGGCGACGGATTTTGCTTCCAGAATATTGGCCTTCACGAGAACTTCTTCTTCAGCCGGATTGCCACTTATAAAATGAACTTTGTCGTATTCAATCGGGCAGCGCTCAGCATGATCAATAATGACCACATCCCCTTTATAGCCACCGCTTACAATTTCTTCTACGACATTTTCTAGTTTCTCTTTTGACGACCCAATCAAAATATAATGATTCTTTCCTGAATAGCTCAATCGCCCCTCCTCCTTCATTCTTCGATATGTGCTAAAGCTTTCAAACACTTTTCCGATAATAATCCCCATTCCACCGATACCAACTGTATAAAGGAGAATCATCGTAAACAGTCTTCCAAAGTCACTCTCCGGAAAATAATCGCCATAACCTACCGTTACAAGGGTCGTCATCGTCCACCACAAAGCATCAATGAATCGCGGGAACGTTTCCGGCTCAACAAGTCTCATCGTAATACTACTAATTAAAATGAGAGCGACCGTTAAAAGGGCAGCTTGTAGGAGTGAAATCTTTGATATTTTTGAGAAAATTTTATGTAAAATCCACATACTCCTTACCCTCCTCCCTTTAAAAGTCCAACAGGCAAGTAATAGGAAAGATTATTCGTAATCGTTCCCCCTACTCTATAACCTATTGCAGATGATTTTCCATTTAATAAAAAGCTTCCAAGTAGAAGCTGACCTTGTTGGACACCCTTTTCACTTTGAAATGTTACCGTTGGGTGTTCGATAAATTGCTGATAGACCGGTAAAAATTCCGAATAAGATTTTTGGGCATCTTGATGTACAAGTTGACCATCCCCATTAAAAATTTCTACCGTGTCACCTTCCCTTCCAAAGGACGGCTTTTTCACGAAGGGAACTCCCTTTTCTAACAGTGGATCCGGCTCTAAATAAGTTGGAAGAAAGTATTCTTCTATCCACTCGTGTTCTTCATCTGTATAGAAAGGATGGTACTCTTCATGCAACCCCCAAATAATTGCTTGAACTGCTTTACTTTGTAGTAAAAAGGCAGATGGAGGATTCATGATCATCAGTTTCCCTTCCTCCACCAGCTCCAACAACCATTGACCAATTGGGTTTCCTTCATCATCTTCGTCTGTTATTAAACTTTCAATCGGGAAAGTTTGGCGGTAAAGAACATCGATTTTCATCCCTTCTTCATCAAAGAGACCAACTCCCCTTTGAATTTGTAGCTGATGAAGAGGTGTAAATTTAGACGGTACCCCCCTTTGAAGAAACAGTACCGTTTCTCTATCCTCAATGTTATCCTCATGGGCTGTAAACACGATGTGAGGTGATGGATGGGCAATACTTTCATTAATACTATGTCGAACCGCTTTTCTTAAAAGAACTTCCATTCCTTCATTCGGATTCGCCACGTCAAATTCATTACAAACGAGCCCATTAATCGAAAATAACTCTTTAATGAATGTCGGTGTATCCGCATTAATTTCGATACATTTATAACTGTCTCCAAAGGGAATTAAATCCAGCCGAGAAATGACACTCTCAGCTGGAATCGTTTTTAATCTTAAAAAGGAGATCGTTTCCTTTGGGAAGCCCATTTCGAGTAATGTTTCATCGGGCACATTTCGAAGCAAGGAAGCACTTTTAAAAAAGATCGTCCCAATCCGTTCGCTAATTTGGCGGATACGGGTTACTTCTTCTTCCTTTAAAAGCTTTATATCATATAGGGCATATTCCTCTCCGTACAGGTCAGCCCAAAATCCATCTATATTTCGGTAAAATTGTTGGCGTTTTGTATGATAATCATTTGACTCCCTCACTCTACTCCCTCTCCTACATCCTTGACGTATATGACATAAACTCCCCGGTCCTCGTCAATTTCCGTAGAGGTTACAAGCTTTTGTCCGATGCCAGGTACATCGACTACATCCTTTACAAGGTAGCGAAGGACATCGAAGTGGGAAGGACAAGGAATGCGGGATAATAACGGGAAATTGTTCCGTTCATCAGGGCTGCGAAACTCGATATGAACGCCCATGCCACGAAAACTTCTTTCGTCTTCTCCTGGGTAGTTTCTACCGATTTCTTTAATGACTAAAATCTCTTCTTCCCCAAGCATTTCATTGGAAGTGAGTTCGTATTGGGTTCCTCTTAAGATGAAGTACGTACATAACTGCCTCGCGTAAAATTCATCGATTCCAACATTGGCTGTCGTATATTCATAGAATGGCTCATAATGGCCATTTCCTTTATCGAGATAGTAAGTTAATGCTTTCATTGTCCTTCCCCACCCTAACTAGTAAGATAAACAGTTGGCAATAATCCAACCAACGGCTAACGATAAAGATAATAACATCGTTCCTACTGCTCGATTATCCTCTTCAATTGCTTGATGGATACTAAAACGAATCGTTATTACTTCCGCTAAAATAAAGACGATAATTTGAGCGACAATTCCGATTGCTCCCCAAAGCAACATATCAAGCAAAGAAACCGAATATTGTGCTGCCGCGCCTAAAACGATCGCTAAACCAAAAATTTTCCCTCCAAGGGACATCGCCGCCGTCACATTTTTTTCAGCAATTAAACGAAATTCTTTTAACTTCGGTGTACTGATCGTAAATAAAACAACTCCTACGATCAGTAGCAGTAAGGAAACTCCTACATACGATGCAAAATTAAGATATAAATTCATTGTGTACCTCCCTTTTTATCTTCCCTTTTCATAAAGTGGGTTCTTAACCCCCGAAACTTTTCGATCCACTGCCAAAGCCTGAGCTCTTCTTCACAGAGGAACTACTTTTTGAGCTTTTAAAGCTTGAACTTTTTAACAGGGAGTTTTTATCTTTGTAATAAGTACCGCCGTAGTAATAATGACCATAATAGCTAGAATGTCTGTCATCACATTCCCATACACCATCGTCGTTATCCCATTCCCAATCATTACAGTATTGATCATCAGGAGGAGATCCTTCAGCTGTATTTGAACCACATCCAGCTAATCCAAGCGTCAGTGCAGTGGAAGTAATACCTACCATAACCTTTCTCGTTTTCCCCAATCTCTTCACCTCTTTCCTTTTACATTTACGAGCAATTTTGTAAAAAGATTCAACTTCCTTCTCAAGGGTCGTCATACAATACGATTTTCTCTTCTGTTTTATGCGTAACAACCTAATTGACCTTTACTATTGTAGTTCTTACAGACTTGGAAGGAAATAGGGAATAAATCGGATTTACTACTTTTAAATTCCAAGGATATATTGAGCATGATTATACTCTTTTGCAGGAACGATTGAATGCGCCCATCATAAACTACAACTAAAGATGAAGGAAGTAGGTCGTTTAGATGAAAAGTTCCAAGTATTTAAATTTTCTTTCCCAATTTGGAGTCGGAGGAGCCCATCCTGGCGGGCTTAGTTTAACAATGGACGTTTTAAGGAAGGAGCAGATTAATGAATCATCCTATGTTTTAGATGTGGGCTGTGGTACGGGGCAAACGGCTGCTTACTTAGCCTCTCGATTCGGCGCAAAAGTAACCGGTATTGACATCCATCCATTGATGGTGGAAAAGGCGAAAAAAAGAATGGAAAAGGAACAGTTATCTGTAGAAATTCACCAAAGTTCCATCGAAAATGTCCCATTACAGGCTGAGCAATTTGACTTTATACTTTCAGAATCAGTGCTATCCTTTGTTAATGCGTCAACCGCCCTTAAAGAGATTCACCGTTTATTAAAGACTGATGGGCGTTTCATTTTAATAGAACTGATGATCAATCGCCTCCTCGATGAAACGGAAAAAGATGATCTTATACAATTTTACGGTTTTCAAACCCTATTAACGGAAAAGAATTGGATTGATTTGTTGGAGCAAACCGGTTTTCATTCTATCCACATTCATCCCCAGCCACCCCAACAACAAGACAATGCCGTTTTAGAAGATTATCATTTCTCCGAGTCGATTGAACCTGAAACGTTTGACATAATGGAGCAGCATTTCGAAAAAGTTTTAAAATATCAAGAGATTTTAGATTATCGTATCTTCACTTGTACGAAGGGATAAACGCAAAAAGCACATCAACAATGATTGATGTGCTAAAGATGTATGGATGCTATCTAGGTCCTCTAAAGGCATTTAGAAAGGCTCCTAATTGCCTTACCATATCAACCCCGTTCCGAATCGTTCCGACATGGCCGTAGATTTTATTAATATTATCAGGCAGTCTTGTTAAAAAACTCGGTCGGGGTTGTTGGTTTGCGTTAAATGGCGGTTGCGGCCTCCCTGAATTTCGGTTAAAGGCACCCGGCTGCGGTCTTCTTGGCGCTTGATTAAACAGTTGTTGCCCTCCCCTCCCTTGATTAGGAAACGGTTGCCCTCCTCCTTGAAAAGGATTAAAAAACGGAGGCTCTCCTTCATAAGGGTTGAAGTATGGTTGTTCCTCCAAATTTTGATATGGATCGAAGTACGCTTCCTCTCCTCTTCCTTGAAACGGATTAAAGAACGCTTGCTCTTCCTGATACGGATAGAAGGGCTGTTCTCCTCCTTCATATGGGTTGAAGTAAGGCGTCTCATGTCTACCTTGATTGGACTCATAGGATTGCTGTTGCCCTCTAGCTGGATTGGAAGGTCCAAAACCAGGTCTATACATCATTGGCCGTTGTCTTCGTCTAGGATTGGGCGGATAAAATGGCATCAATTCACCCCCTATCAGGGTTAAACTTCAAAATTAGTATATGGTGAATCTTTACTAATACCTAGACTTTTGGAGACACTTCATCAAAAAACTTAGGAACGATAAAGTTTTAAAATTTCATGTAACTTTTCTTTCATACATTCAATTAATTCTATGGGACCATTTATCAATGCTTCTTTCCCAAAATCGATAAAATAATTTGCAAAAAAGGACAAATCTTCTTCGGAAATCTCACCTATTAAATACCCTGAACCATCATCTCTAACATGTAAGAAAACTCCCGGATAGCTCGCCTTTTTAAATTTTTCGATACCTTTGTCCGTCAACTCCACATGCAATGGATATGTGACTTTATTTTTATCGATTAAATTAAAACGATTCTTCAAATGAATATCCGTTAAATTAATAGGTGGCGTTTGTTCATCCTCTTTCACCTGTTTAATCCGATCACACCTGAAAACACGATAGTTATTTCGTAAAAAGCAATAAGCCGGGCAGTACCATTTTCCATCTTTCGCGTATATACCAATCGGTTGAATACTTCGATTACTGCTTTTTTCATTCGTTTCATAGTCGATGTTGATGACTTTCTGTTCGATGGCAGCCTCCAATAGTTGTTTTAAAAACGGCACCTCATCTTGCTGGGTAATAGCGTAAAAATCAACCCGGTCTTTCATTTGGTCAATTTTATCCCGTACATCTCCAGAAAGAGTTAAATAAAATTTCTTTTTGATCGATTCATACTCCGTATCAAAAGGAAAGGAAATGTAATGTCTTAATGCATGAATGGCATAAAAAATGGAAATCGCTTCGTTTTCACTAAAGGCAATCGGAGGAAGAATTCTTTCATTTAGTACTTGATAACCTCCGTGAGGACCAGGGTCAGAATATAAAGGGACTCCCATTTCACTTAACTCTTGCATATCTCGTAAAATCGTTCTTTTAGATACGCCAAATTCTTGCGCCAACTCCCCTACCGTAAACCTTTTCTTTCGATTCACCATCATAATAAGCTCATTTAACCTTTTCGCTTTAGACATGGATACCTCCAAATAATAAACAGTGACATTCGTTGTCACTATTGTAGTTTATAATCGCCAATAGATACAGAAAATATATGATATTGGAGGAATGAAACATGTATAGTACCGTTGCAGATTTCATAAAGGAATGGAATAAGGAAGCGATATTAACGGAAAAAGTGTTGGAAGGATTAACGGATACATCATTAAATCAAAAAGTGTATGCGGAAGGTCGTACTTTAGGAAGGATTGCATGGCATTTAACGACGACAATACCGGAATACTTATCCGATTTCGGATTGAAAATCGATGAAGTAGAAAATAAAGAACAGCTCCCGACATCCGCAAGTGTTATGGTTAAAACCTTTCAAAAAACTAGTGCTGTTGCAGCGAAAGTAATTGAGGAACAATGGACAGACGAAGATTTGAAGAAACGACAAATTGCCTTTGGCAGAGAAGAATCCAATGCCCAAATTTTAATGGGACTAATCAAACATATCATCCATCATCGCGGACAAATAACTGTCCTCATGCGTCAAGCAGGCATAAAACCGTTCGGCGTGTACGGCCCACCAAAGGAAGATTGGGTTCAATTCGGTGTAGAAAATCCACCTCTTTGAAAGTTTCAAAGGCATTCTGGAGATATGTTTATGAGATTTTGCTTACCAAAAGTCCAATTAGAACTACATGTGAAGGTTAGTTGAGGAGTATTGTTTAAATACTATGGATATTTATGGTAACATTTAATTAATTTTATGGAATAATTACATAGGAGGTGTAAAATTTGGTTACAGAAGATAAAAAGGAAAAGAAAGACTTATAAAGTGTACCCTTTGTAAAGGACATTTTTAAAAAAGGCTTTTAAGCAACTTGAAGAAGATGGTGACTGTATTGTGCAGGCGTCATCTTTTTTAAGTTCCATTGACCTCGGTAATGATTGTAATAAGTCATATAACTCTTAATCTCTCTTTTTACTTCTTCTAATGTTTCACACGATTTAAAGTCTGTTTCATCTTTAAAATGACCAAAAAACGATTCTTGTGGGGCATTATCCCAACAGTTTCCACGACGTGACATAGATTGCTCTAGTCCCATTTTCTTTACCATCTTTTGAAATTGGGGGCTGGTATAGTGGAACCCTTGATCAGAGTGAATGAATGCGCCATCGGCCAATTTTATCCCATTCTTTTTCAACATCTTTAATGTATTTAATGCAATATCTAGTGTAATTTTATCCGATGTCTCATATGCTAAAATTTCATTGGTTTCGGCATCTTTTATAGCGGATAAGTAGGCACGTTTTCCTTTTCCATAACTCAAATATGTAATGTCTGTTAATAATACTTTTCTAGCGATTCCTTGCTTAAATTTACGGTTTAATAGATTTGGTAAAGTTCTATGTTCTTTCGTTGCTTTGGCCATTCTTCGATATGGATTTGCTTTTCGAATGGGGCAGATGATTTGAAACTTTTTCATGATACGACGAATTCGCTTTAGGTTATATGTAATTTGATACTGATTTTCTAACGTCATTTTAATTTGACGTGCACCTTTCTTACGACCACGGAAATTGAACGCTTTTAAAATGATTTCTTTGACTGTCTCATCTGCCTGATCACTAGCTTGTCTACTAAGTTGTGCTTCTTCTGAAAAATAACGATAGTAGCCCGATCGAGAGACTCCAACTAATTTACAAAGGTAGCTTACCATTCTTTTTAAGCGGTGTTTTTCTATCACATACTGGATCAACTGAAATTTTTGTTCCGCTGTTAATTTCTCTTTTTCTTTATCAACAACCTTTCTGCTAAATCGATCTTTTTTAGTAGTTCATTTTCTGCACGTAATAATGCATTTTGCGCCTCTAACCTTGCGTACTTTTCTTCTATACTTAATTCTCGCTCAAGTGGACGTCCTGAAGAGTGTTTACGTGTATCCACAAGCCCAGCTACACCATTCTTTTGATAAGCAGCACGCCATCGCTCTAAAGCAGACTTTGCACGTTTTTTACCTACGATATCAATATCAAATCCTGCATCTTCAAAAATTTGAAGTGGAAATTTCCCTTCCTCATATTCTTTAATGGCTCTTGCTTTAAATTCATCTGTATATGTTATTGCTTTTTCACTCACTGCTTTTACATAAGGATGTTTCTTGAGTAATTTCTGTTCTTGATCTGTAAATAACTTTTTCGACATGTTCTTCCGCTCCATCAACCATTTATTTTATTTCATTATAAATAAAAGTACCCTATAAGAGAGACCTTTTTTCAAGTGTCTTTCTTATAGGGTACATTTTATTACACCTAGCTCTTTTTGTTTTTCCAGCAGCTAGTATTGGTGCATTTATCGGTTTATTAACCTATGTTAAAGGTTGGCTTTGATTGTATGCCAACAAAACATAGTGGGTTTATTAAATAGAAAATCGAAGTTTTTACTGAAAATAATGAGTTTTTCACAAAAATCAGCTAATTGGCATTTGATTTGCCAATTAGCTGTCATTGTTTGTAATACCAATTTATTTTTGCTCTTCCACAATCTCTTCCACTTCACGTAATTGTTGTTTCACTTTATCTAAATGCTGTTTATTTGCTTCAATCATATCCATATGTTCTTCATGTTGGACTGCATTGGAAAACGCATTTTCTGCGTGGGTGATGGAATTGAAAGCATGCTCCACTGCTATTTCCTCTGGGTGGGACATCGCTTGCTTCACCGCGCGATCAGCCTTTTGAACCGAGTTGCCGAACAATGTACTTGGATGATCCTGTTTCCAACTTGTATCTGAATGCTTCGCCATATGTCTCTTCCCTTCCTACGCCAATTTTCGTTTCCACTTTAGTATTGAAATTTGGCTACAAAATATGTACGAAGGAAAGCTACAAATGTTGGACATATCTTTTCGTGATGGAGTAATACTAACATTAAATATTTAATTCGCATATCCGACTAGTTCCATAAAGCCTTTTCCATAAATATTTTTCCTTTTTCCACTCGCTAAAGTTTCCTGACCCGATACAATACAAGCTCCTTCCCATATCGCTTGAAGGGGACCAATAATAAGCATTTCTTGGTTGGGAAAAGCAGCCTTTACGTTTAATTCCATTGAAAAATCAGGGATAACAATCTTCCATTCGATTGGATACTTTCCTTTTGTTTGTATACTTTGCCAATGTTTCATTTCTTGAAAGTCCACATTTCTTGAAAAACGCAATGTTCCGTCCCGTTCAATTAAATTGGCCATCGGGGAAAAGGTTTTCTCGCCACTGGTATGCATTTCATTTAATAACAACTCTCGGCCATCATTTAATTGCAGACCAAACCAATTCCACCCTTCGTTTCCTTTTAATAATGCATAATCCCAACCCCATTGGTGATCAAACCAACCTTGACCTGTTACTTTTTGGGTTCCTTGTTCCGTACGAATCTGTCCTTGTACTTCGTTTTTCGTAAAGGAGTAATAGTATAACTCATCTGGCTTACCATCTTCACCAATAAGAGCAATGGATTTAAGGGGCGCAAATTGTAAATCGATTTCTAATTTTTTATCGACTAGTTGTACATTAAAACAATCTTCCTTTTCACCGAAAAACGATAATTGATGATCTCCATAAATAAACTCGGTTGGGTTATGTTCAATCGTCACTTTTTTCATTTGCGTATGGGGAGAAGGAATTTTCCCTTTCAATAAGCTTTTTTGCAATCTCCATATCCGCTTATCATTTGGTCGAAGTAGTAAATACAACGGAAGATAAAAAGCTTTTAAATTCCACTTTAATGTTGAGTCGATTTGGGAGTAGTTATACTGAATTTCTTTATCCAGATCAATGAGAGAAAAAATTAAATAATGGCCTTTATTTAACTCGGTTTCCCCAATTCGAAAAAAGGAAGCCATTGTCGCATATCGGCCTCCTTTTTCTCCCGTAAGATAAGCAAAATAGTACCACCATTCCACATTTGAAAATAAATGGGGAGTTGTATCTTTCGGAAGGGAAACTTCATTAGAAAAGTTTTTCATCACCTTACGTCACACACCCTACTGTTTTTCAGTAAGATATGCACATCCGAATCAGAATGCGACCGTTAAACTAAATCATCACTCCACCACCATCAACGTTATTACAACGATTAATAATAAAAATGCATAAGCCCAGTCTTTCGCAACTACATGAGTCGTTTGATAATACGTTCTCTCTTTTGTCCCTGTAAATCCACGGGCTTCCATTGCAATGGCAATTCGCTCTGCCTTTCGTATTCCTTGACTAAACAATGGGATGGAATACCGCATAAACGCTTTCCAACTATTTTTTTGTTTGTATCCTCTTACTTTATGGGCCGTCTTCATTTGCTTTAATTCCGATTGAAAGAGCGGGATAAACCGAAATCCGGCTAGTAATCCGTAGGCCCATTTTGGTGAAAGCTTACATTGATGAATTAAACTCATAATGAACAAGGTTAAATCGGTTGTAGAAGTAAATAATAAGCCATACGTGACAAAGCCTAACATTCTTAATGCGACCGTTAAGCCATTTGTGATACTTTCCTCCGTCACATGGAACCAAGCCCATTTCCAAATCGTTGTTTCCCCTTCGCCAAAGGCCGCCATCATCCAAAAGACAAGAATGGAAAACCCAAGGTATGGCACAAGCCGTTTGAAAAGGTACGAAATCCGCCAACCTCCTAACAAAATTCCCACGAATACACCGAGAATCCATATGAATAAGGTTACTTTTGGATTTGAGATTGTCATTAATAAAAACATGACGAATATGTGCGTAAGTAACTTACAACTCGGATTTAAAGAAGCGAGGAAGGAATCGTTTGCCTTCATACGAAAACAAGCCCCCTTCTTTCATGCATCAACTGGTAATGGAGTGGTGGGATTAATCCACATTCTCGTACCATTTTTTCATCAGAAAATAATCCATACGGTTGGCCTTGATACATCACTTTTCCTTCGTTAAAGAGTATGACTTGATCCGAATAATGATCAACTAAATCCATATCGTGGGTCACCATCATAATAGTCGTTCCCTGATTCTGCCTTTCTTTTAAACAACGAATTAATTCATTTGTCGTTTTTTCATCTTGGCCAAAAGTAGGCTCATCGAGCAATAGTAAAACTTGATCGAACAATAACATCGTCGCCACACTTAACCGCCGTTTTTGTCCTAAACTTAATGTAAAAGGATGAGCGTCGCGATATCTTTCCAATCCAAACTCCTTTAACAATTGCATCGTTTTTGTTTCAATTAATTCCTTTGGCCAATTTCTTTGTCGACCACCAAAGGCAATTTCGTCAAACACGGTATCTGTTATAAATTGATGTTCTGGATTTTGAAAAACAAAGCCAGCCTTTTCAAATAATTCACGATCGGACCATTTCTTTAATTCTTTATGTTGAAAGTAAAGTTGTCCTTTTTTTATAGGCTCTAAGCCAATCACACTTTTTAAGAACGTACTTTTTCCACTTCCGTTTTCCCCTATAATGGATATCCATTCCCCTTTGTGGATTTCCACATAAATGTTTCTTACAATGGCCTTTTTCCCATAGCCTATTTCCATATTTTCTGTACGAATCACTACGTCATTATTTTCTTTTTTTACTGGCTTCGTTTCTAATATTTCCGATAGTATAATCGATAAAGGATGGGACGTATTCTCCACTACTTCCGACCACTTTTCTGGAAAAACTTTTGGCCGCCAAATCCCCGCTTCTTCCATTTCCTTCTGGAAGTTTTGAAGAATGTCCTTTGGTTTTCCGTCCCCAATCACAGTTCCGCGATCATTTAACAAAATGACCCGGTCCATCCACTCGATACAACCATCTAATACGTGTTCAACAAATACCATCGTTTGTTTTTTTTTTTCGATAATTGGTGTAGTAAATCAAATATTTCCTGTCTACCTTTCGGATCTAGTTGGGCTGTTGGTTCATCAAAAAACAACACTTCGGGTTGTAATGCTAACAGGCAAGCCAACGCCAATCGTTGCTTCATTCCACCTGATAATGTTTCAATCGGTGTTCTCTTATCTACGTTCAAACCGACTTGCCCCATTAAGTCTGCAATCATTTTGTCCATCTCATTTCGAGGAATAGATCGATTTTCCAGACTAAAAGCAATCTCTTCATCTACATGCAACATACAAAATTGAGAATCCGGATCTTGGAACATCACGCCAACATGTTTTCTAGAAAATACTTCACCATTTACTTCGGCCTCAATATGTTCCGGAATAATACCAGCAAGGGCGGAAATCAAAGTTGATTTCCCACTCCCACTAGGTCCTAAAATTAATACTTTTTCCCCTTTATTTATGGACAACGTTATATTTTGAAGCGATTGTTCAGAGCGATTGTAGAAGCGAATAAACAAGTTTTTACAGCCTAGAAACGTTTTCATTGATCTCGCCCTTTTTTCTCGTCTGTTTCATAATTTCATATTGTTCTAACACCCCTGTTTTGGCTAAGGCGTCTACTACCACTTTCCCTAACCATCCTCCGAGAATCGCTCCGCTAATAATATGAATCGCTAATGTTGCAAAAAATACGCCCGTTGTGTAATAGCCAAAACCGTTAGCCAATAAGTTATAAACAATTCCTAAAACCCCCGCTAAAGCACCTGAAAGCATTAATGTAAAGAGGTTATAACGTTTATATCGAAATAAGGCAAAGGCTATTTCGGAACCAATCCCTTGGAAAACGCCTACTAACAGAGCCGATAAACCAAAGTGACTACCCGTTAGTAATTCAACAGCCGCTGCTGCAACCTCCGCGATAAAGGCTGCACCAGGTTTACGGATGATATAAGCAACGATTGGGCTAGCAATGACCCAAATCCCAAACATAAATCCTGCTCCAACTGGTCCGACTAGAGCGGAAATCGGAATCCAAAGGGTCGACCAGCCTAAATAAATAACACCGCAAGCTACGGATAAAATAACCGCAAGAACAACTTCTTTCATCTTCCACTTCATTCTTTGACAGCCTCCATTTTGACAGGCCATTCTTCCAGCCGATAAGCCATATCCCAAAACATATATTCAAGCTGGCAACTGAGTAAAAAATGATTTCGCATCTTGTCCTTTTCTTTCTCTGTTGCATCTAACGCCCATTCATCTAAACGTTCACAGAATTTTGTCGTAATGGAATCCGTACGACTACCATAGAAATGAATCCATTCGTAAAATGGATGGAATTGATCTGGTTTTACATCATTCAATAATTTCTTTCCAATCTCCCAGTAAGTCCACGGACAAGGTAATAAAACAGCTAAAATTTCGCCTAACGTTCCTTCATGGGCAACGGTCAGCATATGACGAATATATTGGTGAGCAGATGGTGATAACGGATATCCTTGTAACTCTTCGTATGGTACACCTGCGATTTGGCAAAAGTTTTGGTGCGGATGGGTTTCACTGTTTAAAACAAATGATATTTGTTGATTAAACATGGCCATATCTTCACGATTCTCGCACTTTGAAATAGCAATTCCATAGATTCGTATAAAGAAACTTAAATACTCAAAATCTTGTTTGACGTAATGGATTAATTGTTCCCTTTTTAAATCTCCTTTTGCGATTCCTTGTACGAAAGGATGTTCAAAAATTGCGTTAAAGATAGGAGTTGCTTCCCTCCTAAGTTCTGCTGAAAAACTCATGTTAATTCCTCCTTATTGGTTATAATCGGAAGACGTTCATTGGAGCCATTTTTCCTTCAACAACGAAAAAACCGCTCCAAAAAATGGAGCGGCAGAATAATTGTAAGCATACCCATGCACGGACTCCACTTTCCTACGCTAGTATGAACTAGATCAGGTTCAAAGGGTCCAGATTACTCTGTCTCAGCCAAAATGGCTCCCCTAGTGGTCTTTCCTATTAATTTAATTTTCACTCTACATCCGTTTTTTTTAAAAGTCAATTCAAATTTTTCCAACAAGGTTCAATTTAATACGAAGGGACTATAGGAAGATAGTGGTAAGGCAATGCTTTTATAGATTATTTTTATCTATAACGATACATCTTTTCCTTTTGACTTGTTACTAGGCGCAAACCAACCGAGTAGGGCAATAGCTACTAATACCCCATAGAAGATTAGTGTCCACGTAGTGCTGTGAGGGAAGTGATGATCCAACACACCGATATCCTCATGGGCAAGCGTGATTACAGCTAGTTTAACACCAACCCAAGCAACAATGGCATATGCTGTAGTTTCCAAAGCTGGACGTTTATCAAGAAGTTGTACAAACCAAGTTGCTGCAAATTTAATCAAAACAAGTCCAGCAATACCTCCAAGTAGTACAACGATAAATTGACCTGCATCCATACCACCAAAGTCGCCTAGTGGGGAATCTGGAAGACCGAGGGCAAGAGCAACTGCGGCTAGAATAGAATCAACTGCAAAAGCAAGATCCGCCAATGCTATCTTCCCTACAGTAGCACCAAAACCTTTCCCTGCGGATTCCTTTTCATCATCCTTATGAATATTCTTATTATCTTTACCAAACCGTGCCTGAATGACATGCTTTAATCCTAGATATAGAAGATAGGCAGCCCCTATCGCCTGTATTTGCCACACATTGGCGATAAAAGAAATGGCAAAAAGTGCACCAAATCTAAAAACAAAGGCCAATAGAATTCCGTAATTTATAGCTCTTTTTTTCTGTTCTTCCGGTAAATGCTTGGCAATAACTGCAAGTACTAGAGCGTTGTCAGCTGATAATAATCCTTCTAATCCAATTAGAATCAACAATGTCCAGGCATACTCTAACCATATTGACTCCATTTAAAAGACCCCAATCTGTAAATTTTAATGATATAAAAATCTCTATAATTATAGACTTTCCTAATTAGACACAAGGTATTCTTAATGGTTATTGGAAAACAATTTTTATTCCCATTAATGGTTAACCATTTAATTACTACTCAACAGCTATAGTTTTATGGTGATTTCGTCACTTTCTTTGAAAAAGAATATTTTCTTATTCGAAACCGATTGTTCTGGATACCTTGTATCAATTGCACTTATACGTAGTGTAATTTCTTCCAACGGCAAGGTGATATTAGCTAATAACAACTTTATTCGATGTTTTCCCTGCCTGATTGAAACTGACAAAATATAGTAATTCCTCCTTATTGGTTATAATCCGAAGACATTCATTGGAGCCATTTTCCTTTAAAAACGAAAAACGCTCAAAAAATGAAACTGCGGAATAATTGTAAACATTCCCATGTATGGACTCACTTTCCTACGCTAGCAAACTAGTTAGCTCTAATATTTAATCACCTTCATATCTAGTAAAAAGCCAATTGTAATAGTTAGTATTTTCATATCCATAGGTTCAGTATGATAAAAATATTGCAAATCGACAGTGGATATTTCCGGAAAGTCACATATTATTTCGGTTAAAGCCACTTTTAATCTTTCTTTTTCTTCTTCCAGAAGTTTTTCATCAAAATATACAATCCAAGTTAGTTTATTCTTTTCAACATTGGCATAGACCGCTTTTTTATTTTTAGGAATGGAGCGGATCCATTCGGTCGAATAAAATGTTTAAACATGCAGTTTTCTCCCTTAGCCGAAAACCCATCCATCGCCGATTTAACGGTTCAAAAAATTTCAAATCGCGCCGAACTAAATCGCACAACGTTCTATTTACATTACCAAGATATAAACGATTTATTAAAACAAATCACCGATGAAATTATCGACGTATTGTCGAATAAAGTAGGTGATTTAATTCATATGAAAGACCTCTCGAATCATGAACATTCGTCATTTTATTAGATTTCTTGTATGACCATCGGAAATGCATCGGTGTATTGTTTGAAATGCGGAAGTTTGAAAACGAACTATTTCATTTATTAAGCGACGAGGAGAGAAAATGCCGAAAAAGCAGTAACGAAAGAATACATCGACTTTGATATTAAAGTAGCCTCAATGACAGGATCATTATGTGGTGGTTAAAGGATGGTATTCACTTTAGTTCAGAATATATTGCCCGCCAAATATACTTATTTCAAAGGCCAACGAAAGAATAACATGAAAAATCTCACCTGCTTCATACAGATGAGATTTTCTTATTTATTTGGATTTCCAAACAGTAGATATAGCGGCAATACCTTGCGTAATTTGTTCCAACGACAAGGTGCCATAGCCGATAACAACTTTATTCGACGTTTCCCCTGTTCGATCAAATTGAAATTGGGAATAGGCATCAACGGTTACCCCTACTGATTTCGCCTTTTGCAAAGCTTGTTGTTCCGTTAAATAATCGGGTAAGTGTAAAACAATATGTAACCCCGCATCATCACCTGTAATTATAAACTCATCGCCTAGTCGATTTTTAATTTCATCGATTAAATGTTGTCGTTTCTCACTGTAAAGTTTTCGCATTTTCGCGATATGCTTTTCAAAATGCCCATCTTTCATAAAATGGGCGAGCACTACTTGATCCAATCTGGATACCATCGATTTGTCAAATTGCATAAACTGTTCGAAGGAATCCACTAAATGCATAGGCAAAATGATATAACTCACCCGTATAGAAGGAATCATTGTTTTAGAAAAAGAACCGAAATAAATGACCCGTTCTTCATAATCTAATTGGGCCAATGGTGGAATCGGATTTCCTTTATAACGAAATTCTGCGTCATAGTCATCCTCAATAATATAACTTTGATGAGCAGCGGCCCACTGTAGCAATTCTCCCTTTCTTGTGATGGACATGATTGTTCCTTTTGGAAATTGATGAGCAGGTGTTGTATAAAGCAAATCTAGCGGAACAGTCGGAACCGTACAACCTTGTTCATCGACCGGGACAAGGGTTGGTTCAAGCCGGGACTGTTTCCACGTATAGTAAACTCGATGGAAACCAGGATTTTCAATTCCGACAGCGGTTGGTTTTAAAAATTGACTTAGCACTTTTAATTGTTGTTGGGTACCGTTAAAAATAAAAATTTGCTTTGGCTGACAGTGAATGCCCTTTGCCTTTCGTATGTACCGCGTAATTTGATTTCGTAACATTGCTTCCCCTTGCCACTTAGCATTTGGCATCATGTTCGATTGAAAATGATCCTTTACATATTTCGTCCAAACGGAAAATGGAAAATGGGCAGCATCCACTTGGCCGTTCCGAAAACTAATCGTTGGATTTTCATTCTCTTCAATTTCTACTATAGGCTTAAAGGAATCTTCAAAGGAATAAGGAAATTCCACTTCAGAGACATAATAACCGTTTCGTTCAATTGTATAAATAAAGCCCTCACTAATAAGTTGTTCATAAGCCGTTTGAACCGTTTGTATACTGACATTCAGTTGGCTCGCCAACAGTCGTTTTGGCGGTAACTGTTCATGGGCATGGATGACGTTCGTTAAGACTTGTTTTTTAATTTGCTTATAAATGGTCATATACTTCGGTTCATCGGTTGAAAAAATAATTTGTAGTTCCATTTTGACGCTCCTTGGTATTGTTCATTTTCCCCTTTTTGGTTATTTCTATCATATCAAAGCTGATATTTAATGAATACAAGGAGTGATGAAAAATGAAAATATTACAAAATAACATCGTGAAACTAGAACCTATCAATCTTTCACATACGGACGGGATTCTTTCTGCCGCATCAGACCCCCGTATTTGGGAACATATGTCGGTGGAATTATTGAGTAAAGAAAGCGTAATGAAATACGTAGAAGAAGGGATAAAAAAACGGGAAGCTGAAACCGATTTTGTGTTTGTCATTATCGACCAAAGTTCTCAACAAATTGTCGGGGCAACGTCTTATATGGACATCTCTTTTCAACATAAACGTTTAGAAATTGGCTCTACTTGGCTAAATCCGAGGGTGTGGCGAACAAACATCAACACAAACTGTAAATATTTATTACTACAATACGGCTTCGAACAATTGGGCATGCAGCGGATTCAAATTAAAACAGGACACGAAAATGTTCGTTCCCAAAAAGCGATTGAACGGTTAGGTGCTGTAAAAGAAGGCATTTTACGCAATCATATGATTCGTAAAGAAGGAACGATTCGCCATACAGTCATGTACAGCATTATTCAAGAAGAGTGGAACAGTGTGAAAGAAAGATTTGAACAACAATTGTTAAAATAACCTTTAACGAGCCTACTCAAGATTAAAGAGTAGGCTTGTCTTCTCTAAAAAACTTCATTTTTGCTCCATTATATTCTTGATTAGCCCACTCGCTTCCAAAGGTCCTTTTAATATCATTTGAACTAACATCGAGGAAATCTCTTCTGGGGTTTGCTTCATATCTGTATTTAACCAATATCGTATAACACCTAAATGAGCTGAAGAAATGAATTGTGTCATTACCTCTAACGGAATGTTAAGGTTTGACATATTCGGTATATTAGAGATATTCCGAAACATATTGTCTATAATCGTGTTTCTTAATTTTTCTTCAAATAGTGGATCTCTCTTTGCATAACCCCGCTCTAAATAAGAACGGGGTTATAAATATAGGATTTTAGTTATTCCACAATCGCGCCCGATTGTGGAATACTCGATAATGCAAAACAATATTATTTATTTTATCCTAATAATTTTCAATGACTCCTCCAAGCGAAGAAGCTTTAATGATAGGATTCTCTAGGATTTCTTTTAATTCATCCTTCGTTCCATAAACGACCACCCCTAATATTTCTACATCCTCTAACTTGATATCTTTCATCTTGTTAAAAGCATTCTGGTGATCAGGGGAAATACTCATTTGCAGTAAATCTAAAAATTGTTCATACTCACTGTCTAAATCATGGAGTGAAATATAAGGCGTATTTATTGAGAAACCTAGTGCATCTTTTTCTCTAATAAATGTTGAAGACCAATCGTTTTCTTTTGCCTCTTTTTGAAACTTGTTTAACTGTTCACTACTATAAGTGTCTATCCAAAACCATGTCATTTCAGGAAGTTGTATAAAAAGTTCATTTGGTTTGTAAGGCTGATCAAATGAAAGTGCTACCTCATAAACTTTGTCTCCCTGCATACCGTTAATTAACTGTTCATCATCTTTATATTGTTTATAAGGTACATTGGGGTGGAAAAATAGCATTTCTCTCCACCCATTTTCTTTATAGCTAAATTGCCAATCTTCACCTGTAATTCCCACGTTTCCACCTGAACTTCTTGAAGTTAAAACAGATGGGATTAGACCAAATGAATATTGTTTTTGTTCAATAACGACCGATTTAATTTTAAAATCCTTTGAAATTTCATAGTTGCTTATTCCACCTAATACCCCCCTTGAATCCACGGTTTCACTTATGTATCCATTAGGAGTGCTGAGACGGACATATGCATCCCATTGATTAAAAGCCTTTTGGCTAAAATGTGATGAAATAGCTAAATTAGCTATGTTCAAGATTACAAATACCACTAAAGAAACAAAAATAGTTATAATGATCGTCTTCATTTTTCCTCTTCTTACTGCCTTCTTGATTTTCTTTTCATCAAAAAGATAAAGATCGTCTGAAAAATCATTCATGTAGATTCCTCCACTTCTTTTGAAATTCTTTCCTTGCCCGAAATAAATATGTCCTAATCGTTTCTTCCTTCATTCCTAGTAATAAAGCAATCTCTTTATAACTAAGTCCAAGCTCGTATTTTAATAGTAAGAGCTGCTTATAGATTTCTTGAATGCTTTCTAAAATAAGTGAAATTTCTTGATTCATTTCGATATTTATAACGCTCAATTCAGTATCATGGTCATTTGCAAAATTATTCCAGAAGCGATGTTCATCAATCGAAATAGCTCTTTCTATCCCTTTTTTCTTTAAACACTTTTTAAATTCATTCATTGCAATGGTAAAAATATAAGAAAGAGCTTTCTCTGAAGGAACACCACTACTATAAGCGATAAATTTCGTATAACTCTCTTGAACAATATCTTCTGCATCTTCATGACTACAACCGTTCTTTTTTAAATAGTAATAAATCATTTTTGCTTGTTTATTGTATATATCCAACAATAGATGAGAATTCATAGCTCCTCCTTTCAAAGTCTTCATTAATAAAGAGTCCATTTTCGTAAAAAGGTTTACAGCAAAGCTGGAAATAGTTTTAAAAATACGGAATGCCTGTGTTAGAGTTAGGGACAATAAAAACTGAATTGGTTTATGTAATGGCTAATTCTCATTTAAGGATACTCTTTTTGCTAAAATAAAAAAGCTACCCTTCCTTTTGAAAAAGGTACTGCACCCCAAAAGTTAGAGTAAAAAAACTAACTTTTGGGATGATTTTTTATGACTAAATATAATGAAGAATTTAAATTGATGGTGGTTCAAGAATATTTAAGTGGCTCACTAGGATATAGAGCGATAGCGAAAAAATATGGTGTCGGTGCTACACCGTTAAGGAAATGGGTACGTGCTTATCAAGAGTTTGGATGTAGTGGGCTATCCGTTAAGAAAACGAAGCAGTTTTATTCTGTTCAATTTAAATTAGATGTATTAAGCTATATGAAACGAACAGGTGCTTCTCATCAAGATACTGCAATTCACTTTAAATTGAATGATCCCACTTTAGTTGCTAGTTGGTATCATCGGTTTTTAAAAGAAGGGATAGAGGGCCTGCAAAGAAAACCAAAGGGGCGCCCATCCATGTCTAAGAAACAAAAATCAACAGTGAATAGCCAAGAAAAAACAATGTCACGTGAGGAGCAACTAGAACGCGAAAATGAACTGCTTCGTTTAGAGGTAGCTTATTTAAAAAAGTTGAAGGCTTTTCGAGAGAATCCAGATGCCTTCCTCGAAAAGCACAAGCCGCCATCGCCTTCGAACTTAAACAAGAAGGATTTCGATTAAAAGATATTTTAAAACAAGTGGATATTCCAGAAGCAACGTATCATTATCATATCAAACTGATGAGGCAAGAAGATCCAGATTTAGAGTGGAAAGCCTTGATTTTAGAGACTTTCGAACAACATAAAGGGCGATATGGCTACCGCCGAATTCATGGGGAATTAAGAGCGCAAGGACACATAATTAATCATAAAAAGGTACAACGAATTATGAAAAACCTAGGATTGAAATGTGTAAAATTCATACGTAAATCACGCTATAAATCCTACAAAGGAACAGTTGGAAAAGTCGCTAAAAACCTTTTGAATCGTAGATTCAGAACGCCATATGCCCTTCAAAAATTGGTGACTGATGTAACTGAATTTAAATGTACGGATGATGAAAAATTATATTTAAGTCCAATCATGGACTTATATAATGGTGAAATTATTGGGTTTAGTATATCAAAACGGCCAAGCCTAGATTTTGTTTTAGACTCACTTAAACAAGTACTTCCAATCATTCAAAAGTGTGCTGAATATCGGACAACTATTCACTCAGATCAAGGATGGCACTATCAACATAATACATGGGTGAGAACATTAAGGCAGAACAGGATTTTTCAAAGCATGTCTCGTAAAGCAACATGCGCAGACAACGCGGCCATGGAGAACTTCTTTAGCTTATTAAAACAGGAAATGTATTATGGAGAACAATTAATCTCTTACGAAACATTACAAAAGAAAATAAAAGAATATATCAATTATTATAATAATGTTCGTATAAAACAAAAATTGGCCGGCATGAGTCCAGTAAATTACCGAAAACATGCCAGCCAATTAGCTGCATAATAATAACTCTAACTTTAAGGGGTCACTACCGAATTGTGCCCGATTATTGAATAACGATTTGTTTTAAAACGAATTTTAGTTCCTTTTTCTGAAAGCTTTTGTTAATATCTATTTTCCATGCCAAAAATTCCTGTAGAGAAAACTGTAATCCTTTTTATTATTTAATATTTACATCAAAAACATACGAGATATTCCCTTCATTCCATTTTGCATTTACTTCATAAATATAATATCCCTCATTTGTAGGTAGGGTGATTTCGCTTTCTCTAATATCTATAGATTTAACGGACCCGTCTTCACTTTCCTCGTTTATTTTTAACGAAAGAGGGCTTCCATCAATTTCAATTTTTAATTTTGTACCTTTCTCCAACTCTAACGTATCAAATTCATCCGCTAACCCTTTTTTATCTAAATTGCTTTTTTTATTTGCTTCAAAATCCTCTTCAACCCACTCGAAATCTCCTATTATCATTGTATATTCTTTATTATCGCTAACAATTTTGCCTTCTACAGGTTCAAACGTATCAAAAGAAGATAAAACATTACAACCAGATATATAAATAACTGACAATATCAAAATAAGAATTTTTTTCATACTTCTTCCTCCCATATATCACTATAAGTACTTTAGTAAATGTATAATTCATTTTATCAAAAAATAACTATTAACTTTAAACTGTATTAAATATATTACAATCGCAATATATTATTGTATAATTTTGTCATATAATATAGGAGGTTGGTTATGAGAAAATTATTTTTTGGCTTTCTCTTAGTGGGAGGCAGTTTTTTATTTTATGATGAGGCAGATGCAGCCGAATTAAGTAATTCTACTGAAGAACAACAAGTAGCACAAACTGAATCAGAAGTAGAAACGATTTATTTTACTGAAGATCAAGATATTTTAATAACTGATGATGTCATTATTAGAAGAATCTCTGATTCACCAAGTGTCGAAATGGCTAATTTATCATTGAAAAGCAACTATAATAATACAGGTATTTCTCTTCTAGGCGCTGGAGAATGGGACCTAATTGGCGACGAATTTGTTGGAAGTAAATCTAGTATTTATCCATCCCATGGCGGAGATTACCGCGTAACTATTGTTCAATCTAAGTTTGGTCCCTATCTATACTCTTTAAGAGAACATGATCCTTTACTTGATACGACTGTAAAAAATTTCAAATTTTCTGGTGCTGGTTTTTATGAAATGATATTCCCTGATATTTCAGGATATTGTGACGGGGATAATGGCCAAGCTGAATTTTTCATTTATAAGTCTACTATGCAATCTACAAAAGACTTAATTACTTTTTGGGATTAATTAAAATATTAATAGATACAATTCTATTATTGTTTTATAAAAATAAGAAGAGGCTTACTTTTATATATTTGAGTAAGCTTCTTTTAACATTAAAGAAAGGAGTTCTATTAAAATTATAAGAAGAAATACTCGCTTAAAGTGTATGAATAAATCTAGTTATGAATATGCGTTCCTTAACAAACGAGCTAGAATGTTGACATCAAGATGATAATTATTCCCTTTACTTGTTGAACTAAAGCAACTGTTAGTTTACATAAAAAAAGTATATATCTGACTAAGTTGCTTGTATTTGATAAGCTAAAACTGAGCCACCATCGCAGTTGAAAAGTGAGCCACTTTTATATGAAAATAATCCTAACTTCATAGAGTTAGGAGCGTATAGAGGTGATTTCTTTGGAGAAGAAACAAAAAGTTTTATTAGCCTTTCATAAAGAAAATAAGAGTCAACGTCAAATTGCGAAGGAGCTTGGGATTTCTCGGAATACTGTAAAAAAGTATATCGAAGAGGATCTTGAAAAAAGAAAGCAAGATATTCGAGAACTACCTATTACAGATAACTATGTAACGCCTCCGTCGTATAAAAAGCGAAAAGGCAATAAACGTGCATTAACACCTACGGTGATGAAACGTATTCGAAAAATGTTAAAAGATAATGAATTTAAACGGCAACATCAGATGCACAAGCAACAACTAAAAATGATTGATATTCATGAAAAGTTATTAGATGAAGGTTTTGAAATTAGTTATACCACTGTTAGAAATTTTGTAAATAGTGAGGAGAAACGTCAAAAAGAAGTGTTTATTCGTCAAAAGGCAACTGCTGGTCATGAGATTGAATTTGACTGGGGTGAAGTAAAATTAATCATTGATCAAACGTTACGTTCTCTTTCGATGGCGGTCTTTACCCTACCATATAGTAATGATCGATTTGCCTATTTGTATGAATCAGAAACAATGGTTTGTGTACAAGATGCACATGTAAAGTGTATTAACTATTTAGGCTTTGTACCAGAGGTATTTACATACGATAATATGCGAACTGTTGTAAAAAACTTTATTGGAACTGAGCGTGAGATTACCGATGGTATGAAAAATCTATCGATGCATTATCATTTTAAAATACGACTATGTGAACCGAGAAAAGGAAATCAGAAGGGGCATGTGGAGCGGAGTGTAGAATACATCCGTCGGAAAGCATTTGCCCATCGAGATACGTTTACAAGTTTAGAAGAAGCTCAGGCCTATCTAACAGAAATCATCATGAGATTAAACTCTCGTAAACATTATAAGAAAAATCAAACCCACCATGAATTAATGCTAGAAGAACGTGCAGCTCGGCAAGTAAGTGCAGATATTATTCCATTTGATGCCTCTGAGTTGTTTGAATTTAGAGTGGACAAATATAGCACGATTACTTATAGACAAAATCGTTATTCTGTTCCAGAAGGACATGTAGGAGAATGGGTGAAAGTAAAAGCGAGTGCGGAAAAAATTCTTATTTTTAGTGATAATGCCTGTATCGCAACACATAAGCGAAGTTGGCAGATCCATCAGTGGATTATGGATATCTATCATTACTTACGTACATTTGAAAAGAAAAAAGGTGCATTGGCTCAAAGTGAATGTTTGAGTCAAGCACCAACAAAAATAAAAAAATTATACAAAGATTATTATATTGGAAATGAGCGAGATTTTCTAGAGTTACTTATCTATCTAAAAGAACATAACAATCTAGAAAAAATCATAGTGGCAGTTGAACAACTTGAGAAGAACCCTATGGTTCAAATATCAACAGATAAGATTATTTTCTTAGCTAATCAATGCGAACACATTCATAAAACTGTACATTCCAAAAATGAGGTCACCACCCAATCTCTCGAAAATCTTTCAGCCATTACGGCATTATTCGAAACTAAAAAGACAGGGGTGCTTCATTAATGGATAAGCGACAAGAAATGATTGAAATGTGTAAAGAACTTCGACTACCAAGCATTCGAGGATTTATACAAGATGATGATATGTGGAAACAATATCAGACAGCAGAAGATTTCTTATATCACGCACTGGTCCAAGAGATGCAAGATCGAGAAGTGCGAGCAAAAGCGAATCGGATTCGTTCAGCGAATTTTCCAGAAAAGAAACTATTAACTGAATTAGAGACTGAGAGATTACCGCAAAATGCGGCCTCTCGTCTCTCTCATTTAAAGAAATTAGATTTTATTCAAGAAAAACAAAACGTTTTATTAATCGGATCACCAGGTACAGGTAAAACACATATAGCAATTGGTTTAGGAATTGAAGCTTGTTTAGCAGGTTATAAGGTGTATTTTACAACGGTGTCATCCCTTGTAAATCAGTTAAAAGAAAGCCGTTCTGAAAGAACGTTACGTTCATTTGAATTGAGGTTTGAAAAGTATGATTTAGTGATTATCGATGAGCTAGGTTACATTTCTTTTGATAAAGAAGGCGCAGAATTATTATTTACTCATCTTTCCCTACGGGCAGGACGAGCGTCAACGATAGTTACAAGTAATTTATCATTTGATCGCTGGGAAGAAGTTTTTCATGATCCAGTTTTAACAGCTGCTTTAACAGACCGATTAACACATAGAGCCTATATGATAGACATGGTTGGACCATCTTATCGAATATTAGATACAAAAGAATGGCTAGAAAATAGTTCGGTTTAAGTGGATCAGTTTTTAATTAATAAATGGCTCAATTTTTACTTGCGAAATACAGTTGCTTACAATTCTTTCAAAATCCAGGACCTGCCATGATATAAATTAAAACAAACAGGAACATAATTAAAGATACTATAAAAATTTCTCTTCTATTAATGTTACTTGCTTTTCTATTTTTATTAATTATCTTCCTATAATTCCCTTGAATTTCCCTTTTTTTTTGATTTTTTTCTTCTAAGTTCATTACACCCGCTCCTTTTCATCTAATACTCTTGTTTACTATTTCCCCTAAAAATTTCAATACAATATTTAGATTCTTAAACTAATCTACTCCATTATTTAACTATATTCGATACAATCTCAACCTTAACATTAACATAATTATACAAGCCATTTACTGAGTCTTATACCACAATCTGGCCCTTTAATTGAATAAAGCACTTTCCTTATTCAAGGAAAGCGCCCGATTGTGGAATAAGGGTGGCATCAGATTTATACATTTACAATGTTAAGAAAAGGAAATGTTACCAAACGATGGTTTGGGGACTTTTTTGTACTTAGTTTCGACGCTATTTTGAGTAGTCGCCCGATTCTAAAACTTGCTGAACAGTGTTTTCAAGAGCAAAAAAATGAGTTGGCTGCTAACTCATTTAAAAATCAGTCATATCTTTCAAATCTTTTATATTTCGAACTCTTCTAGTATTCGGAGAATCAGTAATATCAATCAATTGACCTTCGTCTTCATCCATAAAAAATCTAGGGTGTTCAACTAATGAATCAAACTGTTCACGAATATCTTCTCTGTCTTCTCTACGAGCTTTACCAACATAAAATAAATTAGGATTAAGCATAAATCCATTTTGAATTTTTGCTATAAATTGTTCATCTCGTAATTTCTTTATTGCTTTTGAAACATTTCCCTTATCTAAATGTAACTCCTGAGCAATTTGAATTTGTTTAATGTATATATTGTTTGTTCTGGGGTCCATTTTTGAACACAGAAAAAACAAAACTTTATAGTCAGTTCCTGTGAAGTTTGAAGTTTGAAGTAATTCAAACCATTTTAATATAAACGCACCCCAATACACATTATCTTTTGGACGACCCCTTCTTCTCATAAAAAACCACTCCTAAAGTTGTAATATAAACAAAAAAAGTTGCTAAATATCTAATATATCTAAATAAAGTTGTAATTTGGACAACTAAAAGTTATATTTATACCAACTATTTTTTTGATAAAAAATAAATAAATCCTTATTTATCAATGTTTAAACTAGTTTTTTTAAATATTCTATCACCTTCCTATATTATAACATTTAATGTAACATAGTATTAAGAAATATTAAATAGCTTTTGAAAGGGGAGATTTTAATAATGAAGGGGAAAATTTATAACGAAAAAACAGGAAAGTGGATTTCTGGTGGTGCAGCTCAACTGCATATAATTAAAAAAGTGGTGGATGGGAAAATTTTATTGGAAGAATAGTTACAAATGTTGCTGAAGCAACAGCTAAAGCAACAGTCAAAGAAGCATTCAAAGAAATAGATTCAAGAGAAGTCAGAAAAAGTAAGCCTAGATTAAAACGAGTAAAGTAGATTTTAATTTATGGTAGTAAGAAGAATTAAATTTGATATCAAATAAGTCCCCAAATGGTAGCTTAGGAACGGTTAGATAGCGACAGACACGATTAAATATGATTGTGATATATTTTGGCTAGTATTTGGAAAATAACAAGTCTAGGGGGAAAAGAAAACGAATGGTTAGATGTACAGCTCCAGTAAGAGGGCATAATTCAGCAAGTGCTGCAGCAAATTGTCCAGCATGTAGTAGTAGAGGCGGTTATGGTAGGTATTCTTCTCCATCTTATTCTTCTCCGTCATATTATGATACGAGAAGTACAAATAGTGGGGGTTCAGGTGGGAGTTCGAGTCGTAGTTCTAAACCGAGATGGTCAAAATCTACTTCTTCTGTAATTTACACTTCAGCAGAAATTAGAACTCTTACACCAATTCGTAACAAAGTTGAGGAAATAACTGTTGCTAAGCCAGATTTAAGAGATGTTTTTCTTTGTCATGCTTGGGACGATAGGAAAGAATCGGCTAAAGATTTACATGATTTACTTGAGTCTTTAGGTGTATCAGTATGGTTTAGTGAAAAAGATGTCTTGCTAGGTGCGCCATTATTACGAGCTATTGATAAAGGGCTTGCAGCTTCAAAAGTTGGAATCGTATTAGTAACTCCATCATTCCTAAATCGTTTAACAAAAGAGGGTATTGCAGATAAGGAACTGTCTGTATTACTTGCTACAGACCGTTTAATTCCAATTGTTCATGGTACAACTTATGATGCACTTCGAGATGTAAGTCCTTTATTAGCATCTAGAAGTGGTTTAGATACTGCGGAAGATTCGCTTGAAGATGTAGCTAAGAAACTTTCTGAATTAGTAACTATCTCTGACTAATTAATAAAAGGTATCCAGAATTGGCAGCTATCTCATTGATTAAATAAAAGAGTAGTTTTACGCTTCATTCAAGTGCATACAAAAAAAGTTCCCAAATGAAAGTTTGGGGCCACATTAAAAATGCACGAACGTTGTTAAATCAACGTTTCGTGCATTTTTGTATGAACATTGGTTATGCAGCATTTTATACAGATGAGGAAAACCGTTGATGGAACGGTGTTTATACTTGCTGGGCTTGTTCTTTAATTTGCATAAAAACTTGTATAGCAAATCTCTTATCGTTATAAATCTGCATCTTTTCTAACACTCACCCAGAAAAAATGTTATTCAACAATATGGCCCGATCGTAATATGAGGTTAGCCAGATTTTTCTGGTTGACCTTTTTCGTTTAGGTCTTATTATAACGGTAGTCGGGGTAGAACGTCTGGCCCGTGGGACTTAATCCCGTCAACAAAACTGTTCACCCCCTACTTGTATAAACATGTTTCGAGCTGGTTGGGACAAGGATCCCGTTTAACAAGCGAACCTATGACATTACAAGCAGCTTTAGGGGTTACCGACGAATTTAGTTTTCTTTAGGAGGAGATTTAATTATGAATCCAGTCGTAGGTCTGGATGTTTCAAAAGGAGAAAGTCAGGTGCAAGCCTTTTTAGATAAAGGCAAACCATATCGTAAGAGCTTTAGTATTAAACATACTCTTGAAGGTTTAGATAGTTTATTAGAATTTCTAAGAGATATAGAGAAATTAGCTGATGGTAAGCAACCTTCGGTTATTTTAGAATCTACAGGTCAATATCATATTCCTGTCATTCAATTTTTGGAGGAGCAACAATACGTCTATATTATTGTAAACCCACTTGTCTCTCATCGAGCTAGAAGTACAAATTTACGCAAGGTAAAGACTGATGCCATTGATGCCTATCATCTATGTGAGCTGTATTACAAGGAAGAGTTAGAACCATATAAGAAAAGAGGCATACAACTCTTAAATCTTCGTAATCTCACTAGACAACAAGAAACAGTATCAAGCACAGCTGCACAAACAAAATTACAGCTACAATCCATTTTAGATCAGGTTTTCCCTGAATATAGAGGTGTCTTTGGGAATCTCTATTCAAAAATTTCGTTACAGATTCTATCAATCTTCCCAACCTCCAAAGAGGTTTTAAGTGTTAGCGAATCAGATCTTACTAATAAAATTGCGGAATTATGTACAACCCGTTCAGAAAAATGGGCAAAAGAAAAAGCAATTAAATTGAGAGAAGCTGCATTACGTAATCCATTTCAAAACAACTTGTACCAAAGCCATATCTTTAACCTAAGAATGTTTATTAACATTGTTCTTCAATATCAAGAGCATCTATCAAAGTTAGCAGCAGAAATAGATGCCCTCGCTAAAGAAATTAAAGAATATGAGATAATCCAGTCTATCCCTGGTGTTGGAGAAAAGATTGCGGCAACAATCATCTCTGAAATTGGAGAGATAGAGCGGTTTAATCATCCTAAAAAGCTAGTAGCATTCGCTGGAATAGATCCTAGCGTTTACTCTTCAGGTAGATTTACTGCTTCCATAAATCGCATAACCAAAAGAGGTTCTAGCAGGTTAAGGCAAGCATTGTTTATGGCTGTACAATGCGGTATAAGAGATGCACGCAAGCAAAAAACAAGTGATGAAATACTCCCTAGAAACAAGAAATTAAGAGAGTTCTACGATAAAAAACGCGAAGAAGGAAAACCTTTTAGAGTAGCAATAATTGCTTGTGCTAATAAGCTTTTACATTGGATTTATGCCCTACTAAAAAGGAAAGTAACCTTCCAAAACGAGGATTAAAAAGTATATCTAAGCACATAAAACAAAACCTTCCAATTTTAAAGAGGAAGGCTTATTTGGTGTACCCTTTTTTTAGTATAGCATGTAGGTTTTAATATTTTTATTGAAAAATCTTGACAACTATTAGCTGGTTTTGTTGAGTAACAAAAAAGGACCGCATTATTTCAGCCGTCACTTTTTTCCATACATGCTTTTATTGCAACATGAACATAATTGTCCAAATCTAAAAAACTTCTTCGTTTTTATATATGCACCTTTTATTTCGGATTTTGAAAAAGCTTTAACGATATTGAGTTAAGACTATTTGTTTCTATGAAAAGTATTTTTGAACAACGACCGTCATCCACAATGTTTTGGTTTTTTTATTGGGTCCATTATATTGTTTTTATTCCGTTTATTAAGGGAGAAAATCCATTTTTACTATTCCTGTACAGTAAGTATAATGTTGACTTCCGAATTTCCGCTCCCCTCTAAATTATATTCCGTATCTTCTCCTGTTTGTATTTCCTCAATGGAACTGCATGTTGTCTGGCTAACGCTTCCTTGACCATACTTATCTCTCCGAGTATCATAGGTTGAATGAATGATTTCTCCATCATACTCTAGAACATGCAAAATGGGATCTCCTTCTATTGTATAATGAACGATTCGAACTTCATCTTCTTTCCCTTCTTTCATGTTGCTAAGAAATTGTTCAAATCGCTCGATATTTTGTATTCCATTAGGCTTATTTACTACATCCTCTGGAGAAGAAATAAATTCAGGTATTTTATCTGCACTTTGACAACCTGATATAAATATCAAACTGAATAAAACAAATATTCCATTTCTCCAATTCATACCTATACACCTCTTTTATCATTATTTATTTGTATCTGATAGTCGGTTTAAATAAATTCCAATGTCATTTCTATAACTAGAAGTCTTTGACTAAAAATTCCATAAAAGTTAGAATCTTAAGTATCTTAATTGTTGAAGGAAGGCTCTTTTCTAATGAAAAAAACATGGATTAAGCGTACTGTCCTCGTTACAATTCTAGTTATTATTCTCGTATTTTATTGGAATGAATACCGAACAAAAAAACTCGTAGAGGCGTTTTTTGATACATATCAGCTAAGTGAAGAAATACATGACATTACCATTATTAACTTAAGTGAAGAAGACATATTGAAGGCTTTTATGATAATTGATGAAGAGCATCCCCTTCACCCCACTGTTATAAATTCTATTGAAAAACTAACTGTAAAACGCATACCTGATTATAAAGAGACTTTTTCTTTTTCAGAAGGTTATTCAGTTTTCTTTATTTACAACAATACATCAAACCATATTTATATAAACAAAAACGGTATCGTTTATTTTAACGGCAAGGAATATGAAATCCAAGGAAAGGAAATTGTAAAAGACCTTTTCGAAATACTTGAAAGAGCAGAAAAAAACAAGCCAGATGTAAAATAAATTTAGTTTTCCTCCCCCAGTAACATTACATAACCGTCGGATAAATAAGGACCAATAAAAAAGAGCTAACCCTCCCGGATTAACTCTACTAAACTAATATTTCACAATTATTTTTTTCGTCATTAGACGAATTAACCAACAGTAAATGGCAATTAACACGAAAGTTCCGATTACAGAAAAAGCGAGGGGTAATTCTGTTATTGTTATAAAACTTGGAACTGGTAAACCTAAGCTAATGGATATTAAAATATCCTCAATATAAATTAAAACAAAGGCTAGCACAATTGATACGATACCGAATATACCGAATCGACTAAAGGCCGCGCCAATTAACCAACCCGCTACATAATAAGTGAAAATATTTATTGCGAAAATGAAGATAGCTAGTAGCCAACTAGAGCTAGGGTCTTCATACGGTGTGAAAATGATGGATAAAATTAATTCTGCAATAAGGTGCCCTTCCGTCTCGTTCATCGATCCATCTAGTGGATTCATATTTACCGGAATGTTCAAAAGGTTCACGATGAAAGTTATTACTGCGGAAATAATCGCACCAGCAACTGGAATCGTAATCGCAAGGCCTAACGTGCCAATTAATGTCCCCTTGAAATAATCTTTTCTTGTAACACCATTGCTCACATAATGGGATAGTACGCTCACCGCGGAAATAATCCCAATGACCAGCATAAAAATATTAGAAGCAATGAATAATGAATCGAAATACGTATTTACGCCACCACTCTCTTTAAATAGTGAAGATACGATTTTAACATCGCTCAATATCGATGACATGATTTTCACGAATTGAATAATGAGCATGACCCCCATAAAGCCAAATGCCCATGATCCTTGGACTAAAAACATATCCTTTGCTACTTTAGGATAAATTCGTGGCATCTTATTCTTCCCCCTCTGTTAAATGAATAAATAGGTCTTGTAGTGAGATCGGTCCAACTTCCAAACCATTTTGATGGGCGAGCTTGCGATCTGCATCACTTAATTCCCCATAAACCATAACGGATTTTGTATTCCCTAATTGTTTCGTATTTAATATGTTCATAGATTGCGTAAAGGCATCAACAGCTTCACTTGCCCCTGTAATGGAAGCCCCTTTTGTCACAACCGTTTCATAATCTTCATGGAGTACAAGTTGCCCTTTATTTAAAATCAAAACTTCGTCAAATAAATAATCCATTTCAGATACAAGGTGTGTCGAAAGGATGATGATACGGGGATGCTCAGATTGGTCTTCCAACAACTCTTGATAAAAGATTTCTCTAGTTGGGGCATCCATCCCGTTATAAACTTCATCAAAAATCGTAATCGGTGTACGACTAGCTAAACCTATTACGGCATTGACCGCTGATTGCATTCCCTTAGAAAGCTTACGAATGGGCTTATCAACAGGTAAGTTGAATTTCTTCACTAAGTAATTGGCATATTCCATATCAAAATTTGGTCGATACCGCTGAACATCTCCCAATATTCGTTCCAATTTTTCTGTTTCATCTTGATTGTCTTTATTGAAGATGAAATTCACTTGTTGCATGATTTTCGCATTTTCAAAAGGAACTTCCCCATTTATTTTTAACGTACCATTAGTCGGTTCGCGAAAGGATGCTAGTATGGATAATAGCGATGTTTTACCTGCACCATTTCTCCCGATTAATCCGTATATTTTATTGTCACTTAACTGAAAGCTTACATCTTTTAACGCATAATGGTTTCCAAATTGGAGAGAAAGATTTTTTACATCAATTTGTATGGTCATTCCCCATCACTTCCTTTACATTTTTTAATTAAATCAAATAGTTCCTGATCGCTTATGCCTAACTTATTCGCTTCTTGAACGAGACCTACAACAAAATTATCTAAAAAAGCATCTTTTCTTTTTTGGATGAGTTTTTCTCTTGCACCTTCTGCTACGAACATGCCGATTCCTCTCTTTTTAAATAAAATGCCTTCTTCCACTAGTTGATTAACCCCTTTCGATACCGTTGCATGATTGATTTTATAAAAACTTACAAGCTGGTTTGTAGAAGGTGCTTGCTCTCCTTCTTTCAGTTGTTCGTCCACGATTTGATCTTCAATTTTTTCACGTATTTGTACATAAATTGGTTTATCTTGATCTAATAAACTGCCCAATCTTATCACCACTTTTCATTTTTAATTCCGACATTTTAATATCATTTCAAACCCTTTCATGGACACCTTAAGCTTTATGGTTATATACTTATGTGTATAACCATATCAGCATACCACTTTTCTGTCAATAAAAAATGCTAAGGAAATTTTCTGTTTCCTTAGCATTTTATCGATTTCGTTTAATAGGATGGTAAATAACCTTTTCTATTTATGAATTTTAAAGATTGAGACAGATTCATTTAATTTTTCAGCTAAGTTTGCTAATGACTGGGATGTTGCTGCTGTTTGTTCACTTGCTGCAGCGGCTTCTTCACTTGTCGCTGCAATACTCTCTACCGCTTGCATTACACTAGCTGATTGGGAAGATTGTTGAGCACTTGCTGATGCTATACTCTCAATCGCCTTCATAACATGGTTAGATTGTGTAGATTGTTGAACACTTGCAGAAGCAATTTCCATTGTCTTTTCGTTTGCTTTAGCCATCATCTCTGTAATTTCATTAAAGGCTTGTCCAGTACGTTTTGTTGATTTGACTCCCTCAACTACAGCATGCACACTTTGAGACGTGTTGTTTTGAATCCCTTTAATAATTGTGGTAATTTCCTTCGTCGCATCGCTAGACTGTTCTGCTAATTTACGAACTTCTTCAGCTACAACGGCAAACCCTTTTCCGTGCTCGCCTGCTCGAGCCGCTTCAATTGCTGCATTTAAGGCTAACAAGTTTGTTTGGCTTGCAATATCATCAATCACCTGAATAATATCGCCAATATGATTTGCCTCTTTTTCAAGCAATGTCATTTGATGGCTAATATCCTCCATGCCTATAATCGATGCTTCCACAACTTTTGTTCCATCGAACGCTACTTTCGATAAATGATCGCTTAAAGTAGCTGTTTCATTCGCATTATTCGCAACCAAATCAATCGCTTTATTCAATTCTCCGAACAATTCTTTTATTGTTTGAGCATCGTATGCTTGACTGTCAGCACCTTTAGCAATCTCTTTAAATAATTCGGTAATTTTTTGAGCATCATTTGCTTGAGTAGACGCACTGCTCGCTACTTCTTCCGTTGTAGCAGAAATTTCTTGTGCAGATGCTGATACATTTTCTGCAGATAAAAGAATTCCTTCAACTGTTGAACGTAAGCTGATGATCATACGATTAATCGAACGAGCTAAGTCGCCAACTTCATCTTTCGTATTGATAGAGATTGTTTTCGTCAAGTCCCCTTGTGAAACATCTGCAACTAAACCGGAGACATCTTTTAAAGGTTTCGAAATAAGTCTAGCTATAACAACGCCTAAACCAATTGCAAATAGAACTGAAAGAATTAGCACAATAATCGTAATGATGGTAGCAGAATTATACAGTTCTTTCGACTCCATATTTGTTGTATCAGCTAAATGAATATTCAAATCAATAAGATCTTTAAGATATCCTTGTACTTTATCTCCCGCTTCCGCAAATTCAGGTGCTTTTTCTAAATAACTTTCAACATCACCAGCATAAGCAAACTCTAACGCTGTATCATAAATGGATAAATAATCGTCGAATGCAGGATAAATTTCGTCAAGAATTGCCTGCTCTTCCGGGGTAATAATGGTATTACTGTACTTCTCTAACTTACTTTCTATTTCTTCAATAGCTTGAACACCTTGTTCATTGATTTCGTCTTTTCTCTCTTGCGTCGTTGATGTAAACATCATGTCACGAATAAGTACTCGCAGTCGTTGGAAATCTGTCTCTGCTCTACCTAAATCGCTAATCGGTATAACCCGCTCGTTATACATAAAACCTATTTTCTCATCCATGCTACTTAAATTGATCAAACTGTAAATTCCTACCGCACCTAAAACGACACTCATGATAATGAATGTACTAATCAATTTAGTAGCTGTTTTTAAGTCTTTAAACCACTTCAAAATGAACCCTCAACTTTCTTTTTCTATTTCTCTGATAACGATGACAGAGTTGTGAATGATAAGGAGTGGAAAGACTTAAAAATAGGTACTTTTTCTTATCTAAACCACTTCGTTCAACCTATTATAAACGTTGGATTCGATATAAAAAAGGACCTTTTTTAGGTATTATTTTAGGTATAAAATACTATAGACCTTGATTCTCTTCACAAACCTTCATGTATTTTTTAATTTTCTCCCTCTTCTTATTTCCAAAAGCAAACCTAACTTAATTTGGGAAGAACTCCATCGGCTCTTTGCAATGAACGTAACCATTTTTCTGATAAAAGTGAATGGCTTCATCACTTGGCCATACAATAACAAATTCATACTCATTTTCTTTCACCCAGTTATTTATTGACCTTAGCAAGTTACTTCCTACTCCCTTATTTCTATACTCGGGAATGGTATAAACATTTGTCATATACGCAAATGGACGGGTTACTCTACCTGGTCTTGGTACTTTTTGAATTACCTCTATGTATATATGGGATGCCACTTTTCCATTTTCCTCAGCAATCCAAATAAACCACCTATCCCTTTGAAGGGCAATTTCTAAAAATGCATGACATTCCTTTTCGAAATCCTCGAAAGACGCATTTTTCTTACTTTCATCGTGCTCAATCGTAAAATCCCATCTCATTTTAATTAGTTGATCAATGTCTTTTGTTTCTGCGAGTCTAATAATCATTACATTTCCTCCCCGTTTTGTAGAATTGTTACTCTACTAATCCTTTCAACAAAAAAGAGCATAAATCCTTTGATATATGCTCATCACAGTTTCGTTTTCCATAATAAATAAAATTCCATACAAATGTCCCAGTGTATATGAGATGAATTTAATCCATAAGCTCTTTTAACCGCTTCATTACCGAATGAATCGTCAATCGATGAAAGGAAATAAGAGTTCCCTTAAAGACAACGGAAAAAATACCATATGGCGTTGGGGATAACTCCATTAACTCACCTCTATTTTTCAAATCAATTACGTTTACATCCAATCCTAGTTCATTTGCAGCGGTAATTAGATTTTCTGTTGCTACTTCTACATATGGACATTGAAAAGAACGGAGTATTGTAAGGTCTTGAAATCGTTGTATGCGATTCTCCCAATTAGTAGGAAAGGTAGGTAAAGAAGTGTTATTTTCAAACCGATAGACGAGCAACTCAAATTGATAAGGTGCTGTATCTACCAACTTAAAGTTGTTTTTCAAAAAAATCTCTTTACTTGGTGTCCAAGAAGTTTCCGAGTTTGTTACAACTATGACACCTTTTTTCAAACGACTCTTTGCATCTTGAATGCATTTGTTAATAAGTTTAGCCCCGTGACCTTTACCTGTTTCACTTACCCAAAGACAATGAATAACTAAATAATCATCAGCGTGAACGACTCGAGAAGAAAATTCTGCATCCGTATATTCAATAAACCCTACTTGTTTATTGTTTTTTAGTAATTGAATATACTTCAAACCTTCTTCAAATCGTTTGTTTAGCCATTTATTTTTATTTATGTATCCTTGTGATTTTTTCTTACTTCTAAGACAATAGCTTCCTATACCTTCTAGCATTTCAGTATTGACCTCAATCATTTGAATATTAGCCATTTAATCTCCCTCCTCTTTATAACTATTTCTTCTAACTGTTTCATTTTTCCTTTCATTACAAGAGAACAAAAAATGCCTTGCTGTTTCAAGCAAAGCACCTAGGTTATGATTCATTCTTTAAGTTCATGAATACTGTTTGTTTTAAATAGCTGTACTGTGATTCGTTCGTATCAGCATAGGCTTCCTCTCGGTTCGAGAGAACATCCGTATAAACGATGTCTTCTTCAAATTGTGAAGCTGTAAAATCAAAACGTTCCCCGCTAATTACATTATAAAAGTGCCATCCATCTGGTAGTTTCGTCTTTCTGATTTCCCCGCCTAAAATGTCGTGTACAACTAATGCCGTTACTCCACATTGGCCCTTTGCAGGATTATCCGCGCTCCATTTTGAACTAGATTGTAAAGACCACGATTTTCGCAATGACTTCTTGATGCGTTCTATTTGGTCGATTATATGACTTTCCATGAAAAAAGCTCCTTTTACTTTTCGCATTTATAAAAACGAATTCTGCTCCATTCTAGCGGAATAATACTTTTTATTTCTCAATCTATTTTTGCTTTTCCTCTAACTCTTTTATTTGTTTTTTTATATTTTTCAATTCCGTCTTTAAAGCCTTCACTTGTTTTGAACTATCAACGCCCATTTGAACTCCGAAGGTTACAAAGAGAAACAAAAGGGCTAATCCAATAAAAGTAATAACATATACTTCCATTACTTGTCACTCCTCTTTGTATAGTGATACCCTTATTACGAAAAGGAAAACTCAGCGATGAAAGCTCTATTCATTCCATTACCTTTCCAATAGTAACCGTCCCCGACTAAGTAAATCGCTAATAATGATAGGACGATATTGAATGAATAGTAGTTCCTAGATGAATTCAAAATTTTTAATAAATATATGTTTTACTTGTACTAGATTTTACCTTTGCATGAAAAATCTTTGTTAAGGCTAACTTGAGTAAAACAAAAAAGTATTTAGAACGAACTTGTTCTAAATACCTTACTTGATTTTAAGGCTTATTTGCCTTCAAGGAAAAATTTTTCGATATCGTCTAACATTAAGTTAGCAGCCTTGACGCCTCCAGCTGTATTCCAAATTTCATCACTTACTTTATGAATGTTCCCTTCTTTAACGGCACTTAAGTTTTTAAATAATGGATCATTCACCCATTCTTCTTCTAGTTTAGAAGCTTCACCATCACCTGTTTCATAAGAGAAGTAGAAAATCATATCTCCATCCATTGCAGGTATACGTTCTTTTGTTACATTTTTTTCCGCAAAATCATCCACATTTTGTGATTCTGGACGGGCAAATCCTAATTGATCTAATATCACACCAGAGAATGTATCTTTATGATAGATTCGAACATCTCCTGCCATAAAGCGTACAATCGATATTTCTTTTTGTAATTGGTCACCTAATTTGCTTTTTAAATCTGCAATACGGTTATCAAAATCGCCAATTACTTTTTTCCCTTCTTCTTCTTTGTTCACAGCTTTAGCGTAAAGCTCAAAGTTTTTCTTCCAATCTCCACGAAGATCTTCAGCAAATACTGTTGGGGCAATCGATTTTAACTGTTCATAAATTTTCTCATGACGCATTTTGTTCCCGATAATTAAATCTGGCTTTAATGATGCAATCGTTTCTAAGCTTGGTTCACCTTCCGTACCAACACTCGTGACCCCTTCCATATCCGCTTTAATATGGTCATACCAAGGATCGCCAGTCCAAGACTCTACAGCTCCTACTGGTTTCACGCCTAAAGCTAATAAAGCCTCTGTTCCTTCATTTGTTAAAATAACCACACGTTCAGGTGTTTTCTTTATTTCCGTTGACTCCATTGCGTGTTCAACTGTATAACTTTCTGTACTTGATGCTTTATCAGATGTACTCTCTTCCTTCGAAGTTTCTGCCTTGTTTCCGCACCCACTTAGTACGACAACAAATAGTAAAGCAGTAAAAAATAAAAGTTTACTATGCTTAAAAAAGTTTATCATTTTTCTATCCCCTTTTGAGAATGATTTTCATTTACATTCTGAATCATATTGGATAAAATAATCTCTGTCAATATGTAATTGAAAATGATAATCACTATTATTTTTTCGACCATTTCTCAAATTATAAATAGATACATAGGGAGAAAACGATATGCAACTTCATAGCAAAAATGGAAAAGTAGCTGGATTAGTATTAGGAGTTATTTTACTTCTAATCGTAAATTTTCTAAGCCTAGTTCTTGGCTATACGGATTTAACGTTCCATACAGTAATCGATGCCTTTAGCCATTTTGACGGCTCCAATGAACATATCATTATTCAAGATGTTCGACTACCGAGGGCTTTAATTGGGACAGTTGTAGGGGCAAGTTTGGCGATAGCTGGGGCTTTATTGCAAGCCTTAACTAGAAACCCTCTAGCTTCTCCAGACATTTTAGGATTTAACGCGGGTGCGAGCTTTTTTATTGTCGTTGCACTCATGTTATTTTCTATCTCTTCTTTACAAGCAACAACTTGGATTGCTTTTTTAGGCGCAATGATTGCAGGGCTCTTAGTGTACTTTTTAGGCTCCGTTGGTCGGGAAGGCATGACACCTATTAAAATGACCCTTTCCGGGGCCGCCATTGCAGCGCTTTTTGGTTCGTTAACTCAAGGACTACTTGTTATGGATGAATCGGCTTTGGATCAAATGTTATTTTGGATGTCTGGCTCTGTTCAAGGGAGAGAACTAGCCATTTTACTATCCGTACTCCCCTATATCATCATTGGGGTCGTAATCGCTTTAGTGATAGCTTCGAAGATAAATATTTTAACGATGGGCGATGATGTAGCGAAAGGATTAGGACAACGGACAGGATTTGTAAAGTTAGTAACGGGGCTAGCGATTATTTTACTTGCTGGTGGTTCTGTTGCGATTGCTGGTCCCATCGGATTTATCGGTATTGTCGTACCACATATTGTAAGAACGGTTGTAGGAATTGATTATCGTTGGATGATCCCTTACTGCGCAATCGTCGGAGGAATTTTCCTTGTGATAGCGGATATCGGTGCACGATATGTACTGATGCCGGAAGAAGTACCCGTTGGTATTATGACGGCACTCGTCGGTATACCATTCTTTATTTACATTGCAAGAAAAGGTGGAAAGTAACATGAAAAAATATACTTCAGTAAGAGCTTTTCGGGAGAAATTCTCTTTTTTAGTGGATCATAAAGCATTTAAATATAATGTCTCTTTCCTTCTTTTTCTTTGCTTTCTTTTCCTTTTAAGCGCTGGTATGGGAGAGCAATATTTTTCTCCTTGGAAAGTATTCAATATACTTCTAGGGAATAGTGATAGTTTTGAATCGATGGTCGTTGAATCTTTTCGAATGCCAAGAATTTTAATATCCATTTTGGTTGGGATTAGTCTGGCAGTAGCCGGAGCCATTTTACAATCCATTCTTCGAAATCCATTAGCATCACCGGATGTAACGGGCATTACCGGTGGAGCATCAGTCGCGGTCGTGTTATTTTTAGCACTTTTTAGTAACGATAGTAATGTTTTAACGGTAAGTATCCATTGGATGCCCCTTGCCGCCTTTATAGGAGCAACGATTATTGCCTTTCTCCTTTATATCCTTGCATGGAAAAACGGCCTATCCCCTTTCCGTTTAGTACTAATCGGAATTGGTTTATGGGCATTAACAAAAGCGTTAACGAATTTATTTATGATTTTAGGTCCGATTGTTCAGGCAAGTCAGGCGAATGTCTGGATAACCGGCTCCGTTTATGGATCGAATTGGAACAATGTTCAAATTTTAGCGCCCATCACCATTGTCTTATTAATCATTACGTTTATGATGACGAGACATTTAAATATTCAAGAACTTGGAGAAGACATCGCTTTAGGTCTTGGGACAAAAATTGAAAGACAGCGTTTAGGGCTGTTATTACTAAGTACAGCTCTAATTGGAAGTGCTGTGGCCTTTGCAGGAGGTATTGGGTTTGTCGGTTTAATGGCACCCCATATTGCTCGAAAATTAGTCGGTTCATCCTTTGGCAATCTTTTGCCTCTTTCCGCCATAATAGGAGCTATTTTAGTGTTACTTGCTGATACGATTGGTAGAACGCTCTTTTTACCGATTGAAGTTCCCGCTGGCGTATTTACCGCTACGATAGGGGCGCCTTATTTTATCTATCTTTTATATAGACACCGAAATGCTTAAAAAGGAGTAACGATCATGCATGTATTAGAAACGAAAGATTTAACGGTAACTTACGGGGAACAGATTATATTAGACCAATTAAACATTACGATTCCAAATGGTGAAATTACCGTTCTGATTGGAAGTAATGGTTGCGGGAAGTCTACCCTTCTTCGCTCAATGGCTAGATTACTAAAGCCTCAAAGTGGCGCTATTTTGTTAGATGGAGAAGCGATGATGAAGCTGCCTACAAAGGAAGTAGCGAAAAAGTTAGCGATGCTACCCCAAGGACCTGTATCTCCAGAAGGGTTAACGGTCTTACAATTAGTGAAACAAGGACGCTATCCATATCAAAAATGGTACCAACAATGGTCATCAAAGGATGAAGAAATTGTCCGTCATGCCCTACATTCTACAGGGATGACAGAGCTTTCCGATCGTTTAGTGGATTCTTTATCTGGTGGACAAAGACAAAGAGCTTGGATTGCTATGACCCTTGCCCAAGATACAAATACAATTTTATTAGATGAACCGACAACGTATCTCGATTTAACTCATCAAATTGAAGTTTTAGATCTTCTTTTTGAACTGAACGAAAAAGAAAAACGAACGATTGTCATGGTATTACACGACTTAAATTTAGCTTGTCGCTATGCCCATAACATCATTGCGGTAAAAGATAAAGCGGTATTTGCCCAAGGGAAGCCGGAAGAAATCGTAGATCGGGAATTAGTGAAAAGTGTATTTCATTTAGATTGTGAAGTAGTGGCAGATCCTATATTTGGTACCCCTATGTGTGTCCCATATGGGAAAGGTCGACATATGAATGGGGTGAAAAACTCTATTGAACACGTTCTCTCCCGATGAATTAAAAATACTTGAGGAAAAATTTCGTTTCACTTCCTTAACGAATTCGTCCCCTTTATCGATTCAAATAAGTGATTTATTAGATGAAGCACAAATTCATCTTTATTTAACGGCAATCAAAGAAAAAACAAAGGCTGCTAACCTTGGTGTCGCTGCATCCCTTTTTGTAAAACGATATAGTTTTGCAATCCTAGCCGCGCTATATTCAATGAGCGTGTTAAATAAACGAATCAACTTTTCCTTTCAAAACGTTTCCATTCAAACGTTAGATGAATCGGATCCGTTATGGCTGCCTTCAATCAAATTTAACAATATAAAGTTAAGTCCGGCACCACAGGACAGGGAGAATTGGAGAAATGAAATTTTAACGGGCATATTTGCGAACCATATCGAAGTTTTATTTAACCAACTTCATCAGACAACAAAACTATCAAAAATCATCATGTGGGAAAACATATATATATACATTGTTTGGATGTATAAAAACTTGTTAGATGACCATCAATATTCGGCTAGGTATCTCGATATGAAAGAGGATTTTGAATGGATTGCTGCTCGTGGGAAAGGGATTTTATTCGGCAGCTATAAAGATAATCCATTTCTAAAGTTTAAAAGTACGGATGAGGCTCTAAGCAACCTAGAGGGCCCTGCTCAAGATAGAAAAACTTGCTGTTTATCTTATTTAACAGAAAACAAAGGGCACTTTTGCAAAACTTGCCCAATTCGGCTGAAACGAAAATCGTAGTTACTTTTCTTTTTAAAGGCTCAAAATAATAAAATAAGCCCTAGATTATTTTGGTCTAGGGCTTATTTCACTGTAGTTAAATTTCACGAGCTTTCATTTTTTCTAATTCTTTTTGCGTTTTATTGGCAACAATTTTTCTTCCACTAATCCAATATCCAATTAAAAATGCTTCCCCTACAATAATCAGTAAAATGAGTTTCAGAATAGACCAGTCAACCATTCCAGTTGTTTGGATATATAATAAAAATACGAAATAGGCAATCGGTATAATAGAACCTAAATACCTCTCGTTCCTAGTCGATAAAAAATGTTGAACAGCAAATACGAGTACAATGATGCCTAGTCGATACCAGTCATTCATTTGTTTTGTACCTCCTTTTTATATTTCTCAATGATTAATTTTGCATCTTCTAAACTAATCCGATCATCGATGGATAGTTTTTTAATAAAACGAATGAATTCTTCATTTTCCGTACTTTCATTAACTTTAATTTTTTCAATCAATTTATCCAGGCGAATTCTCACCGTCGGATAAGAAACTTCGTAGTATCTTGCAATATCTTTTAAAGAACCTGAATTTAATATGAAATTTTTAATAAATTCAACGTCTTCTTTCTCTAAAGATAATAACCAACTTGGAATATCGTGCTTATCCATCACACCACCCCTTCATCATTATTTAATTTTATTTAAACATTATTTTTAATAAAATTCAAGTTTAGTTTAATATTATTAAAGTTTTAACAAATAAAGGCGTTTATCCTCCTTGAACAAACGCCTATTTATTGCTTATTTAATTAATCTTTGTGCAACTATTTCCTCTTCAATTGCCTTCATCATGGCAAAAGCACCTTCAGATTTGTTCGAGCAAATGACAGTTTGGATGGAGAATGAAGGATAAAAGGCAGAGTGAAAACTTACTCCCGGATCGTATCCCATTATGTGATACTTGAACATTTCATTTCCCTTTTTTTGAATCCAAACACCATAACCGTAATAACTATTTTCATTTACTTGAATGTGAGGTGTAAGTAGTTTACGAGTGTATTCATCCCTTAATAATTGATGATCCATCAGGGCATGCCAGAAATTTGACATATCCTTTACGCTCACAAAGGCCCCTCCATCGGACCCCCCTTTGACTGGTAATGAATAGATATTCGTCTTCCAAGTACCATCTGGAAAATCAATATACCCAAGAGCCGTTTTTTCTGGTAGTGAATCCATTTCAAAATAACCAGCGCCTTTCATATTCGCTCTTTTGAATATATTCTCCTTTACATATTCAGAGAATGGACGCTGGCTTACTTGTTCTACAATAAGCCCCAGTAAGATATATCCTGCGTTGTTATAGTGGAACTTTTCCCCTACTCCCGATTTCATCGATTCATTTTGAAATAGCGGTAAGAAATTTTCCAAATTCCTTATTAAGTACATCGGATTTTTAATCCATAACTCTTCAAAATCTTCCATTACTTCCTCATCAAAATAGTCGGGTATTCCAGCCGTATGGGTTAATAAATGATGAACCGTAATATCTTGATCGAAGTGAATAAAAGAATACTTTAAACATTCCTGCAGCTTCGTTTCAAAGGAAAGTTTTCCTGCCTCCACTAGTTGACAAATCGCGACCGCAGTAAACAGTTTACAGCCCGATGCAATCCCGAATCGAGTATCTGGTTTGTTTTCAATTTGTTCAGAACGACTGGCAAATCCGTAACTTTCCATTGCTAAAATTTCTTCTTCTTTTTTTACTAGAACTGTTCCGGAAAAATGACCGTCTTCCTGAACTTGGTTTAAACGGTTAATGATTGTTGTCATCAAATCTTGGCCTTCCTTCTGTAATGTAGTAACTTCCTTATTGGCAAACACCTAAAGGATTATGATCTGGATCATAGAAAGTAAAAAATTTCGTCGTTCCTTCCCCACCCATTTCATTTACTTTGACGTTCTTTTCAACTAAATATGTGTACATTTCTTCGATATCTTGGGGAATGAAGTTGTAGTATTTTCCTACACCAAATTGATTTTCTGGAAACTTCATTGGCTTGTGGTTAGCAGTTTTAACTAGACAAACAACAGTAGGTGAATGTTCGCTAATCTTCATCACCGCCGCCTCTTCTTCGAGATACACAAGCTCAAAACCTAATATCTCTTTATACCATGCCGCTGAAAATTTCGGATCCTTAACGGGAATAAAAACCCCTTCCATTCCTTTTAAAAGTGATTTCACCATCTATCACCACTCCTTACATTAAGTGATTAAATATAACATTCGGTAAATAATAGATTTGTCCTTTATTGGTTTCGTTTAAATTAGACAAAAAAGACGTTCATCCATTTTGGATAAACGTCTAACTGTCATTTATTTGGATTTATTTATTCTTTTTCCTCTTTTTGCTTTTCAAAACTAAATTCCGCTAACGTCTGGGCATCCATCATGCGAAGAATACCATCTTTAAAATAGGTTAAAACCATTTCCTGTTTGGCTCTGTTACCTGCGGATACACTTTTTCCATCCTTATATACTTCATTGTTTTCGATGAGTAATTGATGTGTTCTGAAATCATATTCCCTTGTTCCTAACATTACATTATCTTTACTAGGATATAGTCCTCTACCATATCCTTCATAAGAACCATCAGCATTTAATACAATGGCTACAGACTTGTCGTCATATAACCATTTCCCAATTAATTCTTTCCCATCCTTTGATACATTTAGTGTTACACTATCATGGTCAATACCAGCTAAACTATCCAATTCATCTAAATCTTCGGTTGTAATTGTTCCATCCCCAACCGCTTCTGGATCTAAATCGTTTAGCATCGTTAAACCTTTCATTAAGAAATCATTCATTTCTTCATATTTATCAAGTACGCTACTTACATCTACTTCGTTTACAAGTAATCCTTCTTTTAACTTTTCTAAATACACTAAATAACTATTCGTAGCATCCACAAAGTATTGATGAGTTTCTTTATATTTTTCAGGCACTGTTGCAGTTTGAATTTCCTTTGAAATTTTCATATTCTCAATCGCTGCATTACCCATTTTTAACATTGGATCTTCTATAGTAGAACTATTATTAAACACATCAAGTATCACTTCTTGATTTTTTTTCAAAGTATCGATTTTTCCTGTTATATACTCATTGTATTCACTTTCTTGAAGAGTGACTGGCTCTACTTGAATTTCCTTATTTAACTGTTCTTTTAAATCATTTATTTTTTGCTCTGAATCTTGTGCCTCTGCCGCTTCATTGACACCTTCCTTAACGCCTTCTACAAATTGACTACAACCTGTTAATAAAAACGCCAAACTCGTTAATGCTAAAAATTTTTTCATATTAATTACCCTTCTTTTCAGTTGCTTTAATGCAATAATATTTGTTGGAATTGTATATTATTAACAGTATCTTTATTTATCAAATTAGACCATAAGACTATTTTCATATTTTACTTTTATTCAATTTGAACTACTTTAAATTAAACGAATCTACTCTATAAAAAAATGAGATGACTAGAACTAGTCGAAATCTAAAATAAAAATTTGGTAGTAATCATTTTTTTAGCCACAAAAAACCACCATTTTTTCTACCCGAGAAAATGGTGGTTTGGATTTTGCCCTAGTCTCATTCTTTAATTATTTAATCTCTTATCCTTAGACGAAAACCCAAATAAAAGGAAAATATATGGAAAGGCTAATAAAATTAAATGGAAATATCCGAAATTCCCAAATATCACCGTTTCATTTGCAGCATTGTATTCCAATTCATCTAAATAAACGCCTAATCCATAACTATACCAAATGACGTAAGCATATAAAATTGCAGAAATTCCATATAAGAATTTTCTAAAAGATTTACTTTACTAGATATTAGTAGAATTATGAATAGAATAGGATACAAAATTAATAGGGCTAAAACTAAGTAAAAGATGGAAATTGGTTCAAAATAATGAACATCCATTAGAAAACCTCCTGCATTTGTTATTTAGGATTACAAGCAGCCTTGTAAGTTTCTGCTAAAGATACATCTGGCCGATTTGATGTTAAAGTTCGGCATTTCTAACTCTAAATTTCTTAAAAACTGGCCATTACTCTAGGAAATTTTGAATTTTATTAACTAAAAAATAGCATCGTCTTATTTTTAGAGAACACCTCCCACTCTACTATTCCTTCCAATCAGCCGGGATATCCACTAACACATACTCACTAGTCCACTTTTGCGTTGTTACAATCAGCTTTTCACCTTGTTTTTCAAAGAAAAGTCCACTTCCATCTTTGTCTGTTAAGGTCCATCCACGTTGAGTGCGTTTCGCAGATAGTTTTAAAATGAAAAAATGAGGCAAGATAAGGTTTCTCTCTTGCCTCTATTCAATTTTTGGTGTGGGTAAACCGGTAATGAATTATTGGTGTACCGTCCTCTTTTACCTCGATTCGATTAATCAGTCGATGGAGAATATCCTCGGTTAATTCATCGAAATTTAGGAATTGAAGTAATTCCTTTTTGAGCTTTTCAATTGTTTCGATTACATCCTCGCTTTCCATCAATGAAAGAAGTTCATTTTTCTGTTCCATTAATTCAGTTAAATCCTTGTTCGTTGCTTCAATACTCTCTTGATATTCTTCATGTGTGATAATTCCGTCAGCTAACAGGTTGATGAATTTCCTTTTTCTATTTTTTAAAACATCCATCTGTTTGTTAATCTTATTGATTTTCTTTTGAGAATCCGATTTTGTACTTTTCGATTTTCTCTCCATCTTCTTTATATATTTCTCTTTATCAACTTGTTGAATTAAGGTTTGGATGTCATTTAGGATCGTTTCTTTTAGAAAATCCTCTTTTATCGTGTGGGCGGTACAAGCCTTTTTGCCATGACGGGCATAATTTCCACAGATGTAGCCCCGACGATTACTTCTATACCACATTCCCGTACCACAGTCAGCACAATAGAGAATGTTGGTAAAAAGATGTAATTTGGGTGCTGTAATATATTTTCTTCTCTGCTCTAATTGATTTTGGACAGCATCAAACGTTTCCCTAGATATAATTGGCTCATGTGCATTTTTGATAATAAACTGTTTTTCTTTAGGAACGTTTTTTCTTCTTTTACTTGTTACACTTACTGTCGTTGTTCTTCCTTGAACAAGATCCCCAACGTAATGGGGATTTGTCAAGATGCATCTAATGGTAGAATCATGCCACTTATCTCCTGCGTTTGCTTTTCCAGCTATTTGAGCAGGAGTAGGAATTCCCTCGTTATATAGCCGTCTTGCAATACTTTGTCGTCCGTTTCCTTCCAAATATTCTTTAAAAATTCGTCTAACAATCTTTGGTGTTTCATCATTTCGGATATACAGTTTTCCATCTCTTACTTCATAACCATATGGAGGATTCGAACCTTTAAAAAGTCCATTTTTTGCACGAGTTTTTAATGTCTCTTTCACACGATTACTCGTGTTTTGAGATTCTTGTTCATACATCCATGCATAAAGGCCAAACATATGGGTGTTACCTGTTAATGTATTGATTGCATTATCTAATGTAATGATGTGAATCCCTTGGTTTTCGCATAAGTTTTTGATTTTATAGGATAATTCTCCGTTTCGGGCAAGGCGTGATAACTCTTTGGCAAGAATGATATCGAACTCCTTATTCTGAGCATCTTCAATAAGTTTTTGAAGTTCTTCTCTTTTTGCCGTCGTCCCGCTTTCAACGTCAATATAAAATTTGTAAATATCCCAACCTTTTTCCGCTATATAATTATAAAACAGTTCTTGCTGATATTTTAAGGAATCTTTTTGTTCTTCTTTATCGGTAGAAACACGAACATATACTGCACATCTCATTTTGAATCATACTCCTTCTCGTCTTTTTGAGATGTAGCAGTGTTTACCTTACTAGCATTATTGACGAGTTCTTCAATTTTATGATCAATAATTGAATTTATAACATCCATGAAGGTGAGCGAAGTATCTGCAAAAATTCGCTCAACGGTGTTTTCTGATCTATTCATGATTTATCGCTCTCCCTTTTATAATTTTTCAATATAAAAAAAATCCGCAGAATAACATAACCAACAATGTGAATGGTTACGTAACCTCTGCGGTTCTCGCTTTTTATTGGGTTACACTATTTATTTGACTTTGTACAAATATTCTTCAATGCGATGTTTATAGGTATTTCCCTTTCCATTGTAACTATTTCTTCTATACTCAAATAAGAAATTAGTTAGCTGTGAATGTTCTTCTGTTGAAAGTTTTGATGGATGATTCACTCTTATATAGAGAAATCCCTTTAGATTTCCTTGGTTGTTAATCATTTTTCTTCTCCTTTTCTTTATCCATAGAAATTTTTAACTAATCATTAGCATATGGTCATATAGCCTCTGCGGATTTCACCTTTTATAGTGTGATCGAATATTTTATTAACTGCGTGCTTGTTTTGAATGTTTATAACGAATTTAATTCTCCGACTTCACATCTATGTTTGCTTTTTTTTATTTCTATCTATATGACTTTAACTTGTTGTTCGAATATATGCTGCACTTTGGATAGCAAATTCATCTCCTTAGTTATTTGTATTTTTCGTTTTGCATAAAGCATTGTATCTTCGTTTTTTCATATTTGAAGAGGAAAAAGGAATTTTTTTAAAAAATTTTTTAGTTGATTTTTTGATTAACCGATTTGTTCTGAAACATTCTACTTACAAGTTGAAGATATTTTAATAGGATTTAGGTGTTTTTTATGAAAAGTTGTAAATTATTATTTAGAGACTTAAATAGCTCCTGTTAGGGACTTGTAATAATTATGTGAAACAGATAGACATTCTTGTAATATGGTAAAATGGAACTAATGATGTCAACGGAAGATATATTTATACAAAATTGATAGTGATAAGGAAGTAGAAGCTAAAAAGGATGCAGCGATTGAATGGTGTAAGTATGCAACAAAACATGAAATGCAAAATGGCGGTAAAGAATGGGTTTACTTATTAATACCACATAATGATGTGAATGAAAATATGACAATTGCCGGATTAGAAGCAAGATATTCAAGAAAATGAAAGCACTCTCTAATTCGGTAAAGTGAGCAGTTCCTTAATTATTGTTTCGGTAAAGTACTCATCGAAGTATCCTTCGATGCTTGCTTTACCGAATGTTATTATCAAGAATCCCTTGATATCAAAGGGTTTAACCAGTTCTTGAATTTTACTCAATAAGCTAACCGGTGAATTACTCGGTAAAGTAAGCAGTGATAAGATAAATTATTCGGTAAAGTAAGCAGATATTTTTTTGTATTGGAGGGATATGAAAGTGAGAGATCCGAAGAGGATTCCAAGGATTTTAACTCTGTTGTTCAAAATATGGGAGCAGCAACCGGATTTGCGATTTAATCAGTTAGTTCAAAATCTACAAGCTTTATATTCCCAGCAAAATAATAACTTTGGTAAAAGAAATTTCTATGAAAAGGATGGGGAGATTACTTACCAGAATTATTATATAGATTTATTTTACTTGGAGGATGACCAGTGGGAACAATTTTTAAGAGATTATTGGTCAGAAATCGAAGCAGAGTTGCAAGAGAGAGAAAAGCAAATTACTCCTGAAGTAATAGAAGAAGTTGTGCAACTATTTATTGAAGCAGGGATGATTGAAACAGAAGTATCAGATTCTTTAAAAGAAAGAATTCGGTTATTTTTGAAAAAGGAAAGCAAATGGTTAACCATTGACGCTCTGTTAATCGCAATTAAAACACTTCCCTTAACTGAACGAAAGGAACTCATTGAAAAATTAAAATAATATAAATGAATGATCAGTATTAGGACTTATATTTATATTTCTTGCAAGGTATTGCTTAATGTCCTAAAGGGACAGGATAGATGAACAAAGAAAGTCGTCATTAGGAGGTAATTTCAATATGTCTAACAACAAATATCACAGGGCCTTTGGAGTTTACGGCATTTATGTAGAAGATGGGAAACTCTTAGTAATAAATAAGAATGCTGGTCCATATATAAATCGTTTTGACTTACCCGGTGGAAGTTTAGAAGAAGGTGAAACTTTATCAGAAGCAATGAAAAGAGAATTCCTTGAAGAAACAGGTCTTGAAATTGAAATTGAGGAAAACCTTGGGGTTATAGATTTTAAACTACCTTGGTTATGGAAAGAGTTTACGGATGTTCATCATATTGCGGTTTATTATTCAGTTAGAAAAATTGGTGGAAACATAAAAATACCTGAGCAATTTAAGGGACAAGACTCATTGGGAGCCGTCTGGGTGTCTGAAAAAGATGTTTCTTTGGATAATGCTTCACCATTAGTTTTAAAAGCTTTTGAATGGTTAAAGACAAAGGATTTAGGTATAGATGCTGATATATATAAAGATTGGAAAGTCTTAAAATAAATATTTTGTTAATAAGCTAACGGGGCTTTGCTTAACTTGTGTATATATTGGCTTGCTTTCTATACGAAAAGCATCTGCCATAAGTCATTTTAAGAAAATAACAGTTGTCCAAGTAAATTGAACAACTGTTTACGCACTCTCGATGCCTATCTGCTTCATTAAGTCTTCGATTTCCACATATGGTGTGAGCCGGTAATCGATTCTTATATGGTTATCTTTCGAAAAGTTAATTCCTATCTTTTCGATTGCCAAAAGAAATATAGCGCGTTTTTCTTCATTTGTATAATTATGAATATCTTGTTTGAATCGACCAATTAATTCGGCTTGCATTATATCTTCTGACAAAAGATCAATCTGTTCTCTTGTTGTGTTGTATTCTTGTATTTCGTTTGTAGTAGATAATATTTGCATTTCAAAGATTTCTTTTAACTCCAGATAGTACTCATTATTTTTATCTAGTGTGGATAAAAGATATTTTAGTTTTCCAAGGTTTTCGTTCAAGTCATTGATTTTTTGTTCCAGCCCTTTTTTCCATCGATTTAAGATTTTATCCGTTTGCTTTTCATAATTTTTCAATTCCCTGCCCCATCTTAATGAAAAATCAGCAAATATACTTTCATGAATTTTTTCAGATGATATTTTCTTTTTACACGAAGGGCAGCAGTAATACATATATTTTTTCTTGGACTTAGCTGGAGTTGAATTTCTCGTTACCAGTTTTTCTTTACATTCATGGCAATAAATTAAATCACGCAATATAAACGGACTATCCATGTGATCCTTATTTTGTTTATAATTTCTAAAGAATTGGGTGACATTCCACAAGTTAGCACCAACTAAAGGTTCATGATGATTTTTGAATAGAAAAATGTCTTCCTCTGGTTTCTTTTTACTATTATCAAAACTGGTACGGGTAAACCAAGCTAGGTCACCGATATACCAACGATTGTTTAAAATATATCGTACGGTTGAATCACTCCAGCCTTTTGCATCAATACTTGGCGGTGGAATTTCCGCTTCATTTAATAAATTTGCGATTTTTCGATCACTATAACCGTAACTGTATAAATAAAAGATAAGAATGACAATGGTTTTATTTTCATTGGTTTCAATCGTATTGTCCTTTGTTGTTAGAGAATAACCATAGGGATTTCTAGAACCGGGACGTTCGGGTTTCGATGAATTTACTACAGACGTATGGTAATCAGATGCTCTCCGAGACTTCTCTACCGATTCTTCATGAGCAAATGACAATCTTGCTTGAACATAAGGATTGTTTTCGTTCCATTCACCTTCTATCTTCGTTGAGTATACTTTAAAATTTGGTCGAACTTCTTTAATTGGTCCGAGTACATATAATACAAAGTCTTCAATTAGCCTTGTAATTCTTGATTCTTCATAGAAAATGACAGCTTTCACATTTTTATTATTTAAAATGAATTGCTTCATATTTTGCATTTGAACCCTTTTTTGTGCAGGAATATGATAGGCGGATTTTGCTTCTTCAATAAAAGATGCGACAACTTGAAATCCTTCTCTTTTTGCTCTAGCAACAATTTCGGATTCTTGGATATGCAAAGAATGGCCGAATGTTTGTCCATCATCAGACCAGCGAATATACGATGTTGCTAAAGGAATAGAATCTTTAAAAATATTAAAAGGTAAATTTACCTGTTGAAGATTCGGTCTAGGTGTTTCTGTCAATAAGTAAATCCCATTTATTAAGTAAGTGTATTTATGCATAAAGTGCATATGGCTCACCAACTTTCAAAAATTCTCCAAAGGGAACATGATAAATAAATGTATCCGAGCCGATTTCTACTTTTTCAAGGAATAGATGGCATAAATAGTATAAATTGTAGTTTTGAATTTCCAATTCTAAGTTCTGCTTAATGGTTCTAACATGATCATTTACCGAATTTCGTGCTTCAGCAATTTTTGCTAATTCAATATGGAGATGATTGATTTTACTTTTTATATTCATTGACTCAATAATGAGTGAATCGATGTTCTTTTTTGCCGCATATTTTTCTACTATAGTAGAATGAATTGAGCTTAACTTTCGATTTAAGTTAATGATCTCATGATTGTAATCCTTTTCGATTCTAGATAAATGGGAAAATACAAAGCTTTTAATTGTTTCAACTGGGATATGTTTTATAATGATTGAAAGTTTAGATTGAATGTTCTCATTCAATTGTTCCACCGTAATTCTGATTTCCTCATGTTTTCTTTTACAGATATAGTAACTGCTTTCTCCCAGTTTTGAAGTTTTAAAAGTCATGTCTTTTTTGCAAAATATACATTGTGGAGTAATGTATCCTCTGTCCTTTGCATTGGTTATGGCTTGAAATACTTCATCTTTCAATTTTTTTAGCACTTCTTGAATTTTTAGATGTTCTTCTAGTGAGATAATCGGTTCTACATGATGGAGAACTTCAAAACCGTACGAAGTCTTCATATGTGCCGAATAAAAAGGATTTTCTAGATATTTTAATAAATCCTCGTACCTTTTGTTTTTTAATATCTTTTTGTATTTCATTATAATATTGAACAAATCATCTGCTTCATTGGTTTCAGCCACTTCATAGAAAAAAGATTTTAAGTCATTAACCACTTCTGGATTCGGGATATACTTAACATCTTTTCTTTTTCCAATCCGTTTATATCCAAATATAGAAGAAGGAAATTGTTTCATTGTATCCTTTCTTCTACCGGAAATATTCTGGCCCTCGACTTGTGCAAAAATCCCATATAACGATTCAATTGAAAGTTTAGGAGAAAACGGCGGTTGTTTCGTTGATGTAAAAATCACCTTGATTCCGTATTTATAAAACTCTTTAACTATTGCTACGTATTCATAAAAATTTCGCGCTAAACGATCACGACTGTAAACAATGACTGTTTTTACTTTTTTCTGCTGAATAAGTAATCGTAACTTTTGTAAATCTGGCCGATCCTCAATGGCTAATTTATTGGCTGAAACATTATCATCTTTTAACCAAATCACTTTATCTAAATCAATCCGATTATTATGAATATAAGATTCAGCAAGTAGAATCTGCTTTTGAATGTCTTGTTGGGCTGTACTTACCCTACTATAAACCGCAATAAAATCTTCATAGTATTTATTGGGTTCATAATATTGGTGTGATTCCATGAGAGTCTACTCCTTTTCTACAATTTTATTACTTTCTTCAAGAAGGAAACCCTTCATTTTTGGTTGTAATTCAAGCTGATCGATTAAAACTTTTTCAATTAGCCGTTTCATAAAATAATAAGATGCCTCTTGTAAATCTTCATTAAATGAAACTTTTACTATATCTTTTCGAGACATAAATACACCTCCCGTCAAAGCCTTTATTAAAAGGATTGACGGGAGGGAAAGGTTTTAAACTATTTATGTTGTTTATCCAAATCTAAATCCATTTGCAATTGATATTCGTAATTTGTTTGTTTCGGTGATTCAATGAACACTTTTGTCTTAATGGGAACCCCTAACTCTTTCAGCAGATCGAGCAGGTTTGACATTGTAATCTTGAACCTCCTTTCCATAGAACAAGATAAATCGTTCAATGACGGTTTTAGAGATTCCAACCTTTTCACAGCTATCTAAAATCTTTTTGAAAAATTGCTTTTGGCTTTCTTGTTGGTTCTAAGTCAAATGTTGGGGTGAGCATTTAGCTCACTCCTAATTTATGCGAACATCTATATTTTTATATTGATGGTGTAATAACACCTTTAATCTGAATCGATCAAATCGTTTAAACCCAAACGCATTTCTTTTAATAACCTTCGTTTGGTTATTAATGCCTTCGACATAACCATTATTCAAGTTATAGGCAAAGCTATTCATAATCTCCTTCTGCCAATTTTGAAAGGTTTCTATTGCCTTTTTAAATTCAACTAATCCGGAAGACTTTACTAAATCATAATAGCTATATAATCTTTCTTTTACTTCTTTTAAATTATTCGGTGCTAATTGTTTAGCTATTTCAAACCATAATCGATAAGCCTCTTTCAATTCATAAGCCTTTTTTAATTCAGGTGACTTTTCTAAAAAGTAATTTAAATACCATAATTGCTTTTCGGTTAAATCCTCATAGTGCTTATAAAAGACATGACGCATTCTTTTACATTTCTTACGTTGGTAATCGTCAAAGGCTTTCTGTTCCTTCCTTCTCACTTTTTCTAAAGCCCAGTATATATAACGACAAAAATGAAATCGGTCAGCTACGACAACAGGGCGTCCTAATGCTTGATCAACAGCTGCTTTGAAAGAATGACTCATATCCATAACGACAACGTTTACGTTATCTCCATGTTTTCTTAAATAAGCTACCAGCGTTTCTTTTTTACGATCTTTTAAAATATCTAATGGTCTCCTATTAATAGGGTCAGCAATGACCGTTTGATACTTTTCACCACCTGCATCCCCTTTATATTCATCTATTGCGATGACTTCTGGTAACTGTTTAGTCTCCGTTAACATAGAAGAACTAATTTTATCAAAATGGCGCATTACGGTTGTCGGTGAAGTGTCAAAACGATCAGCCACATCCTTAAAATTTTTACCATGGATGATTTCAATCGCCAACGCCTGTTTGTACTCTATGGACTGTCTTTGATACCACTCTACTAAGGAATTATCTTCGTAAAATCGTTTCCTACAATCTTTGACTTCACAAACATACCGACGTTTTCGATAGAATAGGAATGTTCTTCTACTAAAAATACTATTATGTTTGATCTTCTGAATTCGATAATCATGTACGCGTTCGGTTAATTGACCACAACACGGACAACGATGAGCTTTCCTCTCCAACTCCAAATGAAGTTCATAGTAACCGTCTTTTTCCAATGATTTCGTAATGATAAACTCTTCTAATCCTGGTAAAGTCATGTTAAAATTCAATTACACGCATCTCCCTTTTGTTTTGTTTATTGGTCTAAACAAAGTCTAACAAAATTAGGAGATTGCGTGTTTATTTTTTCTGAATTTTATCTGTACCCCAACAAATATTTTAGAGCCTTCTTGTTTACTTATAGAATATCCCTCCAATAAAAAACGCGGCACATGATACTATCACTGAAAGATAGCATCATATAACCGCGGTTTTCGCTTATTATGGTTACTTTTGAACAAATCGGTTAATCAGAAATCATTATAGCTTCAGAATTAAGGATTTTAAGAGGGAATTAAAAAATTACTTATTCCTATTCCCTATTCTCTATGAAATCCTTAAAAGAGTTGACTCTGACTTTTTACAATAACCATTTATCAGGAGAAAGCAAATCTTTTTGAAATTTATCAGGAATAATAGAATTTATATCTTCAAAAGTAAAATCATTAAGGCTAATCATTCTTTCCAAAATAATTCGAAGTTCATTTTTACGGTAATCTGTCAAAATGGAATTAAATACTGTTTCGACATCAATAGCTCCGTATTGTTTAAAATAATCGGTAATTAATTTAAAATAATCATCATCTATTGTGGGATATAATGCTTTTATCGTTTCTGGTTGATGTCCGCGACTTAATAGATTATGGATGACTCTCCAACTTTCTATAACCTCTATGATTGTTGCGAATTTCCAATATAAATGTTCGGGTAATGGTATTTTATTATGTGAAAGTTTTCTTTCTGATCCTTCCATCTCGTTTACCTCCCTCTATAAACTTTAATTTTCTTCAAAATTCTCGCGTTTTCTTTAAATTTCGCTAACACATAATAGCTTCTTCACCTCAAATGAGTGGATATTACTTGTATTTATTCAATATATTTACATGGTAAGGTGCATCCTATAATACAGATTTACAATATCTGTAATATCATGTATGACCGTGCAAGAAGTCTCCACACTTCTCATGGTCGCTCACCCTCCCATGTATCACTGGATTTTAAGATCCACACATTCCTTCGTCCTGCGTATCCATGAGGTGGAGGTTGGATATGCTCCTTTACAGGGTCTAATGCCCGAATGGTGAAAATATACTCCAACTCTGCACTATTGGTGTTTGTCAAAATAACAAGTCGTTTGAAAGCTTTTATGCAGCCTGTAATGCTTTTAATTGAGGTAATCCCTTTAATAGCTTTAATCCATCAAACTCACACTGTTTCTTACCAATGGCAAATAACACACGTAATAATTTACAACACAAGGCAATCAGAGACTGTTGTTTTTTTAACGGCCTGTCTGGCCGATTGGTATAGTAATGATGCAAGGCTTTAAATACAGGATTATGGGCAACCAATGGTCGAATGGCCAGGTATAATGCTTTTCGTAAACGTCTTCGACCCCTTTTGGTTATGCGTGTTTGCCCTTTATACTTTCCTGAACTGTGTTCTCTTAAAGAAAGCCCTGCCAGATTGACTAATTGTTGCGGATGATTGTACTTGGTTAAATCTCCTACTTCCGCAAAGAACAAAGCAATGGTAGTGTGACTAAGTCCCGGGATATTGGTCATTTGTTTCGCACCTGGTATGCTTTCAACAACACCTTCTAGTTCTTCATCTAGTTGTGCTAACTGTGTCTTGTAAAGTTGATATTGATCCAATAGACAATCCAATTCTCTTTTGGCGAACTGGATTCCGACCTCAATCCCAACGCTCTTGTTCGCTACCTCTACGAGTTTGGTTGCACGTTTTATCCCAACCCCACGTTGTACATGCGGTTTCCATTTTTGAAGTACTTCTTCTGGTGTCAACTTTTGAATATCAGAAGGAAATGGAAACATGCGCAAGGTAAAAAGCGGCTTTCCCTTTCCAATCTCCAAACACATCGAAAAACTCTGGAAAATAACGTTGAATGACGTTTTCAATTCGACCTTCAATCATCATGAGTTGTTTGATGAGCTGATCTCGTAATTTGACGCCTTCTCTTAGTTCAGCGTATACGCCCTCTATTAGGTTCGGTACAGAGTATCGCCCATCTTTGATTAACTGTGCAATGACACGAGCGTCTTTTGTATCGTTTTTTGTAGGTGAATTATCATCCAGTTCTTTGCTTTTTTTGACGTGCATAGGATTCACTAGCACTACATCATATCCTTTTGCCTTAAGAAAATAGGCAAGATTTAGCCAATAATGACCTGTAGGCTCCATTCCAAAAATCACGTGATCCTTATGATTGTCTTTTTGGAGACGCTTGACACAATCTAATAAGGTTTGAAAGCCGTGTATACGATTTTCAAAGATCAACCTCTTGCCAAATTCTAAGCCTCGATCATCTTGAAAACGGGCTACGTGCTTTTCTTTCGCTACATCAATACCTACAATAAGAGTTGATGGTGTAATTTGAGAGATTTTTTGATTTTGTGTATAATTCATTTTGAGTCCTCCTTGGTTAATTTAATTTCGGGGTCAACGCGCATTGACACCCTGTACTATACCAAGGGGACTTTTTTTTATCAAACCTCAAATTTCTTCATTACAGGAATGCTCCTTTAATTTTTTCACATTAATTGTTTTTCTTTTAATCGTAATAAATAGTAAGTAGTAGTCAGTTTAATTTTGATGTTTAAATATTTCTCTGTTTACTATGTTATAGCAATGGTTGCTGAATTAAATAGTAAACCAATCATTTCCTAATTCTTTTCTATGATTTTTATCCTCTAGTGAGAGTAAAGATAAATTGCCACTGCTACCTGAAGCACTATTAGAAATAACCATATTAGTCTCTAGATTTTTTAACTTGGTTAAAGTGTTGTTATAGTTAGTTAATTTTTGTATAGCCATTTATAACACTTTCCGTTAATTTATGTATGGAAAAGTTTAATCTTTCTATAGTGGGTCAATAATGGTCATTCAAACATTACAACTTGTTATCTCTTAATTTAAGAGGGAAAATAAAAATATACTGAAATTAAAAAGAAGAAACGCGCTGGAGGAATTTCTTCCATGACAGAACTACAAGTCGCACTAACAGAATTAATTTTATCCAAATTCTGTTGGATTTATTATCCTAAATCGAAATTTGTTGAAATTTGGATACAATTAACAAATGTTGTAGAATAAAAATATAAGATTTTTAATATAATCTGCCTTGTAAAGTATAATATTTACCTTTTAATCATTAAAATCTATTTATTGAAACTAAATATAGTTTTTGACTTTGGTATAAGACAGATAAATAAGATTTAAGATTACTTATTTAATAAAGCTAATCTTACTATATAACTAATTATTAGAGCAAAATATGTATTTATAGAGTTTACTTTTAACATTTAAAAGGGTGATAGTATTGAATTTTGATGAAATTGTGAAAGAGCTACAAACATTGTTAACTGAAAAAAATATAAACTTTTTAATTGGATCAGGAGCGTCTGTACCTTTTTTTCCAACACTTGGAAACATAGAAAAAATTTTAACCGAAAGGGAGTATTCTGAATCTGTCCGACAGCTAATATATTTACATTATTTTAATGAAATACTTAGTAAAAACTTAGATCTTGTAGATGAAGTAAGAGATTGTGAATACAATGTTACCAATAATTATAGAAGGTTCATTAGGGGTCTTATTAATATAATGAATTATCGATTTGGAAAAGCTCGTTTTTGAAAATCAATGAAACGGGCTTTTCCTATATCCTTTATTCATTTAAAAAATCATTTGCAAACCGATAATAAATTTTCGGTGAACCGTCTTCTTTTATTCGATTCGATCAACCAAACGGTGAAGCATCTCAGGGGTTAATTGATTGAAATGTATATATTCTTTTAATTCTTTTTTTAGTTGTTTCATATTCTTTTGTTCCCGTTTGGATTGTTCTTTAAATTTTTCTAATTTCAGTTTATCGGGCATCAATTGATCAATTCTTTTATTGATTTCTTCAATTGTTAAGCGGTATTCTTCAATATCAATACTGTTATCGGCAAACAATGAGGTTAACTGCACTTTCTGTTTTTTGAGTTTTTCAATTTTCTGTTCAACTTGGCTTAAACGGGTTGTATTATTTTTTGTATCAGATTCTAACTGCTTTATCACTCGGTCGATAAGGTTATCTAAATCCATTCGCTGTGCAAAACTCTTTATATCATTCAGGATTATTTCTTCTAGCTCTCTTTCTTTAATAAAATGGTCAGAACATGCCTTGCTGCCATATTTGTTAAAGTTTCCGCATACATATCCTTTACGGTTCTTTTTAAAATGCATCCCTCGGCCACAATCTGCACAGAAAAGGGTATTCGTAAAAAGATGAACCTCTGCTTGAGGACGAATTCTACTTCTTGAGATGATTAACTCCTGTACTGTATTAAACATTTCAATTAGTATAGAACCTATTAATATTAATATTTTCTTGAAAAGAGCAAGAGAGACTTGTTTAATTCAAGTCTCTCTTTTATTTGCTAATAATCATCCGAATAAGGACCTTTCATCAAAGGGATATGTTTTATGAATTTTTTCAATTCGATTCCAAAGTAATTTTCTATATCTCGTTTTAGATTTTGCTCTAATTGAATAAATTCCCTTACGATATAGTCTAAATCAAAAACATTGTACAAATCTTGCTCTGCCCAAATAGATTTCACTCTTGCTTTATTTGAAAATGGAATTAAAGACAGAATAGCACCATCTTCATAATCGTCATATTCAATCGTATAATAATGGAATTCTGGAGTATGTTCATCTGTGACTCTGTTTTTCCATTCGTATAATGCTTTATAGAATTCTAAAATAGCAAGTTCTGTTTCAAAGTATAATTCATTATTGATTTTTATTGTAAGTGTAGCTTCTACAGCTAATATGGTAGGAACATCACTTTTATCTCTATTCGAAATAATTCCTTTATCACTTACAAATTTGTATTCAAAAGTTATTTTACTGGAAATGCTGTCCATATCTTACCATCATATCCTATCACTATTCTTATTTTTGTTTCACCTTTTGTTCCAACTTTTTTTCCTAAGTTGACATCGAATCTAAATGATAACTTATCACTATCATTTATATCAAAACTAGAAACTTTCGCTTTTTGTAATGCTTCTTTAACCCATCCTCTAGCAGTAGATTGGCTACTTGTGTTAAATTTAGCATAATTTCTTTTATCACCTTTTAAGTGCTTATTCTTTACTGTGAATTTAGCAACGTTTTTAATTGCATTACTCAATGCGTATTTTCCAAAGGCACTAATCAATGCTTTCTTTCCATACTTTTTAATAGCCCATTTCGCACCTTGTTTTATTATTAAACCAAGAACTGGAATAGCTGAAGCCTGGGCATCAATAGTATTGATTTCAAAAAGCTCACCAGAGTTTCTATCAATTAAGTATGCTATGAAATCTTCACCTTCGATTTCTGTGAAAAACATGTCGTATGTTGTTTTTGTCACTTCTCCAGTTTCGGATATTTGTTCTTCGGTAACATACATTTCACCGGTATCAATATTAATGTAAAGTTCGGATTCAAATGACAAATCTCCTGTTTCTAACTCAGAGTTTACAGTTATCTCTTGTTTAGAGGATTCTTCTACTACCATTTCAAATGAGTCATTGTTAAGTCCTAATTCATTTGCGGTTACTTCATATACTGTTGTATCATCAGTACTTGAAACTTCCTCAACTTTTTCATTAAAATTCACATCAATTTGTTCTGCATTTTCTAAAACTTTCTCTAGATTCGAGGGAACTTCTGTTTCTTCTGCAAATGCAGATGGAGCAAATCCAGCAATACTACTGAACAAAAGTGTAGCAACTAATAGTTTAATCAAGTTCTTTTTCATTTAAAATCTCCTCTACCCTTTCTTTTTGTAATGTTAGAAAGCCTTCTCCAAAGTGTTCTTTTTCCCCTAGTTTCACAACATAATGGGAGAGTTTTTCTCTAATGGTATTAGCATTATAATTTGAATCGCTTTCATTCAAAATTGAAGCAATGACACCAGTTGCGTAAGCCGTAGCAAATGATGTTCCTGAAAATGTTGAGTATTCACCTTTGTTATCTGTAGATACAATCTCAACACCTGGAGCAGAATAATCAACTTTCCCTATACCGGAAAAAGGATCAAGTTTAAATTCTTCATCAAAAGAAGAGATGGATAGAACATTATTATATTGAGCTGGATAATCTATCGTTAGACCAAGAGTATTTCCTGCAGCCGCAGTGATGATAATTCCCTGTTCAATAGCTTTATCTATGGCGGATTTAAGTTCCACTTTGTCGCTTGAAAAACCGAAACTAATATTAATAATGTCAACTTCTTGTGCTATACTCCATTCAATACCTTCAATCACATCTTCAATTTTCCCTCGTCCTTTTTCATCAAGTACCTTTACGTCGTAAAGTATAACGTTCTTTAGAATACCGGTGGTCTCAATTCCTTTCGCAGCAATAATTCCAGCTACTGCAGTACCATGCCCGAATTCATCTTTAATTTTCTCGCCAGGAGTAATTGAGTTATATTCTTTGAAAGATAAGCCTTCAAATTCTTTGTGCGTCTTATTGATACCACTATCTAAGATTGCAATTTTTATAGGATCAGTATCCATCGTTGGATTCGATCCAACAAGATTAATAGCCCAATTGTCAATCTTCTGTTTTTTAATAGTTTTTACCTCATTGCCAACAATGTCTATGCTGTTATTTCTAACTACACTAATAGTCAGTATGATAATAAAAAGTACTAGCAAGAGGAATAATAGATACTTAATGTTTTTAATCATTTCCTCCAATACCTTCTAATATTAGACTTAATAATCTTGGAGTTACTGAAAAATATTAGAAAATCTCCCCCCTTTATTTAAATTTAAAAAACAGGGCAATATTATAGATTTATATAATACTAAATATTTAAAATTTTTGTCAACAAATAACAAATTGGAATATTTTATGTACTAAACTGTAATAAATTGTTTGGTATTCAGATGACCAAACCTCAGATTTCTTTGTTAATCCTTTCCTCGTGCCAAAGGATAATAGAGGGAAATTCGCAATATATTATTCCTAAGCATGTTGATAATGTCTATTTTCAAAAATAGATAGTTGATAATTACTGTGATTTGTGAGGAAAGTATGTATTTTTGTTTCTAATTATCTTAATTCTTCCTATGTAACGCAACAATATAAATTTCCGAGTTAAAATATAAACTTCCGATTCCGAGCCGGTTTTAGTTAAAAAATAAACTTCCGATTTCCGATATAAATCCAATAATTTCTCGGGTATTTTCCAATAGGGAGCCCGAGTTTTTTTATGCTTTTTCCAATATCTTTTCAATACAGTTCTGTTCTTAACCCATTGGTATTACTGGGTTTATCCAGCATCTCATCCAATAATAATTCAATACTTATCCAATGTTTTTATCTTAACTTTCTCTTAAGCCCCAAAATGAACTTGGACAGCTCTAGTTAGATATTTTATACTATTCATATCAAAGGAGCTGACATCATGAAACGTACAAGATATTCAAAAGAATTCAAAATACAAGTGGCAAATGAATCAATCGAAACGGGTAATGCTGCTCTAGTAGCACGTCGATATGAATTAAGCCCCAATATGGTAAATCGTTGGGTGAAAGAATATAAAGAAGGTAAATTCGATCAAGATGGCGTTCAAGGTGTTTCTACCCCTCTTGAAACAAAAAAGTTGTCTCAAGAAAACGATCAGTTAAAACGATTATTAGGCGAAAAAGATTTAGAAATTGCCATTTTGCGTGATCTTATAAAAAAGAAAAACCCTCACTTACTGAAAAACTTGAAGTAGCTGATGATTGGATTTCAAAAGGCTATCCCAAGAAAACCGTGCTGAAAATAATCGGAATAAAACGCTCAACCTACTATTACCGTAAGAACCATCGTGTTGAGGAAAAGCAAGTAAGTGAGGGTCGTCCAGCACCAGGATACTCAATCGCGAAGGACGGCAAGAAGATCTCGGATGAACAAATTAAAGAATGACTACTTGAAGAAGTAGCTGGTGATGGATACGCTTATGGCTACCGCAAATTGACCAAACAACTCCGACGAAAGCATAAACTTGTCATCAATAAGAAAAAAGTTTATCGGCTATGTAAAGAATTAAATATTCTGCGTCCACAGCGGCAAAAGAGAGCCTCTGTACCGAGGAGACTGGCAAGGAATCGAGTCATTACAGGGTCCAACCAACTTTGGGAAACGGATATTAAATACGGGTATATTGAAGGGGAGCAACGATTTTTCTTTGTCCTTTCTTATATTGATGTCTATGATCGAAGTATCATCGATTACCACATTGGTACAAGTTGCACAGGACAAAATGCCTTTGAGACCTTAAAAAGAGCCCTATGGAAACGACAGCAATATGATCAAAAAGAAAAGCCTGTGGTAAGATCTGACAATGGTCCACAGTTTATTTCCCATGCCTTTACACAAGGCTGTGAGAAGCTAGAAATCGAACACGAGAGAATTCCACCTAAAACTCCAAATATGAACGCACATATTGAGTCGTTTCATCGGATTTTAGAGGATGATTGTCTAAGCAGATATGAGTTTCAAACATATGAAGAAGTCCACCAAGTCGTTTCAGAGTTCATGAAATTTTACAATGAAGTTAGCATGCATGGAAGCATTCAAGACATGGCACCCATGGAGTTTTTTGAAAAAAACAAGCACATGGCCATAAAGATTAAGGAAATTCGTGTATAAGCACCAGCTTGATATGGAGAGGCGGGCATGATAGCCTTGTTTGGCGTTGCCAGCTTCGTGAATAGCTGGTCCCTGGCAGGGAAATGATGCCCGCAGAGGCTCCATGTCAAGCAATCTAGGGATACAAATGTAATGATGGCTAATGAACTGAATAGAAAAACTAAGGTTTTACGCGAATTAGTGAGATACTGTCCAATATTCGGGGGTTAATCCGCTTTTAACTCTTTTCTCCATTATCTTATCTCCAATATTCTGCTTTCCAATATCGGAAAATTCTATTTTAACTCTCGAAAAAAGTTGAAAAAAATGCGATAAAAAGCGGGAAAAAACGGTCATTTTTGATCCGGAAATTCGTCAAAATGGGGGTTCGGTCGGAAATTTCTATTTTAACTCGAACGGTGGAATGCGGGTTTGAGGGGGGTGGAATAGGAGATTTATTTTTTGAATACACAAAAATGAAAAAATGAGGCAAGATAAGGTTTCTCTCTATTCAATTTTTGGTGTGGCAAATCGATAATGAATAATCGGTGTACCGTCCTCTTTTACCTCGATTCGATTAGTCAGTCGATGAAGAATATCCCCAGTTAATTCATCGAAATTTAGGAATTGAAGTAATTCCTTTTTGAGCTTTTCAATCGTTTCAATTACATCTTCGCTTTCCATCAATGTAAGAAGTTCATTTTTCTGCTTCATTAGCTTCAGCCACTTCATAGAAAAAAGACTTCAAGTCATTAACTACTTCTGAATTCGGGATATACTTAACATCCTTTCTTTTTCCAATCCGTTTATATCCAAATATAGAAGAAGGAAATTGTTTCATTGTATCCTTTCTTCTACCGGAAATATTCTGGCCCTCGACTTGTGCAAAAATCCCATATAGTGCTTCAATCGACAGTTTAGGAGAAAACGGTGGTTGTTTCGTTGAAGTAAAAACCACCTTTATTCCGTATTTATAAAACTCTTTAACTATTGCAACGTATTCATAGAAGTTTCGAGCTAAACGATCTCGACTGTAAACGATGACAGTTTTTACTTTTTTCTGCTGTATTAGCATTCGGAGTTTTTGTAATCCTGAACGCTCCTCCATTGCTAATTTATTCGCTGAAACATTATCATCTTCTAACCAAATCACTTTTTGTGGATCAATATGATTATTATTAATGTAAGATTCAGCAAGTAGAATCTGCTTTTGAATGTCCTGCTGAGCTGTACTTACCCTGTTATAAACCGCGATAAAATCTTCATAGTATTTATTGGGTTCATAATATTGGTGTGATTCCATGAGAGTCTACTCCTTTTCTACAATTCTATTACTTTCGGCAAGTAGGAACCCCTTCATTTTAGGTTTTAAATCGAGCTGATCGATTAAAACTTTTTCAATTAGCCGTTTCATAAAAGGGGGATAGTGGAAAATTTATACTGAAATAAAAAAAGAAGAAATGCAACTGGGCATTTCCTCCATGTCTGAACTACAAATCGTACTAACAAGAATATTATCGTCTTTTATATCATGAATAATTCACATTATATGAACAATTTATAGGCAATATTTTGATAAAATATATTCAAGAAACAAAATACTAGAAATATTACAATTCGTTAATGTTATATTTAGTTCTTGACAAATATAAATTAAGGAGATGGTAATAGATGAAAATAAAAAGATTGGATATCAGTAATTATAGGTCGTTGGATGGACTAAGTTTTAGCTTTCATTCAGAAGTAAATTTTATTGTTGGACTTAACAACATTGGAAAGTCTAATTTGCTAAAACTATTAAATACATTGGTGAATAAACGAAATTTTATAGATGAGGATTTCAATGATATTGAAAAATCAATAGAAATAAAGATAACTTTATTTCTGGATGAAGATGAAATTGGAGTATTTGAAGATCTTTTTGATCCTACAAATGAAAGACAAATTAACATAATTGCTTTACAGGAAAATCCAGATGAAAATATAACTTTTATACACGCGGAGACAGAAACAGTAATATCAAGTTCATTAATAAAAAAACTTAATTTTATTTATTATGACTCTTTAAGAAAGCCCTCAAATGAATTAAATTTCAATACTAAAACCGGAAGTGGGCGTTTTCTTTCACATTTGATAGATTTATATACTAAAAATGATGAGAAAGTTCAACCTGAAGATTTAATTAATAATACCTATTTGGCAGGATTGTTAGATTATATTAATTCGAAATTGGAACTAATTGAAACTTTTGAAGCTAATGATATTAAAGCCGATACAGGAAATGAGATCAAGGAAATATTATCAAGGTTGATCATATTAAAAAACGATGAAAATTTCCCTGTAGATAAGCTAGGATATGGTATACAATTTAGTAACTTAGTACCTATTTCTATATTAGAAAGAATATTTAATATAAAAAGGCGAAAAAAAACGTTTGAAAATGCAATTATTACTGATGGTAATGGAACGGTAACACTTCCAATTACTTTAGGATTGGATGAACCAGAGATTCATCTACATCCCCACTTACAAAGAAAATTAATAAAGTATATTTATAGAATAACTACTAATTCACAAAGAAATTTTAACAATCTTCTTTCTGATTTGTTTGGAATTAATAGTATAAAAGGTCAATTATTTGTTGTTACCCATTCACCAAATATATTATTAGATGACTATAAACATATTGTTAGAATTTATAAAAATTCCAATGGGGAAGTCTTAGTTTCAAGTGGTGTAGATATTGAATTGGATGATGATTTAGAAAAACATCTAAACAAGCATATGCAATATATTAAAGAGGCATTTTTCTCAAGAACAGTTATATTTGTAGAAGGAGACAGTGAGTTATTAGCTATAAAGGTATTTGCAGAAAGAATGGAAATTGACTTAGATGATTACGAAATATCTGTTATTTCTGCTGGTAGTGCAGATTCTATCCCACCCCTTGTTGATTTATTTAATAAATTTGGAATTGAAACTGTTTCTATAATTGATGGAGATAAAAAAGAGGGGGACAAATTTAAAAATATAAAAAATCTATATATAACTCAAGGGCAGGATTTCGAAGAAGATATATATATGTATTTTAATTTTTCCGATTACATTAGGTACTTAGAAGAACAGTATACAGACGATCCGAAGAAGTATTTATTTTTTATGGGGCAAGCAAAAAAGTTAGGAATTGATATAAATCCAAGACAAAGACCAGTTTATAAAGAACTAGAAAAGATTGATAATGGGCAAAATCTTGAGAGATTAAAAGAAGAATTGAAGTCGGACGTTCTAAATAGTCTTAGGGGAAATAAATCAATTTTACAAGGAAGATTACTTTCGGAGGCAGTTACAAAAATTCCCCAAACATATAGGGACGCGATAGAGAAAGCAATGGAGTTGTCAATATATGAATAATAAGTTAATAATTGATAAATTATTAAAGCTTCATAATGGAGACCAAAAACAACTAGACGTAATATTATCTGATGCAAATAGATTGATTGTAGAGGCTCCAGCTGGCTATGGAAAGACGAAAACACTTATAAGTAAAATTGCTTATTTAATTTTAACTAAGCAAGTACCAGTCAATAAAAAAATTCTTGCTCTAACTTTTAGCGTAAATGCAGCATATAATATGAAAAATGAAGTAGTCAATATTTTACCTACACTTTTAGCGAATAATGAGAATCTGAAAACATCTGATATTGAGGGAAAAGTATATGTTTCTAACTTTCATGGTTTATGTAGACGAATATTAAAAAAATATGGATATTTATTAAGCAAGGAACTTAAAAATATAGACCAGTTAATAAATATAGATGATTCTAGTGAAAATAATCTAAATAAATTTAATATAAACTTATTAGAAGATGAGAAAAAATTAGTAAAGGATATTTCAATTGCTTCGAAGGAATATAAAGAAAAATACATTAAAGAAAATTATCTACAATATAACAATATAATAAAAACGAAGTATATTGAAAAAGGGGTTATATCTTACAATTCAATTATAACCTTGACAATAGAGTTGTTAAATAAATATAAAAATATTAGAAGTTTTTATACTAAGTTTTTTCCGATAATAATAATTGATGAATTTCAGGACACAAACATTCTAAATTGGACGTTTATTCAGTTATTAATTAATAAAGAAAGTAAGTTAGTTTTTTTAGGAGATTCGTTACAAAGAATCTATGGGTTCATAGGAGCTATACCTAATCTTATAGATTTAACATTAGAGCTGTTCGATATGGAATACATAGCACTGGAAAAAAACTATAGATTTGAAAATAATGATGAAATGTTATTGCTTGAAAAAAATATTAGAGAAAATGCAAAGAAACCAATTAATCCATCAATAAAAAAAGACGCTAATGTCAATTTCAAATTATATAAGAATCAAATAGATGAAGCTTTTGGTATTGTTAATCAAATTAGAGAATTACAATCAAAGAATATCAAATGTAAAATAGCAATACTAGTGAAACAACGCGGACCCAACATCAATTTGATTTTAGAAGCATTAAAATATAACGATATAAAATTCTTTTTTGGATTATTTACAGATGAAGATCAGCGGTATATTAGATTTCATGAAACTTGCTTGAATAAGTTTTACTCAATATTTATAGAGGAGAATAGAAGTCTTTCAAAGAAAAATATTGAATTTTATTTAAACGAAATAAAAAAAGAATATAACAATGTTTCTGATGCAATGAATAATTCATTATTTAAGCTTTTACATGCTTTCCTAGAAAAAATTGTAAATGAGTTTAAGGGTCTTCAAAATTCTGATAAATACAGAATAATTATGGATACATTGATGAACAAGTCATTAAGACAAAACCTTGATATTTTAGATGATAATGTTATTGTTACCACTGTACATGGAGCAAAAGGATTAGAATGGGATTATGTTATTTTGCCTGACATGGAAAAAAATCAATTTCCAAATTATAACGGATTGTGCAATCGTAATAATTGTATATTTGGTGATTATTGTATATTTAGTGTAAATGAAAACAATGAAGTAGAATTTTTAGAAGAACTTAGTGTGTTTTATGTTGCAGTAACAAGAGCAAAGAAAGAAGTATTTTTTACTGCAAGTCAGCGAAGTTTTGTAAGAGAAGATTTCCAACCTGAAACAAATATTAGTTGTCTATTAAGGCTACCGGGAATAAACATAAAACAAACTAATGAAAAAGTAAGTGTTTAATTGATGGGTTATAAAATAAAACTTTTAAGGTAACACTGCTACATCAATATGTCTGCGATTACCACTCAAGCCACTTTGACTAACCATTCGCTTAATTATTTCGTCAGATTCGGATGTATTTGGAGTGTGTACTATATACCATTCTTGACCATTTTCCTTTGATAAAAAAACGATTGGTTGATCAGAAGTATTTAGTTTCTCTAAAACTTCCCTTTTGCTTATAGTTTCTATTGGTAGCGATGGATAGTAGAGCTTATTGTAAAATACAAGTGCTCCAGCAATAATGATAGCGAATCCAATTGTTACGAATACTTTTTTCATAAAACACCGCCTAATTTTGAATTCTTTCCTCAATTTAAATTGCCCGGCTTAAAATTTCTCCCGGTAACCCGTCTATTTCACAAACTTTTTCTGATTCAAAACCGAGATTGATTAAAATTTTTCTAGACGCTATATTATTCGGATCGATAATTGCTTTTAACGTTGTGACGTTTGTTCCTTTGGCAAGTTCCACCAATTGTCTTCCAATCGTCTTTCCGTAACCCTTCCCCCAATGCTCAGGCACTATCATATAACCGATTTCAGCTTCTTCCTCATTGGTTGCATTCAACGTTAAATGGCCTAGACCAATAAACTTTCCACCCTCGCACACTTTGTAAGTTCCAAAAATATCATATTTTCGATTCCGTTCTAATATTTTTTGAAAGTTCTCCTGGGCTTCAGTGAAAGGAATAGCCCGTTCAGTAATTTGCTCCATCACCTTTTCATCGGAAACTAATTGAAAGTAGTAATCAAAGTCTTCTTCTGCAAATTTTACCCATTCTAAATGATTCATATTTATTCGCCTCGCTTTTCTTTTTTAAAATGAACGGACTGACACTTTCTATATTGTATAATTCTGAGAATTTGACTAAAAGTGAGAGAAAAGAAAAAAGAGCCTTTATTGGCTCTTTTATATAAAAATTCGTTTTTATTGTAATGAAGCCCAAGTTATAAAGTCTACCATTGGTTTCGTCATTTTTGGGCCTCCATTTATAACATTTCCATTCTGTAATCTATATGAAGCATTATGAACTCCGACAACTTGATTTGAAGTATTAAGCATTGCGGACCCAGATTGTCCATTAAAAGTGTCAATCGTATAATATGCTAAGTTAGTAGACTCTTGACTAACAGTTCCTGACATTCCCCATTGATTGTATAATCCAGTTTCCTCTATTAAATCTGCTGGATAACCATATATTTTAATCGTAGTTCCTGATAGGTTTGTTACTTGTTTATATGGAAGGTATCCTACAATATCACCAGCATCATATGACCCATACTTTTCAAGTTTTAGAATGGCAAAATCGTATTGACTATCTCCTGAGTTTGAATACCCGACTGGATGGTAATAATCTTGGATAAAATATGCACCGTATGAGTAATGGTTGTCCTTTAATGCTGGAATTACCACACCGCCTACTGCACTTTCACCTGTATCTAAATCATGCACACAATGAGCATTTGTTAAAACTAAATCCTTACCAATTAAAGTACCTGTACATGCAGCATAAAAATTATCATATTCTAATTCAACGTAAGCTATTTGCTTATGTGGAGTTTTAGTAGTATCTGTAACCTTTGTACGTTGATCTGTACCAATGACTGCAAAAGGAGAAATATTTTTAGACTCTTTATCTTCACCAATTATCTGACCTGTACCCAAGTTTATCGTAGGTTTATTAGGATCTTTAGGTATTTCTCTTTCCGGCAAAACGATACCGCTTCCAACTTCACCACTTGATTCATTAACATTAAAACTCTGTACTTTGTTTTTTAAATCTGAATACTTAATAATTTGACCTTTAGAATTAATTAAATCATAGGGGCTATTACTATTTGAAATAGTATTAGCAAAACTTGGACTAACTGTAATAGCGAGAGCCATCAATCCAAATAATACTGCAGAAATAATCCTTCTCATTTCCTAACCTCCTATTGATAGAATTTCCAATTAAATAATACCATTATTTATATAATCTGTAAATTTATTAATTTTAATTTTCTGAAACTTCTAATTTATTAACTTTGTAAGTAGGAGGATTCGATTCTAGAATTTCACTATACCAAACCTTTACTTTTTGCCCGGTTTGTATATGTTCTAAAAGTGATTCATCTTTAAAACTCAGAAATAGTACCTTATTATAATATTTATCTAATAAAGTATTTAAAGGTAGTTCCATATCATCGTAGTTAAAATTTGTATCTTGAATTAGAATTTTTTTCCCTGACTTTTTATCAAATATTATGATCCCTTCTACACTCGCGTTATCTGTAACAATATCAGGTTCCGGACTACTAGAATTCTCACAACTTACTAAAGTAGGTAAGAAACAGAAGATTAGAAATAAGTATAATATCAATTTTACTTTCATTGCCCTGTCTCCTTTCTAAACTTTTAAAATTTGAATATATTCGGTCATTTTTATTACTTCAATAAAAATTGACTTTCTCCTTCTACAACTTTACTCCCCTACATTTGCACTTTTAATTTCATTACTCAATCATGGGACTCGTTATTTCTTTAAATAAATGATTCCTTCAACTCAAAAAACGTCCAACAAACTTATTTAAGTAATTGTTATTGAAGGGATGGGTAGACTTGATTATGATTAACCGTAGTATTGGTTAATAATGAAGTGATTTTTGAAAATCACTCAGGGGGTCACACGAAATGAAAAGAGTTTATTTAGCTAGTCCTTTTTTTAACGATCAAGAGATTCGTTATTTGGAACAAGTTGAGGAGATTTTAGCAGAGAAACAATTAAAAGTATTCTCTCCAATGAGAAAGTCGGCATCGCCAAACGCTGAGGTAGGTTCACGCCAATGGTCCATTGAAACATTTATGGATGATATTAAACATATTAAGTGGGCTGAAATTGTCGTAGGCATTTACCATGGAAACTATTCAGACAGCGGAACAGCATGGGAACTTGGGTATGCTTATGCTACGGATAAGCCGGTTATTTTAATTCATGTTGGTGAAAACAGTAACTTGATGGTCCATGAAGGTGCACACGCTAATATTACTTTAGAGGAACTGAAAGAATATGACTTTGACAAATTAGCTAGTTCGTTCTATTCAGGTGAAATGCTCTAAAACAAAAAATGATTGAAAGAGATGTACGATACAACTCTTTCAATCATTTTTCATTATATTTGCTCAGCAGTTACTTCTTCGCCATTTAAAATTAATTTGTAATTGATTTCAGCTTTTAAGGATGCAGATACTGCACAATATTTTTCTTCCCCTAAATGAATGGCCCGCCATACTTTTTTAGGTGTAATATTGCCATCCACTACAAATGTAAGTGTGGCTGCAGTGAAAGCTGTTGGTAATTCTTCACGACGTACACCATCTACTGTAATTTCAATGTTTTCAATATCGTCCAAATGAGGTTTTAAAATCATTGTCACATCAATGCCGATACAGCCGGCTAATGAAGCAAGTAACATCTCTGTTGGTGTTGCCGCCTTCCCTTCTCCACCATAGTTAGCTGTCGCATCCATCGTCATGGGATAGCCAGTCGGTCCAACTGCTGTAAAGGCACGTCCACCTTGCCATTTTGCTTTAATTTGCATTTTGCTCATTTCCTTTCATGTTCCAAGTTAAAATTCTGAAACTTGCCGTAAAAATTTTTGTGCTCGTTCTGTTTCTGGATGTTCAAAAAATTCAACTGGATTAGCATCTTCCACAATGACACCATCCGCCATAAATAAAATCCGATCTGCTACCTCTTTTGCGAACTTCATTTCATGGGTTACAATAACCATCGTCATCCCATCTTCCGCCAAATCCCTCATTACTTTTAATACTTCTCCTACTAGCTCTGGATCTAGCGCCGATGTTGGTTCATCAAATAACATTAACTTTGGCTCCATTGCAAGGGCTCGTGCGATAGCAACCCGTTGTTGTTGACCACCTGAAAGCTGAGAAGGATAGGATTCCTCTTTCTCGGCAAGACCTACTTTTAAAAGTAAGTCGGAAGCAATGACATAGGCTTGCTCTTTATTCATTTTTTTCACAACGAGCAGTGCTTCCATGACATTTTCCACAACAGTTTTATGTGGGTATAAGTTAAATTGTTGAAATACCATCCCTGTTTCTTGGCGGATGGCGTGTATTTCTTTTTGTAAAACTTTTCTTTGCGCTTGTGGGTCAATGACATGTCCATTCACTTTGACTGTGCCGCCCGTTATCGCCTCTAACCCATTCATACATCTTAAAAACGTACTTTTTCCAGAACCACTAGGACCAATTACTGCTACGACTTGTTTTGCGGGAATCGTTAATGAAATGTCCTTTAATACTTCGTTTTTTCCGAAGTTTTTTTGTAGATGTTTAATCTCAATCATGCGTTGCGCCCCCTTTAGTAAACAGACAACCGTTTTTCAATTTTATGCAATATAAACGTAAAGAACGTACTCATTATCCAATACATGACAGCAATTGCTAAATAAAATGGCATATACACATAATATTGAGATACTAACAGTTGGGCAGAACGCATTAATTCTGTCACTGCAATGACTGAAACGAGTGATGTTTCCTTTAACATCCCGACAAAGGTATTTCCTAATGGTGGAATTGCATAACGTACAGCTTGTGGAATTACGATACGGCGCATTGCTTGACGTTCGGTCATCCCCGTTGCAATCGCTGCTTCTGTTTGACCTTTTGGTACGGATTCAATCGCACCACGGAAGGCTTCCGAAACATAAGCACCAATATTAATACTTAAAGCGATACATGCAGCTGTTAATGGTCCAAATTCAATACCGTAGTCGACTAAACCGTAGTAAACAATGACAATTTGAACTAGTGGCGGTGTTCCACGGATAATTGAAACGTATACTCTTGCAATCATACGTAGAAAGCGATTGCCCTTCAGTCGGGCAACCGCGGTAATTAAACCAATTATTAAACCAAAGAACATTGACACCACTGTGATAAGTAAAGTATAGTATGCCCCTTTTAGTAAAAAGGGGATATTTTCAATAACCAAATCCATTGTAGTGACCTACTTTCTTATTCTGCTGGTGGTGCTTCTTCAAACCATTTCATGAAAATTTCTTCGTACGTACCATCTTGTTTCATTTCTTCTAATGCTTTATTTAATGCATCAACAAGCTCTGTATTTCCTTTTTTCACCGCAACGGCCGCTTTATCGGATTTGATTGGTTCGCCAACTGCTTTAATCGCATATCCGTTTTCTTCAATGACAGGTTTTAAAGCATATACATTGTTAATTGTTGCATCAATACGACCTGCATCTAAATCTTTTAAAGTTGTAATGACATCGTCGTACGTATTAATTGTAAAATCTCCAACTTCAGGCATTAATTCTGTACGTAAATACGTTTCATCATTTGTACCTAGTCCAACACCGATTTTTTTCCCTTTAAAGCCTTCTTTTGATTGAATGTCTGTATTGGATTCTTTTACAATGACTTTTACTTGGTTTGTAATGTATGGTTCTGTAAAATCAATTTGTTTTTGACGTTCTTCCGTAATCGTTACTTGGCTCACTAATATATCAAATTTATCTTTTTGTAAGCCTGGAATAAGACCTGAGAAGTCTTGTGCGACAAACTCTGCTTCTACACCTAGTCGATTAGCTAATTCTTTAGCGATATCTACGTCAAATCCATCATATTCTTTATTTTCGTTTAAGTAATTGTAAGGCGCATATGTCCCCATAATACCAACTGTCATTTTGCCATCTTGTTGAATTTGCTCAAGAGCATTTGTTTCTTCTTTTTTTGAATCTTTCGTTGTATCTGTTCCACATGCAGCTAATATTAGTGAAGTAACTGCTACAAGTGATATTAACCATTTTGCCTTTTTCATGTTTTTTCCCTCCTGTTTTAGACTCCGAAAATACCGAAAAATTCAAATTTAACGGTCTCTTCAATAATTTGTTGTAGTGAATGATGCTGTAATACTTGGCTTGATGAAGATGTTTTAAATAACCATCGCGATAAAACGCCTTCAAGGAGACTCATGACAAAAACAGCTTGCATTTCCGGATTGATGCGCTCGTTTGTCATATGCAATTCTTTTGCCCTTCTTATATTCTTTGCAAAAGCAGCTTCCATATCCGTTTTAATTTCATCCACTTTTGCTTGTAATGTAGGCTGTGAATGAATCCCTTTTAGTATGATTTGCATTAAAAATGGATTTTCTTCAGCAAATTGAAATATATGTTCAAATATATTCATGGAAGAGACTACCGAATCTTGCACATCTACTTTCGTTGTACGGTATCCGATCTGGATTGCATTTAAAATTTGAACACGGCCAGCTTCTAACATTTCTAAACAAATAGCCTCTTTACTTTCAAAATGCCAATAAAAAGTCCCTTGTGATACTTCAGCCTTTGCTACTATGTCAGAAATTTTCGTATTCTCAAAGCCTTTTGTTGCAAATAATTCTAATGCAATCGCCAATAATTGTTGTTTTCTATCCTGCCTTCGCATTCGATCTTGCACCACTCACACCTCCTAACTGACTCATCAGTTAATTAAATCCTACAAACTTGCTTGAGATTAGTCAAATGTTTTTACTTAAATTTTTTCAAAAAATTTAATTTGCTAGAAATATAGTGCATTTATATAAAAAAAGAAGCCATTTGAATGATTTCAAAATGACTTCTAAACAATTTGAAATTTACTACCTATTACTCTTCATCAAGAATATCCATTTTCTTTAACGTTTCCACCGTAATTTGTTTTGATTCTGTTCCAGAGCCATCTAGGTTAACAGCAAACACCCATGTTTCTTTCTCCGTTTCAATAAAGCCGACATACCATCCTAATCCCATATCTGAAAGTCTCGTTCCCGTTTTACCGTGGAGCGTATACTCATCCTGTTCGTCTTGAATCAAAATTCTTTTGACGGTTTTTTGGTTCTTTTCCGTAAAAGGAAGATCTTCTTCTACTAAGCTTTCTATAAAGTCTACTTGTTCTATTGCTGAAATTTCCAATGTACTGTCGAGCCAAAATTCGTCGATTCCACCAGATATATCTCTATTTCCATACCCTATTTGATTCACAAACTTTTCCATGTTCGTTACCCCGATATCCCGCGCCATATCTTGATAAAACCAAATAGCGGATTCCCTTATAGCGGAGGCTAAGGTGTGATCCCGATTCCAACTTTCAAATTCTCTTATCACTCCATCCCATCTTTTCACTTCATACTCATCTCTTACTGCGCCTGTCTCCAAACCGATTAACGAATTCGGCACTTTAAAAGTCGATTCGGGTGTGAATCGTTCTTCACTTCTCTCACGGTTATAGACATACATCTGATCATTTTTTAAATTTTTCAAAACCATCGTGCCATCTCTTCCATCAAATAATTGTTCAATATGCAATTCCTTCGTTTTTTTACCTTCCGCGCCTGGAGTTGAAGAAAAAGTAGTAAAAGCAAGGACGATTGAGAGTAAACACAACCCTATGAAACTAGAAACCTTTTTCATTGAACCTTTCTTTACCTTGTCCATTTGAATAACCTCCTTATTTTAGAAGTTTTTGGAACTTCCATCCTTTATACTAAAGAGGTAGATTCATTTCCGGTAGATAGTAAAAACGCCATCTGTACCCATACAAAATAAGGGGTGGAAATTTAAATATGGACACGAAATATCAAGAAATTATGAATGAAATTCATGCACAAATTGCTGACGGCCGCCTTCAACCCGGAGGGAAATTGCCGTCTATCCGAGCCCTTTCAGAGGCCTTTAAATGTAGTAAAAATACAATTATTAAAGCTTATAATGAATTGGAAAAGCAACATAAAATTTATGCTGTTCCAAAAAGCGGTTATTATCTCGTCGGCAGTCGTCATTTAGATTCCGAAACAGAGGAAATGATTGATTTTGTTTCTGCCGGTCCTGACAAATGGCATATGCCTTACCGTGATTATCAACATTGTATGAATCAGGCAATCGAATTATATAAAGAAGACATGTTTCAATACGCCGAGCCCCTCGGTTTACCTATTTTAAGATCCCAATTATCGAAGCAATTGCAAGAACTTCAAGTGTTTGCACCAGCACAAAGAATTTGTGTCGTTTCCGGTTCCCAACAAGCCCTTGATATTTTAGTAGCCCTCCCCTTCCCTAATGGCAAGACGGAAATTTGTATCGAGCAGCCAACTCATTTCAGTATGATTGAGTCAATTTCATCAAGAGGGCTGAATGCAGTTGGGATTGAAATAACAAAAGAAGGCATCGACTTGAAACAATTAGAAAAAATCTTTAAAGAACGGCCTATTAAATTCTTTTATACTGTTTCCAGATTTCAAAATCCTACCGGCTATAGTTATACAAATAAGGAAAAGAAGAAGATCGTTGAATTGGCCCAAAAATATGATGTATTCATTATCGAGGATGATTATATGGGAGATCTTGATATACGGAAAAAAGCGGATCCGATGTTTACCTACGACCCTTCTGGCAGAGTCATTTATACGAAAAGTTTTTCAAAAGTACTTTTACCTGGCTTAAGACTTGGGGCCGCTGTTTTACCTGAGTCGCTTATTGAGCTTTTTTCGAAAGCAAAGTTTGCTGCCGATGTCCACTCTCCTGTTTTAACGCAAGGTGCCTTGGAAATTTATTTGCAAAGCGGGATGTATAATGCCCATATACAAAATTTAAGGACAATTTATAAGAAAAAAGGCGAGATGTTGAAAAGGGCTTTCCTTACCTATTTATCTGAAGGAGTAACCTTCACCGGTGCCGAATCTGGATTTTACTCTTCGATTCAATTGCCCTATCCATTGAAGGCATCCCATCTCGTAAATTCTTTAAAAAAGAAAAACGTTCTTGTTCAAGATGCGACAGGCATGTACCTACCTCCATATAAAAAAGAAAACGTCATCCGTTTGAGCGTCTCTCAAGTAGAAAACAGGAAAATCGAGGAAGGAATTCGAATCATTGGAGAAGAAATTAATCATCTGGTAAGGAAAAACACTAGCTATTTTGGAGGTATAAATTAGTTAAGCATTAGAGACACGGAATATAGAAAATCTATAGTAAACCAGCTATATTTTATCGCATCTAAAGGCAGAAGAACTTTTTTCAAATTTAATGAATTAATGGATATTCACCATTTGGATTGAATATAACTAAATATCCAATACGTATACTAAGTAATTACTATTATTAATTAAGCTGTTCTACTGTATCTCTAAGGTTTCAATAAGTTCCTTTAAGAATTTTATATCAAATAAGGGGTTGTCCATTTTATCCAAAAGTTGTAAGTTAAAGTTACCACACTTTTCTTTATAAGATTATATAGGAATAATAAAAGGATGGAAGAAAATCATTTATACAATATGTTGAAGTCGCTTTGAAATTATAAATATGACAGCGTATTCCCAGAATTACCAAAATGATTAAGTATTAAACAAGCGTTTGAAAGAAAAAGATGAATTAAAATGGAAAAAGGAATTATTACTTGTTTATAGTAAAATGTATTTTTAATAGAGAAGAAATAGTTAGATTACTTGTGTAAGAATTATAGTTAAGTAATATTCGGAGGTAAATTTATGAATACAAATTATATTGTAGGTACTTTATTCTTTTTAACTGGTAGTTTTATGTTATTTATGCATAGATTGGTAAGTCTAGCTGTTCATCATTTAGGCAATTTTGTGAATGATACTATTCATTTAAGCAACCTTTTATACATACCATCTATTTTATTTATTATAATAGGTTTGATTTTAATATATATAGGATTAAAAAGAGTTAAAAAGTAATATTTTACAAAAATAACCAAAAATAATTGATAAATTTATACAAAAATTGTTATCCTAGAAATTGTAAAATATCAACATTGGAGGTATTTTTGTGAAAAAATTATTTTTGGTTTTTAGTTGTTTAATAATGGTCTTTGGTTTCAGTATTACTTCAAGCCAAGAAGCTAAGGCTTTAAGTGGTAATGAGCCAACTTACACTTATTGGATGCAATCTTCTTCTTCTTTAATTAAAACTACATACGGTTCTTGGGTTACTAGAACTGCATATACGCATGGTCCTGCTACAAAGACATATTCCTATGAAACTTCAACATCTTGGAGTGTGGAGAGCTATGCTGAGCTTAGTTATAATGAAATTAAAAGTGGTTTGAAATCTAGCTTTACTAGTACAAAGAAGATAACTGATTCTATGTCATGTAGTATTCCAAAAAATAAAAAAGGTGCTTATCAAACAAGAGATGTTTACAATCATTATAAAGTAAAATTGCAGGAATGGATAAGTGTTGATGGACGTAAATCGAAAACAGGGAAAACTAAAACTGTTACTATAAAGAAAAAAGTAGGATTAGAAGACAGATGTAATCTTATAAATAAATAATAATAAAAAAGAGTAGCAAATTGCTACTCTTTTAGTTTATAGCTTTCCACACTTTTTTATCGAAGTAGATTGTTTTATAAAGTTAGCTAATTAATGTGTTTTGAAAAATTGAGTTACCTACTTTGAAAAGGTAAATTATTCTATAAATCCTCCTGAAAATTTTTAATAATTACTAAACATATGTAAAATAGTAAAAGTTGGGACTCACTCAATTGATCATTAAATACGTTAAAAAATGTTTAAATAAAGATAGTAAGTAATATACACCTACCACGATCAACAGCTTGTAGGTATGGGTAAAATGCCCAATTTTAATAATCCACCATAATTCAACTGCTGTGTAAATTTCATTAAATAACTTTAAACTACTGTCATGTGTAACAAATAATATTTCATAGAATATATAATCGCTCAATTTATCGCCTATTACCTTTTGTGCTAGTCCCCCTCTTATTTGGAGAATCAAGAATCTTTTTGCTTTTGATGCGGTTTTGTTGGTCCTTTAACTTTGGCACATGGATTGGTCATACATTTAGGAGGTATAAATTTGAACTATTTAAAAATGCGAGCAAAGCATTTTACTTACATATTATTTGGATGGATTATCGGTTTTATAATTTCCTATTTTCTATTTTCGAATTTAAATCCTACCATTCTATTTAGACTCTTTTTCTTTTATTGCCTTGGTGAAGTAGGTTATTTCTTTTTCTGGAAATATAAGCAGAGGACCGTAGATTAAAAGGGTTGGTAAGCAACTGTCATATTTCGAAGGTAATATCCGTATCTTCTTAATAAGGAGATGGGTACATTGGTCAATCTATTAGAAAATTTGTTTGATATTTCAATTTCAATTCTATTTTTAAGTACCATTGTTTATTTGTTGCAATTAAAGAAAGCGAAACGAGCAAGAAAACTGTCCTCAATGGAGCACTTTATGTACATTGTGATACGACTTGCCTATTTTACTGCAGCATCTAGTTATGTACTTCTTTTATTAGATAAACATTATTAAATCTATTGGAGGATACGGAATGAATAAAGAAATTTTGTTAAAGGAGCTATATTTTTTAAAAGACAATATAAGTCATTATATTTTACTGTATAAGGAAGATTTTGCTGATTGGGCTCCCCATAATAATTTGAGAAGTCTTTTTTCACTTGTGAATCACATATCTGGTATTCCGATGATGACGGCGAACATTCTGGAGCAACTGCCAGATGAATGTATTTTCCCATTGGATGAACCCTTTTTGATTAACCATATTGATACCCCTGGCTTATATCATTTCTTCCTAGATGGATTTAAAAAGTTAGAAACGTTTGTTAAAGCGATACCAAATGATGAATTTAATACGAAGCTAATCCGCCATCCCTTTGGAGAAAAAGTGACTCAAGCTAAAGTTACTTTCGATGCCATCACCCACTTATACCATCACCGTGGGCAATTACACAATTACTTAAAGCAACTCGGTCAATCGATTTCAACTGATACGCTATATGTGAATTCATAAAAATCCCTACTTGTTAAAAGTAAGGATTTTTCTTATCCGTTATTCAATAAAAAGGAAAAAACGATAGACACAATAAAATTAGGGATAGCAAGTAAAAGTGAGCTAGTAAACATTTTATATCGGCTCTTCCGATCTTCTTCCGATTCGGTGGCGTAATTTGCCCTAATTCGATCTCCGCTTACAAGTGTTCCCGAAAAAATCAGTGTAGCAACTAAAAAAACGACACCGATACTACTAGTAATAACAGGAATCATATGAATATCCCAAAATACCAAAGATACAATGATTCCTACTAATGAAAGGATAAAACCAATGATTACATATTTCAATATACTTCCCCCCCTTTAGTTATTGTACGTTACAATTCCCCATACGTTTCATTAGGCGAGAATTAATTCCCCTAATCTAAACACCCTTTTAATTTTGAAGCCAATTGATCTTGTTTATAATACATATCGTTTAAAGAAAGGACGGCAAAGTAAGAAGAAACTTCATTTTTCACTAATAAACAATCATCATATAGTAAACTAATATGTAAATTTGTTTTAGGTGTCCTTTTACTTACCTTTAGAAAATTGGCCAATTCTAAATAAACTGGATGCACCATTTCATCCACTGACCTCTCGATTGCAAAGTGCCCTACATTACTACTCCACCAAACTTGGAAAGCTGTGTAAATTTCATCAAATAACTTTAAACTACTGTCATTGATTACGAAGAATCTTTCATAAAACCGGTTTCTTTCCTTATGAAAAAAATTTAAATCATGAACTTTTTCATCCGAAATTTTTTGTAATACCTCTTCCCATAGTTCTTTGAATCTTGACTCAAAATCTTCTTTAAACGGAACCGTCGTAGACAAGTAGGGATACTTTAAATGCTCTCCGCTACGATGTTGGTTAAGATAAATATTTTGTAAGTAAATTAAAAAATTTAAAGAATGACTTTCATCTAAACTTATTACGAATGAATTGTCCATTCAATGATCCCCTCTCTTTCCTGAACTATTAAATTCTATAAGAAAGATTCATTACCTTCATTTATAATCTTCAAGTTTTTTATTTTATGATTGATACCTTAAACTTTTATTGGGTACTATTTTCAGGGAGCAAATAATGCTTTTAAATTTATTGGTTTTCTTCCTATTCTTTTATTTTTGTTGACTATATTTCTATGGATTTTAAGAACATTAAAAAAGGAGTGGCAAAAGCTACCCTCTAAAACCTTACTTCAAATGATAGATTAATTGCACTACTCCAGAGGAAAACCTTCTTGTATCGACTAGATTTAAATTTAACCTTTGTTTGATATTAACAAACAAAGGTTTCCCCTCTCCTAAAATAACTGGGTGAACCGATAATCTTAATTCATCTACAAGCCCTAAGTTCATAAAAGTAGTAATTAGACTTGAGCCACCGTACAACCATATATCTTTTCCTGACTGACTTTTAATTTTCTCCACTTCTTCTAAAATATTTTCATTAATGTAAACCGCTTTTTGATCCGTCCCTTTTTGTGTTCTGGAAAAGACGTATTTCTTTTTAGTGTGGATAGATTCCATTTGCTTTTGCAAATCTACATCTTCTATATCCGGCGTAGATTCTCCCCATAAATCATAGCTTTTCCGTCCATAAAAAATCGTGTCAATTTGATTTAGGAAATTGTTAAACCCCATTTCCTCATCCATGATGCACCAGTCTATTTCGCCGTTTTGCCCTTCAATGAAACCATCTAACGATACCGCCAAATCTAGAAGAACTTTCCGTGATAAAATTTCAGGCATACGCTCACAACCCTCTTTGTTAATCGTTATTTACCCCACTCATATTTCAAAATACTATAAAGGAATGAATCCCTCCAACCATCTTTCATTTTCAAGTTTTCTCGAATTCTCCCTTCCTTCGTCATACCGACTTTTTCCAACACTTTATATGAACCAATATTTCTAGGATCACAAGTAGCATAAATGCGATGGAGATTGAAATGCTCAAAGCCAAAGTCAATCAACAGCATTGCTGCTTCTGTTGCTATCCCTCTTCCCCAGTAATCCGGATTCACCACATAGCCGATTTCTCCCGTTTTGTTCGTAAAATCGCGAAGGTGCAACTCTCCAGCTCCGACCATTTCGTCATCCTTTTTGTTTATAATAGCGAAGACATATCTTCTCCTTGGGGTTTTAGATGCGTCAGCTAAAACTTCATTTACAAACATTTTAGATTCCTGTAAAGTATTCGGTCCCCAAGGTTGGTAGCGACAGACGATTTCTTGGGAAGCATATTTATGTACGTCGACCCAATCATCTTCAACCATTTCCCTTAAAAAGACCCTTTCTGTTGATAATGTTTTTGTAACTACTTCCATCTCATCCCCTCCACTTTTATTAAGTCCCTTATCAATCTATTCATCCTTAATTTCAACAAAAAGTAATCGAATCCTTCTTGGAATAAATAGAAAGTTAACCATAAAAAAGAGGTAACCTACGATTGTAAGTTACCTCTTTTATCGATTTAAATATATTGTTTCGCTTTTCTTCCATGTAAAACAAAGTAAAGTGGAATACAAATAATAATGACCGGTACCATCCACATAAACATCGTTTGGAATCCAAGTAATGGAACGAGAATTCCAAGTAAGTATGGGCCGAAACCTAGACCTAAATCATAAAAAATATAATAAGTGGATGTTGCAAAGCCGAAACGGTGTGGCTCTGTTACTTTTACGGCGATTGTTTGAGCAATTGAGTTGAAATTACCAAAACCTAACCCTATTAACGCGGCAGCTAGTAATAACACGAATGAGCTGTGGGCTGTACTAAATAAATACATCCCTAGTGCAAAAATGACTAACGCTGGGTAAACGATGATGTTTGGTCCCTTTTTGTCCATCAGCTTTCCGGTAATAGGTCTCGTTACAATCGTTGCGAAGGCATAAACAATAAAGAATACACTCGCTGCCGTAACTAAATCTATTTCCTCCGCATATGGAGAAATGTAGGACATCACACCTGAATAGGCAAACCCAATAAGTAGTGCAACGAAAGAAATTGGAATCGATTTCGGTTCCATCACCTTTGAAATAAAGGATTGTTTTCCTTCGATTTCTTGTTCGTTTTTCTTTGATGCGATGGTAATCTCTATTTTTACAAAAGCAAGCATCACAATCATACATAATGATAGAAAAACATTAAATCCGAAAATTAACGTATTTCCATGTTCAAATTTCATTAATAGAAGGCCGATAAACGGACCAATCGCTGTCGCTAAGATGGCACTTAAACTATAGTAACCGATCCCTTCTCCTTTTCGGTTAGCTGGTAAAATATATGCAACAATTGTACCGGCAGCAGAACCAATAATACCGACAAATACTCCTTGAATAAAACGTACAATTAATAAAAAGGCAATATGTATTTCAATAAAATATAAACATGATGTAATAAAGAAACCAATAACGCCAATTATTAAAATTTTCGACGGTCCTATTTTTTCAATAAGTCTACCTGTCATTAGCCGCCCTACTAAAGCGCCAATAACATAAATACTGGATACAAGACCAGCCATACTTGTAGATGCATCGTAAGTTTTTATAGTGTAACTTCCGATTGTGACGATTAATAAATAAAACATTAATACGGCCAAAAAGTTAATGAGTGCAACTGATATAAAATTTTTTGTCCATATTTTATCCTTCATAGTGTTTCAAACGCTCCTCTAATATCATAAGCTGTTCCGTCCATTCATTTACCATTTCCTCTGACATTGGCTCTGTTACAAATGATTGGAGTTCCATTACTTTTTCTCCTACTTTTCTACAAAGGATCTGCCCTTCAACAGTTAAAGACAAATATTTTTGCCGTTTATCTTCACCGCTTGTGAATTCAAGTATCCCCTGTTCGTTCAATTTACGCACTAAAGTAGATACTGTTGGCTTCTCAACAGACCACTCTTTCACAATATCGATACTTGTACATCCTTCATTTTTAAATACATGATTTATAACTAGCCATTGTACAGGCGTAATTCCATTAGCAGAACATATTTCTTGAAGTCGGTTCACATACAATTTATTAAAGCGGTAGATTGTTGAAAACAGATTCATAAAAACCTCCAAAGTAGTTAGTATTCCTAACTAACTATATAATAGAAATGATTCTATGTAAATATCAATTGATTTCGATTTCATTAAAAAAGGACGTTCCGCCGTGGGTAACGTCCTTTCCTATGTACTATTAAAGTTTCATTTTCATACCTTCATGGGTTGCTTTAAAACCAATCCGTTCATAAAATCGCAAAGCATCTGGTCGCTTTTTATCTGTCGTTAGTTGAACTAGATGACAACCTCGTTTCTTTGCCCTTTCAATAGCCCATTTGAATAACTCCGTCCCGAGCCCTTTCCCGCGCATAGAAGTCACCGTTCGAACGCCCTCAATTGTTGCTCGCCACCCACCTTGATATGTTAAATATGGAGTAAAGGTAATTTGTAGTACACCTACCACGTCCTCTCCTATACAAGCTACTACTAACTCATTGTTTGGGTCTGACGATATCGCCTGAAAAGCTTCTATATAACTTACTGGCAGCGGCTGTTCATATCGTTCCCGCTGACTCCCCAACACATCATCAGCAAGCATTTGAACAATTTGATCTAAATCTGTTTCTTCTGCTATTCTAAAATCTAATTCATTTATCATCATACTTGAACCCCTTTCTCTATAAATTAAGTTCAACAAACATGGGGGTAATCCTTTTAAAATCGCTCTATTTAAGGGAAATTATAAGATTATTGTTTTTTATTTCTTGCTATATATTCTAATTGTTGTGCAATATAAATTAATACCATTGCCCCGATTCCATTCCACATACCGCCAAAAAATAACCCTACAATTCCACCAAAAGCTATATAGAATCCTAAACTTTTATTTATCACTTACTCACCTGTCCCCTGGCTCTGATTTATTTCTAAATCAACCATATTTTATCGAATTTCAACCGTCCCCTACAGATACACTCTAATGGGCATAGTTTGGTTTTTCCGGTGGCCAAGTAGCCTCTACTTTAAAACCTAATACAGCTGTATACCACTCGATAGAAGTTTCTAAATTTTTACGTTCTTACGTAGGATAATCGTGTTTTCATTATCCTTTCCTCCCTATTCATACCAAGCCGTTTCAGGTCGATCATCTGGATACCCATAGACTTCCCGATACTTTTTTCTTTCCTGTGTAAATTCAAACCATTGCTTGTTACTCTTCGGGTTATTGGCGAAATGAATGACACATCGTATTTGATCTTCTACACAACTATCCGTCCAAACGCCCATTTTCTTCTCTAATTCATTAAATAATGTCGCACCGTCTTTTTCCTGTAACTCTTGTAAAGAAAAAATATGTAAATGGTTAACGAGCTTTTCTGCAAGTTCATATCCAATGGATGGGACTCGTTGAAATTCTGCAAGTGCTTTTATTTTCTTTGCTTCGTCTAACGACATTTCCAGTATTTCTGCTATTTGATTTGTACTTAGTGTATGTATATCTCCTAATTTCACTTTCGCTTTTCGAAGTTTGCCTTTGTCTTCAACTGTTAACGGTAACTTTGGATTGGAACCCAAAAAACCCCTCCTTCTATCCATTGTTAGTAAGTATAATTCGACAAAAAGTTTAATTATCCTACTACTCCTACTACTTGAGTGAGTAAGAGACGAATACCCAATGGACCCACCCCTCTTTACTTCCTCAAACTCTTTTAACAATAAATGCCCCAGCAATCGTCATTAAAAACACTCCGCCTAAACATAAAATCAACAGTCCCGTTTCGATCGTTTTTACTCCCATTGCATACGCAATTAATAGAGCAGCCCCACTGCCTATTAAAATAAAATATAGCGCCCCCAAAAAATACTTTTGGAGATTTTTTAAAGTTCGTTCATCGATTTCAGGCACATTTCCCCTTCTTTTCTGACTCCATTTAGAAACCATCAAAAATACCATTAATCCACCTATAACTCCAATGATAATTGGCAACATTAATTCAACAGGATAATCACCCGTTTCTTTTCCAATGATATATATACCTAAAAAACCGCCTATTATCATACATAGAACAATCACAGTCCATAACAAATGCTGTAACCTCTTAACGCTCACCTACTTCACTCCTTTTCCTCTAAGTAAAATAATTGTTCAAAAGGAACATCCAAATATTTAGCTAATTTTAGAGCCAATTCCAGACTTGGATTATACTTATTTTTCTCAATGGCATTAATCGTTTGACGAGTAATTTGCAAATCTTCCGCCATTTGAATTTGCGTAATTTTTTTGGCTAACCGAACTTCTTTAATATGATTAATTACTTTCACAAAACTTTTCACCCCATATTAAATGTAAAGATATCTTTACATTTAAAATAAATAAAAATGGACAATATGTAAAGATATCTTTACATATTGTCCTATAAAAAAACTGGCGGAAACTTTTTCAAGCTACACCAGTTTTTTAGAAAACGATTTATTAAGCAAAACTGTTACTTTTCTTTCCATGCACTTGGCTTAAAATTATAGCACCAAACATTTGGATAACGGTTTTCACGATAATTTGACCGATAATAGCAGCTGGTACAGCTTCCCATGGTAACATACCGGCGCCAAGAGGGCTTAAACCAATAATGACAAACACTGCCGAATCTAGTAATCCTCCTACTAGACCACTATAGAAAACGCGCCAAGCGATAGGTAATTTCAATCGAGTATAAATTTCCGTATCGGCCGTTTCAGCTAAAATAAAGGAAATAGCTGATGCTGCTACGATCATTAATGTATCTCCTAGTAGAAAGGAGACGATTGCCGACAAAACTAATGCTGTAAAAATAAATAAATACGTTTTTTTCCGTCCGTATTTATTTTGTACTAAATCTCGGAAAATGAACGTCGCTCCAACAAACAACGTCCCCATCGGAACGATAAACATTCCAAATTGCAATGGTGCAAAGGCAGCCGTCACCACATTGGCAACGACAATTGATAATAAATAAAATATGATTCTCATTTTACTACTCCTTAAATTTCAATTAAAAACTTGGTCTTTTAAGACTCTACCTTCGAGTTTAAGTACTCATCTAAACCTCTTTTACGCAACTTACAAGCTGGACATTCCCCACAACCGTCCGCCTTTATTCCGTTATAACAAGTGAGTGTTTTTTCGCGGACAAATTCAAGGGCACCGAGCTGATCTGCCAATTCCCACGTTTGCGCTTTATTAAGCCACATTAACGGTGTTTCAATGACGAAAGTATCATCCATTGATAAATTTAACGTAACGTTTAGCGACTTAATAAAAATATCCCGGCAATCGGGATAGCCGCTAAAATCTGTTTCACAAACGCCTGTAACAATATGTTTCGCCCCTATTTGTTTTGCCAACACCCCAGCAAAGGATAGAAACAACAAATTACGCCCAGGCACAAAGGTTGATGGTAATTCGCCACCTTCCCCATCTTCCACTGGAATAGTTCCCCTTGTTAAAGCGTTCGGTGCTAACTGATTCAATAGCGACATATCTAACATGTGATGAGCAATCCCTAATTCTTTCGTTATTTCCTTTGCGCAGTCAATTTCAAGCCGATGCCTTTGACCGTAATCAAAGGTTACAGCTACCACTTCTTCATAGCGTTCTTTTGCCCAAAACAAACAAGTTGTACTATCTTGTCCTCCACTAAATACAACAACGGCTTTTCCCTGCTTCATGTGAAAAAATCTCCTTTATTAATGAAAAAACAGCATTCTAAGAAAAATGCTGTTTTTCCTTAGTTTTTTATAGAGGGTCGCTAATAACCTCTTTATTTAATTTCATTCTTAACGATTATCAATTTTTTCAGGATTTAAATCATGGTTCATTAAACGATGATGAGCCATCTCTTCATATTTCGTTCCCGGTTTCCCGTAGTTACACCAAGGGTCAATCGAAATTCCTCCGCGTGGCGTAAATTTACCCCAAACTTCAATGTAACGAGGGTCTAGTAATTTGATTAAATCGTTCATGATAATATTGACACAGTCTTCATGGAAATCACCATGGTTTCTAAAACTAAATAAGTACAATTTTAACGATTTACTTTCTACAATCTTTTTATCTGGAATGTAAGAAATATACATCGTCGCAAAGTCTGGTTGATGCGTTAATGGGCATAAACTCGTAAACTCCGGACAATTAAATTTCACGAAATAATCCCGATTGGAATGAAGATTATCTACCGCTTCTAATACTTCCGGTGCATAATCAAATGAATATTGTGTATTTTGGTTTCCTAATAATGTTAAATCTTTTAAACCTTCTTCATGGTTACGGCCAGACATAAAAAATCCTCCTTGCAAATGTTTCCCAACAATTAACAAGGAGAAGTTCATATTCTATAAAACTCTTATAAAAACATAAAAGCCATGTCCAGTTATGGACATGGCATCATTCGTCATGTTTCCATAGTTTTTTATAGAGGGTATCAGCTATGAACCTCTCCCGTTCGCCGGGCATTCTATTCATTGAATAGAATAAAGGATGAAGGGGCATTGGTCAATTAAAATTTTGTGAGGCGTTCCGAAATATTTTCCACAGCCTTCATAAATTCTTCAACAAACTTCTCCCGTTCAACGTTATGTAGAACATGAACATTTGGTTTATTGTTTGTACGATTCAAATAATCTACGATAGTAGCACCCGCTGCTTTACCTTCTAACTCCACCTCCACAAAGTGGTCGGTTCCTTCAAACAAGTGAGGTTGCAATAAATACATCACTGGCACTACATCATGAAAATGAACTACTTGATCATAATTTTCTTCATGAAAAGGTGTCTTTTCAATTTGATCAAGATAAAATGTCACCATTTCATGGAGCTTTTGTGTAAATTCCGTCCCCATATCTTCTAATCGCTTGATTTCATCCACTGTAATAAAGGCTTTATGAGTTACATCTAAACCACTCATTACAACTTGAATCCCTGAATTAAACACAATTTGGACAGCATGCGGGTCAACGTATGCATTGAATTCTGCCGTTGGTGTAACATTGCCCCCTACAGCTGCTCCCCCCATCCATAAAATCCTTTCAATTTTCGTTTTTACTTCAGGATGGGCAACAAGTAATGCCGCGATATTCGTCAAAGGACCAGTTGCGACAATCGTTATTTTTTCATCGCTACTTAAAATCGTCTCCACCATTGCAGTCACCGCCGGACGATGGCTCACTGGAAGTGGAGGCGTTAAAAACTGGACGTTTCCAAAACCACTTTCTCCATGGATATCTTCTGCTATTTCCAATCTACGAAGGAAAGGACTTTCTAATCCACGGGCAACTTCTACATTAGCCCCAATGTAACTTAAAAAGACCCGTGCATTATGATTGGATTTTCCTTGGGAGATATTCCCTGAGCTTGTTGTAACTAAACGAATATCTAAAGCATCATCATTTCCATAGACGTATGTTAACATCATTGCATCATCTATTCCCGGATCTGTGTCAATGATTATAGGTATTTTAGACATGAAGAATCCCCTTTTCATTACTTCATAATAATATTCTCTTACTATTAAGTATACTTGAAAAGGGAATAAAAGGAAGCCTTCGAGTAAAAAAGGGAAAAGTTGTTAAACTTCCTTAAGTAATGAATCGATTTTGCTACTAGACGAGTTATTGAATTTACCGTCATTCTCCTTTGCTTCTACTGGGGTATCATCACCGTTATCCGTACAAGCTACAACAAAAGGAAGTATACACATTATAATTAGAATGTGGAGACGTTTTCGCATCGTTCTACCTTCTTTTCATTCATTTTCCGCTTATTATTTTCAATATGGAGCAAAGTATGCGTTGAAATTATTTACAAATAGAAGTTAAAAGGGCTTGCTAGCATTAAAAATAGAGTACATTCATATCCTTTCCTTCGTTGGATATCTTTCCATATTCTATAAAATACAACCTTATACCCTTTAAAATACGAACATATGTGCTATAATGTAGGTGTAATAGCTAAAAAATTTAAAAGGACGATTGGCGGAACTCCTTTACAGAGAGGCGGTGATGCCTTGTCTATTTCTGAAACATTAATGTTTTCCGTGGCCTTCGCCACTTTAATTGTGACTGTGATTACAGTAAATCAAAAAAAATAACCTACCTGAGCTCTCGCTCAATGCAGGTTAAACTTCGAACTGGTTGCCAATCCCTTAGGACTAGCTATTACCGTTGACTGCTTGATGTTGCAGCATCAAGTAGTCTTTTTTACTCTGTTCTTCTAATAACTTCATTATACCAAAATTTCGTTATATTGAACATATTGATACACATTTTAAAAGTTTCATATATCAACTATGATAAAAAGAATATTATGTGGATTCATTATTCAATGTTGCTATAGAATTCGTTATAGATATGCTGGATTTTATTTAAAATCTTTTGCAGATCATGATCATCATACAACGTTTGAAATACTCGTAGTAGTTCGGGCTCATCTAAGCATTTAATAGATACTGATCGCGAAAAGATACGATTAAATTTTGCTTCTGGAGAAAGTCCCTTTTCACTAAAAATAATCCCCTGTTCTTTCATTTGTTCCATTAGAACAATCCGCTTATTTGCCTCGATTGGACCAACTTCTAAAGTAAAATAAAGGGAATCTTCATTAATCATGAACCAAAATAGAAATGGTCCGTTATACCACCACCATTTTTCTCTAGTTTCTCCTAATCGATCTTTAAAGGAATCAAAAAGTGGAATAATGAAAGAAAGGTGTTTGTTCGATACACGATAATCCGTTTCAGGTATATTCGTTAATGCCATCCATTTTCTAAACGCCCTTTGTACTTTCACTTTAAAATCATAACCCTTTTGTTTCTCCATAGTCGCTTTTGGTTCATCTATTTCTACATCATCATTTTTTAAAATAGCCGCTACTTGATTTCTTACTTGTGTAAATTCTGCTGAGTTATATAAGTCAAACATCCCTTGTGTTAACTCTGCCATATCATCCCACTTGTTAATATCCATTTTTTGAGTAAAGAAACGGGTATAACGAGCCGTTTCTAATTTAGATCTTTCTTTAACCGATAAACCTGCTCGCTCTAATTTTTCCAAAAATGAAAGGCGTTCGGTGTATTCAATTGGCCCAATTTCTGCTATCATACTCAATCGACTATCTTTCGCTTGTTCAAACCATACGACTAACCCTTTTCCTAACCAATAGGTTGGTTCTTTCAAATGGGCATGACTAATTCCTTCCCATTCTGGCGGTAGTAAGTGAGGAGTAGTTGGCTGGGAGCGATACAACACATTATTATTAAATTGCAGTTTAATAAATTCGTCAAAACTATAGGACAAAATATTTTGCCCATGTTTATAAATATATTGAATCGTATTTTTATATTTCATTAAAAATTCAAAATAATAACCGGTTTCAAAAATTAATGGCTTAGATATACTTGCCGTTTCTTCAAAAAGAACATCGATTGTTTGCTTATGATTTAAATAAATATCAATAGCTTGTAATATTTGTTCCTGATTAGGATAAAATTTTTCTTTTAATATTTGATTATAATCTTTAATAAATTGAAATACATTATCGCTTAATCGATCTTTATATAACCCTAAAATAGTATGTAATATAACCTCAATTTTCTCGTATGTTAGAATAAAATAATGGGAATTCGAAGGTTTTTCCCCATTAAGGGTTAAGTAAATAGGAATAATCGTAAAATTTTTAAATGTATGGCGAGTAAATTCCAAATAATCATTCAATTGATTTACAGACTCCGAAGAATAAAATTTATTTTCTATGATCAAAACCGTTTTCAACTGCTGGTTCACAATTAGTAAATCAATATATCGATTTTTATCTGTCTTTACTTCTCGATAAACATGACTGTCGACTAAGGAATGATTAAGGATATTCCCGATTTTTTGATATTGAACATTTCCGCCATTTTCATCCATTAACATAAGATGTTCCATTACTTTACGTAAAAAATAATCACTCAAATTGTGATTTTCCTTTGGGTTCAGTAACCAAGCCAATATATTCGAATGTCTAATTTCATGATTTTCCAATTTTAATATTTTTAAAGTATTAAAGGAATTTACTTGCTGGTTCAATTGTTGAAAGTTTGCATCATTTTCTAAGTCAAATAAATCTCGTATTTCCACTCTAATGCCTCTCCCATCTGCCTTATTTAAGTGAATATTATTTACATCCTACTCCATTAACGTCTTAATATTTTTTAACAAAAAATTGTTTACCTATTTCATTAAAAACAACCTTTTTGTATTCTCTACCGTTAAAAGTCCGGGTCTCACTTTCAATACCATACCCTTCCTATTTGTCATTTTTTACCTTGACTCGATGACCATTTCCATCCACTTCTTCACTTAAAATACCTATTGCTTTTAATTTTTTATTAATCATTGTTCCGGTTAATTTTTTACTTATAGTAGGATCAATGACTACATTAATCGCCTTAGAAAAGTCATTAATCCCAATTTTCCCTAGAGGCAATGTAACTTGTTTTAATTGTTCATCGGTTATGTGAAATGTGGCAGGTTTTCTCGGAGGTATCTTTTTAACTTCAAGCTGTTTTGAAATATAATCTGAAAGATAAAATAAAGGACGTATAATTTGAGGGTCATGTAAAAAGCTGTGATCATTGATAGGTTCATTATTTAATGGATTAATACCGTTCGCCAGTTTCATTAAAATGCTTTTCGATTCTAATAATTTTTCCTTTTCCATTTCCACTATTTCACCTCTAAATCAAAAGCTTATAAAAATAGAACTGTCCATCCCAGGGATGTTCGTTTATAAAGGAATACTAAACGATTCATCCCTTCTTATCTTCGAAGATAGTTCTATTTTAATAAGCAACAGGAGAATGTCAACGACACCTCAGTTTTATATTTAAGGTAAAAAGAATTGAAATTCTACATTTCGAAAATAATCCAATCGAAATAGAACATTTCCTTTTATATAGGCCGTAAACTTTTTATTTGAACCATATTTTAGGGCCATTTATTCTATTTTGATTGTTTATCTGCATTTTATTTAAGGGGAATTTTTACCCTTGCAATTGTTTCATAGTCGTTTGTAGAGTAGAGGGCGATTTCGCCATTATACTTCTCTACTACTTCCTTTACGATAAACAAGCCTTGGCCTCTTGTTTTTCCCTTTTCGGCATGTTTTGTAGAAAAGCCCTGTTTAAAAATTTCTTCACATTCGGGAACTTTTGGCCCGGTATTTTTTATTTCAAAAATATAATGGCAATCCGTTGCTTCACAGCTAACTGTTATTTGACGGAGCTCTTCTGGCAACTCATTTGTTGCATCCATCGCATTATCAATTAAGTTAGACAATATTTTAATCATATCCGTTGATTTAATTCGATCAAATGGGTTCGGGTCAACGGAAGTCGTCATATTAATTTGATGGTTATTTGTAGCCAGTTTTTTCGTTTGCAATAGAATAGCCAATCCAGGATGTTCGATTGTGGAATCGACGGATACTGATTTAATTAACTGGACTTCATTAACTAGGGAATTAACATATTGTTGGGCTTTGTCGACAGCCCCAATGATTAAAAGACCATGTATAACTTGGAGATGATTTGTCATGTCATGTCTTAATGAAGAAACAGATGTAATTAACGTTTTTATTTCCTCTTGGTATGTATCCTCGGTATATTCAACTTCTCTTACAACTGCCTTTTGATACCATCTTTGAATGAAATAAAAGCAAGTAATCATAATGAAAATAAATAACGCATTAAAAATAAAAATGATAATATTATTTTCTAAAACACTTGTTTTTACTTCATTAATATCTTCCACACTAATATCAATACCAACATATCCAAGCACATTATTAGAATCATCTATAATGGGTGCTGCTACTGTTAAATACGTTCCATAGTCCGGATCTTTTATCATATTTGTTGTAAATGGCTTGCATTCATAATATGCCATCTTCACAAGCTTTTTTGGAACATTCGTCAGTTTCCCGATTTTAAAGGATTTCTGTTTATCAGCAGGTAGCCCTGCAACCATTGTTTTCATCACTTTTGGACTATCTACTTCTATTGTATAAACAAAAAGAGCACCAATTTTTTCTCTAATATTATTTAAGTCATTATTAATTTTCCAATAGTAATTATTTTTTTGCGGACTCTTTAAAAATTTTTTATATGTTTCAATATCAAATCGTTCTGAAATGGTTTTAGCCGTCTCCAAATTTTGATTGGTAATCGCCTCTTCAACTGTACTTCGTATATTTACATTTGTCGTATAAACACTAAATGATGTAAAGAATAAAACTAATAAAGCTGAAAGAACTAAAATAATTTTTATATTTGTTTTTTTCATTACTATAGGTACTTCCTTAAATTTATTTCATTCCGATTAAACCTTATACTATTATAGTAATATAGTAGGATTAATTTTTAAACAAATATGGAAAATATTTTTTTAAAAACCATCAAAAAGGGACTAAAGAAAAACTTTAGTCCCTAATATCGCAGGTTTCCGACAGCGCCAAATAACACTTTAATTCCAGGCAGTGCGTTCACTTTCTAATTGTCTTTTTGACCTTTTTTCGAAGGCATTGTTCGAATGGGTTTGTTCTAAATTTGCATTGATATGAATTTCAGAAGCAAACTCTTCACTACTGTTTTTGGATTGACGATTTCGATTCATTGGAATCTTCTCCGTTCCACAAACGTTCCCTTGACAATTGGACCTAGTATTATTCGCTTCTTTATTTGGCATTGCTATCCTCCCCATTGATATGTTTGAAAAGTAAGGTCGCTTTCAACAAAGCTTTAACTTTTCAATAGTAGTTTGTCCATCTTCGGCTCGATTATTTTGGAAATAAAAATGGGATTTCCAGCCAAACTATAATCCATATCATTATCATCCTTCATACATTTCGATTATTTCCTTTGCCAAATAATAAAATGCATGAAATGAACTGTCTTTTCCCCATTTCTGTTTGAAAGTTGAATAAGATACGTAGTAATCCGCCGCTTTTGCCATTTGGTTCGTTTCTTTAAATAGTCGTCTAAACACATGAATGTTCATACTTTTTAATTGCTCTAAAGTAATTCTATGTACTTTTGAGTTTTCTTTATATTTTGTTACAACAATGCCCAAATGTTCAATTTTCATATCCATATTATCGGCAAATTCATCCACACGATTCATCACATGGGAAATTCCGTACGAAGACAATATGTCTGGTATGGTAGGCGTAATATATCCATTCGAAATTCGAATTCCGTTTAATGTAATAAGGCTAAGGTTTGGGGGGCAATCAATTAAAATATAGTCATAGTCATACTTAATTGGACGGATAGCATTTTTTAAAATTTCAATTGGATTGTTGGAGTAAAATGGCCCCGTCGGCATTTTAGCTAATACATCTTGAATGCCAATTAAGTCCAGACTAGATGGGAGAAGATCAATCGTTTGCACTGTATGAATATTGGACACGTTTTTTTGCAATGTTTTCTCAAGTATAAATTTTTTATCGTCTGGGTCTAACGCTTCTTCAAACATCGTCGCTAACGTATATCCATCTTGATTTAATTCCATCCAACGTTGTTCACCAAGCAACATCATTGTTGCGTGAGTTTGGGGGTCAAGATCAACAATTAATACCTTTTTCTTAAACTCCGACGCTAGCATTTCTGCTAATCCTACAGTTGTCGTTGTCTTTCCAACGCCACCTTTAAGATGAATGGTTGATATGACAATAGCCATCCGTCCACCCCTTTCCCTCTTTTACATTAAAGTATGTATCGTCACAACTTTTCATTAACAAATCTCTATTAATACAAAATTTAACTATATAAGAAAAAAAGAGACATTTCTAGGGAAATAATTTCAATTTCACAAAGAAAAATGGTCGAATTTTGTAATTATAACGAAGTTTAAAGCAAAATGTTTTTTTGTGGATAGTACGTATGAAACGTTTTAAATTTATAATTTTTATTGTGGATAAATCAGTCCTTCACAAAGTAATTACAACACCCCTACCCAAGCGGTGATGGAACATTTTGTATTTTATTAGCGTTTCAAATATATGTATATTCAGTAAATCAAAACCAAATTCCGATGTTTAGGAGCAAATCGAAATGATTAACAAATATTTAGATAAACAAATAATTTTATGCTTAGCACTATTCGGCATTATTAGTTGTTTATTTATTTACTCAAGTAATGCATCATTTTCCCAATACCCAGGTTCTTTTGTCATAAAGCAAATAATTTTCTACTGTATTGGTTTTGTCTTAATGATTGCTATAGCAATGTTAGATTTAGAACAGTTAAAAAAGATTGCTTGGTTGTTTTATATATTTGTCTTTCTTTTATTAATAGGATTAATTGTTGCCCCTGAAAGTATTGCAAAACCAATTAATGGAGCAAAAGCTTGGTACAAAATTAAGTTTATCGGTACTTTACAGCCTTCTGAATTTTTAAAGTTTGCCTTTTTATTAGTCATTGCCAAAACGATGGAAAAACATCAAAACTCAATAGCAAAACAAACACTCATTTCGGATAGTTATTTACTTGCTAAAATCGCAGCGATTGTCATACCACCAATGATTATCGTTTATAAACAACCCGATACAGGTATGTTAATGCTTTATTTAGCATTGATCATTCCTATGATCTACTTTTCAACGATTAATAAAAAACTATTACTAACATTCACTGCTATCCCTATCAGTATTGTAGTAACATTGATCATTTTATATTTTCAATTTCACGATTTTTTCATGAAACATATTATGGGTCAATTATCCCCCCATCAAATAGCAAGGATTAACGGTTGGCTTTTCCCTTATGAATATGAGGATTCTTCCCTTCAAGCAAGAAAAGGAATGTTAGCCATTAGGTCAGGGGAAATTACCGGGAAAGGCTTTCTAAACAATGATGTATACATACCTGAAAAACATACGGATTTTATTTTTTCTACTATCGCTGAAGAAGTAGGTTTTATCGGTTGTACTTTTGTCATTTTACTGTACTTTTTATTTCTTTTTCGGCTCATTACTATCATCATGAAAACGAATGATTCATTTGCCTATACGGTAGGTGCAGGAATCATCGGTTTATTCACCTTTCAAATCTTCCAAAACATTAGTATGACAATGGGGATCTTACCGATAACCGGCGTTACGCTGCCTTTTGTAAGTTATGGTGGAAGTTCCTTATTATCGAATTTTATGTTAATTGGTATCATTCTCTCCTTTAAAAAAACGTATCATCACTATTTGTTTTCTTCCAAAGAGAAAGAAATAGACTTATAACTAACTTTCCCATAAGAAAAAGGTAGCATCTCCTAACGAGACGCTACCTTTATTAATTTCGATCAAGTTTTTCATTTAATTTTTGATACACAACTTTCATATCTGGTTCTGTACAAACTTCGATAGCTTTACTTAATTCAAACCAACCGATATCACTATTTTCATCCGGTTTAATAAAGGTTTCGTCCTGTTCATCCGCTTCTAATAAATACGTTACATTTAAATGAACGTGGGTTGCGACATGTTTTCCCTTTTTCACATGGGCTGGAACTCCTAATATTTCTATAGAATAAATCTCATCGGATACAGCGTGGACGTTCGTAAGTCCTGTTTCCTCCATCGCTTCTTTTAATGCTACATGCAATAAGTCCGCTTCCCCATCCGCATGCCCACCAACCCATGACCAAGATTGATAAATATTATGATAGACCATCAATACTTTTGTACGCTCTTTATTCACTAGCCATGCAGAAGCTGTAAAATGGGCAAATTCATTTTCCCGTGTGAGTAAGTTATCAAAGGTATCCATATATCGTAACATCAATTCTTGATCCTTCGCTTCTTGTTCATTATACGGACGGTATTGTTCCAATTGTTGTCTTAAAGTCATTTGAATAGGCTCCTCATTTTTCGTTAAGAATTTATCCCTTTTATTTTAAAGTGATTTAACTTCCCTTACTACCTACATTTCGCTTTCTACTAAAAACATCCCCTTCAAAGCAAGAGCCTTTAACAGGAAATGTCTTTTCAGCTATTATATATTTTCTAACTCTCTACCTAATAATTTCGCTAATTCAAGCATGGCGAATTTCTGAGCTTCCTCTTCCGCATCGGAATTGTAGTTTGTATTTGTGTTCACATCGTAAGTATAGACAGTACCTTCTTCATCTACGATAAATTCAATACCGGCTACATCAATACCATTTCCTTTTAAGAACTGTTGATATTTTTCGATGAGTTCTGTCCGAGAATTATCTACAATTTTAAACTTCATTTGATCTTTTGGCTCTTCTCCAACCGGACAGAATAAGTCTCCAATTTGACAAGCATCCGCAGGACATAATTCGAAACCTTCTGAAGTATCAACTCGTACAGAGTAGACATACTCCCCACCAACAAATTCCACACGCGTTATATGCTGATCTGGAGATTTTACATATTGTTGAACGAGAGTAATCCCATCGACGGGTTCTTCAAATGCTGGGCTATCTAAATACTCTTGCAACGCTTCTAAAGAATAGAATAATTGAACCCCTAACCCTTTACCTGCACGGTTATGTTTTGTAATGAACGGTAATGTATTTAATGATTTAGCAGCTTCCATAATTTGATTTTTCCCAACAGCCGCTACTGTTTTTGGTACACGAATACCGTATTTTTCTAATTGCGTATATTGTTTTACTTTACTTAATTCTAATCGAAGGGCGTTACTGCCATTTAACACTCTTTTGCCATAAAACTCTAACCAATCAATTACCGCACCTGTTAGTTCAGGAGCAAAACGATGGTTACGAGTGTGGGAAGAAGCACTCATTCGATTATAAAATACGCCTTCAGGTGGTGCTTCATTTAAATTAACAATTCCTTCATCTAAATGCCAAGTTTCATAAGGTAAATTCAACTCTTCTAATCTTTTTGTTAAATGACGAGTCCAGTCATCATTTTCATGAATTACATAAATTTTTTTCGTCATGATGAAACTCCTTTGTTGTATGTAGTTTATTTTCCTTCTTTTATTTTAACTCTATTTACTTTTTTTGCTTATATCATCTTTTAATACCTTATTAGAAATTACTTCTATTAACCAGACAAACTGTACCAACAGAGAAATTTAATTCGACAAAATTTCAGCATTGGAAGCTAAAAGTATTGAAGTATCAACGTTTCCCCACTATCTGTTCTATTTCGCAAAATAAAACATTTCTCGGGAAATAATTTCATTTTTCTACTTCATTACAAATAATTTGTTGAGAAATTCCTATGTTTAGGGATACAAAAAGCAGAATGAAATGAATCATTCTGCTTTTCCCTTTATTCCTTCAGCTCATAAATTGCTTCTACTAAAGTATCGATTACAACCTGAATATCTTCATCTGAGATATTTAGTGGGGGCGATAGAAGGAGAACATTATTAAATCCAGCAACTGTAGTACCATTTTTACCGATAATTACTCCTTTCTCCTTACAAATCGCTATTACTTTGTTAATCGATTCAACTTCAATAGGTTCCTTTGTTTCTTTATCTTTTACTAATTCAATCCCAATCAATAACCCTTTACCCCGTACATCCCCAACAAAAGGATGGCTACTTAATCGAGCTTGTAACGTCTTCAACATTTCCGTTCCTTTTGTTGCAGAACGCTCAAACAGTTTTTCCTCTTCCATAATTTCTAAGTTTTTCAATGCCAATGCACAAGCTGCTGGGCTTCCACCGAACGTGTTCACATGTCGAAAGAAATCGTAGTCTCCACTATCTGTGAACGCTTCATATATTTCCCGTTTTACTGCCGTAGCTGATAAAGGTAAATATGCACTAGTAAGTCCCTTCGCCATTGTAATGATATCCGGCTGTACTCCGTAATTCATAAATCCAAAGGGCTTTCCAGTCCGACCAAAACCGCAAATCACTTCATCTACTATCATTAATGCACCATGTTTTTTACAAGTTGCTTCGATTCCTTTTAAATAACCTTCTGGAGGTATTAGAGCTCCTCCTCCGGTAATAATCGGTTCTAAAATCATCGCTGCTATTGTATCACTATGTTCCCATGTCATCACCCGATCCACTTCTTTTACACTCGGAATATTGAAAATATCTGTATACTCGTCTTCATTATTTCGATAGGAGTCGGGCGGAGAAACGTGAAGAAATCCAGGAGCTAGTGGTTCGTATTTATATTTCCGCTCCGCTTGGCCAGTTGCTGCTAATGCGCCCATTGAATTACCATGGTAAGCACGATAACGGGAGAGTATTTTTAGACGAGAACTGTTACCTTGTTGCTGATGATATTGTCGGACAATTTTAAAGGCAGTCTCGTTTGCCTCTGAACCGCTATTCGAAAAGAAAATAACGTAATCTCCACCAAGAAGTTCATTTAACTTTTCTGCTAGGTTTATAGAAGGAACATGTCCTTGGGATAATGGTGTATAAGCGTTAGAAACCATTTGATCATAAGCTGCCTTTGCCAATTCCTCCCGACCATACCCAACATTGACACAAAACAACCCAGCCATTGCATCAATATATTCTTTTCCATCCACATCCGTTATACGGGCACCTTTTGATTTCTCCACAACTAGCGTTCCATTAGGATTATACGGTTTCATCGAATGCCAAACGTACATTTCATCCTTTTCTAGTAATTCTTTTCCTAAATTCGTATCCAACATCCATGCCCACTCCTATCTTGTTAGCATTAATACATACCCCATTAACGCTTTGTTTTACACATATTATGAAGAAGATAGAGGGTATTTTCATGTAACAAAATGTAAAATAAAACAATAGAAATTAAACAGTAAGTAAAATGGTTTGACTCACGAATTTTAAGTTCTTTTTATAAACTTCCGCGCAAAAAGCATCCATTCTAAAGCAAGGCGATTTTCACCTTTCATAAAATCCTTACCTATTAAACTTTCAATTTTTCGTAATCGATGGTATAACGTTTGCCTTACGATATATAATTTTTTTGCCGTCTCTTGTTTAGAACCATTCGACTGTAAATAAATTTCTAAAGTCTCCACTAACTGACCATTATGCTTTTCATCAAAATCGATTAATGGTTGAAGCAATTCTTCCATCATTTCTTGTAAATTCGTATGCTTTTGCATTTGATAAATAAGTTGGAATACATATAACTCATCATAAAAGGAAGAGTCCGTTTCAACATGTCGAATAATATATAACGTATCCTGGGCACTTTTGTAACTTTCATGAACCTTCGTTAACTCCTTTACAAACTTGCCCACTGCCATTTCTTGACCTTCGATTAAATTAGATGTTTCGAGTTTCACGAGACAATCTTGTAATCTCATCTTCATCGAATCAGTATCTTGACGGTTCAATAATATGAAAATAAAATCATTTTTCCTTTCAATGACAAAAGAAAGAAAACCCTTTTTATCAAAAATCGTATGGCAATTTAATTTAAAATAGGTCCGATCCAATTGTTGATTTTTTTCGTTTCTCGGCAGGGAAAGAATAAGTACTGTACTATCCGTTTGCCTAAAGCTTGGCCATTCCGCTAATAAAAATTGTTTAATTTCCGATTCGGTATGGGCCCCCTCCAACCATTCCTCTAACCATTTTGCATCCTCTTTCCTTTTCCTTTCATCCACATATAAATCCCTAAGTAACAGCTGGGCTAAAGCTGTTATCGTTCTGTCTAAAATGAGGAGCTCAAACTCGGTTATTTCCTTCTCTTCACTATATAACGTTATTTCTCCAAAAATATGTTCGAACAGATAAATCGGTTTTGTTATAAATTGGGTACTATCATTCCGATTTAACTTCTTTTGGAGGAGAGCTTCCCTTTGTTTCTTTGCCATATTCGGATAGAAAATTGGATCTTTACCTTCTACTTCGTAAATCGTTTGGATTTTCAAATATTCATATAAAGGTTTTAATAACTGTTCACTATTTTGCGCATGTAAAGTTTCTTTATTTAGTAATTGGGAGTAGTTTTCTAATTTAGCGATCATGGAATATTGGTGGTTAATAATAAGGGTATGTAGGTCTTGGGTAATTTCAACAAAAGGAACTTCTTCATGAAAAACGATGATGGGAAATTGATGGTCGTTTGCTAATTGAATAATCTCTTCCGGCACTTTTTGAATATATGCTCCATATTCAATGCAAAGTCCGGCACATTTTGCTTCGATAAGCCCTATAACAAATTGTAAAAAGTGGTCTTGATGATGTTGAAAACTGACACCGGTTGTTAAAATGAGCTCCTGTCCTTTTAATAGTTTTTGAACATTTGACACTTCAAGGACATGCACCCATTTAATCGTATTATGAAGTCCGCCATCACCAGCGACAACTTCTGCTTGATAAAAGTGTTTATTTTTTAAAATATCACGAACTAGTAAGGAATAATGACTCAATTGGCACACACCTCTCTTGTAGAAAAGGAAGTTACGTATATTATAATTTAAATTTTCTGACAAAAGTAGTGGTAAAATTTCTTCAAAATAAAAACATGATCCTCCCTATGGAAGACCATGCTTAAAATTTATTTTGTCGAGTTGCTAGGAAAAGCGAAAGTTGTGGACGTTTCGTCATCCCCATTCAACCACTTTTCAGATATTGTTTTACTTTTTGTAAAGAAGCGAGCTTGATCAGGACCAAACATAAAGCCTTCACCAAACTTGGAACGTTTCCACCCGCCGAAATTGTAATATCCAACTGGGATTGGAATGGGTACATTCACTCCAACCATCCCCACTTCTATTTCTTCCTGGAATTTCCGAGCTGCTGCGCCATTCTTCGTAAAGATCGTCACACCATTTCCTAGTTCATGATCGTTTATTAAATCGATCGCTTCTTGTAAAGATTCAACCCGGACGACGATGCGGGCAGGTCCAAATACTTCTTGTTGGAAAACTTCCATAGAAGGTGTAATTTCATCTAATAACGTTGGTCCTAAATAAAACCCTTTTGATGTTTGGCAAATAGTTGGATTTCGTCCGTCTACTACTACCTTTGCCCCTTCTTCAATGCTCCGATTAATATAACCGATAACCGCATCCTTTGATTGTTGCGTAATAACCGGACCAAAATCAACTTCTTCATCTGTATAAGGTCCTACTTTTAAGTTCTCAATCATTTCCTTTAAAATAGCAACCAATTGATCCGCCGTTTCTTTCCCTACTACCATCGCACCTGAAATGGCCATACAACGTTGTGACGCTGCACCATATGCGGCTCCAATAAAGGCATTTGCTGTTTTTTCTAAATCGGCATCAGGCATTACAATCATAAAGTTTTTCCCACCACCAAAGGCTGCAACCCGTTTATTGTAACTTGTACCAGTTTGATAAATATACTCTGCAACAGGTGTGGAACCTACAAAGGAAATTGCTTGAACAGTTGGATTTGCTAACAATTCATCAACCGCTTCTTTGTCGCCATTTATAACCGTCCAAATACCATCAGGTAATCCCGCTCTTTTCCATAATTCCGAGAAAAACAGCGCAGACATTGGCACCTTTTCAGACGGCTTTAAAATAACAGCATTCCCTACGGCAACCGCCATGCTTGTTTGGGCGAAGGGTACCATTACAGGAAAGTTAAAAGGAGAAATGGCTGCCACAACCCCTATAGGGGATTTTGTTGAATAGGCATTAATATTTCCACCTACGTTAACTGAATAGTCTCCCTTTAAAAGATGGGGAGCATTAATGGCCAAATCTACTGACTCTAAACCACGGGTAATCTCTCCCTTAGCATCCTCCTTTGTTTTGCCACTTTCCGTACAAATCACTTGGATTAGTTCTTCTTCGTTTTCCTTCACTAACTGACGGAATCTCATCACAATTTCTGCCCGTTTTCCACTGGAAGTATTTCTCCATTCAGGGAATGCCTTTTTTGCCATCTCTATGGCGTTTTTCACTTCTTCCTTTGCAGCAAGAGGAACTTGTGCAATGACTTCCCCCGTTGATGGATTATACACATTGGAAAAACGACCACTTTTACCTGCTACTAACTCACCGTTAATAAAATGATGTAATTCTTTCACTTTTTGTTCAACTGTCATTCCCATACACTCCTAACTAAAAGTTTATAATTATCCCTATTGGATTTTTCGATGAACGATGATCGAATCCTCTTAAATTATTATTAATTTACATGAAATATTCATCGGGTGTAATGGACAATAAGTAAATATCAGATGAATAGTGTTGGACATAATGTAATGGTTAATCTTCCTTTTTAAATAAATTACCTGGCCAAAAAGCCCAACGACCTAATACTGTGGTAATTGCAGGTACTAATAATGGCCGGACAATAAATGTATCGATTAAAACGCCAATTGCTGTAATAATCCCAAACTGAACTAAAAGCTGAATTGGTAATGTTGTTAAAACAGCAAATGTACCAGCTAGTATTAAACCTGCCGATGTGATAACTGAACCGGTTTGAGCAACCCCATTTTTGACTGCTTCTTTAATGCTTTGGGTTTTACGATTTTGCCAAACTTCTGAAATCATAAAGATGTTGTAATCCTCACCAAGGGCAATTAAAAACACAAAGGAATATAACGGCAACGCGCTCGCAATCGATTCCGCTCCAAAGAAAGTTGTCAGTACTAACCACCCTAAACCTAATGCAGCAAAGAAGGATATTAATACAGTGCCTACTAGATAAATCGTTGCCGGAACAGAACGTAAATACAATAATAATAAAATCGCTATGATTATTACCATGACCGGTTGAATAATAGATTCATCCCGTTCCTGAACCGTTTTTGTATCCACTTGTGCTGCTGTTTCTCCACCAATCCAATAGCTTTTATTCGCTTGTTCAATACCAGCCTCTTCTAGCATTTTTTCTATGTCGGTTTTTAAATCTGGTATTAAATCCATCGCTTCCGTAGAATACGGATTTTCATTTAGATCCGCTTCATAAAGCTGAATATTGGAGTCCTTTTCTCCAAAAGTTGGCTCACTTACTACATCAATGTATGGAAGCGCTGCAATTTGGTCTGTTAAATGAACCGCTTCCCCTTTTGTATCAACGATAATTTGAACAGGCGCTAATTCACCAGGGGAAAAATTTTCTGCAATTAATGTAAAGCCTTCCCGTGATGGCATATCCTCTGGGAATGATGATAATAAATCATAATTATATTTAATTTGAGTAGAAGTAATCGCTAGACCACCTAATACGATACCTGTGACTATAATAACTAACCACGGTTTCTTTGTTACATAGTCACCGACTTTCGCCATAACAAGATGCTTAAGTTTTGGCTCTTTATAAGGTTTGTTTTTCACTTCAGCCCTCAGACGCTCCATCCGCTCTGTCCGAGGAACAAATGGGAAAAAGGCTATACGTCCTAATATAGATAAAATGGCTGGTAATACTGTTAAAGCTGCGATTCCCATAACGAAAATCGCAAAACTAAATGGCACTGCAAAACGTTGGAATGCACCGTAATCAGCTAAACCAAGGGTAGCTAAACCTATAAAGACCGTTAAAGCACTCATCATAATTGCTCCGCCCGACTCTTTCATTGCTAGACGTAAGGCTTCAAATTTATTTTCAACAACAAGTAACTTTTCACGATAACGGCTAATTAAAAAAAGACAGTAATCTGTTCCAGCACCAAATAGCAGAACGGTCATAATCGAAACCGCTTGTGCATCTTTATCAATCCATCCATTTTCAGCAAACCACCCTAACAAAGGGCTAATTGCTCCATAAGCAATCCCTACTACAATTAGAGGGGTAACCGCCAATAATGGTGAACGGTAAATGACAATTAGTAATACTAAAATTAAAATGACTGTCGCAATTAATAGTTTAATATCCGCTTGCATAAATAAATTGGTCGCATCAACCGAAATACCCGCAGGACCTGAGAAACGGGCATGCAAACCTGATTCTTCTAGTTTTGTATCATATGGATTTACCCCAAAAGTTTCTTCCGTCATTTCTTCAATTTTTTGTAAGCCTTCTTTAATCGTATCCGTATTCGCCTTTTCATCGAAGAAAATCGGCGTAACAATGGAAGAACCATTATTTGAAACAGTTCCTAATAAAGCCTCTGTTGGCAAAGCTGCAATAGGTGGAAGAGATGTTTGTTCATGTAAAGGTTGCTCGCCTAACTGCTTATACAATTCTTGAATAGACTGTAGATCCTTATGACCCAGTCCAGCCTCTTTATACCAGACAATTAATAATGGAATACCGGAATCGGAGGGAAATTGTTCTTCTATGAGGGCATTTGCTTGTTCGCTCATAACCTCTTTCGGCAAGTCACTTCCACCGTAGTTTTCTATACTGTTAATCTGTGGTAGGGTCATTGATAAAATAGCTACGACTACTATCCAGAGTAAAACGGTTACCCAACGTGAACCTTTGTTTCCAACCATTCCTCCCCACTTTTCCAGCGGATGTTTTGACATCGTTTCTTCCCCTTCCATCAATTGTGTTTAAAGTCATTGAATAAAATTCTTGATGGTGAATTCCATCATATCTTTATTCTTGCCAAAGCATAGGAAAATCTCCTTTCAAATCAATTGTATATTTGATTCTATAAAAGCATTTGTTTAAGCATTCATTTCGTAATGGGATGGAATTAGATTGAAATATGAATTAGTTTTGCTTATTAAAATGATATCTAGAAAAGATATTAAAAATAAGTTTGATTTATCTGGAAATTCATTGACTTACTGACACACTGTATGTAATATATAAATTGCATATGTAAATTATATATGACATTTTCTAAGGTGGAAAAAATGAAGAATAATGTAAAAATAACAAGGATTAAAGCCTCTATAACTCAAGAGCAATTAGCAAAAAGAGTTGGTGTAACAAGACAAACGATTGGACTTATTGAAAAGGGCGAATATAATCCAAGTCTTCAGTTGTGTGTTGCAATAGCCAAGGAATTGAATAAAACTTTAGATGAATTATTTTGGGAGGTCGATACAGAATGAAATCATGGATATCCTTCTTATTACCAAATGATGAATATAAAGAAAAAAAGATGTTATATTTTTTCTCGGAAGGCGCAGTAATCCTTTTCATTTCACTTATTGTAATGATCATGTGTAACAAATATTTTAATCTTGACGTAGAATTTGCCTTATTAATAGCCATCGCTATCTTCCTCTTCTATGTTTCAGGAAGATACATAATATCAGGCATCGAATATACAAACATTTCAACAGAGAGGACTTATAAAAAAGAATTAAAAGTTATATCCATTAGAACGATTGGATTTGTCGTTATATATATGACATGCTATTTAATTTTCATAAACTTACCTAAAAATCTCAATGAATGGATTGAAATATTAAGTTTATTAATAGGTGTTAGTATAATTTGGTTTTTATCTAGTTATATTTCTTTAAAGCGTTCCTATAAGAAAAATAAAGAACTACTATAAAGTCAAGCTATACAAAAAACACTAGGGTTGAAGGGTACTGACCATCATTTTTGAGACAATAAGAAAACACCCTACTTTACAGTTAGTTGACGGTATTTAACCGGCGATTGGCTGTTTAGTTTCGTTTGAATACGGATATTGTTATAATATTTTATATAGTTTTCGACGATTTGGATCACATGCGCATTCGTTGTGCGATTGATTCCGTCGAGATAGAACGTTTCAGACTTTAGCGAGGAGTGAAACGTTTCAATTGGAGAATTATCAGCGGGCGTGCCTTTACGAGACATGCTCATGGTAATTCTTTTTTCTTTTACTGCCTTTTGATAGTCATAGGACGTATATACAGAACCTTGATCGCTATGCAGGATACAGCCTTCAGGTAATTCTGGTAGCTGATTTAATGTATCTAAAACAAACTCTGTATCTTGAGTAAATCCGATTGTACGCGCTACAATCTCGCCATTAAAGACATCTAGAATACTTGAAAGATACATCATTGATTGACCAAAAGGCAAGTAGGTAATATCTGTTACTAACTTTTCAAATGGTGCTTCCGCTGTAAATTCACGATTTAATAAATTCGGTGCGACGTATGCTGGTTGTCCAGTGCGTTTACGTTTCTTCACTTTTACTCGACACTGCCAACCATATTTTTGCATTACTTTTTGTACTGTATTTTCACTTATCGGTTCTCCATAAATGCTTGTGATTTTTCGGTATCCGTATCGATATTTATGAAGTTTACACAACTCACCCATTCTCTTATCCCGAATGTCTTTCTTTGTTTCAACGTTATTATTCTTTTTCCAACGATAATAAGATGATCTACCTACCCCCAAGTGGTCACAGATTTCGCCAATTGTCATGACTTCTTTTAGTTCTTCTACCAATTGCACAACTATTCTTGGTACCACTTCCTTTCCCATTCTGCGTACTTTTTTAAAACTTCAATTTGTTGCTTTAAATAACGGTTCTCAGCCTTTAATTTAGCTGTTTCATTTTCATATTCTGGTCCTTTACCATAGGTATATTGCTTTCCAACTGGCTGTTCAAGGCGATGAAGTTCTCCATTTCGATACCACTTCATCCACGTTTTTAGTTGTGTATAATTTCGAATATTCAATTCTTCTAAAACTTGATTAACAGGTATTCCTGCTAATCTCATTTCGATTGCTTTCATTTTAATTTCTACTGGATAACTAACTCTTGTTCCCATAGAAAAAACACCTCCACGTTGGATTTATAGGTTTAATACCCGTTTTTCAACGAAAGGTGTTTTTATTTGTCTCATTTTTTTAGGTCAGTGCGAAGTACCCTAGTGTTTTATTAATGCATTTTTTCAAACTAACTTTTCATCAACATTGAATAGAAGGGATATTACTTCTTCTCCCCTTGGCCGAAAATCGTCACAATTTGGTCTGATTTTTTTCGCTCTGCCGCTTTCGGCAATTCATCAAAATAGCCTAATTGCAACATTGAAATAATTCTTTCACCTGGCTGTACACCTAAAGCAGTTCGGAAATCCGGTGCATCTAAGAAATCTGGAGTTTTCCAACAGGATCCGATACCATAATCCCATGCAAGTAATTGAATGTTTTGAATGAATGTGCTTGCTGCAGCGAAATCTTCTAAACGTTGTTTTTGGCGTACATCTTCAGAAACGATAACAAACACAAAGGCTCCTGCTAATGTGAATTTTTGCATTTGCTTTTCTAGCGATTCCTCCGATAGTTCCTTCCATTTAGGAATGGTTGTATCTCTTAAAAGCTTGTGCAATTCAAAAATCTCTTCTCCACATGCAACAACTAATCGCCATGGCTCTCTATTTTTATGATTAGGTGCCCATACTGCGTCGTCAATAATATTCATTAAATCTTCCCGATCAACCGGTTGACCATTGAACCTTTTAATTGACCGTCTTCCAATAATTGCTTCACGCACTGATAACGATTGTTGGTTCATATTCTTCTCTCCTTAAAAAACTAACTCTAACCCTTTTTCATTCATCTTCAATAAACCTTACCATATAATTTTACGTTTTAAAATATACTTAGCTTTTTTACAATTCTCAATAAATTGTTATTATTGCAAACAATTTTTAATAAAACACATCATCGATTTTGAAAAAGTAGTATTTCGTGTTTGGAGTATAGGCGTAGGAGTTTGAATAATCATAATGGCGATCCGCACTATCTACTGTATGGGCATGGATATAAGGTACTCCATTTACCATACTCGTCACAATCGTTGTATGGTCGATTACCCCGTTTCCTTGAAAGTCATAACAAATGACATCACCAATTTCCAGTTCCGATGGGGATTGGACACGTTTAGCAGTTAATCCTGATTTGGCGTTTTCTAAATACAAACGAAAACTGTGGGAGACGGACCAGCTATAACTCCATGTTTCATTCGAGTAATATCCATTACCACTCCCTCTTCTCCAACCGTCTGTAATCCACCAACCTTTTCCTCGATTCGGTGCACCTGACATCGGGGCTCCTCCTGCCCGTAAACATTGGGATACAAAGTTTGTACAATCCACTGAAAAAGCCGGGTAATTGGGGTTTTTTCGATTCCACCAAGTTCTCGCATACTGAACCGCCGCTTGACGATTGTAATAAATTGGAATGGTTCAACCTCCTTTTTTACCATTCTATGCTTCATTGTCATCATTTTTCATATCAATTTAATTTCCCTTCAATAAGACTGTCATTTTGTTACAATTTAATATTAATTTAATGTCCTTAAACTAATTGGTTCTACATTTTGCTACAATAATAAGAAAGGATTCTAGACTCTTCATAATGTTAAAAATATTACAAATGCTTGGCAGTTGATATATTTTGCATTGAATCATCATATTTTACTTCCAATAGAAAGAGATCCTAGATAATTTGATTGAGAGGATGTTGGCATTGACGCAGCACGCTGAAAGAGAAATTATTGAACTTACACGGCTATGTGATAGAAAAGGAAACTTAAATCCGGAAGCTATCGGTTTTGCTCGTAAACCTATCATCGATTGCAACTTATCTGGTCACTACTTAAGGAAGAAAAAATGGAATTATTGGTGCGTCTATGGAGAGGAAATATTATTTTCCGTAACGATATGCCATTTTGATTATGCGGCGACTTGTTTTATCTATTTTTTAGAATATGAAACCCAACGATTCTTTGAAAAAACGATTACGATTCCCCTTGGCATAGGTACGAAACTAAAAATGCCATCGAGAGTGTTAGAGCCTATTCGTTTTGCCAATAGCGAAGTTCATATTAATATTACGTTCTTTCAAAATCAAACCTTTTTAAATGTCACTTCCAAAAACTTTGATAATGAAGCTTTACATGCAGAATTAACGATCCACCATCCTAAAGAGGACGATACACTGAATGTCGTCATACCTTGGAACCGACAAACCTTCCAATTTACTGCAAAGCATCATACATTACCGACTACAGGTTTTGTGAAAATAGGAGAACGAAATTATCAATTTTTTGAAGAAGACTGTTATGCGGTACTTGATTTTGGTAGAGGTATTTGGCCGAGGGAAGCGTTGTGGAATTGGGGGATGGCATCTCAACGAGTGCGAAATCAACGGGTTGGCTTAAACTTTGGAGGCAAATGGACAGACGGAACGGGTATTACTGAAAATGCTGTTTTTGTAGATGGTAAAATGACAAAGATTCATGAAGATGTATTGTTTAATTATGACAGAAAAAATTTCATGAAACCTTGGTACATCACAACAAAGTTTTCAGATCAGGTAATTTTAACTTTCCATCCGTTTTTTGAACGGGTTGCCAAAACGGATGTGAAATTAGTAAAATCTGAAGTCCATCAACTTGTTGGCTACTATAATGGACAAGTTAAGTTGGAAGATGGCAGTACCCTCGTCATCCAACAAATGCTAGGTTGTATAGAAGAACATATAGCAAAATGGTAGATTAGCCTTTATAAAAATGTCCCAATCGTAAGGCGATTGGGACATTTGTTTTAAGCTTGAAGAATTTTAATTTTACTATCTTTTATACGACATAAATGGGGACCAAAAGCCGTTCGAACAATAAAACCTTGGTCTTTATTACTCAAATAATCTTTTAATAGAAAGGCCCCTATATTTGGAACTTCCACTTGGACATCAATCGGTTTCGAAAAGCCGTTTAAACATTTGCCAACCTCTTCTAGTAACGATTCTTCTATAGAATCTACATAAATAGAAAGATCAATATCGCTCTTACCTGTTGTTACGTTAATGGAGGTAGCTATTTCAAAACCGATGCTTCCCGTTGGTCCCCATATTAAATCAAACTTCTGAAATTGATCGCGAATTTCGTTTAAGATTGGATAATAAAATTTATTGTTAAACCTATCAATCCGATTTACTAAAGAATTAGGTGTTATAACTTCGACAACATGATTTTCATGTATAAATGTGCCAAACCGCTGCTCTCTACTGTTTCCGCGCAATCCAATGGGGATTAATTGATTGCTAACGGGCATTCTTCGTACAACACCGTAGTTAGCTGCTGATTGAGCATCATAAACCCATTCTGGTATCACCGAAATTGGCTCTAACTGATCGAGGTTGTTGAACTTAACAATATCATGCACCTTTACTTCCATTGTTGCTCAATCATTTCCCTTACCTTTATAGAAGCCACTCGACCGGAAGCTACAGCAATCTCTGTTTTTAAACGATTTGATAAATCTCTTACGGCATCTTTTTGAATATCATCATAGGCTGCAAGAATCGAATCAATGAATAACTCAGCATGTTCCGATGAAGGGTTATCTGCATTAATACCTTCTATTAAGTTATAAAGGGCACCTAATTTTTTAAATGACTCAATGTCATAAGCCATAGAAGGAACGTCTTTTGCTGCTAAATCTAATTCTTCAATTGTTCGTTGTGTAATAATAGCAGCGGATTTTTTAGACATTACATGGACATTTACCCCTTCATCATGTAAAGCAATTAATCGATTCGCCTGCATACCGTGGGATAAAAATGCTCCAGAAATGGCTTTCCCAACGATGGCTGCAACGATTGGATGGCCAATTAACCTAGCTGAAGCATAGGCATCTACTGCGGATGAACAAGATAAATAAATTCCAAATAACTCCTCATGATAGCCAAACGCTTGACTTGGCACATCAACAACAGGAACAATTAGACGTTTATCTTCTAAGTGGGCATCTTCTACCATCGCTTCTCGAACATATTTAGCAATCGCCCATCCTTCTAATAAGCCTACTTCGCCATTTCGTGCCCGATAAAATGGATTCTCAGGGTTTGGAACAACTGCAATTACTCGTGCCTTCACTCCTTTAATCTCCGTATCTGCTACTAATACAGAAGGGATTTCACTAATCGATTTCTGCCCCCCAGTTAATATTTCGAACCATTTTCTTCCTCTACTATTAACGGTTTCCTTTGGGGCAGGTACCGTATTTGAATTTTTAGGAGCTATGTTTTTTAAAAGTTCCTTTGCTTGCTCTGGAGAAATTTTTTCTTCGACATTTAAAGATTTAAATAAAGTTAAGAAATGGTCGACCTGTTTTGTTCGCTGTTTTAATTCAATCTCTCCATTCCAAACACTTTGAATGGCATTTTTAAAATTCACTACATCATCTTCTACAACGATATCCGCAAGACCAACCTCGTTACGCATTGCCCCACCAATCATTTTCCAAATCAATTGTTTATTTTTCGAATCCAGTTCACGGATACCTGCTTCTTGTTCTACTACTTCAGGTCCGTTCATTCCTAAACGACCTTCCCGAGTCATAATTAAGGCACTACATAAACCAGCAGTTAATGACATACCACCGAAGGATCCAATTTTCCCAGGAATGATACCTACTACCGGAACATACTCTCGCAGTTCAACAATTGCCGCACTAATTTCTGCAATGGACAATAAACCATAATTTGCTTCTTGAAGGCGTACTCCACCTGTATCATAAATGATGACCGGATAAACCGTTTGATCGTTTTTACACTCTTTCAATACCTTTTCTAAAGTACCTGCTAATTTCGCACCAGATACTTCGCCAATTCCGCCACCTTGGAAATTTCCTTCTATTGAAATAATTACAGTTGGCTTTCCATTTAATGTTCCTTTAACAATAATCATGCCATCATCATATTGGGGAACGATATTTTGAGCCACAAGATGGGGTGATTCCATTCGATCGAAAGGTCCTAAAATTTCATAGGCCGTTCCTTTATCTAATAGTTGAAATGCTCTTTCCCGCGCTAAACTCTCTACTAAACTCTCAGTTATCATTTGTGTCATTTAAACTCACCTCCACCGCTTGAGCTAATCGAATCGAAACAACGCCTGGTGTTGCGCCAAAATCATTAATCGTAATGAAAGCAGCAATGTTATGCTGACTAACAAATCGTTCAATAACCTTTTTCCACGTATCTTGGAATCCCGTAATACCTGTACGAATTTCTACAACTGTTTCATTCTGATTACTAGGTTGGACTAATACTTCTAAATCTCCAGATCCTACGACGCCAACGTGTGCCGGTCTTTCGATCGTTTTTGAAGCTGGAAAGGAATATACTAATTTTTCCACTAAAATCACTCCCCTTTAATTTATCGTTGCGTAAACTTCCTCAGTAGAAAAAGTAAACTGACTAATTTTATATAAATAAATCGTTGCAGCTAATAAATCGGCGCTGCCCCCTGGTGATAAGTTACGCTCTTTAAATTGTTCGTTCATTATTTGAAGTTCATGAAGATTACCTGCATTTAAAACATGTTGGGCATATTGCTTTGCGTATTGTAAACCTTCAAGACCACCCCGGTGCAATAAACACGTATCGTCTAAGTTGGCCATTAACGCTAAAAATGCATTGAGTTTTGCTGTTTTTTCATCCAATTCGTTTACGGTTGCTTTAAATACAGGTAAGCTAAATTTCCGAATATGAGGAAAAGCTTGCTGTGCCTCTGCCTTTGCTCCGTGTACACCATATTTTTGAACAGCCTTTATACCATTTGTTATTTGGTGAGGTATAAAACGATCTTCATATCGGGCAATTTCCCCTGCGGTATGGCATAACGTAATTTCATCGGACTGCCCTTTATGAATAGCTGCTGCTGCAGTAAGTAATCCAAGGGACCAAATGGCTCCTTTATGGGTATTGACCCCCTTTGTCACTTGAAACATTTGCCTTTCACCTTCACGACCAATCTCACCGATTTTTTCTCGCAAAAATTGAGATGTTCCTTCGTTATAGGCAACCATTGCCATATTGTAAAATGTCGTGTATAAACTTTTGGCCGACTCCACCATCAATGAAAAGGTTAAATCATTATGGGAACCTTGATCAATCCTATCCACAAGACCGGGCTTTGGAGTAAGCGATACTTCTTCAATTAATGATTCAACCGCTAAACGGGCTAACGTTGTTGATAAACGATGAGGATCTTGCATACTCCTCGCCTCCTCTTTTTATTACCAACTTCTAAATTTCGCTGGAGGTGTATATAAACCACCGGACCATTGAACAAGTTCGTCAATATTTTTAGCAGCAAGTAAGGACCTTTTCGCATCGGAACGACGAATACCTAAATCTTCCGGCATAGCAATTAACCCTTGTTGACGTAAACGTTCGGCTGTTTTCGGATTGCTCTCCATACCGATTGGTGTAACCCCTGCGACAGAAGCAATCATTTCTCTTCTTTCAGATATGCTGTCGGATTTATAAAGATAAGCAATTCCTTCTTCCGTTACAACATGGGTTACGTCCTCCCCATAAATCATCACTGGTGCTAAAGCTAATTTCGCCTGATCTTTCACACTAATAGCATCAAGGGATTCAACGAAAACGGGCTTATTTGCTTCTTGGAATGTCTCTGCAACTTGAACGACCAATTTTTTACCTCGTGCTAACGGATCATCGGAAGTCATCATGTTATACCAAGCTTCCGTTGAATGGCGTCGACCTCCCGGATCATGGCCCATATTTGGCGCTCCACCATATCCTGCAACACGACCTTTTGTGACAGTAGATGAATTCCCTAAACCATCCATTTGTAAAGTAGAACCGATGAATAAATCAACGGCATATTGACCAGCTAACTGGGCTAACGTACGATTTGAACGAAGGCTACCATCTTTTCCTGTGAAGAAAATATCTCTTCTTGCTTCCACATACTTTTCCATTCCTAGTTCACCACCGAAGCAATGAACACTTTCAACCCAACCTGACTCAATAGCTGGTATTAACGTAGGGTGCGGATTTAACACCCAGTTTGTACAGATCTTCCCTTTAAGCCCTAGTGATGCGGCATAAGTAGGTAGTAGTAACTCGATAGCTGCCGTATTAAAACCAATTCCGTGGTTTAATGATTTCACACCGTGTTTTTCATAAATTCCACGAATCACCATCATTGCTTGTAAAATTTGAATATCTGTTATATGGCGGGGATCCCTTGTAAAGAGAGGTTCTAGCTCATACGGTTCATCCGCAACTACGATAAAATCAACCCACGAACTTGGTATGTCTACCCGCGGTAATTCGTCTACGATTTCATTCACTTGAGCTATGACAATACCATCTCTAAAGGCAGCTGCTTCCACTAATGTTGGTGTTTCTTCTGTATTAGGGCCAGTATAAAGATTGCCGTATCGATCGGCTTTATCTGCTGCCACTAATGCAACGGAAGGAATTAAATCAATAAATAATCGACCATATAATTCAATGTAAGTATGCAAATCCCCCAATTCGATTTTTCCATCTTCAATCATTTGGGCGATTCGTAAACTTTGAGGCCCAGCGTAGGAGAAATCTATTTTTCTAGCAATTCCTTCTTCAAAAATATCTAAATGTTCAGGTCTTGAAATGCTGGACATAATCATATGCAAATCATGAACTTTTTTTGGATCCACTTGCACAAGAGATTGGGATAAAAAAGACGCTTGTTTTTGATTATTCCCTTCAAGTACAACACGATCCCCTGGTCGAATTAATAATTCCATTGCTTCGACAATACGATCAGTAGGAATAATGACACCATCGACTAAACTTTTTACACTTTCCATTCTTTCTTTTTTTGCTTCCAACCTTGTTGTCCATGATCTTGTTACTTTCGGTATATTTGTCAAAACCATTTTTCACACCTCTATTTTTTAATTTGACATAACATAGAAACAATCATCGATATTACTTTTCGAAATAGCCATCGTTCGAACTTCCGAAAATGCTTGGTTTGCTAACTTAGTTAATACATCACCAGGTGGCATTTCAATAAATAATCGAGTACCCGTTTCATAAAGCAAATTAACTGCATCATGCCACCTAACCGGATAACAAATACTTTTAGCTAAATCTTCTTTTACTGCATCCGCTTGCCTTAATAATCTAGAATTCACGTTACTCGATATTGGGATTTTCGGCCTTTTCAAATCGAGCTTATTTAACTCACCCAATAGTTCCTCACTTACATTTTTAAATAATGGACAGTGGGAAGGAGTTGAGACATTTAGTAAGCGGGCAGAAGTCGCTCCATGGGTTTTCACATAATCTATAACCTTTTCTAACCCCTTTATGGAGCCAGATAAAGTCAATTGGGTTGGTGAATTTCGATTTGATACATAAACGGGTTCTTCCTCGTTAAAGAATTGTTGAACGATTTCCGACAGTCGATATTCATCTAAACCTAGTACGACGGCCATTCCATATCCATGATCACATGTTCGCTCCATCAACTCGCCACGCAACGTAACTAATTTAAGTGCTTCCTCAAAGGTAAGCACCCCTGCTGCAACTGCTGCACCAAAAGCACCAACAGAATGCCCGGCAACAAAAGATGGAATTAAGCCATTTTTTTCAAACACTTTATACGTACTGACAGATGCAATTAATAAACATTGTTGCACCGCTTTCGTTGTTGAAAGCGCTTTATTGTTATGCAGTGATTCAATTGGTAAATGTAATAAATCACTGCTTTCTTCTAAAATATGTTTTACAACTGGATCATTAGGTAAATCATTTAACATGCCCACATATTGTGATCCTTGACCTGGAAAGAGAAACGCACTTTTCACTTAATCCCTCCTCTCCAACGAAAATGGAATTTTACGTTTTCTGTTAAAAGACTCTTCTATTTTTCATCGAGCTTCATTAAAGCCTCTATCTTTGTCTCCACGTCTCAAAAATTAATAGAAATTTTTATAAACGGTCGACTGTATACATAAATAATAAAACAATAGATTTTAAATTTCAATCGTAATTTCAGTTTTTTTCTGCTTAAGGAAAAATTTTAGTTGATTTATATTTTTTAATAAATTATGATGGTCACAGAATACAGTCGACTGAATATTCACGAATTTAATAGTTTTAATAAAGGGGTGTCAGAAATATGGTGATTTACGGTGTAGCTATTTTAGCTGGATGTTTTTTAGTTGGCACTATTGTAGGGGAGTTAATAGGAGATTTAATGGGAGTCGATTCAAATGTTGGCGGCGTAGGAATTGCCATGCTGCTATTAATCATTATTGTTGATAAGCTTGTTAAATCAGGGAAAATTAGTAAACCTTCACTAGATGGCTTAAGTTTTTGGAATCAAATGTATATCCCAGTTGTTGTTGCAATGGCAGCAAGCCAAAATGTGTTAGGTGCTTTAACAGGCGGACCTTTAGCTATTATAGCCGGAATTACAGTAGTAGTCGTTAGTTGGGCATTTGTTCCTATCCTAAGTGGAAAGCAAAAAGAAGAACCCGCTTTTCGTAATCCAGCTATAAGGGGTGAAGCAGATGCTTGATATGATAAAAGGCGTCTTTACCGATAACGGATTTGTTACGGCATTCCTCGTAATTGGATTAACAATGTGGCTTGCCTATTTTATTTCCAATAAACTAACAAAGGGAAAAATTCACGGTTCAGCCATTGCGATTGTTCTTGGCCTAGTTTTAGCCTATATTGGTGGGGTCGTTACGGAAGGATCTAAAGGACTTGCAGACATTAGTTTTCTAGCTGGCATAGGTTTCTTAGGAGGGAGTATGTTACGAGACTTTGCCATCGTAGCCACTTCATTCGGAGCAAATTTTGATGAAATTAAAAAGGCAGGTTTTAGAGGGGTTATTTCCCTTTTCTTCGGAGTAATCCTTTCCTTTGTTGTTGGGGTAATCTTTGCTTACCTATTTGGATACAAAGATGTAGTAAGTATGACAACTATTGGTGCTGGAACTGTTACTTATATTGTAGGACCTGTAACCGGTGCTACTCTAGGTGCTAGTTCTGAAGTGATCGCCATTAGCATTGCAGCTGGGCTAATCAAATCCGTATTAGTTATGGTTGGAACGCCATTTGTAGCAAAATATATCGGTTTAAATAATCCGATGTCTGCAATGGTTTATGGTGGTTTAATGGGAACTACCTCTGGTGTTGCAGGAGGTCTAGCGGCAACAGATCCAAAATTAGTACCTTATGGGGCTGTTACTGCAACCTTCTATACCGGTTTAGGATGTTTATTAGCCCCAACAGTATTATTCCTAATTACAAATGCTATTTTTTAAAAACCTTTAAGTTGAACTAAATTTAAAGTCGATTGGACCCAACATATGTGGGACAAATCGACTTTTTGGTTTGTTTATTAAAATACTTGACGACGTAGATTTAAAATCACATCTTCCGTATGTTTACGTAATAAAGAAACAAGTTCTTCCACTTCGTTATTCTTTAAAAAATCATAAATTTTATGATGATCATCCCTCGATTTATTTATTGTTTCTCCCGATTTGAAATGTAAAGATTGGACTCGAACTAATGGCAGGACAATTTTCTTATAAACACTTTCAATTACTGTGCTTTCACTGAATTTTATTAGCGTAAAATGAAAATCATAGTTTAAATGGGTATAATCTTTTTGATTATTACATTGATCCATTTTTTCTAATATTCGTTTCATATCCTCTAGCAAATCTTTCTTTTTGTTCGGTTCTTTAATCCTTTGTGCTGCTAGAATTTCTAAATGATTCCGTATATCTAAAAGATCTTGTACTTCATTAATAGTATACCCTTTTATAAAGGCTCCCTTTCTCGGAACTCTCTCTATTAAACCTTCCGTTGCTAATAAATAAATTGCTTCTCTTATCGGTGATCGGCTTGTATTGAACAATTCAGCATAAACACTTTCAACAATTCTATCTCCAGGTTTTAACTCACCATTTAATATTTGTTCCATAATCTTCTCAGCTACGCTTTTTGATAATGCATTATCGAACGCATCCTTAAAATAATCCATCAAATCCACACCCTCATGACACACAGAATATTTAATTACTCACATTTTCATAATATTAGCTTAAAAAATTCCGTAATTCAATCGAAAGTTCAAAAATTTACTTAAAATCCTATTAATATGTCCACAGTCCACCAATTATATTGATATGATTAGTGTGTCATACATTTCCATTTTTTTGAACTGATTTTTTCATTTTTTTTTAGTATCTCACAATAGAATTCACATTCCAGACAAACTTCCATTCCTTGTGTACTGTCGACTGAGTTCAATCGTAATTATAATCTAAAAATACTTTTTCGATAGATATATTTACGAAAAAAATAAGCTTTTATAATTAAGATTAAATATTTCATTATAAAAAACTTGAAAGGTGCACGTATATGAACATGCACCTTTCTATACTTCTTATTCATCCCAGCTCAACATATACTCCATCATCTTCTCTGGTTCATCTGTGAAAATTCCATCAACACCAATTTCCTTTAAAACATCCAACTTCTCTACTTTATTAACAGTCCAAACTCGGACAACCGAACCCCTCTGTATAGCATTTAAAACTGGACTTCGTACTGCTGATGTCAACGAGACATGTAGCGCTTTAGCAGGAATCGTTTTTTGATAATCCGCTACATTAAGGACCATTGTAGAAAAAATAGGAGCATTTTCAATATCTGGCGCTAGCCGCGCAATTTTTCCCACGGCTTCATGATCAAAGGATGAAAGTATGACCCGATCTTCATATTGAAACGATGCAACTTCCTTCAAAACTAGCTCTTCCAACATCGGATAAATAAAAACATCTGTTTTTAGCTCTATGTTGATTCGATGGTGTGTTTCTTTAAAAACATTTAATACTTCATGAAGAGTAGGAATTTTTTCCCCAGCAAATTCTTCACTAAACCATGATCCAAAATCATATTCCCGAAGTTGTTCAAGGGTTAAATCCTTAACATAGCCCTTCCCATTTGACGTTCGTTTAATCGATTCATCATGGATGACGACTAGTTTTCGATCTTTAGTTAAATGAACATCTAACTCAACACCATGAATCGGTAATTGAGCAGCTGCTTCAAAGGCTGCCAACGTATTTTCTGGATATTTTGCAGAATAACCTCTATGGGCGAAGATTTTCATATATGATGTACTTCCTCCTATTTATAAGTCATAACAATTTTGCACCTAATAAAGGTATTTAATAGAAATCTTACTTCGTCCCTTGCCTTTCTTTTAAACATTTCATACATAAATCAAAAGCCTTTTGTGTAGAACGAATTAATTCCTTGTTCCCCTTTCTTTTTCGAATGGCAAGGGATTGGGAGAAATCCTCTAGAGCCCCATTCAACTCCCCGAGTTCCATTAAACATTTCCCTCTATGTTGTAATATAAAATCCTCATAATAAGGGATGCTATTTACGGTTGATTGGTTCATCGCTTCCCTAAGTAACTGTAGGGATTTTTGATGTTCATTTGCGTATTTAAATGCTTCGCTTAAACGAATGAGGGTAACAATTTCCTGATTGTGATTCAATTGTAACCTTAGCGCTTTTTCAAAAAAAGCAATAGCCTCCCTTGACTTATTCAATACCCGATATACATATCCTAAAGTACTGTAAAGAAAGTATAAGTCTTCTTTAGACCACTCTTTCTCTAGTAAGGGCTCTACTTTATAAATAAATGCCCAACATTTATCCGGAGCATTTGTCTGTTCCCGTAAAAACTGCCTTTCATCAAAGTATATGGACGACTGCAACCCATTCAACTCATCTTTTATTTGGCGAATCATCATCATCCACTCCTATATTCATCGGTTAGTATGAAGTATTCTAGCTTGTTCCCATTAAACCTTTCCTAAAAGTGAATTATGACTTTCTATTCACAAAAAGTATAAAAAATGTTCAAATGTATACAATTCATAGACCATTATAATCAACAATCCCTTTTTTCTATGCTACAATTTAGCAGATTTCAATAGTTTGGGGGTCCTTTTATGTTGAAAAAGTTATCACTTATTACAAGTATTTTTTTATTTACATTTGTCGGTAACGCCTTTGCTCATACTGGGTTAGAAAGTTCTTCTCCACAAAATGGTGAAGTAATCGATACTGAGTTAAAGGAAATTACGTTAACCTTTGAAGGGAAAATCGAGCAAAGTAGTACCTTTACATTAGAAAGTTCTACCGGGGAATCGATTCCGGTAGATGATATTGCAGTAGAAGACAATATTTTAAGTGGCACTCTTTCCACTCCATTAGAAAATGGAGATTACTCCGTTAATTGGAATATTATCGGTGCAGACGGCCATCTTATTAATGGGGAAGTTCCCTTTTCAGTAGAGATGCCGGCTTCAGAAAATACAACGGAAGTTGAACAAACAGATACTGAAAAAACAGAAGTAGAAGAGGTAGAAACTCCATCTCCATCTACTAATGAAACTGCGGTTACAGAGGAAGAACCGGAACAAAATGCATCTTCTTATGTCGTACCTACAATTATTGTAATTCTTATCCTTATTGTTGTAGGGAGTATCTTCATGATGATGAAAAGGAAGAAATAATGAATGATTGTTTTAGGAATGATTAGCCAAGCATTACTATATTTATGCTTTTCCCTGCTTGTAGGTAGCTTGATTCTTTCGTTAATTCCAAATAACTATCTTCCTTCTTTGCGAGTACCTAAGTTTGTTTTAGTGTTATCCATCATTGGGATTATAATTTTTTCATTCTTCCCTGTACTCCAAATTCTTTTGTACTTAATTCCAAATCAAGGGCTTTCGGATACGTTACAATCCGTACTGCTCACCTTTGAAGTTGGAAAAGCTTGGTTTTTTACATTTATTGTTTCGGTTATTCTCCTTCTATACATCACTGTATTTGATTATAGGATAAAGGCTTTTTATGGGTATGTTGGGATATTTCTATCTTTCCTTTTAATATTAGCGCTAGGTTGGTCAAGTCACCCTAGTTCTTACGAGCCTTTATGGGGATTTATTGGTGATACAATCCACTTTACTGCTGTTACAGTATGGGTTGGAACGTTAATTGTTGTTAGTTGGTTTGCAACAAATCATAACAATTGGTTAAACTTTTTAAAATGGTTTACCCCAGTTGCTATCGTTTGTTTTGGTATGACATTTGTTTCTGGTCTTCTCCTTATGAATATTGTCGTTGAGGACTATACCAATTCATGGTTAATTCCTTACGGACAGTCATTATTGATGAAACATCTTTTCATCATTCCATTGATTGTTTTTGCCCTCATTAATAGTATTTTCATCCGAGGGAAAGTGAAAAAAGATACCCATTTCAATCCCCTTCCTTGGGTGAAAACGGAAAGTGTATTTTTATTAATCATCTTTTCAGCAACAGCTTTATTAGGCCAACAATCACCACCAAGAAATACGAACGTTTCCAACGAAAGTGTTTCAAAGCTATTTTCGTTATTTTATCAAGGACAGTTTCAGCCAAATATGACTGCCGACCTTGTTATCAATACGACAAGCATGTTGTTACTTGCTGTCGCTATACTTTTCTTAGGGTTAATGATCGTATCCTTTTTCAAAAAGATGCCCGCTATCATGTCCTTTATAATGGGCGTTTTACTTGTTTTCTCTTTATATTTATCATTAATCTTAAGTATTCAATAAAAGCTGTTTTCCAATGGGGAGACAGCTTTTTCCCCTTTCTCACTCCTCATGAAAAATAGAAGGACAAGACTTCCCTTCATAAGGAAAATTTAGTAAGATTATTATCTAACTTTAAAACATGTACGTAACCGCCCAACTGTACGATTGGAGGAGATTGAAATGGCCGAACCAAATAACTCGTCGTCGATGCATCCCGATTTTCCAAAAGAGTTAGAACGTTTACAGTATACGAAACAGTATATGGATGAAATTTTAGAAGCATCCCAGCGTGACCTACAAGCCGTTCAAGATAAAATAAAAGAATCGATGGCAAACTTGGAATATATCGATTCCAGTGATAGTTACATTAACCTTTTAACGAACTCTCGCTTTTTTGAAATGGCTTTAAACCAGAAGGAAAGTCTCGAAGCGGTAAAGAAAAAGCCTTATTTCGCCAGAATTCATTTCCAACGAACAGGTGAAGCAGAAGAGCTTTTATATATCGGCAAAACCTCTCTATTCCATAATGAAACCTTCGAGCCTATTATCGTCGATTGGCGTTCCCCCGTTGCCAATGTCTACTACGACGGAAGATTAGGAGATATTACGTATCCAGTACGCGATGAAATTTATACGGGACATTTATTTTCAAAACGCCAATATAAAATTGAAAATGGAGAATTGTTAAGCTTTCAAGATGTAGATTTAACAACAAATGATGAATTGCTACAGGACGCCCTTTCCGGAAAAGCCGATGTGAGACTAACGGAAATTGTAGCCACGATTCAAAAGGAACAAAATGAAATTATCCGCGCCCATTTAAAACAACCAATCCTAGTACAAGGGGCTGCTGGTAGTGGAAAAACGACGATTGCCCTTCACCGAATCTCCTATTTTTTATATACAATGGGGGAACATTTCAATCCTGAGCAACTGATGATATTAGCTCCAAATAAATTATTTATTGAATACATTGGTGATGTTTTACCCGAACTCGGGGTCGAACGCATTTGCCAAACAACATATGCAGAATATGTTCAAAATGCAACAGGTATTAAGTTGAAGTTACAAAATCCGAACGAACAGTTGGAGACAATTGTAGAAGAAGGAATCGATGCTCTCCCCTCTTTCAACATTGCCCAAATGAAAGGATCGCTATTTTACCGTGATATACTCGATCGTTATATAAAACTTCACGAACGATCGTTGGCAAAATTATTTGATGAAGATGTGTTTATTGAAAAATATCGTATTATGCGGGGTAGCCATTTAAAAAAGCTGTTTTTAGAAGAATTCTCCTATATGCCTATTGAAAAACGGATTGAACGTATAAAAAAGGTCGTACAAACAGAGGTAAAAAGGAAGTCTAAAGCGGTTCTCTCAACATTAAATACCCGCTATGAAGAGATGATTGGTAAAGCATTAAGCGGGCTTCGTGATCCTGAGAAACGAAGAAAAACTGTAACGAAGTTTATCGATGAACGGGATGCACGGATTCCAAAAATTAAAGCATTATCGAAAACTGCTGCAAGCACTTATATGAAACGATTTGAAAAAGTAAAAATTAAACAAATGTACCGTAAATTTTTAACCGATCGATTACTAATAAGAGAACTTGCTCCAGAATGGACCTTTGAAGAGCAGGAAAAGTTTTTCCATGCCCATACGAAAGAAAAATGGGTATTGGAGGATTTAGCTGCCCTGTACTATTTACATGCGAAAATTAAAGGAATTGCAGATAACTGGAAAATGCGTGTTGTCTTTATCGATGAAGTACAAGACTACAGTCTATTCCAACTGGAAGCTTTAAAAAGTGGTCTTGAAACAGACATGTTTACGATGGTTGGAGATTTAGCACAAGGAATTCATAGTTATCGCTCGTTAACAGAATGGAATTCCGTTTTAGAATTATTCCCCCGCGCTAACTATTTTACCCTACAAAAAAGTTATCGTACGACCATCGAAATTATGGAAGTGGCTAATCGCATCTTAGCTAAAATGGACGAAGATTTACCTTTAGTAGAACCTGTTGTCCGCCATGGAAATGATCCTACCTTTGTACAAATGGAGGAGTTAGATCCAAGTAAAATAAACGAATTGTACGAAAGAATCAAGCAACATGGTCACCAATCCATTGCGCTTATTTGTAAAACGTATCAAGAGGCGATCTATTATACAAAGCAACTAGAAAAAGCTGATGTTCCTGTTGAAATGTTAAGTGAAGAATCCGTGTTTGGCGGGTCCAAACTGCTCGTAGTACCGAGCCATTTAGCAAAAGGTTTAGAATTTGATGCGGTAATCATTGCAGCTTTTGAGACACCGTACTTTCCAACAACAATTGACCGAAAACTGTTATATGTCGCTTTGACTCGCGCAATGCACGAATTATATTTAGTTGGTCCTAGGGAAGAGATGTTTTTGCTCGATGATACTAGAGGAATTGTAAGCGAAACATTATAAAAGATGATTAGAAAAAGCTGTTCTATTCCTTTAAGGATTAGAAACAGCTTTTATTTTCTAGGCGGGACACGAACGAAAGGTCTCTTTTTAATAATTCTTTTGGAAAAAAAGTTACGTATTCTTTTAAAAAACCATTTACTTCCTCTGTTTCTGATTTCCTTTTGTTGAGGTAATGCGGGAATTCTCATACTATCACTCCTTTATAGTTAATATATTAAAAAAAGTTCTATATTATTCTTTTTGTATGATAGTTTTACGATAAAAAATAAAAAAATAGGATTGAAACCGCTATACCGGTTACAATCCTATTATAAAAAAACAACTTTATTCTACTTCGCCTTCCCAAGCAAGCATACCGCCGCTCATATTCGTTACGTCAAAACCTTGGCTTTGTAAAAATTCAGTAGCTTTTCCACTTCGACCACCCGAGCGACAAACCATAATATAAGGCGTTTCTTTGGAAAGTTCATTCATGCGAAATTCTAGAAGACCTAATGGGATATGAAGAATACCTGGTATATGGCCTGCTTCCACCTCATCTACTTCCCTTACATCGATTAAATGGAGGTTTTCTCCCTTTTCTAATCGTTCCTGCACTTCCTTTGCAGTCACTGCTTTCATGTCATTACCCCCTATTTTCCATATTCCATTGCCCCATACCGCCACGAACATTTGTAATCCGTTCATAACCTAGTCTTTTTAACTTCTTACAAGCTTGATTACTTCGAATTCCAGTTTGGCAAATGACGACAATTTCTTTATCTCTCGGTAAATTTTTAAAACTTGATTTTAGTGGGATATTTTGAAATTGTTTAATATTTTGAGCTTTGTATTCCAGCGGTGATCGAACGTCGATAAACACTTTATCTGGATCATGAAGAACCGCTTTTAACTCTTGAGTTGTAATAGTGTTAATTCCTTTTGTTGGTGTTAACCGGTACACTAACAGTGCTACTACAATTATGATTAAAATCCATTCTATCATTTACAGCTTTCACTCCTACCTTTTTACCTACAAGATACTTATTTAATAAATGATACCTTTTACATTACAGTTAATATTATAACCAAATATATACCCCTATAGGTATGAAGTCAATTAAAAGTCATTTTATGAGCCCATTCAAATTGATAATATTTTTAGTATGTAGAAATACAAAAAAGCGAGGTATGATAAAATCATATCACATCTCGCCTTCCTTTTACTCTAGAAGAAATCGGGCAAATTCATGATATTTTGGTGTTTGATCTAAGTGGGTTTCATATAGAATTATTTCGTTTACTGTAAAAGAAAGATTATTCTCAATGGCAGTTAATAAATTCTGATCAAATTCTTCTGGACTATTCCATTTCCTTGCTAACGTAATATGAGGGCGAAAGGGCTTTTTATCCAACTCAAACCCTACTTTCAAAAGATGATTATATACTTTCTTTTGCAAATGAATAAGCTCATTCGAATGTTCCACACCTGCCCAAAAAATACGAGGTTTTTTATGTGGGCCGAAAATTCCTATTTGATGAAGGGTTAAGGGAAATGGATGCTCATCCTTTAACACTTCATCTATTGTTTGAATGGCTTCATATTTCATCTCTTCTGCCGCAAATCCTAAAAATGCTAATGTAATGTGATAATCCTCATGGTGTACCCATTTCGCAAAGGGAAAATCCTGTTTTTTTGCTTCAACCCATTCCTGTAAAAAAGCTTTTACTTCTATTGGTAATTTAACTGCAAAAAAATAATGATGTTTGCTCAATTCATTTACCACTCCTTCGATATTGCCAACTTAGTTCACTACACAAATTAACCAAAAATTTTTTATCCAATTCCTGAATATCATTAATTTACCTATATAACTGTTTACTATTCCAAAAAAACCTTTCACTTTACTTCCTTTATTTTCACGTATTAAACAGTATCTATATGTTTTTGCCTATCAATCCCTACTTACCCCTTCAATCCAAACGGTTTTACCATTTTCCATATCTACCACAAGTTCGAAGATTAACAGGCTACAACGTCCCTTTAGGAGTATACAAACACATATAAATTAGGATTCTTTCATGCCTTTCAAAGGGGTAGTAGATAATCATTTAAGAAAATAATATTTTTTTCTACCTATTACATTTGCCTTTTCAATTTTTTTCCCCCTGCATTTAATGTAACTAGAGAGTAATAAGGAGGTGAAAGAGATGGTTAATAATTTAACTTTACAGTTTGGTGATAGAATTTCAGTTACTACACCTACTGCTGCTGCACTTCTAGGTGTTTTCGTTAGCATGACAGGTGAAACACTTACTTGGATTGCTATTGGACCAACAACTGGTGCTCCAACAGTTCTTATTACAAACTTAGAAGGTGCAACAATCGAAAAATTAACTTAATTAATAAGTAAGAGGCTGGGACATAACTAGCTTCAAATAGTGAGAAAGGTGAATTTGAGGAAACTCAAATTCACCTTTCGCTATTTTTGTGTGTAAATTCTTTTTTTTCTTTAGTTAATGGCCGTGAATTTTCTTAAATTCACAGCCATTAATGCGAGGCCCATTTCGTTTTCTACCTTCGATTTTCCTCGTACAGAAAATCGAGTGAAACGCAAATTAGCCTTCAAGAATCCAAAAACTGGTTCCACATCGATTTTGCGTCTTCGATAAATGGCACTTGTTTTCTCTTCTGAAAGCTTTGCTCTTACATATTCTTTTTGCTGTTCCCATTTTTCATTTACCATTAATTTTCGATTGTTGCCTTCTTTAGCTTTGGTACACGATGAACGGAATGGGCATCCCGAACAGTCTTCACACTCGTAAATTTTGAGCTTCCGTTGGAAGCCTGTGTGGTCATTACGGACAGAATAATATTGAAATTCAAGACGTTTTTGATTAGGACATGTATATGTATCGGTTTCTTCATCATACGTCCAGTTATCGGGATTAAATATGTTTTGTTTATACTTTTTCTTTTGTTCTTTCAAATACATACTATACGTAATAAGTGCTTCTCGTTTTCTATTCGAAAGGATATCATGAAAGTTTTGTTCACTACCGTAACCTGCATCTGCAACAATGTGTTTTGGTAACTCAAAATAATGCTGCTCAATCTCATCTAGAAATGGAATTAACGTACGTGTATCTGTTGGATTTGTATATATACTATAAGCAAGCGTATATTGACCTTCCGTTGCGATTTGTACATTATATCCAGCTTTTAATTGTCCGTTTTGCATATAATCATCTTTCATTCGCATAAACGTCGCATCTGAATCTGTCTTAGAATAGCTATTGCGTGTACCAAAGATTTCAAAGTCTCTTTCGTATTTTTGTTTACGTAGGACAAAATCAATCAACTGCTTGCGTAATTGTTTCGGGTATTTACGTTTATTTCTTAAGGCTTTTCGTTCTAGAACATCTGATGATGTTTCAATTTGTTTATCATATTCAGTTACGACATCGTCCACTTTTTGAACTAATTGAGCGAGTTCTTCCAATGATAACTGTTTATCGCTTTCACGTTGAATTTCAGGTATGATTTCACTCTCTAGTAGCTCATTGTATAGCTGGTTTGACTTTTCAATTAAATTTTGGTGATATTTTTCAATGGTTTTCTTCCAAACAAACGTAAATTTATTCGCATTTGCTTCAATTTTTGTACCATCGATAAAAATCGCTTCTTGATCAATAAGCTTTTCTTCAATCAATTGGCAACGGAATTGAACGAAACATTGACGAATTAAATCTTTCACTTCTGGTTGAATACGGAATCGGTTGATTGTACGGTAGCTTGGTTCATATCCTTGGGCTAGCCACATCATTCGGATACTGTCTTTTAATAGGGCTTCAATTTTCCGTCCTGAGAAGATAGATTGTGTATAGGCACATAAGATAATTTTAAGCATCATACGTGGATGATAGGCAGGACACCCCTCATTTCGTAGAAATGGTTCGAACGCTTCATGAGGGATACTTTCAACTAGATGATGGATATGGAAAGCAATATCATTATTTTGTAATTTTACTTCTAAATCTAAAGGCAAAACGAGTTGATTCATGTTATAATCTTTAAACATAAGGATCCTTCTTTCTGTATAATTTTGTTGTGGTGACTTAATTTTATCAGAAGTGGTCCTTATTTTTTATTTAAAATAATCAAAGCCGGTGAAATTTTACTTATCGTAAAATTTCACCGGCTTTTCATTTCAGAGGTGGGTTTTGTCCCAGCCTCTTTTTTATTGTTAATAAACGATACATATAGGCTTCTGTCCTGTCACATCCACCTAGTCATTCCATATAGTATTAATAACTATGTCCACAAAGACAGGAGAATTCACATGGAAACCCCCATTTATTATTCACCCATCGTGAACAATTTATATAGGTTAAAAGACGATTCTAACGTTGAATCCAATAACCAACATACGTTTGTATCGAATACATTAAGTGAGTTTATGTTGGCGGCACAACAACAGCATGAAATGATTTTGGAACAGCTTCAATGTATGAATAAACACATTTGCCAAAGCTCCATTCAAACTAAAATACAACAAGGTACTTTAAATAATACGTTGGCAGAACTCTCGAATAGTTATCAATCCTTTAAGAAAACAGTGATTAATGAAATCCAGAATTTAAATGGGGTAGTTGATACCCTTTCCGATAATCAAGAACTTACAGTAAACAGATTAAACAATGAACTAAGACAAATGCTTCTTCAACAACGCCATCTTTTAATGAATAATCAACAAATGCTTCAGGAAATGAGACCTTTATCAAGTCAATTGAAACAAACTCAAGAAAGATTGTTAAACGGCCAAAATCAATTACAAACGAATATGAACGAACAATTTAATCATTTATCCAATACATTACAAACAATACTAAGAAATATCCAAAACATGGGATCGAATTTACAAAATGAGTTAACTTCTCAAAATCAAATGCATATCGAGCACCAATTACAAAATCAAGAACAATACAATCAGTTATTAGAAAACATTCTACAACTAAGAGAACTGTTAGTGCAAAACCCTTATTCTTATCTCCGACTGGGAGATCGTATTACCGTCATTGACAGAAATGGAAATACATTCTCAGGTGTCTTTATTGAAAGTTTAGAGAATGAAATAATTTGGGTAAATAGTGATACGATGAGTTTAAGTATTTCTAACAGAAAAGGGTTAACCATTAGTAAAGGATGACCTTCTGACTTTCCCATATCACCTTCACATTAGTGGATGTGTTTTTTTATGGGATATGGTAATTACTCTTTAGTTTGATTCAAAACAAAAGCTCTGGGGTATTTATAAACCTCAGAGCTTTCCTTTTTTATGAAACTAACTTCAATCCAATGCTGGCACATAAAATAATAAAAATAAATAAAATACGTTTCCAATCCTTAGATTCACCATAAAAAAGCATTCCGACTATGGTTCCCCCTACAACACCGATACCCGTCCAAATGGCATAGGCCGTGCCCATTGGTATTGTATTCATTGAATAGTTAAGCAACGTTAAGCTGATAAAAAAGCCAAGGAATAGAAAAACGAGTGGCTTCCAACTTCTACTTACGCTATATTGATTTAACATCGCGACACCAAAAGTTTCAAAAACCCCAGCAACAATTAACGATAACCACGCCATTATTCTTCATCCTCCTTCTGACCTTCGTCTGTCACTAACTTCAATCCAATGACACCTACTAATAACAAACCGATTAATAAAATTTTAATAATATGAAACGGTTCATCAAAAAATATGATTTCGGAAAGAACTGCCCCAGCTGTACCTAGCCCTACAAAAACAGCATACACCGTTCCTGCTGGTAGTTCCTGTGTTGCTTTAATTAATAAATAATTACATATAAGAATGGCAACGATTGTTCCAATCCATTCCCACAATTCATCTGCATGGGCTAAACCAATAACCCAAAATACTTCTAGTAATGCAGCTAGAAAAACTTTTAACCAAGATTTCATTTTTCTCCCTCCAAACAAAAAAGCCTAAGAGATATTTAAAATATCTCCCAGGCTTTTATCCTTCCGTGACACAGCAAAAGTGCTGTGAGTTTTCTCTCGGACCAGACCATGAAATCATGCGGAACCCTAGAAAACATTTAACTATCCAATTAACTTATATTATGTCACATTTCTATTTTTGGTTCAAGTAATGCAACACCTAAAGTGCGCGTAACTCCTGTTATACCAACGTTTTTATAGCGATTTATGAACAACTCTATAGCATTAACAGGGAACAAATGATTAAATCAACAAAACAATTTTGATCATTAGGTTACCTCTGACTCACTTTTCTATTTGAATAATATTGAACTAAGGCAATACCTAAAGATACACCTAAAGAGCATGAAAAAGCAGTCAAAATAAACCAGTCACCTTTTACAACTAAATTACAGCCTATAAAAAAATATAAAAAGTATTTTAGAAAGTTATACAACAATTTAAAAAAATTATTCCCTCCGCTATTATCCTCATAAAGTTGTTCTTATAATTTCATTGTCTCGAAAATATCTCATTTATTTATAAAAATAATAGAAAAGAAAAAAAACAATCACAATTAAAATACTTCCGCTTAAAACAGTTATCCCTTGAATAAGGAAAAATACTGATATTTTCCTTTTATCTCTTTTTGATGCATATTCCTTTGCAAAGGACCAATGCAAGGGAATAAAAAAGATTGAAAATAAAATACCTACACTTAAAAAAATAATTATAAAGATCAGAAATGAAGGAATTCCAAGATGAAGAAATAGACTGGGAAAAACAAAAAATGGCATTAAAAGCCACCATCCATATGTAAAAAACATAAGTACAATCATTATTAGTACCATAAATATATTTTTCTTTACCGTCTGTATATAAATTGTCATGTTAGCCCCCCTCCCCTCTATTTTAACAAAAGGTGAGAATTATTGGTAATTCCAGTAGAATTTCCTTTTCACTCCCCTATACCGTTCCCTTTCCAAAGGTTTGCTTTATCGGATATGATGACATTAGGTAGTTTTTTTGGAGGGATGGTATGGCAAAGGATGAAAATGGATTTGAGCCAATTAGCGAAGAAGAATTAATCGAACTAGTTCTCGAAGAACAACAAAAAGCATTAGAAAAAGAGCGCCAAGAACGGTTAGCTGGCGTCAAAAAACCGACAAAAAAACCGAAGTCGGTTCGCCTTTTTGCTTGGATAATGGCCGTCATGCTGTCCTTTAGTACATTCGCTGTTATTTTTGAAATTTTCTCTATACCTGCCATTGAATTTTTAAAAGTATCTTCAAGACTCTCTAGTCAAGAAGACATCCAAACTTATAAACAAGCCGTAGTAGAAATTAAAACGAATGACGGAAAAGGGACTGGATTCGCTATATCGGAGGATGGATACATTGTTACAAATGATCACGTCATTGAAGACGCCCTTACCATTACTGTCATATTTTCAAATGACCAGCTTTATGAAGGCGAAGTAATTGAGACTTATCCAGAAATTGATTTAGCTATATTAAAAGTGGACGAAGAGGATTTACCTTATTTAACATTGGCCGATACGTATACACCAACCAAAAAGGAAAGTATTTATTTTATAGGTAACCCATTATATTTCACTGGAATCGCCAATGAAGGAAAAGTGATCGATTCCACCCTTCTTTCTGATTGGGATAAAGAAGTACTTATGCTGGATGCACCTGTATATAGAGGAAATAGCGGTAGCCCTGTTATTAATAAAGAAGGCAAGGTAATAGGTATAATCTTTGCTACATTAAAAGATAGAGACTATGGACACGTTGGACTTTTTATACCAGTGGATTTACTACAAGAACAGCTAAAAAAGTTTCACTTTGATACCGAGTAAAGGGAGCACTATTATATAACTAAACTAAATTCTCACATATTTTGTTCTAATTTGAATCTGCTAAGCTTAATATTTACATTTCGGCTTCAGTAATTTTTGTCAACATTGTTTACACAAACAGTTTAGTAATATAATATGTGCCCTTTTTCATCTCTTTTTAATACGACCATTTAAAATTAAAATAATACTTAAAAATCCCCACCGACTTAGTTTACATTTTTCTTTATGTAAGGAAATATAAAAGGATCCTGTCTTCCACCAAAATTCTATAAATATAGATTATCTTTTAATCATTATGGCGAGTATCCACATGACGATTGTGTATTGAAGGGTTTCAAAGACTGATCGTTCAAAAAGAAATAAATACGACACGATAAAGATGCAAAAGAACAAAAATATTGCCTGCAAAAATCTCAAGTTTCCACTCCTGACAATTTAAAATTTTTGCTATATGTACAAGCATTCACCCTATTTTATTCTTTCGTTTACTATATTATGAAACTGCTCTTCCCCTTCCATAAAAAGAAGGAGATACCTTTTAGATATCTCCAACCCATTTATAATAATTCTTTTGCTAATAAACGATACACATTCAAACGGACTTCTTGGGAATGGGGTATCGTACAGATCATCGCCTCATCAAAACCATAAGTTTGTTGCTCTTGGCGCAATAGGTCTGCAACTTCCTTAGCCGTTCCAACAAAGTGTTGGTTTCTTGTATCCTCAATCCACATCCGATCCATTTCTGTTAACGGATAGTCCTTTGCTTCCTCTGGTGTCATTCGCAATTGATCTACTTGACCCCTCATAAACAGTAAACGAGCTATATCCGCTGGCTTCGCTTCGTACTCTGCTTCTTCCCTTGTTTCCGCTACGGTTACAAAATAAGATACCATAATTTCTGGCTTTTCCATAAATGCCGATGGAACAAAGTTTTCTCGATAAGCATCAAATATTTGTTTGTTCATATAGCCATTAAAAAATTGAGCATATGAGTAACCTAACCCCATTCGACCTGCTTGTATCGCACTATTTCCACTGGATCCTAACAACCAACTTTGTGGTAATATGACATTCGTAGGTGAAGCAACAACCCTTTGGTAATAAGGATTATTAGGTGCTTCATCATTTAAAAATTGCAATGTCCATTGCAGTTTTTCGTACAAATTATTCACCTGAGGCTGTCTTCCCTCTGCCAAAGCATACATGGCATAATGATCTCCTCCAGGTGCACGACCTGCCCCAAAGTCAATTCTTCCAGGGGCTAGAGCACTTAATGATTTGAATACTTCCGCCATTTTATAAGGGGAATAATGCATAATCATAGTGCCACCAGTACCAACACGAATTCGTTTCGTCTTTGCCGCTATATAGGCTGCTGTTATTTCAGGTGCTGAACTTGCAAAACCTTTCGTATTATGATGTTCAGCTAGCCAAATTCGTTCATATCCTAACTGTTCTGTCACTTCCGCTAGTTCTACAGCTTTTATTAATGCGTCTGGAGAGGTATTCCCTTTCGTCACAGGCGCTTGATCTAATACACTTAATTTCATTCTATTTACTCCCTCCATTTTTCATTTAGAGAAGAAAAAAGAAACCTTATCTAAATGATGGGATATAATTTCATTTTAAGAATATCGAATAAAAAATGCTAATTACTCGACTTACCCATTTGTCGAATTCATTTTTTATTTCATTATTTAAGCCGTTTTCATTCCTATCAACGACGTAATCTGACAGGCAAATGCTACAATGATAGCAACTTCGTCAATCTAGTTGACAAAAATTCATCACATTGTTCCTTAGTTTCAACCTATTCTCATAATGAATATATTTTCTCCATTTTGTTTTTGTTATATTAGGAACATGATACACCTTCTCGTTTTATCGACATTTTATTTTTATAAAATAACTTATCGTAAACTAAGTTGACAAACTTTTTTCAACTTGACTTTTAAAAAAAACAATTTATAAGCCACATGAACTGAACCCCGAATAGTGGACACTTTAAAAAAAGTGGACCTATTCGGGGTTTTTCTATTTTCTTCAATGAACTACCCCGTTATACTTAACATACTATTTATGAACGGGAGAATTTTTATGAGTAAGATAATTTTTAATGAACATCAACGTAGACTATTAGAAACAAACCAAAATGTTGCATCAGTATCAGATCGCGCCATCCAATATACAGCCGAATTTAAAATAAAAGCGGTTAAGGAAAATCAATTAGGAAAAGGACCAGCTCAGATCTTCAATGAAGCTGGGTTTGATTTAGAAATTATTGGTCTAAAGAAAGCTCAAAGTTCCCTTGCACGCTGGCGTAAAACCTATCAAACACTTGGAGAATCAGGATTTTTAGAGGAACGACGCGGAAAAGCAAGTTCTGGTCGGCCAAAGGCTGAACACTTGTCAGCTGAAAAGAAATTAGAAAAAGCAGAAGCGCGTATTCGATTATTAGAGGCGGAGCTTACGCTCCTAAAAAAGCTCGAAGAAATGGAAAGGCAGGCGAAGAAGAAACGAATCTAAAGCCAAGCGAGAAATATCAGGCAATTAATGAAACGATTCGTCTGTATCAATTAAAAAATATGACTCGTTATCTTTGTAAAATAGCGAATGTTAGTCCAAGTGGCTATTATAAATGGCTTCAGAACAATGGAAAGCAAGTACTACGTGATGAAGCAGACTATCAAGATTATTTATTATTGAAGGATATTTATGAAGCCTCGAATGGAAAAATAGGTTATCGTGGATTTTATATGACTTTAACAGAATTACTAGTAACCCCAATGAATCACAAGAAGATATTACGTTTAATGAGCAAATTCAATTTGTATTCAAAAGTGAGACGTGCCAATCCTTATCGTACATTAGCGAAGGCAACTGAAGTGCATCGCCAAGTACCTAATCATTTAAATCGCCAGTTTAAACAAGATGAGCCTGGTAAAGTATTCTTAACTGATATCACCTATCTACAATATGGAAGTGGACAAACTGCCTATTTATCATGTGTTAAAGATGTAGCTACAAGAGAGATTGTGGCATATGAATTATCTACGAGTCTAAAGATGGATATTGTCAGCCGTACATTAAAAAAGTTAGAAGAATTTATAAATGATAACCTACATCCAGAGGCGATGATACATTCCGATCAAGGCTTTCATTATACACACCCTGATTTCCAACAGCGTGTGAAAGAAATGGGTCTCCTTCAATCCATGTCACGACGAGGAAACTGTCTCGATAACGCACCGATGGAATCATTCTTCGGGCACTTTAAAGATGAAGTTGATTACAAAGAAGCTGAGAGCTTAAAAGATTTGAAATACATAGTAGAAAATTATATGGATTACTACAATACTGCAAGAAAACAATGGACATTAAAGAAGATGACTCCGGTAGCATACCGAAGCCATCTAATCGTCGCTTAAAATAGGTGGCGAACTCCCTTTTAATTAAACTGTCTACTTTATAGGGTTCAGTTCAACATATTAATAGTATTCTTTTTTTATTCTTTTACTGAGAAAATAATAAGTACTGCTTCATAAATCGACAAAGGTATTTTCTCAAAATACAATTATCGTAAACTAGGTTGACAAAAAATCCCCTTCCTTAACCTTTCACTCAAGTAATGAAAAAACACCTTTCCCATACATCCTATTCCTATGATGTTTTCTAGAAAAATATTTAATTCCATAACATCTTTCGACAGTTGTTCGATTTAACAACTGCTACTTCGTAAACAAGGTTGACAAAAATTTTCAACCCCTTTCCTTTGAATTCCATTTTTCGTACATTCACAACGACTTATATAAAAAGAAAAATTGATTATTCTCCATTTTTTATGTCTCCATACAGAATGATCCATAAAACGACATCCATTTATTAAGAATTTATTCAAAGGGTATGTTTTAAATGGTTTTAAAAACAGTTGTCATAAGTAATATTTATAATTTTATATAACTATTTATAAAATTAACTTATGTAAATATATGGTATACTAATTAATGTCGGATTTCTAAAAATTCAGAACTTAAGGGGCGATTTAATGATTAAAGGTTTGCATCACATCCAAATAACGATTCCAAAGGGAACTGAAAATGAGGCTAAGAATTTTTATTGTGATGTATTAGGTTTAAAAGAAATTGAAAAACCTGATTCCCTTAAAGGCCGTGGAGGATTTTGGTTAACTGTTGGTGACAAGGACATTCATGTCGGAACAGAAGATGGTTTTGATAGAACGAAAACGAAGGCCCATATTGCTTACGAGGTGGATGATCTTTCCTATTGGAGAGTAAGATTATCTCAAGAACATATCAAAATATTAGATGGCATCCCTATACCAGGTTTCGACCGTTTTGAATTTAGAGATCCCTTTGGTAATCGGGTTGAAATGATTCAAAAATTGAATTCTTAAAAAGACTATACAAAAAGGAGTGCCCATTCAAGATGGACGCTCCTCTTTCTATATTTTCATTATATAATGCCAGGGAAGAAGTATTTTACGGCAACGACAATGAGGATAATAACACCAGCAATAGCTGGCACTATCGAGAAATATTTTAGCCACTCTCTCTCTGCCAGTTTACCTACAATATATAATACTAAACTAAGAGTTAATAAAGTAATTGAAAGAATTAATAAATTTACTAACATTAGACTCTCCACCTCCCCCTGTCGTACTCTATGACTATAGAGTTGAAACGGTGTGAGGAAAAAGACTAATGTAAGAAAATTTTATTTTCTATTAAATACTTCTAATCTTAATCTAATGGTTCTAATTGGCTTTCAATTTCTACTCTTCTATCTTCTAAAAATGGAGGTAAGTCTAATTTTTCTCCTAAAGTCTCGATATCTGCATCCACTGTAAAACCGGGAGCATCTGTTGCAATTTCAAATAATATTCCGTTAGATTCACGGAAGTATAAACTTTTAAAATAATAACGATCCACAATCCCTGATGAAGAAAAGCCGCGAGCTTTCACCTGTTTCTCCCAATAAGCTAATTCTTCATCGTCTTTTGCTCGTATTGCTAAATGGTGTATGCTACCTTTACCAGGCTTTTCATTTGGTCCGTCTAATTGTTTCACCACAATTTCACCAAAGCTTTCCCCTTCGATCGATTGAAGAAGAATCTCTTCTTCTGTACGATTTTTCACAACATACCCAAAAAGTTCAGTCAATGTACGTTCCAATTTATTTCGGTTTTTTACTGTAATTTCAATGGCACCCATACCTAAAATTTGATGTTCCATCGGTACAATCGATTTGTCCCAATTTCTCCACTGTTCTGGTATTCGTTCACCATTGTTGTTGATTAATAGTAATCGTAACCCTTCTGGATCTTCAAAAGGTAACGCCTTTTTCCCTGCGTAACGCGTGATTTCACCATGCTTTATTCGAAGTTGTTCAAATCGGTCTTTCCAATAATGTAAACTTTCTTCTGAAGGAACAAGTAGACCGATTTGTGTAATTGCATTCGTGCCTCTGTAAGTTCTCCCAGCCATCGGAATTTCAAAAAAGGTTAACCCTGTTCCAGGGCTACCGATTAAATCGCCGAAAAACAAATGATACATAGATGGATCATCTTGATTTACTGATTTCTTTACTCGACGTAAGCCCAAAATATTTTTATAAAACTCATCATTCTTTTTTGCATTTTTTGTAATCATTGAAATGTGATGATGCCCCAATATCGTTGCCATACCCTATTCCCCTCCGACCTTTTTATTTAATCCCATTTTATCTCGAATTCGAGATAATTTCAATAAAGAAATATTTTTCGATAATGGATATTTCATATAAAGAAAAAAGCGTTCCTCGATAGGAACGCCATTTACTTAGAAAATATAACTAATAAACAAACCTAGTGACAATAAAAGAGCAAATAGTGTGTTCGTGATAGCTGTTGATTTCATTGCTACTTTCATAAATCGGGGCTCTGTCGCTCCCTTTTTGAAGCCTTGGATAGCTGAAATCGGCTTTTTAATACTTAGTAAAACGACTAATGCCCAAGGACTTATCTGTCCCATTATCACAAGTGCGATAATCCATAAATAGGATATAACAAAAGCAACCGCTAACACTGTGATTCCTTTTTCTCTCCCAAGGAGAATCGCTAACGTTTTTCGACCACCTTTTGTATCCTCATCGATATCCCGAATATTATTGGACATATTAATAGCCCCTACTAAAATACCAATTGGAATGGAGATTAAAACGGAACTTAAAGTAATTGTATTTGCTTGAATAAAGTACGATATTAATACGAAACCTGTTCCCATTAATGCACCAGAGAATAATTCTCCAAAAGGTGTATATGCAATCGGAATTGGACCTCCAGTATATAAATAGCCAACCGCCATTCCAAATAAACCAATAGCAACTAACCACCAGCTACTATTCATACAAATATAAACACCGATCAAAGCAGCAACAACATATAACAATAAGGCTACTGTTAACACATTTCTTGGTTTTAAACCATGACGAACAATACCTCCACCAATACCTACTGAGTCTGCTGTATCTAATCCACGCTTAAAGTCGTAATACTCATTAAATAAATTGGTGGCGATTTGCAAAGCTAAACATGCTATCATCATTGCCATAAACATTAACCAATTTATGTTAGTATCAAACAACGCAATAACCGTACCTAAAATAACAGGAGCGAATGTTGCCGTTAATGTATGTGGGCGAGTCATTTTCCACATTAATTTTGCGGGACTCATTTGATTTTCATTTTCCATGAATCTATTCAACTTACCTCTCTTTTATAGTTTTCACATTCATACATTATATCAAATATAACAGTTTGCTCAAATCTAGTTTTTAGCAAAGGCTAGAATCATTCATAAAAAAGAACAAATAGAACCTACAATTTTGAACTGAACCCCGAATAGTGGACACTTTAAAAAAAGTGGACCTATTCGGGGTTTTTCTATTTTCTTCAATGAACTACCCCGTTATACTTAACATACTATTTATGAACGGGAGAATTTTTATGAGTAAGATAATTTTTAATGAACATCAACGTAGACTATTAGAAACAAACCAAAATGTTGCATCAGTATCAGATCGCGCCATCCAATATACAGCCGAATTTAAAATAAAAGCGGTTAAGGAAAATCAATTAGGAAAAGGACCAGCTCAGATCTTCAATGAAGCTGGGTTTGATTTAGAAATTATTGGTCTAAAGAAAGCTCAAAGTTCCCTTGCACGCTGGCGTAAAACCTATCAAACACTTGGAGAATCAGGATTTTTAGAGGAACGACGCGGAAAAGCAAGTTCTGGTCGGCCAAAGGCTGAACACTTGTCAGCTGAAAAGAAATTAGAAAAAGCAGAAGCGCGTATTCGATTATTAGAGGCGGAGCTTACGCTCCTAAAAAAGCTCGAAGAAATGGAAAGGCAGGCGAAGAAGAAACGAATCTAAAGCCAAGCGAGAAATATCAGGCAATTAATGAAACGATTCGTCTGTATCAATTAAAAAATATGACTCGTTATCTTTGTAAAATAGCGAATGTTAGTCCAAGTGGCTATTATAAATGGCTTCAGAACAATGGAAAGCAAGTACTACGTGATGAAGCAGACTATCAAGATTATTTATTATTGAAGGATATTTATGAAGCCTCAAATGGAAAAATAGGTTATCGTGGATTTTATATGACTTTAACAGAATTACTAGTAACCCCAATGAATCACAAGAAGATATTACGTTTAATGAGCAAATTCAATTTGTATTCAAAAGTGAGACGTGCCAATCCTTATCGTACATTAGCGAAGGCAACTGAAGTGCATCGCCAAGTACCTAATCATTTAAATCGCCAGTTTAAACAAGATGAGCCTGGTAAAGTATTCTTAACTGATATCACCTATCTACAATATGGAAGTGGACAAACTGCCTATTTATCATGTGTTAAAGATGTAGCTACAAGAGAGATTGTGGCATATGAATTATCTACGAGTCTAAAGATGGATATTGTCAGCCGTACATTAAAAAAGTTAGAAGAATTTATAAATGATAACCTACATCCAGAGGCGATGATACATTCCGATCAAGGCTTTCATTATACACACCCTGATTTCCAACAGCGTGTGAAAGAAATGGGTCTCCTTCAATCCATGTCACGACGAGGAAACTGCCTCGATAACGCACCGATGGAATCATTCTTCGGGCACTTTAAAGATGAAGTTGATTACAAAGAAGCTGAGAGCTTAAAAGATTTGAAATACATAGTAGAAAATTATATGGATTACTACAATACTGCAAGAAAACAATGGACATTAAAGAAGATGACTCCGGTAGCATACCGAAGCCATCTAATCGTCGCTTAAAATAGGTGGCGAACTCCCTTTTAATTAAACTGTCTACTTTATAGGGTTCAGTTCATTTCCATTGTAGGCTCCTTTTATTTATTCACCTGTATAGATAAAATAATCTACTTGCATTGATTTTAAAAAACCGGCTTTTTCATATAGAGCAAGGGCTCTGTCGTTTTCAATTTCCACTTCCAGCATAACTAATTTTTCTCCGTTACGCATAGCGAAATTTTTCACCCAATTTAACAAAGCGGTACCTATACCTAGACCTTGTTTTTCAGGATGTACCGCCAATGCCGTCACCCATTGCACTTCCCCTTCTTTTGAAGAAGTAACCGTCCCAACGATTTCATCTTCTACTACTGCAACCCATAAAATTCTTCCTGCGGTCACCGTATTATAAGTAATTAATTCGATAGATTCCTCCCGTAAATCACCAAAGGCATTACTAAAAATTGTAATTAAAGCTTCTTTATCTGTTGATTCAATATAAGGTCGAATTGAAATTGAATTGGATAGCTCCATCGATTCGGGTTTTGCTTCAAAGGTTGCTTCTGAAAAACTATAGGAATACCCATATTTTTCAACAAACTTTCGTCGTTCAGTGTCATTTTCGATAACGAGGGCAAGTTCGCCTTCAGCTCCACGTTGGTGCAAGCCATCACCTAGCACTTTTAAAATTGCTTCATCCAATCCAATTCCACGATACATCGGCGCTATTAATATAGACCATTCATAAGTGTTTAAACCCATTTGATCTATACTACTTGCTACACCAACAAGCTGATCTTGTTCGTCATCATAAGCAAGAACAAAAAAGCCTTTCACATTATATTGTCTAGATTCTAGTAAATTTAAAACAGAACTATAACTATATTTATCTGTTTCAAAGGCTGTTTCACATAACAGTTTAATTTCATTATACGTTTCTATATCAATCGGAAATGATGCGGTAATTATTGAAAAGTTCATTAAATTGCTCCCCGTTCTTTTAACTTGCCTCCATTTTAGAGGAACTCATGTTATGAGCGCAAGGGCAATTGAAGAATTACATGGAATTACCTCCGATTCATAATATACCAGCTTGTTTAAGCATATTAGCATATATACCATTCGTCTCCATTAATTCCTGTTGTGTTCCCGCTTCAACCATACGACCTTCTTGCATAACAAATACGACATCTGCATTCCGTATCGTATTAAGTCTGTGGGCAATGACAAAGCTTGTTCTTCCTTCCATTAGTACTTCTAATGCCTGCTGAATTTTTACTTCTGTCACTGTATCAATACTACTTGTTGCTTCATCGAGTAATAATATTACCGGATCTGCTACAAAGGCTCTAGCAATGGACAGCAGCTGCTTCTGTCCTTGCGAAATTTCATTTCCATCGGATGTTAAAATCGTATTGTACCCATTAGGTAGCTTTACAATGAAATCATGGGCATTAGCCCTTTTAGCAGCCTCTACAATTTCCTCATTTGTTGCATTGAGTCGGCCATATCGAATATTTTCATAAACACTTGCTTCAAAAAGAAAAGAATCCTGTAAAACAAAAGCCATTTGACTACGTAACGTTTGACGTTTTAATTTCTGTACATTCACTCCATCAAATAATATTTCGCCCTGCTCCACGTCGTAAAATCTAGCGATCAATTGCATAATCGTCGTTTTGCCAGCACCAGTTGCTCCGACTAATGCAGCGGTTTGACCTGGTTTTACATGGAAGCTAACATCCTTTAAAGTGTGTTCTTGTTCAGCTAATTCATATTTAAAGGAAACATGACGGAATTTTACGTCGCCTAATAGTTTATGATGATCATCCATATCTCCTATATCCTCTTCAACTGTTTCCTCCATTATGGAAAAAACACGTTCTGCCCCTGCTATAGCAGATAATACCGTATTCATTTGGTTTGCCAAGTCGTTTAGCGGTCTAGTAAATTGGCGGGCATATTCTGTAAATACGACGATTGTTCCGATTGTAACGAACCCTTTAAAAGCAAGTATTCCACCTATACCAGCTATAATTGCAAAGCTAATATTATTTAAAAAGTTCATTACCTTTGGAATATATCCTGAGTAGGTCAAAGCCCAAAAGCCGGTTCTCCTTAACCGAGTACTTTTTTCACGAAATTCTTTCTTTACCCTTTCTTCTTGTGAAAATGCTTTTACAACTTGTTGACCCGAAATAGTTTCTTCTATCATTCCATTTAAAGCACCTAATGCTGCCTGTTGCTCTTTAAATAACTTCCCCGTTCTTCGAGTTATCCAGCGGGTAGCCATAAACATGGCAGGAATAATGATCATCGTTAATAGCGTTAATAAAGGGCTTAAACTGAGCATGACAATGAACGTACCAGTTAAGGTTAAAATACTTGAAAACACTTGAATAAAAGAACTATTTAAAGTGGCACTAACCGTTTCCATATCATTTGTCGCTCGGCTCATCAATTCCCCATGTTGCCTTTTATCAAAAAATGAAACGGGTAAATGCAAAAGATGATGGAAAAGGCCCGTACGCATACGATAAATCGTCTGTTGGGCAATGCCGATCATCCAATAATTTTGGAAAAATAACGATAATGCTAAAACAAAGTAGATTACAATTAATCCAACGATCAATAGTGGCATTCCACTAAAATGCTCTTTCATCACATATTCATCGATCATGTATCCGATTAAATAGGGACCTAATAGTGACATGGCGGAGCTGACGACGACTAATAATAAAACAGCGATGAGCAGTGCTCTCTGTTCATCAACAATTTTCCAAATACGTAGTAACGTATTCTTCCAATTGTTTGGACGGGGTCCTTTTTTCTTTTGAACCGAATTTTTCACATCTTCCTTTGTTAATACTGGCTCATAGCCAAAGGGTTTTCGTATGAAGTTCACTACGCATCGACCTCCCTCTCATGTTGAGACAGGGCAATTTGTTTATAAACTTCACTTGTTTCAAGTAATTGTTTGTGGGTACCATAGGCAATGACCTGTCCTTCATCGAGCAGTAGTATTTTATCCGCACCTTTTGCTGTGCGAATTTTCTGCGTTACAACGAGCATTGTTGCTCGTTCACCTTTAATCGCATCCCAAAAAGCAGCTTCCGTTTTAACATCTAACGCGCTAGTACTATCATCTAACAGCAAAATTTTTGATTTGCGTATTAAAGCGCGGGCAATTGAAAGACGCTGTTTTTGACCACCGGAAAGATTGACCCCCTTTTGACCAACACGTGTTTCATATTGATTTGGAAAATTTTCTACCGTCTGATGAATTTGAGCTTGAGTTGTTGCTATCCTCACTTCTTCCATTTCAGCCCCCTGTTTACCCCAGCTAACATTGTCATAAATGGATCCTGTAAATAACATAGACTGTTGGGGAACATATCCAATCATTGACCTAAGCTTCTCCAAAGGCCATTTCGTTATATGTTGTCCATTTATATAAATCGCCCCGGAAGTTGGTGCATAAAATCTAGGAATTAAGTTTAATAGAGTGGATTTCCCTGCCCCTGTCGCCCCCATTATGGCGATTGTTTCTCCAGTAGCAACAGTAAAGGAAACATCCTTCAATATCGGCTTTTTTGTATTCGGATATTGGAAAGTTACATGTTCGAAGCGAATCGATTCGGAATGTTGTATAGTAGGTGAAAGTTTTTCAGATTGAGTGTGTTCTTCAATTCCACTTTCAATTAACAATATTTCTTCCATCCGTTCGGAAGAAGCCTTTGCACGGGAAAGCGCATTAATAATAAAAGCAAACATAGAAAAGGAACCGGTCATGCGTAGCGCATAGTTAACAACCGCTACTAATTCCCCTACTTGTGCACTTCCGTTACTCACATCAATCGAACCAAACCATAAAGCTGCGAGTAAACTAACATTCATTACAAACAACAACACCGGTTGTATTAGCTCCATCATACGAAGTGCTTTCATTGTATCTACTTTTAAATGATTTGAAACTTCTTGAAAACGTGAAGACTCATAGTTTCCCCGCATATAAGCTTTTACTAACCGTATTCCTTGGAGGTTTTCTTGAAGAACCCGGTTTACCCGGTCTAATCGACGCTGTACTTCACCAAAAAGGTGAACGCCCTTTTTGACAATAATATATAAGAAAATCATAAGAAGTGGTGTCCCAATTAATAAAAACAGCGCCATTTTTGGGTTAACAAAAAAAGCCATCATTAAACTGCCTACCGCTGCCAATGGAGCACGAAGCATAATTCGCAAACTCATGAACAGAACAGATTGTACTTGTTGGACATCGCTCGTCAATCTCGTAATGAGCCCGGAAGTTGGAAACCGTAAGTAAGTTGCCATTGTGAAAGATTGGATTTTACTAAATAAGGCGTTCCGTAAATCAAAGCCAAAACTTTGTGCTGTGTGGGAAGCAAAATAAGAATTAATAATCCCACTTAAAAATGCTGAAATAGCCAGCATAATTAAAATAAATCCCCAATAACCGATTGTTCCTAAATCCTTTACGATAATACCGTGATCAATAATTCTAGCAATTATTAACGGTTGAATAAGCTCTACCGATAATTCAATGAGCATTAAACAAAGTGCAATGATTGCTGGCCATTTATATGGCTTCACATAACTAAAAACCGTTTTCATGACACACCCCTAACAAATTGACCTATGACTGGCGACAAAATATGTTAAATTATTCAAAAGTTTGAATTTTGTTCACATTTCCGCTATATATTGTATTTTTCTGACTTTCTTACCTATATTTGATACTTATTAGTATAAATAAGCATAATCCAAATCTTAAAAATTTGCCAACCGCCTAAAGTCGGAAAGAGATAAAACTTCCTAGTGTCGAAAGCATTCACTTACGAAAAATAAACATTCTTAAAAGTAATTTTCAAATTGGATATTTTTTCATTTTCTGTAAACGCTTTAATACCTATTAATATTAGTATTTGTAATACTTCATTTTACTACTTCAGTACCATCTATTTCACCTTTATATTTTGAATCTTTCGGCACTAAAACACGTATGAAAATTCACTCTCTTTTATTCCCGTTCGTTTTTTATTCATGCATCCTTATATTTATATTGGTTTATAATTATCATTATAAAAAACATTTTATAGTTCTAAAGACCTTCAAAATTTCAATATCAAAATCTTACTATTAGTTTAGGAATGACTATTTACTGTAAAATCTCTATAATAATAGTATAAATATAGGATACTCGAGGAGTCGAATGCTGATGCGCGAAGAAAATACGAATATTATCGATGAGAAATTAGTAAACACATCTCCTTTTCCATCTTTTGCACTGAATCGACATGGTAGTGTTGTCCTTTGGAACAATTTAAGTGAAAAATATTTTGGTTACTCTATAGATACATTTGTAAATAAAAATTCATCTATAAAAGATAACTTACTATCTTCCCTATCAGAAGAAGCCTACAAAAGATTATTAACGGGAAATGAGTCGTTACGCTTTGAACAAGTTCAACTTTTAACGATTGAGGATTCCTTCATTAACGCTACGTTGATTGCCTCTCCAGTTTATATAAAAGGTGAGCCTTCTATTCTTATTACTTGTCTTATAGATTCTTTATTTACTAGACTCAATGATTCCACTCAAGCTTTAAAAGATCTACAAAATGGTTTATTTTCTTCCTTCATGATGGTAACGATTGATGAAGAAGGACTAATTATTCATTGTAACCAAGCTTTCCTTAATACGAGTCACTGGACACCAAAGCGTGTATTAGGAAAAACATTTTGGCAGCTTTTTCCTGAAGATGAGAACAGCAAAAAAGTAGTTGATATCATTTGGAAAACTATTACTTCTGGCCAAATTTGGCAAGGGGAAGTAGAAAAAATTACAAAAGATGGTTTACCTTATTGGGTTGATTTAACTGTAATCCCAACCTATTCCGAAACAGATAAACAGTATCAATATGTGTTAATAGAAAAGGATATTACTAGTCAAAAGAATATACAACATAAGCTTGAGAAAATTGCTTATATCGATCCTGAAACTGGCTTGATGAATACACACCGTTTAGAAATTATCGTTAACGAAATGATAAAGGAAAATCGCCATTTCACGTTCGTGTATATAAGTATCGATAAGTTTTATACGTTAAAAGAATTACACAATCATCATATAGAAAACAATTTAATTGTCGAATTTACAAAACGTATGAAAATTTATTTCCAAGACAGCCATATGGCACGAATAAATGAAAACGAGTTTGTTGTCATTACCCCTCTTGGCGAATGGTTTATACAAGGCTTTTTAACTTATTTAAAACAAAATCCTATTTATAATGGAAATATGGCAGTACCCATTTCAATTAGTGGTGGGATTACCCGTGCACCTCAAGATCAATCAACATTTTCCCACTTAATGAAAGCTTCCCTTGCTACCATTTCTACTGTTCGTGAAGCTGGTGGAGATAGCATTGTTTCATTATCTAATGCGACTCATAAAGCGATTAATCGAAAATCTATTATTGAGAAAAGATTATTATTCGCCCTTGATCAACAGCATTTAAAAGTACTATATCAGCCGCAACTAAATATCCATACTGGAAAGATCGATGCAGTAGAAGCCCTTGTACGTTGGGAAGATGATGAAATTGGTGTTGTATCACCTGACGAGTTAATTCCAATAGCAGAAGAAACCGGTCTAATTAATAACATCGGTTCCTTTGTCATTGAAGAAGCTTGTAAGCAAGCTGCTAAATGGCATAGTGAAGGGTTAGATTTAAAAATTAGTATTAACTTGTCTGTCCGCGAATTCCGGGACAAAAACATGGCTAAAACAATTTTAGAAACGTTAGAAAATACTCGCTGTCCGGCAAACTTAATTCAAATTGAAATTACAGAAAAGTTCGCCTTAGAAGCTGAAGCTGAAAAATCTATTATTAAACAAATGTTAAAACTTGAAAACGAAGGAATTGTATTTATTCTTGATGACTTTGGAACAGGCTATGCTTCATTCCGTTATATGCAACTGTTGCCAATTAAAATTTTAAAAATTGATCAAATGTTTATTAGTTCCTTATTAAAATCTGAAAAAACCCAACGCCTCATTAACGGTATGGTTCAGTTTGGTAAATCCATGAACTTAACTGTATTGGCAGAAGGCGTTGAAACAAAACAACAGCAAGAAATATTAGAGGAATATGGTTGTGATGCTATTCAAGGATATTTAATTAGTAAACCTGTTAGTCATGACACTATAAGAAAACTCGTGAAAGTGATATAAAATTCTCTCTATAAAAACATAAAAACTGCAAGACTCTCTAATCTATGAGCGCACTGACCTAAAAAAATGAGACAAATAAAAACACCTTTCGTTGAAAAACGGGTATTAAACCTATAAATCCAACGTGGAGGTGTTTTTTCTATGGGAACAAGAGTTAGTTATCCAGTAGAAATTAAAATGAAAGCAATCGAAATGAGATTAGCAGGAATACCTGTTAATCAAGTTTTAGAAGAATTGAATATTCGAAATTATACACAACTAAAAACGTGGATGAAGTGGTATCGAAATGGAGAACTTCATCGCCTTGAACAGCCAGTTGGAAAGCAATATACCTATGGTAAAGGACCAGAATATGAAAATGAAACAGCTAAATTAAAGGCTGAGAACCGTTATTTAAAGCAACAAATTGAAGTTTTAAAAAAGTACGCAGAATGGGAAAGGAAGTGGTACCAAGAATAGTTGTGCAATTGGTAGAAGAACTAAAAGAAGTCATGACAATTGGCGAAATCTGTGACCACTTGGGGGTAGGTAGATCATCTTATTATCGTTGGAAAAAGAATAATAACGTTGAAACAAAGAAAGACATTCGGGATAAGAGAATGGGTGAGTTGTGTAAACTTCATAAATATCGATACGGATACCGAAAAATCACAAGCATTTATGGAGAACCGATAAGTGAAAATACAGTACAAAAAGTAATGCAAAAATATGGTTGGCAGTGTCGAGTAAAAGTGAAGAAACGTAAACGCACTGGACAACCAGCATACGTCGCACCGAATTTATTAAATCGTGAATTTACAGCGGAAGCACCATTTGAAAAGTTAGTAACAGATATTACCTACTTGCCTTTTGGTCAATCAATGATGTATCTTTCAAGTATTCTAGATGTCTTTAATGGCGAGATTGTAGCGCGTACAATCGGATTTACTCAAGATACAGAGTTTGTTTTAGATACATTAAATCAGCTACCAGAATTACCTGAAGGCTGTATCCTGCATAGCGATCAAGGTTCTGTATATACGTCCTATGACTATCAAAAGGCAGTAAAAGAAAAAAGAATTACCATGAGCATGTCTCGTAAAGGCACGCCCGCTGATAATTCTCCAATTGAAACGTTTCACTCCTCGCTAAAGTCTGAAACGTTCTATCTCGACGGAATCAATCGCACAACGAATGCGCATGTGATCCAAATCGTCGAAAACTATATAAAATATTATAACAATATCCGTATTCAAACGAAACTAAACAGCCAATCGCCGGTTAAATACCGTCAACTAACTGTAAAGTAGGGTGTTTTCTTATTGTCTCAAAAATGATGGTCAGTACCGAGTGCCTTGCAGTTTTATTTGTCTACTTAATTTTTTGCCTTCTTTTTGCTCTTGCGTAAGATTGCATAGACGTTCTGCCCTTATGGAACATCCTCATCACTAATTGTACAATTACCTCTGCAAAAACAAGTCCCATTGCGATGGCACCGGAAATCATAAATACGCGCATACCATTTTGAATTCCCATATTATAGTCTAGTTCGACAATATTACGCATCGTATTATAGGCGATACCACCCGGAACTAACGGAATAATTCCTGAAACATTAAAAATAATCATTGGCATTTTAAACCGCCGGGCAAAAATTTGAGCTACTAGGGCAACGACAAATGCCCCTAAAAAAGAAGCCTGTACTTCTGTGACCTTAACCTCGTAAAGGATATAGTATACCATCCATCCGATCGCACCAACGAAACCGCAATATGGAATTGCCTTTGTAGGTGCATTGAAAATGACACCAAAGCAAGCTGTAAATATAAAACTAAATAATGCTTGTATAATAAACTCCATATTCATTCTCCTTAAGAAGCTACAATGAGAGCAATACCAGCCCCAATTGCAAAGGCTGTTAAAAAGGCTTCGGCTCCCTTAGCTATTCCAGCCGTAAAATGCCCTGCCATTAAATCACGAACGGCATTCGTAATAATCAAACCTGGAACGAGGGGCATGACACTGCCAACAATAATTTTGTCCATTTCTTTTCCTAGTCCGAACTGTACCGCCAAAGAGGCAATCAATCCAACGACTAATGCAGCTAAAAACTCCGAGAAAAACTTCACCTTTGTCATCTCTTGAATAATCATAAAAACGAAAAATCCGACTCCTCCTGCCACAAAGGCAACAGGCATATCCGACCAATAGCCGTTCACTAATACTAAAAAACAACTACTTGCAATGGATGCAGCTAATATTTGTAAATGTACTGGTAAAAAATAATTCGTTTTTTGTATTTTTCTTAACTCTTCATATGCCTCTTCTAACGTAATCCTTTGGCTAGTAAGCTTTCTCGAGACATTGTTGACCTTGGCAATTTTATGCAAGTCCGTAATTCTTGCTGCTATGGACGTTATTTTCGTAACTTGTTTTTTTCCTAAGGATAAAATGATTCCTGTTGGAGTTACATAACTTTGAGCATCCTCAATGTTTTGGGAGCGAGCCATACGAAGCATTGTATCTTCTACTCGATAAGTTTCCGCTCCGCTTTCCATCATTATTTGGCCAGCTAGTAAAAAACAGTCTAGTGCCAATTCAAAATTTTGTTCATTGTTCATATTTTTGAGTCAATCTCCTTTTTCTCCATGCTCATATTATCGAACAGTAAAGATTATCTCAATACAAACATTATTAATTTTCATTTTAATTGTGGTAATTTTGTCCATTTTATAAACAAGGGAATCATAATATTTCGTAACCTTTACATACGAAAGGAATATAACCTTCAACAATTTCTACTTCATTAATAACTATCTATTTAATTTTAAGATAAAAAGTACAATCCAGTTTTTGCTGAATTGTACTATCTATTCTTTCTTAAGGCTATTTTAGCTTCACACTACCTAAAGCATTGAAGTTTTGTAAATTGTAGCTCCTCACTTCATCTCTTGAAACGGTATACAATGTGTCTTCAATGTAAAGTAAACGTGTAATTAACGTTTCCCAGTTTTCATATTCTTCTCCTTGTTTTGCAGGAGTGATTAAATTTCCTTTTAACTCAATACCATGATCAGCCGTAATTTCGTATATAACGGCCCCAGAGCCTTTATATTCGACGTCGTATTCCCCTTTCCCTTCATAAACCGTCACAGGGAATCCAAAATAGTTATATTCTTCATTTCTAAATAAAGCTTTATGATTATACTCTATTTCCGAGTGGGTACCACGCCCACCTATTACAACCGAATCTTGTTCCTTCGGGTTTTCGTAATCTGTAATATCAAATAAAGATACTTTAATACCTTTCGTTGTTATAATAGGCTGTTTAGAAGTACTATCTATCCTTGATTCTGTATCGTATCCTATTCCGATTAAATGATGTTCATCTAACGGATGAAGATAATTACTATAACCAGAGATTTTCAATTCACCTAATACTTTCGGTTGTTTCGGATTTTGTAAATCAATTACAAACAGCGGATCTACTTGTTTAAATGTCACAATATAGGCTTTATCCCCCATAAAACGGGCAGAGTATATTCGTTCTCCTTTCGCTAAATCTGTTACTTCCCCTACTTTTTCCAATTTATCATTGTAAACAAAGAGATGATTTTTAGTAGATTCATTCGTACCGCCCCATGCATCTCCTTCAGTAGTTGCAATACGGAAATAACCATTATGTTCATCCATCGAGAATTGATTTAAAAGACTTCCTGTAATAGAAGTTGAAGCTAAAAACTCCACTTTCACTCCATCAATTGTAAATTTAAAAATATCTGTAGTTGTTGGTCCTGCTGGTAAAATGGCTATATCCGTCGATACCTTTGAATCCGTTTCTTTTTCTAGTGTTCTCGCCATAAAATCAACAGCTGTTAAATAAAGGGCATTTTCCGACATGTATAACGAGGAGCTACCACCTAGAAAACCTTTTGTTTCAATTTTTTTCTCTTCAAAATTGTTTAAATCAATAGACGATATAATTATATAGTTTGGCTCATTGGATCCTGGTAAAATCGTCAACTGGTCTAAATCCATCGGCTTTACCTCATTATCTTGAGCACTATCATAAGTGTATGGTCGCAATTCAACATCTTTTTCTTTTTCTAACAGCCAATATTCCGGCGCCTTATTTGACACAATATACAGGATATTATTATATTTACGAACTCCGTTTATATAACCATCTTGTGCAAACTCTCTTATTAACTTAGGTTTAGCTGGATTCTCCATACTATAAAAGGCTACCTTTGTCATACTATTTCCACTAGCATATCCATCTTTTTTTGTCTCCACATAATCATCCATAACAACGATTAACATATTTTGATGTATCATTAGTTGAGATGGATAACTGTTTCCATCTAATGTAATTTTACTAGCAATTTTTAAAGCATTGTGATTTGTCCCATCTGTTATGATAATTTGATTATCTACAGCAGTATAAATATATTTACCGTCCGTTACGACAATATCTCCTTCTTCAATGTCCTCTACTTGATTGTTTGTAGTAGAATAAGACTCGGCGCCATCGTCACTTGCTCCACCTGATATTTCGTTAGAGGAAGACATGTCTGCACTTTTACTTTCCTCGACAGTTGTCTCAAACATCGAATGGTTCGTAGCATCTGTATTGATGGCATTTTGGAAGAAATCTTTCAACTCCTGAAGTGACGTAATTTTTTCAAGTTCTTCTATAACTTTAAATTCCACTTCTTGTTTCTTTGTATTTAAAGGTTTTTCTTTAAAGGCCTCTTCTTCAATATGAAGAACGTATTGTCCAGGCAGCAAATTTTCTATTGAAAGAGACTGTTTATTTTGTTCCAAAGTAATTTCGCCCTTAACCTTTTCCCCAGCTGCATTCGTAATATAAATGAATTGATCTTGAATACTATTGTCATTCATTTTATGGGAAAAATGGACATGGTACGGTTGATTTATAAAAACAGTTGAAGAAGCGCTGACCTCAACTTTTTTCCCTAGTATCCAAACACTTACGAAGGCAATAAGTGCGATGGCCATCAAAAGGATTCCACTAATATATAATCTTTTTTTCATCTGTTTCCTCCCCTTTAGAATGTATTTATCCCATTAGACTTTTATTTCTTCGTTTCGTTACAAACTTTTTATAAAATTTTTTCCAAAAAAAAAGTGTGAAAAATCGTTTGATTTCTCCACACTTAAAATATTTAATTTGACGTTACACTACCATTTAACAATAGTTGAACGATGGGAAGTTTCTTTAATCATAACGCCCCGTTTTGCCATTTTCTCGATATATTCATCACCAGGAACAATTGATTCAGGCGGATAAACACCGTGCTCAGTAATCACACCACTGCCAACCATAACAGCAACTGTAGCAATCGTACATGCTGTTGCACGAGCCATAGCCGTCATCGTCGTTTTTTCATCTCTTTTAATCGTTAATTCGTATTCATAAGTTAATTGCTCATCGGATTTCTCACCTGAAACAATGACACGCAATAGAACAGCATCTTCTTTATCTCCTAGCGACAGTTTTTTCTTTAGAGCCTCACGGACAACATCGCGGACCGCTACTTCATTTCCATCGACTTCCACTTTATTTCCTTTATCTAAGAACCCTAAATCGGCAAGCAATTGAAACTTTTCTGCATGCCCTTTATAACGAATCGTTTTATATTCAAGGTTTTTAACATGAGGGAAAGTATTCGTTAACGTGGACGTTCCACCAGAAGTATAAAAGGCTTCTAGAACGCCAAATTGATCAAAATAAATTGGCTCAATTCCAGAAAGAGATTTTACTTCAGTTAACTTTCCATCCTTAATTATTTTCGCAGGTTCTGTATAATGATCGATAACCCCTTCTAAAGAAAATACTTGTGTATAATTTAGCGGTGGTTCAGGTTTAGTCGGAATACCACCTACATAAAGCTTTATCGATTCAATCGTATCTAATTTAGAAGCACCATATCCGGCTAATATATTGATCATCCCAGGAGCTACGCCTAAATCAGGAATTAATGTGACATTTTTCGCCTTTGCCTCTTCATGTAATGTCAAAATATGTTCCGTTACTTCCCCGATGTGTCCTCCTAAATCGACAGAGTGGACGCCAACTTCAATAGCTGTCTTTGCAACCCTCTCATTAAATTCATAGAATAGTGCATTAACAGCAACGTCCCCCTTTGCCATGACGTTACGTAATTCATCTTCATTTTTCGCATTTAAAGATACTACTTCGATTTTCGACGTTGAAAGAGAGTCAACAAATTGTTGAGCTGCATTCGTATCGATATCTGCCAAATATATTTTTTCTACATTTTCGATAGAGTTTAAATCCCTCGCTACTTCTTTCCCCATTAAGCCAGCGCCTAAAACTACTACTTTCATTAAACCCATCCCCTTTTTCTGCTTTAGTTTTCAGTATCAATTTGCGCTCGTTGAAGTTTCCCACTATAGTCAACGTAAATACTTTTCCATTCTGTATACACATCCAAAGCTGCTTGACCGGAATCCCGGTGCCCATTTCCAGTTCCTTTTGTCCCCCCAAAAGGAAGATGAATTTCTGCACCTGTTGTTCCTGCATTTACGTAAACAATTCCTGTATCTAAATCTCTTTGTGCTTTAAATATTTTATTAACATCTTGAGAGAAGATAGAACTCGATAAACCAAATTTCACACTATTGTTCACTTCAATCGCTTCATCTAGACTTGCTACTTCGATTATACTTACGACTGGTCCGAAAATTTCCTCTTGGGCGATCACCATATCATTTTGAACATCTGTAAAAATAGTTGGTTCAAAATAATATCCTTTATCAAATGGTGGTGTTGATAATACTCTGCCTCCAACTAGGAGAGTCGCCCCTTCCTTCTTCCCAATTTCAACATAACGGTTGATTTTTTCAAGGGCAGCTTGATTAATAACAGGGCCAACCTTTACCGTTGGATCGAGACCATCTCCTATTGTTAACTGACCAATCGATTTAACTAGCATAGACTCCAATTCAGTTTTAACATCTTTATGGACAATGACACGACTACACGCTGTACAACGTTGACCAGCTGTTCCAAATGCACTCCAAATAATCGCATCCACCGCTAACTGTAAATTGGCATCATCCATTACAATTACAGCGTTTTTACCACCCATTTCAAGGGATACCTTTTTTAAATGCTTACCGCCAAGTTCGGCAACCTTACTTCCTGTTTCCGTAGAACCGGTGAAAGAAATGACTTTGACATCCGGATGCTCAATCATTGCAGTTCCAACTGTTGAACCTGCACCAAATACGACATTGGCAACCCCTTCCGGCAATCCTACTTCTTCTAATATTTTTGCCATTTCGTAAGCCATAAGAGGCGTTTCAGTGGCAGGTTTCCAGACAACTGTATTCCCCGAGACGATCGCCGGAAACGCCTTCCAAGTTGCAATGGCAATCGGAAAATTCCATGGTGTAATGAGGCCTACTACACCAATCGGCGCCCTGACACTCATCGCAAATTTATCTGCAAGCTCGGAAGGAGTCGTTTCCCCAAACAGTCGTCTCCCTTCCCCGGCCATATAAAAGGCCATATCAATACCTTCTTGCACTTCTCCACGTGCTTCTTCAATGACTTTACCCATTTCCTTCGTCAAAATTTGGGCTAGATGTTCCTTCTTTTCTTTTAATTTATAACCAATTTCATATAGAAAATCTGCTCGTTTAGGGGCAGGAACTAGCGCCCAAGATTTTTGTGCTCTTTTAGCTGCTGCTACAGCCTCATCTACTTGAGCTTTTGTTGAAAGGGGAACAGTTGCAAGCTGTTCTCCATTAGCCGGATTTACAACGGGAACTGTCTCTAAACCATCATCTGTTATCCATTTACCATTGATAAAGTTTCTAATTTCCATAACACCCTCCCTATTTTCGCTCGAATTTCCTCTTATATTGTCTTTTATTCGACTTTTTCCACCTTAATTCCTCTATTCATAGATTTAGATTTTATGAAATTTTGAATGAAACCTTTCCGAGAGGTGAAACGTAACCTTAAATGGTATATATGTATTATTAAACTTAGGAGGATATGAATAATGAACAACCATGAAATTGACTACAAATTGCACGGAGATGATATGCAGTTTGTAGAAGTCGAACTAGATCCTAACGAAACAGCCATTGCCGAAGCAGGAAGTTTAATGATGATGGACGAAGCAATCAAAATGGAAACCATTTTCGGTGACGGCTCTAAAAACAGCGGTGGCATTATGGGAAAGTTAATGGGCGCTGGGAAACGATTAATATCCGGTGAAAGTTTATTTATGACAACCTTTACGAATGTGGGCGAAGGAAAAAAACATGTTTATTTTGCAGCCCCATATCCAGGAAAAATTATTCCAATGGATTTAAGTCAATATAACGGGAAAATTATTTGTCAAAAGGATTCTTTTTTAGCTGCTGCGAAAGGCGTTTCTGTCGGTATTGAATTCCAACGTAAAATTGGTGCTGGCTTCTTCGGTGGTGAAGGTTTCATTATGCAAAAACTTGAAGGAGATGGATTAGCATTCATCCATGCCGGTGGAGCTATTGAGAAAATTGATTTGCAAGCCGGTCAAAAGCTTTTAGTAGATACTGGCTGTTTAGTGGCGATGACTTCTTCTGTTGATTATGATATCCAACCTGTTAGTGGCGTAAAAACCGCTTTATTTGGAGGGGAAGGAATATTCCTTGCTTCTTTACGTGGTCCTGGTACAGTATGGATTCAATCGTTACCATTTAGCCGATTAGCAAGCCGTGTATTTGCTGCTGCTCCTGTTTCAAAAGGCGGAGGCGGAAATAATGCAGGTGAAGGCGGAATCGGTGGAATTTTTAATCTGTTTAACGATTAAGTAACCCCCCTTTTTTTCTAAAAAAGAATTCCATCGAATTAAGATGAAAATGCTTGGGCTTTTTCGTTGTCCAAGCATTTTTTATAATTCATTAACTTTCCAAATTATTATTTTCAATCATATTTAAGCAGTTCAAATCTAATTTTCCCCACTCATCTATCTCCCTTTTTGTATGCAAAATTTAAAATCGCATATCGGAAGAATAATTTTATAAATTACGGTAATTATGAAATTAGAAATCCCTTCTGAGTAGGGATATTAAAGGTGACAAGAACAAAATGAAAGATCAATTTTTAAATATCATTGTTATTTTAAATACTAAATCTTACGAGAGCCTTGCATTCCTTAAAGGGAAGAGAAAGGGGTATTAGTGAAAAAGCATTTGCAAATAGACCCAAGTCAAAAATTTAACGCTTCACTTCTCTTATTTACAACTACTGCAGTTCAAATTGGGGTAGGAATACATGGATTTCAAAGTGTAATTTACAAAGAAGCGAAACAAGATGCTTGGATATCCATTATTATAAGTTTTATTGCCGCTCATCTTGTAGTTTTTGTTATGTTTAAAACATTAGAGATGTACGGTTCCGATGATATTTTCGGTATCCAAATAAATGTATTTGGTAAATATTTAGGAAATTTAATGAATTTAGTTTTAATTAGTTACTGTTTATTAGCATTCTTTGTTGTTATAAGAACTTACACAGAAGTTATTAATGTATGGGTATTCCCTGATTTAAGTACATCCTTTATCACCATCACTGTCTTACTAATAGTTATTTATACGTTTTCTGGAGGACTACGGGTAATCATAGGAATTTGTTTCTTTAGTTATGTTTTACCACTATGGATTTTAGCTATCTTATTATTTCCACTAGAGTATGCTAACTACAATCATGTTTTACCTGTATTCGGTAGTGATTTAATCAGTATACTAAAGGGAGCTTATTCCATGTCCTTTACAATTGTAGGTTTTGAAGTATTAAATGTACTTTATCCCTTCGTTAAGGAACAGAATAAGGCAAAAAAATATGTCCACTTAGGACTACTTTCAACATTGGCTATTTATTTATTCGTTATGTTAATTAGCTTATCTTTCTTTAGCGGGGAACAACTTGAAAAATACATTTGGGCTACATTAACAATGTTCAGCATTATCCGTCTCCCCTTTATCGAAAGAATTGAACTTTTTACAATTTGTTTTTGGTTAATTATCATTTTACCAAACCTTTGTTTATATGCTTGGTCTGCCCATCGTGGTTTCATACGAATGATAAAAGTAAGTGAAAAGAAATTTATTTACATTTTCTCAATCATTATTTTTATCGGAACTTTATTTGTAGAATCACGGTCCCAAATTAAAACGATAAATGATTTTTTTGGTAGATTATCTTTCGTTTTAGTGTTTATTTATCCGTTTATTTTAAATGCTATTGCGAATATAAAAAGGTTGTTTTCTAAACTAAAGTAGAAAAAAGTGGAAAATCGAGAAGTAGAAAGTGAAAATGCCGAATAAAAAACGCCTCAAATTTTGAGGCGTTTACATTATAAATATAATACAACAATTAAAATTGCCGCTAAAATTAATCGATAAATTGCAAACGGTACTAGCTTAATACGTGATATTAACTTTAAGAAGAATTTAATAGATATTAATGCGAAAACAAAGGCACTAATAAATCCAAGGGCATAAAATCCAAAATCAGAAGGATTAATTTCGCTCCAGTTTTTCACAAGGGATAAACCACTAGCCCCTGCCATAATCGGAACAGCCATAATGAACGTGAAGTCTGAAGCCGTCTTATGGTCAAGTCCTAACATAACCCCACCTGAAATTGTCGCACCTGAACGAGAGAATCCTGGCCATAAAGATAAACATTGGATTAAGCCGATTTTAAATGCTTTTCCATAGGATAGATCGTCTAAAGATGTAATTTTAGGACGTTTTGGACCAAATTTATCAGCAATAATCATCCAAATGGCCCCAACAATTAACCCAATAATAACTGTTGATGTGAAAAATAAGTTTTCATCAATATAATCTTCGAACAATACGCCAAACACACCAGCAGGAATAATCCCTACGATGACATGTCCTAAATTAAATTTACGAGAAGCCGTTTGTCCTTTAATTTTATATAATCCTACCAAACTTAACATACGCTTCCACATTACGACTACAACTGCTAATATCGAACCTAGCTGAATAACAATTTTAAATGTGTTGGCAGAACCTGGTTCTAAAAACTCCTTTGTCTTTAACCATAGATCATCTACGATAATCATATGTCCTGTTGAAGATACAGGAGCAAATTCTGTCATCCCTTCAACAAAACCAAGGATGACCGCTTTAATAAGTTCAAATAATTCCATAAAAATAATAGTCTCCTCATTTTTTACTTTTGCTTAATTGCACAAAAACCATCAATGTTAAAATCGATTAATTTAGTTGCCCGAAAATGTGATATCAACTACCCATAACTCAGAGCGGCTACCAATTCTTGTAGGTGGACCCCAAAAACCAAAACCCGAAGATACTAAAGCATGCATATTCCCTTTTTTCATATGTCCATAATCAAGTTCAAATAATTTATCGGTAATAAAATTGTTCGGCCACAGTTGTCCAAGATGGGTATGCCCTGATAAATGAAGATCTACCCCTGCCTTTTGCGGAAGATGTAAATCGTAAGGAGTATGATTCATTACAATCCATGGCAATTGTTCCTTTTCAGGCTTAAGCTCAGCAATCGATCGTCTATCTTTATTCGTCACATCTTCCTGACCTGTTAAATACAAACGATTTCCAACTAAAATAGTTTCATCCATCAAAATTTGAACATTTGCATTTTTCATTTCTTCGACAAATTGAGGAATTTTCCCACCATAATATTCGTGATTTCCAAGCACTCCATATACACCATATGTTGACTTTAGCTTTGACATCACCTCTGCCATTCCTTCTTCCAAAAACCATTTCGGATCATCATCGACTAAATCGCCAACTAATAAAACAAGATCCGGGTTTGCATCATTTGATAGCTCCACAAACCTTTGAAGATGTTTTTTGTTCGAAAGGACCCCTAAATGGAAGTCAGATGCTACTACTAATCGGATTGGCTCACCACTTTTGTCAACGGAAATTCCTAAATTACGTACTACTGGAGAATAGGCGTTATAGCTACCCCAAGCAAACAATACAACTAAAAGTCCAACGACAACAGACCCAATAACAGCAATATTTTTTAATGGTGTAAACGTTACTAGGAGATTCGTGATGATACATAATATGAGTCCATACTCAAAAAAGAACATCCAATAGTTACCGACTACTGATAATGGTCTTAAGGTTTCATGAAATCTTCCAATGATAAAACTAAATGCAATGAGGAAGAAAACAATCCAGTAAACTACGGGCCAACGGAAAAGATGAATTGCTTCTAGCCACTTTTTAAAATTTAACCCTAAATAGGTTGTAAGTGCACTATAAATGATGAAGACAATCGATATGCCAACGATTTTCCCCATTCGTATTCCTCCATTATTTGTAATACCCAAAGTATACCATGTTGAGAGAAAATGTTCATATTCAAGTAGTAAAGAGGACGCCCTAAAATGCGTGTTAGGACGTCCTCTATCGGCATACTGTTAACTATTTCCAACAATAGTTACTGTCACTTTAAATAAATCTCCATCTACCTCAACAGTAAGACGGCCATTGTGTAAATCAACAATCGACTGAGCAATCGCTAACCCTAATCCAGAACCATCTGTATGGCGGGAAGCATCCGCCCTTTTAAAGCGTTCTGTAAGCTCTTGAACGTTTTCATTTAATTCATACTTTGAAACATTTTTTACTGAAAACTCAATATTGGATCCAATTTGTTTTAAAGTAACATATACTCTTGTTCCCTCTAACGAGTATTTCAATGTGTTGACAATTAAATTATCAATAACACGCCACATTTTTTGACCATCTACATAGGCATAGAGGGGTTCCTCTGGCATTAAAATACGTAACTCTAAATTTGAAAGGGAAAAGGCCTCTTCATGTTCTCCTATTGCTTGTTGCACCAATTGAGTTAAATCTAGCTTCTGTTTTGTTATTTCAATATTCCCACTGGCCATTTTTGACACTTCAAATAAATCTTCTATTAACGTTTTAAGACGGGCTGATTTTTTATCCAATACATCGATATATTGTTTTCGTTGTTCATCTGTTAAATCCGGGTTCTTTAATAAATCGGTATAGGTTATAATCGACGTTAACGGTGTTCGTAAATCATGGCTAACATTCGTAATAAGCTCTGTTTTTAACCGTTCACTTTTCGCTTGTTCTGACATTGATTTTTTTACACCTTCACGCAATGCATTTAAATTTGCTGCATGCTTGGCTAATGGTGACTTCCCTTTCACCTTAATATCATTTGTTAAACGTCCCCTTGCCATATCTTCCGTCTGTCGCATAATTCGATTAAGATACCCAATTCGACGAAGAAAGAGAATGCCAGCTGGTAATCCAATAAAGAATAGTAAAAGAATATAAATCATGAGTAGCTCAACGCTATACGATGCCCCTACGAAACCAATTCCGGCAAGAAAGAAAATAATTAAAATGGCTACGGATTGTACACCGAGGGAACGGTTTAAAAATAAATCCCTTAGCCCATCTGCAAGTCTGTATAGCATAGCATTTTTTAATTGCTCTTCTATCTTAGGCTCATTTTTAATCGAATCCCAAGTCCATGTTATGCCAAATATTATGGCAGCAACACTTATAAAGACTATAAAAAGAAATATGAGTTCTTCAACACTAGATGTAATTAAATTTATTGGGTTAAAGTAAATGATATTATTGATTAACGAATTACCAATATACTCCATTAATCCAAAGGATATAAAACTTACCACAATAATTAAAATGATGCGAACATCAATAGGAAGGCGTAAGAAAGCATCTTTTACATTGGATGATTCTCTGAACATATCCATTTTTGGTCTAGCAAAAGTAAACAATCCGACAATTGCTAATATACCAGTGACCCATATAACAATAAAAGTTATTTTCGCTATATTAAAATATTGATAATCAGTTCCCAAATTAGAACTACTAAGCATAGATTTTGGTATACTAAAGGATCCTTCATATCTTGCGGATTCTCCATCAATTTGAAATTCCGGAATAGTGTCTTGTACTTCCGAGTAAACATTATTATCATAGGAATTTATATTAACTGAATTATTTACTATTAAAGGATTTTTATCTTCATAACTTTCAGTAAATAGATCAGATTTTTGTTGGGTTCCTGATTCAAATTTTTTTCCATTGTCTATGTTTACAAAGTGATAAGAAAAATAGCTAAATTCATTTAAAAAGGACTTTTTATATTTTTCTTGCTCTGCTGCATACTCATCGATTAATTGTTCCTTTTGTTTTCGAATTTTCTCTTTAACATAATCATCACTTTCAAAGTTCGCTTTAATATCTGCAATTTTTTTATCACGCTCCTCTATTAATAGCTCTTTTAATGTTGAATCTTTGCTCTCCTCTGCCTCCATTATCCGCCCTCTATATTGAGATTGAATACTTTCAACTTGTTCCGTTAAAGAGCCATAACGATATCGATACTCTTCGATTTCTCCTTGCGTAACATTGATTGTTTCCTTTGCCTTTTCAGCATCAAAGGGCATTAAAACGTAGTGGCCTAATTGGTCAATAAAACTTTCCTTCGTAGATTGGAAAGTATCCGATTGAAAATAAGATTTTACTAAATAATTAGGGGCTTGCTTTACAAAGAGCACTATAGAAAATACTGCCCACGTAATAAGAAAAAGAGTGAGGAGTAATTTCCCTTTATTTTTCATCAATGGATCCTCCTCTAAAATAATCTCTCAAAAAATCGAATCGCCTCACCGATATGTTCATTAATAAATTGCCAAGTCTTCATTCCGATTATGAACATACCAATAATACTTGCGATAAAACTAATAGTCGTCACACTTTTTTCAATTTTGTTTTTCAATTTTATATCCAATTCCCCACACAACCTTTAAAAATCTTGGATTTTTCGGATCAGCTTCAATTTTCTCGCGAATTTTTCGAATGTGCACTGCTACAACATTCTCAGCATTATAAGCTTCTTCATTCCAAACAAGTTCATAAATTTCTCGAATCGAAAATACTCGTCCAGCATTTTTTAATAGAAGTTCCGTAATTTTATATTCGATTGGTGTCAGTTTAACAAGTTCCCCATCTAATCGTACTTCCTTTGCTTCGACATCAAGGGTTAAACCGTTCGATTCATATTTTGTAGACTGGGCATTGTACGTACCTAGTTGAACGTAACGTCTTAATTGGGATTTCACCCGGGCAAGAAGCTCCATTGGGTGAAAAGGTTTTGTAATATAATCATCTGCCCCTACTGATAATCCATGAATCTTATCAGTATCTTCGGCTTTTGCACTTAACATAATAATCGGGATGTTTCGCTCGGCGCGAATTTTAAATGTTGCGGAAATCCCATCCATATTCGGCATCATAATATCGAGAATAATTAAATGCACTTCATGTTCTTCCAACAGTTTCAATGCTTCGACTCCATCTGCCGCCTTTAAAACATTGTAGCCTTCATTTGTTAAATAAATTTCAATTCCATCACGAATATCTTTATCATCATCTGTAACGAGCACGGTTAACTTCTCCATTGCCCTCACCTCATCTTTTTCTTATAGTTTTATATTAGCCATCGTTTCTTAAAAAGCAGTAAGTATAATTCTGAAGAAATTCTTAAGATATCATTGTATTTAGGTGTATTTCAAATTCTAAAAATCCAGCAATTACGCCTATTTTCAGTATATTACCATATTTTAGCTTTATTTAAGAGTGGTTAATAGTATTTATCTATGGTGGGTAAATTGGGGTACCGAACTTTTTAAACTGGGGTACAGTGGGGTACATAAAAGTACTTACCAGATGATATTCAATTATCGTATGTATTACGTTCTTTCACACATGAAATATATATTCTAATATCTAGTTATATAATGTTAGATTCTCGTTATACTTTTGCTCTGTAGGTATTCGCTTTTTTATACAAATGTATACCTACAATTGAGGTGGTATCATCAAAACATCATCATTTTTGTGATGATATAGTAAAAAAATATGTGATATTGTTATGAATTACCTTTATAGTTATTTATGTACAAAATAATAATGAGGTGAAAAATTTGAGTGCTTTTTTAGGTGTAATAGGATTTTTAGGAATAATAGTAGGAATCATTTTATTAATTCTAGGATTAATTAGAAAGAAAAAAATGAAAGGTGGACTTGTATTAGCTCTATCTTTTGTAGTATTTATAATTGCATTGTTTATTCCATCACCAGATTCGAAGAATACTACAAAACAAGCTGTGGAAAGTGAAACTAAAGAAGTAGCTGAAACATCAGAAAAAACTGAGGAACCGAAAGAAGAAGAATCTACAGAAAAACCTTCGCAAGACGAGGTGACTTATTATCAAACTGAAGTGTTACCAGCGATTGATGACTTTCAGGCTGAATATGATAGAATTTGGAATGATTTATGGGTAACAACATTTAATGGTGTATCAGATGGTTCAGTAGACGTGTACACAGCGTATCGAAATATGACTTTTATTGAGACAAACTATAATGTGCTAAGCGATAATATAGCGGAATTTGAAGGAGAAAATTTATCAAAAGAGAATAAAAAGTTATTAGAAAGCTATAAAGAAAAGTTAATTGAATCTGCAGATTATCGTGCAATAGCAAGTAGAAGCGCCGCAGAAATGTTTGATGAAGGTAATTTAAAACCATCTAAAGTTGAAGAAATTAAATCAATAATTTCTTCTGGTGATGTAGAATTAATGCAGGCTATGGCAAATAGACTATCTATTGAAGAGAATTTAGGATTAACACAACAAACAACAGATTAAACAATAGAAAGAGTCACTCATTGAGTGGCTTTTTTTATTACACGTTTAATAATCGCTTTATCTCATCATCAACCTTATTTTTTAGTGCAATATTCATGTATCTACTATGATGTTCAGTCCCCTTATCCATAATCACATATTCTGTGATGTCTTTATCAATTCGAATTTCCGCTTGTACTTTAATACCACTCTTACCTAGTTGGGATCTCACTTCTCTTAATTCATTTTGAACTACAGTAATTTGTTGCCCCATCCACATAGCTAATGGACGATTTATTTTAATATCATTTAAATGTTTTAGATCGCGCTCTAAAGTTCGTTTAGTTAAATCAAGGATGATTTGTTTATGAATTAATTCAGCAGCATTAAAGTCAATCAAATTACTTCACGCTCTTTCCGGATAACTGGTACTAATGCTAGAACATTATCGATACAAAATACTCGATTAGCATGTTTCAAAAAGCAATAAGCATTAAATTTATCATCAGATACTTTCGTTACTTTAATACGTCTTTTAGTGATTTCGCCATTTTTAGCAATGTACATCATATCAACTAACTGATTGCGTTGCATTGCTTTTAATAACTGTCCTTTCATTAATACCACTCCTTTTACAGAACGTTAGTTCTTATTTTACGCTAATTATAGAACAGTTGTTCCTCTTTTGGCAATAAAAAATCCAGGTAGTAAAATACCTGGATTAATTAATTTAAGTAGTGAATTAGTTAAGTTAGCTAATTTAATTATACTTTTGGTTTAAATTTTCAAATACGAAAAAAAACCACTAATCTGTGAGTGGTTTTTTTCTGCACGCTGATTCCGGTTCAGCGAGCCAAACCTTTGTAGGTCCTGCTACTATAAGTAAAGGACTAATGTTATTTTCATATTAAGTTATTTCAGTTTCCTTTGTCAAGCATATATCACTTAAACTTCCAACTGGACTTGACTTAATCTTTTCAACTACCTCTTCATTGTCACATAAAAATGCGGTAACAAATGTTGCAGTATTAGCTTTTTTAGCATTTAATCTTATTACTACAACATAATTATCTGGAGTCACTAAGCTTACTCTTCTATTGGAATCGTACTTCTTTTTTTTCTTATCATATCCACTAAATACAGGAATCGAACTATCGAGCAAAATATCTCTAATCCACCTAATCCTTTGTGCTCGTTCAGTGCTAAAGATTGATTTATCAGCTTTTTTCCGGTTAGAACTTGTAAAAAAAGCATGCTCGAATCTTTCAGGGTAAAATCTAACCAATATGCCGTCGTGCGTTACTATTTCTTGATTACAGTACTCTTCTTCATATACTTTTTTATATTCGGCCTCTGAATGAAGGATGAGTAAATCTTTATATATTGTCATAAATTTATTTTAAAAACATTAAATTTACTTTGATTTTTAATTGTTGGTTTAAGAACATGGCCGATATGTTCTTCTATTCTGCTAATGACAGCCAATTTTGCGGAACTAGTTTCGTATCCATTAAATTTATAACCAACGGCACCCATCAAAACATCGACTAACTGAATTAATACAGATTGCTTAGATTCTATAGCTTGAACATTTTCTACATATGCTAAAGAAGCTCGATTTAAAACATTATCCAATGTACTTAATCGATCACGTTCTTTATTCTTCTTATAGTCTAGGAAAATTGAGTACTCTTTATTCCAATCTAACCAATGAAAGATTAATTGGTAATAAAATTTATAAAATCCTAATTCCTGATCAGAATCATGATATTTTTGTAGATTAACTTTAGCCGAGTCGATAACTATACATCGAAACCTAATTGCCTTATTTTCAAAAAATATATTGATTAAATCTAAATAGAACTCAACTTTAGAAGGGGATACATTTTTCCATTTAATTTCACCAAATAGATTATGCTTAACTCGTAATCTTTGTATATCTTTTTTGATTTTCCTAATATTACTTTTATCTATCCACACTCCACCTAAAACTGAATATCTATCAACGGGTCTATCTTGCCCTATCATTTCTGGTCTGTTTTCATCACAATAAATGTGGTACATATTTAATCCTCACAAAATAACAAAATTTTATACAATTATAACTTATAATTTCAAATAATTCCAAAATTCAACATCCATAATTTATAGTGATTAACAAAAACCAAGGACACCGATTTTTGGTAATAAAAACTTTGGTTTTTTTAATATTTTTAACTGGAAATTGTTGACATTTTATAAACCATGGTATATAATTAAAATATAGAAAGGAGGTGAACAAAGTGGATTATGATAAGGTTTTAACTTACTTAATCTCAATATCAACGGTGATTCACTTACTGACAAGTTCAGCAAAGAACATCAAAGATATTAGACAAAGTAAGAAAGAAGAAAAGCGACGCCCTCCCGCAAAGAAGAAACGTCGCAAATAAGAACCCCGAAGGAGGTTAACCCCTCCTTCACCCTTATCTTATCATATCCATTTAATTATGAAAAATATAAGTTATGGTATTGCTTTTGCATTTGCATTGTATGTTTTGATTGAAATGGTTAACTGGAACGATCCAAAATTCTTCGATTACTCCATGATTGTTATTTATTCGATTTGTTTAATTTTAGTAATGTTTAACTCAATTTTATATCTTAAGAAAATGAGGGATAAAAAATGACTGAAAAAAAGACATCTGAAGCTCAAAAAAGAGCAACTCAAGCTTATAGGGAAAGAAACAGGGAAAAAGCGCGAAAGCAAAGTGCGAAGAGTTCAGCTAGAACCTTTATTAATAAATACGGTGATATAGAGGAATTGAAAGAGTTGAAAATATTAATTGAAAAAAGAATTGAAGGACTATCCGAATAAACGAAAAAACCGCCCTCTACATGAACTGACCCAAAAAAGTTAGACATATTTTGTTAGGCGGCTTCCAAGACCTTTGTTCGGTATTCTACCGGGCTTAGGTCTTTTAATTTTGCCTTCATTCGTTTGTAATTATAGTACTCAATATATAACCTTAATTCTTCTTCAAAATGTTCGATACTATTAAACTCTTGCAAGTATAATAGTTCAGATTTTAAGATGCCAAAGAAACTCTCCATTGCTGCGTTATCAAGACAATTCCCTTTGCGGGACATACTTTGCTTGATACCGTGTTTTTGGAGTGTTTTCTGATATTGTTTCATCTGATAATGCCATCCTTGATCTGAATGTAGGATCACTTCATCTCCTATTTGAAGACGTGTTAACGCCTGATCAAGCATATCTGATACAAGTTTATATACAGGTCTTTTCATCAGTATATAAGCGATAATTTCACCATTACATAAATCCATCACAGGAGATAGGTAGCGTTTTTCACCAAATAAATGAAATTCTGTTACATCAGTTACCCACTTTTCATTCATTTTCTCTGCTTTGAAATCTCGTTCTAATAGATTTGGTGCAATTCGACCAACTTGTCCTTTATAAGAACGATATTTCTTCATTCTTACCAGACATTTTAATCCCAATTCATTCATGAAACGGTTGATTGTTTTTGGATCATGTTGGAATCCGTATTTTTTCAATTCACTCGCAATACGACGATAACCATAACGCCCCTTGTGTTCGTGATATATTGATTGAATTGCCTCCTTAACTTCGGCATATTTATCTTCACGATTCATTCGCTTTTCCCAATAATAATAAGTGCTTCGAGGAATATTTGCGACTTTAACTAATTCTACGACATCATAAATGTGCTTTAGTTCAAAAATTACTTGCGCTTTGATTTTATTTGTAATTTTTCCTGTCCCTGAACTAAAGCATTCAACTTTTTTAAATACGCATTCTCCATTTCTAGCTGTTTAATGCGTGCTTCAAGTGCCTCTACAGAACCATCAGCTGGAACCGATTTCGATGTCTTCTTGTTTAATTTATTCATGGATGGACGCCCCTTTTTCTTTGAATTGAGGGCATCAAATCCACCTGTTTCAAATTGATTACGCCATTTTCGAACTAATTTTGAAGATGAAATATTGAAAATAGCAGCTGCATCAATAGAGGACGTACCCGTTTCATTCATATAATTAAGTACATCCATTTTAAACTCTGCAGAGTAACTTGTATATGATTTCATAAAGGCTTCCACACCATGTTGTTCGTATAAACGAATCCAAGAAGTTAATTCAGATACGATTACACCTTCTTCTCTAGCAATTTGTTTTACACTTTCTTGTCCATTTACATAACGTAATAATATTCGTATTTTTTCATCTTTTGTAATTTTAGTCATAAAAAACACCCCGTAAAAGTTAGATTGGTGTCTAACTTTTACGGGGCATATCAACATTGGAAAGGCGGTTTTAATTTTGATTTACCATTTTTAATGTTCAGATTCAATTGCTTCTGCTTTTGTGGTATGCACAGTTCCAAATGGATGATTAGGCGGAGCATAAATTGTATAAAGTTTTAGTGGCGTATTACCTATGTTTGTTATGTTATGCCAAGTTTTTGCAGGTACCATTATAGCTGAATCTTCGTATACATTTCTTTTAAATGGTAAGTTATCTTTACTTTTGCCCATTTGGACAATTCCTTGCCCCTGTTCAATACGTAAAAATTGGTCAACATCGGGATGTATTTCTAGTCCAATATCTTCTCCTGGATTCAAGCTCATTAATGCAACCTGTAAATGGTCCCCCGTCCATAAAACAGTACGATAATTATTATTTTGCTCTGATGCTTCATTAATATTAATAACAAAAGGATTTTTACCATAGTCTTTTAAAGCTATTCTATTACTAGTTCTATTACTAAAGAGGTGATAATAATTTAAACGATTTCTTCCCATTATGTCATTGTTATAGGGATAGTAATGTATTTCTCCACCAAAATTATTTATCCTAGAATTACAGTAGTACATGTTATGGTATGGATAACCATACGGATAATAATACATCTATTCAGCCCTTTCCTAAATACTTCGTAATATCATATGCTTATATCTGAGAAATGTGTCCTTAATAGACTATTAGGTGATAGAAAACAAAAAAGACCAGGCTCACAATTAAATGAATACCTGGTCTTTGTTTTTTATTTTTCTAACTGAATATCGTAATTAAATCCTTTTTTCAATAACCATTGTTCTAACTCATATTTCCCTTTAGAATCTTGTGGGTACCAATAGGATTCAAGCATGTACTTCCCGTTTGTACACATGACTTTGTAGTCTAATTTCTTGCTATCTAAATACTTTTTCAAAGCTACTAATCCTGAATTTGTTGCGGATGGGAACCAATAAACACGGACATTGTGACGTTTACGTTTTACGGTCGCTTTTGCAACTTGTACTTTTTTCTTTAATTTCGCTTGTTTGGCCAACCCTGTAGCACTAGCTACCCCTATTGCTTTTAAAAATGCTTCATCTTTTAATAATGCATTCTCTTCTTTATTATCTATAAATAAATTTTCGATTAATACTGCAGGCATTTCCGTTTCTCTTAACACTGATAAATTAGCCCGTTTTTTGCCTCGATCTTTTACACCAGGATAAAATTGCTTGATAGCTTTTAATACTTCATCATGCACTGCGTTTTGAAGTGCTTTCGTTTCTTTTTGAACAGGTCCATCATAAATAAAGGTTTCAAACCCTTCTCCACCACCTGAATTTACATGATATGAAGCGAAGTAATCAGCTCTCCAGTTGTCAGCTAAATCATCACGTTTGCTTAAATCTACTGTGGTATCTGTTGTACGTGTTAGACGTACCTCTGCATTTTCATATTGCTCAAGTTCTGCTTTTGCATATTTTGCTACTTTTAAATTCACGTCATCTTCTTGGAGTCCAAATTTTACGGCACCGGGGTCAATTCCACCATGCCCTGGATCGAGTTGAAATTTCACTACTGGTCCCATTATTTTTCACCTTCCTCTAAATCGTCTCTAGGTTTGTTGTAACCAAGAGCTTGTTCACTATCTCCTAATCCACTTGTAGTAGGGTCTTGTACAATACCGATTAGCACTAAAATTGATAAAACAGTATTAAAAATAGCGGTAGCCTGTTCGCTAACCGCTGCTGATAATCCGTATCCAAATAAGTCTGCTACTTGTTGAACCAGTAATAATACCAATGCAAATGCCGAAACTAAAAATGTTTTACTTTGTAATCTTACCTTCCAATTAATTTTCATATTTATGTTCCTCCTTTGTTCTTACACCTGTTACTGTTTCAAGGACAACAATACGAATCTCGTGATCGTTGATTTTCTTTTTAGATTCTTTTGTTGTGGAATTTAATTCTTTGATATTTTCATTGAGTAAAAGGATGTTTTTATTTAAGTTGTACGTAATCCGCCAAATAAACAAGAGACCTCCACAGAGAGCTCCTACAATTGGCAACCAATCATTAATTGTTTGAATCATTTAGGCACCGTCCTTGTTGCATAATAAAAACCCTCCACAATTGTGAAAGGCTTGTTAAATACTACCTGTATAAGGTTCTTTTACAATTTGTTCATATTCTTCCGCAGTAATAACATTGGCTTTTACCGCATCACCAACTTGTTCTTTCGTCCATAGCTTTGCTATGTAGAAGTATTTTATCTTAGTAAAATTAAGCATTCTTAACACTTCCCGTCATAATGGCATACCACATATCTGCTATTTCCTGTTCCGGTTTTGGCTTGTTTTTTAACAATTCTTCGGCTTCAATTTGTTGTTGTCGATATACTTCATCTAAAATTATTTCTCCATCGACAAAAACATAATTTGAAGGATGATCTAATACATCATGATCATCCTCAACTTCAATTTCAACATTATTTTGAATGAATGGGCTAGTAGTACTGCAACCTAGTACTTTATTATCTTGGGGATTTACAAGCAAATATAGTTTCATATCTCCACCACCTAATACATTAATACTTGTCTTAATACTGCTTGTTGTGCATTAATTCCACTTTGGTTATTTGCTACACCAGTAATTGTGTTATGTGTAATACTTAATGCTTTAATCGTAAATGCATTACTATCTGCTTCATCAACCGGAACCATAAACAATGTGTGATTTCCTAATCTACTCTTTGGAATATAGGTATAAACGTAATTCCAGTTGTTTGCTGCACCTGATGAATAAGCGCTCCACACTAATATCCAACCGTTCGGACATTTTTGTAATGGTACATCGGGTGTGATGACCGTTGAAGCATTCATAAAGGCCACCCCATTCCACAACACCCTTTGTTTATTGAGAACATCGTATTGACCATTCGCTACTTTCCACACGTTGGCTTCTTCATCGTATAGACCTGGTTTATCGTTTTCGATTAATTGAACTCCATCTATCTGTGCCCAGTTTGCATTTGCTCCACTAAGTACAATTTCAATTCCTTCTGTATTATCAGCAAACACTGGAGTTGTAAATGTAAGACCATATCGTTCCACCGAATAATCACTTGCAACAGCAGTGAACGTTTTACTAGCAACTAACGATAATCTTGTACCTGCTGCATCTACATGATAAATATCCACTTTCGGTACAGCCCCAGCAGATACATTCCATTGCCTTTTTGCGTAAAAAGATAGCGTATATACTGTAGAAGGAGATAGGGTGTGTATTTGTTGTGCCATGGCATCCGTAGATCGTACACAAACCCCTTTAGAGCCAAAAATCGGCATAGATCCTTTCCCACTCGGTCCAAAACTAACGGCTAATTTCGGCGTTCCTCTGGTAATGTACCAAGGTGTATTCGGATAAAATCCAAAGTACATATCGTCCCAGCTGTACTGTAAATCCGTACTATTAGGCAGTGCATCATGTTGTTCTACTAATTCAAAGGAATGATCTTGAACATGGTTAGTTTTAGAAGCGATGGAATAACCTAAATTACTATTATTATCTTTAAGAATAAAGTCACCATCTTTTACACTAACCTCACCAAATGTTCCCGTTACCCCTCGGACTTCTCCCTCAATAACCGCGTTTAATGCATAAATCTTGCCGTTTGTATCAGCGTAAAACATGTCTAACCAAGGCGAGGAAGTAGTTGCTCTTTTTTGAATCTTAAAACCACCTGTAGCGTTTGCAATGGTTCTAACCAAACCATTGGAAAGCATTATTTCCATACCTTCCTCTTTTGTTACTTTAAAACCGTTATATAAGTTACCTAGTCCAACAGAAGCATCTTTTGCGTTTTGTTCGGCTTGTGCAATGTTCCTTTCCACGTCTTTAGGGGAAATATCCCACGGAGTAGCAACATTTCCTTCTTCCATTTGAAGTTGAGTAACATACATATAAGGTGTTGTTACGTCGGCGCCAAAATCAGCATTCGCACTACTACCTACTAAAAACCTAACGCCTGTACCATCTCGGTTGGCCTTAAAGTGATGCGTTATTTTATAATATTCATAGCCATCCATTACAACTTTTGGACAATCGGCAAATTGAATTGTATCCATTCGTTGGTTACTTCCACCATCGTTATAAATTAAATAACAATATGACCAACTTCCAAAACCACCGCCACGCATATAATAACTAACTGTATAATCTTGTCCGCCTTTCACATTGAAACCGTATAACGATGCGCTCGATTGATAAAAACCGATAGATGTACCAGCCGTTACCGCCAACCCTCTAGTGTGAACGAGTAAGGCGTTGGGGAATCCGTCTATTGTCGTTGTGCCAATTGTCCCTCTATTAGACCATGGCGTCCAACCTATGCCGTCTTTAAAATCCGTTCTAACGAACATATTCTTTCCGCCAACCTGAACATTATCGTACAAAGGTGACCAACTATAGTCCGCTGGGTTTGTGCTTTCTGTCGCTGTAGTCTTGTTATAGGCTAGTCCTAAATATCTTTTTCCGTCAGGTGAATCCGACATCCCATTACCTTTATCATCATCAGCATATTTTAGCCATGTGTAAGTTGGAGTACCATCCTCTCCTGGAGGTCCCGGTACACCTTGGTCACCTTCGATTTTGGCCCAAAGATAATCAGCGTAGTCGTCCGATTCTGTCGGCGTTGTCTTATTGTAAGCAATACCCATGTACTTTTTACCATTAGGTAAGTTTGACATGCCACTTGTCGGCGTATCAGCGTATTTTATCCAGGTATAAAGCGTTTGACCGTCCTCTCCTGGTGGCCCCTGAATACCCTGTGGACCTGGGTCTCCTTTTTCACCTTTTATTAACGTCCACTTGTACTTGGTTGGGTCTGTACTATCTGCACTTATAAAGTCTGTATACTGCCCGATATAGAGTTTGTTTGTACTATCTGTTGTACTAAAACCTACTGTTCCCGTTGCATTGTTTGCATAGGCTACATGGAAATATGGTGTGCGCCCATCTTCCCCAGGGGGTCCAGGAATACCTTGTGACCCATCGGCACCTTTAACTAAAGTCCACTTATATTTAGTTGGATCAGTAGATGCTACCGGGTTAGAATCGACATACATTCCGATATACGCTTTACTTAACGTATTCGTGAAAGTAAATCCGACTGTTCCCGTTTCGTTGTCAGCATAAGCAATATGAGTATAAGAAGAGGTGCCATCCTCTCCTTTTTCTCCTTTAATTAAAGTCCAAGTATAATCTTCGGGGTTTTCAGGCGCTGCATCTGTTTTAGTAATTGCAACCCCCATATAGCTCGCATTTGTAGAGTCCTCTGTCATGCCACTCCCGTCTGGATATTGAGAATAACGTACCCAAATGTAAGTTAACTTCTTATTAATTTCAGATTGTAACGATTTCCAAATTGCTTTAACATCTTCTTCTGTATATTCAATAAAATCTCCTAAAGTAACTTTCTTCTGAGATTTATCACTCAAGGAACGTTCCATAGTATGAACTCGAGCTTCAAGATATAGAGGTGGTTTAAATTTTGTATCCTTAATTTTTATAGTGTCACCAAAACGAATCTTTTTATTTTCAAGACCTGGTATATGTTCTAAATCAGCAACTTCACCACTATACTCTACAATTGTATTAATTCGTTTATCTAACTCTGTACGAGTGTATTGAGTTAATTCGTCTAATGTCATGTCACTGTTTGAAGTAGTTGGTTCATAAGGTTCAATGAGATGCATAAGTTTACCAGTATCAGGGTCAGGTCTTCCCCATCGTTGAAGTGCTTCATCATCTGTGACAAGTGCAGTTAACCTTGTACCATCTTCTTTTTCCGGTCCAATCCCTAACAGAGCAGTAACGATATTTGAATTATCTTCTTTGCGTTCAATACCAATTAAATCTTTTCCAAACTCTACTTCTCGCCCTCTCCATTCACCTTCACGTTTTAACAAATCCACATATCTGGCTACCACTTTATTGTTATTAACAACAATACGAAATCTTTTTTCTAAGCTAAACTCATTCGCTATTGTATTTATAAAGGCATAAGGATTGGTATAGTCCTCCACAACAAATGTTCTAGTACCCATACCCTCTAAAATACCTGCCTGGAATTCAGTGCCTGCTAAAGTATGTGCCATTATAGTAGAAATTGTTTGGTCTTTAAAAGTTTGCGGTTCTATTACCTTTGCCTTTTTTAATTGAAGGTAGGAAGCTGTTGTATAAACTTGTGTATATAGAGCATTATTTGAACGATATTCACGTGAGTTTTCTATAATTAACTCTATGAAATTGTTATCTTCATCTGGAATAACAACTCGATTTCGATCTGTTAAAAATTCAGAGTATTTCCTATCCGCAAATGTTGTAAAATCATAGGTTTCTTGATTATCTTTTAAAGATTTTGAGTGTATATCATTCCAAAAATCCCCCAAAGGGATAAAAGAGAGTATCTTGCCTGTTTCTCCATCTGTTATGTGTATCATTTATATCTCTCCTTAAATCTAACCTTTGTTCTTAATGACATATCAGGTAATACATATAATTCATTTGTGCCCTTCTTCAATTTAAAGAAATTAGCGCCAAAGTCTTTTAAATCCATGCGACTTTCCCCATTAATTAAAATGTCACAAGTAGTATGATCAAATGTAATAACATCCCCTGTATAGGCAATAAACGGTATTTGTTCAATTTTTTGTTCAGTAAGAGCGTACGCTTTTATATAATCAATACGATTCGTATGCGGTGAAGCTGTAGTTCCATATTTGTCTATGAAAATACCGACATATTTTAATTTCCCTCTAAATTTATCCTCTGTCACTGTCCAGCTAGCTGTTAAAGGGTCCATATGTTTTCCGTCACCTAAGACACGAGCTACATAAAATGTATATTTGTCTCCGATACGTTGTAAACGCATATAAGCCGGAAAGTTATCCCATTCTTTTTGGTAATTACGGGAACTAATTAGGTAATTTTTGAAATCGCCAATAAACGGTCCAATACGACCCTCAGCCAATTTCCTCTCAACATAAATCGAATTATCAACTGCAGTCATTATTGCAATTTCTCTCATTTCATCATCAAATAAATAAAAACCAAACCTTCCCGTTTGGTTTACATTATCCGTATATAATTGACCACGTAATTCAATTTCGAAATCACCGGTTAAAGGCACCTCTTTGTAGACAGATGGGCCATGAAACCCTGTACCTGTTCCATATGATGGAGCAGTTATACCCGCACCATCATAGCCAATTGTACCTTGTGAGCCACCTTCCATATCACTTGTAGCCGTTGTCCATTCACCAATGGTCGTCCCCGTTTCTTCTAACAATAGAGTTTTGGTGTCCACAATTTGCGTATTCACATCTGCAGGGGCACCGATTAACATATATTCATTATCTTGATTTTGAACCATAGCAAATGTTACTGGTCGTAAAACTTCTAATTCAAATATTGGATCAGCTTCTGCTGTACCTTCACTTCTAAACGAAACGCTATCGGATGGAAAGTTAATTATTCTTTCATCGCTATATTTATAAGGGTCCGGACAGATAAAAGAAATAGTACCTTCTCCTATTTCAAGAAATTCCGAAATATCAAAACTACCATCCACAAGGGCATAATAAACACGATCTGGCTCATCATCAAATATCAATTCTTGAGGTTCTTCTGTAATTAACCATTCGGCCAATTCCTCTTCAAGTTTACGTAAATCCTCACGTGATTCACCATCGTAGAAAATTTTTTGTCTAATTGGTCTCACATTCGTGGTGGTACTTTGCAGATAAGCTCCGGGTTTACCTGGAATAGTTAGTAAATTTCTTGAAATGGGAGCCCATGCTGAACGTTCAGTACTATCGTCCTCTAGATAAATCCAATCTTTTTTAATTCCGCCGAAACTAAAAGAATATAAACCTTGCAATTTTTTCACCTACTTTCTAAATGAGAGAGCCCTATTTTCTTTGAACGATTGGATTTCTGTAACATCATCAGCAATCCATTCTGCCAGTACACGGCTATCGGCAGTTACTAACTGAATAACTTGTGGACCCATATTCATTGTTGAGGCAATGCCTTTTCCTATAGCTCCTAAAACTTTTTCGGTTAGTGGTAATGCTGCTTCTGGTCCAGCTTCTCCAAAACCTTGTAAGACTCCATTGTTAATACCTGCGATAGTAGGCTTTGTAAAGACAGCACCTAGGGCATTCCATTTAATGTCGAACCCAGTCGGATAAGTTATTTTCTTACCCATAATTGTTTTTGATGAAGTTTCTAAAGTAAATTTAGGTAGACTAGGTAAATCAATATCAGGAATTTTCAATTTTAGTCCATCAAAAAATCCCTTAATGTCGTCTACAATACCCGATACCGTATCTTTTGCTTTCTCTATCGGATCAGTAATAAACTTCTTGACTTCATTAAATTTATCTCGTGCTTTATTCACTATATCTGTTGCCTTATTTACAAATCCATCCTTCAATTCAACAACTTTATTCAACGCTTTTTCCTTTGCTTCCGTTATATAAGTTGTAATAGCATTTTTTATTGAAATAAATTTATCTCGTGTGGATGTGTAAAATTCTGTAAATTTTAACATTCCCGCTATTATTAGTTCTTTAATTTTATTTGTAACTGTAGTCTTTATTTGTTCCCATTTTTCTAGAAGCCAATCTTTTAATTGACCCGCCTTTTCTACAATGGTATCCCAATTTTGGTAAAGCAAAACACCAATCGCTATTAAGGCTGTTATGACGCCAATTACAATAAGTACAGGAGCTGCCACTGTACCGATAGTTACACCCAGTGCAGCAGCAACCCCACTTAAAGTAACAAATATAGGGGCTAATGCCATACATACCGCTACGAGTGTAGTTATCACACCTGCAACAATTGTTATAGTAGTTACTAGTTCTGGATTTTCATTCGCCCATTCTACAATTTTTGTTATAATTTCAGTTACTTTTGTTACTAACGGTGTAAGTGTTTCGGATAATTTATTCAGTTCATCCGTAAAAGCAATCTGAGATGCTGATGCTTCAACTATTGCCTGGTTATTTTCCGAGTATTTTTCATAACTTGCAGTTAATCCCTGGTCAGCTAACAGTTGAGAAATGTAATTCGCGCGTTCCTCAGTAGATGAAAAAGATTGCATTTTTTTATTAAAATCGTCTACAGGTTCACCACTTTTCTCGAGTAGATCGGTTAGTTGTCCAGTAGCCTCCCCGAGTTGAGTAGTTGTTGTAATACTTTCTGCTAATCCTTCAGCCGTAAAAGTATCCCCATAGCTTACAATTGCTCCTGAAATCGCCTTTGATATTCCGGTTATTTGATCTTTTGTTTTGTATCCGGCTTGTATTAAGTTCCCCATCGCTTCAGTTACTTGATCGGTTTCTTGACCTACAGAGTCAAAGGCAACACGGGCTCCAGAAATATCGTCTAAGGCTAATCCAACCTTGCCTATTTGGACTTCTAACATAGATAGATCCTTATTGGTATCGGCCATCCCTGTTGTAAGTCCTGCAACACCTGCAGTAATAGTTGCACTTCCTGCAGCTAACCCAGAACCTATTTCTTTTGCAGCATCTTTAGAAGCATCCTTTAATTCTCTTAAACCTCGCTTTAATTTATCAAGTTTTGACGCAGTTTTATCTGCCTCTCCCCTTTGTTCGGCGAGCTTCTGATTTGTTTGTGCAATTTCATTGGCAAGTTTTTGTTCATCAACTCTAACACTTGCTAACTTTTGAGCAAGATCTTGAGCAACTTTTGAATTTTCTCCAAATGATTCGCTAGCTTGGCGATAGGCTGATTCCGTTTGTTCAATCGAACGTTTCATTAAATCTTGCTTTTGGGTTAGAAACTGTATGCTAGATTCTAATCGATCCGTTTCGGAAGCAGTTAGTTTCATTTGTTCTTGTTGTAATTGAAAGGCTGCATCCAACTTAGAAACTTCAGCTTTTAAATCAAGAGTACTAAGTTTTTGTTTTTCTAAACTTTGGTTTGTTTGGATGATTTGATTAGCAAGTTTTTGCTCTTCTATTTGGGCATTCGTTAGATTTTTGGCCATTTGTTGAGCAGCATCGGAATTTTCCCCAAATAGTTGTTTCGCTTGTTCGTATGCAGTTTCAGCTTGCTCCACTGAACGTCTTGCAATATCTTGCTTTTGGATTAGAAACTGCAACTTTGCTTCTAGTTTTTCACTCTCAGAAGAAGTTAGTTTCATTTGTTCTTGCTGTAATTTAAAATCACGGTTTAACTTAGATGTTTCAGCTTGTAGCTCTTTAGAACTTTTTTTGAAATCATCGTTAAACATTTTGACAGTTATTTTTGCTTCTGGGCTTTTTGCCACTATTCTCACCGCCTTTATATCGTTTTAGGGTGATTCATCCATCCTTTAACTGCGATTGTATTTTCAATAATTCGATTTAAATTTGGGAATGGTGCTTTCCAAAATACTTCCTCTTTAATTTCAAGCGCAACTGTGCACCAAACAAAAAAATCCTCCAAACACTCAAATGTGAGTTTTGGAGAAACTACTTTTTTCCCTTTTGTTTTTCAGTTGCTTGTTCTAGTGCCTTTTTGAAATTGTTATTCGTGTCTTTTGAAAAGTTGTACATTAATAAATTCAAGTAAGTATCTAGTACTTCTTCAAAATCAGCATTGTATTTATTTTTAAATGTTTCTAGATCGTAAAAATCATTTCTTGGTCCAACATATCCTAAGTAAATAACATTTTTCATGTGATCTTTATCTAATTTATCTTTGACTAAAACTACTTCAGCTGCAGAAAGTTCACCTTTGGTTGCTGCTTCTATTCCCATTGCTGAAATCATTTCTAGTAACTCACTTTCAAGCGCTTTTTCAAGGATTCCATACTCTCGACCTACTTTTAATGAGTGGTTGTTAAAAAATAGAGGAAATCGTTCTTTATTTGTTTTCTCCTCGAAAAATTCACCATTTTCTTCCTTAACTTCAACATCGAATAATTCCACAACAGGTAATTTTCGTTTTCCATTCATATAGAAATCTCCCTTTTCTTTTTAATTAAAAAAAGCCCACTATAAAGTGAGCTTTAATTTTTAAACTGTTTCTACTAACTCGACTAGTTCACGACTAAAGTTTGTATGCCACTGTTCTACTAATGTCGGGTCCGTTGTATCTGCTACGATAGCTTCATAGTAAAATTGATCTGCTGAATCTGGAAGTGAATCAAATGTTAGTTCCAACATAGCCACTTCTTCTACTGCTGCTTCTAAAGGGGTGATTTTAAAACCTCCGCTATTTGAGCAATTTGGAAATGCCATTAATTTCTTATTTCCTTCAAAATCATTCACAGCAGTTACCGTAAATATAAAATCTTTGCCAAGAGTATTTATACCAGCTGAATAGACTCCCGCTTTTAATTTTTCATTAGTCATTCCAAAATAATCACGCGCTACTTGAACAGGAATATGGCCAGATACAGTAACTGCTATTTTAGTTGTTTTTGACTTTTGCTTAATTATTCTTGCTCCTTGCATTTTTTGAACTGATTGAACTTCTCCCTCTCCTTCCATAGTTCCAACCAATCCAAAATCTGTTCCTTCACCATATGTTCCGTCGGATTGTTTGAAACGAATACCAGCATGTGAAATGTCTGTTGTATCAAATACTGTTACAGTCATTAAAGTACCTCCTCCAACTTATCTATTAATTTATTTTGAGTAATGTCTGTTAATTTAGGTAACCCCTTGTCAACACCTCGTTCAAAGAATTTTTGAGCTACATGATTACTCGGGCCTCGTCCTTCGTTTGGGAAAACTAAATAACCGAATGATCCAGGTTTATTTGCTGCTCCCCCTTTTGCTTTTATAGTAATTTCTAAATTTCCAAACTCGGCCTTATACCATTTTGTTCGATTAGCATGTACACCTTTTTCCTTATCTGATGTCTTTATTAATTGTGTGATTTCAGGAGCGAGTATTTCTTCACCATCTTTCTTTAAAATGGTGTTAATTTCTCTTTCCATACTGCGCCCGAGATTTTTCATTTTCTCAGCTATTTCTTTAAACTCTCGATAATCAAATTCATATTTGATACTCAAGTTTAACCACCCTATTCAACTCGATATTTGCTATGTCTACAAAGCGATTTGTATCAGCATGTCTTGCTCTAGCTTTAGTACAATCACTAAATGTAATGCTTTTGACATTTACTGCAACACCAAGTATATCGATAATTGTTTCGTCAAAGTCGTCTCTGTTTTCTGAGTAATAAATGATTGTGATGGATTGAGTTAACGAATTACTAGTGTTTTCACCTTTTGTAAAGTCACCCATCGAATAAACTAATAAATGATAGGGGTTGTGATCATATTTTTGAGTCTCATCATCAGGTACTTCATCTTCGTAAATCGGTAAATTAGGGAACGCTTTTTCCAAAGCTTCTACCAGCTCTTTTTTTACTTTCATCATATACGCTTTGGTTTTATCATTCATTTACTACACCAACTCTCTGTAAATACCAATATAAGTAGGGATTATTTGGATCTCTATCAATTTTCACTGTGTTGTATTCCACATTATCAATACGGACTGTATAATCATTTGATAATTTACCTTTTAAAACAGGTGGGTACATTGTTTTAAGCTTTAAATCTAACGTTCTACTCATGGCATCTACAAAAGAATAATCTTGTTCACGTGCCGACAATTCAGAAAAAGCTAATGTTCCTTCTTGTGTAAATTCCTTTCCTATTTGCTTTTTTGTATTAGATAGCTTTGTTTTGTTCTGACCATATATAAGTATTCCATCGTTAAAAGTTTCGCGTAATGCCTTATTAACCAGTTGAATCACCTGTTCCGATGGCAGCCTCATGTTGTTCAACAGCTACACTTAAAATTAAACTTCGTAAACGCTTAGCATAATTAATCTCAAATTCATCAAGAGCATTATTCCATGCGTATCTGCAGCGTTCTAACATTAATTCTCGTACCGTAGAACCTTCATCAAAGGAAAACTCAGTCTCGCAAAGTTCATTAAAATAGGTTGTACTGCTTTTAATATAACGAGAAAGAGTATTATCGGTGTTTTCATCGTTCCAAGTTATTTGTAAATTATCTTTTAGCTCTTGTAGTAATTGTTCATCAAGAGTTACTGTCATGATTATTCACCGCTTTTCAACGCTTTTTCGGCTGCTAGAGCATCTTCTTTACCTTGAATTTTCTCTCCATTGGATAGTAGGTACCAACCACCGCCAGTTGATTGAGGAAACTCCCCTTCATTGTCGACATCTGATTCTAAATCCTTCTTAGATTGATCTTCTTCTACAAACAAATAAACCTTCTTGGTTTCTGGGTGTGGCTTAGATAAAAACTCGATACGTTCAGATGAAGCTTCATATCCCTTTGCTGGGTATTCATCTCCTACACGATAAACATGATCTGTTTCTTTATCATTAAATGGTGTTACAACCTTTATTGACATTTATTTTCCTCCTTAAATTGAAAATAGAGAGGCATAAGCCCCTCAGAAATTAAACTGTTTCAGGTGTCGCAGATGTTTCTGTACCAATACCGGAAATATCAAATACTAGGAAGCTATCATTTGAAACAGGGAACCCATTAGCTTCCATTTTTGTAGCATAAACACGTTCGTCATCGATAAATTTCACTTCATCGCTATATTCAATTTTTTGAGAAGAACCTACACCAAGGAAGTAATCAGCTGCAACTCCCGCTGCCATTTTACCAACCGGCATTGCAACAGATTCTATAATTGTTGCCGGAATTGGTAATACCCCATAAACATAATTTCCATCTGCTGTTAAAACTGTTGTAGCAGGGAATAGTTTTTCCCAATAATCTGCAGGGTTAACAACTAAAATGACGTTACTCACTTTTCTTTTACCGTTTTTAGTAAGAGGGTACATCACATTTTTACCAAGTGACTTTGGTGTTAAATCTGATAATGCTGTTGCTGTTTTATCAGGATATACACCATCTACTACCGCTCCATTTAAATCTTTAATCATTCCAATTGGTTCATCTTTACCAGTACCCGAAACAACAGCAGTTTCTAAAGCGATATTACAAGCTTCTACTAATACCGCGCGAACATATTTATCTAACCATTCAGGTCCTAAGTTCAGCATTGATTTAGCGACTGGTAAATAAGCTGATAATTTATATAGATTTGTATTAACAACATTAAATCCGTTATCAAGTTTTTTCTTGATTGCGTCTGTTAATTTACCCCAAAATGCTGGGTTTACATCACCGTTTTTAGTAATCCATTTAGTGACACCAGTTGTATTTACAAAAGTAATTGCTTGTAATAAAGCGTGTGATTGTTCTAATTCATCAAATACTCGATTAATTACCGTCGCGGGTACAAGCTCTTCAACTCCGCCAAAACCTTCATTGTTAATAACAGCATTGTAATACTTTTGTTCTGCAGAAGTTAATGGACGTATACCGCGCTCAGCTAAGATACGAGAATCGCTCATTTCGTTTGTAACCAATGACTGTGCTTCTTGTAATATTTGGTTTTGAATGCCACCTGCAAGCGCCACTAGAGCATTTGCAAATTTTTCTGTGTCCCCTTCTTGTAAAGCTGCAACGATATTAGACTTCATTTCATTTTGTGCTTGCATATTTTGATCTGGGTTTAAAATTCCTGGCATATTATTTGCCCTCCTATTTTTTTAAAATAAAAAACGCTACTCGTTTGAGTTGCGCTTGAATTTATTAAGAATATTTTGTTTTTCATTTTGCTCTGGTTTTTTATTTCGGAATTTTGCAAGAATGCTATTTTTTACTTCTAACGGATCTAGTTCTTCTTCTTCCTCTTCCTCTTCTTCTGACTGAGTTGTATTTCCAACACTATCTGCAAAACCTACTTCTACAGCTTCTTCATCTGTAAACCAAGTTTCAGCAACGATGAGTTTTTCTACATCTTCTTTTTCACCTTTGAATCTAGTCATATAAATATTGGCAATGGATTTATCAATACCTTCTAATGCATTCAATGTTTTTTGAATATCGGTTTTGGTACCCCAAACCCATGTTGATGCCTCATGAATCATGATCATAGAACCCGTATTCATAATCACTTCATCACCAGACATGGCTATTAAAGAAGCTGCAGATGCTGCAACACCATCTATATGGATAATAACTTTTGCATCATGGTTTTTTAAAAGGTTATAAATAGTAATACCATCAAATACATCTCCGCCAAGAGAATTAATGTGTACATGAATTTCATCGGCATCAATGTTTTTTAAGGCATTTTCAACATCATTTGCTGATGTTGAATTATCATCCCACCAACTTTCGCCTATGTCACCATAAATAATTAGTTTCGCAACATTCTCAGAAGCTGTTGCTTCAAACTGATTTGTTATATGTTTTTGTCCGTACGTATTGCTGTACGGATTGTTTTTAAAACGACGTTTCGTCAAATGTCTTCACCTCCTTCTAATGCAGAGGCATCAGAATAGTTTTTAGTGACATATCGTTTATCTGCCCACGGCTCATTAATTCGTTCCCCACCGATTCGCTCAATAATGTCGTTAATCGATAATCCTCCAATAGCAAACAACTTATCTAGTGCTGTTGCTAAGTCAGATAAATCTGTCACTTTAATATTCGTAGCATCTATTTTTATATAGTTGCCATTTAGATATTCTTCTTGCTTGTACCATTTTTTATTGACTTCTGCTGAAATCAAATCGATTAGTGGTAGCAATCCAAACATTAAGAAATAATTAACTAACTCCTTTACGTTCACAACGTCACCTTTCACTAATCCCCGTGGCACATGTAAGGCTGAGGAAACAAAATCAAATATATCATCCACTAAATTGCGAACATCACGACTATCGTTTTTATTTGCTCCACTTTTTCCATTACCACTTAAATCTTCTAGTGTGTAACCATCCTGTAATTGAAAAATAGCTCCGGCATTATTAGCTTCCAACCAAGGTTTAAATTGAGCTGTAAGCATCTCGTTAATTTGTTCTTGGCGTTTGTCATTTTGTGGTCTTAAGAAATCCCCTTTTAATACTAGTCGTTTAGCATTAGAACGCTTATAAATATCTCTAGCAGAAGAAATAAGAGAACCATAGTCCGAATACAGTGTGTTTATAACATTCATCACGTTTTCGTTATTTAGTTTGAAATAGAAAACTTGGCTTTCTTTAAAAGTTTTAGTTAAACTCAAATCTCCTATTGTCACACCGGAGTAAGTATTTTCTTTAAATGCATATTCTTCTTTGTCGAAACTATCAGCGACATACCACATTTCATTTTGAGGAATTACCAATACTTCATTATTGTAATAGAGTTTGTAAATTATCTTTTTCCAGAATTCAACTGCATTTTCATTTTGGTTAGGCGCTACATTCATTAGGTAATAGTTAATTTTTTTCACCGATTTGTTATTTTCCATCGTTTTAAACTCGCATCTTGCAAATGCGTCAGCAATTAAATTTACACATGCATCTATTGCTAGTCGTTTATATGAGTCTGCAACTGTAAGTTGTACAACAATGTTCATTAAATCTTTATTTGACGAAAATGGATTCCAATTTTTTAGCCAACCAAACATTGACATGGTACCACCCCTTTCTAAATAACAATTGGTTTGAACTCTGCTAAAGATTCATAGTCAATGTCTCCATAGTCCTCTAATTCAGAGTCAAAATTCAGTGCATGTAAAAAAGCGAAAAAACCATCTGTTTTTCGCTTTTCAGGATCTATTTTTTTGTATTCTTTGTTTTGATTATCCAGGTAATCTACATAAACATTTCCGACATACCATCGCATTAATGGATCATCGCCAAAAACTAATGTTTGATTAATAAACATATCATCAACTAATGGTGATAATTGAGAGTGTGTAAATTTCCCTGTACGACAGACTTCCACTTCAAAACCTGCCTCTTTAAGTGCTGGACCTAATATCCTGGCTCTATAAGTATCTAAAGAGATTTTCTTTATATAAAACGTTTCTGCTTGTTTAACAAACCAAGCAACTATCTTTTCTGGTGGAATCGACTTACCATAAACTATTTCTGCAAGTCCTTTATCCAGAGCAATCTGTACAATATCCTTATTGATGTCTTGTAATTCTAATGCTTTTTGGTGAATAAACGTATGGTGTAACCAATAACGTTTCCCATTGTATTTGGCTAATAATCCAACTGAGCAGAAATCTCGAACATCTGCAAAGTCAACACCGCCGATTGTATCTAACCCTTCTAGTTTGTCATATGGAACAGGCTGATTTGTTGCTAAACGATCCTCATATGAAGCAACTTCAAAACGAGTATCTTCAACTGGGCAGTTCATTCTCTTTGTCATAAACTCAATACGAATAGCCGCGTTTCGTTGCATTTGACTATATTCCTTTTTCATTTTTCGTTGTAAATTAACGTTGTATGGTAATGAAGGATTTGCCTTCTCCCAATTTTTAAAATCGTCAACCTCACTAGGATCATCTAATTTACAAATAAACGGAAATAAAGAAGATTCCTCAATTCCAATTTCACCATGTAAGATTGCACGTGCTTCATCTTTTAAATCATCTAACGGGCCTCCTCGAACTTTCCCATCAGTAGACATATGAAATTCCCGATAATCTTTTATTTTACCCCCACCGGAAGTGAAAACTTTGATAGTTTCGTAATCTTTATATTCATGCTCTTCATCAAACGCAACACACCCTGAACGCTTACCATCCTTAGTTCGAGCATTTGATGTATTAAAAGTCAACGTGCTTTTTGTCGCGTTATTTTGAATCTTTTCTTTTGAACGATAGAAAGCATTTTTCAATTTTTTTAAGTTTGCTTTCTCTTCCAATACGTTATATACATCTTCAAATGACGTTTTTGCTTGCGTCTCTGATGTTGCCACAATATCAATATGATAATTTGGTATTCCATGCTGCTTTGTCATCATAAAAAAAGAATCCCATGAAAAGAATCCATTTTTACCAGCACCACGCCCCATATAAAGAAGGTACCTATCGAATACTAATGAATCATCTGATTTCCAACGTAGACCGAATATAAAAACATTCACAAACTTCTGCCAGTCAAATAGTTTATATGGAAAATACTTTGCTGGTATCTCAACGCTATCATTAACCATTTGGTGGTTAATATACACATCGTCACGAGCCAGTATTTTAAGGATGTAATCTTTTAGAAGAAACTGTTCTTCGCAGGCAGCCACTTTCCCAGATTCAATTAAATCAAAATACGTATCTATGAATTCATGTGAATTACACGTCGTCACCATCATCATCACCACCTGGCTTTTCTACTTTTGAAGCATCTAAGCCTAGCTCACTAAGAAGTTTTAACATTTGTGCATTGGTTTTGTTCAACTCCGTCACGCTATCATTCTTCTTTTTATTAACACTACGACCATTTACCACTAAAACCGTTACTCCACGTTCTTCAATATCTGCGATCAATCTATTTTTTACATCCCATAAAGACATATAATCATTTATTAAATCGCTATAGTGAGCTTGTACTATCCCGTTTTCTTCCAATTGCTTCCGTAAACTAGCTTCAATATTTTTACGGGTGCGTTTGTATTTTTCATTTTTCACCGTTTTTGTGTGCAATTCATTACTATTTTGTTCTTCATCTTCATCATTTTCAGTAATTTTTTTGGCCCAATCATAACGTCGATGCCAACTTTTCACTGTATTAATAGATACATCGTACTTTTCCGCAATTTCCTTGTATTTCAAACCTTTTTTATAATCGATTAATGCTTGTTCATGATTCTTTTTTTCCATCTCTCCACCACCTTGCACCCCTAACTACTAGTTGCAACTTGTATGCAAATCGAACTCACGTGAGGAAATGAAAAAATAACTTTTCCCATCGCCCCCCTCCGTTGAATTGTCCCCCGAAAAAAAGCCGAATTTTTTTAAGGGGGGTATAAAATTGTTTTTGGTTTACCATTTCTCTTCGTTAACAAATCTTTTTCCTTGTTGGCCCATGATTGTCCCATAACGATCATGCATCTTGTTATGACAAGAGTTACATAAGCTTTCTAGATTACTAAGAGTTAAGGCAAGTATCGGAACCACTTTAACTTCTTTTAAGTGATGAACGCACTGTGCTCTACGATACCTACCTTTACGTTTACATTCTTGGCATTCATAATTGTCACGCTCAAGTGCTTGAAGTCTAAGTCTCATCCATTCACGAGACTTATAAAACTTCATGAGATTACCCTCATGAATGTATCTCATAAGCTCTTTAAAACGTTTCTGACTAATCATTTATAACGCTCCTTTTCATAGTTCAAAACGTTTTTCCCTTTCACTTATAAGTGGCATTCGTCAACCTCTGCACCCTATAACACAACATATCTATAATTCTGTTGCGTTTTATTTTTGCCGTTGCATTCTTGGTATTGCTGTATTTTTAAAAAAAATAATTTAAAAACGCACAATTCTAAAACTATGTTGTGTTATATAGTTGTGGGTGCAAGTATTTTTCTATAAAAGTAAATTGAACATCTTACTAAAATTGGGCATAAAAAAGCCGCGACTCTTAATGAGCGCGACTTAATACTTCTCCTTAATTTAAACCCAACTTTGTAGCAATTCCTGGGATATATATACTTACTATAACTAAAGCAAAAGTTCCAATTGTTACACATTTAAACATAATATTCTCTAACCATCTTGGCATTCGGATTAACTTATAAATAATTAATTGTGCTACAACAACCAAGACCATAATTATTCCTATAATCAGTATATGGTTACCAATAACTTCTGCACCTTTTGGCATAAAAGATAAATCAACTTGAGGCAAATAATCAACCACCTTTTTATTATAATAATTTCTATAATTATATAATTTTAGTGATTAATTTCCAAGTTCTAATGTTGTTAAGGCAACTCTCTAATACTCTACGATTAAACTCTCACCTTTTTGCCTATTAACTTTTCGATAACTAATTTTGGTTGGTCCACAATCAATTCATCTATGTCCTCAAAATAACTGAATTGAACATCAGGAGTTAAAGGTGGTTTAATGTCGAATCCTAGTTTCCTTGATTCACCTATTAAGAACCAAGCTCGTGCTTTATCTGTTGTTAAAATACGGATATTGGTCTTACTAGATTGTTTAATTATTTAAATATATTCTGATTCAAATGGCGGAACCCACTCTACTGTTGTATTTAGTTTTTTTATTCCCATCTTCACCAGTAATCGTTCTTTAAGTTTTTTAAACATTGTTCGTGCCTCCTAATATTTTTAGTTATACAACCCTGCTATTTTTTCATCTAAAGTATCTTGGCCAACCCCGATATAGAAAAGTGTGACTGTTTCTTTTGAATGATTAAAAATTTTCATTAGTGAAGCTACTTCCTTATGTTTCGCATAGAAGTTATAGCCAAAAGTTTTTCTCATAGAATGCGTCCCAATCGGTTCTGGGTAACCAATTGCTTCTGCGGCTTCTTGTAATATTCGATATGCTCTGGTACGGTCTATCGGTCTTTGCTTACCTGTAGCGGTGAGTTTCTGACTTTTAAAAAGGTAATCGTTATTTTTTAAATCTTTAACATATTCGTTTAGTACTTTTTTTAAAGGTGGAGAAATAATGAAACGTTTTTGATTGCCTGTCTTTTGTTCAAAAAGCAAAATGTGAGTTCCTAAAACGTCCCTTTTCTTTAATGGCAAAATATCCGAAATACGTAAACCTGTATGAATCCCAACCATGAACATTACGTAATCTCTCATGTTATTCTCCTTAAAGTAATTTAAGAATTCCTCTAACCAATCTTTCTCGCGTATTGGTTCTACATATCTCATGACATTACCCACCCTTCAACTTCGATTTTCTTTTTACAGGTTTCAATTGTTTTCCAAACACCTTGTTTTGTGATACCCAACATCTCCCCTATTTCCTCACAACTAAAACCCTGTGCGTAGAGTTCTAATATCTCTCTTTGTCTTTCTGTTAGAGAAGCTACAATTTCTTTTGCGATTTGAGATTTATAAGAATCATCCTCTATTTCATCTGATGATGGATTATCGTGACTATATTGATCGTAGCTTTTGAAATGTATTATATTTCTTTCACTTTTCATTTCTCTTTGATAAACTGCTCTTCTTTCAATTCCTCTCATCAGTCCTGGTTGCCGCCCCGTTGCTAACCATTCGATAGTAAAGTTAATAGTTCTTAAAGCAGCATTTAATATTCTTTCATCATGCTGCAGCATAAGTAGATGTTCTTTCCCAGTGGAATTTAAATGTTTTTGCTTTTTATAAAATCGAATTTGCTTTTGTATTTCCCTCAACTTATCCTCTGTGAAAATTAAACTAGCTTGATATTCTTTTAATAAATCAATCACTTATACTGCACCTGCCTAACTTAATTATTTTTTTCGAAATGAACCTTTTACACGTTTATAAATGTCTCTATTAATTCCCATTAGCGCCTCAATTTCTCTCTTGCTTAACTTCTCTTTAAAATTTTGCGATTTACTTTTTTTCTTTCTCTTCTTCATTGGTTTAATAGCAAGTCCATTTTTAATTAGCTGCTCCTGTAATGTGCGTGTCATATATACTCTCCCCTATTCACAAAATAAAAAGGACATCAAATCATGAGAGTGCCCATACTCTCAAAATTCGATGTCCTCGGTTGTTCCGATAGACTTATAATTTTTCGCTACATTCGTGTACTGCTCTAGTTGGTTTATTTGATTCCCAACTAATTATAGTTTTACCGAAACCTGTTGTTGGTGCTTGCACCTTTTTCATTTGCCCATCTTTCACTAAGTAAATTCCATCTTGCAAATATTGTAGTTGTTTGCCCATTCAACCACTCTCCTGCTATAATAATAGTGTCGAGATATAGCAAGAGAGTGTGAGTCGTAGTTGCTGCTACGGCTTTTTTATTTGTCGTAAAATATTGTGGTTGTGGTAAAAATATGTGTTAATGCAACTGAATCCTTTCTTTTTTATTTTAATTCTCAAAATGGTTGTAACTTTGAACTAATAAAGGAATAACATTTTTCCTTTGTTTTAAATCCTTCATGAAATTCCTCATTTTCAACTTCGTAAAACTTGTCCGTTTTTCTAATGTTAAATGATTCAATTTTAACTTCTTCATTTTCTTTCAAACCATTAATTTTTTTATATACCGGATCACTTTCTAATCCTAGTACCTCGTACAGATTCATTTGTGAAAGCAACTAATATACCTCCTTGGTGTTTTCGAAGCTTCTTTTGTAATCGCAGTTCCCTGTGCTTAATGTATCGCTCTATTTCTTTTTCATACAACGCTTTTTCTTGGTCGCTTATATCACTTGTTTCCAAATCTTTAAGTAAAGCCTCAACATAGCTATTCATGATTCCACCACTTTCTTAGTTCGTATGAGGTATTATCGCCTCACTCTTCTACCTCAATTCTTTCTCTTACAGTCGAATTGAATATCTCTCCAATTTTTAAGAGCTTGCTATATATTGGGCAACCATCACAAGGTTCATTCGATCTATCAATTCGAGTAATACAAATCTCCTTGCAATGCAGTTCCCACAACAGTTTTTGTCTCTCACAAGCTAATATTCTTTTTGGTTTATCTATGACACCCATATTACCCTCCAATACATTACACATAAGATATTTATAAGATAATTATGTGTAATATTGACATTTCAATTTTTATTTCTCCCTTTATTTACCCCTTTTCCCGAAATCTTTTACAAATCGTTGCCCACCATATTCGATAACAGTAGGTTTTCCATCTTTCGTTTTGACAATCTTCATTTCGTAATCTAGTGTATCTAAACTGAAATGCATGGATTGTAAGATTTCTTTTAGTTTTTCTACCTGGATCGTTTTTTGTTCTTTCAACGCTTTTCGCAGTAAATGTTTAGCATGATGAAATTTCATTAAAAAACCTCCATTTTAATTAATACCCATGATTCTGCCGTTGATGATTGATCTGGTTTTTCTCGAAATAGGCTTGTTCAATTTGATCCCATGTGAAGCCTAACATTTTTCCTAATATATAAAAGTCCTCAAAAAGCTCAATCCAGGAATCGTCACTTTCCCAGTGTCTTAAATCTTGTATTTTAATATTAAAATCTAAAAATAGGTTTGTAATATCGTCATCATAATGACAAATATCATCCCAGTCCAAATTAGGTCGTACATCTAATTCCAACCCAATACTCAAAATAAAATGCAAGCAATCAACGTATTCTTCAAGAAGCAAATTCCTCATTATCCACGGTTTATTTTTATGTGTTTTATCTGGGTTGACTGTTAATACTTCTGTTCTTGGCTTTTGGTCATTACTCCACTTCTTAAAACCTCGCCATTCATTAGCACACTCACCTAATTCAACTTGTAAGGCTAATAGCTTCCAATCCAAATTTGATTCGCTTTCATGTAATTCTGGATGCTCATTCATGATGTGTTCATCTAATACTCTTTGTGCTTCAAATAGCTTTTTTAAATTCATGTTTATACTCCTTTAAAATGGCAAGTCTGATTCATTAATTACCGGAACATTACTTGCAAATGGATCATTGAACTGTCCGGTATTTCCGAACGGTTGATTTTGACCGCCATATTGCCCCGTATTTTGCGTTTGTGGTTGAGAATGATAATTTTTGTATTAGGTTGATAGTTTAAAGCTGAATTTGAGCCATCTGAATTGTTTGAGCGTGGTTCTAAAAACTGAATGCTATCTGCTACTACATCAGTCGTATAAACTCGGTTTCCGTCTTGCCCCTCAAAACTACCTGTCTGAATACGCCCTTCAACTCCAATTAAATTACCTTTCTTCATGTAATTTGCTAGGTTCTCAGCTTGTTTTCTCCATGCGATACATCCAATAAAGTCTGCCTCCCGTTCTCCCTGTTGGTTTGAGAACGTTCTATTTACAGCGACAGTGAATCGACACACTGCTATACCTGATGGGCTATATCGCAATTCAGGATCTTTTGTAAGTCGGCCAACTAACACAACTCGATTTATCACGCAATATCACTCCTTTTCCACTTTTCAATTACTCGATAGCCCTTCTCTAGAAGCATTTTAAACTCTGGATGTTCTATAGGTGCAGTAGCTATCACCTTACAACCATCCTCAAAACCTGTTAAAGTTGCATATTTTTTGTATTTATAAAAATCTTCGTGACCATTAAAGGTTTTTGTAACAACCTTTGGGCGTTGATCTGGAACATCTATAGGAATCCCATTTTTTCTAAATTGCATATTACCCCTCCAACTTAGCTAATATTTTTTGTCTTTCAACTTCGAAATCAATGGTTTCGTTTTGCTGTTCGGTAGTTTGTGACTCTTGTTGATCACGCTTGTTAAACCATTCAGGAAGTATTTCTGTTCGTCCGTTATTGTATTTTTTAGGTGCGGATTTCTTTTCATTTTCAGCCTTGATTTGTTTTATCAAGGTAGTGGCTTTTTCCCTTAATTTCTTGGTTGATAGAATATGAGAATTCCAGAAAGTATGGTTTTGTGACCACTCAATTAAATATTCGATTTGTTCCGCCGTTCGACCATCACGTTCCATCATCAAGCGAATATGATCTGACCAAGTTTGTAAGTTAGGCTCTTTAAAGCTTGGGTCATCAGCTAAAATTTTTTCATAAAGCAATTTTGCTAATTGATAATGTACAGAAGACTCGTCGTAAACTTGTTTGCGACTTTTCTTTTTATCTGTTGTATTCTCTGTTGTATTCTCTGTTGTATTCTCTGTGTATTCTCTGGTTATTGGTACTGCCATTTTGTCATGTTCAGATACTGCCATTTTGTCATTGTCCATTACGTCATTTTGTCGTGATTCATTTAGACAATTTGGCGCATTCCTTAATGACAAATTGTCATCTTCGATAATGTCATTTTGTCGTAATGCACCATTACATAGGTTTTCGAGTTTTTCATAATCAATTCGATACCATTTTGTTCTGTCAAATTTCAGCTTGTTAAAGTTACCTACGACAAGGATCTCTTTGCTCTCTAACTCTGCAATAATTCTTTGAACGGTGCGTTTTGAGTAAAATGGGAACTGTTCTGCCCATTCGTCTATGGACTTGTACACCCAAGCTTGTCCATCACGAATGTTATTTGAAATACGCAACCAGTAATGCACTTGCTGAACAACAATCGCATTGTTTAAGCCAATTTTTGTTGCAAGTGTTGGTAACACCTGCAACGGTGGTTCATTGATTAATAGATTCATAATTTTATTTCCCCCACTTTTCGACAAAACGTAGTGCATCTTGAAGTTGATATTGTTTAATATCTCGATATGAGCCTACATGATAACGTTCTTTAAGAGCTGCATAGATGGAACGGAACAAGGCTTGTCTAGCGCCTTGATTTTCTGTCAATTCACAAACACGTGCCCCTACGGCTTTACGTAATCTTAATTGTTCACCTGAATGTAACGTTACATTTTTTACGAGTTGTTCCAAAGTCTCAACCCTCCTTTCAATTTGCTGAAATTGTTTATAAGAAATTGCTAGTGTTTGAGGTTCTTCCTCAATTTGCTTTTTGATTTGGTAGTAGTTTGTAATCAACATGTTGTATGCTTGCCATGCCTTATCACTATTGAGTGACTTAGCATGAAGCCATGCTCCTTGTTCTGTCCATAAGTACAGTACTGATACAAATTTAAGGGTAACGTCATCTTGACGTGAGCCTTTGAATTGCTTTAAAGATTCACCAGTTAAGGCGAAATAATGTACACCCTGCTCATAGTGATCATTATTACGTTGAAAATTACGAGTAATAACTTTTGCTTTTGTGCCAAATGCCTCGGCAATTTGTTGAGTAGTTAGTACCCTTTTATCCAAATGCTCTAATACTTGTAATTGCTGCATTTTAACTCCCCCTCACAAGGGTAACGTCATTTTGACGTAAGCCCTTTTTCTTCAACTTTTAACGCCATATTTAAAGTGTCTTCAATGCCACTAACACGTGCTAATTGAGTTGAATAAATAGCTTTGGCTTTAGCAAGTTTATAATCATTCTTAGCGTTTGCTACATCTAGAGCTAAGTCAGTTAATTTTTCCTTTTCGTCCGTTAAAAATTGTTTTAATTGTTGAATGTAAGTTTCCATATGATCGCTCCTTGATATTTTTTATAGTTTGGTTCATAATTAAAGAAAATTTATTTTCTGAGTGTCCGCTAAAACAATCAGGTAATTGCAGGTGCTTTATTGCACCTGTTTTTTTATGACTTTAAATACTTTCCTTTCTGCTAAACTATTAGTAGAAAGGTAGGTGATAGATATGCTAACGAATGAACAAAGAGCTCATGATTTAGCGATGTATTCGTTGGATTTCAGATATAGTCACGTGATCCAAGAACAAGCAAATCAAGGGAAAAACGAAATTAAATTTGATGCATACAGTGAATACTTATTTCTGTACAAGGAATACTTAGAAATTTTTAAGCGGGATTTTCCACAACATGACCAATAACTTTACCATCCATTAGCACAGTAACTTTAACCACTTTGTTATTGGTCTTCTCCTCACTCGTTGTTCCAACAACTTGTGAGGATTTTTTACTTTCATTCATCTTTGTCACCTACTTCCCGATGGAATCCCATCAAGCAGCACACAATCATTTTCAGGGGTTATTAGAGCAAGGAAGTGTGTTTTCACCTTCCTTTGTTTAAATTTTGATTGTGAACTGCTTGACGAGAGCGAATATACATTCGCAATCATCTTTGACTTGTGTTATAATTTCCTTATATTAAATTCATTATCTTTTCTTTTTATATCTGTTTAATCGTTGCACCGATTAAGCAGTTTTTTTATTTGCTCTGAATTGTAGTAATGCCAACTTCTGGTCTTGCGTTAGATACTTCCAAGCTTTAACTTTGATTCGCAAATCGTTTCACCACCTTCGCAACCACACCAATTCTTTTCAAATAATGTGGCATGATATGTAGTTGTTTGCGTTTCTCTAATTCTTGTAGTACATTGATAGATTTAATGGCGTCTTTCAATGTTTCTCGTGCCATATCCCAATCTCCACGCTCTCTATAAACATCTGCCCTTGCAATTAAATCTTCGTAACATAGATTTTCAGTCACGATTTTTTGATTGATTTGTTTTAAATCCAAAATCTAAAGCCTCCAATAATAAACATAGGTACTGTTGGTGCAAGTTGTGTAAATACATCAATACCAAACATAGTTCTAATGACAATATCTTCTGAGTTTGTTATCTTAGCTGCCTTTTCTAAGAACTTTGCTTCACAAACAATAATATTTTTTTCAATTCGGCTAATTGTTGATTGAGTGGTGTGTAATAAGTGAGCAAATGCTTCTTGAGATAACTTTGCTCTTTTTCTACACATTCGAATTAATTTGCCGTAATCTACTTCCATTTTTTCACCCCCTTTTATGCTGATTCTGCATATATGCACAAGTTGCATACTAAGTTAACTTGTTTGAGATTAAAATGAAATTATAGAGGTAATGCCCAACCTCCCATTCAAATCACATGTAACTACCTGGAAACTGTGTTTACACTTCCCATTCATTCATAATGATTTCTTCAATTGCTCTTATGGTTGGTTCGTATAACCAAACTCTCTTGCTATATGGTCCTTTTTTACGTTGATACTTTTTAACACGAGGATCAGAAAGAATATTTTTTTCTAAGAAGTCTCGTTCGTATGGGATAATTTCTTTTAAATCATCCAAGTCAATAAATAGTTTTTTTAGTTTTAAAGACTCTCTAATAAATCCCTCTGCTTTTTCCTCCATCATTTCTTTTGTGATTCCAGACATTTCTAAAAAAGTTTGAAAAACTGCTTTTTCTGATGGTTGTTGTTGAATCATAAAAGTCCTCCTTATTAAGGCTGTTTGACTAACAGCCTTATAAATTTCTATTTTAGCAATTATTCAGCTAAAAAAATCCTCAATATTACATTCTAAAGACTTGGCTAATTGAGGTAGTTGCTCTGCTTTAAAAGAGTAAGTACCATTTTCATATTTCATATATGTCGAAGCGTTTTTCATTCCTATTTCTACCGCCACTTCTTGCAGGGTTTTATTAAGTTTTTGTCTTTGTTCTTTAATATAACCTAAATTTAATACCTTCAAATAAATCCCCCTTTCAAAATTTCTATTTTAGCAACACCTTAAATATAATATATCATTGCTATTTTAGAAATTCAAGCATATTTTTTCTATTTTAGAAATTTTTTTATTTCTAAAATGGAAACATGATATATTAGAAATGATATCACTGAAAGTGGTGAGCGTTTAATGGACATTGGTAAAAGAATCGTTTCATTACGAGAAAAAAAAGGTTGGACTCAGAAAGAATTAGCTAACCGAATAAAGATAAATGTTAGTGTTATGAATCGAATTGAATCTAATGATAGACCTGTAAAGGATAATGAATTGATTGCTTTGGCAAATGCTTTAGATTGTACAACCGACTTCTTACTCGGTCGCACTGAAAATCCAGAATTTACAAAAAAACCACAAGATGATGAAATAGAATTTCAAGCATTCATTAATGATCCAGAGTTAGGAATATGGTACAAAGAACTTCCGAAATCAGATGAAGATGAACTTCGGAAGCTTCGAATGATTTGGGAAATGATTAAAAATGAACATAAAAAATAGGACATGTCTTATGGCATGTCCTTTTAATCAAATATAAGGTGTAAAAATTAAACATAATTGGATTAAATACCTTTAATTATATATTTAGAAAAAGAAAGTATCCATAAATTATAACATTAAAAATGGATTGTGAATTGTGGATAAGGCTTGCAAATTGAGATGAAATTTCAGTTTAAATACATTCATTTAAGAGCTGAAGTTTTACATATAATACATTAACTATTTGGCTCATACCTAAAAAACAGTAAATACTTAGAAATCACATTACTTTATTGTAACAATATTCAGGAGGAAACTATGGCAAAAAAACAAACCGTAAATGTGTATGCTTATAAAATATCTACACCTGCAATCGATACTGCTAGAAATGTAGCAACTGATGGATATTATAATCATCAATTATTTGAAGGGTTTTTAAATGAAATAATTTCAAATTCAAGAAATAAAATTTTAGAATCTGGGAAATACATTCATTTAATAGGAATTAAACAATCCTCTGATGCTGATGTGCTAGAAGGATTATTTCACACTACTAGATATGGTACTAAAAGTGATATAATTGATGTTTCCAATGATAAAGTAGTAAGTCAGCTAGAACCAATGCATGGAGTAAAAAATATTGTTAATTTTGTAATCCACCGAAAATCTGGTATTCTCCTAATTCAAAATGATCCTTTTAAACTTATCCAAAGAAATAATCTTATTGATTTTCTTGAACGAAATGTAGAATTAGGAAAAAAGCATGTTACAAAATTTAACATTGATTTTAAACCCTTGTTAGTATCAAATTCTAATTTCTATACAATCCAAACGATTTACGATGAAGATTTTTATCAACAGCTTGCCAAAATTGCGAATATTAAAGCAGTTTCGATTAATACTAAAGTACAAAAAGAGAGTGTAAATACGGCTCTTTCAAAATTTACACATAGTGGAGTATCTAGTGACGATTACCTAGATGATGTTACAGATGTTACATATACTTTTAAAAATTCAAGAAGAAATAATGGCGTTAAACACGTAAAAAACTTTATTAAGAACGCATTAGATTTAGAAAAAATTGATACAATTATTGCTCATGGTTCAAACAAAGAAAAAGTGGAATTCAATAAGATTAAACCAAGGAAATATCAAATCACGACAACAATTAATGATAGTAAAGTATTAGACCAATCAAAAATTATCGAAGGCATGATAAAAATAGTAAAAGAGTTTAAAGAATAAAGGAGGTTTTTCAATGGCTAATCATAATGTAATTGTTGATCGTAAAAAAGACAATAAAACTGGTTTTATTACAAATAATATTAAGAATTACATTATGCACTCTACACCAAGAGAACTACTTTTCGATATTGCAACACCTGTAGCTTTATCCTTCATTCTAATTTTTTTACTATATACTATAATGCCATCAGCTAGAGATTTATTAAATAGTATCCATAACATAAATAATACAGTAATAACTATTATTGCTATCTTAGCTGGATTTAACTCAGCAAGCTTAGCAATTATAGCTGCAAGCTCTAAATTAATTAATACCAAATTATTCGATACAAAAGAGGTTAATTCAGTCAAAGAAACCTTTATGCAAAAAATTAAAACTCTTTTATTCAATAACCCTTCTTATAAAGAACTCGAAGCAATTGTTTCATTTTTTGCATATGCAGTTATCTGTCAATTACTTATTCTCATTATCAGCCTATTTATTAATGTAACTTTAACAAGTATTACCCAAGTAAAGTTTGAAATCCTCAATTTAGATAAGAATATAGAGATTATTATTCTTTGTATAATTTCAGGGTTTTGGTTTACATTAGTTTTCCATTCAATATTCCTCTCCATTAGGAATATTGACATGATTGCTCATTTTATTAAATTTTCATCTAACGAGGATTAACCCCTACTTCCAAAAAGTAGGGTTTTGTTTTATACTAAAATAGAACATATGTTCTGTTTTTATTTCGAAGTATTGGAGATGGTAGTATGTATAGCACTAGTCATACTGAGGATTTTGTTAAAGAGTTGTATACAAGCGTTGGGATTTTAGATCCATTACAGCTTAATATTAAAATAATATCTTCAAAGCTTGAAATACGAGTATTCTACTGGCATGAACCTAGTCAGGCAATTTTCTTAAATAATTATCCTTACATTGTTTTAAATTCTCAACAATCCGATCAAGCTATGTGGCAAGACTTTTGTCACGAGTTATGTCATGTACTTTTCCATAGCGGAAATCAACGACGTATTAGAGAAAGTTTCAGGCAATATCAAGAAGCTAAAGCTAACCAATTTATGTATCACGCTTGTATTCCCTCTTTTATGTTGGATGAACTAAATATATTTGATACTACATATGAATCAATAAGAAAAGTATGCAAACTATTCAATGTTGAATATGAATTTGCATCTAAACGCTTAACTAAATATATATTCAACAAGTTATTATGCTAAATTTGCATGGTTAATAGTGTGAATCTTATTTATATTTACATTGAATTGCTAATAGAAAGAGGTGATGGAAGTGGCAAGACAACAATTAAACAAGACCAAAAAAGAACACATCTACTGGTACAAAGAAGGAAAACTAAAGAAATTTGCATATCGTTATCGTTTTTATGATTCGAATGGGAAACGAAGAGAAAAAACAAAAAAGGGTTATGAGACAGAGAAGGATGCTGAATTAGCGCTAATTGAATTAAAAGCAGAAATATTGAAAGGTAACTTACAGCAAGTAGATAATAACAATCTTACCATCCAACAATGGGTAAAGACTTGGTATGCTCGTAACGAATCGAAATGGAAAGTTAGTACCGTTGCTCAATATAAAAACGCAATTGAATATCATATAATTCCCGAGCTGGGGCAATTAAAGATTGCTAGGTTAACAAAATCGAGATATCAAGAATTTTTAGATTTATTGGCAAATAAATATTCAGTTTCTACTGTACGTACAATACATTCCGTTTTCAACAGTATTATTAATGCAGCTGTAGAAGATGAAATTATCCTAAGAAATAAAATATCAAAAGTTAATCTACCAAAATTTAAATCGAAACAGAAAGAGATTAATGAGAATGAAATTTTAAGTGAAATAGAAATTTCAAAATTAATCAAATATGTAAATGAAAATGAAAGTGTGACTCACCAAACTTTGGTTCTCTTGTTAATTTCAACTGGTATGCGTAAAGGTGAAGCTTTAGCATTACGCTGGCATGACATTGATTTAGAAAACAAAGTAATTACAATCATGCGTACACGAGATCATTTAGGCGAACGTTCTGCTAAAACAGAAAATAGTATTAGAAAAATTGATGTAAGTTCTTCTCTGCTTAGCCATTTAAAAAAATATAAGCGATGGGCTAAAGAGAAGAAACTTAGTTTAGGGTTAAAATTAGAAGAAATGGATTATGTACTAATCAACCCTTCTACTGCAGAACCAATCTCTCGTTCACTTCCAAATTACCTGATGGAAAGAGCTTTCGAATTTGGTGCTATTAAACGTGTAACACCTCATGCATTACGACATACTTATGCATCGTTATTAATTTCTAAGGGAATACCGGTAACTACTGTGGCTAAGTTGATAGGCGATACGGTAGAAATGGTGTTAAAAGTATATGCACATTCTCTAAGAAAAAAAGAAGAAGAAGCAATAAAAGTAATTGAGGAAACTATTAACTTTTAATTAATGGTGTGAACTGGGGTACAAATTGGGGTACATGTCTTCTGTACCCTCTCAAGTTACTGATATATATACAACTTTAGAGGGTATACGTCTTACGAAATTCTTAAGAAATTAATGTGTTTTAGTGAACTTTAATATGATCGCTGTAAAATACTTATTTTCGTATCTTACCATATTTTAACTTTGTTTTAGGATAGATTGTAGACTTTATATGGGATTACTATTTTTAGAGGGGATCTCTTTTAAAATCTTAAACAAAATAACCTCGTTCTTTTTTGGAACGGGGTTAAATATAGTTGTTTATGTAAGTTAAATCCTTAAACTCTTCTCATATAACCAATCAGCATAAAAAATTGATACTGCTCATTAATAATGAGATTACCTCAATTCTTTAACGTACGTTTCGTGACACAAAATAGCCCTAAACTTTTCACTTACGAAGCACAAATCGAATCACTATAATACTACTAGTACACAGAAAGGAGTGTTAACTTATGCCAACAACAAAAAAAGAAAGTTTCTATTTTGGATTAATTATGTGTTTTGGAATGGTACTTGTAATGACCATATATAATTTATACCTGAATGGGATGTTTGGGGAAATTACGTTCTTAGAAGGAATATCCGATTTTTTAATCGGGTTTACAATCGCCTTCATACTGGATCTATTTTTAGTAGGACCTTATGCAAAAAAAATCGCCTTGCGACTAACGGCAAATTCATCAAAAAAAGTCTATACTGTCCTTGCCATTTCAACTTGTATGGTGATTGGGATGGCGTTCTTCATGTCAATTTACGGATTAGTCACAACTTATATCCATAATGGTTTTACTAATAACTCAGTTATTACAGAGTATTTCGCTTTATTTGGAAAAAACTTTGTTATGGCATTGCCTTTACAAATTATCATTATGGGACCAGTAGTACGATTTATTTTCATGAAATTTATAAAGCCAAAAACTATTCAAAATAACCTAGTATAGAGATAAACAACGAACCAACTTATTAATCTCTATATTCCATAGTATAAGGAAGAAACCGTTTTGAAATTTTCCACAAACGGTTTCTTTTTATTGATTCAACATGCTGTTTTGCGTCGATACAATAAAAGTCTTGAGAGGCAAGTTCTCAAATATCTATCATATTAACTTGAACTATCAGAAGGAATTTCGAAGTAATCACCTATCTTCTGACCACTATTCGATTTCCTTCCCCCTACTGTTAATACAACAATTCCTCCTAGCAATAATATTACCCCAATCCAAGATGTCGGACTTAAATATTCATTTACTAGAAAAACACCAAGTAATGCTGCTGTTAAAGGCTCTGCTAAAGATAAGGTAACAGCAGAGGAGGAACTTATTTTTTCTAAACCTGCTAAAAATAAAATATAAGCGATACTCGTTGCCGCTAAGCCCATAAAGAGCATCGGTACTAAATTTTGTGACGAAAATACCCATTTGACGCCGTCTTGTGAAAAAGGAATTAACATTAAAGAACAGATCGTAAAAGTCATAGCAACAGCTGGGAGAGTCTCTTCCCGCTCTGTTAACTGCTTACTACAGTTCGTATAAAGGGCAAACATTAGACCGGCACATAACGCAAGTAAAATACCGACAGGATGTACGGTTGCTTCTCCTCTATTAACAAATAATAAAACACATCCTATTACAGCAAGGGATGTAGCGATTCCCCATAGTCTATTCGGTTTTCTTTTCCAAATCGCCCATTCTACTATACCTGAAAATACCGGTGAACTGCCTATTGTTATAACTGTTCCAAGAGCTACGCCAGTAAATCGAACCGATGTAAAAAATAACGATTGGAATAATGCAATGGTTAACGCAGCTAGAATGGTCCATTTCCAAGACCATTTTCGAAAATTTATTTTCCCCATGAACACAAGAATAATTAGCAATATTCCTCCACCAATTGCTGATCGTACAGATGCAACAGCAATGGAAGATATCCCCCCTTCAAGAAACGTTTGAGTCGTTCCTACTGTCCCCCAAAGCATTGCTGCTAGTAACACAAATATGTATGGTAAAATCTTCAAACATTACACCCCTTAAGTACATATTGATTAAACTATGCTATTCTTCCATCTTTCTTTAGGAATATATTTAAACTCTGTCCCTAAACAGTGCTTTCAATTAAAATTATATATAATACTATTAGAAGGAGGTCATCATACATGTATAAAACTGTTGCTGAAACAGCGAAAGACATCTCGATGCCAGAGGAACAAGTTCTTCGCTACATTTATGCTGGCCGAATAAAAGCGGTGCATGACGGAGAACAATTCCTCGTAAACAGCGCCCAGTTCGACACTTATTATGAGCAATTAGAACGTATTAAAGAAGAAATCGAAATTTGGCGAAATACCCCAATACCTGAAGATCCAGATATTAAAGATGAAGACTAATCGATAAACTTTATACAATTAAATAAATTGGAGATCGTTCCAATTTATATTAATAAAAAAACATCTTGAGGAGTTTCTAAACGCCTCAAGATGATTTTATATCGATACGACAAAACCTGCGCGTTTGCCAATAATTTCAGCATAATCTTCTACCATGACGCTTGCCGTCGGATACATACCTGCACCAGGTCCAATTAATGTCAACGTTCCAATGTAGTTCGTTTCCATCGTAACCGCATTAAAAACATCATCGATTGGATAAAGTGGATGCTCTTTATCTACTAACATCGGTGCAACTTTAGCATAAATCGTTCCATCCGGATGCTTTTCAACTTCTGCTACGTGGCGGTAACGAAGACCCTGTTCAGTTGCATCAGCAACTTGATTTGATGTAATACAATCGATTCCAATGACTTCTACATCTGCCCAATTTGGTTGCTCTCCAAAGGCTAAAGAACTTAAAATCATTAGTTTCTTAAAGGCATCTTGGCCAGAAATATCATTATATGGATCCGCTTCAGCATAGCCTAATGCTTGAGCTTCCCTTAAAGCGTCATCAAAGGATAAACCTTCTGAACGCATTTTCGTCAAAATAAAATTCGTCGTACCATTTAAAATACCTTGAATACTTGATACTTCATTGACTAATAAAATATTTTTCATCGTTTTAATAACTGGTACTCCGCCAGCAGTTGTCGCTTCATAACCGACAAATACACCGTTTTGTTTTGCTAATTCTTGCAATTCAAGTCCACGCTTAGCAAACATGACTTTATTGGCCGTAATAACATGACATTTGTTTTCAACAGCCTTTTTTAAATATGTAAATGAAGGTTCTTCATTCACAATCGCTTCAAATACGACTTGGAGTCCTTTAACAGAAAGAACATCGTCGATACTATCAGTTAAAAGGTGGGCTGTTCCTGGCACCCGTTCTTTTGATGGATCACGTACTAATATTTTTGCTACTTCTAATTCCAATCCTAATTTGTCACGAAGTTCTTCACGTTTTTCATTTAAAACATGAAATATTCCTTGACCTACTGTGCCAAAACCTAAGATGGCAGCCTTGATTGTTGCCATTCTATACTCGCCTCCATCTTCACTGTACATCTAAATCGTTGGCGTTTTTCGAGCTTAAAGATTACGGAAAAAGTTTTAATAAAATTTTAACCCTCGCTTTAAAATTACCCTACTTATCGCCCTAGATACGCAATTCGATAGTTTTTTATTGACTCTTCACACGAATGTTTCTTTAATTGTTAAAAACAAACAATTCGAAAAATTTAACATAAGAAAATTTTATCGTATATTGAAAAGGAACTCAAGAAAATTCTCCCCAAGATGGACATTTGTTTTTTTAAGAAGGTCAAACAATAAAAAATCCCCATTATGCAAACGGAATTTTTTCATAAGTATTATTCCAATTATAGGGAATTTCTAAGGATAAATAAATAGGTATCTCTTTCATTAGAGATACCTATTTATTATTATAACATAATTTTATTCTTCGACAATTTGGAACTCTTTCAACATATGATAAAATCTTGCCCCGTGTCCTTCAGAAGCTTCAAGAAAGTATTTTAAATCAAATACAAAACTGCCTTCCCGTCCGTTTGATATAATATATAGTTTATTCACTTTACTATCCCATTCATTACCATCGATAGCAGAAACTAAAAGTCCATTGACCGGCTCTGTGACTGATTCAATTTCTTTAACGGTTTCAAAGGAGCTTTTAAGTTGATCTGCATATTCATTTGCCAGTTGCTCAGGCGTTTTGTCTACAATTTGAGAAATCGTCATAGATACTTCTGGATATTTATCTTCTAAAGGTACTTTCGGAACAATTTTATCCACCCCCCCCTCTTGAACAAGTTGATACCTTTCTTCATCTATATAAATAATATAATCTACCCGTTCTTGAAGAATGACTTCACTTTGTTCTTGATCCCCTTCGATTTCCGTTATTACTTCTTTTTCAGGCACAAAATATTGTTTTATTTGTTCAACAAATGCCTGACCCGTATTCGTTGTGAACATACCAAAGACGAGGACAACTATCGCTGCCGCAACAACTAAACCAAACAAGCGTCGTGTTGATTTTTTTCGCTGTTTCACTTTTTTCTCCTCTTTCTTCTTTGTTGTAGGTATCAATTTGTTTTCTTGTAAATTTATTTGGGACTCGATATAGTTCCATATCTCTTCCCTTTCATTAACTACGTCATCTGTATGGCCTTTTAATGTTTTATATATATCCCGTTCCATTTTTTTATCATCCATTTTTATCCCCCTCCTTATCCGAGCTTAGGAAGCGTTTAAGTTTTTGTTTTCCTTTTAATAATCGAGATTTAATCGTGTTTATATTTTCGTCCATAATTTCAGCAATTTCTTGTTCTTTAAATCCATTTAAATATTTCAATATGATCGGTATCCGGTTATGGTAATCCAACTTCTGAATAGCATCATATAAGTTTTCATATTCAACATAACGACTCATTTCTTCCTTTAGATGACCCTCTTGCTCTAACATGCCGATGCGATCACCAATGCTAATGACATTAGAATTTCGTTTTAAAATTCGATTGCACTCATTCAAAAGAATTTTATAAAACCATGGTTTAAAAGGTTTAGATGGGTCATATAAATGAATATTTTGATAGACACGTATGAACGTTTCTTGTACAGCATCTTTCGCATAGAAATGATTGTTATTCATTACAATTGTGGCCGCCCGGATTGCATAATCAAAATAAAGATCATATAAATTCCGAAAGGCACTGGCGTCACCATTTTGAAATTGGTGAACAATTTCCGCTTCCTTCATTATTCACACCCTTTCTCTTCATTACTGAATGCATTCACTATATATACCCTTGAAACCTTCGAATAGTTTTCGATTATGAAAAGGATTTCTCTTTTATTAATAAAAGATTTGTTTCCCCATGAAAAAAACCTGCAACTTATCGTTACAGGCTTTCCATTTATTAATATTTAAATTGTTGTATAACTTTTTGTAAGTCTTCCTCCATGACGGACAATTCATCTGCAGATGCAGAAATTTCTTGCATGGACGCCAATTGTTCTTCTGTTGATGCAGAGATATTTTGGACACCGGCTAAATTTTCATTCGTTAAGTTTTGAACAATTGTTGTAGAAGCTGCTACAAGTTTTGATTGATTTGACATATGGTGTGTAGCTGTCGTAACTTCTTCCGTACCCGTTGCCATTGTTTTTATCGCTTCGTTTATTTCCTTTTGAATATGGCTAATAATATCCGCGATTTGATTCGTTGCATTTGCTGATTGTTCGGCTAATTTCCTTACTTCATCCGCTACAACTGCAAATCCTTTTCCTGCTTCGCCTGCTCTGGCAGCCTTAAATAAAAAAGCCAGCACAAATGTGCTGACTTCTTTATTGTTAAATGGGAAGATTAAGATACTTTTTTCAAAATGCTTTTAGGAAACTTATTCATAATGATATTCATAAGCAACTTTTCTTCAGCTGTAAAGGCTGGTAAACCGATTGTACGGTATACAAGTTGAAATTGACCATATTCTAAATACCACTCTTTTGCCGGCAACTCTATATGTTGCTGACCGTATTCTTTATACGTCTCATAAACCTCTTTTATTATATATGGATTTTCAATGAAATTCGCCTTTTCCTCCGAAAATGCACTATGCCCATAATGCTCATTCCACAATGACTCTACTTCAGCTAATAAATATTGCAATGCATCGGCATTAACAAACTGTTTTCTTTCATTTAATTCGTATATAAAAAAAGCTGCAACATTTTGAGCACTATAAATATTTCCCATTTAACAACACTCCTTGAATGAAAATTTACTAACCTCGTATAAGAAAACTAAAGTGGCAACGTGTATCGGTTCTTATTAAACCAAGTATAATAAGCAATCTTTATAATGTCAATAAAACAAATAAAATTACTAGGTTTTAAAAAATCAACAGCCCCATGAATGGCATAAATAGCGAAAACGACTTTCACCAATGAATGCTAATTGTCGTTTTCATCATCAACTTTTATAATGCAGCGTTTGTTTCCGTTACCCCTTCAACCGCTTTTGATAATGCTTGATCCAAATCTGCAATAATATCTTCAACAGCTTCTAGGCCGACTGATAGGCGAATGAGCTCTTCTGAAACGCCGGCAACCTTTAACTCTTCAGGTGATAATTGTTGATGAGTAGTTGATGCTGGATGGATAATTAATGATTTTGCATCCCCTACATTTGCCACGTGGGAAAATAATTGAACGTTATCGATTACTTTACTTCCCACTTCTCGTCCACCTTTAATGCCAAATGTAAGCATTGATCCGTAGCCGTTTTTCAAATATTTTTTCGCTAATGAATGCGATGGGAAATTTTCTTTCCTTGGATAGTTTACGTATTCCACGAATGGGTGGCTTTCAAGATATTCCGCAACTTTTAATGCATTTTCACCATGCTTTGTATAACGCAAATGAAGCGTTTCTAACCCTTGTAGGAAGTTAAATGCACTATCAGCACTTAATGTTGGACCAAAGTCACGTAATAATTGAACACGAAGCTTTGTGGCAAATGCAGCCGTAGCCGTGTCAATTCCATAACGTAAACCATGGTAAGACTCATCTGGCTCTGTGAATCCTGGGAATCGACCTTGTGTCCAATCGAATTTACCAGCATCAACAACAACGCCTCCGATTGTCGTTCCATGACCGCCAATCCATTTCGTTGCTGAATGGACAACAACATCCGCGCCAAACTCAATCGGGTTACATCCGTATGGGGATGGGAATGTATTATCGATGATTAACGGAAGACCATGCGCATGAGCAATTTCCGCTATTCTCTCAATATCTAAAATGTTTAAACTAGGGTTCCCAACTGTTTCTGCATAAATTGCCTTTGTCTTATCTGTAATAGCAGCCTCAAAGTTTACTGGGTCCCTTTCATCTACAAAGGTTGTTGTAATTCCATAACGCGGTAAAGTATTTGCGAATAAATTATACGTGCCGCCGTATAATGAACCAGCTGATACGATTTCATCTCCTGCACCAGCTATGTTTAAAATAGAAAAGGCAATGGCAGCAGCACCAGATGATAATGCAACAGCTGCAGTTCCCCCTTCTAGTAAAGCAACTCGTTGCTCAAAAACGTCTACAGTTGGATTCATGATGCGAGAATAAATGTTTCCTGGTTGTTCTAGTGCGAACAATTGGCGTGCATGCTCCGTATTTTCAAAAGCATAGGCCGTTGTTCGGTAAATTGGTACTGCAATTGCTCCTGTTACAGGGTCTGGTTTTTGACCGCCATGAAGCAATTGGGTTTCCGGACGTTGTTGTGACATGTTTCTTCCTCCTAATATAGTATCGATGGGCGATCTTAGTATGAGGAGGACCTTTTGGAAAAACAAAAAGCCCTCTTCTAAAGAAGAGGGCTGCAAGCTGCAATTTTTCCTCCCCTTATCTTTCAGATCTAATCAAAATCTGTAGGAATTAGCACCTTTGCGTATTCACGCTGGTTGCTGGGCATCATAGGGCCTAGTCCCTCCGCCTCTCTGGATAAAGGTATTTGATTCATGTTCCATCGTTGAATTCACTATAAATCATAGTGATTTACTTGTCAATAATCTTTTTTAATTTTTCGAAACTTCTTATAGAATCATAGAGTATACTATAAATACATCTTTATGGAAAGGAGCCTTTTGTTTTTGTTATATCCTATCATTCTCGTCCTTATATTCGGTTATTTCATTGGTTGTTTACATGGATCCAATGTGGCTAAACTTTTATCGGGCGTTAACTTAAAAGAAGTTGGCCATGGTAATGCAGGTGCATCAAACGCAACGTTATCCCTTGGATGGAAGTATGGGGTTCTTGTTGCTTTAATAGATATCGGAAAAGGTGTATTGGCAGTTGTTTTACTTCGAGTCATTTTAACGAATTTTACCAATTTTTCGAGTGGCCAAATTTCAATTTTACTTTATTTAATCGGAGCTGCCGTTATACTCGGGCACAACTTCCCGGTTCATATGAAATTTCGAGGCGGAAAAGGAACAGCATCTCTAATTGGCATTTTCATTGCACTCGATTGGAAATTCGGTTTAATGGCTGTTCTTGCCCTTGTTGTTACTTCCCTACTAACGAATTACCTAATTATTGGCGTATTTGTTTTGTATATCTTTTTTGGCGTAACTGCGCTACTAATCGAGCCAACGATTTGGCCATTTTTAATCGCCCTTACTCTATTCTTAATTGCTCTGTATCTCCATGTGGAAAATGTAAAGCGATTACGTATCGGGTCGGAACCAAAAATTACATCCGCCTTTAAGAAAAACTAAACAGATTCCCATTAGTAGTGAAGGTTCCCCTTTTGTAAATCATGTTAAAATATACTAATATAGCCCTAAAGAGTATTTTCTCTTTAGGGCTATATGTTATAAGAGGAAATACATATTTAAAAGGGGAGGAAAAGGAAATGTCAGCAAAGGATTTATTACGTAGTCATTCATCTGTTCGAAAATATACAGGTGAACAAATACCGAAAGAAACGGTAATCGACTTAATTCAAACTGCACAAATGGCTGCGAGCTCACATTTTGTACAAGCATATAGCGTCATTTGGGTGACAGATGAAGAAAAGAAACAAAAGCTTGGTGAGCTGTCTAATAATGAGTTCCAATTTAAAACAGCAGGCGCTGCATTTTTATTCTGCGTCGATTTTAAACGTCTACAAGTTGCTGGACAAAAACATGGAGTCGACATTGTGGCAGATAGTGCGGAAAATGTAATAGTCGGTGTGGCGGATGTTGGCATTTTTGCCCAAAATTTCGTTATTGCTGCTGAAGATGCTGGTTATGGCATTTGTTATATTGGTGGCGCTCGAAACAATCCAAAAGAAATTAGTGAACTATTAAATTTACCGGACTATGTTTTCCCATTGTTTGCTATGACGATCGGAACTCCGACAAAACGTAACGAAACAAAACCACGTCTTCCAGTTGAAGCGATTTTACATGAAAATGATTATAACGCGGAAAAATACGATACGTTACTAGATGAATACGATGCAACGATGGAAAACTATTATGCAAGCCGTAGTTCGAATCAAAAAATGTCTAATTGGACAAAACAAATGGCTGATTTCTTAGTTGAACAAAGAAGACCGTTCATTAAAGAATTTTTAGCTTCAAAAGGTTTCAATTGGAAATAAATAAACCTTTTTATTAACCAAATTAAAAACCTGACAGATCTAAAGAAATTTGTGGACTTACCCCTGTCAAGTAGACAACTTTAAAAAGACTAAGCAGCCATCTGGTGTCGATATTCTATCGGTGCCAGGTGGTTGAGTCTTTTTTGGAATCGTTGGAAGTTATAAAAGTAAATATATTGTTCAACAGCTTGTCTAATTTCTTCTTCGGAATTGTCGTTTAATAGATACAATCACTCGCTTTTAAATTGTGAGAAAAATGTTTCCATACAAGCATTGTCATGGCAGTTACCTTTGCGTGAATGGCTACCAATCATCCCGAGCTGTTCTACTTTTTGGTGATACTTAATAGATGTGTATTGGAAGCCTTGATCCGAGTGGATGATGCTACGATACACATTTCTTTTTGTCGTTAATTCATGTAATGTGTCCATTACTAATTCTAAATCGTTTCGCTCACCTATTTTCCATGCGACGATTTCGTTGTTATATAAATCTTGTACTGCTGATAGGTATAGAAAGCCACTTTTAGTAGGTAAATATGTAATATCCGTAACGAGTACCTCTTTTTCTGTACGTTCTTTAAATTTACGGTCTAACACATTATCGAATACACGTGAAATACGATTTCCTCACACACGACGTTTTTTACGGATAATCGATTGGATACCTAATTCACTCGATACACTTTTTTATGATTTACCTTGAAACCTTTATCGCGTAAAGCCATTTTCATACGAGGATAGCCGTACATTCTATGTGTTTGATGAATCGTTAAAATGTGCTCCTTTAATAACGCATCATCCTATTTACGTAACGATACCTTGCCGTTTTTCAACCATTTATAATACCCTGAACGTTGTACTTTCGCCATTTCAGTTAGCCACGTCATCGGATAACTGCTTTTCATTTCTTCAATAATTTGATAGCGATCTGGATAAGTGGGCATTCCTCCATTTACAGATTTGGATACTGCTTTTTTAAATATTCAACCTGCGCTTTGTAATAGTCACGTTCTTCTTCTACATTTTTAAAATGGACACGTTTGCCTTTTAACGGATTCTTCACACCCTTTGCCCCTGAACCTGTAGATGGAAGACGGTTAAATGCTTCAATCGATTCTACTTCTTTAAATTTCTTCACCCAAGCCTTTACCTGCGAAACATTGCGAATCTCGTATCTGTCCGCAATTTTTTGCATACTCTCTTCCCCGTTTAGATAGGCCTGTACGATTTCCAATTTCAGTTCATTTGAATACGTATTATTTTTTCTCGACATAGAAAAATCCCCTTTAAGTAAAATGTTATCTACAGCGTACTGTAGTTTTTTTAACATTGTCTACTTAAAGGGGATAATATCATCTGTCAGGTTTTTGTATTAAGGTGCCGCTATTCCTTCTATTACCATCTCTTTTACAGGAAGGAATAATTCACCCGTTGCGTAATAAGTAATCGCAACTTGATCCCCTTCTTGTAAATAAATAACTAAAGGAACATTTTGCGTGCTAACCGTAAAGTTTTGACCAGTATTTAATAAGAATGAAACGACCGTATAATCACCTACCCGTTCTTTATACACCCGTTCAACTTGCCCTGTAATGGTAGCCTCTTCGGAATTGGATGTTCCATCAACGGTACCTCCACCACGACTAAGGGCAGTTTTATACTGCTTTAAAGCATCATTTGGTGTCGTACCATAAGCTGAAATTTCAGGGTTTGCTGCTGATACGATAAAGTAGTTTTGTAAAAATCCATTCGAGTCTAAAACTGGAGCTAACCAGCTTGCTTCACCATAGAAGTTATATAAAATTGGCATTTCACCTTGCCATTCTTTTTCGATAAATTTCTTTTCAATGATATCTAGAGCTCCTTGGGAATCCATATATGATTCTTCCAGACTTCCTGTAAAGTAAGTCGATTCACCTGTACGGGCATTCGTTAATGAATATCCTAACATCGAATCTACCCCTTCTTTAGGGCTTGTAAAATCAGTGAAATAATACATTTCACCCTTTTCATTGAAAACTGGGCTTACATTAGCTTCTGTTCCTTCGTCAGAAGGTATCTTCACGTCTTTTTTACCGAATACGCTATTCCAGAAACCATGAACGTATTTACCAAAATAACTATTTTGAAGACTAACCGATTCAGGAGATACCGCTCCGTCAATAAATTCAGGTACTTCATCTAAAGTTAATACTTCTGAATCTCCTGTCTCTGCGTCAACCATAACAATCCCCTTAACATCAAATCCGTTGCGGGCCGTAACGAACTCACCGTAAGAGCGAATGTAATATGGTTTCCCATCATCATCTACTTCCAACTGAGGTTCTCCATAGAAAATTAAAGTTGGATTTTCAAGACGCATATGACGTTCTAAATTATGATTTAAAAAGGCAGACGGTACATAAGCCATTTCTGCTTCTACAAACTTCGGATTATCCGTCGAATCTGTAGCGCTCATCGTGAAATAACCAGGTGTCGTTTTACCGTTAAACCATTTGAAGAACCCAGAGAATTCAACAGGCGCAATATAAACATATTCATCGTTTACTTTTTGAATTTGTAAATTTCCTAACTGATAGTAACTAGTATTTGGTACTTGCCCAAAGGCTTTTTTCATTTTATTTTCCGCAAATCGTGGCGGTACGCTAGCAGGTGTTTGTGTTTCATCGAACGGTTCAATTTCAACCTGTTCATCCATTTTTGCAGATTCATATTTTTCATTTGCATTCCAAAGAGGAGCAGATAATAAATACCCTAATAAAATTAAGCTAGCTAAAAAAACAATTCCTTTAAAGGTTTGTTCAACTCCAGTAGATAAAACAGCACCTATTAATGCTAAAACTGGTAATATATAGACAAAGATAGTCCAGTGTAGATCAATTTTTGTTATATATAGTATTGCTAAACAAATAATAAAACTTGCTATTAGAACACTGATTAACGTTTTAACTAATTGCTGAGTCGTTAATTGCCCTTTATAAATCTTTTTGGAAAGTGGGACAATGAGAATCGTTGCAATCACAGCAGCTATTAGCGCCAAAATGAGAGTCTGTGTCAATAGAATCACCCTTTCTTATATCTCTTTTACGGAATAGCCCCTTAAATAGTTTCATAAATAATTAAAAAAGGAGTGTTCATTATCGTATTACACAAATGGATAATTGGTTTATTTATTGTTTTCGGGTTTTATTACGTCTTTTTATTAGACACCATTAGCGATCCGTATGTAATGGTATTTAAATTAATACCGATGGTTTTAGTCATTTTGTTAGCTTTTCTATTTAAAGTTGAGCATATTATCCCTTATAAAACATTAATGATTATTGCTCTTATATTTTGTGCCATCGGGGATTATACATTGCAATGGTTTATCATTGGGCTTATTAGTTTCCTAATCGGTCATATTTTTTATATTCGAGCTTTCCTATCAACGAAAGAACAGGCTACTCCTTTATGGGTAAAGGTTATCCTTATCGTATATGGAGTTATTATGTTAATTTGGATTGGCGGAACTTTAATTCAGAAAAATGAGCTTATTTTAGCATGTGCAGTTACGATTTATATGTTTGTCATATTAACGATGGGGTGGACCTCCTTTAGAGCAGGCTCTAAATATGCTGTAGCCGGGGCGATATTATTTATTATTTCCGATTCTATATTAGCTATTAACAAGTTTGTTATAAACGTAGAATTTTCCCATCAGCTTATTATGCTAACTTATTATAGTGCACAATTATTAATGGCTTTGAGTATTCCAAATTATTCCGCAATTCGAAGCAACGTGATACAATAGAAGCACTAAACAATGAGGGGGATTATCCATGAAAGAAACAGTCATTGAACGATTAATTCGCTACGCTAAAATTGATACACAATCAGATCCAGAAAGCTCTACAACACCTTCTACTGAAAAACAATTTGATTTATTAAATCTATTAAAAGATGAACTAGAAGAAATCGGGCTAACAGAGATCACATTAGACGAAAATGGATATTTATTTGCCACTTTACCAGCTAATACGGACAAAGACCTTCCAACAATCGGTTTCCTAGCACACGTTGATACGTCTCCCGACTTTTCTGGAACAAACGTAAATCCTCAACGTATCGATAATTATGATGGTGGAGATATTCGACTAAATGATGAACTTACAATGTCTCCTAGTTACTTCCCAAATTTAAAAAACTATGTCGGTCAAACACTAATTACGACGGACGGTACGACTCTGTTAGGAGCCGATGACAAAGCCGGTATTGTTGAAATAATGACTGCCATGGAATATTTAGTACAACATCCAGAGATTAAGCATGGCAAGATTCGTGTTGCGTTTACGCCTGATGAAGAAATCGGCCGTGGACCTCATAAATTTGATGTAAAAGCTTTTGGAGCGGATTATGCTTATACAATGGATGGCGGTCCACTAGGTGAACTGCAATATGAAAGTTTTAATGCTGCTGGCGTTAAAGTAACAACTCGTGGTACTAGTGTCCATCCGGGTTCAGCAAAAAATAAAATGGTAAATGCGATTACTTTAGCCATTCAATTCCAAAATTCTATGCCAAAGGAAAGCGTTCCTGAAAAAACAGAAGGCTATGAAGGTTTTATTCATTTAATGAACTTCAACGGTCATATTGAAGAAGCAAAACTTTCATATATTATTCGTGATCACGACCGTGAAAAATTCGAAGCGAAAAAGGCCCATTTCCTAGAAGTTGAACAAATGGTGAAAAACAAGTACGGCGAAGATGCGATTACTGTTGAAATTGAAGATCAATACTATAACATGCGTGAAAAAATCGAGCCCGTTAAAGAAATCGTTGACATCGCCTACAAAGCAATGGAAAATTTAAATATCGAACCAATCATTGAACCTGTTCGTGGAGGTACAGATGGTTCTCAACTATCCTTTATGGGTCTCCCAACTCCAAACATCTTTGCAGGTGGGGAGAACATGCATGGTAAATTTGAATTTGTATCTGCTGAAACAATGGAAAAAGCAACAAGAGTGATTTTAGAAATTATCCGATTGTACGAGGAACAAGCAAAATAATACATTTTACGAAGTAAGATTTGTTTTCTTACTTCGTATTTTTATCGATATAATAGTTGGAAAATTCAGTTTACATACTTCGTTAAATCTTGAATAGGAAGTAGGTTGTTTAATTGAAAGAGATTGCTTTAGGTATATTAGCCGCATTATTCTTCGCTGTCACATTTGTCTTAAATCATTCAATGGAATTGGAAGGTGGCAGCTGGCTTTGGAGTTCTTCATTACGTTACTTCTTCATGCTTCCTTTTCTATTAATTATCGTATTTTCACGAAAAGGATGGAAACCACTTACGTTTGAAATAAAGTCCCAACCAACTAAATGGTTACTTTGGAGTTTTGTAGGGTTTGGATTATTCTACGCCCCCCTTACCTATGCAGCTTCCTTTGGACCTGGTTGGCTCGTCTCTGGAACATGGCAATTTACTATTGTGGCTGGTGTTTTATTAGCTCCCCTATTTGTTACAGTTATAGATGGAGTAAATGTTCGTCAAAGAATACCCATTCTATCATTAATTATTTCTTTTGTAATATTAATAGGGATATTCCTAATTCAAATACCACAAGCACAAACTTTATCATTTAAAACGTTTATACTCGGTATTTTACCGGTTTTAATCGCTGCCTTTGCCTATCCGTTAGGAAATCGAAAAATGATGGAAGTATGTGGAGGACGACTCGATACGTATCAACGAGTTCTTGGTATGACTATCGCCTCTTTACCGATTTGGATTTGTCTTGCAATCTATGCCCTAATGACAGTCGGGCTCCCTTCTGGAAATCAAGTTTTTCAATCTTTTATAGTAGGAATTAGTTCAGGAGTTATTGCTACGACTTTGTTCTTTATTGCAACGGATCGTTCCCGTGAGGATCAAGGAAAATTAGCTGCCGTTGAAGCAACCCAATCAACCGAAGTTCTATTTGCCATTATGGGAGAAATGCTTTTATTAGGTATTCCTTTACCAACCCCAATTGCATTAATAGGAATCGTAGTTATTATTTTGGGCATGTTATTACATAGTTATCACACCATGCTCGTTGCAAAAAAATCGGTGCTAAAAGAAAAAGAGGCCGAGCTTCAAAGTTGAAGCCGGCCTTATAAAGTGTCCCAACGTTCAATTAGGGGGGAGAACGTTAGATTAGTATACTGGAGAAAAGCTTACTACATTTAAGTAATAAGTTTTTGTTTATACGATAATGATAATCATTTTCATTTAAAATGTCAACATTTTTACCAATTTTTTAATATTGTTATAACGATTCCCTTTAATATAGCCATTCAAATACTTAAAATTGGCATTTCCATACCGATTCCGTTACCTATATTTGAAAAAATCTCCCATTATCCCTTTTTTCTAATAGACGGGAAAAAGAACTTCTCTGTTCCATCATTTAAAATTGGTTCATGATCCCCCTTACTATGTGTTAAAACTTCATCAAAAAAGACGAAAATGTTATAGTTAATGTAAAAAAGAAGGTGAACGAAATGCCTGCCCTTACCTATGAACAAATACGTGTTTTAAACTCCTTTAGTATTTTTACAGAGGACCCTGAACGCCCATTATTTACATTAGAAAATTTACATAGAGATTTTTATTTAACCGATTTTAGAAATTTAATGATGGGGATCACGCAAGCAAATACAGAAGCTGCTGCCATTTCCCACTTTGGAAGACGGTTTGGAATGTTCATTGCTACCCAATTTCATATGCTAGCGATGTATGATGAAATATGGGATGGTAAAAGGGAAGATATTCGATATAGTCTGATTAATGAATTTGGTGTCAATACCCTCGGTACTTTCATCACACCTAACGATTTCCGTTATGTGGAAGATAATGAACGGGAATATGTCATTGGTAAATTATTATATCAATGCCATGAAGTCATTTTGCAATTACGAAAAACAACTTCCATCTCCCCTTTAACTTTATGGGAAAATATTTTTGGATATATGTTGTGGAATTATTATGAACTGCTGGAAAATCCATTACTTGCTGACCGCGCTTTTGAGGATCTAGAAATTTTAGAAGATACGAAAGTATGGCAACGTTTTTCAAATAAATCGTGGTTTTACCAATATACAGGGGGAAAAATTCCAGCCCAATTAGTAAATAAACCTTTACGGAAAAGTTGCTGTTTTTCAAAGGATGTTCCTGGCTTATTGCGATGTGAGTTTTGCCCGATGAAATAACGAATAAAAAACGCATGAGTGTTATTTTTTTTCAACATTCATGCGTTTTTTCTATAAATAATTATTACTGCTGCACTTTTTATCTTTTCTTCTTGTAAATAACTACCCAATCATTTTCTAACGATTTCATTGCAACCCCTATAAATCCTTCTTGTATAAGCCTTTGTTGAGTTTCTATATCGCCCATCGAAATCGTTACCGGTTCATCTTCATAGATTGGTTCTTCACGTAAGTCTAAAGCAAAAACATAACGTAATTTCCCACCATAAATATATTTTAAAGCAACTATATAAAACCCTTGGGCAAATTTATCTTTTAAACTCGCAATATTATAAGGCATGACGGTTGCCGCTAGATAATCATATTGATTCATATCGATTTGTCGCATAATCACCTTCGCTAATGTTTTTTGTAAACCATACCCTCGATAATCGGGATGGACGTTGGATATTTCTTGATAAAGAACTCGTTTCAAATCTGATTCATCTACTAATCCAATATCATATCCTAAATGTTTTTCATCGATTTTTGGAGCTACTACTGCACGGAATGCGATTAATGTCTCCCCAACAAATGCACCGATGATTAATCCACTACCTTCGAGCATAACTAAAAATTCTTCTTCAGATAACGGTTGTAGAATGTCTTTATTAGGCAAGGCATCATAAACAACCTCTTGCAAATCAAGTACTTTTGGCAAATGACTTTTATCGAGTACTTTCACAAAAAATGGTTGCTTGTCCAACAAGCCTTCATAAATTCTATTCACCCTACTCACCTACTTTGTCCGAATGTTGGGTAAGTTGGGTAAGTATTGCTTCATTCACCTCTACACCTAAACCAGGACGTTCATTTAATTGAATAAATGGAATGATATAGCTTTTCTTTAAATCTCCTAAATCTTGAGAGAACTTAACAGGACCAGTCAATTCCACACTTTTTATAATTTTCTTTGAGAAAGCTACATGGAAACCTGCTGCTGAGCCAATTGAAGATTCAACCATTGATCCAACTTGACATTCGATCCCTGCCATCTCAGCCATATTAGCAAGTTTCATTGCAGGGTATATACCACCGCACTTCATTAACTTAATATTGATTTTATCGGCCGCTCGTTTCGCAATAATTTCTCGCATGTCGTGCATATCACGAATTCCTTCATCAATCATAATTGGTACTGTAGATTTTGCCTTAATTTCCACCATAGCATCGATATCATCTTGTAATACCGGTTGCTCTAACCAATCAATTCCTAACCCTTCCAAATGACGTACAGCTTGAAGGGTATTGGCGCTATTCACCCAGCCTTGGTTCACATCTACGCGAATGGCGATTTCTTCTCCGACGCGTTCACGAACCGCTTTAATTCGCTTTACATCACCAGCAACATCCACACCGACTTTCATTTTAAATGACCGATAACCTTCATTCACCTTTTCTTCGGCTTCATCCGCCATTTTGTCTGGATCATCGATACTTAATACGTGGGTTACTGGGAATTTTTCATGATAACGTCCACCTAATAATTGATAAACAGGAACTCCTAATTTTTTTCCTACTACATCAAAACAAGCAATATCGATAGCTGCTTTAGCAGCAGGTGCTTTGTGTACCTTTTTATCCATCATTTCATGAATTTTTTCAAATTCCATTGGATTTTGACCAATGATAGATGGTGCCAACGTATACTTCAACATAGCATAAGTAGAGTCAGGTGTTTCCCCAGTAATATGTTCATCTGGAACACATTCTCCCCAACCTACAAGGCCACATTCGGTTGTCAATTTTACGATAATTGATTGAATATGAGGGTAAGTAGCGTAACTAATAATGAACGGTTTAATTAAAGGTAAATTTACTGCAAAAATTTCAATTTGTTTAATTTTCATTATTCTAAACTTCCTTTTATCTCTCTTTAGTCGTTATCCTTTTTGCTGCATTGCTTAGTAAAGTTGTTAATACATTTGCTCCTGTAATCAACGCCTCTTTATTGAACGTCATTTTAGGGTGGTGTAATCCAGGTGCTAAATCTGCCCCGATACCGATCATTGTCGCTTTTAAATGGGGACGTAAAACAGTATAGTAATGGAAATCATCGCTCCCTGGTGTGGAAATTGGTTGCTCTAAGCATTCCATCCCTAGCGACTCGATAATGGAAGCTTTCGCCATTTCCATTGCTTCCGCAGAAACTTCTGCTCCCGGCGTTTTATCAACCCAATCCCAACAAATCTTCACTCCAAACATGTCACCTATCGACTTAAACCCTCCCTCGATTCGTTGTTGAATTTCGTCCAAAACTGCATTCTTTTGGGCACGTACATCCATCGAGAAAGTCGCATTTCCAGGAATAATGTTTGTGCTTCCTCCATCCGCGACGATTTTTGTCAGCTTCGCACTATATACTTCAAAAGGATTAATATAAATATTCTTTAACATCTGTTGGATTGCAAAAATAACATCTATTGCATTTTTTCCTTGGTGCGGTCTGGCACCATGGGCATCTATCCCATGAATGGAACCATTCAAAAATAACGCTGCCCCATGGTGAATAGCAGGGGTAATTTTCCCAAGAGGTAATTCTTCTATTGGACGTAAATGAACTCCGAACAAGTGCGATACATCATCTACAACTCCACGTTTGACCATTTCAATTGCTCCACCGCCTGTTTCTTCGGCCGGTTGAAAAATAAATCGAATTCGTTTATTTAAAGGTTGATCCTTTAACTGAAGGAGTGCACCTAAAACGATAGAAATATTCGCATCATGTCCACAAGAATGGTTCGCACGCATTTCTCCATCTACTTCTTGCCATAATGCATCAATATCTGCCCTTATTGCAATCACTTCTTTTCCTTGACCGATTTCAGCAACAAGACCCGTTAAATCAGAAAATAATTTATAATTGACTCCCATTTCATCTAAAATCGATGCAATTTTTTTAGTCGTCTCTACTTCTTTCCAACTAACTTCTGGATTTTCATGAAAATGCTCAAACCATCCATAGATAACTTCTTCGTATGTTCTAACCTGACCCATGTTTTCGCACCTCGATTTTCAATTCACTTATTCTATTATACATAACCACCTTATAAATATTAACCGCTTCTGCCTACCAATCAAAATTAAGAGAAAGGAAGGAGATGATATGTAATAAAAAAACGACAAATTCCTTAAAGGATTTGTCGCCGCCAACAGATTTTATAAATCGGAGAAGAACCCAGGTGGATATTCTTCGTAATGATTTGATTCCTCATCTATACTTTCTTCCATTTCGTCAAATTCTATTTCTAATTTCTCATCCAATAAATAAGTTTCAAACCTAGATAATAATAAATTATTCACCTTGTGCAACACTCCTTAGTTTGAATTTTCAGATATTTTATATCATACACAGTTTACCCTTCAAATACAACAAGATACTGTTAAATATGCAATAAAAGTATTAAAACAATCTCAATTTGCGATAAATGATTTCCACAATGATTTGAACGTAAAAAAATCCCCCTTTTATAGAGGGACTTCAACCATTCCTTTTTATGATTTACTTCCTATTAATTTATTTTTAATACGGATGGAAATGAACTCTAAAATAAGCGCAATAAGTAATGCGAAATAAGTAATCATCCCTACTTCATGTAAATCATAATAGAAGCTTGATGCCATAAACAACTCAAATCCAATACCACCTGCAGCCGCAGCCGCTCCCATCGCGATTGCTACACCATAGTTTGTTTCAAAGCGAAGGAATGTCCAGGACACCATATAAGACGAAGTTTGGGGTAACACAACATGTACGATAATGTGCCACCATTTTGCTCCAGTCGCACGTAATGCTTCAATCATTCCTTGATCAATCTCTTCAAAGGACTCGGCATAGGCTTTTGTTAAATAGGCAATGGTATGTAACGTCATCCCTAAGATTGCCGCCACACTACCTAGCCCCGCTACGATAGCAAAGATTAATACCCATAATACGGTAGGTACCGCGCGAATAAAGGAGTTAAAAGCAATAATGATATTCGAAATGTAGGAAGGCATTAAATTTTTTGCACTTAGTATCGCTAAGAAAAAGGAAATTACTGCACCAATTAATGTAGATAAAAAGGCCAATGCTAACGTAATTAAAATTTGATATAACGCTGCACTTATCGTAACTTGACTTAAAGCTGGCTGTAAAAACATCATTTTTAAATTGTCTAAAGTATAGAAAATAGCCGTTTGTATATCAATCGCGCCATATTCTAAAAAAAATGGTGCTACAATCGTAAATAGAACGAGAAAGCTTAAAATAGAGTGCAACACAAAATTTGAACGATTAAACGTCTTTATTTGAATCTTGCCATTTCGCACCTTAATATTACTCTGCATGGATGAGGTAGCCTGCATTATAAAATGAGCCTCCTAACTTTATTTGAAATAAATTCAATAGTAATAACGACCACAATGATACAAATGGTAATTAAACCTACTGTTTCATAATCGAGTCGTTTATAATACAAATCGAACAAATAACCTATCCCAGTACCCGTTAATAACCCAACAAGGGTAGCACTTCTAATATTTGTATCAATCATGAAAAATAACCAACTGACCATTTGCGGCAAACTTTCAGGAAGTACCCCTCGGAAAACCATTTGGAAATATGTAGCCCCTGTCGCGTTCAATGCTTCAACAGATTCCATACTTGCTTCGTCTATAGTTTCGATAAACGCACGAACTAAAAAACCAAAAGTAGTAAAGAATAGCGCAAAATAACCTGTTACAACATTATGACCGAAGGAAATGACGAGCACTAATGCCCATGCCACGACCGGAATGTTTCGGAATACAGATGCAATAAATCGTGAAAATACTGCAAGGGGTTGATTTACTTTCGTTGTTTTCGATCCAAATAAAGCGAAGAACAGTGCAAACAAACCAGCTGTTGTTGTTGAAATAATTGATAATACAATCGTTTCCCATAGTTTCGCTAATACTTTAGAGAAATTTTCCATCGCTTCAGCACCAGGAATTAAATTCGCGGCCATCCAAGCAATCGTTCCAGGTATAGATTGAAATCCTTCAACAAAATTAAAATCGGTTATCATCGAAGTCCCCATCGTAATGAGTAACATGATGAGTAACACTAAGGTCATATGAATTTTCTTTTTTTTAATTACATCAAGACGATTTTCCATTACTTTTGCACCGTCCTATTCCAAAATCAAATCTTCAATTTCTGATCCATAAATGTCACGGATAGCAGCGTTCGAAAGCTTTTCAGGTATACCATCGTAGACAATTTTCCCTTTATTTAACCCAATTACTCGATCAGAATATTTCAACGCTACATCGACTTGATGAAGATTGACTAATACGGTAATCCCCATCGTTTCACAAATATCCTTTAAATGATCCATGATGACCTTTGAAGCATTCGGATCGAGGGAAGCAATCGGTTCATCGCAAAGCAGTAGCTTTGGTTGTTGTACTAATGCTCTTGCAATTCCGACACGTTGCTTTTGCCCACCACTTAATTGATCGCATCGTTTATAGGCAAATTCTTTCATACCGAGTTTGTCCAAAATCGTTAATGCTAGCTCCTTTTCCTCTTCTGAAAAAAGACTAAACACACCTTGTATGGTCGATTTATAACCGAATCTCCCATGTAACACGTTCTCAAAAACAGTTAATCGTGATACTAAATTATAATGTTGAAACACCATGCCGATTTTCGAACGTTGTTTTCGTAAATCTGCCTTTTTTAAAGAGGTCATCTCAGTATTATCAAACACAATACTTCCACTTGTTGGGTCAATCATTCGATTAATGCATCTTAGAAAAGTTGATTTCCCAGCACCAGATGGGCCAATGATTGAAATAAACTCCCCTTGTTTTAATTCCATTTGAATATCTTGAAGAACAGGTGTGCCGCGATTATAACTTTTAAATAAATCTTGGACTTTTAAAATGACTTCGCCCTTCTGGACTTTTTTTGAAATCTCGGCTTTCGAAATGATTGGCTCCTTATTCAAAACCTGTTGCATTGTGACAACTCCTTTTTATTAACTCAAGCTTCTTTTAAACATCATAATAATTTTTAAAAAGAGAACTTATAAAGGTTTATAAGCTCTCTCTTTTCTTCTCAAAAATTATTTTGATAATTCACGGATTGGATCGAACCAATCGTCTTCAGCAGTTACAAATCGTTCATTTCCACCTTCAGATTTTTCGAATAAACCAGGTGTTTCAGATCCTTCTGGAACAAAAATTTCCTCATTGTTTGTAGTTTCATCAGAAGTAAATGCTTCTTCTAATGCCGTAATTTCCTCTGGGGAAAGTACAGACTCATTTACTACGAACGGAGCGTTTAATACTGGTGTTACAGAAATTAATGTAAATTCTTTACCAGTTAAATTGTTGAATGGAGCTGCTGCATCATCTTTTACTTTATAAACAGCACCTGGTGTATTAGCTTCCCCTTCTACTAATTCCACATAGTTTGATACACATGTATCACAGAAAGCAGAAACGTCAGAACGTTCCATTAACATGTTGACAGCGGAACCTTGGTGTGAATCACCAAATAATACTTCTGGGAATAAATCGTTCGATTCTGCTAAATCTTCTGCCGTTAAATCTTTGTACTCTTCTTGCTCTCCAAAGTGACTAATGATCGCTTCGGAAGGTACTTTAAATCCTGATGTTGATGAAGCTGATACGAACGAGAAACGTTTACCAGCAATTTTATTTATATCGAATTCGCCATTTGTTTTATATTCTTCGGCTTTATCTTTTGGTACTGCTAACCAGCTATAATATACTGCGTCATCAAGAGTTCCAGATGCACCAGATGGAACGACTAAAGGTTGTACGTCTGAACTTTTTTCATTTGCTTCGATATAACCTTGAGCTCCCATAAAGGCAACATGAGCATTGCCGTTTGCAATCGTTTCAATTGCAATCGCATAGTCTGTAGTTAATTTATGTTCTACTTCACGGCCTGTAGCTTCAGAAATTAATGAACCTAATGCATCACGGGCTGCTTTTAATTCGTTGCCCGACTCATTTGGATACCAAACAACCGTTAAGGGTTCGTCACTTTTTGAAGTTTCTTCGTTACTTGCATTTTCTTGATTACTTGATGTTTCATCATTTGCATTAGCATTGTCAGTATTTGCAGCCTCGGAGTTACAACCAACTAAGGCTAAAACTGCTAAAATACTCATGAAAATAATAGCAACAAACTTTTTCTTCATTTTAATCTCCCTTTAATTTCATAGTTTTTTGTAGATTGTATTCTACACAAATTATTAAAACACATATTTATCGGTTGAAAAGCAGTCTCCAAAACACTTAACAATTATTAACATCTATTTAATAAACGGGACATGCTCTATACTTTCCACTATATAATTTTCGCTATTTAAAACCGCGCCGTAACGCCCATGGTCATCAGAACCGCCCGTTAAAAATAGATTGTAATCTCGTGCAATTTTTACAATTCTATTAACTTGTTCTTCATTATGATCTGGATGAATAGATTCCACCCCTTTTAATCCATAGGGTACTAGTTCCTCTGCTATATCATAAGAATTCAATTGGCCTGGGTGAGCGACAACTGCGTACCCACCATCTGCTCCAATTGCTTTAACTGCTTCAAAGGCATCTAAATAGTCTATATCCCCGGAAGCTACCCCATTTCCTTTAAACAACGATTTATATAATGTCTGGTACTGTTTGGAAGTATATGGGCTATTTGTAAGAGCGTTCATAATATGTTGTTTATAAAGTACGCCTCCCTCTTTAACATAGGCCATAACCTGTTCTTCCGTAATATCGTATCCAGCAGATATAATTTGCTTTAACTGCCATAACGAATGCTCATGTCGTCTTTGCAAAAGTCGATCACACAACGCTTTAATATGATGATTTTGTTTGAAATCGTAGCCTAATATATGAACCTTTCGTTTTCTTTTGAAATCATAGGCTGAGATTTCAATACCCGGAATAAATTGAATATCATATTCTTTTGAAACCTTAAAGGCTTGTTCAATATGATCAGTCGTATCATGATCCACAATACTAATATGCGTTAAACCTTTATCCCTCGCCTTTTGAAATAACTCTTCAATCGTATCCGCACCATCTGAATAGGTGCTATGCATATGAAGGTCAATTTTCAACTGCATTCACCACCGCTTTTTGCATTGTAAATACTTCATCACATAAGCCGTCCATAAATTCTAAATCGTGGAAAATTCCGATTAACGTTGTTCCTTGTTGCTTTAATTTTTCGATTGATTCCCTTACCTTTAACTTTGAAACATCGTCTAGACTGGCTGTCGGTTCATCTAACAATAATAAACGGGGCTTTTTTATAACAGCTCTCGCGATATTGAGACGTAATTTTTCCCCACCTGAAAAGTAATTCGGGTAATTATTCCATAATGATTCATCTAAATCGAAATGTTTTAATGTTGCTTTTGCTTCTTTTATCGCCTGTTCGCTGTTCATTCCTGCTTCTAACGCAGATTGCTCGACCAGTTCAAATGCTGTTGTTCTCGGCATGACGGATAAAAATTGGGAAACGTATCCAATTTCATATTTTCGTAAATGAATCATTTCCCGAGGGGTAGCAGTTAAGATATTCATTTTCCCAAACTCTTCCGACTCATAATAAATAGCACCTGCCTGGGGCTGATACGTGCCGTATATACTTTTAAGAATTGTTGATTTCCCACTTCCACTTTTACCAACGATTCCTAGAAAGTGACCTTTTTTCACCGTAAACGAAATATCTTCAATTGCATGTAACCTTTTATTTAAATGATGAATTGTAAAATACTTTTGTAAACTCTCGACTTGTATCATAAACAACCCTCCCTTTTAACGATAATTTGTTTGCATAATCACTTTTCCATCAACCATTGTCGTTGTAATGGTCGGATATCCGTCGTCCAATTGCTCAATAATCAATAAATCCGCCTTCTTATTTTCTTCAATCGATCCAATTAAATGTCCTAAATTAACTGCACGGGCCGGATTGATCGTTACTAATTGGAATAGATAATGTAAATCTTCTTCGTACTTTTTGTTCATTTCAAAAATGCTGTGGAGCATTGCCGGAGGATAGTAGTCACTGCAAATAATATCGATTACCCTTGCTTGAATCGCCTCTGCTGCACTTAAATTTCCTGAATGGGAACCGCCAAGTAAAATATTTGGCGCACCAGCTATTGTTTGAAGTCCTATTGTCTTTGCTGCCTTTGCCACATCCAACGTAATAGGAAACTCACTTATCGTCGTTCCATAGGATTTAACAAGTTTTAATTTTTCAACTTCATCATCATCATGGGAAGCAACCGCAATATTTCTTTCTAACGCTAACTTACAAATTTCCTCTATTTGATCTAACGTTATTTTTTCTTTTTCAATTTGGCTTTCGATTAACGTATCCGCCTCTTGCTCCGTCATATTTCGATAACCGCGCATAATTTGTTTATAGATTTCAAGATTACGATATTGCCCTTGCCCTGGAGTGTGGTCCATAAATGATAAAAGATGTACTTTATCGTCTTGAATATTTTCAATCAACACCGGTAATTGATCTAAACAATCAATTTCAAAACGTGCATGTAAACGGTGACGAATTAAATGCTGACTTTGGTGGGAGTCATTGATGGCATTAACACATTTTTGAACATTTTCTGGATTTCGAATCGCTTTATGGGAGTATTTATCATCACCGTAATAGGATAAAGAGTGGAAAATCGTCGTAATCCCATGGGTCATTAAAATACGTTCACTTTCCCGCAACCCTAATGTCATATCCATCATCGAATTAGGGCGAGGTGATACAATTGTTTCAATATAATCAGAATGAATGTCCACAAAGCCTGGGGAAATGTATCCTCCGTTGGCATTCATTACAACGGCATCCGGATATTGCTCGACTTCTTTTTCATGAATAATTTTCGAGATGATATCATTTTCCACAACGATTGCATGATGCTTTAACATCTCTTTTTCAGTAACGATCGTGCCATTGGTTAATATGAACATAACGACGCCTCCTAAAGTAATGAGTAAACAAGTTGCTGTGTATAAGCATGTTGTGGGTCTTCTAAAATTTGATCTGTTAAGCCTTCTTCAATGATTTGTCCATTTAACATAACGACCGTTCGATCTGCTAGCATACGAATGACTGCTAAATCATGGGATACGACAATCATTGAGATTTGCATTACTCGTTGTATCGTTTTAATCAAATCTAGAACAGCTGCTTGAACCGATAAATCCAAGCCCGTTGTCACTTCATCTAGCAAAAGAATTGGTGGATTACTAGATAATGCCTTTGCGATTTGGACCCGTTGTTGCATACCGCCAGAGAAATTTTTAGGTGGTTCTTTACTTCTCTTAATCAAAATATTTACTTTGTCTAATAACTCATTACTTCGATCTACCATTTGTTCTACATTGCGATTGCCCGCTGCTATTTGTTTTTCTGCAATATTGCTAATAGATGAAAAGTCCATCTTTAAGCCTAGCATCGGATTTTGATAAACCATTCCTAATAATGAGTTGCGAATAAATCTTTTCTGCTGCCCAGACTGGGTAAAAATATTTTCTTTCCCGTTAAAATAATCCGTTAAATAGCCTTCCCCAGTTGTTATTTCTTCATCGAAGTATAAACATTTCATCAATGTAGACTTACCACTACCACTTTCACCAACAATCCCTAAAATTTCACCCCGGTGTAGATCGATGGAAATATTTTTACATGCATAGACCGTTTTACAAACCGGACAGAAGTTTCTTTCTAACTTTGCATCTTCTTGTTGGCAATAAGAACACCCTTCACCGTATTGCTTCGATAAATTTTTTATTTGTAAAATTGGTTTATCGAACATGAACAGTCCCCCGCTTCTCTAAATATTCCTGCATAAAGCTCGTATCATTACATAAATAATACGTTTCTCCCGTTTGCTCATCGGTTAATTCATCTAGGAATACATCGGTTAATCCAGTAACTTTACATGCCTTCCCTTCAAATTTTTCAATTTCAAAAGGATAATCATCAAAGGCTAACGATTCTACCTTTGTATAAGGAGGTACTGCATAAATTTTCTTCTCTCGGCCTGCTCCAAAGAGAATGAGGGCGTCACTATTATGAATTTTTGGATTATCAAATCGGGGAATTGGACTCGGATTCATTACATAACGATCATGTACTAATACCGGATAATCCGCCCCTTGAGACGTTTGGTTATAGCGCATAATTTGCTCAAATAGTAACAACCACGCTCCACTATATTCCTTTTCCGCATGAAGCTGTTTTGTTTTGAACTCACTTCGCTCCACTGAACGAAGGGGTTCTGGCTCAGGAACTTGCAAAATCATAATTTGATCACTTCTTAATGGCACTTCCGGTATTCGGTGGCGGGACTGAATTAAAGTTGCTTCCTTTGTATGGATCGTTGTTTCAATTCCTGTTGTACCTTGCACTAATTTCTTTATATTAACGGCATTCACTGACTCATCAGAACCTTGGTCAATGACTTTTAACACATCACTTTGTCCAACTAGGGCAAGAGTAATTTGAAGTCCTCCCGTCCCCCATCCCCGACCAATAGGCATTTCCCTTGAAGCAAAAGGAACTTGATAACCAGGGATAGCCACTCCCTTTAAAACCGCTCGTCTTATTTCTTTTTTAGATTGCTCATCTAAAAATGCGAAAGGAAACTTATTCATTCGTGACACCTTCCCTTTTAATTTTCCGGATTTGCTCCAATTTCGATTGGAACGTTACATAATGAGGTAACTTCAAATGTGAGATAAATCCAGTTGATTCCACCGTATCCACGTGAAGGAGAACAAATTCCTCATCATGAATTGGCGTGTTTTCCGGGTTTTCTAATGCATGATCTAATATCGACATGGCAATTGCTTTCGTTTCGTTTTGACCAAAACAAGCACCGTAACCGATATCAAACTCTAAAACTTCTTTACCATCTTCACTGATATTAGCCGGAATGAACGACTCAACTTCCGTTAATTTAATTGAACCAATGTAATATTCATCTCCGTCTTCATCTAATGCAATATGAATCGGTTGATAACCTACCCGTACTTCCCCGACATTTGGATGGGAAGATCCGTAGCCTCGCAAACCAGCATAGCCAAGGGAAGTCACCGATCCAGTTTGACCACGAGTTAAAATTTGAAGACGTTCGCTTCGACTACTTGGAAAAGTTAAGCTTTCCTTCGTGATATCATCAGGTTCTTCGTCGTTTAAGGGAAATTCATTAATAAGTCCTTCTTTTCGTAAATAATCCATTACTTTAGGTAGTTTTTCTAAAGTTAACGAACTTTCCTCAGGTACTTCGATTGCCTCGAATTCTGCTTTTTTTCTTAAGACGTCTTGTTCTGTTTCCTCTACTAAAGAAAAATCTAGTAAGCGATGCAAATAGTCGTGGGATGCCCCTAGAATTTGACCTCCTGGTATATCTTTAAAACTCGCTGATATACGACGAATGACGAACATATCTCTAGCGTCCGTTACAGTAGAATAATATAGTCTTGGTAAAGTAGAGCGGTGGGCTCGTAACAAAAATACTGCCTCTTCTACATTACCTTCACTTTGTTTCATAGCTAATGCGGCAAGACGCTCACTATAAAGACTGCTTTCTGACATCACTTGATCTAAGAAACCTCGCATTGTTGCTTTAATCGATTCAACATCAATGAATTTCCCTTCTTTAATACGTTCATAGGTTAAATGTTGAAGGGAAGCCTCGATCGCTTCCTGTCCACCTGTTACTGCTACATACCCCATCTTTACTTCACCTCCGTTACCTTTGTCGTTCTTGGTAGTGCCATCCCATAGCCATTTCGGTCAATAAATAGAACATCAATACCAAGGGGATATTCAACATTTAATTCATCTCTTATTTTTAGAAAACCCTTAGAAATATCCGCATGAATGACCGTTTTATCTTTAATGCCTGGCCCCATTAATTCCAGCTGTATTCCATCCATTAAATTGTCGACTTCAAAAAATAACGTTGCTGACTTTTGCGGATCCAAAAGATTTCCTTTTTTCGCTACTTTTAGATGCGCAATCTCATCGGAACATACTGTATTCGGAATAATAATAAAATCTGCTTCTTCTACTTTTGCTTCGTGACTTCCTGTATAAGCTTGAATCGATTGACCAACCTTCTTTTCACCTATTACTGCATACGTTACTTCGCCATCTAAAAGGGTTTGGCAAACAAGTACTGTTTGCGAATATAAAGGAGATAGTTCATTCGGACTCTGTTCCAACTGAAGAATCTTCCCGGGAAAGGTCATGGCCTCCAAAATTTTTCGGAATGTACGTTGTGTACGATGTTCATCCATTTGTACTCCTCCTTAAATTTTCATTGTTTCGAAATTAACTTTTGTCCGCTCGATGGAACATTTTAATTGCTGTAATTGTTGTTGATATCGTTGTTGTAGCTTTTCAAACTCCCTTTGCCAATTTAGGGTCTCGGGTAAATTCTCTTTATAAGCCGCATCAACTATCGCTAATGCCCGGGATAATTCTTGATCCTCTTCCATCACAATGCCGATTCCAAAGCTTTCGTTAATTTTCACTTTTGTTTCTGTTACTAATACTTCTCCTATATAAAATAATGATTGTTGTGCCGATTCTCGCATCTTAATCATCGTTAAGCCTAATGTTGGTGCTTGAATTTCTTCCACTTGATACTTTGTTGAAATTTCTTTTGCAAATTGAATCGCTTCTTTTCTTCCTACTTCAATTAATAGTTTTGTTCTTAAAGCTCTTTTCATCTCTTGCACCCCTTTCAATGCAAATGTATCTTGTCGCCAAGTAGAAGACCATTAAGCTAGTGTGAAGTTTTTGTAAAAAGGGAAAAAGGATGCCTCTTTTAACAGAGACATCCTTTTTCTTTTCGAGTATTCGTTAATTGGAAGGAGAAGCGGTCGCTTCGATATAATATTTCCGTATATTCTAATTGAACATTTTCATCTTTATTCCAGTTGTCCGATTCAACTAAAATAATAGGAACTAAATTTTCACAGTGAAGCATCATTCGTTCATACTTACCTGGAAAAATAGTTGAAAGTCTTGTAAATGAACTTTCGAAGTTTTCGATACCGTGGGTTTTATAAAATTGGTAAATGGAGGATAATTGACTGCGTTCTTTTTTTATTTCAGGAAAAAGATCCGCGTTAACATAAGAACGGTGGATAGCAGCAGGTTCACCATCCACAAAACGTAATCTCTCAATAATATAAAGGGTTTTACAATGAGCAAATTCTATATGGGGATATTCCAAATTAGACATTTCAATTTGCTCCAGCCTTGTTAAAACAGACTTATAATCCTTCGTTTGCTGCTTCATTTTTTCACTAAAACTAACATCCCCAGTTAAAACGATATCTAGTAATTTTCGTTTCGGTTTAACAAAATGACCAATCCCTTGTTTGGATTCAATCATCCCCATTTGTTCTAAATCTAAGTATACGTCTCGGATTCTTTTACGGGGGATAGAAAATTTTGCAGCTAATTTGTTTTCACTCGGTAATTTAAGCCCTTCCTCGCAATGACAATTTTGAATTTTTTCTAATAAATAGTCCCGCACATCGATGTTATCCATAATTTCACCTCAATCTCTTCCTTCTAACCTACATGAATGGGATTAAAATTTGGTGAACAATGTCAATACTCTTTTATTGCTTTACTGGCAAAAATAATGTTCGAATTTCTTGCCAATTATGAACACGTTTAAATTCCGTGCAATATTCATTGTAGCTTTGAGAATATAAAATCCCTTCCCCTGTAAAGGATTGAAGTTGCTTTACATTGTCATCGATTAAATAATCTGCTATTACGACCTTTTTATCTCCACAGAATATAAAGTAGGCTGGGTCTAAAAACGGAAAATGTTCTAATAACCATTCATATTTAGCATTGAAGCAACCTGGCACATCCATAGCCGCTGTCGCAATATAAATTTCATAGTGTTCACTCAGTTCTTTTAATACAGGTACAGCGTCCTTATCTTCTAATTCGAAATCTCTGAAAAAATCAGGTTCATTGATCATTAAATAGAACTGATTAGCTAGTTCAGGATATTGGGCTTCGATTTTTGCTACGTCAAACTCTTCTTTAGAAACGGGAATATTAAAACGCTCTTGAAAAGCTTTTGTCGCTTTGCCTAGAAAATCCGCTATCACTTGATCCATATCAACTGCAATACTCTTCATAAATACCTCCAAATGTTCGTTTTAATCTTAGTGTAAAGTAAGCCGATGATGAAAAACAATGCAATCTCTATCTATTTACAGAAAAATAATTTCTTTTACATTCCATAAAAAAAGAGGCTGGGAAATGAAAAGCCGGTGAAATTTTACGATAAGTAAAATTTCACCGGCTTTGATTATTTTAAATAAAAAATAAGGACCACTTCTGATAAAATTAAGTCACCACAACAAAATTATACAGAAAGAAGGATCCTTATGTTTAAAGATTATAACATGAATCAACTCGTTTTGCCTTTAGATTTAGAAGTAAAATTACAAAATAATGATATTGCTTTCCATATCCATCATCTAGTTGAAAGTATCCCTCATGAAGCGTTCGAACCATTTCTACGAAATGAGGGGTGTCCTGCCTATCATCCACGTATGATGCTTAAAATTATCTTATGTGCCTATACACAATCTATCTTCTCAGGACGGAAAATTGAAGCCCTATTAAAAGACAGTATCCGAATGATGTGGCTAGCCCAAGGATATGAACCAAGCTACCGTACAATCAACCGATTCCGTATTCAACCAGAAGTGAAAGATTTAATTCGTCAATGTTTCGTTCAATTCCGTTGCCAATTGATTGAAGAAAAGCTTATTGATCAAGAAGCGATTTTTATCGATGGTACAAAAATTGAAGCAAATGCGAATAAATTTACGTTTGTTTGGAAGAAAACCATTGAAAAATATCACCAAAATTTAATTGAAAAGTCAAACCAGCTATACAATGAGCTACTAGAGAGTGAAATCATACCTGAAATTCAACGTGAAAGCGATAAACAGTTATCATTGGAAGAACTCGCTCAATTAGTTCAAAAAGTGGACGATGTCGTAACTGAATATGATAAACAAATTGAAACATCATCAGATGTTCTAGAACGAAAAGCCTTAAGAAATAAACGTAAATACCCGAAACAATTACGCAAGCAGTTGATTGATTTTGTCCTACGTAAACAAAAATACGAAAGAGACTTTGAAATCTTTGGTACACGCAATAGCTATTCTAAGACAGATTCAGATGCGACGTTTATGCGAATGAAAGATGATTATATGCAAAACGGACAATTAAAAGCTGGATATAATGTACAAATCGCAACGGAAGGTCAATATACGCTTGCCTATAGTATATATACAAATCCAACAGATACACGTACGTTAATTCCATTTCTAGATGAGATTGAGCAGCATTATTTTGAGTTACCAAAACACATTGTTGCAGATGCAGGTTACGGTAGTGAACAAAACTTTCATGATATCCTTTCGAATAGAAAACGAGAAGCACTTATTACGTATAGTATGTATTTGAAAGAACAAAAGAAAAAGTATAAACAAAACATATTTAATCCCGATAACTGGACGTATGATGAAGAAACCGATACATATACATGTCCTAATCAAAAACGTCTTGAATTTCAATATTATTCTGTCCGTAATGACCACACAGGCTTCCAACGGAAGCTCAAAATTTACGAGTGTGAAGACTGTTCGGGATGCCCATTCCGTTCATCGTGTACCAAAGCTAAAGAAGGCAACAATCGAAAATTAATGGTAAATGAAAAATGGGAACAGCAAAAAGAATATGTAAGAGCAAAGCTTTCAGAAGAGAAAACAAGTGCCATTTATCGAAGACGCAAAATCGATGTGGAACCAGTTTTTGGATTCTTGAAGGCTAATTTGCGTTTCACTCGATTTTCTGTACGAGGAAAATCGAAGGTAGAAAACGAAATGGGCCTCGCATTAATGGCTGTGAATTTAAGAAAATTCACGGCCATTAACTAAAGAAAAAAAGAATTTACATACAAAAATAGAGAAAGGTGAATTTGAGTTTCCTCAAATTCACCTTTCTCACTATTTGAAGCTAGTTATGTCCCAGCCTCTCTATTTTTTAATTTGTCGCTGTTCCTAATCGATCTGGTTTATTTCCTTTATTTTTTGTTGCTATTTGAATAAAGAACATAATACCGAATACGACTAATCCGATAATGTCAGACATTGATTCCGGATAAACCATCGCTAGTCCCGCGGCAATAATAATTAATCGTTCTAACAAATTAATAGAACGGTACCAATAGCCGATAACTCCCGCTCCTATTGCAATCATTCCAAGCATTGCTGTAATGACTAACCAAGCAACTTCCCAGAACGTCACATCGATCATTAGAAGAGATGGTGAGTAAACAATCATATATGGAATAATGAATGCCGCGATCGCTAGTTTTGCTGAGTGAACCCCTGTTTTAATTGGATCTCCACCTGATATACCCGATGCTGCAAAGGCCGCCAGTGCAACTGGTGGAGTAATGTCTGCAATAATACCAAAGTAGAATACAAAGAAATGAGCAGCTAATACTACTGTAATCGGCACTAATGCTTGAGAAACATCAGGTGCTAGAAGCGTAATAATCGCCGGTGCTGCAATCGTCGATGTAATAACATAGTTCGCTGTTGTTGGTGCACCCATCCCCAAAATAAGGGATGCAATCATAACAAAGAACAATGTTAAGAAAATACGTCCGCCTGCTAAATCTACTAAACTATTTGCTAAGCTTAAACCTAGACCAGTTTTAACAACTACCCCTACAATAATACCAGCACAAGCTGTTGCAGCGGCAACCGATAAAGCTGTGCGAGCTCCATCTACTAAAGCATCGATAATTTCGCGAATGCCAAACTTCACATCTTTGTTGAAGAAACCGACGATGATACACGCAATAATACCATATAACGCAGAATGGATTACTGGTACACCGAACATCATAATGACAACAATTAATGCAATCGGAATTAATAAATAAAGTTTTTTCCAAATCATTTTTCGATCTGGCATTTCATCATCTGTAAGACCACGTAAGCCAAGACGTTTAGCTTCGAAATGGGTCATAATCCAGATCCCTGCAAAATAAAGTATCGCTGGAATAATTGCGGCTTTTGCGATATCCCAATAAGTAATACCGCGTCCGATAAATTCAACCATTAAAAAGGCAGCAGCACCCATAATTGGAGGCATGATTTGCCCCCCTGTAGAAGAAGCTGCTTCTACGGCACCAGCAAAATCTTTTTTATATCCTAGTTTTTTCATTAGCGGAATCGTATAAGCACCTGAAGTAACAACGTTTGCTACCGAACTTCCTGAAATCGTCCCTTGCAAGGCAGATGAGAAAATAGCTACTTTTGCAGGTCCACCAATTAATTTCCCTGCTACCGCAATCGCTAAATCATTAAAGTACTCCCCTACCCCTGTTTTTACAAGGAAAGCACCAAAAAGTAAGAAGGCAAAAATATATGTTGCCGAAACACTAATCGGCGTACCTAAAATACCATCCGTTGAGTAGTACATTAAATTAACTAGTTGGTCTAATGATTGACCTCGATGGGCAAAAATATCTGGCATATATTGTCCATAAATTGCGTAGGCCAAAAATAAAACAGCAATAATCGCTATCGGTAATCCAACTGAACGTCTAGCAGCCTCTAATACTAATAAAATTACAATTAAACCGACGATAAAGTCCATTTGCGTAATTGTTCCAAGGCTTGTTACTAAACGGTCATAATTAATTGTCCAATAAGCTCCTGTTACAGCAGCTACTATAGCCAAGATATAATCATAAAATGGTATCGTATCTTTTCTTCCCTTTTTACGAGAAGGAAATAGTAAAAATACGAATGTTAAACCAAATCCTAAATGGATAGAACGTTGGATATAAGCAGTAAATTGCCCGAAAATAGCCGTATATAACTGGAATAGGGAGAAGGCAAGAAGCCCAATAAAAATAACCCATTTCATAATACCGGCAATTTTTCGCATATTCGCTTCTGTATCATACTTCTCAATCAACTCTTGTTGTTGTTCCTCTGATAATACATCGATATGCTCTGTGGCAAGCTGTTTATCTTTCAATGGGTCGATTGATTCACTAGTTGTTTGATGTTTTACATCACTTTTCATATACCATCACAGCTCCTCTCAGCTTGTCGAATAAAGATATTGTCTTCACTTCAAATAAATAAGAACTCCCTCGATGCAGCGATTTTTTCATGTTATACGTTTGTCCGTCGTAAACAAAATTTAAGTCCATATCGATGTCTCCAATATAAATCGTGAAATTATCTAATATTTTATTTTTGTATGCTAATTTGTATTTACCATTTTCATAACTTAACGTTTGATCTTCCTCTGCATGAGCCGGCATCCCAACGGCAACATCTTCATATTCCATTGAATGAAGTTTTATTTGATTGTTCTCCGTTATTTCATAAGATTCTAATACATCCGTTAAATGGATAGAATGAGTAAAACGAATATTAAACTTTTGTTCTTTGGAAACATTTATGTAATACACTTCTGGATTATTCGTCCGTGTTTCTTCAAAGGAAAACACAGGGTAAAGCGGTGAAAAGAAAAAAATAATCCCTATCACTAATACAATTAAGAATAGATGCGCCCGTTTCATTTAATCGCCTCAATTGAAAAGGACTTGAAGAAGTATGCCTTCAAGCCCTTCACTTTATTTCTTCTTAATTATTGTTCATCAAAGAATTTTTGAGCACCTGGATGAACATCGATACCAATACCAGTTAAAGCAGTTTCAGGACTAATAAATTCCCCTTTAGCATGGCTAATCTTATCTGTGTTTCCATAAATCGCTTTAGCAATTCCGTAGGCAACATCATCTGGTAAATCAGCTTTTACAGCCAACATTGCTAATACTGATACAGTAGGAACTTCCGTTTCTAAACCGTAAGTACCTGAAGGAATTGTATCTACTGCATAGTAAGGATATTTCTCGATTAATGCTTCTGCTTTATCAGCTTCTACAGGAACGATGACAACGTCTGTTGTAGCACCTAATGCTTCAACTGCAGCCGTTGGATAACCAGCAGTGATAAATGCCGCATCGATTTGACCAGTAGTTAAACCGTCTGTTGATTCACCAAAGTCTAAATTTTGCGGTTCGATGTCTTCCATCGTTAAACCATGAACTTCTAGCAATTGTTCAGCGTTCGCATAAGTACCCGATCCTGGTGCACCTACTGAAACTTTTTTACCTTTTAAATCTTCAAATGATTTAATACCTGAATTTGCAGTTGTTACTAAGTGAATTGTTTCAGGGTATAAACCGCCAATTGCCACTAAATCATCAAGTGGTTGACCGTCAAACATTAACTCACCATTTTTGGCATAGTAAGCGATATCCGTTTGCATGAAAGCAATTTCAGCATTTCCATCTTTCAATGCGCTTACGTTTGCCGTCGAAGCTTGTGAAACTTCAGCAGTTGTTTTAATACCAGTTTCTTCTGTTATTAAATCAGCAAATGTACCACCTAATGCGTAGTATGTACCTTGCGTACCACCTGTAGCTAAACTTAAAAATTTAATATCAGATGCTTTTTCATCAGAAGATCCCCCTGATGTTTCTTTGTCAGTTGTTTTTTCTTCACCACCACAAGCAGCTAAAACCATTAAAAGTAAAACACTTAATAGTGAAAGAAACATTAATTTACTTTTTTTCAATTGAACCCCTCCAAATAATTGTTACATTACAGTTCAATTTTACCTATTAATCTTAATATGTGTCAATCCTTTTAATATTCTGTTAATAGATTTATAGATTTATTTTAAGTATAAAAACGCTTTCTTTTAGAAAGTATAATATATATTAGAATAATAAAAAAATTTAAATTACTATTTAAATTGTTATACTACACAATACTCAAATACATTTCTCTAGTATCCCAAAACTAATAATCCCAATTATTGTAAATGGAAAAATGTTATATATAAAACATTTAATGGATATTTAAAAGACAAAAAGCTGTGTAATAAAATTATTACACAGCTTCATTCTTAGTTTTCGGATGTAATAACTCCACAGGCAATTCTCGCACCCGAGTTACCTGCAGGATCTGTTACATAATCATCTGCTTTTTCATGGATAACAATAGCACTACCATCAGCATCAAATAAAGAATTTTCCATACCCTTTTCTAACGTAATATTTTTCGCCACCAATTCAACTTGTACTGTTCCATCCTGCTCAGCAGTAATGTTTGGTAAATCTCCTAAATGTGGCCCCTTTGGATTATTAATACCGTGATGTTTGCCTAATGGATTAAAATGAGCTCCAGCAGATTCAAACGATGGTTTTTCACATTTACCGACTTCATGTATATGAATCCCATGCTCTCCTTCTGGTATTTCTGTAAGCCCTAGGGAGATAAGAACACCATCTGTCCCCTCCGTCATTTCCATATGTCCAATTTCTTTTCCTTCAGTATTTATTATTTTTGCATCTGCTTTTAACGCTTCAGGGGCTGCAACTGTGATTTTTTCTTGTTCAGCAAACAAGTTACACCCGCTTAAAAGTAACATTAAACTACTAAAAATCAATAATTTTTTCCACATTTTAGTTGTCCCTCCTCGAAAGGAGTATTGCCATATGTGTTTTGAAATATTCCGTAATTGTCGAAAGATGTCATTTTTCCTTTTCTTTAACTGTTTATTAAAGTCGTTATTTATTAAACCGATATGTAGATTAAGGAGGTGGAATCTTGGATATCAATTCAATCATGTCTGCCCAAGTTGCTCAACTTCAACAGACTGTCCAAATGAGTATTATGGATAAATCTTTAAACTTAGCGACAACAAGTACAGTTGAAATGCTTGAACAAATGACAGAACAAACTAACGCTACCCATCCATACAAAGGTACGGTTATTGACATTTCATTATAAAAAAGGAAGAGGCTGGGACATAACTAGCTTCAAATAGTGAGAAAGGTGAATTTGAGGAAACTCAAATTCACCTTTCTCTATTTTGGTGTGTAAATTCTTTTTTTTTTAGTTAATGGCCGTGAATTTTCTTAAATTCACAGCCATTAACGCGAGGCCCATTTCGTTTTCTACCTTCGATTTTCCTCGTACAGAAAATCGAGTGAAACGCAAATTAGCCTTCAAGAATCCAAAAACTGGTTCCACATCGATTTTGCGTCTTCGATAAATGGCACTTGTTTTCTCTTCTGAAAGCTTCGCTCTTACATATTCTTTTTGCTGTTCCCATTTTTCATTTACCATTAATTTTCGATTGTTGCCTTCTTTAGCTTTGGTACACGATGAACGGAATGGGCATCCCGAACAGTCTTCACACTCGTAAATTTTGAGCTTCCGTTGGAAGCCTGTGTGGTCATTACGGACAGAATAATATTGAAATTCAAGACGTTTTTGATTAGGACATGTATATGTATCGGTTTCTTCATCATACGTCCAGTTATCGGGATTAAATATGTTTTGTTTATACTTTTTCTTTTGTTCTTTCAAATACATACTATACGTAATAAGTGCTTCTCGTTTTCTATTCGAAAGGATATCATGAAAGTTTTGTTCACTACCGTAACCTGCATCTGCAACAATGTGTTTTGGTAACTCAAAATAATGTTGCTCAATCTCATCTAGAAATGGAATTAACGTACGTGTATCTGTTGGATTTGTATATATACTATAGGCAAGCGTATATTGACCTTCCGTTGCGATTTGTACATTATATCCAGCTTTTAATTGTCCGTTTTGCATATAATCATCTTTCATTCGCATAAACGTCGCATCTGAATCTGTCTTAGAATAGCTATTGCGTGTACCAAAGATTTCAAAGTCTCTTTCGTATTTTTGTTTACGTAGGACAAAATCAATCAACTGCTTGCGTAATTGTTTCGGGTATTTACGTTTATTTCTTAAGGCTTTTCGTTCTAGAACATCTGATGATGTTTCAATTTGTTTATCATATTCAGTTACGACATCGTCCACTTTTTGAACTAATTGAGCGAGTTCTTCCAATGATAACTGTTTATCGCTTTCACGTTGAATTTCAGGTATGATTTCACTCTCTAGTAGCTCATTGTATAGCTGGTTTGACTTTTCAATTAAATTTTGGTGATATTTTTCAATGGTTTTCTTCCAAACAAACGTAAATTTATTCGCATTTGCTTCAATTTTTGTACCATCGATAAAAATCGCTTCTTGATCAATAAGCTTTTCTTCAATCAATTGGCAACGGAATTGAACGAAACATTGACGAATTAAATCTTTCACTTCTGGTTGAATACGGAATCGGTTGATTGTACGGTAGCTTGGTTCATATCCTTGGGCTAGCCACATCATTCGGATACTGTCTTTTAATAGGGCTTCAATTTTCCGTCCTGAGAAGATAGATTGTGTATAGGCACATAAGATAATTTTAAGCATCATACGTGGATGATAGGCAGGACACCCCTCATTTCGTAGAAATGGTTCGAACGCTTCATGAGGGATACTTTCAACTAGATGATGGATATGGAAAGCAATATCATTATTTTGTAATTTTACTTCTAAATCTAAAGGCAAAATGAGTTGATTCATGTTATAATCTTTAAACATAAGGATCCTTCTTTCGATATGGTTTTGTGTGGTAACTTAATTTTATCAGAAGAGGTCCTTATTTTATTGTAAAAAATTCAAAGCCGGTGAAATTTTACTTTTCGTAAAATTTCACCGGCTTTTTTTATTTAGAGGAGGGTTTTGTCCCAGCCTCTTTTAAGTATTTTTGTTTAATTAGTTAAAAAACTGTTCTCTTATACCAAAATTGTGCATATTGTATAAATTAAACACTAAACGATTAAAAGTTTGTAAATGTACCTTTAAGTGTTTGTAAAATGTTTGAAACTCTATCCTTTATGGAAATAGATAGATGTAAGATGCAATTAAGGGCATCTATTATGCTCAATATAAATCGGGAGTGATTTTTATAGGTATTCATAAGTTTTTCACAAGTTTAAATGATTTAGAACGTATTTTCCGTGCACCTGGGCGTTTTAAGTTTGAAGAACATAACGTTGCAGCCCATTCTTGGAAAGTGTCTCAATATGCCATGTTTTTTGGTACTCTTGAAGAAATGAATGGAGCAACAATAGACTGGAAATCCCTTTATGAAAAAACCATCAACCATGACTTTGCTGAAGTTTTTATCGGCGACATTAAAACACCGGTCAAACATGCTAGCGTAGAACTAAAGCAAATGCTTGCCCATGTCGAGGAAAAAATGATGGAAAAATTTATTAGGGAAGAAATACCCCCAGATTTTCAAGCGGTATTCTTTGATCGAATGAAAGAAGGAAAAGATGCAACAATTGAAGGTCGACTTTTAGAATTTGCAGATAAGCTAGACCAGTTTTACGAGTCCTTTGCGGAATTAAAACGTGGTAATACGGATAAGGAATTTGTTATCATGTATCAACAGGCATTACAAAAAATATTGGCTATACCACTAGAAGTAAGTGTAAATTACTTCCGAAATGAAATCTTAAAGGATGTCATGAAAGAAGATACCCAAATTAATCTTGTTACCCTAACAAATGAGGTATTAAATAAAATAAAATGATAGCAAAAGTTTTCCAATGATGGAAAGCTTTTTAATTTGCCAAAAACATAAACTCCATTCTCCTACATACTATAAAAACCATAAATTTCTTCAATATTATAATGATAAATATTTGACATTTTTCATCATTCATACTTACTTGCGCAACAATTTATAATCGTATATTATAACAATAAAGCTGCGTTGTTCGTACAAATATTAAGTTTTAACCTTTGAACTGTAAAAGGGAGTTTTAATCGAATAGGGAATGGCGGGCGTCACACTCCGGTGAATGACGATATACAGGAACTATTCTGCGAGCACCCACCTGGTGGAGTCGTGGTTTTAAAACTTTCTATTAATAATTACGGCAAGGCGGCTTTGCCATACATAATGTGTATAGCAAGGCTTCTGGGCACTTTTACCTTCGTGTAAGAGTGCTTTTTTTATTCCCTAATTTTAGTTTTGGGGTTAAATTGGGGTTATAATTAAGGCTCTATAATATTTGTTGGGGTTTAAAAAAATTTCATAAATAAAAAAGCACGTAATCACCGATTTCTATATACTTGAATTGTCGAGAAACAAGCAATGAAAGGTGATACGTGCAAATGAATTTTAACATGAATATTCCAGGATTAAAAGGTGTAACTGTTCATAAGGTGGAGGAGATGGGGGAACGTATTGTTCTACACGTTTCCATACCAAAAAAAGAACATCAATGTCCAGCATGCAAGAATATAACATCAAAAGTCCATGATTATCGAATTCAAAAAATTAATCATTTAAAATGGTTTGAACGATTAACCGTCCTTTTTTATAAACGTCGTCGTTATGTATGCCAATGTGGGAAACGTTTTTCAGAAAAATCCCCTTTCGTGGATAAATATCAACGTTTCTCGAAAGAATGGAATCAAGTTGTACGAATCCGTTCAATAAAGGCAAAAACATTTAAAGAAGCAGCTGAAGTACTTGGTACATCAAGCTCAACAGTGATTCGTCGCTTTAAAGAAGTAGTAAAGGAACAATTAAATGAAGGGGTTCATTTACCAAAATGTATCGCGATTGATGAATATAAAGCAGATACCGATGCGGGAACTTATCAATTAATTATTGCCAATGCGGAAACACATGAACCAATTGATATTTTACCAAATCGTAGAAAAGAAACCATTAAGGATTACTTGATGAAATACGGTGCAGATGTAGAAATTGTGGTTATGGACATGAATCCAAGCTTTAAAGCAGCAGTTAGGAAGGCGTTAAATCGCCCGATTATTATTGCGGATCGCTTTCATTATTGTCGTTATATTTACTGGGCACTAGATGAAGTACGTCGAAATGTTCAAAAAGAATGGCATGCATATGATCGAAAGAAATGTAAGAAAATGCGTCATGTACTATATAAACGATTTGATAAGTTAACAGAAACGAATCGTTGGTACTTAAATCGTTACATAGGAATGTCGAAGGAACTAAAGCAAGCCTATGAATTAAAAGAAGCTTACTGCGAATGGTTTGATTGGGCAAAAACTTCAAATGATTTGATAGAAATAAAAAAAAGATTAGAAGCCTTTTACCGAAAGGTAGAAAAAGCAAATATTCCGGCATTTTTAAAGGCCATTCAAACGCTAAAAAATTGGCAAGTTGAAATTTTAAATAGTTTAAGTTTTGGATATTCAAATGGTTTTTTAGAAGGAATTAATAATAAATCAAAAGTTTTGAAGCGTAATGCTTATGGTTTTAGAAGCTATGAACACTTTAAAGCGAAAATTTTATTAAATAATTTATCTAAGAAAATTGGGATTCATTTAGGATAATCGGGGTGCCGTGTAATATCACTTCACCCCAACATTTGACATAGAACCATAATTAACGTAAATTACTAATAAATTTTACTAATATAAAACATATATGTATTATAGGTTGTTTGTTTTTATTATAGACTTTTGTAAGCATTTACCTTTATAGTAACTTTAAGGGGGTATACTTATGAAAAAAATATTACTTTTAATTGTAGCAACAGTATTACTTGCTGCTTGTGGTAATGATAAATCACAAAGTGCTGAAAAAGAAAAATTAAATGATACAGAAAACACTGTTCAAACAAAATCAAATAAAGATGATGTGACAAAGGAAGAAACTGACATGAATCAAGATAATTATGTCGATGAAGATGAACCGTTGACTAAAGTTGGGCAATGGACGAAATCAGAATTCGGTTCTATTATCACACTAAAAGCGATTTTTGAACCTGTCACTATTTACGATACAGAACTTTTTAAATTTAATATCGATTCGGTAAAGTTGCTTGAATACACAGACATTCAAAGTGGAGATTCTGATTTATTGGTAGGAAGTAAAGAAAGTGCATTAACATTACAATTCGCTTATTCCTTTACGAACAACACTGATAAAACAGTTATGTTTACTCCTATTGACACAATTACAACAAATAATCAAAAACAATATAATTTAGATAACTTAATAGGAAGTGACTACACTTATGAATTTAAACCGAATGTAACAGTGGATGGTTATTCTATATTTTTAATTGAGGATAACTTTGAAAATTTGAGCGACTTTACAATATATAGCGATCAATTGTATAGCGACGATCCTTTTACAGTGCATGTTGAGGAAATTAAACATACATTCGAAGTCAATAATTGAGTAATTTTTTATAAATGAAGGTATGAGCAATAATTAAATAGGAAACACTTGATTTACCTCAAACACTTATCCAAAAATGGAATTTGACTAAACATTCTTGGAATTTAGAAAGAGAAAATTCAAGAAGAAAGTCTAAACAATTTTTTGCCACTCACTGGAGTGGCTTTTTTTATTGCACATTCAATAATCTTTTTATCTCATCATCAACCTTATTTTTAAGTGCAATATTTAAGTATCTACGATTATGTTCGGTCCCCTTATCCATAATCACGTATTCCGTGATGTCTTTATCGATACGAATTTCTGCTTGAACTTTAATACCGTTCTTCCCTAATTGGGATTTAACATCTCTAAGTTCGTTTTGAACAGTTAATATTTGCTGTTCCATCCACAAAGCTAATGGGCGATTTATTTTAATATCATTTAAATGATTTAGATCACGTTCTAAAGTTCGTTTCGTTAAATCGAGGACTATGTTTCTATGGATGAGTTCAGCAGCATTAAAATCAATCAAATCACTTCACGCTCTTTTCGGATAACTGGTACCAATGCAAGAACATTATCAATACAAAATACTCGATTAGCGCGTTTTAAAAAGCAATAGGCATTAAATTTATCCTCTAATACTTTGGTTACTTTAATACGTCGCTTAGTGATTTCGCCATTTTTAGCAATGTACATCATCTCAACCAACTGATTGCGTTGCATTACTTTTAATAACTGTTCTTTCACCAATAATTCACCTCTCCAAAGGAAACGAACGTTCTTACTACAGTTAATTATAGAACATTTGTTCTCGTTTTGACAATAGAAAAACGCCCTCCATAATTTTGGAGGGGAAATTTTGGACCGTGAGAGTGATATAGTAGGATATCGGAGGGATTCAAATTAAGTTGAAATGTTATTAGTACAACTGTTATCTTTATGATCGTAACTACCGCCGATGTTACTATTTGACATCTATTTCTCCTCCATATCACTAATAATTTATGATGTACTTTAAACATGACTATGTACAAAAGTGGAATTATACAATAAACAAAGACGACCAGGCTCACAAATCATTAAATGTGTGGCCTGATCGTTTTAATTTGGTCGAAATATATACAAACTATTGACTTTTTAATCAAAACCTATTTAATAATCGAATTTGCAATATCAACCAAAAAATCGGGTGTTTTTGATTTAGCTAGCTCTTTTTGTTTATGAATACCAATTAAATATTGTAAACCATTGTTCTCAAAGACAAAAAAGTTGAAAATCTGATGTTCAAAATAAATCCCTTTTTCACCATCTAGAAGCTTATATTCATTACCTTCGAAGTTTTGTTTATTTTTTAATGGGCGAATTTCAATTTTAAAAATATTTTCTCTTACATCTTCGTTAACATACATAATTTCTAAATTATTATTCATATTATATTCCGTATCTTGAAAAAACCTTCCAAATTTATGAGTAAATGAAATAGAAGGTATAGTTGTTGGTAATTCCACTTCGCATTTACAAAATGTTTCAAATTCTTTTTCTGCTTCTTCAACAGTTTTATATCCAACTTCAGCAAATTTCTCCTCGAAAGTTGGTGGTTTAATTTTGGAATTTGCATATACATTCTCATCTATAAACATAAAAAAAATTGTACTGATACTAATACAAATAACTTTCTTTAACATTTTAAAACACTTCCCTAGCATTGAATTTTATATATCCTTAAAATGAAAGTTAACATTTATCCATTAAAACCCTCCTTATTTTTGTATTAGTATCTCAGTAAAGATAATAAATATGCAGTAAGAATAATTTTTTTAATACTAGTATTAAAAAAACTAAGTTCAGTAAAATTTGAACTTAGATCTTTTTTTATCATTATTAATTTTTAATTATTGAGAGACTGAACCCCTACCAGTACACCTCTCTTGGAGTGAGGTATCCTTACACGTCACTTTAACCCTATAATTACCTGCCTTTGGTACAGTTACATATACTGTATCTGTATACGCTACTAATGGACCAACTGCCTTTCCAGAAGAATCTACTAATTGAGTTACTAAATTAAAATCTCCTGTAGAACTATTATTTACTGCTAATTTTTGTCCGTATTGTGCATACACATAATCAGAAAGAGCCATTGCTGTACCATAACCTTTAAATTCAACACCCTTACATGAGATACCCGCATAAGTACAATCAAATTTTACATAATAAGCTGAGGCTTGCATTACGAAAGAAGACATAAGAAGAAAACATAAGAAAGTAGAAACTAGAACTTTCTTTTTCATATTTTTTCACTCCCTATTTTTTGATAATATATCAATTCGCCCTAGATATAATAATTTCATCCAATTATTATAAGTAAAACCAAAATTTAACTACTAAATTATAACTTTTCTATTAACATTATTTTTCTAATTGAATATCATAATTAAATCCTTTATCTTGTAACCACTGTTCTAACGCATATTTCCCTTTAGAGTCTTGTGGGTACCAATAGGATTCAAGCATGTATTTTCCGTTTGTGCAAGTGACTTTATAGTCTAATTTCTTACTATCTAAATACTTTTTCAAAGCTACCAATCCTGAATTTGTTGAGGATGGGAACCAATAAACACGGACATTATGACGTTTACGTTTAACTTTTTTCTTTAATTTCGCTTGTTTGGCCAATCCTGTAGCACTAGCTACCCCTATTGCTTTTAAGAATGCTTCATCTTTTAATAATGCATTCTCTTCTTTATCATCTATAAATAAATTTTCGATTAATACTGCAGGCATTTCCGTTTCTCTTAAAACAGACAAATTAGCCCGTTTTTTGCCTCGATCTTTTACACCAGGATAAAATTGCTTGATAGCTTTTAATACTTCATCATGCACTGCGTTTTGAAGTGCTTTCGTTTCTTTTTGAACAGGTCCATCATAAATAAAGGTTTCAAACCCTTCTCCACCCCCTGCATTTACATGATATGAAGCGAAGTAATCAGCTCCCCAGTTGTCAGCTAAATCATCACGTTTGCTTAAATCTACTGTGGTATCTGTTGTACGTGTTAGACGTACCTCTGCATTTTCATATTGCTCAAGTTCTGCTTTTGCATATTTTGCTACTTTTAAATTCACGTCACTTCTTGGAGTCCAAATTTTACGGCACCGGGGTCTATTCCACCATGTCCTGGATCGAGTTGAAATTTCACTACTTGTCCCATTATTTTTCACCTTCTTGTTTATTAGTTTTATCATTAAAAATGTCCAACGCTTTTTTAATTGGGCCGGGCATATCCAAACCTAATTTTCCACTGTTTTCACCTAAACTAATTAATTCGTTAATGATAAATAAAAGAGCTACACCATCAGGAATTACTTGCCCAATGGAATAGCCCATATCCTAATTACGGCAAGGCGGCTTTGCCATACATAATGATGTATAGCAAGGCTTAGAAAAATCTCTCATCACCAATTGATGAGAGATTTTTTATGGACTTATAAAGAATGGATTACCTTATTCAGTGTTCGGTAAAGGTTTTTCAGGTCGATTAATACAGTAGTTACAATTCGAATCACTACATTTTGTTTCAGTCCATCTGTTGCATTTTGGGCAAATATAAGCATCATAATCTTCATAATAAATTAAATTCATTTCGCAAATCATGCAGTTATTTTCTTCATCCACAAACCCAACAATTTCAAAGTTATTAAAAATGACTACTCCATTCCTTACTTCTATTTTCATAAACCCTCCTTAAGTTGGAAATATATGAATTAGTTTTTTATAGCAAATTTTATCGATATGTTGATTTTTTCCTTAAAAATGCCACTATTATCAAGCACCAATAATTTTTCAAATAAAGTACTATTTTCACCTAAAAAACGTCTTGAACCATAGGAAGTTGAATATAAGTTTCCAATTATAGCGTCTAATGTCCATATGTGTTCAAAAGGGGGAGTTCGTACATCTCTAATTTGAATTTAATTCAATATAATTTCTTCGTAGCTAACTGTCGGGTGAGAATAGGTTGTATTCCCCGCTCTTCTTTTCTTTCCATACCATTGTTCAACTACTTGCTGTATCTTTAATTGCCACGGTAAAAGTTCTTTATTGGCAGAATAATTATCAATAATAGCAATACCACCACCATGTGCAATCATTTCATATAACATATCAAGAATCTTTTCTCTATCCATCCAATGAAACGCCTTAGCAAGGGTGACAAATCGAAAAAGATGATTATTAAATTTCTTTCTAAACGATTCTAGATTTCCATTAAACCATTCCAAATTCTCTAATCTATATTCCTTTTCAAGACGAATTGCTTCTTGTATCATTTCTGGCTCAGTATCAATCCCAATTATTTTTTCAAACCAAACCGACAATCTGAATGCTAATTGTCCTGTACCACACCCTAAATCGAGCATTTGACCTTTACCATCAAATGAAAACTTATCGATTAAATATCTAATCATTGAAGCTGGATATAAAGGTCTATAACGAGAATAGTACCAAGCAGTACCTTTAAATAAGTCATTACCGTAATTAATCATTTCCTTACTCCTTTCCCAGTTAAATCAACACTCCTTATTTCTTAAATATATAAAAAAATAGATGATAAAAACGAAATGTTTTTATCATCTATTTTTAATTTGAGCCTATCTTTTTAGCTCATACTATGACCCGTACGGGATTCGAACCCGTGTTACCGCCGTGAAAGGGCGGTGTCTTAACCACTTGACCAACGGGCCGTGGCTCCGAAGGTAGGACTCGAACCTACGACCGATCGGTTAACAGCCGATTGCTCTACCACTGAGCTACTTCGGAATAATTATGTTTTATGGTGGGCCTAAATGGACTTGAACCATCGACCTCACGCTTATCAGGCGTGCGCTCTAACCAGCTGAGCTATAGGCCCCTATTGGAGCGGGTGATGAGAATCGAACTCACGACATCAGCTTGGAAGGCTGAGGTTTTACCATTAAACTACACCCGCATATATGGTGGGTCGGGACGGAATCGAACCGCCGACACTTAGAGCTTCAATCTAATGCTCTACCAACTGAGCTACCGACCCATATAATCAAATTTACTTAAAATAATGGCGGTCCCGACCGGGATCGAACCGGCGATCTCCTGCGTGACAGGCAGGCATGTTAACCGCTACACCACGGGACCATATGTATGTATAAATAGTAAAGAAAATGGCGGAGGCAGTAGGATTCGAACCCACGCGCGGTTTAACCCGCCTGTCGGTTTTCAAGACCGATCCCTTCAGCCAGACTTGGGTATGCCTCCGTATTATGAATAAATGGCGGCAGAGGGGATCGAACCCCCGACCTCACGGGTATGAACCGTACGCTCTAGCCAGCTGAGCTACGCCGCCATAATAGTATTAAATTGGTGGAGCCTAGCGGGATCGAACCGCTGACCTCCTGCGTGCAAGGCAGGCGCTCTCCCAGCTGAGCTAAGGCCCCAATTTATAAATAGTCAGTTTGTATTACATGGTCGGGAAGACAGGATTCGAACCTGCGACCCCTTGGTCCCAAACCAAGTGCTCTACCAAGCTGAGCTACTTCCCGTAAATATGGCGCGCCCGGCAGGAGTCGAACCCACAACCTTCTGATCCGTAGTCAGACGCTCTATCCAATTGAGCTACGGGCGCATATTAAAATGGTGCCGAGGACCGGAATCGAACCGGTACGGTAGTCACCTACCGCAGGATTTTAAGTCCTGTGCGTCTGCCAGTTCCGCCACCCCGGCACATTTGGAGCGGAAGACGGGGTTCGAACCCGCGACCCCCACCTTGGCAAGGTGGTGTTCTACCACTGAACTACTTCCGCATGTGCTTTATATTTATCTCTGGCAATAATTATTTTATTTATTATAAAAAACTGGTGAGCCATGAAGGACTTGAACCTTCGACCCTCTGATTAAAAGTCAGATGCTCTACCACTGAGCTAATGGCTCCCTATAAATGGTGGAGGGGGACGGATTCGAACCGCCGAACCCGAAGGAGCGGATTTACAGTCCGCCGCGTTTAGCCACTTCGCTACCCCTCCATGGGAATGGTGCCGGCGAAAGGACTTGAACCCTCAACCTACTGATTACAAGTCAGTTGCTCTACCAATTGAGCTACACCGGCTTAATATGGTGGAGGATGACGGGCTCGAACCGCCGACCCCCTGCTTGTAAGGCAGGTGCTCTCCCAGCTGAGCTAATCCTCCACATAAAAAATAAGCGAAGCGACGTCCTACTCTCACAGGGGGAAGCCCCCAACTACCATCGGCGCTAAAGAGCTTAACTTCCGTGTTCGGTATGGGAACGGGTGTGACCTCTTTGCCATCATCACTAGACTATTTAGTTGAGAGCTTGTTCTCTCAAAACTGGATAAAGACATTGAATGCATTCAAGATTTGGTTAAGTCCTCGATCGATTAGTATTCGTCAGCTCCATGTGTCACCACACTTCCACCTCGAACCTATCTACCTCATCGTCTTTGAGGGATCTTACTTACTTGCGTAATGGGAAATCTCATCTTGAGGGGGGCTTCATGCTTAGATGCTTTCAGCACTTATCCCGTCCACACATAGCTACCCAGCGATGCCTTTGGCAAGACAACTGGTACACCAGCGGTGTGTCCATCCCGGTCCTCTCGTACTAAGGACAGCTCCTCTCAAATTTCCTACGCCCACGACGGATAGGGACCGAACTGTCTCACGACGTTCTGAACCCAGCTCGCGTACCGCTTTAATGGGCGAACAGCCCAACCCTTGGGACCGACTACAGCCCCAGGATGCGATGAGCCGACATCGAGGTGCCAAACCTCCCCGTCGATGTGGACTCTTGGGGGAGATAAGCCTGTTATCCCCGGGGTAGCTTTTATCCGTTGAGCGATGGCCCTTCCATGCGGAACCACCGGATCACTAAGCCCGTCTTTCGACCCTGCTCGACTTGTAGGTCTCGCAGTCAAGCTCCCTTGTGCCTTTACACTCTACGAATGATTTCCAACCATTCTGAGGGAACCTTTGGGCGCCTCCGTTACCTTTTAGGAGGCGACCGCCCCAGTCAAACTGTCCACCTGACACTGTCTCCTACCCCGCTAAGGGGTATGGGTTAGAATTTCAACACAACCAGGGTAGTATCCCACCGACGCCTCCCTCGAAGCTGGCGCTCCGAGTTCTCTGGCTCCTACCTATCCTGTACAAGTTGTGCCAAAATTCAATATCAGGCTACAGTAAAGCTCCACGGGGTCTTTCCGTCCTGTCGCGGGTAACCTGCATCTTCACAGGTACTATAATTTCACCGAGTCTCTCGTTGAGACAGTGCCCAGATCGTTACGCCTTTCGTGCGGGTCGGAACTTACCCGACAAGGAATTTCGCTACCTTAGGACCGTTATAGTTACGGCCGCCGTTTACTGGGGCTTCAATTCAGAGCTTCGCTTACGCTAACCCCTCCTCTTAACCTTCCAGCACCGGGCAGGCGTCAGCCCCTATACGTCACCTTACGGTTTTGCAGAGACCTGTGTTTTTGCTAAACAGTCGCCTGGGCCTATTCACTGCGGCTCTCTCACGAGAGCACCCCTTCTCCCGAAGTTACGGGGTCATTTTGCCGAGTTCCTTAACGAGAGTTCTC
>NZ_JBBOPK010000001.1:0-140000 GCF_038077515.1 Ureibacillus sp. FSL E2-3493 | reverse complement strand
TCCAGGGTTTTCTTCATTAAGTAAAGGTAATGCTTGAACAAGTTTACACTCGAACCTTACCTTAGATTCTTTTACACCAGGAACGTTTATCATATCGCTTGGAACTTGAGTCAAATTTGCTATATCAAGCTCACTTTCATTATAAGGTAAGCTAGCTGCCGTTTCGTTCACCTGTTTTACATTGTTTTGGTCAACTATATGCACAACAAACTCTCCATTGTTGTAAATATTGCGAGCTGTATCCTTTAAATTCCCATTTGCTCTTTGTATAGCCACCGAGACTAATGGAGGATTTGAGGAAACAATATTGAAATAGCTAAAGGGCGCTCCATTTACAACGCCTTCATCAGAAATGGTTGTTACAAAGGCGATTGGTCTCGGAATAATCGTGCCTGTTAATATCTTATAATTTTCACGTTCACTATTGTTTTTCGGTTGAATTGAAATCATGTATTTCCCCCTTAATCAATCGGACGTACTTGAATTGGAATAAGTGACATTTCTAATCGGTCACGTAAATGTTCATATTGAGTAGGCAACATGAGTTGACTCCCCATCGTTTCGTAAGATTCATCATGGGCAAATCCAGGTAGGTCAGTTGCAATTTCAAATAAAATTTCACCCGATTCACGGAAATAAATGGCATTAAAATAATTTCGGTCTTTAATTTCAGTTACGTGCTGACCGTGATCCATAGCATACTCTTGCCATTCCATATGCTCTTGATCATCTTTAGCTCGCCATGCTAAATGGTGAACCGTGCCTACCCCCATTGTGCCTCTAACACCTGTAATCATTTTTAAATCAATAATATTTCCAATATCACCTGAAGCTTTAAATCTCGTATAATTTCCTTCTGTCCCTACTAATTCAAGTCCCATTACGTCTACTAAAGTTGACGCAGTTTCTTCTGGACGGGCAGAAAATAAGACTGCCCCGCCAAACCCTTTAATGGCAACATCCTTCGTCACGCCACCAAATGTCCAAGGGTTTAATTCTCCCTGTTCCCGTTCAACAATTTCAAGGTGCAATCCATGGGGATCATCGAATTGAAGAAAAGTTTCTCCAAATCTTTCATTTAATGTATATTCGATTTCAAATTTTGTTAATCTCTCTTTCCAAAACTCCATTGCACCGACAGGAACGGCATAAGTTGTAACCCCTACTTGCCCATCACCAATTTGTCCATTATAAGCGTTAGCCCAAGGGAAAAAAGTAATGATAGAACCTGGTTTTCCACCTTCGTTACCAAAATATAAATGATAAGTACCTGGATCATCAAAATTAATCGTTTTCTTTACTAGACGTAAACCTAGTACCCCAGCATAAAAATCAACATTTTCTTGTGGGTGACCGACGATTGCTGTAATATGATGAATTCCTGTTGTCTGTTTTTTCACTTCAGTTTCCTCCAATTTATGCATAACGTCTGAGCACATCCTTCAAAGGAAATAACTTCAAAGGATTTGCTCAAACTTCATACAACAATATTTTTCAACTTTAAGAGTCCCGCAACAACCTATTAATAGAGACATGTGTATGGATAGTCCATACACATGGTTTCTATTTTATTATCGAATTGTTTTTAAGGCAGTAGACCAAGAAATGACTTGATCTAACATTTGATTTACCGAGTCTGATTGAACAGCTTTAGGTTTGAATTCTGTACCGTTTTCGAAATCAGTGAATAGTGATAAAGCTGGATGTACACGTACGTCAGCAACTAATAACTCACCTAAAATGCCCCGTAAATGTTCCGCAGCACGAGCACCACCTACAGAACCATAAGAAACAATACCTGCCGCTTTATTGTTCCATTGTTCACGAAGTAAATCTAATGCATTTTTAAGAGCACCTGTAATAGAGTGATTATATTCTTGGACGATGAATACAAATCCATCTTGTTTTGCAATCGCTTCAGACCAAGCTGCTACACCAGAATTATCTGCACCAGCTTCACCTAAAAACGGTAATTTATAATCTGCGATATCGATAATTGTATAATTTGCATCGCCACGTTTATCTGCTAACTCTTTTACCCACGCACCTACTTGCGGGCTAACACGACCTTCTCGAGTTGACCCTAAAATAATACCAATATTTAAGTTTGCCATTGTTTCTTCCTCCTTTTGTTCAGTACCAAATAATTTATTTAAAAATCCCATTTCTCTTTTCGTCTCCTTATTCATATTCCTTTTCAAATGTTTTCGTACTACGAACTGTGTCGATAGGTCTTACTAAGCTCTCAATTTGCTCACGTTTTTCTTCAAAGAATGGTGGTAACGATAATTTTTCACCCAGTGTTTCGTATGGTTCATCGCCCATAAATCCAGGACCATCCGTTGCTAATTCAAAAAGAATCGAAGGAGCTACATTCGTATACAAAGAACCAAAGTAATAACGTTCGACATATCCTGAATTCGGTAATTTAAAGCCTTGTAAACGTTGTTGCCAATCATCTAATTCTGACCGGTCATCCACCCGGAACGCTGTATGATGAACTGTTCCAAAACCTTGTCTCGCTTGTGGAAGAACTGTATTATACTCTACGACAACTTGAGCGCCATTTCCTCCTTCTCCCATTTCAAATAAGTGGAACGAATCTTCTTGAGCGATTTCTCTCATAAAGAATACTTTTTCTAACACTTCTTTAAAGTAGTCAAAGTAGGATGTTCGAACAAATATTGGACCTAATCCAGTGATGGCATATTCTAAAGGAATTGGACCTTTTTGCCATGGAGTTCCAGATGCAACTCCTTCATTAAACTCATCTGAAATAAGTTGGTATGCCTGATCGTCAAAGTCTACGAATGAGATAGTTTTCTTACCAAACTGTTCTTTTATACCAGTATGTTTTACTCCTAGACGATCAAAACGTTTAATCCAATAATCTAATGCAGCATCATCTGGTACACGGAATGAAGTTTTTGAAATTTCATTTGTTCCGTGTACCCCTTTCGGAATACCAGGAAAATCAAAAAATGTCATATCTGTCCCTGGACTACCGACATCATCGGTAAAATATAAATGGTATGTCTTAATATCATCTTGATTGACCGTTTTCTTTACTAACCGAAGTCCTAATGTATAAGTAAAAAATTCATAAATTTTTTCCGCACTACTTGTTATCGCTGTAACGTGATGTAGACCTTTTAATTCATTCATTATAGTTCCTCCAATTTATCTCGAATTCGAGATATTTTTTTAAAAAATAGAATAGTTTTTTCAAACTATTTTTAGTGTGAATTTCTTTATTTAATTTATTCAAAAAAATTTACGTTTTTATTTTCTTTTTAAAATCTTTAATTCGAGATAATAGTAGCACTTTATTCGATTTATGTCAAACATCACCAAGTACACATTAGTATAACAATGGGTAACCCTTTTGATGGATTACCCATATTGCATACTATTTAAGCAGCAGGGTTAACCTCTAACTCAACTTTAATTTTAATATCTTTACCAACTAGTACACCGCCAGTTTCAAGAGCAGCGTTCCAAGTTAATCCAAATTCTTCACGGTTAATTTTCGCTTCCGCTTCAAATCCATAGACTTCAACGCCCCATGGATTCGTACCTTTACCACCAAATTCTACATCAAATGTTACTGGTTTCGTTACATCTTTTATAGTTAAATCACCCGTTACTTTGTAGTCATCTCCATCTTTTGTGATGCTAGTCGATTTAAAAGTAATTGTAGGAAACTTTTCTGTATCAAAGAAATCTGCTGATTTTAAATGATTATCACGGTCTTCACTGTGAGTATTCACACTTGCAACATCAAATTCAAATGAAATCGATGCAGTTGTTAAATCCGTAAGATCTGCCGCTTCTACATCAGCTGTATAACTATCAAATTGTCCTTTTACTTTTGACACCATCATATGTTTTACTTCAAAACCAACACTTGAGTGAGATTGATCAATTACCCATTTAGCCATTTTTATTTCCCCCGTTTTTTGTCTCGAATTCGAGATATTATTTTAAAAAAATAATCGGATAACTAGCTCAAATAAAATTTCGAACTAAATTATCTTTAATTCGAGATAAATTTAACATATATCCAAACTAGTTGTCAACGATTTGTTTTAAATTTTTTTAATTCAATAAAAAAGCTGTCTTTAAAAGACAGCCTCTTTACTTCTTCTGTTGTCTTGAATATTTTTCCCACTGTACAAGGGAAGGATATGGGTCGAATGCCCATTCTGTACGACCATTGAACTTGTACATCCCATAATGCAAATGCGGTGGGAATTTACCTGATGTTCCTTCTTTCCCATAACCTGAACTACCAACACCACCGAGCATAGTTCCTGGTTCCACAATATCGCCTATTTTTAAATCTTTATTGAAATAAGAAAGATGGGCGTAATAATGATACGTATTATGATTGTCCCGTATCCCTATACGCCAACCACCAAATTCGTTCCACCCCATTATTTCAACAACACCATAAGATGTTGATAATACAGGTGTACTATATCCTGCAAAAATATCTGTACCTTCATGTATACGTCTTCCGCCCCAGCCTCTATTGGCACCCCATGTTCCTCTATAGCTGTAGTTATATCCACGGACAGGAACAGGGAAAACATGTGTATCTATATTAATCGTATCAAAGTGTTTATATAGTTTAGCAATGGTTAAAATTTGATTTACTACTTGCTCACTTTGATAATATTCCCACAATGCAATTTTAAAATCTTCAACAGTTGGTCCGTATTGACTTAAATAGTTTGACATTGTAAACATAATATCTTCATCATCTTCTGGATTTGCTACACCATCACCATTTCCATCAAGTCCTAAACCACCAAAATATTTTATTGTTAACGGTGAGGTATCATCCGCTAACGGATTAAATGCACCAGCCCAATATTCTTTAGAAAATTGAATAGCTATTATACTGTCTCGTTTTGGTATATCAGGACGTACAGCTTGGATGTTTCTTTCATATTGGTCAATGGCAGCCAAGTGGTACCACGGTACGATGTGATCTTGGAATTGTATATAAATGGCCATTCGCTTGTTCATTATTTCTTCCTGAGATGGTGTTTCTTTTGCACTTCCAACATTCGAAAACATCGCATTAACAACAAAAACAATTAGAATTAAAGGAATTAATCGTCGGACCAAAAAGAAACCTCCTTTCTTCATTAGAATGTCCGAAAAAATTGAATCCATGAGTTTAGGAAATACAGTACTTAGATAAATAATTTGTTCGATTTGTGGAATATTATTTGCAGAAGTTTTTGTCAAATTCCTCAATTTCCGAACAGGAAAATAATACATATGTATGGTAAGATGAGAAAAAATTAATTTTGGGGGAATTATCTCGTGGAAAATTTACAATCGGTTGAACAATTTGAACAACTAAAATCTGAAGGACAAACGATTTTTATGTTTTCGGCGGACTGGTGTAAAGATTGTCGATTCATCGACCCGTTTATGCCATCCATTGAAGAAAAATACGCTTCTGAATATCAATTTATCAAAATAGATCGGGATGAATTCATTGATCTTTGTATCCAATTAGACGTTTTTGGTATCCCAAGTTTTATCGCCTATAAAGATGGTGAGGAAAGCGGACGATTTGTTAGTAAAGATCGAAAAACACAAGAAGAAATTGAGTTATTTATCGATGGTTTAAATTAACAATCATAACTTCTTCGATTGCGGGTATTCTAACATTACAATTAAATTTCACTTCCCTTTGAACGGATTCATTAAGGCAAAAAACAACATCCCCAACGCATTAGGCGAAGGGGATTTTTTGCGGATAGTATTAAATAACACTTCTAATCAACCAAGTAGCAGTCCGGGCTATAATCTCTGTTCTCAATTGCACTAACTCCTCAAATTGATAAAAAAATAATATCTTTTCTTCCTTTACATTGTCCCCCTTTGGTGTTTGCGTTAACACAAAGTGGGCAAATGATTCTGAAAAGTCTTCTTCCGGAGAATACATCGCATATTTTGAAACATAAAAGTCTTCCAATTTACCATGTCCTCCCGATTCCCAAAATTGTTTATAAAAATAGGTTAAATAGGCATCTTTATAAAAACATCCTGAATTTATTAAATAAAGGGACTGGCACCGTTTCTCAGGTACCCAATAGTTCACTTGGGTTTCATTTAATGAAAGGAAATGGGCATATTCATGTAAGTATGTAACAAGGGTTTCGGAGGCAAGTTCAATATCTTTTTGATTCATCCCGAGGGTCCAATACTTACCATACGGGTCATAAAGGGAAACATAAGCGAGGGTATCTCCACTGTCAAACACTTCAAAACGATTAATTTCTTTTCGTTTCGCTTCGGGAATTAACCAACTAAAGCTAGACCATAGGTTTTCATGATAAGTCCTCTCTTCAATGGAAATATTTTGATTAGTATAGATGACTTCCTGGCTATGATCGACATTATAAGTAGTGAGCACCGTTACTCCTTCATTACCAGTTGCAACAGATTCTTCATGAACAAGAGAGCCATAATCGGCTTCAAGACCTTTAATAATACGATTCCCCCATTCAATACAGGAATCATCATCTATACATTGAATCTCTAAGGCACAAATGTCCTCCCCTTCAATGTAAATCTCGTTACTATAGCAAGCATTATCTAGTAATTGAACTTCGTCACCGGAAGCCTCCAATTTTTTTGTATCTCCTTCAGAAACTTCTACAACTGAACTAGCTTCTACTAATGGTTTAGTTTCTATTGTTACAACTGGCTTTACTTCCACTGACTCTTCACAACCTACTAAAAACAAAGTAAAGGTAACTAAGAGAAAGCGGAGAATTTTCAAAGAAATGCACTCCCCCTACCAAATAATGTCTCTATATATTACGAAACAATTGGAAATGAAATGAATGAATTGAAAAAGTTTTTGTCGCTTTCTTGTTACATTTTCCTTATTTTATCGACAACAAAAAAAGGGGCGTCTATATGTACAGCGCAACCCCTTCTCATCAATATTATATTTTATTAGTTATAACCTCGTTCACCAAAAGGCTTTAACTTTTCTAACCATTTTTGTTGTAATTCCTTCAAAGCTTCTTTTTCATTGAAATATGGGTCCTTCTCATCTTTTTTTAATGATTCTAATACCGTAACCGAAAAGGCATCTTTTCCAAATTGCGTCCAATCCGCTTGGAGCGCTTTGTTTTTAAAAACTTGATTGTCTAAACTAAATTTTACACCGTTAATGGTTTTTAAGTTACGTGTACTGTCAACAAACACTTTTCCATTTACATTGTTTTTAATTTCATACACACCTGCAACAATGGCAACCTCTTGGTATTGTTGCTTTAACTCTTTTTTTCTATCCATCCGTATCACCTACATTCTTTTAATCATGTTACTTCTTCAACCAATACATGCTGCCATCTAATTTCCGATCTAAAAACCCATACTCAATTAAATATCTTCGAATCAATACATAGTCACTGTAAATCATTTTTAATATGTCATTTAGTTTTTTTTCTGTATAAGTTGCATTGGGATTAAGACGGTTCGCAATTGCTCGTAATACTACAATGCGTTGCTTTTCCTTAGGAGGAAATTTCGCTAAAGGACCAGATAACCCTTCCTGAAAATACTTTTCCAATATTTTCGATTGTTCCTCAGTTGTTACCGCATAACGGTCGTCTACCATTGTGGCATGTTTATGAGGCTCCACAAATGCAGGTGCATATTGATCCTTTTCCTTCAACAACTCCATAATAGCTAGAAATGTTTTAGCTTGACGTTCCTTTTCCTTCAACATAAATCGATGATGTCGAATTGTAGAACTACTGCCAATTTCCATTTCTTGTTGAATCTCTTTATCATTTTTACCAGCGTAAAAATGGCGTAGCAACATCGTTTGATGCTCCGTTAAACCAGTTACTTTTTTATCTAATCCGATTAAATAATCAAATACAGAGCCATGATTTTTTTCAATGTGTAAACGAATAAATCGCTCTGCTTCATAGAAAACCTGTTCCTCAGGATATATAATCCCTTTTTCCACTTGTTCTCCGCATAATAAACATGAGTATCTATATTGATCTTCCGTATATCCCCTTTTAATTTCCTCTAAAGATGCATTCCAAAATGGTTCCAACTGGTTCACTTTTTCTCCCCCAATACTAACGTCAAACATAAATGTTTATAAATAGATAAACAAAACTAAAATTCGTTTATATTTATACAAACACTTTAATTGATTGTTTAGTTTTTGTCAATCTAACAAAAAACTTGTAAGGACGAAGAAATCCTTACAAGTTTTTCTACTTTCTTTTAAGTTTAATTTGCGACGATTAGTTTTGATGCAATATATTTGCGTGCTTCTGCAGTAAGTAATTGTAATTCTACAATTTCCCGTTCACCGGCATCATGACTTGTTACAAAGTCAACGAACGTACCACTTAAATTCTCGAAAATACTTACAATTTGATAGCCCTTATCAAAGTAACTATCAATTTTTCTCTTCTCCTCTAAATACTGCATATGCTCTGACACACGTCCACCTCACTTTTTCAATTGAAACTCTATTCCATATGACAAAAGACTTGAACTTTACTTTGCTACTTTATCCATTTTGAAGCGGGCAATGCTCGATTGTCTCTCATTCCATGTCATACTTGGTAAAGGTTGTTTCATTTCCACCATATTGATAGCACCTTCAACTGGACAAACAATCGCACATAAATTACATCCGACACAATCCTCTTCCCGTACTTTCAAATATGGTTCACCTTTTTCATTTTTCAACATGTCAATACATTGATGAGACGTATCTTCACAAGATATATGGCACTTATTACAATTGATGCACACATCGTTGTTAATGCGCGCTACCACTTTGTAATTTAAATCTAAGTCGCCCCAATCGGAATATTTCGGAACCGCTTTTCCGACGATATCCATTATGGAAGTAATTCCTTTTTCATCGAGATAATTGTTTAAGCCATCTATCATATCCTCCACAATGCTAAAACCATGATGCATTGCTGCTGTACATACTTGGACACCGGTAGCCCCCATTAAAATGAATTCAACGGCATCTTGCCAGTTAGAAATTCCACCGATACCAGAAATAGGGACATTAATAAGCGGATTTCTTGCACATTCGCCTACCATATTAAGGGCAATCGGCTTTACAGCGGGACCACAATAGCCTCCATGGGCTCCCTTTCCTGCAACATGGGGGATCGTGTTCCACGTATCCAAATCGACACCCATTAAACTGTTTATTGTATTAATCATACTAACAGCATCGGCTCCACCTTGAACTGCTGCTTCTGCTGTAACGGTAATATCCGTTATGTTAGGAGTGAGTTTGACGATAACAGGTGTTTTTGCTACTTCCTTCACCCAATAGGTTTGTTTTTCAACTAACTCAGGTACTTGCCCAGAAGCAGCTCCCATTCCGCGCTCAGCCATTCCATGGGGGCAACCAAAGTTCAACTCCAACCCGTCAACCCCTACTTCTTCAACCCGCTTTACGATTTCATGCCATTTTTCCTGTTTTGGTTCGACCATAAGGGAAGCAATAATCGCATGATTAGGAAAACGTTTTTTCGTCTCATATATTTCCTTTAAATTTACTTCTAAAGGGCGGTCCGTAATGAGCTCAATATTATTAAATCCCGCTACCCGTTGACCATTAAAGCTGAGGGCTGCAAATCGGGAAGTCGTATTAATAATTGGTTCGCCTAACGTTTTCCAAACAGCCCCTCCCCAACCAGCATCAAAGGCTCTTTGTACTTGGTATCCCGAATTGGTCGGTGGTGCTGAAGCAAGCCAAAAAGGATTGGGTGACTTAATGCCCGCTAAATTGATTCGTAAATCTGCCATTAATAGTTCCTCCTTTATTACGCAATTTCCGATTGCAGCACAAATGAACGGTGAATGGCTTTTGCGACTTCCTTCCCTTGCTGAGCAGCAGTCACAACCATTGCCTCCCCTTGACCATTTCCAAAAACGACATCACCACATGCATAAACTTTTTCTTGAGATGTTTGATAGGTTTCTGGATTTACCTCTACTACACCCTTTGAATGATCTAAACCGAACCTTTCTATTAATTGAATATGTCTCGATTGGCCAATCGCCTTAATGACCACGTCCGTTTCTAAAACAAACTCAGATTGTTGGATAGGGACTGGCTTTTGTCTTCCATCTAGACCTATTTCCCCTAAATCCATTTTTATACACTCTAATCCAACCACTTCATTTTGTTCATTTCCGATAATTTTCATTGGTGCGGTTAACCATCGAAACTCTACACCATCTTGCTTAGCAAAGTCGTATTCAAACTGATAAGCCGTCATTTCATTTTTCGTTCTACGATAAACAATCTTAACGTTGGCAGCACCTAATCGAACAGCCGTTGTAGCTGCATCAATAGCCGTATTTCCCGCACCTATTATGATGACCTTTTTACCAACTAGCTCATTGGTTGGCTCTTCCATCTTTGTTCTTTTTACAAATTCAATGGCGTCATATACACCCTTTAATGTTTCCCCCTCAATCCCAAGATGGGGGACGTTGCCCATTCCGACGGCTACAACAACTCGATCAAATTGATTTAGAAGTTCCTCTGTCGTAATGTCGATCCCTACAACTGTATTCGTTTTAATGTCGACATTCAGTTGTTTTACTTGTTCCACTTCCCACTGAACAACTTCCGTCGGCAATCGGAATGAAACAATACCATAACGATTTAATCCACCAGCTTCTTTCTCAGCTTCAAAAATAGTTACTTGATAACCTAGTAAACTTAACTCTCTAGCTGCCGATAATCCTGCTGGACCACTGCCGATTATGGCCACTTTTTTACCGTTTCTTTCTCCTACTTCAAACAACGGTTTCCTTTGTTGCATTGCCCAATCCGTTGCATAACGTTGAAGATGACCAATTGAAATCGGTTTCGTTTCGTTATTTAAAACACAAGCTCCTTCACATAACTCTTCCGTTGGACAAACCCGCGCACAACTAGCACCGACAGGATTTGCTTCTAATATCGTTTTAGCTGAACCTTTTAAATTTCCCGATGCAATCTTTTTAATAAATTTTGGAATTTCAATGCTAGTCGGACAAGCCTTTATACAAGGTGCGTCATAGCAATATAAACAACGATTGGCTTCTTCGATAGCTTCCCTTTTCGTTAAACCAGGATGAATTTCTTTAAAATTATCAGTTAGGTTTAAAGAAATTTGCCCTCCAGTAAGTGAACTCATTTAATCCCCCCTAAAGTAAACTCAAGCTTAATTAGGTACTACAGCTTCTTCATCACTTAGTTTTTTTGCCAGTTTGCGTTTAATATATTTTCCATAATCAAGGGAACCTACAAATTGCTTGTCTTTTATGACGTATTCGCCCCTTAGTAGCACACTAATCGGCTCACCCGTTACTTCCAAACCTTCAAAGGCGTTATAGTCAACGTTCATATGATGGGTTTGAGCAGAAATCGTTCGTTTTACACTTGGATCAAACAGTACAATATCTGCATCGGACCCAACTGCAATCGTTCCCTTTTGCGGGTATAAACCGAAGATTTTCGCCGCACTCGTTGAAATCATATCGACAAAATCATTTAAAGAAATGCGTCCCTTTGCGACACCCTCTGAATATAAAACAGAAAATCGATCTTCAATAAAGGGACCGCCATTAGGTATTTTAGAGAAATCATTTAATCCTAGTTGTTTTTTACCGTTGAAGTTAAAAGAGCATTGATCGGAGCCAATTGTTTGTAGTTGTTTTGCTTTTAATGCATTCCAAAGAGGTTCTTGGTGAGATATCGGTCTTAATGGTGGTGACCATACATACTTAGCACCTTCAAAATTAGGTTTTTCCAATGCCGTTTGGTCTAATGTTAAATATGGAGGACAAGTTTCACCATAGACGTCATAACCCTTTTCGCGGGCTTTTATAATTTCGTCTACTGCTTCTTTACAAGTTACGTGGACAACATAAAGGGTTGCTCCTGCTACATGAGCTAATTCGATTGCTCGTTTTGTCGCTTCTCCCTCTAATTCAGGAGGACGTGTTAGAGCATGGTAAATGGGTGCTGTATTGCCTGCTAATTTCGCTTGTTCAACGAGTTCATCAATTACTGATCCGTTTTCACAATGAACCATGACAACGGCGCCTGTTTCTTTTCCAATTTTAAAAGCTTTATATAAAGTACGATCCGTTGCTTGGAATTCCTTTGCATAGGCCATAAACACTTTAATAGACGTAATGCCTTCCTTTTCTAAAAGAAGGGGCAGCTCTTTTTCTGTTTCTTCATTTAAATCGCTAATCATTAAATGATACCCATAGTCAATCGCCGCTTTCCCCTTTGATTTTTCGTTCCACTTTTCAATAGCATTCGATAATTTTGTTTCACCTGCCGTTAAGCAAAAGTCTAAAATCGTTGTTGTACCACCAAATGCAGCAGCAATCGTACCTGATTCCCAATCATCATCAGTAACCGTATTATTAAAAGGCATATCTAAATGAGTATGCGGATCGATGCCCCCCGGGAAAACATATTTTCCTGTTGCATCAATTATTTCCGCTTCCGAGTCGATAATCTTCGCGGCAATTTGAGCAATCTTTTCATTTTCAATGAGGATATCCGCTTTATACGTATCAGTTGCTGTTACAATTGTGCCGCCTGTAATAATTTTCTTAGTCATTTACATTTCTCCTTTTCCCATTGTTATTAAACTAAATGAACGCTTCTTTCATCGCAATCTTCGTCTGAAGATTTAAAACGGTTTCTAAAAGAACATCCGCCCCCTTAACACAATCTTCAAAAGTTGTTTCCTCTTCTTCACAATGGCTTTTCCCTTTTATACTTGGAACAAAAATCATTGCCGAAGGAATATAAGACGCCATAAATTGGGCATCATGTCCTGCCCCGCTATATAACCGTTTAGATGAATATCCGTAACCATGGCAAGCTTGTTCAATTTGATTGCAAATGGACGAATCAAAATGGACAGTATCCCGATCCCATAATTTCTCTTTTTCTATCTTGCATTCCCCTGATTCTGCTGGAAGGGAATGAATGATTTCTTCTACTTTTCTAATTTTTTCTGGCTGTTTATGACGGGCTTCAATAGTAAACACGACTTTGTCTGGAATAACGGTATGAATATTTGGGGTAACATTCATTCGACCAATAGTATAAACAAGCTCATCGTCAACCTTTGCTAAATCTTCTATAAGCTTTGTTATACATTTATTAGCTAAAAACAAAGGATCGTTTCGCATTTTCATCGGTGTTGTTCCCGCATGATTGGATTCACCAAATATACGAATTTCATAGCAAACCATTCCTAGTACGCCTTCTACAACGCCTATTTCAATTTGCTCCGCTTCAAGAACTGGTCCTTGCTCAATGTGTAGTTCTATATAAGCTGAGGCTTCTTTTAATCGGTTTTCTTCATCTCCCTCATAACCGCTCTTTTGCAAAGCTTGTTTAAAGGTGACTCCATCTTTATCTGTTGATTGCATCATTTTCTGTTTATCAAATTTTTTTGATAAAATTCCTGAACTCATCATAGAAGGTTCGAAACGCGCCCCTTCTTCGTTCGTAAAATTGACAATGGTTAATGGAACATCCAGTTCAATGTCATTCTCCTTAATTGTTTTTATTGCTTCTAATGCCGTAAGAATTCCTAGTACTCCATCAAATCGTCCCCCTTTTACGACAGAGTCAAGGTGAGAACCCATCACAATCGGAGGTAGATCGCTTTTTCCTGGGAGTGTTGCATACATATTCGCCAGATCATCTACCCGAATTTCCAATCCTAACTCTCGACAACATTCGTAAAAGTAATCTCGTGCTTGTACATCTTCTGCAGATAAAGAAAGTCTTGTTACACCGCCGTTTTTAGTAGCTCCAAAGCGACTAAACATAACAATCGATTCCTTTAATCGGGCTTCATTACATTTGTACATCAAACACCCCTCCAATTAACCTACGTTAGTATTAGTAACATATGGATTTATTGTTAATTTTAATGTAAAATTAATTCACAAAATATGGTCAATCGATATAAAAATTTTTGTGCAAATGCACTATTCTAATGTTAAAACTTCTAACAATCTATTTGATGAAAGGAGTTTCATATGGCTACAATAAGCGACTTATTATTAGAACCTGAATTTCGACAGCTTCATTTGATTGCAGGTGAAAAGGGAGTATATAGACAACTATCTGGTATTAATGTTATCGAAAGTGCAGATTTAATTCCCTTTTGCCGTCCAAATGAACTACTTGTCACTACAGGAATTCAAATGAAAAATAATGCCAGTCAATTAGAAGAATTAATAAGCAAGTCCTTTGAAAAGAAAGTGGCAGGTTTTATCATCAATACTGGACCTTACATATCTCAAGTACCATTAACAATCATTCAATTCGCCAATCAAAACCATTTCCCTATCTTTGTGATGGACTGGAACTACCGCATTGCAGATTTACTAAAAAATACCTTCCAATTTATCTCATTAAAACAACAATCGCTTCATGAACAACAAAGTGATGAAAAGCTTTTATACAATCTGATTTTCCGTTATGATCAAAATATTTTTCGAACATCTATCCCACAACAATTAGAGAAACGGGGATTTCCTAAAGGAGCAGAATTAGGAATCATAACTTGTACAACGTCATCTTCCTCCAAAAATAGCATTAATCGTTATACAGCTATTATTTTTTACGAATTTCAAAAACGCTATAATTATTTCCTAACGCTAAAACATAACAATCAACTCATCTTCTTAATAAATCGCCATGAAGTTAAAACAGAACAAATACCTTTTTCTAAAACAGTAGAAAAAATATACGAAAAAGTGGTCGACTTAAATGGACAACTGGATTTAATCATTGGTATGGGGAATTTTTCAGCTTCCTTGGAGAACGTATCTAAAAGTTACAACGAATCATTAACTGTCATCCATCTAGTACAACATCATAAAAATCCTTTTATTCATAAGTACAAAGAAATCGGCACGTATAAAATTATTATGGGTGTTGCAGATCAATCAATTATTAAACAATTTCAACAAGACATGCTTGGCCCCCTTTATATGTATGATCATTTGCATGATACAGATTTTGTTCCATTTTTACGCGTTTTTCTCGAAGAAGGTGGTAGCCCAAATAAAATAAGCCAAAAGCTGTTTATCCATCGAAATACTGTCACTTATAAAATTAAAAAAATAGAATCTTTACTAGATGTGGACTTAAATAATACCTTTACGAGAACAAATTTAAATGTTGCATTGATGATTGAGGATATTTTGAGTCAGAAAAGTTGAATGTAAATAGTGGATTTAGGTTTTATCTATTATATGCCCCTCTGTCTTCCTTAGAATTGTAAATGCCATGAACATGTTAATTTCAGCTATTAGAAACTTATGAATAAATGGGACCTAACGATATAATATTTGTTCCCCCATTATAAAATAATGGATATTTATCATTTTCCATCTTCATAATAGTAAATTTGCGCTAATAATTCCGAGTTTGGAAGAATAATATGAATAACACTAAGTTTACATGGGGGTTTACGGGTGGAAAACGTGAGGGCAATTGCTACTTTTCAGCTAATTGGCGAGGAAGTTTACCGGACAAATGCATTTATTCAATTTGGAACTTCCCGAAAGTCATTAGGTGCCGTTGTGATGTTAAATCCTGGTTCTGCTCATTTAAAAGGTGAGGCAAAGAAAAAACTCATTATGAATGGTTCCCATACCGACGAAACAACATTAGACAATACAATGAAACAACTAGTTCAATTTATGAAAGCTACCCATTCTGAATTAGATGGCAGGCTCCATCTTTACAATTTATTTTATGTACGTAATACAATAGGAATTGAAGCAATTGAGTTATTTGAGCATTTGAAAATAACCGGCAAATATCCAACGATTACTCTCCCTTCTTTACTAGAAATGTCCCAACATCCGTGGATTTTAATCGGTTGGGGAGTTGAAAAAAGAAGCCGATGGAGATTTTTTGAGGAAGAGAAAAAAGAATGGCTCCAATTGATCGAAGATAGCGGAATCCCATACTTCGGTATTCAATCAGATAATAACGAATACTATCACCCATGTCCAAATGGTCCTGCCAAAGCTGAACGACTTCAACAATTAATTGAATCTTTTAACACACACATATCCAATTACCTTCATTAAAAAAGAACTAATATCCCTAAGATAGTGAGATGATCTATCTCTGACCCTTTAAATTCAGTTTGTATTAGAACAAGAAAAGAGCTAGGATTCAATTCCTAGCTCTCTTTTTATTTCATTTTTGCTATTTTTCTCATACGGTCAACTAAAAAGCCACCTTTAAAGGATTTCGGCTCGTAAGAAATAATGAATGCCTTTGGTTCTATTGACTCAACAAGTTCAAAAAGCTCCTTTTCCCGGTTTCGCTTTGCCAAAATCTCATACTTATATCGATCACTATCTCGACCTTCTCCAACAAACGTCGTAATAGCAAATCCATTTATTCTCAAAGTATCGATGAGCTCTTGATTTTTATGTTGCGTATTAATGGTGACATAAACATATCCAATTGCTAATTTGTTTTCAATTTTTGTTCCTAAAAACATGCCTAGTCCAAAACCTACGGCATATACAATCATAGCCAATAAGCTTTGATCTCCATTAAATACTAAAGAAAGTCCAAATACATAAATCAGCATTTCTAATATCCCAAAAACGGCTGCAAACATCGTTAAATTCTTTACTAGAAAAATGGTCCGTAACGTTAATAACGGTACATATACGAGTTGTAACACTAGTATTAACAAAATATTGGTCATTGGAAACGCCTCACTAAAAATTAGAGTTTTACTACTATTCTTTACCCATAATTAAGTATTGTACTCGTGTGAATGAATATGTTCTAGCCTTATTTTCAGCCCATCTTTTAAACAAATTATTGAAAAAAACAGTACTTTAAGTTTCTATCCACTTTAATTTTCCCTATTTTTCAAAAATCAAACAATGTTAACTTCTATCAGTATGACTTATACACCCAATCACTCTATACTAGTTTTACAACTTAATAATTAAAATTCAATAAAATTTTAAAAAACCCCTTCGAAAAATTCGAAGGAGTTTATGATATTTAATCGTTTATAATGGCCACCGCGCGTACTGGAGAGGCTGTTGCATTTTTTAATTTTAAAGGTAATGCACTAAAAGTGAAATGTTTGTCCTTTGGTAATTGATCTAAGTTAACTAAATTTTCGATGATATAAATAGGTACAGGTAAGATTTTCATATGCACTTCACGCGCCATATTATCATGGGTATCAATATTTGCTAGATCTAATCCGACACATTTTACTTGATTATCAATAAGCCAATCACCTGCACTTGGAGCAAACGCCCCCTCTTCAAAAAATCCTTCTTCTCCCCACTGGCCTGTACGAGTTCGTATTAGTACAATATCATTTTGTTGTACTTCAATTCCCTGTGCTGCTACTGCTTTTTCTAACATGTCATATGTTACTTCATCTTTTGCTTGTTTAAACGGTGTCACATCTAAGCAAACCGCTTCACCGTAACATCGAGTTAAATCCATTTCTGCTGTTGACTGACTGTTCCGTATAAAATGCAAAGGCGCATCAATATGTGTCCCACTATGATCGGACATTTCTAAAAAGCGAGATTCAAAGCCTTCACACGGTTCTACGTAACGATGGCCGGAATTTTCAAAAGTGGATTCTGGTCTTATAACGATTGGCGGATGGGATAAATAGGATTTCAATCCGTCATAAATTTCTAAAGTTAAGTCAATTATTTTCATAAGTAAGCCTCCTACATTGATATAACTACTTTTCCACTGACTTTATTTAATGCCTTTTCAAACCCTTTTGTACATTGGGTAAAGGGTACCTTTTCTGCTATTAACTTTTCAAATGGATATGATGGAATGGCAGCTAATTTTAATACTTCTTCATAATTTCTTCTTGTGATGCCATAGCTTCCATCTATAGAAATTTCACCTCGAACAATTTGATCCATTGCAATTGAGAAAGGGGCAGAGTTAATCCCAACAAGTACTAATTGACCTCCACGTTTTAATAATCTCACTGCCATTTGAGGAACCGTCGGATGTCCAGAACAATCAATGATAGCATCGTAGCCTTTAAAATCTTTTGATAAAATTTCTTCTTCCGACATAAACGTAGATTTTATTCCTATCAATTTTGATAACTTTAATCGATTTTCATCGACAGCTGTACCGAGCATATCTACTTGCTTGTTACCTGAACCGATTAATACAGCTGCTACACCAAACCCGATAGGTCCCGGTCCAACGACTAGTATACGCTTACTATGAAAATGCTCCACTTTTTTTACAGCAGTATAACTTACTGCAAGAGCTTCAGAGATTGCCGCTACACCGTCTGATACGTTTTGATCAATTGGAATAATATTCTTTATATCTACAACCATTAATTGTGCCATTCCACCAGCTTCTCTAAATCCATAACGTAAAGCTTCAATCGGTGTTTTGACTGTTCTAAATTCGTTAAAATCACATCGATTCGTTTCCCCGCGAAGACAAAAGTCACATTGTCCACAGCTTTTATAAGGGTCGATCACTACTCGTTTACTTAAATATTCAGTAGCATTATGGTTACCTACCGCGATTACTTCCCCTACCACTTCATGACCTAAAACTAATGGATAAGTGACCCAATCATATCCCCCATGGCCATCATACATATGTAAATCACTTCCACAAATTCCAACAGCTTTTACCCGTATTAAACATTCATTGTCTTTTAATTCTGGTACTTCATATTCAACAAACTTCACGTCATGTTTGGCAGCTGAATTTTTTACTAACGCTTTATACTTCATTTTACGATCCCCCTCTGAGACGACTTCAATCACTCGATTTAAAATGTTGTTCTTCTTTGATTGATAGGCTTGTACATCGATTGTTTCCCAATTATAAAAACCTTTTTTCGTTTTTAACCCTAAAGAACCACTTGCACATTTCTCTTCAAGAATCGGTAAAGGAGTTGGACGATTTTCAAGAGTTGGATATACATATTTCGTAATTGCTAAATGGGTGTCTAATCCATTTATATCTCGCTGCTCAAGGGGCCCCGTATTCGCTAAGCGAATTCCAAGACTCCATTTCGCAATAAAATCCAGTTCCTCCGCAGATACAATTCCCTTTTCGACTAGCGACATCGCTTCCCTAGCAAGGGCGCTTTGAAGTCGATTAGCGACAAATCCTTCGATTTCTTTTTTTAATAAAACAGGCTTCTTTTTCATCGACTTTAATAAAGCCATTACATCCTCAATTCTAGATTGTTCCGTATACTCGCTTGGCACAACTTCCACTAAAGGAGAAATATTGGCTGGCGAGAAAAAATGGGTGCCGATAAGACGACCTTTTTGTTCCATTAATTTTGCTACTTCACTAATTAAATAACTCGAAGTATTTGTACATAACGTAATATTTGGCGGGAAAAGTTGTTCAAGTTTTGCAAATAAATGTTGTTTAGCCTCCAAATTTTCAGGAATCGCCTCGATAATAAAATCTAAATCTTCAATAGTACAAAGTTCATCCAGTATCTGAATATCGGAAAGTCGTATATCGTTCATTAATTCGATTCTTTTCTTTTCAAACGTTTCATAGATTGAAACTTTTACTCCGTGGGCATTAAAATAAGTCGCTAATGCGGTACCCATAAACCCTCCACCAATGACTAATATTTTCATCTATACTCTCCTTCCTACTTAATCAAGCGCAGTAGCCTTAAGACCAACTGCTAAAACACACAAATCTTTAACTTCGTACAGTAAACTTTGATCTGCGCCGAGTTGTAATGCATTCGTTTTATGAATCTCGATGCCCTTTGGATACCCATCACAAATATTAATTGCATATAAAAGCAGTTCTTTTAAAAGACGAGATACTAAACCGTCTCTCAATGAAGTTGTTCGTAGATTGCTATATTTAAGAAGAGTATCCGGTGCATAATCGACTAAATATTGAATCCATTTTGGTAACACATCAAATTCTGTTTGATAGTATTGAATACATTCTTCCTTTGTGGCAAAAGAAGCAATGTTTTCATCGTTCGGTAACGTTGCATTTTCATCAGTTAAGTCAATGGCCTTCGATATCGCCTCAATTCCCGATAACCACGTTGGGATGCCACGAGAAATAATTGCTGCTGCAATTAACTCCGCAATTTCGGCTACCCCATTCCCTTTTATTACGGCTGCATCAACAGCCTGAAGCATCTCTTGTTCTTCACGCCTTGCAGCAAACAATCCAACTAATAATAAACATTTTTCCTTAGCTGTTAACCTTCCATCCTGTACAAATTTCAATATAGTTTCTTTCAACAAAAACACCCCTTATTTCTAAAGAAAAGCCCTTGTTACAAAACAAAGGCTTTCCTTTCTTAAAATAAATAAGACCAACATAAAATTGCAGCAATATAGAATACACCTACGAATAACATAATCATTACTAAATATCCCATAATATCTTTTAATTTTAGACGGGATAAAGCTAATGCTGGTAAAATCCAAAACGGTTGAACTATATCATTCCAGGCGTTCCCTAACATAACAGCCATGGAGTTTTGTGCAACGGATGCCCCTAATGATTGGGCAGCATCGATCATAAATGGACCTTGTACTGTCCAATGCCCACCTGCAGAAGGTGCAAAGAAATTAATAAAGAAAGAACTAATTAATCCCCAGAATGATAAAGTATGTTCCGTTGAAATGTTAACGAATAAATGGGCAATCGTATCAACTAAACCAGATGCAGCCATAATCGCCATAATCCCTGCATAAAACGGGAATTGTAAAATGATTCCTGATACTGTTTTAATACCATCATTAATATGTTCCACATAACGAGCAGGTGTACCAAGTAAAAGTATCCCTAAAAATAAAATAATAAAGTTAATAATGTTTAAGTTTAATGTATTTCCGTTTACAAAGTAGAAAATAGAGTAAACGATACCTAATATTCCAATGGTATAAGCTAAAATTTTACTGTTGTTTAGTTTTGTTGCAAACGTATTATCTTCTAGTAATTTAGGCTTTTCCCCTTGAGCTTCAGCATATAAATCCGGATTTATTTCAATAACATTATTCGGATCTTTTGGATGCAACATTGCATTAAAGAACGGTAAAACAATTAATAGGACGATCGTCAGAATAATCATCGGTAAACTAAAGATCGTTTCAGCTAAGTTAATAAGCCCCATTTCCCCTTCTAAGAAATGACCAGGTGTTGAAATTAAAATAGGAATAGAAGCTGATAAACCTAAACCATAAAATGTGAAACCAGAATAAGCTGCTGCAATAATTAAAGGATAGTGAACCCCTTTAACTCGTATAGCTAATTTTTTCGCAATAATCCCACCTACTACTAAACCAAATCCCCAGTTTAAATAACTACCGATGGCACCCACGAGCGTTGCAACGATAACAGCCGTTTTTGGCGATTTTACCTTACTAGCAATTTTGTTCAACAGTTTATCCGTTGCTGGTGCAGTAGCTAGTACATAACCAAATACTAAAATAACAGCCATTTGAGTAGTAAAGGCTAATAAATCCCAAAATCCATCTCCCCAAGCTGTTGTAAGCTTTGTGAATGAAATATCTTCGATTAAAAGAGCTAAAATAAATGTTAGTAATGTTAACCCAATTGCAAATACAAATGGATCTGGCATATATTTCTTCATTAAATTAGTAAAGAAGTTTGTTAACTTTCCCACGATTATTCCCCCTTGAATTTTAAGCGTTTACATTTTCCGATTTGAAAATATCCCCTAGTTATTTTTAAAATTATAAATCTACTAAAAACTTTTATTTCACATGGTAAAATAGTTAAAAATACTCTATTTGGAGGAACCATTATGCAAAACTTATCTACAATACTTGTGACAGCTTATGCAAAAGCTCCTCAAGGCACTTCGATGTATGAAGTGTACAAGCACGCAGGGATTGTTTTAGAAATTGATAAAAAGACTCATAAAATTATCGATGCTGAGTTTACTTTTGTAACAAGACTTGCACAAGACTTTTTCAGACGTATGCTTGTCGGTTTTGACATTACATCCAATATTGATGAATTAGTCTCCCGTGTTGAAGATCATTATGTAACACCATCAACAGGGTCTGTCATTGTTGCTATCAAATCTGCACAAAAACGTTATTTAGAGAAAATCAAAAATAGTTGATGAAAACTGCCAAATGTTAAATTTGGCAGTTTTCAACTATCGTCGAAATTCCTAACCCACCCGCAATACATAAAGTAACTAAACCATAACGTTTACCTGTTCTTTCTAATTCATGAATCAATTTTGTCATTAAAATTGCCCCTGTTGCCCCAATTGGATGACCTAATGCAATGGCTCCTCCGTTTGGATTCACTTTTCCAATATCTAAATTTAACTCTTCCATCACTGCCAATGACTGGGCGGCGAATGCTTCATTTAATTCAATAACGTCAATATCTTCTATTGTTAAATTGGCTTGTTTTAATGCTTTTAACGTTGCAGGTACTGGTCCAATCCCCATAATGGTTGGATCCACCCCAGCAGCAGCCTGTGCAATGATTCTTACTTTCGGTTTTAAGCCTAATTGATCTGCTTTTTCCTTTGACATTACTAATAATGCCGAAGCACCATCATTTCTCCCACTACTATTACCTGCTGTAACAGAACCTTCTTTTCGAAATACAGGTTTCAAAGTTGAAAGTTTTTCAATTGAAGTAAGTCGTGGATGTTCATCGACGGAAAATACCGACGTTGATTTTCTTCCCTTCACTTCATAAGGAACAATTTGATTTTCAAAGTAGCCTTCTGCAATGGCATGATGGGCACGGTCTTGGCTTAATTGCGCAAAGGCATCCTGGTCTTCACGGGAAATGTTATATTTTTCCGCTAAGTTTTCTGCCGTCTCTCCCATCGTATGAATGTTGTAATGATCAGGTTGTGACCCCGGTTGACTTTCTGTATTCGGATCAAGAATTAATCCGTTACCTGCGCCAAAACCATAACGAGCATTGCGAATATAATAAGGAGCTGTACTCATTGACTCTGTTCCACCAGCAATAATGACATCACTCAGCCCTACGGCAATTTGTTGAGCGGCATTATTTATCGATTGTAAGCCTGATCCACATTGACGATGTACCGTATAGGCAGGAACTTCAATAGGTAATTTCGCTCGTAAAGCAGCAACACGAGCTACATTTGATTGATCTGCACTTTGTTTTGCTTGTCCTAATATTACTTCGTCTACCTCACTACGATCGATTCCTGTTCGTTCTACTAGTGCACTTATCACCTTTTCAGCAAGGAAATCCGCTGTTTCATTTATTAAAGAGCCACCTAATTTCCCAATCGCAGTTCGAACACCGTCGATAATTACTACTTCCTTCATAACGGCTTTCCCCCTAATCTAAGTGAGTTAATAAACTCTGCTTCAGTATTCTTTTCTACTTCTTCAATTGTTACCCCCGGCATTAATTCCGTTAAATGTAATTTCCCATCCAAATATCGGAATACTGCTAATTCAGTAATGATAATATCTACACTTCTATTAGAAGTAATAGGATAAGTACATTCCTTCAACAATTTACTTTTTCCATCTTTAGATGTGTGAGTAGTAGTGACGATTACTTTCTTTGCACCTTCTAGTAAATCCATCGCCCCTCCAACTCCGATAATATTTTTCCCTGGTACTGCCCAGTTTGCGATTTGAGCCTTTCTATCCACTTGGAGTACTCCTAATATAGCAACATCGATATGTCCACCACGAATCATGGCAAAGGAATCCGCACTATTAAAAAAGGATGATCCAATTCCTTCTCCTACCGGTTGCTTTCCAGCATTCACCAAGTTCGGATCCATATTTTCTTCTATTACATCTTCCACCCCGAGCATGCCATTTTCGGTATGGAAGAATACTTTTTTATCCTCTACATACTTTGAAACTAAAGTTGGAATGCCAATTCCTAAATTGATGACCTCTCCCTCTTGTAGTTCCTGTGCTGCCCTTTTTGCAATTAATTCTTGTACTGGGTTAGCCATTGTTAACGACACCATCCTTTGTTAACACTTTTTTAGCAACAATCACACCATCAATAAAAAGATGGGGTGTGACGATTTCATCGCTTTTTAATTGACCAACTTCTACTATTTCATCTACTTCTGCTACAACATATTTAGCTGCTGTCGCCATTATCGGGTTAAAATTCCTTGCTGTTTTGTAGTAAATTAAGTTTCCAAGTGTATCTGCTTTATGTGCTCGAATGATTGCAACATCTGCTTTTAAAGCTTTCTCAAAAACATATTCTTCTCCATCAATTACTTTCGTTTCTTTTCCTTTTGCAAGATCTGTTCCAACGGAAGTTTTTGTGTAATAACCACCAATTCCAGCTCCACCTGCACGAATGGATTCAGCCAATGTTCCTTGGGGCATTAATTCAATTTCAAGCTCCCCCCGTTGATATGCTTCACCAACGTCCCGATTACTAGTGAAATAAGAGCCAATTGCTTTTTTCACCTTTTTTTGTTGAAGCAATTTTCCGAGTCCTTTTCCCTGCTCACCTAAGTTATTGCTTATAATTGTTAAGTCTTTTACATTTAATTCGACTAATGCATCGATTAACGTAAGGGGCGCCCCAACAAGTCCAAAACCGCCAACCATGATCGTCTGGTTGCTTTGAACAGTAGCCAACGCCTCTTTTTCTGTCTTGAAAATTTTCATTGTTGTCATCACCCCGTTATTTCTCTATTAACGCATCACTAATTTCAAACCAAGATGGTATTCCTGCAGTTAATAAGCAGGCATATCCTAATTCAGCTAATTGGGCTTCTTGTACTCCTACCTTTCTTGCCTTTTTAGCCCAAACATCTGTTTCTTCGTTATTTAAAGTAGTTGTATATATCCCTGTCATTAAAATATGTTTCATCTGTGTTGTAACAGAATTTGTTTCGAGCAACTTTGCTTTTAAAGCGTTTACATCTCCACGGTCAAATAGAATTGCCAACTGTTCAAAATAGCTTCTACTTTGGTCTGAAGTTGCAAACTGTCCATAAAAACGAATAATCTCTGAACCATTACTTTCATGGGATATTTTGATAGATTTCGCTCCCGTTAACTCTAGGGCATATTCAAAGGATTGCAATCCGATTTGCAACGCTTTTTCACCTCCGTAGTGATATGCCACTACTAAATATTCCGCAAGCTCTTCTAACGTAGCTCCTCCGTCTATCGAACCTTTTGTATGATAAACCATACTTCGTGCATATAATCTTGCGGCATTCATTCCAACTAATAAAATATCTTTCTCTTTAACTGATAAAGCCCCCGCAGACATTGCAGCACCCCGTAAAGCAGTATAATGTTGTAACATTTCCGGATTGTAGTCGTACATTTTTTGAACCCATCCAGGAATTACACCATAAACTTTTTTAAAGTAATCAAGTCCTAGTGACACGTATATTCCCCCTTAGAAAATAAAAAATGGCTACACTCCTCCCGACATCATAAAACCTTTGTCGTTTTGAGGAATGCAGCCAACTATTCGAATCGGTTATGAAAGGAAAGTTCGTTTCCTTACGCCTCTTCGATAGGCCATTCAATATGATTTGATATAATGTTTGCATAATTTTCGCTAAATTTCAACTCTTTTTTACAAATTTTTTAAAAATTGAACAATCGCTTTATTAACTTCAGGTCGATTAGAAAATACTAATGTATAATGGTTACTCGGAGATGTGAACTTATGAATATTTTTAGCAAATTGTAAAGTTTTACTGTAATGCTCTGCTAAAAATAAGGCAGGATTTGTTCCGATATTACCTTCCGAGTGAATTAATAAAATCGGACAATATATGTTCGAAAAGACTTGGGATGGTTCATAGTCAAAGAAACTTTCTAAGTCTTGACGAATTTTTGCTTCATCAGATTTATTTTTCCAGTATCCATCTACCTTTCCAATTTCATAATGACCAACACTTTCAAGATGATCTGTCCATTCCACACCGAGACGACCATATATCCCTTTAATCTCATCTATGTAACTTTGCGCACTTTCATATAACTTACTAATGCGTCCTAATGAAGGTTCAATAATGTTTCGTTGATGGTCAGTAGCAGTTGCTGCACCATCCAATAAGATTACACCTTTTACGTCTGAGCGTTTACTTGCAACGTTTGCCATTATAAAAGCCCCCATTGAATAACCCATCAAAATTGGATTTTCAATTTCCAACTGTTCTAAAAGAACAAGAATATCCTTTGTATGTTGTTCAATACTTGTATTTTCGGGAGCTTGCCCACTATTTCCGCGCCCTTTTAAATCGACCGAAATAAAACGATAATCCCCTTTTAACAATTGTGCATAATAATGCATTTGTTTGTGATTACCCGTTAAACCATGTACGGCTACAATTGTTCCTTGAGTTCCAGGATAATCTGCATAAAATAATTCTCCCCCGTTCACATTCACTACATTTGTTTCCACATCTACCCCTCCTCAACATTTAGAATCATTTTTACACCCAATGTTTTTAATTGTCAAATTTCATATTTATCAACTTTTTGTTATATTGATATAATTATAAACCGGATTATAAATCGTTCACATTCACCCTTCAGCAGAAAATGTCATATATCAAAAAAATACTATTTTAAGTTATTTCGAAAAAAGTAGGAATCCAGACGATGTCGAATTCCTACCTATGTATTTGATAAGCTAAAACTGAGCCACCATCGCAGTTGAAAAGTGAGCCACTTTTATATGAAAATAATCCTAACTTCATAGAGTTAGGAGCGTATAGAGGTGATTTCTTTGGAGAAGAAACAAAAAGTTTTATTAGCCTTTCATAAAGAAAATAAGAGTCAACGTCAAATTGCGAAGGAGCTTGGGATTTCTCGGAATACTGTAAAAAAGTATATCGAAGAGGATCTTGAAAAAAGAAAGCAAGATATTCGAGAACTACCTATTACAGATAACTATGTAACGCCTCCGTCGTATAAAAAGCGAAAAGGCAATAAACGTGCATTAACACCTACGGTGATGAAACGTATTCGAAAAATGTTAAAAGATAATGAATTTAAACGGCAACATCAGATGCACAAGCAACAACTAAAAATGATTGATATTCATGAAAAGTTATTAGATGAAGGTTTTGAAATTAGTTATACCACTGTTAGAAATTTTGTAAATAGTGAGGAGAAACGTCAAAAAGAAGTGTTTATTCGTCAAAAGGCAACTGCTGGTCATGAGATTGAATTTGACTGGGGTGAAGTAAAATTAATCATTGATCAAACGTTACGTTCTCTTTCGATGGCGGTCTTTACCCTACCATATAGTAATGATCGATTTGCCTATTTGTATGAATCAGAAACAATGGTTTGTGTACAAGATGCACATGTAAAGTGTATTAACTATTTAGGCTTTGTACCAGAGGTATTTACATACGATAATATGCGAACTGTTGTAAAAAACTTTATTGGAACTGAGCGTGAGATTACCGATGGTATGAAAAATCTATCGATGCATTATCATTTTAAAATACGACTATGTGAACCGAGAAAAGGAAATCAGAAGGGGCATGTGGAGCGGAGTGTAGAATACATCCGTCGGAAAGCATTTGCCCATCGAGATACGTTTACAAGTTTAGAAGAAGCTCAGGCCTATCTAACAGAAATCATCATGAGATTAAACTCTCGTAAACATTATAAGAAAAATCAAACCCACCATGAATTAATGCTAGAAGAACGTGCAGCTCGGCAAGTAAGTGCAGATATTATTCCATTTGATGCCTCTGAGTTGTTTGAATTTAGAGTGGACAAATATAGCACGATTACTTATAGACAAAATCGTTATTCTGTTCCAGAAGGACATGTAGGAGAATGGGTGAAAGTAAAAGCGAGTGCGGAAAAAATTCTTATTTTTAGTGATAATGCCTGTATCGCAACACATAAGCGAAGTTGGCAGATCCATCAGTGGATTATGGATATCTATCATTACTTACGTACATTTGAAAAGAAAAAAGGTGCATTGGCTCAAAGTGAATGTTTGAGTCAAGCACCAACAAAAATAAAAAAATTATACAAAGATTATTATATTGGAAATGAGCGAGATTTTCTAGAGTTACTTATCTATCTAAAAGAACATAACAATCTAGAAAAAATCATAGTGGCAGTTGAACAACTTGAGAAGAACCCTATGGTTCAAATATCAACAGATAAGATTATTTTCTTAGCTAATCAATGCGAACACATTCATAAAACTGTACATTCCAAAAATGAGGTCACCACCCAATCTCTCGAAAATCTTTCAGCCATTACGGCATTATTCGAAACTAAAAAGACAGGGGTGCTTCATTAATGGATAAGCGACAAGAAATGATTGAAATGTGTAAAGAACTTCGACTACCAAGCATTCGAGGATTTATACAAGATGATGATATGTGGAAACAATATCAGACAGCAGAAGATTTCTTATATCACGCACTGGTCCAAGAGATGCAAGATCGAGAAGTGCGAGCAAAAGCGAATCGGATTCGTTCAGCGAATTTTCCAGAAAAGAAACTATTAACTGAATTAGAGACTGAGAGATTACCGCAAAATGCGGCCTCTCGTCTCTCTCATTTAAAGAAATTAGATTTTATTCAAGAAAAACAAAACGTTTTATTAATCGGATCACCAGGTACAGGTAAAACACATATAGCAATTGGTTTAGGAATTGAAGCTTGTTTAGCAGGTTATAAGGTGTATTTTACAACGGTGTCATCCCTTGTAAATCAGTTAAAAGAAAGCCGTTCTGAAAGAACGTTACGTTCATTTGAATTGAGGTTTGAAAAGTATGATTTAGTGATTATCGATGAGCTAGGTTACATTTCTTTTGATAAAGAAGGCGCAGAATTATTATTTACTCATCTTTCCCTACGGGCAGGACGAGCGTCAACGATAGTTACAAGTAATTTATCATTTGATCGCTGGGAAGAAGTTTTTCATGATCCAGTTTTAACAGCTGCTTTAACAGACCGATTAACACATAGAGCCTATATGATAGACATGGTTGGACCATCTTATCGAATATTAGATACAAAAGAATGGCTAGAAAATAGTTCGGTTTAAGTGGATCAGTTTTTAATTAATAAATGGCTCAATTTTTACTTGCGAAATACATACCTATTCAAACAATTAAACAGTCTCTACTAACTCTTTTTTTATTTCTTCTATTTGACCAATATGGCGTAGCTCATGGTAACCGACAAGAGATATCCATTGTTTTATAGATAATACTCCAAATCGACGATGTTCCATTGTCCTTTCGTTTAAATCATCTTCACTTAAATTTTGAATCACTTTTTCCAATGAATCTCTAGATTGCGATAGTTTCGTTTTTAATCCCTCTAATGTTTGAAACTTATTCGATGGATTTAAAATTTCCGGAGCAGTTACTTTTTTAGTCCGATCGGCAACCATTTGAACGGGAAATGATCCTGGTTCTTCGAATTCACTTTGGTTCAAAGCATGATGAATTAATCTAATGACATTTTCCTCCATCAAATGTAAATGTTCTAGTACTTGTGCAATACTCCATTTTCCTTCTTCCACTACTTCGTTTAATTGTGCATCTGTTAAACCTACTACACTATTCCAAACTTCTTCTCGAGCTTTTTTTATTTCCATTTCCATCCTCCTCAAGTACAAACGGTCTCTTATTCACTTATTCTATTTATCTCTCATTTAGAACCTTATAGTCAAATTAAAAAGTGAGACGTGTGAACATCTCACTTTTGAAATGGGGTATTCTGTTCTTTTAGGAGGTGGGTGAATAGAGAATGTTAATTAAAAGCATTGGAAGAATAATATTCGATTTCGGTTGATAGAATCATACACCCAACCTCTCGTTCCTCTCCATCGGAATCCAATTATTTGGTTTCCAAAGGCAATCATAGGGAAGAACCAAAAACTATTACCGTTTCTTAGCCAAATAAAAGTATTTCGGAAGAAACACCGTCTAATTCCACCTATTCCACCTCTGCTAGCGAATTCTTGTTGTTGGAATGAAGTCATTTGTGGTGTAAAACTTGGTGGTGGTGCCGTTGGAGCTTGAAGTTGGCCTGGACCTCCTCCTGGGAATCCACCTCCCGGGAACCCTGGAAATTCTCCTGGGCCACCGCCACCTGGGAATCCCGGAAATCCTCCTCCCGGAATTCCTGGGAAACCTCCTGGAAATGATTGACGTTGTGGGGACTCATCATTAAAATCAATAGGACGCACTGCAAAATCCTCCCTTCTTTTATGAGCTAACATTAATTTATGTAGGAATAAAAGGTAGGCTTAGGTTGAGTATCATGAGTCAACAATTTTCTTTGAAAACTTTTTCCAATTAGCTTGTCTAATTTCTATATAGTCAATCACCTATCCTTTAAAAAATCCCCTTTTGTATACTTACGAATATTATCCATTTTCTTGAATATGTTTTAACGACATGCTTTTTCTTTCCCTTACGCTAAACTATTTTGGCTGAACAACTTAGAAGGAGCTGAATTTTATTCTTCAATTTGTCATTCCAAAAGAAAAATATAGCCTATGTCTCGTGAATCCAAGTAAAAAGGATGTTCATGACGTCTATTTAAAGTATTTTGGGCATGTAGTAAAGGGGTCTATTTACTATGACTTTCAACCAACCTATATGCAAACGGAAATTCTTTTTGGAGAAAGTTACGCAATTCTCGAAAAATATAACCAACGGGATTTGGATTTAGATACTACCTTTCACTACGAGGTGCTCTATGTATCCGATGAAGGCCTTATTCTAAAGAAGTTTTATCGAAAAAAATTAGAAAATATAAAATCCCTCGAATCTCATCCATTATTCCAATCTGCTATTTGGATGATAGAGGAGAGAACAAGTGAGTATATTAATACGGAGAATATAATCCAGATTGTTTCAAAAGATGTTTATGCAGCAAAAGTACCTACCAACAACAGTACTTATCACTATTTAATGAAAAAAAGCGAGCTATTTGAACCGTTTTTTAAAGACTTATATAACGAAATGGAAAGCTATTATAATGGAGATAAACGTCACTCTATCGAAAAATGGGATTTCGCAGAATTTTTACAAACAGAACATGGTGTTCAATTTGAACACTCTGAAGGGGTTGACATCATTCTATCCAACTGTTTAGGAATGATGCGTAAATTGAATATAACGAAAGAAGCAATGGCTGAGTATTTTTGTAAATATATTTTGTAACCTACCAACAATGCTAAAGTAGTATTAGAAAGGTGTTCTAATACTACTTTTTTGATATCCTTTTTTAATCCCTCTAGCTTTTTACTCCTGAAAAATCGGAACTCTTTTTTTATTTCCCACTACTTTTTATTTGAAATTGAATAATAATGTGACCTTTTTCCTCATAAATTAAATAAGAAAAAGAAACTATGATAAAAAAGGAGGATATAGAAATTTTTTACATCTTACTATTCATAACAGGAATTTGTTTAATACTGGCATTAAAAAAGAAGCAATTTAAGCTATTAACCATTCCTTTTATTGCAATTGCTCTCTACATAGTAGCGGAAATTATTATGATCCCCCTCCCACTTTTAGACACTGTTAAATTTATATTCAGCCTTCAATAACTATGCAAATTTGACTATTCCTCTTTAAAATTTACCTACAACAAATCATCCCTTATTTTTAAAAATACCCTTTCTAAACGAATAAAGTTTAATTATTTTTCCTTTGTCTTTTACGGCGAAGTGAAAATAAAATTCTCCAATAAAAAGGAAGTGGGAACGTAATTATATAGAAACTTTTAAATCCGTAAATTATCCTTGCAACAATTATTTGGGGAATTTAATCCACAGGGGTGAAAAGGTGAAAAAAATTGATAAAAACATTGCAGATGCCTATTTTCGTGAAAAAAATATTTATATGGTGATCTATTTCTTCATTTGGGCTTTTGTTTCTTATGGCATCGTGTTAATAGCAGAGCCATTAAGTAATATTTACTTTAACGGTTTTCCATTTCACTATTTTATGGGGGCACAAGGAGCTCTAGCAGTATTTATTATTTTATTGTTTGTGAATGCCATCGTTGGGGATAAAATTGACAAAAAATATGGAATAGATCATAGGAAAAACGAAGAGATTGGGAGCAATAGTACAGTAAATCATTAATGAAAGTAGTTCATTTAAAGGGGGATAGTTATTGGATACACAATTTATTGTATCGCTTGCGATTATTTTAGCAACCTTTGCCTTGTATATATACATTGCTGTTTATAACAAAGCAAAAGCAACATCAGATTTCTATGTGGCGAGCCGCGGTGTGCCTCCCATTTGGAATGGGATGGCAATTGGTGCCGATTGGATGAGTGCAGCTTCTTTCATTGGTATGGCTGGTACGATTATGGTACTTGGCTATGATGGTTTAGCTTATATTATGGGGTGGACTGGTGGCTACTTATTATTAACCTTCTTACTCGCTCCCCAATTACGAAAGTCTGGTAGTTACACCGTTCCTGAATTTATTGGAGATCGATTTAAAAGTAATATAGCCCTTGTAATAGCAGCAATTTGTACGATGATTATCAGTTTTACTTATTCTATCGGTCAACTTTCAGGTTCAGGTGTGGTCATTGGAAGGCTTTTTGAAATTGATGCGAAGCTTGGTACTATGATTGGCGTTGTTTTAATTGCAGTTTATGCAGCCTTCGGGGGTATGAAAGGGATTACATGGACTCAAGTAGCTCAATATCTTGTATTAATTATTGCCTATTTAGTACCTGTTATCTTTATGTCCCTACAAATTACTGGCAATCCACTCCCTTGGTTATCGTACGGTGAAATTGTTGGAAAGTTAGGCGAATTGGATCGGGAACTCGGTCTTTCCGAATATTTTGCCCCCTTTGAAAAAGGAACGAAATGGCAATTTCTTGCTCTAATGTTTACATTAATGGCTGGTACAGCTGGTCTTCCACACGTTATCGCTCGTTTCTACACTGTATCAACGATGAAAGCGGCACGATGGTCAGGAGCTTGGGCGCTATTATTTATCGGATTATTATACTTCTCTGCACCTGCCTATGCTGCATTTTCTCGTTTTATTCTTATGACACAGGTCGCTGGAAGTAAAATTTCAGAACTTCCTGCTTGGACAAAAACATGGGTGGATACGGGTTTATTAAAAGTAGCTGATACTAGCGGCAACGGTATACTTGAATGGACCGAATTAGTGATTGCAAACGATATCGTCGTAATGGCAACACCCGAAATTGCAAATCTAGGTGCTTTTGTTATTGGTTTAGTAGCCGCTGGTGCAATGGCTGCAGCATTATCTACAGCTGGTGGATTATTAATTGCTATTTCATCTGCCTTTGCCCACGATATTTATTATCGGATTTTAAAACCGACGGCAACAGATCAACAACGTTTAAAAGTCGGACGTATTACAATTGTTGTGGCTACTCTTTTGGCTGGCTTAATCGCCTTAAATCCACCAGGGGCTATAACTCAAATTGTGGCTTGGGCATTTGCACTCGCTACAGGAACATTCTTCCCAGCATTAGTACTAGGCGTTTGGTGGAAACGTTCAAATGCTCAAGGTTTAATAGCCGGATTACTTGTCGGACTTGGTGTTACACTAGCTTACATCTTCGCTGCCAAGTATGGTGGATTTACAATTCTAGGCATTATTGATACTGGTGCCGGTATTTTCGGAGCCATTGCTGCCTTTGCTACGAACATCATCGTTTCCCTTGCTACAAAGCCACCTTCCCAAGAAATACAAGATTCAGTTATTAACCTTCGCTATCCAGAGCAAATGACTTATAAAGACGGTGAAGTATTCATGGAAGAATAAACTATAATAGCCAAGTATCACACCATTTTGTGAATGCTTGGCTATTTTTTAATTGTCCAGTTTGTGTCTAATCTTTTTTTAATTATTTTTTTCTTCTTATAAAAACGAAACTTACGAATATGGAATTCGTATAATAAATATCAGTACATTTTTCTAGCTTAAATTTCTATTTAGAAAGGAATGATTCGATGTTAGATAAAATTTTAAAAGGTTTATTAGGCGGAAATCATGGCCACGGTCATCGTCGTCGTTATTCAAGTAGTAGTCGCAAACATTATTCTCATAAACATAATTATTATGGTCATAAACACTATAAAAAAGGTTACAAACGTAGTTCAAGAAGTTTCTTCAGTTCCCGTAGCTTTTTCAGTAGCTAATGTTCGATTACTTTTCTGAAAAGAAATATGACCAAATTGTAAAAGACTATATCAATCAACAAACAGCATACCATTTTATCGAAATGATTGGCTTAGGTTCTTATGGTGTTGCCTATTTAATTGAAGACGCTGTTACAAGGGAGAAATTTGTTCTAAAAAGAATGAAGGCAAAGCATATTCGTAAGGAAAAACTACGAAATAAGTTTTTCCAAGAAATTAATATGTTAAAAGATATCGATTTCTTTAACGTCCCTTCCGTTTTATTTCACGGAGAAATTCAAAAGTTACCTTACTATATAATGGAGTATGTAGATGGGCAAACCTTTGAACAAGCAATTTTTAAAAATGGTATGCGCTTTTCTATAGAACAATCACTTCAAATAACAAAGAAACTTCTTGAAATTGTTATTAAATTTCATAAAAAAGGAATCGTTCATCGAGATTTACGTATTCCTAATATTTTGTTAAAAGATAATCAAATATATATTATTGATTTCGGCTTGGCTACTTACGTGAAAGAAGATGTAAATCTAAAGGAAATTAATAATCCTAAGCGTGCCGAAAATTATATTAGTGATCTTTACTTTATTGGTCATTTTCTTCTGTTCTTACTATATTCAACCTATACTCCGATGAAAAAAAAGGAACGTAGTTGGCAAGAAGAATTAGAGCTACCCCCACAAGTAACAGAATATATTGAACGATTGCTTTTAATTCGTTCACCATTTAGTAGTACCGAAGATGCATTAGTATCCATTCCTTTAATAGCCCAACTACAAAGCTAACTAAGTTTTGAAAAGTACTACCTTTTTATTTCAAAAATTTTCAAAAACTTGTATTCATAAGTATTTGCTCCTCATTTTTTGTCTATCCTTTTAGGAGAAACAAAGGAGGAAACCACAAATGCTAAAATTTGAATCCGAACTTGAAGGGAAACAAGTAGAATTTGGCTCTTTGCGGGATAATATTAAACGCTACGGATTTTGTTTAGGTAGCTATTGGGATTATGATCAAGGTTTTTTTGATACAATTTTATACAAAAAAGATGAAGAAACAATATACTTGCGTCTTCCCTTTGTAGTAACAAGCGGGATGCTTGATTCAAGTAAGGCACGTATTCAATTTCAAACTCCCTATGTTATTAAACACGTTGTAAACCTTGGTTTAGATTTTGATGAAAGTTCTTTACTGGAGGCAACTGGTTTTAGTCAATTCCAAGATCCAGTAGATAAAGATGCTGAAATTCAACATAAACATAAATGGGTTGAAGCTGGAGAACAGGTTGTTAACAAAGTCCTTCAATATATTAATTAAAAAACACTCTATAAGAAAAATGAGCAATCATTTTTCCTATAGAGTGTTTTGGGTTTCTTATCCATTATTCACTTCAAAACAAAACCTAAAGGCTCTACTCATTGTAGTAGGAACGACAGACGCATGATTTTCATCCATTGCGATAAATAACTGTTGATATATACTAGTGGGTAGCTCCTTATAAAAACGTACAGCATCCTCCACCATAAATCCTTCCCTCTCCCCTACTATCATGTAAAGAGAACCTAGTTTATTGACATCACAATTTTGAAGATAACAGAATAACTCTCGATTATTCCACCAAATCGATGGGCTAACGGCTATAGAAGTTTGGAACTCGTTTGGTTTCGTTAAATAACTCCAAAGGACATAATATCCCGATAGAGAATGTCCATAGATGGATTGTTTTGACTTATTAATTTTAAATTGGGATTCAATAATTGGTTTTAATTCTTTTGTTATAAAGGAACTGAAGTTTTCTGCTCCACCGACTTCCTTAATATGATTTAGCTTTCCTTTCGTATGGGCTGGAAAGTGGACTTTTTCTGCAGGTGCTGTAAAGTCATAAAATCGGCGGCTATGCATCGTTTCTTCCCGATGACATATTCCAACAACAATAGCATTTTCTATTTTTGTTTTTGCTGAATTGCGAGATTGTAAATGGATAATCTGCTTTGCCAACGGAAAGTAGCTCAGTCCGTCTAACACATAAATAATAGGAAAACCTTCAGTCGGTACTTCAATAGATGGTACATATACAGAGATATCATATTTATAATTTGTATAGTTTGAATCAATGGAGAAATGAGTCAACTTTAAACCTCCTAACAGATGATGACACCATTCCTATAAAATATCATACGAAAAACATACAGGTCTGTTTGTCTCATCATCCCGCAAAATTTTAGCTTGAATTTGGAACACTTCTTTTAACACTTCTGCATTGATAATCTCTTCAGGCGTCCCACATTTTATGATTTCACCTTGCTTCATCGCAATTAGTTCATCTGAATAACGGGCAGCATGGTTAATATCATGTAACACCATAACGATTGTGCAGCCATGCTTTTCATTTAAATCTTTAATAATATTTAATACTTCCAATTGATGGGACATATCTAAATATGTAGTTGGTTCATCCAATAATAAAATATTCGTTTCTTGAGCTAAAGCCATCGCTAGCCAAACTCGTTGCCTTTGCCCTCCGGATAATTGAGCTAACTCCCGCTGTCTATACTCAACTGTATTGGTAACCTCCATCGCCCACTCAATAATCTCCATATCCTTTTTTGATAGGCGATTAATATTTTTTCGATGAGGATAACGACCATAGGAGACCAATTCTTCTACTTTTAATTGAATTGGCGCACTAGGTGATTGGGGTAGTATCGCTAACTGTTTCGCAATTTCCTTTGTAGATAAGTCATCCATATTTTGATTGTGTAAATAAATTTCCCCATGCTCTTTTTTTAAAATTCGACCGATTGTTTTTAGTAAGGTCGATTTGCCACACCCATTTGGTCCTATGATTGTTGTAATCTTCCCCTTTGGAATGACCACATTAAGTCTATTAAAGATTAACGATTTTTCATATCCCGAACTTAAATTGTCAATTTGAAATGCAGTAACCATCCTTGAACCTCCTAATCTTTCGCCTTTACAAGTAAATATAAAAAGTAAGGAATCCCTATTATGGAAACGACTATACCAACGGCTAGTTCTGCCGGTGCAAAAACTGTCTTACCAATAAAATCAGCTAAAATAAGCAGAGCTGCACCGATTAGGGCACTTGCTGGAATGATATACCGATGATGAATGCCCAAAAGTTGTTTAGCAATATGGGGTGCCATTAATCCAATAAATCCGATGCTTCCTGAAACCGAAACACAAGCACTTACTAAAGCAACACTTGCTAGAAGCAATTTTACTTTCTCTTTTTCTAGTTCAATCCCTAAACTTATAATCTGGCTTTCTTCCAATTGAAAATAATCAAGTAAGTGGGCTTTCTTATAAACATAAAGGCCGAATAGTAGGAGCCATGGGAGCATTGAAAGAACAAAAATCCAATTCCCGTTATAAATTGATCCTGTCATCCAAAGGGCTGCCGATTCATAATCAGATGCATTCATTTTTAATGAAATATACATTGTTAGAGCACCAAATCCACTATTGATGGCAATTCCTGTTAATATAAGTCGCTGCATATCAAGTTGTCGCTTTTTCGCTGCAAATAGAAAAATTAGGGCTGCTGCAATGACGCCACCTACAAATCCAAATATCGGCATCATTAAAATAGAGACCCAGCTACTCAAGCTAGCATCCATTAATCTTACTTGCAAGAAGAACATAAAAATAACAACTGCCGCACTTGCACCAGCATTAATTCCTATAATCCCCGGGTCAGCTAGACTATTTCTTGTGATCCCTTGCAATACGACTCCCGCTAATGCCAATCCAACACCAACAAGGCCGGCTATCACTAATCGTGGCAATCGAAATTCAAAAATAACTAGATCAAATTGTTCATTCTTTTCGATTCGAAAAATTGTTTTGACGACATCAAGTACGGACATATCAAAGACACCATTCGCCATATGTAAATAACTAGCTCCTAAAATGACAACACCAAAAACAACGATTGTTATGTAAAACTTACGGGATGATTGTTTAACCACGGTTCTCACCCCCAAATTTTCTAATTAAAAATAAGAAAAACGGAATACCAACGAGCGACGTGACGACTCCGATTGGCGTTTCGTAAGGAAAATTAATATACCTACTAATCAAATCGCATAACGCTAAGAAAAAGGCCCCCATTACCGCTGAACAAGGAATAATAAAACGGTAGTCCACACCAACAAGAAACCTTGTAATATGCGGAATGACAAGACCAACAAAGGCAATTTTCCCTACTAAAGCAACGGCAGTACCCGTTAAACAAACTACTGATAACATACTGATTATTTTAATTATCTTTGTCTTTTGTCCGAGACTAATTGCCGTTTCTTCGCCTAAAGATGTAATGGTAATCGCTCGTGCTGATATAATGGCTAACAATAACCCGACTAAGCCAAAGGGGATTGAAAGGAACAGCATATTTAAATCAACCATATGTATTTTTGTGTTATACCAAGCACTAACAGTTTGAGATACTTGAAAATACATAGCAACGGCAGATGCAACGCTACTTAAAAACATACCAATTACTGTCCCTATAATGGCTAATCTTACAGGAGAAAGTCCATTTCGTATGAAGGAACCAAACCCAAATACAAGACCCGCACCTAGAGCTGAACCTAACATCGATAATAAAATCATTTGATAATTAGGTAATCCTGGTAAAAATACCATTGCTAACGTAATAACAAAGGCGGAGCCATCATTTACGCCCATTAAAGAAGGAGAAGCTAAATAGTTTCGGGTAATACCTTGCATAACAGCGCCAGCTACCGCTAGAAACGCCCCAACTAAAATAACAGCAATAGCTCTCGGTAAGCGACTTGTTCGAATAATTTGATGATCGATATTAGTGGCATCAAAATGAAAAACAGCATCCCATACGATGATTGCACTAATATCTTTTGTGCCATATAAAATAGAAATTAACGCAACTACACAGATGAAAATGGGAGAACATATTAAAATCGTATATGGTCGAGTAAAAGTAGATTTCAATGGTTACACACCTTTTTTATTAAAATCAGAAAACTGGCAGTAGAGTCGACTTAACACACTCTACTGCCTCTATCTAATTATTGAAGAAGTTTTTCCACAGCGATATCCAAAAATTTCACCTTCGACCAAGCCGTTCCCCCTTGCGCTAATGGTTCAATTGCATTGACAAATACTTGGTTGTTTTGTGATGCCTTAAGACTTTTAAAAATAGGATTGCTTTGTAACTCTTCTAATGTTTGTGGAGCGTCTGCATTTTCAGATGTCTCAAATTGCAGGAAAATTGCATCCGGATTTACTTGCGCCAATGTTTCTAAAGAAATTTCAGCCTGCGCTTTAACTTGTGCAATTACTTCAGGTACCGGAACTCCTAAATCCTCATATAATACGGGGTTTAAGTAGACATCTGCTGGGTAAATATACATTACCCCTCCTCGAATACGAATTACTAATACCGTTTGATCTGCCAATTGTTCTTGAACCTTTGCTTTCGATTGTGTTGCTTTCTCTTCGTAATCAGCAATAATTTGTTCAGCTTCTGCTTCCTTACCACCTAATTGGGCAAGAACCGTTAAGTTTTCTTTCCAATTAGTTGAAATATGGGAGTATGGAATCGTTGTTTGGATTTTCTTCATTTTCTCAACAACATCTTCTTTCCATTTTGAAGACCCTACAATGACATCCGGATTTAGAGCTAAAATAGCCTCTGCATTCGGCTCCATTTTGTCACCAATTAACTGTGCCCCTTCTAGTTCCTCAGCTAAATAGGAAGGGATTTTTCCTCCAACTTGTAAAACACCGACTGGTTTTATACCTAACATCGCAGCATCTTCCATTGATTCCAAACTTGCTGCTACAATGTTATTTACTTCTGTTGAGACTGTATATTCTTCATTTAAATAGTTTATCGTTTGAGTACTAGCCTCTGCCGTTTTCTCTGATATTGTTGCCTCTGTCGTACTAGATTTGCTTGCTGATGAAGATTCTTCTGCTGATGATCCACAACCTGCTAAAACGATTGATAATAGTGCTGCTGCACCAAATAGCCACCTTTTTTTCACTTTATAACACTCCTATTTTTTATATCATTTCAATTTTTATTGTGATCATGATAAACCGAGAAGCTTTCCTATTAATCGAAATGCAATTGATTATCATTCTCATTAAGTGTAATTCTAGCAAAGCAAGTATAAATTAGGAATGGACATATTTACAAAAAATATGGACTTTTGCAGAAGTGAAGAGAGAATAAAAAAACTGCTTCAAATAATGAAACAGTTTTAACGAATGCTATTTTTAAATTTTGATGGTGACATACCCGTTTGTTTTTTAAAAACTCTACTAAAATAAAAATGATCGACATACCCTACTTTTTCGGCTACCTCTGCTACGGAATATCCACTTTGTAATAATACTTTAGCTCTTCTTATTCGAATTTCAGTTAAATATTGAATAGGTGACAAACCTGTATGTCGTTCAAATAAATAAGCAAATCTCCTCCGTTCAATTCCTAACTGAGAAGCGATTTCTTGTATCGTAATAGGCTCAACATATTGGTCGTGCAATAGCCTTACCGCCTGATCCATCAAGCTACCATTATCATTCTTTTTAATGGAACTTAGTAAAATTGCCTCTACTATTTTAAGAAATAATTGTTTACAAGTTATTTGAGAAATATTGGTCGGTTTTATGTAATTTTTCATTAATTGATGGGTAAGATCCGAAAGGAGAACACTATCATCGATTGGTAAAGAAAAGTGCTGATTAAAATATGGAAATTTGCCAACATCATCATCCAAAACTTGATAGTGTATCACTGCATATTGCCATATATCTTCACCTATTACTTCTATATCAATTGCCATCTGTGGTCCTGCATGTACAATCGTTCCCGCAGATATGTAGTAAGGTGTACCATTCAAACTAAACTTCGCACTACCGTTTAATGGGATGATAATTCCTGCTCGATTAGCTCCTGTGTAACGCCCTCTATCTCTGCTCCCTTTCGGCATTGAATTGATGAACATATCCGTAAATATAATGGATGCTTGGGCATAGTACTCTGTGATGAATTGAATTGGATAATGCATTGTTCAAACACCTTCTGTTTCTATACATTACTCTTTTCACTTTAAGTATAATCCTTTTAAAAAAAGAATCCACCTAAAAAGGCGGATTCTTCTAACCATTTAACTATATTGATGCTGATGTAAACGGGCAAAAATTCCATTGTCCGCTATTAATTCATTGTAGGATCCATCTTCTTCAATGCCATTAGGCGTAACAACAATTACCCGGTCCGCATCTTTAATTGTAGCAAGACGGTGGGCAATGACAAGGGTAGTACGATTTTCAGCCAGTTCTGCCAAAGATTCTTGAATAATTTTTTCCGTTTCAGTATCCAGTGCAGAAGTCGCTTCATCTAAAATTAGTATCGGTGGATTTTTTAAAAACATTCGTGCAATGGCAAGACGTTGTTTTTGTCCTCCTGAAAGTTTTAAACCGCGTTCTCCAATTTGTGTTTCAAGACCTTCTGATAAACCTTGAACAAACTCTTCTAAATGGGCTTTTTTCAAGGCATTTTGAATTTCTTCCTCGGTCGCTTCCCGTTTTCCATATGCGATATTTTCTCGAATCGTCCCTGTAAATAGGAATACATCTTGCTGTACAATCCCAATTTGTTCGCGTAATGAACGTTTTGTCATATCTCGAATATCAATGCCATCTATCGATATAGAACCACTCTGCACATCATAAAAACGTGGTATTAACGAACAAATCGTTGTTTTTCCTGCCCCCGATGGGCCGACAAATGCCGTCATTTCACCTGCTTTTAACTCAAATGATATATTGTCTAAAATCGTTTTATCCTCTTCATAACCAAATGTAACATTTTCAAACTTAATGTCACCGTGTAAATAAGGTACGTCTATAGCACCAGCTCTATCTTGTACTTCAGGTTGTTCACTTAACAATTCTTGGAATCGTTTAAAACCAGCCATCCCCTTCGGATATAATTCGAGTAACGCACTAATTTTATCGATTGGCTTAATTAATACATTTGTGTAAAGAACAAAGCTTACCAATTCCCCATAGGATAACTGATTATTGAAGCTTAACCATGCCCCTACAACTAATACGACTAAAGTTAATAGTCGAGTCATCATGTAAATACCAGAATGGGTACCTGCCATCACTTTATAGCCAAATAACTTTGCTTTTTTAAATAATCCATTTTGTTCACGGAAACGTTCCATTTCAAAAGCTTCGTTCGTAAAGGATTGTACTACTCGAATACCGGAGACACTGTCTTCCACACGCCCATTTACTTCAGCGATTTTTCCATACATTTCCTTCCAAGCTGCATTCATTTTCTTATTGCTAAAGGTTACGATCCAAACTAAAAATGGTACGGCAACTAATGCTACTAGTGCTAAAGTCGAATTAACATTGAACATAATAGCAAACGCCCCGATAAACGTCATAACGGCGATGAAAAAATCTTCTGGACCATGGTGAGCAAATTCTCCAATATCGAACAAGTCGTTTGTAATTCGGCTCATTAGATGGCCAGTTTTATGATTATCAAAGAAACGGAATGATTGTTTTTGGAGGTGATTGAATAAATCTTGACGCATGTCCGTTTCAATATTGATACCTAATTTATGACCTAAATAGTTTACGATAAAGTTTAAAACTGTACTTAATACATAAACAAGTAATAATAAAACACTTACTTTAACAATTGTCCCCCACTCATTCGTAGGTAATAATGTATCGATAAACCACTGAACAGCAATTGGGAAAGCTAATTCCAAAATCGCTACAATGATTGCACTCGTAAAGTCGACGATAAATAAACGCCTATGTGGTTTGTAATACGAAAAAAACTTTGAAAGCATAGATGTCTCCTCTCATTTCGGTTTGCGAAGTATTTTCCCACTATTTTATCTTATATGCAGTTGAAATGTTAGACTTAATTTAAATTATTTTAAGTTCAATATTTTCACTAACTGCTCATTTAAAACGTTAGCCTTTTGTTGAAACCCTTCGTTATACCATTGAATGATCATTCCTAAAATAGCATTTGCTTGATAGGATGCGTAAAAATTCGGATCAATCCCCTCATTTACTTGAAAATGTTCTTTAGCATCTTCTGTAAATAACCGTTTTGTCTCTTCGAATAGTAAATAGTAATAAGTTAAAGGCACATTTTTAGAAAAGACAATGCGATAAAACTCTTTATATTTTTCAATATGATGGAAAATTCGTATCGTCGATGGATCCAATTCACTTGTCTTTATTTTTACTACATGACGATATGGTTCTTGATAGGAGTTAGCCAAATCCTCCATCATTTCTCTAAAATATTCTTCAAATAAATCGCCAACTTGAGAATAGTGCAAATAAAATGTTCCCCTATTAACTTTTGCATTTCTACATATTTCAGAAATCGAAATAGATTCTAACGGTTTATTTTTTAATAAAGTAAGCAATGCTGTATGAAGAGCTTCCTTTGTTTTTATAATACGTAAATCGACTTGTGCCAAAAATTTCACCTCTTTATAAACAAAAAATTTAATATGTGTTCATTAATGAACAGTATACATGTTTTTGCTTATTGAAAGCGTTTACTTAATACATTTATAATATTTATTGTACAGATGTTCAATAAAATTCAGGGAGGTTTTACTATGAGATTACAAGACAAAGTAGCGATTGTAACTGGTGCAGCATCAGGTATGGGAAAAGCAATTGCAGAAGGTTATGCAAAAGAAGGTGCTAAAGTCGTTGTATCGGATTACAATTTCGAAGGCGCTAAAGCTGTTGCGGACGCAATTAACGCAAATGGTGGCGTTGCTATCGCTAATCGTACAAACGTTGCTGAATTAGCAGATTTGGAAAATTTATTTAAAGAAACAAAAGACGCCTTTGGTAAATTAGATATTTTAGTAAATAATGCAGGAATCATGGATGGTATGGAGCCTGTTGGTGAAATCTCTGATGAAAAATGGGATCGAGTATTTGCGGTTAATACTACCGGTGTTATGCGTGCAATGCGTATTGCAACAAATATTTTCTTAGAGCAAGGTCACGGTGTGATTGTTAATAATATTTCTGCAGGTGGTTTACGAGGAGCTCGTGCTGGTGCAGCTTATACTGCTTCTAAACACGCTGTAACTGGTTTAACAAAAAATACTGCCTATATGTATGCTAATTCTGGGATCCGTTGCAACGGGATTGCTCCAGGAGGAGTGGCTACAAATATTAGCGCTTCCATGACAAATGTCTCTGAATTTGGTGCTGGTCGTCAAATGACTGGTAATGCGACAATGCCACGAGTTGGCCAACCAGAAGAAATTGCTCAATTAGCGATCTTCTTAGGTTCTGATGAATCAAGTTTCGTCAACGGCCAAGTAATTGCTGCCGATGCTGGTTGGCTTGCTTACTAAGCACCACAAAATAAAGCTTTTGAGTGTAGAAAAGGTGATTTCCACTTTATCTACACTCTTTTTATTTTACTTATTATCCAACGACTCTAAATACCGATATAGGGTTGATTTACTGATTCCAGTTTCATTTTTAATATCGTGCAATGAATATTTCCCTGAATGATACATTGAAATTGCTTTTTGAATGCTTTCATCCGACTTTTTAGGACGACCAATTATTTTTCCTTGTTCTTTAGCATGGGCTAGTCCAATCGTTGTTGACTGTTTTACAATATCTTGCTGAAATTCTAGTATAACATCCATTATTTCTTGCAAAGAAAAGTCCAATTTCCCTTTACTTTCAATACCCTCTTTTAAAAAACGAATTGTTACCTTGTCTTTTTCACATATTTTTAATAGTTCCATCAAATGCCGTGTTGTATCAGCCAATGCAAACATTCGTTCAACAATAATCGTATCTCCTTCTTGAAGTAACATAAGCATTTGCTCAAGGGCAATCCGTTTTTTGGGGGATCCATGTTGTTCACGGAAAATTTCATTACAACCTTTTAGTACATGTAACTGATTTTCACATTGGATATCATTATAAAGGGGTCTAATATAACCGTAGATCATTTTATCGCTCCTAAATAAATTCCCAAAAAGGTCCCCTTTTAGGAATAGACGTGTTATGATAATCAAAGATTTTTTTCTAAAACTTCAAACAAAGCAAATTGTTATGTAAAGGAGAATACCATGCAAAGTTTAAAACAACAATGGTTTGGTAACGTGCGTGGCGATAGTTTATCAGGAATTGTCGTAGCACTCGCACTCATTCCAGAAGCAATCGCCTTTTCAATTATAGCAGGAGTGGATCCTATGGTAGGGCTTTATGCATCGTTTACGATGGCTGTTACGATTGCATTCGCCGGTGGACGACCGGGAATGATTTCTGCAGCAACAGGCGCTATGGCCCTTGTTATGGTTCCATTAGTTCGGGACTACGGATTACAGTATTTATTTGCAGCAGCAATTTTAACCGGATTAATTCAAATACTTTTTGGTGTTTTCAAAATTGCTAAGTTAATGAAATTTATTCCGAATGCTGTCATGATTGGCTTCGTCAATTCATTAGCCTTATTAATTTTTATGGCCCAAGTACCGCATTTTATCGGCATTTCAACAATGACATATGTATTCGTCGGTATAACACTTCTTCTTGTCTATACGTTACCACGTTTCATAAAAGTTATTCCAGCTCCGCTTATTGCAATCGTTCTATTAACGTTCATTGCGATTTTTGGAGGTGTTGAACTAAGAACAATCGGGGATTTAGGATCCATTACGCAAACTTTACCATCCTTCCTCATACCTAATGTTCCTTTTAATTTTGAAACATTACAGATTATTTTCCCGTTCTCATTATCCCTTGCTATTGTAGGATTAGTAGAGTCATTATTAACTTCCCAAATTGTCGATGATATGACTGGTACGGAAAGTAATAAAAATAGAGAAGCTCGTGGTCAAGGTATTGCCAATATCGTCACTGGGTTCTTTGGAGGCATGGCAGGTTGTGCTATGATCGGTCAATCCGTCATTAATGTCAAGTCCGGTGGTCGCGGTCGTCTATCCACACTAGTAGCGGGCTTATTTTTAATCTTCTTAATTATCGTTCTCGGAGATTTAGTAGTTAAAATTCCAATGCCAGTACTTGTTGGAATTATGATTATGGTAAGTATCGGAACCTTTGACTGGAGCTCCTTTAAATATTTAGTAAAAGCTCCTAGAACGGATGTTATTGTCATGCTAACAACTGTCGTCATTGTTGTTTGGACTCATGATTTATCAAAAGGTGTTATAGCAGGGGTCATTTTAAGTGCGATTTTCTTCGTTGTAAAAATTTCTACAGTAAAAATTAAACAAGAAGGTAATCAATTCATTGTATATGGTCAGCTATTCTTCGCCTCAACCGAATCTTTTATTGACTACTTTAAAAAGGTCGAAATTACAAATAACCAGATTCAACTTGATTTCTCAAATAGTCGAATTTGGGATGATTCTGGTGTTGGTGCATTATTGAAAGTGGAAGATTTATTAAGAGAAAAAGGGATTCAAGTTGAAGTGATCGAATTAGATGCTTCAAGTAAAAAAGTCATCTCAAAATTACAAGGAATGTCATCATCTCATTAAAGGGGGATTCGCATGTATAAACAGATTTTATTAGCAGCGGATGGTTCTGAAAATGCTGTCCGCGCAACAAAAGAGGCGATAAAAATTGCTTCTTTTCATAAAGATTCTATCATTGATGTAGTTTATGTTGTAGACTTCGAAAAGACGAAGGTAGAAGTATTACATTCCTCATCTAGCGAAGCATTAAACCTAGAACGACGTAAAAAATTATCCAAAATAGAACATCTGTTACGCGAATCAAATATTTCTTATAAGGTGATTATTCTACATGGCACACCAGGACTTGAGATTGTAAAATATGCCAACGAGCAACAAGTTGATTTAGTCGTTATTGGTAGCCGAGGCTTAAACAGCTTACAAGAGATGGTACTAGGTAGTGTTAGTCATAAAGTAATGAAACGAGTAAATTGCCCAGCATTAATAGTAAAATAAATTTCAAAAGGGCGTCTCTAATAGGAGAGGCGCCCTTTTTGTTATATAAATTGTTGTTTTATAATACTACCACTATTATAAACCCTCACTTCTGCGTGGGCCCCATTCACGAAAGTTAGCTGCGGAGGCATATGTCCACAGTCAATGTCATACGCAATTGGTATCGCCAACTCTTCCGCTAGTTCCATATAAACATCTAAAACATGGTAATCATAAATCGTATCATTTGCTTCACTTCTTCCAAACAAAATACCACTACAATTATTAAACCATCCTGCCAATTTCATTTGCACTAATGATCTTCTTAAATCCGTTACATTCAATTGACAGTTTTCTAAATACCAAATGATCGGTTCATTTTGGATAATTTCTTTTTGAAAATGTTGAACATCTCCATATTCTGTTCCAATCAAATGACGTATCACATCGATACAACCTCCAAGTAACCTTCCCTTTATAAACATCGGGGAATTAGAAATCGTTTTCCACTTTGTCGGTTCCGTTAAATGGAAAATCCACTCCGTCGGATAATCATGCTGCCAACGTTCTTGATATTTTTCGGATGGATATTGAATGACCTCTTCTCCCTTTTTTGTAAAAAGCACCTTTTCCCACATGGCCGTCGTTGGGTCTGACATTGGACCGCGCAAATCGATTAAGTTTGTCCCATGGGCCGTTGCAATCCCCGTCTTTAATGTAATCGCAAGGAGCAATACACTTATATCAGAATACCCTAACAACCATTTCGGTTTTATTTGATCAAATTCTATATGCTCCAATATTTCAATTAACAATTCCCCTCCCCATGGGGGAAAAATAAGTTGAATAGAGTCAGCCTGTAACATCGTATTTAGTTCCATTGCTCGAATTTTAGCAGGAGCCGACTTCGCTTTATATTCTGTCCAGCAGGTTTGTCCAATCACAACTTCATATCCCTTTTGTTCCATACGATAAATAGCTTCTTCCAACAATGAATGTTGTTCCATATGTAAACCAGACGAAGGAGCAGTTACTCCCATTTTAACCGGTTCTGTCAGAGATGGATAAATAATCATAATGAAATCCCCATTTCCCCTATCAAAATTTTTCTTGTTTCTTCAACATATTAATTTTCTCCTTTATTTAGGAGTACTTTTTAACAATAAAAAAAGTAGTATTAGAATACCTAACACTACTTTTTAATGTTATTTTCAATTATTGTTCTTCGTCTTCTTCTCCAGGCAATTCATGTCCATTTCCATTCGTTCCATTACCATTCATATCTGCACCGTTTGTTGTACCATTCGTTGTGCCATTTGTATTTCCTTCATTGTTTGTTCCCATGCCATCTTCTGTTTCAAGAGCTTCATCAGCATTATCGTTACCATTACCATCTAATGGTTCATCACCAACTGTGTTGTCATTGTTACCTGTACCATTGTCATTTGCTTCGTCATTTACATCTTCGTTGATGATTTCCTCTTCTTCAACTGCATCATTTTCCTCGGCATTATCATTTCCACAACCAACTAGCACACCTGCTAATAATAATGAAAAAGGAATTAATAAGAATTTTTTCACAGAAATTTCCTCCTTATACTTGATGTATATAGGATGTGTAGTTTTTTGGAGTTTATTCATATTTTTTTACTTTTTATAAAATATTTTCTCCTTGTATTGAAACCGTTTGTCGGACAATGGAAAATTGACGTCCATCCCAAAGTAAAAGGTTTTCAACAATTCCTAATCCATCGGCATGATATTGTCCAGCAATTAATTGCATTGTAAGTAAATAGTATTTACCTGTTCGCGCCAAATCAATTGGGTAAATCCCACTGATTGGATCTACCCAACCTTCTATAGGCTGTTTCAAAGTACCGTCTGCATTATAAATCTCTTCTAAATATTCTTTCCCTTTATATTGCAAATCTAAAATATATTTTTTCTTCGGATTTTCACTTACTACACTTACTTTATATTGATTTTCATATTGTACCGTATAGTTGTGTTGTTCATTAAATTGAATCGAGTCAAAAATTTTCGTCATTCTTCCTTGGATAGAAGTAAAGACATAACTATATAAAATACCACCACTACCACCGGAATCAATCGTTATTAATATATCCTTTACTCCGTTACCTGTTAAATCCCCTAACCATATAGTTGGGTTATAACCAGCATTTTCTGGAAGCGCTATATGCTGAAATTGGTTAGTATGGCCATTTCTTATTGTCAGCGTTATATTCCTTAAAAAAGGACTATCGGGCTCTTTCGTACCTGTCAGGTATACCCAATCAGGAAATCTGTCCCCGGTTACATCGCCGAATTCACTTGCTACTATTTGTTGATTAGAAGCAGTTGGCACATATTGTACCGCTCTTCTCCACTGAAAATTATTCATCCTCATTCTCCCTTACTTAGTTGGAATAAACAATAATCCAAAGAACATTCATTATTCTCTCTCTTATTTAATGTTCAACAGTAAGGAAAAGTACCATTCCAAATAATCCGGTTGCCATAATTTCAGTGAAGTATTCAATACGTTTAAAACGCTACTCTTTACTCGCCCTTGAAAAAAGAATGGCTAAAATAAGAGCAAACCCTAAATAGCCCATTAACGAATAGACTTTTCCTACCAATGTTGTAAAACCAACAAAACTTGCCATAAAGCCAATGGCACCTATTAATATGACAGACGGCTTATAAATAGGATCCTTTGGCGGAATGAAACGAATAATAAAGGAATAGAGAAGACCTACTGCTGTATTGTAAATCATCCCTAACAAAGCAAATGCCATTAAGAACCCTAATAACGGATGTATGTTTTTAGCAATTTCTAATATAGGCATTTCTGTACCGGACACGATATCCATTTTTGCAAACATAGCTACATTAATAAGTAAAATTAACATTCCAAGCATTAGCCCACCAATGATTCCCCCTGCTCCAGCCACTCTTCTTGTTGATGCTGTACGACCAATAACTGTTAGCATCGCGACGCTGGTAGCGATATTATAAGATACATAAAGCAAAGCACCCATCAGCCAGTTTGGGGCTGCTATTGGTTGATGTTGGGCTAATATATTTTGTTCAGCAAAGGATAAATCCATTGTAAGGATGGAATAGATTGCAATAATCAACATGATTGCCATTAAATATGGGGTTGCTACTGCTATGACACTAATAATACTTTTCACATTGAGCATTAACGTCAAAACGGTTAACGCTACCATGAGCAAACTTCCTATAAAGGGGTCAAACCCTAACATTTGCTTTACCGTTGAAGCAGCACCGGCGAACATAGCCACAACTAACGCAAATAAAAAGAACGTGATGAGAAAGTCCAAAATCGTACCGAAAGTCCGACCCGCTATATGATATACAACCTCTTTATGGGAAGTAGTTTGTAACTCATATCCTAATTGTGCTATACACATTCCTAAATAAGAAAATCCAATTGTGGCAACAATTGCTCCAACAATACCGTATATCCCAAACCCCGTGAAAAATTGCATGATTTCTTGTCCAGAAGCGAAACCCCCACCAACAACTAGTCCAACAAAAGCTCCACCTATTTGAAAACTTTTTTTCACCAATTCCCTCATTTCTAAAATTGGACAATTACCTAGGATATAGGTAATCTTATATTTCTATGAACAAGCTCTCAATATATGGATATGATTTCTTTTCTTATTCATACGTCTTTATACTCGTTTTATGTTATTCAAAATTCGACGAAAAAAATCCGAAAACAACTCATGAATTGTTTTCGGACGAAGATTACCGATATATTTTTGTCGCAATTGTATATTGATTAATTATATCTATATTTGGCTCATAACCTATTCCTACCTTTTGAGGTACTAGAATGCAACCATCTTCTACTACGACTTCCGGATTTATAATATCTTGCTCCCAATAATGGTTGGAGCCTGCTGTATCACCTGGCATTACAAAGTTAGAAAGGGATGTGAGTGCGATATTATGCGCACGACCAATACCGGATTCTAACATTCCTCCGCACCAAACTGGAATATTTTTTTCTTCACAATAATCGTGAATTTTTTTCGCTTCAGTAATACCTCCAACACGCCCAATTTTAATATTGATGACGCCACAACTGCCTAACTCGATAGCTTTTTTCGCATCTTCTAATGAATTGATACTTTCATCTAAACAAATAGGTGTTTTAATTTGTTTTTGAAGTTTCGCATGGTCAATAATGTCATCATATGCAAGGGGTTGTTCAATCATTGTTAAGTTAAATTCATCCAGTTGCTTTAGTAACTTTACATCTTTTAAGCTATAAGCTGAGTTGGCATCTGCCATCAATGGTACATCGGGGAAATGTTCCCGTAATGAGCGGATTATCTCGATATCCCTGCCAGGTTTAATTTTCACTTTAATTCGTTTATAACCATCTTTAATCGCACGATCTACTACTTCGATTTGTTTTTCAATCGTTTCTTGAATTCCTATACTAATTCCCACTTCAATTTTATCTTTTTTACCACCTAATGCCTGAGCCAATGACTGATTCGTCTGTTGTGTATAAATATCCCAAATTGCCCCTTCTATAGCTGATTTAGCCATATTATTTTTTCTAATTCCTTTAAGCAAATCCGTTATATTATCTGGATGGTGTATTTCTTTATTTAAAAGAAGAGGGATGATGAAATCCTCTAACATATGCCAATTTGTTTTCAAAGTTTCTTCTGTATACCAAGGTGCATCAAATGCTACTGATTCGCCCCATCCAATTGTTCCCTTTTCTTCTTTTACTTCTAACAATAAAAACTCTTTGTCATGAAACGTTCCAAAACTCGTTGAGAATGGATTTTTTAATCTCATTTTTAGATGACGTATAATAACTTCCTTAATTTTCAATGGAATCCTCTTCTCTTTCATTGTCTTTTATCTATAAACTCCCTAAAATGGTTATCTCTCAACTATCATACCACCGCTTTTTATGCTCTTTAAAGTTTCAACTATTTAAGAATCTCTTTAAGTATTATAAAAATAAAAACGTCCCATTCATGCAAAGTTGCAATCGAATGGGACGATTCATTCATTGATTAATAATCCATATTAATATTTATAAGATTGACCACCATCAATAGGTATAACAGCAGCATTAATGAAGTTAGCTTGATCAGATAGTAGGAACGCTACTAAGTAACCAACTTCTTCAGGTTTTCCAAAACGTTTCATTGGATTCGGTTGAACAAATTGTTTTCCTACTTCTTCCCAGTTTTCTGGATCGATTTGTTTCAATGACCCTTCTACCATAGGCGTCATAATCGCACCTGGAGCAATAGCTTTAATCGATACACCAAATTGACCGTATTCTATACCAGAGTTACGAGTTAACCCAACGACACCATGTTTACTAGCAGCATAACCCGATTGGTTACCTACTCCACGAATACCACCAACAGATGCAGTATTCACTACTGAACCATAACCTTGTTCTTTCATAACTTTTAAAACATATTTTAATCCGTAGAATACACCGTTTAAGTTAATGCTTACTACTTTTTCAAATTCATCACTACCGAAGTCTTCTGTTAAGTTTTGTTTTCCTTCTATACCTGCATTATTAAAGAAACCGTCAATTTTACCAAAGGTTTCAACCGTTTTATTTACATAGTTTTGCACTGCTTGTTCATCAGCCACATTCGCAGTAATAAGTAATATTTCTGCCTTTGGTGCTACTTCTAAAATTTTTGCTTTTGTATCTTCAAGACCTTTTTCATTTAAGTCAACTAAAGATAATTTTGCCCCTTCTTTAGCGACTTGAAGAGCCGCTGCTTGCCCTAATCCAGAACCTGCTCCAGTAATAAGTACAACTTTTTCTTCAAATCGATTCATATGAAAGACTCCCTTATGCTTTTTAAATTTAATATCTCGAATTCGAAATATTATAATTCTAATTTATACCTCATTTTTTTATCTGTCAAAACATAGGCTCTGTTTTTATACTTTCAATAACTAGTATAGAGCCTATTAAAAAATTTATACAAGTAGATATGTAACATTACATTTTTTATTAGAAGATATCTTCTACTACAATAAGCAAGCCCTGACCTTTTACTACTCGTAAAAAATCAGGGCATTTTATTTTAAGTTTTCCAATCTAAATTTAGAACTACCCATTATTAGGAAATTCTACTCCTATATGTAAAACTTATTATTTTTAAAGACTTTTAATTGAGATTGCTTTGCTAGTAGCAAATGTCCAATAACCGTACATACAATACTTAGCACTAAATTTATAGTTGAAGAAAGGATTACTTCATCAAATGCTAAAGGACTATCATTAAAGAACATGACATGAAATAAAGGGATAATTTGTCCCCCAGTTAAATATTCGGTGGAAACATATGATCCGATAATCACAATCGGAATAGTAACTTTTTTAAAACAAATGATAAACAAGAATGCTACTGAAATATAAAATATCGATTCAGATAAATATTGCAACAAAAGTACAAAGAAGTTAGCATCAGGAAATCTAAATGTCAAGGCAGCACAACAAATTAATATGAATAAGAAATAAATAAAGCAGAAGATACTAACCCTAAATAAACCATGCTCTAATGCAGTAACTGGATAGCTGTAAAACAAATCCCTTCCATCCTCTTCAAAATAATCAAAGTATAAAAAAATAACCCACCAGGCTGAAAAAGGAGCAATTAAAAACTCCATTTGCGTAAGAAGGAAGAAAGACAGTTCTTTTTCTCCCATCACATATTGGATAAAGAAAACGATAAAAAAGACTAAAGGGAAATAAAATGCATAACCCATTGCTTTTACTTCAAAAAATAAATCTATTTTCCTAAACATGAGTTAAGTTCCTTTTAGTTATATATAGATAGGTATCTTCGAGACAAGTATCGACAGTTCTAGCATTATTAATAGAAGCTTCAGAAAAGAAACGTACCAAATAACGGTTGTTAAGTTGTTTAATGGATATAATATCTTCTTCTTTTATAGGGATAGGTGAATCAAATGGAACATCCATTTCAAAAACAAGTCCCTTTGTCATTTCAGCAAGTTTATTCCTTGTACCCGTTTGTAATATCTTTCCTTCCTTCATAATAGCAATATGGTCACATGTTGACTCTAAGTCCTCAACAATATGGGTTGAAATAATGATAATTCTGTTTTCACCAATTTTCCGAAGGAGTCTGCAGAAACGAACTCTTTCCTCAATATCAAGTCCGGCTGTTGGTTCATCTACTATAATAATCTGGGGATTACCTAATAAGGCTTGTGCAATCCCAAGCCTCCGAAGCATACCACCTGAAAGGTTCTTTACCTTTTTCGTTTTTTGTTCAGATAAATTAACTGATTGAAGGATAGAATTTATTGCCTCACTTCTAACTTTTTTTCCCCTAATACCTTTCAAAATGGCAAAATGGTTCATTACTTCCTCCACTTTAAGAGATCTGTAAATTGAAAAATGTTGAGGAAGATAACCTAACCGTTCACGAACTTCAGATGGTTCGTTCCAAGAAAGGTCATCTTCATCAATTCTTATGATGCCACTATCAGGTATGTCTAGAGTTGCCAACAACTTCATTAAAGTTGTCTTCCCAGCCCCATTAGGACCTAAAAGTCCGAAGGTTCCACGAATTTCAAGAGAAACATGATCTAGAGCACGCTTGGATCCAAAACTTTTAGTAATATCCTTTACAATAATTGATTTCAATTTTCTATACTCCCTTGTATTTTTCTAATAATTTATAAACATTTTCCCAAGAAGAATTATTATTTTTCATTAAATTATACCAATCTTTAACAAATAGTTGTTTCTCCTCTATAGCATCATTTTCCATCAACCAGTCTGATAAAGCATATAAAACTTCTTTTTTCTGTCCTTGTGATGAAACATTTTTATACCAATCTAAAAAATTCCCTTCATCTTTTATATTGTGAATCTGATTATATAAATAACAATACATTAAGTCGAATGCGCGAAATACATCCCTATCTTCTACTTCAATATCTTCATATTTCCATGAAATAGCTGGAAATAGCCAATAAGTAAAATAGGCAGGGGAATCAATATACCAAGATGAATTGGAATAACTAAAAATTAGTGTTTCAGGTGTATACCAGACCATTTCCTCCATTGAATTGTCTGAAGTAGATAGTGTAGGAGCCTTCCAAACCTGCTTTGGATAAGTTAGGTTTTCGATTCCTAAATTATTTGATACATAATTCAAAAGCATTATTGTAGAATCTTTCATTTCGTTATAATGGTTACCTTTAATATCACTTGGATATACAAGTTGCACGTCTTCAACACTACGCTCTTGAAGTTCACCAGAAAGGAGAGAAAGTCCTGTCGAGGAAGTTCCCTTGAACTGTCCTGGCTTTACTTCAGGTATATTTGTATAAAGGGGCTCTCTTCCTTCATAATTTAAGACAAATTCAGTCGGATATTTTAACTGGTGGTTGTTTCTTACAAGAGTTCCGTATGAATCTACTTCAAAAGAAGGAGAGGCATCTACAGATGGCAACCAATTAAAGTAATAAGGAAGATAGATTGCCCGATTATTAGCGTAAAACAAAGACGAACTAGTTCCTTCATAAGTAATAGTAAGTTTAATTGATTCATCTTGGCCCCACTTTTCTGTTAAGGGTATTGTTACTAAATCCTTATCTCTTTTAATCTGAACTATTTTTCCGTTAACTAACAATTCTTTAACCTTAAAATCATGATACAGAGATAGCGTCAATTCATTCAGCTCGCCTTGATTGTTTATAAGTTCCATATTCACAGTTGTTTTAAGCAAACGGTTAATCTCTAAATTAATTTCGTAGGACAAGGCGTGTATATCTAGCGATTTGGCCTCTGGCTGTTCCTTCTGATAATACAAAAATTCTACTAGCTCTCTTGAAATCTCTTCGTCCTGTGCCGTTATATATAGTTGTCTATCAAGCGAAAGCCCATAGCAAATGACTAAAAGTAGAATAAAAGAAAATGCAATCAATTTAGAAAAGGTTTTTCTTTTAATGATTGAATAAGTTTTATAAAGTGCAATTAGTAGAAAGACTATCAAAGTAACAATCCAAACAAAATGTTTTAACCAATAAAACCAATCAATCGAAAGTCCATATAATCCATTGTATACACCACTTGGATTTGGTTCTCCTAAATTAAGCCAACGTGCCAATGTTGTAAGGTGAATTCCTAAAAAGGATGTATTAATTGGACCTATAAGTCCCCATGCAATTAGTGCTAACGGGAATGCCAATCTTCCCTTTATCCAAATGGCAATTAATATCCCAATAAAATAGGAAATGAAAAAAGTAATACAAAAATAGAGGAGCATATAAAAAATGGCACTAATAAAGATATGATTAAATGCGAACCCTTGAACTAGATAATAAATTAAATAGAAAACGTAGAATATTATTGTAAAGAATAAAGACAATAATAGTCCAAATAACAGTTTTCCAATTAGGTTGAAGAGCATTCCTCTTTCAATCGTTGAATATAGGTCCTCTAAATGATGCCGATGATCTAGTTGTACTAATATTATCCCAAATAAAATAAAAGCTAATATCCCAGCCTGGACTAAAAAGCTAGTTGACGTTAAAACATCACCAGGTGAAGAAATATCAGACAAGGCTAAATATTCGTAAGCTAAAAATCCAACTAACAGTAACCAAAAAATGGGCTGCCTGCTAAATTGTAAAAAAATTATGTAAATAAAGTTTAATAATTTCCCCAAGATAATACCTCCTACATTTCCTAAAATTATTTTATATTACAAATTTACAAATTACTACAAGATATTGTAAAATTATGTTATATTTTATTTGTAATAATTACCAATAAAGTTTTTTTTTAAGATTTTATAGGGTAAATAGGAGGAGATTGTATGGAAAAGAGAAAAAATTTAAAAAGAAAAAAAGTAGCTGGTAGTATTCTCACTTTTGGTACATTAATGTTTTTTTCGTTTAATGCCTATGCAGCATCATCAACCGCAGTAGTGTCTAGCAGCGATTCAGATCATTCTGGAAGTCAGGTTTGGTGTGGAGATAACATAATGGACTTATTTTGGGCTGAAAATAATAGTTATATTAACTATTATGCTTATATAATGCAAGAGGTTACAGGTATAAACAAATCTGTACATACACGGACAATCGGTGACTATCAACAAGTAGAATCGCAAGATATTTATATAAATGAAGATGATTACTATTATGCTAGAGCCAAATGGACAGGTGAAGCAGGGCTTAAGTATTTACAAGGAAGAGCAGGAATAATAAGTGAATAATATGGTTCCATATATTGTTTCTTAATTTCTAAAACAAATTTACATGTCTGTCTAATGCCAAGTCACCTTTAAAATATAGTGAACTTGGCATTATTTATTATGTTATGATTAAAGGATATTAAAAAACAATCTTTAAACTCCATATAATTAAAGTTGAATCAGTATTTTGATTTCCTACATCAGATACTTCCAACATTTAAAAATCATAATCATTTGCTAATTATTAGTAAGTGTCCATACTACCCTTAGTTATCTTGGTCATAATTGCTATTTTATTTCCCTAAAAACTAAATGCCTAATGATAGTCAAAAAATTATTGTAGTCCTATTGAGGAATTATAAAGCTTGGCTTAATCACCCTGTAAAATTACTTCCTTGTCTTCCTTTTAGTAAAATCTAAAATATGGCTAAAGAGATTGTATTACTCATTTGGTTATTGATTTCGGTCACAAAATTTTAGTCTTATTTTTTCCATAACTAAAATAAGTTGTTCAAGTAATCATCATCTGTTATAAGTAAAAATGCTTAATATGTATAGTGATCGGAGACAACTATCTCATATCTCCAAAATGTCAAATTAAAATGCATCAAAGAAATGTCAACAGGCAGCTACTCTTTTAATAAAAGAATAACTGCCTTTTTAAACTAAAAATCTATTCTTTTATTTTCAGGTCACTTACCTAACTACTTATTCTATCCTTCCTAGACACTCTCCCAATTTTCTATAAAATAGACTTTCTCCTCCCAATCTCATATTTATTTTGAAGCATATTTTCCCTCTAATGGCTATATGTCCATTAACAAAATCTATTAAGCGAATATTATGTTAAAGAAAAGGAGGTGAAGAAATAAGTTGTAATTTTAATTAGCTTCCATCATTTTCAGTTCATTGATTTTCTAAACAAACCCAATTTCAAAACTAGACTTAAGTTAATAAATGTAATGGAATCTCTTTAAAAAATATTAGAAAATAAAACTGAAAAAGTAAAAAGCTAAAATAAACCTTTTACACGTTAAGCTACATTAGGTAGATTCATTTTTAATAGCAAAAAACGTTTTGCATCATCTTTCCCCTCAATTATGGAATTTGTCATTTAAATCGGACTTCGAAATGTGTTTATAGCACACTGCTTTATGAAGGGTGTTTTTAATAGAAAATGTCTTTGCTAGAATCCTCGCAGATGCAATTCAAAATTACTTGGTCGAGATCAAGGGTAAAAAAATTGTCTAGGTGGGAAGGCAATGATTTGAAAGTATCATTGTAACGTAATTGCAAATGCTAGTATTTTTAAGTAAAGAACATTTACTAATGTGAAAAGTAATGGAATCCGAATTCCATTCGTACCCAAAACTATTCCGATGAGTCATTCTGAGAAAATTTGTCTTTTGATCTCTCATTTAATTAAAACTCACTGCTTTACTTTCATATAATTGCTTCTTCAATCCATTTGTAATAGCTACTTCTGATGAGATAAGGAAGACTAATATGTTTTGAATGGATGCTTTCCTAAAGTCACCATAAACTACTTACATCTCGGTAAGTACTTAATTTTAAATTTTATGTCTATGAAAATAGGCACTGCTCTATTTAATATTTCGCTTAATGTTTCTTCCACTAATCCATTATTACACCGATCATTTAATGCCTATTAGAACGGAACTAGTAGGCATTCTTTTTATTTTCATCATATTTTGAACATAGAACTGAAATAGTTGACTTCCTTACATAGATAAGGTTTATTTTTTGTATGTACAAATTTCCGGTTTTAGTTTAAAGGAGTTTCTTTATGAATCCAGGAGTATCAAAGATGACTTTAGTCATATTATTAAGCAATTTATTCATTTCTTTCATTGGTATAGGACTAGTAATCCCTGTTATGCCAACGATTATGAATGAGATGGCACTGAGTGGTTCTATTATGGGTTATATGGTGGCTGCCTTTGCCCTAGCTCAGCTTATTGTATCTCCTATTACTGGCAAATGGACAGACCAGTTCGGTCGGAAAAAGGTTCTTATGATTGGCCTTATCCTATTCAGTATTTCAGAACTACTATTCGGCTTAGGAAAGACCGTTGAAATGTTATTTCTCTCCCGTATACTAGGTGGGATAAGTGGGGCCTTTATTATGCCTGCAGTTACAGCTTTTATAGCGGATATTACGACAGAAAGAGCGCGTCCAAAGGCACTTGGATATATGTCAGCTGCGATAAATACAGGGTTTATTATCGGACCTGGTATTGGTGGATTTTTAACAGAATTCGGTACACGGACGCCCTTTTTCATTGCTGCCCTTTTAGCATGTATCGCTGCCACTATCTCTTTCCTCTTTTTGAAGGAACCAACAACGAGGGAATCTATTGAGGCAACTGGGGATAAGATCCCGACTGGAATAAAACGAATTTTTGTTCCAATGTATTTTTTCGCTTTCCTGTTACTATTTTTTAGTTCCTTTAGTTTAGCATCATTCGAATCTTTATTTAGCTTATTTGTCGACCATAAATTTAACTTTACACCTAAAGATATAGCGATTCTCGTAACGGGGGGCGGACTTTTCGGTGCCCTTGCCCAAGTAATCTTATTCGATCCACTTACGAAAAAGTTAGGTGAAATAGGATTAGTAACATACAGTTTAATTGTCTCAGCACTATTGGTTTTTAGTATGACTGTTGTAAATACTTATTGGTCCGTAATGCTCACATCATGTATTGTTTTTATCGGTTTTGATTTAATTCGCCCTGCTATTACGTCCTACTTATCCAAACACGCTGGTAATGAACAAGGCTTTGTCGGTGGTATGAATTCGATGTTTACTAGTCTTGGAAATATAATGGGACCGATGATTGGTGGAATGTTGTTCGATATTAATTTTAACTATCCCTATTACTTTGCTACGATCGTTTTAGTAATCGGCATTATCTTTTCCCTTTTCTGGAAAAGTCCATTATCTTCTAAATGAAAAATGACTCCATTTCGGTTTTTTCCGAATAGGAGTCATCTTTTTTATTGTTTTTTTCTTGTAAACAAATTTTTTGTTTTTTCAGTAAGCCCCATTACTGCCGGCATAAAGACCGGTAGCATGATAAAGCTTAGTAACACAAGACCAACTAACACTAAAATGGCTACTTGCATTAATGTCACAATACCAGAAGGAATTAACGCTGCAAAAGTCCCACCTAAAATAAGTGCGGCAGATAAAACTACTCCACCTATATGTTTTGCCGCATCAATAATTGCTACACTACCCTTATCTTCTAACTCATGATATCTCATCATAAGAAAAATACTATAGTCAACACCTAGGGTTACGATCATGATAAAACTAAAGAATGGTACATTCCAACTTAATATACTTTGACCTAGAATCGTTTCGCTCAATAATTCAGAAAGGCCAAGGGAAGTATAGTAAGCTAATATAAGTGACGCAATAATAATCAAAGGTTGCCAAATTGAGCGGGTAATCACGAATAAGACAATGGCAATACCAATCATCATAATTGCGATTGTACGAGTAAAGTCGCCACTTGAGACTTGTTGTAAATCTACATTCGCTGCTGATTTACCACCAAGGGCAATTTCTGCATCACTAAAGCTTAAGCTTTTCGATGTCGCTTTAATTTGTTCATCAATATCTTCAATTACTTTCATTGCTTCTTTTGAATATGGATTAACATCTAAAATAATCATCATTTTCGTTGTTTTTTGATCATCTGACATATACATATTCAAACTTTCTTTGAACTCTTCTCCATCTAACACTTCCTGTGGAATGTAAAATACGCTATTTGAATCTGAGCTACTAACTTCTCTTAAATATTCCCGGGCATCTAATAAGCCATCTCCAATTTCAGATAATCCGTCAGTACTTTGAGCTAATCCATCTTGCAATAATTTCATTTTGTCTTGAAGTTCAGTTAAACCATCTTGTAATTGTTTTTGACCTTCATTAACAGTTGATAATCCAGTTTGTAATTCACTTGTTTGAGAATTAATTGTATTAACTCCATCTACACCTGATTCAAGACCTGTAGCTAAAGTATTGGCACCAGATTGTAATTGTCCTACTCCAGACTCCACCTGTTCCAAGCCACCTGTAATTTGAGCAAACGAAGCATTTGCCTCTTTAAAAGATTCTACCGCTAAATTATATTGAGGTGTTAGCTCTTGTAGCTTAACTTCCAATTGAGATAGTTGATCTTTTGCAGCTTTTGCTGTTCCTATAACGGTTTGTACATTGACATCTGAAGCCAATTCCGGCTTTGAAGCAACTAATGCATTCATGGATTGTTCAATTGCCGCATAGCCTTGTTTTGCACTTGTTATTGCACTATTCATCGAAGTAAACAACTCATTGAATTGACTAAATCCTTGCGCAAGCTCTCCATAACCCGTTTGTAACTGGGAAGCACCTGTTCTTAGTTCACTAACACTTTGCTTCAACGTATTTAAACCATTTGCTAAATCCGTTGCGCCTTTAGCACCCTTTTCATATCCACCAGCTACTTGGTTTAAAGCATCAGAAAGTTGACCTACCCCTTGTTCCATTTGAGCCGTTCCGTCAATTAACTGCTGTACACTATCAAAGCTATTCTCATCGACTTTGCCAAGTTCAGATTCTGCATCTGAAAGGCCGTCATGAATTGTACCTAGCCCTTCCTGTGCAGTTCCTAAGCCTTCATTTAATGTATTTGTTTGTTCTTTAATATATAAATCTTCTATCTTTTCTCCTGCTGGGCGAGTAACTGAATAAACTTGTGAAACACCATCTACTTTTGAAATCACTTCCGCCAACTGATCTATATCTTGCAATCCTGTTTGGGTTGCAAGCGAATCTTTCGATTGTATCACTAAATTAGTCGGTGATGAAAATCCAGAAGGAAAATGATCTTCGATTACAGAAATTGCTTGTTTCGATTCATACTCATCACTAATTTCTACTAAATCATCATAATTTAGTTCCCCTGTATATTTAATAATAAATGGTAAACATAAAACTGCGATAATCACTAATGCTGCAATCGGTCTGAAATAGGAATGCTTCGATAAAAACTGCCATAACTTGTTTTCACTATGACCATTAACGTTTTTTGCTGGCCAAAACATTTTAATGCCAAATAGCGCCATAAAGAATGGATTTAATGTGATTAAAACGAACAATAAAACAGCTACTCCAATGGCTACCGCTGATGTCGCTTGATACAATTTAAATTCCGCTAAATATAGAGCCATAAAACCGATGAATACCGCAATACCACTATAAACGACAGTTCTACCGGCTGTTTTATAAGTTTCCGTAATAGCTTTTAAAACCGGGAGACCTTTCCCCAGTTCTTCTTTAAAACGTGTATATAAAAGAATGTTGTAATCCGTTCCAATTCCAAACAAAATGACAATTAAAAATACTTGGGTAAAGTTTGAAAATGGAAAGTTGAATTTATCAACTAATTGCGCAACAATACCTAACGATACAATATAGGAAACTCCTACTGTTATAAGAGAAATTAACGGTACAACTGGTGATCGGAAAACTAATATTAATACAGCTAAAATGAACACAATCGCGATAACTTCGGTTTTCTTAATTCCTGCTTGTGATGATTTAGCAAAGTCATCCAGTACGATGTCTGTACCTGTATAATAGGAATCTACTGATTGTACTTCCGTTTTATCACGTAAAGCTTGTGCTACCTCTTCCACTGTTCCCTGATTATGATTAACATAAATTTGGGTTAAAATCGTCGTACCATCTTCAGAAACGAGTTGTTTTTTAGTTTCTTCACTATCGGAATGGGTCAACATATCGGTAATACCTAGTTCATCACGATCGGCCTTTAACGACTGTATAACTTCTTCAATTTCGTTAAGCTGGGTATCATTTAAAGCTTTATCACTTCCACTAGTAAAAACAGCGATAAACTGATATGTTTCCGTTCCTCCATCCTCCATTTCGGTTAATAGTTCTGATGCTATTTTACTTTGCGTATAAGCTGGAATATCAGTTTGACCTTTTTCCCGTACTAGTAAATCCAAATTCGGCATCGTTACAATCATTATAGTGGAAATAATTACCCAAATAACGAACGATACAGTACGTACATTCAGCCATTTTTTCAAAATAGATCACCTTTCTTTTATCATTCATTTCTTATTCTCTTTATTCAAAAACCTATCTATTACCCTACCATGGCAATATGGATTACAATATAGACAATTAGGGGCAAACTGTTTAAAAAAATGAAAATGAGGTTGGATAATGAGACATAGTGATGAAACGAAAAGAATACTTGCTAATTCATTAAAAGAAATGATGAAATCAAAAGCCATTGAGAAAATTTCCATCCGTGAAATTACGGATAATGCCAATGTCAATCGACAAACATTCTATTATCATTTTGAGGATATTTATGACTTATTGAAGTGGACTTTTCAACAAGAGGCTGTTCAATTGTTAGCAGTTCATAATAGCGCCAAAATTTGGCAAGAAGGTTTACTTCAACTTTTCCACTATCTAGATGATAACCGTACCATTTGCTTAAATGCGCTCCAGTCATTAGGAAGAGGAGATTTAAAACGTTTCTTTTATGCTGACATTCACAACATTTTAGAGCGTGTCGTAAAAGAGCATTGTAATAATTTACAAGCATCTGAACAATATTTATCATTCATTATCCATTTCTATACCATCTCATTAGGTGGTCTTGTGGAAAGCTGGTTAGCAGGAGAAATGGAACAAACCCCTGAAGAAATTATTGAAATGATTGATACATTTATTCAAGATCAACTACGAGGAGCACAAGAACGTATCAAAGGACAAGCTAGTATTTCTTAAGCGACACATTTCCCCCACCTAACCTATATTGAATGACTTCATAGGAAATGTTATATTAATCGCAAGATACTGAAAATTCCAATCTACTAATTTCAAATGAAAAGGAATAGTAGAGCCGAATTTGTATTGATTCTTATAAGGAATATCAATGGTATTTTTACAATTCGATTCAAGGGGGAATAGAAATGACTTCAAAATCAACGAGCGTTATTGAATTAACAGAGAATCTGGGTGCTCACAATTACCACCCACTTCCAATTGTTATTTCAGAAGCTGAAGGGGTTTGGGTGAAAGACCCTGAAGGACATCAATATATGGATATGCTTTCCGCTTATTCAGCATTAAATCAAGGTCACCGTCACCCTAAAATTATAAAAGCATTAATTGATCAAGCAAACCGCGTAACGTTAACATCTCGAGCATTCCACAACGATCAACTTGGTCCTTGGTATGAGAAATTAACGAAAATGACTGGTAAAAACATGGTTTTACCTATGAATACCGGTGCAGAAGCGGTTGAATCTGCCATTAAAGTCGCTCGTCGTTGGGCATATGATATAAAAGGCGTAGAAGCAAATAAAGCAGAAATTATCGGCTGTAATGGGAATTTCCACGGACGTACAATGGGGGCTGTTTCCTTATCTTCTGACAAAGAATATCAACGTGGTTTCGGTCCAATGTTAGAAGGATTTAAACTTATTCCTTATGGTGATGCGGATGCCCTTAAAGCTGCGATTACTCCAAACACAGCAGCTTTCATCGTTGAACCTATTCAAGGAGAAGCTGGTATTGTAATGCCTCCAAAAGGCTTCTTAAAAGCAGCTGAACAAATATGTAAAGAAAAAAATGTTTTATTCGTTACGGATGAAATTCAAACAGGTCTTGCCCGTACTGGGAAAATGTTTGCGCATCAATGGGAAGAAGTAACTCCAGATATTATCATTCTAGGTAAAGCCCTCGGTGGCGGTGTTATGCCTATATCTGCTGTGGTAGCAAATAGTGATATACTTGGTGTTTTAAATCCAGGTTCCCACGGTTCAACATTCGGAGGTAACCCACTTGCTTGCGCCGTGTCTCTCGCTTCTTTAGAAGTACTTGAAGAAGAAAAATTAACGGAACGGTCATTAGAATTAGGTAACTACTTCCAAGAACAATTACGTTCCATCAACCATCCAACAATTAAAGAAGTTCGTGGTAGTGGTTTATTTATCGGTGTGGAACTAACAGAACCTGCCCGTAAATATTGTGAGCAATTAATGGGGTTAGGACTATTATGTAAGGAAACCCATGACTATGTCATTCGATTTGCCCCACCTTTAGTCATTACAAAAGAAGAAATTGATTGGGCACTTGAAAAAATTAGAGCTGTATTTGCTTAAAATAAATAGAATGTAAAGAAGGTATTCGGATTATTTCCGAATACCCTCTTTTTTAAGTTAAGATACATAGTATATAAATTTTTAGGAGAGAGTAAAATGCAAACGATTTATGTTACTGGATATCGCCCCCACGAACTTGGAATTTTTAACGATCGTCATCCTGGAATACCGATTATTAAAAAGGCAATTGAAAATGAACTAAGAATATTACTAGAGGATGGTCTTGAATGGGTGGTCATTAGCGGCCAACAAGGTGTAGAAACATGGACAGCTGAAGTCATAATCGAACTAAAAAAGGAATATGATAATATAAAATACTCGATTATTACCCCATTTTTAGAACAAGAGAAAAATTGGAACGAACAAAAGCAACTGAAATATCAATATATTGTTAGCCACGCTGATTTTGTGACAAGCGTAACGAAACGTCCCTATGAAGCACCTTGGCAATTCATTGAAAAGGACAAGTTTATTATTCAAAATACAGACAGCTTACTATTAATTTACGATGAAGAAAATGAAGGCTCTCCTAAATACGTAAAAAACCTAGCACAAAAGTACGCCGATTTGCATAACTATAACATAATAGAAATAAATGCTTATGATCTTCAAGTAATTGCTGAGGAAATGCAGAGGGAAGATTGGCAATAAATAATTTACTTAATTTTCAGATATTTGTAAGCATTTTTTGCTATAATAAAAATGATTATTTGTAAAGGAGCTGTTGCTATGGAAAAAATCAGACTGGTAAATGAACCAAAACCAATCAATGTACCCCACCATACTTATAAAAGAGAATGTTGTTACACGCGGGGTGTTCATATTCCCCATGAAGACTTTGTAGAAATATTGGATCATATGTCCCACGACATAAAACTTTATTTTGATTTCCATAATCCTGGAAAACAAATTGCCCCTGGTACGTATTTAAATGGCTACTCTGGCCTTGCAAGAAGCATTATAAATTACTACCAAAATATTAAAAAATTAAGTGTAGATGGTTTAAATAACGGCAAAGATTTTTATGTGAAAATTATTTAATACTTTTTGAGGTGACAAAAAAGTGAATATCAATTAAAAACACCGCCTGTTGTGAGCTAAGAAGCTTCGCTGACAAGCGGTGTTTAAATTTATCTTTATTTCTTTTGAATTGAAATGGACCAAGCAGCTTCATCAATTTGTTCAAAATTTGTTACTGTGTGACCTGCTTCAGCAGCCCAGCGTGGAATCGATTCCGTACCTTGTGTACAATCGAACTCTACCACTAATTCGTCCCCAGAGTTAATTTCTTCAATCGCTTGTTGTGCTTCGATTAAAGGGAATGGGCAAACCATACCTTTTACTTCTAATTTCTTTTGCATGTAAAAGTCCTCCTTAATATAAGATTATGCAGGTGTAACTTGTTCTTTTAATTTTGCAGCCATCGCTTTTTGGCGTGGACGGACAAAGACGAAATATGATGCAGTCCATGTACCTAAAATCATAAAGACAAGTCCAATCCAACCTTGCCATGTCATCATAGCAGTCATTACTAAACCGTTCCCGATGGAGCATCCACCAGCAAGACTTGCACCGACACCCATCAAATTACCACCGATAAAACTATTAATACCTGTTTTTACATCAGGCATTCTGAAACGGAACTCTTTACTTGCTTTAGCAGCAATAAATGAACCCGCGAAGATTCCTAACACTAAAAATACGCCCCAGTTAAGGAAACCTTCATCTCCTGTTGTTAAGTATTGTAAAATGTTAGCAGAAGGTGTAGTAATCCCTAATCCAAATACGCGTCCTGTTGCTGCACTTAATGGCCATGCGATGAATGCAATAATACCGATTAAAGTAGCAGTAACGAAGGGATTCCAACGTTTTTCAAATAATATATGTGCTAATCCAGTACGTTTTGGTTTCAATGATGGAATAGCTACTTTTGGTTTCGTTAATTGTTTATATAAAATAAACGCTACGATTAAAACAAATGGAACAATAATAAACCAATGATTAATGCCAAATGTTTCAGCAATTGAGTTTTTAGGTAATACAGTACTTTGTTGCATTTGTTGATTAAACGGACCAAATACACCTGTACGCATCATTGTACTCATTAACATATATCCAGCTAATGCGATCCAACTTCCTATTAATCCTTCGCCTGCACGATACCAAGTTCCAGTTGCACATCCGCCGGCTAAAATAATACCAATCCCAAAAATAAAGGACCCAATAATGACTGATAAAATTGGTAAAGAACCTGCTGAATATTCAAATACACCTAGATCGATTAATAAAAATACGCCTACGCTTTGTACTGCGATTGCAACTAATAACGCATAAAACATACGATTATCTTTTGCTATATACATATCACGGAATCCACCTGTTAAGCAAAAGCGGCCCCTTTGCATTACAAAACCTAACAATGCTCCACAAAGTAATCCGGTAATAATTAAGTATGTCATTTTTCTCACCTCTCACATTTAATTCTTAGTAAATCACTATGATTATAATACATTCCCTATTCATATGTTACAAGATTTATTTTTTTCCAGTCCACGAAAATAGGTCTATTTTAATATTTTTATAGTTATTACTTACAAACAAATAATTTGATAATTCCGAATGAAAAATATTGACATTCCCGTTGATAATGATTATCATTATCGTAGTAATACTACTTTTCGAGATGAACCCCTCAGAATTCTCGAATATTTCTTTTGAGTAATGGCAAATCTATTAAAGGTTTGCCATTTTGTGTTCTGTATACTATCTGATGTACACTGTACATATAATGAATAAAGGAGTTGATAGAATGGATTATCGTATTGAAAAAGACACTCTTGGAGAAGTACGAGTACCAGCGGATAAAATTTGGGGTGCTCAAACTCAACGAAGTAAAGAAAATTTCCAAATCGGGCAAGAAACAATGCCGATTGAAATTATCCGTGCCTTCGCAACATTAAAAAAAGCTGCCGCTATTACAAATGAAAAATTAGGAAAATTATCAAAAGCTAAAACCGAAGCAATTGTTACTGCTGCTGATGAAATCCTTTCAGGTAAATGGGACGATCAATTCCCCCTTGTCGTATGGCAAACTGGTAGTGGTACACAATCCAATATGAATGTAAATGAAGTAATCGCTTACCGTGCAAATCAATTGTTGGAAGCACAAGGCGTTACGGAACGGGTTCATCCAAATGATGATGTAAATAAATCCCAAAGTTCAAACGATACATTCCCAACTGCCTTACATATCGCTGCAGTGGAAATGGTTGAAAACTATTTAATGCCTCGACTTCAATTATTAAAGGCCACTTTCAAAGAAAAGTCAGAGCAATTTAAAGATATTATAAAAATCGGTCGTACCCATTTACAAGATGCGACACCATTAACATTAGGTCAAGAAATTAGCGGATGGCACCACATGCTTGTGAAATCAGAAAAAATGATTATGGTTAACACACAATTTTTAAAAGACCTTGCAATTGGTGGTACTGCAGTAGGGACTGGAATCAATGCTCACCCTAAATTTGGTGATATGGTTGCCGAGGAAATTAGCCATTTAACTGGTATAACATTTGCTTCCTCTGAAAATAAATTCCATGCGTTAACATCCCATGATGAAATTGTTTCTGCCCATGGCGCATTAAAAGCACTAGCAGCAGACTTAATGAAAATCGCCAATGATGTTCGTTGGCTTGCTAGCGGACCTCGAAGTGGTATTGGTGAGATTACGATACCGGAAAATGAACCAGGAAGCTCTATTATGCCTGGTAAAGTGAATCCTACCCAAAGCGAAGCCATGACCATGGTTGTCACTCAAGTAATAGGTAACGATGCTACTATCGCCTTTGCTGCTTCCCAAGGGAACTTTGAGCTAAACGTATTTAAACCGGTTATTATTTATAATTTCTTGCAATCTGCTCGCCTTCTTGCTGATGCGATGAAATCATTCAATGATAACTGTGCAATTGGCATCGAACCAAATATAGAAGTTCTTGAGCGCAATTTAGAAAATTCATTGATGCTAGTCACTGCATTAAACCCATATATCGGTTATGAGAATGCGGCGAAAATTGCAAAGAAAGCCCATAAAGAAGGAACTACTTTAAAAGAAGCAGCTATTTCTTTAGGTCTTTTAACTGAAGAACAATTTGAAGAATATATCGATCCAAAGAAAATGATTTATCCTAACGCAGAATAAGTTTATATTTCTCATTAGTGTCCCAGGTAGTTTTGGGACACTTTTTAATTAATTGAAGAATATAACTTATCGATTTACTAAAGATAACTTTATAATGAAATAAAACTACTAAAAGTTAGGAGCTTTACAATGAATCAACCTATCTTATGTATAGGCGAATTGCTTATCGATTTTTTTAGTAACGAAGTGAATACAACATTAGTAGAAACTCAAACATTTACGAAAAAAGCCGGTGGAGCTCCAGCAAATGTCTGTGTAGCTATTGCAAAGTTAGGTGGAGAAGCTTTCTTTTGTGGTAAAGTTGGTGATGATCCCTTTGGAGAATTTTTATCGGAGACCCTCGTTCGTGAAAACGTCCATACGGATCTATTAGTAAAAGACCCTTCCCACTCTACTACCCTTGCCTTTGTTTCGTTACAAAAGGATGGCCAACGAGACTTTGTTTTCAATCGGGGAGCCGATGCTTATTTAACTACAGAAGATGTGCCAAATAAATTCTTTAAAGAAATGAACATTGTTCACTTTGGTTCAGCTACTGCCCTCCTTCCAGGACAATTACAGGAAACTTATAAAAAGATACTAGTAGATTCAAAGGAAAACAACAGCTATATTTCCTTTGATCCTAATTTTAGATCTGACTTATGGAGCGGACAAGAAAAGCAATTTATCCAATTAGCCAATGAATTCATTTCCAACTGTGATTTTTTAAAGGTTAGTGATGAGGAACTTTATCTATTAACAAATGAACAAGAAATAGCAAAAGCCGTTACCGTACTTCATCAGTTTGGCGCGAAAAGTATTGCTGTTACTTTAGGAAAAGAAGGTACATATTTTTCCTATAACGGTAAATCAACAACAATTCCTAGCATACCCGTTCAAGCTATTGATACGACTGGTGCTGGCGATGCATTTGTTGGGGCAGTATTATACCAATTAGGTAAAGTAAATAACCCTCATAACTTAACCTTTGACGAATGGCATACGATTATTTCTTTCGCCAATAAAGTCGGCGCGAAAGTTTGTGAAAAAGTAGGTGCCATCGAAGCATTACCAACTTTGGATGAACTAGAAAAATTTTAAGCAAAAAAGAGGGTCGACCCAATATTTTAGGGTCGCCCTCTTCTACTAATCTACTTTTATTGTTTGCGTATGCATTGGATCCTCTTTTTTTATGCCAATCATGTTAAACACAATGTTCAAAATAATAGCTGTAATCGATCCGCAAACAATTCCGTTGGATGTTAAAACGGAAATACTAGATGGTAATACCGCAAAGATTTCAGGTACCATAATTACTCCCCCACCAAGACCGATGGAAATAGCAGCTACCATTGCATTCTCTGGTGAGCGCATAATTTCAGGAGCTAACATCGTAATCCCTTGCGTTACTACCATACCGAACATCGCCAGCATCGCACCACCTAAAACAGCTGTTGGAATAATTGTAGTCAGTGCAGCTACTTTTGGTAAGAATCCTAATAATACGAGTAAAATTCCTGTTACAAAAATAACTCTTCGTTCTTTTACCCCTGTCATTTTGATTAACCCGACATTTTGGGAAAACGTTGTATATGGAAATGCATTAAAAATTCCTCCAATAATGGAAGCTAAACCTTCAGAACGGTATCCGCGAGATAAATCCTTAGAATTAATTGGTATTTTCGTAATATCGCTTAACGCAAAGTATACTCCCGATGACTCTACTAAAGAAACCATTGCAACAAGGGTCATCGTAATAATAGCACTTACATCAAAGGTTGGTGTTCCAAAATAGAACGGTTCGACCATATGTAACCAAGATGCCTCATTTACTGGAGAGAAATCAACTTTCCCTAAAAAGGCAGCAATAATTGTACCAACTACTAAACCTAATAGAATGGAAATAGAACGGATGAATCCAGTAGTGAAACGATAAATGAGTAAAATAATAATTAACGTAAGGATAGCCAAAGTAATGTTTGATGCAGAACCGAAATCAGCCGCTCCTTGCCCACCACCCATATTGTTCGTCGCCACTGGAATTAAGGAGATCCCGATAATTGTAACAACAGAACCTGTAACGATTGGCGGGAAAAACTTCACAAGCTTTCCGAATATCCCAGAAATTAATATAACGATAATTCCCGAAGCAATAATCGCTCCATAAATAGCTCCCACACCTTTGTCCGAACCAATGGCAATAATGGGACTTACTGCAGTAAAGGTACAACCTAACACGACTGGTAAGCCAATTCCGAAAAGTTTACCGCGCATTACTTGTACTATCGTTGCGATACCGCACATTAAAATATCGATTGCAACTAAATATGTCATCTGTTCCGTACTAAATTTTAATGCCCCACCGATAATAATTGGTACTAAAATGGCACCGGCATACATAGCAAGTAAATGTTGAATCCCTAGCGTTACAACTTTTGCTTTGTTCATTTGAACAAAATCCTCCTTAGTTTCTAATAGTTTTATTAATCAAAAAACTCAACTTGTCCATTTGCTAACGATTTAATATTGGCTAATGATTCAACACGAATGCCTTGTTCGCGTAAAAGTTGTCCACCTTGTTGGAATCCTTTTTCAATAACAATCCCTACTCCGATTACATTGGCCTCTGCCTGTTGTGCAATATCTAATAATCCTTTTACCGCTTCACCGTTTGCTAAAAAATCATCGATAATTAGCACATTATCATCTGGTGATAAGAAGTCTCTAGAAACCGAAATTTCATTCGTTTCATTTTTTGTAAAGGAATGTACTTTAGAAGAATAAAGATTGTCTGCTAAAGTTAGTGATTTTCTTTTACGGGCAAAAACAACAGGTGCCCCAATGACTAAACCTAACATAGTAGCTGGCGCAATACCTGAAGATTCAATCGTTAAAATTTTTGTAATGACATCATCTGAATAACGATTGGCAAATTCTTCACCAATTTCTTTCATCAATAAAGGATCAATTTGATGATTTAAAAAGGAGTCAACCTTTAAAACCGTCTCTGATAAAACTCGTCCTTCTTTAAGGATTTTATCTTTTAGTAATTGCATAAATGAAATTCCTTCCTTGTTTGTTTTTGAGCAAATAAAAAACTCGAAAAACTTATCCCGCTATGAGTGGAACAAGTCTTTCGAGTAAAATGTCGAAAGTTAATAGAATACGAAATTCCCCCTATAAGGGTACCGTAATCTAAACATTGCCTCTCATAGTCGACTTATTTACGGTAAGTCGGTAGAAACTTGCGAGCCATATCCTCGCCATTATATGAGTGAAAATATTAATAGCTTAATAGAAAAGCTAATTGTAAAGATTGTTAAGAATGTCCCAATTATAAACACGGATAAAATGAAATGCAATAACCCGCAAAATAATAAAACGATTCTAATTATTCGGAAATTAGACAAATTAGAAGGTATTTTCTAAACAATGTTCGCCTTTTAACCTTTTATTTCCTTCTTTAGATATAAATTAATGTAATAGCTGAGTAAGTGTAGATTTAATCTGTCTAAAGGAGTTTCCTTCTTTTCCAAAATACCCCATACTTCGACACACTAGAACATCTACAATGCCTCCATTGTTCAGCTGTAGCTTTGCTATTACACCCTTTCGCTCTAGATTAGCAACTGTTTCATTTATATCCTGTTCTCTCAACTCGACTAGTTGATGTTGGAATTGTTCAAAAAACAACTTATAAGCAGAGGCACCTTGAAGTACTAAAATGTTTGGTTCAAATTCATTGAGCACTTGTTGAAATACTTCAAACCCTTGAATATAAAGTGGGTGTTTGCTTTTTTTCAATTGCTTCAAATTATCCGGGTCCGAAATAAAACAGTTTACGCTAGATAAAGTAACTGACGCATTCAAATGTTCCTCTACCCATTTCGCAAAGTTTATAGACCCTTTATATTCACGGGACATCTCGTCATGGAATACATCATGAAATAATTTGCTATCGACTAAAGAATCTGCATAGATTTCGATATCACCTGCATCTAAATGAAAATGAAGTTCTGGTTTTGCCCCTACTAAAAAAACCTTTGATTTGTATGGGTTTCCATCTCCTTGAAAAGGTAAAAACGCAATACTATCGGACTTTTTGTCCACTGCCCAACTTTGTATTTTTTTTAAAAATCCTTTCGACACTGACATATCTCAACATCCTTTACTTAGCGCTACTTTAGTTTATTATGTCCATTATAACAAGGAAAGTCTTTCCCTAAAGATGTAATTTTTAATTCCTTAAACAATAAAAAATCGGCAAATTATTTTGCCGATTTTTCTTATTTATCGAAATCGTAATCCTTTAATGAGACAACCTTCGTTTTATGTTTGATTTTATATCCTATCCATAATGCTAAAAATAAAGGTATCCCAATATAGGAAACTGCTACGCCATACCAATCAATGGATCCACCGATAAATGCAGTGTAATTTTGTCCAACTATAACGATTATACAAACGACAAGTGCAAATAAAGGTCCGAATGGGTATAACTTCGCTTTATATGGCAATAAACTTAAATCACGACCTTGTAATTGGTACGCCTTACGGAAACGATAATGACTAATCGCAATCCCAATCCAAGCAAGAAAACCGGAAAGACCTGAAGCATTTAATAACCACATGTATACGGCACCATCGCCAAAGAAAGAAGATAAAAAGGCTAAACAACCGACTGCTAACGTAGCTAACAACGCATAAACCGGAATACCACGCTTACTTAACTTTGCAAAAATTTTCGGCGCTTTTCCATCCACTGCAAGCTGCCATAGCATACGTGAAGATGCATAAAGACCTGAATTACCCGCAGATAGCATGGCAGTTAATATAATCGCATTCATCACTGAAGCAGCGAAGGCAATTCCTAATTTATCGAACACTAACGTAAATGGTGACACAGCCACATCTTCAGAAAGTAAGCGTGAATCTGTATAAGGAATTAATAATCCGATTGCAAGAATAGCTAAAATATAAAAAAGTAAAATACGCCAGAAAACTGAACGAACAGCTATCGGAATGTTTTTTCCAGGGTCATCTGTTTCCCCAGCAGTAATTCCTAAAAGTTCAGTTCCTTGGAATGAGAATCCTGCCGCTAAAAAGATACCGAAAATAGCAAGGAATCCACCATTAAAAGGCGCATCTCCAACAAAAAAGTTTTCAAATCCTAATGGATCATGACCACCTAAAATGCCAAAAATCATTAAAAACGAAACAACGATAAAGACAATAACCGTTGCCACTTTGATCATGGCAAACCAATATTCACTTTCACCATAGGCTCTAACGGATAATAAGTTAAAAGTTAAAATGATAATTATAAATAGTACCGTCCAAAGAGCGGAAGAACTATTTGGAAACCAAAATTTCATAATGAGGGTTACGGCGGAGATTTCCGCTGCAATTGTTATCGCCCAGTTATACCAATAATTCCAACCCATGGCAAATCCGAAGGCCGGATCTACAAATTCCGTTGCATATGTACTAAATGAACCAGATGTCGGCATGTACGCGGCCATCTCCCCTAGACTTGTCATAAGGAAATAAACCATTATACCAATAAGAGCATATGCAATTAGCGCTCCACCTGGACCAGCTTGAGCTATGGAAGCTCCACTTGCTAAAAACAAGCCAGTCCCGATAGTTCCCCCAAGGGAAATCATGGTTATATGACGACTTTTCAAAGCCCTTTTTAGTTCAGGCTGATTTTGTTTTGATTCTTTGTCACTCATGTTGAAAATCTCCTTTAATATACGCATACATACAGTATGTACAATAATTCGATTACAAACTTACATGTTTAAAAAATAACAGCCATCACTTAAGGATGGCATTTTTAACTTTCATCACACTACCATAAACCTGGTAGAAGTTGTATGATAAAAATTAGCTCGTTTCATAGTTTAACATAAAAATTTATATTTTCTAATTTGTAGAATTTTCACATACATATTGGAGGGTCCAAAAATGACTACAAATAAAATTTCCCATCGAGAAAAAAAACTACATACCAATACGATACTTTTTGTCGTCGCAATTATTTTTTTCGCAAGTACATTAAGAACACCTTTAACTGGGGTTGGCCCTATTATTTCATTTATTCGGGATAGTCTTGGGATATCCAATGTATTGGCCGGCTTTTTGACAACTATTCCCCTTTTAGCCTTTGCCTTTGTTTCACCCTTTGTTCCACGCATTTCCCGTAAATTCGGCATGGAATGGACTTTATTTTACTCCATCATATTACTAACCATTGGTATTATTTTACGTTCCGTTGGAAGTACATCCCTTTTAATTATCGGAACCGTTTTAATCGGTGTTGCAATCGCTTTTGGAAATGTATTATTTCCAAGTTTTTTTAAAATGAAATTTCCTTTTCACATCGGTTTATTAACGGGTATCTACACTGTTTCAATGAATATTTCGGCAGCTGTAGCCCTAGGCATTAGCAATCCAATTGCGGCAAATTCAAACGTCGGTTGGCAAGGTGCATTAGCTGGTCCCATCGTCTTAACATTGATCACTTTAATCACTTGGATTCCCCTTCTCCGTGGAGAAAAAGTTGATTTAAATAACATTTCTAAAAATGGTACAACAAAGAGTGAATCTACCAAACTTTGGAAATCTCTATTGGCATGGGCTATTGCTGTTTCCATGGGTTTACAGTCCCTTATTTTTTACTGTTCTGCTGCTTGGTTACCAGAAATTTTAATCTCCCAAGGCTTTAGTGCAGACAAAGCCGGATGGATGACTTCTGTAATGCAAATGTCTCAAATTCCAATGACATTCCTTATTCCTATCATTGCTGAGAAATTACGCTCTCAACGGCCCATCGTTATCCTTTTCACTTTGTTTTATATTGTAGGCTTTTTCGGCGTATTTTTTGAATTTACTAATTTCACTATACTATGGATGATCTTAATTGGACTAGGTGGAGGCGCGTCCTTTGGTACCGTCGTCATGTTATTTACATTACGTACAAAAACCGCTTATGAGGCTGCCCAAATATCCGGATTTGCCCAATCAATTGGCTATTTACTTGCAGCTATAGGACCAGTATTATTCGGATTTTTACATGATATGGCCAATAGTTGGTATGTACCGAATGGTTTATTTATTATCGTTTCCATCGTTTTATGTATTTCTGCTTATATTAGTGCAAAAGATCGCTATTTATAGCACACTATACAAACATACGTACCCCTTTTATGTTACAATGATATAAATTGTTACATAAAAGGGGTTAACCATTTTGCGAAAGCGCAAAGAAAAAAAGAAAAAACAAATTAGAATATTTCCCATTATCATCCTTGCGATTATTGGATATTTAGGATGGTACTATACAAATACGTTTAATGGAGCAATTTTTGCGATAATCCTTTTTCTTCTCTTAATTATTAGTTTTAAAATTTGGCGGAAGACACGGGGTTATGCCAGATTAAGAAAAGCTGGTATTAAGGAAATCGATGAAATGACCGGTGAAGAATTTGAGGAATTTTTAGGTCACCTCTTCCAAAAGCGTGGATATAAAGTTTCCTATACAAAGGCTTCAAGTGATTACGGTGCAGATTTAATTCTTGAAGATCGAGATGATATTATCGCCGTCCAAGCTAAACGCTATTCCGGTTCTGTTGGTGTAAAGGCTGTACAAGAAATTATCGGTTCATTGAAAATGTATGATGCGACCGAAGCATGGGTTGTAACGAACAGCTATTTTACAAGACAAGCAGAGAAATTAGCCGAAACAAACGACGTGTATTTAATCGATCGAGACGAACTAATTGAAATGATTTTAAAGAAAAGATAAACAGTATACAAATCCAATAAATAAAAAAATCTGCTCTCTTAGCATTTTAAGGCAAGCAGATTTTTTTATTAGGTTCGAAAAAAGTTAAACAAATTTTAAAAACCTTGGAAATCACCAAATATAGGTTGAAGTAAAGCATTTATCATTGTGAATTTATCAAAATAAAGAATTACACCCATTAGGATCATGATTGCTCCACCTATTCGCATGATTGTCCCTGTATATTTTTTGATCCAAGTAAATTTTGTTGAGTAAAAAGCCATGAAAAGAAAAGGTACACTAAACCCTAAAATATATGCCGCCATATACCATAGGCCTTGGGAAGGATTTGTTCCAACAAGGGTTAAAGTGGCAGCTAAAATAGGACCTGTACAAGGTGTCCAACCGACAGCAAAGGCTAACCCAATGATTAATGAACCGAAATATCCTGCAGGCTTATGTTGAATATGAACTTTTCGTTCTTTCATAAAAAATTTCGGTTGTAAAATTCCAACTGTAATAAGACCAAAGATAATCATTAAAATGGCTCCGATTTGCCGAACTAAATCCCCATACTGAAAATACCAAGATTCAATAAAAGTAGCTCCTTCTGCAGTGCCAAAGCCTAAAACTAAATATATTATTGAAAAACCAAGTAAAAAACAAATTGTATGGAAGATCGCTTTCCTCTGCCCACTCATTTCTCCCTTTTGTATTTTATCCACACTTAAACCTGTTATATAAGATAAAAAGACAGGATATAGAGGAAATACACAGGGAGAAAGGAAAGTTAAAAGTCCTGCTCCAAAACATAGAAAAATGGATATATCCGCTTGCATTAGAAACCTCCACTAAGGGTGTTTTATTTATCAGAATGGCAAATTTTGTTACCACTAGTCATTATATCATCATTTCCTATATCTTTTTTATTTAATTCTATTAAGGTCCATTTACCGATCTCTTACTACCGTTTTCAGGAGGATTCAAATATCGAATGTTCACTATTGAAATAAGGCTAGAAAACATTGTCAAGCCCCTACATTTTAGATTCGTTAAACTAAAATGGCCTATTTTGATAAAAGTAATTTGGCTTCTTAATGAGGTTTTCTATTGGCTTATGGAAAATGTGTGTTGTAGCAGGAGACATCGGTGGAATTAACCATGACCAGTTGCCTGTTACCTTTCGATTCGCCTGTTCTTCTTGTTGCTCAAATAATTGAAATTGTTGGGCTGCTGTATGATGATCTACTATGCTGACACCATCCTCCTTAAAGGAATGAAGGACAGCCGTATTTAACTCAACAAGGGCCCGGTCTTTCCACAATGTCATATTGGAGTTCGTATCCAGCCCAATTGCTTCTGCAACTTTCGGCAACAAATGATAGCGATTAACATCCGCAAAATTCCGCGCCCCAATTTCCGTTCCCATATACCATCCATTAAAAGGTGCTGCTTTAAATTCTATTCCACCAATACTTAACTTCATATTAGAAACAATCGGCACAGCATACCATTTTAAATTTAACTTAGAAATTTGTTCATATTGGGGATGGCGTATTTCAACTTCTAGCACAGCTTCTTTCGGAATTTCAAATAGTGCTGGCTTATTATTTCCAACTTGAATGACGAGGGGCAATATATCAAAGGGTGTTCCCGCTCCCCTCCAGCCTAAGTCCATACAAACTTTCGTAAATGGAATCGAATCTGGATCTCCTACTGTCCCTCCGGATATTTCGTATCCGGCATAGCGAATTAATTGGTAATTCCATATTCTTACTTTATTTTCGTTAAAAATTGTTATAGTCGGTCTAATTTTCCCTTTATTTGTGGCAAATTGTATATGGCGGATAAGGGCAAAAAAGATTTCTTCAGCCGTTTCTAAATGCCGTTCATCAAAAACATGTAACGACTTCCAAAACAAACGCCCGATACAACGATTGCTATTTCTCCACGCGACCTTAGCACCGAAAAATAATTCCTCCGTAGTAGGGTTATAACTTCCGGCACGCTTTATATCATCCAATCGTTCATGCAACCAATCTTCTGATAAATCCGTTTCCTGTATATATAAACTTAAAAACTCTTCGGCGTCTTTTAGTTTTTTTCCTTTATGTTCATATGATGATGTCATGATTATGCTCCTCCATATCGTTATTTTAGAGGAACGAGTTTTAAAATCTCAATCAAGGTAAACTACCTTAAAAGATGTATTTTTTATATATGACTAACAATAGACATACTTTATAAAGAAAAGCTTTATCTACTAAATAAAGTTTCATTATCGTCCTTTCCATTTAAAGTTGCTATTTTCTTTCCAATTTACCTACTAATCTTATATAATGGAATTAAGAATGATAATGGAAAATCATCCTTTTAATTTTCAATTAGAACACCTTATTTTCAATAAGGGATGCCCTATTTTTTATTTTTTTGTAAATTCCGTATTATTTTTTATATAAGATTATTTACATTTTAATATAAATACCTCATAAATCAGATCCTTCAACCATACTAAAAACCCATACAAAGCAACATTTTCATTAATTAATCCAAACTTATATACAAATTTATCTTTACATATTAGGTTCATCATTCGTGCGAATTATTCGTTAAATAGACAAATTTCTTAAAAAGAATTATTATAATTTAGTAGCAATTATGATGTAGATTTGTTATAGTTACTATTGTAAAAGTTATAAAATTTAGGAGGTTTAAACATGACAAATAAAAACGATCAACGTTTAACTACTACTACTGGTGCTCCAGTTGTAAGTAATGACGATGTATTAACAGCAGGTCGTCGTGGCCCAATTCTTTTACAAGATGTTTTTCTAATCGAAAAATTAGCTAACTTTAACCGTGAAGTTATTCCAGAACGTCGTATGCACGCAAAAGGTTCAGGTGCATTTGGTACTTTCACTGTAACTCATGACATTACGAAATATACAAAAGCAAAAATCTTCTCTGAAGTTGGTAAGAAAACTGAAATGTTCGCTCGTTTCTCTACAGTAGCTGGTGAACGTGGTGCAGCAGATGCAGAACGCGATATCCGTGGTTTCGCTCTTAAATTCTACACTGAAGAAGGTAACTGGGATTTAGTTGGTAACAACACACCTGTATTCTTCTTCCGCGACCCATTACACTTCCCAGATTTAAACCACGTTGTAAAACGTGATCCAAAAACTAACATGCACAACGCTAATAGCAACTGGGATTTCTGGACTAGCCTACCAGAAGCATTACACCAAGTAACAATCGTAATGTCTGACCGTGGTATTCCAGATGGTTACCGTCACATGCACGGATTCGGTTCTCACACATACTCTATGATCAATGAAGCTGGTGAGCGAGTATATGTGAAATTCCATTTCCGCACAGAACAAGGTATTAAAAACTTAACAGATGAAGAAGCTGCAAAAGTAATCGGTCAAGACCGTGAGTCTGCTCAACGCGACTTATTCGAAGCGATCGAGCGCGGCGATTTCCCTAAATGGAAAATGTACATCCAAGTGATGACAGAAGAACAAGCTCGTAATCACAAAGATAACCCATTCGATTTAACAAAAGTTTGGTATAAATCTGAATATCCATTAATTCCTGTTGGTGAATTCGAATTAAACCGTAACCCAGAAAACTACTTCGCTGATGTAGAGCAAGCGGCATTCGCTCCATCTAACGTAGTTCCTGGTATTTCATTCTCACCTGACCGTATGTTACAAGCTCGTCTATTCGCTTATGCAGACGCAACTCGTTACCGTTTAGGTGTAAACCATTACCAAATTCCAGTAAACAAACCACGTTGCCCATTCATGGCTTACCACCGCGATGGTGCAATGCGTGTTGACGGCAATAACGGTAGTGCAATTTCTTACTACCCTAACAGCTACGGTGCACTACAAGCTCAACCACAATACAAAGATCCAGCTTTAGCTTTAGATGGTCCAGCTGATGTATATGATTTCCGTGAAGATGATAACAACTACTTCGAACAACCAGGTAAATTATTCAACTTAATGACAGCAGAAGAGCAACAACGTTTATTCGAAACAACTGCTGCAAACATGGAAGGCGTAGAAGAATTCATTAAACGTCGCCACATCCTACACTGCTACTTAGCTGATCCAGCTTATGGTGAAGGTGTAGCAAAAGCTATGGGTCTAACTTTAGATGGTATGGATCTTTCAAACCCATATTTAACTAAAGTAGGTCAATAATATAGTCAACTCCTTATAACAACTTTTCATTGATATCCAATCCAACAAACAAAGCTTCGTAATTCGGTACCGAATTACGAAGCTTTTATTTTAACCAAATAGAATTGTAGAAAGATAAATGACAAAGGTTACTGTTAAACAGCTGACGATTGTGGAGAATAAAACGGTTTGTGCTGCCGTATTTGACTCAATATCGTATTCAAGAGCAAGACTCGAACTGTTCCGAGATGTCGGGAATGAACTTGCAATTAACAATGATTGGGCCACTACCCCATCTAATTTCAGAAGGAAAATAATCAACAGTGCCACCGCTGGGCCAATTATTAATCTCGTAAAACAGCTAATAAGTATTGTTTTACGGAAAATCGTTTTCACTTCAATTTGTGATAACTGGGCTCCAAGGGTAATAAGGGCCAACGCTACAAAGCCATCTGATATATGATCAAGAGGTATCCGGATAGATTGGGGAATTTCAATATTTAGGACATTCAAAAGGATACCAATCACAAGAGCATGGACAATCGGCATTTTAAGAAAATCTTTTACAATTGCAACACCTGATTTTGTTGTAGAAATTAAATTATATAATCCATATGTATAGGTCGCCATATTTTGGAAAATGACTAGTATTACTTGTATAGCAACTCCTATTGGTTGGGTGGCAAAGACCATCTGAGCAACAGGAATACCATAATTTCCTGAGTTTATTAAGACAACACTATTTTTAAATACGGCTGACTCCATTCGATTTAACTTCAATAATTTCGCTATAAAATGACTTAAAAGCATCTGACTTCCAATGAAAAGACAAATAAACAATGCCACATGTCCTAATACCGACATTTGAATAGAAGTTTCATAGATATTAAGAAAAACGGCTATAGGCATAAAACAATAGGTAATTAACTGGGACATTGCTTTTAAATTAAAATTAAATTTCTTCTGTAATCCTACCCCTACCCCTAACAAGACAAGAATAGGGGCTACAATTTGGAAGAATATCATGGATAAGTAATTCATCGTTCTTCAAATCCTCTCGGTTTACTCTATTCAATTTACTTTTAAAAGTTCAAAAATGAATTTTAAATTAAAATACTACATTCAAAATTAAATAGTGAGAGATTGACCATTGATCAAATCCCTCACTATGATTATAAACCTAAAAACCCCTATATCCAATTTTTTCATTTTAGCTCTACTTTTTGTATTTTTACGTCCGATTGTAAATTGAATTTAAACTTTTGAATAAATTTATTTCTCCATGAAATGAATAATGCGGCTGCTGATTATTAGACTTATTATTGCATAAAATCGAATACAGATATTCCGTATTGAATATGGAATTCGTTAATTTAAAATAATTCGCCATTAAATATGCTATGCAGCCTGTTACATGGGCAGCAGCTATACTCGTCCCGTAACTAATACAATATCCTTTAGGAATACCTAAGTTATTATTTAAAGGGTCCATTGTTGTAAGATGAGTTGGGTAACAAGTGAGTATAGGGTCGTCTAGACTAAATTCACTTTGGTTCCAATCTCCACCTGGAGCAATAAAATCAACGGCTCCAAAATTAGAATAACTACTTTTTAAACCGTTACTATTGCTAGCTCCTATAAGGAAAACATTTTTATATTTAGTCGTAAAGTTTTTCGAAAGTTTTTTATTTTGATTGCCTGCTGCGATAACAATGATAACATTGTTTTTATTTGCTCTATCAAATACTTCACAAAAAAGTTCAATAAGTTCTTCACTTAATTTATCAAAAGGAATTGAGAGACTTAGATTAATCAAATTTACTTTACTTTTAATAGAGTGATTCATCGCCCTTAACAATTTGGAAACATCGTATGATAGATTATCCGTAATTTTATATACAATTAGTTCTACATTTGAATAACAACCCTGGATCACATTTTCTGCACATATAATTCCCGCTACCATCGTACCATGCCCTAAATTATCTGTTATATCTTGATTACCATTTGCAAAATTATATGAATCATTTAGATTTATTTTCCCATTAAATTCTGTATGCTTATAATCAATTCCACTATCAATTAAAGCAATTTTCGGCTTAAATGAATTGTTCTCTAAATGCAGGTTCTTTTTAATTTGTAATCGTTCAATATTCCATTGAAAACGTTCCATATTAAAGTTACTCTCCATTAGCAACTCCCTGTTTATAATTAGTGAAAAATTGCTCAATCTTTTTAGCTAATTGTTCTTTGTCTTCCGCCCTTTTAATAGGATGCTCTAAAATCAATTTTGACAGTTTTTCGTTGCCTTCGAAAAGTTCCTTATGCTCTTCATATAGCTTGTAAACTTCCGGATATTTCTTCGATAACTTATCCATTTTTGTATTTATTTTATGTTGAGGTGTTCCGAAACCTAAAGATGTATAAATTGAAAATGCAATATCAAAAAGTAAATCTAAAATAAACATTCTATCACCTCATAAATTAATCAAAAGATTGAGTTTGAACAAAATAGGAATATTTTTCATGACTACTCATCAGTTCATCATGGGTTCCAATACCCGTTATTACCCCATTATCTAAAAATATAATTTGATCTGCGTTTTTTACTGTCGACAAGCGATGGGCAATGATAAGCGTAGTTCGATCCTTTATTAAATTATTAATGGCTTCTTGCACGTACACTTCACTTTCACTGTCTAAACTTGAAGTAGCTTCATCTAAAAGGAGAATTTTAGGATCTCTAAATAATGCACGACCTATTGAAATTCTTTGTTTCTGTCCTCCCGATAGTTTCACACCACGTTCGCCAACTAATGTTTGATATTTATCTTTAAATTTTGCAATAAACTCTTCTGAATTTGAAATTTTTGCAATACGATGTAAATCCGCTTCTGTATAATTATTATCTATTCCATAAACTAAATTTTCTTCAATCGTTCCACCCATCAATGAACTTTCTTGCATTACATAACCAATCTGTTTTCTCCATTCATGTAATGGATATTCATTAATATTTACATTATGAAATGTTATCTCACCTTCCGACACTTGATATAGCCTTTCTAGTAAATAGAAAATGGTTGATTTTCCAGATCCAGAAGGTCCTACGATTGCGGTGATTTTTTGAGCTGGAATTTTAAAGTTTACATTTTTTAATACGATTTCCTCTTCGTTATAAGCAAAGGATACATTTTTAAATTCAATATCTCCTAAACTTTGTTCAATGTACTCATTATCATTATTTTGTTTGTTTTCAAGAAGTCGTTCTTTCTCTTCTAAATACAAATCATATAACTTCTTCGTTGCACCTTCTGTTTTCTTAAACTCAGTAAAGAAAGCAGATAATGAAGCCATTGGTGTAACCGCCTGAACTAAATAAAAAATAATAGCAACGAAGGTTCCTGCAGTTAACGTTCCGATTGAAATACGGTATACCCCATATCCAATAACTGAAAATAATACAAAAATTAAAGTAGAAGTAACAACAGGGGAAACTATCGATTGAATCTTCGCTTCCTTTAAGCTTAAATTATATAAATCTTTTAAACTCTTGTTCGCATTACTTAACTCTTTTTTTTCCGCGTTATAAACTTTCACAAGTCTTATTTCCGATAAAACTCGATTTAATAAACCAGTAAAATTCGCTAATGTGTCTTGTTTCTCCATTGCAATTTTATAAGTTAAATTACCGATTGGTATAATCACCACTAAAATAATAGGGATTGCGATAAAAATTAGCACTGTAAGTTTCCAGTCTAAAATGAATAACATCGTAATGGAGCCAACTATAATAATAACTTGAGAAATTAAATTAGTTAATTTTTCGGTTATGAAGTCATTAATCGTTTCTACATCATCAGTCATTCTGCTAATGACAACACCCGTTTCTGTTCGGTCGTAATAGGAAACGGGAAGCTTAATAATATTGGAAAAAATAGTTTCCCTTAATCCAAACATAATTTTACTTCCCAATAATTTTATTAAGTAGAACGAAGTACCACCGGCTAATCCGTTAATGGCAAAAATAACGATATATGTTATGACGTCTTTACTTGAAGCGCTATTATTCGTAAAAGCATCAATTAAATCTCTCGTTAAAATAGGTAAAGCTAAGGAGATAACCGCTGATGCAATAGAAAGGACAATGATTGTAAATAATAATGCTTTTGGCCATTTGACTAAATTTAGTAGTTTTAATAATGTCATAATATCTCCTTTACTTACTCAATCTAATCTAATAAAAATAATGCATCCCACTTTGTTTTTATTTGTTGTTGCTCAAGAAATAGTAGGGTTAAGTAAATACCCGAACTACCAGTTAGTAAACAATATTTATCCATTAAAATCACTTTTCCGTTATACTCCTCTACGTCTTTAAACCCAAATTTATACTTCGCATCATAGGAGGAAGTTAAACTATTTAACAATTGATTACTTAAAGTTGGTAAAACCTCGAAGTTTTTCATTATCTTCAGTTTTTTTATTGAAAATAATGTTCCGGCATATCCATGACAGATGCTTGGAGAAATTAGATTCATATGAATATTAGCTTCTTCATATGAATCTAAACAATTATTAGTAAATAATAATAGATTGTGATTATTTAACAATTCCGCAGCTGCTGATAAAGCATAAACAATCATTAAATCCCCATAACACCAACTTAAATTCAATTGATTTTCACTATATTGAATTTCCTTTTCTTCGAATAATTGTTCCCATTTTAATTTTTTCTCCCATACGAAACAATCGTTCCATGTAGATTTCGTATTATAGAACCATTCTGTTAATACTTTAATCGCCGGCTTTATATTCTCCTTCTTAAGCACTTTATAAAGTTTGATTAAAATTATTAATACGCCGCAAATTCCATGGGAGACACCTTGATTAAAATTACCAAGGCGATATTTTACTTTCTCCTCATTAAGAAATTGATTTTCAGCTTTAATTAACCAATTAGGGACTTTCCTGTCATTTTCAATATGATACTCGGCTAATTCGATAAAATAGTCCGTTATATCATATAGTAAAGGTAAATATTCCTTATGATCCATTTTGTAACTTAAAATATACTGAGTGATTCCTACTAGCCCCTCCATCAAGTCGAAATCAGTCATTTTCACATTATCGTTTGATAAATTTAGTTTAGCTTCATTTAATTTCTTCCGGATCTGTTCCTTTAAAACTTGATCGCAACTTTCAATAATATCACCATACATATCTTTATTCTGATTTAACGTTTCTAATACAAAACATACACCTGCTAGTCCTGACCAAAGACCAGGATTGTCAATAGATTCAATTCCTTTGCGATTAATCCCTAATTTCAAAATTTGATGGGCGTATAAAAGGTATTTCATATCCCCTGTTACTTGATACATTTCAGATAAAAATAAACAGTTCCCGATTAATCCGTTAGCAATATCGTAATATGAAAAGTTATAAAATAATTCACCAAAAGGGTGTTCAAGTTTTTGAAATTCCTCATTTGTATAATCAATGACACTTTTAATATCTCGAAAGTTTTCAGCATATGCAAACAAGCTTTCTTGTAATTTCATATCATTTTTTATCAATTATTTATCCTCATTTCTTACAGTTAGATTTACTAAAGGATTAAACCAACTTTGTAACTGTTATGTTGAGAAAAACTTTTAATATAGAAGAAAAATCAAATTTTAAAAAGCCGTGATGACGGAAATGAACTTAATGTGTAGTTAAAGCTTTATAGGACTCTTCCTTCAAATAGTAATAAATCATATTTAACATCTTTTCTTCTTCTGTATTATGGATACCTAATCTGTTTAGATGCATATGAAGAATCGATGCAATGTAATACTCGTTCATACTAAAGTTATTTAGAAAATCTTTATACTCTTTCAGCCTCTTCTTCCACATTACGCCTATATCAGAAGTGAGAAAGCTATTTAAACCTTGTTCAACTTTATCCTTTTTTCGATTCTCTTTAATTTCCTTTCGATAATCTTTATAATATTTCTTATTGATATTGAAGTTTTCACCTATCCAATTAAGTAGTTGCCCCGCTTCAATAAATTCATTTAACATCGCAGTTGAGATAATGGTTAAAATATAATATTTAATATCTTTATTAGCCTCAATTAACCTTAATAAATGTAAAACAAGGAGAGAATCTACAATAAATACATTTTCCGCTAAAGTTATTCCTTCGGGTCCACCATATCTTTCCAACTCCCTTTTATACCTTGTATAATTAGCATCATAAATTAAACGTTGTTCAAAAAGATAGTTTAAAAGTTGATGCAAATTATCTTGTACGATGTTCTTATTCCCTTCAAAAAACTTCACCCTTAGACGAATATGAGGTCTTGGATCGGCATATTTAATATAAAAAACTTCTCCTATGCCATCGATTTTCTGAATAAATTCTAATAAATTTTTCGTTAATATTTTGATATCTTTCCCTATTTGATAATAAAGCTTTACATAAAACCAATTTTCAGGATATCTATTAGTCGATAAATTTGATTCATATAAAGTTAGTTGTTTCGAAGTTTTTTGCTGTTGATTTTCATTTTTTAATTGTTTTTTAACAAAGACAGAAAACACAATTTCATTAATAAATAAATCGTTATTATTATCTTTTAAAATACTTTTATAATTTAATTCATCTGCCTCAACAATATACAGTCGCTTTTTACTGGCAAGTTCTTTAATTAAAATTTCCTTGCTATAGTTAAAGTTTAGATCAATAAGGACGAAATTATCATAATCTACAATCTTTACGAAACGAGGAACATTATATTTTGCTATAAACTGATTCACATACTCTTCAGCCTCTTTTTTGTCCTTTATTTGCAAATTCCAGCTTTTAGGTTGTATTATAAAATCCCCACATTTAATACGAGGTAAGCTAGGCTTATTATCAAGAATTCCCCAGTTAAAAGATTGCGTTGAAAAGTTATTATATAGCTCAACATCAATCATAAATCGATATATATTTGGGGTATTCATTTGATGATTTAACATATGTGAAATAGTGAATTTAAGATCTTTCCTTAACTTTTTACTATAAAACTTCAGTTTTTCACCATCTGTATAAACGTAAATATCTTCTAAATCCACTAATTCTTTTGCGGCATTATGGAATGAGGAAATGGAGATTTCATATTGATAACTTGAAGGTGCCTTCATCACATTCGAAGCCCTCGGAATAAAAGGACTCAAAGTTACATTCACTAGCTCAACATTAGAATCAATGGATAATAAATCTTCCTTTTGTTTACTTAAAAACGTTTTTACTTCTTTTTCAGGTAAACCGTATAAAAATCTTCCTGCCGTTCTTCCAGCAAATGGCGAAAAAATATTCCCTGACGGATAAATGCGGTAATGATCACCATCTTGATAAACAGATACGTAAATATCTGCACTTCCCTCTTTTAACTCTGTTGAATCAATTTCAAAATTTACTAGAAGTTCTTGTATATCAATTTCCTCAATTTTTTCATGTAGTAATAAAGTTATAAATTCATTAATAAAGTTATTTTTTTTAGGAGGTTGAAAGCTATTGGAATTGTAATATTCAAAGTCCAATACACTAGACGGATTTAAATAAGTCGGCGGCGGTCCTAATTCACTTTTATCATTAATTAATGTTTTAATAGGAACACCTACATTTATACCGTAGTTATCCATAAACTTATTTAAGTAATATTCCATTACTTTATCTCTCGAATCTAATAAAGCTCCTATTTTATACATAATTTGTGAGTACTTTATAAACTCCTTTTTTAAGGAATACGGTAAAGCTAGCTTTTTTGAATAAAAACTATCGATTTGGTAATATTCTTTTACTTCAACAAATTCTTTCATTACCTTTTCTTTTTCTAAATAACTGTCATCTAACCCCGTTACAGTAATACTATCTAAAAATAAAGTGTATGGTTTTGCAGCATCACCTAAACTGTTTAATAAATTTTTCAATTCTAAAATTTTATCTTCAACTGAGTTCGATATTCTTAGATTAGAGATTAAATACTCTTTATGTAATAAATTTTGTAAATAATTCAACGCGTCCACTTCTTCAATTTTCTGTTTACTTAAAATAGAAAGAAAACTCTCTACACGATTACCTGACTTAAAATAATTTAATGTGTATTCGAGTAAATTTGTCTTTTTCAAATTTACCTCTTTTATCGAAGTCTTTTCGTCAGCATCACTACTTGTATAATAAGCTAGATAATATGTGGAGTCCTCTTCGATTATTAAATCATTTGTTTTTAATTCTAAAGAACGAAGTATTTTAAAATCGTTTTCCAATTTTAAAATAAATCCGTTTAGCCATTCTTCGCTAATTCTTATTTGCGGGATCAAATCACTTTTTGAAATTTTCGGTAGTTCAACCTCCTGATTTTCAAAAGTTCCCAATGCAACGGATGAAAACAAACTAAAAGGAGTAGGTCTACTATAAAACCTTTTATAGTACTTTATTAGAGAATGTAATATATTATCAATTTGCTTTTTACTTTTAACCTCTAGATTTGTAAGGTTGTGGAATAAAGAGGGGCTTGCTGTTTTAATATTAAATACAAACTCATTATCTTCTAATAAAAACTTGATTAATTGGATTTTATTAAAATTATCGGAATTAAAACGATTTAAATGATCAATTAAATGATTCACAGGCCTATTTGGAAATCTAACAGTGACAAACTCACCTATTTCAAAATTTAAGGAGCTTAACATATTTTTGTATACCTCCTGATTTTCCAACGTAATTTTTTAATCATGTTTATTACTTTTAATTTTCTGAAATAATTATTATAATTAATAATTGTAGACATAAGGAGGCCTAGAATAATTTTATTTTTTTTCTTCTAAAGAATTAAATAATTTTATTTTAATTAAAAGCAGGACATAGTACAGAAACTTGTACAGTTGCATGTACAAGTAGATTTGCACGTAACTTTAGTTGCTAATTTAGTAATAACTGACCAAGTTTCTAAATCACCAGATAGCTCCATAGCGTCTGCCGTAATTTCAAAGTCTAGTGCAAAATCATCTTTACTAAATTTTAACTCAGGATTTTGTTGTAAATTCAATATAATCCGCTCCTTTTTAGTGCCTCCTTATGCCTATTTAAAATCTACCTTATTCCCTCAAAGATATAAAGATAGTTTGAAAAAAATGGTAAAAAAAGATTAGGTAGTTTCATCATTATTTACTACAAACTAAATTTAATTTTTAGAAAATTCAATTTTTAGATACACCTTATATCCTACTGTCTATTTAAATTATAAATATTGGTATTTATATAAATAAATAGACCTATTTAAAACCATTATTCCTTTTAAAAAATTATCTTCTCTCTCCCGATCTATGTATAAATCGCTATACTTGATTAAATTTTTATCATTTTTTCAATACATCTTATACTTTAATTTCAAAGTTAATGTACTTTCTCACTTTTATTTGGAAGAAAAAAATAGTAAATCAACTAATCACTTCCACCTTCCAATTTTCTTTCATGAATTAATCCAGTCTACTGAATATGATAATACTTTCGTTCTACTCAATTCCTAATAGATAAAAAAACTAAAACAATTGCCACGATTCATTTTGATTGTTACCATCAAAGTAAATCTAGAAATAAAAGAGGTCAATAAATGAAAGAACGTAAAAATAAAAGACACTTTTACATCTGTCTTTTCATCTCGGTACTGTTTACCATTAATTTGATTAGAACGTATTCAACTACTGGTGAGTTACCAGTTGGAAACGCTATTTTTACTGGTGTCATTTACATTGCAACAATTTTATCGGCCATGACATTAAAAACGAGCTCAAAAAAATAAGCCAGTGCTTAAAATGCCCCGACATCCCTGAAGTATTTAGATACTTTAGATTTTTTGTACAACGATATACAAATATTTGATATATTTTGGTTATGATTTTTCTTTGGAAGGAAGATGAGTATGCTAAAAATTGATGAGCAACTCCTCAATGAATCAAAGGGATTAATAGGACAACCTCTCGAAGATGCTATTTTCAACCTTCAGACGAAAAAATTGCATTTTGATATTTTCGGCGCTGTGCTTCCGAAAGATTTATTATTAGTTAATTTAGAAAAAGCTAGAGATCTTGTCGTATCCATTGCTCAAAAACATTGGGGAGAAGTTGATTTATTTTTACATGCAACATTACAAAAAACATCTATTGATCTTGAAAATGCAAATCAGCGGCTTATCTCCTACTTCTCTTCACCCCAAGGAACAAAAGCCCTTTTTGATTATTTGTTAGTACATCATTCAATGGAATTTGAGAACTTAATTACCCTTGTATTTGGTAAAGAAGTGAAACTATCAAAATCCGTTGGCGGATTAAGACAAATCCATCTATACAAAATCGGGAAAAAATTCTTTATACATATCATATACAACGACCATTCCTCATTTTGGAATGTATTGTTTTTGAAAAAAATTTATTCTATTTTTATACAAACACCGTTAGAGGACATCCAAAATCCGACTCAATTATTAAAACAATTTAAATTTTTGTTGGAGCAATTCTACACGCTAAATCAATCGGTTATTATTATGAATCAATTGATTTCCTATATTGATAATGAAAATATTCGTTCCTATCAATTAAAGGAATTCCATCTATTTAATTTGATCGCGCATTATAACGGAGGAAAAAGACATTTTCGCAAATTAAATGCAATGATTGAGGAAATTATTGTTAATTGGGGAAAAGGAAAATGGGCTTTATCTGAAAAGGAGTATACGCTTTTAATCTATATACAAGCCATTACGGCTTACAAACAAAGTCATGTAGACAAAGTAATTGAATATGGTAAATATTTAATTACAAAAGATCGGTTAATTAATCATGCCATTGAATTACTATTGGAATATAGTGATGTATTGCCCAACTTAAAGCCTGAGCCATCAACACTTGTAAAACGATACGATAAAAACTATTTGGAACATATCTTTTTTATATTAATCGACGCCCTTGTTCAAAATAAACAATTCAATGAAGTAATCCAACTAATTCAACAGCATGAAATGGCATCTTGTACAAGTATATATGATTATTTCAATATACTAGACATGAGACAAGAAGCATTATTTAAAATTGAAGCAACTGTTCAAAGGGATATTGCCTACATTGTCCATAACTCACCTCAATATGTATGGCAATCTATTGAAGTTTGGTTACAACAATACCAAAATGAAGAAAGTCCTTATTTCGAAATTTCAGAGATGACGTCTAAACATTTATGCAATTTGTTAAAGGCACTATTTGCAACAGAACAGTTTGAGCTTTTTGAGAAGTTAATGGAAATCTATAATAAATATTTGAAAGTAAATTCCCACTTTGACGACTTAAAAGAGTTTGTCTCTCAATATGTGAAAGTTAAGCAATAAAATAAGGAAGGGATAATTGCTTCGAATTTCTTTCATTATCACAAATATAATGTTTTATTTTTCCTTCATAAATTAACGTTAAATATGGAAAGTCCATAAAATCATTAGGTTTTATAAAAAATGGACTTCGACCACATAGGGAAAGCCCTACTTGTTCAAACAAGGTTGCAATAAACTGAGAGCAAAAAAAGGCGTTTTCCCTTTTTACTTTTAATCGACACATAACTCCAAATAATCCGATAAAATTATACTTATATGCATCTTTAAACTGTTTATAATATTGAATACTATTTTTTAACAATGTGTATTGTTCATTTGTAACAGAGCAAGCATATATAGCACAGTTTGCTTCCCCTAATAAATTCGATGAAGGATTTTCGTGAACAAATCCACCTATAAACGGATTCTTTTCCCTTTTCCTCCCAAAGCTATACATTTCTTTTAGCTCTGGATCAAGTGAAATTGAAACATGGGTAAAATGATGTTGTGTATATAAATGAATCGCCCTCGATAAAAGAGTTTTCGTTTCAGTCAAAACAATATAAACTACTTTATCCATATAATGTACCTCCTAAAAGCCAAAAACCATGTCTAGTATTAATACTAGTCAATATTTATGAAGATTTGTTACCGAAAATTATTAAGATTTCCTTAAATCGATAGACCTACTTATATGGAAATACGTTTCTAATTTGGAAAAGTTTCAAAAAAAGAGCTATCTCATAAAAATTGAGACAACTCTTTTCATGAAACCGTCAATTAATAATGTCCTGTTACCCTTTTAATTACTCCAAAACGCCCTTTTCTTTAAATCGTTGAATCTCTTCTTCTGAATATCCTAATTGAACTAAAATTTCTTCTGTATGTTCCCCAAGTTTCGCTCCTACAAATTTATAGGTTGGTTCAACTTGATTAAATTTAATTGCGGTTCCAATTTGCTTTTGCATTTTCCCATCCTTTTCTGGAACTTCTACAATCATATTACGGGCCTGAATTTGTGGGTGATGGCATGCCTCTTCGAAATTTAAAACTGGTTCTACACAGCCTTGAAAATCTTCACTGAATACCTCTAACCATTCATTAAAAGTTTTTGTTAAAAAGGCATCTTTCACCGCTTCCTTAAATCGTTTTTGTGTATAGGAGGAGTCATTGAAAGTACTTTGTATTAATTCTGGTATTTCTAACGCTTCACAAAGTAACTTTCTAAACTGCGGTTCTAAACTTCCGACCGAAAAATATCGACCATCCTTTGTTTGATAATAGTCATAGAAAGTTCCTCCATTTAATATTTCTTCCTCCGGTTTAGGTAAATGTCCACCAGCTAAAAAGGAAGTCCCGTATAGTGCATTAAAGGTAAATGCAGCATCGGTCATTGAAACATCTACATATTTTCCTTCTCCCGTTTGTTCTCGGTGAAAAGCTGCAGCTAGCACCCCTACCGCTGCATGTAAAGTTCCTCCAGCAATATCTGCAATTTGTATCCCCATAGCTACAGGTTTTTTCCCCTTCAACCGAGAATGATCAAGAACACCTGCGATAGATAAATAGTTATTATCGTGTCCTGGGCGGTGTCTATAAGGCCCAGTCTGACCATATCCAGTTATCGAGCAATAAATAATTTTCGGATTTACTGCCTTAAGTGATTCGTAATCTAAACCAAGTCGTTTCATAACACCAGGTCGGAACCCTTCAATTATAATGTCATATTCCTGAATTAAAGATTTAACAATTTTAACCGCTTCTTCCGTCTTTAAATTTAATGTAAGCGATTTCTTAGAACGGTTTAAATGTTGGTGAATATAAGATTCCTTATGCTCATCGTAGGGGGGCATTATACGCATTAAATCCACCCTTCGTGATGATTCAACGTGAATAATATCCGCTCCATAATCGGCAAACATCATCGTAGTAAATGAGCCTGGTAACATTGGTGAAAAATCGAGAATTTTTAAACCCTTCAAAAGCGTCATTTTCCCATCCCCTTTAATGTACAAATCGCTAAAAATACACCGCCTAAATTTCCATCCAATTTTTTAACAAAACGAATCTGTTTTAATACAGATTAAATAATTAATAACAGTATTATAACAGTATTTTTTTCAAATTTATACATTTTCATTGTATTTATAAAAATTATCTGAGAATTATCTGGGGTTAAATTAGGGAATATGCTAAACTCCTGAAAAAGCATTACGAAAAAAGGAGGCACAAGTTATCTTGTGCCTCCTTCTGCTTATTCGACATCTTCCTTTAGCAATTGTTCCTTACAGAAATCCAAGATGAATGCTTCTTCATCATCTTCTAATGCAAAATCTAAATAGTCGTTTTTCCCTTTATCCTTGATAAAATAATTTAGTAAATACGTTTCGCCCTCTGGCTTTTGTCCAATTAAAACACGAACCTCAATACCTGCTTCAGAATAAAGCTCATCTTCCTCATCTACTTCGACGTCCAGTAAAAATTCAAAACGTTTTCCTTCTATGATATTGGTTGGATCCTTTATTTCTTCCATTGAGAATTGTGTAATTTCCATAAACGTTACTCCCTTACTATTTAAAGCTCCTAAAGCATTATGTAACCTGCTTCCTTGGCTAGTTTATTTTATCATACACGTACTCTCGTTAAATTGTAAATTTAGATAACTGCTTTTGTAGCTCTTCTGCAAGATGGGCTAGAGAAACGGCAGCTCCAGTAATTTCTTCCATCGATGCCAATTGTTCTTCGGACGTTGCCGCTACTGAAGAAGAATTATCTGAAGTTGCTTTCGATACTTCTGACATTGCTTTCGAATGATCCGACACTTTAGAAACATCCTGTTCGATTTCATTTGTGACGACTGTAATATGATTTACTTGCGTTTGAACGTCTTGTACTGCTGCTAAAATTTCATCAAAGGTAGTTTGCGTATCTGAAGCAATTTTTAACCCTGTATTTACTCTTTCTTTCACATCATTAATAGAGCTTACGGTTTTCTCTGTATCAACATCAATTTGTTTTGCAATTTCTGTAATACTAGATACTAAACTTCTTGTTTGTTCTGCCAACTTTTTCACTTCATCTGCTACAACCGCAAAACCTTTTCCTGCTTCCCCGGCTCTAGCTGCTTCAATCGATGCATTTAAAGATAGTAAGTTTGTTTGGTCAGCTACTTCTGTAATTTTAGACAATACTTGTACAATTTCTTTTGTTTGATTGTTTAACGTAACTAAAGCACCATCCGTCTCTTCAACAGATTGATTAATTCTTTCCATTTGTAAAACAGTCTCTTTTACGTAATTCGATCCTTGTTTTGTTCTTTCACCTGTTGAAATAGATAATTCCTGTGCTAAAGTTGCTTTTTGCGAAATTTCTTTCACTGCCACTAAGCTGTCTTCCGCCGATTGAGTAGATTCAATGGACATCATTGATTGCTTTTCTGCCCCGCTAGATACTTCTTGAATCGATGTAGAAATTAATTCGGCACCTTTCATCGTTTCGTCTGCGCTGGCCATCAATTCTTCTGCAGAAGCTGCAACTTGACTAGAACTATCTTGCACATGGGTTAAGAATTCTCTCAAGTTGTTTGTCATTTTCTTAAATGCCGTTTGTAAAAAATCAATCTCATCTTTATTTTTATTGTCTTCTATTTCAATCCCTAAATTACCATTTGCAATTTCTTCTGCATTATGAATAACTTTGTAAATACGTTTCACTAGTCGATTAACCGCTATGTATGAACCAACAATTGTTTCAATTAAAAGTAAAGTCAATAGAATAACGGAAATCCAAATAATTTGGTTAATATTTTGTTGCAAATCCGCTTGCATATTTGCATATTGGGTAGAAATATTTCGTTTCAATTCAATAACATCATTAATTAAACCTTTTGTTCGAATCGATTGTCTTTTAATTTCTGCTTGGTTGTCTTCATTGACCGCTTTTGTCGATTCATCTAAAACTTCCTCATATTTCTTTTTAATTTTTTCAGCATATACTTGTTGTTCTTCATTTAATGTAGGTACTAATTCATTAAATATCGTTTGAATCGATTCCAAGTCTTGATTAATATCATTTTTGTTACTTTCAGATACATTTAGAGCATATCCACTTAAAGATTTTTGAAGACCTTTAGCAGAACTATTTAACTCTTCAACTGTAATAAGCGACTCAACAACTTCTTCAGTAGAAGACTTCAACATAATTAACTGACTAATATTAAACCCAATAATACATGTAGAAAACACTAAAGGAACAATAGCTAATAGTAATATTTTTGGTTTCAACTTCATCTTTTTATCGCTCCTACTCTAAAACGGTAATCGTACCGTTTGAAATGTCTTCAATAAATTGATCAATTTTCGTTTGCTCCGAAGGGATAAGTTCGATGGCGCGAATCGGTGCAATAGCTACTCCATTTTCCTTTAGCCCTAGTTGTTTATTTTTTTCTGCAATTTTGCCTGTTTCTACTAACTCTTTAACCGTATCATAAATAGCTACATCTACTTGTTTAACCATGGAAGAAACAACGGATTTTTCAGCTAGATAAAACTGGTCACTATCGACACCGAAGGAATAAACTCCTTGGCGTTGGGCTTCTAGTATGACCCCTACTCCCGTAAATCCTGCAGCTGGATAAATGTAATCTGCTCCAGCAGCAATCATCTCTCTCGCTATACTTTCTCCTAATTTATCATCACCAAAGGTACCGGAATATTTTGAGAGGATTTTTGCATCGGGATTGACAGCTTTTACGCCTTCAACAAATCCTTTTTCAAACTTCCGAATAAGTTCAGCCTCTTCACCGCCTACAAATCCAACCGTATCACTTTTTGTTTTCATACCTGCTACTACACCAATTAAAAATGAACCTTCCTCTTCCTTAAAAGTAATTGAATTCACATTTGGTAACTCTGATTGGGCGTCGATGATTAAGAAAGAACTATCTGGATATTTCTTTGCAACCTTTTCCATGTCTTCTTGAATGGAAAAGCCTAGTCCAATAATAAGATCATTTCCTTCTTCAACTAATTGTTCTAGCCCTTTCTCATACGTTTCCGTATCTTTTAACTCACGATAATCAAATGAAATGCCAAGTTCATCTCGAGCTTTTTCAAGTCCCATAAAGCCCATATCTGAAAAGGATTGATCACCTAACCCTGCATCAGATAACATAATTCCAACCTTTAACTGGTCGTTTTCAGTAGTTTCTTCATCATTTGAACAAGCAGATAGAACTACTATACAAATAATAAAAGTTACTAAAAAGATAACTCTCTTCATTATAAACACCCCTACTTTTGTACCTTGTTTAATATTTGATTTTCAACTAAATTCGTATAAATTTACTATTTTATGTTCTATTAGTTTACAATACTATACTCACAATGAAAACATTGAAAATGTAAAAATAGTAATAAAAAAGATAAAATTCGCCATTAAGTGACACTTTCTAATATATATGTAAAAATAGTTTTAACTGGAAATAAAAAAGGAGCAAATGATCATGAGAGAATTATTCTATTATCAAGATTCCATGATGAAACAGTTTAAAGCTAATGTTGTACGGACAGGAATCGATGGAGAAAGACCGTTTATTGTCCTTTCTAATACGGCGTTTTATCCAACAGGTGGAGGGCAGCCCCATGATACAGGTTATATTGATGACCTTCGAGTAGTTGATGTAGAAAAAATAGGTGATGAAATCCTTCATTATATTGAAGGCAATTTCGATTCTCTTAATAATGAGGTCACAGGCATATTAGACTGGGATAGAAGATTTGATCATATGCAGCAACATTGTGGTCAACATATTTTAACCGCCGCCTTTGTAGAATTGTTGAATATCCCAACAGTTAGTTTCCATTTAGGAAGTGAGCTTGTAACAATCGATCTAGCAACTGAACAATTAACTGACGAACAGCTTGCCCTTGTGGAAAAACGAGCAAATGAAATCATTTTAGAAAACCGTCCAATCGAAACTAAATGGATTACGAAAGAAGAACTTCCTAATTTCCCATTACGTAAAGACGTTTCCGTCGATGAAGATATACGCCTAGTCATTATCCCAGACTATGATTATAACGGATGTGGTGGCACTCACCCTACGTCTACAGGGCAAGTAAGCACCATTAAAATTATGGGGACCGAAAAAATGAAAAAGAATATTCGGGTATCCTTTGTTTGTGGGAATCGCGTGCTAAAACAACTCGCTATGCGAAAAAATGTTTTATCGGATGTGGCAAGACAATTAAGTGTACCGGAAGAGACGGCAGCAACAGCTCTTAAGAAAGTATTAAATGAGGTAAAAGCGACTGAAAAAGCTTTAGAAGAGGCTCAAAATCATTTACTGGAATATGAAGCAAAAGAGCTCGTGGCAAACAGTGTAAATAACATTGTTGCATGCACCTTCGAAAACCGTACTGTTCAAACATTACAAAAGCTTGGCCGCGCTGTAGTAAGTCAACATAGTGAATTAATTTGCCTTTTCGTTGCAAACAACGAAGATAAACTCCAATTTATTGCAGCCCGCGGAGCTGATGTAAAAAAGAATATGAAGGAAATTTCCACTGCCATTTTACCGTTAATCAATGGGAAAGGTGGCGGAAATGAAGGCTTTGTTCAAGGTGGCGGAGAAAAAGTCCTTTCAGCCCAAGAATTATTGAAAGAAATGAAACAAAATATATAAAGCAAATGGCGAGCTGTGACAGCTCGCCAATCTATATTCTTTCCTATATCGATTTAAGTTCAACTACTACAATTTCAGGTAAATTGAAAATACGGAATGGAAACCCACTATTTCCTAATCCACGACTAACATTCATAACTGTTTCGCCGCCTTCATAGGTTCCCGCTGTATATTTCGGGAAAAACCCTTGGCCAGGTGCAGCTAGTCCACCAATTCCCGGTATTCGTACTTGACCTCCATGAGCATGACCTGAAAAGACAAGATCTATATGATTCTCGACGTATGTAGTAAATTGTTCAGGGCGATGGGCTAATAAAATCATTAAATTCTCTGGATTTACCGTCGACAACGCTTCGTTTAACATACTTTGCGTATCATGTCCATTTAACGGATCTTCAATTCCGGCAACAGAAATACTCTGTTCTTCCCTTTTAAGGGTTACAGAAGAATTGGCCATAACATGAACGCCCATTTCCTCCATAACATTATAAATTTCATCTACTTTATTCGTAGCTACTTCATGATTTCCAATGACATAATAAACTTCAGCAATTTGAACAAACTGACGGACAGCATCTAAACTTTGCTCTAAATCATAACGGTTGCTATCAATGACATCACCCGTAATAAAAATGACATCTGGATTTGACTTTTGTACTTTCTTCACTAAATTTTGCTGATTATCGCCAAAGACGGCATCGTGTAAATCTGATACTTGGGTAATTCGAAAACCATCAAAGTTTTCAGGAACTTCTTCCGACTCATATACATGTTCCGTTGTCACAATCCAATGGTTATTTATATATAAAAATAAATAGATTACGATAATAAATAAAAATAATTTTACAATTCTTTTCAAAACATTTCGCTCGATTCGTTAATAAGTTAATGTGAATAACTAATTCACCTTATCAATAATAGTAACATGGTTTGGAACATTCAAGTAGAGAATCGTTAAACCAATTATAGAACTGTCATTAAAATCACCTATTAACCCTTTACTAAAATACTGTTCTACTAGTTGGATAGAGGGATTAAATTTATAAAAAGAAAACTGTCGTTCGGCTCTATCATAAATAACGAGTTTATTATTTAATAACTCCATTTTTTGCTCATCCATCATGTTTGTTACATCAATGCTCTCATAAACAGATGGAATTTGGTAAGTTTTTGCATAAATTTTATTAGAGTTTGGATCATCTCTATATTTCACTAAAACTTCCACCCCGTTATACTGTCCTGACGATGTTTCAAGAATTAGTTCACTTGTTGGTAACTCGTAGGTTTTCTCATCAATTAAAAACCCTCCTTTTAACTCCTTCGCTGAATTTTGAGCGATGATTTCCCAAAACTTATTTTCCTCTTGTACCAATCGTTCCGTCTCAGTCTTTGATAGTAATCTCTTTTGTTCGTTATCCGAAATCGATAAGTACAAGAAGGCAAGTAGTCCTAAAACTATGTAACAACTAATTCCTATAAATATTTTTTTAACTGTCCAAAAATTTTTCGTAAATTTCACTCCCTTTGAAACAACAACAAAAATAATACTAAGGGAGATGATTAGGAGAACGGGTAATAGGGCTACTAATGCTGTCATCTTCTATTTACCTCTTTTCTGCTGAGAATGAATATAGATGATACAAATAATAGGATACAAGTAAACAAAGCCTTTAACATAAACGATAAATAGCCTGTGTTAAAAAAGAAATTCACTAATAAAGCTTCTGGTTGTACATTTAATATCGCAGTAAATATTACAGCAAGTACAACCATTAAAATACCTAACCCTTTTGATAGTTTGAATATGGAACCTATTAAGTAACCAATTGAAGCTGCAAGTAATATAATAAAAAACGCCAGTCCGAAATGGACAAATTCAAAAAGTGTATATTCCTTCATTACAGCAATATTACCTACTAACTGAATTAATGCTATTAGAATATAAAGAGTCATGAAAGAAATAATTGTTGCGATGAAACTATACACAAAAAGTACTATGACATTTGCCAGACTAGCGGTATATCGAGTTGTTATTACAGCATAATCATCATGGCGATATCCATTTGTTTGCATTAATATGGCGATTACTAAAGCCCAAATACAGGAGAGAATTATGTAACTATCTAGCGTATAGTAATGAATGTTTATATTAACTTCATTAAATCCTCCCCCCATTGTAATATTTCCGCCTGAGAAGAGAATTGACACAGTAATTTGAATAAGAATTAATATAATAATAGACTGACTATACGCTTTCATTTTCCATTTAACCTGATTTAAGACGATTTGAGAAAATGAAATTTCATTTAAAGACATCATCTATTCCCCCTTTCCCTTTGCTTGTCATAAATTTGCATACCTCAGAAGCCGTTACTGGTTGAACTAGTATGTTCATCGTTTGTAATAACTTCTCATCAATTTTGTTACGCTCAACAACCACTTCATAGTGAAATAAATCTTCTTTTTCGAAAAATACTTCCATATCACTCGTGAGTTTTCTAATTAAATTTATATCTCCCCTTAAACGAACCAACATTTGCTGTACATCATCTAATGAAGCATGTAACTTAATTTGCCCATTATCGATCAATATAATTTCCTCAAGTAAATGTTCCATTTCATTTAAATGATGACTTGAGATAATCATTGTCCTTGGGTATGCAATATACTCCTTCAATATGGCCCGGTACATATCTGTACGAATAGACTCATCCATCCCGTTCATTGGTTCATCTAGTAATGTAATAGTACATCTCGAAGCAAGACCATAAATCAAATTGAACGTTGATTTTTGGCCTTTTGATAAATTATGATGAAAAGCATTTGTTGGGATATTCGCATAATCCAACAATCGTTTGGCAAATTCGTGTTGCCAATTCGGATAAAAATCTTTTGCCATTTTGAAAATATCTAACACTGTAAATAGTGGAGGAAAGGTCATCCCTTCTTCAACAAACATAATATTGGAGGCGGTTTTTAAGTTATTAAAAGGGCACTCCCCAAACACTGTAATCTCCCCATTAGTTGGTTTAAGATGTCCCGCTAATAGTTTCAGTAATGTCGATTTTCCTGCACCATTTCGTCCGATTAAGCCAATCAATTTTGCTTCATCGATCGAACAAGTAAGTGAATGGAGAACCCTTTTATTCCGATATCTTTTTTCGACTTGATGGCAAGTAACTTTAAACACTCCTATCCCTCTCCCCTTTGGATTTTTTTAATTAATTCAATTAATTCACTATCTGATACAAGCAACCGTTTCGCTTCTTCCACTATCTCTTTTGCTAGATTCGAAAGCTTTTCATTACGTCTCTTAGATAGAATTAATTCCTTTGAACCCTCTTGAACGAACATTCCAAGACCTCTTTTCTTGTATAAAATTCCATTTTCAAGAAGTATTGCTAACCCCTTCCCCGCCGTTGCAGGGTTAATATTGAACATTTCAGCAAGCTGATATTGTGAAAATACTTTTCCATTCTCCAATAACTGATCAGCTATTATTTCATTTTCAATCCATTCTGCAATTTGGATATAAATCGGTGTATTACTTTCTTGTTTTAAATTCAAGTTTGCTCCTCCTTCTGAGTAGCATTCATATGTTTATAACAATAGTACATTACTGTTGCAATGTACTATAATCTATAATGGATGTTTTTGTCAATAAATCCATTTAAATTCCATTAAAAATGAACACTCCTTCTTCACCTAAATATTTTTTATCCACAATTATTAGCCGAGCTATCCACTTATTACAGGTTCTCCACAGCTTTATCCTCAGTTACTCTATTTGTCCACATCATTATTTTTCATTTCCCCCGAAAATGAAAAAAGTTATGCACAAAATGAAAAACCATTCACTTTTTACATAAAAGTGAATGGTTCCCTATGTGGATAACTTATTTTTCATTCTCTTTATTTAATTCATCTGGGGAAACAGTTAAACCCTCTCCACCGAATAAAAGGGGCTTTAATTCATCTTCTCCCGATCCTTCCGCTAAAGGTACATTCGCACGATAAGCCGCGCGACAAATTAAATGGCCCGCAACAGGGGATGTAATAAAAACGAAAATAATTCCTAATATCAACCGGACACTTACATAGCCATCAACTGTCCAAAAGTAAATAAATGCCCCTAATAAACAAGCTAGAACAGCAAATGTAGAACTTTTCGATGCTGCATGGGACCTTGTATAAACATCCGGTAATTTAATTAACCCTAAAGCGCTAATGACACTTACAACAGCACCAAATAATATGAGTAAAACCGCAACCCACTCAAGAATCTCCTTTCCGCTCAACGATGACACCCCTTTCGATATATTTCGAAAAGGCAATCGTCCCGATAAACGCTAAAATACCTAAAATTAAAATCGCCTCTAAAAATGCCGTCGTACTTAAAATAATCGAAACAACCGCAATGGATGAAATTAAATTCACTCCAATTGTATCTAAAGCGATCGCCCGGTCTGGCATTGTAGGTCCTACAATTACACGATAAAGTAATAATGCAATGGCCACCATAAAAAGTAATAACGCTAGTAAAAGTATTGTTTCTTTCATCTATCGAGTCACCTCCATAATTGCTTTTTCAAACTTACCAATTGATCGAATAACCGATTCCTTTGACTCTTCTATATCCATCGCATGAATATAGAACACATCTCCACTTTCCGAAACTTCCATCACGACTGATCCAGGTGTAAGGGTTAGAAGAAGGGCTAACGTTGTTACTTCCCATTCTCCCTTTAAATTCGTTTTATACGTAAAAATACCCGGCTTAATTTGTAATTTTGGAAATAATATTTGTCTCATCACTGAAAAGCTGGATATGATTAATTCTTTAATAAAGAGCAATATTAAATAAAGTACTTTAAACAATTTTCTTAAGTAAAATTGAGTACCAAAGAATCTATGCATCACATACAAAATACCGATCCCAACAATAAATCCAGTAAAGAAGGTCGTTAATTGAGGGGTTGGTTCATCGACTAATAAAAGCCATAATAGTGCAATGAATAAATTTAGTAAAAACTGTCCAAACATTTACCTCACCCCTTTAAAATCGCATCAATATAAATAGAAGGATTCATTAATGTTTCTGCTGCATCCTTCACATAGACCGCCAATGATTCGGCCCCCATACCAACATAGACAATGGATATAGCAAACAAAATGAAAGACCAATAGGCGCCTTTAGGAATTGGCTTTCTATCTTCAAAACTAATAGTAGTTTCACCAAAGAAGGATGCTAGGAATATTCGTAGTAATGAGTATAAAACGATAATACTCGAGGCAAAACCAAGGGCTAGTAAGATGTACGATCCAGCTTCAATTGCCCCTTGTCCGATTAACACTTTTCCGACGAATCCACTTAATGGAGGAATACCTGCTAATGCAAGCATAACTAAAAAGAAAATCCAACCGAAAATAGGGTAGTTTTTAATAAGTCCGTTCATTTTCTTTACAACAGACTCTCCTGTTAAATAAAACATCATTCCGACCAATAAGAATAATAAAGCTTTCGCTAACATGTCGTGAATTAAATAATAGATGGCCCCAGCTATCGCCGATTCAGTTCCTACAGCTAAACCTATTAAAATAAAACCGACACCGATAATGACGTTATATGTTGCAATCGTATATATATCACGACCCGACAATGCCCCCATACAGCCTGCTATTATAGTCACACCCGCCATAATCCCAATAATGACATGGGTTACATCCTGATTTAGTGGGAACATAAGAGTAAACGTACGAATAAGAGCATATATACCAACCTTCGTTAGGAGAGCTGCAAATAAAGCTTGAACTACAGTCGGTGGCACACTGTAGGAACCTGGTAACCAAAAGAACAAAAGTAATCCTGCTTTTAAACTAAAAACAATTAAAAAGAGAATTGATACTGTCGTAAGTAATGGGTCCTGTCCTGCCTCAGCAACACGCTGTGCAATATGGGCCATATTTAACGTCTTTACTGTTCCATATAAAAAGGCAAGGGCAACAAGAAACATCCATGATGCTACAACATTGATTAATACATATTTTAAAGACTCCCTTAGTTGTCTCTTTTCTCCACCAAGGGCTATCAATACATACGAGGCAAGCAACATTACTTCAAAGCACACAAATAAGTTAAAAATATCACCTGTTAAAAAGGAGCCATTTACCCCTGCAATTAAAAATAAAACAAAGGGATAAAAGAACATTTTTTCGTGGCGATCTCCAATTGTTGAAAACGCATAAAGGAGACAAATCGTCGTTACAACACTTGCGGTTAAAACGAGGATCATTGCAAAGGAATCAGCAACAAAAAGAATGCCGAATGGTGGTAACCATCCACTGAAGTCTAATCGTAATATCCCTTCTGTCTGAACAATATTTAATAAAATGAATGACAATACAGTAACAAACAACATCGTAATGAAACTAATAATTCGCTGGAGAATAATATGGTCCTTTAAAAACACGAGAACCACCGCAGTAATGATTGGAATTATTAGCGGTAATACAAGTAAATTATTCATCAGGCATTCCTCTCAATTCTTGCAAATCGTCCGAACCATTCGTTTTATAAGTCCGATAAGCCAAAACAAGGAGAAATGCGGTTGTTGCAAAACTTATCACAATAGCTGTTAATATTAAAGCTTGTGGCAAGGCATCGGTAAAAGGTCCCTCGGATTGACTAAGTAATGGGACATCTCCCTTTTTTAATCCACCTACTGTTAAAATAAGCAAATGAACAGCATGGGATAACAAGGCAGTCCCTAAAATGATTCGAATCATATTTCGAGAGAGGACTAAATAGGTCGCAACGGCGACGAGAATACCAATTAAAATCATCATTAAAGATTCCATTCTACTCATCCTCACTAATACTTAAAATAATCGTAACAAGCGTACCAATAACGGTTAAGGCAACACCTGCTTCAAAAATTGTTACAGTCGTTAAATGTTTTTCTCCCAATATAGGAAATGTGAAATACGCATCCGTTTGCGATAAAAAAGGTGCATCAAAAAAGATTGAACCAATTGCTGATCCAGTTGCTAATAATACTCCTAAACCAGCAACTTTCTTAAAATCGAAGGGCATTTTTTTATGCACGGTTTCCAAATCATACGTAATATATAGCAAGACAAGACCTGATCCTAGGACAAGTCCGCCAATAAATCCGCCCCCTGGTGCATTATGTCCAGAAAAGAACAAATAAACACCAAGGGTCAAAATAATGAAAATAACGCCCTTTACAACCGTTCTTAAAATGACATCATTAATTTTCAATATCTACATCCCCTTTCTTCGCCTTTAGCTTAATGAGTGCGAAAACACCTAAGCCAGCTATAAAGAGAACGACTACTTCCAGCATCGTATCGAAGGCACGGAAATCCCCTAATATCGTATTAACTATATTTTTACCCCCAGCAAGGTTATATGAATCCTCGAAATAGGAGGAAATCGATTTGAACTTATCATAATTTACTACTGTTAATCCGATTAACGTAACCGTAGCTCCTACAAAAACAGAAATTAATCCATTAGATATTTTCACCCGTTTTGTAGATTGCTCAGGTTTTAACTCTGCAAGGAATTTAAAACAAATTAAATATAGTGCTGTTGTGACCGATTCAACAACAAGTTGAGTAAGCGCTAAATCCGGAGCTCTAAAAATAACAAAGAAAAAGGCTACGGAGTATCCAAGAACACCGTTTAATAAAACCGTCGTAATGCGAGACTTCGCAAACAAAATAGCTACTGCCGCAAAAATCATGACGAACACTAAAATTAATTCATAATTTTCGATGACAGCATCGTTAGTAGGATTCCATTCAAAGGTATCAAGGGCAATGAATGTGCCCGCAACAATTACGACAAAGCTCACATATATATAGACAAAGTAATGCGTTAAATGACCACTCATATATCGTTTTGTAAGACTTTCTGATACATTTTCACTCGATGTAATGACTTTTTCGTAAATCGCATTAAGTGTCCATTGTTTCGGGAATAGTCGGTAAATTTTAGACCAGTATTTTAAAAAACGGTACAAAATTATACCTAAAACTACTACTCCGAAAGTCATTAACAATTTTGTGTTAAATCCATGCCATGCAGAAATATGGGGTGTCATCTCTTCAGCAGATGGAAATGTTGGATAGACACTTAACATTGCAGGCTGTAAAATATATTCCCCTAAAAGATTTGGGAAGAAGAAAATCGCAATGACTAGACCAATTAAAATAAACGGAGGCAGTAACATTCCAAAGGGTGCTTCATGTGGATTTTTCTCTACGATATCTGGCTTCATTTTCCCTAAGAACGTTTTGCTTACGATAATGAGGCAGTAAACAAAGGTAAAAACACTAGCAAACCATGCTATAATCGGGATTAATAGACCAATATTTTGGATCGAGAAAATATTTAATTCTGTAATGTTCAGAACGGCTGCAAAGAACATCTCTTTACTTAAGAAACCATTAAACGGTGGCAATCCTGCCATAGAAAAACAACCGATTATAGCAATAGTGAACGTAAAAGGTAAAATGGTCATTAACCCACCTAAACGTCGTATATCCCTTGTACCGATTTCATGGTCAACGATTCCAACCATCATAAACAAAGCACCTTTAAAAGTTGAATGATTGATCAAGTGAAAAAGTGCAGCAAACGTTGCTTGAGTATAGATAACCGTTTCTGTAGAGTAGCCTAAATAGACCGCAACAGAACCTAACCCGAGCAAACTCATAATAAGGCCAAGCTGACTTACCGTTGAATATGCTAAAATGGCCTTTAAATCTACTTGTCGAACAGCATTAAAGGACCCCCAAAATAAGGTGAATAACCCTACACCGGTTATAGTCCAAAACCAAATCATTTCCCCACCAAATATCGGTGTAAAACGTGCTACTAAATAAATTCCCGCTTTAACCATCGTAGCGGAGTGTAGGTAGCTACTTACAGGGGTTGGCGCTTCCATCGCATCAGGGAGCCAAATATGGAATGGGAATTGGGCGGATTTTGTAAAGGCACCTAAAAGAACTAATAATAGCGCAGGAATAAACAATACATGCCCACTTATAGCATCTATACTATTTATAATTTCTCGAATACTAAATGTTCCCGACATAGCATACAACATTAAAAAACCAACCAACATGGCAACGCCGCCAGAAACAGTAATCGTCATCGATTTGCGCGCACCAGCTCTAGAAGCTTTCCGATGATGCCAGAAGGCAATTAATAAAAAGGATGAAACACTTGTTAACTCCCAAAATGCATATAAAACCATTAAATTATCTGAGAATACAACACCTAACATTGCTCCCATAAATAGTAATAAATAGCAATAAAAATGATGAAGGGATTCCTTCACTGATAAATAAAAAATGGAATACAAAATGACTAAACTTCCGACACCGGTTATTAATAAACTAAAGATTAAGCTTAAACCGTCTATGTAAGTCGTAAAATTTAGATGAAACGAGGGGATCCACTCATATGTATGTGAAAAAACTTCACCTTTTGCAACACGAGGGATATACGTAGTTAATAAAAGGAATAAACTAACAGGAATTATAAGGACGACCCAACCAATCACGTTTTTCCTCAGTCGCCTATAAAAAATGGGAATAAGTGCTGCCATAATAAACGGAGTTAGTATGATGGCAATATCAATTGTCACAAGCTAATACCTCCTACTTCTTTGTAACATAATGCAATTTAAAAAATTAGAATTAGTATATCTACTTGACTTCCAAAAATACTCACTTCATAATAATGTGTCATAAAGATAAAGCGATAATTTCCAATTTATACTATTTTGCAAAAATGTTAGTTTTAATAATTATTTGATAAAACGATAATAAACATTACTATTAAAAGTATACAGTAAGAATGGCATAAATGCACTTAATTCGCATTCACTTTAGCTTTTTTATACAGTTTTTCGCTAAAAAATAGAAAATTTTATATTTTGATAATGAACAAATTTTAAGAGGAGCAAACTACGATGAAGCATGTTAAAAGAACGGATGAAAGTATTTTAGTATGTGTATATTACGGACTTAATGGTGAGCGTCTTATTCGTAGAGGCCATAAACTTGCGACGTTACTTGATTGTCCACTCTATATATTGACAGTTGATACAAAACCCCTTGATGCGTTTGACGCTGAAAAATCTGGTTATATTGAAAGATGGACTGCGCTAGCGGAAGAACTAGAAGTAGAGAAATTTATTATTAAAGATAACGAAAAACGTCCTATTCAAAAAATCATCGCTGAAGTTGCAAGGGAAAATAATGTAACACAAATCATTGTTGGGCAAAGTGCTCAAAGTAGATGGGAAGAAATTACAAAAGGATCCTTTTTAAATGTTTTACTAAAGGAAGTACCTTTCGTTGACTTCCATATCGTAGCCGTTAAGCGCCCTATCGAAGATGAAACCTCTGGAACCTTTGAAAAAGGCGTGCGTGCTTATGTCATTCAAGATCTTGAGAACTATAAAATCGTTTTTACATGCCCTAAGTTTCCATCCATTGAAGGCATTTTCTTTAAAGAAATTGGTACAGATTTTGATAATGGTATCTTTAAATTTTCCTTTGAAAATAGAATGCATGAAGTGAAAATAAAAGAAGGATTCGTAAGTAATCCTCACCTTATCCATTCCATTTATGGCATTTCCAAAAAGTAAATAGTTAAAACAGCATCCCAATGGTTAGAAATTTGCTAACTATTGCGATGCTGTTTTTGTTCTCCTTAGAAAAGTTTGCATATAGTTATTATCTTTCGCTCATCTTAATAAAAGAACGAAAGGAGTATTTATATGCATGCTTTTGAACATATTCATTTTTTTGAAATGATTTTACGATCTACTTTTGCCTTTGCTACTATTCTTATCGTTGCTCGGGTTATTGGAAAAAAACAATTAAGCCAATTAACCTTCTTCCATTACATTACAGGTATTACTATTGGGTCAATTGCAGCTGAAGTTTCTACCCAACATCGAACAGATTTTTGGGACGGATTTACTTCTTTAATATGGTGGGCACTCCTTACCCTTTTTATTAGTTTTATTTCATTAAAATCTTCTAAAATACGCGTATTAGTAGATGACCGACCAACTATTTTAATTCAAAATGGAACGATTATTAAAAGTGGCATGAAAAAAGCTCGACTCCATATAGATGAACTTAGTATGCTTTTAAGAGAACAAGGAATTTTCTCCTTTGATGAAGTGCATTATGCTGTATTTGAAACAAACGGAGAACTTAGTGTATTGAAAAAACCTGCCAATAGTGCAGCGACAAAACAAGATGTAAAAGCAGATGTTTCACTACCCGAACATATGCCTACAGAACTTATTTCAGATGGGAAAATTAATCAGAAAAATTTAGGTGAGTTGAATTTAACGGAGGAATGGTTATTTAATAAATTAAAAAAGAAAAACGTAAAAGATATTAAAGACGTTTATTTTGCCCAATATCTTGAAAATGGTTCCCTTTATATTAGCTTAAATAAACAGGCTGAAAAAAAGGAATCATAGTACGTTCTAAAATATTCATTTACATGGGGAAATATGAAACCAAATATAATAAAAGGTCGTCTCAACAAATGAGACGACCTTTTATTATAACCATTCTTTTATATCATCAAAATGAGGAAGTGCCGTTAAAGCACCTGGCTTTGTAGCAGCTAACGCTCCTAACTTATTGCCAAATTTCACACATTTAAATAAATCTTCTTCAGTTGTCGGCAAGCCATTAAAGTGGACAAAGCGTAATACACCGGCCATAAAGGCATCTCCAGATCCAGTTGTATCTACGGCATTTACTTTATCTGTTGGAACGTGAATCGTTTCACCATTTAACACGGCATATGCTCCGTTTGCCCCTATTGTAATTAATACAATCGGTACTAAATATTGGTTTAACTTTGCAATACCCTCATGTAAATCATTCGTTTCAGTTAAAAAGAATAATTCTTCATCTGTTAATTTAAGGATGTGGGCATCCTCAAAAAATGATGTAATCGTTTCACGACAAACTTCTTCACTACTCCAACGTAACGGACGGATGTTTGCATCGATGGCAATGATGGCACCTTTTTCTTTTGCCATTTCAACGCCCTTTCTTGTCGTCGCAAGAGCTGTTGGATGAAACATTGTACCGGAACAAACATTAAATACTGAAGCTCTTTTGAAAGCCTCTTCATTTAATTGCTCAGGTGTAACTTGTAAATCAGGTGTTTCGTCAACGTAATCTTTGAAAATACGTTCACATTCCGCTGTTAAATGCACGTATACGCCACTTACTCGCTTTTCCGGTAATATGATTGCGTAATCCAAATTGACGCCTTCTTTATCAAGTTCTGATTGAACAAATTGGGATGTATGATCATCACCTGTAATGGTAATTAAAGCTGACGGCGCTCCGATTCTACTAATTCCCGCTGCAACATTGACTGTTGCTCCACCTAAATATGTTGTAAACGATTTGTTCGTTATATCATCCGCTATAAAATCAACAAAAGCATCTCCGTATACTAATACGAAATCTTTATTTGACTCAACCATGAGTTGTTAGACCTCCGAATATTTGCTTTATTAAGGTTATCATAAAATGTACCCACATCGAAACTTTAAAACTATTCAGACAGTGAAAAGGTCATATCTTCCTTCAATAATTTGTTATAATTTTTCCATAGTATAGACTAAAGTTGGAATTTACAGGATTTTTATGGAAATCCCTTAAAAGGGAGGTCTCTATCCCCTATTAGTGGTAATATAATACAAAACTATTATTTTCGAGAGGTTCTTGAAATTTCATATCGGAATTTTAGACAATTACGCTCGAATCGTTTTATCATATGATGAAATGAACTAAATTGAAATTAGAATGTAGGTTATAACAGCATGAAATTACAACTATTTTATCCATTATCTATCGTCATAGCATCTAGTAGTTATGGCATATTATCTACCATTATTAAAGTGGCAATGGGTTATGGTTTCACTTCCCCCGAAGCAGTAACAAGCCAGTATTTTATGGGATTTTTATTAGCTTTACTCTTATTTAGTGTAACGCAACGAAGTTTACCAAAGTTAAACTTCTCAGGTTTTATTACAATTCTGTTAGCTGGTATTTTTACAGCGACAACAGGAATTGTTTATGGACATGCTTTAGAATACATAACAGCATCCCTTGCAGTCGTATTATTCTTCCAGTTCACGTGGATCGGCCTATTCATCGACTGTATTTTGCATAAAAGATGGCCAAACCGTTTTGAAACTAGTTCGTTATTATTTTTATTTTCAGGTACTATTTTAGCAGCCGGCGTTATGGATACAGATCTTTCTACAATCCCTTGGCAAGGATGGGTATATGGACTAATTGCAGCTACAAGTTTTGCGATATTTATTCAAATTAATTCTAGAAAAGTAGAAGGCATTACGACTGTCACTCGTACTCTCTTTATGTCCATTGTAGCTTTCCTTATGATTTGTATTTTTTCAGCACCTGAAGTAATTTGGAGTGGAAAATTATTTAACACAGAATTATGGATTTTTGGGATTGTGTTAGGGATTTTCGGCATTATTTTACCGATTTTCCTATTTTCCATTGCCGCGCCTAAAGTAGGTGGGGCACTTTCATCAATTTTAAGTGCAATGGAATTACCTGTAGCAGTCATTGCATCCGTTATTGTATTACATGAAACACTATCTATCCTACAAATTTCCGGTATTGTATTAGTACTTATTGGAATGATACTACCAACTGTCCTAGCCCAATTAAAAAATACAGCTTAACATTTAATAAGTATAAGTCATTTTCTTCTTACCTCTTATTAAAAATCGCACCTACCCTTAGGTTAACTTTTTAATATGAAATTAAGAATGGAAAGGTATTTTTGCGGAGGCGATTCTATGATGTTTCAAGATTATAAAAGCCGAATTAAAGAAATTGAGGGCAGTCAATTTCCTTCTAATAGTTATCGTCAAATGGTACTTCAACCAGCATACGATGAAGCGAAAAAGCATTTTTTAAGAGCAATGGTACACATACATATTGCTCATTTAAAAATGCTTGAAGAACAACAACTAATTACAGAAAATGAGGCAAAACAAATCGGGCAGGCTATCGCGAAGCTTGATTTGAATTACTTTGAACATCGAGATTACAATCCACAATTTGAAGATTTGTTTTTCCGCATAGAAAATAAATTAATTGAACTTGCCGGTGATGTGGCTGGTAATTTGCATATAGGTAGAAGTCGTAATGATATGGGGATTGCTATTTATCGCATGACATTACGAAAAAAATTACTCACTCTTATGAATGAATTGCTTGCTCTTCGCTCTTCTTTAATTGTCTTTGCAGAGGAGCATATCGATACTATTATGTTAGGCTACACACATACACAACAAGCACAGCCAACAACTTTTGCCCATTATTTAAAAGCTGTCATTGATCAGCTGACCCGCGATTTCAAACGGATGCAAGCAGCCTTTCAAACGATTAATCAAAGCAGTATGGGAGCAGCAGCCCTTACAACAACAGGATTTAAAATTAATCGTGAACGGATGAAAGAGTTACTTGGATTTGATGGAATAATTGAAAATGCATGGGACGCTGTTGCAGGGGCCGATTATATAGCAGAAGCAGCCAGCGTTGTGCAACTTGCTGCCTTGAATCTTGGGCGTACATCACAAGATTTCTTACAATGGGCAACCCAAGAATTTAACGCTTTTAGCCTAGCAAGCCCCTACGTCCAAGTAAGTTCCATTATGCCGCAAAAACGAAATCCAGTATCTATCGAACATACACGCTCTTTACTATCATCGGTTGTAGGCGATGCTTCAACTGTTTTACAAATGATTCATAATACACCTTTTGGAGATATTGTGGATACCGAGGATGATATGCAACCTTATCTATGGCGAGCTGTGGAAAAACTTCGTGGTATCTATAAACTATTTGGTAGTTTAGTTGTTACGATGGATGTAAATAAAGAAAAACTTCTAAAAAGGGCCGAAAATAGCTTTGCCAACGTAACGGAGTTGGCCGATTCCCTTGTTCGTTCTGAAAACATTTCGTTCAGACAATCCCATCGCATCGTTAGTAGTTGTGTGAAAACTTTATTAGAATCAAAAAAGGATTCTCTTCAAAGTTTAACTTGGGAATTAGCTAATGAAAAATCCATTGAAGTAACAGGAAAACCTTTAAAAATATCAAAAGAACAATTTTATAATGCATTAAAGCCCGATTTCTTCGTTAAAGTTCGTACATTAAAAGGCGGTCCAGCGCCAGCAACGATGCGAAACTCCCTTTTTCAAGCTCAAGCAGTTTCGCCTTTATTAGAACATTGGGTAAAAGAAAAGGATGAACAAATAGTACAATGTGAAGAGCAACTACAAAAGTTTTTAGAAGGTTGGAATAAAGAATGAAGGAATCAATCATTTTAGCTGTCGATGGTGGTGCAACGAAAACAACTTTAACGATACGATCTGAAAAAGGGGAAAATTTTTTTGAACAAACCACAACCGGTTCCAACTACCAAACGATAGGAGAAAATGGTGCCATACAAGTATTGAGCGAGCTACTTTCTAAAGCCTACCATTCTACAAATTTAAAACAAATTCATTTGGCTGCCTTTGCCATTGCTGGAATGGATACTGAATTAGATTTTAAGATAATTAATAGGATTATACAGCATAGCATAGAAAAGTCCTCGTTTAATGTGGCGAACATGATTGTAGAAAATGATGTCCACGCCACATTACTGGGTTTAGTAGGGAATCACCCTGGGGCATTGCTTATTTCGGGAACTGGCTCTATTGCCTTTGCTACTAATGGAAATGGGAAGATTGTTCGCACAGGCGGATGGGGACACCGCGCAAGTGATGAAGGCAGTGGTTACTGGATTGGCCAAAAAATATTAAATACCCTTTTTCGTATAGAGGACGGCCTACTTGCTGGACCAACCATCTTGCAACATCTTGTTTTTGAAAAACTACAAATTACAACGATGGAAGAGCTGATGGCATGGCTCTACCACCCTCATTATACAAATGCTCAAACAGCTAGCATTAGCTCAATCTTGCCAAAGGCCGTTTCCCTAGGTGATGAGCATGCTATAACAATTGCTCAAAATGCAGCCTATGAACTCTATTTGTTAGCAAAAGCGACTTTATGTAAAATCCATTATGAAAATGAAACATTCCCATTCTATTTAAATGGTGGCGTTTTAAAACACCATCCAATGATTTTAAAGCGGTTCAAGCAATTAATTTACCAATCCTTCCCCTCTATTTCGATTGAACTATGTACCGAAGAACCGATTGAATATGTTGTAAAAAGAGCCCTTCATTATGTAAATCCTGAGTAGTGACGATACTATTCAGGATTTTTATTTTTAAATTTGATGTTAACAGTTTTAATCTATGAATCTAACTGATCAACAAATACTTCAATTTTGTAACCTGCCATACCACTGGAATCTAGTTGCTCTTTAAAGAAATTATAAGTGTCTTCTTTATGTTGAATAGTATCTATTCTTACTGTTAAAGTCCGTTCTTCAATGGCTCCCCCCATCGCATGTAAGCCAAACTTAGTTGCCGCTTCATCAAATAACGAATCATTCAAAACCTCTTCTATCCCTAGTTCTTTTACACTCGATTTCATTTCAGATTGAATAAAGATTACTAGTATCATTACTAATAAAAAACCAAATCCAATTACTTTCTTCAAAAAATCATCCCATCCTTCAGAAAATTCTCTATCATAAAATGCTCTAATATTTCCGTTTTAATAAATTATTTAAATTCTCTTTCACCCTATTCCATTCTTCATCAAGAATGCTATAAAACACATTGTCGTGCATCGTACCATCACCTTTCATACGATGTTTGCGAAAGATTCCTTCCTTTGTAGCCCCTATTCGTTTTATCGCCTTTTGCGAACGTTCATTTTGTCCGCTAACTGAAAATTGAACCCGTATGACTTGTAACTCTTCAAAACAATATTGAAGCATAAAAACTTACATTCAGTATTTGCCCCCGTTCTCCAAAATGAAGGGGAAAGCCACGTCCAACCAATTTCTACACTTCGATTAACTAAATCTATGTCTCCAATTCGAGTAGTTCCAATTACTTTTCCGCAAACTTTATCTTTAATGATGAAAGGGATTTGTTTACCTTCTTCTTTATTTTGAATAGCCGCCATAAAAATTGGCTCAAAATCATCAATTGTTTTAACTTCTCGCCAAGTATATTTCCATACTTCCGGACTTTTTAATGCTTCAAATAACGAATCTTTATATTTCATTTCAAGGGGAATAAGAACAATTGAATTACCTTCTAATAATATTTCAGTCTCTATTTTCATTTTAGTATGGATTTCCTTTATCGCGAAAATAGTCTCACATTGTACTTATTCAATTAAAAAAGAATTATCCTTCCGGATTCTTCCCCCCCTTCGATAAACCCTATATCCGAAAGGTTTTTTAGTTCTCTTATATATTTATAGTTCTTATAAAGTTTATTTCTTACTAAAATAGACAAATTTTTAGTGCAATTCTGAAAATTTCTTTGTATTATAGTAATAATTTTATATTTCTTTATTAGGAGGATTTTACTGTGAAGAATTCAATTAGATGGAGAATTATATCCATAGTCCTAGTCATCATCATTTTAGGGTTGGGGACATTGTCTACCATTAGTTCTGTTTTAATTACTTCCAAAACCGAAGATAGTATGGTAGATCAAAGTGAAGTAGTAGTTAATGGGCTTTCTTCAACTATTACAACATTTTTATCAACTTACGAGAAAAGTATATTAAAATTAGCTTCTTCTCCAGACGTACAAAATTTCCATTTCAACTCTAAGGTATATAACGACAGTGCCGATCGTCTATATCGTTCAGATTTAGCTGACTATTTATCAATCTATGATGCGGCATCAGGTATCTACTTTACTGATGGGGAATACACAATTATTGAACCCCATTTTGACGGTATAGCAGATTTAGATATTCAATCCCGTCCTTGGTATACTAATGCCGTTCAACATCCAGATCAATTTGTATGGTCATCTCCTTACATTGATAGTGTTTCTGGTGAGTATGCGATTACAGGTTCAGTTGCTGTTAAAAATGGAGATGAAGTTATAGGTGTTTTAGGTGTAGATATTTTATTATCCCAACTGACGGATATGTTATCAACTATCGAACTAGGGTATAATGGCTACCCTTTCATTCTAGATAATACTGGTGTAGCAATCGTTCACCCTACAAAAATGGGAGAAAACTTAAGCGAAGAAAAGTTTGTTCAATCGATTCAATCGGATAAAAAAGAGACAAACAATTTACATAGTTCAATTGATGGAAAAGAGTCAATTACTGTTTACAGTAAAATACCAGAGGTTGGTTGGACTGTAGCAGCAGTTTATGAAAAAGATGATATTCATGCACTATCGAATAGTCTTCAAAAAGTGATTATCATTGTGGCTGTTGCCATCGTAATCGTCACTTTAGTCGTGTTATACTTCTTCATTTCTCGTACTATAAAACCTATCCATCAATTAGGTAACCTAATGGAAGAAGTATCAAAAGGTGATCTATCTGTCAATATCGATATAAAATCGAAGGATGAAATTGGTGTCTTGTCGCAACACTTTAATTCCATGATTAAAAATATGAAAAACATTATTCAAGTGATTCAAGAGTCATCGAGCCATGTTGAAGAACAATCCCAACATTTAAGTGCCCTAGCTGAAGAAACGAGCGCTTCCAGTATGGAAGTATCAAAAGCTGTTAATGACATTGCAATCGGTGCTACGACTTCATCGGAAAATGCGGATTTAGTAACAGAAACAACAAGTCAATTAGGTGAAAAAATAAATGGTATGAAGATTCAAACAAACTCACTCCATGATATTGCAAACGAAGCTGACCAATTAAATATTATCGGTCATGAAAAAATGAGAAACTTACTCGGCTCCTTTGATCACTCGAAATCTGAATTAACGAATATGGTTTATGCAATTAATAATCTAGAAAATAAAGTGGCTGCAATCGGCACGGTGATGAACACAATCTCTGAGATTTCAGCTCAAACAAATTTACTTGCCTTAAATGCAAGTATAGAAGCTGCCCGGGCAGGTGAACATGGCAAAGGCTTTGCTGTTGTGGCAGAGGAAGTTAGAAAATTAGCCGAACAATCGGCAGCCGCAACGGAACAAGTTAAATCAACGATTCATGAATTACAATCAGAATCCCTTCAAGTAACACAACAAATGGAAGGGATTCAAAACACATTCGATAAGCAAGGAATCGTTGTAGAAGACACAGGTTCCCTATTTAAAAACCTTTCTTCTCTTATTGAGAATATGGAGAGCACCTTTAAAAATGTGATTTCTGAAATGGAAGGAATTATCAACTATAAAGATCGAGTAGTACAAACGATTGAGGAAATGTCACTGACAGCCCAATCTACTGCGGCTGCATGTGAAGAAGTAAGTGCCTCTAGCGACGAACAACTTACTGCTATTCAATCTGTTGCAAAAGCTTCTGAGCAACTAAATCACTTAAGCACCGAATTAGCGACTACAATTAGTCAATTTAAAATAGATTAGAGTTTTTTTCTGTTTAGCTAAGTAAATAAGGAAGAGGCTGGGACATAACTAGCTTCAAATAGTGAGAAAGGTGAATTTGAGGAAACTCAAATTCACCTTTCTCTTTTTTTGTGCGTAAATTCTTCTTTTTCTTTAGTTAATGGCCGTGAATTTTCTTAAATTTACAGCCATTAATGCGAGGCCCATTTCGTTTTCTACCTTCGATTTTCCTCGTACAGAAAATCGAGTGAAACGCAAATTAGCCTTCAAGAATCCAAAAACTGGTTCCACATCGATTTTGCGTCTTCGATAAATGGCACTTGTTTTCTCTTCTGAAAGCTTTGCTCTTACGTATTCTTTTTGCTGTTCCCATTTTTCATTCACCTGTAGTTTTCGATTGTTGCCTTCTTTTGCTTTGGTACAGGATAAACGGAATGGGCATCCCGAACAGTTTTCACACTCGTAAATCTTAAGCTTCCGTTGGAAGCCTGTACGGTCATTACGAACAGAATAATATTGAAATTCAAGACGTTTTTTATTTGGACAGGTATATGTATCTGTTTCTTCATCATACGTCCAGTTGTCGGGATTAAATTTGTTTTGCTTATACTTTTTCTTTTGTTCTTTCAAATACTTACTATAAGTAATAAGAGCTTCTCGTTTTCTGTTTGAAAGGATATCATGAAAGTTTTGTTCACTACCGTAACCTGCATCTGCGACAATGTGTTTTGGTAATTCAAAATAATGCTGCTCAATCTCATCTAAGAATGGAATTAACGTACGTGTATCTGTTGGATTTGTATATATACTATAAGCAAGCGTATATTGACCTTCCGTTGCGATTTGTACATTATATCCAGCTTTTAATTGTCCGTTTTGCATATAATCATCTTTCATTCGCATAAACGTCGCATCTGAATCTGTCTTAGAATAGCTATTGCGTGTACCAAAGATTTCAAAGTCTCTTTCGTATTTTTGTTTACGTAGGACAAAATCAATCAACTGCTTGCGTAATTGTTTCGGGTATTTACGTTTATTTCTTAAGGCTTTTCGTTCTAGAACATCTGATGATGTTTCAATTTGTTTATCATATTCAGTTACGACATCGTCCACTTTTTGAACTAATTGAGCGAGTTCTTCCAATGATAACTGTTTATCGCTTTCACGTTGAATTTCAGGTATGATTTCACTCTCTAGTAGCTCATTGTATAGCTGGTTTGACTTTTCAATTAAATTTTGGTGATATTTTTCAATGGTTTTCTTCCAAACAAACGTAAATTTATTCGCATTTGCTTCAATTTTTGTACCATCGATAAAAATCGCTTCTTGATCAATAAGCTTTTCTTCAATCAATTGGCAACGGAATTGAACGAAACATTGACGAATTAAATCTTTCACTTCTGGTTGAATACGGAATCGGTTGATTGTACGGTAGCTTGGTTCATATCCTTGGGCTAGCCACATCATTCGGATACTGTCTTTTAATAGGGCTTCAATTTTCCGTCCTGAGAAGATAGATTGTGTATAGGCACATAAGATAATTTTAAGCATCATACGTGGATGATAGGCAGGACACCCCTCATTTCGTAGAAATGGTTCGAACGCTTCATGAGGGATACTTTCAACTAGATGATGGATATGGAAAGCAATATCATTATTTTGTAATTTTACTTCTAAATCTAAAGGCAAAATGAGTTGATTCATGTTATAATCTTTAAACATAAGGATCCTTCTTTCTGTATAATTTTGTTGTGGTGACTTAATTTTATCAGAAGTGGTCCTTATTTTTTATTTAAAATAATCAAAGCCGGTGAAATTTTACTTATCGTAAAATTTCACCGGCTTTTCATTTCAGAGGTGGGTTTTGTCCCAGCCTCTTTCTCATTGTGTATGTTTTATTGTTTATGAATTATTGGATAGTAAATAGAAGCGTTTCCATTAGAACTTCTCTTTTATAGGTCTAAAGAAATATTTTAATAGAGGTATAACAAACCATCTATTGACATAAATTAACACTTGATGTATAGGTAATAATATATACATTTAAATATGCAAATAAGATACTCTTTTTTAAAAGAGACTAATTTTGTTTTCATTTAAAGGAAAGAAGGGACTTATGATTAAGAAAAAGAATCAAACGATGACCCAGATTGCTCTAGGAATAGTGGTAATGTCTATTGTAGTGACATTGTTAGGGCAGTATACAGACACATTTAAAATGTCTGAAAGTTCAATATGCGGTCTGGGGTTATTAACAAACAGCACTATTCACAATTTAGGAATTATTATTTTAGTTGCTATTCCTACCCTCCTCTGTATAACATCTTTAATCTTATACAAGTTAAGTGGTGGTCTTCACAAATCCATCCCACTGTTCAACACGTTAACATTAACCTTTGGAAGCATTGCGTTAATTTCTGGTTCAGGTGGAATGTCGGAATTCCATTTTTCTATCTTTATGGTAGTTGCAACTTTAGCCTACTATCAGAAAATTTACCTTGTAATCGTAATGACAGTCATTTTTACGCTTCAGCATATCATCGGATTACTGTTTGCTCCTCTTTTTGTATTTGGAGTAATAGAGTATCCACTAACAATGGTAATCGTACACGCAGTATTTTTAGTTTTAACTTCCGGTGTAGTCATATGGCAAATCTATAACTCTCAAAAATATGAAAAAGAAGTTGAAATCGAAAAGGAACGCCAAAAACAAAATGTAACCCAAAGTATCATTCAACGTATTTCTTCAACAATGACAAGTTTAGCAGAAACATCTAAACAACTCGTTTCGGAAAATGAACAAACATTAGGAATAAGTCACAATGTAGCGAACTACGTTAACGAAGTTTCTGATGGTGCCAAACTGCAACTCAATAAATATAAAGAAAATGTGGTGAGGGTATCCGAAGTAAGAAAATTAGTTGAAGATATAGAAAATCTATCTTTAGAAGTAGATAAAGCGAGTGCAGACTCTTCATTACAAGCAAAAGACGGGTCCCATTCGATTGCTAATCTAAATCAACAAATGTCCAAAACAAATGACACTATCGATGAATCCGTAAAAATTATTAATGATTTACATCATCATTCGAAAACCATTAGTCAAATACTAACAATGATTTCTGAAATCGCAGAACAAACAAACTTTTTATCGTTAAATGCATCCATTGAATCGGCTAGAGCTGGAGAACACGGTAAAGGATTTGCTGTCGTTGCCAATGAAGTTCGTAAGTTGGCTGATCAATCTAAACAATCGACAAATAAAATAAAAGAAATCGTCTCCGTTTTATCTTCCGGCATTAATCATACGGTGACGAAAATGGCTGAAGTAAAAGAAGGATTCAAGATAGGCGTTCAATATTTAAAAGAAGCAGATCAATCCTTCAAAGGAATCATCCATTCTACAATCGATGTAGAAGAAAAAGTAAAGGGCGTAACCGTTGCAATAACTGATATTAGTAAACGAGTGAATGACATTTCTGACTCGATATTAGAAGGAATGGACCTTGCCACATCAGCTTCCCAAAATACCGGCAATGTAGTAAGAAGCTCAAATGAACAATTAACCTATATTAATGAAGTAGCTCATATTGCACAAATTTTAAAAGACTTAACTAACGAGTTAGAGGAAGTAATCGAAACTTTAAAAGTTTAGGAGTAGCACCCTTTTAATTATTAATCAGCCAGAATACCCCTGGCTGACCTCCTCTTATAAGTTTCTTCACATGTCATGAATAAAGGATTGTACCCTATCTAAACCCGAAATAATTTACTTAAATTTGGATTGACTAAAATAAATAAGAAGGCAACCTATAGGCGCCTTCTCTATTTTATAACTCCAATTTTTTCAAGCCTTCCTCTGTAGAGAAATATAAATATCCATCTTCTACAAATAAATTATCGACTTCTCCCCGATATAAAGTAGATTCATCCGAGCCGTCCGTTCGGATTTTCGTTAAATAGGCGCCATTGGAATAATTACTAAAATATATCCATTCACCAGCTCCTACAATGTATTGGGCACGGCTATTTGTTAATGGCGCCGTCTCACCAGTATTTAAATCCATTCGATACAACAAATTATTGTCATCTACATTACTATAATAGATAACCCCATCCTGCTCATAGGCGTGATCGATTTGTGCCATAAACTCAAACTTGGAACTTTTCGCTTCTGGGTAATCGGAGTGGATCCATGTATGGTCAAGCTTTAATTTATCATCATTCACTAAAAAATACTCGTAACGGACGATATTTTTCCGGTCTGGTGTCGGGTCATTCCACGTTGTATCAAGGTGGTACCATTCACCATCAACCTTTACTAAATTCCATGCATGTCCTCCAGTATATACTTCACCGACAACATATTTTGTTTCAACACCTAATGCTTGTAGCATTTTTAAAGCTAGCAGCGCATACCCTTGGCAAACTCCTTTATTTTCTTGTATTACTGCGTATGCACTATGGGGACTGGCTGCCGTGTTTGTACTATATTCCGTATTTTTTACAATATAATCATTAACAAATTTCACCTTTTGGAAATCCGACATTGATTCCGCATCCACGGTTGAAAGAATGCTTGCTACTTTTTCATTTACAACGTCCTCTTGGGCTGGATTTGTTAAATACGTTTGATGCACCTTTATCTTAGCATCAAGGCTGCTATATTCATATTTGATTGTGCGCTCAGCCAAATGGCCAAAAATATATTGATCACGACTTGCTGCATCATCGATTGCTTTTTGAATAATGTTTTCAATATCTGCTGTACTACCAACATAGTGAATTTCAAAATTCGTTTCCCAACGGCTTAAGTAATAATAGAAACTATCAGCTAACTCTTCCGTCGTTTGAACACTATTAGGCAATTCAACGTCTACCGTAGTTAGTGCATTGGCCGCTGTATTTACAAGGGTTTCTTTCGCAGAAGAAACAGAAGATAAAACTTCAAAACTTGCATCTTCAATTTTCACTTCATGATTATTTAAAAATTGCATCACATCGTCGTACCATTGGGAGCCGAAATCATATATCGGCTTAATCAGTACGATGGCAATGACGAGAAATGTTATTCGTTTTAACAAAGTACAATCACCTCTACATGATTTCAACTTCCTGGCATTACGAAATGTTAGATTTCATATTCAATACTTGGTTCGTATTTTTCGCCAAAAATGTTCTTTAATAGTTCATGGGCTTCTTCTTTCATTTCATCTGTAATGGAAGAATAAATAACGGAAATCGCTTTTGTAATAATGACAATATCGTCAGCCAAACCTACAGTTGGTAAAATATCTGCAATAAGGTCAATAGGTAAGATAAAGTATCCAAGCACTCCTAAAATCATCAGTTTATGCTCTTTAGGCATATCCGGACTTTTCAAAGCACAATATAATATGGCAACACCGTATAAAACTCTAAAGCCTAAATTCATACCGTACTTTTTAACTTTATTCAAAAATTTATTTGGTGAATAGTATTTTTCTTTTCCTCTAATGGTTGTTTCTAACTGTAAGTTTTCCTCCAATTTAACTTCCTCCTCTAAAAACGATAACCTATTGTTTTTCCATAGTACTATCATTACCAATTAATTAAAAAAGTACTACATAAAAGAATACTCCCTATAAAAAATAGTAGTTCCTTTTGTAGTACTAATCAGTTAGTACGAAAAATCTTTTAAAGTCTATTACTTGGAATCATTATAGGATCCTTTTAAAAGGAAGGAATGCTTACATATCTATTATAGTATCTTGTCCAAGGAGTGTAAAAGATTGTTCCCTAAAGAACAAACTCTCTAATTAAACAAGCTTTTTCGACGTGTTTTGCTAAACAATTTCAACCGGGATGTGTTGGAAAGTCCTCACATTAAATAACCCCGTATCCGTTAATTTTAGCTCAGGAATAACTGGCAAACTTAAGAAAGATAAAGTTAAAAAGAAGTGAAAGTGTAAATCTGAATGAATGTCGTGAAGTGCCTTATGTATATCCTCCAGCTTCTTCACAGCTTCTTCTGCATTTAATGAAGTCATAAGACCAGCTATAGGTAATGCAAGGGACCCGATTACTTCCCCCTCATCTACTACAACAAGCCCACCTTGCATCGCCTGTAATGCTTCAAGGGCTACAAGCATATCTTGATCATTTGTCCCAACAACAATTGCGTTATGAGAATCATGGGCAACTGTAGTCGCTACTGCTCCCTTTTGCAAACCGAACCCATGAACAATTGCTAATCCTTTTGTACCGAGAGAATGATGACGCTCGATGACTGCAATTTTTAATAAGTCCTTTTCAATAGAAGGAACAAAATAACCATTTTCAATATCTACTTCTTTTTCAATATGCTTCGTTATAATTTGATTTGGTATAATTTCGATAACATTTGCTCTATTTCCTTTACTAAATGTTATGGCCAAATCTTTTTCAGTTAGTTTTGGAATATGGACGGATTGGAGAATTGTTTGACCGACCGTTGTTTTCTTTTTTTCCTTCTGGAATGCTTTACCTTTTTCGGCAACCTTCACCCCATTTTTCCATACCGTAGCAATTTCCATCGTTTGTAAATCCTCTAGCATGACAAGGTCAGCAACATATCCTTCTGCAATAGCCCCTCTATCATAGAGGCGGTAACACTCTGCTGCATTTAATGTGGCAATTTGAATTGCTTGTAGTGGGGTCATACCCTGTTTAATCGCAAGGGACACGGCAAAATTAATACTGCCCTCTTCCATTAGTTCATCCAAATGTTTATCATCTGTACAAAAGGCAAAACGTCGCGCATTGGCAGGTGTGACAGCTGGCAATAAATCCACTAAATTTTTTGCAGCCGAACCTTCTCTCATCAGTACATACATACCTTGTTTAATTCGTTCCCGTGCTTCTGCTGCCGTTACACATTCATGATCTGTTTGAATACCTGCAGCGCGATAGCCTCGAAGTTGTTCTCTATTTAAGCCAGCTCCATGGCCATCAATAAGTTTATTTGCCTTTTGAACAAGGCTTAACTTATCTAGCATGTCCGAATCCGTTTCTAGAACGGCCGGAAAGTCCATTACTTCTGCAAGGCCAAGGACTCGTTCATGTTGCAAAAAGGGTACTAAATCCTTTGCTTTCATGACCGCTCCAGAATTTTCAAAAGAAGTACTTGGAACACTGGAAGGCAACATGAAATAAATGTCCATTTTCGCATTTTCTGCATCTTCTAACATGTATTCCATTCCTTTAGATCCTGAAACATTGACGATTTCGTGAGGATCAGTAATAACAGAAGTAATACCATGGGGTAATAAAATTTCGCTGAATTGGGATGGAGTTAACATTGAAGATTCAATATGAATGTGTGCATCGATTAATCCTGGAATTACGTATTTCCCTTCTGCGTCTTCTATAACGGATGCTGTAAACTCGTCTTTCTCATCAAGGGCTATAATTTTCCCCTCTGCTACAACGATATTTGCCCTTCTCCAACATAGAGAAAAGACATCTGCAACATAAGCATTTTTTAAAATAAAATCTGCTTCCATTTTCTTTTGGGATATTTGAATGGATTTTTTTATCGTTTGGTCGCTCATTTTAACAGCCCTTTCCCTATGGAATTGTTTATTCCTACTATCATACAATATATTTTTATAAATTTCGTAATATAACTGTCAAAGAAATGAAAAATCCCTTTGAACATATTCCGCGTTCAAAGAGATTTCTATTTTTATAATTCATGTCGAGGCACTGCTACCCAATGACTTGGAACTATTTCTTTTAATACAGTATTTTGGACATCGTATTTATTTGCACTCGACTCTTTATCTAAAAGACGCTTCTTTTTCTTTTCAATACCTGGGTCCGGAATCGGTATCGATTGTAAAAGGCTCTTTGTGTAAGGGTGCTGAGGATTGGAATACAACTCTTCACTTTCCGCTAACTCGACAATTTTCCCACCATACATAACTGCCACTCGATCACTTATATGTTTGACCATCGACAAATCATGGGCAATAAATAAATAAGTTAATCCTAATCGATGTTGTAAATCTTTTAATAAATCGACAATTTGCTTCTGAATCGATACATCAAGAGCAGATAACGGTTCATCGCAGACAATAAAGTCTGGCTCTACAGCTAAAGCTCTAGCAATTCCAATCCGTTGGCGTTGACCACCGGAAAACTCATGGGGATAACGGCTAGCATGGGCTTTATTTAAACCTACTAGTTCAAGCAACTCCTCTACCCGCTCTCTCCGCTCTTCCTTATTTTTCACAAGTCCGTGAAGATCTAATGCTTCTCCTATAATATCCAACACTTTTTTCCGCGGGTTTAAGGAAGAATAGGGATCTTGGAAAATAATTTGCATATGTCTTCTCATCGTTTTTAATTGTTTTTTAGATAAACGTGTAATCGGAATCCCTTTGTATAAAACATCTCCGTCTGTCGGTTCATGCAATTGCAAAATAGTACGTCCTGTTGTTGATTTACCCGAACCGGATTCTCCTACTAAGCCTAATGTTTCTCCAGGGTAAATTTCAAAGGATAAATCATCTACCGCTTTTACTATTTCCCCTTGGCCAAGATCAAAATGTTTTTTTAATGATTGTATTTCGAGAAGAGGCTTAGATAAATTAAAGTCCATATTATTTAAAGGTGCTTTTTTTGGTTCCTTTTTTTCATGGAGTTTTGGAAGTGCATTCAATAAACGTTGTGTATAGGGATGTTGAGGATTGTTGAAAATTTCTTCCGTCGTTCCCTCTTCAACAATTTCTCCTTCCTTCATTACAATCACTCGGTCGCACATTCCAGCTACTACACCTAAATCATGAGTAATTAAAATAATAGATGTGCCTAAACGCTCCTGCATACTTTTCATTAGTGATAAGATTTGCGCTTGGATTGTAACGTCTAATGCGGTTGTTGGTTCATCTGCAATAAGCAATGAAGGATTACATGCTAATGCCATCGCAATCATTGCCCGTTGTCTCATCCCCCCAGAAAACTCATGAGGATATTGTGTGTAGCGTTTTTCACTATTTTTAATTCCTACTAGCTCTAACAATTCAATTGTTTTTTTATATGCTTCATTTTTAGAGACTTGTTGGTGTTTTTTTAAACTTTCTGAAATTTGTTCGCCGATTCGAATAGTTGGGTTTAAAGACGTCATCGGGTCTTGAAAAATCATACTAATATGTTGACCTCGAACAGATTCCATTTCCTTTTCGGACTGTTCAACTAAATTTTTTCCTCGGAAATGGATTTCACCAGACTTTAAGAAACTAGGTGGGGATGGAAGTAAGCGCATAATAGAGCGGGCCGTAACACTTTTTCCACTTCCAGACTCACCTACGATTCCGACTGTCTCCCCTTTATTGACATGAAAACTTACACCTTTAACCGCTTCAAACTCCTTATCGTCGACGATAAATGAAACACGGAGGTTATTCACCTCTAATATTGTATTGTTCATTTTTATCATCCTTTATAAAAATAAATTTTATTGACAATCATTTACTCATATCATACTATACCACTAGGAATAGTTTAATATGGTAATTCGTTTATTTCAAGATAAAGATATTTATATTCTTCGAGAAAGGAGGACTTCAATGAATCAAAAGGGAATTACCCATTCTTCCAAAACAACATCCATTTTTGACAGTACCTTTAAAAAACTATCGAATAGAAGAAGCTATTTGATGCTTTTATTTATACTCGGGCTGCCAGTACATATCGTAACGTTCATCCTATTCCATTTGAAAAAAGAACAATACCAACAGCCTTACAGAAAAGCTTATGAAATCAGTAAACAGGAAATTGTTTCTAAGGGACACGTTGAAGCATGGAAGCAACAATTTTTGGAACAGGAAAATAGAAAAGCTTCCTTCTTTCATGAATCTTTATCAAAGGAACAAATAAATAAGAACGTTGATCTGCTTGTACAAGAGAAGCTTCAAAAAGAAGTAGAAAAACAAGTGGACTTATTAGGATTAGAGGAATATACGTATCAAAATTTCTTTATCCATCTCTTACAAAATAAAAAATTTTTAATTGTTTCTGCTATACCTGGGCTATTGATGTATAGTTTTTTACTTCTTTATAGTAATCCGTTCGTACAATTCATTTTTGAACGGGTCATCCAAACTCTTTTCGTTATATTAGGTGTAGCAACACTTGTTTTTACGATTCTTTATATTTCACCATTAGATCCGGCTCGAAATATTCTTGGAGTCGAAGCAACTCCAGAACAAATTGAAAACTTTAATCAACTTTATGGCTTAGATCAACCTTATTTCGTTCAATTATGGCATTCCCTTTCTGGACTATTTACTTTCGACTTAGGAACTTCCTTTGCAGGAAAAGAAGATATTATGGCTAGTATTGCAAATAAGTTTCCTGTCACACTCGAAATTGCTGTATTTTCACTTTTGATGTCCATTATCATTGCCATACCAGTTGGCATCATTTCAGCTATCCGTCCAAACTCATTTTTAGACTATTCTTTTATGATTTTGGCGCTAATTGGGCTTTCCATCCCTGCTTTTTGGCAAGGATTGATATTTATTTTAACGTTCTCTTTAGAGCTTAATTGGTTCCCTGCAACGTATAATCCACAAAACTGGTTATCACTCGTATTGCCAGTCGTTGTTCTTGGAACATCCTTAACAGCGTCCATCGCTCGAATGACGCGTTCTTCAATGCTAGAAGTCATACATGAAGATTACATTATTACAGCAAAAGCAAAGGGATTAAATGAACGAAAAGTCGTTTTCCAACATGCGATTCGAAATGCGATGATTCCGATTATTACTGTTATTGGGCTCTTGTTTGGAGGAATGCTAGGCGGTGCTTCCGTAACAGAGAAAGTCTTTAATATTAGTGGGATTGGAAGCTATATCGTTGATAAACAATTCATCCCAGACATCCCTGCCATTTTAGGTGGTGTTGTTTATATCGCTATTACGATATCCATCGTTAACTTAATCATTGACATTACTTATGCATTCTTTGATCCACGAATTCGCTCAAAAATGAAAAAGGAGGGGTAATGTGAAGGTCATCTCAAATGTAAAACTGCTTTTAAAAATAACACAGGAATATGGAAATGCTCATTTTACATTATCCTTTTCTGCTATTTTTTCATTCTTGTTTTTTCTTTACAGTTTTAATTTTAATAGCCAAACCGTTCGACCTATCGTTTTAACTCTATTCCTTATTTATCTCTTAACCACTTTATATGTTTGGTTTATTTCGAAACAGATAAAAAGAGACTTAGCAACTAGTAGAGAAATTCAAAAGCGTACCCGATTACTCGGTATCCCTTTAATATTCACGATACTGGTAGGGAATATTTTTTCGAGTAGCTACGGATTTACACTTATAACAAAAAATAAGACGCCGGAATATATTTTCGCCATTTACGCTTTTTTAACTCAAATTCTGATTATTGGCATTTCCGCTCTTAATCTATTTAAACCTTATGTCGTTGATTCATTTTTATTAGCTATCAGTCTATTTATTGCTCTAACGATTTTCTATGGATTTATGCTTGTACTCGTTGCCAACCTTGTAAGTTCAACCTTTGCCCCTAAATGGATGTTACCTATTGGGATTGTTCTATTATTCCCATTATTAACTGGGAACTTATTTTCCTTTCTATTAGGAATTGGACTAATCAAAAAAGCACGTAATAAAGATGCTTCTTCCATTGAAAAATGGCAAAAAATGTGGCGAAAAATTTTAAGTAATTCTATGGCTGTATTTGGTCTGTTTTTTATTATTTTTATGTTTTCATTATCCGTTATAAGTCCTTGGACCTTTGACTATGATTTTGCAACTGAAAATAATTATAGTGCTATTTTGCAAACACCCACCCTTGAATATCCCCTTGGAACTGATGACTTCGGTCGTGATTTATTTTCAAGGATTGTATTTGGGGCCCAAATTTCATTAATTGTTGGTTTTTCCGCTACCGTTATTCCAGCTGTTATTGGAGGAACACTTGGCGCACTTTCAGGTTATTATGGCAAGAAAACGGATAACATCATCATGCGTTTGTTAGATATTTTATATGCTATCCCTGGAATTTTATTAGCGATTGCCATTATCGCTGCGTTCGGTGCAAATACTGTGAATTTAATTATCGCCCTTAGCGTTGGTTCGATCCCTACTTATGCACGTACAATGCGTGCAACCGTGATGCAAATCTCTAACTATGAGTTTGTAGAATCCGCTAGAGCGTTAGGAGCCTCCGATAGTTCGATTATTTTTAAACATATCGTACCTAACTCGTTAGCACCGATGATTGTAAAAGCAACTTTAACAATAGGTGGAGCTGTCATTTCAACAAGCAGCTTAAGTTTCCTCGGCTTAGGAGTAGAACCACATATTCCCGAATGGGGGAATATTTTAAAAATCGGTAGCACTTACCTTGAAACCCATTCATATTTAGCAATTTCCCCTGGGGTTTGCATTATGTTACTCGTACTATCATTTAACTTCTTTGGTGATGGTTTACGTGATGCATTAGACCCTAAAACAAATTAAAAAACTATTTTTTGGAGGTTCATATGAAAAGACTATTTGCCCTTTTACTTGTAGCAGTTCTCGCTCTTGCAGGCTGTGTACAAACGAAAAAGGATGTTGAAGGTGGAGGAGATGCTGATACATCGACTTCTGGTGAAAAACCATCTGTTGAAATTTTAGGAATGGCTTCAAACGAAAATGATATAAATATTTTACGTGACCAATTAACGAAAAACGGCTTTGATGTAGTGTTAAATATTCAACCGGATTATGGTTCTTTTTCAGCTCAAAAAGACGCTGGTAACTACGATGTCGCTCTATCTAGTTGGACTACAGTAACAGGTAACCCTGACTATGCTGTGCGTGGTTTATTCAAAACAGGCGGAGACTACAGTGTTGTTAGTGATTCAAAATTAGATGAATTAATCGATAAAGCAAGTACATTAACTGGCGATGAAGCAAAAGAAGCTTATAAAGAGCTTGAACAACTTTTAGTATTTGATCAAGCTTATATTGCCCCCCTATATATTTCGAATAAAGCACAAGGTATTTATTCAGCGGAAGTAAATCCTGAAACGGTTCGTCTTCCTAAATCCCGTGCACAAGTATGGGAATCCATTTCTTTTAATGATGAGTCTCTAAACGAAAGCGAAACGCTCGTATTACATCAAGCAATTTCAACGCTTACTTCTCTTGATCCTATTAAAGGGAATGACGGTTCTATCAATACATTAAATACAAACATGTATGTACGTTTAGTAAACTTAACGGATGATGATAAAGTCGTTTCAGATGGTTCATTATCTTACAACCACGTAATGGCAGATGGCAACTCTGAATTTTACTTCATTTTACGTGATGATATTAACTTTGCAAAGGTAGAAAACGGAACAGCAGTTGACACGAAAGAGCTTGTATCAGCGGAAGATGTTGTGTTCTCTTTAAACCGCGCAAAAGATCCAAACTCAGTTCCAGACCACCGCACATATAGTATTCATGAAAATATTGAAACTGTTGAAATAGTGACGGATTTAGCTGAATTACAAAATGGAAAAGTTGCAGGTTCTGACGAAACAATTTTAGATGCTTTATCAAAAGGTTTACCAGCACCAGTAACAGAATTAGTCGATTCAAAAGAGGAAGTTGATAATGCCTCAGGGAAATACCAAGTGGTTAAAATTACAACGCCTAACCCATTCCCACAAGTATTAAACTATTTAGCTCACCAATCCGGTGGCATCGTTTCTGAAAAGCAAGTTTCAAGTATTAATACTTATGACGTAGCAAACTATGATCCAAAGAAAGATGTTGCCTATGGTGACCAAGCAACTGTGACAGAAGGCGACTCATATAACAACCATTTATATGCGAGCGGCCCATACATTTTAGTGAAAAAGAATGATTATGAAGCAACATTCGTGAAAAATCCTGCTTACCGAGTAGGTAGTGAATATGAACCAAAGATTACGAATATTTCTGTACGCTTTATTGATGATAACGATAGTGCATTATCCGCATTACGTAATGGGGAAATTCATGTACTTCAATCCGTACCAGAAACGAAATACGATGTCGTTACTTCAGATAAAAACTTAACTTTAAACCAAGCTGATAGTAACGCGGTATCGTACTTACAATTCAACACATCAGGTCGTGAAGTTTCAGATTCAGCTGATTTACGTAAAGCTATTCTTTACTCAATAAACCAAGAAGAATTTATCACTTACTATCAAGGTAATAAGCGTCCAGCTGTTTCAACAGTATCGCCATTAATTGATACTGGCTTAAAACTTGAAGCAGATAAAGAAAAGGTTGCAGAATTCTTAAATGCTTATAACGAAAGTAAATAATCGTCATCTTTAACCATCATAAAAACTCGAGTATACTAAAATACTCGAGTTTTTTATTTTTAATGGGTTTGTCCAATCAATAACAGTTCCTCTTTAAACGACTGTAGAGCTAGTTCTTGATTTACTTCCACCCCTAGCTCATGCAATACTTCCCCTACGCTTCGAATTGCTTGTTCTAGCATTTCCGCAGTTGTATTCCCCATATGACCAATGCGGAAAGCTTTGCCTGCTAAGTGGGCCAAAGCTCCAGCGACAATAATTCCTTTATGGGAAAGTAACGTTCGAAAAGCTACATCATCTACCCCTTCAGGATATAAAATACAACTTAAAGTAGGGGCTGACACTTCTTCATTAGCTAAAGGTTTCATACCGAACGTACGTAGGGCAGCACGTATCCCTCGCCCAAAAGCAATATGACGTTGCTCCCTTTGTTTTATTCCTTCTTCTAGCACTATATCCATTGCCTTTTGGTATGCATAAATTAAGTTTACTGGTGGCGTTGCGAAATATTTCGATGGATCTTGCATAATAGGGATCCAATTCTTTATATCACAATAGTAGGCAGCTACTTCGCCTAAGGCATCCCTTGCTTTTAAGGCTGTTTGATTGAAAGCTATGATCGCAAGACCCGGTGGAATACCAATCGCTTTTTGGGATCCAGTTAATACAATATCAATCTTATATTCTGCATTTCCACCATAAGACTTACTCATATTCTCATCAAGGGCAGCCGTAGCAACTACTCCATCCAATATAACTAAGGCACCTGTTTTTTTAATTAATGGTACGAGGATGTCTAAGTCTGAAAGAACCCCCGTCGAAGTATCTGCATGCGTAATTGTTACCGCTTTATATTCTTTTTGTGTCAATGTTTCCTCTACAAGTAATGGATCCACTTGCTTGCCCCACTCTGCTTGCAACACATCTACTTCAATTCCATAAGCTTTTGCTAAAGGTTTAAATCGATCACCAAAATAACCATGGCTTATTACAAGTAGTCTTTCTCCTTTTCCAATCGTATTAACGATTGCCATTTCCATTGCCAAAGTTCCTGATCCTGCAACAATAAATACCTCCCCATCGGTTTGAAGCAACTGTTTCGTCTGTTCAATAGCATTTTTATAAATTGCTACAAACCGAGGATCCGTATGTCCCCTAGTTTCATTCGCTAAAGCATCATAAATCTCATCTATAACCGGTGTTGGTCCTGGCACTAAAAGCAATTCCTTATTTTTCATGTGACACCTTCCCTTTATGTACGTTTTTCTATCCTTAACCTTTTCTCCAATAATCGATGATTTCCCTTCTTTAAAACAAAAAGAATGTCTTACTAGCTATTACACTAGTAAGACACCCATCCCCATGTCGAACAATTAATTTATATATAATCCCCTTAGAACGAAGGAATAAATAAAGGAGGCAACCTTTTCATCCCTTTTGTAAATTAGCTTATTTTTTCATAACCCGGTAAAGTTAGAAATTCAATAAACTCGTCTTGCTCGATTAAAGTTTTAAACAGTTCCGCCGCCTCTTCGTAACGACCACTGTTATAAGCCTGTTTCCCAACAGCTTCTTTAATTTTTGCAAGCTCTTCATTTAATACTTCCAGTGTTAACTCCAATGTCACTTTACGTCCATCTTCTAAAATTCCCTTTTCATGACGAATCCATTGCCATACTTGGGTACGGGAAATCTCAGCAGTTGCTGCATCTTCCATTAAATTATTAATAGGTGCAGCACCATTTCCTCGTAACCATGATGCAATATATTGTACACCTACACTACAATTGATACGAAGACCTTCTTCTGTAATTGTACCTTTTGGTACGGCAACAAGATCCTCTGCCGTTACTTTAACATCTTCACGTTTTTTATCAATTTGATTCGGTGTTTTCATAATCGCATCGAATTGTTCCATGGCAACCGGAACTAACCCTGGATGAGCAACCCAAGTACCATCATGACCATCCGTTGCTTCACGACGTTTATCTTCCGCAACTTTTGCAAAGGCAAGTTTATTCGCCTCTTCGTCATTTTTCACCGGAATTTGGGCTGCCATACCGCCCATCGCAGGGGCATTCCGTTTATGGCAAGTTTGAATACATAAGGATGTATAAGCCTTCATAAACGGAACGGTCATTGTTACTTGACCACGGTCTGGCAAAACAACATCCGGCTGATTTCGTAATCGTTTAATAAAGCTGAAAATATAATCCCAACGACCACAATTTAGTCCTGCTGAATGCTCCCGCAGTTCATATAAAATTTCGTCCATTTCAAAGGCAGCAACGATTGTTTCAATTAATACAGTTGCTTTAATTGTACCTTGTGGAATATTTAAATATTGTTGGGCATAAACAAACACATCGTTCCAAAGTCTTGCCTCTAAATGACTTTCAAGCTTCGGTAAGTAAAAGTATGGACCGGATCCGTTAGCCAATAATTCTTTTACGTTATGGAAGAAATACAAGCCAAAGTCAAAGAAGCTACCGGACATAGGTTCCCCATCAACGAGTACATTTTTTTCAAGTAAATGCAAACCACGCGGCCGAACTAAAAGAACAGCGGTTTGTTCATTAAGTTTATACGTTTTCCCATTCGATTCTTGGGTAAACTCAATAGTACGACGGACGGAATCCCGCATATTAATTTGACCAGCAATCATGTTTTCCCATGTTGGCGTCGATGCATCTTCAAAACATGCCATAAACATTTTGGCACCAGAGTTTAATGCATTAATAACCATTTTGCGGTCTACTGCCGGCCCAGTAATTTCTACACGACGATCTTGTAAATCTTTTGGAAGGGGGGCAATTGTCCAATCTCCTTGACGAATTTCCTCTGTTTCTCGTAAAAATTCTAGTTGCTCACCCCCATCAAGTCGCTTTTGCCTTTCATTCCGTTTTTCTAATAATTCCTTTCGTCGCCCATTAAACTTATCATGAAGTGAAACAATGAATTCAAGTGCCTCAGGCGTTAAAATTTCCTTTGCTTGTTCTGTTAGTTCCCCAACAATTTTAAGCTTTTGTGATGTTGCCTGTTCCATTTTCAAAATCCCCACCCTTATATAAATAACATTATTCAAATCATGCCTAGGCAAATTTCAAACATTCGTATTATACGAATTGTTCTGCTTCTGTAGATCCCGCCATTGCAGTTGTTGACGATGTACCACCAGAAATTGTTTGTGACACTTCATCAAAGTAACCAGTACCTACTTCACGTTGATGTTTTGTAGCTGTATAGCCCTTCGCTTCTAAATCAAACTCCGCCTGTTGAAGTTTTGAGTATGCAGCCATACCATTATCTTTATAGTCTAATGCAAGTTCAAACATCGATTTATTAAGTGAATGGAAACCAGCTAATGTAACGAATTGGAATTTATAGCCCATTTTCGCAATCTCGCGTTGGAATTCTGCAATTTCTTTATCTGACAGTTTCGCTTTCCAGTTAAAGGAAGGTGAACAGTTGTAAGCTAACATTTTGCCTGGGAATTTCGCATGAATCCCTTCTGCAAATTGACGAGCTTCTTCTAAAGATGGATTGGAAGTTTCACACCAAATTAAATCCGCATACGGTGCGTACGCTAAACCGCGGGCAATTGCTTGCTTAATGCCTGCTTTCGTACGGAAGAATCCTTCTGGCGTACGTTCCCCTGTAATAAATTCTGCATCTCGAGGGTCAATATCACTAGTTACCATGTCCGCAGCATCGGCATCTGTACGTGCAATTAAAATTGTATCTACTCCCATTACGTCCATTGCAAGACGAGCAGCAATCAAATTACGAACAGCGTTTTGAGTAGGAAGTAATACTTTCCCGCCAAGGTGACCGCATTTTTTCTCAGAAGCAAGCTGGTCCTCTAAATGAACGCCAGCAGCACCCGCTTCAACCATTGATTTTACAAGTTCGAACACATTTAAAGGTCCGCCGAATCCAGCCTCTGCATCTGCAACAATTGGTGCAAACCAGTCGAAGCCATCATTTCGCCCTTCTGCATGATCAATTTGATCTGCTCTTTGTAACGCTTGATTAATACGTTTTATAACTTGAGGCACTGAGTTAGCTGGATATAATGATTGGTCAGGGTACATTTGGCCAGCAAGGTTCGCATCTGCAGCTACTTGCCATCCAGATAAATAAATCGCTTTCAAACCAGCCTTTACTTGTTGTACCGCTTGGTTACCAGTTAACGCACCTAAAGCATTAATAAAGTCTTCTTCATGCAATGACTTCCAAAGACGAGCCGCACCTCTTTTGGCTAAAGTTTGTTCAATTACTACAGAACCTTGTAATTTTACAACTTCTTCAGCAGTATATGTTCTTTCAATCCCTTTCCAGCGTGGGTTTTCTGCCCAATCCTTTTTTATAGCTTCAATTTTTTCTTGTCTTGTTGACATGAATATTCACACCTTCCCCTTTGTTTAAATACAATCTGTTAAAAATTTTTTGAATTTACTGTTCCATAACAGAAGTATTTGATGTAAATTAATATATAACAGAGTATTTTATTTTTCATTATTTTCTGACGAAACCTTTAGAATTTGGGATGAACTGGTATTAATTCGTGATGAAGTATTTAGATTTAGTTATAACACTTAGGGGGATTCTAAATATGAAAATAGGAAATTTGAATGTATCTAAAGAGGGCTTAGAGCAATTCAAACTTATTTTAGAAGATTGGCTACCAAAGGATGCATCTTTAGCCATTGCAACGGATAATACGTATATTTACTATTGTCCTAGCATTCATCATATTCATTTAAAAACGGGGGAATATGTTCATCCAGATAGCATTGCCGCACAAGTCCTGAAGCATCGTAAAAAAACTGAATTGGTACTTGATGCGTCCACCCTTGGAGTACCCTATTATACAATGGGATATCCTATTACGATTGATCAACAAGACGCTGCCTTAATTATTATTTTGCCTTCCACATATTTTCCGGAAAAACAACAATCCTTTAAATTTTTAACTGGGAAACGAGATGAAGATTGGACTCCTATCCCCGTTAAGCAAATATCCTATATTGAAAGTCTGCAAAAACGAACTTGGTTTTACACCGACAATGAACAATTTAAATCAAATATGACATTAAAGGAACTCCAAACTAAACTTCCAGAATATTTTTTGCGCATTCATCGATCCTATATATTAAATATTTACTATATAAAAAAAATCTCTCGAGACTTAACGTCAAACTTTGTTGTTGAACTTAAAAATGGAGAAGAACTACCCGTTAGTCAGTCTTATATCCATGATTTGAGAAGAGCACTAGAGTTTTAATCTTTTTATAAATATAATTTTGTTAAAATTTAGTAACTACCATCTTTGTAGATGACATCGAATCGTTTATAATTACTATTAACTTAATTGGAGAAGAGGCGATGTCATGAAAATAAAAGATATTTATAGTGATCTCCCAATATTGGAAACAGAACGTCTAATCCTTCGAAAAATAACTCTCGATGACTTAGAAGAAATGTTTCATTATTGTTCTAATGATGAAGTTACAAAATATTTAGTGTGGGATACACACAAAACGATTGAAGATACGAAAGCCTTTATCGACTTCTCATTAAAAAGATATAAAGCTCATCAACTTTCTCCTTGGGGCATCGTAGACAAAGAAAATAAAAAATTCATTGGAACCATCGATTTTATAACATGGGACACAAAACATAAAACAGCTGAAATCGGATATGCCCTTTCTCATGAACATTGGGGGAAAGGGATGATGACGGAAGCAGCAAAGCAAGTGATTTCTTTCGGCTTTGAACATATGGACCTTACTCGTATTCAAGCACGATGTTTTGTAGAAAATTTTGGTTCAGAGCGGGTTATGCAAAAATCGGGCATGACTTTTGAGGGCATCCTCAGAAAATCGATGTTTGTTAAAGGAGAACATAAAGATTTAAAAATTTACTCCATATTAAAGGAAGAGCATGAACAAAATTAAGTTTAAAGAGACCACTGAATTTTCAGTGGTCTTTG